>NZ_JAIEZN010000001.1:1787804-2656326 GCF_020169335.1 Devosia aquimaris
CAGTCGACCCTCCGTCAGGCCCGTCAGGACAAGTCGTTCAACACCGAATCGCTGACCCTGGACAAGATCAACCCGAACGATCCTGCCCTGGGCAAGCTGTCCGTCTCCGGCGGCGCGGTTGGCAGCCCCATCGAGATCGACCTGACCAAGACCGGCACCGGCAAGGCCATCTCGACCACTGCTGCCTTCTCGGCCCCGACCGGCACTGCCGCAAAGGCGAGCATTACCAGCACTGGCACCGCGATCACCTACGACGCGACCGGCAACGCCGGCACCAGCGGTGCAGCACGTACCTTCACTATCTCGATTGGCGGCAAGACAGCCACGGTCAACCTGGCGTCCGACACGACGCGCGATACCAACACCGAGTTCGTGGCTGCGATCAACGCGCAGATCGACGCCAGCGACCTGGCCGGCAAAGTGGTCGTCACTGAAGCTTCGGGTCTGCTGAAGATTGAAGCGGCAGCAACCGGCGACGGCGACATCGCAGTGTCCGGTACTGACGCGACTGCCTCATTCGGCGCCACCCCAACCCTGGTGTCGGGCACCGACGGCAAGACCAGCTTCACCGTCAATGGCAAGGCCATTGAGCTCACCTCGACCAACGCCGCAAACCTCACGGACGCCGTCACCGCCGTCAACACGCAGCTGGGCACGGACTCCAAGTTCCAGGCCTACAACGATGCTGGCAAGTTGGGCATCCGTGCGATCTCCGACGATGCTGGCACCCTGTCGATCGGCGGCTCCGATGCCCGCTACTTCGGCACGCCGGCTGCTGGCGTTGTCGCCGGCGCTGACAAGACTGGCCTGAACTTCACCCGTTCGGTCGACGACCTGGTCAAGGCGGTCAATGAAAACACCTCGCTGACCGGCAAGGTTCGCGCCTCCAACGACAATGGCAAGCTGCGTCTGGAAAACCAGTCCACCCAGGACATGACCATCGGCGGCAAGAACGGCACGTCCGGCAAGCTGGACGGCACTGCCGGCACCTCGACCGTCAAGGGCAACTCCGTCCGCAGCGGCCTGGCCGATCAGTTCAACGAACTGCGCGACCAGCTCGACAAGCTGTCCGATGACGCCTCCTTCAACGGTATCAACCTGCTGCGCGGCGACAAGCTGGCGATCACGTTCAACGAAACTGGCACGTCGTCCATCGACATCCAGACCAAGAATGGCGACACCATCAACTCGGCCAATCTGGGCGTTCCGACTTCGCTGGAAGCCAAGCAGCTCGACAGCGACGTGACCATCGACAAGCTGCTCGCCGACATGAAGACCGCTCTCAACCAGGTGCGGTCGCAGGCATCGACCTTCGGCTCGAACCTGTCCATCGTGCAGAACCGTCAGGATTTCACCAAAGCCATGATCGACACCCTCGAGAATGGTGCCGGCAACCTGACCTTGGCCGACATGAACGAAGAAGCCGCCAACCTGCTGGCCCTGCAGACCCGCCAGCAGCTGTCGTCCAACTCGCTGTCCCTGGCCAGCCAGGCCGACCAGTCGGTCCTCCAGCTGCTCCGCTAGACTCAATAGCAAGCTGACAAGCGACAAGGCGGGCCCATGGCCCGCCTTTTCTTTTGCACACACCCTGCGCAACCAGGTCAGGTGGTGACGTTGCGAATCGTAAGCGGCGCGTTAACACTACAAGCCTGCTGAAAATTGCCCTGCCCCAAGGGTTAGGCAGAAAAGTCGACATGCCTTGGGAGTGACCAGCGAGACGGGTCGTTGGTTTCGACAGCATTCTGGGCGCGTCGGGCACGCTTGGTGTAGGTAACAGATGTCAGACATTTCTCTTTCGAAGGCCGTTAGGGCCAACCTTCTCGCGCTCCAGGGCACAGCCGACTTGATGGCGACAGCGCAGAACCGTCTGTCGACCGGCAACAAGGTCAATTCCGCTCTCGACAACCCGAGCAACTGGTTCACCGCCAAGGGCCTGACCAACCGTTCCGGCGACCTGAATGCGCTGATGGACTCCATGGCCAACGGCATCCAGACACTCAAGGCGGCGGACAACGGCCTGTCGGCCATGACCAAGACCCTTGAATCGATGCAGTCGACCCTGCGGCAGGCACGCCAGGACAAGTCGTTCAACACCGAATCCCTGCCCCTGGCCAAGATCGATGCAAATGACCCTGCCCTCGGCAAGCTGACGCTGTCGGGTGGTGCCGTTGGCACTCCCCTCGACATTGACCTGATCAAGACCGCCAAGGGCGACAGCAAGGTGGCCACCTCAAGCTATGCGGCGCCGCTGCCGGCGGCCAAGGCCAGCTACAAGGCCGATAGCGGCATGGCCGCCTTGACAGGCGCTGAAGCCGCCGCCGCCGTAAACCTCTCGCTAAAGTTCGGCGACGGCCCTGTTCTGCCAATCAATATTGCTTCGTCCCCCGGCCGCACGACAACCGAACTGCGAGATGAGATTCAAGCGATCGTCGACGCATCACCGGACTACGCCGGCAAGATCGCCTTCAAGCAAGGCGCTCCTGGCGCTTACTCTTTCGAAACGATCGACACCATTGACGGCGAATTTGTTATTGGCGGCACGTCGCACGACCGCATCTTCGGCGACTCTGCCGGCCCCACACAATTCCCGCTCTCGGTCACCGGCTCCAATGGCAGCCACGACTTCACGATCAACGGCACCAAGATCAAAGTCGACACCACGACCGGCGCCGATCTGGACACGGCGATCGCCAGCATCAATTCGCAGCTCGGCGAGCAGCGCAGTTTCGAGGCTTACAGGGAACCTGGTGGTAAACTGGCCCTGCGCGCCATCGTCGACGACGCAGGATCACTGCAAATTGGCGGCGCGGACGCAAAGATGTTTGGCACCCCGACCAATGGGATCGTGGCAGGCACCAATGGCGACCTGACGTTCGCACGCTCTGTCGATGATCTCGTCACGGTCATCAATACTCATGCCAGCCTGCAGGGCAAGGTTCGTGCCTCCAATGACAAAGGCAAGCTGCGCCTGGAAAACCAGTCCACCCAGGACCTGACGATCGGTGGCAAGAACAGCACCACCGGCAAGCTGGACGGCACTACGGGGACCTCGACCGTCAAGGGCAACGCGGTGCGCACCGGCCTGGCCGATCAGTTCAACGAACTGCGCGACCAGCTCGACAAGCTGGCTGACGATGCCTCGTTCAACGGTATCAACCTGCTGCGCGGCGACAAGCTGGCCGTCACCTTCAATGAGACCGGCACCTCGTCCATCGATATCCAGACCGAGAATGGTGACACCATCAACTCCGCCAATCTCGGCGTCCCCACCTCTCTGGAGCCCAAGCAGCTCGACAGCGACGTGACTATTGACCAGCTGCTCGCCGACATGAAGATCGCTCTCAACCAGGTGCGGTCGCAGGCATCGACCTTCGGCTCGAACCTGTCCATCGTGCAGAACCGCCAGGATTTCACCAAAGCCATGATCGACACCCTCGAGAATGGTGCCGGCAACCTGACCCTGGCCGACATGAACGAAGAAGCCGCCAACCTGCTCGCCCTGCAGACCCGCCAGCAGCTGTCGTCCAACTCGCTGTCGCTGGCCAGCCAGGCCGACCAGTCGGTGCTCCAGCTGCTCCGCTAGGAGACAGCACAGACCCTATTGACGACGAAGGCGGGACCAGGCCCGCCTTCATTGTTTTAAAGGCCTTTGCGCTGTAGACCTCATTGTCTGAATCAGTGTGGCGGAGTCCTGCCAATGGCACTCAAGGTCGAACTCAAGCCGGGCGAAAAGCTCCTCGTCGGCAATTGCATCATTACCAACGCAGATCAGCGTACACGGCTGTTTATAGATGGCCGGGCACCCATCCTGCGGGAAAAGGATATTCTGACCTCAGAGACCGCCAATACGCCCGCAAAGCGGATCTATTTGGCTGTACAGCTGATGTATATCGACGATGATATTGGCCCGGCCCGCGAGACCTATTTTTCGCTCATCAACGACTTTGTCCAGGCCGTGCCGTCTTCCACTGAGATAGTTAATCAAATCAATAACGAGATATTAACCGGGGCCCTCTACAAAGCTCTCAAGGCCGCTCAAAGGCTGATCGAGTACGAACAGGACCTTTTCAATCATGCACCAGCAGGGCGCCCAAGCCTACCAGCAGACGACCAAAGTCGTTGAATCGCCGCGTGAACGTGAATCGGCGTTGTTGATGAAGGCCGCGGCCGGTTTGCAGCGTGTGAAGGATGAATGGGACGTCGGTACCCGCGAGGAACTCAAGACTGCGCTAACGTTCAATCGCAAGCTCTGGACCATCTTCATGTCGTCGGTGACCAAGGCCGACAGCCCCCTGCCCCACGAGATCCGTCAGAACATCGCCAACCTGGGCATGTTCATCCTCAACGAAACCCGCGAAATCCTCCTTGAGATCGACCCCTCGCCGCAGCGTCTCGATATCCTGGTGCGCCTGAACCGCCAGATTGCCAGCGGCTTGCGCGGCGCCTGATAGTTTCCAATAGATCAAACAAAAACCCCCGCCACTGGCGGGGGTTTTTGTTTGGGTGGCGATGATGCCGACCCTCTAGAGGAAGTTCACCAGGCTCAGCTTGCTGACCATGGAGGTAACCTGGTAGCTCGCCTGCAAGCGCGTCTGCAGTGCCATGATCTCCATGGCCACGTCTTCCTTGCTCACCGTCTCGACGTCGCTGAGCAGATTGTCGAGCTGCGCCTTGTAGTCGGTGTGCCGCTTCGCCGAATTGTCCAGCGCATTGTGGGCCACGGCCAGTTCCATGGTCACGATTTCGATCGAACCGGATTCCGAATTGTGGGCTTCTGACAGTTCGGCCTGCTGGCGCCGGGCCATCGTGTCAAACCGGTCCTTGGAGCTGGAGTCGCCGTCCGGATAGGTTTCGACCGACAGCGAGGACAGCGTGCGCATCATGCGCAGGAAGCCGGTTTCATTGGCTTCGATGCCATAGGGCACGCGCGTGCTGTCGTCGACCTGGGCTGTCACGCTTTGGCGTGGATTGCCCTGCGCATTGGCGGCCGCCTCATTGAGCGAACTGGTGAGTGCCGCCGAGAAACTGGCCGCCGTGGCGTTGACGTCAGCCCCAATCGCAAACTGCCCCGGACCGGCCTTGCCGGTCACCGCGGTCAGCGTCACCGTACGCGACACGCCCGATGGGTCGGTTAGCGTCACGTCGACCGCCTCGCCGGCAGCCGGAACACTGTTGAACTTGACCGCAACCGAACTCGGATCGGCTACCGTATAGGTGGTGTCGATGTTGGCCGTATCGGCCGACACACCACTGATCTGGAAACCATGGTTGGCCGATACGGGGGCCTTCTCGGTCAGCGTAACGGTGTCGGTGGCACTGGCAACCGTCAGGCGCCCCAGCCCCTGCGCAGCCACGCTGGGCGATTGGCCGTTGTACCACATGATGGTGTCGGTCTCGTCGGCAACCCGAAGCGCCGTCGCGGTCGCTGGCGAACCCTGGACACGCAGGACAGGCTCGCCGGCGCCATTGAAGAAGTTCTCGGCCGCAGCAAAGGTCGAAGCGCCCGCCAGCACATTCTTGCCCACCTCAATCAGCTTGGCATCGAGCGTTGTCTTGAAGTTGGCGGCGGTCGTCTCGGCATCGGCGCCGATGACGAACTCGTCCACGGCGCCACTGGCGTTGGCGGCATCAACCGCCCGCAGCGTGATCTGCGTCTCGCTGCCGTCGGGCAGGGTAAAGCCCATCGAAATGCTCTGGCCTTCGATGATCTGGGCAGCAGGCGCCACCGCAAAGGTCACCCCAACCTCATCACCCAGCGGCAGCGTGCCGGGGGCCGGCTGTGTCACTGTCACATCGCTGCTGGTGGTCGAAATGGTCGACACCTTCATGCCGAACGGATGCACACCATCTTCGGACAGCTTCACCGTGCTGGTGCCAACGGCCTGGCTGGTGGCCAGGCGGCCGCGGCCATCCAGGCCAGCGTCAGCTGCCTTGCGTTCGCTGACCACCGTCTTGAAGCCCGCCTTGCCACCCTGCCCATTCAGCAGTGTCTCGGTGTCCGGCAGCGGCGCGCTGTCGGTGTTCGCGCCGCCAAACAGATAGCGGCCGGCCACATCCGAATTGAGCAGCGTGACCACCTCGTCGAGCCGCGCCTTGGACAGGCTCGGCAGGGTCGCCATATTGATGTTGTTGGTGCCGTACTGACCCTGGACGGCCGAGTTGCGGGCCTCGCCCTCAATGGCGTCAAGACGCGACATGGTCTTGTCCAGGAAGCTCAGGCGCAGCTTGACCGTATCGATATTGGCCGAAAAGCCTTCGATCTTGGACAAGCGCGAGCGCACTGACAGGGACATGGGCAGGTCACGCCCCATCTCGGAGAGGTTCGATGCCTTCTCGCCCGTCCCCAGCTGCATCTGCAGCGTGGCGAAGCGGTCCTGCATCTTGGAAATGACGCCGAACCCGGTCTGAATGGGAAACATCGACTTGTTGACGATCATCTTACGCCACTCCTCTAGACGGTCGCGAACAGGGCATCGAGCAGTTCCTTGACCACCGACACCACGCGGGCGTTGGCGGCATAGGCATTCTGCAGCTCCATCAGCCGTGCCATTTCTTCATCGACATTGACGCCATACTCGGTGTCCATCTGGTCGGTCAGAGTATCGAGCGTCAGCTGGCGGTCATCGGCCTTGGTCACCGCAGCATTGATGTTGGCGCCCTGGAAGCCGATCACCTGAGAGATGATCGTGCCCAGATTGCCGCTGAGCTGAAACTTGTCCGGGCTGGCAATGGGATTGCCACCAGACGTGAAGTTCATCTCATCGAGTTGCTTGATGACATAGTTGGCGCGGTCGGCGTCGCCCAGCGTGCCGCCGGTCTGGTACTGCACCATCAGCTTGTTGTTGGCCACGATGGCCGGATTGACCGAAATACGCGCTGCAAAGCCACGCTTCTGCGGCGGATCGGTATCCAGATTGTTGGTGAAGCTGGCGTTGCCCTGGTCCACGAACAGGTTGAACGCCAGGCCCGCATCCTGCAGCCCGCTCGAGCTGGAGCGCGCCACGGCGGACTTCACGTCGGTCTGCCCCGTGGCGCCATCGTCAAGCACCCGCAGGTTGCCCGCGCCTGTGCTGGTGATGGCCAGGCCCGGCAACTTGGCCGACAGGGCTGCAGCTGCGGCGGCGGAATTGCCCGAGAGATCAACGCTGATCACACGCTGTCCCGAGGCGTCCTTGTAGTCCTGGCCGTCGGTGGAGTTGACCACCCGGACGCGCTTTTCCACCCCACCTTCGGTGTAGGTGAGCAGCACATCATTGCCCGGCTTGAGCTGACTGATGTCGATGTCAAAGCCATTCGCGGCGCCAGCCGTCACGGCGGTGCCGGGCGATTTGACCGTCGAGAAGGCCTGTGCGAGCCCTGCAGCGACCTCGTCGAGTTGGTCCTGCGCCTCGACAAGGGTCTTGTCGCGCAGGGTCACCAGGCCGCCCAGTTCGCCGCCCTGCAGCACGCCCTGCGTCACCAGGTCGATGGTCAGGCCCGACGGCGTGGTCAGCGTCAGCTTGCCCACTTTGGTCTGGGCCGGGTCAGGATCGAACACCGAATTGGGCGACAGATTGCCCGCGCTCTCGAACTTGAAGGTCGAAACGCCATTGTCCAGCAGGCCCACGCCCGAACGGGTCATGAGCGCAACGGTGCCATCGCCGCGATAATCGGCGCGCACGTCGATCAGATCGGCCACCGAGGCCACCAGGCGATCCCGCTGGTCCAGCAGCGCCGAGCGCGCGCCATCCGTCATGCCCAGATCGAGCATGCGGGTGTTCACTTCCTGCAGCGAGTTCAGCATGCCGTTGATGTCGTGCACATCGGTGGCAATCTGGCTCTCGGTTTCCTGCCGCATCGACTGGATGGTCGTGGACAGGCGGTTGAGCGTTTCCACCATGCTTTGCGCCGAGGCAACCGCCTGCGCGCGCGTATTGTAGTCGTCCGGGCTGGTGGCGATGCCCTGAATGGCATTCTGCAGGCTGCCGAACAGCGTATCGAGCGAACCGGCAGAGCCCGGCTTGCCCATGAAGCCCTGGAGCCGGTTGAGATAGCTGGCCTGGATCGTGGAGTTGGAGGTGTCCGACACCTGCCGCGTATAGTAGCTCTGCAGGCTCTGGTTAAACGCCCGATTGGCTCCAGCGCTGCGCGCGTAGGAGCTGGTCTGGGTGTTGTAGTCGATGACGTTCAGCGACTGCTTGTGATAGCCGGGGGTGCCGGAATTGGCGATGTTACGGCTGACAAGATCCAGCGAATCCTGATTGACCCGCAGACCGGACACAGCATTGGTCAGTGACGTCGTCAAACCCATGACTAGGGCTCCTCACTAGGGGACCAGGCCCGGAACGCTCGGTCCCGGACCCAAACTGGTGCTTCCGCCTCAGCGGATCATGTTGAGCGCTTCCTGCAGCATCTTGTCGGCTGCACTGACGATGCGGGTGCCCGCGGCATAGGCCTGCTGGGTCACGATCAGCTTGGTGAACTCGTCCGAAATATCGGTGTTGGACGCTTCCAGAGCCCCGCCGATGATGCCCGAGCCGGACAGATCCAGGATCGCTTCACCCGATTCCGAAGTGGTGGCAAACACGCCGCCATCCAGGCGCTTGAGTTGGTTGATGGCGTTGAACTGCGCCGTCACCACCTGAGCCATGTCGATGCGTTCGCCGTTCGAATAGGTCGCCACAACGCGGCCGCTGTCATTGATGGCCACCGACACGAACTCGCCGGCGCCATAGCCGTTCTGGTTCAGCGTGGACACATTGACGGTGCCGTTGACGTCGGCGAACTGCGAAATGCCGTTCGTGTCGTGCTTGAGCTCGACATTGCCGATGGAGACGCCGTTGATGGTCAGGCCGGTCAGCGTGGTCGACGACACGCCCGGAGGGGCAAGCGAACCGTCCGCGCCGAAGGTGTAGGTCTGGCCGGTGTTGGTCCACATCGGCGAGCTACCCTTGGCGGCGCTGTCGGACATGTAGAACAGGTTCCACGTGTCCTTGCCGCCCGAAGCGGCGCTGTCGACCTTCGCCCAGCGCATCTGCACGTTGGCCGGAGCACCGTTGGACGCGTAGACCGTAATTGCGCCGCCGGCCACGGAGTTGGACTTGAACAAGGTGTCATCGCTGGCAGCGATCGTGGTCACGGTCGGCCGGGTCGGCGCGCTGGACTCGCTCGGATTGGTCAGACCAAGGGCCGCCAGCTGGGCGGGCGTGCCGCCAGTCACGGAGAACTTGGCATGGTAGTCGCTGCCCAAATTGATGCGCAGATTGCCGGCATTGATGTCGATCACGGCACTGGCAGCAGCGGGGCCACCGGCAGAGCGCAACGACGCCTGCATGGTAGCCAGCACGCTGGCGACCGTACCCGGCGCAGTGGTGATGTCGATGGCCTGACGGCCGCTTGCAGCGGCGCCGCCATTGGTGAACTCAAAGGTCGTCGCAATGCCGTTCACATTCAGCGACACCGTACTGCCGACGGTAAAGACGGTCGCAGCGGCGTCCGTACCGGTGAGAGCAGCGCCAGTCATGGCCGCAGAGGTCGAGGCGCCGGCGTAGCCCGAGTAGGCGTTCGGCTCCATCAACTCGCTGTTGTAGACCGTCGCATTGTAATTGGTGGTCTTGGGCAGCTGCGGCAGGTTGGCCTGGTAGTTGATGCGGTTGGTCACCTGTGCGGGCAGGAAGGCGTTCGACAGCTTGATCACCTCGGGCACAGAACCCGAGATATTGCCCGTGGTGGTGTCGATCGGCAGACCCTTGAGATAGTAGCCAGCGCCATTGACCAGCAGACCGTCCTTGTCGATCTCGAAATCGCCGCGACGGGTGTAGAAATTGGTGCCCGCAAACACCGAATTGCCGTCCGACTGCCCGATCTTGGGCTCGACCACGAAGAACCCGTTCGAGTTCAGCGCCACAAACGTTTCGTTGGAAACCGTCTTGATGTCACCCTGCACGTCATTGGTGCCGCGCGATTGCGCCAGAACGGCGCCGGGAACCTGGCGCTTCAGCGGTGCATCGGGGATCAGGTCGAGGAAGTCGGTCTCAATGCGTTTGTAACCCGTGGTCTGCGAGTTCGCGATGTTGCCCGAGATGTTTTCCAACGCGTGCGACTGCGCCCTGAGACCGGTCACCGCACTGGAAAGAGCGCCATAAATACCCATGAGATACTCCGTAAACCCCGTTTGCGCCTTCAGACGCGTTCACCCCTCTATAAGCAAACGCAATGCCAACCAGCCTATCCATTGATTTTGTTGGATTATTTCTGCATCGCCCCCGGCATTTCCTGTCCAGGACGGCAGAAGAGTCCGAGCGCACGGCAGAAATTGCCGTACGCTTGTGGTCAGCTGTGCCATGCAGTAAGGGGAAAGGCCTGTGTTTCGGGGCCCACCATGCTGTTTCAGTCTGCCGATGAGTTCATCCAGTCGCCGCGTCGCGCCGTGACCGTCTTTGGCATGGCCGGAGTGGGCAAGACCCGGCTGTCCGCCATGCTGCGCGCGTCCAACTGGTTCCACTATTCGGCCGATTATCGCATCGGCACGCGCTACATGGGCGAAGCCATCGTCGACAATTTCAAGCGCGAGGCCATGAAGGTCCCCTTCCTGGCGCAACTGCTGCGCTCGGATTCGATCTACATCTCGTCCAACCTGACCTTTGGCAATCTCGATCCGCTGTCGAGCTATCTGGGCACCCCCGGCAATCCGGACCGTGGCGGCCTGCCGCTGGTGGAATACCAGCGCCGTCAGGAGCAGCACCGCGTCGCCGAGATCGCTGCGCTGCAGGACGTGCCGCACTTCATCGAGCGCGCCAAGGCGCTCTATGGCTATGACAATTTCATCGCCGATACGGGCGGCTCGCTGATCGAGGTCATCGACCCCACCGATCCCGAAGACCCCGTTGTGCGCACGCTGGCGGCATCGACTGCCCTGCTCTACATCCGCGGCACCGGCAAGGACGCCGCCGAGCTCGTGCGACGCTTCAAGCAGAGCCCAAAGCCGATGTACTACCGGCCGCAGTTTCTCCTGGAGAAATGGG
Organism: Devosia aquimaris; assembly: GCF_020169335.1. GTDB lineage: Bacteria > Pseudomonadota > Alphaproteobacteria > Rhizobiales > Devosiaceae > Devosia > Devosia aquimaris. The sequence goes on from NZ_JAIEZN010000001.1 coordinate 1,798,808, forward strand.
CCGAGTACAAGCTGATCAACGGCATTGCAGAGGACTGCGACGTGGACCCGGCCGGCTTTGGCGCCTGGGGCTTCGAGGCCCTGCTGCATGACCGTCTGCCGCGCTACCAGGCGCTGGCTGACAATTTTGGCTACACTGTCGAGGCCTCCGACCTGGCCATGGTGCGCGACGGCGACGAATTCATCGATCTGATGGCGGCGGCGATCGAGCGGCGAATGCGATAGCGCGATCTCCAGTTGGAGACGCGCGCCGCTTGAATCGCTTCCTCACGATCGCCAGCTAAGAGGCTGCCATGCCTATTCGAATTCCCGATAACCTGCCTGCCCGCAAGACCCTCGAAGACGAGGGCGTCAATGTCATGGACTCCACGCGCGCCGCGCGCCAGGACATCCGCCCGCTCGAAATCGGCCTGCTCAACCTGATGCCCAACAAGGAGCGGACCGAGACCCAGTTCGCCCGGCTCATCGGCGCAACGCCACTGCAGGTCGACCTGACCCTGGTGCGGGTCACCGAGCACCAGTCCAAGAACACCTCAGAAGACTATCTGCGCAGCTTCTACAGCACCTGGGAAGAAGTGCGCGGCCGCAAGTTCGATGGCCTGATCATCACCGGCGCGCCGGTGGCCCACATCCCCTTTGAGGAGGTGCGCTACTGGCCCGAGATGGTCGAGATCATGAACTGGACGCAGACCAATGTGCACCACACCATGTTCATCTGTTGGGGTGCGCAGGCCGCGTTGCACCATTTCCATGGTGTCCGGCGCTATCGCACGCCCCGGAAGGCTTTTGGCGTGTTCCGGCACGATGTGGTCAACCCGCGCTCGCCCTATCTGCGCGGCTTCTCCGATCGCCCCATGGTGCCGGTGTCGCGCTACAACGACATCGACCGCACAACGCTGGGGCCGGACCTCGAAGTGCTGATCGACAACAGCGAGATTGGCCTGTGCATGCTGGGCGATGAAAAGCACCGCGCTGTGCATTTCCTCAATCACCTCGAATACGACAATCGCTCGCTGGCCGATGAGTATGAGCGCGATGTCAAGGCCGGGCTGGACACACCGCCGCCGGCCAATCTGTTCCCCAATGGCGACACCACGGCCCAGCCGGAAAACCGCTGGCGCAGCCATGCCCATCTGCTGTTCCAGAACTGGATCAACGAGATCTACCAGACGACGCCATACGACATGAACGAGATCGGGCGCTGACCGCGCGCCGTCCCTGGGGCCCCGCATCCGGCGGGGCCCATTGCAGACGCCGCACAAATCCCTATCTTCCGGTCTGATCGAGAGACCCGCGCGTGCCCCAAACTCCCACGACCATTGTCGACGAACTGGGCATTGCCCTGGCCAATATGGCCGATGCCGCCACTGGCGCTTTCACGCCCACCTTGCGTCTGGGCGTGACGGGCCTCAGCCGCGCCGGCAAGACCATCTTCATCACCGCCCTGGTGCACAATCTGCTGACCGGTGGTCGCATGCCCGGCTTTGCGCCGCTCGCCGAAGGCCGCTTCATCGGCGCCCGGCTGGCCGAATATCCCGACGCGACCATCCCGCGCTTTGCCTATGAGCAGCATCTGGAGACCCTGACCAGCAAGAACCCGGCCTGGCCCGAAGGCACGCGCCGCATCTCCCAGCTGCGCCTGGTGCTCAAATATCAGTCCCGCCACTGGTACAATGGCCTGCGCGGCCCCTCGACGCTCAATCTCGACATCGTCGACTACCCCGGCGAATGGCTGCTCGATCTGCCGCTCTTGGGCTTGAGCTTTGCCCAGTGGAGCGCCGAGGCGCTGGAACGCGCCCGCCGTCCCGGTTCGTCCGCTGAGGCAGGGCCATTCCTCGCGCAACTGGCCGAGATCGACACCGCCAAGCCCGCCAATGATCCCGATGCCGAACGGCTTGCCACCAGTTTTACCGACTATCTGCGGCGCAGCCGCGAGGACGGCGCCCTCTCCACCCTGCCTCCGGGGCGCTTCCTGCTGCCGGGTGATCTCGAGGGCTCGCCGGCCCTCACCTTCGCCCCCTTGCCGCCACCGGCAGCACCCAGCCGTAGCGGTAGCCTCTATGCCATGCTGGAGCACCGCTACGAGGCCTATAAGGCCCAGGTGGTGCGCCCCTTCTTCCGCGACCACTTCGCTCGCCTCGACCGCCAGGTCGTGCTGGTCGATACCCTGCGCGCCCTCAATGCCGGCCCGGCCGCCGTCGCCGATCTGGAAACGGCACTCACCGCCGTGCTGGCCTGCTTCCGCCAGGGCGAGGCCAATGCCCTGCTGCGCCCCTTCGCGCGGCGCATCGACCGCATCCTGTTCGCCGCCACCAAGGCCGATCACGTCCACCACACCAGCCACGATCGCCTGGGCGCCATTCTCAATCGCCTGGTTGCCAATGCCAGCAAGCGGGCCCGTTTTGCTGGCGCGGACACACGCTCGCTGGCCATTGCCGGACTGCGCGCCACGCGCGAAGGCACCATCACCGAGGCGGGTGAAACCCTGCCCACCCTGATCGGTACGCCCATGAAGGGCGAAACGCTGGATGGTGTCACCTATGACGGCAAGTCGGAAATCGCCTTGTTTCCCGGGGACTTGCCGGAACGACCCGATTCACTGTTCGAGGATGGCACGCCCGTTTCGCTCAACTTCCTCCGCTTTGCGCCGCCTGCCCGGATCGAGCGCAATGCCAGCGGTGACGTGGTGCTGCCCCATATCCGCTTCGATCGCGCCCTGGATTATCTGATTGGAGACTGGCTCGCATGAAACGCCCCATTGCCCGTCCCGTATCCACCGACAGCGACGACAGCATCACCGTCCGCGCGCCCCGAGCCTTCGCCCCCGATGTGGTCGAATTGGCTGAACCCGTTTTCGATCCGACAGACGAGGCCGCGCTGGTCGCCCCGCCCATCCGCCGCATGAGCTGGTGGGGCCGCCTGCTCTGGACCACGGGCGGCATCCTGGTCTCCGCCGGTCTCGGCCTTGCCGCCGATCGCCTGATCCGCGACCTCTTTGCCGCCAATCCCTGGCTCGGCTGGCTGGGCCTGGGGGTGCTGGGCCTGTTCCTGCTCGCTGGGCTGGTCCTCGCCATTCGCGAGGTCTATGCCCTGCGCCGCCTGCGCGCGCTGGATGCCTTGAAACGTGAGGCCGCGGCGGCCGTTGCCGACAATGATCAGCACAAGGCCCACCGCATAGCTGAGCATCTGCTCGGCATCTATGGCCCGCGGCCCGACCTGGCTCGCGCCCGCCAGAGCGTCAGTGAAAACCTGCCGCATCTGTTCGATGGCCACGAGATCGTCGCCATGGCCGAACGCAGCCTGATGGCGCCGCTCGACGCCCGCGCCAAGGTGTTGACCGCGGCGTCAGCCCGGCGCGTCGCCCTCGTCACGGCGGTATCGCCACGCGCCTTGGTCGACATCGCCTTTGTCATCTATGAGAGCATCCGCCTGGCCGGTGCCATTGCCGCGCTCTACGGCGCCCGCCCAGGCTTCTTTGGCTTCTGGCGGCTCACCGGGGCCGTGCTGGCCCATCTGGCCGTCACCGGCGGCCTGGTGCTCACCGATGGCATTGTCGAACAATTGGTGGGTCAGGGCCTCGCTGCCAAGCTCTCGGCCCGGCTGGGCGAAGGCGTCGTCAATGGTCTGATGACCGTCCGGGTCGGCATTGCCGCCATGCGGGTGGTGCGGCCCCTACCCTTCGATACCCAGCCCCAGCCAGTGGTGCGGGACTTCATTCCAGAGCTGACGCGGGTGGCCAAGGACGCGACCACGCCCTGATCAGGCGGCGTGCTGCAGTTCGCCGATGGCCTGGAAGGTCTCGAGCTGCGGGCGGGCAAAATAATAGCCCTGGAAGAGCCTGATCCCCATAGATCTTATCGTCTCGAACTCTGCTGCCGTCTCGACACCCTCTGCCAGCAGGATGATATCGAGCTCGCTGGCGATCACGACCAATCCCTTGAGTATTGCCTTCTTGACCTGAGACCCCTCGATGCCGCGCAGCAGCTCCATATCGACCTTGATCAGATCGGTCTGGAACTGGGACAGCAGGGAAAGCCCCGCATAGCCGGCACCGAAATCATCGAGCGCGGTTGTAAAGCCCATCTTGCGATATTCGGACACGATATGGCTGACATGAGCCACCTCGGCCATGCGCTCATTCTCGGTGAACTCGAACATCAGGCGGCGCGGATTGAACTGGGCGCGCTGCGCGGCATCAAGCGATGCCCTGATGCAGGCCTTCGGCTCATAGACGGCATTGGGCATGAAGTTGATGCTGAGCTTGGCGTCTCCCTCGGCAATGCGCGAGCCGGCAAGCTCAATGGCCTTCACCCGGCAGGCCTGGTCGAAAGCATAGCGGTTGCTATCGTTGACTTGGCTGAGAACCTGAAAAGCGCTCTCTCCGCCCACACCACGCACCAGGGCTTCGTAGCCCCAGATCGCGCGGGCAGAGGCGTCGACGATCGGCTGGAACGCCATTGTAAAGGGAATGGAAAACGCGCTGGCGTCAGTATTGCGGCAGCCGTCGCAACCGGTTTTAGTCATGAAAAATCCGAGCTCGACAGTCATTTGCACAAGGAACGCTGCCAGTAAAAGTACCGGTCATCCCTTACGGAAGTGCAAAAGCCCGATCGTGCAGTCGAACCATCAGTCCTTTGCGGCGCTTGGCGCCAGCGTCACCTTGAGGCCATCGAGCGCATCGCTCATCAGGATCTGGCAGCACAGGCGCGAATTGGGCCGCACGTCGCCGACGCTGTCGAGCATGTCCTCTTCCTCGTCGCTCGGCGGGCCGACCACGTCGAGCCAGTCCTTGTCGACATAGACGTGGCAGGTGGCGCAGCTCAGCGCGCCACCGCACTCGGCCTTGATGTTGAGGCCCCAGTCGCGGATGACCTCCATGACGCGCCAGCCCTCGAGCCCTTCGAGCTCGTGGTCAACGCCGGCCTGGTCGGTCACAAGGATCTTCATTATGCCACGCCCAGCTTCTTCTGCAGCTTGGTCGAGCTGGTGGTGTACTGGAACACCACGCGCTCGCCCGGCGCAACAATGGCCTTGGCGGCCTGCGCCATCAGCGCGGCCTCATGGAAGCCCGACAGGATCAGCTTGAGCTTGCCGGGGTAGGAGTTGATGTCACCGATGGCGAAAATGCCGGGCACCGAGGTCTGGAACTTCTCGGTATCAACCACGATGGTATTGTCATTGAGCTCAAGGCCCCAATCGGCCACCGGGCCCAGCTTCATGGTGAGGCCGAAGAACGGCAGCAGGCGCGTTGCCGGCACGGCGAGATCGCCGGCATCGGTGGTCAGGTGCACATGGGTCAGCTGGCCGTCTTCGCCATCGAGCTTGGCGATCTGCCCAGTGAGGAAGTTGATCTTCCCCTCGGCCACCAGCTCCTGCATCTTGTTGACCGAAGCCGGCGCGGCCTTGAACACGGCACGACGGTGCACCAAGGTCAGCGAATTGACGATCGGCTGCAGGTTCAGCGTCCAGTCCAGCGCAGAGTCGCCGCCGCCGACGATCACCACGTCCTGGCCGCGGAAATCATCCATCTTGCGGACCGAGTAGAACACCGACTTGTTCTCATAAGCCTCGATGCCATCCACCGGCGGACGCTTGGGCTGGAACGAGCCACCACCAGCGGCGATCACCACCACCTTGGCATGGAAGACTTCATCGGCGTCGGTGGTCAGCTTGAACGAGCCATCCTCCTGCTTGACGATGGAATTGACCATGCGGTTGAAATGGAATTCCGGGCCAAACGGCGCAATCTGCGCCATCAGATTGTCGGTGAGCTGCTGGCCCGTGACCACCGGGAAACCGGGAATGTCATAGATCGGCTTTTCCGGATAGAGCTCGGCGCACTGCCCGCCGGGGCGGTCGAGAATATCAACGAAATGGCATTTGAGATCGAGCAACCCGAGTTCAAAGGCCGCAAACAGCCCACAGGGGCCGGCGCCGATGACGACGACATCGGTTGTGATTTCAGTGCTCATGGGTCTCAAAGTCCATTTGGAGGGCCTTGGCCCTCATCCATTGGGGGAAAGTTCAGCGCGTCCGTATCCCTGACGAACGCGCTCCACTTAGCTCAGGATACGCGGCGAAGAAAGGGGCGCGTGCCCACCGGCACTTCGGTGACGCCGACCGGCTGGTAGAACAGCGCCACTTCCGGCAGGCGGTTCTCGACCAGTGCAGCGCGGGTCGGCTCATGTGTCACCACCAGCGCCGACACGCCGCAGCGGCGCATCAGCGGAATCTGATCCTGCAGGACATCGCCTACAGCGCGGATTTCATTGGCGAATTTATAGCGCTCACGCAGCAGGCGAGCCGTGGAATAGCCGCGCCCGTCGGTGAAAGCCGGGAACTTTATGGCGATGGAGGCAAAACGGCCGAGATCGTCGGCCACGTCCTCGATTTTTTCGCCCGGCACCACCAGCAGCCCCAGGGGGTGTGGATTGGCCAGGAAGTCCGCGCGGTTGGCGAGGAAGACGGCAACGGGCACATGGGTATAGCTGGCCGAGGCCGGCGCGAAGGTCTCTTCCCACTCATGGAACGGATCGGCAATGAAGGCGCCGTCTTTCCAGAGCGTGTGGCGGGTCGCGGCGGTCATGGGAGAAGCGATCGCTCCGTTGAAGTCGAAATGGATGCCGCACTCTTTCTTGTTGAGGCCGCGCCAGCGTCCGGCGCGGGGATCCTCACCATCGGCCACCACCGAGGTGCAGGGCGCACAGCCGATGGACTTGTAGCCTTTCGAGAACAGCGGATGCTCGGGCAGTCCGTGGTCGATCTTGTACTGGTTGACATCGGCATCGGTAAAGTAGGCCAAAGGATTGACCTTGATGCGATCATCGCTCGTCAGCTCGAAATGCGGCAACACGCCGCGCTCCTTGGTCTGGAAGCGCTTCCGCCCCGTGACCCAGCCGCCATACTGCTCGGTGATCGGCTCCAGCGGCTCGGTCTTGCGAATGTGGCAGCAGCTGTCCGGATCAGTCTCCCACAAGTTGCCATGCGGGTCGAAGCGCTTGACGTCCTGCTCATTGGGATGGATCGCGTGAACGTTGATCAACCCCAGATGGGTCTTGAGCGTCTCGACATAGTCGAGCGTCTCCTGGAAATGCTTGCCGGTCTCGAGGAAATAGACCGGCAGGCTCGGGTCCACCTGCGCCACCAGATGCAACAGCACCGCAGAATCGGCGCCAAAGGACGAGACAATGGCCAGATCGCCCGGCAGCACTTCGGTTGCGGCAAGGCGCAGCACGCCGACCGCGTCCATCTCGTCGAACATGCCGTTGAGCGAAACAATGCCCAGCGCACGCAGCTTGTCGTGCGCCGCAGGAACGTGAGCCAGCTTAGGCTGCGCCATAGAGAGCCTCCTTGAACACTGCCTCACCAAGCCGGCGATAGGCCTGGATGAAGCTCTCGTCGGCATTCTGCCGGCGGGCGAGATAGGTATCGACAATGGTCTCGATGGCGCCGGGCACCGCATCGGCCTCAAAGCCTGGGCCGACGATCTTGCCGACGGAGGCCTGTTCGGTGGCGTCGCCCCCCAGGGTGATCTGATAGAGCTCGCCGCCCTTCTTCTCTACGCCCAGGATGCCGATGTGGCCGACATGGTGGTGGCCACAGGCATTGATACAGCCCGAGATCTTGATCTTGAGATCACCGATCTCGGCCTGGCGCTCCGGCGACGCGAACTTCTGCGAGATTTCCTGCGCGATCGGGATCGAGCGGGCATTGGCCAGGGCGCAGAAATCGAGGCCCGGGCAGCAGATCATGTCGGTGATCAGGCCGTTATTACCCTCTGCCAGCCCCGTGGCGACCAGCGCGTCATAGACGGCGCGCAGGTCGGCGATCGCCACATGCGGCAGCACCAGATTCTGCTCATGCGTTACGCGCAGCTCGTCAAAGCCATAGCGCTCGGCAATATCGGCAACATCGTCCATCTGCTTGTCGGTGGCATCGCCCGGCGCGCCGCCGACAGGCTTCAGCGAAATAGTGACCGAGGCATAGCCCGGCACACGGTGGGAATTGATGTTGTGGTCGAGCCAGCGGCCATACGCCGGGTCGATGATGGACTGGTAGGCCACATCAATCTTGGTCGCCGGCTGCTCGGTGAACTGCGGCGGAGCGAAATAGGCGGTGATGCGGTCAACCTCTTCCTGCGGCAGGGTCAGCACGCCGCCACGGACCTCGGCGAACTCGGCTTCGACCTGCCCCTTGATGGTCTCAAGCCCTTCTTCGTGCACCAGAATCTTGATGCGGGCCTTGTACTTGTTGTCGCGCCGACCATAGCGGTTGTAGACCCGCATGATGCTTTCCAGATACGCCAGCAGGTGCTCATTGGGCACGAAGCTGTTGATCAGCTTGCCGATCATCGGCGTGCGGCCCAGCCCACCACCGACCCAGACTTCCCAACCGATCTCGCCGGCCGCATTGGTTGCAGCCTGCAGGCCAATGTCGTGGAAGCGGATGGCCGCGCGGTCATTGGCGGCGCCAGTCATGGCGATTTTGAACTTGCGCGGCAGATAGCTGAACTCGGGATGCAGGCTCGACCACTGCCGCAGGATTTCGGCAATCGGGCGCGGATCGATGATCTCGTCGGCCGCAGCGCCGGCAAAATGATCGGCCGTGACATTGCGGATGCAATTGCCCGAGGTCTGGATGGCGTGCATCTCGACCGACGCCAGCTCTTCCAGGATCACCGGAATATCCTTGAGCTTGGGCCAGTTGAACTGGATGTTCTGCCGCGTGGTGAAATGGCCATAGCCCCGGTCATAGGTGCGGGCGATATGAGCAAACTTGCGCATCTGCTTGGACGACAGCGTGCCATAGGGCACGGCAATCCGCAGCATATAGGCGTGCAACTGCAGATAGAGGCCGTTCATCAGCCGCAGCGGGCGGAACTGGTCCTCGCTCAACTCGCCGGAAAGGCGGCGCTTCACCTGATCGGCGAACTGCGCCGTGCGTGCTGCCACAAAGGCCGCGTCGAACTCATCATATCGATACATGACCATCCTCCCCCAGATGCTGGCGGTCGTAGGGTGCACCGGCCAGGGTCAGCGGTGCGGTGGGGCCGGCGGCGCGGATGCGTTCGCGCAGGCGCTTGGGAACCAGGGTCTCGCCATCGCGCGTGACCTCTTCAATTTCGAGGCTGATCACCCGCCCGGTGCCCTTGGTGGCCGCCAGGGCCGCGTCGCGCTCGGCCGTTTCGTCGGCGCTAAACACGCGCGCCGCCTGCAGATTTTCCACCCAGGTGCCATTGCGGTCGAGATAGACCGTGGCCCCCGAGATGAGCTCGTTGCCCGTCAAAATTTCCATGTCGTCATGCCACCTTGAAAGTCTGTGCAGCCAGATCGGCCGCCTGGGCGCAGTCGCCAGCAGCGACCGCTTCGCCCACGAGAATGATTGCCGGGCCGTCGGCAAGAGTCCCCTGCCACCCGATTAAGGCACGCAGATCGCCCGAATATGCTGACATCGTGTGCCGCCCGGCATTGACGATTACGGCCACAGGCGTCAAAGGCCCGGCGCCATGCGCAACCAGGCGCGCAGCAACGTCAGATGCTGTGGATTTGCCCATATAGAGGGCCAGGGTCAGCCCGGCCTGCGCCAGCGCCGCCCAGTGACGCAATTCGCTGTCGTCGGCGCCATGTGCCGTGGCGATGATCAGCCCGCTCGAAACCTTGCGCAGCGTCAGCGGCGTCGCCGTATCGGCCGCGGCCGCCAAAGCGGCGCTGACGCCCGGCACGATCTGATAATCTATGCCCGCCTTGCGCAGCGCGGATATCTCTTCGCCGGCCCGACCGAAAATCATCGGATCGCCGGATTTCAACCGGGCAACCTTCTTGCCCTGCCCGGCCAGCCGCACGATCAGCGTATTGATCTGGGCCTGGCTGAAGCTGTGGTGGCCCTTGGCCTTGCCCACGCTGATGCGCTCGGCATCGCGCCGGCCCATGTCGACCACGACATCGGGCACCAGCTGGTCGTGCACGATGACATCGGCTTCCTGCAGCAGGCGCTGCGCGCGCAGGGTCAGCAGATCTTCAGCGCCCGGCCCGGCGCCGATCAGCCAGACAATGCCCCGCCCCTGCTGCTGGCTCACATGGTTTTCAAGCAGCAGCTCGGCCTCTGCACGCCCGGCCACAGGGCTGGCATCCACGGCGGCTGCGACCTGGGTGGAGGTGACCAGCGCTTCATAATAGCGGCGACGGGCGACGCCATCGCCAATCAGGCTCTCGACCCGATGCCGCAGGCTGCCGGCCAGGCGCGCCACCTTGCCAAAGGCCGGCGGCAGCATGGCCTCGATGCGCGCCCGCACCAGCCGCGCCAGCACCGGGGCATTGCCCTCGGACGAAATGGCCACGGTCAGCGGCGCCCGATCCACGATGGAGGGCGTATAGAAATCGCATTCCGCCGGCACATCGACCACGTTGAGCGGGATATGGCGCGCCCGGGCCACCTGCTTGGCCAGCTCGGCGTCGGCGCTCTCTTCGGCGACAAACACCAGAGCTGCGTCATCAAGGTCCTCGGCCGCGAAAGCGCGCTCGAGCACGGTCACCTCAAAGGCGCTGAAATCGGCTTCGATATTGCGGGAGATAATCACGACTTGAGCAGTCGTCTTAGTCACCAACCGGACTTTGTTGAGGGCTTCTTCAGCACCGCCGATGATGACGATGCGACGACCCCTTACTTTGTAGCTCAACGGAAATGTGTTGAGATGACCCATTGGAACCCTGTTGTGACTGGCCGGAAAATAGTCGATCCGAGCCCGCTACAACAAGGCGTTGATATTCAATCGCTTTTATATTTCCCTTGGCAGGCGCGGCTTGGAACGCCGCGCGCGGCCAGGGCACAAAGCCGCCAATTGAATCTCTGGCGGGGTGGTGACGAGCAATTTTGCTCCAGCCCCGGCGGCAATGGCGGGGGTTTTTCTTTTCCAAGAGCGCCCGATAAGGGGCAAATCAGCCCTGGCGGCTGGGGACGTGTACGACCAGACCGTCGAGGGCATCACGGACCTTGATCTGGCACGACAGTCGGCTCGACGCCTTCACGTCGAAGGCGAAGTCCAGCATGTCCTCTTCCATATTGGACGGGCCACCGACGATCTCGGTCCAGGCGTCATCGACATAGACATGGCAGGTCGCACAGGTGCAGGCGCCGCCGCACTCGGCCACGATGCCCGGCACGCCGTTCATGATGGCGGTCTCCATCACGGTCGAGCCGGTCTGGCCTTCAGTCTCGATGCGTTCGCCGTCCTGCTGGACAAAGGTGATCTTGGTCATGGGTCTCACGGGTCTGGGTACTGTCCGCCGATATAGGTGATGCCGCCGGCTTTAGGAACCCTGCGGCAACAGGAGGCTGATCTGACATCAGCGCTGGAGCAGGCCTTCCAGATAGTGCTGGCCAACGCCAAACATCGCCTTGATCTCGGCGATCTGGGCCAGAATGGCCGCCTGGTCGCGCCCGGCGCGACCGTCCTTTTCGGCGACGATCAGATTGTTCTTGGGGGTATGCGCATCCGAGACAAACTCGAACACCTTGGTGCGATAGCCATTGAGCTCGAGCAGCAGTGCCCGCAGCGTGTCGGTGACCATCTCGGCCTGGCGTTCCAGGAAAATGCCATGGCGCAGCATGCCCTCGAGCACCGGCGCCGGTGCGCCGGCCTCCATCTGCTGGCGGACCTGCTTGTGACAGCAGGGCGCCACCGCGATCAGCGCCGCGCCGGCCGAGATGCCCTTGTAGATGGCGTCATCGGTGGCCGTGTCGCAGGCGTGCAGGGCAATCACCGCATCGGCACCGTTGGCGTCATAGTCCATGATGCTGCCGGCTTCGAAGCGCAGCCCGGTAAATCCGGACTGCGCGGCAGTCGCATTGCCGTCGGTGACCAGCGCCGGACGCAACTCGACACCCACGATCTCAACCGGGCGCTCAGCCGTCTGGGCGAGATAGTCATAGAGCGCGAAGTCGAGATAGCCCTTGCCGGCGCCCATATCGAGAATGCGCAGATCATCGCCCGGAATGGCCTGAATCAGCGGGGCAAAAATCTCGACCATCTTGTTGATCTGTCGGAACTTATCCTGAGCGTCATTGCGCACGACGCCGTCCTTGCCGGTGATGCCCAGGGCCTGCAGATAAGGCTTGTTCGTCTCGCTCAACGGCCGGTTCTTGGCCCGATTGTGCTCCGTCGATGGTGCGTCTCGGCCCGCCACTTCGCTGCGCTTGAGCCGGACCTTGTCACCATTGCGCTCCAGCATCAGGTCGAAGGTGGTCGTGAACAGCTGGCCGCTGCGGAACGCCTCGCGCAACCCGGACCGCAGCAACGCAATGGCCTCGGGCTGGATGAAATTCTTGATGATGTCGCGCGTCTTGTAGCGATAGGTGAAGCTGAACCGCTCCCCGCCCTTGACCACGATCTTCTTGATCTCGACGCTTTTCAGCTCCGGCTCGTCGCCGTGATAGCCGCCCAGCTTGAGGCGAACCAGGCTGGAATCCATAAAGGCGGCCTTGACCGCGCTGAGGAACTCTTCGATGCGATCGGGCGCGGTCAATGGCGTTCCTTGGTGGTGAGGAAGCGGATCTTGGGGAAGTCCTGCTTGGCGCGATCGGCCCACCAGGCGTTCTGCGCCAGGAACACCGGCGCGCCGGTGCGGTCCTCGGCCATGTTCATCTTCTGGGCGGCAATAAAGCGCTTGAGCTCTTCGGGATCGTCGGATTCGATCCAGCGCGCCACTTCATAGTTGAGGCTCTCGAAGGTGATCGGCACGCCATATTCACCAGCGACGCGCGAGCTCAGCACTTCGAGCTGCAGCTGGCCCACCACGCCTACGATCCAGTCGGCGCCCACCATGCGGCGGAACACCTGGGTGACGCCTTCTTCGGAAAGGTCCGACAGCGCCTTGGCCATCTGCTTGGTCTTCATGTGATCGGTCAGGCGCACACGACGGATGATTTCCGGCGCGAAATTGGGAATGCCGGTGACATTGATCGCCGCGCCTTCGGTCAGCGTATCGCCCACCGACAGCGTGCCATGGTTGGGAATGCCGACAATATCGCCGGCCACCGCCTGCTCAGCCAGTTCACGGTCGTTGCCGAAAAAGAACATCGGGTTGGAAACAGCCATGTCCTTGCCCGAACGGACATTCTTGAGCCGCATGCCGCGCGAGAACGTGCCGGAACAGAGGCGCACGAAGGCAATGCGGTCGCGGTGATTGGCGTCCATATTGGCCTGCACCTTGAACACGAAGCCGGTGACCTTCTTGTCGCTGGGCTCGATGGGCGCGGGAATGGCCGGCTGCGGCCGCGGCTCGGGGCCCCATTCGCCGAGCGTGCGCAGCAGCTCCGCCACGCCAATGCCCTTGAGCGCGGAGCCGAACAGCACCGGGCTCAGGTGACCGGCATGGAAGGTCGCCAGGTCAAACGGCGGCAGCATGGCCCGCGCCAGTTCGAGCGTTTCCAGAGCCGTCATGAAGACGGGGTCATCAACCAATGCGGGATTGTCGAGCAGGTCCTCGAGCTGGGCATATTCGGCAATCGGCTTGCCCTGCGGATTGAGCACGCGCTGTTCGAGCAGATCGATATAGCCACGGAAATCGACGCCCTGCCCCACCGGCCACAGCACCGGCGTCAGGTCGAGCGCCAGCTTGCCCTGTATCTCATCGATCAGGTCGAGCGGGCTCTGGCCTTCGCGGTCGATCTTGTTGATGAAGGTGATGATGGGAATGTCGCGCAGGCGGCAGACCTCGAACAGCTTGAGCGTCTGCGCCTCGATGCCCTTGGCGGCGTCGATCACCATGATGGCCGCGTCCACGGCGGTCAGCGTGCGGTAGGTGTCCTCGGAAAAGTCCGAGTGGCCGGGCGTGTCGAGCAGATTCAGCGTCAGCCCGTCATAGTCAAAGGTCATCACCGAGGAGGTGATGGAAATGCCGCGCTGCTGCTCCATCTCCATCCAGTCCGAACGAGTCGACCGCGCGCCGGCCTTGCCACGGACTGCGCCGGCAGACTGGATCGCACCCGCAGCCGCCAGCAGGCGCTCGGTCAGCGTCGTCTTGCCGGCGTCCGGGTGGGAGATGATCGCAAAGGTGCGACGGGTCTGGAACGGGGCGAGGCTGGACCGGGGCGGAACCTCGGCGGCGGTGGCAAGGGTCATGGAACTGCTGGTGGTTGGGCCGCAGACACAGGCGCGGCGCGTTGGCCGCTATATAGGGGATGGTGCGAAAGGGGTCAAACCGGGGCACGGGCAGAGACTGCGCGATGGCCCAGTAGAGCTCATGGTGAGGGGCGCGCGGTGCGCCCGCTAGGCCAGTTCGCTGGTCAGCACCCGGGCAATAAAGCTGCGGACTTCTTCGACGGCCATGGCGAGGTCAGCCAATTGCTCGGCCGGAATGGACCGACCCTCGGCCAGTTCGGCCTCGGCCGCGCGGGCAATGTCGGCAATGCCGAAGGCCCCGACGCCAGCTGCCGCGCCCTTGATGGAGTGGATATTGAGCTTGACCTCATCGGGCGTCGCCGACTGCTGCAACCGCACGAGATAGGTGGCGATGGTGGTGTCGAACAGGCGCAGGATCTCCTGCTCCAGCCCCTCGTCGCCCAGGCATTGCCGGGCCAGATGCACCAGGTCGATAGGGCGCATGGGCCGTTTGGCCGGTGTGGCTCCCAGGTGTTCGACGGCACTCGCTGACTGCGCCATTGTGATCGCTCCGTTACGCCCGGCTACGCGTCCCTGGGGACAATGCCGTCTGTCCAGCCTAAAACCTGCGGATGAACAGGTGATTAAGTCACATCTTTGCCGTTCTTTGCCCGTTGTGATGCCACCGGGCTTCCCCAGAAAATTAACCTATGGGTAAGAAAACGTTCGGTTTGGTTCAAATTGAATGTATTAATGCGGTTTGAACCAGCGAGCGGCGGCGACGGTGGGGGGATGATGCGGCACATTTGTATCGAATTGTCTCCAATTGGCCATGGGCCCGGAAACGGGTGCAATGGCACAACAACTCCTGAAATCCGCCTTGTCGCTGCCGAGCCGACGCGAGAGTTGTAAAGAGTATGGCGAAGAACACGACCCCCACCAACGATCCTGCAGCTCTGGCCTTTTCGGCCGTCGAAGACGCCCTCAAGGACTCCGTGTTCAGCCTGGATAGTGCCCCGGCACAGCCCGCCGAGCGCAAGCCTGCCGATCCCGGCCGCAGCGAACGCCTGCGCGCAGCGGACAAGATCGCCCAGCAGGCCAGCGCCGTGGCCAATGACGATCGCTTCCCCACCTCCAAATTGCTCTACGGCCTGCAGACCCGCTCGTCGTCTGCCCCCACCTGGACGGCACTGCTGCTGTCGGTGATCTGGCTCGCCGTATCGGGCGTGGGCGCCTGGCTGCGCTATGGCCCGCAGTTCGCCAATTTCGGCAGCTTCATGGGCACGCTCGACTTCATTGGCGTCATCGCCATCATGTTCCTGCCGGTCCTGGGCTTTTTTGCCGTGGCGACGCTGTTCCGCCGCGCCCAGGATTTGCGCAACGCCGCCTCCTCCATCACCCAGGCTGCCATCCGCCTCGCCGAGCCCGAAGTCACCGCCGCTGACAAGGTCGCCTCGGTGGGCCAGGCCGTGCGCCGCGAGGTCAATGCCCTGGGCGATGGCCTGGAACGGGCCCTCAGCCGCGCCGGCGAGCTCGAAGTGATGATCCACAACGAGGTGACGGCGCTCGAGCGCACCTATTCGGACAATGAATCGCGCATGCGCGCCCTGATCGCCGAACTGGCCAGCCAGCGCGAAAGCGTGCTGACCAATACCGATCGGGTGCGCGAAGCCATCACCGAGAGCCACACGGGCCTGGTGTTCGACCTCGACATGATCAGCCAGCGCATCGCCGGCACGATCGTTGAAAGCGGCGGCAACCTGACCCAGGCGCTGGAAACGGCCGGCAACACGCTGACCAATGCCTTTGGCGAGCGGACCGAGAACTTTGTCTCCCTGTTCGACAACCGCACCACCGACTTCGTGACCGCCCTGGACGACAGCGCCAACCGCCTGTCGCTGACCTTCGAGGACCAGACCGCCAATATGGCCCGCACGCTTGATGAGCGCGCCGAAGCCCTCAACAGCGGCGTCGACACGCGCATCAATGCGCTCGCCGAGGCGCTCGACGGCCGCGCTGCCCAGATTGGCGACGCCATCGACCAGCGCGCCCGTGCCATCGAGGAGCGCACCGCCAATTTCGCCGTGTCCTTCGAAGACCGCACCAACCAGATCGCCGGCCTGATCGAGACCGGCACAGACCGCTTCACCACGACCTTTGACGAGCGCACCGCTTCGCTGTCCAACCTGCTGACCTCGGGCGGCGACGCCCTGCTCGACCAGCTGCGCGACCGTGGCCACGAAGTCACCGGCGGCCTCGACATCATCGGCCAGCGCATTGCCGAGGACATCAGCAGCCGCTCGCGCGAGGCCGAGATCATGCTGAGCGCCCTCACCCGCCAGCTCGATGAATCGGTGGCCATCCAGCTCAACGCCATGGACAGCCGTTTGCAGTCGGCCGTCATCGAAATCAATGGCGCGCTGGACGACACCTCCGAACGCGCCCGCCTGACCCTGGCCAGCGCCGGCCAGGACTCGCTGACCCAGTTCGACACCCGTCTCACCGAAATCGCCAGCATCCTCGACGAGCGGCTGCATGCGCTGGACGGCGTGGTCGGCGACAAGGGCGACAGCCTGATCGCGCGCCTCGAAGCCCAGGGCACCAATTTTGCTGCCCGGGCCAATGTGCTCGAAATGGCGCTGAACGAAGAATCCGGTCGCTTCAACGACATCGTCGGCGAACGCACCCGCGAGCTCAGCGAAGTGCTTGGTGCTCGCACCAAGGCCATCACCGAGGGCCTGGAACACCGCAGCCGCGAGATCAGCGAAACGCTTGAAGGCCATGCCGGCGTCATTGCCGACGCCCTCGACAGCCGCACGCGCGTGCTGGACGAAAAGCTGAGCGGCCATGCCCAGGCGCTCGACCAGACCTTTGACACCCGGGTCAAAGCCATTGACGAGGTGCTCGTCACCCGCAGCACGGCGCTGGACGAAACGATCCACGGCCGTGCTAGCGAGCTGGACGAAGCCCTGGCCAATCGCGGCCGCGACATGAACGAGGCCATCCGCCTGCGCAGCCAGGAACTGGGCGAGACGCTGACCCAGTCGACCAGCGCCTTCGATCAGGCCATTGCCGGCCGCACCCAGCGCCTGGCCGACACGCTGTCCGAAAAGACCGCCGCGCTGACGCTGGAAATCGACGCCCGCACGGGCACGCTGGCCAGCCAGCTCGACGAGCGCACCGAAACCCTGGTGCAGCAGATCGGCGACAGCAGCTCCGCCCTCACCACCGAGCTCGATGCCAAGGGCCAGGCGCTGCGCGCAGCCCTCGACACCGGCACGCAGCAACTGGCGCAGACTGTGGGCACGCGGACCCAGCAGCTGTCCGAGGCACTGGGCAACCGCACCCAGGCCCTCAGCGACACGCTGGCCAACCACACCCATTCGATCAGCGAAACCATCGGCCTGCGCACCACCGAGCTGACCGAGGCCATCGTGCAGCATGGCGACGAGGCCCGCGACAAGATCGACACCTCGCTGCGCAATGTCTCGGACACCATGAACGAGCGTGTCGCCTCGATGTCCGACATGATCGCCAGCAAGGTCGCCGAGGTGAACACCAATCTGGGCGAAGGCCTGGACAGCGCCATCAAGCGCATCACCGACGCCGAGAGCGGCGTGAGCGCCCGCATCGACTCGGCCAGCACCACCGTGAGCGAAAGCGCACGCAAGGCGGCCGAACTGATCGAGACCGGGGTGAACTCGGCCCGCAAGGCGATCACCGAAATGGTCGACCAGCGCCTGGGCACCCTGCCCGAGGCCATCACCGCCCGCGCCGACATCACGGCCGACCGCCTGGCAGCCCTCAATGCCTCGATCAACACCTCCATCACACAGTCCATGACGGATCTGGAGGCTGGCGCCGACCGCATTGAGGAAACCATCGCCACGCGCATCACCGCGGCGACCCAGCACATCGCCAGCGATGTCAGCGAGACCGCAAACCGCATGGATTCGACCGTGCGCACCGCGCTCGAGCAGATTCGCGTGGCCGCTGCCGACATCGACCAGCTGCTCTCCATCAAGGCTGTGGGCGCTGTCGACCAGATCGAAACCCGCCTGTCGAGCATGAACACCTCGCTCGAACAGCGCACCAGCGAGTTCGCGGCCCTGGTCAACGAGCGCTCGGCGCAGCTGCAGACCTCACTCAGCAACCACGGCAATATCCTGCGCGATGCGCTGGGCGAAAATGCCAAGGAAGCCGAGGCCATCATGGCCGTGTCGACGTCGCGCATTCTCAACGACGTCACCGCGGCGCTGGGCAAGCTCAACGACTCCAACCTGCTGCTGCAGCGCGTTCTGGACGCCTCGACCGCCAATCTGGCGAACCTGGAAACCAGCGTCGCCCAGCAGACGGCCACCTATTCCAACACCATTCGCGAGGCCATCGGCCACACCGAGGAAGCCGGCACCATGGTCACGCGCCATGTCGGCGCGCTGCAGGAAACCATCCGGACCATGGTCGCGGAGTTCTCCTCGGTGCTGGGCAAGCTCGACGCAGAGGCCGCTCATATGGCTCAGGCCTCCACGGCCCTGACGCTGAGCAGCGACAATGCGCTTGAAACCCTGGAAGATCGCCGCGGCGCCATGGATGCGCTGGCACAGAGCTTTGCCTCTCGTGCCGACGATATCGACGGTCGCATGCGCATGTTCGCCCAGTCGATTGCCGACACGGTCAACGATACCGAACGCCGCCTGATCGGTGCTCGCCGCGCCATGGACGAGGCCCTGACGGCCACCACCGGCACGGTGGTGCAGACGCTCGAGCAGACCACCGGCACGATCTCGGAAGCCATCGAGAAGTCGACCACCAGCGTCAACGATGCGCTCTACCGCAACAACGAGCGCTTCACTGCGAGCCTCTCCAGCAGCACGGCCCAGATGGACAATATCGTCCAGCGCGCGGCAGAAGCTGCCGCCGCCGCGCTCAACCAGACCAGCAATGCCGTGCGCACTGCCCTCAACGAGCAGTCGAGCCAGGTCAACAGCGCGCTCGAGGACAATGCCAACCGCGTCAGCGATGTGCTCGCTTCGACCGCCGGCAGCGTCACCGACGTGCTCAACACCACCACCAGCACGCTGGCTGACACCATCACCGACAGCACGGCATCGGTGCGCAATGCCATTGCCAACAACACCGGCCAGTTCCGCCAGACGCTGGACGAGACGGCAAGCCATGTCACCGAAAGCCTGGGCGAGTTCCGCGGGGCCGCCGACGCCGAGGGCCGCCGCGCCAATGCTGCGCTGCAGCAGGCGCAGCAGCAGATGATGGCCGAGATGCGCCGCGCCATGGAAGAAGCCACCCAGCGCTTCAACGACACGGCCCAGGCCATGCGCGAAACCGCCCGCGAGGTCGGCAGCGAACTGGAAGCCACGCGCGCCGAACTGGCCCGCGGCGTCAACGAACTGCCCGAGGAAACCCGTGCCAGCGCTGCCGCCATGCGTCGCGTTGTCGCCGAGCAGATCGAAGCGCTCAGCGAGCTCAACGCCATCGTGCGCAACCAGCCCGCGACGCTCGATCTCAATGATCGCCGCCCGGCCCGCCCTGCCCCGCGCCTGGAAGCGCGCCAGGAAAGCCGCCCGGAACCGCGCAACGAGCCGCCGGCCTATCAGCCGCCGCGTCAGCCCGAACCCGCTCGAGACACCTACCGTCCCGAGCCGGCGCGCCAGACCCTTGTGGACCCGATCCGCACGGTGGAACGCGCGCCCGAACCGGTCCGGACCATCGAGCAGCCCCGCCGCCAGGCCGAGCCCACTCGTCCGGTGGAACAGGCCCGCCAGCCTGAGCCGGCGCGCCAGCCCGAGCCCGAAGCCGAAATGGCTGCCCAGGGTGAAGGCGCCGGCTGGCTGCGTGACGTGCTGCGCAATGCCACGGCCAAGCAGCAGAGCGCCCAGCAGGTGCAGCAGGGTCTCTCGGGCCTCACCGAAGAGATCGCCCACTCGATCGACGACGCTGCCATGTCTGACGCCTGGGCGCGCTACCAGTCCGGGGAATCCAACGTGTTCTCGCGCCGCATCTACACCCTGGCCGGCCAGGGCACCTATGACGACGTGCGCAAGAAGCTGCAGCGCGACACCGAGTTCGCCCGTACCGCCAATGCCTATATGAGCGAGTTCGAGCAGCTGCTGAAGCGCGCTGCCGCCGGCCCCCGCCCTGCGGCGGAAACCCGCGAGCATCTGCTGAGCGACCGCGGCAAGGTCTATACCATGCTGGCCCATGCCAGCGGTCGGTTGAGCTAAGGCGGCATATCCAACAAGAAGAAGGCCCCGGGAAACCGGGGCCTTTTTTGTTTCGGCATTATGCTGTCACCGACCCGATCAAGGCACGACAGCGGTGCCGCTAGCAGAAGTTCTGGAAGCCGACGAACCAGGTGCCGTCCTGCTGGAAATGCTTGGAGGCCCAGCCCGAGGGAATGCCCGTACCGTCCGGGATCAGGCATTTGACGCCTTCCCTGGTTTCCTTGCAGCCCTCGACGATGAAGCACTGGCCGTCGGCAATGGTGCCAAGGCTCTGGCTCTGCGCCGTCGGCTCCTTGCGGATGGCCAGGGGATGCAGCGCCTTGACGGTCACCGGAAAAGCCGTGGGAACGGCAATCTCGCCGGGATCGGCGCAATAGCCATGGTCTGGATTGTGGATGCAGCCGCCGCCTGACTGCCCCGATGCCAGGGTCTGGCCGCTGGTGGGTGTCAGGGTGACAACGGCGCCATCGGCCATCTGCCCCTTGAGCACGCTACCGCTGACACTGAGCGTGCCGATCACTTCGCCGCTCAGCCCCAGGAGCGAGACACCATTGGCCTCGGCGCGCCAGCCGTTGAGAAAACCAAGCTGCCCCATGCACATCCGGCTCGATGCGCCCAGGCCAAAAAGCCCGTTGCCACCACTGAGCTCGACATCACAATCCCCGGCCATGCCGCCGCTGCTGACCCGCCACGACCCGGCAAAAGTCGCGGCATTCTGCGCGACGACAGCACTGCTCATTGCCAGGGCAACGACCACACCCAAACCCGCTCCACGCATGGATTCCTCCTCATCTCCCGAGGATTCTGTGTCAGCACGGCTTGATTCGGAAAAGCCACCGCATGCGGAGTTGATCGGAACGCGCCTAGGCCGGTCCAGTCATCCGCCCAGACCGAGGCGTGAGCGCACGGTGGCGCCCTCCCCAATCAACGCGACGGCCAGTTCGTTGGACTTCTCGACAACAAAACCCAGACGTCGATGCAGGCGCAGCGAGGCCTGATTGGTATGCAGGACATGGCTTTTGATGGCGCCAATGGCGTGCTGCTCGATCAGCTCGGCAAGACCCAGCGACAACCGCTCTATTGTGGGCGCGGTGCGGTATTGCGGATGAACGAGCAGTCCACCGACAAACCAGCTACCGTCTTCAAGCGGCCAAAGATAGCCATAGGCCACCAGGACCCAATCCCGCCGGACGACCACCCATTGCGACTGGGCCAGCGCCTGCTCCAGCCGCTGGCGATGCTGACCGACATCCAGCGCCTCTCCATCGGCCGCGCGCAGGCACAACAGATCAAGTGCCAGCACCTCGGGGAGATCGGGCGCGGCGGTGCTGACGACGAATACGGCGTCCCTGCCCTCAACCATCCAGAAAGGCAGCCAGTCCATCCAGCGTCTGCAGGCCATATTCCACGGCACCAAAGCCGATGACGACCTGGCGACGTTCGCGGCTGGGGTGGAGTTGGCGCATGGTCAGCACGGTCTTGCCGTCGGACTGCTCATCGAAGGTGACGGTGACGCGGAAGCGATCCGGGTCCTCGGGCGCACCCGAGCCATAGTCGATGACAATGCGCTCATTGGGTACGATCTCGAGGAAGCGCATCAGATTGGGAAAACGCTGCTCGCGTCCCTCAAAGAAGCCCACCATATCGAAGCGCCAGAAGCCGCCCTCGCGAATATCGGCCTCGTGGCTCTCGATGCTGAGACCATCTGGCCCATACCATTGCGCCAGGGCCTTGGGGTCCATCCAGGCAGCAAAGACCTTCTCGCGCCGGTGGTGCAGCAGCTTGACCAGCACGATTTCGCGGTCAAGCGACCAGGTATCAAACAGGCTTGCCATGGTCCGGGTCACTTTCGGGGATTGAATCGAGATAGTCTTCGAGCCGGTCAATGCGCTGGGACCAGCGGCGGCGCTCCGCCTGCATCCAATCGGCGGCTTCATCGAAGCGCGATGATTGCAGCCGGCACCAGCGGCTGCGCCCGCGCTTTTCTGTGGCGATCAGCCCACAGTCTTCGAGCACCTTGAGATGCTGGAAAAAGGACGGCAGGGCCATGTCGAAGGGCTCGGCCAGGGCCGAGACCGACAGCTCGCCATCGACAAGGCGGGACACCACCGCCCGCCGCGTCGGATCGCTGAGGGCGTGAAAGGCCAGATCGAGTGGATTGTCATGGTAGGGCATGACTTTCTGCTAGCCCGTCGCGCCCGTCAGGTCAACAACATTTAGGTACTTGCCTTTGTGTTTGATCAAAAATACAAAGGCAATCACCTTAGCATTTGGAGTCCTGCCATGGCTGTTCGTGTCGACCTGATGATCTCCCTGGATGGCTTTGCCACCACCACTGACCAGACGCCGGAAAAGCCCTTCGGCGAGGACTGGGGGCGGCTCACGGCCGCCTATGTGGCCACACGGACCTTTCGCCAGCGCGTGTTTCACGACCAGACGGGCGCCGGCACCACGGGCATGGACGAGGCCTATGCACAGGCCTATTTCGAGAACATCGGTGCCGAGATCATGGGCGCTGGCATGTTCGGCCTGCACAATTTTCCGGATGATCCGAACTGGGCCGGCTGGTGGGGCGACGAGCCGCCCTTTCATTGCCCGGTCTTTGTGATGACGCACACGCCGCGGGCCGACCTGTCGATGGCTGGCGGCACGACCTTCCATTTCCGCAACACCACGCCCGAAGCCGCGCTGGCCGAAGCCCGGGCAGCAGCGGGCGACAAAGACGTGCGCATCGGCGGCGGCCCGACGCTGGTGCGGGAATACCTCAAGGCAGGACTGGTCGACCGACTGCACGTGGCCATCACCCCCATCCTGCTCGGTCAGGGCATTCGCCTGTGGGACGAACTGCGGGGTCTCGAAGCCGGCTACAGCGTGAGAAGCGAAACCGCCGAGAGCGGGACAATCCATCTCACCTTCGCGCGGCAGCTCTAGACCGCCGGCTTGGCGCGCACCCGCTTGGCACCCAGCAGGCAGGCATAGCGCTGCTGGGCCAGGAACCGCTCGAGCGGCCAGACCTGCGGCACGCCAGCGCTCTGGCATAGATGCAGCGCCGCGCCATCGCCTGCATAGACAGCGATGTGGGCGCCATAGGGTTCCGGCGTATCGGCAAACAGCAGCAGTTCCAGCGGCTCCAGCATCGTCACCAGCTCGGTATGGACGCAATCCGCCCAGAGCTCGCTCAAACGGAACGGCGGCAGCGCCCGACCGAAATGGGCCAGCACGGCATAGGCATAGCGCTGGCAGTTGGCACCTTGGCCGAGGTCGTGGTCGCCATCGGGAATGGCAGAACCGTTGTAGAGCATGGCCCGGAAATGCGCCGGCAGGCGCCCCAGCAGGTCGCTCATGGCTGCGCTGGCGTAGCGCCCGCCTCCTTTGGCTGCATCATCTGCAGCGAGGCCCAGATGCACAGCCCGCCCAACAGCGCGGCAAGGGCGGCAAAGAAATAGGCATAGTTGCCGAACAGGCCGATCAGCCAGCCAAAGGCGATCAGCGCCACCACCGACATCACCTGCTGCGCCACGGTGAACAGGCTCTGCGTCTCGGCCGCAATGTCCTCGCTCGTCCAGTTGGCGATGAAATGCACGCAGCCCAGATAGCCAATGGCAAAGGTGATGCCATGGGTGAGCTGCAGCAAGACCAGCACCGGCACCGGCGGCGCAAAGGCCATGGCCACCCAGCGCAGCACCGACACCACGGCGGACAGCAGGATCATATAGCGCGCCGAGACCCGGCCGCCGAAGCGGCGCCAGATGAACATCATCGCCGCTTCCGACGCCGAGCCCAAAGCGATCAGGGGACCGATGATGTTCTCCGGAATGCCCTGGGCCTTCCACAGCAGCGCCCCGAAGCCATTGAGGAAAATATGGGTGCCGAACACCATGGCAAAGCCCACCAATGGCAGGAAGAACCACGGGCGGACGATGATCTCGAGCAGCTTGCCGGCCGCCGGTTGCACCGCGGCCACCGTCGGTTGGCCGGGCGGGGCCCGAAAAGCGGGCAGCTGCAGCGACACCGCGGCACGCAGCAGCGCCAGGCCGACGAACAGCGGCACAAAGATCACCGAGCCATACCAGACCACCAGGAACCCGGTGAGCGCGTTGAACAGCATGTAGCCCACCGTGCCCCAGGCCCGGATGGTGCCGAAATCGCTGCCATTGCGGCGCGTCATGCGCATGGTGGCGGCATCGAGCACCGGCCCGATGGCGCCGCCGGGCAGACTGCACAGCGTCCAGAACAGCAGGATGCCCCAGAACTCGTTGACGAAGAACAGCCCGATCGGGACGATGCCGGCGATCAGTGCACCGATGACAATCACCTGCCGCCAGTCGCTGGCCTTGTCGGCCAGCCGCCCCACGACCAGGTTGAGCATCAGGATCACCAGCACGGGGACGGCATTGATCAGCCCGATCTGCTCGGTGCTGATGCCCTTTTCGCTCAGCCAGATGGGCAGGAACACCACCGCGGCGCCCGGCCCCATGAAATAGGTGAAGTAAAAGGCCGTCGTGCGCGCTTCAGGCGTCAGGCGCGCAACTGGCCTTGGCAACGACATGGAACTACTCGGGGTTGGAGCCGCCCGGACGGGGCGGCGGTCAATCAGCAATGCGGCAATGCAGGCCTGACGTTATCGCTTTGCCATGGCGCGTCAACGGGCATCCTTGGGCGCACGAATGCGCAGCGACAGGATCACGCAGCCTGCCCCCACCACCGCCAGCACGGAAGACGCGAAATAGGACGCGGCCCCAAAGTGCACCACCAGCAGGCCAAACACGGTGAGCAGGCCGAACGAACACGCTTGAATAAGCATATTGGCAAAGCCCTGCGCCTCGGCGGCATTGGATTCATCGGTCCAGTTGGCCACGAAATGCACCACGCCGAAATAGCCCATGCCGAAGGTGAAGGCATGCAGCAGCTGGGTGAAGAACAACACCGCCACCGGCGGATTGAAGGCCATGACGGTAAAGCGCACAAACGAGGCGATGCAGGCCGCCAGGATCATGTTGCGCGCCGTCACCCGCGAGCCGAAGCGGCGCCAGGCAAACATCACCACGGCCTCGCCCGTGGCGGCCACTGCCAGCAGCGGACCGATGAAATAGGCAGGCACACCATTGCGCTCCCACAACAGGGCGCCGAAGCCCCCGATCAGGGCATTGCTGGCGTTGACCAGGGCAAAGCCGACCAGCGGCAGCACGAACCACAGCTTGAGCGAATCCTTGAGCCTGGAGGGCACGGCATTGGCCAGCGTCATTTCGGTTTCCGGCGCGCGGAAACGCGGCAGGATCAGGCTCGCCCCGGCACGCAGCAGCGACATGGCGACGAACAGCGGCACAAAGGCCTGCGAGCCGAACACGCCCAGAAGGACGCCAATCCCCCCCGCCCCGGCCACATAACCCACCGTGGCCCAGACCCGGATCTGGCCGAAGTCCCCGCCGGTCCGTCGGGTCATGCGCACCGTCGCCGCATCAATCAGCGGCGGGATGGAGCCATTGCCGAAGGTGCAGAGCGTCCAGACCAGCAGAATGCCCCAGAACTCGCTGACAAAGATCAGCGTGAAGGGAACCACGGCGCCGTAGAGAGAGATGGCGACGATCACCGTCCGCCAGTCATTGGCCCGGTCAGCCAGCCGCCCCACCAGCATGTTGAGCAGCAGCAGCGCCAGCACCGGCACCGAATTGACGAGGCCAATCTGGTCGGCAGGAATGCCATGCTCGCTCAACCAGATGCCCAGAAAGACAGAAGCGACGGCGCCGGGCAGATAGACGGTGAACTGATAGAGCGATGCGCGCAGCTCGGGAGAAGCCAGGCGCAGGGAAACCGGTGGCATGAATGCTGAACTCCGGGCAAATCACTTGCCCGGAAGCCTTGGTGACTCCAGTTGCCATGCAACGCAAGGCATATGTGCAACGTTATTTCAGGCGCTGGCTGCCAGCCGGGGCCGCAGGGGCTCAAGCGCGGCTTGCAACTGCCTTGCGCTGGCGGCCCAGGTGAAGCGTTCCCCATGCCGCCGGGCATCCTCGCGGCGCAGGTTGAGGGCCCGGGGCACGGCCAGGTTGAGGTCCATGTCCAGGGCGCCGGCAGTGGCATCGCTGAGCACGTCGAGCGGCCCGGTCACCGGCAATGCGGCTACGGGCGTGCCTGAGGCCAATGCCTCGGTGATGACATTGCCGAAGGTGTCGGTGCGGCTGGGGAACACCAGCACGTCGGCGCTGCGATACAGCGCGCCCAGCTCGTCACCATGGCGATAGCCCAGGAACACCGCCTCGGGATAGAGCCGCTGCAGCCGCGCGCAGTCCGGTCCGTCGCCGACCACGATCTTGCTGCCCGGCACGCGCAGCGCCAGGAAAGCCTCGACATTCTTTTCGGCAGCGACACGGCCGACATAGAGCAAGTGCGGCCCGGGCAGATCGGCAAAACAGGTCTTTGGGCCGGGATGGAACCGCTCGCCGTCGACGCCACGTGACCACAGTTCCAGCCGGCCAAAGCCACGCGCCGTCAGGTCAGCCCGCAGCGACGGGGTCGGCACCAGCGTGCGTGCGGCCGCGCCATGAAACCAGCGCAAATAGCCATAACTCCACTCCTGCGGCACCGGCACCCGCATGGCGACATATTCGGGGAAGCGGGTGTGGAAGCTGCTGGTAAAGGCAAAGCCGCGATCCAGGCAATATTGCCGCGCCAATAGGCCCAGTGGCCCTTCGGTGGCGATATGGATGTGATCGGGGTCTGCCTGGGCAATCAGCCGCCCCACCGACCCCAGGGTCGCGAGGGAAATGCGCACCTCGGGATAGCTGGGCACCGGCAGGGTCCAGAACGGTTCAGGCGTGAGATAGTGGACATCCAGCCCGTTGCGGCTGAGCTCGCGCCCCACGCTCTCGAGCGTCCTAACCACACCGTTGATCTGTGGACGCCATGCATCGGTGACGATGAGTACGCGTCGGCGCGGCGCGACCGAAGCCGCTAGGGCAATATGGCTTGGGGACACCAGGGCACCACCATAGGTTCACATGCGCACCACTCTGGGCGCGTCGCACGTCGAACCCATGAAGGGCTGATGACCGTTCGTTGACGCCTAGCTGGCGGCGCGGCGCAGGCGGAACTTGCGCGGCTCACCCGCGGCCATCTCGGTCCACTGGATCAGCTCGAACACGCCCTCGGGCGTTTCCACGATGGCCGTGCAGCTTTCCACCCAGTCGCCGGTGTTGATGTAGTGGATGCCCAGCCGGTCGTGCATGGCGGCGAAGTGGATATGGCCGCAGATCACGCCGTCCACGCCGCTCTCCTTGGCCTCGTGCACCAGGGCTTCCTCGAAGCGACCGATGACCGAGACAGCATTCTTGACCTTCTGCTTGGCCCAGGCACTCAGCGACCAATATTGCAGGCCCAGCCGGCGGCGCACCCAGTTGATGGCGATATTGACGCGAAGCGCCGCATTGTAGGCCCAGTCGCCCACATGGGCGAGCCACTTGGCGTTCATCACCACCACGTCGAACTGGTCACCATGGATGACCAGATAGGTCTTGCCGGTGGCCGTAGTGTGCACGGTGCGGTCGACGAACTCGATCTCGCCGAAATAGGTGCCCAGATATTCGCGCAGGAACTCGTCGTGATTGCCCGGCAGATAGATGACGCGACTGCCGGCATTGGCCTTGTCCAGCAGCAGCTGGGCCAGCACGTTGTATTCAGCCGGCCAGTGCCAGGACTTGGCCAGACGCCAACCATCCAGGATGTCGCCCACCAGATAGATCGTCTCGGCATCGTGCGCCCGAAGGAACTCGATTAGCTGTCCGACGCGAATGGGCTTCATGCCCAGATGCACGTCTGAAATGAACATGGCCCGAACTTGCCGGACCTCGCGGTCATCCGCCATCAAGCAACGACTCCTGCTGCGTGGATGCGGACTTTATCTGCGCTTTCCCCGCGAGGGAACCGGCGCGGCGCAGAAGATGGGGAAAGCTGCGCTATTGCGCAATGCTGCGCTTGAGCGCCACGATTCGGTCATAGCTCTCGGCGACGCGCGCCGCAAAGGCCGGGTCGGCCTTGGATTCGGCCACCAGGATATCGAGGATCTTCTGTCCCAGCCCGGCGCTGTAGTCCGCCGTATTGGAAAACAGCAGCACATCCACCCCAGCGCGCACCGCCATGGTCACAGTCTGCTTGAGATCGAAATGGTCGCGAATGGCGCCCATTTCGAGATCGTCGCTGATCACCACGCCGTCATATTTGAGATCCCCGCGCAACACGCCGTCAATCCACTGCGGCGACAGCGACGAGGGCGTCTGCGCTCCGGCATCGGCATATTTGGCATGGTAGAGATGGCCAACCATGACCATGTCCACGTCCCCGGCAGCGATCAGCAGGCGATAGGGCTCCAGCTCCTCGGGTTTCCAGGTCTCGGTGATATCGACAAAGCCCTCATGGCTGTCTGCCGCAGACGAGCCATGCCCTGGAAAATGCTTGAGGGAGGTGAGCACGCCCGCCGCATGATGCGCCTTGATGAAGGCCGCATCATAGGCCGCGACCACCGCCGGATCGGCACTGAAAGATCGACCGAACTTGGCAATGATCGGGTTCTTCGGATTGATGTTGACGTCGGCGACCGGCCCGAAATTGACGGTGAATCCCAGATCGGCAATGGCAGCGGCCATGCGGGCGTAGATTGCCTCGGCCTGCTGGGGCGAATCATCGGCCGCAATTGCGGCCGCGCTGGGTATTTCGGTGAAGCCAACCGCCTTGGTCAGCCGCTCTACCGCGCCCCCCTCCTGATCGAGAGTGATAAAGGGCGGCAGCCCGGGCGATGCGGCTCGAAAGGCCTGGTTCATCGCGCGCACAGCCGGCAGGCTCTTGATATTGGTCTTGAGCAGCATGACGCCGCCCAAATCGCCCGCCGCAAGAGCGTCGACCAGCGCCTTGACGCTGGCATCACCGGCATCGTCGCCCTGAAAGCCCACCACGATCATCTGGCCCGCCATCTGCTCGATCGGCGTGCTTTCCGTGGCGTAAACCGATGTACCAAACAGTATAAGGGCAATAATCGGTCGAATCAGGGTCGAAATCACGGGCGGTTCTCTTTGTGAAGCAGCGGTCGGATGGTGAGGCCAAAGCAGCCTAAATCATGGCATCAAATAAAAAAGTGATTGATTTGCCCCACTTTGGGGCTGAAATCGTTGCCAATAATGCTACTATATATTTAGGCGACTTGGAGGACGGACCGTTTTTCAACCTTCCGGTTCGTAGTGCCGTTGCCTTTGATCGGGCGGGGATCTTGGGGTCCCCGCCCGTGACCATTTCTACGGCACTTCCCAACGCCCGTTCATGGCAATCATGGACAGCAGTTTGAGCGTGTTGCCGAAGTAGTCCTCTTGGGAAATCGGTGTCTGCACTGTATCGGCCCAGATGGAGTCGAGCCACCTCTGATTGGCTGGATCGACCATCGCCGCCACCCCGAGCGGCGCCACAAAGGCCATGCTGTTCAAGCCCGGATCCGGCATGGTTGTGCCATCGAGCGCGTAGCCATCAGCAATCTGCGTGGGATCATCGCCCGTGCTGTGGCGCATGAAGGCCGTCAGCGGCGCCACGGACGCCTGGGCCCGTGCATCACCAAACAGCAGATAGTCCAGTGCCACGCGCCAGGGATAGCGCGCCGCATTCCAGCTGTAGGCCCCGTCGCCCTCCCCTTCGAGGAACTCGGCCGGCGCAGGGCGCGGCGCGCCATCGAGGTCCATGATGAAATCGGGGACCAGGCCAGTCTGGGGCGCAAAGCCCTGCTGCACTTCGGCCATCAAACCATAGGTGCGCTCGAGCACATCCGTCCATGCCGCCTCGCCCGTAGCCGTGGCAAAGCTGCGCAGATGCGACAGCATGAAATCGGACGTGCGCGTGGTGTAGCGATAATAGGTTTCATCCGGATGCACCGCCCAGTCGCCGATGCCCAGGTGCATGGAGACAGGATCGACTTCATAGGCCAGGATCGCCGCCATGGTCGCCTCGGCTTTCGCCGCGTAGTCAATGGCGCCATCGCTGCCCCAGACCTTGTCGGCCAGCAGCAGGGCGTAGGCGATGTCGAGATCGCCATCGGTCGCCGCGTTACTGCCACCAACATCTACGCCCGCATCAATGCAGCCCTCGACCTGGTTCCACGCCATCAAGTCCGGCGAAGACGAGGCTGGATGCGCCTGCGCATAGGCCAGCATGGCGTCAAAGTCTGCCCGCGCATCGGCATCGACATCGGCCATCATCACCAGCGCCAGCATGCCATAGCCATGCGCCTCCGAGACCGTAACCGTGCCCGCCTCGGTGCCGCCAAACACCGGCTTGCCGTCGCCGCCAACATCGACATAGGCCTGGCCCTCGCCGCAGCCATGCTTGAAATAGACCGACTTCCACTGCCGATAGAAATCGACCAGCTGCGCCGCCCGCTCCTCAGCAGGCTGGCCGGGCAGGATCGTGCCGCTGACATAGGGGGCGGCCGCCACGGGCAGACAGGTGCAGGCCAACAGGGCCAGGGCGGGCAATCTCGAGAGCATAGTCATAGCGTCGTCACGTCCCCTGCATGCGGAACAGCCACAAACGCTGTGTGCGAAAATCGGAGGGGCATGGCAAGTCCGCCGGTGTGGAGCGCAACGGCGCCCCCCAAAAAACCGCGAGGCCGGACCATGGGCCCGACCTCGACGATACGTATGCAGTGGTCCGACGAACCGGCGTGACCGCTAGCGGTTCTGCCGGTTGGCGATCAGATCGTCCACCACGCTGGGATCAGCCAGCGTCGAGGTGTCGCCCAGCGAGCCGAAGTCGTTTTCGGCCACCTTGCGCAGGATGCGGCGCATGATCTTGCCCGACCGGGTCTTGGGCAGGCCGGGCGCCCACTGGATCAGGTCCGGCGAGGCAATCGGGCCGATTTCCTTGCGCACCCAGTTCTTGAGCTCGGTTCGCAGATCATCGCTGCTGGCTTCGCCCGCCATCAGGGTTACGTAGCAATAGATGCCCTGCCCCTTGATGTCGTGCGGATAGCCGACGACAGCGGCCTCGGACACCTTTGGATGGGCCACCAGCGCACTCTCCACCTCGGCCGTGCCGAGACGATGGCCGGAGACATTGAGCACGTCATCGACGCGACCAGTGATCCAGTAGTAGCCATCGTCGTCACGACGGCAGCCGTCACCAGTGAAGTAATAGCCCTTGTAGGTCTCGAAATAGGTCGAGACGAAGCGTCCATGGTCACCCCAGATGGTGCGCGCCTGGCTGGGCCAGCTGTCGGCGATGGCCAGCACGCCCTCGGCCTTGGTGGCCTCCTGCACCTTGCCCTCGGGCGACAGCACCACCGGCTTGATGCCGAAGAAGGGCTTGGTCGCCGAACCCGGCTTGGTCGGGATGGCGCCGGGGAACGGCGCGATCATATGGCCGCCCGTCTCGGTCTGCCACCAGGCATCGACAATGCCGCAACGGCCCTTGCCGACCTTGTTGTAGTACCACAGCCAGGCTTCCGGATTGATCGGCTCGCCCACCGTGCCGAGCAGGCGCAGGCTGGGCATGTCGTGCTTTTCGACATATTGCGCGCCCGCGCCCATCAGCGCGCGGATGGCGGTCGGGGCGGTGTGGAAGATGTTGACCTTGTGCTTTTCCACGACCTGCCAGAAGCGGCTGGCGTCGGGATAGCTCGGAATACCCTCGAACATCACCGTGGTGGCGCCATTGGCCAGCGGGCCATAGACGATATAGCTGTGGCCGGTGACCCAGCCGACGTCGGCCGTGCACCAGAAGATCTCGCCGCGCTTGTAGTCAAAGCTCAGCTCATGGGTGAGCGAGGTATAGAGCAGATAGCCGCCCGTGGTGTGCAGCACGCCCTTCGGCTTGCCGGTGGAGCCGGAGGTATAGAGGATGAACAGCGGGTCTTCCGCGTTCATCGGCTCGGGATCGTTGAACGGCTCGACGCCGGCTGCGGCCTCGTGCCACCAGACGTCGCGACTGCCCTTCATGGCCACATCGGCGCCGGTGTTGTGCACCACCAGCACCTTGGAGACGCCGGGGCAGTCCTCGAGGGCCTTGTCGACATTCTTCTTGAGCGGCACGGTCTTGCCACCGCGGCGGCCTTCATCGGCGGTGATCACCACGGCCGAGTCGCAGTCATTGATGCGGCCGGCCAGGGCGTCGGGCGAGAAGCCGCCGAACACCACCGAATGCACGGCGCCGATGCGGGCACAGGCCAGCATGGCATAGGCTGCCTGCGGAATCATCGGTAGGTAGATGGTGACGCGGTCGCCCTTGCGCACGCCCAGCGACTTCAGCACGTTGGCGCAGCGGCAGACCTTTTCGTGCAGCGTGCGGTAGCTGATGTGCTCGGCCGGCGCGTTGGGGTCATCGGGTTCCCAGATGATGGCGATATCGTCGCCATGCTCGGCAAGATGGCGGTCAATGCAATTGGCCGCGACGTTGAGCACGCCGTCCTCGAACCATTTGATGGAGACGTCGGGATACTGGAAGGTGGTGTTCTTCACCTTCGTGGGAAAGCGCACCCAATCGAGGCGCTTGGCCTGCTCACCCCAGAATCCGTCAGGATCGCTGAGAGATCTGGCATACATCTGATCATATTGCGCATCGGTCACATGGGTGCGCGCGATCGCAGCCGCACTTGGCTGGAATACAAGCTGTTCGCTCATATCATCCTCCCTTATCTCTCCCAGCGTCCGTTCTACTGATCCCCCCCGCGCCGGGCAAGGGCCACGCCATGCGACTTATAGGGCAGTCGGGCAAATCCGCCGCCCGATCAGGCCATTAACTGCACGCAACAAGGCGCCTTCGGCGACCGGACAAGCAATGCTATGCTCCGACTCAGGACATTCAGGGGACTGGGCATGAGCGAAAGCACGACGGCGACAGCGACCGAACAAACCGCCCCCGCCAAGGTCCAGACCTATCGCGGCGCGACCTATGCCGATATTCCCAAGGTGCATGCCCGGCTCATGGAGGCCATCGAGACCTCCCCGTACTATTTGCCCGAGTTCAAGGCCTATGAGATGGCGCGGCTGACGCCGGACTATCTGGCGGCCCTGGTGGACGCGGACCCCTTCCATATCTTCGTGCTCGAGCGCGACGGCGAAATGGGCGCCTTCATGATGTCCGGGCCGGAATTGGGCACGCTCTGGCTCTACTGGAGCTATGTCCTGCCCGAGTTCCGCCGCTCGACGCTGGGCCTGTGGGGCATGCGAAGCTTCATCAGCCACTGGGACAATGGGCGCTTCCACAAGATCGCCACCTATACCAAGACCGGCAATGACGCCGCCGCCGCGATCATGAACCGCATGGGGTTCACCCACACCGCGACGCTGGAGCAGCATATCTTCGGCGAGGACTACCTGCTCTATGAGCACAAGCTGACCAAGGTCGAGCCCGGCTATGACCGGGGCACGAGCGGCGGGATTGCCAACAGGCTGCGTCGCCGCGTTCGTCTCGCCCTGGCGCGCTAGTCCGCGTCCTATTCTGCCGGAACGGCGGCCGCCCGGCGCACGCGGAACCATTGCATGATCGACACGTCGATCTTGGCCGTGCGCAACGCGACATACCATAGACCCACTGACCACAGCGTGATGGCAACGATGGCGCTGAGCGCTGCGCCCATCAGCCCCCAATGGGGGACCAGAAGGGCGTTGAGCACGATCAGGGTCACGATGCCCAGGCCCACCGAAGGCAGGCTGGCGTAGGGCCGGTCGTGGATGGACAGCACCAGTGAGGCCGGGCCCATGACCGAGCGGACCACCAGCGCCAGGCTGAGCACGGCCAGCGGGGCCGCTCCCACTGCAAAGGCCGGGCCGAACAGCATCAGGGCCAGCGGCGCCCCCAGAGTGACCAGCACGAACAGCACGATGGACAACACGCTGGCGACGAAATTGGCGTCACCCACCTTGCGGTTGAAGGTGGCCCGATCGGCATTGGCCTCGCTCTCGAACATGTCCGGCAGGGTCACGGCATAGACAGCCGCCACGCCAAACGACATCAGCGAGAAGATGCGGGTGCAGACGCCGAAGATGGCCAGTTCCTGATGGCTCAGGCTGTGGCTGAGCAGCAGCAGGTCGATATCGAAGAAGAAGTCGGTCGCCAGCGAAATCAGCACCCAGGGCATGGCAAAGCGCCACCAGCGGCGCGCCTCGCCGGCGCGAGCCGGCGCGGTATCGGCCAGGCGCGGCAGTGTCGCCAGCACGAACAGGAAGTGCACGATGGCAATGGCCACATAGCCGACCGAGACGCCCCAGAGCATGGCATTGAAGCCATCGACCGGGGTGGCAAAGCTCATGGTCACCAGGAACGTGACAATCAGCATCATGGGGCGAAACAGCGTATCGGCAAAAAAGCCAGCCAGCGGTCGCTTGAGGCCCACCAGCAGCGCGCCGTTGACATAGACCATGGCCGTGCCGAAGGCGAGCAGCACCACCGGCACGAAATGCTGGGCCAGCGCGGTGCCCCTGAGATCGAGCAACACGATGACCGAGGGCCCCAGGAGCAACAGCAGCACGGTGGTCGCCAGCACATGCGCATAGGCGCGCGAGAGGAAAACGATCAGCTGCTTGCGTTCCCCGCGGGCGCGGTATTCAGCAGCAAAATAGGTCCCGACGGTGTGAAAGCCCAGCGGCATCACGACCGCCACCAGATTGACCGTGGCGATCACCAGCAGATATTCGCCCAGCAGCTCCGGACCCCAGATGCGGGCGATCAGCGCCTGCACCAGGAATACCAGGCCGGCGCCGCCCAGGCGGGCAGCAAAAATCAGGCTGGACTGCGAGGCCAACCGGCGCTGGATGCTCATTCGGCCACCTGGTCAGAGCCGCCACGAACCTGCGTGGGGCGTGACTTGGGATTGCGCCAGCCATCGAACTGGCGGCGCAGATGATGCATGGCATCGCGTGCTGCAAAGGCACCGGCCCCCAGCGCATAGGCGAGCGGACGGCTGGCATAATTGGCCACCGGCGGCACCGGCTGGATCACGCCGGCGTCGCCGACCATGCCCTTCTTGAACTGGTGCAGGCCCTGGAAGCCATCGGTACCGCCCAAATCGTACCAGGTCGCCCTTGTGTTGTCGCGCAGCCAGCGGATGATGTGCCAGTGCATGAAATAGCCGGCACGCAGCGGCAATGCCTGGTCATTGGTGGCGCCGTAGAGATAGACGGCGCGGTCGCCGGCCTTGAAGATCAGCGCGCCGGCGACCAGCTCGCCCGCATGGCGGACAAAGAACAGCTCGGGGCGCAGCGGATCATCCAGCGCCATCAGCGCGTCGACCGTGTCATAGGCTGAATGGTCGGAGAACTGCTTGCGATCGGTCATCGCCGTATAGAGCGTCTGGAACTCCGCCAGCCGCTCGGGTCCGGCATGCTCGAAGCTCAGACCGGCCTTTTCAGACTTGTTGAGATGATAGCGCCACTTCTGGTGCAGGCTCTTGCGCTGCGCCGCATCATCGAGCCGGAGATTGACGATATAGCGCGAGGGGAAGAGCAGCTGCGAGCCTGGCTTGAACCCATGCTGGTCCAGCACAACCCAGGCGTCGTTGACGCTGGTGATCGAGGCGGCCGGCAACACCGAAATCATCTGGCCACGGGCGTCGGCATAGTCCGCCATCAGCGCCTCGACCATGCCGGTGTAGATGGCGCCGGCGTCGGGGCGAGAGATATCCTTGCGCATCGGCCCCCACTTGGAGACCGCGATCTTGCCCAGGCGCAGCGGCAACGGCTGCACCATCATGAGCGAGCCGCCCACAACCTCGCTGTCGAGCAGGAACAGCATCGGCTCATGCTGGACCGACGGCCAGCGCGTCACCGCAAAGGCATAGAGCTGTTCCTGGCAGACTTCGTCGAAATCGGCGATGGTCCGGTCCCACTCCGGCCCCGAGACGATCCGCGTGGTCAACCGGTGCACCAATGGCACGCCACCCTGCCCCACATCCACAAAAGCAGGCGCAGTCTGGCTGGGGCGATCTTCGGTCAAAGACATGGTGATTTTCCGCTGAGACATTGAGCGGAAACCTAAACCCCGGTGGTGTGCAAATCCCTATGCATCAGGCTGGTGCAGCACAAAACTGCACCCGTGGTTACCAAAGACTAATGCGCAGCGGCAGCGACGTGATTTGTGTAGAGCAGCGGGATATCGGGCAGCGGCACGAACGCGCCCAGCCCCTCGAGCGCCATGCGCAGCGCCACAAACAGGATGATGACCAGGCCCACCCAGGCGATCCAGCGGAAGCGGTGCAGCAGGCCGGCGATAAAGCTGGCGGCAACGCCCATCATGACCACCGACAGGGCCAGGCCGATCACCAGGGCCTCGAAATGGTGCTGCGCCGCGCCGGCCACGGCCAGAACATTGTCCAGCGACATCGAAACGTCGGCAATGATGATCTGGATGATCGCCTGGCGCAGGGTCTTGCGCGGGGCCGTGCCGCTGATGGTGCCATCAGCATTGGTGTCGGAGTTTTCCAACGCCTCCTGCGCGTTGTGCGTATCGTCTTCCGAGGTCGTGAGCTCGCGATACATCTTCCAGCAGACGTAGAACAGCAGCACGCCACCGGCGATCAGCAGACCACCGCCAAGCGCCAGCAACTGGGTGGTGATCAGCGCAAAGAAGATGCGCAGCACCGTCGCCGCCAGAATGCCGATGAGAATGGCCCGGCGACGCACATCCGAGGCAAGCCCTGCCGCCGCCATGCCGATGACAACGGCATTGTCGCCGGCCAGCACCAGGTCGATCAGGATCACCTGCACAAGCGATGTGAGAAAGCTGGGATCGATGCCGAACATCACGGGCCTCGCGGACAACGGAAACTACCGCCCGCCTATAGACCGACACTGTGGCGGTGAAAAGCGCGCGGGACAGAAATACGTCAAAAAACTTAGCATTTATGGGCGTTTCGGCCCGATCTGACAGCTTGGTGACAGACTGACGAGCGGCGCTATTGGCAACCGTGTGTGAGCGACAGCCCGCCGATGCGTCCGGCACGCAAACGCGCTCGCCGGCCACATGGCAAGCGCTGCATTTTGCGATCTGAAGGAAGGGAAACTTTGGTGGGCGAGCACGGATTCGAACCGTGGACCCGACGATTAAGAGTCGTCTGCTCTACCAGCTGAGCTACTCGCCCAGTGCTTGGGCTTCCAAAGTGGCGCCTCTCTACCAAAGGGATTCTGCGCTGTCTAGCGCTTGTGCAAACTTTCCCGAAAACTGAGGTGCACAAACTCGGGCAAAGCCCGGAATTCCTAGGGCGAGAGGCGCTAAAACTTTTAGTGTCCAACCAAAAAACAAGCGCCACAGGGTGGCGCGGATAGTCCATAGCCCCGCGTCGGCGTCACGTGCCTGGCGCGGAGGGGCAGTCATTTCATTTGTGCGCGGCTTTCCTTGAAGGCTTCAAAGTCCAGCACATTGCTCTTGCGGGCACGGGGTTCCGGCAACATGTCGTCCATCAGGTTGATGGTCCTCTCGATGATGTACAGCACCTGGCGCGCCCGGCCATCGTCTCCCCGCAGCAAAGCTGCGGCGCGCTCGAGATGATCGCGCGCAAGAAGGTAGGTTGGCGGCATATCAAATGTCTCCTTGAAAACGGCTTGTAAGTGGAAACGTCCCGGGTAAGACGCGCCGCCAGACTGCGCCCGCATGCCTTTCGGAAAGTTGCCGGCGCGGCGCGCATTTAAGTCAAATGCCGCCCATTCAAGTGCTCTCCGCAAAGCCCCACGTCACCTGAGGTCTGGCCCGCGTCAAGCGCGCAGACGCTGTGTATAACTGTGGGAGCGCGGGTTTGAGGCCAATGGCTTCAACGTCTTCATTAACAGAGCGACCGCCTGCCGAATGCGGCTGGCGCATGGCGGGAATGCAGTTACGATGGCCGGACGTTGTCGCGAGTCCTGCCCATGTTGCGCCCCCGCCTGGCCCCTATTGCCGATGCCGTTCCCGAAACCGTGCCCTTCACCGGCCCCGAAGCCATCGAACGCCGGCTGGGGACCCCGTTCCAGGCCCGACTCGGCGCCAATGAGAGCCCATTCGGCATCGCCGAATCGACCCGGCAGGTGATTGCCGACGCGATCGACCACAGCTGGAAATATGGCGATCCGGAATGTCATGACCTGCGCGTGGCCATCGCCCGCCATCTTGGCATCGCAGCCGATGAGGTGGTGGCGGGCCCCGGCGTGGATGCGCTGCTTGGCCTGACGGTGCGCCTCTATGCAGCGCCGGGCGATGTGGTGGTCACCTCGCTGGGCGGCTACCCGACCTTCAACTACCATCTGGTGGGCTATGGCACCCGCATGGTGACCGCGCCCTATCGCGAATACTACGAGGACGTGGACGCCCTGGCGCGCCTGGCGCGGGAGAACGACGCGGCGATGGTCTATCTTGCCAATCCCGACAATCCCATGGGCAGCGCCTGGCCCGCCGAAGCGGTGGAACGCTTCATCGACAGCGTTCCGGCAACCACGCTGATCGTGCTCGACGAGGCCTATGGCGAGCTGGCGCCCCAGGGCACGATGCCGCCCATCGATACCAGCCGGCCCAATCTGCTGCGCATGCGCACCTTCTCCAAGGCCTATGGCATGGCCGGCATGCGCGTCGGCTACGCCTTTGGCGAGCGGCAGACCATCCGGGCCTTCGAGCGCGTGCGCGACCATTTCGGGGTGAGTTCGGTGGCCCAGGCCGGCGCAATCGCGGCGCTGGCGGACACCGATCATCTCAACAGCGTCATCGCACAGACCAATGCGGCCAAGGCGCGCATCGCCGGCATCGCCCAAGACAATGGCCTCCACCCCCTGCCCTCAGCGACCAACTTCGTCGCCATCGACTGCCGCAGTGATGCCGGCTTTGCCCAGCGCATCCTGACGGGACTGGCCGAAAGGGGCGTGTTCATCCGCAAGCCGGGCACGCCGGGCCTGGATCACTGTATTCGCATCAGCGCCGGTCTGCCCGCCGCGCTTGACCTGCTGGCCGAGCAATTGCCGCTGGCCATCGCGGCCGCTAGGACCCCGCCCGCAGGCTGACTTCGGCGCGGAGCGCCCGGTGATTGGAACCAAAGCTGTCGGCCGGGGAATCGATGGCGTCGATCAGAATGCTGCCGCGGGTGAACATGTTGTCGATCGGCACGCCCAGGGCGCCCAGACGCACCGGCCAGGTGCCCGGATGCCAGGGCGGCGGCACCAGGTCCGCGCCTTGACTGAACTGCGCGATTTCGTCTGACCAAGCTGCGGCATTGAAATCGCCAGAGACCAGGACGCGGCCCTCAATCCCGTTCAGCACGGCATGAACGCTCTGCAGCTCCATCCATGCCGCCTCGTCGAAATAGGGCTTGGAGAGATGGGCGCCAACCACCGTCAGGGGCACCCCCTCAAAGCTGACGTGAGCCACCGCCAGCCTCTCGCGTTGAAACGGCGGCATCAGCAGCATCTGCGGCTCTTCGATCGGCACGCGCGAGAAGATGGTGAGGTCGCAGGTGCGTCGGCGCTCGCAGCCCACCCTGTAGGGCAGAACCTTGGCAATATCGTCCAGATAGGCCTCGATGCCTGGGGTCTCCATCACCACGGCAATGTCGGGCGCCTGGCCGATGATATAGTCCGCGGCGGCGCGTCCCTTGAGATTGCCGGTGAGCACGTTGAAACTGATCACCTTGAGCCGGGCCAGCACATCGCCCGTCACCGCGTCGCGGCGCTGGTAGCCATCAAGGATCGGCACCAGTCCCTGCCCGACGCTGGCCAGCATCAGCACCACCACCACCAGAGCGCGCCAGCGACCACCGGTCACCAGCAACACCGCCACCAGCGGAACACCCAATGCGGCAATGTGGAAGCGCAGGCTCTGCAGCAGGTCGACGCCCGGAATGCCGCGCGGCACGCTCACCAGCAAGAGCACCATGGCAAACGCCAGCATTCCGGCCGTGGCCATGCCCCGCACTTCGGCCTTCAAGCTCATGCAAGCGCTCTCTCTGTCATCGCCCTGCAGTGGTGGCGCAGCCTCACGGCCTGCGCAAGGTCCATGCCGGCAAGGCAGTCATGTCACAAGGCGACATGAGCAGCCCCGCCGTCCATGGCAAGCCTAGCCGGCGAGAGCACCCTGTGCCGAAGCGCCGCGTTCGATCAGCAGGCGATTGTAGGCGTTGAGATAGGCGCGGGCCGAAGCCACCAGTGTATCGGGCTCGGCA
This sequence comes from Devosia aquimaris, assembly GCF_020169335.1. Classification (GTDB taxonomy): domain Bacteria; phylum Pseudomonadota; class Alphaproteobacteria; order Rhizobiales; family Devosiaceae; genus Devosia; species Devosia aquimaris. The sequence continues at coordinate 1,839,284 of NZ_JAIEZN010000001.1, forward strand.
GCATTGCCCGAGACGATCCGGCCGTTCATCTCCAGGCGAACATGCGCGCTGGCCTGCGCGTCAGTGCCGCCGGTCACGCCGTCAACCGCATAGAGCACCAGATGCGGCTGCTGACCGACGCCGGCCTTGATGGCGTTGAAGATGGCATCCACCGAGCCGGTGCCCTCAAAGCTGACAGCCGTTTCTTCGCCATCGATGCTCAGGGTCATGTCGCACTTGTGCACGCCGCCGGTCTTGGACACGACCTGCATGTCGACCAGGCGGATGCGGTCGCCGACCGAGCCGACCTCGTCGTCCACCAGCGCCACGATGTCGGCGTCATAGACATGCTTCTTGCGGTCAGCTAGATCCTTGAAGCGCACAAAGGCTTCCTGGAAGGCATTGTCGCCCAGTTCGTAGCCCAGCTCCTTGAGCTTGTCCTTGAAGGCGGCGCGGCCGGAATGCTTGCCCATCACCAGGGTGGTTTCCTTGATGCCCACGCTGGCCGGCGTCATGATCTCATAGGTCTCGGCGTTCTTGAGCATGCCGTCCTGATGGATGCCGCTCTCATGGGCGAAGGCGTTCTTGCCCACGATGGCCTTGTTGTACTGCACCGGGAAATTGGCCGCCGCCGAAACGATCTTGCTGGCGCGGGCCAGATGGGTGGTCTCGATCTCGGTGTGATAGGGCATGACGTCGCCACGCGTGCGCAGCGCCATCACCACCTCTTCGAGTGCGGCATTGCCGGCGCGCTCGCCCAGGCCATTGATGGTGCACTCCACCTGGCGCGCACCACCGCGCACGGCGGCCAGTGAATTGGCGACGGCCAGGCCCAGGTCATTGTGGCAATGGGCCGAGAAGATCGCCTTGTCGGCGCCCGGCACCGACGTGATGATGGTGCGGAACATGTTCTCATGCTCGTCGGGCACAGCATAACCCACCGTATCGGGCAGATTGATGGTGGTGGCGCCAGCCTTGATGGCCGTCTCGACGCAGCGCTTGAGGAACTCCAGCGGCGTGCGGGTGGCGTCCATCGCCGACCATTCGACATCGTCGATCAGATTGCGCGCCTGGGCGACCGTGCGGGCGATGATCTCGATGACCTCGTCCTCGGTCTTTTTCATCTGGTGGGCCAGATGGATGGGCGAGGTGGAGACGAAAGTGTGGATGCGGCCGCGCTGGGCATGGCGCACGGCCTCGCCGGCCCGGTCGATGTCGGCGCTGATCGCACGGGCCAGGCCCGCGACGGTGGCGCGCTTGACCTGCTTGGCCACGGCCACCACGGCCTCGAAGTCGCCATTGGATGCGATGGGGAAGCCGGCTTCGATGATGTCGACGCCCATGTCGTCGAGCGTCTCGGCAACCTGCAGCTTTTCTTCCAGCGTCATGGTCGCGCCGGGCGACTGCTCGCCGTCGCGCAGCGTGGTGTCAAAGATGAAGATGCGGTCTTTGTTGGAATCGGTGGTGGCAGACATTGATGGTGTTCCTATCATCGGCCCAGAGCAAAGCTCTCAGAGGCCGGACATTTGCTGTTCGGCATGTGGCGTAATCCCCTGACGACCCGCTCGTTTCAACGAGCTGCCGGTGATCAGGGGCTGATAAGAAGGAGGAGCAGGGCCGCGGGCAGCAGCAGCAGGCCGGCAGCAATCATCATGCGCGCCCGAAGGGCGTCGCGCTGGCTGATGGCAATGGCTTTGGCGCGCTTGCGCTGCATGGGTTTCGTCCTGATGTTGCTGCAGAATGCGCCAATCGGGACTGCCATGCAAGCCCGCGCGCAGCACAAGATGATTTTTTGGTGTGCAGTCAGTCGTCAAAATCGAGCACGCCCTCGCCCAGCACGATGGCATCGCCGCCAATGCTGCCGTGCACGAGCACATCATCTTCCTTGCGCAACTGCAGCATGATCCGGCAGGGCCGCCCCATTTCGACGCCCTGACGCAGCACGAAATCGGCCTGTCCATTGGCGAGTGGGGCCTGTTCGGCCAACAGGCCAATGAGCGCCGCAGCGGCCGAGCCCGTGCCCGGGTCTTCGCCCACGCCCATGCCGAACATGCGGGCGGCCAGGTCGTTGTCCGGCTCGTCGGGCGTCAGCGTGAAGACATAGGCCGAGTTGTGGTCGTGGTGGAATACACTGTCCCAGCGCGCCCGGTTGAGCTGGATGCGCCGCAGCACGGCGGCGTCGCGCACGGGAACGAGATGGAATGTGACGCCCGCCGAGAACACCGCGGGCTGGTAACCGGCGCAACCAATGTCTTCCGGCTCGATGCCCAGCGCCTGGGCGATGGCCAGTCGGTCCTTGAATTCGGCGATGCGCTGGGGCAGCCGCGGCAGCGCAAAGCGCGCTTCGCCCGAGCGCCGGTCGACCTTTTCAAACAGGGCCGTGATCAGCCCGACCTTTTCTTCCATGCGAACGGCACTGGCCTTGCGCTGCAGGCCAAGCACCACGGCCGCCCCCACGGTGGGATGGCCGGCAAAAGGAAGCTCCTGATAGGGTGTGAAGATACGCACCGCCGCCGTATTGCGTTCCGAGGCAGGCTTGAACAGAAACACCGTCTCGCTGAGGTTGAACTCGCGGGCAATGGCCTGCATCTCGTCGTCGAGCAGTCCATCGGCCTTGGGCACAACGGCCAGCGGGTTACCCTTGAGCCGCTCGCGAGTGAAGACATCGAGCAGCATATAGTTGAGTTTCACATCCGCCCCCTACTCAAGCGGCAAGGCATAGTCGGCACGGGCCAGCCCGAGGTGATCGCACAGGGCATCAACAGCCACGGCATGATCGCTTCGCCCCGGCAGGCCTGAGATGGTGAGCGCACCAATGATGCCGGCACCTTTGACACGAATGGGAAAGCCCCCGCCGGCAATGACAAAGTCCGCCGGATCAGCGCCCGACTGCGGCGTGAACGGGCCCTCGCCGCGCTCGAGCACCATGCGATAGCTGGCGCGCTGGTAGCGCCGCACGGTGTTGATCTTGCGCCGAACCCATTCGGCATTGTCGGCACTGGTATTGGCCGTGGCAGCAAAGAACACCTGCCGGTCCCAAGTGCGCAGGTCGATCACAATGCCCATGCCCTCGGCCAGCGCCCGGGAACGGATGGCCGACCCGATCTCAAAGGCCACATCCTCATCGAAACGCGAGAGTTCGAGCGCCAGTTCCTGCTTCTTGACGAGCGCGATATCGTCCGCCACGGCCATAGTCATGCGTCCTTGCTGTTGAGTGCGGTCCAGGCGTCAAACAGCGGCGTACGATCCACTGCGCCCTTGGGGAAATTGACGAGGCTCTGATCGATGTCGACCCAGGCGGCCTTGCTGTCGGTCCAGATATTGCCCACAGGCGGCGCCCAGTTCAGGTCATCGAGCGTGCCAGCCCGAACCACCTTGATGCCCGGCGCCGGCGGCGTGTTCCACAGCCAGCCGTGGCAATTGGCGCAGAAGTGCATGGCGATGACATTGCCGCTGTCGGCCTTGCGGTCATAGGTTTCCACTTCGCCCGAGGCCTCGAAGTCGGCGTCGCGCACGATCATCGACATGGACCAGGCCGCGCCAGAGAAGCGCTGGCAATCCTTGCAATGGCAATTATAGACGGATAACGGGCTGGCCTTGAGCCGATAGCGCACCGCGCCACATTGGCAGCCGCCTTCGACGGGAAAATCCGGCAGACTCATTTCGCCCCTCTCCATTCTTTTGCGCCTTGGTCTGCATCGCTTCTAGACCAAGTTCGGCTGCATCAGAAGGGCCGAGATGCAATCGCGCCTAGGGCGTTGATTCCGGCATGTCTTCGCCATGCCGGACGCGATCAAGGCGCTTTTCCTGCTTGAGCCAGGCCTGGGCGTCGCTGGACTGGAACATTTCGAGCGCCTCCTCCTGCTCACTCACCGGCGTCAGCGCCACATCGGTATAGCTGGCCTTGGCCGGATCCTTGTCGACCCGGCGCAGCACCATGCCGAACTTCAAGTAGAGCGCAGCCCAGGCAAAGACCTTGCCCACCGTCTCGGCCCAATACCGCGGATAGAACACCAGCGGACTTTCCAGCCCCAGTTCCGGGCGCCGCGCATGGCGATATTTGCGCCGCACGCCACCGCCCTCGAGCGGATGCACGCCCTCGATGGTCACGGAACCAACGAACCACGTCACCAACAGCAGGATATTGGCCGTCGATATGCCGGTGACCGCCGCCCGCCGCATGATCGTCTCGACATGGGCCGGCGTGTAATACTGCATCCAGGCATCGGCATAGACCTTCTCCCATTCCGCCCGGCTCATCAGCGGATGGGCGGTGGTGACATGGTTGAGGTCATAGCGGTTGAGGTCCTCATCCATGGCCACGCCCGAGCGATGCAGCTTCTGGTGATCCTCCGAACCGGGCAGTGGCGTGAGGAAGAAGAATTCCAAGAGGTCTACCGGCAGCTCGCGCTGGATCACTTCGATGTCATGGGCGATGCGCTCGGGCGTATCGCCGGGAAAGCCCAGGATATAGCCGGCATAGGTGATGACATGCTGCGCCTTCCAGGCCAGCAGCATGGTGCGATATTCGGTGATCTTGTTCTGCCGCTTCTTGGCGCCCATCAGATTGGCCGGATTGACATTCTCCAGCCCGATGAACACGCGCTTGACCCCTGCCCGGGCGCATTTTTCGACGAAGTTCTCGATTTTGTGGCAGAGCGTATCGACCTGGATGATGAAGTTGAAATCGAGCTTCTCGCCCTCGCGCATGGCAATCAACCGATCGAGAATGGGCTCCCAATCCTTGTTGCGGGCAAAATTGTCATCGGTGATGAAGAATCGGCGCACGCCCTGGGCCAGATTGTCCCGCACGATTTTCTCGACATCATCGGGTGAGCGGCGGCGCGACTTGCGCCCCTGCACATTGATGATGGTGCAGAAGCTGCACTGATAGGGACACCCCCGCCCGGCATCGAAGCTGGTGAGGTTATAGGCCGTCTTGCCGACGTGATTGGCCGGCAGGAACGGCACCGGCGTATCCTCAATGCCCGGCAGATCATTCATGAAATTATAGAGCGGCTGCAGCGTGCCGACATTGGCATCGCGCAGAACTGCTTCCAGCCGCCCCTCGGCTTCGCCCGCGAACATTGAAATACCCAGGGCCTGCGCCTCCTTGAACCGCTCGTCCTCGCCATTGAGCATGGAGATGACGCCCGAGACATGGAAGCCTCCGATGCCCACCTGAAGGCCGCGCGCCCGCAGCGGCCGCGCAATATCCAGCGCGCGGGGAAACTGATTGGACTGCACACCCACCAGCATGACCATGCCGGCATCGGCAGCCTCGATCTGCGCCGCGATGCGGCCCACATGCACCTCGGTATTGGTCTCGTCAATCACCTGCACATCAAATTGCACATCCGGACCAAGCACTTGCCGCGCAATACAGTCGCGCGCCAGACCATAGACGGCGGCCAATGAATTGGACGGAATGGGCGATCGCCACCACTGGATGACATAGCCGTCATCGTCGTAGTGCGAGGGTTTGATCAAATACAGGCGGAAAATTCGCTTGGTCATCGTCTTTGGTCACCCACGAATGGAAGAAGCCAGGACTTGTCGAGACCAGCCAAGTCTAGTCGTCACAGCAGTTTAAGGAAAGCGCCAAGCGAGGCGGACCGCACAAGTGTGATCGAGGCAGCCCCAGCAGCCGAAAGCGGCGATCAGCTCAGGCTGCCGGCCTCGAAGGCAGCCGCCACGGCCTGGGCATAGGGCACGGCACCCAGGCGCACGGCATCGGCATGGCTGTGGACGACCACGACATCGGCAAGCTCACGATGCGCCTGGGCATCGAGATTGACACGGATGCGAGCGACCAGATCCTCGGCCGCTTCCGGGAAATGCAGCACCTTGATCAGCGAGATCAGCGTGCCCTGCTCGACCGCGTAGAGCTGGCCACCGCGGGCCTCCGCGACAGTGAGCCCGGTTTCTTCGTCCAGTTCCAGCGCGATGCAGTTGAGCGCGTCAACGCTGCCGTCGGGCCGCACATCGCGCGGCTCCAGCGAGCCGCCCGGCGGATAGACGCGGCCGGCATTGGCCGTGTCGCCACCCATCACGCCATAGATCAGCGCGCCATCGGACGAAACGATCAGCGCACAGCCAAAGGCATGGCGCAGGCCGAAGTCGGCAAAGCCATGCCGCCGCCAGGTCATCAGGGCCGAATAGCCATCTTCCCGCGCCTCGGCGCGCAACACGCCCTGAGGGTCGATCATGGGCCCGGAGCCAACGGGCGACAGCCCCAGCACACGCCCGTCCCAGAGATGCGGGTTGGCTGCCACGGCCTCGGCCCAAAAAGCCGGCACGTCGGCGCGCATGGCCGGCGGCAGTGGCCATGCCCCTGGCACCAGGCGGATATGGACAGCGGTGATGGGGGTGATCTGCATGGAGAAATGAAAACGGCCGGGGTCTCCCCCGGCCGCCTTGTCTGTCAGTCCTAGTTCTTTTCTTTGTTGACCAGGGCGCCGGCCTTGATCCAGGGCATCATGTCGCGCAGCTTGCCGCCGACTTCCTCGATGGCATGCTCGTCGGCCAGGCGACGGGTTGCCTTGAAGCGGGCGCCGCCCGACTTGATTTCCTGCATCCACTCGCTGGTGAACTTGCCTGACTGGATGTCGTGCAGCACGCGCTTCATCTCGGCCTTGGTTTCCGAGGTGATGATGCGCGGACCGGTGACATACTCGCCCCACTCAGCGGTGTTGGAGATCGAGTAGTTCATGTTGGCAATGCCGCCCTGGTAGATCAGGTCGACGATGAGCTTCACTTCGTGCAGGCACTCGAAATAGGCCATTTCGGGCGCATAGCCGGCTTCCACCAGCGTCTCGAAGCCAGCACGGATCAGCTCGACCAGACCGCCGCAGAGCACGGCCTGCTCGCCGAACAGGTCGGTTTCGCATTCTTCGCGGAAATTGGTCTCGATGACGCCCGAACGGCCACCGCCAACGCCCGAGGCATAGGCCAGCGCGATGTCATGGGCATTGCCCGATGCGTCCTGGTGCACGGCGATCAGGCACGGCACACCGCCACCCTTCTGGTATTCGCCGCGCACGGTGTGGCCCGGGCCCTTGGGGGCGATCATGATCACGTCGACGGTCGACTTGGGCTCGATCAGGTTGAAGTGCACGTTCAGGCCATGCGCGAACGCCAGGGCAGCGCCATCACGGATATTGGGCTCGATGTGCTGCTTGTAGATGTCGGCCTGCAGCTCGTCAGGGGTCAGCATCATGATGACGTCGGCCCACTTGGAGGCATCGGCGACGCTCATCACCTTGAGGCCTTCACCCTCGGCCTTCTTGGCCGACGGGGAACCCGGACGCAGGGCCACCACGACGTCGGTGACGCCAGAGTCGCGCAGGTTCAGCACATGGGCATGGCCCTGGCTGCCGTAGCCGACGATGGCGACCTTCTTGGACTTGATGATGTTGAGATCGGCATCACGATCGTAATAGACGCGCATGGGTTGCTCCCTTGAAATGCGGTTATGCTTGTGTGGCTTTCGCCCCGTAAAGGGCAAAGAACTGATCGGTCGCGGCCTTGACGTCCGCTTCGATATTGTCGGTGACATTGGCCTGCGTCAGCGCCTTGTCGCCCAGCAACAGGCGGATCTGCACATCGCGCACCACCAGGCCGAAGAAGGTGCGATACGCGTCTTCGCTGCTGGTGAAGCGCAACAGGCGCGCATCGCGTCCGGCTTCCAGAATCGGCTTGAGCCGGCGGCGAATGGCCAGCGGACCGTTTTCCAGCACGATCATGCCCAGGCTGTCCTTTTCCTGGGCGGCGTGGGTCACGGCCGTGCGGTTGAGCGTGATGGAGACTTCCCCGGTGATGACGGTGAGCAGGTCGCGGGCGAATTGCTCGATGCTGGCGCGCAGCGTCTTGGCATTGAGCCCGCTGCGATCAACCTGCGGCATGCGCACTTTGGCCGCCTGCCATTGCACCGTGGCGGTCAGCAGCCCGTCGCGATCACCGAACCATTTGTAGAGCGTTTCCTTGCTGCACGAGGCGCGCCGCGCCACGGCCGTCATGGTCAGGCCGTCGCCATTTTCGACGAGCAGGTCCAGCGCCGCCGTCAGCACTGCCTGCTGCCGGGGCGTAAACGTCTCTTCGTTGACCTTGATGGTCAGGGCCACGGCGCGTCCTTGCCTGCTATACCGAACGGTTTCGGCGGAATTCGTTCTCTGCCGTACCGTACGGTACGGTTCGATGCAAGCGATTTTTCGCGGCCGAGGCGGCAGGGACAGGCCGCTGCGTAGCAAGACAAGGGCACGCGGCAGCCAGCCGGGGAGATGATCGAGCAGCCTAAAGACGCCGATCAGCGTGGCAAACGGCCGGAAAACAAACCTTCATTAATTCTAGAGTAGTACTAATCAATGGTCAAAACAGCCCGGCGTCCAGATCTGACGTGTTGCCGGAACTGCGTCCCCCGTGCAGTGGAAAGTTGAGAATTCAATGGCAGCAACACTTAAACGGCCTATTGCCGTCAAACTACTGGCTGTCAGCGCCCTGGCGATCAGCACACTGCTGGCATCCACCTTCCTGGTGGTGACACTCCAGGTCCGCGACAAGGCCGAGTCTCTGATTCTGGACCAGGCCCGCACCGACGCTGCCGCGAACGCCATGGCGCTCAATACCGAGATTGGTCTTCTGTCGGGATCGACCCGTGCCCTGGCCGGAACCATCGAGACCGGCCTTGCCAGCGGGACCATTGATCGCGCCGGCATCGTCCAGATTCTCAAGCCGCAGATCGAAAAGTTCGACTCCGTGTTTGGCGCCTGGGCCCTCGAAGCGCCCGAGGGGCTCGATGGGGTGCCCAGCACCGCCACGGCCGACGAAACGCTTGGCACCAATGCGACCGGCCAGTTCACCCCCTATTGGACGCGATCGGATTCGGGCCTGTCCCTGATTGTCCCCGATGTGGTCAGCTACGATGAGGCCTTTTATGCCGACGTTGCTCGCACCCTCAAGAGCGGCGTGACCGAGCCCTATGCCGAAGACACTGTCGGCGGCATGCTGATGATGAGCATCATTCAGCCAATCCTGGTGAGCGGCCAGCTGCGTGGCGTCGTGGGTGTCGACGTCGGCCTCGACAGCCTTTCAAATCTGGTCAAGGAACAGCGTCCTTTCGATACCGGCAGTGTCTATCTCATGTCCGCTGGCGGCAAATGGCTCGCCGCGCCGCAGGAAGACATGCTGCTCAAGGACTATGACGACACCGTGGGAACGGCTGCGCCGTCGGCACAATCCCAGGCCGTTTCGGCCGCGCTCTCCGAGGGCAAGACCGCCATTCTCAAGGATGTGACCGGCGCCGATGGCCAGATGGTCTATCGCCTGATCCATCCATTTGCCCTGCCCGGCCTCAACGCCAACTGGGCTATTGTCGAAGATGTGCCCGTATCGGTGATCTCCACGGTGGTCGACGAACAGACCCTGGTGCTCGTCGCTGGCGGGCTGGTCATTCTCGCCGCCGTCATGATCGCGCTGTTCCTGGCCATCCGCATGTTTGTCCAGCAGCCCATGGGCTCCCTGCTGCGCGAGGTTGGACGCCTGTCCGACGGCCAACTGGATGAAGCCATAGCCGGCCAGGGACGATCGGACGAAATCGGCGCCGTCGCCGTCGCGCTCGAGGCCTTCCGCCACAAACTCGCCCATGGCCGCGTGCTGGAAGTCACCACGGCCCGCCAGCACGCAGAAGCTGAACAGCAGCGCCTGCTCGGCGAACAGGAGCGAAATCGCACCGAATCCGAGCGTCTGCAGACCGCCGAAGAACAGCGCGTCGTGGTTGAATCGCTCGGCCGCGGGCTGGCGCAGCTGGCCGACGGCAATCTGAGCTACCGCATCACCGAGCGCTTCCCGGGCACCTACGAGGATCTTCGTATGGCCTACAACAACTCGCTCGAACGCTTTGCCGACGTGGTCTCGAAGCTGCGCGCCACATCGGGCTCGCTCAAGCAGGCAACGGGTGAAATCCTGTCAGGCGCCAATGATCTGGCCGAACGCACCACGCGCCAGGCTGCCGCCATCGAGGAGACGTCAGCGGCAATGGAGCAACTGGCCAGCACCGTGATCGCAAATGCGGAACGCGCGGACGTGGCCCGAGGCAAGGCCGAGACAGTGGCCAGCAGCGCCGAACAGGGCGGCAAGGTCATGTCTGACGCCAACCTGGCAATGGAGCGCATCACCAACTCGTCAGCCAAGATCTCCAACATCATCGGTATGATCGACGACATCGCCTTCCAGACCAATCTGCTGGCGCTCAACGCGTCGGTGGAAGCGGCCCGCGCCGGCGATGCCGGCAAGGGCTTTGCCGTTGTGGCCGTCGAAGTGCGTCGCCTGGCTCAAAGCGCCGCCAACGCTTCTGCCGAGGTCAAAGTGCTCATCGAGCAATCGGCCAATGAAGTGAGCGACGGCTCTCGCCTGGTCTCTGATGCCGCGGACCGGTTGGTCTCCATTCTCACCGAGGTTCAGGAGAATACGCGCATCGTCAACGACATCGCGCGGGCCAGCCAGGAACAGTCCGGCGCAATTCGAGAGGTCTCGACCGCCATCCGCCAGATGGACGAGATGACCCAGCACAATGCGGCGCTCGTTGAAGAAACCAACGCCGCCATCGAGCAGACCGAATCCCAGGCCAATGACCTCGACCAGATCGTTGCCGTCTTCGTTGTGGAGCCGCCGTCCGGCAAGCACGCAAATCGCACGAGCGCCACGGCAGCGACACGCTCGGAATCGGCGCCCGCGCGTCGGTTTGGCACCTAGACTGGATCGACTGGCGGCACAGCCAGCCAGACCCACCCTGCATGGCGGCCCCAACGGGCCGCCATCGTCTTTTCAGCCGGCTCTGGCCTTCTCTTTGCCCCGCACGGTCCGGCACATTTTCTTTTCATCGGCACTTGCCGATGGAAGCGACAGTCGCCATCTTGGCATTCATCAATTCTTCCGCCGCAACCAATCGAGCGTCTTTATGTCCGTATTGTTCTCGCCTGCCACGCTGCGTGGCCTCACGCTGCGCAACCGCACGGTTGTCGCCCCCATGTGCCAGTACTCTGCCCGGCACGGCGTGGCCAATGACTGGCACCTGGTCCATCTCGGGCGCTTCGCCATCGGCGGCTTTGGCCTGGTCATTCTCGAGGCAACCGGCGTGACGGCCGAGGGCCGCATTTCCTATGCCGATCTCGGCCTGTGGCAGGACGAGCAGATCGCGCCCCTCGCCCGCATCGTCGACTTCCTGCACAGCCAGGGCGCCGCTGCCGGTATCCAGCTGGCCCATGCCGGCCGCAAGGCCTCGACGCCGGTGAGCTGGAACGACATCCCCAACATGACCGAGGCCGAGCGCGCCGCCGTGGCCTATGAGCACTGGACGCCTGTCGCCCCCAGCGCCGTCTCCCATGATCCCAACAATCCCGACTACCAGGTGCCCCACGCGCTCGACAAGGCCGAGATCAAGGCAGTCGTCGATGCCTTTGCCGCTGCCGCCGTCCGCGCCAACCAGGCCGGCTTCGACACCGTCGAGATCCATGCGGCGCACGGCTACCTGCTCAACCAGTTCCTCTCGCCGCTGGCCAACAAACGCACGGACGAATATGGCGGCAGCCGCGAGAACCGCATGCGCATCGTTCTCGAAGTGGCCGAGGCGGTGCGTGCCGTCTGGCCGATGGACAAGCCCCTTCTCGCCCGCTTGTCGGTGACCGACTGGCACCCTGAAGGCTGGCAGGTCGAAGACAGCGTGGCGCTGGCGCGCGAACTCAAGGCGCGTGGCGTCGACGCGATCGACTGCTCGAGCGGTGGCTTCGACGGCGCCCGCATCGAAGCGATCGAGAATTACCAGGTGCCCCTGTCGCGTGCGGTGCGCGATGGTGCCGACATCCCGACCATGGCGGTTGGCCTGCTGGGCGATCCGCAGGGCGCCGAAGATATTGTTGCCAAGGGCGATGCCGATTTCGTCGCCCTGGCGCGAGGCGCCCTGGACGACCCGAACTGGGCCGTCCACGCCAACCACGAACTTGGCGCGACCAGCTATGACCTCTGGCCGGTGCAGACCGACCGGGTCAGCAGCCGCGACCGCTCGCTCGGCCTGCGGCAGTTTGCCAAGGCCTGACAGTCAGCGGGCCGGCGTTCGCGCCGGCCCCAGCCCTGCCGAAATGTGATCTTCGGGCAACGCAATCTTGCCGCTTTGCCCACCGAGACTTGTCTGAAGACGATTCAGTCACCAGCTGGATGATGCACGAGGGAGTGTGTTGCATGGATACCAAGGCTGCTATCATCGCTTTGTTGACCTGCTGGGGGGTTGGTGCAGCCACGGTTGTGCCGACCATCGCGCAGGACAGCCAGGACGCAGACGACATCAATGATGACGACAGCGACAATGCCAATCCACTGCTGAACAAGGTCTGGGTGCAGGCCAATGCGGACGCCGGTCAGCCCGGCCCGATGCAGATCTTCCTCGCCGACGGCACACTGGTCAGCGACAGCTGCTGGGAGACCTATCGCCTCTCCAAGTGGCAGCAGGTGTCTGATTCAGCGATCAGCTGGGACGAGGATGGCATGACGATCAATGCCGACATCGCCAGCCTCAGCGCCACCGAACTGGTGCTCAACCTCAAGCTGGGCAGTGAAGTGCAGGAATTGCGCTACACCACCGCCAGCGTTCCCTACCTCTGCCCAGACATGGTCAAGTAGCCCCCGCCGGGGACTACAGCACCACCTGCGTGCCAATCTCGACCACCCGACCGGTCGGAATGTGGAAATATTCTGTCGCGTCGCTGGCGTTCTTGGCCAGGCGCGTGAACAGCCGGTCCTGCCAGAACCGCAGCGGATTGCCGGGCTTGGGACCTGGCTTGAGGGATCGGCGCGACAGGAAGAACGAGGTCGACATGATGTCGAACTTCCAGCCCAGCTTGCGACCGAGGGCCAGAGCCTTGGGAATATTGGGCGTTTCCATATAGCCAAAGGTCACCACAACGCGGCTGAACAACTCGTTGTAGGAATCGATGGTGACCTTCTCGTCGTCGGCCACACGCGGCGAGGCTGACGTGCGCACGGTCAGGATCACGTTCTGCTCATGCAGCACCTTGTAGTGCTTGAGGCTGTGCAGCAGTGCAGTCGGCGCGCCCTCGATGTCGCTGGTCAGGAACACGGCTGTGCCCGGCACGAGGGTTGGTTTCTTCTTGGACAGATTATCGACCAGGAACTGCAGCGGCACTTCGTCACGCCGGGTCTTTTCGGCGAGGCGGCGACGGCCGGACATCCAGCTCCACATGATGAGCGATACCACGGCCGCGACAACGGCCGGCACCCAACCGCCCTGGAAGAGCTTGGAGGCATTGGCCGTAAAGAAACTGCCGTCGATGGCGGCAAAGACCACGCCAAAGGCGATCACAGCGGCGGGGTGCCACTTCCAGTTGCGCCACATCACCACGACCAGCAGCGACAGGGTCACCAGCATCACGCCCGACACGGCAATGCCATAGGCGTTCGACAGCGCATCGGAGCTGCCAAAGGCCAGCACCAGCATCAGCACGCCGATCATCAGCATGGTGTTGATCTGCGGCATGTAGACTTGGCCGCTCTGGGTCTCGGAGGTGTGCAGCACCATCATGCGCGGCAGCATGTTGAGGGCGATGGCCTGCTGGGTGAGGCTGTAGGTGCCCGAGATCACGGCCTGGCTGGCGATGATGGTGGCCAGCGTCGCCAGGATCACGAAGGGCAACAGCGCCCATTCGGGCTGCATCTCAAAGAACGGGCTCTCCACATTGTGCACGCCCACATCCAGCACAAACGCACCCTGGCCGAAGTAGTTGAGCAGCAGGCACGGAAACACCAGGCCGAACCACGCCAGCACGATCGGCTTGCGGCCAAAGTGGCCCAGATCGACGTAGAGGGCCTCGGCACCGGTAACAGCCAGAAAAATGGCGCCGATGACCACAAAGGCGATGCCGATGTGGGTGAACAGGAACTCCAGGCCCAGCAGCGGATTGATCGCCAGCAGCACGGTGGGATTGCCCACGATGTGCACGAGGCCGGAAAAGCCCAGGGTCAGGAACCACACCGCCGTCACCGGGCCGAACACGATCGACACCTTGGCGGTGCCGAATCGCTGCACGAAGAAGACGCCCAGGATGATGACCAGGGTAATGGGCACCACCCAGCGCTCCATGCCGGGCGCCACCAGGCGCAGGCCCTCGACGGCCGACAACACCGACACGGCCGGCGTGATGATGGCATCGCCATAGAACATGGCGGCGCCCATGACGCCGAGCACCATGATCCATACAGGCGGATTGGTGAAAGTCTTGCGCGCCAGCGCCATCAGCGACAGCGTGCCGCCTTCCCCGTTGTTGTCGGCCCGGGTGACGAAGAACACATATTTGATCGCCACGGTCAGGGTCAGCGCCCAGACGATGAGCGAGAGCAGGCCCAGAATCTCGGTTGTACTCTCGGCCGCGCCGGGGCGCACATGCATCGCCTGGCGGAACGCATAGATCGGGCTGGTACCGATATCGCCATACACCACGCCAATAGCGCCCAGCGCCAGCAGCGGCAGGTCTTTGTTGGAATGGGCGTGGCTGTTTTCGTGGCTCGCATCGACGCCGACTTTATCGTCGGCCGAATTCGTCTGCGTCATGAACCCGGTGCTCTCTTGGTAAAGGCGGGGGCGGCTATACACCCCCAGACCGTCTCACACAACCGCTAGCGTCCACAATGACCAAACCAACAGGGGTCGCCCTTGCGGACGACCCCTGCTGGTAAACGAGACTTGGAGGTCTTCGTAAGCTTATTTGGCGTCGGCAGCGCGGGCTGCCTTGGCGGCATTGCCCCACCAGACCAGCTGCTCGAGCATGTCGTTGGCGCCGGCGCCGATCGAGCCTTCGATCTCCGAGATCGGCTTGTTCTGCTGGCCAAGGGGATGGACGGCGAAGAAGTCGGCACCACCGATGTGGACGGCCGAGCGGGTCGAGACCATCTGCAGCTCAACGCCGATGCCGCGCAGGTGCTCGGCAGCGCGTGCAGCGCCAACAGTGCCGTAGCCGACGATGCCGAAGGCCTTCTTGTTCCACTCGACATAGGCCTGATCGAGGGCGTTCTTGAGGGCGCCGGTGATCGAGCGATTGTATTCCGCGATCACGAAGATGAAGCCGTCGAACTCACCGATCTTCTTCTGCCAGGCAACGGCCTGCGGGTTCTGCGAGGGCATCCAGGCATTGGACGCCATTTCGTCAAAGAACGGCAGGTTGAAGTCGCGCAGATCAACGATCTCGGCTTCGATATTGGGATTGGCGTTGGCCTTTTCCAGGATCCACTGTGCCGGCTTGTCGCCGAAGCGGGTCGGACGGGTGGACGAGATGATGACGCCAATCTTGAGTTTGGACATTGAAGCCCTCCTTGGTAACAAATCGTAACTGAGGCGATATAAGTGACCCAGAAGACTTGTCGCAAGGGGGCACGAAACTGTGGTGCGGCAACAGTTGCCTGCCTAGGTCACAGCTATGTAACCATAGGAGAAATATGGGATTTTTGCGTCAGAAGGGTGGAAAGGCCTGGGCATTGGACCGGCTAGCCACAACCAGCTAACGCACTGTTCATCGCGGCGCACCAATCAGGCTGCGACGAACCGGCGATGGGGCCGCGGCATTTACTGCAAGGCGGCGATATAGGCTTTCACGGCCGGGCCGAACCCCATCAGCAAGGCATCTGCCGTCAATCCGTGGCCGATGGACACTTCTTCGACACCGGGCACCGCCGCCTGGAAGGCCGGCAGATTGGCCAGTGTCAGATCGTGCCCGGCATTGACCCCCAGCCCGACGGCATGGGCAGCGCGGGTCGTCTCCGCCAGGGCAGCCAGCTCATATTCAGCCCGGTCTGGATCGGCATAGCAGCCGCCATAGGGACCGGTATAAAGTTCGATGCGATCGGCGGCCGTAGCCTTGGCCGCGGTGACGCCGGCCGCGCCCGCATCGGGATCACAAAACAGCGAGACACGGGCGCCGCTGGCCTTGAGGGCCTGCACGGCCCGCGCCAGCAGGATGGTCTGCCCACGGAAATCCCAGCCATGGTCCGACGTCGGCTGCTCAGGACTGTCGGGCACCAGCGTAGCCTGATGCGGCCGGACTTCGGCAATCAGCGCCATGAACTCGTCGGACGGATAGCCCTCGATATTGAACTCGGCATGGGGATATTCGCTGGCCAGGAGCGCTGCGAGATCGAAGACGTCGGTGCGGCGAATGTGGCGTTCATCAGGTCTGGGATGCACGGTGATGCCGCTCGCGCCTGCGTCAAGAACGACACGGGCGATGCCAACCACGCTGGGCCAGGGCAGGTCACGACGATTGCGCAGTTGCGCGACCGCATTGAGATTGACGGACAACAGGGTCATGAGCACACCGCCTTTGCAAACGGGAGATCACTACACCACCAGCTCCTCCGGACCCAACCAGCATTTTTGATGGTGGCCATCGCAATCGATGATTGCACGCTAGGCCATAGACATGGAGGCTTTCGTGCAATCGCCGGGCGTCTTTGAATCGAATGCGCTGCAAAGGACGAACGGCGGCGCCAATAGGGTACCGCCGTTCGCAAGATAGACTACATGCCCTGCGGGCCGCGCGAAATGGCCGCCAGGCCCGTGCGCACCACTTCAACAAGCCCAAGGGGCTGCATCAGCGCGATGAAGCTGTCGATCTTGGCCGGCTTGCCGGTCACCTCGAACACAAAGCTCTCAACCGACGCATCCACGATCTGGGCGCGGAAGGCATCGGCCAGGCGCAGCGTCTCGGCGCGATGGTCGCCCGAGCCGGCCACCTTGATCAGCGCCAGTTCGCGCTCAAGCGAGGCGCCCTCGGCCGTCAGGTCATGCACCTTGTGCACCGGCACCAGGCGCTCGAGCTGCAGCTTGATCTGCACCAGCACCCGTGGGGTGGCAATCACGACAACGGTGATGCGACTAAGTCGCCGGCCGTGTTCGGTCTCGCTGACAGTCAGGCTCTCGATATTGTAGCCGCGCGCCGAGAACAGGCCGACGACCCGGGCGAGAATGCCCGGCTCATTGTCGACCAGCACCGAGAGGGTATGGCGCTCGATCTCCTGGGTTTCCTTGGTCAGGAAATAGGCCGAACCCGTAGGCTGCAGATGTGCGTTCATGTCTGTTCTCCCTGCAGCGCCCTAGACGAGCTGCCGTCCCTTCTCGTCGATGATGTCCCCGATATTGGCCGTATCGGGCAGGATGATTTCATTGTGCGGCTTGCCCGACGGGATCATCGGCAGGCAGTTCTCGTCCTTTTCCACGATGACGTCGAACAGCACCGGGCCGTCGTAGTCGAGCATTTCGGCAATCGCGGCATCGAGCTCTGCCGGGCTTTCGCAGCGAATGCCCTTGCCGCCATAGGCTTCGGCCAGCTTGACGAAGTCAGGCAGCGATTCCGAATAGGAATGTGCATAGCGGCTGCCATGCAGCAGATCCTGCCACTGCCGCACCATGCCCATGCGCTCGTTGTTGAGGATGAACACCTTGATCGGCAGGCGGTACTGCACGGCCGTGGACAGCTCCTGCATGGTCATCTGCACGCTGGCCTCGCCGGCAATGTCGATCACCAGCGCATCGGGATGGGCCACCTGCACGCCGACGGCGGCCGGCAGGCCATAGCCCATGGTGCCCAGCCCGCCCGAGGTCATCCAGCGGTTTGGCTTGTCGAAGTGGAAGTGCTGGGCCGCCCACATCTGGTGCTGGCCAACTTCGGTGGTGATGTAGACATCCTTGGCCTGCTTGCGGGTCGCCTCATAGAGACGCTCGATGGCATATTGCGGCTTGATGGTGGTGTCCGAGTTCTTGTAGCCGAGCGAATTGACCGCGCGCCACTTCTCGATCTGCTTCCACCACGGCGCGATGGCCTCGGTGCGCGGCTGGTTGGTCTTGCTGCGCCACACGCGCACCATTTCCGAGAGCACGCGCGCGCAATCGCCGATGATCGGCACGTCGACGCGCACGACCTTGTTGATCGAGCTGGGGTCGATATCGACATGGATCTTGCGGCTGTGCGGCGAGAAGGCGTCGATGCGGCCGGTGATACGGTCGTCAAAGCGCGCGCCGATGTTGATCATGACGTCGCAATCGTGCATCGCCAGATTGGCTTCGTAGGTGCCGTGCATGCCCAGCATGCCCATCCACTGCGGATTGGACGCCGGGAAGGCCCCCAGGCCCATCAGGGTCGAGGTGACCGGGAAGCCCGTCAGCTCGGCCAGTTCGCGCAGCAGATCGGACGCCTCGGGACCGGCATTGATCACGCCGCCACCGGTATAGAAGATCGGCCGTTCGGCCTTGAGCATCAGGTCAACGGCAGCCTCGATGGCGGCGCTGTCACCATCCATCTGCGGACGGTAGCTCTGGTGGCGCAGCGTTTCCATGTCGGGCTTGTAGTAGTCGCCCAGCGCGAACTGCACATCCTTGGGAATGTCGATCACCACCGGGCCGGGGCGGCCCGTGGTGGCGATCAGGAAGGCCTCGTGCATGATGCGCGGCAGGTCTTCGATGCGCTTGACCAGATAATTGTACTTGGTGCAGCTGCGGGTGATGCCGACGGTGTCGCATTCCTGGAAGGCGTCGGTGCCGATCAGCGTGGTGGGAACCTGGGCGGTGATGCAGATCATCGGGATGGAGTCCATCAGCGCATCGGTCAACCCGGTCACCGCATTGGTCGCGCCCGGCCCCGACGTCACCAGGACGATGCCCGGCTTGCCGGTCGAGCGGGCATAGCCCTCGGCCATATGGGTCGCGCCCTGCTCATGCCGCACCAGGATATGCTGGACCTGATCCTGCTGAAACATCGCGTCATAGATGGGGAGAGCCGCGCCACCGGGGTAGCCGAAAATATGCTCGACCCCATGATCGCTCAGCGCCTGGATCACCATCTCGGCGCCGGTCATCTTCTCGGCCATTGTTATCGTTCCTTCCTTGCAGTCCATTGACTTGACCCAGTCTCGTCGCGGTGGAAACCGGGCAATAAAAAAGGCCCCGTTCGGGACCTGTTTTCGGCGCACCAGCTATCGCGCGGGATGTTATCCCACGTTGCCGATGCGCCTGCTTACTACGAGAATGAGTGCCCGCACGGGACCTCTCCAACAAAAAATTCTGGGCGCATTGATAGGAGCAATGGCGCAAAGCTGTCAAGGCCTGCCGGTCCGCAACCGCATTTCCATCTTGCGCCCCGATCGAGGCCGGTTGTGTGGCGTTCCCATACCGGTTTTTCGTGGAGGACGTCTGCCAGGGCGCAAAAACACGTGGCCTCGGCGCCAGACAATGCTAAGGGCGCGGGTGACAGTTTTGTGACGGTGTGATGCCACGATGAACAAGAGCGTCCTCGACAAGGATCTGCAGCGCGTCTCCGGTCTCGAAACGGCGACGCACGATCTTTCGCGCAGGCTGGCCGCGCCCGGCATTGCGCTGGTGTTTCTGCTGGCAGTCGCCGTCTGGGCCGCGTTTATCATCACCGACGGCCCGATGAGCTATCTGGTCATCATCGCGGCAGCCATTGCCGGCTACATGGCCCTCAACGTCGGCGCCAATGACGTGGCCAACAACATGGGCCCCGCAGTCGGCTCGAAGGCCCTGACCATGGGCGGAGCGCTGGTCATTGCAGCGATATTCGAAGCAAGCGGCGCCCTGCTGGCCGGCGGCGACGTGGTCAACACCGTGGCGCGCGACCTGCTCATCGGCGAACAACTGGACGGATCAACCTTTGTCCTGGTCATGATGGCGGCGCTCCTGGCCTCTGCGCTCTGGACAAACCTCGCCACGATCATCGGCGCCCCGGTCTCGACCACCCATGCCGTGGTTGGCGGCGTGGTCGGTTCGGGCATCGCCGCCGCGGGCCTGGGCTCGGTCGCCTGGCCTGTGGTGGGCACGATCGCCGCCAGCTGGGCCATCTCCCCCGTTTTGGGCGGCATATTCGCCGCCATCCTGCTCAACATCATCCGGCACACCATCACCACGCGGGTCGACAAGATCTCCGCCGCACGCCGCTGGGTGCCCGTGCTGGTGGCGCTGATGACCGGCGTTTTCGCGATGTACCTGGCCACCAAGGGCCTCAGCCGGGTCTGGAAGCCTGGCCTGCCCGTGGTTGTCACGCTGGGGATCAGCATGTCCATCGTCGGCTGGATCATCGCCATGCCGATGGTTCGCCATCAGTCCCTGCACATCGAAAACCGCAAGAAGCACATCGCCAAGCTGTTCCGCCTGCCGCTGATCGTGGCGGCGGCGCTCCTGTCCTTTGCGCACGGCGCCAATGACGTGGCCAATGCCATCGGCCCCTTCGCGGCCATCGTGCTGACGGTGCAGACCGGGCACATGGAAGCGGCCGGCATCGCCCTGCCCCTTTGGGTCCTGATGATCGGCGCCATCGGCATTTCGCTGGGCCTGGCCCTGTTTGGCCCGCGGCTGATCCGCACCGTGGGCGAACAGATCACCAAGCTCAACGAAATCCGCGCCTATTGCGTGGCGCTGTCAGCGGCAATCACCGTGCTCGCCGCCTCCGCCCTGGGCTTGCCGGTGTCATCGACCCATATCGCTGTGGGCGCCATCTTCGGTGTTGGCTTCCTGCGCGAATATCACTCGCAGCGCGATCTCAAGCAGACGGCCGTGCCTGTCCACGCCAAGTTCGTCGATCCGGCCATGCTCAATGCTACCCCCGAAGCCGCTCTGGCCATGGAGCGCAAGCGCGAGCGGCGCCTGCTGGTGCGCCGCCAGCATGTGCTGGGCATTGTCGCGGCATGGGTCATCACCGTGCCGGCCTCGGCCGCCCTGTCCGCCATGCTTTTCGCTATTCTGCGCGTGCTGGTCCGCTAGGCCAGCACGCCGCGATTGTGCAACGCCACCACCAGTCGGCCCAGTGATGGATCGGCCAACAGCCTTCGCGCCTCGGGCAGGACGGCCCAGTGACGCAGCCGCTGGCCCATTTCCTTCCATTCCTCGAGCTGGGACTCCACCCGCAGGGGATAGATGTCCACATCCACCAGTGCCGAGCCGTTCACGCCATTGCCGGTGCGGTAGCTGCCGATTGGCGTGTCCTCGATCTGCCCGGCGACCCCGGCCTCTTCCATGGCCTCCATTGCGGCGCTTTCGGCCGCCGTCATGCCAGGCTCGATGGCGCCCTTGGGGAAAATCCAGCGCCCGGTTCGACGCGACGTGATGAGCAGGAAGGTCATGCGGCCATCGACGATCGAATAGGGCAAGGCGCCCGCCTGGCGCAGGCCGGGGGCAGACTCCACCACCGGGCTCCAGTTCTTGAGAAATTCGCGCATCATCAGCCGAAGCGACTCCCTGTGTTCATTGGCAAAACCATGCACTGTTCGCTGCGGCCTGTCGATGTGATCCCATGCCCCCTCGCAACGCCCGGGCCAACAAAAAAGGGCCCCGTGGGGCCCTTCGAACGCGCTGAACAGAAGATCGAGGATCTTAGCTGAGCAGGGTCAGATTGGTCGCCGACACCTTGCCGTCACGGCCGGTCTCGAGCTCGTAGGTCACCTTGTCGCCTTCATACAGGCCCTGCAGGCCCGAACGCTGAACAGCCGAGATGTGGACGAAAGCATCCTTCTCGCCGTTCTCGGGCGAGATGAAGCCGAAGCCCTTGGTGGTGTTGAAGAATTTGACGGTACCGGTGATGGTAGCCATGGAACTCAGTCCTCACGAAGTGGTCGCCGCTGCAGCGGCTAACGGTTGAAAACGGACCAGATAAAAGTCCGGCCTAACGATTCACAAATCAGGAGATAGCCAAGTTCCCGGTCAGACCGGTCGTTCAGATAGCACGAGACAGTGTCGTAGGCCTAAAATATGGCGGCTATCTTCTAGAAATTCAAGACGTTTCACGGCCCAAAGCAAACGCCCGGCCTGGGGACTTGTCCAGGCCGGGCGCATCTTCAATTAGTGTGGCATCGACACAACATCGTGCCGGAGCCCGTCTTAGCCACGCGGGCAGGTGTCGCGGTAGCGGCTGCCATCGGCGCGCTGGTACACGCAGATATTGTTGCTGCCATCAACGCGGCCAACCATGCTGCCGGCAGCAGCGCCGACAACACCGCCAACACCGGCGCCCACAGCAGTACCGAGCACGGTGCCCGTGGTGGCCGCGCCAACAATGGCACCGGCGCCAGCGCCGACAGCAGCGCCCTGCTGGGTGGTGGTGCAGGCAGCAAGGGAAAGAACGGTGGCGGCGAGGATCAAAATCTTGTGCATGGTGGTACTCCCGTTAATACAGTCCGGGCACCTTGCCCCACTGCTTGTTTATTAACAAATCACATCACGCTAGAAAGAGCCGGTTTTGTGGCGGCCAGCCACAATTGCTGTAAAAGCCAGCAAAACCCAGGCGATAATCATCGCCCCGCCCCCAATGGGCGCCGCCAGTGGAAACAGGCTGTGTCCCAGCCATTCGCGCGTGGCCAGGTCAGCCGCAAACAGGCCCGTCCCCGCCGCCAGCAGCAATCCGGCCCGCGTCAGCCACGTCGACCCGGCATAGAGCGCCAGGGCCAGCAACGCCGGCCCGTGTGACAGACACACGCTCGCAATGGCCGCGAGATTGCGCGATTCCCCGGTGTGAGACGCGGCGGCCGCAGCCATGACGCCGATCGCGCCAGTCAACCCCGCCATGGCCAGCATTACGCGCCGGCCAATGTTCATGCCTGTATCGGCCATCGCTTTCCGTCCCTTGTCCAACTGGGCAGCCCGCCCTTCCACCCCGGGGCAGATTCGGCTAGAGCATCTCGTTGCGAGTAGGACATTTTATCATGATCGAGCAAGAACAGGTTGCGCCGGCAGGCGCGACCCGACGCCCCCTTGTCGCCCTGAGCTGGGCCGAGGAACTGCGCGCGACACTGGCCCTGGCCTGGCCGCTGGTGATTGCCCAACTGGCCCAGAACGCCCTGACCACCACTGACGTCATCATGACGGGCTGGCTCGGGCCGCAGTTTCTGGCTGGCGGCACGCTGGCCTCCACCTTCCTGATGCCCTTCCTGGTGCTGGGCTTCGGCATTGTCGGCGCGGTATCGCCGCTGGTGGCGCAGGCGCGCGGTGCCCGTGACATCAAGGCGGTGCGGCGCGTGGTCCGTCAGGGCCTGTGGGCTGCCATCGCCATTGCAGCGGTGCTGGTGCCCATCCTCTGGCAGGTCAAACCCATCTTTGCCGCGCTCGGCCAGAACCCGGACACCACGGCGCTGGCCGAGAGCTATGTGCATATTGCCGTCTGGATGTTTTTCCCGGCCCTGGGCATTGCCGCATTGCGCTCGCTGCTGTCGGCTTTTGACTCCACCCGCATCATTTTGGTCATCACGGTGGGAGGCGTCGTCTTCAATGCCGCGGTCAACTACGTCTTGATCTTCGGCCATTTCGGCTTTCCACGCCTCGAATTGGCAGGCTCGGCCGTTGCCACGGTGTTGACCAACGCCCTGATGTTTGCGGCCATGCTGACCTATGTGCTGCGCCACCGCCGCTTCAAGCGCTTCCACATCCTGATCCGCTTCTGGAAGCCGGATTGGGCGCGCTTCCGCGAAATTTTCCGCATCGGCACCCCCATCGGGCTGACCGTGCTGGCCGAAGTGAGTCTGTTCACTGCCGCAGCCTTGCTCATGGGCCTGCTCGGCACCGACGAGGTGGCGGCCCACGCCGTGGCCCTGCAGACGGCCTCCATGGCCTTCATGGTGCCGCTGGGCCTCGGCATTGCAGCCACGGTGCGCGTTGGCGTCGCCTATGGCCGTGGCGATCCCGAGGGCATCCGCAAGGCCGGCTGGACCGGGCTGGCGCTGGGCACCGGCTTCATGGCCCTGACCTGCGTGCTGTTCCTCACCCTGGGTCCATGGATCGTCTCGCTGTTCCTCGACCCACGCTCGCCGGACAATACCAACGCCATTGTCCTGGCCGCGACCTATCTGGTTGTTGCCGGCGTGTTCCAGATCGCCGATGGCGCCCAGGTGGTGGCTGCGCACGCCCTGCGGGGCCTCAGCGATACCAAGATCCCGATGCTGGTCGCCATCATCGGCTATTGGGTCGTCGGCCTGCCGGTCGGCTATCTGCTGGGCTTTGTGGTCGGCTGGCGGGGCCTGGGCATCTGGATCGGGCTGGCAGCGGGCCTCGCCGCCGTGGCCGTGGTGCTGGTGACGCGCTTTGCCATGCGCGAGCGGCTGGGCCTGTTGCGCGCCCGGACCTAGACCAGCACGCGGCGCGGCCAATCGCCGAAGCGGTTGCGGAACCAGGTCCGCTGCCGCTTGGCATATTGCTGGGTGGCAATGGTGGCCAGCGTCACCGCCTCCGATTCCGCCAGGCGGCCGGCCTGCCAGTCGGCAATCTCGCGCACGCCGATGGCTTTCATCACCGGCAGGCCGGGATCGAGCTCAAGCGCCATCAGCGCCGCGACTTCCTCCACCGCGCCGCTGCGCATCATGGCTGCAAAGCGCTGCGCAATGCGCTGGCGCAGCACCATGCGGTCCGGATCGAGCACCATGCGCTCGACGTCGAAATCGTTGAGCACGCCCGCCTGCTTGTCATCCTGGAAGCTGGACAATGTCCGGCCCGTCGCCCGCTTGACGGCAATGGCGCGGATCAGCCGCTGCGGATCGGCCACCTTGAGACGTTCCGCCGCCTGCGGATCTTCCTGCTGCAGCAGCGCCAGCCGCCCGGCCGCATCGAGCCCGGCAATCTCGGCCTGCACCGCCATTGTCAGCGCCTCGGGCACCTCGGGAATATCGGCAAAGCCATTGAGCAGCGCATCGAAATAGAGCCCGGTGCCGCCCACGAACAGCAGCGGCGCATCGCCCGTGTCGGCTATGATCGCGGTCACTTCATCCAGCCATTGGCCGGTGGAGAAGCGCGTTGCGGCCGGCACCGTGCCATAGAGCCGATGGTCAGCCTGGAGCATTTCGTGCGGCGCTGGCCGTGCCGTAATCACGCAAAGCGTGTCATAGACCTGCATGGAATCGGCGTTGATGATCACCGCGTCCTGCGCCCGCGCCATCTCAAGCGCCAACGCCGACTTGCCGCTGGCAGTCGGACCCGCTATCAGGACGGCGCGCCTGCGGCCTTTCACCCTTTTCCTCCCCGAGTAGACCACATGCCGGTTCTCTGCCTTATCGCCGATCCCGCCGATTCCGAACTCGACCCTGCCCTGGCGGCGGCGGTGGTAGAGGAAACCGGTGGTGAGCTCAACTGGCTCAATCACGGCATTGCCTGCGAGATCATCGAGCCGAAGTCAACCGATGCGCTCAATCTGGCGCGCCAGGTGATCGGTACCCGCCGCGTCGACGCCGCGCTCGTCCCGACGGAAGGACGCCGCAAACCCGTTCTCGTGGCCGACATGGATTCCACCATGATCAACCAGGAGTGCATCGACGAACTGGCCGCCGCTCTGGGCATCAAGGAACAGGTTGCCGAGATCACCGACCGGGCCATGCGCGGCGAGCTGGATTTCGAAGCCGCCCTCGACACCCGCGTCGCCCTGCTCAAGGGCCTTGAGCGCAAGGTGATCGAGGAAGTCCGCCGCGAACAGATTACCCTGGCCCCCGGTGGCCGCGCGCTGATCCAGACCATGAAGGCCTATGGCGC
This sequence comes from Devosia aquimaris, assembly GCF_020169335.1. Lineage (GTDB taxonomy): Bacteria > Pseudomonadota > Alphaproteobacteria > Rhizobiales > Devosiaceae > Devosia > Devosia aquimaris. The sequence continues at coordinate 1,864,827 of NZ_JAIEZN010000001.1, forward strand.
CTATACCGCGCTGGTGTCGGGCGGCTTCACCTTCTTTGCCGACTTCTTTGCCAAGCGCATCGGCTTTGACGAAGCGATCGCCAATGTCCTCGAGTTTGATGGCGACCGGCTCACCGGCACCGTCACCAAGCCCATCGTCGACAAGAGCACCAAGCGGCAGCGCCTTGAGGCCCTGGCCGCCGAGCGCAACCTGCCCATGAGCCGCACCATGGCCGTCGGCGACGGCGCCAATGATCTCGACATGATCCGTGTTGCCGGCTTTGGCGTGGCCCTGCATGCCAAGCCTGCGGTCGCGGCCGAGGCCGGCATCCGCATCGACCATGGTGATTTGACCGCCCTGCTCTATCTGCAGGGCTATACCGACGAAGACATCGTTCGCTAGGCGCCCAGCGCCTAAAATGAGAAAGCCGGCGCAGTTCCCTGCGCCGGCTTTTTTCTGTCTGGCGTCGACGTGCTTACTGGGCAGGCGTCGTCGCCGGTTCAGGCGCCGGGACCGGCTCGGCCTCGGCCGGCTCGGGCACATCGGTGCCCACTGTCGGCGTCAGCTGCGAACCATCCTGCAGCGTCATGGTCGGCGCAGCCGTGTCCTCGATGCCCAGCCCGTCGAGAGCCGGACCGGCCTCGGCCGGCGCCGTCATCGGCGTTGCTGTCGGCTGGATCGGCGCAGCCGGGTTTGGCGTGGCCTCAGGCAGCGTGCCGTTGGAGCCGAAGTAGCGGAAGAATTCGCTTTCCGGCGACAGCACCATGGTGGTGCCAGTGCCCGGCAGCGCCTTCCGATAGGCCTGCATGGAGCGGTAGAACTCGAAGAATTCCGGGTTCTGTCCATAGGCCGCCGCGAACAGACGGTTCCGCTCGGCGTCACCGGTACCGCGGATGATTTCCGCATCGCGGGTTGCCGCGGCCACGATTTCCACCGACTGGCGGTCAGCAATAGCACGCAGGGACTGGGCCTGTTCCTGGCCACGGGCACGCAGCAGCGCCGCCTCGGCCAGACGTTCGGCGCGCATGCGCTCGAAGGTGGTTGCCGACACATCGGCGTCGAGATCGGTGCGCAGGATGCGCACGTCCACCACGTCAATGCCGAGCTCGGCCAGATCCGGACGGATCAGGTCGCGCACTTCCTGCATCATCTGCGCACGCTGCTCGGACAGGGCAGCGTTGAATTCGCGCAGGCCGTAGACCTCTCGCAGCGCGGAGTCGAGGCTGGCGCCGATACGATCTTCGGCAACCGACAACTGGCCGGTGGCACGTTCACGGAACAGGCGCGGGTCGGAGATGCGATAGGTCAGGAACGCATCCACCTGGTAGAAGGCGTTGCCCGAAACCTGGACGCGCATATTGGCAATGTCATAGCGCAGCAGGCGATCCTCGATGATCTGCACGCTGTCCACGATATCGGTCGGCACCTTGAAGTAGATGCCCGGTTCCTTGTGCACGTCGGTAATCTGGCCGAAGCGCATGACAATGGCCTGTTCGCGCTCGTCCACGATGTAGAGCGAGGAGAACACCACATAGAGTGCGCCCAGGATGAGGACGCCGATGATGATCAGACGGTTTTGCATGACTTAGTTCCCCGTCGTCTGAGTGGTTTGCGCGCCGGACCGCAACTCAGGCAGCGGCAGATAGGGGATAACCCCCTGCCCGTTCTGGTCGTTCTCGATCAGCACCTTTTCGGACCCGCCGAGCACCTCTTCCATGGTTTCCAGGAACAGGCGCTTGCGCGTCACCTCGGGGGAATTGACGTATTCGGCATAGACGGCGTTGAAGCGCTCGGCCTCACCGGTTGCTTCCTGCACCACGCGGTTGGTGTAGGCGGCGGCATCTTCACGCAGGGCTGCCGCACGACCGCGGGCATCGCCCAGCAGCGTATTGGCATAGGAGCGGGCTTCTTCCTGCAGGCGCGTCTCGTCCTGGCGCGCACGCTGGACTTCATTGAACGCGTCGATCACTTCGGCCGGCGGGCCGGCGTTTTCGATCAGCACCTGGCTGACATTGACGCCCAGGCCATAGCTCTGGAGGATCGCCTGGGTGATCGAGAGCACCTCGGCCGACACGCCGCTACGGTCATCACTGTAGATGTCCTGCGCCGGACGGCGGCCAACCACCTCGCGCATCGCGCTTTCGGCTGCGAAGCGGACCATGGATTCCTGGTCGCGGACGTTGAACAGATACTGGACGGGATCGTTGATCGCCCAGAATACCGAAAACTGGACATTGACGATATTCTGGTCGCCCGACAGCATCAGCCCGTCGCCGGACGCATTGCTGCGCGCGGAGCCGCTGGCATCGGCCACGCCGATCTGGGTCTGGTTGACGGTGGTCACCACGCGCTCAACCGTTTCGACCGGCCACAGGTGGAAGTGCAGGCCCGGCAAAGACAGTTCCGGCTTGGGCGTACCAAAGCGCAGCTCCACGCCCACTTCCTGCGGGTCGATGGTGTAGATGCTGTTCATGCCCCAGAACGCCAGCAGCGCCAATGCGCCGCCAATCAGCGCCCAGCGCCCACCGGGCAAACCGCCCCGGAACTGGTCGCGGCCGCGATTGAGAATATCTTCGAGATTGGGCGTGTTGCCGCCGGGCCGTCGCGGTCCACCGCCGCCACCGGGTGCTTGCCCCCAGGGGCCGCCATTGTTGCGGCCACCTCCGCCTCCGTTATTCTCCCACGGCATCGCGTCCCTTTCGGATAATTATAACATCAGTACCGACATATATAGGTAAGCCGGACACACGATCAATGCGCGGCAGGCGTTCGGCGGGCGTACACATTGACGCGGTAGGGCGCGTCGTCCTTTTCGCTCGGCGTCACCTCAGGCGTCTCGATGACTTCCCAGACCGCCGGATCGATCGAAGGAAAGCGCACATCGCCCGCTGGCGCCAGCTCGATATGGGAGACATAGAGCCTGTCGGCGCGCCCCATCAGTTGCGCATAGATCTCGCCGCCGCCAATGATCATGACCTCGTCCACACCATCGGCTTCGGCCACGGCCCTGGCCCGCTGGAGCGCCTCGTCGATGCTCGGCACCACGATCACCCCCTCGGGCTGATAGCCGGGCTGGCGCGTGATGACGATATTGGTGCGGCCGGGCAGCGGCCGGCCCACGGTCTCGTATTGCTTGCGTCCCATGACCACCGGCTTGCCCATCGTGGTCCGACGGAAGAACTGCATGTCCGAGGGAATGCGCCAGGGAATGGTCTGGTCGCTGCCGATCACCCCATTGGCCGCCACGCCGACGATCATGGCTATGCGCGGGCTCATGCGGCCCCCAGTTTCAGCAGGGCATCGCCGTCAACGCGCACCTTGGTCCATTCGTCCTGCATCACGCCGCCCTGTGACTTGTAGAAGTCGATCGATGGCTCGTTCCAGTCCAGCACCCACCATTCGAAACGCCCCAGCCCCTCGGCGACGCAGCGCCGCGCCAGATGCACCAGCAGGGCCTTGCCGATCCGCCGCCCACGCTGGCCGGGGTCGACATAAAGGTCTTCCAGCCAGATGCCATGCCGGCCTTGGAAGGTCGAATAGGTATAGAACCAGAGCGCAAAACCCACCGGTTCGCCGTCCCATTCGGCAATCTCGCAGAACACCTTGGGATCAGCGCCAAAGAGATCGCGCGTAATGTCCGCCTCGGTTGCCTTGGCCTCGTGGCTGAGCTTTTCATATTCCGCCAGGGCGGCGATGAACGCGACGATCTGCGCGGCATCGCCGGCCACAGCGGGGCGGATAGTCAAGCCTGTCACGGTCGGCATCCCTCCTATTGGTCCATCTCGGGACTATAGTTAAGAATGAGGATGTCCAGCTCCTTGTCGGGCCAGAAATTCTCCGCCGTCATCTCAAAGGTGGTCGGACCCGTCTTGGTGACATTGTCACCGCAGAAGGACACGAAATTCTTGGGGTCGCCCTTGTCGACCACAAGGCGGAATTTCTCGATGCCATTGCCGGCCCAATTGCCGCCCGTGGTCAGGATGTAGGAGATCCAGCTCTCGGTATAGGGCGCCGACCAGGGCTCGTCGGGGTTCTTGAGCTTGCTGCGTATCGCCTTGAGGAAACTGTCGTCCGTACAGTATTTCGTCGCGTATTCCCGCGCAGGGTCATAATTGTCATAGGGCTCGCCAAGGAACGACACACCCACGGTACCGCCCACGCTGGGCTTGTAGCGATGGACGACGGTCACCGTCTCGCCCGCCGGGAACGTCGCTTCCCAGGTATAGGTCGCCCGATAGGTCCAGCCCGGGAAATAGTGCTTCTTCATGCCCTGCCCGTCGTCATATTCGTCGGGCGTGATCATTCCCAAATGCAGCAGCCGCGCCTGGCTCTCGGCGTCCAGCGCCTCGACGGCAGCCTGGGTTACGCCACTGATCGGCACGATCGGCAGGCCCATTTCCTTGAGCACATCGGAGCGGTCCACCCCATGGGCAATGGCATATTCATGCAGCGTCGCATTGACCGGCTTGCCGTCGAAAGTGGTCTCGAACTCAAACAGATTGTCATCCGGCCCGGACGGGAAGGCGATGGGCGAATAGAAGTTCGGCACAATGTCCGGCATGGGGAAAGCCACCAGGATGGACTGGTCGCTGCCGCTGTCGTTGCGGAATTCGTAGACCACCTTGATCTCGTCCTGGGAGATGAAGAGCTCCTCGCTCTGCATGGCAATCTCGAGATTGGTCACGAAATCGAGGCCGCCGGTCGTCAACACCGCCGAGGTGTCATTGGCGGTCGCCGGCGCAATGCATGCCAGGCCAAGAGCCAGTCCTGCCAGAAACTTCATTCTCACCCTCCACAGGTCCTCGTCCGGGCCATTGGTCATCGGCCGCCGCAGCCCGTCAACCGCGTCGCGCACCGGCGCCGGCCACGCTACTCTGGCGCCAGACGCTGCACCAGAGTGCACCCGGAATTCTCCACGGCCGGGCATCGCAAGTGACTGATAAGCAGTCATTCATTACGCGCAATAGCACTCAATACAGATGACTTGGTGTTAAGTTTTTGGGCGGATACTTTGCGGGCAAATGTCTGCCCTGCACTGAATTTGGTCAAACTGGGAAGCCATGACAGAGACTTCGCACGCTTCCATAGCGGTTCATTCGACGGCGCCTTCCGGCGACGAGAGAATGGCACGCAAGGGCACTGGGCCCGCTGGCGTGTTTCGCGCGTGGCGGCATTCCCTGCTGGGCAAGACCACGACCATCTTTCTGGTCGGCGTGATCTTCGCCTATTGCCTGGGCGCCGCCATCGGCTGGCAGATCTTCGCCTCCTCCGCCCAGGAACAATGGCGCGAGCGCGCCCGCACCAATATCCAGATCGCCAGTGCGACGCTGCGCAGCATCTATACCTATATTGCCGTGGACGCCGACAACACCGGCCAGGTCAATCGCATCGTCACTGAACGTGCCATCGGCGATGACGAGTCCGTCCTCTACACCGGCTTCAGCCCGGCCGACGTATTGACCATGGTTTCATCCCAGACCAAGAACGACGTCTGGATCTTCAGTTTCGATCAGGCCACGCAGACCTTTGCGCTGATCGCCGGCACCAGCGCCGCGGATGGCGGCCCCGCAGAGGTGGCTCAGGATGCGCCTCTGTTTGCCGGCGCGGGCAAGGCAGGTCGCCTCGCCACCGGCTTCACCACAGTGGCCGGGGAGAACTACTATGCCGGCCTGTTGCCGATCGTGACGCCGGATGGCGACGTGCTCGGCGCTGTCGTGACCAGCGTCGGACGGCAATCGGCCCTGATGCGCCAGCAAGACCAGCTGATGTTCAACTCGCTGGTTGCCCTGGTCTGCATGCTGATTCTGACCACTGTGGTCGGCACCCTGGCTGCCAGCCGCCTGTTCAAGCCCGTCCCGGCGCTGATCCGCGCAACGCTGCGCATCGCCAGCGAGCAAACCGACCAGCGCACGCCCTTCCAGCATCGGACCGACGAGATCGGCGACCTGGCCGTCGCGATCGAAAAGCTGCGGGGTGCCGTGGTGGAACGTGGCCATTTGCGCGATATCCGCGACATGGCCGTGGAACTGGCGCACGTTGCCCATCACGACCCGCTAACCGGCCTGCCCAATCGCGCCCTGTTGATGAAAACGCTCGAAGAGGCCGTCGCCGGTCTCGCCGACGGCCACGACTTCAATGTGCTGATGCTCGATCTGGACCGCTTCAAATCGGTCAATGATACGCTCGGCCATGCCAGTGGCGACAACCTGCTGATCACCACCGCCGGGCGCCTTGTCGCCGTGCTGGGGCCGGGCGATGTGGCCGCGCGCCTGGGCGGCGACGAATTCGCCATCATCCAGCGCGTCCGCCAGGATGCCGAACTGGAAGGGCGCAAGCTCGCCACCCGCCTGCTTGAGGCCATCTCGTCGGGCATTCGCCTCGACGGGCTGGATCTGGTCGTGGGAACCAGCATCGGTATCGCCTCGGCGCCGCGGCATGGCACGCAGGCCACCCAATTGCTCAAGAACGCCGATCTGGCGCTCTATCGCGCCAAGGCCTCCGGCCGCGGCCTGTTCAGCTTCTTCCATGACGGCATGGACATGGCCGTGCAGGATCAGCATGCGCTTGAACTCGACCTTCGGCTGGCCCTGCAGCGCGAGGAGTTCGTGCTCCACTACCAGCCGATCGTCGACCTGGCGACGATGAAGACCTCGGGCTTTGAGACCCTGGTGCGCTGGCGCCATCCGCTGCGCGGCATGGTCCCCCCGGACCAGTTCATCCCATTGGCCGAGGAAACCGGCATGATCGTTGCGCTCGGCGACTGGATCATTCGCCAGGCCTGCCGGGATGCGGCCACCTGGCCGGAGCCCTATACGCTGGCGGTGAACCTGTCGCCGGCCCAGATTCAGAAGCCGGGCTTCGACCAGGCCGTCGCCAACGCCCTCGCCGACGCCAACCTGCCCCCATCCCGGCTGGAGCTGGAAGTCACTGAAACCGTGGCCCTGTCCGGCGCGGAATCGGTCGCAACTCTCACGGCCCTGCAGGCCAGCGGCATCGGCATCGTGCTGGACGATTTCGGCACCGGTTATGCCTCGCTGAGCAACCTGGTCGGCCTGCCCTTTGCCAAGATCAAGATCGACCGCAGCTTCGTGGCCAACCTGGCCACCCAGCACAATTGCCGCGCCATCGTCGCCGCCATCACCGGCCTGGCGCATGGGCTCAATATGCGTGTCACCGCCGAAGGCGTCGAGACAGCTGAGCAACTGGCCATTCTACAGGCTGCCGGCTGCACCAATGTGCAGGGCTACTACTTCGCCCGGCCACAGCTGCTGGACGCCATCGATCTCGCTGACCCCATTGCGCAGTCCAACCGCACAGCCGCAAGGCGAGCCAGCGATGCGGCGTGAGCAGGTCCAGACGAGCCAGTCATATCAACCCCGGGGGGCCGGGCCGCGCCTGCGTGGCGCCATTTTGGAAGACATCACATGAAGAACGCCCTTCCCGCCCTCGCCCTCCTGTTCGGATGCCTTGCCGGGCCCGCAGTGGCGGAGGCCCACAGCCTCTCCCCCACGCTGGACAAGATCAGGCAGTCCGGTGAGATCGCCATCGGCTATCGCGAATCCGAGCCGCCCTTTGCCTATACCGATACGGACGGCAGCATCATCGGCTTCTCGATCGACCTGTGCCAACGGGTCGTCGACAAGGTGCGCGAGTCACTCGGGCGCCCGGACATTACGGTGCGCTATGTTCCGGCCACTCCGGCCACGCGCTTCATTCTGGTCAAGTCCGGCATGATCGACCTCGAGTGCGCCGCCACGACCAACAACGCCGAACGGCGCGAGATGGTTGGCTTTTCCTATCCGCACTTCATGACCGCGTCGCGCTTCGTCTCCCGCCGCGCCGACAATATCGAAACGCTTGAGGACCTGGCCGGCCGTTCGGTTGCATCGGCATCGGGGACCGTCAACATCGACCAGATCAACGCCGTCAACCGCGAGCGGCGGCTCAACATTGCCGTCATCCCCACCAAGACCAATGACGAGGCCTTCGACCTGGTGGCCCACGGTCGCGCAGCCGCCTTCGTGATGGATGACATCTTGCTCGCCGCCAAGATTGCGGCCTCGCCAGACCCGGACGACTATGTGCTCTCCACGGTGACCCTGAGCGCTCCCGAGCCCTATGGTCTGCTGCTGCGTCACGGCGATGCGCCGTTCAAGACCCTGGTCAACGACACGCTCGCCGAGATCTACACCAGCGGGCAGATCGAGCAGTTGTACGCGAAATGGTTCACCTCGCCGATCCCGCCCAACGGAATCAACCTCAACCTGCCGCTCTCGCCACAGCTGGCCGAGGCGTTCAGCCATCCGGTGGAGTATCTCGAATGATCATACGCGCCACGGTCCGCGCCGTGCTGGCCGGCCTGATGCTGGCCCACACGCTCCCCCTCGCCCTCGCCCAGGCCCCCGTCTCCACGCTCGAGCGGATGCGTGACACCGGCCATATCCGCATTGGCTACAGCGCCGAAGTGCCGCCCTTCTCCTATCTGGGCGCAGACGGACAGGTTCTGGGCTACTCGATCGACATCTGTAACAGGGTCGCCGAACTGCTCGGCGAACAGCTGGCCCTGCCGGACCTGACCATTGACTATGTGCTGCGCACGCCGAGCAATCGGGTGGCCATGCTCAACAATGGCGATATCGACATCGAATGCGTCGCCAGCACCAATACGGCGGAGCGCCGCAAGAGCGTGGCCTTCAGTTATCCGCATTTCATGACGTCCGTGCAGTTTATCGCCCTCCGGGACGGTGGCCCGCGCCGCATTGCCGAGCTTGTCGGCCACTCGGTCGCCTCCACGCTCGGCACAACGGTCATCGGTCAGCTCAACGCGGTCAGCCGGGAAAAGGGCCTCAACATTGCCGTGGTGCCTACGCCCGACCACCAGGTGGCGTTTGACCTGATGGCCAGTGGGCGTGTCGCCGCCTTCGCCATGGATTCCATCATTCTCTCGACGCGTGTCGCGAACGCCAAGGACCCGGACCTCTACATCATGTCCGAGGACGCCTTCGGCCCACCCGAGCCCTACGGACTGATGATGCGCCACGACGACCAGCCCTTTGTCGACGCCGTCAATGCGGCGCTGGCGTCAATCTTCAGCAGCGGCGAGATCAACCAGATTTACGGCAAGTGGTTCACCAGCCCCATCCCGCCCAAGGGCATCAATCTGCATCTGCCCATGTCGGAGGCTCTGGCCATGGCCTTTGCCGCGCCTGCCGCTGTAACCGACTGACGGTGCTAGGCTTCGACAGACGGGAGATACTGGAACCACTTGCGTTCCAACGCGCTCGCCAGGTCGATGTCATGCTCTCGCGCGAAGAGCATCAGCATGGCCAACACATCGGCAGCCTCATCCGCCAGCGCGCTGCGGACCGCCAGGTCATCGGCGCCCTTGCGCCGCGCACGGCCGGAGAGCTTGAGATATTCCGCCGTCAGCTCGCCGAGCTCTTCCTGCAGCTTGAGCAGAAACCAGTCGTCCGTCCGGTCAATGCTATTGCGCTGCGCATAGATATCCGAAACGGCAGCGACCTTGTCCGACAGCGTGGCCAGATCGGCGCTCACACCGCCACCGGTGCCTTGATATGCGGATGGGGGTCATAGCCCTCGAACACGAAGTCCTCATAGACGAAGTCTTCGATCCGCTTGACGTCCGGGTTCATCACCAGCTGGGGCAGCGGCCGCGGCTCGCGCGTGAGCTGCTCCTGCGCCTGCCCGAAGTGATTGGCGTAAAGGTGCACATCACCGAAAGTGTGCACGAAATCCCCCACCCCCAGCCCAGTCACCTGCGCGACCATATGGGTCAGCAGGGCATAGGAGGCGATGTTGAAGGGCACGCCCAGGAAGCTGTCGGCCGAGCGCTGGTAGAGCTGGCAACTGAGCTTGCCATTGGCCACATAGAACTGGAACAGGCAGTGACAGGGCGGCAGGGCCATCTCGTCAACCTCCGCCGGGTTCCATGCGGAGACGATATGGCGCCGGGAATCGGGCTTGGTGCGGATGGATTCGATCACTTGGGCGAGCTGGTCGATCTTGCGGCCATCCGGCGCCGGCCAGCTGCGCCACTGGCTGCCATAGACCGGCCCGAGATCGCCATTCTCATCGGCCCATTCGTCCCAGATCTTGACGCCCCGCTCCTGCAGCCAGCGCACATTGGTCTCGCCGCGGATGAACCAAAGCAGCTCATTGACGATGGACTTGCGGTGCAGCTTCTTGGTCGTCACCAGGGGAAAGCCCTGCGACAGGTCAAAGCGCATCTGGTAGCCGAACAGGCTCCGCGTCCCGGTACCGGTGCGGTCGGCCTTGTCGGTGCCATGCTCGAGGATGGTGGCGAGAAGTTTGAGATAGGGCTGCATGCCCCAACAACTAGCGCGATTCGGCGCCCGCTGGCGCTGGTGCCAGATGGCTTTCCACCAGCCGCGTCAGTAGGTCGATCTGCTCCTGCTGTTTGGCGATCAGCTGCTTGAGCTCATCATTGCGCAGCTGATCCACCTTGTCGTGCAGCGCCATGATCTCGATCTCCGCCTTGAGGTTGCATTCATAATCCTGGCTGGTCACCAGCCGGTCCTTGGCCGCCTGCCGGTTCTGGCTCATCATGATCACCGGCGCCTGCACCGCTGCCAGCATGGACAGCATCAGGTTGAGGAAAATGAACGGATAGGGATCGGGCGCTGCGCGCCATAGCGCCAGATTGATCAGCACCCAGGCGCCCAGGAACACGCCGAAGCCGATGAGAAAGCGCCACGACCCGCCAAACGCCGCGACCCTGTCGGCGAGGCGCTCGCCAAAGGTGGAGCGGTCATCAAAGACCTGGCTGGGGTCGGTCGAGACGGCATGTCGGCTCATCACGTTCTGCAAGGCGCGGCGTTCGCGATGGGTCAGGTTCTTCTCGCCCTTGCCCAGGAAGCGCTCGGCGGCACGGATCATCTGTTCGGTGGATTTGTCGGTCATGGCGTGGTCTCGAATTGCTGTCCGAACGCTACACCCGATCCGGCCCCCTTCGCCATCACGCGATCGCTCCGGCCACACAGGTAATAGAATACCGTCACCGATCATGCCATTGTCTGTCACCAGCCTCGCCCAAGGTGCCCGCTCAAACGAGGAGTCAAAGCCATGAGCCCGGTCCTGCGCCCCCTGCGCAAGCGCGAACCCATGCCGGAATTTGTCAGCGCGGCGCTCGAGGAACGCGGCCTGCGCGCGGCCTATGACGCGCGACCGCCCTATCAACGCAACGACTATCTGCTCTGGATTGGCAAGGTCAAAGGCGAGCAAACCAGACTGCGTCATCTGGCACAGATGCTGGATGAACTCGAGGCCGGCGATGTCTATATGGGCATGCGTTGGTCGCCCCGACAGCGCGCCCGGAATGCAGTCAGCAACAACGATCCCTCGCGCTAGTTCTGATTGCGCCGATCGCGTTCCAGCGCATCCCGGCTCCACCAGGAAACAATGAAAAACCCGAAGCTGATCTTTGGCACCAGCCCGGCGCGCTCGGCCCAACGCATCTGATACTTAGGCTTGATCTTGATCTGCCCGCCCATCAGAGGAACTCTCAACCATGACATCTTCAACCTTCCACCGCAGAGGCTAAGATCATCAGGCTAATAGATTTTTTGCCAGAGCAGCACCTGTAGCTTGGACATCGCTGCACTGCGCCAGACGACGGCATATGCGCCCGTCACGACAAAATCATTCCCCTGTCAGCACCAGCTCCGCTGCGGACCACCCCAGACGTGCGCCAGGCCTTCACCCACCAGAATATCGCCCAGTGACTGGCCGTGCCGCGAGACAATGCGCAGCTTGCGGCCGTAGCGGTCCTCATCGCGGTCGGTTGTCGAGAGGTCAAAGGGACCATCGACCAGCAATTCGGCCAGACGCAGGGTTGCCCGCGCGCCGAGCGCGGCCTCGCCTGCACAGCCTGGCTTGCTGACCTCGGGGGTATCGATATCCGCGATGCGGATCTTGACGCCGTCCAGCCAGAAGGTGTCGCCATCGACAACGCAGGTCACGCGCCTGCCGCCCGCACAGACGGGAAAATCCCTCTCCGTCACGCTTGTGGAGGTCGCTGCAGCCGCCGGGGGCGCCAGCAGCACGGCACTCAGCGACCCATCGCGCAGCACCAGTGCCATGATGCTGGCAATCAGCATCCCGCCCAACGCCAGTGCAAAAAACTGGCATGCCATTGCGGCCCCTGCGCCGCGTAAGCCGCCACATCGCCATCGTCTCGTTCCCGGTTTTTGGGGCGACAGTGGCGGAGTCGGGTTAACACGGGATCAAATCTGCGCGGGATGTTTGCATCCCGCCCGGAGCGCGCCTATATAGAACCTGCTCGCAAGAGCTATGGCGATAAACTGTCATCGTAATAAACCATTCGGACCCGGGGGCAGTACCCGGCGCCTCCACCATCTTCCCGCCGCTGCGGGCAGCCAATGGGGGCGAAACAGGATCGACGAGGGTGTAAAGGGTGTGCTTTTGCTCGGTGAGGTACCACCGTTATCGGTCCGAAACTTATAGTTGCAAATGACAACCATAAGGCTCCAGTCGCTCTCGCTGCGTAAGCAGTGCTAGCATTGGGAAATTAAGTCCTCCACCCCTAGCCGGGTGACAGGCGGGGTCCGCAGGCACCTGGCAACAGAAGCCTGCACCTTCCCCACATGTTCTGTGATCTTGCGACCAAGCACTCAATTGTTCGCAGTCTCAGCCTTTGGTCTTGAATAATCCGGGAAGCTGAGGCTGATATGGGCCCAACCGGATTCTATCTATCTGCGCCGAAAGGGTGACCATGGCCGAAGACCACATGCGCTACGATATCCTTGCCCAGGAAGCGCTGCGCGGCGTCGTTCGCAAGGTGCTCGCCGAGGTCGCCAAGACCGGCCTGCCGGGCGAACACCACTTCTTCATTTCCTTTGTCACACGCGCCCCCGGCGTGCGCCTGAGCGAGAAATTGCTCGGCCAGTATGACAAGGAAATGACGATCGTCATCCAGAACCAGTATTGGGACCTCAAGGTCAACGAAACCGGTTTTGAGATCGGCCTGTCCTTTGACGGCGTGCCCGAGACGCTGGTGATCCCCTTCTCAGCCGTCAAGGGCTTCTTCGACCCCTCCGTTCAGTTCGGCCTGCAGTTCGATCCCCAGATCGCCCCCGGCGCCGAGGCGCAGGAGGCAGAGGACGATGCGGCGGTCGAAGGCACTGCTGACCTGCCCGATGGCACCGAGCCCGGCAAGAAAGTCGTCAGCCTCGACGCCTTCCGCAAGAAGCCCTGACCGGCCAGGATGGACAAGCGTTCCCTGTCCATCGCCGGCCACCGCACCTCGATCGCGCTGGAGCCTGAATTCTGGGCCGCCCTTGAGCACATGGCGGCCCGCTCCGGCCTCACCATGACGGCGCTCATCTGCAATATTGATGCCGAGCGGCAAACGACCAACCTGTCATCGGCCGCCCGTCTGGCGGTCCTGGCCTGGTATCAGCGCCAGCTGGCCGAAGTGGCCGAGCCGCGCCTCAGTTGATCGGCTCAAACAGCGGCTCGTTTACCCGAAAATTCAGCGGCTGATTGACCGGCGGCGGCAGCGACAGGTCCAATGTCTGACCACTCGGTTGGCTCGGCACTGTCTCGATGGGTTGCGGGTCCGCCTGCGGCTGGCTCTGCTGCTGTGCTGCCTGTTCGGCCTGGCGCTGCGCCTCGGCCTGTGCGGCCGCTTCGGCGTCGCGTGCCGCCTGTTCCGCCGCCTGCCGTGCAGCTTCTTCCGCGGCCTTGCGGCGTTGCTCCTCGATCAGCTTGTTGCGGGCTTCGGCTGCCGCTTTCTGCCGCGCCGCATCTTCCGCCTGCAGGGCCTGCAGCCGGTCAAGCTCCATCTCATTGGCGCGCACCTGCAGCCCGGCCACGATTTCATCGAGGTCGAGCGTCACCTCCGGGGCCAGGAGCGTTCCGCCCAGGCTGGTGGAAATGCGTGAAATGTCGGGACCAACCATGCCATTGTCGTCCGAATAGCCCAGTGGCGTCAGGGCAAAGCCGCCCGCCAGGCCCAGCGTGGGCAGGTTGACGCTGACGTCCCCGGACAGGCGCGCGCCCGGACCATCGACAACAAGATTGTTCACGCGCACCACCCCACCGGCAATCGTGAACGCCCCCGCAGCGGTTGGCGCGGTGAAGGGCCCCTGCCCCAGCGCCACGCCGATCAGCGTTCGCAGCGTGTCGGCGTCGGTGTTGAGCACATCTTCGATGCCCGCGACGGTGGGGAAGACGCCTGCTGACAGCTGGTTGGCACTGAAGTTGACGAGCGAGAAACTTCCCTCGCCGGCCAGAACGGTCATGACATCGGCCAGGCTGGCGCCGGCCCCCTCGAAACTGGCGCCGCCCTCGAGCGTTCCGCCAATCGCATCGGCAATGGCGGCTGGCGCGATCGTGGCCAGCGGCAGGCCCTTGACCGTCACCCGACCGGTGAGCGTCTGTTCGGGGATCGGCCCGGCGCAGCAGGCCGTCACGTCGAGCGACAGCGTGCCGCCGCCATCGGCGCTGGCCTCCAGACGGGCCAGCCGCAGCCGTGTCTCATCCCAGGTGAGGTCAAAGCTGGTCTTGCCCAGCCGGGTCTGGCCGCCAGCCGTCACCGCGCCGGCCGTCACACTGATCGTACCGCGCGTCTCGCGCGTGCCGGCAGTGCCGTTGAGCGGTCCATCCGGCCAGGCGGCACCGCCGCCGACCAGGGCGGCCCGGCCCAGGATCGCCGCGGCCAGCCCCTCGGCCGAGACACGATCCACCGACAAATCCCCGCTGATCGCCGTGGCATCCCGTGTCCGCGACAAACCCAGCTGGCCGGAAAATCCCGTGTCGCCGGACACGCCCGTGATCTCGGTCACCCGCGCCAGACGATTGCCTTCGAAATGCAGCGCCGCGCTGCCCTTGGCCCGTGGAAGGCTGACCCCATCTGCCCCGACCAGTTGCGCAAGGCCGCCGGCATCGGCCAGATCAACCTCCAGCGTACCAGTGCCCTGGATCTCGCCATCACCCACGCTCACCAGATTGCCCGAGAACGCGGCGCTCTCGTCGCCGGCACTGAGGTTGATCCGAGTGTCCAGGCTATTGCTGGGCGATCCGCTCAGCGAAACACTGGCCAATAGGCCATCGCCAGACATCAGGGCTGCATCGCCAAAGCCGAGCTGCCGCAGCAGGCCCGCTGTGTCCTCCGCGTCGAGGCTCGCCGTCAGGCGCAATTGCCCGCTGGTCAGGGCACTCAGGCCATCGCCCATCTCGGCCCGCAGGTTGAGCTGCCCCAAGCCCACCGTGCCCCCCAGCGTCAACACCTGCGCGCCGCCATCGACACGCGGTTCCAGGTCGATCAGCACCTCTGCCGGTGTGGAACGCGCCAGAAAGCCACGCCAGGCTTCAGGCGTGCCGGCCAGATCGTAGAGCGCGGCCAGCGCCGGGGCATCACCCTGCGCGACACGCAACCGGCCCGAGCCCGACAGCGTCGGCGCCGCCATGTCGCCGCCCACCTCGAGCGTCGCATCAAAGCCCAGCCCGCCCCAGTCGCCCGCTGAAAGACGGGCGAAGCTGACCTGCTCCCCGCTCCACTGGCCATTGGCCACCAGATCGGTGCCGTCCTGCCCAAACACCCGCGCCGCCGTGCTGCTGAGGGCAAAACTGCCGGCAGGGAAACTGATGCCAAAACCGGTATCGGTCGTCATATTGGGCAGCAAAGCCGCCAGCACGGCGCTCCCGTCGGGCCCCAGATTAGCAAAATGCCCGCCCACATCGAGCCGTTTTTCCTCGCCGAACCCCAGGCGCAGGTCGACCGCATGCTTGGCGCCCGCCAGTGTCAGCGTGGCGTCGCCAATGCGCAGCGCGTCACCTTTGAGCATCACGCTGCCATCAAGCGCGCCAGCCTGGTTGAAGAGGGGATTGTCAGGTGCCGGCTTGCGCCACAAGGCCGCCAGGCCGTCAAGACGCTGGCTGCCGAGATGGAAGATCCCGTCAAACGCCGGATGGCGGCCATCGCCCACCAGCTTGCCGCTGGCGGTCAGCTCAGTATCGCCCGGCATTTTGGCCACAAAGGTCTCTATCGCCCAGGACGTCCCATCCGTGCTGGCATCCACCCGCACATCGCGCAGGGCAAAGCCGCGCAGCCCCACTTCCGCCAGGTCGATGCCGACGCGCCCCGGCAAGGGCGGCAACAAGGGTGGCGGCAACTCGGACAACAGGCGCACCGCCTCATAGGGCTGTTGGCTCTGGTCTTCCTTGGCGTCGCGTGGCGGCAGTGAAAACACCCCGCCCGACACCACCGCATCAAAACTGCGTCCGGCGCCCAGCCGAATGCTGGCCGCGCCGGTGAGCCGCGTGCCGGCCCGGTTCTGGTCCGGCTGCAGCGTATAGCCCGAGAGCACAATGCGGTCGGTCGAGGCAGTGATCTTGCTCTCCAGCACCAGGTCACCGCGGATCTCGTCCGCCGCCTCGGCCGCCGGCGGGGCCTGTTTATAGGTCAGCGTGCCATCGTATTTCGGCGCAATGCCCGCCGTCAGCTGTCCCTCGGTGCTGATCGAAAAGGCCGCGCTGGTGGGCTGCACAAAGGCCGACACGCGCGAGTTGCCGCCCGCATCGGCGAGCGAGGCATTGATGCGGGCACTGTAGGTCTGGTCGCCATAGCGGGCCGTGCCCTGGAACTGGAACGGACCAACCAGGCTCGACAGGCGCAGATTGCCTTCGAGGGCGCTCACCTCGAAGTTCTCGCCGACACGCCGATCCAGGAGACGCAGCGTGCCGTCAACGATATTGGCCTCGCGCAGCGCCACCCCACCCTCTGCCTGGGCCAGATTGACGCCACTGCCGAACAGGCCACTCTCGTCCACGGTGAAATCCACCACCGGTCCGCGCAGCACCAGCTTGGTCAAATCGTAGTTGTCGCGCAGGAAGTCCATCAGCGAGAACTCGGCTTCCACGCTGTCCACCGTGGCCGCCGGCTCTTCGGGCGAACCGACCAGCACATTGGTGAAGCTCAGCCGTGGCTGCGGCAGCAGGGAAAACTCGATATCGCCGCGAATGGTCACCGGCGAGCCCAGCACCTGCGTCGCCAATGCCTCCATGCGGGTGCGATAGTCGCCCCACTGGATCAGATGCGGCGCAATGAAGGCGCTGGCGAGCATGATGATCGCCAGGCTTCCGACGACAATGTAGATGCGGTTCAGCACTGTGCCTGGATCATCCCGTTACCTGCGGCAGAGTGTAGGCAAGAGCGCCCGGCGCGCAAGCCCGCCATCGGCTTGAATACATGCAAGGATTTGCGAGCGCGCAGAAACCACGCTCCAGCCCCGCCCAGGCAGCAAAAACGCCGACGGCCGGCCTCCAAACAGAAGCCGGCCGCCAGAAATGTGCGCAGTGACAGCGATCAGAGCGCGCCGAGCGGGATGAACATGGTCTCGCCCGAGCTGTCGTCGGTGCCGTCATTGTCGGTGATGACATAGCCATTGCCGTCGGCGTCGATCGCCAGGCTCTCGACCTTGTCCAGCACATAGCCGTTGCCGGTCTTGAGGTCGGGCAGCAGGTCGCGCACCAGTTCCTTGGTCACAACGGGCAGTTCCCCGTCGAGCGCAGCTGGAACCATCTCGCTCAGCTTGACGCGGTAGACGGCCTTCAGACCTGCCTTGTCGCCGATCTGGTTGTCGCGCTCCACGATATAGGCGTAGTCGCCATGGACGGTGATTTCGCTGAGCCCAACCCAGCCGCCTTCCGGCGCGGCTTCCAGCGGATAGTGCACGGCGCCCCAGGTCTTGGTGGCCGGCGTATAGGCCAGCAGCTTGACCATGCCCTTGGCATCGTCCTTCCACTCGCGCTGCATGGCAACCCACAGTACCTGCTCGTCACCGGTACCGACAGCGGCAACACCTTCCGCGCCGAAGCGGGTCTGACCGGCCAGCAGGTCGACCGGAAGACCAGCCTCGCCAACGATGGCGCCCTCGGCATCCACATGCAGCAGCGCATGCGGCACCAGCTTGGCTGCGTCGCCCTCATTGGCCAGCCAGAAGCCGCCCTTGCCGTCCAGCGTAATGCCTTCGAGATCGAGCTTCTGCGCGGCATCGCCATTGCGCGAGACGACGACCTTGCTGGTGATATGCGCCGGCGTGGCCGTGGCATCAATGGTGTAGATGGCCGGCGCACCCGACAGCACGCTGTCGCTGACGGCATAGAACACGCCCGGCTTTTCGGCATCGGCCACGGCACCCGAAAGTGCAGCCCAACCAATGGGATGACCGTCAGCGTCGAGGTCCGAGATGATGGACGGATAGGCCGCTTCACCCTCGGCAAGCTCATAGAGCATGACATGGCTGCCGACGCCGCCATCTTCACGCAGGTCCACCTCATTGGCCGTGGCCAGGAGATTGCGCGCCGGGATGGCGATCAGGCCTTCGGGCGAAATGCCCGAGGGCAGGTACTGCACGAGCTCGGGTTCCGCGCCCGTGTCCTTGAACATGCCGATCAGCGAGGAGCGTTCCTCGGCCACGAAGAAATAGCGCTCTGCGCCGAACGCGGCGACCTCAAGCCCCTCGGGCTCGACGCCCTTCTTGTTGCGGAAATCAGGATAGTGGCCCATCTGGGCGGCGCTGACGTCGAGCATATTGCCCGAGTCGAACTGCACCGCACCGTCGCGACCAAAGATGGTGAAGCCACGCGAGCCGCCATTCCAGTCGCCTTCATTGGCGGTGATCAGCCGGTCATTGTCCAGCCACTTGACCGCATCGGGTTCACGCGGCACGGGCTTCTTGTCAGCGCTGAAGTCGATGCGGCCGTCCTTCTTGGTGTCGACACCAGAAACGCCAGCCTCACCGGCGGAGAAGCCACCGGTCACGGTGCCGGTCTTGGCATCGATAATGGCAACCCAGTTGTTTTCCTGCAGCGTCACGGCCACTTCGTCGGCGTCGTTGAAGGCGACGAATTCGGGCTCGGGATCTTCCGGCGCGATCTCGGAGAGGCCGGTGACTTCGACCTTCTTGATGCCGTCTTCGGTGACAGCGCCGTCTGTAAGGGTGACGAGCACCACATAGCCAGCCGGCAGCTGCGGCAGCGCGCCATCATTGAGGTCTTCATCGCGCTCGTTCTCGATGGCGATGGCGAGGATCGTGTTGTCCTTGTTGTGCGCGATGGAGTCGGGCTGTCCGCCCAGATCAAACTCGCCATCGACGGACTTGCTGGCAATATCGACCACCACAAGCTTGCCCGAGGGCGCGACGTAGCTTTCCGAGGTGTTGACGGCCACATAGGCCTTGGCGCCGATGACGGTCACCGAGGTCGGCTCACCGCCCATGTCCATGAAGCCGGCGGCCTTGGGCGCCTTGGCGTCGGTGATATCGACAAAGCCGATGCCGCCAGCCGGGCTGTCCGAATAGATCAGCATCATGCCGTCGTCGGTGGCGGTGATGATTTCGGACGAGGTGGCCTTGGCCTCGGCATTGTTCAGCGCCACCGGGAAGCTGGCGACGCGGTTGAAGACTTCGGCAGCGTTGACGCCGGCCGTTGTGGCCAGCAGAAGCGTGGTGAGCGCGGCGAGACGTTTGGTCCTGGACATGTCGATCCCCCTGTTGTGTCAGGGGTGCCTTAGGCAGCACGCGCTACGGCGGCGTGACAATCCGGTGACAGATCGGTGACACTGTCGCGTTCTATACATCCGGACTGGCTGTGCCTATATTCGCAGGAGAACAAATCAAGATTCGTCAACTGCCGCGTTGCAGCGCCGGACCCGGCGCGCAGCGATGGAAAGGCCCTTTATGCCCGGTCCAGCCTCCCCTCTCGAACGCCCGACCGCTGGCGCAATAACTGGCCAGTTCAAGCGCCAGCAGGTGCCGGCCTATCTTGATGGTCTGAACGCCGAGCAGCGTGACGCCGTCGAGACCATTGACGGACCGCTGCTGGTGCTGGCCGGCGCTGGCACCGGCAAGACCCGCGTGCTCACCACGCGCATTGCCCACATCATCAATACCAACCGCGCCTGGCCCAGCCAGATCCTGTCGGTGACCTTCACCAACAAGGCTGCGCGCGAAATGAAGGAGCGCATCGAAAAGCTGGTGCCGCGCCTTGAGGCCATGCCCTGGATGGGCACGTTCCACTCCATCGGCGCGCGCATCCTGCGCCAGCATGCCGGGCTGGTGGGCCTCACCAGCTCCTTCACCATCCTCGACACCGACGACCAGATCCGGCTGATCAAGCAATTGCTCGAGGCCGACAACATCGACGAGAAGCGTTGGCCGGCCAAGCTCTTCGCCGCCATGATGGATGGCTGGAAGAACAAGGGCCTCTTGCCCAAGGATGTCTCGCCCGCTGACAGCGGCAGCTATGCCAATGGCCGCGGCGCCCAGCTCTATGCCGCCTATCAGGCCCGCCTCAAGACGCTCAACGCCGCCGATTTCGGCGATCTGCTGCTCGAATGCATCCGCCTGTTCAAGGAAAACCCGGATGTGCTGGCCGAATACCACCGCAAGTTCAAATACATGCTGGTGGACGAATATCAGGACAGCAACACCGCCCAATATCTCTGGCTGCGCCTGCTCGCCCAGGGCAAGCCGGCCGCCGAAGCCAATATCTGCGTGGTCGGCGACGACGACCAGTCCATCTATGGCTGGCGCGGCGCCGAAGTCGACAACATCCTGCGCTTCGAAAAGGACTTTCCCGGCGCCAAGGTCATCAAGCTCGAGCGCAACTACCGCTCGACCGGCAATATCCTCAAGGCCGCCTCCAATATCATTGCCTTCAACGAAAGCCGCCTGGGCAAGACGCTGCAGACTGACGTCGCCGAACGCGGCGAACCGGTCGCAGTCACCCAGGTCTGGGATTCCGAGGAGGAAGCCCGCACCATCGGCGAGCAGATCGAGCAGTACCAGCGCGACGGCGATGCCCTCAACTCCATGGCGATCCTGGTGCGCGCCAGCTTCCAGATGCGCGAGTTCGAAGAACGCTTCATCACCCTTGGGCTCAACTATCGCGTCATCGGCGGTCCCCGCTTCTATGAGCGCAAGGAAATCCGCGACGCCCTCGCCTATCTGCGCCTTGTCGCCCAGCCCTCTGACGATCTGGCGCTCGACCGCATCATCAATGTGCCCAAGCGCGGGCTCGGTGACTCCACCGTCCAGCTGCTGCACAGCGCCGCCCGCGCCGCCAATGTGCCCCTGCTCTCGGCCATCCGCATGCTGGTGGAAACCGAAGAGCTCAAACCCAAGCAGCGCACCACACTGCGCAGCCTCGTGTCCCAGTTCGAGGACTGGTCCTTCCACGCCCAGACCATGAAGCCCTTCGAGCTCGTCGAGCGCATTCTCGAAGAGAGCGGCTATACCGATATGCTCAGCGCCGACAAATCGGTGGAATCCGAGGGCCGCAAGGAAAACCTCAAGGAACTCAGCCGCGCCATGGAGGAGTTCGACACCCTCGGCGGCTTCCTCGAACACATCGCCCTGGTGATGGATCGCGACAGCGCCGACGCCGCCGATGCCGTCACCATCATGACGCTGCATGGCGCCAAAGGGCTCGAGTTCGACACCGTCTTCCTGCCCGGCTGGGAGGAAGGCACCTTCCCCAGCCAGCGCTCCATGGACGAAAGCGGCCGCGCCGGGCTCGAGGAAGAGCGGCGCCTCGCCTATGTCGGCATCACCCGCGGCCGCAAGCGCGTGCGCATCTCCGCCGCCCAGAACCGCCGCATCCACGGCCTCTGGCAGTCTGCCATTCCCAGCCGCTTCCTCGATGAACTCCCTGCCGACGCCGTTGAGGTCACCGACACCGGCTCCTCCTATGGCGGCTATGGCTATGGTGGCGGCGGTGGCGCCAGCAGCCGCTTCAACAAGGCCGATCCCTTCGAGAGCGTCTATGAGACGCCCGGCTGGCAGCGCGCCCGCGCCAACCAGGCCAATCGCAAGGGTGGCGGCCCGCTCACCATCGACGGCGACCTCGTCGCCCGGTCGGTCGACATCGGCAATGACAAATCTGCCTATGCCCTGGGCCAGCGCGTCTTCCACCTCAAGTTCGGCTATGGCAGCGTCGGCGCCATCGAAGGCAACAAGCTGACGATCGACTTCGAGAAAGCCGGCCGCAAGAAGGTGCTGGACAGTTTTGTCACCAAGGGGTGAGCAGCGCCGGACCGGCCGGCGCTGCTCATACCCATGCCTATGGACAGCCGCCTAAGCCGCCAGTGCGCGTTCAGCAAAAACCTCACGCGCGACCGCGATCCCGTTCAGCGCCGCTGGAAAGCCGGCATAGACCGCCATCTGCATGATGGTCTCGACCACCTCCTGCTGGCTGAGGCCGACATTGATCCCGGCATTGATGTGTACCTTGAGCTGCGGACGCGCCGTGCCCATTGCGGTGAGCGCCGCAATCGTGGCGATCTCGCGCGCCCGCAGGTCGAGCCCCGGCCGCGAATAGACATCGCCAAAGGCAAACTCGATCACATAGCGGGCAAGATCAGGCGCAATATCGGCCAGTGAATCGATCACCGCCTGCCCGGCCTCCCCGTCAATCTCGGCCAGGGCTTTCTCTCCGCGCGTATATCTGTCGTTGCTGATCATGGTGATCGTCCTCGTCTCGCATTAGTCGCCATAGCCGGCGATCTTGGCATCGAGAACATCAAGGCATTCCGTGAGGGCAACCACCCGCAGCGCAACCGCGTCGCGATGCCGGGCCAGCATGGCCTTGCGCTGCCCCTCGGTTCCCGCGCCGGCCGCCCGCAGCCGCGCATAGTCCAGCATGTCGCGGATGGGCATGCCGGTGGTCTTGAGGTGCCCCAGGAACTCCACCCACACCAGTGTCCGCTCGTCATAGGCACGATGGCCGGACCGGTCGCGCTGGGCAGCCGGCATCAGGCCAATGCGCTCGTAATAGCGGATGGTGTGGGCCGTCAGCCCGGTGCGTTCTGCAAGGTCGCTGATCTTCATCGGATGCCCTGATCTCTCGATTTACCTTGGCTACAACTTCGAGCGCACTCTAAGTCAAGCGACATTCCGCAGCATTGGCGCCGCGCCCCTTACAGTTTGCCGCAAGCGTCGCTATCTCTTGGCTGTTCCAGCGGAGTTGGCCCCATGATCATCACCACCACACCCTCAATCGAAGGTCGCCCGATCCGCGACTATCTGGGCATTGTCACCGGCGAGGTCATCGTCGGCGCCAATATCTTCAAGGACATGTTCGCCAATATCCGCGACATCGTCGGCGGCCGCGCCGGTGCCTATGAATCCACCCTGCGCGATGCCCGCCAGCAGGCCTTTGCCGAGCTCGAAGACGAGGCCCGCCGCCGCGGCGCCGACGCCGTGATTGGCATCGACATCGACTATGAGGTCGTCGGCCAGGGCGGCTCCATGCTGATGGTTTCGGTCTCGGGCACCGCGGTCAAGCTCTAGGCGCCGCTGCCGTCAGCGGGGCGCGATGCCACGCACCATGCCCGACACCTTGGGAATGTGGATGGCGCCGCCACCGTCCACCATGGCCGCCTTGGTCAGCTCATAGAGATGAGCCACGGCGGCAACGTCGGCATCCTGCCCCGGCGGGAACGAAGTCAGCGCCAGCACCAGATCCTCGGCACTGGTGACATTGAGGTCACCCGCCACCGACGTCATGACCACCTCGTCGAACAGCGCTTCCATCAGGTCCTTGGCGCGGTTGAGGCCAAAGATATCGGCGGCCGGATCGCTTGGCGCGCCGCCAAAGGCCGCCGCACCCAGCGCATAAAGCGGCGCCATATTGCCCTCTGTATTGGTCGTCACCGCAACGATCCCACCCGGACGCAACACACGCCGCAACTCTTTGAGCGCAACCGTTGCATCGGGCACGTGATAGAGCATGTGGCAGGCCAGCACCGCGTCAAAGCTGGCGTCGGCAAACGGCAACTGGCTGACATCGGCCACAACGCCCTCAACCCGCGCATAATGTCCCGCGGCATTGGCCGCCTTGACCGCGGCCTCCACCATACCGGCAGAGAAGTCTGCCAGCGTCAGATCAAGCTCAGACGGAAAGCCGGCCCTGCCCGCCTCCCATAGCCAGCCTGGGCCACAGCCGATATCCAGCACCCTGGCGCCTGCTGGCAGATTGGCCTGTTGGGCGATCCAGACAAACCAGTCGGGCCCGTCGCTGCGACCATAGCGACGGTGCAGATTGGCCCGGGCCTCAAGCTTCTTGCTGTCACGATACTGCCGATCCAGCAGTTCAGATGGATTGACACCAGAACCAACGGTTGCGTTGCTCATCGCCTAGCTCCTCAAATCTCAGATATCTTGGCGACCCAGTGCCCTCTGCATCGCCGGACCATGAATGCACTTCTGCGGCAATGGAGCAAAACTAGCACAGCAGAGGCACAATGCGGACGTCTCGGATTGACGATCGGGAGCCGATGGCGCAACAAGGCGAAAAGCCTAGGGAATCCCGTCATGTCCGTCGATCAGCTCACTGCGCCGCTCTCCAAGGAACAGGCCTATGCCCTGGTCGACGCCGTGATGGAGCGCGACGACCTGGCACTGACCGCCTCGGCGCATGAGAACGAAGACACCGGTGAGTGGTTTTTCGAGGCCACCTGCGACAGCCCGCCGGACGTGGCCGCCTTTGAGACGCTGGCGCGGGAGATCCTGGGCGGAGAGGTAAGCTTCTCCGTGGCCCCCATCGACCCCGAGATCAACTGGGTAGCGCGCTCGCTCGAAGGCCTGGCCCCGGTGATTGCCGGCGGCTTCTACGTCTATGGCAGCCACGAGACCGGCCCCATCCCGGGCGGCCTGACGCCGATGAAGATCGACGCCGCCCAGGCCTTCGGCACCGGCCACCACCAGACCACCACAGGGTGTCTGGAAGCCATCGACCGCGTGCTCAAGCGCCGCAAGCCGCGCAACATGCTCGATGTCGGCACCGGCACGGGCGTGCTCGCCATTGCCCTGGCCAAGCGTACCCGGCGCACCGTGCTGGCCAGCGACATCGACCCCATTTCGGTGACCACCACCATCGACAATGCCGCCCAGAACGGCGTCGGCCAGCAAATCATTGCCTTCCAGGCCACCGGGCTCAACCACGCCATCATCGCGCAGAATGCGCCCTATGACCTGATCGTCGCCAATATCCTGGCCGGTCCGCTGATGGCGCTGGCGCCCGCCATGGGCCGCGCGGCGGCTCCCGGCGCGACAGTCATTCTCTCCGGGATTCTCGAACACCAGGCCCGTGGCGTCATCAACGCCTATGGTCGTCAGGGCATGGTGCTGACCCAGAAGCTGCAGCGCAAGGACTGGACCACGCTGATGCTGGAAAAACGCTGACGCCACAGTCAGCGCCGCAACACCGCATCCCGGAAAAGCAAAATCCCCGAAGCAGGCTTCGGGGATCACTCAGATCGTCAGCAGTAAACTGCAGCGGCCTTACGGGCGCTTGGTGAACGCGCCGATCAGCTGGTGCTGCATGCGATAGCTGACCTGGCGGCTCGATTCGCGGCCACGGGCATCGATCACCGAACCCAGCGCCTTGCGAAAATCGTTCTTGCTCTCAGTCATCATCATCTCCACGCACTTCCGACGGAGGTCTATTGCCTGCGTCACAAGCCTATTTAGGCAAATGCTTAGGGTTCGGTTAGTCCCAAAACTGAACACCAGCCCTGCAAGACTCGCAAGGCCCCTTACCGCTTCGTTAATTCGCGGTTCATGGGCTCATGTTCCCGCGCATAGCGGGCGATGTAGCGCCGCGCCTGCATCTCGCGACCGCTGATCATGGCATCAATCACGCGCCTGAAAACCGACTTGCCGTTTGTCATGCTTGCTCTCCATTGCTCTGCCACTAAGTTAGGCCCACACAATCGATTGGGCAGGTGTCTGCACACAGCCCAGCCATGACCGGAGCGCACTCCGGACCAAGGATAGAGCTTCCATGACGACCAAGACTTTTCCGCCTGCCGTGTTTCAGAGTTTTGATTCCAAGACCGATTCCAGCCAGGTGCCCCCCCGGCTCGCCGCCTTGCGCGGCGCCATGGCTTCGGCCGGTGTTGATGCTTTCCTGATTCCACGCGCTGACGCCCATCGCGGCGAGTCGGTGCCGCCCGGCGACGCGCGCCTGGCCTGGGCCACCGGCTTCACCGGCTCGGCCGGCGTCGCCGTCATCGGCACAAAGGATGCGGGCCTGTTCGTCGATAGTCGCTATACGCTCCAGGCTCCGGCCGAGACCGACACATCGCTGGTCACGGTGCACGAATGGCAGCAGGGCGGCTATTCGCCCGACCTCACCCGCTACGTGCCCAAGGGCGGCACCCTGGCCTATGATCCCTGGCTGCACACGCCCGGCGAAGTGCGCGACCTCCAGGCCAAGCTCAATGGCCATGCCAAGATCGTGCCCCATGCCAATCTGGTCGATGCCATCTGGAGCGATCGCCCCGGCGCGCCGGTCAGTACCATCGAGATCCTGGGCCACAATCGCGCGGGTCGCGCGGCTGCGGACAAGGTCGCCGATATCCAGGCCCTCCTCGGCCAGGACGGCGCCGACGCTGCGGTGCTGACCCTGCCCGAGTCGATCTGCTGGCTCCTCAATATCCGCGGCCGCGACGTGCCCAATACGCCCTTCGTGCTGGGCTTTGCCATAGTGCCGGCCACCGGCCAGCCGACGCTCTATCTCGATCCGGCCAAGATCACCCCTGAGCTCACTGCCGGTCTCGAAGGTGTCGCCGAGATTGCCGAAAGCGCCGCCTTTGCCCCGGCCATGGCCGCCCTGGGTGCAGCGGGCAAGTCCGTGCTGGTTGACCCCGCCACCGCTCCCCAGGCCGTTTTGACCACGCTGGGCGACGCCGGCGCCAAGCTGATCGAAAAGCGCGATCCGGTGCTGCTGCCCAAGTCGCGCAAGAACGACGCTGAACTGGCCGGCATGCGCGAGGCCCATCGGCTGGACGGCATCGCCCTGGCCAAGTTCCTCGCCTGGTTCGACGACACTGCGCCCAGGGGTGAACTGACCGAGATCGGCATCGTCACCGCGCTCGAGGCCTTCCGTCGCGAAGAGGAGAGCTGCGTCGACGCGAGCTTTGACACCATCTCCGGCGCCGGCCCCAATGGCGCCATCGTGCACTATCGCGTCACCGGCAAGACTGATCGGCGCCTGGCGCCGGGCGAGATCATGCTGGTCGACAGTGGCGCGCAATATCTCTCGGGCACCACCGACATCACCCGCACCCTGTCCACCGGCAAGCCCAGCGACGAGGAGCGCGACCGCTACACCCGCGTGCTCAAGGGCATGATCGCCATTTCCATGGCGCGCTTTCCCGGTGGCACCAGCGGCGCCCAGCTCGACGTGCTGGCCCGCCAGTTCCTCTGGCAGGACGGCGTCACATATAACCATGGCACCGGCCATGGCGTGGGCGCCTATCTGGGCGTGCACGAAGGCCCGATCGGCCTCTCGGCCCGCTATCCCCTGCCGCTAGAGATCGGCAATGTGCTGTCCAACGAGCCCGGCTACTACAAGGCCGGCGCCTATGGCATTCGCATTGAAAACCTTATCACCGTGCGCGCCAGTGCCGGCTTTCCCGGCTATCTCGACTTCGAGACCCTGACGCTGGTGCCCATCGACAAGCGGCTGATCCGCAAGTCCATGCTCACGGACGCCGAACGCGCCTGGCTGGACGCCTATCACGCCCGCGTCTGGGACGAGATCAGCCCGGCGGTCAAGGGCAAGGTCCGCGATTGGCTCAAGCAGGCGACCGCAGCGCTATAGATTGCTTCTCTCATAAGTGGATATGCGGCTCTTTTGCATCCCTCCCCCTTGAGGGGAGGGAACGAGGGTGGGGGCAAACGGGCACAATCCCCTTGCCTCCACCGCGCGCACCTGCGGACTTTCCCCAGCTGCTCCACGCCCTCCGTCATTGCCCGGCGCGTCCGGGCAACCCAGCACCAGCATGTGGATCACCCGGACAAGCCGGGTGATGACGCGGCCGGATGATCAGGGTTCCGCCTTGCCCGTGCTGCGACGGACGGTCATCCCCCTGCCCCTGATGGGGACATGGGTCGGCCCACTCAGTTGCGCAGCGGGTCGTAGATCAGCGCCCAGCTCAGCAGCCAGTGATCCTCGTCACCCAGCGAGGCGACGTCATCGACCTTCCAGCCGCCGTCCTCGCGCACGGCGGCAATGCTGAGCAGCCGCGGATGGTCGAAATTGTGGTAGCTGACATTGACCAGCGCCCGGTCGCCGATCAGCACCGGCTCGCCGATGCTCACATCGAACAACAGGGCGGAAACATCGGGCAGGAACGGATTGAAGCGCGGCACCGGCTGGATAGCGTCTGGCCGGGCGTCATCATCGCTGAGCACGCGGTTCTCGCTGGCCTGCTCGAAAATGGCCTTGAGGCGTTGTGAATAATAGACCGAAGGGTCGCTGGCCATGACGCCGGGCTGGTATTCGGCATAGATGGCCGTCACCAGCGCCTTGGGGTCGCTGAACTCGGCGCCTTGAGCCAGCGGGGCGGCGGCGAGCACAACGCCCACCGCCACCAGAATTTGAACTGCGCGCATCCGCGACCTCCTGATTGCTAACCCAAGGGCTAGCCAGAACGCACGGCGCAAACATGGTCGGCTGGTGGCCGAACTGCGGCTGATCCATTACAGTTCGGCAAGCTGGTCTGCCTATTGGCCGCCTGCCGCCATCGCAAAGATCTCGGTCAGCCGGTAGGGGTAGTCCCCCAGCGTGGACGCCAGATCGTCGACCTTCCAGCCGCCATCCTCGAAAACAAGGTCATAGGTCAGCGCGCGCGGTTCACCGAAATTCTTGAAGGTGACATCAACGATCGCCCTGTCGCCGGAAATGTCGGGCGTTCCAATGACCAGGTCGGTGATCTCATAGTCCTGCCCGTCGACATAGGGGTCGAAGTCGATGGCGCCGATCTCCCCTTCAGGGGTGATTTCCTGGTCGCGATCATAGAGCGCCTGCAGCGCCATGGAGCGCTGCGCGGACTCGTCCTCGGGGAAGGCCCCGCCGAAATAGGGCTCGTAGATCGCCGCGATCAGGTCCTCGGGCGCAGCATAGGGTTGCGCCGCAACTGCGGCAGTGAAGGCCATGAACAGGCCGGTGGCGAGGGCAGCAAGGCGCATCAATCGTCTCCAGGGGGTAAAGCGCAGGCTGGTGAAAGCGGCAGGCGGGTTGAACTCAGTTGAACCAGAAGCTGTAGTTGAGCAGGCGATCGCCAAAGACCGAATTGGCCGCGGCAAAGCTCTCGGCGTCGGCCACCGGCCCATCCCGCAGAAAGGGAACAGCCGCCTGCCCTGTCAGCAGCAGCACCAGGTCGGTGCGCTCGGCTTCGGCGAAATAGGCCGCGAGGTCAAAGCCCTGGGAAAAACGCCAATGCGGGATCAGCAGTTCGCCGTCGATGATCTGGTCGAGCACATCGAGCGTCTCGTGCCAGGCCGCAACCGTCTCCTCGGTGACCGTCATGTCGGGCAAAAGCGACGTCTGCTCCGGATTGGGCACAAGCTCGCGATTGTCATCGGTCTCGGCCAGGATCAGCGCCCAGTTCTGGCGCGACAACGCCGTGATGCGATGCAACTGCTCCGGGATGGACTGCAGCAGCGCCCGGTCCACCACCGGGAAGTTCAGCGTATGGATCGCCGCAATGACGTCGGCAATGCCAGCGTCGCTCGCCGGATCCATGATCAGCGTGCCGCCCTGGGTAAACTCTTGCATGGGCAGGCCCGACAGCGGAAAGCTTCGATGCATGAAGGCCTTGAAGAACTCCGAAAAATCATGGGCCAGCACGAGATCGAGCTGTACCCCGATCACCTGGCTATAGCCGGCCAGCCAGATGGAATCGGCCGCGTCAAAGCCAATCGATGTATCGGTGGCAACGCCCTTGCTCTTGGACTTCTCGACCAGCGCCGGATCGACCTCGAACCCTTCCGACCCATTGACCAGCGGATCAAAGAGCGCGCCAAGCGTCTCGCCATCCGCGATCTTGCCATCGCCGTTGAAGTCGACCCGCGCCTTGAGCACGTCGAGCGGCACCACATAGTCTGCAGCCTCAGCGCCCCCACACTCAAAGCCCGCCTGGGCCACCGCCAGATCGGCACGGAAATCACTTAGAACCGTCCGGAAGGCCTCATAGGTCAGCGTCTCTGGGTTAGGATTGGCCGGCATCGGGGGATTGCCATCCATGCGACCGATACCGAGCAGCAGCGCGGCCGTCGGCACGTCCGGCGTGGTGGCGCCATAGCGATAAAGATCCTGCGCCAGCCCCTCATAGGCGGCAACCAGCCCCAGCATGGACCAGGCAAAGCAGGCTTCCGGCTCCCCGGCAGCTTTCTGTTCGGCGAGTTCGGACTGGCCCGCAAGGGCCGAACCTTCATAGAGGTGCCGCGCCAAGGCATCGCCAATCTCGCTGGCCTGCGCGGCAAGCGGGGCAGCAAGCGCGGCAAGTGCAGCCAGGACCAGCGTCTTCATTCCCGTCTCCTCCGGGGTCTTGGCCCCATGGCGGGCCGTCTGGCCAGCCTAGTCTATTTGCCGATGCGCGCGAACCATTCGTCTTCGGTCAAAACCTCAACGCCATGCTCCTGCGCCGTCTTGAGCTTGGAGCCTGCGCCGGGCCCGGCCACCAGGATGTCGGTCTTGGCCGAGACCGAGCCTGCCACCTTGGCACCCAGCCGCTCCGCCATGGCCTTGGCCTCGGATCGTGTCATTTTTTCGAGCGAGCCGGTGAACACCACCGTCTTGCCGGCGACCTGGCTGTCGGCCGACACATTGACCACATAGGGCTGCGGCGTCACCTGGGCCAGCAGCGCCTCCACCACATCGTCATTGCGCTCATTGCCGAAGAAATCGACCAGCGCGCCCACCACCGTGCCGCCGATGCCATCCACCGAGGGGAATACGCTCAGCGGATCCTCGGCTGCCGCCGTCGCCTTGCCGACCCGGATCAGCTCTTCCATGCTGCCAAAGGTGCGCGCCAGCACGGCCGCCGTGGTCTCCCCGATATGGCGGATGCCCAGCGCGAAGATGAAGCGATCCAGCTCCGGATTACGCCGGGCGTCGATCGCCGCAAACAGCTTGTCGAGCCCCTCGTAATTGCGATCCTCCACCGCGCGCACGGCCTTGCGCACCTTGCCCGATGCTGCCTCGCGCTGCCGGGCCTGCGCCTCGCGCCGCTCCGCCAGCGCCTGCTGCACCTCGGGTCGCCGATCTTTCAGGGTGAAGATATCGGCAGCCGTGCGCACGAGACCGGCGTTGAAGAACAGATCGATGTTCTCCGCCCCCAACCCCTCGATATCCATGGCGCCACGCGACACGAAATGCCTGAGCCGCTCGATGGCCTGGGCCGGACAGATCAACTCGCCGGTGCAACGCCGCCGCGAATCTTCCTTGCCGGTCTTCTCATTGACCTCGCGTGTCGCCGCCGAGCCGCACACCGGGCAGACATGCGGAAACTCGTACGGGACGGCGTCAGTGGGGCGCTTCTCCAGCACCACGCGCACGATCTGGGGGATCACATCCCCTGCCCGCTGCACCACCACCGTGTCGCCGACGCGGATGTCGATGCCCTCGCGGATAGGCTCGCCCTTGCTGTCGATGCCCTTGATATAGTCCTCATTGTGCAGCGTGACGTTCTCCACCACCACGCCGCCCACCGTCACCGGCTCCAGCCGCGCCACGGGTGCCAGCGTGCCGGTGCGCCCCACCTGGATGTCGATGGCGCGCACCACCGTGGTCGCCTGCTCTGCCGGGAACTTGTGCGCCACGGCCCAGCGCGGCTCGCCGGTGACAAAGCCCCAGCGGCGTTGCAGCTCGAGCTGGTCCACCTTGTAGACCACGCCGTCGATGTCATAGCCCAGTGAGGAGCGTTGCTGCTCGATCAGCCGGTAATGCGCGATCAGCTCATCGGCCGACTGCGCCCGCACCATCAGCGGGCTGACGCGAAAGCCCCACACGGCAAATTTCTGCACCGCCTCGAACTGCGTCGGCGCCGGGTCGATGGTGGTATAGCCCCAGGCATAGGCAAAGAAATTGAGCTTGCGGCTGGCTGTCACCGCAGGGTCCTTCTGCCGCAGCGACCCGGCCGCCGTATTGCGCGGATTGACATAGTCCTGTCCGCCCGCCGCCGCCGAGCGCGCCTTGAGCGCCTGGAACTCGGCATAGCTCATATAGACTTCGCCGCGGATTTCGATGACATCAGGCCAGCCCGAGCCGGCCAGGCGCTCCGGAATATCCGCGATGGTCCGCAAATTGGCGGTGATATCCTCGCCCACCGTTCCATCGCCACGAGTCGCGCCCTGCACGAACACGCCCTTCTCGTAGCGCAGCGACGCCGACAACCCGTCGATCTTGGGCTCGGCCGTGAAGGCGATGTCGAGGTCCTTGTCCCGCTCGAAGAACCGGCGGCCGCGTTCGATGAAATCGCGCACGTCGTCATCGGTATAGGCCTTGGCCAGGCTCAGCATCGGCTCGCCGTGCCGCACCTTGGCAAAGCCTTCGGCCGGCGGCGCCCCCACCGACATCGACGGACTATCCTCGCGCACCAGGTGCGGAAACGCCGCCTCGATGGCGTCGTTGCGCCGGCGCATCCCGTCATATTCGGCGTCGGTGATCTCGGGCGCGTCATTCTGGTGATAGGCAATATCGGCTGCCGCAATGGCCGCAGCCAGGCGCGCCAGTTCGGCATCAGCCTCGGCCTCGGTCAGCTCATCAACGGGCTTCTGGGTCAGGTCGATCATCGCGCTACTCGATTGTCTCTTTGTCGGGCACGCTTGCGGGTCCCCCAGCCTTGCGGCCGCCCCCGTGCCTTGGGTCCAGGCCGCAGCCTTAGCTTACTTCGCTCAGCAGCTTGCTGGCTGCAGCGCGGGCCTCGTCGGTGACCGTGGCGCCGGCCAACATGCGCGCTACCTCTTCCTGGCGCGCCGCCGTATCGAGCGGTTTGACATGGGTGCGCATGAAGGCACCCTCCTTGACCATCTGCTTTTCGATCAGCAGATGGCGCTGCGCTCGCGCCGCCACCTGCGGCGCATGCGTCACCGCCAGCACCTGCACCTTGCCGGCCAGCCGCGCCAGGCGCCGGCCAATGGCATCGGCAACCGCCCCGCCGACGCCGGTGTCGATTTCGTCAAAGATCAAGACGGGTGCCGAGCCGCGATCGGCCAGCACCACCTTGAGCGCCAAAAGGAACCGGCTCAACTCGCCGCCCGACGCGACCTTGAGCAGCGGCCCGGCCGCGGTGCCCGGATTGGTCTGCACGTGAAAGGCAATCTGGTCATAGCCCGAGGCCGCGACACGGGCGTTGTCGATCTGGTGGTCGACAATGAACTTGGCCGAACCCAGCTTGAGGTCGGGCAGTTCGGCGCCAACGGCCTTGCCCAGCGCCGCTGCCGCGCGCGCCCGTCCGGCGCTCAGCTTGTCGGCCGCCTTGCGATAGGCCTCCATGGCCTTGGCCTGCGCGGCCTCCAGCGCTACCAGCCGCGTCTCCCCGCTCTGCAGCGTGTCGAGGTCGGCACTATAGCGCGCCAGCACATCCACCAGGCCATCACAGGTCGTCTGATGCTTGCGGGCTGCAGCGCGCAGCGCAAACAGGCGCTCCTCCACGTCCTCCAGTTCGGACGGATCATAGGCCATGGCCCGCTTGAGGTCCTCAAGCGCATCGCTGGTCCGGTCAAGACTGGCCAGCGAGGCATCGAGCGTGTCGACAAAGGGCTGGAACAGGGTCGCGCCGCCGTCGATCTTGCGCATCAGCCGCCGCATCAGGCTCGCCAGGGCCGGCGCCGGCGCGGCCGGACCATTGAGCATGTCGTCGATTTCGCGCACATCCGACGCCGAGCGCTCCACCTGCTGCAGCTGCTGCCTGCGTTCGGCCAATTGCTCTTCCTCGCCCGTTGCCGGGCCGAGCTTGGACAATTCCTCCACCGTATGCCGCGCATAGTCCTCGGCCGCCAGCGCTTCGGCCACCAGGGCCTTTTGCGCCGCAACGGCATCCTGGGCGTCGCTCAGCGTGCCATGTGCCGCGCGGACCGCCTCTGCAGCGCCGTCCAGCTCGCCAAAAGCATCCAGCGCCGCCCGGTGCGTCGCCACATCCACCAGGGCGCGATCGTCATGCTGGCCGTGGATTTCGATAATCTGGCTGCCCACGCGCTGCAGCAGCGCCGCCGACACCGGCTGGTCATTGATGAAGGCGCGGGTGCGTCCGTCAGCGAACTGCACCCGGCGCAGGATGATGTCTTCGTCGTCAGGGATAGCATTGTCGCGCAGCGCCGTGCGCGCCGGATGGTCCGCCGCCAGCTGCAGCACCGCCACCACCTGGCCGCTGTCCTGCCCGCTGCGCACCAGCGAGGCGTCGCCGCGCCCGCCCAGGGCGAGCGTCAGCGCATCGAGCAGGATGGATTTGCCAGCGCCCGTCTCGCCAGTGAGCACGGTCATGCCCTCATCCAGCGCCAGGTCGAGCTGAT
This sequence comes from Devosia aquimaris, assembly GCF_020169335.1. Classification (GTDB taxonomy): domain Bacteria; phylum Pseudomonadota; class Alphaproteobacteria; order Rhizobiales; family Devosiaceae; genus Devosia; species Devosia aquimaris. Next base: position 1,899,174 of record NZ_JAIEZN010000001.1, read on the forward strand.
CAATCAGAACGATGTTTCGAACCGAGAGCGCGTTCAGCATGCGCGACCATTCCCGAACTTGTGTGAACCGGCCCGCAGCCGGCGCTCACGTCTATCTAGCATCCCGGCGCCGCTTCAGCGAACGGCGCAATCGCCCTTTGCACACACAAAAGGACTTTGGCGGATCATAGTGAAACGGAACAAAATGGCAACACAATCTTGCAGCCAGCACGGTGTTCCGGGGCCGTGCCCGCCGCGCCGCCCCGCGCGAAGTCTCGCGCTCTGTGCTGGGTGTCCGATGCCAATGCGGAACCGCAAAAAGCAACGACGCGCCGGCGGACCGACGCGTCGTTGTCATCTGTTGGTGCTGCTTAGCGACGGATGCCGGCCAGCCAGCTGCCGCTGTTTGCGGTCGGTGCCAGGCCCTGCTTGCCCAGCAGGTCGAAGGCCTGCTTGTACCAGGTGCTCGAGGGATAGTTGTGGCCCAGCACTTCGGCAGCCGACATGGCCTCGCTGGTCAGGCCCAGCGACAGATAGGCCTCGGTCAGGCGGTAGAGGGCTTCCTCGATATGGGTCGAGGTCTGCCAGGTCTCCACCACTTCGCGGAAGCGGTTGATGGCGGCGGCATACTGGCCATTGCCCAGGTAATAGCGGCCGACCGACATTTCCTTGCCGGCGAGCTGGTCATAGGCCACGAGCAGCTTTTCGCGCGCATCCTTGGCATATTCGGACTTGGGATAGTTCGAAATCAGCAGCGTATAGGTGTCGATCGCATCCTTGGACAGCTGCTGGTCGCGGGTGATGTCCTTGATCTGCGCGTAATAGGAATTGCCCTTGAGATAAAGGATATAGGGCACGTCCTTGCCATTGGGATACAGCGCCAGATAGCGATCCGCAGCCGCAATGGCCTCGTTGAGCTTGTTGGAGCGATAGTTGGCGAAAACCTGCATCACCTTGGACTGCTGCAGCAGTTCGCTGTCGGGATGCTGGCGGTCGAGCTTTTCCAGCGACTTCACGGCCGACTGGAAATACTGGCGATCGATATCGTCCAGCGCCTTCTGATACAGGGTCTGCGCCGGGATGATCGGCTCTTCCTTGATCTTGGATGGCCCGAACAGGGAACAGCCGGCGAGCACGACGGCCACCATGGCGATGGTCACAAAGCGGGCTGCGCGGCCGGTTACGCCACCGAAACTATCAATTGTCACGAACTGCCCCGTCTCTCATAGGTCATGGCGCTGGTCATAGCGGCCTATTCACGAATTGGATCAAAACTGTGGCGCCTGTCGGCTACCCTTTGCCTCAGCGCACCGAGCGCAGATAGGGATTGACGGCCAGCCCCTCGGGCTGCTCCTCAAAGGCCTGATACTCAAGCGGCAGATCTTCCGCGTTGACTATTTCATAATTGGCTTCGCTGGAAAAGAGTCCGGACAGCACATGCGCGTTGAGCGCGTGGCCGCCCTTGTAGGAGCGGAAGCGGCCCCAGATCGGCAGCCCGCCCAGCGAGAGGTCGCCAATGGCGTCCAGCAGCTTGTGGCGCACGAATTCGTCTTCGTAGCGCAGGCCACCGGGGTTGAGGACGCGGTTCTCATGCACGGTGATGGAATTGTCCAGGCTCGACCCCAGGGCATAGCCAGCCTGGCGCAAGATCTTGGCGTCCCGGGCAAAGCCGAACGTGCGGGCGCGCGACACATCGTCGAAATAGCGGCGCGGCGTCCAGTCGAAGATCATGCGCTGGCGCCCGATGACCTTGCTGTCAAAGTCGATCTCGAGATCGAGCGAACGGCCGTTGTAGGGTTCGAGCGCAGCGAAGGCGTCATTGTTGCGCACGGTGACCGCACGCATGATCTTGAGGAACTTGCGCTGCGCGGGCTGAATTTCCAGCCCCACAGACAGGATAGCCTCGCAGAACGGACGCGCGCTGCCATCCAGGATCGGGCACTCGCTGCCATCGATGGTGATCAGCGCATTGTCCACGCCCATGCCGCTGAGCGCCGAGGTCACATGCTCGATGGTGGCGACGCTGACGCTGTCGCCCAGGTCCACGGTGGTGCACAGGGTGGTGCGGCTGACGCGGGAGAAATGCACCTTGACCGGCGGCGTCGTCTTGCCGTCGCCCAGGGCGCGGCAGATCATGAAACCACTGTCGGCTGGCGCGGGAGAAATCTTGAGATTGGCCGGCTGGGCGCTGTGAACACCATAGCCGGAGAATTCAATTGCGCTGGCCAGGGTACGCTGCCGCGTAGAAAGTTTGTGCATACTCGAGATACTCCGGCATCGATAGCGTCTGGCCAGCGACTCTAGTAGCCAAAAAAAGCTCGGCGCGGAAGCCGCACCGAGCAATCTTTAGCAAAACTGTAAACAGCGATCAGCCGTGCTTGCGGAGGAATGCCGGGATCTCCAGGCTCTCCTTCTGGGGCGGTGCGGCGGGCGCACGACCCTGGGCATCGAGATTGCCATGGGCGCCCTGGCTGGGGCTGGGAACCCTCGAAGTCCTTGCCGGACCAGCCTCAATTGCGCTGCGGGCAGCGGCATCATCAGCCGAGGAATAGGCTGTTTCGTCCTTGGCCGGAGCCGGCTGCTGACCCAGGTTCAGGCCGACATTGGAAGCAAGGCGCTTGAACAGGGCACGGGCATTGCGGGGCTCGGGATCGACACGATCCTGCAACTCCTGTGTCCGGCGCGCAACAACCGGCAGCTCCTCGGTGCGCGGCATGCGGCGCTGGCCTTCCGGCCGGGCAGCATGGGACGGCACGTAGACGCTGGGCACGGGCTGCTCTTCGACCATTGCCGGCTCATCTTCGTCATGGGTCGGCATCGGCGCGGCAGGAATATAGGGCTCCACGAACACGCCATCGTCGTCATGCTGGGCGGCGGCCTGCGGCGCAGGCTGCTGGGCAGCGTTGAACGAGAAGGCTTCGGCCACGGCGGCCTCGACCTGGTGTTCGATCTGCTGGCTGACGGCGGGCGTTGCCACCGGGGCACGTTCGGCAGCCACGCGGGTGGGTTCGACCGGGACATGACGGCGCACTTCGAGCGGCGTGCGCGAAGCATGCGGCTTGGCCGGCTCGAGAGCCTGCACCATGGTTGCGTCGGTGCCCGTGGCCACGACCGACACGCGGATCGTGCCCGTCAGGCTCGGATCATAGGTTGCGCCCAGGATGATGTTGCAATCCGGATCGACTTCTTCGCGAATGCGGCTGGCCGCTTCGTCGACTTCATAAAGGGTCAGGTCCGGGCCGCCGGTGATCGAGATCAGCAGGCCACGGGCGCCGTGCATGGACACATCGTCCAGCAGCGGATTGGCAATGGCGGCTTCCGCAGCGTGGCGCGCACGGTCTTCGCCCGAAGCCTCGCCGGTGCCCATCATCGCCTTGCCCATGCCGCGCATCACGGCGCGCACGTCGGCGAAGTCGAGGTTGATCAGGCCTTCCTTGACCATCAGGTCGGTGATGCAGGCGACGCCAGAGAACAGCACCTGGTCGGCCATCGCGAAAGCGTCGGCAAACGTGGTCTTCTCATTGGCCACGCGGAACAGGTTCTGGTTGGGGATGACGATCAGCGTGTCGACATGGCGATGCAGCTCGTCGATGCCGTCTTCGGCCAGACGCGCACGGCGATTGCCTTCGAAATTGAACGGCTTGGTGACCACGCCCACGGTCAGGATGCCCTGCTCGCGCGCCGCACGCGCCACAACGGGAGCCGCGCCGGTGCCGGTACCACCACCCATACCGGCCGTGATGAACACCATGTGCGAACCGCTCAGGTGATCATTGATTTCGTCCCAGCTTTCCTCGGCCGCCGCACGACCGACTTCCGGGTGCGAGCCTGCACCCAGGCCTTCGGTAACACCGACGCCCAGCTGGATGATGCGCTGCGCCTTGCTGAGGGCCAGGGCCTGCGCATCGGTATTGGCGACCACGAAGTCCACGCCATCAAGACCGGACTCGATCATGTTATTGACGGCATTGCCGCCGGCGCCACCACACCCAAAGACGGTAATGCGGGGCTTCAACTCCTGGATGTCCGGGATGGTGAGGTTGATAGTCATGAAGGGCCTCATAGTGGCGGTGTTGGTAAAGATTTACCCCCCAAAACGTTAACCGGCCCCTAACAATTGTCCCGTTCGCGTTAACAAGATCGCAAAATGCGACTCCGAATGGTTACCGGTTCAAAGCCCGTTAACCATGTCTCCGCCGCTGCCGCCGATCGTCCCATCAGGCTCCAGGACTTGGCGCTGCGCATTGCGCATGCTCTTGTGACGAAGCGGGAAAATCATTGGCGGAGGCGGAGTTGGACACCACGGCATTCATCCAGGCCGTAACGGACGGTTTGGCGCAGGACACCAGGATACGCGGCTTGTTCCTGGGCGGCAGCCTTGGTCGGGGCACGGCCGACCAATGGAGCGATGTCGACTTCATCATCACCGCCGCGCCTGCCGACCAGGCAGCAGTCGCCAATGCCTGGCGGGACCTGCTGGCGTCCATCACCCCCATCGTCTTCTGGAACCAGATGAATGGCGAGCGCATGGTGCTCAACGCCATCACCGAAGACTGGCTGCGTTGCGACGTGGCCATCCAGCCGCCCCAGACTTTGCAGTCCCGCGCGCGCGATCGCATCAAGCCACTCATCGATCGGGACAGTCTCTACGCGACCCTGCCGGCCTCAATGCCGCCCAAGGCACCCAATCCCGGCTATGTCCGCTATGTCATCCACGAGTTCATCCGCATGCTGGGGTTGATGCCGGTTGGGCTTGGCCGCGGCGAACTGGTGGCCATGGCCCTGGGCCTCGGGATGATGCGCGACCATGTGGCCGGCCTGATGATGCAGTCGGTCACCGACCCCGATCCGGGCGGCATCCTGCACCAATCCAAGGTGCTGCCGCCCGAGGATATGGCGGTTCTGCGCGCCCTGCCCTATCCGCCACTGGAACGGCAGGCGCTGATCGATGCCAATCTGGCCATCGCCCGCCAGTTCATGCCACGCGCCCGGGCGCTGGCGAAGCAGCTGGACATCCCCTGGCCCGATGATTTCGAGGCCGCGACCCGGCGTCATCTCAATGCGACGCTGGGGCCAGACGCCGCCGCGTGGTAGACCTGCGCCGGACCAAACCTCTTGGAGCTTGAGCGATGCTGCATGCCTTCTTCCTGGCCTGGCTTGGTGTTGCCCTGGCGCAGATCTCTCCCGGGCCCAATATGATGGCCGTCATTGCGGTCGCTCTGGGCCAGGGCCGGCGCCACGCGCTACTGGTCGCCCTGGGCATTGCGAGCGGCTCGCTGATCTGGGCCGCCGCTGTTGCCCTTGGCCTGGGCGCCCTGTTCAGCACGGTGCCGGTGACGCTGACCGTGCTCAAGCTGGTGGGCGGGCTCTACCTGCTGTTCATCGCCACAAAAGCCCTGCGCACGCTGCTGACCACGAGCACCACCCATGTGGCGCCCGCGCTCGCCTCACTGTCGCCTCTGGGCGCCTGGCGCCGCGGCGCGCTCGTGGTGCTGACCAACCCCAAGGCGGCGCTGATGTGGTCAGCCATTGCCACCTTCCTGTTCGGCGCCGGGCTGGGCAATCTGCAGGTGCTCGCCTTCGGACCAGTGGTGGCCGTCTCGGCGCTGGTGATCTATGGCGGCTATGGGCTGGTCTTTTCCACGGGCACGGCAACGCGTGCCTATGCGCGGTTCTGGCGGATCACCGAGGCCGTTTTCGGCGCTGCCTTTGCGGCGCTGGGCGTGACCTTGCTGGTGTCGGCAACCGGACGATAGCGTCTAGAAGCTCGAGCGCAGCCAGTTGCCGACGCGGTGGAAATAGCCGTCCGTGCCGGTCAGCTTGCGGCTGCCGCGTGGCTCGGAATACTCCTTGGCGCAGACCTGCGGGTAGATCAGCATGCCCGCGACCGTGGCAAAGGCCGCACCCTTGGCAATCTCGGGCAGGCCGGCAATGCCCATCGGGCGGCCATTGCGCACATTGCGCGCCAGCGTGCGCCGTGCCACTTCCGGCAGGCCGGTCATTTCGCTGGCGCCGCCCGTCAGCACGAAGCGGCGGCCACACACATCCATCATGCCGGTGGCCTGCATGCGGTCACGGATGGCGGTGAGGATTTCCTCGATACGAGGGCGCATGATGCGGGTCAGCACCGAACGGGCCACCTGCCCGGGCGCTTCGTCATGGCTGGCGCCCACCGGCTGGATCGGGATCAGGTCGCGTTCATCGGCCTGGCCGGGCAGCACCGAGCCATAAAAGGTCTTGAGCCGCTCGGCATCGGCCACGCTCACCGAGAGCTGCCGCGCAATGTCGAGCGTCAGGTGATGGCCACCAATGGCAATGGCATCGGCATAGACCAGATGGCCTTCGTTGAACACGGAAACAGTCGTGGTCGCGCCGCCAAAATCGATGCAGGCGACGCCCAGCTTGGCTTCGTCGTCGACCAGTGTCGCCAGGCCCGAGGCATAGGGAGTGGCGATCAGCGCCTCGATCTGCAGATGGCAGCGGTGCAGCACCAGTTCGAGGTTCCGCATGGCCAGGGTTTCCGAGCTGACGACGGCCACATCGACGCTGAGCTTGTCGCCCACCATGCCCTTGGGATCACGGATGCCCTTCTGGCCGTCAATCGCGTAACCGATCGGCAACGCATGGATGATCGAGCGCTCCGGCCGCACCGAGCGCTCATTGACCGCACGCAGCACGCGATGGATGTCGGCCTTCTCGACCTCCTGCCCGTCCAGCGACACGGCCGCCGAGAACGTCTCCGACCCCAGCCGACCGGCCGTCACGTTGACGATCACCGATTCCAGCGTCAGCCCGGCAGCGCGCTCCGCCATGCCGACCACGCTGCGGATAGTGTGCTCGGCCTTTTCGATATCGGTGACGACGCCGCTTTTGACGCCTGCCGACGGGCCATAACCAAAGCCGATGACCTCGGCGCGATGCGAACGGCCCTTGAGCGCGGTGCCTTCGGCCCGCGGCGTCAGGCGCGCGATCACGCAGCACACCTTGGTCGAGCCGATGTCCAGCACCGCCACCAGCGTGGTCTTGCCGGGTTGCACGGGACGCAGCCGCGAGGTCATGGCATCGGTCATCATGGCTTTTTGGTTTCTTCGTCAGGTTTATTGGGTCGAACCGCCACCAGGCTGGGCACGCGCAGGTCGATCACGCTCAGATCCCGATCCAGCAACTGATAGCTATCCTGGTACATCACCAGATGGCGCAGCGCCCCCGCCACCCCCAGCTCGGGCAGCTGCACGCGCAGCCCCGTGTCATAGATCAGGTCCCAGCGTCGATCGGCGATGCGCGACAGCGCCACCAGCCCATCCTTGAGCGTGGGATATTGATCGAGCGCCCGGATCATCACCAGCGCATCGTCATTGGCGCCATCGCCCACCACCAGTGGCAGGTCGCCATAGGCGCCCTTGTCCTCGCCGATCTGTTCGCCGCTGCCGTCGACGACAAAGGTGATGCCATCGATGCGCCAGCGCGCCACAGGCAGTTTTTCGGTCACAGTCACGACCAGCCCATCGGGATAGGTCTTGCGAATGTTGACGGTGTCTATGGCCGGCAGGGCGGCAATGCGCTGCCGCGCCGCCTCGATGTCGAAGCCGACACTGGAAGTCTGCGGCTGGACGCCCAGCGCATCGAAGATGGCCTGTTCGCTGGTCAGCGTCTGGCCGGAAATCGAAATCTCGCCGATGGCAAATCCGGCGGCGGCGAAGCGCGACTGTGCCAGGTCGCTCAGGGCGGCAGTCCCCATCTCGATGGGTTCGCGCATCTGATAGAGAGCCACACCGCCCAGCAGCATGGCCGTCACGATCATCGCCCGTGTCAGGCCCTTGCGGTGCAGGACCCAGGCACGACCGATATTGTTGGCCAGCTTGCGGCGGGGAGAGCGGACAGGAACAGGCAGGGTCCGGGGGTCATAGACCCGCGCACCAGCGAGAAAGGCCTCGCTCTTTACCTGTTGCAACTCGCGTCCTCCACCATCCAGGAAACCAGCTCTTCGAAGGAATGCCCGGCATGCAGAGCCTGCTCGGGCACCAGGGACGTCGCGGTCATGCCAGGTTGGGTGTTGATTTCCAGGCAGACCAGTTCGCCGTCAGGACCGGCTGCGTCGTTGTAGCGGAAGTCGCACCGCGTCACGCCTCGGCAGCCAATCGCCGCATGCGCGGCTAGGCTTAGCTTTTGCACTTTGTCGTAAATTTTCGGTTGCAGCTGCGCCGGAATAATGTGGGTGGAGCCGCCTTTGGCGTATTTGGCGTCATAGTTGTAGAAGGCCAGGTCCGTGACGATTTCTGTGACGCCCAGCGCCACATCGCCCATCACCGCACAGGTCAGCTCGCGCCCCGGAATATAGCGCTCGACCATCACCTCTTCGCCCGAATTCCAGTCGGCACCGAGGATTTCCTGCGGCGGCCGGTTGGCCCCCTGGCGCACGATATGCACGCCAAAGCTCGAGCCATCGGCAATCGGCTTGATCACATAGGGCGGCGCCATCACGTGCTCGGCTCCCGCCTCGCTGCGCGGCACAATCATGTGATCGGTCACCGGCACGCCGGCGGCCTTCATCACGATCTTGGCCTGGTGCTTGTCCATGGCCAGCGCCGAGGCCAGCACGCCCGAATGCGTATAGGGAATGGACAGCAGTTCCAGCACGCCCTGCATCATGCCGCTTTCGCCGAACGGACCATGCAGCGCATTGAAGGCCACGTCGGGCTTGAGCGCGGTCAGCACATTGGCAATGTCGCGGCCCACATCGACCTCGGTCACCCGATAGCCGGCATTGCGCAGCGCCTGGGCGCATTCGCGGCCGGAATTGAGCGACACCGGCCGCTCATTGGACCAGCCACCCATCAGAACGGCGACGTGCTTGCTCATGGCTGGGTCCGATCACTGACGATACAAGAAGACATGGGCGCCATCACACCGCCCCCGTGAACACATCGCCATCGAGGAACTCGCGCACCTCCTGCCCAGGCAGGAAATGGCCCATGCGCCGGATTTCCCAGCTCAGCGAAATGCCCGAATGCGCGCGCACGCGATTGCGGACGGTCTCGCCCAGCGTCTCGATGTCGTGCGCTGTCGCGTCCTCGACATTGAGCAGGAAATTGGCATGCAGTTCGCTCATCTGCGCGCCGCCGACCCTGAGGCCCCGGCAGCCGGCGGCATCGATCAGCTTCCAGCTCGAATGCCCCTCGGGGTTCTTGAAGGTCGAGCCGCCGGTCTTGGCCTTGGTCGGCTGGCTGGATTCCCGCTTTTCGGTGATCTCGCGCATGCGCTCGAGGATTTCCTCGCGATTGCCGGCAAAGCCCTGGTACACCGCCGAGGTGAACACGGCGCCGCGCGGCCCGTTGGACTTGCGATAGAGATAGCCCATGTCGGCATTGCTCAGGGTGATGATCTCGCCCTGGCGGGTCACCGCGCGCAGCTCGACCATGCGGTCGCGCGTCTCGGTGCCATAGCAGCCGGCATTCATATAGAGCGCGCCGCCAATGCCGCCCGGAATGCCGCGATAAAAGGTCAGCCCGTCAATGCCGGCTTCCGCCGCAGCAGTGGCCACCTTGACGTCGGGCAGCGAGGTGCCCACGCGGATCTTGTGATCGTCCAGCACTTCGATCTGGCCGAAGGCCTTGCCCGAAAGGCGAATGACCACGCCGTCGATGCCGCCGTCGCGGATCAGCAGGTTCGAGCCCAGCCCGATCACGGTCACGCGGATATCCGCCGGCAGGTGCTTGAGGAAATAGGCAAGATCGGCCTCGTCGGCCGGCGTAAAGAACAATTGCGCCGGTCCGCCCACGCGGAACCAGGTCACTTCGCTCAGCATCTGGTTGGGGATCAGGCGGCCGCGCACCGCACCGATCCAGTCGGCAAACTGCGGCAGCAGGTCGGGATAGGTCATGGGAGCGCTCACTTGGGCTCCTCCCCGATCAGCGCGCCCAGCTCCGCCGGCAGTGTCGCCGCCCATTGCGTGATATTGCCGGCGCCCAGGCACACCACATAGTCCCCGTCTTCGGCCCGCTCGGCGATCATCGCCGCCAGATCCTCGGGGCCGGCCAGCACGCGGGCGTCGCGATGGCCGCGCGCCCGGATGCGGTTGACCAGCTCTTCATGCGTCACGCCGGCAATCGGCTGCTCGCCGGCGGCATAGACCGGGGCCACGATCACCGTGTCCGCGTCGTTGAAACAGGCCGAGAAATCGTCGAACAGATCATTGAGGCGGCTGAAGCGGTGCGGTTGCACCACGGCGATCACATCACGCCGGGTCGACTGCCGGGCCGCCCGCAGCACCGCGGCGATTTCCACCGGATGATGGCCATAGTCGTCGATGACGGTGATGCCACCCACCACGCCCGTGCGGGTGAAGCGGCGCTTGACGCCGGTAAAGCCCTTGAGCCCCTTGCGAATGGCCTCGGCCGGCACATGCAGCTGGTCGGCCACGGCAATGGCGGCTGTGGCATTGAGCGCATTGTGGATGCCCGGCATGGGCAGCTCGAGCCCATCGATGCGCAGCTGGGTCATGCGGATGCGGTCGCGGATTTCAACCGAGAAATGGCTGACGCCATCCACCGTCTCCAGATCCACCAGGCGCACATCGGCCTGCGGATTGCGCCCATAGGTGATGACGCGGCGATCCTTGATCTCGCCCACCAGCGCCTGCACTTCGGGGTGATCCAGGCACATCACGGCAAAGCCATAGAAGGGCACGTTCTCGACAAACTGATGGAACGCCTTCTTGACCCCCTCGAAGCTGCCATAGTGGTCCAGATGCTCGGGATCGATATTGGTCACCACGGCCACATCGGCCGGCAGCTTGATGAACGTGCCGTCGCTTTCGTCGGCCTCCACCACCATCCATTCGCCGGCGCCCAGCCGGGCATTGGTACCATAGGCGTTGATGATGCCGCCATTGATCACCGTGGGGTCGAGGTTGCCGGCATCGAGCAGCGTGGCGACCAGCGTGGTGGTCGTTGTCTTGCCATGCGTGCCGCCAATGGCGATGGCCGTCTTGAAGCGCATGATCTCGGCCAGCATTTCGGCGCGGCGCACGATGGGCAGTGCCTTGGCGCGGGCGGCCACCAGCTCGGGATTGTCCTTCTTGATGGCCGAGGACACCACCACCACTTCGGCAGCGCCCAGATTGTCGGCACTCTGGCCGATGGCTACCTTGATGCCCATGTCGCGCAGCCGCTGCACATTGGGATTGGCGGCGGCGTCCGAGCCCTGCACCGTGTAACCCTGGTTGTGCAGGATTTCAGCGATGCCGCTCATGCCAATGCCACCGATACCGATGAAATGGACGGGGCCGATATTGCGGGGCATCTTCATAGTGCAGTTTCCATGCTGAGGGCTCAGGCGAGCCGTTCGGCCGCGTCAGCCAGTTTCTCGACGGCCCGCGGCTGGCCCAGGGCCCGCGCTGCGGCGGCGGCCTTGGGCAGAGTTGTCGGATCGGTTAACAGGTTCGTGAGGCGAGTGCCAAGCGATTGCGGTGAAAGCGTGGCCTGCTCGGCCACCCAGCCGCCCCCGGCCTGCTCCATCACCAGCGCATTGTTCTTCTGGTCGGCATCGATGGCGCCCGGCAGCGGCACCAGAATGGCCGGGCGGCCCAGCACTGTCAGTTCGGCAATGGTCGACGCCCCGGACCGGCTGATGACCAGGTGCGCCTGCGCCATCCGCTCGGGCAGGTCCGGCACAAAGGTGGCCAGTTCCACATTCATCTTGGCCTGGCGATAGATCTCGGCCACGCCCTGCAGGTCATCGGCGCGGCACTGCTGCAGCACCTGCACCCGGGCGCGCAGGGCGTCGGGCAACAAGGCAATGGCGGGCGGCACGATCTCCGAGAGCGCCTTGGCGCCCTGGCTGCCGCCAAACACCACGATGCGGATTGGTCCATTTCCATCCAGCGGCGGATAGGGAACGCCGGAGGCCATCCGCACGCGGTCGCGCACCGGATTGCCGGTCAGCACCTGTTCGACGCGCGTCTTGTCGGCGAACTTTGTGCTGGTGAAACTGAGCGCCAGCAGATCGGCAAACATGCAGAGGGCCCGGTTGGCCCGGCCCATCACCGCGTTCTGCTCGTGCAGGATGCCGGGAATGCCCAGCAGGTTTGCCGCCAGGAATGGCGGGAAGGTCGGATAGCCGCCAAAGGCAATGACGCAGTCCGGCCGGTTGCGGGCCAGCTTGTAGAACGCCACGGCAACGCCACGCAGGATGGTCAGCCCGCCGGCAACGAACTTGATCGGATTGCGCAGGCTGGGCGTCGCCGAGGGCACGATGTGGACGGCCTTGGCCGGAAAATCCCCGCCATAGCTTTCCACGCGATGGTCGGTCATCAGCTCGACGTGATGGCCACGCCGTACCAGCTCCTGCGCAAGGGCCATCGCCGGGAACAGATGGCCGCCCGTGCCGCCGGCCAGAAGGGTGAACTTGCTCATTCTGCGGGGGCCAGGGGTGCGATGGCGCTCTTGTAGCTGGGCAGGCCGGTGGCCATGCGCTCTTCCGGCTTGATGCGTGTGAATGCCAGCATCAACCCCATGCCAAAGGCCACGGCGATCATCGACGTGCCGCCATAGGAGACGAACGGCAGCGTCATGCCCTTGGGCGGAATGAGGTTGAGATTCACCGCCAGATTGATGCCCGACTGCATGGCAAACTGGATGGCCAGCGTCGACGCTGCCAGGCGCGCGAACAGGCTCGACTGCCGCTGCGCGCCGATCATGGCGCGGATCACGATGAAGGCAATCAGCGCCACCAGAACCATGCAGAACAATATGCCAAACTCGCCGGCAGCCGCCGAAAACACATAGTCGGCGTGGGCGTCGGGAATGAGCTTTTTGGCAATCGATTCACCCGGGCCGCGACCAAACCAGCCACCCTCGAGCAGCGACTGCAGCGCACGGTCGATCTGGTAGGTGTTGCCGCCCCCATCGGGGTTGAGGAAAGTGTCGATACGGCGCGACACATGCGGGAAGAACATGTAGGCGCCAAACAGCAGCGCCCCTGCGGCCCCGGCCATGCCGAAGATGATGAACCAGGAAATGCCCGACAGGAACAGCAACACCGCCCAGGTGCCGGTGACCAGCGCCGTCTGACCGATATCGGGCTGCAGCAACAGGCCGCCCACGATGGCGAGCATGATGCCTGTGGCCAGGATCTTGCCCGGCACATTGCGGTGAATCATCGATTCCGAAAACAGCCAGGCGCTGAGGACGGCGAAGGCCGGCTTGACGAATTCTGAGGGCTGCACCGACTGGCCGGCGAAGGACACCCAGCGACGGGCACCCTTGACCTCGGTGCCGAACCGCAGCGTGGCCCAGAGCAGCGCGACACTGATCACCAGGGTAATCAAAGTGGCAATGCGCGCCTGGCGATGGTTGAGCAGCGAGGTCAGCAGCATCACCGGCAGCGCCAACGCGCAGAACATGGCGTGGCGGATCACGAAATACCATTCATTGAGCCCGATGCGCTCGGCCACTGGCGGGCTGGCGGCAAAGCTCAGCACCATGCCGCAGGTCAGCAACAGAATGAGCGCGCCGAGCAGTTCCCGGTCAATGGACCACCACCACTCCGCCAGGGGCGTTTTTTCGGCACGGGAGAACATCATGGCAAAGCCGGCTACTGGGTACAAACTGCTTTAAATTGTAGCAGGCCGTTGGTTACCGATTTGCCAATTGCTTTTGCGTTTTGCAAAAAGTGCGGGCCGCGAGCACAGCGCGCGGCCCCCTGAGCGCGGCAGCTCGCCGTCGCGTCAGCGCAGCTTGAGGCTCGACAACCCGATCAGCGCCAGCACGAAGCTGATGATCCAGAAACGGATCACCACCTGGCTCTCGGTCCAGCCGAGATGCTCGAAATGGTGGTGGATCGGCGCCATGCGGAACACCCGCTTGCCGGTGAGCTTGAACGACGTCACTTGGACGATGACCGACACCGTCTCCAGCACGAAGAGCCCGCCAATGATCGCCAGAACAATCTCGTGCTTGGTGGCCACCGCGATGGTGCCCAAAGCGCCACCCAGGGCGAGCGAACCGGTGTCGCCCATGAAGATCTGTGCCGGCGGCGCGTTGAACCACAAAAAGCCCAGGCCCGCCCCGATCAGCGCGCCACAGACCACCGCCAGTTCGCCCGTACCGGGCACATAGTTGAGCAGCAGGTAGTCCGAGAAGTTCACGCTACCCACGAGATAAGCAATCAGCGCAAAGCAGGCTGCCGCCACCATCACCGGCACGATGGCCAGGCCATCCAGGCCGTCGGTCAGGTTCACCGAATTGCCCGCAGCCATGACCACGAAGCCGCCGAACAGGATGTAGAAATAGCCCAGGTTGAAGGCCAGATCCTTGACGAACGGGAACAGCATCGCATTGCTGTGCGGCCCGGCATTGAGCTGGGAGATCGCGTAGGCGGCGATGCCCCCGATCAGCGCTTCAAGCAGCAGCCTCTGCTTGCTGCCGAAGCCCTTGTGGCTCATGCGCTTGACCTTGAGATAGTCATCGTAAAAGCCGATGGCGCCAAAGCCCACCGTCACGAACAGCACCACCCAGACATAGCCATTGCTCAGATTGGCCCAGATCAGCGTCGAGAACACCGCGCCCGACAGGATCATCAGCCCGCCCATGGTGGGCGTACCCTTCTTGGTCAGCAGGTGCCCGGCCGGACCGTCCTCACGGATCGGCTGGCCCTTGCCCTGCTTGAGGCGCAGCAGCGCAATCATGCCGGGCCCGAACAGGAACACGAAGAACAGCGCCGTGATCACCGCGCCCGCCGTACGGAAGGTGATGTAGCGGAAAACGTTGAGCGCCGTCAGCGCGTCGCCCAACTGGCCGAGAAAATACAACATGGGTAGGCGTGTCCTCGCTGGGTGGGGTCAGTTGTTACCGAACTGCCCGCGGATCGTCTCGATCAGTCCTGCCAGCCCCACGCCGTTTGATCCTTTGACCATAACTGCATCGCCATAGGCAAGGTCATTGCGCACGATCTCCGCCATCTCGCGCGCCGTTCCGGCATGGGCGGCCACCTGCCCCTCCCCCAGCGCCGACGCCAGTGCAGACATCTCGTGACCGACCAGATAGACCCGCTCGGCCCCAGACGCGCGCACGGCTTCGGCAAGGCTCGCATGCAGCTCGCCCGAGCGCGGCCCAAGCTCGAGCATGTCGCCCAGCACCACCATCTTGCGCCCGCCCGGCGCCACCTGCGCGGCAAACACCGACAGGGCAGCCGTCATCGAGGCGGTATTGGCATTGTAGCTTTCGTCGATCAGCAGCAGCGGCTTGTCGCTGGGCCCCAGCAGCAGCCGTTGGCCGCGCCCGGCCTGGGCGCCGAAACCAGCCAGCGCCTCGAGGGCCACCTCCCGCTCGACGCCGGCAATCTGAGCCACGGCCAGGGCTGCGGTAGCATTGGCCAGCATGTGCCGGCCAGGCACGTTGAGCGCCAGCAGGAACCGCCCCGATCCATGGGTGATAACGGCGCTGGCGGTTTCCGCATCCCCGGCGATCTCGGTGATCTGCCAGTCTGACCCCGCGCGTTCGCCATAGGTGACGATATTGGTCACCCCGGCTTCCCGCGCCGCATCGCGCAGCAGCTCGATCTGACCATGATCGGCATTGAGAACCGCTGTTCCGCCCGGCAGCAAGCCGTCAAAGATTTCAGCCTTGGCCCGCGCAATGCCCTCAAGGCTGCCGAAAGCCTCGAAATGCGCCGGCGCCACCGTGGTAATCACGGCAATCTGCGGGCGCACCAGTTGCGACAGCGGCCGGATTTCGTCCGGTCCGCTCATGCCCATTTCGAACACGCCGAACTCGGCTGCCTGCGGCAGGCGTGCCAGCATCAGCGGCACGCCCCAGTGATTGTTGAAGCTCTTGATCGAGGCATGGGTCGGGCCCGCGGCCTCCAACACCACGCGAATGGCTTCCTTGGTCGTGGTCTTGCCCACGCTGCCGGTGACGCCCACCACGATGGCGCCGCTGCGCGCCCGCGCCGCCCGGGCCAGATCGCGCAGCCCCTCGAGGGCATCGTCCACCCCGATGCGCCCCGGCCCCTCGCCCCGGCTGACCAGCGCAGCCGCCGCGCCATTGGCCAGCGCGGTATCGACAAAGTCATGGCCGTCGAACCGGTCGCCCTTGATGGCGACGAAAAGGGCGTCCGGGCCGATTTCGCGCGAATCGATGGACACCGAGTTGATCGGGGTCGCTCCATCGAGCGTGGTCGTGCCGCCCGTCGCCGTGAGGATTTCGGCGATTGTATAAAGTGGTGTGGTCATGACGGGATGCAGCCGCTGGCGCCGCCCGTCCCCATCGGGGAAAGGCCAGCCCTCTTGGGTCGGGGAGAAAGTGAAAAGGGTAAATCCAGGCGCCCTGAAGGCCCGGCCGGCCGGCGCGGAGCGCCGACCTCGTCCCTCTCGGGACGGGTGAAAGACCGGACCTGGCGTACGCTCAAAATTCTATCCCTTGATCGCCTCCAGCACGACCTCGTGGTCGCTGAAGTGGTGTTTGGTGGTGCCGATGATCTGGTAGCTCTCGTGGCCCTTGCCGGCAACCAGCAGCACGTCACCTTTCTGCAGCGATTTTATGGCCGTGCGGATGGCTTCGCCGCGATCCCCGATATCCTTGGCGCCCGTCGCTTCCGCCAGGATGGCCGCGCGAATGCCGGCCGCATCCTCGGTGCGCGGGTTGTCATCGGTCACGATGATGTCGTCGGCCATGCGCTTGGCCACCGCGCCCATCATCGGGCGCTTGGCCTTGTCGCGGTCGCCACCGGCGCCAAACACCAGCCGCAGCTTGTTCTTGGCATAGGGGCGCAGCGAGGTCAGCGCCGATTCCAGCGCCGCCGGCTTGTGCGAGTAGTCCACGAAAATGGCCGCGCCATTGTGCTCGGCCACCAGTTCAAGCCGACCCTTGGCGCCCTTGAGCTCGCTCAGGGCCGGGAAGGCATCGGACTTGTCCACGCCCGAGGACATGGCCAGCGCCGCCGCAATGATCGCATTGGACACCTGGAACTCGCCCGTCAGCGGCAAATGAAAGCTCATCTTCTCGCCAACATGGCGCACTTCAACGCGCTGGCCATAGCCTTCCGGCTTGATCGACAGCACTTCGATATAGGCGCCTTCGCGACCCACGGTCAGCAGCGTTGCGCCTGCGCTCAGCGCGGCAAACATGAAGGGCTCATGCTCGGGGTCATCGACATTGACCACGGCAGGGCCGCTATCGACCAGCAGGTCCGTGAACAGCCGCAGCTTGGCATTGCGGTATTCGTCCATGTCAGCGTGATAGTCGAGATGGTCATGGCTGAGATTGGTGAAGGCGACAGCTTCGAAATGGATGCCGTCGAGACGGCGCTGGTCGAGGCCATGGCTGGAGGCTTCCAGCGCCACATGGTCTATCCCCTGCGCCTTGAGCGCCCGCATCGACTGGTGCAGCGTGCGCGAATCCGGCGTGGTGAGGCTTCCCTCGATCAGGCGGTTGGCCGTCTCCACGCCCAACGTACCGATGCTGGCGCCGGGAATGCCGGCATGGGTCCAGATCTGGCGCACGAAGGAGGCGACCGAGGTCTTGCCGCTCGTGCCCGTCACCGCCACCGTGATTTCCGGTTGCGGTTCATACACACGCGAGGCAGCGCGGGCGTAGGCTGCGCGCACATCCTTGACGATGACCACGGGCACACCGGGGTCGCCCACCGGCTGGGTATCGCTGATGATGGCCAGCGCACCGCGACGCACGGCATCGGCCACGAACTGGTTGCCATGGGCATTGGCGCCCGGCAGGGCAAAGAAGATGTCACCGGGCTCGATGCGCCGGCTGTCCGAGTTCAGCCCGAAGACCGCGCCCAGGCCCTTCTTGGGGCGGGCGCCGGAACCTTCGAGCAGTTGGGTTACGCTGAGGGACACGGGCAAATCCTTCTGGATTAGTTGAAGTGCGAGCCAACCGGACCGCCCTGCAGGGCAGCCGGGACAAGGCTTTCGTCAAGAAGTGGCGAAAAGTCTGGCGCAATGCCCAGCATGGGCGCGACGCGCTGCACAATACGGCCCGTCACTGTTCCGGCATTCCAGCCTGCAGTGGTACCGGACTGAGGGTTCTCTGCCTTGGGTTCATCAACCATGATGACCATAGCATAGCGGGGATTTTCGAGCGGAAAAGCCGATCCGAAAAAGTTCGTGACCTTGTTGGACGAATAGCGGCCATCCACCACCTTTTCGGCCGTTCCCGTCTTGCCGCCGACGCGGAAGCCCAGCGCCAGCTTGTTCATCTGCGAGCCCGAACCACCCTGGCCGATGGCGTTGAGCCGCATCAGATAGCGGATGGCTTCGCTCGTGCTGGGCTGGATGACGCGGCGGTACAGCGGCTCGGCTTCCGCCACGCTGCGCTTGTAGAGCGTGGGCGGGACGTAGTTGCCGCCATTCACAAAGGCCGCATAGGCCGCCAGCATGTGCAGTGGCGACACCGACAGGCCGTGCCCGAAGGACGCCGTGGCCGCCCCCACCTCGGAAAATTCCTTCGGCACGGTCGGCAGGCGCATTTCGGGAAGCTCGAACGGCACGCGCGCGTCAAAGCCCATGCGGGTCAGGAAGGCGCGGAAATTGTCCTTGCCCAGAGCCTGCATGACGTGGATCGTGCCCACGTTGGAGGAGTATTTGTAGACTTCGGGCAGCGACAGGATGCGGTGCTTGCCGTGGAAATCCTCAATCGTGAACCGCCCGAACCGCACACCGAACCGCGCGTCGAACTTGTCCGTCAGCGACACCGCGCCGCTGTCCAGCGCGCCGGCCATGGTCACCGTCTTGAAGATCGAGCCCGGCTCGAAAATACCGGCCGTGATGCGGTTGAAACTGTCCTTGACCAGCGCCGTCGCCGGCTCATTGGGGTTGAAGTCGGGGACGGAGGCCAGCGCGATGATCTCGCCGGTATGGATGTCCATCATCACCCCGGCCGCCGCGATGGCCTGGTAGCGGGTCATCGCGTCCACCAGCTGTTCGTGCATCACATGCTGCACGCGCATGTCCACGCTCAGCTCCACCGGCGCCAGTGCATTGCCGCGCGCCAGGCCCAGGTCCTGCAGCAGCGCGATGTCCTCGCCGTCCATGTGCTTTTCAATGCCGGCAATGCCGCGGTTGTCGATATTGGTCGAGCCCAGGATATGGCTGGCCTCGGTCATGCCCGGATAGAAGCGCTTGGATTCGGTGATGAAGTCGATGCCGGGAATGCCCAGCCGCATGACCTTTTCTTCCACGCTCGGCGACAGCTCGCGCTGCACCCAGACGAAGCCCTGGTCGCCCGTCAACCGGTCGCGCAGCCAGCTTTCGCTGAGATTGGGCAGCACGGTGCGCAGCTTGCGCACGGCCTCTTCCACGTCAATGATGCGGCGCGGCTCGGCATAGAGCGAGGGCACGCGGATATCGACGGCCATTTCCAGCCCGTTGCGATCCAGGATCGGCGGGCGGGTCGCGGTGATCACATCGCGCGCCTGGCCTTCGATGGTGGAATCGGTCTCGGTCATGCCCAATTGCACCAGCCGCGCGCCGACCAGGCCGAAGCCGAGCATGATGGCCAGCACCATCCAGCGGATGCGCGCCTGGGTGAGATTGCCGCGAACCTTGCGGGCGCCGTCCAGCGCAATGGTGGCGCCGACCTGGTCTGCTGTCATGGCCATTATTCGATCCCCTCCAAACTCAGGATGGCATCGATGGGGTCGACACCCGCCTCGAGAGATTCAAACAGCGAGTTCATCGCGGCACTATTGGGCTTGGCAGGGCGCATGGGCAGGTCGGCAAAGCTGCCGAACTGCTCCTGGCGCACGGGCTCGATGGCCAGCGCTGCCTGGTGCCGCCGCACGATGGGCTCAATATGGCCTGGCTGGTTCAGCACGGCCTCGTCGGCCTTGAGCAGGGAGATCTGGCCCTCCTGCTCGTCGATCATGGCGATCAGCGCCGTGCGCTGGCTGGCTGTGTTCTCGATGGAAAACTTGAGCGCATAGACGCCCGCCAGCATCACCACGGCAGAAAAGATCAGGACGATGTTGAGGTTGCGGATCATGATGCGTCCCTGATCCTGGGCACGCTGAGCCCTTCGGCGCTGACCGGACGAGCCGGCGCGGCCGAACGATGCGCCGCGCGCAGAATGGCCGAGCGGGCGCGTGGATTGCGCGCCACTTCGTTGTCCCCGGCCTTGCGGGCCTTGGCGACGTCCACCCAGCGACGGGCCTCGCCCACCACCTGCGGCAGGTGACGCGACTGCGCCGGACCACCCTTGTCGGGATCAAAGAAACGTTTGACGATCCGGTCTTCCAGCGAATGGAACGCCACCACGGCCAGCGTACCGCCCTCGCCCAACAGGCGCTCGGCGGCAAACAGCGCCTCGACCAGCTCGTCGAATTCGGCATTGACGGCAATGCGCAGCGCCTGGAACGAGCGGGTTGCCGGATGCGCATCACCCGGCTTGCGGCCAATGGCCTTTTCGATGATGCGGGCCAGCTCCAGCGTGGTGGCGATCGGCGCCGTTTCGCGCGCGGCCACGATGAACTGGGCAATGCGGCGCGACTTGCGTTCCTCGCCAAACGCATAGAGCAGATTGGCCAGTTGCTCGGCGTCCAGTCCGTTGACCAGATCGGCGGCGCTCTCGCCCTGCCCGCTCATGCGCATGTCGAGCGGCCCCTCGCGCATGAAGGAAAAGCCGCGCTCGGCCTGGTCGAGTTGCATGGACGAGACGCCGATGTCGAGCACCACGCCATCAATCGGCCCGTGCGGCGCCGCCAGCGTATCGAGCTGCGAGAATGTTCCGGGCACGAAAATGAAGCGGCCGTCGAACTCGGCCATCAATGCATCGGCAAAGGGCTTGACGCTCGGGTCGCGGTCAATGGCCACCACCACCGCACCAGCCTCCAGCAGCGCCCGCGAATAGCCGCCAGCGCCGAACGTGCCGTCGACAATCCGCTTGCCGGCCAGTGGCGACAGCGCCGCGATCACCTCATCGATCAGGACGGGGACATGCGGGCCGGCATCGGGGCTGGTTTCGGGCATGGAACGCTTGCCCATTACATTGACTACTCCACTGCCGGCATAGGTTGCCGGTTAAACGCATCCTCGCAATCTGCATCATGACGTTTAAGATTCTGTTTCCCATGGCGGTTTCGGCCACGCAATTTGCGCCGCCGAAGCCGCGCCCAGCGCAGGCAGGATTGCGCCCGGGTGGACCATTTTTGGACCGGAAAGGAAAACGCCAGTTGACCTGTAAGCCGGGTTCTGTAGGGCCCGCCCCTTGCGGAACGGACGTGGCGGCCATTCATCTGCGACGCCTGTTGCCAGACGCCTCGTGCAACCAACCCGGATGATCTGGCCTCAAAACCGGCTGGAACCGAAGTTCCGCGTCATCCCTATTTGGTCTTGCTCCCGGTGGGGTTTACCGTGCGATCTCCATTGCTGGACACCCGGTGCGCTCTTACCGCACCCTTTCACCCTTACCCCGGCATGCCGGGGCGGTTTGCTTTCTGTGGCACTTTCCCTGGGGTCGCCCCCGCCGGGCGTTACCCGGCACCGTGTTTCGATGGAGCCCGGACTTTCCTCCAGCAGCAGGTTACCCCACTGCCAGCGGCCACCCGGTCAACTGGCTGGCGTGGTGTAGAGAGGTATATGGGCCGCCGTCAAGCGCCGGTCAGCAGCGGCTGCGCCACCGGCTTGGTCAGCGCCTGATAGGCCAGGTTGATCGATTTCATGCGCGCCGTGGCCACATCGATCAGTTCTTCGGGCACGCCCCGGGCAATCAGCCGGTCCGGATGGTGCTCGGCCACCAGCAGGCGATAGACCCGCTTGACCTCATGGTCGGAGGCGTCGGGCGACAGGCCCAGCACTGCGTAGGGGTCCACGCCCACCTCCAGCCGCACGTAATGGCTGGCCATCTGCTCGAAGCGCGCATCGTCAAAGCCGAAGATGTCGCTCACCGACTTGAGGTAGTCGAGCTCAGCCTCGTGCACCATGCCATCGGCCGTGGCGATGAAGAACAGGCTGTCCAGCACATGCTCGAGCGTTTCCGGATTGGACACGAAGAAGCGGGCCACCTTGCGCGCATAGGCGTCGTAGCCCGCCACATCCTGCTTGGCCAGGTTGAACACCCGTTCGACCTGGTCCTCATGGCCAGCCGCGATCTCCACCGTGGCGCGGAAAGCCCGTTCTTCCGAGGCCGTCACCACGCCGTCGGCGACCGCCATCTTGGCAGCAAGGGCAATCAGGGCCAGCGTGAACGCTGCGTCGCGACCACCAGGCAGCCAATTGTCGGGGTCCAGCGCATTGACCAGCGAACCGGCAAGGCCTGTACGATGGCTGAACGAGCCGACAAAGTCGGACAGTTTCTGCCACATGTCTGTTTTCTCTTCAGGCTTGCGCATGCGTGGGTCGCCGCAGCGCCTCTCAGGTCATCGCCCGGACTCAAATGACCCGCGCAATCAGTGTCCATAGAATAGACCCTGTTGCCGCCCCGGTCCAGCGCCAGGCCTCAGACCAGCCTTGCGTTACTGGAAGTCCCAGAAGCCGAATGGCGCCGCCGGCCCGATCAACCTGTCGCCACTGCGATTGGGGCCTTCGTCGAGGAAGAAGCCATCGGCGTCATATTCAGCCGGAACCGGCTTGGCCGGCTGGGCCCGCCCCTGCCGCTTGGCGAGGAATTCGGAGAGCGGACCGGTTTCCCAGTCGCGCAGATCTTCCGCCGTCAGTTCTGCGGGCCGCACTACGGTCGGCTGCACCACGGTCTGCGCCGGGGTGGCTACGGCCACGGGCCGGGGCCGCATCGAGAGCGGCATGGGCATGGGGGCAATGTGCTGCGGCTCGATGGCCCCGACCACAACCGGGTCCTGCACCACCGGTGTCGTCGCCGGTGCGGGCGTCGTGGCAGTCGTCTGGGCAGGCATGGTCGAGGGCGCAGGCTGGGTGGTGACCACCGGCTTGGGGGCTACGGCGCTGTCGCTGATATAGCTGGGCAGCGCGCGGCCGGACTTGAGATAGCTGTTCACCACATCATCGCCAGCAGGTGCAGTGGTCGCGGCCGCAGGAGCCACAGCCACCTCGGCCGCCGCAGTCGGCTCGGTCACCGGCGTGGCAACGGGTTTTGCGACCGCCGGTTGTGTCACTGCAGCCACCTGGGGAGCAGCGGGACGCTGGCTCAGCGGCACCGGCTTCGGCGCAACCTTGGCCGCCGGGACAGCGGCGGGCACATCGACCATCGCCACCTGCGCGGGCCGCGCTGCGCCACCCATCAACTGGCTGGTCACCAAATCTGCCGTCGGAATGGCCACCACGATCAGGGCTCCGGCCCAGGCCAGGCCATTGGTGACTCGGCGATCGATCTGCATGGTCGTTGGTCCCGTCTCTTTCGGCCGCTGGCGGCCCGCAAGACCGCCACTCAAGCCCGCATTTCGTGGCCACAATGTGAAAGCTGGCCATGATGCCAGTCTTGCGCGCATGTGGCTGAACCCAGGCTGAACGACGCCACCGGACGCGGCGCCCTCGCATGGGCCGCGGCCTGATGGCACCAGATCATGGTGAACGCAAGGTTAATCGGCCCTCGCGGTGATCACATCGTGATGCACCACGGGTCCGTCGCCTGCGGTCTCTTGGTATGGGAGAGCCTTCAGACCCCGGGCCGCAGCCCGAGAATGCGGGCCAGCGCCAGCGCCAGGGGCGACCGGTTGAGCGTGAAGAAATGGAACTCCGTCACGCCCTCATCGAGCAGCTCGGTGACCTGTTCTGCCGCAACCGCCGAGGCCACCAGCGCGTGCGTTTCCGGCTCGTCGTCGAGCCCTTCGAAACGCTCGGCGAGCCAGCCTGGAATGGAGGCGCCGCTGCGCGCGGCAAAGCTCGAGATCTGCTTGAAGCTGTGGATCGGCTGGATCCCCGGCACGATCGGCGCCGTAATCCCGGCGGCCCGAGCACGGTCGAGATAGCGCAGGTAGTCGCCATTGGAGAAGAACATCTGCGTGATGGCACGGCTGGCGCCGGCATCGATCTTGCGCTTGAGATTGTCCATCTCGGTGGCCCAGTCCGGGCTCTGCGGATGCTTTTCGGGATAGGCAGCGACCGAGATGTCGAAGTCGCCAATGCGACGAATGCCCGCCACCAGGTCGGCGGCATTCTGGTAGCCATCCGGATGCGGGGTGAAGGGCTTGCCCACGCCCTCCGGCGGGTCACCGCGCAAGGCGACGATGCGGCTGATCCCGGCAGCCCGGTAGCCGCGCACCACGCCATCGACCTCGTCCCGGCTGGCGCCCACGCAGGTCAGATGTGCTGCGGCATCCACGCCCGTGTCCGCCTTGATCGAGCTAACCATGCGCAGCGTGCGCTCGCGCGTGGTGCCACCGGCGCCATAGGTCACCGAGACAAAGCGGGGCTTGAGCGGCGCCAGCTTGTGCACCGTGTCCCAGAATTTCTCCTCCATGACGTCGGTCTTGGGCGGAAAGAACTCGAACGAGATCTGCAGCTCGGGTCGCTGGTCTGCGGTCTGCCGGCTGGCACGCACATTGTCATCAATCATGTCGTTATCCGTTCAAGTCTTATCGCTCAGGCGCCACAGGCAGACTGTCAGCCCGCGTTGCCCTGTCTGGCTGGGAAAGGGCTGCATGGTGTCCACCACCAGCCCGGCCGCCGCCGCCCAACTGCTCATCTGGTCTGCCGACAGCCCCAGTCGGCGGTGGGCATGCTCGCTGCGCAGGAATTCGAGATCATGCGGCGCAAAATCGACGATGATCATCTCCCCGCCCGGCTTGAGCAGGCGCCGCGCCTGCGCCAGCATGCGGCCCGGGTCGTCGAAATAATGCAGCACCTGGTGGATCACCACCACGTCCGCCGGCCCCACGGCCACATCGAGGTCGCCGATGTCACCCATGCGCACCTGGGCATGGGTGATGCCGGCGCCAGACAGGCGCGAGCGCGCCACGGCCAGCATTTCGCGGCTGGAATCGAGCCCAATGCCGCGCTTGTAGGAATCGGCCAGCACTTCCAGCATCCGGCCCGTGCCGGTGCCCAGGTCCACCAGCGTCTCGACGCGGCGCCCGCCCAATGCGGCCACGACTGCCGCTTCCACGGCTTCTTCGGGCACCTGCAGTGTCTTGAGCAGGTCCCAGCTGCTGGCGACCTTGGCGAAATACTCCGTCGCCTGGGCGGTGTGGCTGGCCCGCACCGCAGCCTGCCGCTCGATGTCGCGCCGACGTTCCACATCTTCGGGGTTCAGCCGGCCGATCAGCCATTGCGCCAGCTCGGCGCCGTCGCCATCCATGGTCAGGCTATAATAGGCCCAGGCGCCCTCGGCATTGCGCTGCACCAGCCCGGCGTCGGCCAAAAGCTTGAGATGCCGCGACACGCGCGGCTGGCTCTGCTTGAGGATTTCAGTGAGGTCCTTGACGGAATGCGCGCCATCGGCCAGCAAGGCCAACAGGCGCACGCGGGTCCCCTCACCCGCCGCCTTGAGCACACCCACCAGATCCGCCAGCTCAGCCAATGCAACCTCGAACTAGATATAAAGATGTCTTTATATCCGGATTGCGGCGCGGGTCTAGGGGGAAGTTGCAGCCGGACCCCACAAAGCGCACAACCCGCCCCGGCAGGGCCGGAGCGGGCTGTTGATAGAAAGACTTCACGCCATTTTAGGCCGATGCGGCCTCGCGCGCTTCGGTCACCGCACGCTTGCGGAATTCATGGGCACGCCAGAGGTCGAAGATCCCCTGTGCCTCGTCGCCGTCGATGGCCTCGAACCGGCTGGCCACCATGCGCTTGTCGGCGTCGGTCGGCAGGTCGCGCCAGGGCAGCGTGGCGAACATGGCCTCGAACAGGTCCGGCGTCATCCCGGCGGCGCGCAGCGCCACGGTGACGGCGACGTAATCCTGGCTCGCCAGCCACTTGACCACCACCTCGGGCTTGACGCGCAACAGCACGGTCAGCGCGGCAGCACAATGGTGGCCATAGCCGAAACGGGCAAACCGGGCCAGGGCGCGGGCATCGAGCTGCTTGCGGTCGCTCAATCCCTTGACCTGGTTATAGGCCACCTTCCATTCGTCGGCCGAGAAGCCGGCGCGATTGCGCATGCGGTTATAAACGACGGCATTGACCTTGCCGGCAGCGACCGGGTCAAAGCCACGATCCATCTCGCCCAGCGTCTCAAGCACCTTGCTGGCGACGTTGTCGATTTCCTTGCGCAGGGATGCCCAGTCGATCCCCGGGCGGCTGCGCAGGTCAGCCGCAATCTCGCGGTCATTGGCGGCGCGCGCCACCAGCTTTTCCAGGATCGCCGTATCAATATGCGCATTGGCGTTGCGCACCAGCCGCACCACTGAAGCGCTTTCGCCGTGCTCGACAATGGCTTCACCAACGCGATCGCCCAGTTGCGCCCGACCGGCGATCGCCTCGCGATGGGCTTCGGTCTGCTTGGTAATGATGTCGATCAGGTCATCGTCCGACAGCACATTGGAGAATTCCAGCAGCGGCCGCGCCACCTCGATGTCGTCATTGGCCAGCTTGAGCACCACCGTGCCCGGTGCGCGGTCGAGAGGCGCCAGCAGGCGGGCGACATGGGCCCGCGCTTCCACCTCGACGAATTCGGCGAGCTGGCACAGCACCTCGTCATATTGGGCCACCTGCTCGTCGTCGCAGCGGTCCGAAACATAGCTGAACAGCTCCGCCATGTTGCGGAACAGATGCTCGCGCTCGCTCAGGCTTTCATCACCATTGAGCACACGGAAGCTGGAGAAGGCACGCTGTCCCTGGTCAAGCTCGCTCATCGTCATACTCCTGGCGCCTCGATACCGTGAGACACGACCATGACGCCCCAGAGGCTTGCGGGTTCTGAAAGGCGATCCCGGCATTTGCATCAAATTGTTTGCGTCCAGCGACACCCCAAGAAGCACAACGGCCCCGGCAGACATCTCCACCGGGGCCGTCGCGTTTCTCTAGGAGGGCAGGATCAGCGCAGGTCGAAACGATCCGCGTTCATCACCTTGACCCAGGCCGCCACGAAATCACGGACGAATTTCTCGCCCGCGTCGGACTGGCCATAGACTTCCGCCAGCGCCCGCAGCTGCGAATGCGAGCCAAAGATCAGATCGGCGCGCGTGGCGCTCCACTTGAAGTCGCCCGTCTTGCGATCACGGCCCTCATAGACGCCCTCGCTGCCTTCGGACGGCGTCCAGACGGTGCTCATGTCGAGCAGGTTGACGAAGAAGTCATTGGTCAGCTTCTCGGCGCGATGGGTCAACACGCCATGCGCCGGCTGGCCGGCCTTGAGCACCCGCAAGCCACCGACCAGCACAGTCATCTCCGGTGCCGTCAGGCCGAGCAGCTGCGCCTTGTCGACCAGTGCTTCCTCGGCAGACTGGCGCTGGCGCTTGCCCACCACATTGCGGAAGCCATCGACCTTGGGCTCGAGCGGCGCGAAGGACGCCACGTCGGTCTGCTCCTGGCTGGCATCCATGCGACCGGGCGCGAACGGCACCTCGATCTGCACGCCGGCATCAGCCGCGGCCTTTTCGATGCCCGCGCTGCCGCCCAGCACGATCAGGTCTGCCAGCGACACGGCCTTGCCACCGGCCTGCTCGGCATTGAAGCCGGCCTGGATGGCTTCGAGCGTCTCCAGCACCCGCGCCAGCTGCGCCGGGTGGTTGATGGCCCAGTCCTTCTGCGGCGCCAGGCGAATGCGGGCACCATTGGCCCCGCCGCGCATGTCCGAGCCGCGATAGGTCGAGGCCGAGGCCCATGCCGTGGTGACCAGCTGTGCCACGCTCAGGCCCGAGCCGAGGATACGGCGCTTGAGCTCGGCAACGTCGCCGCTGTCGACCAGTTCGTGATTCACGGCCGGGATCGGGTCCTGCCAGATCAGGTCTTCAGCCGGCACTTCGGGGCCGAGGTAACGCACCTTGGGTCCCATGTCGCGGTGGGTCAGCTTGAACCAGGCCCGGGCAAACGCATCGGCAAACTGGTCCGGATTCTGGTGGAAGCGGCGCGAAATGGCCTCATAGGCCGGGTCGAACCGCAGCGCCAGGTCGGTGGTCAGCATGGCCGGGGCATGACGCTTGCTGCCGTCATGCGCGTCCGGCACCAGGCCCGCGCCGGCGCCGTTCTTGGGCGTCCACTGCTGGGCGCCCGCCGGGCTGCGGGTCAGCTCCCACTCATAGTTGAACAGATTGTCGAAGAAGTTGTTGCTCCACTGCGTGGGCGTGGTGGTCCAGGTCACCTCGAGCCCGCTGCCGATGGTGTCGCCGCCCATGCCCGTGCCATGCGTGCTGCGCCAGCCCAGGCCCTGCTCGGCAATGTCGGCACCTTCCGGCTCCGCACCCACCAGCGCTGCGTCGCCCGCGCCATGGGTCTTGCCGAAGGTGTGGCCGCCTGCGATCAGCGCAACGGTCTCTTCGTCGTTCATCGCCATGCGGGCAAAGGTGTCGCGAATGTCGCGCGCCGCCGCCAGCGGGTCCGGATTGCCATTGGGGCCTTCGGGATTAACGTAGATCAGGCCCATCTGCACGGCCGCCAGCGGGTCTTCCAGGTCGCGGTCGCCGCTATAGCGCTCGTCGGCCAGCCACTTGCCCTCGGGGCCCCAGTAGATGTCCTGCTCGGGTTCCCACACATCGGCGCGGCCACCGGCGAAGCCGAAGGGTTTGAAGCCCATGGTTTCCAAGGCCACATTGCCGGTCAGGATCATCAGATCCGCCCAGGAAATGGCATTGCCGTATTTCTGCTTGATCGGCCACAGCAGGCGCCGCGCCTTGTCCAGGTTCACATTGTCCGGCCAGCTGTTGAGCGGCGCAAAGCGCTGCTGCCCGGCCCCGGCGCCGCCACGGCCATCGCCGGTGCGATAGGTGCCGGCGCTGTGCCAGGCCATGCGGATGAAGAGCGGGCCATAGTGCCCGAAGTCCGCCGGCCACCAGTCCTGGCTGTCGGTCATCTGCGCGGCCAGGTCAGCCTTGAGTGCCGCCAGGTCCAGGGACTTGAAGGCTTCGGCATAGTCGAAGTCCGGGCCCATCGGGTCCGACAGCGACGACTGCTGGTGCAGCACCGCCAGGTTGAGCTGGTTGGGCCACCATTCGCGGTTGCTGCGCGGCATCGCGCCATGCGCTACCGGGCACTTGCCGGCGCTGGCTGCGGGTTCACTGGATGCGGTTTCATCGCTCATGGGAAGACTCCTGTCGTCTATGCGTCTGGGATTTGGCTTGGGTTATAGGGGGGTGACATTGATTAGGCCAATCGATAATTCTTCCTGCGTCGATAGGATTACATTATCATGACAATTACCCTCCGCCAGATGCGCTATGCCGACGCGGTGGCCCGCACTGGCCATTTCGGCCGCGCCGCTGAGGCCTGCGCCGTATCCCAGCCTGCACTGTCGCAGCAGATCATGGCGCTTGAGGCCCTGTGCGGCACGCCGCTGTTCGATCGCCTCAAGTCCGGCGTGCAGCTTACCCCCTTCGGGCGCGACTTCATCGCGCTGGCCCAGACAACGCTGCGCAGCGCCGAGGCACTGGACGCCTTCGCCCTCGGCCGGGCGGGCCGGCCCAATCGG
The DNA here is from genome assembly GCF_020169335.1 of Devosia aquimaris. Lineage (GTDB taxonomy): Bacteria > Pseudomonadota > Alphaproteobacteria > Rhizobiales > Devosiaceae > Devosia > Devosia aquimaris. The sequence goes on from NZ_JAIEZN010000001.1 coordinate 1,928,642, forward strand.
CACTTGCGCTTCGGCCTGATCCCGACCGTCGCCCCCTATCTCCTGCCGGCCATTTTTCCCGCGCTGCGCCGCGAACTGACCGACATCGACTTCGCCGTCAGCGAAAGCCGCACCGATTCGCTGCTGGCCGGCCTTGCCGATGGCAGTCTCGACGTCGCGCTCATCGCCACGCCCGTGCCCGAGCGCGGTCCGCGTCTGGTCAGCGTGCCGCTGTTCCTTGATCGTTTCGTTCTGGCCACCAGCCGGGACGAGGCGGCCAATGCACCGGTGCAGCTCACTGCGCTGGCCCCAGATCGCATCCTGCTGCTTGATGAAGGCCACTGTTTCCGCGATCAGGCCATCGCCGCCTGCCGCATTCAGGGTGGCGCAACGCCGCGCACCTTTGCCGCCACCTCGCTCTCCACCATCGTCGAATTCGTCGCCAATGGTCAGGGCGTCACCTTGCTGCCCCAGATTGCCGTCGCCAAGGAGGCCAGCGATTCCCGCATCGCCGTGCACGCCATCGCCAGCTCCGGCGCCGAGCGCATGCTGTCGCTGGTTTGGCGGGAAGGCACGCCCTTTGCCGCCCTGTTCGAGCGCATGGCCCAGACCATCCGCGCCACCCAGCCCGCAACGGCCTGACCACATGGCCGCGCTGGCCGGGGCACCCCCGGGTGCCTATCGGCCGGAATGGTACCTCCTTGCGGCGTACGCTCCCGATGCCCCACCTAGGGTAGCGCCGGTTCACAGGCCCGGCCAAAGCCACCTTGCATACAGGAGTTGATGATGAAGAAACTGTTTGGCGGCGCCGCGCTGGCGCTGGCCCTGCTCGCCGCCGGCCCGCTGGCGGGCCTTGCCCAGGCGCAGGAAGCGGTGGTCGCCGCTGCCGACAAGGAGGCGCTGTTCACCAGCCCCCATCCCCAGCTCAATGCCAACAAGCAGGTGGTCTATCACATCATGAAGGACCTGCTGGAGGCCAATCACTGGGACACCGCTGACCAGTTCCTCACCGAGCGCTATCTGCAGCACAATCCCAACGTGCCCTCGGGCCGCGACACCGTGGTGAAATTCTTCACCGAGGCGCTCAAGGTCGAGCCGACCCCCATTCCGGACAAGCTGCAGACCCCTGTGGTCTTCGTCACTGCCGAGGGCGATCTTGTGACCGTCGCGACCGTGCGCACCGAGCCCGATCCCAAGGACCCCACCAAGACCTATACGACCACCTGGTATGACACCTGGCGCATCCTCGATGGCAAGGCCGACGAGCACTGGGACGCCGCCGTCAAGCAGTAGGCCCCATATCGGCAGGGCGGCCTGGCCGCCTTGCCCCGCTAGGCCAGCGCGCGCGCCTGTCCGCGGCGACGGAAGCTGTCGTAGCTATAGACGGCCAGCGACAGCCAGATCAGCGCAAAGCTTACCAGCCGCAGCCCGTTCAGATGCTCCCCGAACAGGAAGATCGCCAGGAGGAACTGGATCGAGGGCGCGATATACTGGAACATGCCGATCGTCGTCAGCCGTAGCCGCCGCACCGCAAAGGCAAACAGCAGCAGCGGAATAGCCGTCGCCGGGCCGGTAAAGACCAGCAATGTCATGTAGTAGGGATCGGCATGGATGCCCGGCCCGACCGTCATCAGGTTGAAGATGACATAGGCGGCCGCCGCAGGCGCCAGCATCACCGTTTCCGAGAACAGCCCACTGGCTGGCCCCAGCTGCGCCGTCTTGCGGAAATAGCCGTAAAAACCGAATGACAGCGCCAGCCCCAGCGCAATCACCGGCACCCGGCCCAGACCAATCGCCTGGATGCCGATGGCCACCACCGCGATCAGGATGGAAACCGTCTGCAGCCGGTTTTGGCGCTCGCCCAGCAGCACCATGCCCATGGCCACGTTGACCAGCGGATTGATGAAATAGCCAAAGCTGGCTTCCAGCACCTGACCGGTCTCGACTGCCCAGACATAGAGCAGCCAGTTGCCCGCCAGCAGCACTGCCGAGAGCAGCGTCATCAGCGCGCGGCGGCGGTCGGCAAACAGCGCCCGCACATCACCGAACCCACCGCTCAGCGCCAATATGCCGCCCAGCAGCAGCAGCGACCACAAGGTGCGCTCGGCCACGATCATCACCGAACCCACCGCTTCCACCTGGCGGAACAGCAGCGGCAAAAAGCCCCAAAGGATATAGGCCGCCAGTGCCGCCACGACACCATTGCGACCGTCATTGGACGATGGCGCGCTCGGGGGCGCGACATCGCCGGGGGCGATGGCCTCGGGAGCCGATTCTGGAAGGGACATCACACGTCTCCGCGCCCATGTCGGGCAGCTGCTCCTGCCCTGATACCAGAGGGTTCCGAAACCCACCAATCAGAGTTTTTGATCGGCTCGTGCGCATTCGCGAATGGCTGGCCACAACCTTTCCATGATCGGGGCGTCCTATTGTCCTGCGCCGACCCCGGCGCTGCCACTGACCGATTATTTGACGAGCAGGAGCTGACACATGAAGAAGACCATCACCTGGATCTTGATTGCCGACGGCGCACAGGCCCGCGTCCTCGAGAACACCGGACCCGGCAAGGGGCTGGCGCAGGTGAAGGGCCTCGACTGGTCCATCGAGCCCCTGCAGGCGCAGGACATCGTCACCGACCGCCCCGGCCGCAGCTTCTCCTCCGCCGGCCCCGGCCGCAGCGCCATGGAACCCAAGACCGATCCCGTGGAGCATCGCGAAACCGAATTCGTGAAATCGGTCGCCGCCACTCTCGACGCCAAGCTGCAGGAAGGCGCCTTTGATCGCCTTGTCGTGGTCGCCGCGCCCATTGCCCTGGGCGACCTGCGCAAGGCTATGACCCCCAACGTGCAGAAGGCGGTGATGGCCGAGATCAACAAGGATCTGACCAATCTGCCCACCGCCCAGCTGCCGCAGCACCTCGAAGGCGTGCTGGCCGCCTGATTGCACTGATATTTCAGTGTATTGAATAGAAAAACCGATTCAACGCGACAAGGCGTTGAATCGGTTTTTCAGCCATTTGAATCAGCGTCTGAACCGCTTGAATCAGCCACTCAGCCGATCCGCACGCCCATCCAGCCCGGCCTGCTAGTCCTCTGAATCGTCATCGCTTTCCGCGTCGCCGCCGCCCGAGATGGCGTCGAGAAACTCCACCAGCATGGAGTTGACCAGTTCGGGGCGCTCGATGCTGGGAATATGCGCCACATTCTCGAGAACCGCCGCAAAGGCATTGGGCATTTCTTCCGACAGATGCTCATGCCGATCGATCAGCGCGGTGAAATCCTGGTCGCCCACCAGCAGCAGGCTGGGGGCATTGATCTCGCCGACCCGGCTCCAGGCCTCCGGCCGCCGCTGCTCCTGCGTCAGGGCCGGCTTGGCCAGCGCCAGCGCATTCATGTCCATGAAAAGCTCGCGCGCCGCGCCCGCCACGCGTCCCGACTGCGCCCGCGGCCCGTCGAGCCACTCATGCGCCTGCACCCGGTTGAGCATGTCCATGTCGCCACGCTCGAAGGCGTGCTCCTCGGCCGCCTCGATCATCGCCTCGGCCTCGGTAGCGCTCCAGGGCGCGCCGGTCACCGAAGTGCCGATCAGCACCAGCCCGATCACTCGGCCGGGGTGGCGCAGCGCAAAATCGATCGCCAGCCCGCCACCCATCGAACAGCCCACCAGCACCGCCGCATGGATGTCGAAGGCATCCAGCAGCGCGTCGAGGTCATCGAGATGGTTGAAGGCTTCGTCCGGGCTCGTCGTCTCGCCATAGCCGCGCCGGTCATAGGCAATGGCGTGCCAGCCAGCCTCGGCCACCGCCGCCATCTGGTCGAGCCACATCCGCTTGTCGCAGACCCCGGCGTGCAGAAAGATCACCGGCAGGCCCTCGCCGGCTTCCAGGCCGGTCAGCTCAGCGCCGCCGGTCTCGAAGGCAAAGGATTCAATCACCACGCGCAGATTTCCGTTTCCGCGGCGTCGCTCTTCCAGCAGGCGCCATCCTCTTCCGATCGCAGATAGCTGCCCGGCAGTGCCACCGAGCGACCACCTTCCTCAAACGTGGCGCTCACCGATGCAATGCCGGGACTATCCACCCACAGCTCGAAGGTCGGCTTGCCGGCGGCGGAAATCTCAAAGCTCCCGGCTTCATCCAGCGATGTGAAGACGCACGGATATTCGCCATCATCGGTGGTGCGGCACAGCGCATCCTTGGCCATCGCCGGCGTCGCCAGCAGGCCCACAACCAGCAGCCCCATCACAATCCGCATCGCTCAAACTCCCCAGGCGCGTTCAGTGCGCGCATTTCATCAGTCCCAGCGGCCGCATCCAGCATCCATGCCAATGCGGCGCCGCCATGGTCGCCGGTACAATCCGGCGCGGTCAGCCCCACAGCGCCTGCGATGGCCGGTACAAGGCCCACGAGGGCCTACTGGGCCACCTGGGCGCAGAAGCTGAAATCATCGCGCCCGCCCATCCAGCAGCCAGGCTTGTCCGGCACGGGCACCATTTGCCCAAGTTCATCCGGTCGCGATCCGGGCGCCGCATCGGGCGCCACCAGATAGCCCACACCTACGCCATCCTCGATCAGGGCAAAGGCAAACACCTGCCCATCCGGCAACGCAAAGGTCAGCCCACTGCCATCCAGCGCCACATCGCAATCAAACGCCGCCCCGTCCCGCACCACGCACTGTCCCGGTGCAGCAGTTGCTGCCACGGCCATCGCGCCCCAGATCAGCGCGCCAACAACAAATCTCATACTGTCCCCACAGCACAACAATAAGGGCGGGCAACTGGCCCGCCCAAGAACCTTAGCGCGTCAGCGGCTTGTATGTCGCGCGTTTTGGATTGACCGCATCGGCGCCCAGGCGGCGGATCTTGTCGGCTTCGTAATCGGCGAAATTGCCTTCGAACCATTCCACATGGCTGTTGCCTTCGAAGGCCAGCATATGGGTCGCCAGACGATCGAGGAACATGCGATCGTGGCTGATGATCACGGCGCAGCCGGCGAATTCCTCCAGCGCCTCTTCGAGCGCGGCGAGGGTTTCGGTGTCGAGGTCATTGGTCGGTTCGTCGAGGAGCAGCACATTGCTGCCGCTCTTGAGCATCTTGGCCAGGTGCACGCGGTTGCGCTGCCCGCCCGAGAGATTGCCCACCTTCTGCTGCTGGTCGCCGCCCTTGAAGTTGAACGAGGACGTATAGGCGCGCGAGTTCACTTCGCGCTTGCCGAGCAGCAGGATTTCGTCGCCTTCCGAGATTTCTTCCCACACCGTCTTGTTGGGGTCGAGGCTGTCGCGGCTCTGGTCCACATAGCCCAGCTTGACGCTTTCAGCGACCGTCACCGTGCCGCTGTCGGGCGTCTCCTGCCCGGTCAGCATGCGGAACAGCGTGGTCTTGCCCGCGCCATTGGGGCCGATGATGCCCACGATGCCGCCCGGGGGCAGCTTGAAGGTCAAATTGTCGATCAGCAGGCGGTCGCCATAGCTCTTGCTCAGGCCGTCGACATTGATCACGTTCTGCCCGAGCCGCTCGCCCGGCGGGATGATGATCTGCGCCGTCGAGGACTGCGTGCGCGCCTCGTTGATCTTGACCAGCTCGTCATAGGCCTTCAGGCGCGCCTTGGACTTGGACTGGCGGGCCTGCGGGCTCTGGCCCATCCATTCGCGTTCGCGTTCCAGCACCTTGGCGCGCGCGGCGTCTTCGCTCTTTTCCTGGGCAAAGCGCTTGGCCTTGGCTGCCAGATACGCCGAGTAATTGCCCTCATAGGGCACGCCACGACCACGGTCGAGCTCGAGAATCCAGCCCGTCACATTGTCGAGGAAATAGCGGTCGTGGGTGATGATCAGCACGGCGCCGGGGAATTCGCGCAGGTGCCGTTCCAGCCAGGATGTCGTCTCGGCGTCCAGATGGTTGGTCGGCTCGTCCAGCAGCAGCAGGTCGGGCTTGCTGAGCAGCAGCGCACACAGCGCCACGCGGCGGCGTTCACCACCAGAGAGCTTGGTCACATCGGCATCGCCCGGCGGGCAGCCCAGCGCTTCCATGGCCACCTCAACCTGGCTTTCCAGGTCCCACAGGTTTTCCGCGTCGATCTGGTCCTGCAGCTTGGATGCCTCGTCGGCGGTCTCGTCCGAATAGTCCATCATCAACTCGTTGTAGCGGTCGACGATGGCCTTCTTTTCCTTGACGCCGGTCATCACATTGCCCAGCACGTTGAGCGCCGGATCAAGCTCGGGTTCCTGGCTCAGATAGCCCACCTTGGCGCCCTGGGCGGCCCAGGCTTCACCCTGGAATTCGGTGTCCACGCCCGCCATGATCTTGAGCAGGGTCGATTTACCCGAACCGTTGGGGCCCAGCACGCCGATCTTGGCATCGGGGTAGAAGCTGAGATGGATATTATCCAGCACCTTCTTGCCGCCGGCATAGGCCTTGGACATTCCGGACATGTGATAGATGAATTGGCGGGCCATGGGGCGCTGTCCTCGGCAGTGGGAGATTTGGGCCCGTATGTAGGGGAAGCGGTGACGCAGAGCAACATGCTGCCGCACTCTGGCCGCATCCACCGTCCCAATGGTGGCACCAGGCGTCCCAACCTTCGCGTAGTGACGCACTGGTGCATTCCCCGCTGCAGCCTTCTGGTCTATGCACGGGCCAACTTTCGTTCGGGATATTGCCAATGAACAAGAATTTCGCCCGGATCGTCGGCCTTGCCCTCGCGTTGAGCCTGCCCACGCTGGCCTATGCCGAGACCGCATCGGTCGCCCCGGCCACCGAAACGGCCACCGCCGAATCCGCAATCAGCCACTTCTTCCTCGACAATGGTATGGAAGTGGTGGTGATCCCCGATCATCGGGCACCCATCGTCACCCATATGGTGTGGTACAAGGTCGGTGGCGCCGATGAAGCGCCGGGCAAGTCCGGCATCGCGCACTTCTTCGAGCACCTGATGTTCAAGGGCACCGAGCGCCATCCCGATGGCGAGCTGGACCGCGTCGTGGCCAGCCTGGGCGGCAGTCTGAATGCCACGACCACCAGCGACTTCACCGCCTATTACGAAACTGTGCCGCCCGATGCGCTGGCGACCATGATGGATTTCGAGGCCGACCGCATGCGTGGCCTGGTGCTGACCGACGAGCTCGTTGCCTCTGAGCGTCAGGTCGTGCTCGAAGAGCGCAACCTGCGCATCGACGGCAATCCCCAGGCCGTCCTGGGCGAAGAGACAGCGGCCACCCTGTTTCAGAACCACCCCTACCGCATTCCGGTGCTTGGCTGGCGCCATGAGATGGAGCAGCTCAACCGCACCGACGCGCTGGCCTTCTACCAGCAATATTATGCGCCCAATAACGCCGTGCTGGTCGTCGCCGGCGATGTCGATGCCGACACCGTCCGCACCCTGGCCGAGGCCAGCTACGGCAAGCTAGAGCGCGGCCCCGACCTGCCGCCGCGCGTCCGCCCGGCCGAGCCGCAACAGAACACCATGCGCACCATCACCCTGCGCGATCCACGCGTCAGCGTGCCCAGCTTCAGCCGCAGCTGGGTGGTGCCCTCCTATCTCAGCGCCGCCCCCGGTGAGGCCGAGGCACTCGACCTGCTGGCCGAAATCCTGGGCGGTGGTAATCGCAGCCGGCTCTACCAGGATGTCGTGGTCAAGACCGGTGTCGCCGCCGACGCCGGCGCGGCCTATACCGGCGCCACCATGGATCCCAACGCCTTCTCGCTCTACGGCGCGCCGCAGGGCGACCATGACCTGAGCGAAGTGGAAGCGGCCGTGGATGCCGAGCTTGCCCGCCTGATCCGCGATGGCGTCACCGTGCGCGAACTCGACAGCGCCAAGGCCCGCTTTGTGCGCAGCATGGTCTTTGCCCAGGATGCCCAGTCGACAATGGCCAATATCTACGGCGCCAAGCTGGTCAATGGTGGCACCATCGAGGACATCACGCAGTGGCCGGACCGCATTCGCGCCGTCACGCCGGAGCAGGTGCAGGCCGTCGCCGCCAAATATCTCGATCCGTCCATCGCCGTAACCAGCTATCTGCTGCCCCCCGCCAACGGAGCGCAATAAGCCATGACTATCCCGACCTTGTTCCGCCGTCCGCTGGCCGCATTGGCCACCTTGGGCGCCAGCCTGATGCTCATGCTGCCGGCCCAGGCCGAAGTGGTCTTTCAGGACATCACCTCCCCTGCCGGCATCAAGGCCTGGCTGGTGGAAGACTATGCCGTGCCCATCGTCACCATTCGCTTTGCCTTCGAGGGCGGCACCGCCCAGGACCCGATGGGCAAGGAGGGCCTGACGGCGCTCATGACCATGCTGTTCGATGAAGGCGCGGGCGCGCTGGACAGCGACGCCTTCCAGATCGCGCTCGACGATGCCGGCGCCGAAATGGGCTTTGGCGCCAGCGCCGATGCGACCTATGGCTCGATGCGCATGCTGGCCGACCAGCGCGACCAGGCCGTGCCGCTGCTCAAGCAGGCCATCGACAATCCGCGCTTTGACAGCAACCCCATCGACCGCATGCGCAATCAGCTCATCACCAGCATCACCGCTGCCGCGCAGGACCCGGGCACCGAGGCCCAGTTGCAGTGGGGCAAGGCGCTCTACGGCGATCACCCGTACGCCCGACGCAGCCAGGGCACGATCGAAAGCCTCAACACCATCACCGCCGATGATCTGCGCGCCCGGCATCAGGCGATCTTCGCCAGGGCCAGGCTGACGGTCGGCATTGTCGGCGCCATCAGTGCCGATGATGCAAAGGCCATGCTGGACACGCTCTTTGCCGATCTCCCCGCCGAGCCCAGCCTCACCCCGGTTCCAGATGTTGTTCCCAACCTGGGGCAGGATTTGCGCGTGGACTACCCGCTGCCGCAGGCGTCGATCTTCATGGCCTATCCCAGCGTCCCACTGGGCGATCCGGATTACTTTGCGACCATGCTGATGACGCAGATCCTGGGTGGCAAGTCCTTCCAGTCGCGCCTGACCAGCGAGGTGCGCGTGAAGCGCGGGCTGACCTACAGCATCAGCGCCTCTATGGTCGGCTTCGACCACAGCAATTCTCTGCTGATCTCCACGGCCACCAGCGCCGACCGGGCGCCGGAAACCCTCAAGGTGATCCAGGACGTCGTGGCCGAACTGGCCGCCAATGGCCCAACGCCAGAGGAACTGGCCGACGCCAAGCGCTACCAGATCGGCTCCTATCCCATCAGCGAGTTGAGCTCGTCATCGGCCATCGCCAACACGTTAGTGGGGCTGCAGATGAAGGATTTGGGCATCGACTACATCACCCGGCGCAGCGACCTGATCGAGGCGGTGACCATTGATGACGTGAAGGCCGTGGCGCAGAAGCTGCTCACCGTCAAACCCACCATCATGCAGATGGGCCCGGCGCAGGGCCAATAGGCCCTGTCGCCCAGCGCAGCGCAGGCACAAGCGCCCACAGACACCCGGCCAGCTTGCCGAGCATTTGGCCGGGTGCTAGCACATTGCCTGTGTCGCACTGGGGGGTAGGCATGGGCATTCCGTCACGCGATTGGGTCGAAGATATCGGTCCCGACGAGGCACGGCGTTTTGCCCGGCAAGCCGAGCTGATCCGCGCGGCCCATCAAGTGACCAACCAGCGCCATGGCCAGGGCCGCTTCCTCCACCGCAAGCCCATTCTCGGCGCCACGGCGCGCCTCGAGGTACTGCCCGACCTGCCGCCGGAAGCCAGCCATGGCGTCTTTGCCACGCCGGGATCGTACGAGGCGCTGGTGCGACTTTCCAACGGCAGCTTTGACATCCAGGCCAATACCAAGCCCGATATCCATGGCTTTGCCCTGCGCATCCTGGGCGTCGCTGGCCCGGGCGCCCTGGCACCGGCCACCGATCACCAGGATTTCCTGCTGATCAATCACGACCGTTTCAACGCCATCGACAGCGACAGCTTTGTGGAATTCGCTACCCTTGCCGCAGACAACCAGGCCAAGGCCCTGTTGACCCTGCTGCGTCGCCACGGCCTGGGCGGTCTGCTCGCGCGCCTCAAGGATTTGCAGCAGACCATGGGCAAGCCCTTTGCCGGCTATGGTGCCGAGACCTTCAACACGGTCGTGCCCCATGCCATCGGCCCCTATGCGGCCCGGATCCTGTTCACGCCCGAAACGCCATCGCGCATGCAGGGCAAGGACCCAGGCGCCGATATCACCCGGTTGCTCGCCGCCGGCCCGATCCACTATGCCGTCCAACTGCAGTTCTACACCGACCCCAAGACCACACCCATTGAAGATCACCGCGTGGTCTGGTCTGCCCCGCTGCTCACCGTGGCCCGGCTGACCCTGCTGGCCCCGGCCGATGTCGAGACCCTGCAGTTCGACCCCTGGGGTGGCCTCGCCGACCATCGCCCGCTGGGCGAAATCATGCGCGCACGCAAAGCCGCGTATCGCGCCAGCCAGCTCGCCCGATCGTAGTGCGCAGGCGCCCCAAGATGGCCCACGCCGGGTTCTCGCTGATTTGTTTGGCGGCCAGGGTACAATCACCGTAAACGCCTGGTCTCCGACAGCCAGACGCGCGCCGATGTCGCCTGTCCGCGCGGCTGATCGGTTCATTTCCCAAGGTTGATCAACACCAGGGCCAGGTTGATCACCGGCACCAGATAGGCCCAGAACCGCGTCGGCACGAAGAACAGCGACCCGCTGGCGCTCACATCAAAGGCGATGCCAGTGCGCTGGTCGATCAGCGTGCGGCGCGTCAGCCTTGTGATCAGCCTGTCGATGCCCCAGATCAGCCCACTGATCACCAGGCTTCCGACGACAACAATCGCCACCATGGTCACCGGCGCATCCGTCATCGTCTTGGTCGTATTATAGATCGTCGCCCCGATGGTGCCCCAGACCAGCGCCACCATAAAACCCCAACCGCTCCAGATCAGCATCGCCTTGTCCCTTCACGGCGGCCGTCATGGCCGTCCATGCAGGAAACCTAGGCTGGATCAGGCGGGGCCGCTGTTCCGCCGGGCACAGGTCGAAACCCTGCGACAACCCTACCCTATGGCGACCGTGTAGAACGATGATCGAGCATAGGAGAGACTTCGCAAGAACCCATTGGGAACAGCGATTTAGGCGCCCGTGGCAATCTCATCCAGCAGCCATTTGCCCACCGGCCAGGTGGCCGTGAAATGGCGCAGGCAGACATCGGCGAAGTCTGCCTCCAGCGCCGCGCTCGCCGGCAACATGGTGCCGGCCGTGAGCCCCTCATAGAGCAGGAACTCGGCGCGATCCTCGGGCGCCTCGAAGCCGCGCGGCATGCGCTGCCGCGTCTTCTCGCCAATCTGGTAGTCGCCATTGGCCCGCACTTGCGCCACCGCCGCCACCAGCGCCTTGCCCGAGCGGGGCAGCACCACGGCATGGCGGAACGATTCCAGCGTCTCGGGCATGAAGCCATGCATGCCCGTGCCCAGTTGCACACTGTCCGGCCGCAGTCGGAACCAGAAGCCCGGCGCGTCCCAGCTGCGCTTTTCCCCGTGCCAGAACCACAGGTCGAGATGGTCCTTGTAGGGCCGCTTGTCCTTGGAGAAGCGCACGTCGCGATTGATGCGCGACAGCGAGCCGTTGATTTTCGGCGCAAACTGCAAGCTGGGCGAAATCGCCTTGAGCCGCGGTCCCACGGCCTCGACGAAGGCCCGCCCCGCCGCCACATAGCCGCGCTCATAGAGGTCTCGATTCGCCTCGAACCAGGCCTTCTCATTGTGCGCGGCAATGCCGCTGAGAAAATCCAGCGTGTCCTGGGTAAACATCACCCCGCTCATGCCGCCTCCACCCGCACCGCCACCGATTTGAACGCCGGCGTCTTGCTGCGCGGGTCCACCGCCGTGCCCACCAGCACATTGGCCTCCGGATAATAGGCCATGGCGCTGCCGCGCGGCAGGTCGAACGCCGTGGCCACCGCCGCCATCCGCCCCACGTCCGACGCCAGCGTCACCGCCTGCCCCTCGCTGATGCCCATGCCTGCCATGTCCTGGGCATTGAGAAACACGGCGTGCCGCCCCGCCCCGCCGCGATAGCTGTCGCTGTCCTCATAGATGATGGTGTTGAACTGGCCCTCGCTGCGCACCGTCGCCAGCGTCAGCGTGGTCGGCGCCATCTCCGGCAGTGGCGTGATCACCAGATGCGCCTTGCCGTCCACCGTGCCGAATTCGGGCGTGTGCATCACGCGATGCTTGATGTGGAATTCCTTCTTGGCCACGTCGATATCGGCCAGCTCTTCGAGCCCCGGCACGATGGCGGCAATGGCGTCCCGCACCTTGGCATGGGCGCTGAACGCCTTGAACGCGATTGGCGAATTGGGCATCAGCCGCTGCCCCAGCTCGCCCAGGATCCAGCTTTCAGGCCGCACATTGTCCAGCCGCACAATGCCGCCATCGCTCAGCCGCACATAGTTGAACATCGATTCCTGCGTGGTGGGCTCCCACTCCTCGTCGCGGGCCGTCACCGGCAGGATCAGCACCTCGCCATCGCCCAGCCCATGCACATGGCCCATGTTGAGCGTGGTGGTCAAAAACAGCTTGAAACCAATGGCGCCCATCGCCCGGTTGGCAAAGCCGGTGTCCGGCGTGGCGCCCCAGAGATTGCCGCCCATGATCACGGCGCTGTCGATCTCGCCGGCGTCCGCCGCCTTGAGGCAGGCCATGGTGTCCATGCCCTTGGCCTCGGGGAACGTCACGCCGAACGCCGCTTCCATCTTGGTCAACACATCCTTGGCCAGCACAGGCTTGACCCCGATGGTGCCGATCCCCTGCACATTGGAATGCCCGCGCAGCGGCAAGAGCCCGGCAAAGCGCTTGCCCACCATGCCGCGCAGCACCGCCAGATTGGCAATCGCCTCCACATTGGCCACGCCATGCAGATGATGCGTCATGCCCATGCCCCAGGCAAACACGGCATTTTTCGCCCGCCCATATTGCCGCGCCAGGTGCGTGATCGCCTCCCGGCTCACGCCACAGGCCGCGACAATCACCTCCCAGCCCAGCGCATCGAGGTCCGCCCGGAATGCTTCAAACCCGGTGACATGCCTGGCGATGAACGCCCTGTCTTCCAGCCCCAGTTCCAGCACCGCCTTGGCGATGCCCTTGAGCAGGGCAATGTCGCTGCCGATGCGCGGCTGGCAATAGTCCGAGGCGATCTCGCTGCCACCCTTGAGCATCGAACTCGGCGACTTCGGCACCGCGAACTTGACCAGCCCCGGCTCCTTGGCCGGATTGATCACGATCACCTGCCCGCCCCGCTCGCGGCAGTTCTTGAGCATGTGGATGAAACGCGGATGGTTCGATGAGGGATTGGCGCCGATCACAAAGATCAGGTCGGCCCCGGTCAGATCCTCCAGCTCGACGCTCGAAGTCGCTTTGCCGATGGTCGTGGCCAGCCCTTCGCTCGTCGCCTGGTGGCAATAGTATGAGCAGTTGTTGACGTTGTTGGTGCCATAGGCCCGCGCCAGCAGCTGGAACAGGAACCCCGCCTCATTGGACGAACGCCCCGACGAATAAAAAAAGCTTCGCTGCGGATCGGTCGCGCCCAGCCGCTGGCTGGCATGGCTCAGGGCAAAGTCCCAGTCCACCGGCTTGTAGCGGTCGCTGCCCCTGGCCTTGAACAGCGGCGTATTGAGCCGCCCGAGCTGCTCCATTTCGCGCCCGGTCAGCGCCTGGAAATCCTCCAGCTCATGCTCGAACAGCGCTTCGGGAATGCCCCGCTGCGTATCGCTCGATTGCGCCTGCACGCTCTTGTTGCAGACCGAGGGGAATTCATCGAGCTCATTGGTCATGCCGCCGCGCTGCCCGCCCATGCCATAGGCACAGGCCTTGCAGGCATTCTTGGATGTCAGCGCCTTGGCGGCCTTGCCCACGCCCATGCGGCCAATGGTGGCCAGGGTATAAAGAACCTTCTTGGGCCCGCCGCCCACGATCTGGCTGGTATCCGCCAAGACTGCACTCCTCGCAACTGGGCCCATTCTTGCGACCGCCATGCGCACAAGCAAGCCAAATCGCCGCCCGGAGCCATCAATGTCCTGATTTGTCCGCCATTGGTCCGCTCCCGGCCTTGTTGGCGTTTGAAAGCCGCGAAATACTCGTGCTATCAACTCCACAGGCTGGAACACAAAATGTCCGACACCGCCCTTCTCGTCATCGATGCCCAGGAATCCTTCCGCCAGCGGCCAAACTGGTTTGAGGTCGATCCCACCACCTATTTTGCCCGTCAGCAGGCGCTGATCGATGGCGCCCGGGCCAAGGGCCACCGCATTGTCCGCGTCCTGCATGTCGAACCCGAGGGCATCTTCTCGATCGCCTCCGGCTTTGTCCGCCCGCTGGCCGAGCTGGTCTATGAGCCCGATGTCACAATCTACAAGAGCCGCCATTCCGCCCTCGTGGGCACCGATCTGCCCGTCTGGCTCACCCAGAACGGCATTGCCCGCCTCATCATCTCGGGCATTCGCACCGAGCAGTGCTGCGAAACCACCACCCGCAATGCCTCCGACATGGGCTGGAGCGTCGATTTCGTCACCGAGGCGACCCACACCACGCTGCTGACCGACGCCACCGGCCACACCTGGACCGTTGACGAACTCAAGGCGCGAACCGCCGCCGTGCTGGACGGGCGCTTTGCCCGCGTCACCACAGTCGAAGGCGCTCTCGCCGGCCCTGAGCGGGCCGCCGCATGACCGCGCCAAAGCGCATCCCCACCTTTGTCGTGGTGCCGGCCCACACGCTTCTGCTCGATGTGGCCGGCCCCATGGAGGTGCTGCGCAAGGCCAATCAGTTCCAGTCGGCGGTGGCGTTCGACGTCACCTATGTCAGCCCGCTGCCTGAGGTCACCAGCTCCATTGGCCTCACCCTGAGCGGCCTCGCGCCGCTGCCCGATCATCTGCCCCCAGGGGCCCTGGTCATAGTCAGCGGCGATACCGACGCGGTCATGCCGACCGGCAATCTCGGCGCCATCGAACCCGCCAGGGCCGGCAGCGACGCCATCGTCACCTGGCTCAGCCAGCTCGCGGGCGCCGATGTGCAACTGGTCTGCATCTGCAGCGGCGCCATGCTGGCCGCCCGCGCCGGCCTGCTCGACGGCCGCGCCTGCACCACCCATTTTGCCGATTGTGCCCGCCTCGCCCAGCTGGCGCCCAGGGCCCAGGTCATGGATGACCGGCTGTTTGTGGAAGACGGCAATTGCCTCACCAGCGCTGGCATCACCGCCGGCATCGATCTGATGCTGCATCTGGTGGGCCGCTACACCACACCACAGATTGCCGCGCAGATCGCCCGGCACCTCGTGGTCTATATGCGTCGCGACGGCCATGCGGCCCAGGTCTCGCCCTGGTTCGAGGGCCGCAACCATCTCCATCCCGCCATTCACCGGGTGCAGGACGCTATCGCCGCCGAACCCGCCGCAGACTGGACCCTGGAGAAAATGGCCGACATCGGCGCGGCCAGTCCGCGGCATCTGTCGCGCCTGTTTCATCAGGCCACGGGCATGACGCCGATCGATTTCGTCAATCGCCTGCGCGTCGCCCTGGCGCGCGAATTGCTGGCCCAGACGCGGCTCGATATGGAGCGCATTGCCGAGCGCAGCGGCTTCGGCTCCAGCCGACAATTGCGCCGCGCCTGGAGCCGCCTCTATCCCGAACCACCCAGCGCCATGCGCGCTGGTTCGCTTCAGTAAACCGCCTTCACATACATTTCCGGCGGCACCGGCCCGCGCGCATAGTCCGGGTGACGGATGCGCTCGGGCAGCACCACTTCGCGCTTGGGCACGTCCTCATAGGGAATGGCACTGAGCAGATGCGCGATGGTGTTCAGCCGCGCCCGCTTCTTGTCATCGGCATCCACGATCCACCACGGCGATTCCGCGGTGTGGGTGCGCTGCAGCATGTCTTCCTTGGCCTTGGTATAGTCTTCCCAGTGCCGGCGGGATTCCATGTCCATCGGCGACAGCTTCCACTGCTTGAGCGGATCATCGATGCGCATGCGGAAGCGGAATTCCTGCTCTTCATTGCTGATCGAGAACCAGAATTTGATCAGGATAATGCCCGAGCCGACCAGCATGCGCTCGAAATCGGGCACGGTGCGGAAAAACTCTTCGAGCTCGTCGGGCGTGCAGAAACCCATCACCCGCTCGACGCCGGCGCGATTGTACCAGGAGCGGTCAAACAGCACCATTTCGCCGGCAGCCGGCAGGTGCGGCACATAGCGCTGGAAATACCACTGCGTCTTTTCGCGGTCATTGGGCGCCGGCAGCGCCACCACGCGGCACACCCGCGGATTGAGCCGCTGGGTGATGCGCTTGATCGCCCCGCCCTTGCCGGCGGAATCGCGCCCTTCAAAGATCACTGCGACCTTGAGCCCCTTGTGCGCGATCCAGTCCTGCAACCGCACCAGCTCATGCTGCAGGCGGAACAATTCGCGGAAGTAGACGCGCCGATCCAACGAGGATTTGCGCCGGTGGCTCGGCAGGTCGCCGGCCAGCGCTTCCATCTGGTCGTCTTCGAACTGCAGCTCCAGCTCTTCGTCAAAACTGTCTCTGATCTCGTCGCGGATGCGATCAAGATCACTCTGGCTCACGCGTTCGCTCATGGCACCATCCTCCGGCAGCGCCGCACCTGTTCACACCACCATTACGGTTTTGTGACACTTCGAGACGACCGCGCAGCGGTAAGATCGCTCCTGTGGAGCGATCTTAGGCGAGAAGGCCACGAAGGCTACGCCTGAGTGGCATGGCTGGCCGCTACGCGGCAAAATCGCTCCAGTGGAGCGATTTTAAGCACGGAGGCCACGAGACCTATGGTCAAGCGGCAGAACCGACCGCTACGCGGCAAAATCCTCATAACAATCATAGTTCCGCTGTTCGATGATGCGGCCCTCAACCAGCCGAAACACCATGCACAGATGCGCCACCATCGCCTCGCCCGCTTGCAGGCGTCCAATGGGCATGGCCAATGTCCCCTCCCATCGCGCCAACACGACGACGCGGTCCCCGGCCTCGATCACCTCGCCGATCGCATAGCGTTGAGCGCGCAACACGGTTCCCGTTGCCGCCCGACGCATCCCCGCCACCATCGCCGCCATGTCATCGACGCCGCCCTTGGGGCGGATGGCATTGGGCAGCTCGTGAAACCGGACATCGGGGTGGATCAAACCGAACGCTGCCTCTGCGTCGAAACGCTCCGCCGCCTCGATATATCTCCGCACAACCGCCGCGTTGCCCACAACCTGCCTCCTCTAGAACAGCATTCTAGATTGCGTTCTAGAACATCATTCTAGTTTGGTCTAGTGTTTCTGCATGATGGACCGCCGAAGACAGATCCTGGACGCCGCTCTCGCCGCCTTTCTCGAGAAAGGCTACAGCGCCACGACGATCGCCGACATTCGCCAGCGCAGCGGCGCCAGCACGGGCAGCATCTATCACTTCTTTTCCGGCAAGGGCGCCATCGCCGAGGCCCTGCTGCGCGAAGCCGTATCGGGCTGGTCCCTGCTCTCTGCCGCGGCGCTCGATCCGGACACACCCGACGAAGAAACCGTGAAGGCCTCGGTGCGCGGGCTCGTGCTCTGGGCCCTCACAAACCCAAGCCAGTTTCGCTTCATGGACGAACTGCGCAGGCTCTCCACTGCAGACGCCGACTTTGCCGCCGTGCGCACCTTGCTCGATCGGGGACAGGAAGACGGCGCAGCCCATTATGCCCGCATGACCGCGCGCGGTTCCGTTCGCAATCTGCCGTTCGCCATTGCCCACGCCCTGATGCTGGGCCCCGCCTACGCCTATTTGCGGACGGCGCCGAACTCGTCAGCGGACGAGGCCAGGCGGATTGCCGACCTCTTCGCCGATTCCGCCTGGCAGTCGGTGAAGGCCTAGCGCCCCTCCGGCGCCACCCGGATCAAGCGCCCGTTGTCCTCATCGGTCAGCAGATAGATCGCCCCATCCGCCGCCACGCGCACGTCGCGGATACGGCCCAACTGTCCTTCGAACAACCGCTCCTCATCGACGACTTTGTCGCCCTCCATGTCGAGCCGCACCAGCATCTGCCCGCTCAGCCCGCCGGTCAGCAGGTCGCCGTCCCAGTCCGGCAGCATCGCGCCCGAATAGAATGCCAGGCCCGAGGGCGAGACGGAGGGCACCCAATAATGCAGCGGCTGCTCCAGGCCCGCCTGCTCCTGGCCCACCCCCACCTTGGCGCCGGAATAGGCGACGCCATGGGTAATGATCGGCCAGCCATAATTGGCCCCGGCCTGCGGCATGTTGAGCTCGTCGCCGCCCTTGGGACCGTGCTCGACGGTGAACAATTGCCCGTCGCTGCGCAGGGCCGCGCCCTGGGGATTGCGATGCCCCTTGCTCCACAGCTCGGGCGCCCAGCCGTCCGGCTTGGGGTTGTCATCGGGCACGCCGCCCTCGGGCGTGATGCGCACCACGGCGCCTGCCAGGTCCGCCATGTCCTGCGCCCGGTCCTGCGCACCGCGCTCACCCAGCGTCACGAACAGATTGCCATCCTGCCCCACCACGATGCGCGAACCAAAATGCTGGCTGGTGCCGGTAAACTTGTTCATCCGGAAGATCACCTTCTGATCCTCCAGCCGCCCGCTGTCGCCCTCCAGCACCAGCCGGGCCGCCATCACTGCCGTGCCGGCGCCGCCCTCGCCGGGCTCGGAGAAGCTGAGATAGAGCTTGCCGCTGTCGGCAAAGTCGGGCGCCAGGGCAATGTCGAGCAAGCCGCCCTGCCCCTGGTTGAAGACGTCGGGCGTGCCTTCGATCGGTGCACCCACCACGCCGTCGGCGACCATTCGCAACTGTCCACTGCGCTCGGTCACCAGCATGCGGCCATCGGGCAGCAGGGCCAGTCCCCAAGGATGCGCCAACCCCTCGGCCACCACGCTGGCGGTCAACGCGCCGGCGCTGCTGTCGATCGTTTGCGCCGTGGCAGGCAGGCTGGTGAGCAGGAGGCCGGTAAGCGCGGCCAAGGCAGGCAGGGCGGTCGTTTTCATGGTTGGGCCTTTCCGAAATGGGGTCCGAACTTGAAGTCGCGTGTGGACATGACCATCTAGTTTTCGCACACCGGCTTGACCAGAACGCGGCAGGCGGGCAACGTGCGGCCACTCTCCCTTACAAATTTATCGTGAAGCGCACGCCGAACGGATTTGGCTGGGATTTGTATTGTTGACTGCCGTGCCGATTGGAGGCGACGACCATGGATAAGATCCCGATGACGGTAACCGGGCAAAAGGCCCTTGCCGCCGAATATGAGCACCGCACCGCGAGCGAGCGTCGACGCATTGTCGAAGCCATCTCGGAAGCGCGCGCCCATGGCGATCTTTCTGAAAACGCTGAATATTCTGCCGCCAAGGAGCAGCAGAGCCTCAACGAGGGCCGCATCAAGGAGCTTGAGACCATTCTCGCGCTCGCCGATGTCATCGACGTCAGCAAGCTGTCCGGCGATGTGGTCAAGTTCGGCGCCACGGTCACCTATATCGATGAGGACACCGAAGAGGAAAAGACCTACCAGGTCGTCGGCGACCCGGAAGCCGACGCTTCGGCAGGCCGTATTTCGATTTCCTCGCCCATCGCCCGCGCCATGATTGGCAAGTCGGAAGGCGATTCGTTTGAAGTGGCGGCCCCCGGTGGCGCGCGCAGCTACGAAATCCTCAAGATCCGCTACATCTAAGCCTGTCAAATCATTGGGTTTTGCCCATTGGTGTGACTTTTCTGTCCGTTCCGCACAACACTTTGGCAATGTGGAATGGTTTGCCTTGAAAGAGTGCACCTTCGCCCCTTAACTAGAGGGCGAGGGAGACTCCCACTTTCTGGAGAGCGTTGCGATGCACGCCAAAGTCGTCATCATCGGTTCCGGCCCGGCCGGATACACCGCGGCGATCTATGCCGCGCGTGCGATGCTTGAGCCCCTGATGATCCAGGGTCTGCAGCCGGGCGGCCAATTGACCATCACCACCGATGTCGAAAATTATCCCGGTTTCGCCGACGTCATCCAGGGCCCCTGGCTGATGGACCAGATGAAGGCCCAGGCCGAGCATGTCGGCACGCGCATCGTCAATGACATCATCACCCATGTCGATTTTGACGTCCGCCCGTTCAAGCTCACCGGCCATGACGGCGAAGTCTATACAGCCGACAGCGTCATCATCGCCACCGGCGCCCAGGCCAAGTGGCTGGGCCTGCCCAGCGAGCAGAAGTTCCAGGGCTTCGGCGTTTCCGCCTGCGCCACCTGCGATGGCTTCTTCTATCGCAACAAGGAAGTCATCGTCGTCGGCGGCGGCAATACCGCTGTCGAGGAAGCGCTGTTCCTCACCAATTTCGCCTCCAAGGTCATCGTCGTGCACCGTCGCGACGAATTCCGCGCCGAGCGCATCCTGCAGGATCGCCTGTTCAAGAACCCCAAGATCGAAGTGCGCTGGAACACCGAGATCGCCGAAGTTGGCGGCTCGGCCATGCCGCCCTCGGTCAATTCGGTCACCCTGCGCGATCTGGCGGCCAACCGCACCTATGAGCAGCCCATCGACGGCGTGTTCATCGCCATCGGTCATGCCCCGGCCACCGCTATCTTCGCCGGCAAGCTCGACATGAAGCCCGGCGGCTATCTGCAGGTGAAGGCCGGCACCACTGAAACCAATATTCCCGGTGTCTTTGCCGCCGGCGATGTGACCGACGATGTCTATCGCCAGGCCATCACTGCGGCGGGCATGGGCTGCATGGCCGCGCTGGAGGCAGAACGCTTCCTGGCTGAACACGAACTCGCCGAAGCGGCGGAGTAGCCGAACCAAGACCCAACAAGAAGGCGACCAAATATGCTCGACTGGGACAAGCTCCGGATTTTCCACACCGCCGCCGAGTCGGGCAGTTTTACCCACGCCGCCGAAAAGCTGGGCATGAGCCAGTCGGCCGTCAGCCGCCAGATTTCCGCCCTCGAGGATGATCTGGGGCTCAAGCTCTTCATCCGCCACGCCCGCGGCCTGGTGCTCACCGAAGTGGGTGAGCAGCTGTTCCGCACCGCGCACCGCATGCATTGGGAACTCCAGCAGGTGGAGACCCAGATGTCGGAAAGTCAGGATGTCCCCACCGGGCCCCTGATCGTCACCACCACCGTGGGTATCGGCTCCACCTGGCTCAGCTCGCGGCTTGATGAATTCCTCAAGCTCTATCCGCTCATCCAGCTCGAGATCCGCCTCAACGACGCCGAGCTCGATCTGGCCATGCGCGAGGCCGACGTGGCCATCCGCCTGCACCGGCCCAACCAGTCCGAGATGATCCAGCGCAAGCTGTTCACCGTGCACAACCACTTCTATGCGTCGGTCGACTACATCGAGGAATTCGGCATGCCCAAGACGGCCGACGAGCTGGACGATCACCGCATCGTCACCTTCGGCGAGCCCGTGCCGTCCTATCTGGGTGACATCAACTATCTCGAGCGCATGGGCCGCAGCGATTCCAGCCCGCGCCGCACCACGCTCAAGGTCAATGCCATCTATGGCATGATGCAGGCCTGCCGCGCCGGCATCGGCATCGCCATGCTGCCCGACTATGTCACCGAAAAGGAAGATCGCCTGGTCCAGGTCCTGCCCGAGACCGAGCTGCCGGCCTATGAGGCTTTCTTCGTGTACCCGCCTGCGCTCAAGAACTCCAAGCGCGTCGGCGTGTTCCGCGACTTCCTGGTCGGCAAGGCTCGCGAGTGGAGCTTCTAGGCACGCCGCCGTGACGCGCATCACCACGATCGCCCTCGATGCCGACGATACGCTCTGGCAGAACGAGCAGTTCTTCCGCATCACTCAGGATCGGTTCAAGGCCCTCCTGGCCGATCACGCCGATGCCGAGAACCTCGACGAACGCCTCATCGCCGCGGTCAGTCGCAATCTCAGGCACTATGGTTTCGGCGCCAAGGGCTTCACCCTCTCCATGGTCGAGACGGCGCTCGAGGTCACCAATCATGCCGTGCCCGGCACCGTGATTGCCGAAATCCTTGCCTCGGGCCGCGAACTGCTGAACTTTCCCGTCGAAACCCTGCCCTATGTCGATCAGGCACTCGCAGAGCTCGAGGCCAGCCACCGCCTGATCCTGGTCACCAAGGGCGATCTGTTCGATCAGGAGCGCAAGCTCGCCGCCTCGGGCCTGGCCGACTTTTTCTCGGCGGTCGAGATCATTTCCGACAAGACGCCGGCTGCCTATGCCCGCATTTTCGAGCGCCACACCGATGGCGCCGCCCACACCGTCATGGTGGGCAATTCCATGCGATCCGACGTGCTGCCCGCCATTGCCGCCGGCAGCTATGGCGTCTTTGTGCCGCACGATCTCACCTGGGCCTATGAGCAGGCCGAAGAACCGCTCAACGAGCCGCGCTATGCCCGAATTGCCCATCTGGGCGAACTGGCGGCCGCCATCGCCGGCTTTGAGGCTGCGGCCTGAGCGGCAATACGCGCCACACGCGTTCAACATCACATCAGGGTCTTGACCTCGCCGCGCTTCGGGAGCATCCGTGCACCGTCTTTGACAAGCCACGGACCGCAAAAGTGAACCCCGACTCTCGAAGTCGATCGACGAACAGGACGGCACGAAACACGGCGTGACGCAGCAGGTCGCGCCGGCGTAGCCGCCCGCGCACAAGGATACCTGCCATGCTGAACATCTACACCGTCTCCGGCGACCACCTGGCCCGCCTCCCCCTCGCCCCCGCTTCCGTGCCCGACGATGCCGCCCAGGCCATCTGGTTCGACCTGGTCAATCCCACCCGCGACGAAGAACATCTGGTCGAGCAATGCCTGGGTATCCAGGTGCCCACCCGCGACGAGATGAAGGACATCGAGCCCTCCGCCCGCCTCTATGCCGAGGCGGACGCCGAGTTCATGACGGCCACTGTCCTGAGCAAGATGCACGAGCACGACCCCATCAAGGTGCCCGTCACCTTTGTGCTGCGCGGCACGGCGCTGGTCACCATCCGCTATGCCGAGCCCCTGCCCTTTGTCACCTTCGAGGCCCTGGCCACCCGCCCCGGCGGTCGCCCACTGACCACCGGCGAACATGTCATGGCGGGCCTGCTGGATTCCTTCATCGATCGCATCGCCCAGGTGCTCGAGACCGCCGGCGAGGATCTCGACGCCATTTCGCGCGAGGTCTTCCGCAACAAGGTCAAGGGCGCCACCCGCAAGTCGCGCAACCTGGAAGGATTGATCGAAAAGATCGGCAACAAGGGCGACATGCTCACCCTGGTGCGCGAAAGCCTGATCACCATCCTGCGCCTCACCACCTTCCACCAAACCCGCCTGCCCGGCACGCCGCGCAGCGCCCGCGAGGTGCGGCAGGATTTCAAGGTGCTGCAGCGCGACGCCCAGGCCCTGGCCGATCACGCCGGCTTTCTCTCCAACAAGGTCAATTTCCTGCTCGATGCCACCCTGGGCCTGATCAATCTGGAGCAGAACCAGATCATCAAGATCTTCTCGGTGGCGGCCGTGGTCTTCCTGCCGCCCACGCTGGTCGCCTCCATCTACGGCATGAATTTCCAGGTCATGCCCGAGCTCAACTGGCAGTTCGGCTATCCTGCTGCCCTGTTTGCCATGGTGGCGTCGGCCGTCCTGCCCTACCTTTTCTTCAAGCGGCGCGGCTGGTTGTGAGCGCCCGGCCTGCCGCCGTAAGCGCCGGAAAAACCATGCCAAATCCGGCCCGGACGACTGAAATGTTCTAAAATCTATGCAGCCTCTGCATAGCTATTATACGCGATGCCTTATTGTTGAGCAAAGCGACACCCCATATATGCCTCCCAGCACAGCGGGCGCCTCCCTCCTCCCTTGCGCCCTCTGCGTTCCCTCCTTGTGGGAACTCGTTCCCGCAAATATGTGGCTCCGCTCTCCCCTCGAGCGGGGCCACATGTGTTTTGGCCATCCTGCACTCAGCGCATGGCTGACATACGACACAGATGATTGCCTACTGAGTGAGTCGAGTTCATAAGGAGGGTGTTGCTGAGGCGCGTTCCATTTCCTCCTCCCTTGGAACAAGTATCGCAACACCGAGCCACGATCGTATCCTCCTCCCTCGATCACGGTTCACCGGCAGAGCGCATCTCCTCCTCCCTTGCTCTCTGCCTCACTTTCGATTTGGCTTCGGCCCTATCATTGGCCCTGTCCTCGGACAGGGCCTTTTTTTTCGTCCGCTTTCGCCCCGGCGCGCTGCATGGCTGACAACTTGTCGCTGTGCAAAATGCATGGCAGGCATGTTGACCTATGTCTTGCTGACCAAACGGTCAAAATCTATATGTGTACCTGTCGCTGGCGACGCCGCTCCGTATCCTCCTCCCTCGGACCCGCGTTTAGGCGACACGAACTTGAGCCGTATCCTCCTCCCTCGGCTTGGGTTCACCGGTCTGATGCATCTCCTCCTCCCTTGCATCGGGCCAAAACTTCAGATTTGGCTTCGGCCCTATCATCAGGCTCCAACTTCGGTTGGAGCCTCTTTTTTTTGCCCCGGCACATCCCGGCCGCGTCCCGGGCGCCCGATTCTGCATGGCAGCGTTTCCCAATTGACGAATTGTCGCACCCGCCTCCGGGCGCGATAACTGGCCTGTAAGTTCTGCGGCGGTCGTGGTGCCGCACCTCCAAAGTCACTGGCTCCGGCCAATGACTCCTGGCCCTGCCCATCCCCTCGGGCAGGGCCTTTCCTTTTTCCCCGGACATGTCACTTCTGCCCACCGACCGGCAATTATTGCCGCGCGGCAGCCGCACTCGCCCGTCACCCCATTGATTTATCGGCGTAATTTTCAGGCACGGCCCTTGCATAGGATTTGTTAACCGATTGCAGGAGCCCACAATGGTTGCCGTCAACGCCACCTATCCCAGCACCAGCTATCTCAATCTCGCCACCACCGTGGCGGCCAACCTGGCTGCCAGTAACAAGGACTCGGGCGCCGGCACCACGTCGACCACCACCACCGAAGCGCCCGCCACCTCGATCACGCTGTCCAGTGCCGCCCAGGCCGAATTGGCCAAGAAGGATTTCGCCACCGTCCTGGCCGACGCCCATGCCAAGCTGCTCGCCCTGCTCAAGGACGCCAAGCGCACCAGCCCCCTGCAGGATGGCAAGCTGGCGCTCGACATCTCGAGCCTGGATCCGCGCGAGCTCTATGCCATGTCCAGCGACAAGAGCTTCGCTCCCGAAGAGCGCGAGGCCGCCGGGCTCGAGATGCAGCGCCGCTTTGAAAGCGCCATGTCCGGCCCCGCTGCCGTCGCCAAGGTCACCGGCGACTACACTGGCCTCTACAAGGCCGCCGCCACCTATCTCGATAGCCTGGGCGACGAGGAGAAGAACGGCACCGACTGGATTGCCGGCCGTGACGCCATTACGGAAGGCCTCAAGCAGCTGCAGTCCGATCCCAAGACCCTGCCCGATGCCGGCGACAACGATCCGGTGGCGCTCTATCTCGCGCTCACCGAGGCCGGCCAGACCCAGCAGCAGGACATCAAGGATGTCGCCACCGGCGCCCGCGCCTCGCTCGACGCGCTCTATGCCAAGGCGATCAAGGACGGCAAGGTGCCCACCTTCAACAAGCAGACCACGGTCGGCACCTATGTCGACCTGTCCAGCTTCCCCAGCCGTACCCTCTCCGCCATCGCGCTCAACACCGAGAACAAGTTCGCGCCCGAAGAAGTCAATGCCGCCAGGGGCGCCCTGCGCACCAAGAGCGGCGCCGCGCTGCTGGCGGGCTTCCAGAACGCCGCCAAGTCCAGCGACCCCACCGCCTTCAGCCAGAACATCATTTCGATCTATTCCTCGATGAGCGACGAGGAGCGCCAGGCCGCCGGCTGGAGCAGCGATTTCTATGCCGCCGCTCTCGCCAGCTACCAGACCACCAACAAGCTCACCGAAATGTTCGCCCAGGCCGGCGGCAGCAGCACCAGCTTCCTGAGCTGGATGGGCAAGTAGGCCGCAGGCAAAATCACGCCCATGTCGTGATTTTAGGTTTGGAGGCCATGAGCGCTACGCTCGAATGGCCCGGGCGTGTAACAAGCACGGTCCTACTGCAACCTTATGCGGTTCAACACCACGACGGGGGGCACCTGCACCAGATCCAGGGCGTCTATCCGTGCCGCGCGCCGCTCGGGCCATGAGCGCGAGATGGCGGCCATTCCACGCGCTACGTCGCCTTCCATCTGTAGCGTCACATGGGGCGTCCACAATCCCGGTTGGTAGTGCGCCCGTACCTTGTCGATTGGCAGGTGCGCCATCAGGTGCGAATGCATCGCTTCGAGCGCGTCTCCGCCCTCCACTGCTAGCCAGGCAATAGTGGTCCCCTCGAAGCTCCGCACGCCACCCAGCCGGACCGTTAGGGCCCGCACCGACCTCATGGCCGCCAGCGCCGCCTCCACCGTCTCGCGCGGCGGCTCATCATCGAGCACCGCGAGCGACACATGCGGCACATAGTCAAGTGTCACCATGTGGTTGCAGATGCCTTCGGCCGCCAATTGCTGCCAGATCGATCGAACGGCGGCATCAGTCGCCGCATCAAGCGTCAGGCAGAAGGAATAGGCCACCTACTTGATCCCTGCACAGAACCCCTGGATGCGCTTCACGGCTTCCTCCAGCTCGGCATTGCTGGCTGCATAGCTCAGGCGGAAATGCCCCGGCAGGCCAAAGGCCGTGCCATGCACCAGCGCCACGCCGGTCTCTTCCAGCAGCGCCAGCACGAAATCCTCATCGGTCTTGAGCAGTGTGCCGCCGGCGCTGGTCTTGCCCAGCAGCGCCTGGCAGGACGGGAACACATAGAAGGCCCCCTCCGGCGTCAGGCAATCAAGGCCCGCACAGGCATTGAGCCCGGCCACCACCATGTCGCGCCGCGCCTGGAACACTTCTCGCCACTCGGCCAGAAAGTCCTGCGGCCCGTTGAGCGCTTCCACCGCAGCCCATTGCGCAATCGAGGTCGGGCAGCTGGTCGATTGGCCCTGCAGCTTGGTCATCGCCGCCAGCAGCGGCCGCGGCCCGGTGCAGAAGCCGATGCGCCAGCCGGTCATGGCATGCGATTTGGACACGCCGTTCATGGTCAGCGTGCGCGCCTGCAGCCTGGGCTCCACCTGGGCGATGGTGGCAAAGCTGCCGCCGTCATAGACCAGCACTTCATAGATGTCGTCGGTGAGGATATGCACATGCGGATGCGCCAGCAGCACATCGGCCAGCCCGCGCAGCTCGGCCGCCGTATAGGCCGCGCCCGTCGGGTTCGACGGCGTATTGAGCAGTAGCCACTTGGTCTTGGGCGTGATCGCCGCTTCCAGCACGGCCGGCGACAGCTTGAAGCCGGTCGAGGCGTCGGCTACCGCAAACACCGGCTCGGCGCCACACAGCCGCACGATTTCCGGATAGCTCACCCAATAGGGCACCGGCACCACCACCTCGTCGCCGGGGTTGAGCGTGGCCATCAGCGCGTTGAAGATGATCTGCTTGCCGCCCGAGGACACAAAGCAATCGGCCGCCGTGACGTCCAGCCCATTGTCGCGCTTGAACTTGGCCGCCACTGCCGCCTTGAGCTCGGGAATGCCGTCGACATTGGTGTAGCGCGTCTTGCCCGCGTCCATGGCCGCCTTGGCTGCGTCGCGCACATTGAGCGGCGTATCGAAATCCGGCTCGCCGGCCGAGAGCGCGATGATGTCGCGGCCCTGCTGCGCCAGTTCGCGCGCCTTCTGGCTGATGGCCACGGTCGCCGACGGCGCCACCCGGCCCAGTGCTTCCGACAAGAACCCCATCATCGATCTCCCACCTGTGACGGGCGGCAGTGATAGGCATTGCGCGCAAGCCAATCAAGCCGCATGCGCCGCGCGGCGCGCTTTCGTCTGATCGGTGCAAGATCAGATTGATGCGGTGCCATCGCCCCTCCCCCTTGAGGGGAGGGTTGGGGTGGGGGTGGCTCTAGCGGCCACCGGTGTCCTTCTCCCTCGTTCACTCCCATAAAATGGAGAAAGGCAAAGGAGCCGCAAATCCACTTTGGCGTGAAATGAGCTAGATGCCGATGCCCGGCGCCTTGCGCAGCGCCACACCCAGCACGCGCCAGCCCTCGCCGGGTTCCTCGCCCAATTGGTAGAGCGCGTCGTAAAGGCTCTGGTCGGGGCCGACGAATTTGACCACCTGCGCCACAACCGTGTCGCTCACCCGCTCGAAACTGCCAAAGCTGTGCGAGCGCGACCGGATAATCGGCCCATAGCCGCTGGCTTCAACGGCCACCAGAAAGGCCTCGGGCTGTTCGGCAAACTGGGTGCGGAAACCCTCGCTGGCAAATGCCAGTGCCGCCGCGGCGTCCTGCTCGTGCAGGGCCGCGATCTGCCCGCTCACCACCGCCTGCCAGGGCGCCGCATCGTCCTGTGCCTGTGCTGGTATCACCAGCGCCATCATCACCATCAATAGTGCTGCCAAAGTGCGCATGTCTGTCTCCTCCTGATGCGCCGGGCGCATCGCGCTGCCACAGTTCCGCCACCAAATGGTACGCAGGCAGCCGGATTGGGTACAAACTCGAACCGCATTCACATGGCTTGATGCTGTCACTGACCTCCAGATGAACGACATCTACCCATGCACAAAACTACGTCGCCCCGGCAGAAAAGTTTCAAGCGCTTCGCCATTGGTTCTACGGTTGTGGTGGCCGTTGCCTCCGGTGGCGCGCTGCTTGCCGGGGTCGGCACCGCTTCTGCGGCCACGCTGATTGCTCAACCCGACGCCCAGATCGCCATCTTCATGGTGCCCCTGACGCTTCTGGTCCTGGCGACCATGATCGAAGTGGCCCGCTTCGCCCTGCGCGGTCCCCTCCCTGACAGTGCACCGGCGCGCATCCGCAAGCCTCGCCATTGGTCCCCCGGCCGCCGCGAAGGCTGACGCCTCCCCTTTCTCATCGACCTCCCTCCAGTCGTATGACCCTTCGCCGGCCCTCTGGGCCGGCTTTTTCTTTGCCGCAGCGGAACACGCCAACCCCGCTCAACGCCAGCCCCAGCCAGAATATCCAGATCGTTTCGCCTTCAGATGGGCACGGCTCGATCGCCCCCTCCCCCTTGCGGGGACGCCGGCAAAGGCGCCGCAAAACCACTTGAGGCTGAAACCTTCCGGCCCGTCCAGCAGGCCCGCAGCACCGCCGAGATGCTCAACCCCTGGCTGAACCGGCGAGCAAAATCATTGCAAAACAAGGACTTGATGGGCACACTCCATCTGACCTTTCTTGGTCAGATCCTGCGCGCGATTTTGACTTTACATATAATAGTACTTTATATAGCGTCCGATCATCGCTGCAGGTGAACACACCGTAGCGACCATTTTTTGGGAGGACATCGTGACCATCATCACCAAGCTTGCCATCGCGGCGAGCCTCGCTACCGCTTTGACGTCCGTCAGCATCGCCCAGGACAACCTCAAGGGTCTCGTCGTCGGCTTCAGCCAGATCGGCTCGGAATCCGGCTGGCGCGCTGCCGAAACCTCGGTCACCAAGGCCCAGGCCGAAGAACGCGGCATCGACCTCAAGTTTGCCGACGCCCAGCAGAAGCAGGAAAACCAGATCAAGGCCATCCGCGGCTTCATCGCCCAGGGCGTTGATGCCATCATGGTTGCCCCCGTCGTCGCCACCGGCTGGGAAGATGTGCTGACCGAAGCCAAGGAAGCCGAGATCCCCGTGATCCTGCTCGACCGTGGCGTGGATGCCCCCGAAGACCTCTACCTCACCTCGGTTGCCTCCGATCAGGTCAAGGAAGGCCGCGTTGCCGGTCAGTGGCTGGTCGACACCGTCGGCGATGCCGATTGCAAGGTCGTCGAGCTCCAGGGCACCGTCGGCTCCACCCCGGCCATCAACCGCAAGCAGGGCTTTGAAGAAGCCATTGCCGGCCACGACAACATCACCATCGCCCGCAGCCAGACCGGTGACTTCACCCGCTCCAAGGGCAAGGAAGTCATGGAAGGCTTCATCAAGGCCGAAAACGGTGGCAAGGACATCTGCGCCGTCTATGCCCACAACGATGACATGGCCGTTGGCGCCATCCAGGCCATCAAGGACGCTGGCCTCAAGCCGGGCACCGACATCAAGGTGGTCTCCATCGACGCCGTGCCGGACATCTTCGCCGCCATGGTCAATGGCGAAGCCAATGCCACGGTCGAACTGACCCCCAACATGGCCGGCCCGGCCTTCGACGCCCTCTCGGCCTATCTCGCCGACGGCACCGAGCCCGCCAAGTTCATCATCACCGAGTCCAAGCTCTATACCCCTGCTGACAATCCGCAGGGCGAGTACGACACCCGCAAGGGTCTGGGCTACTAATCTCGGACCATAACGACCACCGAACGGCACCTCCCCCTTGACGGGGGAGGCTGGGAGGGGGTGAGGTTGGCCTCGGCATCGGGGCCGACCAGCCCCCTTTCTTGATCCCGTCGCAGAAGCGGGCAAGTGTCGCGGCGGGACCGGTGTTCGACAGGGGGGAATACGATATGGCCGATGGCCAATACGTGCTTGAGGCGCGCGGCGTCATCAAGATTTTCGGCAGCCAGACGGCGCTGGATTCGGTCGATTTCGGCCTGCGACGCGGTGAAGTGCATGCCCTTCTGGGCGAGAACGGCGCCGGCAAGTCGACGCTCATCAAGATTCTCACCGGCGCCTACCAGCCCGATGGCGGCCAGGTTCTGGTCGATGGCCAGCCGGTCACCCTCGACAATCCCCTCCACGCCCAGACCCATGGCATCGGCACCGTCTATCAGGAGGTCAACCTCCTGCCCAATCGCTCGGTCGCCGAAAATCTCTATCTCGGCCACCAGCCCACCCGTTTTGGCCTGGTCGACCACCGCAAGATGGAGCGCGACGCCCGCGTCCTCCTCACCCGCTATGGCCTTGATCTCGATCCCGGCAGCGAACTGGGCAGCCATTCGGTCGCCGTGCAGCAGATCGTCGCCATCGCCCGCGCCGTGCAGCTGTCCGGCAAGGTGCTGATCCTAGACGAACCCACCGCCAGCCTCGACCGCAACGAGGTCGAGCGCCTGTTCGAGGTCATTGGCGATCTCAAGCGCGCCGGGCTTGCCATCATCTTCATCACCCATTTCCTCGATCAGGTCTTTGCCATTGCCGACCGCGTCACCGTGCTGCGCAATGGCAAGCTGGTCGAAACCCAGGTCCTCGACGCCCTCAGCCGCACCGATGTGGTGCGCCTCATGCTGGGCAAGGACATTGCCTTCTCCGGCGCTACCGATCTCGAGCCGGAAAATCCCACCACCGATGTGCTGCTGCAGTTCTCCGGCTATGGCCGCAAGAATGGCGTCGCGCCCTTCGATCTGACCATCCACAAGGGCGAGGTCATCGGCGTCGCTGGCTTGCTCGGCTCCGGCCGCACCGAAATGGCCCGCATCATGTTCGGCGCCGATCCCGCCGACCAAGGGAGCCTGCGCGTCAACGACAAGCCCGCCAGCGTCCGCAACACCACCGACGCCATCTCCCTGGGCTTCGGCTTCTGCCCCGAGGACCGCAAGGCCGAGGGCATATTGGGCGACCTCTCCGTCCGGGAAAACATCATCATTGCCCTGCAAGGCAAGCTGGGCTGGTTCAAGGCCCTCAACCGCGACGAGCAGCTCGAAATTGCCGGCCGCTTCGGGGAATCCATGGATATCCGCGCCGCCTCGCTCGACATGCCGGTAAAGCTCCTCTCCGGCGGCAACCAGCAGAAGGTCATCCTCTCGCGCTGGTTGGCCACCGATCCGGCCTTCCTCATCCTCGACGAACCCACCCGCGGCATCGATGTCGGCGCCCATGCCGAAATCGTCCGCACCATCAATCGCCTGCGCGACGATGGCATGGCCATGGTCGTCATTTCCTCCGAGCTGGACGAAGTGGTGGCCTATAGCTCCCGCATCGTGGTCATGCGCGATCGCGAAATGGTCGCCGAATTGCGCGGCAAGAATATCAATCCCGGCGTGATCGTTCAGGCCATCGCCAACAACCCCGACGAGGCCACCCCATGAGACGCCTGCGCCTGGAACGCCTGGCCAATCCGCAACTGCTCGCCCTTGTGGGCGTGCTGGCCATCAACTGGCTGCTCTTCCCCAGCTTCTTTAACGTCACCTGGCAGGATGGGCGCTTCTTCGGCAGCTTCATCGACGTGCTCAATCGCGGCGCCCCGGTGGCCATCCTCGCCATCGGCATGACCGGGGTCATCGCCACCAAGGGCGTGGATCTCTCGGTGGGCGCCATCATGGCCGTCTGCGGCGCCGTCGCCGCCACCATGGTGGTTGCGGGCTATCCCGCCCCCATCGCTGTGATCGCCGCTCTTGCCGTCGGCCTCGCCTGTGGTCTCTGGAATGGCTTTCTCGTCGCCGTGCTCGACATCCAGCCCATCGTCGCCACGCTGGTGCTCATGGTCGCCGGTCGCGGCATTGCCCAGCTCATCACCGAAGGCTCCATTGTCACCTTCAACGATCCTAGCCTGATCTTTGTCGGCACCGGCTCGTTCCTGGGCTTCCCCATGGCTGCCGTCATCGCCGTGGTGCTCATGGTGCTGGTCACCCTTCTGGTGCGGCGCACCGCCATTGGCCTGTTCATCCAGGCCATCGGCGTCAACCGCGCCGCCGCCTCGCTCGCCGGCATTCACAGCCGCATGCTGCTCATGCTGGTCTATGCCCTCTCCGGCCTCTGTGCCGCCATCGCCGGCGTCGTCGTGGCCGCGGACATTCGCGGCGCCGATGCCAACAATGCCGGCCTCTGGCTCGAGCTGGACGCGATCCTGGCCGTCGTCATCGGCGGCACGTCCCTTCTCGGCGGGCGCTTCTCCATCCCCATGGCCGTGCTGGGCGCGCTCATCATCCAGGCCATGAACACCGGCATCCTGGTCTCCGGCTTCCCGCCCGAGTTCAACCTGGTGGTCAAGGCCGGCATGATCATCCTGATCCTGCTGCTCCAGTCTCCCTATGCGGCCCTGCCGTTCAAGCGCCGCCCGGCGGCCTCCAACAAGTCGGCATCGTCATGAAACGCAGTCTGCGCCCCCTGGCGGCCACCGCCGTCATCTTCATCATCGCCTATGCCCTGGCGGTCCTGCAGTTCCCCAACATGCTGTCCACCCGCGTTCTGGGTAATTTCCTCACTGACAATGCCTTCCTCGGCATTGCCGCTGTCGGCATGACCTTTGTCATCATTTCGGGCGGCATTGATCTGTCGGTCGGCGCCGTGATCGGCTTCACCGGCGTGCTGATCGCCGTGCTCACCACCTGGCTGGGCATCCATCCGCTGGTGGCCTTTGCCATCGCCCTGGGCGTGGCTGCGCTGTTTGGTGCCGCCATGGGCTTCACCATCCATTATCTGCAGGTGCCGTCCTTCATCGTCACCCTGGCCGGCATGTTCCTGGCCCGCGGCGGCGCCTCCATCATCACCCAGGATTCGGTGCCCATCAAACACGAGTTCTACGCCACCCTGGGCGATCTGATGATCCGCCTGCCCGGCGGCGGTCGGCTCAGCTTCATCGGCATGCTGATGATCGTGGTGTTCCTCGGCGGCGCCCTTCTGGCCCACCGCACCAAATTCGGTTCCTATGTCTATGCGCTGGGCGGAAATTCGGTTTCGGCCTCGCTCATGGGCGTTCCGGTCGCCCGCACCACGGTGCAGATCTATATGCTCTCCAGCACACTGGCAGCCTTGGCAGGCATAGTGTTTTCGCTCTACACCTCCGCTGGCTACCCGCTGGCTGCGGTGGGTGTCGAGCTCGATGCCATCAGCGCGGTGGTCATTGGCGGCACGCTGCTGACGGGGGGCTACGGCTTTGTGCTGGGCACCTTTGTCGGCGTCATGCTGCTGGGCCTGGTGCAGACCTACATCATCTTCGACGGCACGCTGTCGAGCTGGTGGACCAAGATCGTGATCGGTGTATTGCTTTTCTTGTTCATCGTGCTGCAGCGCGTCATATTTGCCGCCTCCGCCCCCGGAGAGAAGTCGCCCGAGAAAGTCTAGCATGATCGAAGCTGGCAGCCTTATTCGCTCATTGTCCGGGCGGCCTGCTGCACGAAACTTCCACACATTCGTCATCAACGAGATCGGCCATGGCATTGTCACTGGCCGGTTTCCGGTCGGCTCGATCCTGGCCAGCGATGCCGTGATGATGGAAACCTATGGCGTCTCCCGCACCGTGCTGCGCGAGGCGCTCAAGACGCTCGAGGCCAAGGGCATGGTCGAAGCCCGGCCCAAGGTGGGCACCCGCGTCTCGCCCACCAGCCGCTGGAGCTTTTTTGATCCCCAGGTGCTGTCCTGGCACTTCTACGCCAAGCCCGATGCCCGCTTCTATGAGAGCCTGTTCGACACCCGCCGAGCGCTCGAAACCCGCGCCGTGCGCCTCGCCAGCGAGCGCCGCACCGCCGAGAACGTCCGCCTGATGAAATACTGGCTGCACCAGATGGAGCTGTCAGAGGGCAATCTGGAAGCCCATGGCCTGTCCGCGCTCGAAATCCACCGCGCCATTGCCGAAAGCTCGGGCAGCGCCCTGCTCCGCTCGGTCACCGGCATTGTCGAGCTCACCCTGGCGCTGGCGCTCAAGTCGCTCACCGACGACACCGTCACCAGGGCCTATCTCCGCGCCGGCTTTGACACCACCACCACCCTTGTGCGCGCGATCGAGGCCGGTGGCGGCGACGACGCGGAAGTGGCCATCGCCGGCCTCATCGACCTCGACAACACCCGCGCCGCCACGCTCCTGCCGAGCTAGATCGTTTCACTCCGAACTGAATTTCCGGCCAATGAATCTCCAGTTCTTTCGCCTCCCTCCCCCTTGAGGGGAGGGAACGAGGGAGGGGGTCCGTCAGTGGCTTTCAAAACCACCCCCACCCCGACCCTCCCCTCAAGGGGGAGGGGGCGATAGAACCGCATCAATCTGGTCCTACGACGCCCTAGTGTCCCAGCATGCGCTCCATGGCGCCTGGCTGATCGTGC
Organism: Devosia aquimaris; assembly: GCF_020169335.1. Classification (GTDB taxonomy): domain Bacteria; phylum Pseudomonadota; class Alphaproteobacteria; order Rhizobiales; family Devosiaceae; genus Devosia; species Devosia aquimaris. Next base: position 1,963,497 of record NZ_JAIEZN010000001.1, read on the forward strand.
ACCGACAGATCGTCCATGATCGTGGCGCTCGCGTCATTCATGCCCACCAGCTCCACCACGACGCCCTCGCGCCGGAACTTGAGCACGGCCATGTCAACCGCATTAACACCCGTCAGGTCCCAGATATGGGCCTTGCTGACGTCGATGCGCACGCGCTCGAGCTTTTCCTTGAAGTCCATGGCCTTGAGGAAATCCTCCGCCGAGGCAAAGAACAGCTGTCCCTCCACCACATAGTCCCGTTCGCGTCCGTCTGCGGTCAGCACGGACGTCACGCGGAAGATCTGCGCCACTTTCCAGGCAAAGAAGATGCCCGACAGCAGCACGCCCACCCCCACGCCCAGCGCCAGATTATGCGTGCCCACCACCGTGATCACGGTCGCCAGCATCACCAGGCTCGAGCGTCGCGGATGCTTGCGCAGATCGTTGAGCGAGCTCCAGCTGAATGTGCCGACCGACACCATGATCATGATGGCCACCAGCGCCGGCATCGGGATCAGCCCGACAATGTCGCCCAGCACCACCAGCAGGAACAACAGGAACGCCCCGGCGGTGAAGGTCGAAAGACGCCCTCGCCCGCCCGAGCGCACATTGATCACCGACTGCCCGATCATGGCGCAGCCCGCCATGCCACCGAAGAAACCGGTGATGAAATTGGCAATGCCCTGGCCGATCGATTCCCGGTTCTTGTCGCTGTCGGTATCGGTCATCTGGTCGACGATCGAGGCCGTCAGCAGGCTTTCCAGCAGGCCCACCGCCGCCACGCCGATCGAATAGGGCAGGATGATCCACAGCGTTTCCAGGGTGAACGGCACATTGGGGATCAATAGGCTCGGCAGCGTCGTCGGCAGTTCGCCCAGATCGCCCACTGCCCGCACATCCACCTGCAGCACGATGGTGATGATGCTCAGCACAATGATGCACACCAGCGGGGAGGGGATCACCCGCGTCACCCGCGGGAAGAGGTAGATGATGGCCAATCCGCCCGCTATCATCACATAGGTCTGCCACGACACGCCGATCAGCTCGGGCAATTGCGCCATGAAGATCAGGATGGCCAGCGCATTGACGAAGCCCGTCATCACCGAGCGCGACACAAAGCGCATGATGTAGCCCACGCGCGCATAGCCCGCGGCGACCTGGATCACGCCAGCCAGGATGGTCGCCGCCAGCAGATAGTCCAGCCCGTGCTCGCGCACCAGCGACCCCATCAGCACCGCCGTGGCCGCCGTCGCCGCCGAGATCATCGCCGGCCGGCCGCCCGTCACCGAAATGATCATGGCGATCAGGAACGAGGCATAGAGCCCCACCTTGGGGTCAACCCCGGCAATGATGGAAAAGCCAATGGCTTCCGGGATCAGCGCCAGGGCGACGACGATGCCGGCCAATACATCGCCGCGCACATTGCTCAGCCAGTCGCGGCGAAAAGTTTCGATAAAGGTCATGGGGAATATCCAGGCGTAAAGGCGCTGCAATGCCGCTTCGGCACGCGGTCGACCATGTTTGCGTTTACTGGAGTGTCCGGCGGATTGGCGGCCGGAAGAGCCACCCGGATTTGCACCGGGTCCGATTTGACTGGACGCTTTCTGCACGTCCCTGCCGCCTGATGCAAGACCCTGTCGCGCAACTCTGGTCCGCACTTGGCTGCGGGAACCCGTCGGCCCACCCTCAGGCGCCGCGCAAGTCTAGTTCCGCCGCGCACCCAATCCCACGGATGCGGCGCAAACCGCCGCAAATCGGGCGATTGCAGGACATTTGTACGGCCGCATAATTTATTTTTTCTGTCAATAAATCACATAAGCCCTACATGACAACAAAATAGGACCAGCTTTGACATCGACGCCAATCTCTTACGAAACACTCAGCAAGCAAGATTGCGCATTTTTTCTTTATTACTACATCAATCTCGCAAGTAGTCACGAATTTGACAGATCATTATTGGACCGATAGCCTCCAACACATCCGAAACACGGAGAATATCCTCATGATCTTGAAAACCGGTGGCCTTGCCGCCGCGATGGCTGTTGCCTTCATGGCAACCACAGCTACGCCGACCCTTGCCCAGGACACCGCCGATGCGGCGAGCTGCGGCACCGATCGCACCATAGAAATTGCCGAGATGACCTGGCCCTCCGCGGCCGCCTTGGCCCAGATTCACGCCAAGATCCTCGACGCCGGCTTCGGCTGCTCGGTCGCACTGGTCACTGGCGATACCGTCCCCACCACCAGTTCCATGGTGACGCGCGGCTCTCCGGCTGTTGCTCCCGAACTGTGGACCAGCACCGTGCAGGAGCAGTGGGACGATGCGGCTGCCGAAGGCACCGTTGTTGACCTTGGCGATGCCATCAGCGACGGCACCATCGAAGGCTGGTTCATCCCCCGCTACACCCAGGAAGCCAACCCCGAGATCGTCTCGGCGGAAACCGCCATTGCCCATCCCGAAGTCTTCCCCGATCCCGAAGACTCCAGCAAAGGCCGCCTCTATTCCTGCCCGCCGGGCTGGGGTTGTGAACTGGCCACCAGCGCCCTGTTCAAGGCCTATGACATGAGCGATGCCTGGAACCTGTTCTCCCCCGGTTCGGGCGGCGCTCTGGATGCCTCCATTGCCCGCGCCTTCACCCGTGAAGAGCCCATCCTGTTCTACTACTGGGGCCCCACGGCCATCCTGGGCAAGTATGACGCCGTTGCGCTGGACATGGGCGAAAGCAAGCCCGAGGTCTATGCCTGCAACACCAACCCCGATTGCACGGACGAGCCTGGCGTAACCGCCTATCCGTCCTCGCCCGCCATCGTTGGCGCCGCCGCCTGGGTGAAGGAAGAGGCCCCGACCGTGGCCGATTACTTCTCCAAGGTCGGCCTCACCAATGCCGAGATCAGTGAACTGCTGGTCTATGGCGACGAAAACCAGGCCGATGCGGAAGCCACCGCCATCAACTTCCTCAAGACCAAGGAAGATGTGTGGACGACTTGGGTCTCGCCCGAAGTGGCCGACAAGGTGCGCGCCAGCCTGAGCTGAGCGCCCTGACACAACGACAAGCCGATACGGCCGGGTGCACACCCGGCCGTTTTCCGCGTGATGCCCGAGCGCCGCGAACCTTGTTTGGCGCCCTCCGGCATCCCGCGTCAGCCCTCCACACGTGAGAGAGAAACCGTGTTCCCAGAAATCATTGATACCCGTCCGCTGCGCCGCGCCGTCGACGACAGCCTCAACTGGGTGGTGCGCAACTGGGGTGGCGCCTTCGAGGCCGCCGCCCACCCGCTGCTGATGCTGCTCAAATCCATCGAGAACCTGCTCATCGCCACCCCCTGGTGGCTCATCATCGCCATCCTGGTCGGCATCGCCTGGCTCTCCACCCGCAACTGGAAGCTGCCTGCCGTGGTCTTTGTCGCCCTGCTCTTCCTGGGCGTGATGGACCTCTGGAACGACGCCATGACCACCATGGCGCTGATGATCGCGGCCACCCTGACCGCCATCGTCATTTCCATCCCCGTCGGGGTCTGGATGAGCCGCTCGCTCAATGTGCGCAAGGCCATCACCCCCATTCTCGATCTGATGCAGACCCTGCCCAGCTTCGTCTATCTCATCCCCACCGTGATGATCTTCGGCCCCGGCAAGATCCCCGCGCTCATCGCCACCATCGTCTATGCCTCCCCGCCGCTGGTGCGTCTCACCGATCTGGGCCTGCGCTCGGTCGATCCGGCCGTCATGGAAGCCAGCCGCGCCTTCGGCACCAATCCGCGCCAGCGCCTGCTCGGCGTGCAGATCCCGCTGGCCCTGCCCACCATCCTGGCTGGTGTGAACCAGACCACCATGATGGCCCTCTCTATGGTGGTGATTGCCTCCATGATCGGCGCCGGCGGCCTGGGCTACCAGGTGCTCCAGGGCATTGGCCGCCTCGAGGTCAGCCGCGGTCTCTTTGCCGGCCTGGGTATCGTTGCCCTCGCCATCATCTTTGACCGCGTCACCCAGTCTTTCGGCAAACAGCTACAGGCCCGCATCGGCCTGGCGGAGGCTCGCTAAATGAACGCCACCGACACACTTCCCAACAAGACCGTGGCCGCCCCGGCGACCGCACCCGCCATCACTCCCGATCGCGACCTGGCCATCGCCATGCGCGGCGTCACCAAGATCTTTGGCGACGACCCTCAGAACGCCCTGTCCCTGCTGCAATCGGGACGCTCCAAGTCCGAGGTCCAGGCCGAAACCAACCATGTGGTGGGTCTGGACAATGTCTCGCTCGACATCGCCAAGGGCCAGATCTTTGTGGTGATGGGCCTGTCCGGCTCGGGCAAGTCCACCCTCATCCGCCACGTCAACCGCCTCATCGAGCCCACCGCCGGCGAGATCATCGTCAACGGCAAGGATGTGCTCAAGATGAGCCTGGACGAGCTGCGCACCTATCGCCGCACCCAGGTGGCCATGGTGTTCCAGAAGTTCGGCCTCATGCCGCACCGCTCGGTCATCGACAATGTCGCCTATGGCCTGGAAGTGCGCGGCGTGGACACCAAGACCCGCCTGCGGGAAGCCGCCAAATGGATCGAGATCGTCGGCCTTTCCGGCTATGAGCAGAGCCAGCCGCGCCAGCTCTCGGGCGGCCAGCAGCAGCGCGTGGGCCTGGCCCGCGCCCTGGCCATGGATACCGACATCATCCTGATGGACGAGGCCTTCTCCGCCCTCGATCCGCTGATCCGCTCCGGCATGCAGGATCAGCTCATCGAGCTGCAGAAGTCCCTTGGCAAGACCATCTTGTTCATCACCCACGATTTCGACGAGGCCCTCAAGATCGGCGACCGCATCGCCGTGCTCAAGGATGGCGCCCTCCAGCAGGAGGGCAAGCCCGAGGACATCGTGCTGCGTCCGGCCAATGAGCATATCGAGGAATTCGTGCGCGAGGTGAACAAGGCCCGCGCCATCCACGTTCGCTCCATCATGGACCGGGGCGAGTTCGATCCCTGCGAGGCCAGTGTCTCCAAGGATTCGCGCTGCGAAGACGTGCTGCCCATGTTCGCCGAGCATCAATGGGTCGGCGTGCTCGATGCCGATGGCCACCAGATCGGCCGCATTACCCTCAAGCAGGTCATCAAGGCCCTGGCCCGCTACACGCCCCAGCCCGCCGAGACCCCGCCCACCCTGGGCTGATTTCCTGGAGGGCAGGCCCGCCGGCCTGCCCCGCGTGGCGTGTCGCTTGACAATGCCCCTTAAGTGTAACATCAAACGTTACATGAAACATCCAGCGCCGCCATCCGCCCCCGCCTTTGCGGGTGCCCATGCCAAGAGCTATGCCGAAGGCGCCCCCCGCAAGGTCCCCGGCCTTGCCGGTCTGCACCGTATGACGGCCATGCTGCTGGCCGAACGCGTGCCAGCCCAGGGGCATATTCTGGTTCTCGGCGCCGGTGGCGGGCTGGAACTCAAGGCATTGGCTGAAGAACACGCCAATTGGCGCTTCGATGGCGTCGACCCCTCGGCAGACATGCTGGCCGCTGCCGGGCAGATTGCCGCGCCGCACATCGATCGCATCGCGCTCCACCAGGGCTATATCGACGCGGCCCCCGAAGGCCCCTTCGATGGCGCCGTCTGCCTGCTCACCCTGCATTTCGTGCCGCGCGAGCAACGCCTCGCCACGCTGCAGCAGCTGCGGCGCCGCCTTGCCCCCGGCGCGCCCTTCGTCGTCGCCCATATCAGCTTTTCACAGACCGAGCCGGAGCGCTCCCTCTGGATCGCCCGTCACGTTGCCTTCGGCGCAGAGCCGGGAACCAATCTGGATGCAGCCCGCGAGGCCATCGCCACCAGACTGCACATCCTCTCGCCCGAGGACGAGGTCGCCCTGCTTGAAGAGGCTGGCTTCTCTGGCATCAGCCTGTTCTATGCCGGTCTCAGCTTCCGCGGCTGGGTGGCCTACGCCTGATCACAAGACCTATGGTCGAGTGGCACGTGGACTGGGACGGCTGCGCGGTCGCCGTTAGTGCTCCGCCAGGCACTGGCTATGGTCGGCCAGCGCCTCAATGATGCGGCAGTCGCACACCCGGCCATGCCCGCATTCCTCGATCATCCGCGTCAGCTCCCGCTTCAGCGCGGTGAGGCTGGCAATCCGCCGTTCGATCTCGGCCAGATGGTTGTTGGCGATGCTGTCCACCTGGTGGCAGGACGATTGCGGCTGCGCCGCCATGGCCAGCAATTCGCGGATATCCTCGATCTCGAATCCGAGGTCGCGCGCATGCCGGATGAAGTTGAGTCGCTCCACTTCCGTGCTGCCATAGAGCCGCCGATTGCCCTCGCTGCGCGGCGCCTCGGGCAACAGACCGATCTGCTCGTAATAGCGGATTGTCGGCACTTTCACCGCTGTCTGCCGCGCCAGTTCGCCAATCGGAAAAGCCATGCCGATACCTCTTGCTCCTCTAGTCACTAGAGAAGTTAGCATGCAGGCATGGAAACGAAAAGGACAGTCCCATGAGCCAGCAAACCCAGACCCGTTATCGCGTCGGCGGCATGGATTGCGCGGCCTGCGCCGGCAAGATCGAGACGGCCGTCCGCCGTATCCCCGGTGTCACCGATGCCAGCGCCAGCGCCACTGCCGGCACCCTGCGCGTCGACCACACCGACGTTGCCTTCACCACAGTCGAGGCCGCCCTGCGCCCCCTCGGCTATACGCTGGCCCCCGCCGATACCGCCCGTTCGACCGCACATCATGCCCCCGATCATGATCATGCCGGCCACGATCACACCGGTCACGACCACGCCGCGCACGACCACGGCGATCACGACCACGAGCATGGCCAGCCCGACAATCACTTCGATCTGGGCACCGGCCCCTGGTGGCAGACGCCCAAGGCCCGCCTGGCGCTGGCCTGCGGTCTTGCCCTGCTCGCCGCCTATGGCGTTGGGCTTGTCGCCCCCGTCGTTGGGCACTGGGCCTTCCTGGTCGCGCTATGGGTCGGCCTCGTGCCCATCGGTCGCCGCGCGATGGCCGGCGCCATGGCCGGCACGCCCTTCTCCATTGAAACCCTGATGACCATTGCCGCCGTCGGCGCCGTCATCATCGGCGCCACCGAGGAAGCCGCCACCGTCGTCCTTCTGTTTCTGGTGGGCGAGCTGCTCGAAGGTGTCGCCGCCAGCCGCGCCCGCGCCTCCATTCAGGGTCTCTCCGCCCTCGTCCCCAAGACCGCCCTGCTCGTCACCGGCGACACCACCAGGCAGGTTCCGGCTACCGATCTGGCGCTTGACGCCATCGTCATGGTCCGCCCCGGCGACCGCATCCCCGCCGATGGCACCATCGAGACCGGCCAGGGCGCCATCGACGAATCCCCGGTCACCGGCGAAAGCGTGCCCGTCCATCGCCGCGTCGGCGACGCCGTCTATGCCGGCACCATCAATGCCAGCGCCGTCCTGACCATCCGCGTCACTGCCACCGCCAGCGACAACACCATTGCGCGCATCGTCCGCCTGGTCGAGGAAGCCCAGGAGAGCAAGGCCCCCACCGCGCGTTTCATCGACCGCTTCTCGGCCTGGTACACGCCCGGCGTACTGGTGGTCGGCGCCCTTGTCGCCATTCTGCCGCCGCTGCTCCTGGGCCAGTCCTGGAGCGAGTGGATCTACAAGGGTCTCGCCATCCTCCTTATCGGCTGCCCCTGCGCTTTGGTCATCTCCACCCCGGCCGCCATTGCCGCCGCGCTCTCCGCCGGCGCCCGCCGCGGCCTGCTGCTCAAGGGCGGCGCCGTGCTCGAACGCCTGCGCGACATCACCACCGTAGCCCTCGACAAGACCGGCACGCTGACCCAGGGCAAGCCCGCCGTCACCAACATCCTTGCCACCACCGGCTCCGAGGCCGATGTCCTGCGTCTCGCCGCAGCACTTGAAGCCGGCTCCAGCCATCCCTTGGCGCTCGCCATCCTCGCCCGCGCCCAGGCCGACGGCATCACCATCCCGCCCGCCACCCAGTCCGAGGCTCTGCCTGGGGAAGGTGTATCCGGAGAGGTCGACGGCAAGGCCATCCTGCTCCTCTCGCCGGCCGCTGCGGCCGCGCGGACTGGTCTTGCGCCCGAATTTGCGGCGCAGCTGGAGGCCTTCGCCGCCGCCGGCAAATCGGTCTCGGTCCTCTTGCGCGATGGCCAGCCGCTGGGCGCCCTCGCCCTGCGCGACGAACCCCGTGCTGATGCCTTGGCTGGTCTGGATGCCCTGCGCACCCTCGGCATTCACACCGTCATGCTCACCGGCGACAATGCCCGCACCGCCGAGGCCATCGGCACCGATCTCTCCCTTGAGGTCCGCGCCGGGCTGCTCCCTGCCGACAAGCAGGCCATCGTCCGCGAACTGCAGGCGCAGGGCCAGGTCGTCGCCAAGGTCGGCGACGGCATCAATGACGCCCCGGCCCTGGCTGCTGCCGATATCGGCATCGCCATGGGCGGCGGCACCGATGTTGCGCTGGAAACCGCCGATGCGGCGATCCTCCATGGCCGCGTCGCCGACATCGCCGGCATGATCGGCCTGTCGCACGCCACCATGCGCAATATCTGGCAGAACATTGCCGTGGCCCTCGGGCTCAAGGCGGTGTTCCTCGTCACCACCATCCTGGGCATCACCGGGCTCTGGCCCGCGATCCTGGCCGACACCGGCGCCACTGTGCTGGTCACGCTGAACGCCATGCGTCTGCTCGCCTGGCGCCCGCGCTAGATCGTTTCACTCTTCAGTGGATTTGCGGCTCCTGTGCCTCCCTCCCCCTTGAGGGGAGGGACCGAGGGAGGGGGTCCGTCAGTGACCCGCAAATGGAAACACCACTCTTGCGGTACGGAGACGTGACCAACAAGACTCTAGAGCCGCATCAGCCCAGCGGCGGTGGGCCCAAATCCGGCCCGCCGATAGAGCCCCTCCAGCCGGGGCTCGAAATCGACATGCAGCCAGGCCGCGCCGCGCGCCCGCGCCGTCTCGGCTGCCTGCGCCAGCAGCGCCAGGGCAATCCCCTGCCGCTGGTAGTCCGGGTCGACACAGGTATCGAGAATAAAGGCATGGATGCCGCCATCCCAGGCGACATTGACAAAGCCCACCAGCCGCCCACCGTCATAGGCGCCAAGATGCGCCAGGCTCCGCCGGAGGATCGGCTGGAACGACGCCGGACCATCATCGCCCCACGCGCCCTGCCATAGCCGGCGCATCCCGGCATCATCGGGAAAGGGGTCGACGGCGATATTGATGACGGGCTGGCTCACCTTACCAACCTGACAAACTCTTCATGCGCTCGCAAGGTCGTGAAGAGTTTGGCTCCGCTAGTGTCCTGTTCATGCCGGACGTTCCGGTTCCCATGCAAAGGATATGACCCATGAAGACGTTGAAGACGACCGCCATTGCGGCGCTGATGACAGCAGCTGTCGGCCTCTCCGCCATCGTCCCCGCCACCGCGCAGGATACCACCCCCGCACCGCAGCAGCAGGCCGATGCCAGCGGCCCGCGCGGCAATGGTCCGGGCAAGATGGGCGATATGCGCCAGCACAATCAGGGCCCCCGTCAGGCTGGCGGTGCCGGCTTCCTCAATTTCCAGCGAGGCGCCGAAGGCGTCGAGATCGCCCTGGTGCGCCTCAGCCACGCCATCGAGATGACGGCCGAGCAGCAGGCCCTGTTCGACACCTTCAAGACCGATGCGCTGGCCGCTGCCGACACCTTCTCCAAGGCCGTCGAAGGCCTTCGCCCCGCCAAGCCGGCCGATGGCACGACGGCAGAGCGCCCGTCCATCACCGAGCGCCTCGACGCCCGCATCGCCATCGAGACCGCCCAACTGGACGCGCTCAAGTCGGTGCAGCCCTCGGCCAAGGCTTTCTTTGACAGCCTCACCGATGAGCAGAAGGCCCAGCTGATGCCGGCCCGTCCGGATCGGGGCAACATGCAGGGCAAGATGGGCCAGGGCAACCATCATGGTGGCCAGGGCATGCGCCAGGGCCAGGGCCCGATGGGCGCCCCTGCGGATGCGCCTGCACCCACCAACGGTTAACCTGATCGGTCGCGTCGCTACTCTTCGGCTGCGGCGCGACCGACCTCAGCGGTATCGGTGTCTTTGTAACGTGAGCGATACCGCGCAAACCCCGGCTCTCAACAGCCGGGGTTTGCTTTTGTCCTGCCTTGCTCTACCAATCGGCGACCTTTTCAGGACCCGCCCAGGACCCAACTCATGACTGCCCTGCCTCTCGATCCGGCCCGCATCCGCGCGCACTTTCCTGCCTTTGCCGAGCCGACGCTGCAGGGCCAGGCCTTTTTTGAGAATGCCGGCGGCGCCTATACCGCCCGCCCGGTCATCGACAAGCTCGACCACTATTATCGCGCCACCAAGGTGCAGCCCTATGGCGTCTATCCCGCCTCAAAGGCCGCCGGCGATGCCATGGCCCTCAGCTTTGACCGCATGGCCCAGGCGCTCAATGTCACGTCCGACTGGATCCATTTCGGTCCCTCGGCCTCCGCCAACACCTATGTGCTGGCCCAGGCCTTCGGCGGCTGGCTCAAGCCGGGCGATGCCATCATCGTCACCAATCAGGATCACGAGGCCAATTCCGGCAATTGGCGCCGTCTTGCCCGCCTCGGCATCGAGGTGCGCGAATGGGGCGTTGATCCGCAGACCGGGCGCCTTGCCCTGGCCGATCTGGATAAGCTGCTCGACGCCAAGGTGCGCCTCGTGGCCGCGCCGCACTGCTCCAACATTGCTGGCGAGATTAACGACGTCGCCGCCATTTCCGCCCGGGCCCATGCCGTTGGCGCTGTCACCGCCATCGATGGCGTCAGCTATGCCCCCCATGGCCTGCCCGACCTCGCTGCCCTGGGCGCCGACATCTATTTCTTCTCCGCCTACAAGGTCTACGGTCCCCACCAGGGCGTGCTGGCCATTCGCCCCGAGCTGGCGCTGGCCCTGCCCAACCAGGGCCACTACTTCAATGACTCCAAGCCGCGCTACCGCCTGACTCCGGCGGGCCCCGACCACGCCCAGATCGCCGCATCCTCGGGCATTGTCGACTATCTCGAGATCATCGCCGACCTCGCCCCCGCCTCCATCACCGGCCCCGATGCTTTCCGCCGCGCCAATGCCGCCATGCGCGCGCAGGAGACGGCGCTGGCCATGCCGCTGCTTGACTACCTGCGCGGCCGCAACAGTGTCCGCCTCATCGGCCCCGATGATCCGGCCGTCCGGGCCCCCACCATTGCGCTGGCCCTCTCCGAGCCCGGTGCCGTCGTCGCCGCGCGCCTGGCCCATCACGGCGTCATGGCTGCCGGTGGCCACTTCTATGCCCAGCGCCTGCTCGAAGCCGTTGGCATCGACCCCAACCACGGCGTCCTCCGCCTCTCCTTCGTGCACTACACCACACCCGAGGAAATCACCCAGCTCATCGCCGCGCTGGATGCAGAGCTGAAATAGCCCGGCCGCTCCGGCCCGCGCCAACCGTCTGCAAACTCCCCTCGTCCCGCCTCACACAGGGGCGGGACACGACAAGCAATTTCGCCTGCAACCCCCGAGTCCCTTCCCATGTCCCGCCCCCTCGCCACCCTGATGCTTCTGGCCTGCACCATGCTGTGGGGACTGGCCTTTATCGCGCAGAAGTCGGCCATGGACTCCATGGGCCCGCTCACCTTCTCCGGCCTGCGCTATCTCCTGGGGGGCCTGGCCGTCCTGCCGCTCGCCCTGCTCGAGCGTCGCCGCCGCCCCGCGCCACTCACCCCGCAGCATTGGCTCATGATCGGCGCGGTGAGCCTGGTCTTCTTCCTCGGCTCCTGGATGCAGCAGGTCGGCCTGATCACAACCAGCGTCACCAATGCCGGCTTCCTCACCGGGCTCTACGTCTTCTTCGTGCCCTTCCTGGGCTTCCTGCTCTTCCGCACCCGCCCCCATCCCATCATCTATGCCTGCGTGCCGCTGGCCCTTTTGGGCATCTATTTCCTCAATGGCGGCGGGCTGGCGAGCTTCAATTCCGGTGATCTGATCGTTGTCGGCAGCGCCGTGTTCTGGGCGCTGCATGTGATCCTGCTCGGGCGCACCGCCCAGGCCACAGGCCTGCCCATCTTTGTGTCGTCGCTGAGTTTTCTGATTGCCGGCGCCGCCGCGACCAGCCTGGCCTTCGTGTTCGAGCAGCCCGACTTCTCGGCCGTCCAGTCCGGCTGGATGGAGCTGGCCTATACGGGCCTGCTCTCCACTGCCGTGGCCTTCACCTTCCAGGCCATCGGCCAGCAATATGTGCCGCCCGCCAATGCCGCCATCATCCTCTCGGCCGAGAGCCTGTTCGCCGCCATCGGTGGCGCCATCATCCTGGGCGAACGGCTGCCGCTGGTCGGCTACGCCGGCGCCACGCTGATCTTCGTGGCCATCCTCGCCGTCGAGGCCCTGCCCCCGCTCTGGAGCCGCCGCCGCGTCCACGTCCCCCGCACCACCAACTAGAGAGGTACACCCTTCTCTGGATTTGCGGCTCTTTCGCCTCCCTCCCCCTTGAGGGGAGGGAACGAGGGAGGGGGTCCCTCAGTGGTCCACAGAACCACTCCACCCTGCACCTCAAGAGCTTGCACTCGGGCGCGCCGAGGCGCGACCCGGGTGGGGAGGGCGCGATAAAGCCACATCCACTGAACAGGAACCGCCCCAGCACCGCCGGGCCCGCGTCTATTCCGCCATGCGGAACAGCTGATAGGTCTTGCACACCACCAGGAACGCACAGCCCCGCAGCGTGATCTGGTCGTCGCTCACCTGCGTGATCGTCCCCGCCGCCTTCTGCCCATAGATATGCAAATCGCCCTTCCACTGGTTTGGCCCGGTGGGCGCCGCATGGTCGATCAGCAGCGTATTGAGATAGGGCAGGTTTTCCGGGCTGTCCGCGCCATTGCCCAGCCACACCAGCGTGCCGCACAGTGCCGTACCCTGGTCGCCGCACAACTCCACCTTGTAGCGGGAGTCCCGCATCTCGATTTCCCACAGCCCTTCGGGCGACGCTTCTGCCGCGCTCCCCGCCAGCACCAGCATGGCCGCAAGGCTGCCCATGATGCGCCGCAGGGTCATGGCGTGTACCGGAACATCTCGTAGCTCTTGCAGACCACAAGGAACGCGCAGGCCTGCAGCGTCATCTGCGTCTCGCTGCGCTGGGTGATCGTGCCGGTGATATTCTGCCCGAACAGTTTCATCTGGCCCTTCCAGCGGTTGCTGCCCGCCGCCTTGAGCCCGTTGGTCACCGGGGCATTGAGATACGGCTGGTACTGCTTGTTGTAGTCGGCGTCCGACAGCCACACCAGCGCCCCACACAATTGTGTGCCGTCGCCACACAGCGCCAGCTGCAGGCGCGTGTCGCGGCTGTCCAGCTCCCACACGCCGTCTGGCCCGGCCAATGCCGCCCCGGCGCTGCCCGTCAGCATCAACAGCCCCATGGCCAGCCCAAGCGTCTTGCGTACCAACTCTCGTCTCCTGCGTGCGGCATCAAACCTGTGCCCAACCTGCCGCCCATGACCTGAACCGTGCCTGAACGCACCGTCACGTCCGCGTCATATGCAACCCCTAGGGTGCCCTTGTCCCGGCCCCCGCACGCCCTGGACATGCCGCGCACGGCGTCCCCAACGTAGCGCCCGGCCATTGGGAAGAGCCCGGCCGCCAACCCCGGCTTTTCCGCCGTTCAGTCGGCATCTCGGCCGCCCTCGTGGCGGCCTCTTTTTTTGGCCCGGCGCGCTCTCAGTCCCGTTCCATCACAATGGTGCGCACCAGCATGCCCATCTCGCTGTCGTCATGCTCATCGATCTCAACCCAGCCCCTTGCCGCGTAGAAATCACGCGCCCGCACATTGAACGCCCGCACCTCCAGCTGCCGCGCCCCCGCCGCCTCGGCCGCCTCCATCAGCGCCCGGCCCACCCCCGAGCCAATGGCCCAGCTGTCGACGTGAATGGCATGCAGCCAGGCGCCGTCCAGGTGATACATGCCCACCACCACGCCACCGCGTTCGGCCACCGTAAGCTGGCTGACAAAACCGTCCACATAGCCGACCACCGGCTGCTCGGCCTGATATCGCGCCACGGCGCCGGCATCCACATGCGGCGCCCAATGCGTCCGCCACGACCGGTCCAGCAGGTGCTTGAGGGCTTCGGCATCGGTCAGCTGCGCCGGGCGGATGGTGATCTCGGTCATTGAGGCCTCGCAATGAACTGTTGATGTTTGCCCTGCCCGCTTCATGCCGGCCCCGGCACGGTCTATTGCCTAAGGCCACATTGCCGCAACCCGCGAGATCCGCGTCCACCCATGGCCAAGCTCTATTTTTCCTACGCGGCGATGAATGCCGGCAAGTCCACCCTGCTGCTGCAGGCGGCCTATAACTATCGCGAGCGCGGCATGCGGCCCCTGCTCTATACCTGCGCCGCCTATGCCGGTGGCGGCCCCGGCATCATCAGCTCGCGCCTGGGCATTTCCGAGCCCGCCGAGCTCTATGACGAGGGCGATGACCTGTTCCATCGCATCCGCGACCATACCGACGAGGCCAAGGTCGATTGCGTCTTCCTCGATGAGGTGCAGTGCCTGACGCGCGAGCAGGTCTGGCAGCTCGCCCGCGTCGCCGACCGGCTCCGCATCCCCGTCATGTGCTACGGCCTGCGCACCGATTTCCTGGGCCGTCCCTTCGAGGCCTCGGCCGAGCTGCTGGCCATTGCCGATGTGCTGCGCGAGATCCGCACCATCTGCCATTGCGGTGCCAAGGCCACCATGGTGGTGCGCCGTGATGCCAATGGACGGGTGCAGACCGCGGGCAATACAATCGCGCCCGAAAAGGCCGACTATGTCTCGCTGTGCCGCAAGCATTGGGAAGAGGCCTTTGGCCGCTGGCCCGCGAAAGGACCCACATCATGACCACCCCTGCCGACCCCGGTGCCGAGCCCAAGGGCAGCCTCACCATCCGCACGCTGGCCATGCCGGCCGATACCAATCCGGCCGGCGACATCTTCGGCGGCTGGGTGATGAGCCAGATGGATATTGCCGGCGCCATCGCCGCCGTCGAGCGCAGCCGCGGCCGTGTGGTCACCGTCGCGGTGGAAGCCATGACCTTCATCGCCCCGGTCAAGGTCGGCGATATCCTGTGCATCTACACCACCGTCGAGCGCGTCGGCACCACCTCGATCACCATCTCCATGGAGGCCTGGGCCCGCCGCAACCGCATCTCCGACCGGGTCAAGGTCACCGACGGCCGCTTTGTCTATGTCGCGCTCACCGACGATGGTCAGAAGCGCCCCATTCAAGCGTGATCGGCCACGCCCTTTCCGTTCAGCCAGCGTTCAGCTAGCCTGTGGTCAAACAGGGACATAACAGGAAGCGGGCGGGAACTTTTCCGGCCCAGAGACGTTACTTCGTCGAATAATAAACACCGCACGCACCCGGTCCCGCGGCTGGAGATGCTGCGCATAAGCGGAGACTCCACGATGAATCGCAAGACGCGCAAGACCCTGATCAACATTGCCACCGGCGTTGCCGTGGCCACCACGGCCGCCATTGTCTTCCTGCCCGCCGCCAATGCGGCGCCCGGCGTGGTGACCAGCAATGTCAACCTGCGCTCGGGTCCGGGCACCAATTATGGCGTCATCGGCACCGTCCGCCGCGGCGAACAGGTCGATGTGCAGCAGTGCCAGGGCTCCTGGTGCTATATCATCAAGTCCGGCCCCGACGGCTGGGTCTCGGCCAACTATCTCAGCGCCGGTGGTTCGCCTGTGAACCCCAGCCAGCCCAGCATTTCCTTCGGCTTCAACATCGGCGGCGGCAATGGCCCCTCGGTCAGCATCGGCGTGGGCAACCAGCCCGGCACCCAGCGTCCGCCGATCATCGTCGAGCCCAGCTATGGCGAGGTCTGCTTCTTTGACCGCACCCGCCAGCGCGGCGACAGCTTCTGCCTGGAAGCCGGCGACAGCACCCGCGACCTGCGCAGCTGGACCGACCGCATCTCCTCGATTTCCAACCCCGATGGTCTGGAAGTCCAGGTCTGCGCCGAAACCAACTATCGCGACTGCCGCACCTACACCACCAGCGCCTCTTCGCTGGGCGATTTCGACGACTACATCGCCTCGGTCCGCGTCCGCTAATCCCGCCGCGATCGAAGCACTCCATCAGGCGTCCGCTCCCGCGGGCGCCTTTTTGTTTGGCTCTGAGCTGACGCAGACACCCACCTGTCCTCCCCCTGAATGGGAACGGATCCGTCTTGTGGCTGGGGCAAGGTCCCAAAAACCCCGATGCGCCCTCCCCCTTCAGGGGGCGGGTGGGGAAAGAGAACCGGACATTTGCCCGTCCCCTCCCCTGTCTCCCCCCCTGCCCCTGTCTCTCCGCCGTCATCACCCGGCTTGTCCGGGTGATCCACCTGCCCGCCGCTGAACCTGGATTGCCCGGACAAGCCGGGCAATGACGGGGCGCGCGGAGACAATGCGATGGGAGGGCACAGCGTGGACTATCGCAGGATCGACACCCCCACCCCGACCCTCCGCCAACGTGATGGAAAGACCACCGCTCCCCCCAAACACCAACGCCGCCCCCAGGGGAGCGGCGCTTGCGTCGGCACAAAAGCCAGGGGCCACCGCGTTGTTCACGCGATGGCCCCCGAAAGTCTTTAGTCTGTGAAAGACTAGAGCAGGGTCAGGTTCGTGGCCGAAACCTTGCCGTCGCGGCCGGTCTCGAGCTCATAGGTGACCTTGTCGTTCTCATACAGGCCCTGGAGGCCCGAACGCTGCACAGCCGAAACGTGCACGAAAGCGTCCTTGCCGCCGTCTTCGGGCGAAATGAAGCCGAAGCCCTTGGTGGCGTTGAAGAACTTGACGGTACCGGTGATGGTGGACATGTGTTTATCCTGATAGTGGCTCGTGTCGCATGCGGACGAGCGGTTGTCCGGTAGCGGTATGCCATCCGGAAAGCACGTTCGCACGAGAGAGAGGGTAGCCACGACCGGCGAACCGGGATCAGGGCAGCCGACTTAGGCTGAAAACGTTACCCCTTGTCGCAGCTATTGCCCCAACATGCAAGGCACAATCCCCATGCCGTCCTGGAAGGGCCTTTGCGGCCCCCCGCGCTGACCCCAACGCCCCACCCGGAATCTTGCCCCCATCTCTCCCCCGTCATCACCCGGCTTGTCCGGGTGATCCATGACCCCGGCGCCAGAGCCGGATTGTCCGGACAAGCCGGGCCATGACGGGCTCTGCGCCGGAAAGGGAGCGACGCACGCCGCAGTGGAAGCGGGCGGCACCACGCATCTGGGCGAGGGCAAACGGGTAGAAAAAACCAGGACCCCGCCCCCAATCCCCCCACTGGCGCAACTTGCCGTTCCGCAATAATCTCGCCGCCGCGCGGCCCCATGGCCATTGGGGGACTTTGGCGGGGCCGTGCTGGAGGGAACCATTTCATGCCGAAGATTTCAGAATACTATTTCCGCACCGCCATCATCTTCCTGATCGCCGGGATTGCCCTGGGCCTGCACATGTCCATCTCGGGCAATCACACTGTCATCGGCGCGCACGCCCATATCAACCTGCTCGGCTGGGTCACCAGCGCCCTGTTCGGCGGCTATTTTGCGCTCAATCCGGCCAAGGCCGCCGGCCGCCTGCCCATGATCCAGTATGGCATCTATGTGCTGGGCGTCGCCATCATGGGCGTCTCGCTCTATCTGCTGCTCGCCGGCAATCCCGCCGTCGAGCCCGTCGTCGCCGCCAGCTCGCTGGTCACCTTCCTGGGCGTGCTTATCTTCGCCTGGATTGTCTTCACCCCGGCGCGCCCCTGACCCAGACCAGTAGGCCGGGGAGGACATAAGGCCTCTCCGGCTGCCCATGCCCATGAGCACGACGATCCGCCCCCACATCCGCGCCGACGCCGACGCTGTCGCCGACATTCTCGCCGCCGGCTGGCAGGCCGCCTATGCCGGCTTCATGCCACAGGCGCTGCTCGCCCCGCGCATCGATCCCACGCGCCGCCGCGCCGAAATCGCCGCCTGGTTCAATGATTTCGACACCGAGATCGAGCACCTGCTCGTCGCAGAATCCACCCCCGGCGCCATCGCCGGCTTTGTCCACATCGTGCGCGAGGACAAGGCTGATCTGGGCGCCGCCGCCCATATCAACCTGCTCTATGTCGATCCTGCCCGCTTCGGGCGCGGCATCGGCACCACGCTGATGGCCGCTGCGGCCGACTGGCTCGCCGCCCGCACCAGCGGCGCCGTGGTGCTCTCGGCCTATGCCGACAATCCCTATCGCGCCTTCTATGCCCGGCTCGGCGGCACGGTGGTGCTGCAAAAGACCATCGATTTCGATGGCCATGCCCTGGCCAGCATCTACTACCACTGGCCCAGTCCGCAGGCGCTCCGCGCCGCCATCGACTCTAGCCGATCGACAGCCGGCTGATCGCCCCATCCGCCAGGACAAAATCACAACGCAGCGTCTCCGGCCTGCCGGGAAAACTCCCCGCCACACGCGGCAAAGCGATGCCCCTCGCCTGTGTGGACAGCCCCTGTCAGCAGGCTGCCCCGCTCACTCGACGGCGATCTGCCGCCCGCCCAGGTCAATCTTGGGCACCTTGAACCCCATGGCGATCCAGGCGCCGAGCAGCCGGGCGAAAAAGCCCGTGGTGGCCAACGCGCCAGCCGGCACGTCGCCCTTCAGCGGCGTCGTCTCCACCCTGTCCCCCACCATGGTCCGAAGGTCCAGCGCCGGCGCCGCCTCCGCCGGCCACAGGCTGCGATAAAGGCTCAGCCAGTGCCCGCCGTTGAACTCGAGGAACATCG
This sequence comes from Devosia aquimaris, assembly GCF_020169335.1. Lineage (GTDB taxonomy): Bacteria > Pseudomonadota > Alphaproteobacteria > Rhizobiales > Devosiaceae > Devosia > Devosia aquimaris. Next base: position 1,982,220 of record NZ_JAIEZN010000001.1, read on the forward strand.
GCGTGTTGCAGCATGTTGCCACCACCCGCCGCGTCGTGCGCTCCGGCCCCAGCACAAAGCTGGCCAGCTGCCCCCGCCCGGCAATGATCTCCACTCGGTCCTTGCGATAGAGCACATAGGGCGTGCCCCCATTGCCGGCCGTCACGTCCTGGCCATCCGGCAGCCTCTGCAGCCGTTCGCTCGCCGCCCGGCACGAGGTGCAATGGCATTCCGCAACGACCAGCGGCGCCTTGTGCAACCGCATCTGCACCTGCCCGCAACGGCAGCCGCGCTCTGTCATCTGGCTCATGCGCCTCTCTCCTCCAGCCTGCGCCCGTGGCCGCAGGGCATTGCCCCCCGGCTGGTCGCAAGCCTAGCCTGTGCGTGCCGCTGCTGCCACCCGCTGTCAGCACGCCCTGTTCCCACTCCGTTCGTGAACGGCTAGACTGGCCTTACCTCTGGCGCATTGGGTTGCGACTCCCTATGTCAGCAGCCCCGCAGCCGCCCCCCACGCACGGTGTTCTCCATGGCCGACAACAAATCTGCCCGCCCCGGCAAAGCCGAATTCTCCATCGACGACTTCCTCGGCGAGATCGAGAAGGCCGAGGACATCGCTGCGTCCAAGCCGCTCTATGCCGAGCGGATGAAGAACAAGCGCGCGCTCGACCGGGCCGACCAGAAGGCCGCTGCCGATGCCGAACAGGCGCGTCTCGACGCCGAAAAGGCGCTCAAAGACGCCGCCAAGAAAAAGACCGCGCTGGAAAAGCGCCGCACCACCAAATCCTCCAACGACACCGCCACCGGCATGTCCGCCAGGACCGGCAAGACCAAGATCAATTCGGTCGACCGCATTGATTTCGACGGCATGGGCGAACCGGCCCAGGCCGGCTTCGGCCATGTGCCATCCACGCCCACCGCCCGCGACATTTCCCGCGCCGCGGCGGCTGATCCCGCGGCCCAGGCCGCCCTGCGCGAAGCGCTCGACGCCTCGGTGAAAAAGAACAAGGCGCGCAAGGGCGAGGACCTGTCCAATGCCCAGACCGTCGGCGTCACCGCCACGGTCAAGGCGCTCGAACAGATCATCCTGCATGGCCGCAAGGAGGTGGAGGGTTCCTCCCCCTGGGTGCCGCACAAGGCCCAGTCCAACCTCAAGCGCCTCGCCGGCCAGCCCTTCCGCATGGTCACGCCCTATGAGCCGCGCGGCGATCAGCCCACCGCCATTGCCGAGCTGGTCGAGGGCATCAACAATGGCGAGACCGATCAGGTGCTGCTCGGTGTCACCGGCTCGGGCAAGACCTTCACTGCCGCGCAGGTCATCGCCGCCACCAATCGCCCCGCGCTGATCCTGGCGCCCAACAAGACCCTGGCCGCCCAGCTCTATGGCGAGTTCAAGAGCTTCTTCCCCGACAATGCGGTGGAGTATTTCGTCTCCTACTACGACTACTACCAGCCCGAGGCCTATGTCCCGCGCACCGACACCTATATCGAGAAGGAATCCACCATCAACGAGCAGATCGACCGCATGCGCCACTCGGCGACGCGCGCGATCCTGGAACGCGATGACGTCATCATCGTCGCCTCGGTGAGCTGCATCTACGGTATCGGCTCGGTGGAAGACTACACGGCGATGACCATCGACGTGCAGAAGGGCCAGAAGATCGACCAGCGCGAGCTGCTCGCCAAGCTCGTGGCCCTGCAATACAAGCGCGGCGACACCGGCTTCGTGCGCGGCACCTTCCGCGTGCGCGGCGACACGGTGGAAATCTTCCCCGCCCACTATGAAGCCGCCGCCTGGCGCGTGACCCTGTTCGGCAACGAGATCGAATCCATCACCGAGTTCGATCCGCTGACGGGCAAAAAATCCGCCGATCTCACCTTCATCCGCGTCTTCGCCAATTCCCACCACGTCACGCCCCGCACCACCATGAACCAGGCCGTCAAGGCCATCCGCAGCGAGCTCACCGCCCGCCTGCAGGAGCTCAATGGCGCCGGCCGCTTCCTGGAAGCCCAGCGCCTCGAACAGCGTACGCTGTTCGATCTCGAAATGATGGAAGCCACCGGCTCCTGCGCCGGCATCGAGAACTATTCGCGTTACTTCTCCGGCCGCAAGCCGGGCGAGCCGCCGCCGACCCTGTTCGAATACCTCCCCGACAATGCCCTGGTCTTTGTCGACGAATCCCACGTCACCATCGGCCAGCTTGGCGCCATGTATCGCGGCGACCTCCGCCGCAAGGCCACCCTGGCCGAATATGGCTTCCGCCTGCCAAGCTGCATGGACAATCGCCCGCTGCGCTTTGAGGAATGGAACGCCATGCGGCCGCAGTCGGTCTATGTCTCGGCCACGCCCGGCTCCTGGGAGATGGAACAGACCGGCGGCGTGTTCGCCGAACAGGTCATTCGCCCCACGGGCCTGATCGATCCGCCGGTCGAAATCCGCCCGGCCAAGAACCAGGTCGATGACGTGGTCGACGAGATCCGCCAGGTCAACAAGGCCGGCTACCGGACCCTCCTCACCGTCCTCACCAAGAAGATGGCCGAGGATCTCACCGAATATCTGCACGAGCAGGGCATTCGCGTGCGCTACATGCACTCCGATGTCGACACCATCGAGCGCATCGAAATCATCCGCGACCTGCGCCTGGGCGCCTTCGACGTCCTCGTCGGCATCAACCTCTTGCGTGAAGGCCTCGACATTCCCGAATGCGGCTTCGTCGCCATTCTCGACGCCGACAAGGAGGGCTTCCTGCGCTCAGAAACCAGCCTGATCCAGACCATCGGCCGCGCCGCCCGCAACGTCGACGGCAAGGTCGTGCTCTACGCCGATCGCATCACCGGCTCCATGGAACGCGCCCTGGCCGAAACCAATCGCCGCCGCGAAAAGCAGATCGCCTACAACACCGAACACGGCATCACCCCCGCCTCGGTGCGCTCCAACATCCACGACATCGTCGACTCTGTTTACGAGCACGACCACGTCACGGTCAGCATCGGCAAAGCCAAGGACGGCAAGGAAGCAACCCACGTCGGCGCCAACCTCGCCGCGGTCATCAAGGACATGGAAGCCCAGATGCGTGAGGCGGCGACAAACCTTGAGTTTGAGAAAGCCGCGCGGCTACGCGACGAGGTCAAGCGTCTTCGCGAAATGGAATTGGACACCCTCTCCGGCGAGGTCGACTAACCCCCACCACGCCCGCGGCTCTTCTCCCCATCGCGCCTCAACCACCGCGCGTCACCCTCGGGCTTGACCCGAGGGCTCTGCACTCATCAAGCCGCCGCCTCCGGCGGCAAATCGCGCCAGTGGCCGATTTGAGGTGAGAAGGCCATGAGCGCTATGCCTGAGTGGCAGATACTCGATCGGGCGAAGCCTCGTAGTCTGCCCTCCCTCCCCCTTGAGGGGAGGGTATCGAAGCTTGGCCAAAGGCCTTAGCGAAGATGGGGTGGGGGTCCCCTTGTGGTCACCTCAACGACTCCCTCCCTAGACCCCTCCCCTCAAGGGGGAGGGAGGCGAAGCTCTGGAATGACGCGATGTTGAAAACGGCCCCGGCCCTACCGCCGCGACGCCATCACCGCCGCCACGCCTGCCAGCAGCAACACCAGCCCGGCAATCGCCCAGCCCGTGGACGGCCCGGCCAGCGTCTCGCATTCGGCCACGCACAGGATCGGCGGGATCGTCACCAGCCCCAGCCCCTGCACCAGCCACAACAACCCCAGGAGCCCCGCGACACTGCCCCCGATCCGCAACACCCACCGCATCATCACGCACTCCTGTCAGCCTGAGCCCACGCCCGCCGCGGGCAAGAAGCCATCGGCAAGCCCGACGGCGATAGCACAAGCGCCACAAGGCCCCGGCGCCGCCGTCCTTCAGGCCATTTCGGCCTGAATGCACCCAGCCAATACCTCCCACCGCATGGCGTCAATGCACGCCCACGCAACCCAGAAAATCGCTACCGTGGAAGGATTTAGCACAGAAAACTCAGGCCGCCGCCCATCCTGGGGATCGCCCACAGCGCGCATCGGCCCCGCACCCGCCCAGTCGACGTCATGCGTCCCCAGCCAACTTGCTGCTCACTGTAAAAATCTCGAAGGCCCCATCACGCCTTCGTGGCTGGGCGCTACCGCACCCAGCGCACGTCACCCTCGGGCCTGACCCGAGGGTCCTGCACTCTTCGAGCCGCCCGCCCTGGCGGCAAATCGCTCCGGTGGAGCGACTTGAGAAGAGAAAGCTACGAGACCTATGGTAGAGTGGCAGCTCGGGTGGCGGGTACACCCTCGGGCCAAGTGGACTAGCGACACCCGCTCCGCCCGTGACGCCGCACCCTCGCGCCCAGCAACCAGAGCGCCCCCCTTGATCGGAGTCAGGGTGGCGCCTCACTCCACCACGGCGACGTGCTCTATGTCGGAAAAATCCCGGCACACACTCAATTAGATCGCTTAAATACAAAGAATAGGTGCCTCGGGTACTTTCCTATATTGCGTTTCGGAATAACAACGCCCGTTATCTCTCTGTATTCTTCCAACTCAAAACCATGACGGCACAAAGCGTTAATGTAGAAAGAAACCGGCCTATGAACATGTGTTGTCTTGTAAATTCCAACACCAGTCGTCGATGTCCTAAATGGCATCTCTACAACAATTTCTTTATTGTAGCTAAACCATGAATTTCGCTCATAACCCCAATATCGAGGCATAAAAAAAGGGTTTGGAATAGATACCAAAAGCCAACCACCTCTTTTTATCAGTCGACTTATACTATCAACAACGGAATCTATATTTAGGCAGTCCATAAGAAACATATTTGCAACACACAAGTCCACAGGAGCAATATTTACGCTCTCTACTTCCCCGAAGATATATCGAATATTTTCGGCCCCATTTCTCTCCTGAGCCATAATCAAAGATTTTTGGCTTATGTCGACACCTACTACTTCAGACGAAACCTCTGACAGAGCCTTTGTTAGGAAGCCAAGTCCGCAACCAACGTCTGCTACTTTTAGGTCAGTTCCACGTTTACTAGTTTCATGCACGAAGAGCGGGCATAGCACTTCATTGTAGGTACGGTCTTCCCCCGAAAATAGCTGATTGAATCGCTCAACTGCTATGTCGTCCCACTCACGAGCGATGTCACTATTGGTTTTTGGCAACGGCGCCACAGGACTTCTCCAGCAATTCCAACAAATCCTTCGCCAAGTGGAGCTCAGGGCCAGCCCCATGTCGATACCACGTGATTATGTGATCATCCCCATCTGCGTATCCAATGGCCATTTTCTGTGTCGCCGAGCGATGTGACACCACCGTGAACCTGCTCTCAGGTACGAAGCCGTACCCGCCATAGTATGTTACGGTCGCGCCTCTCTTCTGCAATTCTACCGATGCAGGATTCGCGGAATGAATGAATAAATTCAAGTCGCCGGATGCAGCCTTCTTTTCAAGAATACTATAAAGCTCGCTTCCTTGAGCCGCCCAAGATAGATTACGACTCAATACAGTAACGTTTTCTCTTCCGTTAAGTATTTTTTTCATTTCATCATTTATTTTCTTGTCCCTGTTTTTTCCAGCCCTTATTATTTTTCTGTCATATCCAGAAAATATTATGTTTGTAGCAGTAACAATAGCACTAACCAACAGTATTATTACGAGCAGCGCCTGAGAAAATGGGTTTGATAAAATATATTTGGCCTGATCGTTTTGAAAAATGCTTGGATTTAGCAATGCAACGATCGATGCAATTGATCCTACATACGATAGAATTTCTGCTATTTGCGTTCTGAGAAGTTTCATTTTTCTCCGTCCATATAGTTACGTCCTAATATTCTGCTTGGTTAGGCGAGAAAATCTATCTCCACTACATGCCCTCCTCACCGGCAAATCGCCTCACACGGCACACCATCGCTGTCGCTGTCCAGCAACGCCCCCCAGCTACAGTTCGCCAGGTACCAGCGCGCCTCCTCGCAACTCCCGATCCGCGTGCAATATTGCCGGCTGGGACAGGACGCAGCATTGCCGCGCTGCGCCACCGGCTGGCGCGACTGGGTTTGCGCCGGGGCGGTATAGACAGCGGCCGGACGCTGCGGCGCCACGGGTGCGGACACCACCGGATCGGCGCCCAGATAGTCGGCGCTGACCCAGCCCACGAGGCCATCAATCGACACATTGACCCAGCCGCCGCGCCGTTCGCCCACGCGCACCACGCTATTGCGGGAGAGACTGCCGAGCACCCGCGCCGACGTGGACGGGCTCTCGCGCAGATTGAGGCTATTGGCGGTGACATAGAGGCTCGCCTCGAACCCTGGCGCCGCCGCGACATTGGCCGGCGCCACGGCCGCCCCAGCCGCCGGATCGACAGCGGCCCGCCCAGGCGTATCGGTCCCGCCGATGATATTGCCCAGCGCCGCCAGCGCCATGATGCCGAAAACAAACCAGTATCGCTTGCGCATCGCTCCCCCAGGCAAACATCGCCGAGAAACCCCTGTCGCACAAGCATTTTTGCCGGGCCGCGCCCTCAAGCCCCGGCACCACGCAGTTCAACCCGGCCGCAATCTCCGGGCTCTCAAATCAGCCCCGGCGCGTCCCGACCTGTGCCGACGATAGCCCCTCACCCCGTATGACACTCATAGGCGCACGTCGCGCAGCCATTGCTCTGCCGGTGCCGCCGTTTGGCCGCCGCAATCGCGTCCCGACAGTGGCTGAACTCGCCCAGGTAAGTCGTGTCCCGCGCCTGGCTCAGCCAATAGCAGCCCGCCTTGTGCACCTCATGGTCGCCATTGGGCTGCGCCGTGTTGTTGACATAGTAGCTGTCGGCCATCGCATCCTCCTGCTGAAAGCCATGAGCCAAGCAGAACGGCGCCAGAGTCGGAGCCGCAGGACTGCGTAGGGATCACCCCGCACACGCGCGCTGCCCGCGCCGCTCCCCCGCACCCTCCCTTAGCGCCCCAAGCCCCGCGCCCCGCCACCCCAAAATCCCTCCCTGCCCCCCACCCAATCCCCCTCGCACCCCGCCCTCAAATCCCTCCCCCCTCCCACCCGATGCCCCTCGCACCCCGCCCCCAATTCCCCCCTCCCCAACCGATGCCTCTCGTCTTGCAAATCGGTCCTATTTGCATCAACGCACCGCTCGACACCCGCACCCACCGCCCCCGCCCCCCTCCAAAAACACTTATCCCCCGCGCCCGTGCGGCGTGCATGCTGGGGGCGAAAGGAGGCCGCGATGGTCGAGATCATTTCATTCCTCAAGGTCATCGAGCATGGGCGGCTCTGTGATCAGCTGCGCGGCTTGCGCCGGCGGCTGGGTGCGGCGGGCCGCGAGACCGCCGGCCCGGTCGCCAGCCCCACGCTGGTTGCGGCCGCCGCAACCCTCTTGGCCGACATCTATCGCCTGATTTCGCGCGAGCCGGGCGCCCGCACCCTGCCCCGCCTTGATCCGCGCCAGGCCGTGTCCCATCACCAGCTCGCCGCCATGCTGGCCGATGCCGATCTCAAGCTTGCGCTGTACCGGGACGCCCATCGCGACCATGATGGCGAGACGGGCGATGACTGGCTCACCATCGAGGGTCTCGAGGCTCTCAATGACAGAAGAGAAACTTATCCCCGGGACTGAGGCCGGGGGGATACTGGGCCCGTCCCCGCCATGCACGCGGTGCCGACGAAGCATCGGGCGGGGGGACTGGCTGCATGGGGTCGCCCAGGCCGATGCGTGTATGCTGACCACCGGCCTCGCGCCGTGTCGCAGGGCAGATGTCTCCCGAGGGAGGCATCGCGGCGAACAGGCCATCGGCAGAACCCGATGGACCCGCCACCCGGGCAACACGGTCGCGATAGCACCCGAAAGGGCGGCCGCTCGATGCGTGCGCAGGAATACCAGCTCGTGTGAAGCGGCTTTCGCCTCTTCAACAATCAAGCAGGGGGCACAAGCCCCCGGGGCGAAAGCCGCTTTACATCGTGTCCGCCGCAACGCGCAGCGTTGTCGGCAAAGCGACGCGCAGCGTTGTCAGCGCCGCAATGCACTGCATTGCCGGCGACGTCGGCGCAGCGTTGTCCCGCCGCAACGCGCAGCGTTGTCGGCAAAGCGACGCCCAACGTCATGCGCTGGCGCCGCTAGCCGATCCACAGCCGGAAGCGCGGATCGACCGCCACATGCGGCGCAAAATCCTGGATCAACCGCACCAGTTCGCGCGGGCGGATGCGCAGATAGGTGCCCTCGAGCAGCACGGGCCTGTCGCCGGCGCGCTGCAGTTCCAGCGACCAGCCGGTGGAGTCGCCGCCACCGCGATAACCCAGCCCCGTGATGGCGCTCCACGGCATCACCCGGGCGGGGCTGCGGCGGTGGTCGAGCAGCCCCTCGGCCGACAGCGTCACCTGCGGCTGGCGGTCCAGCATTTGTGTGAGGTCAATGATGCCGAAAAAGCCGCCGCCGCCGGCCATGGCCACGCCGGTCCACAGCACTTGCGTGGCCCGTCCGGCCATGGCCTCGCGGGCAATGATGTAGAGCCCGGCCAGCGCCATGCCGAGCTTGACCAGCGTCAGCACGATGCTGAACGGTCCCCGATCGGTATAGAGATGCACCACACGGTCCACGTCGGCCTCCACCGCCACTGTGCGACGGGCAGCGGCAAAAGCAAAGTCGGATCCTGCGGACCCCGGCCCGCCTCCATAACCGCGCCCGATCGCAGCCATAAAAAGCCTTCGTTGGACGCCCCCGGAGCGCCGCGCCACACTGCCCGGCATGACCAAGCCTGTTGCCGACGCGCCCGCGCCGCAGAATCACAATGGCGGCCCGCCGCTCGATGATCCCGATGTCCATGTGCCACCCTGGGGTCGCAATGGCATTGGCCGCTATTTCGAATGGGCCGCCGCCAAGAAGCGCGCCTTCGATGCGCCCATGGACATCGCAAGAATCCGCGCCCGCCGCGCCGCCATGATCGGGCTGACCTATGAGGAATATGTGCTCGAGATCCTTGAGCGCGGCCGCTATCTCAACGCCGGCGATGCCACCCGCATCGCCGAGATCATCGCTCGCCGCGGCGTGCGAGATTGAGCCGTGCCTCGCCAAACCACACCGGCGCGCGCTGTGCTAGTCTTCAGGCCAGTCCGGAGCCGCCATGTCGCCGATTCCCCGCCTTGCCCTGCCGCTGCTGATCGGCCTCGCACTCGCCGGCCCGGCGCTGGCCGCGCGCACGGCCACGGCCCTGGGCGACGCGCCCATCCGTGATCGCCCCGCCCCCGACGCCGCTGTCATCAGCACCCTGCCCGCCGGCGTCACCGTCACCATCGAGCAGTGCACCAGCGACGTCGGCACTACGCCCCTTGGCGCAGGCGCACCAAGCCCCAGTGCCACGGCTGCGCTGACGCCACCGCCGCCCGGGGCCTATTGCCTGCTGCGCGGCCTGGGCTGGGTCGATGCCGCCGCGCTGGGCAATGTCACGGCCGATCCGGCGGCCCTGCTCGGCACTGACGATCTCTTTGATCCGCTCAAGGCGCCAACGCCCAGCTGGGACGATCTGTCCGGCGACGACGGCCAATAGCCCCATCGCCACCACACCGGCGCCCCAATCTCGCCCTTCCGGCATGGTCCTATGCCGTCATTCATCTGGCGGCCCGTCTTGCGCGCGCGGCTGGGCAGTATTGCGCCCTTCCCCCGTGCCCGCCCCGCACGCCGCCCTTGCCGTTTCAATCCGTTTTCAAGGAGACCAAAATGGTCAAGCCCCATCATTCTTCCGATCTCACCCCCGCCGAAGTCCAGGACCGCATCTGGGAACTGGCCAAGAAGATCGACATCGCCATGTTCACCACCTGGGATGGCGAGCGCCAGCGCAGCCGTCCGCTCTCGGCCCGCGTCTTCCGCGACGAGCACGCCATCTATTTCCTGGTCGATGAATCCGGCCACAAGAACGAGCAGGTCGAGGCCTTCCCCTTTGTCTCGCTCGCCTTTGCGGACAATGCCGGCCACAAATATGCGGTGATCTCCGGCCGCGCCAAGCTCAGCAATGATCGCGCCAGGATTGCCGATCTGTGGAGCGATTGGGACAAGGCCTGGTGGGACGATGCCAGCGATCCCGCCATTCGCCTGCTCACCATCACCCCTGAGGATGGCGAGCTGTGGGACAGCCCCAATGTGCTGGTCTCCACCGCCAAGATGGCCTACGCCGCGGTCACCGGCCAGGCGCCCGACATGGGCGACAATGCCAAGGTCAATCTCTAGTCCCTTCGCATTCACCATTGCGACCGCGATCAACCTTGTCGCAGCCTCCGGGCTGCGGCACTCTCCCGGCGCGCCAACCGGATTCGATCATGTTCAAGCCAGCTAACCTCAGCCTTGCCCTTGCACTGCTCGCCGCTGCTGCTGCGCCGGCCTTGGCGGAGTCCACGGCGCGGGTCAAAGGCGGCAATATTCCGGTTTATGCTGGCCCGGGCTACGATTACCGCAAGATCGATACCCTGCCGGACGGTACTGTGGTCACGCTGGACTATTGCACGCGCAATGGCGTTTGGTGCCAGGTCACCGACACCGGCTGGGTGCTGGCGTCCTATCTGGTCGGCGCCGCGGCCAAGCTCGAAGTCACCCCGCCCACCTTCCAGGGCTGGTAGGCTCTAGAGCGGCAGCACCCGCGAATATTTCACCTGCCCCAGCGAAAAGCTGCTTTCAATCGAGGCCACCCCCGCCACCTGCGTCAGCCGGCTGCGCAGAAACTGCTCATAGGCCGCCAGGTCAGCGCAGACCACGCGCAGCAGAAAATCGAACTGCCCGGTCATGAGGTAGCATTCCATCACCTCCGGCCAGCGCGCGATCGCCGCGCCAAATGCGTCCAGCTCCTGCGCACGCTGCCGCTCCAGCTTGATCTGCACAAACACAGATACCGGCAGGCCAACCGCTTTCTGATCCACCGTCGCGCTGTAGCCGGCGATTATCCCCGCCTCTTCCATCTGGCGTATCCTGCGCAGGCACGGCGAGGCTGATAGCCCCACCCGGTCCGCCAGGGCCTGGATGGTCATCCGTCCATCCGCCTGCAGCGCCGCTAGAATACGTCGGTCAATCGGGCTCAGCGCCAAAGCAGCTGTTTCTGCCAATTTCTCACCCAAATCTGCGCATTTCATGCGCCATCATTCAGTTTCTGGCACAGAATAGGCAAGAACCACCGCTTGGCAAGGCGCAATGTCAGACAACTTGAGGGAGGGCTTCATGGATCGCACGACCACCATAGCGGCGCTGACGCGCAAGGCGCTCTGGCTGTCCAACTGGATGATCCACCACGCCAACCACATCCGCCCCAATGTCGATGGCGTCAAGGTCGGTGGTCACCAGGCGAGCTCCGCCTCCATGGCGGCCATCATGGCCGCGCTCTATTTCGGTGTCCTGCGGCCGCAGGATCGTGTCGCGGTCAAGCCGCATGCCGCCCCGGTCTTCCACGCCATCCAATATCTGTTCGGCAAGCAGAGCCTCGACAAGCTCGAGAACTTCCGCGCCTTTGGCGGCGCCCAGTCCTATCCCAGCCGCACCAAGGACAGTGACGACGTCGATATCTCCACCGGCTCGGTCGGTTTGGGCGTCGCCTTCACCGCCTTTGCCAGCCTCATTCAGGACTACGTGCGGGCAAAACCCTGGGCCGACAAATCCGGCCCCGAGGGTCGCATGGTTGCGCTCGTCGGCGATGCCGAACTCGACGAGGGCAATATCTACGAATGCCTGCTCGAAGGCTGGAAGCACGGCCTGCGCAACACCTGGTGGATCATCGACTACAATCGCCAGAGCCTGGACGGTGTCGTGCGCGAAGGCCTCTATGATCGCATCGAGGCTATCTTCCGCGCTTTCGACTGGAACATCGTCACCCTCAAATATGGCGCCCTGCAGCGCGCCGCCTTTGCCGAGCCGGGCGGCGAGCGCCTCAAGGCCTGGATCGATGCCGCGCCCAATGCCATCTATTCAGCGCTGATGTTCCGCGGCGGCGCCGCCTGGCGCGAGCGCCTCAATGACGAGATCGGCGATCAGGGCGATGTCAGCGCGCTACTTGCCCGCCGCAGCGATGCCGAGCTGGCCGAACTCATGGCCAATCTGGGTGGCCATTGCACCCAGTCCCTGCTCGAACAGTTCGAGGCCGCCGGCAGCGATCGTCCGACGGTCTTCATCGCTTATACCGTCAAGGGCTGGGCCACGCCGCTGGCCGGCCACAAGGACAATCACGCTGGCCAGATGACATCGGCGCAGATCGATAGCCTGCGCCACTCGATGAACGTGCGCCCCGGTCACGAGTGGGACAAGTTCGAGGGCCTGGACAATCCCGCCGAGGTCGAGCGCTTCCTGGCCGACGTCCCCTTCAATACCACCGAGAGCCGGCGCCTCACCTCGCCCGCGGTCGCCACCATCGGCCCGCAGTTCGTCGGCACCGGCGCCACCTCGACCCAGACTGCCTTCGGCAAGATCCTCGATGCCATCGCCAAGACCGACAGCGATCTCGCCCGCCGCATTATCACCACCTCGCCCGACGTCACCGTCTCGACCAATCTGGGCACCTGGGTCAACCGCCGCAATCTCTATGCCAATCGCGACATGGTCGATGTGTTCCAGAAGGAAGCCATCCCCAGCGCGCAGAAATGGCGCTTCACCCCCGAGGGGCAGCATCTCGAACTCGGCATTGCCGAGATGAACCTCTTCCTCGCCCTGGGCGCCGCCGGCCTCAGCCATTCCCTGTTCGGCGAGCGCCTGCTGCCCATCGGCACACTCTATGATCCCTTCATCTCGCGCGGCCTCGATGCGCTCAACTATGCCTGCTACCAGGACGCGCGGTTCCTCTTGGTCGCCACGCCCTCGGGCGTGTCGCTGGCCGGCGAAGGCGGCGCGCACCAGTCCATCGCCTCCCCGCTGATCGGCATGTCGCAGGATGGGCTTGCCAGCTTCGAACCCGCCTTCGCCGACGAACTCTCCATCATTATGGACTGGGCCTTCGACTATATGCAGCGCTCCGGCGATGCCCGTCCGGACCTCGCCGACTGGCCGCGCGACGTCACCGGCGGCTCGGTCTATCTGCGCCTATCCACCCGCAGCATCGAGCAGCCGCCGCGCACCCCCGACGCAGCCCTCACCGACGGCATCATCCGCGGCGCCTATTGGCTCAATCCGCCCACGCCGCAATGCGAAGTGGTCATCGCCTATCAGGGTGTCCTCGCCAGCGAAGCCATCGCCACTGCCGCAGCCATCGGAGGCGACCGGCGCAATGTCGCCGTTCTCGCCATCACCTCGGCAGATCGGCTCAACGCCGGCTGGCACGGCGCGCAGCGCGCGCGCCTGCATGGCGACAGCGCCGCTCGCAGCCATATCGAAAACCTGCTGGCCGACGTGCCTAATGGCGCCGGCCTCGTCACCGCCATCGATGCCCATCCGGCCACGCTCGGCTGGCTGGGCAGCGTGCTCGGCCACCGCACCATCACCCTGGGTGTCGAGCACTTCGGCCAGACCGGAACCGTCAACGATCTCTACGCCCATTTCGGCATCGACGCCGCCGCGATCGCCGCGGCAGCGCGCAGCCTCATGCCGGGTCGGCGCCACCCGCCCCTGCCCAGTTTCTAACCTCTCGCAACCCAGGCACACAATTTGTGCACTTATCCCATGGAGCGCCTTGCCAACCCGGAACGTATTTGTCAGACATATGTCATTGGGCAGATTTCGAGGGAAGTCAGCTGTCTATCGCGGCGCCACCGCCGCGCAAGAACGACCGGTCGCCGCTGGCGGCCGTGAGACGCGGGAACGTCCAATATCTGGCTCTGCAAGGAGGGAGTCGAACATGAAGCTATTCAACAAGATCGTCGGGACGCTGGCAGTCGCAACAGCGTTGACCATGCCGGCGCTGGCACAAACCACTATCGTGGCGCCCGGCCAGTCCACCACCGGCACCTATATGGACTACATGAAGACGGTCTATGACCGCGCCACCTTTGCCGAACTGCTGCAGGTGCCGATCGCCACCTTCGACAAGGAGTTCGAGCTCACCCCCATGGCGGCTGAGAGCTGGTCCCAGTCCGAAGATGGCCTGACCTGGACGTTCAAGCTGCGTCCGGGCCTGGTCTGGTCCGATGGCGAGCCCCTGACGGCCGAAGACTATGTCTTTGCCCTGCAGCGCGCTGCCACCGGCGGCTATGACTTCGCCTGGTACTGGGATTTTGCCGGCGGCATCAAGGGCTGGAAGGAAGTCACCGAAGGCACCGCCGATGTCTCGACCCTGGGTCTGAAGGCCGTTGACGACCTCACCATCGAGGTCACCACCGTCGCCCCCAAGCCCTATCTGCCGTCCGTCACCAGCCTCTGGTATCCCGTGCCCAAGCATGTGGTCGACAAGCTTGGCGATGACTGGGCGCTCAATGTCGACACCGTCGTCTCCTCCGGTCCCTTCGATCTGGAAAGCTGGGAAAAGTCCAACAACTCGGTCGTACTGACCAAGTCGGACACCTACACCGGTCCCTGGCAGGCCCAGATCGACCGCCTCGAAGTCGATCCCAGCCTGGGCGCGCCTGAAGTCGGCCTGCCCGCCTTCCTGGCCGGCGATGCCGACTATTCCTTCCTCAACACCGGCCAGGTGCCGGTCGCGACCCAGCGCTATCCCGATGGCATCCGCAAGAACGCGGTCTTTGCCACCTCCTACATCTCCTATGATCTGGATTCGGCGCCCTTCAACGACGTCAATGTCCGTCGTGCCTTCTACTACGCCGTCAATCGCGCCGAGCTGACCTCAACTGTCCTCAAGGACATTGCCATCCCGGCCGGTTCCATCCTGCCGCCCGGCTACCCTGGGTACAATCCCGACATTGCTGCCGAAGCCGTCTTCGATCCGGAGAAGGCCAAGCAGTACATGGCCGATGCTGGCTTCGCCAATGGCGAAGGCTTCCCGGAGATCGAGATCTGGTATCGTGAAGAAGGCGGCTACAACGGCGCCATCATTCCGGCCATGGCGCAGTATCTCCAGGCCCAGTTCAAGGATGTCCTGGGCATCACCATGAACATCCGCGTCCTGCCCGGTGCAGACTGGATGGATGGCCTGCGCAACAAGAAGAACAACATCTTCATTGCGCCCTATGAATACGACTATCTCGATCCGTCCAACTTCTACGGCATCTTCTACAATGGCGGCCGCCATGGCTACCATATCCCCGAGTATGATGCCCTGGTTGCCAAGGCCGACTCCGAGAGCGATTGGGACACCCGCTACAAGCTCTATGCCGAGGCCGAGCAGATCATGATCGACCAGGGCCTGATCGTGCCGCTGGTGCATCCGATCACCATTGCCGTCATCTCTGACACGCTCGGTGGCGATGCCTCCACGCCCAACAAGCTGGGCTTCACCTCACTCGACCGCCTGGGACACTACTTCTTCACCCACCTGACGAAGCAGTAATCCCGCTCGAGCCAAGCGCTCCCTGGTACCCCAAGGCCAGGGAGCGCCCACCCCACCACAGGGCCAGTTCATGCCACTTGTCGAGATCGAAGACCTCAAGGTCAGTTTCAGCCAGTATGGCGGCCGGGTCGACGCAGTCCGTGGCGTCAGCTTCACGGTCAACGAGGGCGAAAGCCTGGGCATCGTCGGCGAGTCCGGCTCCGGCAAATCGGTCAGCTGCAGCGCCCTGCTGCGCCTCTTGCCCGCCACTGCCCGCGTCTCCGCCAAGGCCATCCGCCTGGACGGCATTGATGTGCTCAAGGCCAATAAGGAAGACCTGGTGCGCCTGCGTGGCCGCGCCGCCGCCATGATCTTTCAGGATCCCATGACGGCCTTCGATCCGGTCTTCACCATCGGCCACCAGATCGTCGAAACCATTCAGGCCCATCGCCAGCTGAGCAAGCGCGATGCCCTGGCCGAAGCCGAGCAGCTCCTGCTGCGCGTCGAGATCAAGAACGCGCGCGACGTGCTGGGCTACTACCCCCATCAATTGTCCGGCGGCATGCTGCAGCGCGCCATGATCGCCATGGCCCTGTCCTGCCGCCCCAAGGTGCTGATCGCCGACGAGCCCACCACTGCGCTCGACGTGACCATCCAGGCCCAGATTCTCCAGCTCATCAAGAAGGTGCAGGCCGAGTTCGGCATGGCCCTGATCATGATCACCCATGACCTGGGCGTCATCGCCGAAACGGTCGACCGCGTGCTGGTCATGTATGGCGGCGAGGTCATGGAACAGGGACCCGTGCAGCAGATCTTTGATGCCCCGCAGCACGACTATACCAGGACGCTGCTGGCCAGCCTCAAGACCGGCTTTGATCCCTCAGCCGACGAAGACATGACCGCTACCCCGGCGCTTGAGCTGCGCGGCCTGTCCAAGGTCTATCGCGTCGGCCGCCGCGCGGGCCTGTTCACCAACCACAGCGAATTCCATGCCGTGCGTCCGGTCGATATCGTCGTGCCGCGCAATCGTATCGTCGGCCTTGTCGGCGAATCCGGCTCGGGCAAGACCACCACCGGCATGATGGCCATGCGGCTGACCGAACCCACCGGTGGCCAGATCTTGGTCAATGGCACCGACATTTCCACCATGGGCCCGGCCGAGCTCAAGTCCTTCCGCCGCTCCATGCAGATCGTCTTCCAGGACAGCTATTCCGCGCTCGATCCGATGATGACGCTGAGCCAGATCATCGCCGAGCCGCTGCATATCCATGGCATTGGCACGGCCCGCGAACAGACCGAAAAGGCCCTCGACTGGCTCGAACGCGTCGGCCTGCCGCGCAATTTCGGCGGCCGCTATTCCCATGAGCTGTCCGGTGGCCAGCGCCAGCGCGTCGCCATCGCCCGCGCCCTGATCCTGGGCCCAACCGTGCTGGTCGCCGACGAGCCTACGTCCGCCCTCGACGTCACCGTCAAGGCGCAGATCATTGGCCTGCTCAAGCAGCTCCAGGCCGAAATGGGCCTCTCCATGCTGTTTATCAGCCACGACCTGTCCACGGTCAAATCGCTCACCGATACCGTGGTGGTCATGTATCGCGGCCGCGTCGTCGAACAGGCAGCCACCCAGGCGATCTTTTCCGAGCCGCAGCACCCCTATACCCGCGCCCTGCTCGACGCCATTCCGGCTGACAACCCGGCCAACCGCCGAGCCCGCAGCTTCCTGAGTGCCGACGAGCTCGAGGCTGCCACCCCGCGCTACACCACCGTCCAGACCGGCCTTGCCCCCAATGCCACCCCGCAGCTCATCAGCATCGCGCCGGACCACCGCGTCGAAGCGATCGTGACGACATGAGGGAGATCATCATGCAGCATCCGAACTTGGCCTTGATGCCGGCATTGGCCCCGATGCCGGCAGGAGACACGCCATGCTGAGCTTCATCCTCCGTCGCCTGGTCTCGGTTGCGGCCACCTTCATCATCGTCTCGCTCATCATCTTCTTCATGATGCACTCGATCCCCGGCGGGCCGTTCGATGCCAATGACATGCCGGTTTCCGAGGCCGTGCGCGCCAAGCTGATGGCCAATCTCGGCCTCGATCAACCGCTCTATGTCCAGTATTTCCGCTACATGTGGGGCGTGCTGCATTTCGATTTCGGCGTGCCCTATCAGAGCCCCGGCGAGACCGTCACCCAACTGCTCTCGCGCGCCTGGGTGCCCAGCCTCGTGCTGGGCGGTCTGGGCGTGCTCATCGGCGCCCCGCTCGGCATTCTTCTGGGCATGGCCGCTGCGCTCAACCGCAACTCCTGGATCGACTATCTCGCCTCGACCCTGGCGACGCTCGGCCTGACCATCCCGGTCTTTGTCACCTCCATGCTGCTGATCCTGGTCTTTGCCGTCTGGCTCAACTGGCTGCCCGCCAGCGGCTGGGGCAAGCCCGAGCGCTGGATTCTGCCCATCGCCGCCTATGCGCTGATCCCGCTGGCCACCTATGCCCGTTACACCCGCTCGGCCATGCTCGATACGCTCAACCGCCCCTTCGTGACCGTGCTGCGCGCCAAGGGTCTCACCGAGCGCCGCATCGTCTTCCAGCATGTGCTGCGCAATTCGGCCATTCCGCTGGTCACGGTCTTTCTGCCCATGTTCATCGGCACCGCCACCGGCTCGATCTTTGTCGAAGCTATGTTCCGCGTGCCGGGCCTGGGCGCCTATTTCGTCTCCTCCATCGAGACGCGCGACTACCCGCTCGAAATGGCGCTGATGCTGATGATCACCTTCATGTACTGCATCGCCTATCTGCTCAGCGACATTGTCTATGCCTTGATCAATCCCCGGATCCGCGTGGGAGGCGGCCAATGACCACGCCCGACATCGCCCCCGTCAGCCCGGCCGCGCCGCAGGCCTATCGCCAGCGCAGTCCCCTCTGGTTTGCCTGGCAGCGCTTTTCGGGCAACAAGGCCGCCATCGCTGCGGGCCTGGTGCTGGCCGTGCTGATCCTGATGGCAATCTTTGCCCCGTTCATTACGCCCGTGCCGCCTGAAGCACAGATGTTCCTCACCGAGTCCCTTGCCTTTCCATCGGCCCAGCATTGGTTCGGCATCGATGGCCTGGGCCGCGATTTCTACACCCGCATCGTCTATGGCGCCCGCATCTCGCTCAGCATCGGCTTTGCCGCTGCCCTGTTCAGCGTCGTCATCGGTATCCCCCTGGGCGCGCTGGCTGGCTACTATGGCGGCAAGGTCGATTGGGTCATCATGCGCATCATCGAGCTCTTCTCGGTGGTGCCGCCCCTGCTGGCGGCCATGCTGCTCGGTGCCGTTACCCGCGGCGGCTACTTCACCATCATCCTGATTGCCGCGCTATTTGGCTGGGTCCAGGTGTGCCTGCTCGTCCGCGCCCAGGTCAAAGCCTTCCGTGAGAAGGAATTCGTGCGCGCTGCCCATGCCCTGGGCGCTTCGCCCTGGTATGTCATCCGCCGCCATCTGATCCCCAATTCCATCAGCCCCATCATCGTCGGCTTCGTGCTGGCCATTCCGCTGGCCATGATGCTCGAGGCCAGCCTGAGCTTCCTGGGCATCGGCGTGCCGCCGCCCACGCCCACCTGGGGGCAGATGATCAACGAGGGTATCGACTACATGTTCTTCTATTGGCACCTGGCCGTGTTCCCCACCGCCGCGCTTGCCATCACCGTGCTGGCCACCACGCTGTTTGGCGATGGCCTGCGCGATGCCCTCGATCCGACCCTGAAAGGCCGCTGACGTGTCCGAAAACCTTGCCCGGCAATTCCTCCTCCGCGAGGATGTCGTCTTCCTCAATCACGGCTCGTTCGGCGCCTGTCCCCGCCCGGTCTTTGCCAGCTACCAGCAGTGGCAGCTCGAACTCGAGGGCCAGCCGGTGGAGTTCCTCGGCCGCAAGCTCACCGAGCACATGCGCACTGCGCGCGAGGCCATGGCGGCAGACCTGGGCGCCTCGCCCGAGGACGTGGTGGGCCTCACCAATGCCACGCTCGGCCTCAACATCGTGGCCCAGTCGCTCGATCTCAAGCCGGGCGACCAGATCCTGACCACCGACCACGAATATTCGGCGCTCGAAAAGACCTGGGCCTATGTCGCCCGCCGCACCGGTGCCGAGATCGTCGTCGTCAAGGTCCCCATGCCGCTGCTGACCGAAGCCCAGTTCACCGACGCCATCATCGCCGGTATGACCGAGCGCACGCGCGTGCTGTTCCTCAGCCACATCACCTCGCCCACCGCCCTGCTCTTTCCCATCGAGCGGTCCATCGTCGAAGCCCGGCGGCGCGGCATCTGGAGCGTCATCGACGGCGCCCACACCCCGGGCCATATCAAGCTCGACCTTGAGGCCCTTGGCGCCGACTTCTATTCCGGCAATTGCCACAAGTGGATGATGGCCCCCAAGGGTTCGGCGTTCCTGCATGCACGGCGCGAGGTGCAGCCCCTGCTCAACCCGCTGGTCATCAGCCATGGCTGGACAGCGCAGTCCAAGGAGCCGGGCGCCAGGGGCGCCTTTGGCAACTCGCCCTTCATCGACGAAATCGAGGTGCAGGGCACGCGCGACCCCTCGGCCTGGCTCACGGTTCCCGCCGCACTGGCCTTCCGTCGCGACAATGACTGGGACGCGGTGGCCGCCCATTGCCATGCTCTCGCGCAGGACACCGCCCGGCGTCTCGGCGAACTGACCGGTCTCTCTCCGCTCAGCGCGCCCGAATTCTGCGCACCCCAGATGGTGGCCATGCCCGTGCCCGAATGCGATGTCGATCAGCTCAAGATCGACCTCATCGACAAGTACAACATCGAAATTCCCGTGTTCAAATGGCAGGACACCTGCATCGTCCGCCTGTCGGTACAGGGTTACAACTCCAAGCCGCAGATGGATCTGCTGATTGAGGCTTTGACGCAACTTCTGGCCCTCAAGCCGGGGACTGTTCGCCAGGCCTCATAGCCAGAGGCTGACAAATCACGCGAACTGTGGTGTGTGGGGCAGACAAATGCCGCCAGGAGGAACAGGCGCGTGAGACCGGACAGTGCGCTGGATTATCTGGAACCGCTGGAAACCCGCACGCGCGGGGTCGCGGTTCTTGATGCCCTTGCCGATATGGTGGAGCGGTCCGGGCTCAAGATCGGGGACCGCCTGCCGCCCGAAGTCTCGCTGGCCGCGACCCTGGGCGTGGGCCGTTCTACCATCCGCGAGGCGCTCAATCGTTGGGAAGGCCTGGGCATCATCCGCCGCCGCCGCGGCGATGGCACCTATCTTTCGGCCCGCGTGCAGACCTCGCGCGGCCTCGTCCCCACCATGGTGCGGCTTGAGGGCGAAGCCCTGCTCCGCCTGCTCGAAATCCGTCGAACGCTTGAAAACGACGTCGTGCGCAAGGCCACCGTCAATGCCACGCCCAAGCAGCGCCGGCAGATTTCCAGCCTCTGCGACATCCTGCTGATCGAGGTCAATGCCGGCCGCCCCTGGCGCAAGGCCGACCACGAGTTCCACGCCGCCATCTACGACGCCTCGGGCAACCCCATGTATGGCCAGATCCTGGCCAACCTCGACCACGCCCTCGAACGCGGCCGCGGTTCGCCCTTTGGCGCCGACAACTTCGGCCTCGACTCGTTCCCCATCCACCGCGACCTTGCCGACGCCATCGTCGCCGCCGACCCCGTCCGCTCGGTGGAAGTCATCAATCAGCTGCTCGACATCGTCGTCGACGAGGTCCAGGCCATCATCGACGGCAATATGCTGAGCTAGGCCATGTGCAGGCCAGCATCAGACGATTTGCGATAGATCAGAGCCAGCCGCTCAGCTCGCGCCGCACCATCGCCTCGATCATGTCCATGCCGGCCGGGCTGTCGTTCAGGCACGGGATATAGGCGAACTTCTCGCCCCCAGCGTGCATGAAGCTCTCCTTGCCCTCCATGGCAATTTCTTCCAGCGTCTCGATACAGTCCGCCGCAAAGGCCGGCGCCAGGATCGCCACCTTCTTCTTGCCCTGCCCCGGCAGCGCTTCCAGCGTCTTGTCGGTATAGGGCTCCAGCCACTTGGTCGGCCCGAAGCGGCTCTGGAAGGTCACCATCATCTTTTCCTTGGGCCAGCCGAGGTATTCCCGCACCAGCCGCGTCGTCTTGTAGCACTGGCAGTGATAGACGTCGCCGCGTTCGAGATAGGTCACCGGCATGCCGTGATAGCTGGTCAGCACCACATCGGGCTCGAAGTCCAGCGCCGCAACGCCATCGCGGATCGAGTTGCCCAGCGTCTCGATATATTTGGGGTCCTCGAAATAGGCCGGCACCGTGCGCACGGCAGGCTGCCGCCGCATGGTCTTGAGCACGTCAAAGGCCTTGTCATTGGCCGTGGCGGTCGTGGTCGCGGAATTCTGCGGATAGAGCGGGACCAAGAGGATCTTGGTGCAGCCGGCCGCCTGCATCTTCTCCAGCACGCTCTGTGTCGAGGGATTGCCATAGCGCATGGCGAAATCGACCATCACATTGTCATGCCCGGCCATGCGCTCGGCCAGCGCCGCAGTCTGCTTGCGGGTGATCACCAGGAGTGGGCTGGCATTGTGTTCCTTGTCCCAGATAGAGGCATAGGTGCGCCCGCTCTTTTGCGGCCGCACCGACAGGATTACCAGGTTCAGCAGCGGCCACCACAGCCAGCGCGGCGTCTCGATCACGCGCGGGTCGCTCAGAAATTCCTTGAGATAGCGGCGCACGCTCCAATAGTCCGTCGCGTCCGGCGTGCCCAGGTTGAGCAGCAGCACCCCGATCTTCTCGGGCAGGACAGACGGATGGTTGGGAGGCAGGTGAGCGGACATGGGCGCCTGTATGTGTGGATTGCTGCTGGCGCGACCATAGCGGCTAAAACCAAACGATCAAGGCGGCTATGGGTCGCGCTGGCCCCGGTGATCCACTCACAGGCTGGCAATCACCAGCAGCACGCCGAACACCAGCACGGCAATAGCCCCGCCCAGCTCCAGCCACCACATGATGGCGCCCGTCACCGGATTGTCGATGCCGCCGATGCGCCGGGCCAGCCCCTTGGCCGTCACCGCCAAGGTCGCCAGGATGGCCACCGTGATGGCCGTACCCGCACCCATCAGGAACACCGCTGCAATACCGGCCGCCAACAGCCCCTGCGACAGCGCGAATACCAGCACCACAAGCGCCCCCGAACAGGGCCGCAGCCCCACCGCCAGAACCACGCCCAACTGTTCCCGCCAGCTGCCATTGGTCGCTTCGGGGGTCACGATATGCGTGTGCCCGTCATGGTCATGGTCATGGTCATGGTGATCGTGGTCATGGCCGTGCGCGTGATGATCGTGGTGATGATGGTCATGATCGTGGTCGCCATGCAGATGCGCCCGCGCCGTTTGCACCATGTCCGGCTTTGGCGCCGGACCATGGCTGTGCCCCAGGCCAAATACCTTGCGCACGATCAGCCACAGGCCCAGCAGCGCTACCAGTCCATAGGAGACGATGCCGATCCAGTTGGCCGCGTCGCCCATGGCATAGCTGGTCATGCCCAACAGCCCCGCCGCGATCAGCACGAACACCACCGCTACGCCGGACTGGATCATCGCCGAAATGACGCTGAGCATCACCCCGCGCCGCAGCTGCGTCTCATTGGCCAGCACATAGGACGAAATCACCACCTTGCCATGCCCCGGCCCGGCGGCATGCAATATGCCATAGATAAAACTCAACCCGCCCAGCACCCAGAACGCCGTCCAGTCCGTCCGCAGCGCATCGAGCGACTTGGTGATCGCGCCGTAAAATTCGCGCTGCTGCGTCTGCAGCCAGCCGAAAAAGCCTGTCCGGGGCAGGTTGAGACCCGGCTCCACCGGCGGACCACCGAACGGCATGCTGGGCTTGGCCTGCGCCATGTTTGTTGCCGCGTCCAGCGCCGTCGCCGGCGCGGCAGCCGGGGCGCCGTTGCAGGTCACCACGATCATGCCCTGTGTACCACGCATCGCCGCCGCCAGGTCGGGCGGCAGCTCGGTCACCTCGGCTCCCAGCGCATAGAGCCGCTTCTGCACATCCTCCGACATTTCCTTGGGCGGCTCCAGCACCACCCCACAGTCCGCCGGCGCATTGACCAGCGTCACATCGCTCGTATCGGCGAAAGTGATCGCCACATAGTATTCCGGGTCATAGACGCCCAACTCGAAGCGCTGGCCCAGCGGATGCGGCTGCTCGGTCGTCAGCGAATAGCTCAGCGTGGTGTGCCCATCGGCATAGACCATGCGCTGGTCACCCACCGGCGCGAAGGTCAGCGGCGCATTCACGTCTCCGGCAAAGGTGTAATAATTGTAGTCTGCCAGCCCGGCGGCATTCTCGTCGGCCAGGCTCTGCAGCTCGTCCGGCGTCGTCTCGCGGTCGCCATTGGTGTCCAGCCCCTGGATCACCCAGGACGAGAACGCCGTGTCAAACGTCCAGTCATGGTGGAGCCCCACCACCGCGCCGCTATCGTCAAAGGTGATCGTGACCTTGGCGTCGATGAAGATATGAGGGTGCGCCAGCGTTGGCAGCGTCAGGGCAAGCAAAGCCATTCCAGCGCCGGCAAGCCGCGTGCCCAGACCACGAATATTCACGCCAAACCCCGCTGTTAGCTGACTGGATGCTTCTGAAACCAGTCAACCAGATGGTCGATCAAGGCCCGCACCTTGCCGGCCAGATGACGCCTGTGCGGATAGACCGCCTGCAGCGTCTGCCCGGTCGGCAGATAGTCGGCCAGCACGGGCACCAGCTCGCCGCTGGCCACCGCTGGGTCGGCCAGATACGACGGCATTACGACAAATCCGAGACCCAGCACCGCCGCCTCGCGCGCCGCCAGCGGCGAATTGACCCGCACCGGCCCGCTCACCGGCACCGAAATGGTCTTGCCATCCTCGATGAAACGCCAGTTCGATTGCCCCTGCAGGTTCACGTCAACGATGCAGGGCATGTGCCGGAGATCTTCCGGATGCTTGGGCATGCCCGTACGCTCCAGCAGGGCCGGCGACCCGCCCACGATCACATGCATGTCGGCAATCTTGCGCGCGATCAGCGAGGAATCCTGCATGGTCGAGATGCGCAGCGCCACATCGATCCCCTCGTCGACGAGGTCGACATAGCGATCCTCCAGACGCAGATCGAGTACCACCTTGGGATGCTTGATCAGGTATTGGAAGATCGCTGGCGCCAGTGTGCGCTCGCCAAAATTGCGCGGCGCCGACACGCGCAGCAGGCCACGCGGCTCGGCCGTCTGGTCAGTGATGGTGGCGTCCAGATCGTCCAGCTGCTGCAGCAGCGCGCTGGCCTCGCGGTAGTAGCCCTCGCCCGCCTCGGTCAGGCTCAGCTTGCGCGTTGTCCGGTTCATCAGCCGGACGCCGAGGTAGTCTTCCAGGTCCGTCACATATTTGCTCAGCAGCGCCTTGGATCGTCCATGCTGTCGCGCCGCAGCAGAAAACCCGCCAGAATCAAAGACTTGGACGAATGCCCTTATGCGTGCGAGGTCCTGCGTCATGGCGTCCTGTTCGCTGGATCAATGTAATGCACGCATAACTCATCTGTGATCGCCGAACAATAACAGGCCTTGGCCGTTCCACGATTAACGATAGACTGGATGCCTGATCGACGCGCACCCGGAGTTCGGACTATTTTCCCGCCCATGTCCAGACCCTCATCCCGCTCCACACTTTACCGGCTGATCGAAGCGGGACAGCTGGCGCATCGCGCCTTGCTCCTGCCCCTGGCCGAGCGTGGTCTGGAGCCGGGCGATGACGCCATCCTGTTCGAGCTGGGCCGCTCCGGCACCACCGAGATGGAACTGGCCGCCGAGCTGGGCCTCTCCGAGGTCGCCTTGACCACCCGCCTCTCCCGCCTGATCGACAGGGGCCTGGTCACCCGCCAGGCCGTGGGTCCCGAGCTGGCCGACGGTGTTGCCCTCAGTGAGCGCGGCGTGCGCATCCGCAATGGCCTGGCCGATCACTGGACCCAGCTTGAGGAAGCCCTGATGGGCGAACTCAAGCCCAAGCAGCGCAAGAAGCTGGGCGAACGCCTCAAGCGCTTTGTGGACCTGCTCAGCTTCTGAATTCTGGCCCTTTTTCCCATTCAGCTTGGGTTCAGGCGCCGGGGTGTCTTCTGCGGTCACTGGCAGCGATGCCAAACAGCTACAGGAGATCGAAAATGGCTTTGAGTAAGACTCTCGCCGCAGGCGGCCTGGCAGCCCTGGCCCTTCTGGCAACGGCCGGCTCCGCCTTTGCCGCCACCGCCTATGCCACCAGCAACGTCAATGTCCGCTCCGGCCCCGGTACCGGCTATGGCGTCGTCGACACGCTCCGTCGTGGCGAACGCGTCGATGTTCAGCAGTGCCGCGGCAGCTGGTGCTATGTCGAAAAGCGCGGCCCCGATGGCTGGGTGTCGGCCAACTACCTCGGCCGCAGTGGCCACAATGATTGGGACGATGATTGGGATCGTCCGAGCTGGAACCATGGCCCCAGCCGTCCGCACTGGAATCCCGGCCCGAGCCGTCCCCACTGGAACCCGCGGCCCTACCCGGTCTATCCCACCTATCCCACCCGTCCCGGTGGCAGTGTCTGCGTGAACGGCCCCAACGGCTACTTCTGCGTCGGCAACTAAAGCGGCCGTCTCGAGCTTGTGCGCCGCCCTCAAAAGGGGCGGCGTCTTGCGTCCTGGCCCGGTGTCTGCATTGTGATCCTGTGGCCGCTCCCACGCGTAGCAGCACCAGTCGCACACACGGGAGCCGCCGCCATGACCAAATATCTCATTCTCTACGGCGCCTGCGCGCTGATCTTCTTTCCGCTCGACTTCGTCTGGCTGTCCACCATGGGCAAGACCTTCTACCAGCGCGAGATCGGCGATCTGCTGCTGCCCAATCCAAACCTCGTCATCGCGGGCCTGTTCTACCTGGCCTATCTGGTGGGCGTGGTGCTCCTGGTCGCCGCCCCTGCCGAGGGCGACGTGGTCAAGGCGCTGATCTTCGGCGCGATCCTGGGCTTTGTTGCGTACGGGACGTACGACCTGACCAATCTCTCAACCGTCAAGGGCTTCACCCCCTTGGTGGCCGCGGTCGACATGGCCTGGGGCACGGTGCTAACCGGCGTCAGCGCCGCGGGCGGTGTCTGGATCGCGCGCCACTTCGCCTGATCATTCGCGGCCGGGCAACAGAGGGTCCTCCACCACGCGCACGCGCTTGATGCGTTCGCGGGCCATCACCACCAGCCCGGCCGCCACCACCACGCCCGCACCCAGCAGCGACACCGGGTCGATCCATTCGCCAAAGATCGCCGCGCTGAGAAAGATTGCCCAGGGCAGCGAGAAATAGTTGAACGGCTGCACGGTGCTGGCCGGCGCCATGGACAATGCGAAGATCATCACACCATGCCCCAGGCACGTGGTCACCATCATCGCCGTCACCATCAGCAG
Organism: Devosia aquimaris; assembly: GCF_020169335.1. Lineage (GTDB taxonomy): Bacteria > Pseudomonadota > Alphaproteobacteria > Rhizobiales > Devosiaceae > Devosia > Devosia aquimaris. Next base: position 2,008,977 of record NZ_JAIEZN010000001.1, read on the forward strand.
TTCGGTCCAACCCATGTTCTGCCAGAAGAACACGCCCACCGCGCTCGACAGCAGCACGCCGATGATGCCGCTATAGGCCATGCTGGTGGCGGCACTGTCATATTCGGTCACCTTGCGGGTGATCACGATATAGAGCGCATAAAGCGTCGCCGACGCCATGGCGAAACCCACGCCCCAGTCGAGCGGCAACCCGCCCGGTCGCACGATGATCAGCGCCCCGGCAAAGCCCGCGCCAACCGCGACGAAGCGGAACACGCCGACCTTCTCCCCAAGCAGAGGAATGGCAAACAGCGTCACCAGCAGTGGATAGACCAGCGAAATGGCCTGCAGTTCCCCCAGCGGCACGCTCTTGAGCGCCATGGCAAAGAACCAGATCTCGATGATCAGCAGCGCGCCACGCGTCAACTGCAGCATCGGCACCCGCGATTTCAGGGCCTGCCGCAGGGGCGCCTGTCGCCGCACCAGCCACAGTGCGAACAGTCCGAAGCCCCAATACCGCATCATCGTCACCTGGAACGGCGAATAGGTCTGCACCAGCGTCTTGGAGATGGCGTCCTGGACGCCGAATACGGCAATAGTGAACAGCGTCAAGGCAATGGCGCGCGCCACATTGTCGGCACGGCTGGAAACGGCGGAAAGCGACATGACAGGACGAAGACCCCACCCTACTGGCGCCACGACCTGTCATCAGGTCCGGGCCTGCTAGCGCTAGCGCAATCCGCGCGGCTTGACCATGTGCCCCGTAGCGGCCTCCACCACATGCTGACGATCCCTGGCAGCAGGGCTGGGCCAGTCTCTCTCCGCCCGGGCAAGGCCGATGCGGCCGCCACACATTGAAACCTCCCGCCAAAGCGGCCTAAGGTCCGCCCATCAGGTGCACAGTCCGTTCATGACGAATCATTCCGATCCCCAGCCCTCCCACTCTGTCGCGCTGGTCACCGGCGCCGGCAATCGCATCGGCGCCGCCATCGCCCGCCATCTGGCGGCGAGCGGCCATGCCGTGCTGGTGCATTATCGCTCCGACGAGCAGGGAGCCCGGGCCGTCTGCGACGGCATTGTCGAGGCGGGCGGCTCAGCCGACATCGTGCAGGCCGATCTGGCCAATCGCGCCCAACGCCGCACGCTCATCGCCCGCGCCGCTGCGCCTTTCGGGCCGCTCACAACGCTCATCAACAATGCTTCCCTATTCAATCCGGACAGTGCCCGCGACCTCGACGAGACACTCTGGGACGAGCATTTCGCCATCCATGCCGAGGCGCCGCTTTTCCTGGCGCGCGACTTCGCGGCCCAGCTGCCAGATGACGCTCGCGGCAATATCGTCAACATCATCGACGAGCGCGTTCTCCATCTCTCCCCGGCCTATTTCAGTTACACGCTGTCCAAATCCGTGCTGTGGACCGCCACCCGCACCCTGGCGCAATCGCTGGCGCCGCGCATTCGCGTCAATGCCATAGGGCCCGGGCCGGTGCTGCCGCATGCCCGGCAAGACCAGGCCGCCTTTGATGCCCAGGTCCGCAGCCTGCCTCTTGAACGCCATGCCGACCCCGACGATATAGCCCGTGGCGTGCTCATGCTGCTCTCGACCGGCGCCATGACCGGCCAGATGCTCGCGCTCGACGGCGGCCAGCATCTTGACTATCCCGCCCGTCGTGGTCCAACCCCGCGCTCATGACTGACCAGACACCATCGCCCCCGCCCAGCGGTCCCGAGGTTATTCGCGCCTTTGTGCGCACCCTCCCGGCCGCCCCGGGCGTCTATCGCATGCTCGATGCCGAAGGCGCCGTCATGTATGTGGGCAAGGCAAGGAACCTCAAGGCCCGCGTCACCAATTACACGCGCCCCGACGGCCTTGAGATCCGCCTGCAGCGCATGATCGCAGCCACGGTCAGCATGGAATTCGTGCGCACCGAGACCGAGTCCGAAGCACTGCTGCTTGAAGCCAATATGATCAAGCGGCTCAAGCCGCGCTTCAACGTGCTGCTGCGCGACGACAAGAGCTTCCCCTATATCCTGATCGCCACCGATCATGAGGCGCCCGAGCTGACCAAGCATCGCGGCACCCGGCGTCGCCCGGGCCATTACTTCGGCCCATTTGCTTCAGCCACCGCCGTTGGCCGCACCATAGCGAGCCTGCAGAAGGCTTTCCTGCTGCGCAATTGCAGTGACAGCTTCTATGCCGCCCGCACCCGCCCGTGCCTGCAGCACCAGATCAAGCGCTGCGCCGCCCCCTGCACCCGCGAGATCAGCCTTGAGGGCTATGCCGAACTGGTCGAGGACGCACGCCAGTTCCTCTCCGGCAAGTCGCGCAGCGTGCAGGATCACCTGCAGGCCGACATGAACCAGGCTGCCGAGGCCCTCGATTTCGAGCGCGCCGCGCTCATTCGCGACCGCCTCTCCGCCCTGGCCCTCATTCAGTCGCAGGGCGATGCCACCGCCAAATCGGTCGAAGAGGCCGATGTCTTTGCCATCCACCACGAAGGCGGCCAGTTCTGCGTCCAGGTCTTCTTCTTCCGCGCCTTCCAGAACTGGGGCAATTACCCCTATCGCCCGCGCGCCGACGCCAGCCTCAGCGATGCCGAGGTGCTCGAGGCCTTCATCGGCCAGTTCTATGAGAACCGCACGCCGGCCCGGCTGGTTCTGGTCAGCCATGACCTCGCCGAACCAGCCCTGATGGAAGAGGCCCTTTCGACGCGCGCCGGCCGCAAGGTCAACATCGAAGTGCCCAAACGCGGGGAGAAGCGCGACCTGGTCAATCACGCCCTCAACAACGCCCGGGAAGCGCTGGGCCGTCAGCTCGCCGAAGGCGCCACCAATCGCAGCCTGCTCGAGGGCCTGGCCGAGACCTTTGGCCTCGACGAAGTGCCCCGCCGTGTCGAGACCTACGACAACTCGCACATCTCGGGCACCAATATGGTCGGCGCCATGGTGGTAGCCGGCGAAGAAGGCTTCTCAAAAAAGCACTACCGCACCTTCAACATCAAATCCGACATCGTCGCCGGCGACGACTTCGGCATGATGCGCGAGGTGCTGACCCGTCGCTTCACCCGCCTGGCCAACGAGAGCGAAAACGACGCCGAGGACGAGAATACCGGCATGCCCGACTGGCCCGATGTCGTCTTCATCGATGGCGGCGCCGGCCAGATGAGCGCGGTGCGCGGCGTCATTGCCGAGCTCAACCTGCCCAAGCAGGTCACCTTCATCGGCATTGCCAAGGGCGAGGAGCGCGACGCGGGCCGCGAGAAATTCTTCATGGAGGGCCGAGAGGCCTTCATGCTGCCCCATCGCGATCCGGTGCTCTATTATGTCCAGCGCCTGCGCGACGAAGCGCATCGCTTTGCCATCGGCACCCATCGCGCCAAGCGCAAGAAGGAGCAGGTGAGGAACCCGCTCGACGAAATCGAGGGCATCGGCCCTACGCGCAAGCGGGCCCTTCTCAACCACTTCGGCTCCGCCAAGGCCGTCGGCCGCGCCAGCCTCACCGACCTGCAGGCTGTGCCCGGCATTTCCAGCGCCATGGCCCAGCTGATCTACGATCACTTCAACCGGGCGGGATGAGATCGCGCCGCCTGCCAGGATTGGACGGCACCGTCACATTCTGCCACCCTATTGCACGCGACAACGCCGACCGCCTGAGAGGCACCATGACCAGCGCATTTTCCCATGGCACCGTCCATCAGGCGGCTGATGACCTTCAAGCCGCCATTACGGCAGATCCGGCGATCCTGGCCCTCTGGGAAAACCTGACGCCGCTCGGCCGCAATGAGTTCATCTGCTGGGTGGAGGATGCCAAGCAGGCCACCACGCGGCAGCGGCGCATCCGCCGAACCGTTGAAGAACTGGTCGAGGGCAACAAACGCCCCTGTTGCTGGGTGGGCTGCATTCACCGCACCGACAAGGCACCAAGCCCATGGCAACAGGCAGTCCTGATCGACAAGAAGGCAAAACAGGCCTGACCGGCAATGGGGCAGCGATGGGGACCTGCGCCAGATGGACCTCGCCCCGGCTTGCCACTCGCGACAGCCCCACATTTCTTTAGCGACCCGCGAACCGTTTTGCGTCGCCCGCGCCTCTTAACATTCAGCAGCCCCACTTTGGGGCCGCATGAAGCAGGAGAGAGCGATGCTTTATCGCAAGAACATCTATCAGTGGGAACAGTGGTCCCGCATCGTTGCCGGCGCCGTCATGGTGGTGTGGGGCTTTGCCTTCGCGCCTATCCCCGTCGTAGGCTACATCACCGCTGCCGCAGGATTTGGCCTCGCGCTGACCGGCCTGCTGGGCTGGTGCCCCGCTTGCGCCATGGTCGGGCGCCGCACAAAGGATTGACCATGTCCAAGGGCCGCATGGCTGCACAGACCAGCGCGGATCTCGTCCATCGCGCCCAGGCTGGCGATCATGCGGCCATCGTGGGCCTGCTTGAATGCACCCAGCAAGACATCCGGCGCTACGCCCGCCGCAACTGCAGGCTCGAAGACGTCGATGACGCTGTCCAGGAGACCATGAGTGCGCTGGCGGGTCGGGTTACCGCCCTGCGCAGCCCGGCCGCCTTGTCGGGCTGGCTGTTCATGGTCGTTCGGCGCGAGTGCTACCGCCTGGGCCACTGGGCCACCACCGCCCTGCGGAGCCGCGCAGCCGCAGAAAGCCTCGCCGCAGTGGCCGCGCGCCCAGATCCCGAGATCCGTTATGATCTGGGCATGGCCATCCAGTCCCTGCCCGAGCACTACCGGGTCATCATGATCAAGCGCGACCTCGAGGGGCGCACCATTGCAGAGATCGCCCAGTCCCAGGGCCTCACCAGAGAACAGGTCAAGGCCAGGCTGCATCGCGCGCGGATCATGATCAGGGAATATCTGGCCCCCTGACACCAGCCAATCGGCGGCCGGGTTCCTCAATACCCGCCCCGACCGGCCGCATCGGCTGATCGGCCCAAAATGCAAAGGGCGCGAGCCTTGGCCCGCGCCCTCCGTGCATGAACTCGTTGTGGCGCTCCAGGCCGACCACCGCGTGCGGGATGTCGGGACACCCCTGGCGGGACCGAGGCCGGCCTAGAATGCCACTTTGAACGAGCCCTTCACTGCACCTGATCCTGAACTTGCGCCCAGCCGGCCACTCGAGCTGAGCCCCGCTGCCACACCCTTGCCCAGCGCGTAGTTGATCCCCAGGTCGACCACCACAGCATCGCGCGAAGCGCCTGCACCGACGGTGCGGAACGCCGGCCCGCCGGCCAGAGCCTGGCTGGCGCTGCCCTGTGCATCGCCAAACACATGCTGCCAGCCCACCATCGCATTGGCCGAAAGCGCAGCATCGCCCACCGGAATTTCTGTCGACACCCGCAGTCCGGCCACGGTGATCCCCTGCGTCTGCCCGGCAAGCGTGCCGCTCAGCGCAAAAGCTGACCCGCTTTCGCTATAGGGCGCCGAAGACAGCCCCACCAGCGCGCCCGAAACGAATGGCGTCAGCTCGACGTCGCCCAGCGCCAGCCCGTAGCCCAGCTCGCCGAACACCTGGCCGGACAGCCGCGTATAGGATGTGCCAATGCTCGAATTGACGCCGCCAAAGCTGATGGCACGCGTGGTCTCGACGCCCGACAGCGTCACCCCTGCGCCCAGGCTGGCCTTCACCGGACCGAACGTGGTCTGCCCATAGACGGCCAGGTCGCCATTGGTGCTGCGCATGCCCGCGCCTTGCGCATCGATACGGCCCGACGACCGGCTGACACCACCGGCAAAGCCCACTGTCCAATTGCCCACTGCTATGCCGTCCGCGCCGCCGAACAACGCCTGCTCGCTCCAGTTCAGGCGCGCGCCGCCATTGCCTTCGGCCCAACCGCCCACCGCCTGCAGCGACGTCCAGCCCTGCGCACTCTGCCCGCTTGCGCCAGGGGCAAACCGCGCATTGAGCGCGTCGCGCAGCAATCCGCCATGCTCCAGGATCACCGTCGAGCCCGCCGCATGCACCTCGCCCGCCACCTGGCTCAGTGCCGGCACAAGTGCCTCGGGCGTCGTCGCATAAAGCGCGGCAAACACGTCATTGGTCCGCGGCCCCGCTGCCGGGCGCACCGAATCGAGCGCCGCACCCACCGCATTCTGGTTCGGCCCGGCTGCCAGCCCGTTGGCGGCCAGATTGCCATAGACCAGTGGCGTCACCACCAGCGCAATGCTGCGGCTGCTGTAGAGCGCATCCATGCGCGTACTGTTGGGCAGGCCGCCCGTCGTCGGCTGCGTCAGCGACGTGAAGCCACCGGTGATGGCTGTGCTGGCCTGGATCACCTCATAGCGGCTACCCAGCGGCGCCACATAGGTGTTGCTCGCCGAGCCGGTGATCCCGCGCAGCACTGGCACGATCACGCCGTTGACGCTGATGCTGCCATTGGCGCCGGTGGTGATCAGCCGCGAGTAATTGCCCGCGCCATTCCCCGTCCCCGTGCCATCGATATCGAATGAGGTCGTCGCCCCGGCAGCGATCGTCACCGGGCCGTTGACCGTCAGCGTGCCCGGCGAGTTGCCGGGCGCCAACCGGCCAGCCGAATAAAGCGAGGAGTCGATCTTGCCCACGCCACGCAGTACGCCGTTCTGCGCAATCGTCACCTTGGACACCACCGATCCATTGATCGAGAGCTGCCCGCCGGTCACCTTGGTCTCGCCGGTATAGGTATTGGCCCCGGTCAGCGTCAGCGTGCCGTCGCCCTGCTTGTCGAGCCCGCCCGTGCCCGAAATGGCGTTGGACAGTGTCGAGTTCGAACCGGCGGTGTTCACCACCGTTTCGCTCATGAACTGGCCATAACCCTGCAGCGCCCGGCCGGCATTGACCATGCCCCAGCCGAACTTCTGCTTGTCGCCCATTGCCGTTGCCGTGGTCAGCAGCACCTGCTGGATCTCATGGGCGGAAAAGAACGGGAAAGCCTGCTTGACCAGAGCGGCCACGCCCGTCACCACCGGCGTTGCCATCGAGGTGCCGTCCATTGGGCCGTAGTTGCTGCCGTCATTGCCCGTGCCCAGCGGCAGCGCCGAAACCACCGCAACGCCCGGCGCTGCCAGGCACCAATCTGCCGCCACGCCACACTGATTGCTGAAGTCGGCCAGATTGCCGTTGCTGTCCACGGCAGCCACGGCCAGGAAATTATCGCGCAGCTCGGGCACCCAATAGGGCATGCCGCCCAGAGCATCCGGCGACGTCTGGGTTTCATTGCCGGTGGCAAACACCATCAGCACGTCTTTTTCGGCGGTATATTTCATCGCCTCGATGGTCTTCGGCAGAGCCGCGGCGATGGAGTCGGCGTCATAGTCGGTGACGTTGCAGGGCGGATTGACCGCCTGCGAACAGTCGTTCACGCCACTGGAATTGTTGATGATGGACACGCCGCTATCCACCAGCCGACGCCAGCTCTCATAGAACATATCATCGCTGTTGCCGGTACGGGTGTCATAGACGCTGTTGATGATCTGCGCGTCAAAGGCCACGCCATGCATGCCCACGCCATCGCGATTGGCCGCGATAATGCCGCTCACATGCGTGCCGTGGTTGCTCAGCCCGGTGGGCGAGTCCGTGTCTGGGCTTTCGAAGTTCTCAAGGCCGGTTATGATCTTGCCGGTGTTGAGATCGAACCCCGGCTTCAGCCGCCCGGTGAATTCGGAATGCCGCGCATCGATGCCCGTATCGAGCACGCCAACCACCACGCCCTTGCCGGTAATCCCGAGCGCATAGGCCTTGGCAGCATCGATGGCGTTGAGCTGATAGGCCGCCAGATATTCCTGCGTCTTCCAATAGGCCTCGCTGGTCGAACTGGACTGCGCCCGCGCGCTGCCGGTCGCACACAGCGCCGCCACCAGCCCAAGCCACAAAAACCGTTTCCCGTTCACGCTGCATCCCCCTATTAAGACCGGATATTCATCCTTGGCGGCGTCGATAGCAGGGCTTGCAGGATCGGTGATGAGAGCAAAATTCCATTTGTGGTTTGACCGTCTCAACCAGCATGGACGGCTGCAGCATCGGGGCGCTGCCGTCTCATGACAGACCCCACCCCCCTGCTGCCGCGCCAATCGTTCAACTCTGCGGACCGCCCCGCGTCAGAGGCCTTTGCTGGTTGGCAGGCCGCCATCGCACCGGTCTTTGACATTACGCCCGCGCAACCCGACCAGCCCTTCGCGGCGAGCTATGACACGTTTCATCTGGGCGACATCCTGGTGGGCCTGGGCAGCTTTGATCCCACCTGCTTCAGTCGCAGTGCCGAGAAGGCCCGGCTCGATGGCCTCGATCACCTATTGATCCAGGTCTATACCGAGGGTGGCTACACCGGCCACGTCGACGACCGGCCCATCACGGTGCGCCCCGGCGATCTGGTGACACTCGACATGACACGCCAGACCACCACCGTGTCGCTGCGCTCCCGCAATATCACCCTGCTGGTTCCTCGGGACCTGGTGAAGTCGCGCAAGATCCCGCATGGAATCATGACCCAGGGTCCGCGCGGCGCCATCCTGGGCGGCATGTTGGCCGATCATCTCATCGGCCTCGCCCAGCGCCTGCCCACCATGCCGCTCAGCACGGGCGCCGCCGCAGCTGCCGCAACCCTCGCGCTCTACGAAGCAGCGCTCGAGCCGGTCGAGGAAATGGGCGAAGCGGCCGTCGAGCCGCTGCGCGACCTCCTCTTTCAGCGCGTCCGCCGCCTCATCGATGCGCGCATCACCGCCGGCAGGATCGACATCGCCGGCCTTGCCGCCGAACTGGGCGTCTCGCGCTCGACGCTCTATCGCCTGTTCGAACCGCAAAAGGGCGTTGAGGCCTATATCACCGAGCGGCGCCTGGCCCATGTGCGCCGCGCCCTCAGCGACGAGAACGACACCCGCCGCATCGGCACCATCGCCGCCGCCTACGGCTTTGACGACCATTCCAATTTCAGCCGCATCTTCAAGCGCCGCTACGGCCAGACCCCGGCCGAGCTGCGCGCGCTGGGCCGCCACGCCCGTCCCGAGGACCTCGACGACGCCTTCGACCTCCGCCCCTGGATCGCCGACGTCAGCTGACGGCCTCTGCCCTGCCGGCCCTTTTCCGGACATCCGCGTGACCGCCGGGCATGGCGGCGAAGACGACTGGCCCAGTGAGCGCACATCGAGTTCAACGAAGCGGACAGCGCCGCTCCGCAGCGGGGAGGATGCACCAGAGCAGCAACAGCGAGGCGATCCTGTCCGTCTCTCGCCATCGCCGGCGGCGTTTTTCATGCCCTGACAACAGCTTGCTGCAGCGGAAGAATCGGCTATCGTCCTCCACCGGGGGTCCCATCATGTCGGCCATTATCGAAGTCAGCGGCGTCGCCAAGACGTTCCGCCAGCCCAAGCGCCTGCCCGGCCTGGGCGGCGCCATTCGCAGCCTGTTCAGCCGCGACTACACCGAGGTGCGCGCGGTGCAGGATGTGTCCTTTGCCATCGCGCCCGGCGAGGCCGTTGGCTATCTCGGCCCCAATGGCGCCGGCAAATCAACCATGATCAAGATGATGACCGGCATTCTGGTGCCCACAGCCGGCAGTCTCAGTGTGCTCGGCCGCGAGCCCCATGCCCACCGCATGACCAATGCCGCCGAAATCGGCGTGGTCTTCGGCCAGCGCAGCCAGCTCTGGTGGGATTTGCCGGTGCGCGACAGCTTCGATCTGCATCGCCACATCTACGAAGTGCCCGAGGCGCGCTTTGCCGACAACCTGGCATTCCTCACCACCATGCTGGGCATGGCCGACTATCTCGACCGCCCGGTGCGCCAGCTCAGCCTCGGCCAGCGCATGCGCGCCGAAATCGCCATGGCCCTGCTGCACGATCCCAAGATTCTGTTCCTCGATGAACCCACCATCGGTCTCGACGTCGTGGCCAAGGATGCGGTGCGCAAATTCCTCGCGCAGATCAACCGCGAGCGCGGCACCACCATCATCCTCACCACCCATGACCTGCAGGACATCGAGGAGATTTGCCCGCGCCTGATCATGGTCGACGACGGCAAACTGTTGTTCGATGGCGAGCTACCGCGCCTGCGCGCCGCGCTCGGTTCGCGCCGTCGCCTGCGCCTAGAATTCGGCAGCGATCCCGGCCCCATCACCCTGACTACCGCCCGCCTCGTCACCGACGACGGCGCCGCCAAGCATTTCCTGCTCGACGCCGAAGACACCTCCATTCTCGATGTGCTCACCGAACTGGGCAGCGGCTATGACCTCAAGGACGTGACGCTGGAGGAGCCAGCAATCGAGGAGGTGATCCGCACCTTCTACCAGTCCAAGCCCCAGCGCGCGGCGGAAGCGCTATGAAAGCCCGGGCCTATGCGGCCTTCACCGTCAATGCCTTCCAGTCGCGCCTGGCCTATCGCAGCGCGGTCTGGTCGGCGGCCTTTGGCGATTTGGTCTTCATCTTTGCCCGCATCGCCATCTGGGTCTCGGTCTATGGCGCCGCCACCAGCACCATGACCGATGGCGTCACCCTGCCCCAGGCCATCACCTACGCCATCATCGCCGGCCCCGTCCTTTATTGGGATTTCGCCCGCCTGCTGCACGATGTTGGAACCGCCATCCAGACCGGCGACGTCGCGGTCTACCTGCTCAAGCCGCTGCATTACCCAGCCTTCCTGCTGGCCAGCCACATCGGCCACTTCCTCTTCGAGCTGCTGCTGGTTGTGCTCCCCGTCGTTGTCATCGCCGGACTTACCTATGGCATGGTGCCACCTGCCAGCCTTTTTCATGCCCTGGCCTTCCTGGGCTATTGGGCCCTGTCCTTCATGATGCTGTTTGCCCTGGCGAGCCTTGCTGGCCTTGCGGCGTTCTGGCTGATGACCGCCTCGGCGCTCGAATGGTTCCTGATGAGCATCATGACCCTGCTTTCGGGCGGCCTCGTGCCGCTCTGGCTCTTCCCTGGCTGGCTGGCGGCGATTGCCGGCCATTTGCCCTTTGCCTGGGTCTCCTACTATCCGGCGGCGGTCTATCTCGGCCGGCTCGATGTGAGCCAGACGCTGCTCTATTTTGCCATTGGCCTCGTCTGGCTGGCGGTCCTGCTTGGCGCCCTTGCTTGGCTATGGACCCGCGCCCGCCACCGCCTCATCGTGCAGGGAGGCTGAGACATGGCCCTGGTCCGCACCCTTGCCGTCATCCCCCATCTGGTGCGCATGTTCGTACGCACCAAGCTCGAGTATCCCGGCGCCCTGGTGCTGTCCTGGGTCTCCCAGGCCGTCTCCTACGGCAGCATGTACACGGCCATTGCCCTCATCGTCGCCCGCTTCGGCACGCTGGGCGGCTGGTCGTGGTCCGAGATCGCCCTGTTGCTCAGCTTTCACCTGCTGGCCTATTCCACGGGCGCCAGCTTCAGTTTCACCCAGTTCCGCGTCATGGAGGATCTGGTGCGCCAGGGCACCATGGATGCGCTGCTGGTCAAGCCCATCAGCACCTGGACCTATCTGGTCTTCTCCGGCTTCAACATCGGTTATGCCGGCCATGTCGCCCTGGCCATCGGCCTCATGGGCTGGGCGCTGACACAGGTCGAAGTCACTTGGTCCTTTCCATTGGCACTTTATTTCATTGCTACCCTGGTCAGCGGCGCCATGGTGGTCTGCGCGCTGATGACCATGATTGGCGCCACCGCCATGGTCTTTGTCCGCTCGCGCCATCTCTATTCGATCTTCTTCGGCTTCTGGGAGCTGGCGCGCTATCCCATCACCATCTTCCCGCTGCCCATCCAGGTTCTCCTGCTGACAGCAGTCCCGCTCGGCTTCATCAGCACGGTGCCCGTCTCGGTCATCCTGGGCAAGCCTGTGCCCATGCTGGGCGATTTCGCCGGCCTGGCCTGCGTGTTGGCCGGCCCCGCCATGGCGGGCCTCGCCATGCTCCACTGGCGCTGGTGCCTGCGCAATTACCAGGGCGCAGGCGGCTAAAGTTGGAGTCGACAAACGCAAAACGCCGCGCTACATCTTCGGGCATGATCCGTTCAGTCGCCACCATCTCGTTTTGGTATTTTAGCTATCCGCTCCCGGCGGAGGCTACCGCGCGCTTGATCTGATCCCCCAGGATACGACCAAACCCGAAGCCAGCCGCCCCCCTTGAGGCGGCTTTTTTACTGGCCGCCTCGCCCAGATATCCCCGAGGAACCAGTTATGTTGAAGTCCACAGACGATCTGCGCATCAGTGCCATCAAGGAACTGACCACTCCCATCGAGGTGATGCGCCAGCACCCGCGCACCGATGCTGCCACCCGCACCGTCATCAGCGCCCGCCACGCCGTTCACAATATTCTCGCCGGCACCGATGATCGCCTGACCGTGGTGGTGGGCCCCTGCTCCATCCACGATCCGGCCGCCGCGCTCGACTACGCCAAGCGCCTCTCGGCCCTGCGCGACACGCTCGGCGACCGCCTTGAGATCATCATGCGCGTCTACTTCGAAAAGCCCCGTACCACGGTGGGCTGGAAGGGCCTGATCAACGATCCCAACCTCGATGGCAGCTTCGACATCGACAATGGGCTGCATACCGCTCGCGCCCTGCTGCTCGACATCGCCAACATAGGCATGCCGGCCGCCTGCGAATTCCTCGACATGACCACGCCGCAATACATTGCCGATCTCGTCAGCTGGGCCGCCATCGGCGCCCGCACCACCGAGAGCCAGATCCACCGCGAACTGGCCTCGGGCCTGTCCTGCCCGGTCGGCTTCAAGAATGGCACCGACGGCAACGTCAAGATCGCCCTCGATGCCGTTGCCTCGGCCAGCCAGCCGCACCATTTCCTGGCTGTCACCAAGTCCGGTCGCTCGGCCATTGCCGCCACCACCGGCAATGCCGACTGCCACATCATCCTGCGCGGCGGCAAGGCGCCCAACTACGACGCTGCAGGCGTCGAGGCCGCAGCCCAGGCTGCTGAAAAAGCCGGGCTGCCCGCCACCATCATGATCGACGCCAGCCACGCCAATTCGTCCAAGAAGCCCGAGAACCAGCCCGCTGTCCTCGCCGACATCGGCGACCAGCTGGCTGCGGGTGATCGTCGCATCATCGGCGTCATGGTCGAATCCAACCTCGTGGCCGGTCGCCAGGATCTCATCCCGGGTCAGCCGCTGGTCTATGGCCAGTCGATCACCGATGGCTGCATCGATTGGGACACCACGGTCACCGCTCTCACCGCCCTGGCCGATGCCGTCACCGCCCGCCGGGCTGCCACCAACCAGCAGGTGGCGTGAGGCGATGGCGATACCAGCGGTCATAGAGGCCTATATCGCGGCCTACAACGCCCGGGACATCGACCGGATGCTGGACTGTCTGGCCGAGGACGTTGTGTTTCGCAATCTGTCCGCTGGCCAGGTGACAGCAGAGGCAATCGGCAAGCCGTCATTTGCCCAGATGGCCCATGCAGGGGCCGCCGCGTTCACCACGCGGCGGCAGGTGGTGAGGCACGCGATCACTGTAGCCGACACCACCCTGGTCGAGATCGACTACACCGCCACGGTGGCGGCCGATCTCCCCAATGGTTGGAAAGCCGGACAAAACCTCGCCTTTGCCGGCGCCTCCCTGTTTCGCGTCAGGTCGGGGCAAATCTTGGAAATCATCGACCAGAGCTGATGCTCCTGGGCAGCAAGGTCAGGCAGGCTTGACCCCACCCCACCCTTCCTGTTCTCTCCGCTCATGGCCAAGAATCCCCTGCTGCTCGTCCCCAACCAGATCACCATTGCCCGCATCGCGGCGATCATCCCCATCGTCTGGCTGGCGCTGGCGGGCGATCCCACCCTGCGCGTGCTGGCTCTTGTCCTTTATGTCCTGGCGGCAGCCAGTGACTGGCTCGATGGCTACCTCGCCCGCGCCTGGGCGCAGTATTCCCCGCTCGGCCGCATGCTCGACCCCATTGCCGACAAGCTCCTGGTCGGCGTGCTGATCGTCGCCCTCGCCTGGGATCACAGCCTTTCGGCGCTCGAACTGGTCCCGGCCTGCGCCATCCTCTTCCGGGAAATCTTCATCTCCGGCCTGCGCGAATTTCTCGGCAATGCCAAGGTCGTCCTCGCGGTGACACAGCTCGCCAAGTGGAAGACCACCGTGCAGCTTGTGGCCCTGGCCTTCGTGCTGGTCCGCCCGCTGCTGCCCGTGGTCGACATCCCCACCAGCCTCCTCCTCTGGCTGGCCGGCGTCATGACGGTCTGGACCGGCTGGCAATATCTGCGCGCCAGCTGGCCGCATCTGTCTGGCGACCCGGCATGAAGATCCTCTACTTCGCCTGGCTGCGCGAACGTCTCAATCGGGGCGAGGAACACGTGTCTCCGCCCGCCGAGGTCGCCACTGTCAGTGACCTCATCGACTGGCTTGCCGCACGCGACGAGGCCTTTGCCCATGCCGTCAGCAAACGCAGCCTCATTCGCGCTGCCGTCGATGCCCGGCTTGTGCCGCATGACGCGCCCATAGCCGGCGCCGGAGTCGTCGCCCTCTTCCCGCCCATGACCGGAGGCTGACCATGCCCGTCCGCGTCACCACGGAGCCCTTCGATCCGGGCGCCGAAACCAACGCCTTTCTCGCCGCCGGCCAGGGCGCCGGCGCTGCCGTCACCTTCACTGGCGTCGTCCGCTCCAGCCCTGACGATCCGGTCACCAGCCTGACTCTCGAATGCTATCCTGAGCTCGCTATCAACCAGCTCGAAGCGATCCTGGCTGACGCCACCGCCCGCTTTGAGCTGCTCGCAGCCACCGTCATCCACCGCTACGGGACGCTTGCGCCGGGCGAACCGATCGTCCAGGTCATGACCCTCTCGCCTCACCGGGCTGCCGCCTTCCGGGGCGCCGAATTCCTTATGGATTACCTCAAGACCGACGCGCCCTTCTGGAAGCAGGAGTCAGGTCCCAACGGCACTGTTTGGGTGGCTCCGCGTGACGAAGACGATACCGCAAAGGCCCGCTGGTCGTGATCCCGCATTGCATGGGGACAACAGTTGATCCCTCATGCCTCTTCGATGCGTATACTCCTGCAAAAGCGGCCAGAACATGCTATTGCAGTCGCAACAATGATTGGCACAAATAGTTCTATGGCGCGATTTGTCGAGCTCGGCGCAGCACAGGGAGCAGGCCGCACGATCCTGTGCGTCGGCGACTGGACGGCCGCAAATGCCCGCGAGCTCGAACGCGACATCGCCGAACTGGGCCTGTCTCCAGCCGAGCGCAGTGCCGCGCGGATCGATATCTCCCGCCTGAACACGCTCGATACAGCGGGGGCATGGCTGCTCACCCAGTTGGGTCGCGAACGGGCCGATTCGACCGCCGCCTTTGTCGGCGCCTCGCCCAAGCACGCCACCCTGCTGCAGCGAATAGCAGCATACGATCCCAAGGCCCCCGCAAGCCGTCCGCACGACAACCCCCTGCTCGTGCCCTTCATCGGCTTGGGCCGCACTGTCATCGGCGCGCTGCGGGACGTCATTGCCGTCAACGAAACCCAGGGCCGCATCCTGGGCGCCCTGGCGCAGACCGCCACCTTCCAGGCCCCGCTGCGCCTCGCCAGCTTCGTGAACCAGTTCGAGCAGATCATTCTGCGCGCCATCCCGATCGTCGCGCTGATCTCGCTGGTTGTCGGCGCCATCATCACGCAGCAGACCATTCTGCAGCTGCGCAATTTCGGCGCCTCGATCCTGGTGGTCGACCTGGCCGCCATCCTGATGTTCCGCGAAATCGGCGTCCTGCTTGCTGCCATCATGGTGGCCGGTCGCTCGGGTTCCGCCATCACCGCCGAAATCGGCTCCATGCGCATCCGCGAGGAGTTTGATGCCCTGCGGGTCATGGGCGTTGATCCCTACCAGGCCTTGCTGCTGCCCCGCGTCTTCGCCCTGGTCATCGGCCTGCCGCTCCTGGCCTTCGTTGGGTCCATGGCCGGCCTGCTCGGCGCCATCCTCGTCGGCCAGGCCTATGGTGGCATCCCTATCGAGACCTTCATCCTGCGCCTGCGCGACGCCATGACTGTCACCAGCGTCGCTGTGGGCCTGCTCAAGGCGCCCTTCATGGGCTTCCTGATTGGCCTGCTGGCCTCGCTCGAAGGCATGAAGGTGCAGGGGTCTTCCGAATCCCTGGGGCGCCGCACCACCTCATCGGTGGTCAAATCCATCTTCGTGGTCATCGTGGCCGACGGCCTGTTCGCCATCTTCTTTGCGGCGATCAAGTTCTGACCATGACCCAGCCCGCATCCATCATGACGGTCAACGATCTCGAAGTCGGCTTTGGCGCCACGACGGTCATCGACGGCCTGAGCTTTGACCTGCGCGACGGCGAAATCCTAGGCCTGATCGGCCCCTCTGGTTCGGGCAAGTCCGTCACGCTACGCGCCATCGTGGGCCTCATCGCGCCCCGCGGCGGCACCGTCAGCTTCGCCGGCCACACCTATTCGGACCTCACCATGCAGCAGCAGGCGCAGGTCCGGCGCGACTGGGGCGTGCTGTTCCAGCAGGGCGCGCTGTTCTCCTCGCTCAGCGTGATCGAGAACATCGAGTTTCCCATGCGCGAGCATCTCGACATGCCGCCGCGCCTGCGCCGGGAACTGGCGCGTATGAAGCTTGATCTGGTGGGCCTGCCGCCCGAAGCGGCCTGGTCCTATCCCGCCCAGCTCTCGGGCGGCATGATCAAGCGTGCCGCGCTGGCGCGAGCGCTGGCCCTCGATCCCAGGATCCTGTTCCTGGACGAACCCACCGCCGGCCTCGATCCCATCGGCGCCGGCAAATTTGACGAGCTGATCGTCACCTTGAGCGAGACGCTGGGCCTTTCCGTGCTAATGGTGACGCACGACCTGGACAGTCTGGAGGCGGCCTGCGACCGCATCGTTGCCCTGGCCCGCGGCAAGCTGCTCAAGGCCGGCACGCTTGCCGAGATGCGCGCAGCGGACGATCCTTGGCTCAGGGACTATTTCCACGGCCCCCGCGCCCACAACCCCGAAGGCTAGACCATGGAAAACAAGGCAAATTACGCAACCGTCGGGGCCCTGGCCACCGCTGTGCTGCTTGCGTTCTTCGGCTTCGTATATTGGTTCGCGGGCCCCTCGAGCAATCTGCAAACAAAGTCCTACGAGGTTATCTTCACCGGCACTGTGTCTGGCATCGGCCCGGGCACGGAGGTACAGTTCAACGGCATCAAGATCGGCCAGGTCCGCTCGGTGGGCCTGGACCCCACCGACATCAGCCGCGTGATCGCCCGCATCGAGATCGATGCCTCCATTCCGGTCAAGGCCGATACCAAGGCGCTCATGGGCTTCCAGGGGCTGACCGGTGTAGGCTCGCTGCAGCTATCGGGCGGCACCGAAGCCGCCGGCCCGCCGCCCACCGAGCCGGGTCGCGATGTGCCCACGCTCTATGCCAAGGTTTCCGATTTCCAGTCCATTCTCGATGGTCTTTCCACCACCATCAATGGCACTGCGACGGCGGTTGACCGCCTCAACGGCTTCCTCGACACCAATGACGAGAAGCTCAACCAGACCATCGCCAATGTCGCCACTTTCAGCGATGCGCTGGCCGCCAATGCCGATGGCGTCAAGGATGCGCTGGCCACCATTGCCGATGCCGGCAAGCAGGTCGGCCCCATGGCCGAACAGATCAGCACGCTCTCGGCCAAGCTGGGCGAATTGGCGGACGCCATCCCGCCCGAGCGCGTCACCCAGGTGGTCGACAATGTCGCCACCTTCAGCGACACGCTGTCGCGCAATTCCGGCAAGGTCGATGAGTTCTTCGCCGCTGCGTCCACGCTCTCGACCAGCCTCACTCAGATGAGCACGACGCTCTCCACCAGCGTTGCCCGCATCGATGCCGTCACCGCTGCCGTCGACCCCGATGCGGTCAGCCGCGTTGTCGCCAATGTCGATGCCTTTTCGGGCGACCTCAGCGGCCTGAGCGACGACGTCAAGGCGCTGCTGGCCGCCGCGCCACCGGAAAAGGTCAACGCCGTGGTGACCGATCTGGCCACCTTCAGCGACAGCCTGGCCCGCAATTCAGCGCAGGTCGACAGCTTCTTTGAGGCGGCCGATGCGCTGTCCAAGGGCATCACCGACATGGTGGCCCAGCTCGATCCGGCGGTCACCAAGGTCAACCAGATCGCCGCCGAGATTGACCCCGCCGTCGTTGGCCGCGCCGTCGCCAATGTCGATAGCTTCGCCGCAAAGCTGGGCAGCAATGCCGACAACGTCGATACCGTTGTGGCCAACCTCACCGACATTTCCAATTCGCTGATGGGGTCGGTGGCCAAGGTTGATGAAATCCTGGCCAAGGTCGACAAGTCCGTCGATGGCGCCGACGATCAGGGCATTTTCGCCCAGATCGGCGAGGCCGCGGTCTCGGTGCGCAACCTGGCCGATCAGCTCAATGCCAACACGGCCAACATCGCGGTGGGGCTGAACAACTTTACGTCGCAGGGCTTGCCCAATTTCACCGCACTCGCTCAGGATGCCCGCGCCACGCTGGCACGGCTTGATCGCGTCGTCAGAAACCTCGAAAACAACCCCCAGGGCTTGATTTTCGGCGGCGAGACCGTCCGCGAATACAACAAGAGGTAGGGACGACCCATGCTCACCACTCGACGCAGCTTCATGGTGCTCGGCGCCTCAGCCCTGTCCCTGGGCCTGGCCGGTTGCCTTGGCGCCACCCCGCCGGTGACCTTCGACCTCACCAGCGCCAGCGGCACGCCCATGCGCCGCCGCTCGTCGCGCGTCGTCGTCATCACCCTGCCCAAGACGGTGCAGACCTATGATTCCCAGCGCGTTGTGGTTCGCGAAGCCGGCAATGTGCTGAGCTACCTGCCCGAGGCCCAGCTCTCCGACACCCTGCCCCGCCTGGTGCAGACCCGCCTGCTGCAGACTTTCGAGGCGTCCAACTTCCCCAATATCGGCCGACCGGACGATCAACTGCGCGTCGATGTCACGCTCGCCACCGAACTGCAGGCCTTCGAGATCGATGTGGCCAGCGGCAATCTGGCGACGGTGACCATCAACGCCAAGCTGGTTGACGAGACGCGCGGCATGATCTTTGCGAGCAAGTCCTTCACCGCCACGCAGCCGGCTGCAACCAATCCGGCTGCCGCCGCCATCGCCGGGCTGGACGGCGCGCTCAAGACCGTCATGAGCGACATCCTGCAGTGGACGGCCCGCACCGCCTGATCCCTGGCGGCAACCACAGGACAACAAAAAGCCGGGCCCATGGCCCGGCTTTGTCATCTCTGCATCCCGGCCTATTCGGCGGCGGCCCGCTTGGGCTGCACTTCGGCGCTATAGGCGTCGATCAGCGTGCGGCAGCCTTCGCCCGGCGTAAAGCGGTTATCGCCGATCTGGCTGACGGGCGTGACCTCGGCGGCCGTGCCGGTCAGGAAGCATTCGTCAAACTGGCTCAGCTCTTCGGGAAGGATGTGACGCTCCGTCACCGTAAAGCCATTGCGCTTGGCCAGCTCGATCAGCGTCTGGCGGGTAATGCCATTAAGGAAGCAGTCCGGCGTGGGCGTGGTGATGTCCTTGCCCTTGATGAAGAACACATTCGCGCCCGTGGCTTCCGCCACATAGCCGCGATAGTCCAGCATCAGTGCGTCGGCAAAGCCATTGGCCATGGCCGCGTCCTTGCTCAGCGTGCAGATCATGTAGAGGCCAGCGGCCTTGGCCGAGGACGGGATGGTCTCCGGCGACGGGCGCTTCCACTTGCTCCACTCCAGGCGAATGCCCTTGAGCTTTTCCTCGACCGAGAAATAGCTCGGCCAAACCCAGGCCGCGATCGCCAGGTGCACGGTATTGTTGCGCGCCGGCACGCTCAGCTCTTCTGAGCCGCGCCAGGCCACCGGACGCACATAGGCGTCAGTCAGGCCATTCTTTTCCAGCACGGCGCGCTTGGCTTCCTCGATCTGCTCGACAGACCAGGGCATGGGCATGTCCAGCGTCTTGGCCGAGCGGATCAGGCGCTCGGTGTGCTCGCGCGACTTGAAGATCTCGCCGCCATAGGCGCGTTCGCCCTCGAACACCGAGCTGGCATAGTGCAGCCCGTGCGTGAGCACGTGAATTTTCGCGTCCTTCCAGGGTTTGAACTCGCCGTCAAACCAGATCCAGCCGTCTCGCTGGTCCATGGGCACGCCTGCCATGATCCTCTCCCGAACCTTTCGTTTGCGGGCGCCGTATCGGCCCCGCGTTTGGCGCCGATCATGCCCGAGCTCCAAGGTCTTGGCAAACCACATAGGCTGAGGGATAAGACAGAACGGCGTCCTGATGGGAACACAATGGCAGCGCACCAAAAGAATGTCAACATAGCTGACATAAATTACGCTGGTCCGGACGGTGAAGCGCTGCCGCTGGACATAATGGGCCTGTTCTTCTTTGCCTACCGCGACTTCACCGGCGATGCCGACGCCCTGCTCGACCGACAGAACTTCGGCCGCGCCCACCACCGCGTGCTTTATTTCGTGAACCTGCGCCCCGGCATGCCAGTGGCCGATCTGCTCGATATCCTCAAGATCACCAAGCAGAGCCTGGCCCGCGTGCTGCGCCAGCTCATCGACAATGGCTATGTCGAGCAGCGCACGGGCTATTCGGATCGCCGCCAGCGCCTGCTCTATGCCACCGACAAGGGGCGGCAGCTCTTCTCCACTCTCTCGGCCACCCAGGCCAGCCGTATCAACGGCGCCATCGATAGCCTGCCACCTGAGTCGCGCCGTATCATCCTGCGCTTCCTGATCGGCATGGTGGACCCGGCCGATCGCCAGACGCTCGATCGGCTCAACCTCACCTCCAGCGCCTGATCGCCTGCCCAAAGGCTAGAGTTCGAACGGGGTCTGCAGCGACTGGATGGCTTTGATGGCGGCCGAAGCGCGGTTCTCCACGCCCAGCTTGGTATAGACCTGCTCGAGATGCTTGTTCACAGTCCGCGGGCTGAGCCCGAGGATCTCGCCAATATCGCGGTTGGACTTGCCGCGCGCGATCCACAGCAGCACATCGCTTTCGCGCAGAGTCAGGCCGAACTGCTGGCGCAGCACCTCCTCCTGCCCCTCTTCCTGCGCCCGCGACAGGCGGAACAGGTATTCGTCACCCCCCACAAGGCCAAGGAACGAATACTGCAGCCCCGGCGCACCCGGCAGGGCCAGTTCGAACCCGCTGCCCTGTGCCGGCTCGCCGGTCTGCCCGCCAAGCCAATCGGTGAAGCGCTGCGTCATCGCCCCCTGCCCCTGCACATCCACCCCGGAGCGCTCCAGCAATCGGTTGCACTGCGGCGTCGACCACAGCACCAGCCCATTGGCGCCGAAGGCCACCAGGTGGCGCCCGGCGGCGTCGAGCGCAATCCGCGCGCTCTGCGCCCGCCGCGCATTGGCCAGATGCACCCTGATGCGGGCCCGCAACTCATCAACATTGATCGGCTTGCTCAGATAGTCGACGCCCCCGCTCTCAAGGGCGTGCACGATATGCTCGGTCTCGGTGAGCCCCGTCATGAAGATGACAGGCACATGCGTCAGCGTCGCCATGGCTTTCAGGCGCCGGCAGGTCTCGAACCCGTCCAGCCCCGGCATGACTGCGTCCATCAGCACCACGTCCGGCGCCACCCGCTGCGCAATGCCCAGGGCCGCTTCGCCACTGCGGGCCACCAGCACCGTTACCCCGGCATCTTCCAGCGCCGTCGTCAGGAACCCCAGCGACTCCGGGGAATCATCCACCAGCAGGACGATGTCCTGGTCCTTCTCAAGCCGACTCATGGCCCACCCGCTCTATGAGTTCTGCATAACCGTCAAAATCAAACGCCTCGATATGCCGCCGCAGCGCGTCCACCAAGGGCTGATTGCCCGGCACGCCGGCCAGTTCCACAAGCTTGGCTTCGATCCCGCGCACATGCCCGATCTGGCCAAGGCTCACCAGCTCGCGCAGATGCTCGGCCCCTGGCGAGCGCAAGGGCGGCGCCTTGTCTGCCAAACCTGTTGGTGCTGGCGCGGCATAGTCCCATTCGAGGTCGAGATGCGTCGCCAGTTTCTCGAGCAGCTGATTGAGCTCGAATGGCTTGGCCAGCGTGTCCGAATGCACCGCCTCGCCCCCGTCCGGCGCGGCGCCATCGCCGATATTGGCCGACAGCATCACCACCGGCGCGGCGATGCCCCGGTCCCGCAGCGCCTGCAGCAGCTCCCAGCCGCTCATGCCCGGCATGCGGATGTCGAGGAAATAGAGGTCCACCTGCTGGGCATCCAGCGTCTCCAGGCACGACGGACCATCCTTGGCTGTCAGAACCACAAAGCCGAGTGGCGAAAGCATCTCGCGCATCAGCTCGCGGTGGTCGGCATTGTCATCCACCACCATCACCGTACGCAGCGCCCCGACATAGCCGACCACGCGGCGGATATCGGCGCTGGCGGCCCGCGGACGCTCCACCTTGGCCAGCATCAATCGCGCCTGGAACCGTGTGCCGACGCCCGGCGTACTGGTCAGCGTGATCTCGCCGCCCAGTGTCTCGGTCAACAGCTTGGTAATCGTCAGGCCCAGCCCCAGGCCCGGCACAAAACGATTGCGTTCTGCCGCCCCGCGCACAAAGGGCTCGAACACATGCTCGATATCGTCGGCTGCAATGCCGCTGCCGGTATCGGCCACCACAAAGCTCGCTACCTGATTGCGATAAGCCACCTCGAAGCTGACATGGCCAGCGCTGGTGAACTTGATGGCATTGGACAACAGATTGACGAGGATCTGCCGCAGCCGCTTTTCGTCGGTCCGCACATAGCGCGGCAGGGCCTTGGCCCGGCTGTGCCGGAACTCCAGCCCCTTGGCCTGCGCCTGCAGGCGGAACATGTCCACGATCTGGTCGAGAAAGTCCTGGATATTGATCTCGTTGGAATAGACCTGCAGCCGTCCCGCCTCGATCTTGGAAATATCGAGCAGTCCATCGATCAGCCCCGAGAGGTGCTCGGCGCTGCGCCGAATGATCTGCACCGAGCCGCGCCGGTTTTCCGGCAGGCCGGCGTCGCGTTCCAGCACCTGGGCATAGCCCATCACCGCATTGAGCGGGGTGCGCAGCTCGTGGCTCAGCCCCACCACATAGCGGCTCTTGGCGTGGTTGGCCGCCTCGGCCTTTTCCTTGGCCCGCTGCAGCTCGGCATCGGTGCGCGAATGCGCGTCGATCTCCTTGAGCAGCAGCGTGTTTTGGCGTGAGCTCTCTTCCTCGGCCACCAGCCGGCTGTCATGCGCCAGCACCAGGAACCAGGTGATGATCCCCGCCGTCACCGCAAACACGAAGAACACCACCGCCAGCGTGCCGCCCACCACATCGGCCGTGTGCGGCGCTGCCCCCGCAGCGAAATAATAGATCATCCACAGCGCACTGCCCAACAGGCTGATGGCGATGGCCATGGACGTGCCATAGCGCCCCAGCCGCGTTCGCAGCTTGGCAATGGCCCACTCGGGCAGGATGCTGGCCGCCACCGCATGGGTCTGCGCCCGGAAATGCGCATGCGGCTTGCACATGTCGTGGCAGCGGGCATCCAGCGAGCAGCACAGCGAACAGATCGGCGCCGCATAGGCCGGGCACCAGGCCATGTCCTCGGGCTCGAAGGGGTGTTCGCAGATCGAGCAGGTCACCGAGGCCAGTGTCTGCCACTGCTTGCGCGGCTTGCGCGCCAGATAGTACCGGCCCTTGGTCGCCCAGGCGATGGCCGGCGAGGCGACGAAGGCCACCACCAGTGCGATGTAGGGCGACAGCGCCGCAGCCATCTCGCCGAACAGGCCGAAATGCGCGCTCAGCGCAATCACCGTCGACAGCAGCATCGAGCCGACGCCCACCGGGTTGATGTCATAGAGATGCGCCCGCTTGAACTCGATGCCCGGCGGCGCCAGGCCGAGCGGCTTGTTGACGAACAGATCCGCCGAGATCGAGCACAGCCAGGCCATGGCGATGATCGAAAAGATTCCCAGCGTTTCTTCGAGCAGACGATAGATGCCGAGCTCCATCAGCAGCAGCGCGATGGCAACGTTGAACAGCAGCCACACCACGCGCCCGGGGTGGCTATGCGTCAGCCGCGAGAAGAAGTTCGACCAGGCCAGCGAGCCGGCATAGGCATTCATCACATTGATCTTGAGCTGGCTGATCACCACGAACACGGCCATCAGCATCAGCGCCAGGAACTGATTGGGGATCATGTAGCCGAAGGCCACAGCGTACATGTGGCCGGGCTCGGACGCATGCTCGGCAGACACCCCGCTCGACAAAGCCAGATAGGCCAGGAACGAGCCGGCCAGCAGCTTGGGCGCACCCACCACCACCCAGCCGGCGCCGGCCAGGAAAATGGCCAGCCGATGCCGCCATTTGCTCGCCCCCTGCGGTGGCAGGAAGCGCAGAAAGTCCACCTGCTCGCCGATCTGGGTCATCAGCGCCAGGATCACGGCCGAAGCGGCGCCAAACTTGGCCAGCTCGAAAGGCGCAATGGCGCCTGCCGCCGCCTCTGGCGTGCCCAGCCCACCGAAGCCGAGCCAAAGGTCAAACTTGTCCCAGTCCAGAAACGCGATGAAGAAGAACGGCACGATGTTGAGGATCAGCCAGATCGGCTGGGTGACGAGCTGGAACCGGCTGATCATCTGCACGCCATGGGTCACCAGCGGGATCACCACCACCGCGCTGATGATATAGCCGATCCACAGCGGAATGCCGAACGCCAGCTGCAGCGCACTCGACATGATCGAGGCCTCGATGGCGAACAGGATAAAGGTGAAGCTGGCATAGATCAGCGAGGTGATCGTCGAGCCTATATAGCCAAAGCTGGCGCCGCGCGTCAGCAGGTCCACGTCCACACCGTGCCGGGTGGCGTAGCGCGCAATGGGCAACCCGATGAACAGGATCGCCAGCGACGCCACCACGATCGCCGCAATCGCATTGGTCGTGCCATAGCTCAGCGTAATGGCGCCGCCGATGGCCTCGAGCGCCAGAAAAGAAATCGCGCCGATTGCGGTCTGCGAGATTCGGTCATTGGAGAAGCGGCGCGCCGACTTGGCCGTAAAGCGCAGCGCATAGTCTTCCAGCGTCTGGTTGGCGACCCAGCGATTGTATTCGCGCCGAATGGGAATGATGCGTTGTCGCGCCATGAGCCGTCTAGATGTTAACCAAATCCGATGGCTGCACAATAATTCGCCATCGCCTTGTTAGCACGGATTGTCTTGGAAACACTAGGTTCTTGAGCACTCTGCTGCCCTGTCGACCCCGCTGCCGGCGCTGAGTTACGTCAATCGACGTATAGGGCTCGATTAACAAACTGTCCCACAGTCCCCCCAACAAGCGCCTCCCTTGGTGTCTTGGGGCTCATATGCAGCAGAGGGACAAACAGATGAACAAATTCGGCGCCAAAAGCGCATTGCTTGCCGCGGCCATGGCCGGCGGCCTCGCCATGACCACCATGGTTCCTGCGTTTGCTCAGGACGAGACCATCAAGGTCGGTGTCCTGCATTCGCTGTCGGGCACGATGGCCATTTCCGAAACCACGCTCAAGGACACCATGCTGTTCCTGATCGACCAGCAGAACAAGAAGGGCGGCCTGTTGGGCAAGCAGCTCGAAGCCGTCGTGGTCGACCCGGCCTCCGACTGGCCGCTGTTCGCCGAGAAGGCGCGCGAGCTGATCGAAGTCAATGGCGTCGCCGCCGTGTTCGGCTGCTGGACCTCCTCGTCGCGCAAGTCGGTTCTGCCGGTGTTCGAGGAACTGAACTCGATCCTGTTCTACCCCGTCCAGTACGAGGGCGAAGAGAGCCAGCGCAACGTGTTCTACACCGGCGCCGCTCCCAACCAGCAGGCCATTCCGGCCGTTGACTACCTGATGGAAAGCGAAGGCGTTGAGCGCTGGGTTCTCGCCGGCACCGACTATGTCTATCCCCAGACCACCAACAAGATCCTTGAGCAATACCTGATGGACAAGGGTGTCGCCAAGGAAGACATCATGATCAACTATACGCCCTTCGGTCATTCCGATTGGCAGACGATCGTCTCCGACATCAAGACCTTCGGCTCGACTGGCAAGAAGACCGCCGTCGTCTCCACCATCAATGGCGATGCCAACGTGCCGTTCTACAAGGAACTGGCCAACCAGGGCATCAAGGCCGAAGACATCCCCGTGGTGGCCTTCTCGGTCGGCGAAGAAGAACTGGCCGGCTTTGACACCACACCGCTGGTCGGCCACCTGGCTGCCTGGAACTACTTCCAGTCCGTCGATGTCCCCGCCAACGCCGAATTCATCAGCGCCTGGCAGACCTTCATGGGCAATCCCGACAAGGTGACCAACGATCCGATGGAAGCCACCGTCATCGGCTTCAACCTGTGGGTCCAGGCCGTTGAAAAGGCCGGCACCACCGACACCGACGCCGTGCTGGACGCCATCATTGGCCTCGAAACCCCGAACCTGACCGGCGGCGTCGCCAAGATGCTCCCCAACCACCACATCACCAAGCCGGTGCTGATCGGTGAAATCCAGGCCGACGGCCAGTTCGAAGTCGTGTCCGAATCCGAACTCGTCCCCGGCGATGCCTGGTCCGACTTCCTGCCGGAATCCAAGATGATCGAAGCCGATTGGACCGCCCCGATCTCCTGCGGCAACTACAACACCGAAACCAAGACCTGCGGCGGCGCGAGCTAAGCGAACCGACTGCATCCGACGAGGGCGGCCATGCCGCCCTCGTTCTTCGACTGACCGACGCATGAGGCCAATGATGAACGCAATCCGTCTTCTCCGCTCAATCGCGCTCTTCCTTGTTCTCACTGTCGGTGTTGCGACCCCTGCCAATGCGCAGGTTGCCGATGCCGAACTGACGCCCCTGGTCGATGCCCTCGCCCCCGGCAATTTCAAGGATCGCGAAGCCGCCATCGGCGTCCTGGTCACCACGGGCGACCAACGCGTCGTACAGGTGCTGGAAGTCCTGCTCGAAGGCGAACTCTATTTTGACGAAGCCAGCGGCAAGATCGTCTTCACCTCCGAGGCCGGCGGCAAGGGCACCATTACCGACCCGGTGACCAGCGCCGAACTGCCCGATCTCACTGCGGATGGGCTCGACAAGGTCAAGGTCAACAATGGCCTGCGCCGCGTGCTGCGGACGGCCATTGGCCAGATGACGCTGCTGAGCGAAGACCCCGGCGTTCGCCTCTTTGCCGCCCAGTCCATTCTGCGCGATGCCGATCCGGCCCAGCTTGAACTGCTCGACAGCGCCATCGCAGGCGAGACTGACGCGGGCATCAAGCGTGTCATGGAACAGGCCCGCGCCGCCATCGTCCTCAAGACCCCTGACGCTACAATCGACGAGTGGCAAGCCGCAGTGCCCCTGGTGCAGGCCATTGGCGGCCGCGACGCCCTCAACACGCTGACCACCGCTCTGGCCACGGCGCCTGACGAGGTCAAACCCCTCATTCAGACGGCCATCGATGGCCTCGCCCGCGACCGCGCGGTCTGGGACGTGGCACAAAATGTCTGGTTCGGCATTTCGCTCGGTTCCGTCCTGCTCCTGGCCGCCATTGGTCTTGCCATCACGTTCGGGGTCATGGGCGTCATCAACATGGCCCATGGCGAGATGGTCATGCTGGGCGCCTACACCACCTTTGTGGTGCAGGAAGTCATCCGCCAGAACTTCCCCGGCCTGTTCGACTGGTCGCTGGCCATTGCCCTCCCCCTCGCCTTCCTTGTCACCGGCCTGATCGGTATCGCCATCGAGCGCGGTGTCATCCGCTTTCTCTACGGCCGCCCGCTGGAGACTCTCTTGGCGACCTGGGGCCTGTCCCTAATCATCCAGCAGGCCGTTCAGCGCATCTTCACCGCCAACATCCGCGAAGTGGGCAACCCCACCTGGATGTCCGGCTCGTTTGATTTGGGCGGCCTGGCCATCACCTGGAACCGCTTCTACATCGTGATCTTTGCGATGATCGTGTTTGTCGCCCTGCTGCTGGTGCTCAAATACACGGCCATCGGCCTGCATATGCGCGCCGTGACCCAGAACCGCCGCATGGCCTCCGCCATGGGCATCCGCACCCCGCTGGTCGATGCCATGACCTTTGGCCTGGGCTCGGGTATCGCAGGCCTGGCCGGCGTCGCGCTGAGCCAGATCGGCAACGTCTCGCCCAACCTCGGCCAGGGCTACATCATCGACAGCTTCATGGTTGTGGTCTTCGGCGGCGTGGGCAACCTCTGGGGCACGCTGGTCGGCGCGCTCACCCTTGGCGTGGCCAACAAGTTCATCGAGCCCTACTTCGGTGCCGTGCTGGGCAAGATCATCATTCTCGTTCTCATCATCCTTTTCATCCAGCGCCGTCCCCGCGGCCTCTTCGCGCTCAAGGGAAGGTCCATCGAAGCATGATTACACAGGCCCTCTTCCGCGCCCTCGACAAGAAAGCGATCTGGATCGTCGCCATCCTCCTGGTCGTCGCCATTGCCGTGCCGCTGTCCAATTTGATGCTGCCCGATGGCCATCCGCTGCGCTTGCCCAACTATGCCGTGCCGCTGTTCGGCAAATACCTGACCTTTGCCATGCTGGCACTGGCACTCGATCTGGTGTGGGGCTATTGCGGCATCCTCTCGCTCGGCCACGGCGCCTTCTTTGCCATCGGCGGCTATGCCATGGGCATGTATCTCATGCGCCAGATCGGCACCCGCGGCGTCTATGCCAATCCTATCCTGCCCGACTTCATGGTGTTCCTGAACTGGAAGGAACTGCCCTGGTACTGGTACGGCATGGACAATTTCTGGATCGCCATGCTGATGGTGGTCCTGGTGCCGGGCCTGCTCGCTTTCGTTTTCGGCTTCCTCGCCTTCCGCAGCCGCGTGACCGGGGTCTACCTGTCCATCATCACCCAGGCCATGACCTATGCGCTGCTGCTCGCCTTCTTCCGCAATGACATGGGCTTTGGCGGCAACAATGGCCTGACTGACTTCAAGGACATCCTGGGCCAGTCCATCTCCGCCCCAACCACCCGCGCCGCCCTGTTTGCCGCCTCGGCCATTGCCCTGGCGCTGGCGGTGCTGGCCTGTTCGATGATCGTCAACTCCAAGCTGGGCAAGGTCATGGTGGCTGTGCGCGATGCCGAGAGCCGCACGCGCTTCCTGGGCTACCGCGTTGAATATGTGAAGCTGTTTGCCTTTGTCGTCTCGGCCGTCATCGCCGGCATTGCCGGCGCGCTCTACGTGCCCCAGGTGGGCATCATCAACCCCTCCGAGTTCGATCCGGCCAACTCCATCGAAGTTGTCATCTGGACCGCCGTGGGCGGGCGCGGAACCATCGTCGGCCCCATCATCGGCGGCATCCTGGTCAATGTGGGCAAGTCCTACTTCACCGGCGCCTTCCCCGAATACTGGCTCTTCGCGCTGGGTGCCCTCTTTGTCGTGGTCACGCTGTTCATGCCCAAGGGCATTGTCGGCCTCATCGGCCAATACCACCGCGCCACCACCAAGCGCGAGCAGCATGAGCGGACGGACTCTGCCGAAGCCGAGGCGGGCATCGAGCCGACCAACCAACCCAAGCCGGCGGAGTAGAGCCATGACCGACAAGACAGGCACCATGCTCTATCTCGATGGCGTCTCGGTGGCCTTTGATGGCTTTAAGGCCATCAATCACCTCTCCATCATCGTCTATCCCGCCGAAATGCTGGCCATCATCGGCCCCAATGGCGCCGGCAAGACCACCATGATGGACATCATCACCGGCAAGACCCGCCCCGACGATGGCCAGGTGCTGTTCGATGGCCGCACGGACCTGACCAGGCTCGACGAAGCCGCCATCGCCAATCTGGGCATTGGCCGCAAATTCCAGAAACCCACGGTCTTTGAGAGCCATACCATCTGGGACAATATCGAGATGGCGCTCAAAAAGCCGCGTGGCGTGTTCTCGACACTGTTCTATGCCGCCAGCACAGCAGACAATGCCCGCATCAGCGAAATCCTCGAGACCGTCCGCCTGCTCGACCGCAAGCACGAGCTGGCGGCCGACCTCAGCCACGGCCAGAAGCAGTGGCTCGAGATCGGCATGCTGCTGGCGCAGGACCCAAAGCTGCTGCTGGTCGACGAACCCGTGGCCGGCATGACCGACGCCGAAACCGTCGAGACCGCCAAGCTGCTGCGCGACATCGCCAAGACCCGCTCTGTGGTCGTGGTCGAACACGACATGAGCTTCGTGCGCGAACTCGGCTCGCGCGTCACCTGCCTCGCCGAAGGCGCGGTGCTGGCCGAGGGCACGCTCGACCAGGTCAGCGCCAATCCCGTCGTGATCGAAAGGTATCTCGGACGATGAGCACCGCCCTCACCATCAATGCCATCGATCTGCATTATGGCGCCGCCCAGGCGCTGAAATCGGTGTCCATCCAGTGTCAGCCCGGCCGCATCACCGCCGTGCTCGGCCGCAATGGCGTGGGCAAGTCATCGACCCTGCGCGCCGTCACCGGTGTGCACGCAATTTCGGCTGGCGACATCCGCTTCGGCGACGAGCTGTTGCGCAAGGCCCCGCCCTATAAGCGCGCCCGCATGGGCATCGGCTATGTGCCACAAGGCCGCGAGATCTTCCCGCTGCTCACGGTCAAGGAGAACCTTGAGACCGGTTACGCCGGCCTGCCACGCAGCGAACGCAACATACCCGAGTACATCTTCGAGCTCTTCCCCGTGCTCAAGTCCATGCTGGGCCGGCGCGGCGGTGACCTCTCGGGTGGCCAGCAGCAGCAGCTCGCGATCGGGCGTGCTCTGGTCACCCGACCCAAGGTCCTGGTGCTCGATGAACCCACAGAAGGCATTCAGCCCTCCATCATCAAGGACATTGGCCGCGCCCTGCAGTTCCTGCGCGACGAAAAGGGCATGACCATCCTTCTGGTCGAACAGTTCCTCGACTTCTGCCGCGAGATCGCCGACGATATCTACGTGATGGATCGCGGCGAGATTCAGCATGCCGGCCCCGCCAGCGATCTGGACCTGCCCGACGTCCGCCGCCATCTGATGGTCTAGTTGAGGACGGTGCCCGCCCTGTCGGGCGCTGCAATGCCCATGCCGACTACCTGCCTGCGCTGTCATTGCCTGCCCAGCCCGGGGC
Organism: Devosia aquimaris; assembly: GCF_020169335.1. Lineage (GTDB taxonomy): Bacteria > Pseudomonadota > Alphaproteobacteria > Rhizobiales > Devosiaceae > Devosia > Devosia aquimaris. Next base: position 2,039,953 of record NZ_JAIEZN010000001.1, read on the forward strand.
TGAGTCCATGCTGATCGACGCCCCACAGCTGTCCGCCGCACAAGCGCCCGCGCCCCGCATGCAACGCGCCCGCGGCGTCGGCGGCCTCGTGACCCAGCAGCGCGACGGCGTCACAAGGCTCGACAAGCTCTATCAGGATGGCTGCGCCAAGATCCGCCTGCCCCACACCCATTCCGACGCCCTCGAAGCCGTGCTGATCAACACCGCCGGCGGCCTCACCGGCGATGACCATATGCGATGGACCGCCGAGATCGCCCCTGGCGGCCGGGCCGTGCTGACGACCCAGGCTTGCGAGCGCATCTATCGCTCCATCGGCGGCCCGGCCCGCGTCGAGACGCATCTCACCGTTGGCGCCGACGCCCATCTAGATTGGCTGCCGCAGGAGACCATCATGTTCGCGGCCAGCCAGCTCGACCGCCGCATCGATATCGATCTTGCCCCCGGCGCCAGCCTCACCGCCATCGAGGCCTTCCTGCTCGGCCGCGATGCCATGGGCGAAACCGCGCTCGACGCCCGTCTGCGCGACAATTGGCGTATCAGCCGCGATGGCCGCCTGCTGCATGCCGAAGCCACCCGCCTTGATGGTACCCTGGCCGAGCGCGATGGCCTCTCCCTGTTGGCCGGCAAACGCGCCTTCGCCACCGTGCTCCATGTCGCGCCCGATGCCGACGTCTGCGCCCGCCGCCTCGCCACCCTGCGCAGCATACTGACCGACGATGGCCGCATCGCCGCCAGCGCCAATGGTGAGCGCCTGGTGGTCAGGGCCCTTGCACAAACAGGGCTTGCACTTCGCCGCCTGATCGTTCCAATTCTTGCTGAGCTTTCCGGCGCCGGCACGCTCCCGCGCCTCTGGCATCTATAGGACCAGCCATGAACCTGACCCCGCGTGAAAAAGACAAGTTGCTGATCGCCATGGCCGCCATCGTGGCCCGCAAGCGCCTGGAGCGCGGCGTCAAGCTCAACCATCCCGAGGCCATCGCCCTGATCACCGATTTCGTGGTCGAAGGCGCCCGCGACGGTCGCCCCGTGGCCGAGCTGATGGAAGCAGGCGCCCATGTCGTCAGCCGTGCCCAGGTCATGGAAGGCATAGCCGAGATGATCCACGACGTGCAGGTCGAGGCTACGTTCCCCGATGGCACCAAGCTGGTCACCGTGCACGAACCGATCCGCTGAGTCGTCCCCTCACCTCTGCCGCTTCACCCGCCCATTCCGCGAGGACATCATGATCCCAGGCGAAATCATCCCCAAGTCCGGCGATATCGAGCTCAATGTCGGCGCGCCCCAGATCACCATCGAGGTCGCCAACACCGGTGACCGCCCCATCCAGGTCGGCTCGCACTACCATTTCTTCGAGACCAATGCCGGCCTGTCCTTTGACCGTGACGCCACCCGCGGTATGCGGCTCGACATCGCCGCCGGCACTGCCGTGCGCTTCGAGCCCGGGCAGACCCGCGAGGTGCGTCTCATTCCGCTCAGCGGCGACCGTACCGTCTTTGGTTTCCGCCAGCAGGTCATGGGCCCTCTCGGCTAGCACTGTGCGGATGCCGCAAATCCCACTAGAAGGGCGCCAAACCTTTCAGCGGAGACGAACATGAATACCCAGGCCGAAAACGAACTGCTCGCCCAGCTCGCCGAAGTTGTCGCAAATCTGCACGACGGCGGCATGCAGGATGGCGAGGCCATGTTCATGCTCGGCGCCGGAGCCGATCGCCTGGTCTCCATCCGCGCCCACAACAACTGGTCTCACTTCAAGGGCTCGCTGACCCCGGCCGATATTCTGGAACTGCTCCAGCAGATCGATGCCGAGGGCAACACCGCCCTGCGCGAGGAAAAGGGCCGCCAGGCCTATGCGCTGCAGGCCCTGGCCCTGTCGTTGGCCGCCCGCGACGCCGAGCAGGACACCACCAAGGCCGGCGCGGCCCTGCTCGATCAGGTCATCGAATCCGCATTGTCCAACTTCCGCACTCACGCCAAGCCCGCCCTGGGCTGAACTCCACGAGGACCCCATGCCCGCTCGTATCTCGCGCGCCACCTATGCCGATATGTATGGTCCGACCACCGGCGATCGGGTTCGCCTGGCCGATACTGAACTGTTCATCGAGGTGGAGCACGATTTCACCACCTATGGCGAAGAGGTCAAATTCGGCGGCGGCAAGGTGATCCGCGACGGCATGGGGCAGAGCCAGCGCACGCGAGCCGAGGGCGCCGTCGATACCGTCATCACCAATGCGCTGATCGTCGACAGCACCGGCATCTACAAGGCCGACGTTGGCCTCAAGGACGGCGTCATCGCCGCCATCGGCAAGGCCGGCAATCCCGACACCCAGCCCGGCGTCGACATCATCATCGGCCCCTCCACCGAGGCCATTGCCGGCGAAGGCCGCATCCTCACCGCCGGCGGCATGGATGCCCATATCCATTTCATCGCCCCCCAGCAGATCGAGGAGGCCCTGATGAGCGGGGTCACCACCATGCTGGGCGGTGGCTCGGGCCCCGCCCATGGTACTCTGGCCACCACCTGCACCGGCGCCTGGCACATCCAGCGCATGATCGAGAGCTTCGACGGCTTCCCCATGAACCTGGCCCTGGCCGGCAAGGGCAATGCCTCGCGCCCGGCCCCACTGGCCGAGATGATCCTGGCCGGCGCCTCCTGCCTCAAGCTGCATGAGGACTGGGGCACCACCCCCGCCGCCATCGACAACTGCCTCTCGGTCGCCGACGACTATGACGTGCAGGTGATGATCCACACCGATACGCTCAACGAATCCGGCTTCGTGGAAGACACCATCGCCGCCTTCAAGGGCCGCACCATCCACGCTTTCCACACCGAAGGCGCCGGCGGCGGCCACGCCCCCGACATCCTGCGCGTCGCTGGCCTGCCCAATGTCATCCCGTCCTCGACCAATCCGACGCGCCCCTACACGGTCAACACCATTGCCGAGCATCTCGACATGCTCATGGTGTGCCACCACCTGTCCCCGTCCATTCCCGAGGACGTGGCCTTTGCCGAAAGCCGCATCCGCAAGGAGACCATTGCCGCCGAGGACATCCTGCACGACATGGGGGCGCTCTCGGTCATTTCGTCGGACAGCCAGGCCATGGGCCGTGTCGGCGAAGTGCTGATCCGCTGCTGGCAGACCGCCGACAAGATGAAGCGCCAGCGTGGCCGCCTGCCCGAAGAGACCGGCGATAACGACAATTTCCGCGTCAAGCGCTACATCGCCAAATACACCATCAACCCGGCCATCGCCCATGGCATGAGCCAGCACATCGGCTCCATCGCCGTCGGCAAGCGCGCTGACCTGGTGCTCTGGCACCCAGCCTTCTTCGGCGTCAAACCCGAGATGATCCTGCTTGGCGGCTCCATCGCCGCAGCGCCGATGGGCGACCCCAATGCCTCCATCCCGACGCCGCAACCGATGCACTACCGCCCCATGTTCGCTAGCTTTGGCAAGCTGCTGACCCGCTCCTCGGTCACCTTCATTTCCCAGGCCGCCTATGACGATGGCCTGCGCAACAAGCTTGGCGTTGAAAAGCAGCTTCTGCCAGTCACCAATACACGCGGCGGCATCGGCAAGGCATCCATGGTGCACAATGCCGCCACGCCGGACATCTCCGTCGATCCGGAGACCTACGAAGTCCGTGCCGATGGCGAACTGCTTACCTGCGAGCCGGCCACCGTGCTCCCCATGGCGCAGCGCTACTTCCTGTTCTAGACACCGTCCTCACTCGGCGGCCGCCCATCCGGTGGCCGCCACAAGGACAAGCTGATGCCCGATACACCAACGCCCCAGGCCCTGCTCCAGCGCGGCGAGGCCCTTCTGGCCGAGGGCGCGCTGATCGAGGCCCGTGACGCCTTCACCGAAGTTCTGGCCCATCGCCCGCGCGACGGTGCCGCCCTGCGCGGTCTCGGCAAGGCCCAGCTGGACCTCGGCGACACCGCCGGTGCCACCGCGAGCTTCCGCCAGGCCCTGGCCATAGTGCCCTATGATCTCTACGCCGCCCACATGCTGGCCTCGCTCACCGGCGAAGCCAATGCCCGCGCCAGTGGCTATGTGCCCGACCTCTTCGATACCTATGCCGAGAGCTTTGACGATCACCTGACCGGCGCCCTGGGCTATCGTATCCCGCAGGTCATCCGCGCCCTGCTCGCCGATCACCCACCCTTCGCTGCCCTCATCGATATCGGTTGCGGCACCGGCCTTGTCGGCGCTGCCCTAGCCGACCGTGTCACCGCTATGGATGGCATCGACATTGCCCCCCGCATGACGCGCAAGGCGCTGGAGCGCGGCATCTACCGTCATCTGCGCACCGGCGACGCCGCGGCGATCCTGGGTTCAGACCCAGCGCTGGGCGGCCCCTATGATCTGGCTATCGCCGCCGATGTCTTTGTCTATCTCGGCGCGCTCGAACCCATCTTCGCCGCCGTCACCAGTGTCCTCGCCCCCGGTGGCCTCTTCATCTTCTCCGTCGAGACCGCCGAGGGCCCCGGCCCCGCACTGCGCTCCAGCGGCCGCTTCGCCCATCCGGACGCCTATATCGACCAGCTTGCCGCGCACTCCGGCTTTGCCATCGCGGCGCGACATCACCATCCTATCCGCAATGAGCGGGATAACCCGATCCCCGGGATGCTTTACCGCCTCAAACGGGGTTGATCGGCCTTGTCGCTTCCCGCGGAAAGCACCACTATTGCTCCGTGGTCGTCAGGCTGTGCACGGGTCGTGGCCTGCCGCGGCTGGTGCGTCCCGAAATTCCTCCGACAGCGCGCGGCCGCGCCACTTGAGGCCCTTGATTGATCTACGTTGCCGAAACCTTCCGCATTCGCCCCGGCACCATCGAGGCCTTTGTCGCGGCTGCCTATGCGCTGATTGACAGCACCCGGCGCGAATCGGGCTGCCGCCTATACGATCTGCACGCCAGCGTCACCGACCCCGATCGTCTGGTCGCGCTCGAACAATGGGACAGCCGACAGAGCTTTGAGAACCATCGCAAAGGCGCCACTGCACAAGGCTTCCTGGCTGCTGTAGCGCCCTATGTCCTGTCGTCGCGCATCGAGGTGATCGACCCCGCCAAAGTGGACATTGTGTGATCAATCTCGTCTGCTAGCTTGCGGTCCGTACAGCCAAGGGATTCCACCATGTTCGCCAAGTCCGCCCTCGCCGCCACCACCCTGCTGATCGTCACGCCGGCCATGGCCGTCGACACCAATCTTTCGGTCACGCTGACAACGCCGTCCGGCGCCTTCGAGCAGTCTGTCATCCAGTATGATTGCGGCCCCGACACCCAGCTTTCGGTGACCTACATCAACGCCGCGCCCAACTTCCTGGCCATTTTGACTGCTCCCGAGGAGCCCGCCTCGCAGATCTTTGCCTCGGTGCAGTCCGGCTCCGGTGCCCGCTATGCCGCTGGCAAGTGGGTGTGGTGGAGCAAGAATACCGATGCCAACCTGTTTGACGTCACCCTTGGCGACGATGCCGAACCCGTGCTTACCTGCACCGAAATCAACAATACGCCCTAGGTCCGATGGATCCCCACAGCGCAGCCGAAATCTTCCCCCATATCCGCATCGTCCTGGGGACCATTATCGGCCTGGGCATCACGCGGCTGCTGATGACAGTCGCCGGTGTCATCCAGCATCCCGGGCGCAATCGGGCCTCGCTTCTCCACCTGCTCTGGGTCTTCTCGATTCTGGTCGAGCTGGTGCTGTTCTGGTGGTGGGAGTTTGCGCTCTACGACATCGAACACTGGACGATCGGCATCATCCTGTTCCTGGTCGCCTATTCGGTGATCCTGTTTCTGCTCGCTGCGCTGCTGTCGCCTGACAACATCTCCGAGTACGCCGGCTACGAGGATTTCTTCATCAAGCGTCGGCGCTGGTTCTTCGGCCTGTTCGCGGCGACCTTCTTCTTCGACACGGTCGATACGCTGATCAAGGGCGCGCACCATTGGGATCGCTTCGCCGCAGCCTATGCGATCCAGATCCCGCTCGGCCTTGTGCTCTGCGGCGTCGCCATCGCCTTCGGCGACCGACGCGTCCAGCTCACGGCTGTGTTGCTGCATATGGTCTACCAGGCCTTCTGGATCAGCATGTTCTTCTATAGCGTCAACTGACACGTGCCTCGAAAGGTCTTCATGCCCACCCTCCGCGTCACCGCCGTCCTGCCCCCCGATCACGGCACGGGCATGCCTTATGATGTGATCGTGCTCGAACACGATGCCCGCCGCCTGCGCCGCAAACTCCTGCAGCTTCAGCATGGCGACGAGGTGATGGTCGATTTTCCCCAGACAGTCACCCTGGCCGACCGCAGTGCGCTGCAACTGGAAGACGGGCGCCTGGTTGAGGTCATCGCTGCCGAAGAGCTGCTCTACGAAGTGCGCGCCAGCTCGCCGGGTCATCTGGTGCGCCTGGCCTGGCACATCGGCAATCGCCACACCTCTGCCCAGCTTGAGGCCGACCGGATCCTCATCAAGCGGGACCATGTGCTCAAGACCATGCTCGAGGGCCTGGGCGCCAGCGTGGTCAATGTTTCCGAGCCGTTCAACGCCGAGCACGGCGCCTATCACAGCCATGGCGATCAGGGGCACGCCCTGCTGGCCCGATGACAAGCCAAACTGACCTGCAGCGGCTGCTGACCTGGCTGTCGCCGGCCTTTCCGGTTGGCGCCTTCGCCTGGTCGGCCGGACTGGAATCCGCCATTGCCAGCCGCATGGTGCATGATCGCGCAACCACGCAGCGCTGGGTCGAGGGCATCCTTGCCCACGGCAGCCTGCGCACCGACGCGATCCTGCTCGCCCAGGCTCACGGCGCAGCGCACAACACCGAGGCCCTGCAGGACCTTGCCGATCTCTGCCTGGCCCTCACCCCGGCGCGTGAACGGCACGAGGAAACCACCATCACGGGCTCAGCCTTTGTCACTGCGGCCCAGGCCTGGCCAACGCCGGTCAGCGCCAATCTGCCGGCGCCCTGCCCTTACCCCATCGCCGTCGGCGCCATATCGGCCGGTCACGCGATGGCACTCGAGACAACGCTGCTGGCCTTTCTTACCGCCACTGTGCATGCTCAGGTCTCGGTTGCGGTGCGCCTGGTACCCATCGGCCAGAGTGATGGCCTCGCCATCATGGCCGTGCTGGAGCCAACCATTGCCGATCTGGCCACACAATGTCGCATGGCCGGGCTCGATGACCTGGGCGCTGTTGCCTATGCCGCCGATATTGCGCAAATGTCGCATGAGACCCTGACCACGAGAATCTTCCGCTCATGAGCATGCCGATCGCCGCCTTCATGTTTGTTGCCCTGTTGGCAGCCTCCATCGCCCATCTGCTCTGGTCGATCGGGCGCACCTGGCCGATCCGCAACGAAAAACTCCTGGCGCAGACCGTCGTCGGCACCGCTGGCATCGAACGCATGCCGCCCCGCATCGCCAGCTTCGGCATTGGTGTGGCCCTCGGCATTGCCGGTGTACTCGCCCTGGCCCTGGCCGACCACGACAGCGGCGGCATTCCGCTCGACGTGGTGGGCGCACTGCTGGCGCTGGTGTTCCTCGCCCGCGGCGTCATCGGCTACACGCCCGGCTGGGCCGCCCGCACGCCCGAACCCAATTTCCGGCTCAACGACCGCCGCGTCTATTCCCCGCTCTGCCTGCTGCTCGGCACCGGCTTTGCCGCTCTCGTCATCATGAGGTTGCTATGAAATCTGTGAACGGTCCCCTGCGCATCGGCATTGGCGGCCCCGTTGGCTCGGGCAAGACAACGCTGTGCGAAATGCTGCTCAAGGCCATGCGCGACCGCTATTCCATGGCCGTGGTCACCAATGACATCTACACCCGCGAAGATGCCCTGATCCTGGCGCGCGTGCAGGCCATTTCCGAGGATCGCATTGTGGGTGTCGAAACCGGCGGCTGCCCGCATACGGCCATCCGCGAGGACGCTTCGCTCAACCTGGCGGCCATTGATAACCTCAACCGCAAATTCCCCGATCTCGACATCATCCTGATCGAGAGCGGCGGCGACAACCTGGCGGCGACCTTCTCGCCCGACCTGGCCGACATCACCATCTATGTCATCTCCGTCGCCCAGGGCGAAAAAATCCCCCGCAAGGGTGGCCCCGCCATTTCCCGCTCGGACCTTTTGGTCATCACCCACACCGACCTGGCCCAATATGTCGGCGCCAGCCTGAGCGTGATGGAAAGCGACACCCAGAAGGTGCGCGAGGGGCGGCCCTATGTGTTCACCGATCTGCTGCGCCGCGAGAGTCTGGACCAGATCATCGCCTTCATCGAAAAGGCTGGCGGCCTGTCGAGTTCCCAGGCGGCCGAATAGGCGCAGGGGCGCGCGCTGCGTCTAGCGCTCGCCCACCATCACCACATGGCTCACCAGCCGCCCATCCTGCACATGGTGCAGCAATAGGCCGGGCGGATCGACGATGTCGGACGCCTTGCCGTCCAGCGACAGGCGGCTGGCACGCGTGACCGATGGCGCCATGCTGGCCGGGATGTCGCCCAGACGGGCAAACATCGGCCGGTGCACATGGCCGCACGTGATACCCAACACCCGCGAGCCAGCCTGGGACAACACCGCGCCCAGCCCTTCGGACCCATGGCAACGGTTCTGGTCCTTGCCGTCGATGCCGCACAGGAATGGGTGTTGGTGCTGGAACACCAGCACGGGCAGCGCGTCGCGCTGCAGTTCTTCTGCGAGCCAGTCCAGGGCCGGAGTGGCATCGCCATGGTGCTGGCCCGGCACCGTCACATCCAGACCGATCAGGCGCAGCGCCCCGCCGGCCACGCCCGAGCTGTGCAAAGGCCGGGTGCCCGTCCACCCCATCTCGCCACCGAAGACGTCGGCCAGCCGGCCATGATCGTCCACATTGCCCGGCACGACGCGAAACAGCGTCTCCATATCGCGCAACCGCTTGAGCACCGCGCGATAGCTGTCGGCGAAATCGTCCTCGGCAAGATCGCCGCTGACGATGATCGCGTCCGGCCGCATCGGCCGCAGCCAGGCCAGCACGCGGTCGAGCCGCTCCAGCCTGTCCTTGCTGCCATTGGCGTGGATATCGCTCAGTTGCGCGATGATCATGGCACTAGCCTTCCGGGCGAACCAGCGCCACCACCGATCGTGGCGTCAGGGTCGCCGTGCCGGCGGCCATCGCCACCTGGGCCTGATTATCGGACTCCAGCCCCACAACCCAGTCGCCTTCGGGCAGGTGCGCAACCACCGGCTCATTGCGCCGGTTGAACCACACCAGCACCTCGTCATCCTTGTTGCGCAGATGCATGCCCAACACCGAGGCGCCCGAGGCACGCCAGTCCTGCTCACCCATCTCATGGCCATCCGGATGCAGCCACACCACATCGCGCACGCCATTGCGCTCGGCGCCGGTGAGGAAATGGTCATGCGTCAGGGCGGAGTGCGCTTTGCGGAACTTGTTGAGGGCCGAGACAAAGTCGACCAGAGCGCCGTCGGCATTTTCCCAGTCGACCCAGGTGATCTCATTGTCCTGGGCATAGGCGTTGTTGTTGCCTTGCTGGGTGCGATAGAGCTCGTCGCCCTGCTGCAGCAGCGGGATGCCACGCGACAGGAACAGTGTCGCCAGCATGGCCCGCACGTCGCGCTTGCGCGCGACATTGATGCCTTCGTCGTCCGTCTCGCCCTCGGTCCCGCAGTTCCACGATGCATTGTGGTTGTGGCCGTCGCGATTGTTCTCGCCATTGGCCTCATTGTGCTTGTCGCTGTAGCTGACCAGGTCGCGCAGCGTGAAACCGTCGTGCACCGCCAGCATGTTGACGCCATGGCTGGGCTTCCGCCCGGCGAAGTCGAAGATTTCGGCCGAGCCGGCCACCTTGCCCGCCAGCGCGCCGATCTTGCCGTCCTCGCCGCGCCAGAACTCGCGGATTTCGTCACGATAGGTGTCGTTGTGTTCCTTGAATTCCTTGCCGAACTGGCCCAGCGCATAGCCGCCCGGACCCGGATCCCAGGGCTCGGCCACCAGGATGCATTGGCTCAGGATAGGATCGGCCTTGATCTTTTCCAGCATCACCGCATTGGGATTGAAGCCAGGATCACGCCCAAGCACGGTGGCCAGGTCAAAGCGGAAGCCGGAAACGCCCATCTCCTGCACCCAGTAGCGCAGGCTGTCGATTACCAGCCGCTGCGTCGCCGGATGGTCGCAGCGCAGCGTATTGCCGGTGCCCGTGTCATTGACCAGGTGCTGTTTGCCGTCCACTTCCACGAAGCGGTAATAGGTCTTGGCGTCCAGCCCCATCAGGCTGAGCATGGGCCCATTGGCGTCGCTCTCGCCGGTGTGGTTATAGACCACGTCCAGGATCACCGAGATGCCGTTCTTACGGTAGAGATCGGTCATGTTCCGCAGTTCCTGCGGACCACGCGGCGCCAGCCGCGGATCGATCGCCGAATAGGCCACTGGATTGTAGCCCCAGGCGTTGGTCAGCCCCAGCACCGGCAGATGGCCCTCATCGATCCAGGCCGCCGTCGGCATCAGCTGCAGCGTGTCCACGCCGATATATTTCAGGTGATCGATCACCCGCTGCGTCGTCAGCCCGGCGATGGTGCCGCGCAGCGGCCCCTGCACGCTGGGGTGGCGCATGGTGTAGCCGCGCACGTTCATCTCATAGAACATGCCGGGCGCCTTCTTGCGCGGCAGCAGGTCCTCATTGCCCATGTCGCCGACAATGGCCTTGGGGATCAGCGGCGCGGTGTCGACCGCCTCGCTGCGGTCCAGCCGCAGGCGCGGCGAGCGCACGAATACCCGGTCGAGTCGCTTGGCATAGGGGTCGACCAGCAATTTCATCGGGTCGAAGAACAACCCCTGGTCGGGGTTGTATTCGCCGTCGGCACGCAGCCCGTAGCGCGTCCCCGCGCCCAGGCCGGAGATCAGCCCGGCCCGGATATGGTCCTTGTGCACATCCAGTTCAAAGCGGTCAGTTTCCTGGTCCTGCTCGTCGAAAATGGAGACCCAGATCGCGGTTGCGCTTTCCGAATAGACCGCGAAGTTGACGCCATCTTCGGTGAGCGTGGCGCCAAGATGCTCGATACTGCCCCCATTGGGGACCAGCATGGGTTTCATAGATTATCCAAAAAGTTCAGGTGATGACGGAAGGTTCAGTACGTCCGGTGCGCTGCTTGATCCCGGCCAGTGTCTCGGAAAGGGCAATCAGGGGTTCGAGCGCCACCTGCGTGTCCAGCCCATGGTTGCCGTCGGCGGCTTCGTAGCGTTCCAGGTAAAGCCGCAGCGTGGCGCCCACCGTTCCCGTCCCTGACAGGCGCAGCACGATGCGCGACCCATCTGTGAAGCCGATGCGGACCCCTTGCTTGGCGCTGGTCGAGCCGTCCACCGGGTCATGATAGGTGAAGTCGTCGGCATAGGCGACCTGCAAATCCTCGCCGAAACTCTTGCCCGGCAGCGACGGCAACTGTGCCCGCAGGTCGTCGACCAGTTTCCCGGCAATGGCCGCATCGACCTCTTCATAGTCATGGCGCGTGTAGTAGTTGCGGCCATAGGTGGCCCAGTGCTCGCGCACGATGGCGTCCACGCTCTGCTTGCGCACGGCCAGGATGTTCAGCCACAGCAGCACGGCCCACAGGCCATCCTTCTCCCGCACATGGTTCGAGCCGGTGCCGGCGCTTTCCTCGCCACAGATCGTCACCCGGCCCGCGTCGAGCAGATTGCCGAAGAACTTCCAGCCCGTGGGCGTTTCATGCATCTCGATGCCCAGCTTTGCCGCGACGCGGTCTGCCGCAGCGCTGGTCGGCATGGACCGGGCAATGCCGGCTATGCCGCGCTTGTAGGCGGGAGCCAGATGCGCATTGGCCGCCAGCAGCGCCAACGAGTCCGAGGGTGTCACAAAGCGGTTCTTGCCGATAATCAGGTTGCGGTCGCCGTCACCGTCCGAGGCGGCGCCGAAATCGGGGCCATCGGCGGTCATCAGCAGGTCATACATGTCCTTGCAATAGACCAGGTTCGGATCGGGATGCCCCGCACCGAAGTCGGGCAGCGGCACGCCATTGCGCACCGTCCCCTTGGGCGCGCCCAGCTTGCCCTCGAGGATCGCATGCGCATAGGGACCCGTGATGGCATGCATTGCGTCGAACATCATGGTGAAGCCGGACGCAAACAGGCCGCGGATCGCCGGGAAATCGAACAGGCTCTCCATCAGCGCCGCATAGTCGGCCACCGGGTCGATCACCTCGACCACCATGTCGCCCGACTTCTGGGTGCCGATGCGATCAAGCGCCACATCTGGCGCGTCGATCGTCTTGTAGCTGTCGATCACCTTGGTGCGGGCAAACACCGCATCGGTGATCTTCTCGGGCGCGGGCCCGCCATTGCCCACATTGTATTTGATGCCGAAGTCGCCGTCCGGACCACCCGGATTGTGGCTGGCCGAGAGCACAAGCCCGCCAAAGGCCTTGTAGTGGCGGATGACATGGCTGGCGGCGGGCGTCGACAGCAACCCGTTCTGGCCAACCATCACGCGACCGAACCCGTTTGCCGAGGCCAGGCGGATCGCCTTCTGGATGGCCACGTCATTGTAGAAGCGACCATCGCCGCCGATCACCAGGGTCTGGCCCGCAAAGCCCTCAAGGCTGTCGAAGATCGCCTGGACGTAGTTTTCGACATAGTTGGGCTGTTGGTAGACACTGACGCGCTTGCGCAGGCCCGACGTGCCCGGCTTCTGGTCGGCAAAGGGTGTGGTCTTAATTGTCTGGATTGTCATGTCTGTCGAGCCCGCTGATTTTGGCGTAGAGGTCGGCATAGCGTGCCGCGCTGGTTTCCCAGGACACGTCCGACTTCATCCCTCGCCGCTGGATTTTCTTCCAGGCCTTGTCATCGTTGTAGAGCCGCACCGTCTTGCGGATGGCTTCGTAGAGCGCCTGCGCACTGTTGGGATCGAACACGATCCCAGTGGCCACCTCTGCGGCCAGCGCGGCCGGATTGGCGTCGATCACCGTATCGGCGAGCCCGCCGATGCGGCTCACCACCGGCACGCAGCCGTAGCGCAGGCCATAGAGCTGCGTCAGCCCGCAGGGCTCGAAGCGCGACGGGATCAGGATCGCATCACACCCGCCCTGCATCAGGTGTGACAGCTCTTCGTTGTAGCCGCTGGCCATGCTGACCTTGCCCGGATGCAGCATCGCCTGATGGCGGAACCCGTCCTCGAGATAGGCCTCGCCCGAGCCCAGCACAGCCAGCCGGCCGCCCAGGTCCACCAGGCCCGCAATCACTTGCAGCAGCAGGTCCATGCCCTTCTGGTCGGTCAGCCGGCTGACCACGCAAAACAGCGGCCCGTCAGTGCCATCAAGGCCGAATTTTTCCACCAGCGCCTGCTTGTTGGCCTGGCGCAGATTGATTGTATTGGCCGAGAAGTTCTGCACCAGCGCCTTGTCGGTCATCGGGTCCCAGGCCTGGGTGTCGATGCCGTTGAGCACCCCGCTCACCGTATTGGCGCGCCCATTCAGCAGCCCTTCAAGCCCCATGCCGAACTGCGGCGTGCGGATTTCATCGGCATAGTTGGGGCTGACGGTGGTGACATAGTCTGCACATTCCATGCCCGCCTTGAGGAAGGACACCCCGCCGTAATACTCCACGCCGCCAACACCGAAGGCGGACGGCGGCAGCCGCAACTGCCCGAAGATATCGGCGTTGAAGAAGCCCTTGAACGCCATGTTGTGGATGGTCATCACCGTCTTGACCGTGCTGGCGGGTCCAAACTTGATATAGGCAGGCGCCAGGCCGGCCTGCCAGTCGTGGCAATGCAGCACTTGCGGATGATAGCCGGGGACCATGCCCATGGCCAACTCCGCCGCCACCCAGCCGAGCGCAGCAAAGCGCTTCCAATTGTCCGGCCAGTCCCAGCCGTCCGGGCTGACATAAGGGTTGCCGGGCCGATCATAGAGCGCCGGCGCCTCGATGACGATGACATCGAGCCCTTCGATACGGGCCGCGATCAGCTTGGCCGGGACACCGAACAGATCGTCCAGTTCCTTGACCACGCGGCCGCCGCTCAGCTTTGCCATCACCGAGGGATAGCCGGGGACCAGCGTGCGCATGGTCACGCCGTGGCTCGACAGCGCGCCCGGCAGGGCGCCCGCCACATCGGCGAGCCCCCCGGTTTTGATCAGTGGATAGACCTCGGATGCGACCGAGAGAACTTCGATCATCGTCCCGCCAGATATTTGTTGACCATCGCCTGGGTCACCAGGGTGACCCCCTCATCACTGCGGCGGAACCACTTGGCGTCGAACTCGGGGTCCTCGCCAACAACAAGCCCTTCGGGGATGTTGACGCCACGGTCGATCACCACCTTGGTCAGCCGCGCATTGCGCCCGATATCGCAATAGGGCAGCACCACCGCCTCGTTCAGCATCGAATAGGAGTGCACGCGCGATCCCGTGGACAGCAGCGTCTTCTGCAAATGCCCGCCCGAGACGATACAGTCGCCCGAGACCAGAGAATTGACCGCCGAGCCACGACGGCCGTCGAAATCATGCACGAACTTGGCCGGCGGCGTGATCTCGGCATAGGTCCAGATCGGCCAGTCGCGGTCATACAGATCCAGCTGCGGCTTGATGTCGGTCAGGTCGATCGAGGCCTTCCAATAGGCATCGATCGTGCCGACGTCACGCCAGTAGCTGACCTCTTCATTGCTCGAGCGCACGCAGGAGCGCGGGAAACGATGCGCCCAGGCCGTGCCGTTCTTGACGATATAGGGGATGATGTCCTTGCCGAAGTCGCGACTGGAGCCTTCCGTGGCAGCGTCACGACGCAGTTGCTCCATCAGGAAGCGCGTCTCGAACACATAGATGCCCATCGAGGCCAGAGCCATCTCCGGCTTGTCCGGAATGCCAGGCGGATCCTTGGGCTTCTCGACGAAATTGACCACTCGGTCGCGCCCGTCCACATGCATCACGCCAAAGCCGGTGGCTTCCATGCGCGGCACTTCCAGGCAGCCGATGGTCACATCGGCCCCGGTGTCCACATGCTGGCGGAGCATGATCTCATAGTCCATCTTGTAGATGTGGTCGCCCGCCAGGATGACGATGTAGCGCGCGCCCGAATCCTCGATGATGTCCATGTTCTGGTACACCGCGTCCGCCGTGCCGGCATACCACATGTCTTCGCGCACCCGCTGGCTGGCCGGCAGCACGTCAAAGCTCTCATTGCGCTCGGGGCGCAGGAAGTTCCAGCCGCGCGACAGATGCCGGATCAGGCTGTGCGCCTGATACTGCGTTGCCACCGAGATGCGGCGAATGCCCGAATTGATGGCATTGCTCAGCGCAAAGTCGATGATGCGCGACTTGCCGCCGAAATACACCGCCGGCTTGGCGCGCCGGTCGGTCAGCTCCATCAGGCGCGTGCCGCGTCCTCCCGCCAGCACATAGGCCATGGCCTCGCGGGCCAGCGGTGATGGTACTCTGTAGTCTGCCATTCTTCTAACCCTCCACTATTGCCCGGTTTCCGGGACGTATCCTCACCCGTCGATTCACGCCGGTTCGAACTTGAGAAACAATGTCGACAGCGGCGGCAGATAAAGCTCAGCCTCCGCTGGCCAATGCCGTCCCTCAACGGCATAGGCAGTCACCGCACCCTGGTTGCCGGTGTTCGAGCCAGCATACCATTCTGCGTCTGTATTGATGCGTTCGACCCATTTGCCGGCCAGCGGCATGGGTATCTTGTAGCCGGACCGTGGCACGGGTGTGAAATTGCTCACCACCAGGATCGGCGCATGGCCCGGCGCCTTGCGCAACCAGGCAAACACCGAATTGGCATGGTCATTGCCGATCACCCACTCAAACCCGTCCGGCTCGCAATCGCGCTCATGCAGCGCCGGCAGCTCGCGATAGGCCAGGTTCAAGTCGGCAATCAGCCGCCGAACGCCCTCGTGCATGCCCGCGTCGAGCAGGTGCCAGTCCAGCGCCCGTCCGTCGGCCCATTCCTCGCGCTGGGCAAATTCCTGGCCCATGAACAGCAGCTTCTTGCCCGGATGCCCCCACATGAAGGCGTAATAGGCGCGCAGGTTCGCAAACTTCTGCCAGTCGTCGCCCGGCATTTTCTCCAGCATCGAGCCCTTGCCATGCACCACTTCGTCATGGCTCAGCGGCAGCACGAAATTTTCGCTGAAGGCATAGACCGACCCGAAGGTCATGTCGTTGTGGTGGTACTTGCGATGCACGGACTCGCGGCTCATGAACCGCAGCGTGTCATTCATGAAGCCCATGTTCCACTTGAAGCCGAAGCCGAGCCCGCCCACGTCCACCGGCTTGCTCACGCCCGGCCAGGAGGTGCTCTCCTCGGCAATCATGAACGTGCCCGGATGCAGCCGATAGGTCTCGGTGTTGACCCGCTTGAGGAACTCGACGGCTTCAAGGTTCTCGTTGCCGCCGAACTTGTTGGGCACCCACTGCCCGCTCTGGCGCGAATAGTCGAGATAGAGCATGGACGCCACCGCATCCACGCGCAGCCCGTCGATGTGGAACTTCTCCAGCCAGTAGAGCGCATTATTGACCAGGAAACTCACCACTTCGCGGCGGCCGAAATTGTAGATCGCCGTGTTCCAATCCGGATGGAACCCCTGGCGCGGATCGGCATGCTCATAGAGCGCCGTGCCGTCGAAATGCGCCAGCCCATGCGCGTCCGTCGGGAAATGTGCCGGCACCCAGTCCAGGATCACCCCCAGCCCGGCCTCATGGGCGGCATTGACGAAGCGCGCAAAGCCGGCCGGATCGCCAAAACGCGCCGTCGGGGAATACATGCCCGTGGGCTGGTAGCCCCAGCTCGGGTCATAGGGATGCTCGGTGATCGGCAACAGCTCGATATGGGTGTAGCCCATGTCCGCTGCATAGGGCACCAGCTGCTCGGCCAGCTGGTCATAGCTCATGAAGCCGCCATCGGGCCGCTTGCGCCAGCTGCCCAGGTGCACCTCGTAGATCGACATCGGCGTGCGCCGCCAGTCATGGCTGGCGCGTTCTTCGAGATAGCGGCTGTCGGTCCAGGTGAAGGGCGTCGGGTCGGGCACCACCGACGCGGTCTTGGGCCGCATTTCGGACTGGCGGGCGAACGGGTCCGCCTTGAGCGGCTGCGTCACCCCGTCGGCGCCCACGATCTCGAACTTGTAGAGCGTTCCCGTGCCCAGCACCGGGATGAACACTTCCCAGATGCCGTTCTCGAACCGGTTGCGCATCGGATGGCGCCGCCCGTCCCAGTCATTGAACGGGCCCACCACGCTCACGCGCTTGGCATTGGGCGCCCAGACGGCGAAATGCGTGCCATGGATGCCCTCGAACTCCATCTCGTGGGCACCCAGCTTGTCGAACAGCCGGAGATGGCTGCCCTCGCCGATATAATAGTCGTCCATCGGCCCCAGCACGGGTCCAAAGGAATAGGGATCAAACACATCCCATTCCCCGCCGGCATTCTTGGCGTGATAGCGGATCGGCTGCCGCGCCGAGATGGTCACCTTGCCTTCGAAAAAGCCGGCGGCGTGCCGCGGGATCAGATGACCCAGTTCCTTGCCGTCCAGCGTATAGGCCGTCACCAGCTCGGCATGGGGAATGAACGCGCGCAGCACCCAGTGCTCGCCCACCTGCTGCAGCCCAAGAAAGGCAAACGGGTTGGCATGCCGGCCTCCGACGACCGCCTCAACTTCCTGCGAATCGGCCTGCCAGACTTCCTTACTCACGCCTATTCTCCCCGGACGCGTTACGTCGCGCCGCCCCGTTGAAACCAAAATGTGCGGCAGGCCTGACTTTTGCCGTCAGCTTGCCCTGCCGCCCCTGTTCATGTCGTCGGCACCGTGACGCCCCAGATTTCCTGGGCGTACTGGCCGATCGTGCGGTCGGACGAGAAGAAGCCGACCCGCGCCGTGTTGCGGATGGCCATGGCGTTCCACCGCGCCTTGTCCAGCCAGAGTTCGTCCACCTGCGCCTGCGCGGCGACATAGGCATCAAAGTCGCGGGCAACCATGAACCAGTCATGCTCATAGAGCCCGCCGATCAGGTCGCGATACCGGCCCGGATCATCGGGCGAGAACACACCGCTCGCGATGGACTCCAGAGCCTCGTTGAGCCGCGGCGACGCCGAGATGGTCGCTGCCGGCTTGTCGCCGCTGGAGCGCGTCTCGTTTACCTCTTCGGTGCTCAGACCGAAAATCACGATGTTCTCGGCGCCCACTTCCTTGTGCATTTCCACATTGGCGCCATCCATGGTGCCAATGGTGATGGCGCCATTGGCCATGAACTTCATGTTGCCGGTGCCCGAGGCTTCCATGCCGGCGGTCGAGATCTGCTCGCTGAGATCTGCTGCCGGCACGATCACCTCGGCCAGGCTCACATTATAGTTGGGCAGAAATACAACCTTGAGCAGGCCGCGCACGGCCGGATCATTGTTGATCACCTTGGCGACGTCGTTGATCAGCTTGATGATCAGCTTGGCGTTCCAATATCCCGGCGCCGCCTTGCCCGCGAAGATCTTGACGCGCGGCACCCAGTCCCGCTCGGGATGCGCCCGGATTTCATCATAGAGCGCCACCGCCTGGATGATGTTGAGCAGCTGCCGCTTGTATTCGTGGATGCGCTTGATCTGCACGTCGAACAGCGCGTCCGGCGATACCACGATGTTGAGGCGATCCTTGATCACCTTGGCCAGGCGCCGCTTGTTCTCCAGCTTCACCTCGGCAAACTGCCCCTGGAAAGTCGGGTCCTCGGCATGGGCATTGAGCCCCTGCAACTGGTCGATGTCGTCCAGGAAACCCGGTCCGATCCGGTCGGTGATCAACTTGGTCAATCCCGGATTGCACTGCATCAGCCAGCGGCGCGGCGTGATGCCGTTGGTCTTGTTGTTGATCCGGTCGGGATAGAGCTTGTGCAGGTCCGAGAACACCGTCTGCTTCATCAGTTCGGTGTGCAGCGCCGACACGCCATTGATCGAGTGCGAACCCACAAAGGCAAGCTGGCCCATGCGCACGCGCCGGCCCCCGGCCTCGTCGATCAGCGACACATTGGCGATCTGGGAGTCGGAGAATTTGGCGCGCTGCCGGGCATCGGTCAGCACGTCGGCATTGATCTGATAGATGATCTGCATGTGCCGTGGCAGCAGTCGCTCCAGCAGCGCCACCGGCCAGCTTTCGAGCGCCTCGGGCAGCAGCGTATGGTTGGTGTAGCCGAAGGTCCCGCGGCACAGCTTCCAGGCATAGGCCCATTTGAGGCCATGGATATCCACCAGAATGCGCATCAGTTCCGCAATAGAAATGGCAGGATGCGTGTCGTTGAGCTGGATCGCCACCTTGTCGGGCAACGAGCCCAGGTCGCCATACTGTTGCAGGTGGCGTCGCACGATGTCCTGCAGCGAGGCCGAGGAGAAGAAGAACTCCTGGCGCAGCCGCAGCTCCTGGCCGGCCGCCGTCGAATCCGCCGGGTAGAGCACGCGGGTAATCGCTTCGGCCCGCGCGCTTTCCTGCAGCGCGCCGATGTGGTCGCCGGCATTGAACTTGTCGAGCAGGATCGGGTCGATCGGCTGTGCGCTCCACAGCCGCAGCGTATTCACCCGCGCGCCGCGCCAGCCGACGATCGGCGTGTCATAGGCCACGGCCAGCAGATGATCATTGGGCCGCCATTCCTGACGCACCGTGCCATCCGGATCGGTCACCGGCTCGACATGGCCGCCGAAGCCGACCTCATAGGCGCTCTCGCGGCGTTCGAATTCCCACGGATTGCCATGCGCCAGCCAGTCCTCGGGCAGCTCGACCTGCCAGCCCTCGCTCATTTCCTGGCGGAACAGGCCGTGCACATAGCGGATGCCATAGCCATAGGCCGGGATCTTGATCGACGACATCGATTCCAGAAAACAGGCCGCAAGCCGCCCCAGGCCACCATTGCCCAGCGCCGCATCGGGCTCCAGATTGATCAGGTCGCCGAGGTCGACATTGAGATTCTTGAGCGCATCGCGCACCGGCTCCATGAGCCCGACATTGCTCATTGCATCGCGCATGAGCCGGCCGATCAGGAACTCCAGGCTCAAATAGTATACGCGCTTGTTGGAGGTCCGCCAGGTCTCGCGGGAGGACTCCATCCAGCGGTCCATCACGCGGTCACGCACCGTCAGGATTGTCGCTGCCAGCCAGTCATGCGGGCGGGCGACGATCGGATCCTTGCCGACCGAATAGATCAGCCTTTCAAGGATTTCAGACTGAATGGCTTCAACTGAAGTGGCACGCGGTTCTGGCGTAGGGGCGTCGTAAACGATCGGCTTTTGCGGCATTTCGCAATCCAGATTTCATGACGATGTTATCCCCTCAGATAGCGCAGTCTTGCACTTAATTTCAGCAGGGGAAAGCCCTCTTGCGCATGGCGGCCCCTACGCTGGCGGCACCGGCTGCGTACTCTTGGCCACCTCTTCCTCGACCGCTTCCTCCTCGATATCCACCCCGCCCTCGCGGGCTTGTTCGGCCGCGTTCTTGAGCAGCAGGCTGCGTGCGGCGTCCACCGCACTCAAATCGTCCATCAATTGCAGCTTGAAGCGCTGCGCATCACGGTCGCGCACGCCCTCGATGGTCTGTTCCACTTCGTCCTCGGTGGCGCCGAGCTCGCGGATCGCCTGCGCGCCGAACATCAGGGCGGATTCGAACATCTCGCGCAGCTGGTAATCGACGCCCGCCTTGATGAGCTCGATGGCATGCACGCGGTCAAAGGCGCGCGCCATCACCTTGACGAGCGGGAACTCGTCGCGGAACAGATGGGCGATGGTGGTCGCCGCGGCCTTGTCGTTGACACAGATCAGCACCAGGTCGACATTGGCCGCGCCGGCCGCGCGCAGGATGTCCAGCCGCGTTCCGTCGCCATAATAGACCTTGAACCCGAACTGCGCCGCGGCCCGGATCATGTCCGTGTCATTGTCGATGATCGACAGCCGATGCCCCTGCCCCAATAGCGTCTGTGTCGCGATCTGGCCGAAGCGCCCGAAGCCGATGACGAGGATCCGCTCATGCAGTTCGGCAACGGTCTCGATACCGTCCATCGACTGCTCCGGCTTGGGCATGAGCCGCCGCATGCCGATCAGCAGGAACGGCGTCAGCACCATCGAGACGATCACCGTGGCCGTGAACACCGCATTGGTCGGCCCGTCGATGATCCCCGCGGAGGCGGCAGTGGTGTAGAGCACGAAAGCGAACTCGCCGCCCTGCCCCATCAGCACTGCCCGCTCCAGCGCTTCGGCATGGCTGGCCTTGAGGGCGCGTGCGATGGCATAGATCGCCGCGGCCTTGACCGCCATGTAGGTGACCACGCTGAGCGCAATGATCTGCCAGCTGCCGGCCACGGTGGTCAGGTTGAGCGACATGCCCACCGCCAAAAAGAACAGGCCAAGCAGGATGCCACGGAAGGGCTCGACATCGGCTTCGAGCTGATGCCGGAAAGTCGACGTCGACAGCAGCACGCCCGCCAGGAACGCACCCATGGCCATCGACAGGCCCACGGCCTGGAACAGCAGCGCGGCCCCCAGCACCACCAGCAGCGCCGCCGCGGTCATCACCTCGCGCAGCTTGCTCGACGCCAGGACGGCAAAGAACGGATTCATGATCCGCTGACCCAGGAAGATCAGCAGCGATACCGCCCCGATCGGCAGCGCAATCCCGATAAGGCGTGCCGTCAGGCCCACCTCGTCGCCCGACGATGGCGCCAGAAAGGCGACAACCGCCAGCAACGGCACGATGGCCAGGTCTTCCAGCAGCAGGATGGAGACGATCCGCTGGCCGCTTTCGCTGCTCAGTTCCCCGCGCTCACCCAGGATCTGCATCACGATCGCTGTCGATGTCAGCACAAAGCCCATGCCGAAGATGAAGGCCACCGCCGGCGCAAAGCCCAGCAGAACCCCCATCCCCGTAAGCAGCAGCCCGCACACGGCAACCTGCAGCACGCCGAGGCCGAAGATCTGCTTGCGCAGCGCCCACAGCCGCGAGGGCTCCATTTCCAAGCCGATGATGAACAGGAACATCACCACGCCCAGCTCGGCCGTGGTCAACACGGATTCGGGATCATTGATCAGCCCGATGCCCGAGGGGCCCAGCAGCAGGCCGGCGGCCAGGTAGCCCAGCACCGATCCCAGCCCGATCCGCTTGAACAGCGGCACACCGATCACCGCCGCGCCCAGCAGGGCCACCACCGGGATCAGGTCAACGCCGTGGGCTGCGGCCTCCGCCGCGTGTCCGACTACTTCTCCAGCCACCTACAGCCCCCGCTTCGAATCCGCTCGGACTGTCCGCGAAAGGCCCGCTTCTCGTCAAGCAGCCCGGTGGCATAGGTGCCCTACCGCGAGGTCTCCACGCCGCTGGGCGCCGTTCCCTCGGGCGGTTCAAAGCGCTCTTCCTTGCGCTTCTCATTCTTCTGTTCTGCTTCTTGGGACTGCTCGCGTATGGCCTGCGCGGCATTGGCCAGCAGTTCCTCGCGCGCCGTCATGCGCGCCGTGCGGCGCACCGGCCGGTTGGGCACCAGGGGCTTGCTGGGCAGCAGGTGTTCGAGCATCGATGTCGCCATCAGCAGCGTCGGCACGGCGACCAGCCCGCCCACCGGCCCCCAGGCCCAGAGCCAGAAGGTGATCGACAGGAAGATCAGGAACGGGTTGAGCGTCATCGTGCGTCCGATCAGGTGCGGCGTCAGCACCTGGCCTTCGATGAAGTTGATGACAAGGTAGCAGCCCGCGGGCAGCAGGATGTTCTCGAGGCCCGTCTGCGTGCCCAGACCCACCGAGAGCAGAACCAGCAGCATCACGCCCTGCCCGACATAGGGGATATAGTTGAGCACAGCCGCCATGGCGCCCCACAGCAGCGGTGTCGGCATACCGATAGCCCACATGACCACCGACACAGCCGCGCCGACGCACAGATTGATCAGTGAAATCGACAGCAGGAACCGGCTGACCCGGCTTTCGACGTCGCGGAACACATGGGCCGTGCGCCACCGCACCCGCCGGCTCACGCACAGCGACAACACCGAGATGCGGATATGTTCGCGGGTGGCGACGTAGAAATAAAGGCTCGCCAGAAAGATCAGCACCTGCGCCAAGATGGCCGGGGCAACCATGGCCACGCCCATGACCTGGCCACCGTCTTCCACCGTTACGGCCATCGCGTTGCTGTCGGCAAAGATTGACGAGATCTGCTCCTGGAACGACCCCAGCGCCTCGATCGACCCCTGCAAATTGATCAACTGTTGCTGCAGCTTGTTCCAGATCAGCGGTGCGCGCGCCACCCACTCCGACAAGGGCACGGCAAACAGCGCCATGCCCCCGCCGATCAGCGTCAGCAGCATCAGCACAACCACGCCTGCCGACAGGGCCGGTGGCACGCCGAATCGCTCGACCCGGTCCGCCACCGGGCCAAACATCAGCCCCACCACAATCGCCAGGGTCACTGGCGCCAGGAAAACCTCGCCCACCTTGAGCGCCACCAGCAGCGCTAGAAATCCCATCAGCACCGTCGCCATGCGGGCCGTCGTGGCAGTAATCCGCTCGAACTGGCTCTCGCTCATGTCCTGGGGTTTAGGCGCGGTCGGGGTGCGAGCCATGGTTTTTCCTGTTGTCGGGGTTACCCCCTTTCGCAAACGATTGCGGCGCCCAAATGTCTCACCAACAAGTCGCCGATCCGTGTCGACCGTATCAAAGCCTTTCGATACTGTCGCGCCACGATCAACACCCAGTCGAGTCAGCTATGGCACGCAAGATTATCATCGATACCGACCCCGGCCAGGACGACGCCGTCGCCATCCTTTTGGCGCTGGCCTCCCCCGAGTTGGACGTCCTCGGCATTGTCGCCGTGGCGGGCAATGTCGGGCTCGAACACAATGCCCGCAACGCCCGAAAAGTCGTGGAACTGGCCGGTCGGCCAGATATTCCCGTCTATGCCGGCTGTGCGCGGCCCATGCGTCGTCACCTGGTCACGGCTGAGCATGTGCATGGCCCCACCGGCCTGGACGGCCCCGACCTGCCCGAGCCCTCCATCGCCCTCCAGCCCCAGCATGGCGTCGACTATATCATCGACACCATCATGGCGTCCGAGCCGGGCACGATCACGCTGTGTACCCTGGGCCCGCTGACCAATATCGGCATGGCCCTGGTCAAGCAGCCGGCGATTGCCGAGCGCATCGCCGAGATCGTCATGATGGGCGGCGCCTATTTCGAGGTTGGCAACATCACGCCTGCTGCCGAGTTCAACATCTATGTCGACCCCGAAGCGGCCGACGTGGTCATGCGCAGCGGCGTCCCGATCACCATCCTGCCGCTCGATGTCACCCACCAGATCCAGTCAACGCCCGAACGCCTCGCCGCCATCCGCGACCTGGGCAACGCGTCCGGCAAGGCCGTCTATGAGATGTTGACCTTCTCGGAGAGCTTTGACCTGGCCAAATACGGCTGGACCGGCGCGCCACTGCACGATCCCACCGTCATTGCCTGGCTGCTGCAGCCCGAGCTGTTCGAAGGGCGCCACTGCAATGTCGTCATCGAGACGGCGAGCGAACTGACCATCGGCATGACCGTGGTGGACTATTGGCATGTCACCGGTCGTGTGCGGAACGCCACCTATCTGCGCAACGGCAATGCCGAGGGCTTCTACAGGCTGCTGACCGAGCGCCTCGCCCGCCTGCCCTGATCCCTGTTGCCCGCCTCGCGCGGGCAATTGCCCTCTTTGGGCGTCCGGCGTAGTGTCCGCCGGCTCTCTTCTGGCGGACACCATGGAACCGATCACCCTCGTCACCTTCACAATCGCCTATGCCATTGCCGTGCTGGTGCCGGGACCCGGCGTCGCCGCCGTGGTGGCGCGGGCTCTGGGCGGCGGGTTCCGCGGCGCCTTCCCCATGGTGTTGGGCATTCTGGCTGGCGACCTGGTCTATTTCGTCTTTGCCGTATTCGGCCTGGCTGCCATCGCCACCTGGTTCGGGGCGGTGTTCGTTGTCATCCGCTGGGCCGGCGCCGCCTATCTGCTCTACATCGCCTACAAGTTCTGGACTGCCCGCCCCGGTGCCGAGCAGATGAAGCCCAGGAACGAAGATGCGCTCAAGACCTTCCTCGCCGGCTTTTCGCTGACCCTGGGCAATCCCAAGACCATCATCTTCTATCTCGCCATCCTGCCCACCGTCATTCCGCTCGACCAGATGAACGCCGTCGCCTTCACCGAGCTGACCGTGATCGTGGTTGTAGTGCTGCTGCTGATCGGGTGTGGCTATGCCTGGCTGGCTTCCGCCGCCCGCGACATGTTCCGCAGCGAAAGGGCCATTGGCCGCCTCAACAAGACCGCCGGCGCCATGATGGCCACCGCCGCTGGCCTGGTGCTTTTCCAGCACTGAGCTCGTAAAAAAGCCCGGCGCAGCATGCTGCACCGGGCCCGTGTGTCTGGCGCGCGATTGGCGCCTAGATCGCCTTTTCCGTCGCCGGGTCGAACAGATGCACCTGGTTGGGCGCAATGCTCACCCCGATGGTGTCGCCCGGCCGCACCAGGGTGCGCCGTGTTTCCACCACTGTCATCTCGGGCTCTGTGCTGGTGGTGACAAAGGTCATCGACCCGGTCGATTCCACCACCGCCACCGGCAGGCGCAGCGTTGCCTGTTCCGGTTCGCCGATCACCAGATGCTCGGGGCGCAGGCCCACCAGCACCTTGCGGCCCGGCTCCTGGCGCTTGGCCAGCGGCAGCGACAGGCTCTGGGCAATCTCGAGCGCCACGGTCATGCCGTCCGGCCCGATCACACCCGGCACGAAGTTCATCGCCGGCGAGCCGATGAAGCCTGCCACGAACTTGCTGACCGGGCGGTCATAGAGCTCGAGGGGCGACCCCTGCTGCTCGATCACGCCGTCGCGCATCACCACCACATGGTCGGCCATGGTCATGGCCTCGATCTGGTCGTGCGTCACATAGACCGAGGTTGCCCCCAGCCGGTCATGCAGCGCCCGGATCTCCTTGCGCATATGCACGCGCAGCGCTGCATCCAGGTTCGATAGCGGCTCGTCGAACAGGAAGGCCTTGGGGTTGCGGATAATCGCGCGCCCCATGGCCACGCGCTGGCGCTGGCCGCCTGACAGTTCGCGTGGATAGCGGTGCAACAGCGCCGACAGGCCCGTGGTAGCGGCCACTTCGGCTGCCTTGGCCTTTGCTTCCGGCTTGCCCACGCCATGCAGGCGCAGCGAATAGGTCAGGTTCTCTTCCACTGTCATATGCGGATAGAGCGCATAGCTCTGGAACACCATGGCCACGTCGCGCTTGCGCGGCGGAACGCCGTTCATGGTCTGGCCGGCAATCTTGAGCGTACCCGAGGTGATGCTCTCGAGCCCCGCGATGGACCGCAGCAGCGTGGACTTGCCACACCCCGACGGTCCCACCAGCGCCACGAAGCTCCCCTTCTCGATGCTCAGGCTCACATTCTTGAGCGCGTGGAAGGCGCCATAGTGCTTGTCGATATTGCTCAGTTCGATCTGGGCACTCATTTGAGGGCTCCCGAAGTAAGGCCGGAGACGATACGGCGCTGCAGAAGGACGAAGACAGCCAGGATCGGGGTCACATAGATCGCCGAATAGGCCATGATGGAGTTCCAGTCGCTCGAATTGGGGCCCAGGAAACCAGACAGGCCCACGCTGGCCGGCTGCATCGAGCCGTCCTGGATGATCGACTTGGAGTAGATGTACTCGCCAAACGAGCTCATGAAGGTCAGGATCGCGCAGACGAGAATGCCATTGCGAGCCAGCGGCAACACGATGCTGAAGAAGGCCCCGACGCGGGAGTTGCCATCCACCAGCGCCGCCTCTTCCAGTTCACGCGGCACGCTCATGAAGGTGGCGCGCACCAGCACCACGAAGAACGGCATGGCCTTTGCCGCTGCAGCCAGCACCACGGCCGTCCGCGGCAGGTTCAGCAGGCCGATCTGGTTGAAGCCGACGAACAGCGGCGTGATCATCACCGACGCGGGCAGCACCTGCAGCATCAGGATCATGAACAGGCCGAAGTCGATCCAGCCGCTGCGATAGCGGGCCAGCACATAGGCACAGCCTGTGCCCAGGATCACGGTAATCGCCGTCACGCCCGAGGCGATCAGCACCGAGTTCCACAGATAGGTCTGCATGGTGCGGCGGACCCACACCGAGGGATAGATGCTCATGTCCGGATCGACCGGCCAGAAGGTCGGCGGATTGGCGAAGATTTCCGAACCCGACTTCATACTGGTCACATACATCCAGTAGAGCGGGAACAGGTAGACGGCGGCCAACGCCAGGGCGATGGCCAGCAGGAACCAGGGAACGTAGGGCCGTGTCATCCGCGCACCTCGTGGCGGGTCGAGCGGACATAGACAACCGATGCAATCAGCACCAGCACGAACATCATCACCGAAATGGTCGCCCCCTTGGCGAAGTCATAGAGCTTGAAGCTCATCTGCCAGGCCCAATAGCCGGCAACGTTGGATGTATTGGCCGGTCCGCCCTCGGTCAGCGCCGGGAACAGGTCGAACTGCTGCAGCGTGCCGATCAGCCCCAGCGACAGCACCGCGCCGATGGTCGAGCGCATCATGGGCAGCGTGATGGTCCAGAAGCGCTGGAAGGCATTGGCGCCATCCAGTTCAGCGGCCTCATAGAGGTCCCGCGGAATGGCAGCCAGGCCCACCGACAGCAGCAGCATGTTGAACGCCAGGCCGAGCCAGATATTGGCGATCACCACAGCCCAGATCGAAAAATTCGGGTCCGATTTCCAGAAGATCGGCGCCTCGATGATACCCATTGCTTTCAGGATCGTGTTGAGCACGCCGAAGTCGCCCGCCAGTATCCAGCTCCAGATGGCGCCCACCACCAGGCCCGGCATGACCCAGGACACTAGGAACAGGCCACGGATCGTCGCGGCGCCGGGAAACTTCTGCGCAAAGAACAGCGCAAGGGAGAAGCCGAGCACGAACTGGCCGGCCATGGAGGCAAACACAAAGATCAGCGTATTGCGCGTCACCAGCCAGAATTCGGGTGCGTTGACCACAGCCACGTAATTGGTGAAGCCCGCCAGCGGCCGGAACAGCTCACCGAGCGTGAACATGTCCACCTGCTGGAAGCTCATCAGGATGTTGTAGACCAGGGGCAATCCGGCCAACGCCAGCAGGAACACCATCGCTGCGCCAACCAGGATCAGGTCGAAGCCGATCCCGTCCCGCATGCTATTGAAAATTCTGGCCATGGGCCCCTCCGCACATATTCAATAAAAGAACCGGCCAGATTGCTCCGGCCGGTCCAGGTCAGGGAGGACCTTAGCCGACGATGCCCTTGATGGTGGCCTGGGCCTGGTCAAGCGCGTCCTTGGCCGACATCTGGCCGGTCAGGGCTGCCTGCATGGCATCGTAAATTGCCTTGGAGATCTTCTGCCATTCCGGGTGCGGACCACGCGGCTGGGCATACTGGAGCTGCTCCTGGAATACCTTGAGCGCAGCGTCCTTCTTCTCGATGCCGGTGGCCGGCAGTTCGATGTCGCCACGTGCCGGCAGGTTGCCGAACTCGGGGAACAGGCGATCGTCCTGGCTCACATAGTATTCGAGAACCTTGAAGGCCTCGTCGGGATGCTTGGTCGAGGACATGATACCCCAGTCAAAGCCACCCAGAGCAGAGGAGCGTTCGCCGCCCTCGGTGATGGTCGGCAGCAGGGTCACGCCCCAGTCGAACTTGGCGTCTTCGACCATGCGGTCGATTTCCCAGGGGCCCGACACCGCCATGGCGGCATTGCCCGAGTTGAACGTACCGGTCGAATCCCACTGACCGAGCGTCAGCACGTCCTTGGACGCCCAGCCGTTGTCGATCATCTTCTTCCACAGGTCGAGCACCTCGGCGGCGCCTTCGGTATTGACGTTGTTGTAGCTGCCGCCCGAAGCCTGGATGATGGGCAGGAATTGGAAGGTGCCTTCTTCGCCGGCCTTGGCCGAGAAGGTGGCGCCATAGACGTTGTTGGCCGAGTCGGTCAGCTTTTCAGCATATTCGGCGAACTGCGCCCAGGTCTGCGGCGGCTCGGTGATGCCGGCCTTGGCAAACATGTCCTTGTTGTAGAACACGCCGATGGTGTCGGTGTACTTCGGCACGCCGAACAGCTTGCCGTCCCAGCTGACCGAGTTCAGCGGACCCTCGAAATACTGGGCCTTGCTGATCACGTCGGACGCCTTGACGCGGTCGGTGATGTCCAGCATTGCGCCACGCGACGAGAACAGGGCGAAGTCGGGATTGTCGAACGACACGATGTCGGGCGCATTGCCGGTGGCAAAGGCACGCAGGGTCTCGTTGACCAGATCGTCGAACGGGATGGCCCGGTATTCGATCTGGATGTCCGTGTTCTGCTCGTTGAACTCCTTGGAGAAGGTGTCCGCGATGCCCGGACGGTCGATGCCGTCGATCGACCAGACCTTGACGACTGTCTGGGCCATGGCCGGGCTGGCTGCGACCAAAGCGCCGAGCGCCAGGCCAGCCAATAGACCGAGTTTGGTAAACTGCATTATATCCTCCCTTTGCGGCCTCAGGCCGCGATCCAAGCCGTGGGGGTTTCCTCTTCCCGCGCGGCCCACCAAAGCCATCGTGAACGCTGCAACGTTCGCGATGGCGCTTGCTCATATCCCCAGGCGTGCCTCCCCATTGCTATGGCTGGCGCGCAACGCGCTGCCACAGGATTGGCGAACCAGGAGCTTGCATGGCAGCTTACGGATGCCGGCTGAAACAGCCTTGCCCTCCGCCAGCTGCAAAATCAGTCGGCCGGCCTCGCGGCCCATTTCCTTGAGGTTCATGTCAACGGTGCTCAATGGCGGCCGCGTCGCGGCAGCCACGATCTCCCAATTGTCGAACCCCACCACCGAGACATCGACCGGCACGTCCACGCCACGCTCGCGCAGCGCATCCACCACGCCGCGGGCAATCTGGTCATTGCCGCAAAAAATGCCGTCCGGATGTGGCCCCGCCCCATCCCACAGCCGCGCCACCGCCTCATGCCCCCAGGCCTCGGACCAGGGCCCGTTCAGCACCTGGGCGCCCGCGCCGACCACGTCCCGATAGGCCGCCTCGCGTGCGGCCACCGAGGCAAAGCTCGCCGGCCCGGTGATATGCACCACCCGCTTGCGCCCCAGCTGCACCAGCCACTCGACCGCCTCGCGCGCCCCCTGCTCGTCGTCCGACACCAGGGTGATGGCGTCCTCTGGCCCTTCGGTGAACACATAGACCACCGGAATGGCCAGGTTCGACAGGTCCACCGGCAGCCGGCGGTCAATGCGCTTGCCGGCGGCAATGATGCCGTCGACCTGCTTGTCGCGCATGGCGTCGACATGGATCTGCCCCAGCGCCGCATCATCCTCGATACCGCACAGGAACACCGACACGCCTTGGTCCACCAGCGCTTCGGCCACCCCTGCCATCACCGGCAGGGTGAAGCGGCCATAGGTGTCATTGGTCAAAAGGCCAATGGTGAAGCTGCGCTGCTGCGTCAGGGCCCGCGCCATGGCATTGGGCCGGAACCCCAGCGCTGCCGCCGTCTGTTTGACGCGTTCACGCGTCTGCTCGGTCATGCGGCCGGTATCGTTGAGCGCCTTGGATGCCGTCGCGACGCTGACGCCAGCAACGCGCGCAACATCGTAGATGCGAATGCGCTCAGCTTTGGCCACGTCGGCATACCTCACTGGAAAACCCTTTTCTCAACGTTGATAAAACGGTTTCTCAAGCATCGTCAAGCGATCTCGGATCACATCACACGGCAATGTAGTCGCCGCCGCGAGCGGCTTTGAGATGATTGAGCGCAGCCACCTGCCCGGTCATTTCCAGATCGCCGCGATAGACCGGATCGTGCCAGCCCTCGATGTCGATCGAGCCCTTGAAACCGGCCAGGCGCAGCTCGGAAATGATGTCGGTCCAGTTGCTGTCGCCGAACCCCGGCGTGCGCATGAACACGAACTTCTCCTTGCCGAAGACGCCATGCTCCTTGATCACTTCCCAGCGGATGGTCGCGTCCTTGCCATGCACATGGAAGAACTTGTGCGCCCACTTGCGGATCTGCGGCATGGGATCGATCAGGTAGACCATCTGGTGGCAGGGCTCCCACTCGAGCCCGATATTGTCGTCCGGCGTCTCGTTGAACATGAGTTCCCAGGCGTCGGGATTATGCGCGATGTTCCAGTCGCCCGTGGCCCAGTTGCCGTCCATGGCGCAGTTTTCGAAGGCGATTTTCACGCCCTTGTCGGCCGCACGCTTGGCCAGCTCGCTCCACACCGTCTTGTACTGCGGCAGGCTGTCGGTCAGCGGCTTGTTGCGCACACGCCCGGTAAAGCCCGCCACGCAGGTGGCGCCGAAGTGATGTGCATTGTCGATGCAGTCCTTCCAGCCCTGCAGGGTCTGGCGATCCATTTCCTGGTCTTCCAGCGGATTGCCGAACATGCCGATCGTGTTGATCTCGATGTCGCGGTCGCCGATGGCGTCCTTGCAGCGCTTGCCCAGTTCAGCCAGGTCCTGGCCATGGGTGCTCTGCCAGAAAAACGGCTCGAAGCTCTCAAAGCCCAGGTCGGCGATGGCAGCGATATTTTCCGCCGCCTTGCCTTCCGTGGCCTGGATCATGGTGCCGATACGGATCGATTTTGCAGGATTGGTCACAACAATGACTTTCTAGGCTTCAATGAGAACGCGCTGGTGGGTCTTGGCACTTTCGATGGCGGCAAATACCATCGCCAGGCTCTTGATATTGTCGCTGCCGACGGTCTCGGGCTGGCTGCCGCTGACAATGGCATTGAGGAAGTCGGCCAGCACGCTGGCATGGCCATGGGTCTGGTCGGCATCGGCCGGCTCGGGAACCTCGATCGGCTTGAGGTCGCGGAAAAAGCCGCTGTCGCCGGCGACCACATTGGCCGCGAACGCATCGCCACCATCCCAGGTCAGCGTGCCCTTGGTGCCCACGATGCGCCATGCCGCTTCCCAGCTGGTATTGGCGCCCTCGGCGCACCAGCTGCCGCGATAGTTGAACACCACGCCCTGGTCGAATTCGAAGATCGCATTGGCCGCCGCGCCATGGGCGTACCAGGAGCCGCGCGGATTGGTCTCGAGGCAATAAACCGCCTTGGGCGCCACACCAGCCATGAAGCGGGCAGCGTCCAGCGTATGGATGGCCATGTCCAGCAGCAGCACATTTTCCATCTGCTCGCGGAAGCCGCCAAAATGGGCGCCCACGAAGAAATCGCAATGCAGCGCGGTGACCTCACCCAGGGCCCCGCTCTCGATCAGCCGACGGATGCGGCGCACCCCGGCGATAAAGCGCCGGTTCTGCACCACGGCATGAATGCGACCCGCCGCCTTAGCCTGGGCGATCATTTCGCGCCCAGCCGCCAGAGTTGCCGCCATCGGCTTTTCGCTCAGCACATGGCATCCGTGGCGCAGCCCGGTCGCCACAACGCCGGCCCGGGCCACCGGCACCACCACGTCAAACAGGATATCGGGCTTGGTCTGGCTCAGCACGGCATCGAGATCGGTACCGATCACGGCATGGCTCAGGCCGAATTCGGCGGCGCGCGCCTCAGCGGTTGCGCGGTCCAGATCGACCAGCCCCACCACCTCGACGCGATCCTTGAGCAGCGGATGCTCGGCAAGCGCCGACAGCCACCCTTTGGACATGGCGCCACAACCCGCGAGAACGGCCTTGAATACCAAAATGAGATCCTCCCTTGGGCATGCCGCGCCTGACCCATCTTTGCGTCTGCGGGTCTCAAGCGGGACATAGCCCCGTAAACGTTTACGACGTTACGTTTGACACCGGGAGCCTGTCAATAGGGCTTCGTAAACGTTTCGGAGAAAAATCATACTTATGTGGCGGGCACTGCGCAATGCTTGCCAAGCGCCGCTTTTGCGGTTCAATGCCGCCAGAACGCCCGCACCAGACGGGCGGCAGTGAGGACAGGCCATAATGAAGGGCATCCGGCGTCTCGCCCAGCAGCTCGATATCTCGATCGGCACCGTCTCGCGTGCCCTCAACGGCAAGCCGGACGTCAATGAACAGACCCGCGCCCGCGTGCTGGAGGCTGCCGCTGCCATGGGCTACGTGCCCAATCAGGCCGGCCGCAGTCTGCGCGAGGGCAGCACCAAGGCCATTGGCTTCACCATTGAATCGGGCACTGACACCGCCGGCAATGGTGACAACTTCTTTCTGGGCGTCATCGACGGCGTGCAGGCAGTCTTCAGCCGGCATCATCTCGATCTGGTGGTGCTCCCCTGCTCCACCGAAGAAGATCCCAGCCAGTATCTGCGCCGCATGGTGGCCCGCGGCATGGTCGATGGCATGATCATCTCGGCCACCCATCGCCGCGATGCCCGCATCGAGCTTCTCGCCAATGCGCGCCTGCCCTTCATCGCCCTGGGCCGCTCGGGCACGCCGGGGCCGCACCCCTGGATCGATCTTGATTTCGAGGGCGTAGCCAATCGCGGCATCGACCGCCTTGTTGCCAAGGGCCATCGCCGCATCGCCGTCGGCCTGCCCAGCAATGACATCAATCTCGGCTTTGTTTTCTTCGAGGGCTACAAGGCCGCCTTGGCGCGCCACGGCATTCCCTTCGATCCGACCCTGGTCATCCGCGCCGGTTCGTCCGAGCAGGGCGGCTACCAGATCGCCCATGAATTGCTGAATCTGCCCGAGCGGCCCACGGCGGTGATCCTCATCTACGAGATGATGGCCATCGGGCTTTATCGTCGCCTCAATGAGGCCGGGGTACGACCGGGCCGCGACATTGCGGTCATCGGCTTCCGCGAGGGTCCGCAGTCGCGCTTCCTGTCACCGCCCCTCACCTGCTTCCGCCTGTCGCTGCGCGATCTCGGTGTGGCCCTGGGCGAATCCCTCATGGCCTCGATGCCGGCCTATGCCGAAATCTACCCGCAGGGCCTGGTGCGCCGCATCTGGCCGCTTGAACTGGTGCCCGGCGAAAGCGACGACTTCACCATCCCCCGCTGACGACCGGGCTGATTACCAGCCCAGCCGGTCCTTGAGTGCATACCACCACGAGCCCAGTGTCGAATACTGCGCCCGGAACATCCGCCCGCCTGGAAACGGTATCCACGGCAGGCCGGCAAAAGTGTCGAACCGCGTGAGGTCACCGCGCACCGCTTCGCTGAGGATGCGCCCGAACAGATGCGATCCGGTGACCCCATGGCCACTGTAACCATGCGCGAAATAGACCCTCTGGCCCAACCGCCCCAACTGCGGCACCCGCGAAAACGACAGCGCGAAATTGCCGCTCCAGGCATAGTCGATCGCGACGTCCTTGAGCTGCGGGAATACCTTGTCCAGGTTCGGCCGCAGCTTGGCCACCACATCGGCGGGGTCGCTGCCGCCATAGACCACGCCACCGCCAAAGATCAGCCGATGGTCGGCGCTGAGCCGGAAATAGTCGAGGATATAGCGCACGTCTTCCACGCACATGCCTGTCGGCAGCAGGGCCTCGGCCCGCTCCTTGCCCAGCGGCGCCGTCGCCATCATCTGGGTCGATACCGGCATCACGCGCGCCGTCAGCTCCGGCACCACATTGCCCAGATAGGCATTGCCGCAGACCAGCACGGCCTGGGCGCGCACGCGACCCTGCGCGGTGGTCACCGTTGCGCCCGAGCCATCCTGCTCCACCTTGGTCACCGGCGACCGCTCGTGGATGATCCCGCCCAGCCCCTCAAGGGCCTTGGCCTCGCCCAGCGCCAGGTTGAGCGGATGCATGTGCCCACCCGAGTGGTCGATCATGCCACCGACATAGGCCTGGCTGCCGATGTGGCGGCGAATGCCTGCCTGGTCGAGAATTTCATGGTCATCCATGCCATGTCGACGCCACAGCGCCTGCTTCTCCTCCAGCCCGCGCATGTGCTGGGCGGTATAGGCGGCGTAGATATTGCCGCGCCTGAGGTCGCAGTCGATGCCATAGCGATCGACCCAGTCGTAGATGATCCCGGCCCCTTCCTGCACCAGGCCGCCGACGAAATTGGCCGTGCCCGGGCCATAGCGCCGCTCGATGGTTTCAAGGCTCGCATTGAGCCCGTTCACCACCTGGCCGCCATTGCGTCCCGAGGCGCCCCAGCCGACTTCCGCACCCTCCACCACCACGACCTTGAAGCCCTTCTCGGCCAGGTGCAGGGCGGCCGACAGGCCCGAATAGCCGGCCCCGACCACGCAGACATCGGCCGAAACCTCGCCCATCAGCTGCACGGGCGTGCGCTCAATGGCGCGCGAGGCCGCATAATAGCTGGGCGGATAGCGGCCGTCGGCGACTGTCTGGACGGGGGCCATCACACAACCTCCAGATAGGCGCTGAACTCCAGGTCCGTCACCTGCGAGGCAAAGCCGGCAATCTCCTGCCGCTTGCAGTTGACGAACATGGACTGCAGCGTCGGATCGAAGATGCGCGGGATCATGTCGCCATCCTCGAAGGCATTGACCGCCGAGGCCCAGTCCGCCGGCAGCTTGGGCAGGCGTTCCGAATAGGCGCGTCCGGCAAAGGGTTTTGGTGGCTTCTTGCTGTCTTCGATTCCCACCAGGGCCGCACCCAGGATGCCCGCCAGCACCAGATACGGGTTTGCATCTGCGCCGGCGACGCGATGCTCGATGCGTCGCGCCTTGGGATTGCCGCCCGGAATGCGCACCGCCGTGGTGCGGTTCTCATAACCCCAGGAGATGGCACTGGGCGCATGCGTGTCGGGCCGCAGCCGGCGATAGGAGTTGAAGTGCGGCGCAAACAGCAGCGTCGATTCCGCCATGCCGGCCAGCAATCCGCCCACCGCATGCAGCATCACGTCAGAGCCGGTCTCGGTGCCGTCGTCGAACACATTGTTGCCCGCCACGTCATTGAGGCTGAAGTGGACATGAAAGCCATTGCCCGACCGCGCGCCATAGGGCTTGGCCATGAAGGTGGCGACCAGCTTGTGCTTGCGCGCCACGCCCTTGACGATGCGCTTGAACAGCACGGCATCGTCCGCCGCCTTGAGCGCGTCACTGGTGTGCAGCAGGTTGATCTCGAACTGCCCCACGCCGTTTTCGGCCACGGCCGTGTCGGCTGGCACATTCTGCTGCTCGCACTGCAGATAGACGTCGCGGAAGAACTCGCCAAAATCCTCCAGCTCGTCCAGCGACAGGATCGCGTCCGAATCCAGCCGCTTGCCCGTATAGGGCGAGATCGGCGGCATGGCCGAATCCGCCTCGGGGTCGACGAGATAGAATTCCAGCTCCGTCGCCACCACCGGTGTCAGCCCATGCTCGGCATAGCGCCGCGTCACATGTGCCAGTGCCTGCCGCGGATCGCCCAGGAACGGCGTGCGCGCGTCCTGGAACAGCCACAGCGGGATCATCGCGCTGGGTCGTGTCGTCCAGTTGATCGGCAGTGCGCCGCGTCCGGTGGGGCTGCAGATGCCATCGGTATCCCCGCTGGAGAACACCATCGGATTGCCCACGATATCCTCGCCCCACACATCCACGCCCACGATGGACAGCGGCATTCGGATGCCGTTGTCCGCGATGCGCCGGGCCTGATCGATGGGAATGCGCTTGCCCCGCATGATGCCGTTGAGATCGCACACCGCCGTGTGCAGCACTTCGATATGCCGGTTGTTATCCAGCCACGTCACAATATCAGCGTTGTCGGTCAAACTGCCACTCATCCCTGTCCGCCGTCTTTTTTGTATGTCATAGCGACACTCTAGCAGTGGTTCGCTCTCTTAAGCCACCCGCCGCAATTGCGCGAAAGGTTGTCCCGATGACTCAAACCCGCCCCGTGATAGGCGTCATGGCCTGCGCCCGCCAGGTTGAAGGCGAATCGGCGCAGACCGTAAAGCTCCGCTATCTGGAAGGTGTCAGCCGCTACGCCGATGCCGCGCCTGTCATCGTGCCCTCGTTCCAGGACCCAGCCAACGCTGCCGCCATCGTCGCCCGTATGGACGCTGTCCTGCTCACCGGCAGCAGCTCCAACATCGACCCTGCGCGCTACGCCTCGTCAGCCCCGGCCATGGCGCCCACCGACGCCGGTCGCGACGGTTTCAGCGCGGCGCTCGTCCAGGCCGCTGTCGCCGCCGGCAAGCCGGTATTCGGCATCTGCCGGGGCCTGCAGGAGATCAACGTGGCCTTTGGCGGCACTCTTCGCGACATGCGCGGCACAGCCGGCGCCACCACGCATCATGCGCCCGACGACGCCGATCTCGCCAACATGTTTGCCCATGCGCACGACATCGACGTCATCCCCGACAGCCCGCTCGCCCGCTACGCCGGCGCGCCCCGGCTGCGCGTCAACAGCGTCCATTTCCAGGCCATTGATCGCCTCGGCGATGGACTGACGCCGAATGCAACCTCGGCGGACGGCATAATCGAGGCCATCTCGGCGACACATAGCCGTGCTCCGGTGTTCGCCGTCCAGTGGCATCCGGAGTGGCAACCCGATGATCGGCCACATGATCTGGCCTTCTGGAATTTTCTGGGTCAGTCTGCGCGAACACCTTTTGTGCCTGCATGACCACCGGAGACACCACCATGATAGCCTTTGACACGCGACTGCTGATCGGTGGCGAGTCCGTGTCGGGCCAGGGCGACGTTGAAACAGCCTTCAACCCGGCTCTGGGTACGGTCATGGCCGAGGTCGCCTCGGCCAGCCCCGAACAGATCGACCAGGCGGTCCAGGCTGCCAACGCCGCCTACAAGGCCTGGTCGCGCTATACCCCGCGCGAGCGCAGCAAGGCCCTGCTCACTATCGCCGACCGCATTGAGGATCGCGCCGCCGACCTCGCCCTGATCGAGTCGCGCAATGCGGGAAAGCCCCTGCGTTTTGTCGAAGCGGGCGAGCTGGCCAATGTCGCCGACGTCTTCCGTTTTTTTGCCACCGCCGTGCGCAACATGCCCGCACCGGCCGCCGGCAACTACCGCTCGGCACGTCACACCAGCCTTGTGCGGCGCGACCCCATTGGCGTCATCGCCCAGATTGCGCCGTGGAACTATCCGCTGCTCATGGCCGCCTGGAAGATCGCCCCGGCGATCGCCGCCGGCAATGCGGTCGTCATCAAGCCCTCCGAGATGACACCCCTGAGCCTGATCGCGCTTGGTGAAATCTTCTCCGAGGTCCTGCCACCCGGCGTGGTCAACATTGTCTGCGGCAATGGCCCCGACGTCGGGCGCCAACTGATCTCGCACGATCTTGTGCGCATGATTTCGCTCACCGGCGACATCCGCACCGGCCGCGCCGTGCTGGAGGCTGCCGCCGGCCCCATGATCAAGCGCACCCATCTCGAGCTGGGCGGCAAGGCCCCGGTCATCGTCTGCAACGACGCCGATCTCGACAAGCTCGTGGAAACGCTGCGCGAAGCCAGCTTCTACAATGCCGGCCAGGATTGCACGGCGGCGTGCCGCATCTTCGTTCAGTCCGGCGTCGCCCAGGCGCTCACCGACCGCCTCGAAGCGCTGACAGGCCAGCTCACCTATGGCCAGCCGGACCGCAATGACGTCGAGTTCGGCCCGGTCATCAGCGCCCGCCAGCAAGAGCGTGTCACCGGCTTCATCGACCGTGCCCGCGCCGCCGGTGCCGATGTCATGCAGCCCAGCGTCACCGAGACTGCAGGCTTCTTCGTCGCCCCCGCGCTGGTGGTCGCGCCCATCGAGGCCGAGATCGTGCAAAAGGAAGTCTTCGGTCCCGTCGTCAGCCTCACCCCGTTCGACGATGTCCAGACCGCCATCGACTGGGCCAATGCCTCCGAATATGGCCTGGGATCATCGGTGTGGTCCCGCCAGACCGATGCCGCCATCGAGATCGCCAATGCGCTCGAATATGGCGTCACCTGGATCAATACCCATGGCGTCATGGCCACCGAAATGCCCCATGGTGGCATGAAGAATTCCGGCTATGGCTCGGACCTCTCGATGCAGTCGCTGATCGACTACACCCAGATCCGCCATCTCATGCTGGGGTGACGGACCCTCTGGGCCCGCCCCATCCAGCGCGGCTCAAGCGATTTCGATAACGGCCTTGATCAGCCCGCTCTTCTGCGTGGCCCAGCGCGGCAGGTCATTCACCGCGCCCGCCAGGCTGGTGCGATGGGTGATGATCTTGTCGATCGGCACCTGCCCGTTGCGGATGGCCGCAATCACCCGCTCGAAATCCACCGAGGTGGCGTTGCGGCTGCCAAAGATCGACATTTCCTTGCGGTGGAAGTCGCTATCCACAAAGGTGATGTCGCCCTTGACCACGCTCACCAGCACATAGCGCCCGCCATGGGCGACGAAGTCGAAGCCCTTTTCGATCGAGCCCTGGTTGCCCGTGGCGTCGAACACCACGTCAAAGCCCTCGCCATCCGTCGCGGCCGCCACCTGCGCATCCACGCTATCATCGGCAGTGATTGTGCCGGCGATGTCGAACAGGTCGCGGGCAGCCGCCAGCCGCTCGGTGTCGCGGTCCATCACCGTCACCTTGGCGCCCGAAAGGCTTGCGAACAGCACGGCGCCAAAGCCGATCGGTCCGGCGCCGATCACCAAAACCCGGTCCTGCGCCTCAAGGCTGGCCCGACGCACAGCATGGGCGCCGATGGCCAGGAACTCAACAGTCGCGCAGGCGTCCGCCGACAGCCCCTCGGCGCGCACCAGGTTCTGCGGCGGCAGTGAGATGAACTCGGCCATGCCGCCATCGCGGTGCACACCCAGCACCGAGATCTTGGTGCAACAGTTCGGCTTGCCGCGGCGGCAGGCGATGCACGTGCCACACGACAGATAGGGATTCACCACCACCACTTCGCCGGCCTTGAAGTCGCTCTCGCCCGGCTCCACCACTTCCACAGCCAGTTCATGGCCCATCACCCGCGGATAGGCCAGAAACGGATGCTTGCCTTCGTAGATATGATAGTCGGTGCCGCAGATGCCCACGCGACGCGGCCGCACCAGCACTTCCCCTGCTGCACGCTCCGCCTTTGGGCGCTCGATCACGCTCAACTTGCCGGGTTCTGAACAGATCAGAGCGCTCATCGCAGTCATGGTCACTTTTCCTGGTTGGGCTGTCATTCACGGGCCCGCCTTGCCGACGGGGTCGATCACCTGCGCGAGACAAAGCGTCTGGACAATGCGCCGTCAAATTGTTTTTTATCGATAAGCGAAAACAGGAGCGACGACACGGTGAAGAGCGATACGGTCTTCAAGCAGGCCTTCAACCAGACGCTTGACCTGCTCAGCGCCGCCGGTACAGGCGCCCCCCTGCCCTCCGAAAACGCCCTCAGCGCCGATCTCGGCGTCAGTCGCACCACCGTGCGCAAGGTGCTGGCCCGACTGTCCGAGCGCGGCTACGTCGCCGGCCAGGGGCGCAACCGCGTCATCGCCAGCGCGGTGCCCGACGGCGCCCATTTCCCGCATCCGGAAACCGTCGCCACGGCCAAGCAGGTCGAGGTCCACTTCATGGAATGGATGCTGCGTGGCCAGGCCCAGCCCGGCACCCAGATCAACGAACTTGAACTGGCCCGCGCCTTTGGCGTCGGCACCACCGGCATCCGCGAATTCCTCAACCGTTTCCGTCGCTTCGGCCTGATCGCCAAGCGTCCCAACGCGGGCTGGGTGTTCATGGGCTTCACCCGGGAATTTGCCATGGAACTGTTCGAAATCCGGGAAATGTTCGAACTGCGCTCGGCCCGCGCCCTGGCGCAATTGCCCGACAGCGCCGCGATCTGGCCCCGCCTGCGCGCCATCGAGCGGCAGCATCGCGACCTGCTGCGCGACATCGACGAGCGCTATCAGGACTTCTCGGACCTCGACAACCGCTTCCACCGACTCATCAACGCGGCCGCGCCAAACCGCTTCATCGATGATTTCTACGACATCATCACGCTCATCTTTCACTACCACTACCAGTGGAACAAGCATGACGAACGGGCGCGCAACGAGATCGCCATCCACGAACATCTGGCCTACATCCAGGCTCTGCTGACCCGTGACCTGCCACGTGTGCAGGCCGCCTGCACGCTGCATCTGGCCTCCGCCCGCGCAACCATGCTGGCCACCTTCGAGGCGGCGTGATCGGCCGCGTCGGCCTCTCGCCATCGTGCACGAATTATGCAAAATGCTCCTTGACGGAACTTAATATAGAATGTCTGATCCGCCATAAGCAAAAACAGATCAGATATTCCCGATCTGTTTACTCTGCATAAAAAACATTTTGCAGGCTGCTTGAGACGTGCATAATTGAAGCGCGCGCCGACGGGCAAACAATGTCCGCACCCCGCGCACAAAGGGAGAGAAGAACCATGAATTTCAGCAAGTTGAATCGCCGCGCCGTGATGGGACTGTCTGCAGTCGCACTGGCAGCAGGCATGCTCGGCGTGTCGCCGTCCTCTGCGCAGGACGTTACAATTCCGATCATCGTCAAGGACACCACGTCCTTCTATTGGCAGATCGTTCTGGCGGGCGCCCGCGCCGCCGGCAAGGATCTTGGCGTCAACGTTCCCGAACTGGGCGCCCAGGCCGAAACCGACATCAATGGTCAGATCTCGATCCTCGAGAACGCCGTTGCCGGCAAGCCTGCCGCTGTGGTGATCGCCCCCACCGAAAAGTCGGCTCTCGGGGCGCCGATCACCGAAGCTGCCAACTCCGTGCCGATCATCGGCATCGACTCCTCGGCTGACTCCACGGCCTTCACCTCCTTCCTGACCACGGACAACGTCCAGGGCGGCCGCATTGCTGCCGATGGCCTGGTTGCCGCCATCAAGGCTGCGACCGGCAAGGAAGAAGGCGAAGTGGCGCTGATCACCTCTGTGCCCAATGCCGGCTCGCTGGAAGAGCGCAAGCAGGGCTTCGTCGAGCAACTCGCCAAGTACCCCGGCATCACGCTGGTCGCTGACAAATATGCCGATGGTCAGGCCGCAACCGGCCTCAACATCACCACCGACCTGCTGACCGCCAATCCCAACCTGGTCGGCATCTTCGCCTCCAACCTGATCATGGCCCAGGGCGCTGGTCAGGCCCTCGCTGAAAACGGCGTTGCCGACAAGGTCTCGCTGATCGGCTTCGACAGCGACGAGAAGCTGGTTGGCTTCCTCAAGGACGGCACCATCGACGGCCTGGTCGTTCAGGACCCCTACCGCATGGGCTACGACGGCATCAAGACGGCGCTCGCTGCTTCCGAGGGCGAGACGGTCGAAGCCTTCGTCGACACCGGCGCAAACCTGATCACCACCGCCAATATGGACGACGCCCGCAGCCAGGAACTGTTGAACCCCAAGGTCAACTAAGGCCGCTGGCCGGGATGCGGAGCGGATTGACGCCACTTCGCATCCCGGTTCCAATCACGTCGCGACGGCCAGGCACAAGGGCCGCGCGACACTGACATGGCGGGGGGATCAACCGTGACTGAACTTTCTTCGGGCGCCGCAGCGCATGGCGGCAGCCCCGGCGCATCGTCCGCAACCGACGCTCAGCCCATTCTTGAACTGCGCGAGCTGGAGAAGCGCTACGGCTTCATCCAGGCCCTCAAGCCCGCCTCGCTGGCCTTTCGCCGCGGCGAGATCCACGCCATCGTTGGCGAGAACGGCGCCGGCAAATCCACCCTGATCAAGCTGCTGACTGGCGTTATCCGGCGCACCGGCGGCAAGATCGTCTGGAACGGCAGAGAGGTCGAGCTCGCCACGCCCAATGAGGCCATTGCCCACGGCATCAACGCCGTGCACCAGGAAGTGGTGCTCTGCCGCCACCTCACCGTGGCCGCCAATATTTTCCTCGGCGACGAGACCGTCAAATTCGGCCTGCTGCAGACACGCGACATGAACCGCGCCGCGCAGAAGATCCTCGACGATATCGGCTTCAACCTGCCCGCAGACGCCCTGCTCGGCTC
This sequence comes from Devosia aquimaris, assembly GCF_020169335.1. GTDB lineage: Bacteria > Pseudomonadota > Alphaproteobacteria > Rhizobiales > Devosiaceae > Devosia > Devosia aquimaris. Next base: position 2,082,787 of record NZ_JAIEZN010000001.1, read on the forward strand.
GCTCACCATCGGCCAGCAGCAATTGGTCGCCACGGCCCGCGCCTCGCTGCGCGGCACCAGGTTCATCATCTTTGACGAGCCGACCGCCTATCTCACCCGCTCGGAAGCGGCGCAGCTGTTTGCGCTGATCCGCCGGCTCAAGGAAGAAGGCGTCACCATCGTCTATATCAGCCATCGCATGGAGGAAGTCTTCGAGCTGGCTGATCGCGTGACCGTGCTGCGGGACGGCACATTGGTGGGCACGCGCAACATTGCCGAAACCAACGATGCCGAGCTGGTCGCCATGATGATCAACCGCTCGCTCGAGCAGATCTACCACAAGGAAACCATTCCCTTCGGCAAGGTCCTGCTCGAAACCCGCAATCTCAGCGGCAAGGGTTTCAATGATGTCTCGATCACGGTGCGTGCTGGTGAAATCGTTGGCCTCTATGGGCTGATCGGTGCCGGCCGCAGCGAGTTCGCCCTCAGCGTCTTCGGCCGCAATCCCAGAACGTCGGGCGAGATCGCCTGGCACGGCAAGGTGGTCGACATGCGCAACGAGCGCACCGCCATCGACCTGGGTATTGCCCTGGCCCCCGAGAGCCGCCGCGACCAGGGGCTCAATCTCAACCTGCCCATTGGCCTCAACATCAACCTGCCGGTCTATGACCAGATCAACAGCGGCATCGTGGTCAATGCCGGCGAGGAAAAGCGCCGCGCCGACCAGCAGATCAAGGATCTGGGCATCAAGACCCCGTCGCGCAATTCGCTGGCCTCCTCCATGTCCGGCGGCAACCAGCAGAAGATCGTCATCGGCAAATGGCTCAACCATGGCGCCGAGCTCTTCATCTTCGACGAGCCCACTGTTGGCGTCGACGTCGGCACCAAGGCCGAGATCTATCGCCTGTTTGCGCAACTGCTCAAGAATGGCGCCGGCATCATCCTGATCTCGTCATACCTGCCCGAGGTTTATGAGCTGGCCGATACGCTGCACGTCTTCCGCGACGGGCATCTGGTGGGCAGTCAGGCCTACCGTGAAAAATCGCACGAAGACATCCTCGCCGAGGCCATCGGCGTCTGAACGCCCCAGACTGGAGACAACAATGACCACCGAAGTCACGCCAACGAGCGTTGCCCCCAAGAGGAACTTCAACTTCCTGTTCGCGCTCACCCTGGTGGGCCTGCTGCTGCTGCTGTGCATCGTGCTCTCGATCGCCACGCCCAGCTTTGCCACCGGCAACAATATCTCGAACCTGCTGCGCCAGGGCTCGATGATCGCCATCCTGGCCATCGGTCAGACCTTCGTCATCATCACTGCCGGCATCGATCTGTCCGTGGGCGCCGTCGTCGGCTTCTCCACCGTTGTCATCGCCGGCCTGCTGCAGGCGGGCGTCCCCATCCCCATTGCCATTGTCATCACCCTGGCAGTGGGCCTGGCCATCGGCTGCTTCCACGCCTTCGGCATCGTCAAGATGGGCCTGCCGCCCTTCATCATCACCCTGGCGACGCTGACGTCGCTGCGCGGCATTGGCCTTTTGATCACCAATGGCTCGACTATCAACATCACCAACGAGGCCTTCACCCTCTTCTCGCGCGAGAGCTTCCTGGGCATCCCCAACCTGTTCTGGATGGTGGTGATCGTGGCCATCCCGGCCTTCATCTTCCTGCACCTGTCCAAATGGGGCCGCTATCTCTATGCCGTCGGCTCCAATCCGGAGGCCGCCCGCCTGTCCGGCGTCTCGGTGCCCAAGATGATCTTCATCGCCTATGGCCTGTCCTCCATGTTCGCCGCCTTTGTCGGCATCATGCTGGCGGCCCGCCTGGGCGTCGGCAATGCCACCCAGGGCGACGGCTGGGAACTGCAGGCCATCGCCTCGACCGTTATCGGCGGCACCTCGCTGTTCGGCGCCATCGGCTCGGTGCATGGGCCCCTGATCGGCGCCTTCATCCTGGCGACCATTGCCAATGGCGCCAACCTGCTCAACGTCAACTCCTTCTGGCAGCGCATCATCACCGGCGTGCTGATCATCGTCATCGTCTTCTTCGACCAGTTGCGCCGACGCAGCCGCTGACCTCGGCCACCCCGAATTGATCAATGGCACCCGGTTCGCCGCCGGGTGCCATTCGCTTTTGAATAGCCTCCATACGGCCTTGGCCAATTTGGTCCGGCCCCACCCTGCGCTACATCGGCATCACCCCAGCGCAATCGCTGCGCTTCGTCACTCATCCTGGGATGCCCGCCATGTCCAACACCGTTTCCGCCCCGCTTGCCACCAATGGCGCCGTCACCGGCGGCGTCCGCAGCCTCCTGCGCCTTGAGGGCCTGTCCATCTTCGCCGCCGCCACCACCGCCTTTGTCCTCTCGGGCGGCAATCTCTGGCTCTTTGCCGCATTGTTCTTCGTGCCCGATCTGTCCTTTGTCTTCTACACAGCAGGCCCGCGCCTTGGCGGCCTGGCCTATAATGCCGTGCATAGCTACGCCACCGCCCTCGCGCTGGGCGCCATCGGCTGGTTCTCGGGCACGCCCCTCGCCTGGCAGCTTGCTCTGATCCTGGCCGCCCATGCCGGCTTCGACCGCGCCATGGGCTATGGGCTGAAATACGTCACCGCGTTCAACCAGACCCACCTCGGTCGCATCGGTCGCGACAAATAGCGCGACGCCGTTCCGCAGCTGCCCGGCTGCAGCTCGCATTTGCCGCAATTAGTGGCCCGCGCCCAATACCTGCGTCGGCTGAATTAATGCCGCCGCAGAACATCGTCACCAGATCAGGCGAACGAAGATCTGCGGCGGCCCAGAATCCAATTTCCCGGCAAAACAAGAACTTTCTCATCTACACGCACCGCACGCTGCCGTTCCGATCCGCGTTAAGCTTTGGCCGGATTGAAACTATTTAGCCGCAATTCATCAAGAATCATCGCCAGACAGTTCTAGCCCGCATTCAACTACGCGCCTGGCAATTTTATCTTTCCGTCTGATGTAACAGGCGACTTCTAGACAGCACAGTCAACGCAATCTCACACAAGTAAATTAGTTAATTCGTTGATGGAATTTAAACGACTTGAACCTAGCGTGCCGACAAACGGCACTACGAGATAGGTTGACTGAATATGGGGCTTGCGAACGTCAAGATACGGACCAAGGTGTTCTTGGTCGCGGGGGCGCCGACCGTGATGGCGATGGTTGTTGGCGGCATTGCGCTCTGGAGCTTCGCCCAGACCGAGCAGAGCGCCAAGTGGGTGGACCACACGACACTGGTCCTGGAATCCGCCAGCGGCATTGTCTCGGCCGCAGTGAATATGGAAACCGGCATGCGCGGTTTCGCCATTGCTGGCGAGGATGAATTCCTGGAGCCCTATATCGCCGGCCAGCAGGTCTTCGCCGAGGAAATGGCCAAGCTGCAGCAGACGGTCAGCGACAACCCGCCCCAGGTCGCGCGCCTCAAGGAAGCGCAATCGGTATTGATGGACTGGCAGACAAAAGTCGCTGAGGCCGAAATTGCCATCCGCCGCACCGTCGGCACCACCAGCACCATGGATGACGTCGTCAAGTTTTCCGCCAATGCCGGCGGCAAGGCCTTCTTCGACAAGTTCCGTGGCATCATGACGGAATTTTCCGACATTGAAGCCGGCCTGATGGAAACCCGCGTGGCCGCCTCGCTGGCCGCCCAATCCACGGCCGTCTGGTCCGTGGTGGGTGGCATGGTGCTGGCCCTGGTCGGCGGCATCGCTGCGGCGCTCCTGGTCGGCTCGGGCATTTCCGGTCCCATCGGTCGCCTCACCCAGGCCATGCGCAAGATCGCCGAGGGCGATTTCACCACCGAGGTCGAGGGCGAGAACCGCAAGGACGAAGTCGGCGCCATGGCCAAGGCCACGCTGGTGTTCCGCGACAATGGTCTGCGCATTGCCCAGATGACGCAGGAAGAGGCCCGACGCCTGGTCACCGACAAGGAAAACCGCGCCAAGATGATGGCCGAGCTGCAGCACGCCTTTGGCACCGTGGTCGATGCCGCCATCGCCGGCGACTTTTCCAAGCGCGTCGAGGCCAACTTCCCCGATGCCGAGCTGAACGGCCTGGCCGGCGGCGTCAATTCGCTGGTGGAAACCGTTGACGGCGGCCTGTCCGAAACCAGCGCCGTGCTGGCCGACATTGCCGAGGCCAACCTGACCAGCCGCGTCCGCGGCCAGTATCAGGGCGCCTTCAACCGCCTCAAGAACGACACCAATGCCGTCGCCGACAAGCTCAGCGAGATCGTCGGCCAGTTGCGCCACACCTCCACCTCGCTCAAGCAGGCCACCGGCGAAATCCTCTCCGGTGCCAACGATCTGGCCGAGCGCACCACCAAGCAGGCTGCCGCCATCGAGGAGACCAGCGCCTCCATGGAACAGCTCGCCACCACCGTGGTCGAAAATGCCCGCCGTGCCGAATCCGCCAGCGATACCGCCCAGGGCGTCTCGCAGATGGCCGAAGAGGCGGGCGACGTCATGCGCCAGTCCAACGACGCCATGGAGCGCATCTCGACCTCATCGTCCAAGATCTCCAACATCATCGGCCTGATCGACGATATCGCCTTCCAGACCAATCTGCTGGCGCTCAACGCTTCTGTTGAAGCGGCCCGCGCCGGCGATGCCGGCAAGGGTTTTGCCGTGGTGGCCGTCGAAGTCCGTCGCCTGGCCCAATCCGCGGCCAGTGCCTCGGCCGAGGTCAAGGCGCTCATCGAGCAGTCAGCCAGCGAAGTCTCCGGCGGCGCCCGCCTGGTGGCTGCAGCGACCGACAAGCTCAATCAGATGCTGACCGGCGTCAAGGAAAGCGCCAGCCTCATCACCGCCATCTCGGCAGCCAGCCGCGAGCAGTCCTCGTCCATCTCCGAGGTCTCCACGGCCATTCGCCAGATGGACGAGATGACCCAGCACAATGCAGCCCTGGTGGAGGAAACCAACGCCGCCATCGAGCAGACCGAGGGCCAGGCCACCGAGCTGGACCGGATTGTGGAAGTCTTCGTCATCGACCAGCGTGGCGCCTCAACGCAGCGTTCGGCCCCGGCCGCAAAGCCCGCCCCCGCTCCTGCCCCGGCGCAGCGCGCCGCCGCCCGCTACGGCGTCCATGGCAACGCCGCCCTCAAGATCGAGAAAGACTGGGCCGAATTCTAGGCCGGACCCAATCCAGCATCGCACGGGGCAGCCTCCCAACGGCTGCCCCATTGCATTCCAGGACACCAGCAAGCGCCGCACCGACGCAACGATCGGAGCCATGACGTGACTGCTGTAGTGCTGAAAGAAGTGGTGGGCCCACCAGGACTCGAACCTGGAACCAGACCGTTATGAGCGGTCGGCTCTAACCATTGAGCTATAGGCCCCTCGTGCCGCATGCGGACGATCGTTCGGCTGGTAGCATGCGCCTGCTGCGCCGGTCAAATGGCCCGGCGGGGGCTACATGCCCAGCGCTTATTCAAGGTCCAGCACCACCTCGGGCAGGCCCGCAACTGTGCCCACGATCTGGTGGCTGGCCACGGCCGGATGCTTGAGCCGCGCACCGGTGATCAGCACATCCCCGGCCTTGAGCCCGTGCCCGCGCGCATTGGCCATATTGGCGATATAGGCCACCGCAGCGGCGATCTGCGCCCAGCTGGCGCCCGTATCAGTGCGCTCCACCACCTTGCCACCATAGCTGAGCTCTGCAGATAGCGCCGCGAAGTCGGTGTCAGTCGCAAGCGGCACGCCTTCGCCGACAATGACCGCGGCATTGCTCTGCAGATCGGCCATCTTGAGCAGGTGTGGCGCGTTCATGGCCGGCGCAAACGAGCTGGCGCACATCTCGAGCACCGCATGCACGCTGCCAATCGCTGCCACCGCCTCGTCCGTGGAATAAGGTGCAGTGCGAACCGGCAATGCCGTCGCCAGCCGCACTGCCACTTCAACCTCCGTCAGATGGATCAGCAATCTGGAACGGTCGAGCCGCACGCCACTCTGGTAAAAGCGCGACGCCGGGATGGGCGAGCAGATCGGCGCCGGATCATCCCCCGCCAGCACCTTCCAGCCACCGATGGCGCCTTCGCGCCGCATCACCGCGTCCTGCACCACATAGGCAGCATCCAGGCTCTGCGGGATCCACGCGCCCGGCACAGTCTCGATCTGCCGGCTATCGCGCCGCGCCGCAAACAGTGCCTCTGCGCTCGCCTCGACTGTCTCGTTCATTCAAATCCTCGCCCGTTCGGCCGCCGGCCGGCCCTGCTGGTTCACACTGTGGCCGAGGTCGGACGCGTCGGGCAAGCTGGCCAGGGCCCATTCCGTCCACCGGCGCCCATACCCGCCCTTGTTTCCGCCCGGCCCGCCATTGTCGCACCGCGCCCAGCTGTCTAGTGTGCGCTCAGCGCCCATGCGTCGGCATGCGCACAACCGGTCTGGCGAGGCACCATGCGCGAGGGCGACATCATCAATGGCCTGGTCAAGGGCCTGGCGGTCATCGAGTGTTTCGATGAGGAACATGCCAGTCTCTCGATCACCGACGTCGCGCGCCGCACCGGCCTCGAACGCGCCACGGCCCGCCGCTGCCTGCTGACCCTCACCCACCTGGGCTATGCCAGCTATGACGGCAAGTTCTTCAGGCTGACCCCGCGCATTCTCAATCTGGGCCATTCCTATCTCGCTGCCACGCCCCTGCCCCGCCTGATCCAGCCCTTCCTCGACGATCTGTCCGCCCAGGTGCATGAATCCTCCTCGGCAGCGGTGCTCGACAACACCGAGATCCTCTATATCGCCCGCGCCTCCCATCGCCGCGTCATGTCGATCAACCTCGGCGCGGGCGCCCACCTGCCCGCCTATTGCACCTCGATGGGGCGCATCATGCTTGCCGCCCTGCCCGCCCAGGCCGCCGCCGATATCCTCCAGCGCTCCGATCTCATCGCCTATACCAGCAAGACCAAGGCCGACATGGGCTCCATCACCACCGAACTGGCTGTCGTCGCCGCACAGGGCTTTGCCGTCATCGATGAGGAACTCGAGCTGGGTCTGTGCTCCATCGCGGTGCCGCTGCTCAACATGCAGGGCCACACCGTCGCCGCCCTCAACATCGGGGCCCAGACGGCTCGCGCCTCCACCTCGCATATGATTGCCCATTTCCTGCCGCTCATGCGCAAGGTTCAGGCCGAGCTGAGGCCCCTGCTGCGCTGACATCAGCACCGGCACCATCGCATGGCTGTCACACTGGCGCGCTATCCAGACCTGCGCCAGCAGACTTGCCTGGCCCCTCGCCGGGGCGCCGCTGCCTGCGCCCAGACCGTGCGGATCGAGTCTGCAGCCTTTGTGACGCCGCCTGTCATCTGCCGTCACAAAGACCCCTGCGCCAACGGTTACTCTCCGTTTTCACCATATAAAACAACGCATTAACCTGTCACAAACGCGTCATTGAAACGCAATAAAACCGTCGTGCGGCGCCAATATGGTCGGGCTCGTCAAAGGGCGGCTCCGGGGAATGACCTTCCGGATTGGCCAGCCAGGTTTGAACTGAATTCCGAAAGGGAACTCCCCATGAAGTCTGCACTTTTCGCCAGTGCTGCCGTGATCGCGCTCGCCGCGTTCGGCACTCCCGTTGCGTTCGCTCAGTCGCGCGACACCATCCAGATCGCTGGCTCCTCCACGGTGCTGCCCTTCGCTTCCATCGTCGCTGAAGAATTCGGCGCCGCCTTCCCAGAGTTCAAGACTCCGGTCGTGGGTTCCGGCGGCACCGGCGGCGGCCTGAAGCAGTTCTGCGAAGGCGTTGGCGAAAACACCATCGACATCGCCAATGCTTCGCGTCCGATGAAGGACAGCGAAAAGGAAGCCTGCACCGCCGCTGGCGTCACCGACGTCCGTGAAATCCAGTTCGGCTTCGACGGCATCGTGTTTGCCTCGGCCTCGACCGGCCCCGACTTCGCCCTGACCCCGATCCAGATCTACAAGGCCATCGCGGCCCAGGTTCCGGTCGATGGCAAGCTCGTCGACAATCCCTACACCAAGTGGTCCGAGATCGACGCTTCGCTGCCCGAGCAGGACATCGCCCTGGCGATCCCCGGTTCCAACCACGGCACCCGCGAAGTCTTCGAGGAAAAGGTTGTGCACGTTGGCTGTGAAGAAGCCGGCCTGCCTGCCGACGCTCCGGAAGATGCCTGCACCACCTTCCGTCAGGACGTGGTTGTCGAGATCGCCGGTGACTACACCGAGACCCTGGCCCGCCTGAACTCGAACCCCGCCACCGTTGGCGTGTTCGGCCTGTCCTTCTACGACCAGAACAAGGACACCCTCAAGGTTGCCACCATCAATGGTGTCGTTCCCTCCCTCGAGAGCGTTGCCGCCGGCGAATATCCGGTGTCGCGTCCCCTGTTCTTCTACGTCAAGGGCCAGCACATCGGTGTGATCCCCGGCATCGAAGAATATGTCCAGTTCTTCCTCTCCGACGCCATCTCGGGCTCGGGCGGTTCGCTCGAAGCCGCTGGCCTGATCCCGCAGCCGGCTGACAAGACCGCTGAAGTTCTCGCCGCTTTCGAAGCCGGCGCGAAGTAAGACACTGTTTGGGCCGCGCCTCTGGCGCGGCCCATTTCCCGTTGGCGAGGGCGCGCAACCATGAATTCCCTGATCATTGCCGGCATGCTGCTTGTTCTGCTGGGCCTGGCATATCAGTCCGGCTGGTCCCGCAGCCGCGGCCTGGCCACCACCACGGGCGTCAAGGTTCACTCCCGCCCGCAATACCACGGCTCCTACGTCGCCATCTGGGCCATGCTGCCCGCCCTTGCCATTCTGGCACTCTGGGGCTGGTTCGGCGATGGCATCACCGCCAACTACATCACCGGCCAGATTCCGGCCGACGTTCTCTCCGGGCTCGATCCGGTTGCGCTCAATGCCACCATCGCCCGTATCCGCTCCCTGGCCTCCGGCTATGGCGTTGCCGGCGACGTACAGCCCTTTGAACAGGCTGCTGCCGATGCGCTGCGCTCGTTCCAGTTCATCACCTTCGTTGTCGTCACCGTGCTCGCTGCCGTCGCCGGCATTGCCGCGCTGCTCTATGCGCGCAGCCAGATCACGGCGCGCCTGCGGGCCCGCAATGCCGTCGAGCGCGTCGTCAATGTCGTGCTGATCGCCTGCTCGGCCGTCGCCATCCTCACCACCGTTGGCATCGTCGCCTCGCTGCTGACCGAAGCCATCCACTTCTTCTCCTTCGTCAGCCCGATCGACTTCTTCTTCGGCACTGTGTGGAACCCCAGCTTCTCGTCCACCGACACCGGCGCCCATGGCCAGTATGGCCTGCTGCCGCTGCTGGCCGGCACGCTGATGATCACCGTCATCGCCATGCTGGTCGCCGTCCCGGTGGGCCTGATGGCCGCCATCTATCTCAGCCAATATGCCCATCCGCGCCTGCGCGCCGTGGCCAAGCCGGTCATCGAAGTGCTCGCCGGCATCCCCACCATCGTCTTCGGCTTCTTCGCCCTGGTGACTGTGGGTCCCTTCCTGCGCGACTTCGGCAACCTGATCGGCCTCGACATCAAGGCCACCAGCGCGCTGACCGCCGGCGTGGTCATGGGCATCATGATCATTCCCTTCGTGTCCTCGCTCAGCGACGACATTCTCAACCAGGTGCCGCGCTCGCTGCGCGATGGCGCCTATGGCCTGGGCGCCACCAAGTCGGAGACCATCCGAAATGTGCTGCTGCCCGCCGCCCTGCCCGGCATTGTCGGCGCCTTCCTGCTGGCCGTCAGCCGCGCCGTGGGTGAAACCATGATCGTGGTGCTCGCTGCCGGCAACAGCCCGGTGCTGCGCGGCAACCCCTTCGAACCGGTGGCCACCATCACCGTCTCCATCGTCAACCAGCTCACCGGCGACAGCGACTTCGCCGGGCCGCAGTCCCTGGTTGCCTTCGCCCTGGGCCTGACGCTCTTCGTCATCACCCTGTGCCTGAACATCTTCGCCCTCTACATTGTCCGTCGCTTCCGGGAGCAGTACGAATAATCATGACCGCTACTGTGTCCACCACCCACCAGTCGTCCCTCGAGCGGACAAAGCTCATCCGCGCCAGCCTGACCCGGCGCAACATGAGCGAGAAGATCTTCCGCGGCCTCGGCCTGGCGGCGGTCGTCCTGGCGCTGGGCTTTGTTGCCCTGCTGTTCATCGACGTCGGCCGCAAGGGCATCCCCGCCTTTACCCAGTCCAACCTGCACCTGTCGGTGACCTTCGATCCCGAGCTCATCGGTGTCGAGCCGCCGCCGGTCCAGGCTTCCGGCCAGTCGGACGCCGATTTCCAGGCTGCCGATCTCAAGTGGCAGCGCAGCGTTGCCATGCTCAACTGGAACAAGGTCGTCGAGGCCAGCCTGCGCACGCTGGTTCCGGCCGGCGTCGAGATCTCCAGCAAGGACCTTCTCGCCATCGCCGAGACCGATGCCCGCCACGAAATTCGTGAGCGCTTCGTTGCCGACCCCAGCCTGATGGGCAAGACCATCGAGATGGACGTGCTCGCCTCGGCCAATGCCGCCAACTGGATCAAGGGCAATATCGACCGCTCGCTGCCCGACAGCCAGCAGCAGCTCTCCGCCCCTGCCCGCGCCGTCATCGACTCCATGGTCGCCTCCGGTGCGATCAGCAACGGCTTTGCCTGGTCTATCCTGACCAATGTCGACAGCCGCTCGGCCCCGGCCAGCGCCGGTCTGCTCGGCGCCTTCGTCGGCACGCTCTACATGATGCTGATCGTCATCGTCCTGGCGGTGCCGATCGGGGTGGCCAGCGCCATCTATCTCGAGGAATTCGCGCCCAAGTCGCGGCTCACCGACTTCATCGAGGTCAACATCAACAATCTGGCGGCCGTGCCCTCCATCGTCTTCGGTCTGCTCGGCGCCGCGGCCTTCATCAACTACATGCACCTGCCCATCTCGGCCCCCATCGTGGGTGGCCTGGTGCTGACGCTGATGACCCTGCCCACCATCATCATCGCCACCCGCGGTGCGCTGCTGGGCGTCTCGCCCGCCCTGCGCCAGGCGGCCCTGGGCATGGGCGCGTCCAAGACGCAGATGGTGTTCCACCATGTGCTGCCGGTCACCTTCCCCTCGATCCTGACCGCCACCATCCTGGGCGTGGCCCACGCCCTGGGCGAAACCGCCCCGCTCCTGCTGATCGGCATGAAGGCCTTCGTCGCCTCCGTCCCGGTCACCCCGTTTGACCAGGCCACCGCCCTGCCCGTTCAGATCTATCTCTGGCAGGGCAATGAAAACCGCAATTTCTTTGAACCCCGCACTGCCGCGGCGATCATCGTCCTGCTTCTGGTGATGATTTGCCTCAACGGCGTCGCGATCTACCTGCGCAGCCGCCTCGAAAAGCGCGCCTGATCGCGATACCAGACACAAGGATGACGCAAATGGATATGGTCGCCGGCAAGGTTAAGATGACTCAGCAATCAGTGAACAGCACCATGAATCCCATCGACGCTCTCGAACGCCCGATCCGCCTGACCGCGCGCGACGTCACCGTGCATTATGGTGCCAAGCAGGCCCTGCACGGCATCTCGATCGACATCCCCGATCGCGCCGTCACCTCCTTCATCGGGCCCTCGGGCTGCGGCAAGTCAACCTTCCTGCGCTGCATCAATCGCATGAACGACACCATCGAGGGCGCCAAGGTCGGCGGCACCATCAAGCTCGATGGCGAGGACATCTATGATCCCCAGCTCGACGTGGTCGAGCTGCGCGCCCGCATCGGCATGGTTTTCCAGAAGCCCAATCCCTTCCCCAAGTCGATCTACGAAAACGTCGCCTACGGCCCCAAGATCCATGGCCTGGCCCGGTCCAAGGCCGATCTCGACGAGATCGTGGTCTCGTCCCTGCGCAAGGCGGGCCTCTTTGAGGAGGTCAAGGACCGCCTCAACGAACCCGGCACCGGCCTCTCCGGCGGCCAGCAGCAGCGCCTGTGCATTGCCCGCGCCATTGCCGTTGGTCCCGAGGTCATCCTGATGGACGAGCCCTGCTCGGCCTTGGACCCCATCGCCACCGCCATCATCGAAGAGCTGATCGACGAGCTGCGCGAGAACTACACCATCGTCATCGTCACCCACTCCATGCAGCAGGCGGCCCGCGTCAGCCAGCGCACGGCCTTCTTCCATCTGGGCAATCTGATTGAGGAAGGCGTCACCGAAGACATCTTCACCAATCCGGTGAACAAGCAGACCCAGGACTATATCATGGGCCGCATCGGCTAACCGCCGCGCCCCGGCACGGTCCAGAGGACACAGCATGACTCCCGAGCACATCGTATCTTCCTACAACGACGAACTGACCGCCCTGGCGCAGACCATTGCCGAGATGGGCGGCGAGGTCGAAGTCGCCATCGAGAACGGCACCAAGGCCCTGCTCACGCTCGACCGCGAGCTGGCCGACGTCACCATCATCGCCGACCAGCGCATCGACGACATGCAGCGCAAGATCGACGACATGGCCGTCTCCATGATCGCCCGTCGCCAGCCCATGGCGTCGGACCTGCGCGCCATCGTCACCGCCATCCACGTCGCGTCCGATCTCGAGCGCGTCGGCGACATGGCCAAGCAGTTGGCCCGCCGGTCGCTCAAGCTCGATGGCATCAGCCTGCAGCCCACCTTCTACAATGGCGTCAAGAACATGACCGCCCTGGTGCTGCGCCAGATCAAGGAATCGCTGAACGCCTATTCCAACCGCGACGCCCAGGGCGCCATCGAGGTCTGCAACCGCGATGACGAGGTCGATGCCATGCACACCTCGCTCTTCCGCGAACTGCTGACCTACATGATGGAAGATCCGCGCAACATCTCCCCCTGCACCCACCTGCTGTTCTGCGCCAAGAACCTCGAACGCATTGGCGACCACGCCACCAATATCGCCGAGCGCGCCTATTACCTGCAGACCGGCAAGCAATTGTCGGGCGAGGTCGAGCAGCTGCAGCGGACACAGATCAAGGTCTAGTCGATGCCAGCCACCATTCTTGTTGTTGAGGACGAAGGCGATATCGCCATCCTCCTGCGCTACAATCTGGAAGCCGAGGGCTTTCGCGTCGTCACCGCCGAAACCGGCGACGAAGCCACCCACGCCATCCAGGACAAGCTGCCCGATCTGATCCTGCTCGACTGGATGCTGCCGGAAATCTCCGGCATCGAGATCTGCCGCCGCCTGCGCGCCCGCGAGGAAACCGCCCGCGTGCCGATCATCATGCTCACCGCCCGCGGTGAGGAAGAAGAGCGCGTCCGGGGCCTGGCAACCGGTGCCGACGACTATGTGGTCAAGCCCTTCTCGGTGCCCGAGCTGGTCGCCCGTATCCATGCCCTGCTGCGCCGGGCCAACCCCAATCTCGTCACCGCCGCCCTCAAGGTCGGCGATCTCGAGCTCGACCGCACCACCCACCGGGTCCGCCGCGCCACCCGCGACGTGCACCTGGGCCCCACCGAATACCGCCTGCTCGAATATCTCATGCGCCATCCCGGCCGTGTCTATTCGCGCGAGCAACTGCTCGATGGCGTCTGGGGCAATGACGTCTATGTCGACGAGCGCACCGTTGATGTCCACATCGGTCGCCTGCGCCGCGCCATCAACCGCGGCCGCGAAACCGACCCCATCCGCACCGTCCGCGGCGCCGGCTACGCTTTTGACGAACGGTTTGCGCAGGTGGCGTGAGCGACCGCGGCAGCGACGGGTGAATGGCGGACCGACGGCCTCCCCCCCCGCGCCGTCCCTCCCCCTTCAGGGGGAGGCTAGGTGGGGGTACGAAAGCCCCGGCGCCATCGGCCGAGACTCCCGGCCCATCCCCGTCATTGCCCGGCTCGTCCGGGCAATCCACCAGCGATAGCGCTCACTGTACCTTTCCCTCAACGCCCACCGCACCCCACCTCGCCCCTGAGGGGCTTCGAGGCGCCTCGCGGCAACGGTCTTGCGCCTAGGACCGGCTCCACAATCAGCAAGACACTTTGGGCAAATTCATCGACTTGTCTTGCTTATATCCGCCTGGCCCCCCGGGGACTTTGGCCCCATCTGTTCATCCTTCTAGCAGCGCGATCGATCGAACGACAGCACGCCATGGCGCAAATTGCAGGTGCGAATGACCGCAACGCGATCATGCCGGCATCGGGCCGGCACCATCGCCTGCGGCGTCGGATACGCCGTTGCCGAGACTGTTGCCTCGCACCAGTATCGGTATCGCCAACCCGTCAAATGGCCCCCCCTGAGGCCAATTCGGCATTAACGCTTGTCTGCCATCATGCCTGCGTGAGGACGACATGGCCAAGAACAGCGCGACTATTCATCTTTCCGAGGTTGTGGGCGCGCTCAGTTTTGCGCTCGATATCACCGAGGGTCAGCCCGTCGGCCATAGCCTGAGGTGCTGCTGGCTGGGCATGCATATCGGCGCACAGATCGGCTTGTCAGAGGGGGAGCTGTCCGACCTCTATTACACCTTGTTGCTCAAGGATATTGGATGCAGTTCAAATGCTGCGCGCATCTGTAGCCTCTATCTGGCTGACGACCTGAGCTTCAAGCATTCCTACAAGATGGTCGACAATAGGCTGCCCGAAGTCCTGCGTTTTCTGATCAGCAATACCGGCCGCAACTCGGGCATGATCGAACGCCTCCAGGCCATGATCCACATCGCTCGCAATGGCGGTGAAATAGCGCGCGAACTGATCGATACGAGGTGCCAGCGCGGCGCCGAGATCGCTCGGACGATGCGCTTTTCGGAGTCTGTTGCCGCCGGCATCCTCGATCTGGACGAACACTGGGATGGGTCCGGCCAGCCGCTCGGCCGGTCCGGCAGTGAAATCTCGCTCTTTGGCCGGATTGCGCTGCTTGTCCAGGTCGCCGACGTTTTCTTCATGCGGGGCGGCAAAGGCGCCGCCCTCGCCGAGGTCCGGTCGCGCGCGGGCCGCTGGTTCGACCCCCAACTGGTTGGCGCCATGGAGGCGCTGGAAGACAGGCCCACCGTCTGGACCGGCCTGACCGCCAACGATCTGCAGCAGCTGGTTGTCCAGCTTGAGCCGCGAACGCTGATCCGCGACATTGACGAGGACTACCTTGATAACATTGCCGCCGGCTTTGCGCGCGTCGTCGACGCCAAGAGCCCGTTCACTGCCGGTCATAGTGAACGCGTTGCCCTGTTTACCGATCTGATTGCCGATGAGCTCGGCTATGCGCCGGATCGCCGCCGCTGGCTGCGTCGGGCCGCACTTCTTCATGACCTGGGCAAGCTCGGGGTCTCCAATACGATCCTCGACAAGAATGGGCGCCCGGACTCTGAGGAATGGGTCGCGATCAGGCGTCATCCGGCATTGGGCCGGGTCATCTTGTCAAAGATTGAAGCCCTCAAGGATACCGCCGACATTGCGGGCAATCATCATGAACGCCTGGATGGCAAGGGTTATCCCTATGGCATCGATGCCAGCGCCATCAACCTGGATACTCGTATCGTCACGACCGCCGACGTGTTCGACGCCCTGACTGCCGACCGGCCATATCGCAAGGCGATGTTGGTGCCGGACGCCATCGAATTGATGAGCCGCGACGTTGGCACAGCAATCGACAGTGCGTGCTTCCAGGCCCTGCAGCGTGGCCTGGCAAGGATGAACCAGGTGGCGGCCTAGGCCGGTGAACCACGGAACCTGTTGTCGGGATTGCCGTCGGCGCTGCTTCGACGACCGCGACGACGCCGCGCCCTAAACCTCGCTCACTGGACGCAGCGGCGTGTCGTCCTCGCGCGGCACGGTCTGCCGCTCGATCATGCGATGCACATGCGGCGGCCCCTCGCCGCGATGCAGCGCCCGCACGGCGCTGGTGTTCTCGGCATCGGCCTTGGTGCGCCGCAAATTGTGCCGCACATAGTCCACCCAGGTCGGCACATGATAGCTTTCCACCCACAGATCGGGTTGCTCCAGGTCGCGCAGCAGCGCCCATTGCCGCGCCCCGTCCCGCAGCCTTATGCGCCGCCGATCCGTCATCAGCGCCAGAAACTGCGGGATATCGGCCTGATCGATGCGATAGTCGACCATCACCATGATCGGCCCGCTGCGCGGCATCAGGTCCAGCTGCAGCACCGGCTCGTTGAACGTATTGAGCGGGTTGAGGTCGCGCGATTCAAATTGCGGCAGCGGCAGGCGCAGCCCCAGCAGCGCGCAGACCACCATCACCAGCGCCACGATGGCCAGTGTCCAGTCCGGTCCCACGCCATCGGCGCTCATGCCCCACACCCAGCTGCCCGCCGCCATGCCGCCAAAGGTCGCGGTCTGATAGAGCGAGAGCGCGCGCCCCACCACCCAGCGCGGCGACGACAACTGGATCGAGACATTGAACAGGCTGAGCGACATTACCCAGCAGGCGCCTGCCGGCAGCAGCACGGCATGGCTCAGCAGGCCATCGCGACTGAACCCCAGCCCAACGCAGGCGAGCGCGAACACCAGGCAGGCAATCCGCACGATGCGCTCATTGCTGTAGCGCTCCCGCGCCCAGCCATTGAGGTAGGCGCCGCCGATCGCGCCCAGCCCGAAACAGCCCAGCAGCGTGCCATAGACCATGGCGCCCCCACCGACATAGTCGCGCGAGATACTGGGCAGCAGCGCCAGCACGGCCACCGCGGCAAAGCCGAACAGGAAGCCGCGCAGCAGCACCGTGGTGAGGTTCGGCGACAGCGACACATAGCGAATGCCGGCCAGCACCGCGCTGACAAAGCTCTCGCGCGGCAGACGGCTGGGCGCATAATTGGGCTTCCAGCGGATCAGCGCCCCCACGAGCGGCACATAGCTCACCGCATTGAGCGCAAAGGCAGCCGATGCTCCGGCCAGCGCCACGATCAGCCCGCCCACCGCCGGGCCGACGCTGCGCATCATGTTGAAGCCCATCGAATTGAGCGTCACAGCACCCGGCAGATCCTCGCGCGGCACGATATCGCCCATCGAGGCCTGCCAGCTGGGGTTGAACAGCGCCGTGCCCGAGCCGATCAGGAAGGTGAACACGAGCAGCAGCCAGGGCGTGAGCAGCCCCATCAGCCCCAGCACTGCCAGCAGCAGCGACACCAGCGCCATGCCGCTCTGCGCAATGATCATCACGATGCGGCGGTCGAAATTATCCGCCAGCGCGCCTGCAGCGATGGAGAACACCATGATCGGCAGCGTTGCCGCCGCCTGCACCAGCGCCACCATATTGTGCGAACTGGTCAGCGTGGTCATCATCCAGCCCGCGCCGACCGACTGCACCAGCCCGCCCAGGTTGGACACCAGCGTTGCCAGCCACAGCAGCCGGAACGTTTCGTGCCGGAACGGCGCCAGCACCGGTGCCCGCTCGCTCATCATCACGCCTCACGTCAACTCAACCACCCATCCCTCTTGAGCCGATCGCCCCGCTTTGACAAGTCCGCAACGGCCATCCCCAACCGCTGAGCCCCACCTCGCCAGTGAGCGGAGAGGTCGCCCCGCATGGGCAGGTGAGGGATTCAGCGCAGTTGCGATGGTCTGCCCCCATCCCGTCATTGCCCGGCCCGTCCGGGCAATCCAGCACCACATCCATGGATCACCCGGACACGCCGGGTGATGACGCTGACGACGACATCAGAGGCCGGCCGCAAACACCGAGCGGTCCCTCCCCCTTCTGGCGGAGGCTGGGAGGGGGCGAGAGCCACAATCTCAGGACCTAAACCACCACCTCTTCTTCCGTCGCCAGGATGCGCGCAATCACGCCCAGCGCCCGCGCCAGGGTCGCCCGCGGCGGCGCCATCAGGCACAGGCGAATGCCCGCCACCGGCACGCCGCCGACCTGGGTCGCCGATGGCGGCGTCAGCCGCACCCCGGCCTCGCTGGCGCGCCGCGCCACCTGTTCGGCCCGCAGCGGCGCCATGGGCAACCAGACATGTGGCGCCCCATCCGGCATCAGCAAAGCCTCCAGCCCCAGGATCTCCTGCGCCATGCCCAGCCGCAGCCGCGCCTCGCTGCGCAGCGCTGCCGCAGCTGTATCGGCCAGGCCGCACTCGATCATGGCCGCCGCCATTTCGGCCACATAGGGCGGCAGGCCCCAGCCTTCGGCCCGCAACCGCTTGCGCACCGACGGCAGCTGCGCCGATGGCGGCGCCAGCACGCCCACGCGGACCAGCGGCGTCAGGCTCTTGGAGAGGCTGGTGACGAAATAGACCTGCTCGGGCGCCATGGCCTTGTAGCTCGGTCCACCCTTGCTGGCATAAAACCCATAAATGTCGTCTTCGACGATCATGGCGCCGTATTGCTGCGCCAGCGCCAGCAGCGCCCGCCGCCGCGCCGGCCCGGTCTCAAAGCCCAGCGGGTTCTGGCACACCGGCGTCGTATAGATGGTCTTGGCACCGGTCTCGGCCAGTGCCTGCTCCAGCGCCGCCGGCACCATGCCCTCGCTGTCCACCGCCACCGGATGCATGCGCATGCCCAGATTGGCCACGGCCGCCAGCGCCCCCGGATAGGTCGCTGTCTCGGTCAGGATCACCGCCGATTGCGCCCGCTGCTCGGCAAACGCCAGGTGCAGCCCCTGCTGCGCCCCGTTGCACAGAACGATCTCGTCAGCCACGAGCGGCGTGCGGTTGGCGCTCAGCCAGCCCGCCAGCGCCCCACGCTGCCGTTCGGTTCCGGTCAGGTCGACATAGCCCCCATTGGGCAGCGCCAGGGCCTGCCGGTTGGCAATGGCACTTGCCTCGGCCATCTGCGCCAGGCTGATCACCGGCGCGGGCGCATTGATCGACAGATCGACCAGTCCGCCATCATCGCCCGCGCTGTCGCTGCGATCGAGCACGAAGGTGCCGCGCCCGATCTCGCCGCGCACCACCCCGCGCGCGCTCAGCGCATCGATGGCGCGGGTCACGCTGCCGATCGACACCGAGAATTGCTGGGCCAGCTGGCGATGCGTCGGCAGTCGCGCGCCCGGGGCATATTTCCCCGACGCAATCGCGGCCTCCACGGCTGCAGCAACCCGCTCATGCAGCGGCAGATCATCATCCGCCAACTGCATTGTATTGCTCAATGCAGAAATTGTATCATTCATGCAGCGGACACTAGCACAGCACGCGCCTGGTCAGTAGAGGCCGCGCAGCCTTCTCACCATGTGAGCAATGAGTGGTGATTTCGGTCAGCCCTTTGCTAGCGATTGGGCGCAATGCGCGCGGAAGTTTCGCCCACGCTGCCAAAGGCAAAGCCCTCATCGGCCCAACCGGTGATCCCGCCGATCATCAGCTTCACAGGTCGTCCCAGCCGCGCCAGCTTCAGCGCCGCCTGGTCGGCGCCATTGCAATGCGGCCCCGCGCAATACACCACAAACAGCGTGTCCGCCGGCCATTCGGCCATGCGCTCGGGCGTAATCTGCCGATGCGGCAGGTGCACGGCGCCCGGCACATGCCGCCGCGCATAGGCCTCCGGGGAGCCCACCACATGCAGCAGCACGAAGTCCATATCGCCCGCCGTCAGCGCCGCATGCACGTCAGCGCAGTCGGTCTCCAGCGCCAGCCTTTGCGCAAAATGCGCCTCGGCCACTGCAGACGGCGCCGCCGGATAGTCGGTCACAAAGCTCATCGTCTCCCTTTCTCCCCGCCCCCAGGCGGCGCGCTATACTGGTGTCACAGTCACCCCAAGGCGGGACAATCTTGCCTCACGCCCCGGTGGACGGACCCTTATCCGCCCGCTGACGACGCGCACACTGCGCGAACGAACAAATAAGGTCAATAGTATTGACATAACAATTCTTCGGTGTTTGTATCTGTCGTATTGATACACGGTGATACAAAATGACACCAGTTGATTTTCGCCTTTCCACCCGCGCCCAGGCGCTCAAGGCTTCCGAGATCCGCGAATTGCTCAAGCTGGTCGGCAAGCCGTCGATGATTTCCTTTGCCGGCGGCATTCCAGATCCGGCGCTGTTCAACCTGGGCCTGTTCCAGGCTGCCTGTCACGAGGCCTTTGGCGGCCCCCAGGTCGCCCGCGAGGCGCTGCAATATTCCACCACCGAGGGCTATCTGCCGCTGCGCCAGTGGATCGCTACCCACATGCAGTCCCTGGGCGTTCCCGCCAGCCCAGACAATGTGCTGGTCACCACCGGCTCGCAGCAGGCGCTTGATCTGATTGGCAAATTGCTGATCGACCCTGGCAGCACTGTGCTCACCACCCGCCCCACCTATCTGGGCGCGCTGCAGTCCTTCTCGGCCTTCGAGCCCGGCTTTGCCGACATCGATGCACCCCAGGCCATTGGCGCCGATCCCGCGCGCCTGGCCTATGTCATGCCCGACTTTGCCAATCCTACCGGCGAGACCATGTCGCGCGTCGCCCGCCTGCGCACGCTCGAACAGGCGCGTCAGCTCAATGCCGTCATCGTCGAGGACGCCGCCTATACCGCCCTGCGCTACGATGGCGTCGCCCTGCCATCCATCGCCGCGCTCGATGCCAATGGCGCCAGCGACCTCGAATCCACCCGCACGCTCTATAGCGGCAGCTTCTCCAAGACGCTCTCCCCCGGCATGCGCGTCGGCTGGGTCTGCGGACCGACGTCGCTGATCCGCAAGCTCACCATGCTCAAGCAAGGCGCAGACCTGCATACCTCCACGGTCAACCAGATGGTCATCCACCAGGTCGCCGCAGCCGGCTTTGACGACCAGGTTCAGCGCATCCGCTCGGTCTATCGCAGCCGTCGCGATGCCATGCTGGCCGCCCTCGCCCGCTACGCGCCGCCCGGCATGACATGGTCGCGCCCGGAGGGCGGTATGTTCGTCTGGGCTGAATTGCCCGGGCATATCGACGCCGCCGAACTGCTGCAGCGCGCCATCCGTGCCGATGTCGCCTTCGTCCCGGGCGGCGCCTTCTTCCCCGATGGCAGCGGGCGCAACACCCTGCGCCTCAGCTTTGCCCTCTGCGACGAGGCCCGCATCGAAGTGGGCATATTCAAGCTCTGCGAGCTCATCGGCCACACCGCTATGGCCAAGGCCGCCAGCGCCTGAACCCCAAACAGAAACGGCCCCGGGGATCACCCGGGGCCGCTGAAAAATCCAAACCTTGCCCGGCGCTTAGCCGGCAGCGGTATAGGCCGTCTTGACCACGGTGAAGAATTCCGCCGCGTACTTGCCCTGCTCGCGCGGACCGTAGCTGGAGCCCTTGCGGCCGCCAAACGGCACGTGGAAGTCGACGCCTGCCGTCGGCACATTGACCATCACCATGCCGGCTTCGGCATTGCGCTTGAAGTGCGTGGCATACTTGAGCGAGGTCGTCACGATGCCGGCGCTGAGACCAAACTCGGTGTCATTGGCCGTGGCCAGCGCCTCTTCGTAGTCCTTCACCTTGATGACCGCAGCCACCGGCCCGAAGATCTCTTCGCGGGCAATGCGCATCTGGTTGGTCACGCCGGTGAACAGGGCCGGCTGCAGGAAATAGCCTTCCGTCGGCGCATTGACGCGCTGGCCGCCAGCGCGCAGTTCGGCGCCTTCGTCCTGGCCGATGCCGATGTAGTCCATGTCCTGCTTGAGCTGGCTGGGATCAACCACCGGCCCGATTTCGGTATTGCTGTCCATGGCGTCGCCGACGCGCAGGTTCTTGGTGCGCTCGCACAGGGCATCGACGAACTTGTCGTGAATGCCTTCGGTCACGATCACGCGGCTCGAGGCCGTGCAACGCTGGCCGGTCGAGAAGAAGGCCGACTGTGCCACGGTTTCCACCGCCACCTTGAGGTCGGCGTCATCGAGCACAACTGTGGGGTTCTTGCCGCCCATTTCGAGCTGGAACTTGCGGCCGACTTCGATCGAGGCGGCAGCCACGCGCTTGCCGGTGCCCACCGAGCCGGTGAAGGTGATCGCGATCACGTCCTTGCTGTCCAGCATGGTCTGGCCCACCACCGAGCCCTTGCCCATGACGAGGTTCAGCACGCCCTTGGGCAGGCCGGCACGGACGAGGATATCGACAATCGCCCAGGTCGAGCCGGGTACCAGGTCGGCCGGCTTGATCACCACGGTGTTGCCATAGGCCAGGGCCGGGGCAATCTTCCAGGTCGGGATGGCAATGGGGAAGTTCCACGGCGTGATGATGCCGATCACGCCAATCGGTTCCCGGGTGATTTCAACGCCCACGCCGGGGCGCACGCTCGGCAGCACTTCGCCAGCCAGGCGCAGCACTTCACCGGCAAAGAAGTCGAAGATCTGCGCGGCGCGGGTCACCTCGCCAATGCCTTCGGGCAGGGTCTTGCCCTCTTCGCGGCTCAGCAGCGCACCCAGTTCGGCCTTGCGGGCCAGGATTTCCTGGCTGGCCTTGGACAGAATGGCATGGCGTTCGAGAATGCCCGAGCGCGACCAGGCCGGGAACGCAGCCTTGGCGGCAGCAATGGCCTGCTTGGTTTCTTCAGCGGTGGCGCGGGCATAGACGCCCACAACTTCGCTGGTGTTGGACGGGTTGATGTTCTCGATACCGTCCGAGCCGACCCATTCCCCATCGATCAGGTTCTTGTGCAGTTCAGCCATGTGGTGTGCCTTTCGGGTGAATGGTTTTGTTTAGAGAAGGTCGGCCTTGGCCAGGTCGCGCAGCAAATGGCTGGCGCCATAGGTCCAGGGCGGACAATGGGTGGAGAGGTTCACCCTGTTAGATAGGGTGCCCAGCGCAGATGTCGAGATGGTGACGGTGTCGCCCAGCTTGTGGGTAAAGCCCTTGCCGGCGCCGTCGCGATCCTTCACCGGCGCAAACATGGTGCCCAGATAGAGCACCAGACCGTCCGGATACTGGTGATGCCCGCCGATTGTCGCCGCCACCAGCGATTCTGGCGTGCGCGAGATCTGGCTCATCGAGGAATGGCCATCGAGCACAAAGCCGTCCTCGCCCTCCACCCGCAGCGCAATCTCGGCCCGCTTGATCGAGTCCAGCGTGAAATCGCCATCGAACAGCCGCACGAACGGCCCGAGGGACGCCGAGGCATTGTTGTCCTTGGCCTTGCCCAGCAGCAGCGCCGAGCGCCCCTCGACGTCGCGCAGATTGACGTCATTGCCCAGCGTTGCGCCGATGATGTCGCCCTTGCTCGTTACCAGCAGCGCCACTTCCGGCTCCGGATTGTTCCAGCTCGACACCGGATGCAGGCCCACTTCGGCACCATAGCCCACCGAGCTCATCGGCTGGCCCTTGGTGAAGATTTCGGCGTCCGGGCCGATACCCACTTCCAGGTACTGGCTCCACACCCCCTTGGCCACCAGCGCCGCCTTCACACTGGCCGCTGTTTCCGAGCCCGGCACCAGCTCGCTCAGGTCGGTGCCGATCAGCGTCAGGATTTCGCCACGCAGGGCATCTGCCCGTGACTTATCCCCGCGGGCCTGTTCTTCGATTACTCTCTCCAGCAGCGACACCACAAAGGTGACGCCCGACGCCTTGATGGCCTGGAGATCGATGGGGGAGAGGAGGCTGGCAACTGTCGCATCGTGATCGGCGGCAACACTGTTGGCCAGAATTGTATCGGCCGAGCCGACAATTGTACCGGCAGTGTTCAGGACGTGCTCGGCGGCGCGACCGCTCTCGGCGATGTCGCGCACGGTCGCCATGCCCTTGGCGGTTATGTCCACCACCATGCCGTCGCGCACGGTCACCACACGCGGATGATCATGTCCGGGAACACGCGCGCGACCCACAAGGATACCGTCCGGATAGTGCCTGCTGTCCATGCTCTGCCCCTCGATTGACTCCGCTGTGACTAGCGCACCGCCAACACCGGGCGCAAGGCCCCGGGCCGAGATAAATCATACTTTTGGCCGCAAATGATCCACAGCTGCGTTCAAGTCCGGTTCATCTGTGCCGCATTACTGACGCATTGGGTGGGGACTACTGCCCCACCGATTTTCGGAGTTTTTGATGCGCCCTATTGCTTTCCTGATCCCCTTTGCCCTGCTCGCTGGCGTTTCCGCACCGGCCCTTGCCGGCTCTATTTCAATAGACGGCCACGGCGAGATCACTGCCGCTCCCGATATGGCCATGATCAATTCGGGCGTTACCACCCAGGGCGCCACCGCCCGTGAGGCGCTTGACGCCAACACGGCTGCCATGGCCGCCCTGATCGAGAGCCTCAAGCAGTCCGGCATTGAGGCGCGCGACATCCAGACCTCTGGCTTTGCCGTCAATCCGAACTATGTCTATTCCGATGCCCGCGACGCCAATGGCTATTCCCAGCCGCCCAAGATCGACGGCTACCAGGTCTCCAACAATGTCACCGTCACGGTGCGCAAGCTGGCCGACCTGGGGGCCATCCTCGACAAGTCGGTGACCGTGGGTGCCAACACCATCGGCGGCGTAACCTTTGCTGTTGCCGATCCGACCGAGCTGTACAACGAGGCACGCAAGGCCGCGTTCGCCGATGCCAAGGCCAAGGCTGAGCTCTATGCCACGGCCGCCGGCAGCAGCCTGGACGAGATTATGTCGATTTCTGAGACGCAGGGGTTCAATGCGCCGCAACCCTACCCCATGTATGCGCGAGCCGAGATGTCCGATGCCGCCAAGGTACCGGTCGAAGCCGGCGAAATGAGTTTCGCGATCAATGTCACCGTTCAGTGGGAACTGGCTGACACGAGCAAATAAACGTTCCAATACCCCTCTTTGAGGGGGCTTGGGCGGTGGGGGCGGTCCTCCGTAGTCACCCGTCCCCACCAACCCGCTTCTATCCGGCCAGAACCTTCCACAGCATGTTCAGGCCCACGACCACCAGAAACACCGCAAAGACGGTCTTGAGCGCCTTCTGGTCAAGGCGATGTGCCAGCCGCGCGCCCAGCGGGGCAAACAGCGCCGCCAACACCGCCACCAACAGCAATGCGGCCAGGTTGATATAGCCAATGCTGAGCGGCGGCAGCCCGGCCACGCCCCAGCCCGAAATGGCGAATCCCAGCGTGCCCGACAACGCAATGGCCACCCCGATGGCGGCCGATGTTCCCACGGCCGCGTGCATGGTCGCACCAAATGCCACCAGCGTCGGCACGCTCAGCGAACCGCCACCGATCCCCATCAGAGCCGAGATATAGCCCACCACAAAGGCCGCGATCCGGTGCGTCAGCGCCGAGCCGCGCAGATGGCCCATCAGCCGCGTCTGGAAGGCGAACACGATATTGGCCGCAATCACAAAGGCCATCACGGCAAACACGATGCGCAGCACATCGCCCGAGAACAGCCCAGCCATCAGCCCGCCGATGAACGTCCCGGTCACGATGAAGGGCACCCACAGCCACAGTGTCTTGCTGTCGAGGGATCCGCGCTTCCAATGCGCCCGCGCGCTGGCGAGCCCCGTGGGGATGATGATGGCCAGCGACGTGCCCACGGCCACGTGCTGCACCACATCGCTGTCATAGCCCAGCACCGACAGGACCAGAGACAGCGCCGGCACAATG
The DNA here is from genome assembly GCF_020169335.1 of Devosia aquimaris. Lineage (GTDB taxonomy): Bacteria > Pseudomonadota > Alphaproteobacteria > Rhizobiales > Devosiaceae > Devosia > Devosia aquimaris. The sequence goes on from NZ_JAIEZN010000001.1 coordinate 2,108,110, forward strand.
ATGGCCCCGCCGCCAACGCCCAAGAGGCCAGCCGCAAGCCCGGACGCCACCCCGGTCACCATCAGCGCCAGCACAAAGGGCCAGTAACTGGCCAGCATGCCCCAATCCATCAGCGATCTCCGATCACATGCAGCACCACGCTGCGCTGGTGCGGGCGCCTGCGGTGCTCAAACAGATAAAGCCCCTGCCAGGTGCCGAACACCGGCAACCCGTCGCTGATGGGAATGCCGATCGAAGTCTGCGTCAGTGCCGCCCTGATATGGGCCGGCATGTCGTCGGCACCCTCTGTGGTGTGCACCAGCCAGTCCATGCCCTCAGGCACCAGCCGGTCAAAGAAGCCATTGAGATCGGTCTGCACATCGCTGTCCGCATTCTCCTGGATCAACAGGGAACACGAGGTGTGCCGCACATAGACGGTGAGCAGGCCCGTAGCGATGTCATTCTGGGTGACGAACGCCCGCACCGGTCGGGTGATTTCGTAAAGCCCCTGCCCGCGGGTGGGGATCGTGAGCGTGTCGATTGCCTGTTGCATGGCCCGGCCTAGCACGAACCGGAGGGCATCTGCCAGCATCGGGTCACAGTCTTGATCCGCACCGCCGCATTCGCGCCATGTTCGCACGGCCTCTTGTAGTCATGACCTGACCGCTTCGCGTAGAAATATTATACGCCACAAGACCTTAGCAATAGACGCAAACCCTCGCCACCCTGACAATCCCATTCACACTGCGTTCAGGCGGCGACCACGATGGTCGGCTCAATGCCAATCCAAGCAAGGATAACAACAATGCGCCTTCGAAACTGGCTTCTCACCGGCACCAGCATCGGCCTGCTCAGCATGGCCCCGCTCAGCGTGCAGGCACAGGACAGCGAACTGCTCGCCGTCTATCAGGAATTCACCACCGCCCAGGCGTCTGGCGATGCCGACGCCACTGCGGCGGCTCAGGCCAGGCTGACCGAAGCCTGTATCGTGGCTGGCTATGCCAGTTTTGACGAATGCGTCGCCGCGCTGGAAGCGGCCGTAGCCGCCAATGCACAGGCCGAGACCGCGCCGGCTGCAGAGCCCGCGCCCGCCGCTGAACCCGCAGCCGAGCCGGCTCCAGAAGCCGCGCCTGCCGCCGAGCCTGCACCGGCAGCTGAAGCAGAACCGGCGCCAGCGCCCGAGCCTGAGCCGGCTGTCGAACCGGCACCCGAACCCGCTCTCGAGCCAGCCCCGGCTATCGACATCACGGCCGATCTCCAGGCCCAGGTCGACGCCTATAACGCTGCCGTGGCCGACATCGAGGCCGGTGGCGACCGCAATGCTGCGCTCGACCAGATCGCCCGCGCCCAGGACGCCATGGCCCAGCTCTGCGCCCAGGTGGAAATCGGCAATCTTGACGAATGCCTGGCCACCTATGGCATGAGCCTGGCGCCTGTTCCCGCCGAGCCCACGCCGGCAGCCGAACCTGCACCCGCTGCAGAACCTGCTCCGGAACCCGCGCCCGAACCAGCCCCGGCGCCCGAAGCGGAGCCCGCACCGGCAGCTGAGGCTGAGCCGGCGCCCGAGGCGGAGCCCGCTCCGGCCGCTGAAGCCGCGCCTGCTGAAGAGGCCCCCGCCGTCGACATCTCTGCCGATCTGGCTGCCCAGGTCGACGCCTATAACGCTGCCGTGGCCGATATGATGGCTGGTGGCGATATGGCGGCCGCTCAGGCCCGCATGGACGAGGCTGAGAAGGCCATCGCCGATCTCTGCGCCCAGAACGGCATGACTGACGTCGCCGCATGCCTGGCCAATTATGGCCTGGCCCTGCCCACCGTCCCCGACATGGGGCAGCCTGATGCCGCCGTCACGCCCGAACAGCCCGCAGAGGTCATCGAGACCCTGCCGGAAGGCGTGACCCAGGAGCAGGTCGCCCCGGTGCTCGACAGCGCCAAGGAACCTGAAGCCGCCGTCTCGGTCGAAGGCGAAGCCGCTGCCGAAGCTGTACCTGTTGCGGAAGCTCCGGCCGAACCTGCGCCCACCAGCGACGCGGACGCTCAGGCCCGCATCCAGACCATGGAAGCCATCGCCCCTGTTACGGCCGAGGAAGGCACCATGGTGACTGCCGCTGCGCTTGAGCCCCAGGCCGTGCCGCAGAATGTGACGATCATCAACCAGACCAATGTGGTCAACAACGTCACCAACTACGGCTCGACCAGCACCACCAACATCACCAACAACAACACCTCGGTCACCAACGTCGACAATTCTGAGACCAACATCGGTCAGCAGAACAATGTCGCCGTGAACCAGACCACGGTGCAGCCGCTTGACCCCGGCCAGGCCATCACCCAGGTGATCCTGCAGGTCGGCACGCAGCTGATCGTGAACTCGGTGGGCCAGGACACGGACCGCTTCTACAACGCCCAGGAAGACGAGATCTTCTACGAAAACCTGAGCAATGGCCGCGTCCGCGAGACGATCACCCGTCCCGACGGCAGCCAGATCATCACCGTGCGCAATCGCAATGGCGACATCCTGCGTCGTTCGCGCATCGATGATGACGGCCGTGAATACGTGCTGGCCTATTTCGATGACCGCTTTGACACCGATCTCGATACCTGGCGCGATCCCGGCCTGGACCTGCCGCCGCTGCGTCTGAACATTCCGGTGCGTGACTACGTGCTCGATGCCAACGACGCCGACGAGCGCCAGGTGCAGATCTTCTTCGAGCAGCCCCCGGTCGAACAGGTCGCTCGCATCTACTCGATCGACGAGGTCAAGCGCTCTGCCCGTATTCGTGACAGCGTGCGCAAGCTCGAAGTCGGTGGCCTGACCTTCGACACCGGCAAGGCCAGCATCAGCCGCGACCAGGTGGGTGCCCTCTCGACCGTTGCCAACGCCATGCTTGAACTGCTGGCCCGCAACCCGGGCGAGACCTTCCTGATCGAGGGTCACACCGATGCCGTGGGTTCGGAGATTTCCAACCTGCAGCTCTCCGATCTGCGTGCCGCAACCGTTGCGCGCATCCTGACCGACTTCTACGGCGTGCCGCCGGAAAACCTGGCCACCCAGGGCTATGGCGAGCGCTACCTCAAGATCCGTACGGAACAGGGGGAACGTGAGAACCGTCGCGTCACTATCCGCCGCATCACCCCGCTGATCACGGTCGCCAACAACCGATAGGCGATCCGTCAGCCAGACAGTCGAGGGCCGGGCTTCAAGCCCGGCCCTTTTGTTTTTGGTGCCCCGGCCATTGCCTATCTTGCCAGCGCCGCAGGAATTGGTATTTCAGCACCACCCTGTGCCGGAGCACCCCATGAAGAAGCTGGAAGTTTTCATCGAGAGCATCATCCTGGCCTCCCGCTGGCTTCTGGTCGCGTTCTACATCGGGTTGGGCCTGGCGCTGGCGCTCTATGCTGTCAGCTTTGGCTTCAAACTGTGGGACTTCGCCAGCCACATGCTCGGCATGGACGAGACCGAGACCATCCTCAAGGTCCTCGGCCTGATCGACGCCGCCCTGATTGCCAGCCTGGTCGTCATGGTCATCATCTCTGGCTACGAGAACTTCGTCTCGCGCTTCGACAATGAGGACGATGTGCACTGGCTCGGCCAGATCGACGCGGGCTCGCTCAAGATCAAGGTCGCCTCCACCATCGTGGCGATTTCCTCGATCCACCTGCTCCAGGTTTTCCTCAACGTGCCCCAATACGTTGACAACCAGATCATGTGGTACACGATCCTGCACATCACCTTCATCGCCTCGGCGCTGTTCCTGGCCCTGATCGACCGCATCTCCAAAAAGCCCGGCAAGGACAAGACGCCCGACATCTAGGGCTTGCCCCGCGGCAATGCGTCCCGGCTGCGCGCCTTGCAGTCGCCATGGTCGCTCCCCATCTGCTGTCTCAATGCAAAAGGGAGCCACCATGTTCAACATCGATCAGATCGTCAAAGCCCTCCAGACCGACAAGAACACCCAACGCACCGCCATGACTGGCGCGGCAGGTCTGGCCGCCGGCATGCTGCTCAGCGGCGGCGGCCTGGGCAAGCTCGCCGGCAATGCCGTCAAGATCGGTGCCGTGGCCGCTGTGGGCGGGCTCGCCTACAATGCCTGGCAGAACTATCAGAAGAGCCAGCCAGGCGCTGCAGCCCCGGCACCGCAGGATGCCTTCATTCCCGCCGCCAGCGACGAGCAGGCGCAGGAACAATTGGGCAAGACGCTCGTCCGCGCCATGATCGCCGCGGCCAAGGCCGATGGCCGCATCGATGCCGACGAAAAGGACGCCATCTTCGCCCGCCTCGAGACCATGACCCTCTCGCCCGAGGAAAAGGCCTGGGTGTTTGACGAGCTGTCGAGCCCGCTCGACATCAATGCTGTGGTATCCCGCGCCACGACGCCCGAAGTTGCCCTCGAAGTCTATGCGGCCTCCCTGGTGGCCATCACGGCAGATACCGCTTCCGAGCGCGCCTATCTCGACGCGCTCGCCAGCAAGCTGAACCTCGCGCCCGGGCTGGTTGCCGAAGTTCACAAGGCTGCCGGCGCCCGTGCGCCACAGCCTGTCGCCGGCTTTGACTACACACCTTCTGCGACCAACGTCTGACCCGGCCCGTGGTCTCGGAACGCGCAGTTACACCACTGTGCGTTCTTGATCCCCCCGTCCCCCGCGTCCATGTGTGACCCAACCAAGGGGTCACCATGGAACTCGGACTTTACTCTTTCGCTGAAAACACTCCCGATCCGCTGAACGGCGGCGCCCTGCAGAGCCCGGCCGAACGCCTGCGCGATCTGCTTGAGGAGATCGAGCTGGCCGACCAGCTCGGCCTGTCCTTCTACGGTCTGGGCGAACATCACCGCCCCGACTATACCGCCTCGGCGCCGGTCACCATCCTGGCTGCCGCCGCCGCGCGCACCAAGTCGATCCGTCTCTCCACCGCCGTCACCGTGTTGAGCTCGGAAGATCCGATCCGCGTCTACCAGCAGTTTGCGACGCTGGACAATCTCAGCAATGGCCGCGCCGAGATCATGGCTGGTCGCGGGTCCTTCATCGAGAGCTTCCCGCTCTTCGGACTTGATCTCAACGACTACGACACCCTGTTCGAGGAAAAGCTCGAACTGCTGCTCAAGCTGCGCGAAGGTGGCGCCATCTCCTGGCCCGGCGGCCAGCACACCAAGCCCATCCCGGGCATTGCCCTCTATCCCGTGCCGGTACAGCAGCCCATCCCGCTCTGGATCGCCGTCGGTGGCACGCCCAACTCGGTGGCCCGCGCTGCCTATTATGGCCTGCCCCTGATGATTGCCATCATCGGCGGCCAGCCGCGCCAGTTCGCGCCGCTCGTCGATTTCTACCGCGAGACGGCCACCAAGGTCGGACGCGACCCCAAGTCCCTGCCGGTCGGGATCAGCTCGCATGGCTTCATCGCGGCCGACAGCCAGGATGCGCGCAATCTCGCCTATCCGGCCCATAGCGAAGCCATGAACCGGATTGGCAAGGAGCGTGGCTGGCCCCCGACCACCCGCGCCCAGTTCGACGCCAGCGCCACGCCCAATGGCGCCTATTTCATGGGCTCGCCGCAGGAGATCATCGACAAGATCCTCATGCAGCACGAATGGTTCAAGCACGACCGCTTCGGCCTGCAGCTCAGCGTAGGCACCTTGCCGCACGACAAGGTCATGAAGGCCATCGAGCTCTATGGCACGGTGGTCAAGCCTGCGGTCGACAAGGCCCTCGGCGCCTGATCCACACAGCAAAAAAAGGGGCGCCGCGCGCCCCTTTTCTAAGTTCATCGCCAAACGGCGGCTCAGCTCTTGGGCAGGGCGTAGGCGATGATCTCATCGCCCGCCTTGGTCCCCGTCGAGCCATGGCCACCGGCGACCACCACCACGAACTGGCGCTGGCTCTCCTCGGACCAATAGGTCATCGGCGTCGCCTGCCCGCCCGCGGGCAGCCGGCTTTCCCACAGCTGCTGGCCGGTCGTCACATCATAGGCGCGGGCATAATAGTCCAGCGTACCGCTGAGGAATGCCACGCCACCCTTGGTGGTGATCGGTCCGCCAATGCCGGGTACGCCCATCTTGAGCGGCAGCGGCACCGGCGAAAGGTCCTGCACCGTTCCGTTGACATGGCGATAGACAATCTCGCCCGTCGTCAGGTCAGCGCCGGCCACATAGCCCCACGGTGGCTGCTGGCAGGGCAGCCCAACCGGCGACAGGAAGGCCCCCATCTCGGCGGCATAGGGTGCGCCGAAATTCTCGTTGAACGCAGGCGCACCTTCACTCGTCACCACGCGGGTCTCGTCATTGGGGCGCGGGATCAGCTTGGACGTGAACGCCAGATAGACCGGCATGCCGAACATCACCTGGCGCTCAGGATCAACCGACACGGCGCCCCAGTTGAAGGCGCCGAAATTGCCAGGATAGATGATTGAGCCCTTCTCGCTGGGCGGGGTATAGCGCCCCTCATAGTTCAGCGAGTGGAAGGCGATGCGACAGGCGATCTGGTCGAACATCGTCGCGCCCCACATAGAGGCTTCCGTCAGCGGCTTGGGCTCGAAGGACAGTGCCGACTTCGGCTGTGTCGGCGCGGTAAAGTCCCCAGCGACAGCGCCTTCGGGCGCCGGCACTTCCGTCACCGGCAGGACCGGCTCGCCGGTCTCCCGATTGAGCACAAAGATCTCGCCCTGCTTGGTCGGTGCGACCAGCGCCGGCACGGTCTGGCCATCGATGGTCAAGTCAACCAGGCTCGGCTGGGCGGGCACATCCATATCCCACAGATCGTGGTGCACGCCCTGGAACACCCAGCGCACCGTGCCGGTTTCGGCATCGAGCGCGACAATCGACGAGGAGAACCGCTCCACATTGGCATCACGATTGCCCCCGTACTGGTCGGGGGGCTGATTGCCCATCGGCACATAGATCAGCCCCAGTGCCGGATCGAAACTCGACACGCTCCAGCTGTTGGGAGAGTTCTCGACATAGGTCTGGCCGGGCGCAATCGGCGCCGTCTCGTCGGGGTTGCGGCTGTCCCAGTTCCAGACCAATTCACCTGTGTTGATGTCAAAGGCGCGGATCACACCCGACGGTTCGGTGGTCGAGACATTGTCATTGACGGCGCCGCCGACCACGATCAGGTCGGCCGTCACCACCGGCGGCGATGTCGAGTAATACGACCCGGCCGTTACATTGGGCATATTGGCCCAGAGGTCCACGGTCCCGTCCGCGCCACCAAAGCCCGGACAGACTTCGCCGGTCGCGGCACTGAGCGCAATCAGCCGGCCATCTGCCGTCGGCAGGAACAGACGCTGAATGCAGTCAGCATTGGCCGTTTCCAGCGGCAGCGCCGGGTCTGGCGTTGGCGTGGTCAGCGTCGCGTCTGCAGCCGGGACAGTCGCATTGTCCTCCGCGGAATTTACGCCAGTTGCGGTCGCCGCATCCGGCGCAGCTGTCGTTGCAGCCACACGCTGCGCGGACGCAGCCAAGGCACCCGCACCGTCATAATAGCTCACGCCACGGCAGGTCAGGTGCTGGGTATTTTCCTTGTCCGGCTGCTGCAGCAGCGGATCGAACAGCCACTTCTCCGCCCCGGTCTCGGCATCGAGCGCCACCACCAGATTGTGTGGTGTGCACAGATAGAGCGTGTCGCCGACCTTGAGCGGGGTCACCTCATAGGTGGTTTCCCCCGGGTCGCTTTCGCCACGGATATCGCCGGTCTTGTATTCCCAGGCCACCTGGAGCTGGGCCACATTGTCTGGCGTGATCTGGTCCAGGGGCGAATAGCGCTGGCCATAGGCCGTGCGGCCATAGGACTGCCACTCGCCATCGGGCACGGCCACTGTCGACGGCACCGAAGCTTCAGCCCGCGCCTCCGGCAGGCTTCCGGTAATGTCGTGCGGGTCCATGAACATGGCGACAACAGCCACCACGACGCTCGCCGCAATCGTGCCGCCCAGCGCCATCCAGCCGGAGCGACGCACCCGGTCGGCACGCAGGGCGCCCACGACCCAGGGCAGGCCCAACAGCACGCCCAGGATCACCAGCACGTCGCCGCGCGGCGCCAGTGCCCACCAGTCCAGCCCCACTTCCCAGAGGGCCCAGATCATCGAGACAGCCAGCGTGCCCGCATAGACCCAAAGGGCCAGCGGTCGCCCCCGCCAGGTCAGTAGAGCGGTCGCCGCCAGGGCCAGGGCCAGAAGAACATAAAAGAACGAGCCGCCAATGGCGGCAAGCCACACACCACCAATTCCAGTGGCGATGGCGGCAACCAGAAAGATGGCTGCAACAATACGGGAAAGCAGTTTGGAAAACGGCATCGGCGACTCCATTGTCTGTTGTCGCGCCAGGAAGGCGCGCTTGGACCATGGCGGGGTCAAAAAGACCACGCTTGGCTCGCTTGAGCTTGCGGCGATAAAAAATGTACCGGCCCCAACACCCTAGGGCATTGAGCCGGATTCACCAAATCAAGACGGGTGGACTAGCCGCGACCGCGATAGGCCGGCACGCCCTGGTCAGGCACCCACACGCCGTCGGGCGCGGGTCCGGTCTGCCAGAACACATCGATCGGCAACCCGCCGCGCGGATACCAGTAGCCGCCGATGCGCAGCCAGCGCGGGGCAATGGTGTCGATGATCTTCTTGGCAATGTCGATGGTGCAGCCCTCGTGGAACGCACCATGGTTGCGGAACGAGGTGAGATAGAGCTTGAGCGACTTGGACTCGACCAGGAACTGGTCCGGCACATAGTCGATCACCAGATGGGCAAAGTCCGGTTGCCCGGTCACCGGGCACAGCGAGGTAAACTCTGGCGCCACATAGCGCGCCACATAGTTCACATCCGGGTGCGGATTGGGCACCGGGTCCAGCACGGCGTCTTCGGGACGATCCGGTGTCGCCACCACGCGACCAAGCTGCAGATCGGCGCTCATCTTACTTGCCGCTGCGCTTGATGGTCTTGATTTCCAGCGGCGGCAGGCCCGACTTCTCCGAGATCAGACGATCCTGTTCCTCGATGGCGGCGCGGGCGGGCTCGTCCCCGTCCAGCCCACCCAGCAGGCTTGCATCCACCTTGCGGTTCGAACGCTGGCTGCCGTCGACATAGAACACGTCGAACATCACAAATTCACTGCGGGCAGTTGGCTTTTTGGCCATGGTCTTTCTCCAAGTACGACAGGCGGCCACGCAGCCCCTTGCGGTCCGCGTGCCCGGCATCTGCCAGATTGCGTGTATCAGTCAGGCTAGTTGAAAATCCGCTCGCCCTGCTCGTCGATGATCTGCCGACCCTTGGACAGGGCCAGCGCGACCAGATCGTCGCGCGAGGTCATGCGGTCTGCACGCACAAACCGGTAAGTCTTGTGCTCGCCGCCAATCTCTTTCTCGATGGTCCCCGCCAGCTGCAATTCGCTGCCGGCCTTCATCTCGATGGCCTTGATCACAAAGCCCTTGTAGCTCTCTTCGCCGAGCACCTTGTCCCCGGCGGGCTCGGCACTGGCGGCACCACCACCAAACAGGGTCTTCCAGAACGACATGGCATGCTCTCCTTTTCGTTCGGTCAGCGCCTGCGGCGGACCGGCAGCGGCAGATTCAGTTCACCGCGTTTTTCCATTTCCTCGCGCAGCCAGGCCGGCGAGATGTCGAAGTGGTTCGGCCAAGTCGGCACGCCGTTTTTCAGCTCGACCGTTCCAAAGAAGGCACGGTCACGCAAAGGCTCCACGCCCTCGCCGCGCTCGGCAAGCATGGCGCGGGCATCGAACATTCCCGACGACTCGTCGGAGAACGTTACGACCAGCTTGAAGGGCACGGCAGTCCGAAGAGCAGTGACCTTCAACCTTGAGCCAGACACGGCGAAACCTCTAGTTGTCCAGGAAGCTCCGCAGCTTCCGGCTGCGGCTGGGGTGCTTGAGCTTGCGCAGCGCCTTGGCCTCGATCTGGCGGATACGCTCGCGCGTCACCGAGAACTGCTGACCGACTTCTTCGAGCGTATGGTCGGTGTTCATGCCGATGCCGAAGCGCATGCGCAGCACGCGCTCTTCGCGCGGCGTCAACGACGCCAGCACGCGCGTGGTGGTCTCGCGCAGATTGCTCTGGATGGCCGCGTCGATCGGCTGGGTAGCGTTCACGTCCTGGATGAAATCGCCCAGGTTAGAATCTTCCTCGTCGCCGATTGGCGTTTCGAGGCTGATCGGTTCCTTGGCGATCTTGAGAACCTTGCGCACCTTGTCGAGCGGCATCTGCAGCTTTTCGCTGAGCTCTTCGGGCGTCGGCTCGCGGCCGATTTCATGCAGCATCTGCCGGCTGGTGCGCACGATCTTGTTGATCGTCTCGATCATGTGCACCGGAATGCGGATGGTGCGTGCCTGGTCTGCGATCGAGCGGGTGATCGCCTGGCGGATCCACCAGGTCGCATAGGTCGAGAACTTGTAGCCGCGGCGGTACTCGAACTTGTCCACGGCCTTCATCAGGCCGATGTTGCCTTCCTGGATCAGGTCCAGGAACTGCAGGCCGCGGTTGGTGTATTTCTTGGCGATCGAGATCACCAGGCGAAGGTTGGCTTCCACCATTTCCTTCTTGGCGATGGCGGCTTCGCGTTCGCCCTTCTGCACCTTGTGCACGATGCGGCGATACTCGCCGATGTTGAGGCCTGCTTCAGTGGCGAGCGTTGCCACATCGCTGCGGATTTCGCGGATGGTGTCGGCTTCGCGCTTGGCGAATTCGCTCCAGCCCTTGCCCTCGAAACTGGCCAGGCCCGCTTCCCAGGCCGGGTTCACTTCCTGGCCATAGTAGCTCTCGAGGAACTTCTCGCGCTTGACGCCATAGCTCTCTGCCAGGCGCAGCAGGCGGCCTTCCAGCTTAACCAGGCGCTTGTTAATGTCATAGAGCTGCTCGACCAGGTTCTCGATACGGCCGTTGTTGAGCGACAGCGACTTGACGTCGGCGATCACTTCGGCGCGGAAACCCTCAATGGTCTTGCGGTCGGCTTCGCTGATATCAGCGCTCAGATCCTGGGCATGGCGATCCTGGATTTCGCGCATCTTGCCATAGGCATTGGCGATGCGGTCGAAAGTCTCCACGACCTGCGGCTTGAGTTCGGCTTCCATCGCCGACAGCGACAGCGCGTTCTCGAACTCGTCGTCGTCATCGTCGGGCGCCGGGTCCTGCGGTGCCTGCGGCTCATCGGGCACGTAGTCGTCATCGCTGTCCGACGAGGCGGCAGCACGGCGCGGCGCCGGGGCCTGCGCCGGCTTGGCGGCTTCCGCCTTGGGCACTGCATTCAGGCTCGACATATCCGGAGTCGGTGCCGCCTGCTTGGCGTCCGGGCCGGCATAGGTGGCTTCCAGATCAATGATGTCGCGCAGCAGGATTTCGCCTTCAGCGAGCTGGTCGCGCCAGATGATGATGGCCTGGAAGGTCAGCGGGCTCTCGCACAGGCCCTCGATCATGGTTTCGCGGCCGGCTTCGATCCGCTTGGCGATGGCGATTTCGCCCTCGCGGCTGAGCAGCTCAACCGAACCCATTTCGCGCAGATACATGCGCACCGGATCGTCGGTGCGGTCCGAGCCGGATTTCGCGTTGGACGTGGTGGAGACCGCAGTGCCGGTGGAGGTGGCGACCTCCTGGCCCTGGTCTTCTTCTTCCTTTTCGACTTCGGTCTCTTCGACCTCGTCCTCATCAACCACGTTGATGCCCATGTCCGAGAACATGGACATGAAGTCTTCGATCTGTTCCGAGCTCACCTCTTCGGACGGCATAACCGCGTTGAGCTCTTCATAGGTGACGTAGCCGCGCTTCTTGGCGACCTTGATGAGCTTTTTGACGGCGGCATCGGAAAGATCGAGCAACGGGCTGTCGTTCGTCGCCTCGGGGGCGCCGGCTTCCGGCTTCTCGGTTTCCTTGGTGGTCTTGGGTGCTGCCTTGGTGGCCATCTGGTACTCCGTCGGAACCCGTGTGCGATCGGGTCCGGGTAAGGCTTTAAGTGGTGACACCTCAAAGCAAGGTAAAGGTTTGGTCACTCAAGCGTTAACGTCGCATGAGGGACCAGGCTCGCCTCGGGATGTCTTGCACGCGATCATATGCAAAATCGCGCGTACTCGCTGGCTTTCAGGGAGTTCCCTAAAAACTGCGTGTCGCGCGCCCCGATAACGAACCAAATCCTTCGATCAATGCCTCTGTGCCATCGACAGTGGTAATCTGGTTCTTGATGTCTCGCAGCCTTTCAAAGGTTTCTTCGCTCGGGTCTTCGCCCAGCGCCGCTTCGGCTGCCTTGAGTTCCCTATTTAGCTGAACTTTTTTGTTATGCAAGGCCAAGGCATGACTCAATCCTGTCTCAGCGTCCGCAAGCGCGATCTCGGAAGCGATCTGCCAGACCCCCTGACGGCTGAGCAGGTCAGCCATTCGGTCAAGCGCCGCGCCATGCCCGCGCACACCCAATGCAGCCTTCATGTCATCGGCGCTGATGTCATGGTGGCGCACTGCAAGGCTGAGGATTTCGCCCATCACCTTCTGGGCCGCTGGCGTTTCAAAATCTAGCGCCGCCAAGAGTTCGAATTTGTCTTCCACCAGCGCCGGATGATTGACCAGGCTCAGGATGATGGCGGCCTCGCGCGGCGTAGCGTCGGCCACCGTGCCGGGCTTGAGCAACCGCGAATTGCGCAATGTGTCCGACACCACAAGCTTGGGCGTGCCGCCGCGGGGATAGCCATAGGCGCCACTCTGGCCATAGCGCTGTTGCCCGCTGCGCGGCTCGAAACGCGTCTGGCGCATCGGCGCCAGAAAGGCGCGCAGTTTCTCATCGAACGCCTGCGCATAGTGAAAGCGCACCGAGGAGTCCTGTATGGAGTTGGCGCGCTCCCGCAGCCGCGCCTGCAGCGCGGCCCGCGCCTCGGGCGTCTCTGGCACCAGGCCACCGGTCTCCATGCTCCAGATCACGTCCGACAGGCTCCGCGCCCGATCGAGCACGTCGGCAAACGCTGCCTTGCCCTGCGCTTTGATCAGGTCATCGGGATCCTGCCCTTCGGGCAATGTGGCAATGCGCACCGTAAAGCCGGGTTTGAGATGCGGCATGATCAGATCGGCCGAGCGCTGCGCAGCCTTGAGCCCGGCCTTGTCGCCGTCAAAGCACAGGATCGGGTCCGGGCTCATCCGCCACAGCAGTTGCAGATGCTCTTCGGTCAGCGCCGTGCCCAGCGGCGCGACCGTGCCCTCAAAGCCCGCGGCCACAGCCGCGATCACATCGAGATAACCCTCCACCACCACCACTGTGCTGCCGTCGCGTGCCGCCTGCCGCGCGCCTTGCCCGTTGTAGAGCGTCTGCCGCTTGTGGAAGAGCTCGGTCTCGGGCGAGTTGAGGTATTTCGCCGGCACATCTGCCGACAGCGCCCGCCCGCCAAAGGCGATGACCCGGCCGCGGAAGTCGGTGATCGGGAACATCACCCGGTTGCGGAAACGGTCATAGGGCAGCGGATCATTCTCGCGCGTGGCCACCAGGCCCGTGTCGATCATGTCCTGCGCAGACACGCCATTGGCTGCCAGGTGTTCCTTGAGCCCATTGCGGCTATCGGGCGCAAAGCCGATGCGGAACCGCGTCTGGCTCTGGGCCGACACACCGCGCTCCAGAAGGTAACCCCGCGCCCGCGCCCCGATATTGTGGCTCAGCGCCGCCTCGAAATAGCGCGTCGCCAGTTCCATCACATCGGTGAGGGACTTGCGCTCGGCCTCGCGCTTTTCCTGCACGGCGTCCCGCGCCGGCATCGGCACCCCAGCCATGCCAGCCAGCTTTTCGACCGCCTCGGGAAAGCTCATCCCGGCCTTTTCGGTGAGGAAACGGAAGTGGTCACCAGAGACCCCGCACCCGAAACAGTGATAGATGCCGCGCCGGTCATCGGCATGAAAACTCGGGCTCTTTTCGCCGTGAAACGGGCAGCAGGCCCACATGTCGCCCTTGCCCGGCTGGCTCTTGCGCTTATCCCACAGCACATGCTCGCCCACCACCTGCGTTATGGGCAGGCGCTGACGGATCTCGTCCAGAAATTGATCGGAAAAGCGCATGGGATGTTAAGTAAGCATTCGCGGGGTCCGAGTCACGACCCATCATCTTATCCACAGCCAAGGACGCCCGACATGGTCCAGAGCAATGCCTTCCGCTTTCGCAGCCTGGTCCTGCTCACCACCATCCCCGCCATTCTGGTCGGCGGCGCTCTCTGGGTGCTGGGCTCCATGGTTCCGGCCTGCCGTGTCGACGAGCATGCCCGCCTCACCAGCCCCGGCAGCAACTTCGACTTGCTCGTCTTCACCCGTGCCTGCGGCGAGACCCCGGCGCCCAATACCCAGGCCGCCCTGCTTCCGGTGGGCGATGCGCTGCCCGACGATGCCGCGAGCTTTCTCATCATCGGTACCGCGGTTGATGTCACTGCCCGCTGGACGGGCGCAGCCAGCCTCGACATCACCATTCCCGCCGGCGCCGACATCATGCGGCATGACGATCAGGTCGCCGGCGTTGCTGTGACCTACCGCTGATCAGCCGGTCTTGCCGCGCCCTGTGATCTCGCGCAGCAGCGCTACCTCGCCTTCGCGGTAGGGGCGTCCGTCGCCGTGGAACACATCGTGGAACCAGGGGTCAGGCATCGCCTCGACATAGGGCTTGCTCCAGCTGTCCCAGGGGTAAAGCGTTTGCGACCGCCCCGCGACCAAGCCCCAGCAATAGCTGGCGATACGCTCGCGCTTGGCGATCGGTAGTATGCCCTCGAACGTGCTGCCCGGTGTGCGGGCCATATATTCGGTCAGGAACAGCGGCCGGTCCCGCGGCAAGTCCGCAATCTTGGCCGAGAAGCGCTCTGGGGTCTGGTAGTCGTGGAAGCTGATGATGTCCGAATTCTCGATCTGGATGCGGGCGTGCGGATCGTCATAGAGCGTGGCGCCGGCCCAAACCCCGGCTGTCAGCGGCTGGCTCGGCTCGGCTGCCCGCGCCCAGGCAAAGGCCTGTGGCAGCAGCGCCGAGACAAGCTCGACCTTGTTGTCCAGTTCCTTGAACCGGCCGCCGTTGAGATTGCTCGGCTCGTTCCAGATGTCCCAGACCAGCACGCGCTCATCATGGGCAAAGGCCCCAACCACGCCCTGCACATAGTCGCACAAGCGGGCATGCTGGCTCGGATCGGCCAGCGCGCGACCGGGCCCCTGCACCCATTGTGAGTTGTGCACGCCCGGACGCGGTTCTGGCTGCGTGCCCAGCGCCACATCCGGGTTCCACACCGAGTCAAACAACACCAGCATGGTGCTGATGCCCCGGCCGGCAGCGATGTCCAGATAGTGCTCGATCCGCTGCCGGAAGCCGACGGGATCGGCAGCCCACAACAAGTCGTGCAAGAACACCCGCATGGTGTTCATGCCCACGCTGGCCGCCCAGTCCAGCTCCCGCGCAATGACGTCGGGCCGGAAGGTTTCGGGCTGCCACATCTCGAGCTGGTTCGATGCCGTCGAAGGTACGAAGTTCGCACCCACCAGCCAGGGCAGCTTGTCATACCAGGCGTTGGCGCGCGCAGCGCTCCAGCGACCAGGCGCAGAGGTCTCGCTCATGATGGTCCCGCGTCCTGTCGTTCAGACTGTCTTGCTGCGCTGGTAGAGGCGCCACGCCCAACCGAACAGGCTGAATGCAAAGATGATCATCAGCAGGCCGCCGACGATCACCCCGACAGAGGCACTGAGCAGCGGGAAGAACAGGAAGACCAGCCCCAGAAGGACATAGGACAGGCCTGACAAGACCACTGGCCAGATACGCGCATAGTGCTCGCGCTCACGGGTGATCACCACGATCTGCATCACCCCCACCACAAGCGCTGCAATACCCACCAGGGTCGCCAGCACGGTCACCGTCAGGATGGTGGCGATCAGCGGCTGCAACAGGAACAAGATGCCCAGCAGCAGCGACAGCGCATTGCTCACCACGTCGAACCAGTAATTGCCGCTCTTGCCACCGCCAAAGGTCAGGCTCCAAAGCCCCAGTGCACCGTCCACCGCCAGCAGAATGCCGCCTGCCAGCACCATCACCAGCAATGCCTGATCTGGCCAGATCACCGCATAAAGTCCTGCCAGCAGCATGAAAGCGCCGCGCAGTGCCGTCGCCAGCGCAAAGCGCCGTTTGGTCTCAGCCGATACAGTCATGTGCAGTCCTCCTTTGGCGACCCCGCGCCACACATCCCCACACTAGCCCAGACAGAAAAAATGCCAAGCCTCTATGCCTTTAGCTTTTCTTCAGCCCGGCGAATTTTTGTTGATTGCGGTTGTGGTGCAGCCATGGTTTGAGAGCCACTTCACACGAAGCTCGCGACAGGCGAAACAGACATGACCCTACCCCTATTCGCCCTGTTTCTTGCCGCCTTTGCATTTGGCACGGCGGAATTCGTCATCGCCGGCATCCTGCCCGAGGTGGCCGCCGGCCTTGGGGTCACGGTGCCCGTGGCAGGCTATCTGGTCACCGCCTATGCCGCCGGCATCGCCATTGGCGGCCCCCTGCTGGCCGTCGCGACCAAGAAATACCAGCGCAAGACCGTGATTCTGGTGCTGGCAACCATCTACACGCTGGGCCAGCTGCTCTGCGCCATTGCCCCCGATTTCCAGTTCCTGCTGGCTGCCCGCGTCCTGGTTTCGGTCGTGCATGGCACCTATTTCGGCATTGCCGCCGTAGTGGCGGTGAGCCTGGTGCCGGCCGAGCGTCGCGGTTTCGCTGTCGCGCTCATTCTGTCTGGCCTGACTGTCTCCAACATCCTGGGCGTGCCCGGCGGCACCGCCACCGGCAATGCCCTGGGCTGGCGCGCGACGTTCTGGGCCGTGGGCGCACTGGGGCTTGTGGCCACCGTCGCCATTGCCCTCTTCCTCCCCGGCACCGCGGGCGCGGCCTCGACCAGCGGCAGCTTTGTCCGCGAATTCAAGGCCCTGGGCCGCCAGCAGATCGTCACCTCGCTTTTGATCGTGGTTCTGGTCATGATCGGGCAATATAGCCTCTTCACCTATATCGCCCCGCTGCTGCGCGAGGTCACCGGGCTCAATGTCAATATCGTCCCCTGGGTGCTCCTGCTCTACGGCGTCGGATCGACCATAGGCGTCTTCATCGGTGGCCGGCTGGCGGATTGGCGCCTGATGCCCTCGCTTATCGCCATTCTCAGCGCCCAGGCCGTCGCCTTCGGGCTGGTCTATCTGCTCAGCCCCTATCCCGTCGTCATGGCCGTCACGGTCTTTGTCTGGGGCGGCGTCAACTTCGCCTTTGGCTCACCCGTGCAGTCCCGCGTCCTGGCCTGGGCGGGCGACGCCCCCAACCTCGCCTCGTCGCTGATTCCCACCGGATTCAACATCGGCATCGCCATCGGCGCCATGATGGGCGCCAGCGTGCTTGAACAGGGCCTCGGCTACCGCGCCCTGCCGCTGATCGGCTGCGTCGCTTTGGTCCTGGCCGTCGGCGTCGCGGTCACGTCCCATGTTCTCGAGCTGCGCACACCCCGCCCGCTGCCCAAACCCGCGACATAGTCGAGCGAAAAAATCGCGTCAAAAGAACCATTTGGTCATCATCTTCGGGCAAGTGCTGGGGCACCAAATCCGGCGGCCTGATCCACTGCGTTCAGTCGCCCCCGGCACCGGCTGGCCAAATCGGGGAACCTGGCGCATGACGGCAATCGACAATCCGACCCTGATGCTCGCCATCGCGACGTCCAGCGCCGCCCTGATGGGCACGTTGATCATCGCCTGGTTCAACGCCCGACAGGATAGCTACCTGGTCAGCTGGGCCATTGGCATGGGTTTTGTCGTGGTGGCCCTGGGCGCCATGTCGATGCGCAACGGCACCTATGACAATGGACTGATGACCTTGGCCTACTCGGCCCTGTTGACCGGCATGACCCTGATCGTGCGCGGTTCTGCCCAGTTCCGTGGCGCGCGTCCCCGGCCACGCATGATGGTCGCAATCTGGCTGCTCGCGGTCGGGGCGGTGGCTATCCCCTATTTGCTGGGATTGTCGGGGCTGGGCACCATCATGCTCAACCTGGCCTGCGCGCTCTTCATGCTGCTCTCGGGCTATCATTTCCTGGCAGGACGCGACGAATCCCCGGTTCTGATGGTCACCGGCGCAGTGCTCTTTGCCCTGACCGGCATCTCCTTCATTGCCTGCGCCGGCGTACTCGCCGCCTCTGGCCAGATGGTCCTCTATGCCGCCCCCAGCAACTGGGCCGAACAGTTCAACTCCATCATGGCCATTGCCGGCCTGAGCGGTCTTGGGGCCATCTCGCTCACCCTCAGCCAGTCGCGCGCCACCCGCCGCCACCGCCGCGAGGCCCACACCGATTCCCTGAGCGGCCTGCTCAACCGCCGCGCCATCTTCGACCGATTTGGCCTGGACCACCTGCCCCTGGGCACGGCTGTCCTGATGTTCGACATCGACCTGTTCAAGCAGATCAATGATCGCTGCGGCCATGCCGCCGGCGACGCCGTCATCGCCCACTTCGGTGGCATCCTCGCCCGCCAGGTGCGCCCGGGCGATACCGTGGCCCGTCTCGGTGGCGAAGAATTCTGCGCCGTCCTGCCCGAGACGCCCATCGAGGCCGCACGGGCCATCGCCGACGAAGTCCGCAGCCAGTTCGAGGCCCATCCCGCGCGTCTGCTGGGCGAGCATATTGCCGCCACTGTCAGTGTCGGCGTCGCCACCAGCGGTACGGCCGAGAGCTTTTCCTCTACCCTCAGCCGTGCCGACTCAGCGCTCTACAAGGCCAAGCACGCTGGCCGCAACCAGGTGTTCTCGGCCCCGCCGCGGCAGATCGCCTGATCCACCCGGCGCTGACCCGCTAACCTGCCAGTGCAGCCCGCACGCGCGCGCTGGCCTTGCCGAAATCGATCCGGCCCGGATAGTCGGCCTTGAGCTGGGCAATGACCTTGCCCATGTCCTTGGGGCCCTCGGCGCCCGTGCTGGCAATGGCCGCCTGGATGGCAGCGTCCACCTCGGCCTCGGTCAGCCCCTTGGGCAGGAATTCGTTGAGAATGTCGATCTCTTCCTTTTCCACGGTCGCAAGGTCCGCGCGGCCGGCCTGGGCATAGATGGCAAAGCTTTCTTCGCGCTGTTTGACCATCTTTTGGACGATGGCCAGGATTTCCTCATTGGTGGCCGGCCCGCGATTCTCCTGGCGGATGGCAATATCCTTGTCCTTGATCGCCGAGGTGATGGCGCGCAGGGTCGCGGTCCGCCGCTGATCCCGGGCCTTCAGGGCTGTCTTGAGACCCTCGCTGAACTGTTCGCGCATGGGCTGTATTCCTCTGGCTATGCGATTTTGTCGCCCCATATAGGCACAATCATCCGGTCGCGCCACTTGCGCAGCCGGGCGCAGGCTTCTATGACGAGGCCTCAATCGACATTGTCGGAGCGCAGTCCGAAAAGGTGCAGGCCTTTTCGCTCGACCTGCGCGACCATCTGAAACCAACTTCTGGAGGCCCACCGTGACCGGCTGGCAGCAATCCCCCGCGACCGCACTTCTGATCCTGGCAGACGGTACGCGCCTGGAAGGCCGCGGCATCGGCGCCATCGGCCATGCCGCCGGCGAAGTGTGCTTCAACACCGCCATGACGGGCTATCAGGAAGTGCTGACCGATCCGTCCTATGCCGGCCAGATCGTCACCTTCACCTTCCCCCATGTCGGCAATGTCGGCGCCAATGACGAAGACATCGAAACCGTCAACATGGCTGCGCTCTCGGGCGTGCGCGGCGTCGTGCTGAAGGCCGATATCACCAATCCGTCCAACTATCGCGCCCTCGAAAAGTTCGATGCCTGGCTCAAGAAGCGCAACATCATCGGCATTACCGGCGTCGACACCCGCGCCCTGACGGCGCAGATCCGCGAGAACGGCATGCCCAATGGCGTCATCGCCCATGCTGAGGATGGCCATTTCGACGAAGCTTCGATCATGGCCGAACTCAAGGCCTTCCCCGGCCTTGAAGGGCTTGATCTCGCCAAGGAAGTCACCACCGCCCAGACCTATCATTGGGACCAGACGGGCTGGAAGTGGAACCAGGGCTACGGCACCGCCACCGACCAGCCGTTCCACATCGTGGCCATCGATTTCGGCGCCAAGCGCAATATCCTGCGTTGCCTGGCCGATCAGGGCGCCAAGGTCACCGTCGTTCCAGCCACCGCCACCGCCGCCGACGTGCTCGCGCACAATCCCGATGGCATTTTCCTCTCCAATGGCCCCGGCGACCCGGCGGCGACCGGCAAATATGCCGTTCCCACCATTCAGAAGCTGATCGAAACCGGCAAGCCGCTGTTCGGCATCTGCCTGGGTCACCAGCTGCTCGGCTTGGCTCTGGGCGCCAAGACGTCCAAGATGCATCAGGGCCACCACGGCGCCAACCATCCGGTCAAGGACCTGACTACCGGCAAGGTCGAGATCACCTCGATGAACCATGGCTTTGCCGTTGACAAGGCAACCCTGCCCACCGGCGTCACCGAGACCCATATCTCGCTGTTTGATCAGTCCAATGCCGGCCTCAGCGTTGATGGCAAGCCGATTTTCTCGGTTCAATATCACCCCGAGGCCAGCCCCGGCCCGCGCGACAGCCACTATCTGTTCACGCGCTTCATGAACCTGGTTCGCGCCCAGAAGGGTGTCGAGCAGCGTCCAGAACACGCCGCGCCGGCCGCCTGATCGGAAACGGATCGGGACAGGTGGCCCAGCCGCCTGTCCCGATGTCAAAGGTCTGGACGCTCAGGGCTCCAGCGTAATCTTGTCGAGTCGGCACGTGCCAATCGCCGGAATGGCATAGCCGGCATTGAACCAGCGCCGCGTTGCTTCCGGGCTGGGCCGCTCGAACTCGCGGGGCACGGGTACTTCGGCGCGCGACGTCGCCCGAGTGAGGTCACCGCCGCGCGCAAGCCCCGCCTCAATTGCCTGAACGATAGCCGGTGAATCCAGCAGGCGCGGCAGTCCCGCCCATTTGCTGGACGCTCCGGCGTAACACGCCGCCTGCGCGCTCAATGTCTGCTCGCGCGTAGTGCCGTCCATGCCGGTCGTGTCCGCAGCGCCCGGCGCATAAAGCTCCTGGGCATTCTGCACATGGTGGCTATAGGCCAGCCCGATCAGATAGGCCTCGGCCTGATGACCCGTTTCGGGACGAGATGCCACCAGCTCGGCATAGGCCGACATATCGACATAGATCGTGCTGTCTTCCGGGCAATAGAACGTGCCGATGCTTGATCCGGCCAAGCCACAGCCCAGATCGCTGCGCGTCTCGACCATTTTGAGTTTGGACGGCGGATAATACGCAGCCCCGTTGCGAAAGCCCCGCGCCCAGAAACCGTCGGTCTCGCGCTCCAGCGCTTCCACCAGGTCTTTCGGCTGCCCCTCGCCGGCCGCGATGGCCTTCAAGGCCGTCAACGGTGTATGCGGCGGCGGCTTGGCCACCTGCCCGGTCAAAAGGGTGATCGGGTTGATCCCGAACAGCATTACCACCACGATCGACACCGCCAGCACGCCGGAAAAACCGAAGCGCCGAATGTGCGGCATCACATTGTCAGGTATTCCCAGCACAGGCCCATCCCGTTGAGTCGGGCACTAGACGCTGCCCGAAAAGGTGTCGCAATCGCCCGGGTTTCCGGACTGATAGCCGCGCTCGAACCAGTTCTTGCGCTGTGCCGACGTACCATGATTGAAGGTCTTGGGCACGGCAAAGCCCTGCATCTTTTTCTGCAGCGTGTCATCGCCGATCTGGTTGGCGGCGTTGAGCGCTTCCTCGATGTCGCCATTGTCGAGCAGATCTTCCTGGCCCGCGTAATTGGCCCACACCCCGGCGTAGCAGTCAGCCTGTAGCTCAACCCGCACCGAATAGGCATTGGCCTGCTCCTGGCTCATCGACGCCCGGCGGCGGTTGAATTCAGGCAGAACACCGGTGATGTTCTGGATGTGGTGACCCACTTCATGGGCGAGCACATAGGCTTGGGCAAAGTCGCCCGGCGCACCGAACTGGCTGCGCAGCTGATCATAGAAGCTCAGGTCGATATAAACCTTCTGGTCGCCCGGGCAGTAGAACGGCCCCGTCGCGGAATCTGCCGTGCCACAGGCCGTGTCGGTCTGGCCCGAGAACAGCACAACCTTGGGTGCGGGGTAGCGCTCGTTCTGCTGTGCGAATACCTGCGTCCACAGATCCTCTGTCTCCTTGACCACCACGCCCACAAAATCGCGCAGCTCCGCCTGGTCGCCACTGGTCGGCGCGCTGGCCGACGAACTCATGGTGGTGCCACCACCGCTGCTGCTTGAATTGCCGGAGAGCATGTCGATCGGGTTCTCGCCGGTCACGAACCAGATGATGCCCAGCACCACCACGATGCCGATCAGCGTTCCCATGCCACCGCGAGAACCGCGCCCGCCACCGCTGGGAATACGGAAACCGCCCCCGCCCTGGCCAAACGGGCCACCGCCCAATCCGCCGCGGAAACCGCCGCCCTGGGAGCGCCGGTCTTCAATATTGGAACTCTGTTCGCGACCGCGCCACTTCATTGAATCTGTACTCCGCTTTGTCCCATACCTAGCAACTACCCTGCGGGATGGGAATTGCTTCCAGCGGCCCGACGACAAACGTGACCGCCCCTTTTTCTGGCCGCCCAATCAATTGCCATCCCGCAAAAATTGACCAAATGGTCAGACCGTCCTAGCTTCGGCCGTCCGCTGTCATGCGGACGTCATTTCGCGGCGGCATGAGATGGTCGCTCCCGCCGGCTGTGCCATGGGCCGACCTGCTTCGGCTGTCCGGGAGCGCATGCCCCCCGACGTTTGATTGAATGATTGAACGCATCCTGGAGATGATTGATGAACGTCCTGCCCAAGATTTCCCGTCGCAGCTTCCTGGTCGGCTCCGCCAGCATCGGTGCCATGGCCGCCATGCACCCGTTTGCCACCATGGCCCAGGCCAATCAGGCCCATCTGCGCATTCTTGAGACCACCGACCTGCACGTCGCGGTCTTCGCCTACGACTACTATGCTGACGCCCCAAATGACACCATGGGCCTGGCTCGCACTGCGTCGATCATCGACTCCATCCGCGCCGAAGCCGGCAATTCCATGCTGATCGACAATGGCGACATCATCCAGGGCAATCCCATGGGCGACTATATGGCCTATGAAAAGGGCCTGGACGGCAATGTTCATCCCATCATCGCCGCCATGAACACGCTTGGCTACGAAGCCGCAACCCTGGGCAATCACGAATTCAACTACGGCCTCGACTATCTCGACAAGGCGCTTGAAGGCGCCCAGTTCCCCTTCGTCTCGTCCAATCTGGTCAAGGGTGAGCTCGCTGCCGAGCCTCTGAGCGACACCACCTATATCAAGCCCTATATCATCGTCGAAAAGCAGCTGGTCGATGGCCAGGGCGTGGAGAAGACCATCAAGATCGGTCTCATCGGCTTCCTGCCGCCCCAGATCATGACCTGGGACGCCACCCATCTCGAGGGCAAGGTCAACACCCGCGACATCGTCGAAACCGCCACCGCCTATGTGCCCAAGATGAAGGCCGAGGGCGCCGAGCTCATCATCGCCCTCTCGCACTCCGGCATTGCCGCCGATCAGACCACCGGTGCCGAAAACGCCTCGCTGCAACTGGCTGCCGTTGACGGCATCGACGTCGTGCTCACCGGCCACCAGCATCTGGTTTTCCCCGGTCCGGACTATGAAGGTGTCGAAGGCGCCGACGTCGCTGCCGGCACGCTCAATGGCAAGCCGGCCGTCATGGCCGGCTTCTGGGGCAGCCACATGGGCCTGATCGACCTGCTGCTCGAGCAGGACGAAGCGGGCAAGTGGTCCATCGTTTCGCACACGTCCGAAGCCCGCCCGATCTTCGAACGCGTCGAACGCCAGGTGAACCCGCTGGTCGAGGACCAGGCCGGCGTCGTGGCTGCTGCCGAGGCCGAGCACAAGGAAACCCTCGACTACATCCGTCGTCCCGTCGGCGAAACGGCCGCCCCGCTCTATTCCTATTTTGCCCTCGTGGCCGACGACCCGTCTGTCCAGATCGTCAGCCAGGCGCAGACCTGGTACATCACCCAGATGATGAAGGGCACCGAGTTTGAGGCCCTGCCGATCCTCTCGGCTGCTGCCCCCTTCAAGGCCGGTGGTCGTGGCGGTCCGGATTACTACACCGACGTTCCCGTCGGTCCGGTCGCCATCAAGAATGTCGCCGACCTCTACCTTTACCCCAACACGATCCAGGCCGTGGTCATCACCGGCGCTGACGTCAAGAACTGGCTGGAGCGCTCTGCTGGCATCTTCAACCAGGTGGAGAAGGGCGCCGTCGACGCCGAGCTGATCAATCCCGACTTCCCGTCCTACAATTTCGACGTCATCGACGGGGTCACCTACAAGATCGATCTCACCCAGCCCTCGCGCTACTCGTCGGATGGCAAGGAAGAGATCAACCCCGATGCCAGCCGCATCGTCGACCTGATGTATGATGGCAAGCCCGTCGATCCCGCCGCCAAGTTCGTTGTTGCCACCAACAACTACCGCGCTGGTGGCGGCGGCAATTTCCCTGGCATCAACTCCAGCGTCATCGTCTTCAAGGGCCCCGATACCAATCGC
Organism: Devosia aquimaris; assembly: GCF_020169335.1. Lineage (GTDB taxonomy): Bacteria > Pseudomonadota > Alphaproteobacteria > Rhizobiales > Devosiaceae > Devosia > Devosia aquimaris. Next base: position 2,132,654 of record NZ_JAIEZN010000001.1, read on the forward strand.
GACCTCATCGTGCGCTACATTGTCGAACAGGGCACCATCAACCCCAAGGCCGACAGCAACTGGTCACTCGCGCCGATCGGCGACACCACTGTGCTGTTTGCCACCGGCCCCAAGGCCGCTGACCATGTGGCTGATGTCACCGCCGTCAAGATTGAAGCCACGGGCGATAACAATGCGGACGGCTTCGGCCTCTATCGCATTACGCTCTAGCCGCAACAAACACTGGTCTTGCGATGAGGGGGCCACTATGGCTCCCTCATTGTTACTGAGGGGGAAATGTCATGCGCCGCCTGCTGCTCGCCTTTGTCCTGGCCCTGACAGCCCTTCCCGCCCAGGCCGAGGTTCCCCTTAACGGCTATTTCATTGCCGAGCGGGCTTGCCCGGCGCTGCAGTCGATCCGTCGCGAGACCAACCCCGGCAATGTCATGACCAGCCCCGGCAAGGCCTATGACCTGCTGGCGGGCAACACTGACCGGCCCAGCCATTTCTGGATCGTCATTCCCGGCGCCGAGCCGGACCGGCGTTGGGTGGATGTTGAGTGCGGCCAGCGCTCAACCGATTCCGAGGCGCGCCTGCCAGACCCCGCGCCAAAACCCGCGCCGTCCACCTTTCGCGGCACTCAGTATGTCCTGGCCATCAACTGGCAGCCCGCCTTCTGCGAGACCAGCCCCAACAAGCCCGAATGCCGCGGCCAGCGTCCGGACAGTTTCGAGGCCACGCACTTCACCCTGCATGGTCTGTGGCCGCAGCCGCGGGCCAACGCCTACTGCAATGTCTCCGAAAGCGAACGCCGCGACAGCGAAACGGGAAATTGGCGCGCCTTGCCCCCCTTGGCCCTCAACCCAGCGATCGCGGGGGAACTTTCCCAGGTCATGCCCGGCACCATGTCGAACCTGGAGCGGCACGAATGGACGAAACACGGAACCTGTTTCGGCACCAATGCGAACCTCTATTTCAAGAGTTCCCTGGACATGCTGCTGGCCGTCAATACGTCAGCAGTGGTGGACCTTTTTGCTAACAATATCGGACGCAAGATCACCCTGACCCAGGTCCGCGCCGCGTTTGACAGCAGCTTTGGCGCGGGGGCGGGCCTGCGCGTCGCCATGGCCTGCGAGCCGGATGGCAATCGTCAGATCATCACCGAACTGACCATTGGCCTGACCGGTGCAATCACCGGCCCCGATGACTTCACCAGCCTCATCTTGAACGCATCGCCGGTCGAGGGTGGCTGCACCTCCGGCATGGTAGACCCTGTCGGTCTGCGCTAACGCCCTGACTGCTCGTCCAGGCTCGCCCGCAGCTTCTGCAGACCCAGCCGCAGTGTGTCGACGGCCTCACGCTCTCCGGCCAGGGCTGTGCGCACAGCCAGCGGCACGGCCAGCGCCTTTTCGCGCAATGCCCTGCCCTGGGGAGTCAGGAACACAAGCACCTGCCGCTCGTCCTCGCTGTCGCGTTCGCGCCGCACCAGCCCCCGGCCCTCAAGCCGCTTGATCAACGGCGTAATCGTGCCCGAATCAAGAAATAGCCTCTCTCCCAGGGATTTGACGGTGAGCCCATCGGCTTCCCACAGCACCAGGAACACTAGGTACTGCGGATAAGTCAGCCCCAGCGCATCCAGCCGCGGCTTATAGAACCGCGTAAACGCATGCCCCGCCGCATAGACGGCGAAGCACAACATGGAATCCAGTTTCAGCGAGTCTTCCTGTGCCGTCATTGTCTTCACCGTCCTCTGCCAACCACGACCATCATATGCCATATTTTTCACTTGCACGCAATTGAATTGCGCGCTATCTAACGATCACCGCAACGCCAGTCCAAGGAAAATGCACCATGATCAAATCGGCAGTTTACACCGCTCACGCCCACACCACCGGTGGCCGCACTGGCACCAGCAAGACCGATGATGGTCGTCTGGCCGTCACCCTGGATACCCCCAAGGCCATGGGCGGCAACGATGGTCCAGGCACCAATCCCGAGCAGCTCTTTGCCGCTGGCTATTCCGCCTGCTTCCTGGGCGCGATCAAGGCTGTGGCCCGTGGCGACAAGATCAAGGTTCCCGACGAAACCACCATCGACGCCAGCGTATCGTTCGGTGAGAACGCCAACGAAGGTGGTGTCGGCTTCAACATCGCCGTCGAACTCAAGGTCACCCTCCCCGGCTTCGAGCACGACGATGCTGTTGCTCTGGTGGAAAAGGCCCACAAGGTCTGCCCCTATTCCAACGCCACGCGCGGCAATGTCGACGTCAAGCTGACCGTCGCCTAAACCATTCATTAACCATGATGATACGGCCGCCGGCCAATTCGGCAGGCGGCTGTAACTGTTTTGGCGCCGGCGCGAATGTCAGGACAAAGCCGCCGCGAGACAAATCATGGCCATCAGCTCGGACTATCCCCGCCCGATCAACGTCAATGGCTACGTCTGCCGCAATTGCGATGACGTCTCCAAGGCCAAGCGCTTCATCGATCCCACGGCAACGCCACTGGAGACAGCCGCGACGCGAGACGCTACGCGTGATCCTGATCTGGCCGTCAGCTTCGGCGGCAGTCTGTCTGGGCGCACGGCGGTAAACGCACTCGAACCCGCCCGCCAGATCGTTGATCGCCTCGCCTGACACCAAGACATTGTTAAGCCTGTCGCTTCACCGGGTCGAAAGGCACGGCGCCTAGACTCGCCTGGCCCCCGTGTCGGAGCCGACCATGCCTGCCCCTGCCCTCGCCATTTCCGGTCTGTCCAAGAGCTTTGACCGGCTGGTGGTCGATGGCCTCGACCTCACGGTCCACGCCGGCGAGTTCTATGCACTGCTCGGCCCCAATGGCGCCGGCAAGACCACCATCCTGCGCATGGTTGCCGGCTTGTTGCAGCCCGACGCCGGCGACATCGCCATTCTCGGTATCAACACCCGCAGCGACCCGGTCGCCGCAAAGCGCCTTGTGGCCTGGGTCTCGGACGAGCCCATGGTCTACGACCGGCTGACACCGCTAGAGTATCTCGAATTCGTCGCCGGCCTCTGGCAGGTCGATGCGGCCATTGCGGCGACGCGCGCGGCCGAACTGCTGGACTGGCTGGGTTTGGCGCCCCACGCCAACGAGCTGTGTGGTGGCTTCTCCAAGGGCATGCTGCAGAAGGTCGCCCTTGCCGGTGCCTTGGTGCATGATCCCCGGCTGATCATCCTGGACGAGCCCCTCACCGGGCTCGACGCTGGCTCGGCGCGCCAGGTCAAGGACGTGCTGCTCGGCAAGGTGCGCGAGGGCGTGACTGTCATCATGACCACCCATATCCTCGAGGTCGCCGAGCGCATGGCCGAACGTATTGGCGTGATCGCCCATGGCCGCCTGATCGCCGAGGGCACACTGGACGAACTGCGCCTTCGCCTCGGCCGCCAGTCGAGCCTGGAAGACATCTTCCTCGATCTGGTCGCCCAGCACGCCCCTGCTGCATGACCGGGCCTACCCCACTACAACCCGGCATCGGCCTTGGCTGGTTCGCCCGCCACGAGCTGCGCCTGGCCTGGCGCGAATGGATGGCCATGATGTCCGGCGGCCGCGTTACACGGCGTGTCGCGATTGCCGTGTTCCTTGTGGTTGCGGCGAGCCTGATCCATCTGCTGGCCTATGGCCTATTGGCGCCCTGGGTGCGCCAGGGCATCGTGCCCGACAGGGCAACGCTGGTGCTGCTGACGGGCAGTGGCCTGCTGTTCTGGACGGTAATGCTCTCTCAGGCGCTGGAATCGATCACCCGCGTCTACTACGCCCGGTCTGACCTTGACTTGATCCTCTCCTCACCGGCCTCCTCCAGGCAAGTGTTTGCCGTGCGTACGGCCGCCGTGGGCCTGTCCACCGTCTTGCTCGCCGCCCTTCTCGCCAGTCCCCTGCTCAACATGCTTGCCTTTCTCGATGGCCCGCATTGGCTGGCCGGCTATGGCGTGGTCCTGGCCATGGGCGCACTGTCCACGGCAATCGCCCTGGCAGTCACACTGGCCCTGTTCCGATTTGTCGGCCCCAAGCGAACCCGCCTGATCGCCCAGATCGTCGCGGCCATTGTCGGCGCCGGCTTCGTCATTGGCATTCAGGCCGCAGCCATCATCTACTACGGCAGCTTCTCCCGCTTCGCCCTGCTGCAATCGCCCGACGTGATTGCTGCCGCACCGCCCCCGGATAGCCCTGTCTGGCTGCCGGCGAAAGCGCTGATGGGTGAGGTCCCCGCGCTGGTGCTGATGCTGGTCCTGGGATTGGGTGCCCTGACATTGGCGATTGTTCTCTCTGCCTCGAGCTACGGCGCCCATGCCATTTCAGCAGCCGGCCTCAGCCATGTCCGCAGTCAGCGCCGACCCTCCCGCCGCGGTTTCCGGCGCATGTCGCAACGCCAGGCACTGCGCCTCAAGGAATGGCGGCTGCTGCAGCGTGACCCCTGGTTGCTCTCGCAAACCCTGATGCAGATCCTCTATCTGCTCCCGCCCGCACTCCTGCTCTGGCTCAACTTCGGCAACAGCGCCGGCGCCTTCGTGGTGGTCGTGCCCGTGCTGGTCATGGCCGCCGGCCAACTGGCGGGCGGCCTGGCCTGGCTGGCGATCTCGGGGGAAGATGCGCATGACCTGGTGGCCACGGCGCCGCTGGCTCCGCGGACGGTGTTGCTGGCCAAGATCGAAGCCGTACTGGCAGTCATCGCCGTCATCCTGGCCCCCCTCCTGCTGGCGCTGGCCATCGCGTCGCCATTCATGGCCATGGTCACCGCCATCTGCGTCACCCTCTCGGCAGGTTCGGCCACCACTATCCAGCTCTGGTTCCGCACCGTGGCGCGCCGCGCCATGTTCCGCCGCCGCCAGGTAGCTTCGCGCGCCGCTACGCTCAGCGAAGCCTTTGCCTCCATCATGTGGGCGGCCACCGGCGCCGTCTGGGCCTCTGGCTCCTGGCTTGCGCTGGGGCCGGCGGTCATGGCTATAGTTGTTCTGGCCCTGGCGCGACTGCTCAGCCCGCGCCGCGGCTGACCTGCCGCACCTCACCTGCCGGACTATCCCCATGCCCAGCCTTCGTTTGCGCGACGCGACCCCAGCCGACATCGCCACCATCCTGCGCCTCAGCCATGCTGGCGACGCGCGCGGCAAGGATACGCCGCCGCTCGACCCGGCCAGCCTGGATGACCCGCGCTATCGAGCCGCCTTTGAGGAAATCGCTGCCGACCCCAGGCAGCAGCTGGTGGTTGCCGAACTCGATGGGGAAGTCGTCGGCACGCTCCAGATTACGGTTGTTCCCGGCATGCCCAACTTCGGCATGAAGCGCGGCATGTTGGAGAATGTCCACATCCGGAGCGACCAGCGCGGCACAGGCCTGGGCACGCAGATGGTCACCTGGGCGGTCGAACAGTGCCGCTCGAAGGGCTGCGGCGTGGTGCAGCTGACGTCCAACAAGGTTCGCCTCGACGCCCACCGGTTCTACGAGCGCCTGGGCTTTGCCAAGAGCCACGAGGGCTTCAAGCTCAAACTATAGCCGCTGCTGGCGCCATGGCGGCCGACATACTGGCTCCCAACCGCCCAAGACGCTAAACTGGCTTCCATTGGCGCCCGCGCGACTCTGCGGGCGGCGTCAGCCTATCGACAGGGAACGCCCATGGCAGACACTGGCACCAAGACCCGCAGCAAGACAGCTCTCAAGACGGCGCGCCCGCCGCTACACAAGGTCATCCTGGTCAATGACGATTTCACGCCGCGCGAATTTGTCGTCCGCGTGCTCAAGGCCGAGTTCCGCGTTCCGGAATCCCAGGCCATGGGCATCATGCTGACGGCTCACACCAAGGGTTCCTGCGTTGTGGCAGTGTTCACCCGCGAGGTCGCCGAGGAAAAAGCCGGGCGCGCCACCGATCTGGCGCGCAGCATGGGCTTCCCCCTGCTGTTCACCACCGAGCCTGAGGAATAGGCTCAAAACCCCAGATTGGCCGGCACCGGCGGCGGCTCCTTGACCACAGTGATCTTGATACGCTCGTTGGCCGCCTGGTAGGGGTCATTGGGGAAGAACGGGTCCGAACTGGCTCGACCACTCACAGACTTGATCCGGTCATCGGCCAAGCCGAATTCACCCAACAGGGACCGCACCACATTGGCCCGATCGCTCGAGAGTTCCCACGGGCCGTACCGCGGATTGCTATAGGTGCCTCCGGCTGCAGTATGGCCCGAAATGGTGACCTGATCGCCCAGCCGCTGCAGGATCGGCGCTAGCGCTGCAAGAGCTTGGCGCGCATCCTCGGTGGGATACTTGGAGCCCTCGGGGAACATCGGCCGCCCCTGCTGATCCACGATCTGGATGTCGAGCCCTTCATCGGTCACGTCCAGGATCAGGCTCTCCTGCATTTCGGTAATGTCGGGGAGCGACTGCCAGGCCTGGCGGATGCTGGCCGCGGCGCTGTGGAAGGCGTCATCTTCCTTGGACTGCAAGTCGGCATTGGACGCGCCGATCGCCGCCTGCGTCTCGCCGATATCGCCTGTCCGGCCGCCACTCTGCGCTTCCGGCTGACCATTGCTTGTATTCTCGGGCGAAATGGCGACATCGCGCAGGGCCTCGACCGCCGATCCCGCCATCTTGGCGCCGCTGGTATCGAGCGCCGTACCAGCCATCATGCCGCCCGAACCATTGGTCGAGAGGGTCACATTGGGCGGCGCGAAATAGTTGGCCAGACCTTCCTTCTGCTCCGGAGTCGTCATGGCCAGCAGCCACATCAGCAGGAAGAAGGCCATCATGGCAGTCACGAAGTCGGCGTAGGCAATCTTCCAGGCGCCGCCATGGTGACCATGGCCGCCCTTCTTGACCTTCTTGATAATGATCGGCTGGTCGTATCCGGCCATGGTTATACCTGTCCGGAGTTCTAGGTGGCAGCTGGGAGGTTGGACGTGGCTTCGTCCACTTCAAGGAAGGTTGGACGATCTTCGGCAAACAGCGCCTTGCGGGCAAATTCGACGGCCATCACAGGCACTTGCCCGCCAATATGGGCCAGAAGACCAGCCTTGAGAGACGAGAAATACTTGGATTCGGCCTGGTAGATGTTACCCAGAGACTGGGCCATCGGACCAAAGAAGCCATAGGCGATGAACACGCCGAAGAACGTACCCACGAGCGCGCCGCCGATCATGTGACCGAGAACTTCGGGGGGTTCAGCAATGGCGCCCATCGTCTTGATCACGCCCAGCACCGCGGCCACGATGCCCAAGGCAGGCGTACCATCGGCCAGCGCCTGAACGGCTGCCACGAGACGGTGCTGTTCCTGGTGATGCGTCTCGAGCTCCTCATCCATCAGCGCTTCCATCTCGTGCACATTGTTGGACCCCAGGGTCACCATGCGCAGGTAGTCGCAGACGAATTCCACCGCGTGGTGGTTCTTGGCAAAGGTGGGGAAGCGCGAGAAGAGCGTGGACTCATGCGGATTCTCGATGTGCTGTTCCAGCGCGAGAATGCCCTTGGACTGAACCAGCTTGTAGAGGCTGAACTGCATGGCGAGCAGTTCGATATAGGCAGCCTTGTTGTACTTGGGGCCCTTTACCAGCGTGCCGAAGACGCCCAGCGTGCCTTTGATGACCGGGCCGGTATTGCCGATGATGAATGCACCAATCGCCGCCCCCAGGATGATCACATATTCCCAAGGCTGCCAGAGAACTTCAAGGTGACCGCCCATTGCGGAGTAACCGCCAAACACGCAGCCAAAGATCACCAGGATTCCGACAACAAGACGCATACCTAGGGCTTCCAGTTTTTGATGGAACGTTGCGCGCGATGGGCGTCACCACCCAATCGAACACGCCGCTCCATTCGACTTTCCGCAAAGCGCCTCCTGGCACTCCGCATCCGTCACTATCAGCCCTTTGCCTTAACAGCGCGTAACTTCGCGCCTCATCATGACACGCTCAATTGTCGCAGGCGCAGAATGAAATCCCGATGAATCAGACACTTGGCTCCAGCGAGCCCTGACCGGCCCACAAGAGGTGCTCCCCTCGCCGCACATATCGTCTGCTCAACGGCACCTGCAGCTGCGGCTCAACGACCTGTCGCCGCTATTCGCGCTGGTCGCTGCACCCATTCGGCAACACGGTGGGGAAGCCCGCAACTCAATTGCCGCCACCCCTTCCCTTTCCAGACCATCTCCGCTAGAGAGCCCACTTAACCACCATGTCTGACCCTACCCCCCGCGCCGCAGCGCTCAGTTGCAGTGCGGGTTTGCCACGAGACAGGTGCTGTCCGGGCGATTCTTCCTTACCGCCCTGCGACTCGGAGTGCTTCCAGGACAGTGGGCCCCACTGATCCGGTTCGGAAGTGCGACACACGTAGACACAGTTGAGCGAGCACCATGCCAAAACGTACCGACATCAAATCGATCCTCATCATCGGTGCGGGTCCGATCATCATCGGCCAGGCCTGCGAGTTCGACTATTCCGGCACCCAGGCCTGCAAGGCCCTCAAGGAAGAGGGCTACCGCATCATCCTGGTCAACTCCAATCCGGCCACGATCATGACCGATCCGGACCTGGCCGATGCCACCTATATGGAGCCGATCACCCCTGAAGTGGTCGCCAAGATCATCGAGAAGGAACGCCCCGACGCGCTGCTCCCCACCATGGGTGGCCAGACGGCACTGAACTGCGCCCTCAGCCTGCGCAAGATGGGTATCCTCGACAAGTTCGGCGTCGAGATGATCGGTGCCACCGCCGAGGCCATCGACAAGGCCGAGGACCGCGAGCTGTTCCGCGACGCCATGAAGAAAATCGGGCTGGAAACCCCGCGCTCCATGCTGGCACACAACACCATCGAGGCCCTGCAGGCGCTCGAAGTGATCGGGCTGCCCTGCATCATCCGCCCCAGCTTCACCCTGGGCGGCACCGGCGGCGGCATTGCCTACAACCGCGAGGAATATCTCGCCATTGTCGAGAGCGGCGTCGATGCCAGCCCGACCAATGAAGTCCTGGTCGAGGAAAGCGTCCTCGGCTGGAAGGAATATGAAATGGAAGTTGTCCGCGACAAGAAGGACAACTGCATCATCGTCTGCTCGATCGAAAACATCGATCCTATGGGCGTCCACACCGGCGATTCCATCACTGTCGCTCCGGCGCTGACGCTGACCGACAAGGAATACCAGATCATGCGTGACGCGAGCCTCGCGGTCCTGCGCGAGATCGGCGTCGAGACCGGCGGCTCCAACGTCCAGTTCGGTATCAACCCTGCCGATGGCCGCATGGTGGTCATCGAGATGAACCCGCGCGTGTCGCGCTCCTCGGCCTTGGCTTCCAAGGCCACCGGCTTCCCCATCGCCAAGGTCGCCGCACGCCTGGCCGTCGGCTACACGCTCGACGAGCTGGACAATGACATCACCGGCGGCATGACCCCGGCGAGCTTTGAGCCCACCATCGACTATGTCGTCACCAAGATCCCGCGTTTTGCCTTCGAGAAGTTCCCTGGCGCCGACAACCGCCTGACCACCTCGATGAAGTCGGTCGGCGAAGCCATGGCGATCGGCCGCACTTTCCAGGAAAGCCTGCAGAAGGCGCTACGCTCGCTTGAAACCGGCCTCACTGGTCTCAACGAAATCGGCATTCCCGGTCTCGGCGAAGGTGAAGACAAGAATGCCATCAAGGCAGCCCTCGGCACCGCCACGCCAGACCGCCTGCTGCACGTGGCAGAAGCCATGCGCCTGGGCATGAGCCTTGAGGACATCCACGAGGCCTGCAAGATCGACCCCTGGTTCCTCGAGCAGATGCAGGGCATCATTGACACCGAAGCCAAGGTCCGCGAGTTCGGCCTGCCTCAGGATGCCGCCAATCTGCGCAGCCTGAAGGCCATGGGCTTCTCGGACGCCCGCCTGGCTCAGCTGGCCAATATCAAGACCAGCGATGTGCGCGCCCTGCGCCACAGCCTCTCCGTCCGCCCGGCCTACAAGCGCATCGACACCTCGGCCGCTGAGTTCGCCTCGCCCACCGCCTACATGTACTCCACCTATGAGACGCCGTTTGCCGGCAGCGTTGCCGACGAGGCGCGCCCGTCCGACCGCAAGAAGGTGGTCATCCTCGGCGGCGGTCCCAACCGTATCGGCCAGGGCATCGAGTTCGACTATTGCTGCTGCCATGCGGCCTTCGCGCTGGCCGACGCCGGCTATGAAACCATCATGGTCAACTGCAACCCCGAGACTGTCTCGACCGACTATGACACCTCAGACCGCCTCTATTTCGAGCCTCTGACCGAAGAAGACGTCATCGAGATCCTCGAGCGCGAGAAGGAAAACGGCACGCTGCATGGCGTAATCGTGCAGTTTGGCGGCCAGACCCCGCTCAACCTGGCCGAGGCTGTGCAGAAGGCCGGCGTCACCATCCTGGGCACCCAGCCCGACGCCATCGACCTAGCCGAAGACCGTGACCTCTTCTCCAAGCTGCTCAACAAGCTTGAGCTGACCCAGCCCAAGAACGGCATCGCCTATAGTCTGGAACAGGCCCGCCTCGTCGCCGAGCGCCTGGGCTATCCCCTGGTGATCCGCCCATCCTACGTGCTGGGCGGCCGCGCCATGGCGATTGTCCATTCCTCCAGCGAGTTCGAGCGCTATGTGCAGGATACGCTGACCGGCCTCGTGCCGCCGCACATCATGCTGCGCTACCCCAACGACAAGACCGGCCAGATCAACTCGGTCCTCTCCGATAATCCGCTGCTGTTTGACGCCTATCTCTCCGGCGCCACCGAAATCGACGTCGACGCCCTGTGCGACGGCAAGGACGTCTTTGTCGCCGGCATCATGGAACATATCGAGGAAGCCGGCATTCACTCGGGCGACAGCGCCTGCTCGCTGCCCCCGCAGAACCTGTCTCCCGAGGTGATTGCCGAGCTCAAGCGCCAGACGCGCGAACTGGCCTTTGCTCTCAAGGTTGGCGGCCTGATGAACGTGCAGTATGCGCTCAAGGACGGCGTCATCTACCTGCTCGAAGTCAATCCGCGCGCCAGCCGCACAGTGCCCTTCGTCGCCAAGGTCATCGGCCAGCCCATCGCCAAGATCGCCTCGCGCATCATGGCCGGCGAGACGCTGGAGAGCTTTGGGCTCGAGGAAAAGACCTTCCGCCATGTCGCGGTCAAGGAAGCCGTGTTCCCCTTCAGCCGCTTCCCCGGCGTCGATACGGTTCTGGGCCCGGAAATGAAATCGACCGGTGAGGTCATTGGCCTCGACACCGATTTCGCCATGGCCTTCGCCAAATCACAGATGGGTGCCGGCTCCAAGGTGCCCACCAGCGGCGCCGTATTCATCTCGGTGCGCGACGAGGACAAGAAGTACATCGTCGACATGGCCCGTCACCTGGCGGAAGGCGGCTTCAAGATCCTCGCCACCGGCGGCACGCAGCGCTATCTGGTCGACAACGGCATTGCCGCCGACAAGATCAACAAGGTGCTCGAGGGTCGTCCGCACATCGTGGATTCCATGAAGAATGGCGGCGTGCAACTGGTGATCAACACCACCGATGGCATGAAGTCGATCAGCGACAGCCGCGACATCCGCCGCACGGCCCTTCTGGCCAAGATCCCCTACTACACCACGATCGACGGCGCCCTCGCCGCCGTGGAAGGGATCATTGCCTTGCAGAAGGGCAGCCTGACCGTCAACTCGCTGCAGAGCTACTTCGCAGCTTGATTGTTTGCCTCGCCCCCCTGGGGCGAGGCGCCCTGATCGACTGGATTGACACTCCAGATCACGCCGCTATCCTGTGGTCATCATGATGATGACCAAGTCCATTCGGTTCGCAGTGCACTTGAGCGCCTGAGGGCGCTCACTGGAGCATTTGACCCGAGCGGTTCGCTCGCTCGATCCGGCTGTCCTCAGCGACGGCCTTGCGAACTTATGGACATTTCAATGCCTGACACCATTCCCGCGTTCACCGACGCGCAGATCGACGCCTTCGTAACCGACGGCTTCGTCCGTCTCGACAATGCCTTTTCGCCAGAGCAAGCCGCTCAGGCCCGCGCCATTCTCTGGGCGGCCAGCGGCTGCAATCCCGACGATCGGTCCACCTGGACCCAGCCTGTCGTAAGGCTGGGTGACATGGCCCAGCCGATCTTCCAGCAGATTGCCAATACGCCAATCCTGCAAGCGGCCTACGACCAGCTTGTCGGCCCGGGCCGCTGGTTGCCCCGGGGCAGCCTTGGCACCTTTCCCATCCGCTTCCCATCGGCCACCGATGCCGGAGACACCGGCTGGCATGTCGACGTCAGCTTCGGCCATGAGGCGCCAGACTTTCTCGATTGGCGGGTCAACGTCCAGTCGCGCGGGCGGGCGCTGCTGATGCTGTTCCTGTTCTCCGACGTCGGAGACGAAGACGCGCCCACCAGGCTTCGTCCGGGCTCTCATCTGGCCGTCGCACAGTATCTCGCCCCGGCAGGCGACGCCGGGCGCTCACTACGCGATATGCTCGCGGATCGCCCGGACTGGTTTGATACCGGTCGAGAAGCCCTGGCCACTGGCCCGGCCGGCACGGTCTTCCTGTGCCATCCCTTCCTGGTGCATGCCGCTCAGCTCAACCGCGGCAACAGCGTCAAGTTCATGGCCCAGCCGGCACTGCTGCCGCGCCAACCCCTCCAGATCGAGAGGGTCAATGACGCCTATTCCCCCGTCGAGATCGCTATCCGGCAGGCACTTGGCTATAGCTGATCGTACCCGCCGCATTTGACAGGCCGGAGGTCGTCCCGCACGGGAAATGGCCTCCGGCACCTTTCCGTCTGTCTGCATTCGTGCTCGATTGCGTCAAAAGACCCGCCAGACCATGGGGAACATCATGATCCGCCTAGCCACTGCCATTGCCCTTCTGCTGGCCGGAACCGCCATAGCCTGGGCCCAGACAATTGACGACCAGGTCCAGGCGTTTATCGACGCCCCCGGCTTTGACGCCGTCGACACCGTGCCGCTGGAAATCGATCTCTCCGAACAATGGCTGGACACGGACAAGGTTTCGCCCGGCGGCACCGTTGGGCCCATCGAAAAGGCGCTCTTGATCGCCACCCAGGCCATTCCATCGACCCGCACCCGCACCCAGCTCTCCTATGGCGAACTGATCGCTGAAGATGGCACACCTGTCAGCCTGATCGAGGTGATCCACTACAATCTTGGACCGACCATTCACGATCTGACGGTCGACGAATTTGGCGCCGACGACACCGCGGACACGGCAGATTTTGGTCTCGGCGACCACATGGCCTGGCGGTTTGCCTTTCAGCCGCTGATGAACAATTCAGCCGTCCTGATCAACGCCAGCGTGCGCACGGTATCGGACAAGGAAGCGTCGAAAGCGGACTGCATGGGGCGAACCTGCTTGGATCTGGACATGACATTCAACGATGTCGTCCAATGGACCGAAATGGACGGCAACCTGCCCGAATGGCCGGAGGTCTATGCCGCGCAGTCCGATGACATTGCCACCCCCGCCTTCGCCGTGTCGCAACTGGCAGTGCTTGGCTATTGGGCCAATGCCGAAGCCGGCCATTATCAATGGACCGGCGGCGAACATCCCGAGTCCGTTCGCGATGACGCCTTTTACCGTTTCATCGCCATCGACCGGAACCTGGGCCAGGATTCGTCGATCGACGTCGTCTGGCGGGAGTCAGCGCTCAATGATGACGAGCTCTCCGCTATTGCCTTCCGTCGGGCTGAAGTTATCGGCGACGTCTATTTCCTGCGGGCTTCGCGCAAGCACTGACCAGGGCGTACCCAGTCTCAGGCGAAGAACGATTCAACCACCGCCAGGGCTCCGTCCACCGCCGCATCGTCAACGTCCAGATGGGTCACCCAGCGCTGCTGACCATAGGTGCCGGTGATGCCCACGCCCTGCTCGTTGAGGAAGGCCATGAAGCGCTCGCCAACATCAGGGTCCATGTCCACGAAGATGATATTGGTGTCGGGCATGTCGAGCCGGATTGCCGGGTAGGCTGAAAGACCCTCGGCGAGGCGCTTGGCGCGGCGATGGTCCTCAACCAGCCGCGCTATGTTGTGGTCCAGCGCGTAGAGCCCCGCGGCCGCCAGAATGCCGGACTGCCGCATGCCGCCGCCCAGCATCTTGCGATGGCGCCGCGCCATGTCGATCAGGTCCTGCCGTCCAGTCAGTACAGAACCCACCGGCGCGCCCAACCCCTTGGACAGGCAGATCGACACCGTGTCGAACGGCGCGGTGAATTCAGCAATCCCAACCCCCAAAGCGGTGCAGGCATTGAACGCGCGTGCCCCGTCCAGGTGCAGGCCCAGGCCATGGCGCCGGGCAATCTCGGCCACATCGCGCATATAGCCCATGGGCAACGCGCGCCCGCCAAAAGTGTTTTCCAGCGCAATCACGCGGGTGCGCGCATAGTGGCTGTCGTCAGGCTTGATGGCCGCCTCGATATCGGCCAGCGCCAGCGTCCCGTCAGCCTGATGCGCAATCGGCTGTGGCTGGATCGAGCCCAGCACGGCCGCACCACCGGCTTCGTGGCTATAGAGATGCGCCTGCTGCCCGGCGATATACTCATCGCCGCGCCCACAATGGCTCATCAGTGCCAACAGGTTCGACTGCGTCCCGCTCGGCACGAACAACGCAGCATCCTTGCCCAGCATTGCCGCCATGCGCTGCTCAAGCAGTCGAACAGTTGGATCATCGCCGAACACATCGTCGCCAACCTCTGCATCGGCCATGGCCGTGCGCATGCCGGACGATGGCCGGGTCACGGTGTCGGAGCGAAAGTCGAAACGGATCGTATTCATGGGCAGGTCCCGATTTGGTTGCTGCACCTAACCGCAATCCCGCGTCGATGGCTATGGCCTATGCCGCCACGTCCCCGCCCGTTTCCGATCCATCATTGGCCGCAGTCAACACATTGGGTGGCTTGCGCGCCACCACGATAATGCCGGTTATCGGCGCGCCACGGTCGAACCGCAACACCACGGTTTCGAACCGCAGGATTTCGAGCCCCGCCGCGATCACTGCGTCGCGCGTTGCGTTGACGCCGTGGGCATAACGCAGCGAGGGGCGCAGGAACACAGCCTCCTCGCCGTCATGGGCCTCGAGCGAAAAGGCCACGATACCTGCTGGCCGCAAGGCCGGCACCAGTGCCGCCAGCACGGGCTGCAGCGCGCCACAATAGATGAACACATCTGCCGCCGTGACAAGATCGGCATCGGCCCGGCGGGCATTGAGCGCCGCCACCAGTTCCGCCTTGTCGAGTCGATCATAAATGCCCTTGCGGGCCGTTTCAGCGATCATGGCTGCCGAAATGTCCACGCCTTCCAGATGCGCCACCTTGGCGCGCAGGCGTTCGCCCATCAGCCCGGTGCCACAACCCAGATCAAGCCCGCGCTGGAACTGCTCGATTCCCAGCCGCTCCATCTCGGCGCGGACCAGATCGTCCAGAATTTCAGGCACGCGATAGCCCAGCTTGCCCACCAGCGACTCTTCGAACTGGGGCGCATATTGGTCGAAAAGCGCCTCGACATAGCTCACTGCGGTACCCTGCCCCGCCGCAGCGGCACCGTGCACGGCCAGCTTGAGCTGCGCACCGAACACGCCGGCATCGTCCAGCGCCTCGACATGGCGCCAGGCCGATATGGCGCCGGCGGTGTCGCCGGCCTTGTCGCAATAGCTGCCCAGCAGGTCCCAGCCTGCAGCCCAGTCGGGCGCCAGTTCGAGTGCCTGCTGCATCAGTTCGGCAGCCGCGCTGAAGTCGCCGCCGTCAGCCAGCATTTTGGCATAACCCGCGCGGCGGTCGGCGATCACATCGCCGGAAGAATGAAACGCCTTGGTCAAGACGAAAGATCTCAGGGAGCAACGGGCCCAATCGCCCGGCGCGCGGATTTGACTGAAAACGCGGCAGAACGCAAGAGGCTTGCAGGGCCGGCACTGCGCAGGGCTGGCCCGGTGGCACCGCATGGCACGCTCGGTGCCAGCGGCGCGACGCACGTCAGCATTTCCCCTTAGTCTTGGAGCCCCCGCCCAACCCGTTGCAACGACCACGCCAATTCCAGCCACATCTTGTTGGCAGCGCCCACACTTCTTGGGATTTTCCTATCAATACTTGGCATCACAAGCGCCCAACGCCGCCGTCACTGTGTTCGACTCAGCCCCTTTGGCATGCTGCGGCGGAGTATTGAACGTCGAAGTTTTTAACGCTAAAGTCACCAGATCGAATATTGCGGCCGACCGATCTGAACCTGCGAACGTCCATTCGCCTCTGCTGACGTCAATTTCCGATATTTCGATATCACTACAAGCCTGGACCAATAGTGGCCCAGGCTGCCTACCAGCAGACTGCACGAGGGAACGCGCATCATGGCAACTGGCACCGTAAAATGGTTTAACGGTCAAAAGGGCTACGGCTTCATCCAGCCCGATGAAGGCGGGGCGGACGTCTTCGTCCACATCTCCGCCATTCAGCGGTCCGGCCTGAATGGCCTCGATGAAGGTCAGAAGATCAACTACGAGATCGTCAAGGACAAGCGGACCGGCAAGTCGGCCGCAGACAATCTCACGCCTGCTTGAGCTGATCGAGACCGAACTCGGAATTGGGGCGCGTCCGGTAGGAGGGAACGCGCCCTTTTTTTTTGTCTGGCGCTAGCCGCGCCCGAGTTCTTCACTGCGGGCGCGTGCGGCTGCCACCGTGCGTCCCACCAGATCGGTGAGCCCCGGCTCGCCCATCAACACGGAAAGGCCGGCGGCCGTGGTGCCATTGGGGGAGGTCACATTCTCACGCAGTATCGACGGCGCCGTGCCGTCGGCATCCAGCAGCGCAGCAGAACCGATCACGGTCTGTCGGGCCAGCTGATCGGCAACCGCATCGGACAGGCCCTGCGCCCGCGCGGCAGCCGCCAACGCCTCGACCATGTGGAACACATAGGCAGGGCCCGAGCCCGAAACCGCCGTCACGGCATCGATCTGGCCTTCGTTGTCCAGCCACACCACCTGCCCTGCCGCCTGCAGCAGCGCATCGGCGGTGTCGCGGTCAGCCAGCGCAATATCGCTGCCAGCGACCAGTCCGGTGATCCCCTTGCCGACCTGGGCCGGGGTATTGGGCATGGCGCGGACGACCCGACCCGTGCCCAGCCGACTTGCCAGCCGCGCCAGGTCAATGCCTGCCGCAATCGAAATGGCCAGCGTGTTCGGTCCTATAACCGGCGCCAGGCTTTCCATCACCCCATCGATGATCTGCGGCTTCACAGCCAGAACCAGCACATTTGGCGTCAACCCACTGGCCTGGCTGTACAAAGTCAGGCCGTAGTCCTCGGCCAGTTCCTTGGCAGCCGGTGCAGGCGACGGATCGACAAGAATGAGATTGTTGGGCGGCAGGCCGGCATCAAGCCAGCCCCGCGCCAGCGCCAGCCCCATCTTGCCGGCACCGACGAGCATGACCGGCCCGATGGATCGCAATGGCGCGCTCATGCTTCACCTACGGTTTCAAACATCACATGGCTCAGCGCGTCCGCAGCCGTCTTGCCGGCCCAGACCACGAACTGGAACGCCTGGTAGTAGAGATCGCAACTGTCCGTCGCCGAACGCAACAGCGCTTCGCACTGTTGCGGCGACACTTCGGCTCCGCCGGTCAGCAGGTGTGAATTGCGGAACAGCACCACGCCTTCCTTGTTCCAGATGTCGAAATGGCCAATCCAGAGCTGTTCGTTGATCAGCGAGATGAGTTGCTTGATCTCGGCGCGCCGGCCCTCGGGCACCTTCAGGTCGAAGGCGCTGGCGATGTGCAGGCTCTCCAGATCTTCCATCCAGTTGAAAGACACGTGATAGTCACTCCAGCCGCCGCGAACCGAGATGGAAATCTCGTCGGCGTCCTGGCGCTCGAATGTCCAGTCATTGATCGAGGCAATGTGCTCAATAATGTCCACCGGGTGAACATTGCGATCAATCTCGACTTGAATAAGTGACATAGACGTATTGTGTCCTGGCAACGCGTATTGGAATTGATGCAGCCCTTGGGGCGCGCAACTGTCGGATACTCAGGGAACTCAATGCCCGTACAAGGGCTTACGAATCGTCCCGATGCTCAGACCGTACACGTCCCCACTGATTCAGGGGACGCGACGCAGAGCAGGAACACCATTCTCTTGTGGATGATGATCGAGGGTGAAGGGTTAACCAAGTGTTAACACAAACACTCTCTCAACAGGTCAAAATGGGTCAAAACAGGCCAGTTGCATCGACCCAGCCGGTCTGCAGCGCCGCCTGCCAGGGCGCAAAGCCGTTGGCGACCGCTTTCTCGCCTGCGGCCATATAGTCATAGGGCACCACCCGCAGGTCGGTGAACCACTGGCCACCGCGCCGTTCGATGATCGCATAGCGGGCATCGGGCGATCCGTGCACCAGTTGAAGCCCCACCGCACCCGGATTGATGATCTGCCGCCCGTCGGGCAGGCGAACGGCCCGGGCGATGTGGGTGTGGCCACACAGCATGACGGGGAAGTCGACGCCCTCGGCAAGTCGCGCGACGGTCTCGAGCGGCGGCAAGATGGTCTGCCGGTCCTGAAACCAGCCATCGACCCAAGGCATCACGTCGGACTGCGGCGTGCCGTGGCAGAGAAACACTTCGCCATTGAACACGGCCGTTGCCGGCAAATCGGCAAGCCAGGCGCGGTGGCTCTGCTTCATCCGCATCAGCGCGAAGCGGTCGACCGGGTCCAACCCCTTGTCCTGCGGATCGATCAGCCAGCGGTCATGATTGCCGCGGATCACCGGGCCATCGAGCGCCATCAGTCGGTCGGCGGCGCCGGCCGGGTCCAGCGGACCGCTCACATGGTCGCCCAGGCATAGTGTGGCATCGACACCCTGGCGGGCGATATCGGCCAGCACCGCATCGAGTGCCAGAACATTGCCATGCACATCCGAGATGATGGCGAGCCGCATATCCTACTGGGCTTTGGCAGGCTTGCCCTTGAGTTCGGCCAGTTCGCGCCGCAAGGCATCGATTTCTTCGCCCTGCACCTGCACCAGTTCGCGCAGCGCGTCAAAATCCTCGCGCTTGACCAGGTCCATGTCGGCAACAATGCGCTGGGCCTGGCCCTTGACCACGGTCTCCACCTCGCGGCGAACCCCGTCAGCGACGCCAGCGGCCTCGTTCATGACGCGGCCAAGCCCGTCAAAGATCCTGTTGCTCTGGTTCATCGCATACCCCGTTTGGTTCGGATTGGTGTCTTGATACTTAGGCGATGGCTGCCGACTTGACCAGAGAGGCCGAAGCGGCAATGGTCCGCCCGATTGCCGCAGGAGCCAAAGCGTGCCCTTTCCCGATATCAATCCGGTTGCCTTTGCCATCGGCCCCCTTGCCGTGCGCTGGTATGCGCTGGGCTATCTGTTCGGCGTCGGCCTGGGCGCCGCCTATGGCTACCGCCTGCTTGCCAACACCGGGCTGTGGCACAAGGGCCAGCCGCCCTTCAAGGCCCCCGATATCTGGGATTTCGCCTTCTGGACCATGCTGGCCATCGTCATCGGTGGCCGCGCCGGATACGTGCTGTTCTACAATCTCCCCTTCTACCTGGCCAACCCGACCGAGATCATCAACACCCTCGACGGCGGCATGTCTTACCACGGTGGCATGATTGGCCTGATGATCGCGGCCATCGTTTTCACCCGCTCCAAGGGCGGCAATTGGCTGAGCGCTCTGGACCTGATCGCCTCGGTTTCCACCATCGGCATTTTCCTGGTCCGCATCGCCAATTTCATCAATGCCGAGCTCTATGGCGCCCCCACCACCCTGCCCTGGGGCGTGATCTTCCCCACCGACCCCGATCTCGTGCCGCGCCATCCCAGCCAGCTCTATGAAGCTGCGCTTGAGGGGCTGCTACTGTTCCTGGTCATCCGGGTGTTCACCCATGTCTTTTACAGCCTGCGCCGCCCCGGCATGGTCGCCGGCATCTTCGGCATTGGCTATGGCCTGAGCCGTATCGCTGTCGAATTTGTGCGCCTGCCCGATCCGCAACTGGGCTATCTCTGGGGCGGCTGGCTCACCATGGGCATGCTCCTCAGCCTGCCGCCGGTTCTGGCGGGGATCGGCCTTGTGGTTTATGCCGGAACGCGCAAGCAAAGCCCGCTGCGCGGCTGAAATGCCGCCAGGCGCCCCACTCTGGTCAGAAAGCCCGTCCATGTCCGCCCCGACCCCTGGATGCGCCCGCCCTGCACCCGAGCCGGACCTGGCCAATGACTGATCAAGGTGCTCATGACTGAACAAAGCCCCAGCCTGCCCGAACTGATCGACATGCAGATCCGCACCACCGGCCCCATGTCGGTGGCCACCTATATGGGTCTGTGCCTCACCCACCCCACCAAGGGCTACTACCGCAATGCCGATCCGCTCGGCACGGCCGGTGACTTCGTGACGGCGCCGGAGATCAGCCAGATGTTCGGCGAGCTGATCGGCTTCTTCTTCGTCAATCTCTGGCAGCAGATGGGCAGCCCCAAGGAATTCACCCTGCTCGAGCTGGGCCCCGGCCGCGGCACGCTGATGGCCGACATCCTACGTGTCGCCTGCCGGGCCGAAGGATTTCGCGATGCGCTGGACCTGCGCCTGTTCGAAACCAATCTGGCCCTGATCGCGGAACAGAATGCACGGCTGGAAGCCTATGGCGCCAAGTGGATCGATGGCTTCGACAAGGTCGGCCCCGGCCCGCTTCTTGTGGTCGCCAATGAATTCTTCGACGCCCTGCCTATCCGCCAGTTCGTGCGCGGCGAACAGGGCTGGCACGAGCGCATGGTGGGTCTCGTCGATGGCCAGCGCCGCTTCGGCCTCAACCCCACGCCCATCCCGGCCTCGGCCATGCCTGAAGTTGTTGCCGATGCCGAACCCAATGCGGTGCTCGAAGTGGGCCTGGCCAGTGGCGAGGTGATGAACCGCCTGGCCACCACCATCTCCACCCAGGGCGGCGCGATTCTCGCCATCGACTATGGCTATGCCCGCACCCAGACGGGGGAAACGCTGCAGGGCGTGCGCCGTCATCAGTATGCCGACGTGCTCGACGCCCCCGGCGAGGTGGACATCTCCGCCCATGTCGATTTCGAGGCGCTTGGCACGGTCGCCAAGGGCGCCGGCCTGACGGTGCAGCCACTGGCCACCCAGGGTCAGTTCCTCACCCGCATGGGTATCAACCAGCGCGCCAGCGCCCTGATCGCCGCCAATCCCGGCATGGCCGATGAGCTGGCCGCCGCCAAGGCGCGCCTGGTCGCGCCTGAACAGATGGGCAATCTGTTCAAGGCCTTCTGTGCCGCCAGCCCAGGCCTGCAGCCGCCGGGGTTCGAATGATGACCGCCCCCTTTGAGCAGGCCCCGGCCCTCGCCGTCGTCCCTGGACTGAAGCATGCCTTCTTCGGCCGCCAGGGCGGCGTTTCGTCCGGCGAGTTTGCCGGCAACAACATGTCCCTGACTGTTGGCGACGACGAAGACAATGTCATCCGCAACCGCGCCGATGCCGCCACCCAGCTCGGCTTTGCCGCTACCACGCTCTGCCTGCTGCGCCAGGTGCATTCCAATACCGTCGTGACCGTGGATGCCCCGACATCGCCCCAGCCGCTGGTCGATGCCGATGCCATGGTGACCACTACCCCCGGTCTGGTGCTGGGCATCATGACCGCCGACTGCACGCCGATTCTGCTGGCTGACAGGGAGGCTGGTGTCATCGGCGCCGCCCATGCCGGCTGGCGCGGCGCTGTCGACGGCATCTGTGGCACCACCATTGATGCCATGGTCGCCGTGGGGGCCGAGCGCACCCGCATCGTGGCGGCCATCGGCCCCACCATCTATCCCGAGAACTACGAAGTCGGCGCCCAGTTCGAGCGCGATTTTCTCGCGCTTCATCCCGGCGGCGCGCACCATTTCTCGGCGCCGGCAGGCGGACAACCCCATTTTGATCTGCCCGGCTTTGTGGTGGAACAGCTTCGCGGGGCGGGCGTCGCCACGGTCGAGCGCGCCGGCGCCTGCACCTATGCCGATGCCGACCGCTATTTCTCCCACCGCCGTGCCACACACCAGCACACCCGCACCGGGCGGCAGATCGCCATGATCGGTTGGCTTTAATTGTTTACCTATCGACCAATTGCGGCGTTGCGAGTCTGACAGGGACTCGCTAAAGCTGCCCGCGAAACTGGAAGGCCTCGCTCCCGGAGGCCGGTTGAGACAGGATCGCGCCCATGAAGCTGGTGACCGGCAACTCCAACCGGGCCCTTGCCCAGGCCATTGCCAGCTATCTTGAGCTCCCCCTGACAGATTGTACGGTCAAGCGCTTCGCGGACAAGGAAGTCTATGTCGAGGTGCATGAGAATGTGCGCGGCGAGGATGCCTTCATCCTGCAATCGACAAGCTTTCCGGCCAATGACAACCTGATGGAGCTGTTGATCCTCACCGACGCGCTCCGTCGCTCATCGGCCCGCCGCATCACCGCCGTGCTCCCCTATTTCGGCTACGCCCGTCAGGATCGCAAATCGGCGCCGCGCACCCCCATTTCGGCCAAGCTGGTCGCCAACCTCATCACCCAGGCCGGTGCCAATCGCGTGCTGACGCTCGACCTGCATGCCAGCCAGATCCAGGGCTTTTTCGATATCCCCACCGACAATCTGACTGCCGCCCCCGTGATGGTGCGCGACATTCAGGACAATTATGACGTCAAGAACGTCATGATCGTCTCGCCCGACGTCGGTGGCGTGGTGCGTGCCCGCAATGTCGCCAGCCGCATCGGCGCCAATCTCGCCATCGTCGACAAGCGCCGCCCCCGCGCCGGTGTGTCCGAAGTGATGAACATCATCGGCGACGTCTCGGGCCAGTCCTGCATCCTGATCGACGACATCGTCGACAGCGGCGGCACCCTGGTCAACGCTGCCGAGGCCCTGCTCAAGGCCGGCGCCAAGCAGGTCTCGGCTTACATCACCCATGGCGTGCTGTCCGAAGGCGCTTCCGAGCGCATCGCCGCCAGCAAACTCAAGGAACTGGTGGTTACCGATTCCATCGAGGAAACCGAGGCCCAGCGCCTGGCCGGCAATATCCGCCGCCTGGCCATTGCCCCGCTGATCGGCGAAGCCATCGCCCGCACCGCCAGCGAACAGAGCGTTTCCAGCCTGTTCGACTAGGCACCTGTCGAAATCACTCTATCTCGCGCGACATTGCCCTGACTGGCTATGTTGCCGACAAAGGAGTGCGACCATGAACTATTTGCTGATGCTCTTCGCCGACGAAAAGGCCGGCATGGCAATCCCACCCGACCAGATGGCCGGCTTCATGAACCAGATGGCGGCTTATCAGGCGACGCTGGAGAAAGCCGGCGCCTTTGTTGGCACCGCCGCGCTGCAGACCACCGACACGGCCCGCACCATCACCACCCAGGGCGGCGAGCTCAAGGTGCATGACGGCCCCTATGCCGACACCCGCGAACAGTTCGGTGGCTATTTCATCATCGCAGCGCCCGACATGGCCGCGGCCATAGCCCTGGCCGCCCAGTGCCCGGCGGCCACCTGGGGCCACATCGAAATCCGCCCCTATCACCCGCAATTTGGTCCCGACTGACATTTTTCTGCTGGAAGAGTCGAAAGGCTCGGGCACTCTCCGACATTGTTGCATCGGAGTGAGAGCACCCGAGCCACCACAGGAGACTTTCCTATGCAATTTATGCTGCTGATCCACGGCAATGAACGCGCCATGATGGAGGCGACACCCACCGACGCCACCGGCATGACCCCGGACTATGCCGCCTACAACATGGCCCTGGTCAAGGCTGGCGCCATGGTGGCAGGCGAGCGCCTGCGGCCCACCACAGATGCGGCCAGCGTCCGCATCCGCAACGGCCGCACCGAAGTGCTTGACGGCCCCTATGCCGACACCAAGGAACAGTTCGGCGGCTTCTACATCATCGAAGCCCCCGATCTGGACAAGGCCATGGACTGGGCGCTGCAGTGCCCGGCGTCGCGCCATGGCACCATCGAAGTGCGCCCCGTGGTTCAGGGCTGAGGAGAAAAGCCATGCAGTTCATGATGTTGATCCACCACGACGACGAACTCCTGGCCGCAGCGCCACCTTCGCTGTGGAACGAATATGCCGCCTTCAACCAGGCGCTGGCCAAGGCCGGCGGCACCTCGGGCCTGCGGCTCGAACACGCCAGCAAGGGCCGCGCCGTCACCCAGCGCAATGGCAAGACCGAGCTGTTTGATGGTCCCTATATGGAGAGCAAGGAACAGTTCGCCGGCTATTTCATGATGGACCTGCCCGATGTCGAGCAGGCCGTGCAATGGGCCGCGCGCTGCCCCAGCGCCCAGTATGGCACCGTCGAGGTGCGCCCCATCTGGCCGACGCGCCCGCAATGAACGCGGCGACTGCCCGCCAGACTGCCGAGCGCGTCGCGCGCGACAGCTATGGCCGGCTCCTGGCCTATCTGGCCGCCCGTACCCGCGATGTCGCGGGTGCCGAAGATGCGCTGGCGGAGGCCTTCGCCAGCGCCCTGCACACCTGGCCCGTCCATGGTGTGCCCGACAATCCGGACGCCTGGCTGCTGACCGTGGCCCGCCGCCGCCAGACCGACGCCATGCGGCGGCGCCAGACTCGTCGCGAGGGCGAAGTGCATCTCAAGCTGATGCACGAGGAGATGGACGATGCCGCCATGCAGCAAGACAATATTCCCGATCGTCGCCTGGCGCTGATGTTCGCCTGCGCCCACCCCGCCGTCGAGCCGGGCATGCGTGCGCCGCTGATCCTGCAGACCATATTGGGCCTGACCGCCATCGATATTGCTGCGGCCTTCCTGATCCCGCCCGCCACCATGGGGCAGCGCCTCGTGCGGGCCAAGGCCAGGCTGCGCGAGGCGGGTGCCGCCTTCGCCATTCCCGATCGCGACGAGCTGGCGGGGCGCCTCGATGCGGTACTCGAAGCCATTTATGCCGCCTATTCCAAGGGCTGGACGCAGATCGGCGACACGGCTGCCGATCGCCTGGCGGGCGAAGCCATCTGGCTGGGCCAGCTGGTGGTCGCTTTGGCGCCCGATGAACCCGAGGCCAAGGGCATGCTGGCGCTGATGCTCTATGCCGAGGCGCGGCGCGCGGCCCGGCGCGGTGCCGACGGCGCCTATATTCCACTCGACGCGCAGGACACTGGGCTCTGGGACCGCGCCATCATCGCGAAGGCGGAATCGCTGCTGCATGCAGCCAACCGCGCCGGCCCCACTGGCCGCTACCAGATCGAGGCGGCCATCCAGTCCGCCCATGTCGCCGGGCGAGTCTCCGCCCAGACCGATTGGCGGTCCATCGTGGCGCTCTACGATGTGTTGTTCGCGCTGACGCACTCGCCCGTGGTTGCGCTCAACCGCGCCGCCGCGCTGGCCGAGACCGCGGGTCCACGCGAAGCCCTGGCCGCTCTCGACTCCGTCGCGGGCGATCCGCGCATGGCTGATTATCAGCCCTATTGGGCTACCCGCGGCCATCTGGCGGCCCGGGCCGGTGATCGCCAGGACGCGCTCGAAGCCTTCAATATCGCCATTGGCCTCTCCACCGACGAGGCTGAGCGGCATTATCTCATCGCCCGGCGCCAGGCGCTGCAGGATGGCTAGGCTTCCCGCTTGCCCGCCGCCCGCGTTTGGGCTATAGCCCGCGCCATGAAGCGCTCGTCACCCCTGGAGGACGGGCGCGTATGCTGTTGTAGTGACGCATACACCAACCAGAATGGATATTTCCATGGCTGCGACGACTAAAGTGCTCAAGGCACAGGCGCGTGACGGAGTTGGCAAGGGGGCCGCTCGCGAACTGCGCCGTCAGGGACTGGTCCCTGCTGTTATCTACGGTGACAAGAAGGCCCCCGTCACCATCGCCCTCGCCTACAAGGATGCACACAAGTACATCTACGCTGGCGGCTTCCTCAGCCACATCATCGAGCTCGATGTTGACGGCACCAAGCACCGCGTGATTCCGCGCGACTACCAGCTCGACCCGGTGAAGGACTTCCCGATCCACGTCGATTTCCTGCGCGTCGGCAAGAGCACCAAGCTCAACGTCCAGGTGCATGTGAACTTCATCAATGAAGAAGCCTCCCCGGGCATCAAGCGCGGCGGCACGCTCAATATCGTGCACCACACGCTCGACCTGACCGTTTCGGCCGACAAGATCCCCGAGGAAGTCACCGTCGACCTGACGGGTCTGGACATCGGCGATGCCATCCACATCTCGTCCATCAAGCTGCCCTCCGGCGCTGTCGACCACAGCCACGAAGACGATCTGACGATCGCCACCATCGTTGCTCCGTCGGCGCTGAAGTCGGCTGGCGATGCCGGCGAAGCGGAAGCCGAAGCCTCGGCCGAGTAATCGCGCCGCCGGTTTCTGCAACCAGTTTGAGGCGGCCTCCGGGCCGCCTTTTTCATTTCGGGAGCGGCACATGAAACTGCTTGTCGGCCTGGGCAATCCGGGCAGCCAATACCAGGGCAACCGCCACAACATCGGCTTCATGGCGCTGGACGCCGTGGCGCGTGCGCATGGCATCACCCAGTTCCGCAGCAAGCACGCCGGGCTCCTGGCCGAAGGCAACATCGCCGGGGAGAAGGTGCTGCTGCTCAAGCCGCAGACCTTCATGAACCGGTCTGGCGACAGCGTTCAGCAGGTCGCCGGCTTCTACAAGATCGCGCCCGCCGACATCATCGTGCTCTATGACGAGCTGGACCTGGCGCCGGGCAAGGTGCGCGTCAAGGTCGGCGGCGGCAATGGCGGCCACAATGGCCTGCGTTCCATCGATCCGCAGATCGGGCTCGACTACAAGCGCGTGCGCCTCGGCATCGGCCACCCGGGCAAGGAATACGTCACCAACCATGTGCTGGGGGATTTTGCCAAGGCCGACCAGGCCTGGCTCGAACCTCTGCTCGACGCCATTGCCAGCCATATCGGCCTGCTGCTGGCCGGTGACGACAGCGGCTTCATGAACAAGCTGGCGCTGGCCACCAAGGGCACTGACGAGCCGGACGCCAAGCCCGCCCCCAAGGCCCAGAGCCACATCCGCCAGGCCCGCCCCGCCAAGCCCCAGGCCGAAGTGCCCAAGACCGGCCCCATGGCCGACATGCTGAAAAAGCTCCTAGGCAAGGAGTAGCGGCCGCGCCGGGGCGCGACCGCAAAGCCGGAGTTACGGCAGGATGGCGATGTCCTCGATGGCGCCGTCAACGCCGGTGATTTCACCCACGCCGGTTGCAGCACCGCTCTCGAGGTCGACGGTGTAGAGCATGGTCCCGGCCACCAGATAGGCCGTGTTGCTCAGGTCTTCGGTGGCAACGATATCGAAGGCATAATTGTCCGCCCCGTCGATCCCCAGCTTGCCGATGGCCGCCAGGACGCCGTCATTGGGCGATGTCTGCTGGATCAGCGCCACAATGGTGGCATCGATATCGAACATCGCCGTCTTTTCGGGCTTGCCGATGGAGTTGGTATAGGCTGCCGCCACGATGGCGGGCGTTTCCCCGGCATGCATGTCGGCACCGTCATAAGCCAGCGAACCATCGACCGTGACCATGCCATCGTCGACATTGACGCGGTGGTTGGTGCCGTCGCTGGCCATCAGGCGCAGCCGATCGGCGGCCGGGTTGAAGTCGACAATCGCGCCATCATAGCTGGGCAGCTGTTCAGACACGGTGCTCTTGACCGTCGCCGCACCCGTGGCGGTGTCAATGGTCACGATCTCGCCGGCCTTGGACACGCCATAGAGCATCTTGTCGGCGGGGCGCACGTCGATGCCGGCCAGCGCGTCCACGCCAGTCACATCCATGGTGCCCGAGACGGCCAGCGTTTCGGTATCAAACATCACCAGCGTCTTGTCGCCGACCAGGCCAACGGCAGGGGCGGCCAATGCGGCAGCAGAAAAGGCCACCAGTGCGGTGCCGGACATCAGGGTCAAGCCAAGCAGTTTCGTCATCGGTCATCTCCATTTCGGGATGGCGCTCTCTGCGCCCGTTACATTGGCTCTACCCACCAGCGGCGCTTGCGGATGCACCGCCGCACAAAAAAATCTGCCGGGTGCATCCACAGCCCCGTTCCGCGCGTAAGATGAGTGACAAAAGGCAGGACCCATGGCCCCACAGGACCGAGACACCGCCGCGCTGATCCGGCGCATCGCCGCCGGCGAGCAGACCGCCCTGGCGGAATTGTTTGCCGCCGAGGCCGGCCGGCTGGTGGCCATCGCCAGGCGCATCGTTCGCCGACAGGATCTGGCCGAGGAAGTGGTGCAGGACGCCTTTGTCGCGGTCTGGCAGCGCGCCGGCCAGTTCGACATGGCGCGCGGCAGCGCCGGTGCCTGGCTCACCACCATCGTGCGCAACCGCGCGCTCAACCTGCTGCGCGACAGCAGCCGCACCGACTATCACGACGGGGAAACCCTGGCGGCCCTGGGCGATCGCAATGCAGACGTCACCAATGCCTTTGATGCCCTGGCCGAGCGCGATGCCCTCAAGGCGTGCCTGCGCGGGCTGGACGAGGCCAAGCGGCGCGCCATCCTGCTGTGCTATGTCACCGGACTGAACCATGGTGAAGTCGCCGCCACGCTCAATGCCCCGCTGGGCACCGTGAAAGCCTGGATCCGCCGTGGCACCATCGCCTTGCAGGAGTGCCTGTCATGACCCGCGAGGACAAGCTTGCGCTGGCTGGCGACTATGTGCTGGGCCTGCTCGACGATGCAGAACGGCACGATTTTGAGCAACAGGCCGCCACCGACACCGAACTGGCGGAGATGGCCCGCGACCTCGGCGAACGCATGATGGCGCTGGACGATACCGTGACCCCGGCTGCATATGATCCAGGCCTCTGGGCGCGTATCGAGCAGCGGCTCGGTGCGGTTTCGGCCCCCAATGTCACGACGCTGCGCCCCGCCCGCCGGACCATGGCGCCCGCACAGCGTTGGCTGGCGCTGGCAGCCAGTGTCGTTGTTGCGCTCGGACTGGGCTATGTCGCCGGGCAGATCCAGCGTCCGTCCGAGCAGCCCACCGTCGTGGCGGTGCTGCTCAACCAGACCGATTCTTCTCCGGCGGTGATCGTGGAGGCCTTTGCCGATGACAGCTTGCGACTGATGCCGCTCGAGGCGCTGGCCGCACCGGCTGGGCAGGTGCTGCAGGTCTGGACCTTGCCCGATGCACAGACTGGTCCGGTATCGCTGGGCACGCTGCAGGTGGCGCAGGATCTGCGCCTGACCGGGCCCGACCTGCCGCTGCCGCAGGCCGGCCAGCTCTATGAAATTACCCTTGAACCGGCCCCCGGCTCACCCACAGGCAAGCCGACGGGCCCCATTCTGGTCAAAGGCTTTGCCAAGGCCGTGTCGCCTTAGGCGACGGTGACACGCCAGACGGCGTCGCCGACGTCGTCCACAGCCAGCAGCGCGCCATCCTTGGCGACAGCGACGCCCACCGGGCGGCCGCGCGAGATCTTCTCGTCATCGGCAAGGAAACCGCTGAGGATGTCGATCGGCTGGCCGCTCGGCATGCCATTGGCAAACGGCACCAGGATCACCTTGTAGCCGCTCAGCTTGCTGCGGTTCCACGAACCGTGCTGGCCGATCACCATGCCGGCCGGCAGCGCGCCCAGCGTGCCCTGCGGCGCCCAGCACAGGCCCAGCGAAGCCGTGTGGCCACCCAGTGCGTAGTCGGGCGCCGTCGCGCGGGCCACCAGCGCGGCATTCTGCGGCACGCGGTCATCCACGGTCTGGCCCCAATAGCTGAAGGGCCAGCCGTAAAAGCCGCCATCCTTGACCGAGGTCAGATAATCCGGCGGGGTTTCGTCGCCCAGCCCGTCGCGCTCATTGACCACGGTCCACAGCATGCCATTGGTCGGCTCCCAGGCCATGCCCACCGGATTGCGCAGGCCGCCGGCGAATTCGCGATGCTGCCCGGTCACCAGGTCCAACTCGAAAATGCAGGCGCGGCCCTCTTCGACCTCCATGCCGCTTTCGGCAATATTGCTCAGCGAGCCCACCGCCACATAGAGCTTGGTGCCCTCGGCATTGGCGAGCAGATTGCGCGTCCAGTGCCCGCCCGGCTTCATGGTCATCAGCGTCTTGCCCGGCGCGGTGATGCGTGTCTGGCCGGTGACATAGGGATAGGCCACCACGCTGTCGGTATTGCCGATATAGAGCTGGTCACCCACCAGGGCCATGCCGAAGGGCTGGTTGAGCCCGCTCATGAACACTTCCCGCACTTCGGGCACGCCATCGCCATCGGCATCGCGCAAGAGGGTAATCTGGTTGGCGCTCGGGCGCGTGGCGCCGGCACGGGCCATCACCCGGTTCATCGCATAGTCGCGGATATTCTTGGGCGTGCCCGGAATGCCGGCCGATTCGGCGATCAGCACGTCACCATTGGGCAGCACATAGGCCCAACGCGGATGCTTGAGATTGAGCGCAAAGGGCGTGACCTTGAGGCCTGGCGCCACAACCGGCTTCTCGCCCTTTTCCCAGCCCTTGGCCGTCGGCATCTTGAGCATGGGGATGGCGCCCTGCGGCTTGGCCTCGGGAATGGCCGGGGCCGCGCCCACCGCCTGGGCAAAGCTGCCCATGTGGCGGCCACGATAGTAATACCAGGCGCCGGCGGCGATCAGGGCGGCCAGGATGACCAGAACGAGAATGAGGTTCATGCGACGCCTCCGACAGGAAAAGGGGGGAACACGGGATGCAGGCAGATAGATGTTAGCGGTAATACGATGCGCAGGCCCGCGCGACAAGCCGCCGATTGACCGCCACGCATTGACATCTCGGCCCATCCGAACGAAGTGAAGACCAACACTTTCCGGAGCTATCCCCATGGGTTTCAAGATGGGCATCGTCGGCCTGCCGAATGTCGGCAAGTCGACCCTCTTTAACGCGCTGACCCGCACCGCTGCCGCCCAGGCCGCAAACTTCCCCTTCTGCACCATCGAGCCCAATGTGGGCGAAGTGGCCGTGCCCGATCCGCGTCTGGACAGGCTCGCCGTCATCGGCAAGTCGATCAATGTGCAGCCCGCCCGCATGAGCTTTGTCGATATTGCGGGCCTGGTCAAAGGCGCCTCCAAGGGCGAAGGCCTGGGCAACCAGTTCCTCGCCAATATCCGCGAATGCGACGCCATCGCCTATGTGCTGCGCTGCTTTGAAGACGGCAACATCATCCATGTCGCCAACAAGGTCGATCCGCTGGCCGACGCCGAAGTGGTCGAGACCGAGCTGATGCTGGCGGACCTTGAAAGCCTCGAGAAGCGCCGCGCGGGCGTGGAAAAGAAGGCCAAGGGCGGCGACAAGGATGCCAAGCTGACGCTCGACCTGATCGACCGCGCCCTGCTGTTGCTGCGCGACGGCAAGTCGGCCCGCTTCGTCAAGCGCGAAGCCGAGGAAGAAAAGGCCTTCCAAGAGCTGCAGCTGCTGACGTCCAAGCCCGCGCTCTATGTGTGCAATGTCGATGAAGGCTCAGCGGCCACCGGCAATGCCATGAGCAAGCAGGTGGAAGCCTACGCAAAAGAGCATGATGCCGGCGTCGTGGTGATCTCCGCCGAAATCGAATCCCAGCTCGCTCAGCTCCCCAATGCCGAACAGGCCGAGTACCTGGAATCCCTGGGCCTGGAAG
The DNA here is from genome assembly GCF_020169335.1 of Devosia aquimaris. Taxonomy (GTDB): domain Bacteria; phylum Pseudomonadota; class Alphaproteobacteria; order Rhizobiales; family Devosiaceae; genus Devosia; species Devosia aquimaris. The sequence continues at coordinate 2,164,186 of NZ_JAIEZN010000001.1, forward strand.
AAGCCGGCCTGAACCGGCTGATCCGCGAAGCCTATGACCTCTTGGGCCTGCAGACCTATTTCACGGTCGGCCCCAAGGAAAGCCGCGCCTGGACCATCCACAAGGGCGACAAGGCCCCGGCCGCCGCCGGCGTCATCCACTCCGATTTCGAGCGCGGCTTCATCCGCGCCCAGACGATCGCCTATGACGATTTCGTCGCCCTGGGCGGCGAAGTGGCCGCCAAGGAAGCCGGCAAGGCCCGCGACGAAGGCAAGGAATATGTCGTCAAGGACGGCGACGTCATGCTGTTCAAGTTTAATACTTAGGACCGGCCGCTGCGCGGTGAAATCGCTCCGGTGGAGCGATTTCAGGTCCTAAGGCCATGAGAGCTATGCTCGAATGGCACAGATGTCCCGCAAACGCGATCTGGCCGGCATCGACCAACCCACAACAAGCTTGGCTTGCTGACATATCTCAGGATGGATCCCGGCCTTTGCCGGGATGACATCGAGGGCGGGACGGCCCATGCGCTTGCGAACAATCTCTGGGCAGGAAGCGATCCCATTACAGCCATAGTGGACAGCACTGCCAAATTCCAAAGGGGGCCGTTCGCAGCGCGTATTTGCGATTATGGAATCGTGAAGACGCTAATAAATCCGATCCATCATGCCGCGGTCTTCTGAGATAGCGCTGCGGCCCTAATCAGTACTAGCCACCCTGCAAACAATATCGGTATGGGCGTCCACAGGTATTCCTGCCATGACATTTGCCTGAACAAGTCACTCAGCCCCAGCAGCAGACACGACAGCGCCGCTCCCCCAAGTATAAGCGAAATGGTTGCGCTCAAGAGGGGCCGCGCCGTATTCCAAGCAAAAACGCCGCCGCGCCCCGTTGAGCGCCACAGGCAAACCACAGTGATGCCGAGAAGTATCGGCGCCAGCAGCAGGGCCAGAATGACAACCCCGCCGATTGGCAAGATCGTGCTGTCGGCACTAGATGGAAGCCCCACCGAATCTGCAGGATAGTAGAACCACGGAACGATGGCGATATAGGCTGGAATTGCTAACGCCAACGCCCAGCACGAACGCAACAGCCACATTTATTACATCGCTCCCGGCCATAGAGAGATGGAGAACACTTTGAACTCAAAAATCAAGATTTATGCACCGAAGCGACCACCCGGCAATCACAATAGCAGGCACGGTGCAAAAGTCAGGTGCTCGTCTAGTTGAAGACGTCTGCTTTCGACAGCCTTACACCTGAAGCCGCCAGTCCCGTTTCCGCCTCTACATGCACCGCCCCGCCCCTGCCCCCCTCAATGCGGCCCAGCCGGCATAGCCTGCACGGTTCCACACGGCCCGCCGTCACTGTTCACCCCGATCACCTGCCGCACGCCAGAAAAGCTCATCGCCTCGTACCAGTGGCTCATCTCCACCGTGCTGGCCGGCACATAGTGGAAGATCAGCGAGCGGCGGAAGCGGTCGGTGCTGGTGTTGGGCGTCGAGCCATGGATGACGCTGCCGTTGAAGAACAACACATCCCCCGCCTTGAGTTCCATCATCTGTGGCGTCAGGCCCGGCGGCGGCTCCACATGCTCGCTGGTGAAGAATAGTTTCGGGTCGGCCTGCTCGGGACAGGCGATGTCGAGCCCTGACGTCTCGGGCACGCACATCATGCCGCCATTGCCGGCGTCGGCGTCGTCCACCGCCACCCAGGCGGCCATGCAGGTGCCCGGCTTGACCCGCAGGTAGAAATTGTCCTGATGCAGATCCTGCCCGCGCGCGCCCGGCGGCTTGAAATAGAACATCGACTGGCAGGCATAGGGCTCTTCACCCAATAGATCGGCCAGGATCGGCTCCAGCCGCGGATCGAGCATGTGGCGCATCGCCAATTGGCCGACGGCTTTGTCGGCATGCTTGTGCGGATGCATCATTCGGGGAAACCGGCTCAGCGGATCATTGCCCGCCACTGCACCACGCGGCAGGTCCGACAGGCCCGGCACCGGGCCATTGGCGGCCTCGGCCATGAAGGTGTCGCGGATTTCATCGATCTCGGCAGCGCTGAACAGCCCGCGCACGGCCAAAAAGCCGTCTCGCTGAAAGTCTGCGCGCTGGGCGTCGGTCAGGTCTTGTGCAGTCATATGGTCCTCTCTCCCTGCAGCTGATCCTGCGCGTCTTTGATGTTTCCGACCATCGAATATGCTGCCAAACTCCTGTACTATCCTGCTATGGCGCATCACGCAGACACCCCATATCAGGCAACAAAGAGCCTGTTGACCGGACATTTCCATGAACAATCCGGCTATCGCGCCACGCGCCGCCAAGGTTCGGGCGATTGGTTGCTGATTCTGACGCTGGATGGCCAGGGGCGCTTTGGCCATGCGGGCGGCGATCTTCTGGCTACGCCTGGCGATTGGGTATTGCTGCGGCCCGGCACACCGCACGACTATGGTGTTGAGCCACAGCAGCAGCGCTGGGAATTGCTGTGGGCGCATTTCCAGCCCCGTGCGGACTGGTTTGCCTGGCTCGGCTGGCCCGAGGTCGCCAGGGGGTTGATGCGCCTGCACATCGAAGGCGAGGACGGGCGGCGCCTGGCCACACAATTCCTCGCTGTCCACGACCTGCTCAACAGCCAGCGCCGCCGTGCCGAGGCCCTGGCGGTCAATGCGCTCGAGGCGCTGCTGCTGGGTTGCGATGCGCAATTGGACCTGCAGGCCGGCACCGCGCAGGATGCGCGCATCGCCCGGGCACTCGATTATCTCGAACGGCACATGGCCGAGAAAATCCTGGTCGAGGACGTTGCCAACGCGGTTGGTCTCTCGGCGTCCCGCCTGGCGCATCTGTTCCGCCAGCACACTGGCCAGACCCTGCAGCAGCACCTGGAACTGCGCCGCATGCAGGTGGCGGCTGAACTGTTGCGCCGCACCGGATTTCCGGTCAAGCAGGTGGCTGCCAGCACCGGCTTTGACAGCCCGTTCTATTTCTCGCGCCGCTTCACCCAATGGGCGGGCCTGTCCCCCATTGCATTTCGCCGCCGGCGGCAGGGGTGAGGATCCCGCCTAGCCCTCGATGGTGTCCTTGCGCATCTGGCTCGGCGTCATGCCATAGGCCTTGCGGAAATGTTCGTAGAACTGCGTCTGGCTGACAAAGCCCGATTGGAACGCGACGTTGGCGATCGAGAGGCTGCCGTCGAACAGCAGCGAGCGCGCCCGGATCAGCCGCATGCGGATGACGAATTTCTGCACCGAGATATGCATCACCTTGGTGAACAGGTTCGTCGCGTAGTTGGGATGCAGCCCCACCACATCGGCGATGCTCTCCGAAGTCAGCGGCTCGGTGATGTTCTCAACGATATGGCGCACCATGCGCACCACATAACGCACCGGCGAGCCCGTCCGCGTGCGCGAGCCCGCGCCTTCCACCCAGGGCGACAGCAGCGTGTCCCAGCCGGTGATCGCGGCCCGCCGGAACATGGTGCCGATCTCCGCGCGCACGATCTCGCTGCGCAGGGCATTGCCACTGCGATAGTCCTGATGCCAGCGGTCCAGCGTTTCCAGCCCCACGCAATCGGCATTGAGCTGGATGACGCCGCCGCCCATCAGCGTCTCGGTCAACCGGCCCAGCTGCGGCATTTCGAGAAACGCATCCATGGGCAGGTAGATATTGAGCTGCCGGCCCATGGCCGTGTCAGGGCTGAGCGCAATGGTCTGGTGCGGTATCCCGGCCCAGAAGGCCACCAGTCGCCCCGAGCCGATGCTGACAGGCCCGCCGTCGAACACATAGTCCATGCTGCCTTGCGTCAGCCAGTTGAACTCGATGTGCCCATGGGTATGGGCATAGGCCATGAGCTGCGGAGCAAAGGAGCGAATGCCGAAGCGACCGAAGGCCTTGCCGGACGAATAAAAGCTGCGATCCGGCCGCGGCATCGGACGGGGTGCACTTTCGCGCGGCACCGCAGCAAGCACGCCAGCGCCCTTAATCATACAATTCGCCCGTTCTTAGAAAACCGGAATAAGTCTCTACTATTCCGGATTGTTTACCGCGTGGCAAGGCGTAGGTTTTGCTGGTCAGCACGGGAAGACGCCGGATGGGAGTATCCGGACGCGGCCATTTAAAGCCGACCCGATGCTATGGGAGGTTTTATGAGAAAACACACGATTGCCCTTGGCGGGGCAGGATTGATGCTGGGCGTTTCGCTGCTAGCAGTGCACGCCCAGGAACTGACCGGCGAACTTCCGGATCCGCCGGAATTTGCAGCCCAGAGCGAACCGGTCTTTGTCAGCATCTCCGACATTCTCGAGTACAAGGCGCTGCCCGAATACCACGAGCCCGACTGGGTTACCTCGAAATATGTCGAGGCCGGCACCCTGCCGCCAGTCGCAGAGCGCCTGCCCAAGGAACCCATGGTCTACAAGACCGCCAACATGCCCGACGGCGTCGGCGTATACGGCGACACCATGCGCCATGTCATCGGCGGCCGGCCGGAAGGTTGGAACTACATCGGCGGCCAGAGCCAGGGTTGGGGCGGTATCGACATCGGCCTCTCCGAGTGCCTGACGCGCACCGGTCCATTGTTCATGGTCAAGGCAGACGAACTTGAGCCCCTGCCGAACCTGGCCAAGAGCTGGGAATGGTCCGAAGACGGCAAGTCGCTCACCATGCACCTGATCGAAGGCGCCAAGTGGTCCGACGGCGACCCCTTTGATGCTGACGACGTGATGTTCTACTGGGAAGACAACGTCAACGACGCCAATGTCTCCCCGCTGAACGGCGCGACGCCGGAATCCTGGGGTGTCGGCACCACACTTGAAGCCCTTGATCCCTATACGATCAAGTGGACCTTCAAGGAGGCCAATCCCACTCAGTATCTGTACACCATGGCCTATGGCACCTTCTGCCCGGGCCCGAGCCACATTCTCAAGCCGCAGCACCCCAAGTACAACCCCGACAACACCTACGAAGAATACAAGAACGCCTTCCCGCCGGAATATATGAACATTCCGGTCATGGGCGCCTGGGTGCCGGTTGAGTATCGTGCTGACGATATCGTCGTGATGCGCCGCAACCCCTACTACTGGAAGGTTGACGAGGCCGGCAACCAGCTGCCCTACCTTAACGAAATGCACTATCGCCTCAGCACTTGGGCTGACCGCGACGTCCAGGCCGTTGCCGGTTCGGGCGACTTCTCCAACCTCGAACAGGCGGAAAGCTTCGTTGAGTCGCTCAAGCGCTCGGCTGAAGACAGTGCCCCTGCCCGTCTGCAGTTCGGTGCCCGCACCATCGGCTATGCCCTGCGCATGAACTTCTCGGCCAATGGCTGGGGTGAACCCGATGCACGCGGCCAGGCCGTCCGCGAACTCAACCGCAACCTCGATTTCCGCAAGGCAATCACAGTGGCGCTTGATCGCCAGCGCCTCGGCGACTCTCTGGTGCGCGGCCCCTTCACCGCCATCTATCCGGGTGGCCTGTATGCTGGCACCACCTACTACGACAAGGCCTCGACCGTGTACTATCCGTACAACATCGAAGCCGCCAACGCCCTGCTCGACGGCCTCGGTCTGACCGATACCGACGGCAATGGCATCCGCAACTTCCCGGCAGACCAGGCCGGCGGCGGTGACCTTGAGATCACCCTGCTTGCCAATACTGACTACGGCACCGATACCAATCTGGCCGAAGGCGTCATCGCGCAGCTCGAACCACTCGGCATCCGCGTTATCGCCAACTTCCAGAGCGGCACCGCCCGTGACGACATGGCCCAGTCCGGCCAGTTTGACTGGTCAGTTGAACGTCAGGGTTCCGAAGTCGTCTCGGTGGTTCAGGGCACGTCTGCCCTCGCTCCGACCGGCCCGCGCACCCATCCGTTCCACCGTGCCGGCACGGACGGAACGCTTGACCTGCTGCCTTTCGAACAGGAACTGGTCGACACCGTGAATGCATTTATCGCCACCAGCGACAATGCTGAACGCGCCGAACTGATGAAGAAGTATCAGAACGTCTTCACCGAGAACGTGTATTCCGTCGGCCTGACGCAGTACCCGGGCGCTCTGATCATCAACAAGCGCTTCGCCAACATCCCGGCTGGTTCTCCGATCTTCATGTTCAACTGGGCAGAAGACAACATCATCCGCGAACGCGTCTTTGTTCCGGCTGATCGCCAGGGCGACTTCGAGCTGCACCCCGAGACGCTACCTGGCGCTCCGGGCTCGGCTGGCCCGATGTGATCTGACGCCATTGGGGTGGCGGTCCGCCGCCACCCCTCTCCTTCACTTCCCCGCAAGGGTTAGGGGCCTCGCCCCGCTAGACTGAAGAGGCGATCATGCTTCGATTTGTGACAATGCGCGTGCTCGGCGCCATTCCCCTGCTGTTCCTGCTCAGCATCGTGACCTTTGCCATCATCCAGGCGCCCCCGGGCGACTATGGTGACACGATCCGCTCCATGCTGATGAACCAGGGCGGCGTGCCTGCGGTGCAGGCCGAAGCACAGGCCGAGATCTATCGCGAGGCCAATGGCCTGAACGATCCGATCATCGTGCAGTATTTCCGCTGGATCACCGGCATCGTCACCCGCTTCGACTTCGGCCATTCCTTCTTCTACAACAAGGATGTCGGCCAGGTTGTGAGCGAACGCCTCCCCGCGACCATTGCCCTGGCCCTGGTCTGCCATATCCTGGCCTCGCTACTCGGCATCGGCCTGGGCATCCTGGCTGCCACGCGCCAGTATTCCTGGGTCGACACGGGTCTGGGGATCATCTCCTTCCTCGGCATGACGATCCCGCGCTTCCTGCTGGCCATCATCATCCTCTATTTCCTCGTCTTCCGCTTCAACGTCTCGGAAGTGGGCATGTTCTTTTCTGCCCGCTATGGCGGGGCCCCCTGGAGCTGGGACAAGTTCGTCAACCTGATGACCCACATCTGGCCGGTCATCTTCATCGCCACGTTTGGCGGGCTCGCCTACAACATGCGTGTGATGCGCGCGAACCTGCTCGACGTGCTCAACAGCCAATATGTCGAGACCGCACGTGCCAAGGGGCTGCCGGAAGGCGCCGTGATCATGAAGCATGCCGTTCCCAACGCGCTGCATCCGCTGGTCGCCTACCAGGGTGTCGTGCTGCCTTACATGCTCACCGGCGAGATTGAAGTCGCCATCGTGTTCGGCCTTGCCACTGTTGGACCCGCAATCGTCGGCTCCATGGGTGTTGGCGACGTCTATGTCACCGCCACGTTCATGCTGGTGCTGGCCACCACGCTCATCATCGGCAACATCATTTCCGATGTGCTGCTCGTGGCGCTCGATCCGCGCGTCCGCCTGGGAGGAGGCAGCGAATGACCACCGAAAGCCGCTCCTCCATCCCGCTGCCGACCGAAGCCGGCGGCCCCATGCCGACGCCCGCGCACGAGGCACAGACCGACGCCCCCGTGGTCACCCGCTTTGGCTCGGGCAACGAGACCTATGCCCTGCTGGTGTGGCGCCGTTTCCGCCGCTCGCCCATGGGCATGATCGGCCTGGTGCTGGTCAGTCTGATGCTGGTGGTCTCCATCTTTGCCGACTTCTTCGCGCCGCTCGATCCCAAGCAGGCCAACCTGCCGTTCGCGCCACCCGACGTTATCGCGTTCGAGGACCCGGACGGCAATTTCAGCCTCATCCCCTATGTCTACCCAATCGGTGACACGGGTGAGTTCGACCCGGTGACGTTCCAGCCCCTGACCGGGCTGATCAAGGATAACCCGACGCCGACCGGCTTCTTCGTCACCGGCTATGAGTACAAGTTCCTGTGGCTCATTCCCTCCAACATCCACTTCTTCGGCTCTGTTGACGGGCGTCCCATCCAGCTGCTGGGCACCGACAAATTTGGTCGGGACATCCTGTCGCGCGGGATTGTGGGCTCCCGCATCTCCCTGATGATCGCGCTTGCCGTGGTGACCCTGACCACTGTGGTGGGAACGCTGGTGGGCATCACCTCCGGCTATATCGGTGGCCGCGTCGACAGTTGGGTGCAGCGCTTCGTCGACTTCGTGCTGGCCTTCCCGCAATTGCCGCTCTACCTGGCACTGACCTCGCTGATACCGGTGACGGCACCGTCCAATGTGTTCCTGACGTTCGTGATCTTCGTCATGGCCGTGCTGGGCTGGGCGCAACTGAGCCGCGAGGTGCGCTCCAAGACGCTGTCATTGGCCCGCATCGAATATGTCCGTGCCGCCATTGCGGTCGGCGCAACCGATGGCCGCATCATCACAAGGCATATCCTGCCCAACGTGCTCAGCCACATCATCGTGGCCATAACGCTGGCGATTCCGGGTGTGGTTCTGCTCGAGAGCTTTCTGGGCTTCCTGGGCTTTGCCGTGAAGCCGCCGCTGATTTCCTGGGGGCTGATGCTGCAGGATACCGGCACCTTCTCGGTGATTGGATCTTATCCCTGGATCCTGAGCCCCGTGATCTTTGTGCTCATCACCGTGTTCGCGTTCAACGCCCTGGGCGATGGCCTGCGCGACGCCATTGACCCCTATTGAGGAACCAGGCCATGACCGAACCAACCACCGCGCCTGTTTCCGACACGCGGCACGATCTGGGCAGCCACGGGCGTGAGCTGATCCTGGACGCACGCAACATCGGCGTCGACTTCCGCGTCGAGGGCGGTACCGTCAACGCCGTGCGCGACGTGTCCTTCCAGCTCCACAAGGGCGAAACCATCGCCCTGGTGGGTGAATCGGGCTCGGGCAAATCGGTGACCGCGCGCACGCTGATGAAGCTGCTCACCAAGCGCGCGACCATCCTGCCCGAGACCCAGATTACCCTGTCGGGCAAGAACATCGTCACCATGAGCGACCGCGACATGCGCAAGCTGCGCGGCAACGACATCGCGATGATCTTCCAGGAGCCCATGAGCTCGCTCAACCCGGTCTATACGATCGGGCAGCAATTGTGCGAGGTGCTGCACCTGCACAACAGGATGAGCCGTGCCGAAGCCATGACCAAGGCCGAGGCGCTGCTCGAGGAAGTTCAGATTCCCGAGCCCAAGGCCCGGCTGAACAACTACCCCCACCAGCTCTCGGGCGGCCAGCGCCAGCGCGTCATGATCGCCATGGCCCTGGCCAATCGCCCTGACGTGCTGATTGCCGACGAACCCACCACCGCGCTCGACGTCACGGTCCAGGCCCAGATCCTCAATCTGATCAAGGATCTCAAGGACAAGTATGGCATGGCGGTGATCCTGATCACCCATGACCTGACCGTGGTTCGCCAATTCAGCGAATATGTCTATGTCATGCAGAATGGTCGGGTGCAGGAGCACAACGCCACCGAGGCGCTGTTCGCCAATCCCACCCATCCCTATACCAAGCACCTGCTGGCGTCCGAACCCAAGGGCACGGCCAACCCCTTGGCCGAAGGTGCCCATGAGACTGTGCTTGAAGGCAAGCAGGTCAAGGTCAGCTTCACGCTCAAGCGCGGCGGCCTCTTCAAGCCCGACTTCTTCGAGCTCAAGGCGGTCGACAATCTCGACATCAAGCTGATGCGCCACGAAACCCTGGGCATCGTGGGAGAATCCGGCTCGGGCAAGACCACCTTTGGCCAGGCCCTGATCCGGCTGATTTCCAACCAGGGCGGCCAGATCTTCTTTGATGGCGAACGCATCGACACCAAGGACCGCGCGGCCATGCGTCCGCTGCGCTCGCGCATGCAGATCGTTTTCCAGGACCCCTTCGCCTCGCTCAACCCGCGCATGTCGATCCGCCAGATCATCGAGGAAGGGCTGATCGTCAACAATATCGGCGCCAATCGCGCCGAGCGCGGCGATCGCGTCCGCCAGGCCCTCAAGGACGCCGGCATGCCCGATGGCGTGCTCAACCGCTTCCCGCATGAATTCTCGGGCGGCCAGCGCCAGCGCATCGCCATTGCCCGCGCCATTGCGCTCGAGCCCGAGTTCATCCTGCTCGACGAGCCCACCTCGGCGCTCGATCTGAGCGTCCAGGCCCAGATCATCGACCTGCTGCGCAAGCTGCAGGACGAGAAGGGCCTCTCCTACCTCTTCATCAGCCACGATCTCAAAGTGGTGCGCGCCCTCTGTCACCGGGTGATGGTCATGCAGTACGGCAAGATCGTCGAACAGGGACCGGTGGCCGATGTCCTGACCAACCCTCAAACCGAATACACGGCCCGCCTGGTACGCGCCGCGTTCGAAATAGCCGCCTGATCGGAGCATCCAATGGCAAACCCCAAGATCACATTTATCGGTGCCGGTTCGGCCGTGTTCATGAAGAACATTGTCGGCGACATCCTGCAGCGTCCGGCCCTGACCGGCGCCACTATCCGCCTGATGGACATCAACCCAACGCGCCTCGAAGAGAGCGAGATCATTGCCAAGAAGCTGATCGCTACCCTGGGCGTGCCGGCGACCGTCGAGACCTATTCCAACCAGCGCCAGGCGCTTGATGGCACCAATTTCGTCGTGGTCTGCTTCCAGATCGGCGGCTATGAGCCCTCGACGGTCATCGATTTCGACGTCCCCAAGAAGTACAATCTGCGCCAGACCATTGCCGACACCCTGGGCGTGGGCGGCATCATGCGCGGCCTGCGCACCGTGCCGCACCTGTGGAGCATCTGCGAGGACATGCTGCAGGTCGCGCCCGACGCGATCATGCTGCAGTATGTGAACCCCATGGCCATCAACACCTGGGCCATCTCGGAAAAATACCCCACCATCAAGCAGGTCGGGCTTTGCCACTCAGTGCAGGGCACGGCCATGGAACTGGCCCACGATCTCGACATTCCCTACGACGAGATCCGCTACCGCTCGGCCGGCATCAACCACATGGCCTTCTACCTCAAGTTCGAGCATCGCCAGGCCGACGGCAGCTATCGCGACCTCTATCCCGATCTGCTGCGCGCCTATGCCGAAGGCCGCGCCCCCAAGCCGACCTGGAACCCGCGCTGCCCCAACAAGGTGCGCTATGAAATGCTCACCCGCCTGGGCTATTTCGTCACCGAAAGCTCGGAACACTTCGCCGAATACACGCCCTATTTCATCAAGGAAGGCCGCGAGGACCTGATCGAGAAGTTCGGTATTCCGCTCGATGAATATCCCAAGCGCTGCGTCGAGCAGATTGCCAATTGGAAGAAGACCTCCGAGGACTACAAGAAGGCCGACCGCATCGAGGTCAAGCAGTCCAAGGAATACGCCAGCTCCATCGTCAACTCGGTCTGGACCGGCGAACCCTCGGTGATCTACGGCAATCTGCGCAACAATGGCGTCATCACCAGCCTGCCCAACAATGCCGCGGTCGAAGTGCCGTGCCTGGTCGACGACAATGGCCTGCAGCCCACCTATATCGGTGAACTGCCGCCGCAGCTGACCGCGCTGATGCGCACCAACATCAATGTGCAGGAGCTCACCGTCCGCGCGCTGGTGGAAGAGAACCGCGAGCACATCTACCATGCCGCCATGATGGACCCGCACACCGCCGCCGAACTGGATCTCGAGCAAATCTGGAATGTCGTCGACGACCTGCTCGAAGCCCATGGCAGCATGCTGCCCGAATGGGCCCGCGGCCCGCGCAAGCAGCGCGTCGCCTGATATCTCACTGAGGCCAGCCTCAGGCTGACCGGGCCCCGATGCCACTGGCATCGGGGCCTTTTGCTGCGCGAGCACTGGCCCGGTCGGCACGACAATGCCGGAACGAAAAAGGGCGCCCCGAAGGGCGCCCGATCCGGGAGGACATCCGGATGGTTTAGTGGTGGCCACCCACCATTTCGCGGAGCTCTTCGACCGAGCGCACGCGCTTGCGGGCAGCGCCTTCCCACTCGATGGTCTTGACGGTCGATTTGGCCATGCGCTCCTTGGCGGCCGGCACGGCATCGGCATATTGCGGCAGCCACTGGGCCTGGGCCACCACCATCTCGTCGACCATCGCCCACACCTCGTCGGGCGTGCAGATGGCGCCGACCAGCGGGTCATGCAGCACGGCCAGCTTGAGCGTATCGATATTGCCCGTCATTGCCGCCTCGACCGAGAGGCGCTGCACCGAGACCGACACTGAGCAGGTCGCCGCGCAGGCGGTCGGCAGGGTGATGCCTTCGACCATATTGATGCCGAAGCGATCCACGAAGCCGGGGCTTTCGATGATGGCGTCATCGGGCAGATTGGTGATGATGCCATTGTTGCGGCGGTTGAAATGGCCGCGATAGGTGCGCCCGGTTTCCATCGCCTCGATGATGTAGCTGGCGTGTTCGGTGGTCCGCTTGTGTTCGCTCAGCGGCTTGTTTGCCTGCTCCTTGAACATCGGGAAGTCGGTTTCGAACCAGTTGCGACGCTCGGTGGAGTGACGGAGATAGCCGCCGGTCTCGCCATGGATCCAGTCGCTCATGTCGATCCAGCGATTGATCTCCTCGGGACGCTTGCGATACCACGGCAGGTATTCGCTCAGATGGCCATTGGACTCGGTGGAATAGACACCGAAGCGCTTGAGCACGTCGATGCGCACCTTTTCCTGCTTGGAATAGACCGGGTGCGCCTCAAAGCCAGCGATCAGCTCGTCGGCCTCGATCTTGCGGCCCTTGGCGCGGATGTCGATGTACCAGGTCTGGTGATTGATGCCGGCACAGACATAGTCCAGCTCGTCGTCCGTGACGCCCAGCACATTGGCGATCTGGTGCGCGCCATGCTGCACGCCGTGGCACAGCCCCACCACGTTGACGCCGCCATACTGCTCGGCGGCCCAGGTGTTCATGGCCATGGGGTTGGCATAGTTGAGGAACAGCGCGCCGGGCTCGGCGACCTCGCGGATATCCTTGCAGAAATCCAGGATCACCGGGATGTTGCGCTGGCCATAGAGAATGCCGCCGGCGCAGATCGTGTCGCCCACGCACTGGTCGACGCCATATTTGAGCGGGATGCGGATATCGGTGGCAAAGGCATCGAGGCCCCCAACGCGCACGCAGCTCATGACATAGCGCGCGCCGGTGATGGCCGCGCGGCGATCCGTCGTTGCGGTCACCTTGGCCGGCAGCTTGTTGACCGACACGATGGTCTCGATGATCTGCCGGGCCATATCCAGATTGGCCGGATTGATATCGGTCAGCGCGAACTCGCAATCAACGAATTCGGGGACCTTGAGCAGATCCGAGATCAGGGTCTTGGTGAAGCCGATCGAACCGGCACCGATGACCGTAACTTTGAATGACATGAGCGTCCTCCACTGGTCGCATTTGCTGCGAATTGGTGCCCATAGTGCTAGCCGTTGCCACAGCATAAGTGGTAGAGAAAGCTTGTGCGATTGCGGGTAATTTTGTGCTCACTGAACTGATCAACTATGGCCATCGCGTGCGTCGGCTGGAGCTGCCGAAGTCGGCCGTGCCGCTCCATTGCATGGCGGTCAGCGCCGGCTATGAGCAGCGCATCAACGAAGTCTATTCCTGGGATGGGCTGCAGCGCGGCGATGCGCCGTTCCTCGTCATCCAGCACACCCTGGTCGGTGAGGGCCGGCTCGATTTCGCCGGCACGCATTATCGGCTGACGCCCGGCCAGACCATGGTGCTGAGCCTCCCTCATGCCCATCGCTACTGGCTGGAGCGCGGTGGCCATTGGGAATATTTCTGGATGGTGCTCAACGGACGCGAGGCGCTGCGCCTGGCCCGCGAGATCATCGATGCCGCCGGCCCCGTCTCTACCCTGCCCATGCCGATTGTCGATCGCCTGGCCGCCGCCTGCCTCACCCTGATCGACCGCACCGACATCAGTCCCGGCGAAGCCTCCAGCGCCACCTACGCCGCCATGACAGCCCTGCACGACGGCGTCTTTTCCGCCCGCGCCACGCCGGAGCGCAGCCTGCCCCCCGCCATGGCCCGCGTCGTCACCCATATCGAGGCCAATCTGGCCCGCCCCTTGCAGGTCGAGCGCCTTGCCGCCGTCGCCGAAATGAGCCGCGGCCACTTCGTCCGCCAGTTCACCCTCGCCACCGGCCAGGCACCATCCGACTTCGTGCTGGCGCGCCGCATCGACCATATCGAGCGCCTGCTGCTGGCCACCGACATGACGGTGGCGGCCATTGCTACCGCGACCGGCTTCGCCGACGCCAACTACATGGCCAAGGCCTTCCGGCGCAAGCGCGCCATGGCGCCGCTGGAGTTTCGTCGCAACGGGCGCCTGCGCGCCGGAACGTGACAGCACATTGCTGGCCGGCGGGCGCCCGGCCCGGGCACATTTTGGGTTGAATCCGGGTTGTCTTGGGCGCACAAAGGGCGCACATGGGCGGTTGACCTATAGGGCAATGCAATGACCAATACTGTAACTGCGGACCGCAGGCACTTCGAGGATCTCGCCGTTGGCGAGGTGATCACCCTGGGCCACACCAAGGTGACCCGCGAGATGATCATCGGCTTCGCCAAGCAGTTCGATCCCTTCCCCTTTCACCTCGACGAAGCCGCCGCCAAGGCCAGTCTTCTGGGCGGTCTGGCCTCCAGCGGCTGGCAAACCGGCGCCCTGAGCCTGCGCATGCTGGTCGACAGTTTCCTCAGCACGGTCGCCTCCGCCGGCGGCCTGGGCTTTCGCAACCTCAAATGGAAGAACCCCGTCATGGTCGACGACACCATCGGCGGCACCGTCACCATCGTCGAGCTGCGCCGCTCCGAAAGCCACCCGCAATGGGGCATCGTCACGCTCGACTTCGACGTCCGCAACCAGAAGAACGCGCCGGTCCTCACCATGCGCCTGGCCAATCTGGTCGATACGCGCAACCCGGGAGCCCAGCCATGACCCGCTGGTTTGAGGACATCGTGCTCGGCGAGGAGTTCGCCCTTGGCGATCATATGTTCAGCCAGGACGAAATCACTGCCTTCGCCACGCTCTACGATCCGCAATATTTCCACATCGACCCCGAGGCGGCCCGCCAGAGCCACTTTGGCGGCATTGTCGCCAGTGGCTGGCACACCGTCAGCATCGGCCACCGCCTGATGGTCGACGCCCTGTTTGCCGAGGAGGACCGCCTGCGTGCACTCGGCCAGGAGCCTGGCGTCTCCGGCCCCTCCCCCGGCGTGAACAGCATGGACTTCAAGGTGCCCGTACGCCCCGGTGACACCGTGCGCTACACCCTTGTGGTCACCGACAAGCGCCCGTCGAACTCCATTCCCGGCTGGGGCCTGTTGTTCAATACCATCACCGCCGTCAATCAGCGCGACGAACTGGTCTATCGCGCCGAACTGGTCGGCTTCTCCAAGCGCCGCGATTATGTGATGCCGCTTTCACTCAAGCTGATGCAGGCGCTGAGCAAATCGCCGGTAATCGGCAAATGGATCAAGCGCGGCTCTTGAAAGCCGCGCGCCGGACCGGCACTGTCTCCGACATGCGCCGAATCGCCCTGACTGCCGCCCTGATCGCTCTGACTGCCTCGCCCGCTCTGGCCCAGAGCTTTGAGGGCAATTGGGGCTGCCGCGATGCCGACGGCACCAAGGCCGGCATGCTGACCATCTATGGCGGCGTCTATGGCTTTGCCTCCACCATCGTTGGCGACACCAGCTCCGGCACCGGGACCATCACGGGCTATCAGGATGGCGTTGGCTTCAATGATGGCGCGCTGAAAGCATCGCGCGGCATCGAGGCTGGGCGCATCGTCGCCCATCCCAATGCGGGCGTCGCCATTCAGCTGGAGACCAAGACGGCCGCCGTCATGCTCTGCACGCCACGCTAGGCGCCGGCGGCCAGGGTCTGCCGCTTCGGGCAGGACATTGCCAATCTTTCATCGCTTGGACGCACCCCGGTTAGTTTGGGCGCCCTATCTAGGGTGCACCAGATGAACCGCCTCTCTTCTGGAATAGGGGGCCGCAGGAAGGAATGCGCATGTCCATGCACGATGACAACGATCACCACGAACACGATCTGGGGCTCGCCCACGATCTCAAATTCATGCTCGGCCGCCGCAAGCTGCTGGCGCTGATGGGCGGCGTTGGGGTCGCGAGCCTTTCGGGCCTGCCTGCCCTGGCGCTCGAATGCGTCGCCCTGCCCTGGGAAACGCAGGGCCCCTATCCGGCAGACGGCTCCAATGTCCGCGACGGCCAGGTGATCAATGCCCTGACCCAGGAAGGCGTGATCCGGCAGGACCTGCGCCCCTCGTTCGGCACGCTCACCCCGGTCGCCGACGGGCTGCAGTTCGACCTCGAGCTCACCCTGGTCAATGCCGATGGCTGCACCCCGCTGGCGGGCCACGCCGTCTACATCTGGCACTGCGACACCATCGGCAAATACTCGCTCTACGACATCACCGATGCCAATTACCTGCGCGGCGTCGGCATCTCCGATGCCGATGGCAAGGTGAAGTTCACCACCATTTTCCCCGGCTGCTATGACGGCCGCTGGCCACATATCCATTTTGAGGTCTTCGAGAGCGCGACCAAGGCGGTCAGCGGCGACAACGCCCTGCTGACAGCCCAGATCGCCATGCCCGAGGCCGAATGCAGCGCGGTCTATGCCGCCGACAGCCGCTATTCCAGCAGCACGCAGAATCTGGGCCGCATCACCATCCCGACGGACAATGTGTTCGGCGACAATACCGCCGAGGAAGTCGCCCAGCAGACGCCGGCCATGAGCGGGAGCCCCACCACCGGCTACACCGGCACCGTGACCATTCCGATCGACTTTACGGCCGAACGCAGCACCGGTGCATCAATGCCGGCGGGCGGTGCGGGCGGCCCACCTCCCGGCGCCCCCGCCGATGGCAGCCAGCCTTCGGGCCCGCCGCCGAGCAACTGACCGCAAGGCATATCTGGCCCCCGTTTTCACATGGCGCGGAGACGGGGGTTGAAATTTGCGCCGTTTCATCCATGTTAGGGGCGCAGCGCCGGGCCCCTCTGGCGAGAGCCTGTTTGCTCTCGTGATGTCGGAGCTGCTCCAAACTCTCATGGAGAAGGTCCGGCGATGGATTCGCTACTTGCAGCCCTGATGGGCGATTTTCTGGGTACCCCCGTCTATTTCTGGATCGCGTTCATCGCGATCGTTATCGGCCTGTTGGTCTTTGACCTGGGCATTCTGCACAAGGACGATCACGAGATCGGCGCCAAGGAGAGCCTGACGCTCTATGGCTTCTATGTCGCGATCGCCATGGCCTTTGGTGGCTGGGTCTGGTGGCAGCGCGGCGCACAGGCCGGCCTCGAATTCTTCACCGGCTACCTGATCGAGCAGTCCCTGGCGATGGACAATATGTTCGTCATCGCCACCATCTTCGGCTTCCTCGCCATCCCCCGCATTTACCAGCACCGCGTGCTGTTCTGGGGCATTTTGGGCGTCATCGCCTTCCGCGCCATTCTCATCGGCCTGGGCGCGGCCCTGGTCTATCAGTTCAGCGCGATCCTGTTCTTCTTCGGCGCCTTCCTGGTGTTCACCGGCATCCGCATGTTCCGTCATCAGGACGAAACGCCCGATATTGCCGAGAACCCGGTGTTCCGCTTCATCACCAGCCGCTTCCGCGTGACCAAGGAACTGCATGGCCACAACTTCACGGTGATGCAGCCCCACCCCAAGACGGGCAAGCTGGTGCGCTGGCTGACCCCGCTGGCCGTCGCCCTGATCATGGTCGAGGTGGTGGACCTGGTCTTTGCCGTCGATTCCGTGCCCGCCGTCTTCGCCGTGACCCAGGACACCTTCATTGTCTACACGTCCAACATCTTCGCCATCCTGGGCCTGCGCGCGCTCTACTTCGCCCTGGCGGCGGCGATGAACCGCTTCCGCTACCTGCAGACCTCGCTGGCCATCATCCTGGTGCTGGTGGGTATCAAGATCTTCCTGGTGCCCCTGGGCATCAAGATCGACACCCTGCTCTCCCTGCTGGTGACGGTATCCATCCTGGCCGGCGGTGTCCTGTTCTCGCTGTGGAAGACCCGCAACGAGCCCGACATCAGCGCCGAGCAGCAGCCCAAGACGGGCCAACTCGAGCCCTAGATCGAATTGCTGGCAGAGCGGCGCCCAGGCGCCGCTCTCGCCCGTCCCGCCGTGCCGTGCCCGCCTGCGCCAGTCTTGCCGCATTTTCCCGCTAACCAGCGAGGGAATTGATGACAAGGAGACGACCATGGGCAAGATCCACGAGATCGTGTTCGATTGTGAGAAGCCGGCGACCCTCGCCGCTTTCTGGGCCAGCCTGCTCGATGGCTATGCGGTCCGCAGCACCGATCCCGCAACCTTGGCGGCACTGTCAGACCTCGGCCTCGAGCCAGTGCCCGAACCCACGGTGATGATCGACGGCCCGGGTCCCTCGATCTGCTTCCAGAACATCGACGGTCGCCGCCCGGACAACAACCGCGTGCACTTCGACATTGCCGTCGACGACCGCGCCGGCCTCGTCGAGACACTGACCCAGTCAGGCGCCGAGACCGTCCGCGTGCTGCCCACCTACACCGTAATGCGCGACCCCGAGGGCAACCAGTTCGTGATTGTCGACACGGCCGTTGAACTGGCGGCGTGACGTCAGGCAGGTCTGCTGACACAGTCTGACGTCGCAAGGCGGCACTTTGGGCCCGGTCCAAAAGGAGCCCTGCCATGTCCCTGACCCTCAAATGCCATTGCGGCGCAACCCAGATTACCCTGCCACGGCCTCCGGCCCGCGCCGGTCGCTGCAACTGCACCTATTGCGCCCGCGCCGGGGCGGTGTGGGGCTACTACGGCGAAGGTGACCTCACCATCGTGGCAAACGAGGGCGAGCGCACCTACAGCGCCAGCGGCCTGAACAGGCACCATTTCTGCGGCACCTGCGGCATGCAAACCTGGGGCGACTCGCCGGACTGGAGCAGCATGTACAATGCCGACGGCACGCCCAAGGACGGCGTGGGCGGCATGCCGACGGCGCGCAGCTACTCGGTCAATCTCAATCTCATTGACGATTTTGACTGGAGCAGCGTGACGGTCGACGAATTCGACGGCCGCCACAACTGGTAGGCGCCTCAGCGCACTGGCTCAGTGGCCGTCAAATTCCATGAGCGCCGTCACCGGTACGCCTTCGGCGGCCAGCTTGGCGGCCCCGCCCAGTACGGGCAGGTCGATGACAAAGGCCGCGCCGGCCACAGTGGCGCCGGTGCGCCGCAAAAGCCCCGCAGCCGCAATGGCCGTGCCGCCGGTGGCGATCAGGTCATCGACCAGCAGCACCGTATGGCTGTGGTCGATCACATCGGCATGGATCTCGATAGTGTCCACGCCGTATTCGAGCGCGTAGTTCTGCCCGATGGTCTCGCCGGGCAGCTTGCCCTTCTTGCGCACGGGAATGAAGCCCACGCCCAGCGCAATGGCCACGCCGGCGCCGAAGATGAAGCCGCGGGCCTCAATGCCGGCGACATGGGTAATGCCCTTGCCGCGATAGAGGCTGGCGATGTCCTCAACGCTCTGCTTGAAGCCCTCCGGATGCTCGATCAGCGTGGTGATGTCACGAAACAGGATCCCCTTCTTGGGATAGTCCGGAATCGTGCGCACGAGGGCCTTGAGGTCGAGCGACATGGCAAACCTAACAGAGAGTAAGAATCAGGGGAGACGGCGGCCAATCAGGTGCCGCGCGACAACGCCGGCGTTATAGGCCGCCTTGCGCGTGACCTTGATGGCTGTTTCGCGGGCCTGGGGATTGCTGGCAACGGCCGTTATCCCCGCACGCACCACAGGGTGACGGCTCAAGGTGAGGGCGGCACCGACGACGGTGGCGGCAAGGCGGATGGCGGACATGCTGGCTCCCCGGCGCAAGAGACGATCACCCCTCCATATTGCGGGCCTGCGCCCGATTGGCAAGGGGCAGCAGCGTCACAACCTCGCAAACGACAAAGGGCCCCATCGGGGCCCTTTGAGAATTTGGATGATGTCGAGGCGATCAGTGCTCGATGCCGGCCCAGATCTTGCGCTTGGTGCCATACATCAGGCCCGCAAACAGCACCAGGAACAGCAGCACGGCAAAGCCGGTCTGCTTGCGCGAGACCAGGCCCGGCTCGGCCATCCACATCATGAAGGCAGCAACGTCCTTGGAGTACTGGTCCACCGTCAGCGGCACGGCGGCCTCGCCCTCGGCCACTTCATAGGAGATCTGGCCATCCTGCAGCGGCGGCGCCATGCCGATGGCGTGACCGGGGAAGTAGTCGTTGTAGTACTTGCCTTCAGGCAGTTCGAACGGGGTGCCGTCAGCATTGTGCGGCGCCGATTCCGGCACTTCTTCGTGGTAGCCGTTCAGCAGGGCGTGGATATAGTCCGGGCCGCCTTCGGAATAGCCGGTGAAGTAGTTGAAGATCCAGAACGGGAAGGCGTCATGCACGCCACGGGCCTTGGCCAGCACCGAGAAGTCCGGCGGCAGCGCGCCGCCATTGGCATCGCGGGCATCCTGTTCGGTGGCGAACGGCGACGGCCAGCGATCGGCAGCCACGCCCTTGCGGGTGCCGCCGTCAGCGGTGGAGTCGGCAATGTCATACTCGGCGGCGAGCGCCTTGACCTGCTCTTCAGAGAAGCCAGGACCGCCCTCTTCAGCCAGGTTGCGGAACGAGATCAGCCGGGCGCTGTGGCAGCTCGAGCAGACTTCGCGGAACACCTGAAAGCCGCGCTGCAGCTGGTTCTGGTCATAGGTCCCGAAGATGCCGGCAAAGCTCCAGCTCTGCTTCTCGATATGCGGGGCCTCTTCAGCCGCCTGTGCTGCCGGCATGCCGGCGAGCCCGGCCAGAATGGCCACAGTGGCAAGGATCGTCTTGGTATTGAACATGGTTCCTGCCCCTCTCTTACGCATGCGACTTGCTGAGGACGCTTTCCGAGATGCTGGTCGGCAGCGGCCGGGGCGTCTCGATGCGGCCAAGGACTGGCAGAATGACGATGAAGTGGATGAAGTAGTAAGCCGTGCAGATCTTGGACAGCAGCACGTAGATGCCATCGGCCGGCTGCGCGCCCAGATAGGTCAGGGCCACGAAGTTGATCACGAACAGCCAGTAGAACCAGCGGAACATCGGACGGAAATTGCCCGAACGCACCTTGGAGGTGTCCAGCCACGGCAGCAGGAACAGGATCAGGATCGAACCGCCGAAGAAGATCACGCCCAACAGCTTGGAGTCGATGAACAGCAGGTTGAAGTCGATGGCGCGCAGGATCGCGTAGAACGGCAGGAAGTACCATTCGGGAACGATGTGGGCCGGCGTCACCTGGCTGTCGAACTGGATGTAGTTATCCGGGTGACCCAGGATATCGGGGGCAAAGAAGATGAACCACGCGAACGGGATCATGAACAGCACCATGCCGAACAGATCCTTCATCGTGTAGTAGGGGTGGAAGGGCAGCGTATCGCGGCTGTCCTTGACGTCCACACCAGTGGGATTGTTGTTGCCCGGCACGTGCAGCGCCCAGATGTGCAGCGCAACGACCGCGGCAATCACGAACGGCAGCAGGTAGTGTAGCGAGAAGAAGCGGTTGAGCGTGGGGTTGCCCACCGAGAAACCGCCGCGCAGCAGCTCGAGCAGCGGCGTACCGATGACCGGGATGGCCGCGAAGATATTGGTGATCACGGTCGCGGCCCAGCCGGACATCTGGCCCCAGGGGAGCACATAGCCCATGAAGGCGGTGGCCATCATCAGCAGGAAGATCAGCACGCCCAGGATCCACAGGATTTCGCGGGGCGCCTTGTAGGAGCCGAAATACATGCCGCGGAAGATGTGGATGTAGACGGCAGCAAAGAACATCGAGGCGCCCACGGCATGGGTGGCCTGGATGATGCGGCCGCCGTTGACGTCGCGACGGATATGCTCGACCGAGTCGAAGGCCATGGCGATATTGGGGGTGTAGTGCATCGCCAGGATCACGCCGGTGACGATCTGCACCAAAAGGCACATCACCAGGATCGCACCGAACGTCCACCAGTAGTTGAGGTTCTTCGGCGTCGGGAAATCCATCAGGTGCTCTTTGGAGAACCGGATGATCGGCAGGCGTTCATCGAGCCACTTCTCGATGCCCGAGCCGGGTGTGTAAGTCGAATGTTCAGACATCGGAGAAGCCCCCACTAACCGATCTTGATCAACGTATCGTTGATGAATTCATAGGGCGGCACGACCAGGTTGGTCGGCGCGGGCCCCTTGCGGATACGACCGGCAGTATCGAACTGCGAACCATGGCACGGGCAGGCCCAGCCATCGAATTCGCCGGACTCGCCGACGGGAATGCAGCCCAGATGGGTGCAGTTGGCGATCATCACCAGCCAGTTCTCGTGGCCTTCCTTGGTCCGGGACTCATCGGTCGCGGGATCCTTGAGCTCGCTCAGCGGAACGGCCTTGGCCTCTTCGATCTCCTTGGCCGTGCGATTGCGCACGAACACGGGCAGACCGCGCCAGAGAATGGTCACCGACTGACCTTCCTCGATGCCGGCAAGGCTGAATTCGATGCTGGCCAGAGCCAGGGTCGAAGCGTCCGGGTTCATCTGGTTGATCAATGGCCAGACGACCGCAGCAGCGCCGACTGCGCCGACTGCACCGGTTGCGACAAACAGGAAATCCCGCCGTGTCGTTGAATGTTGTGTTTGCGTGGCCAAGGTCCGTATCCCCGTACAAAGCAGATCCGACGCAGCCTGCAGCAGCAACACCGTTCTCGCATACGCAGAATCGGCAGCCGTCCGCCCTCAAGCGGCCCGTCAGTTGCGGCTCTTTTTGCACTGTCCCATGCGCTTGTCCAGTGATCGCAACCGTGACAGCCCGCATCTGCGACACTATACCCAGCCCAGCCCCGTAAAACCGGGCATTTTTCACCCTGATCACCTGGGGACTGCCATGCCGGTCGATCTCGCCCTCTACCAGCCCGACATCGCCAACAACACCGGCACCCTCATTCGGCTGAGCGCCTGCCTGGGCACGATCATCCACATCATCCACCCCACCGGCTTCGTCTTTTCGCCCAAGAACCTGGCGCGGGCCGGGCTGGACTATGTCGATCAGGCGTCCGTGCGCGAGCATGACAGCTGGAGCCAGTTCGACGCCTGGCGGCGGGCCGAGGGGCGGCGACTGGTGCTGCTCACCACCAAGGCCGAGACCAGCCTCTACGCCGCCCGCTTTGAAGACAGCGACATCCTGATGATGGGCCGGGAAAGCGCGGGCGTCCCGGACGCCGTCGCCGAGGGGGCCGACCTGAGGCTGCGCATCCCCATGCGCCCCGGCCTGCGCTCGATCAACGTGGCCCTGGCGGCCACTTTGGTGCTCGGCGAAGCAAAAAGACAGACCGACGGCTTTACAGGCCTCGTTTGAGCGTTCATTTCACTTCCATCATGACAGACGCTCCCGCCGCTCTCCCGCCCGACATTGACGCCAAAAAGGCCACGGCCCAGGCGTGGTTCCGCACTCTGCGCGACCGCATCTGCGCGGCCTTCGAGGCCATCGAGGCCGAACACCAGGGTCCCAATGCCCATCTGCCTGCCGGCACATTCGAGCGCACCCCCTGGGACCGCGCCGCCGGCGGCGGCGGCGAGATGGGCATGCTGCACGGCCGCGTCTTCGAAAAAGCCGGCGTGCATATCTCGGCTGTCCACGGCGAGTTCTCGGCCGATTTTGCCAAGCAGATGCCCGGCACCGAAGCCGGCGCCCAGTTCTGGAGCGCCGGGATTTCGCTGATCGTGCATCCCTGCAATCCGCATGTGCCGGCCGTGCACATGAACACGCGCATGATCGTCACCGGCAAGCAGTGGTTCGGCGGCGGCGCGGACCTCACCCCCGTGCTCGATCGGCGCCGCACCCAGGACGATCCCGACACGGTCGATTTCCACGCCGCCATGCGCGCTGCCTGCGCTGACCGGCCCGGCGTCGACTACGACCGCTACAAGGCCTGGTGCGACGAGTATTTCTTCCTGCCCCACCGCAACGAACCGCGCGGCATCGGCGGCATCTTCTACGACCACCACAATTCGGGCGACTGGGACGCCGACTTTGCCTTCACCCAGGCGGTGGGCGAGGCCTTCCTCGGCATCTATCCCGCGCTGGTGCGGCGCAATGTCGATACGCCCTGGACCGAGGCCGATCGCCACGAGCAACTTGTGCGCCGCGGCCGCTATGTCGAGTTCAACCTGCTCTATGACAGGGGCACCACATTCGGCCTCAAGACCGGCGGCAATGTGAACTCGATCCTCTCGTCCATGCCCCCGGAAGTCCGCTGGCCCTGACATGACGCTGACAGCCGTTGAGATCACTGGCTACCGCTCCATCCGCAAGATCCGGTTTCCGGTGCGGCAGTTGACGGTGCTGGTGGGTGGCAATGGCGTGGGCAAGACCAATCTCTATCGCTCGCTGGAGCTGCTGCAGGCCGCTGCACGCGGCACGCTGACCGACGAGATCGCGCGCGAGGGTGGCCTTGGCTCCATATTCTGGGCCGGCGGCAAGAATCTGAGCCCCGATGGCGGCTTTGATCCCAAATATCGCACCGATGGCTATCGCAAGGGCGAGGGCAACAAGCTGCAGTTGGCGGCCGGCTTCGCTGACCTCGCCGATGGCGACTTCGATCCGACCTATCGGCTTGAGCTGGGCTTTCCCACCCCGACGGCTGCCGCCTTTCCCAATGAAGCGCAGGTGACCCATGAGTCCCTTGATTGGCAGCAGCGGGGCAAGCCGGTCAATCTGATGGAGCGCAAGGGCGGCGTGATCTGGGCGCGGGATGCCGAGGGTCGACGCGAAACGGTCGATGATGATGTGCTGGCCAGCGAGACGGCGCTCGCCGCGCTGTCAGGCCGCACAGAGATCGCCCTGGTGCGCGACTCCCTGATCGCCTGGCGCTTCTTCCATGGCTTCCGCACCGATGCCGACTCGCCCCTGCGTCGTCCATCGCGCGCCGTCACCGCCCCGGCCCTCGCTTCCGACGGCAGCAATCTGGGCGCAGTCCTGGCAACGCTGCATCATATCCGGGGCGACCGCGTCGATCTCGACCGCGCTGTTGCTGACGCCTTCCCGGGCGCGGAACTGGTCATTCCGGAGGTCGGCGATTTCGCCAGCTTCGGCATGCGTTACGAGGAAATGCCCAAGCGTGTGTTCGGGCCGCACGAGCTGTCGGACGGAACGCTGCAGTTTCTGGCGCTGGCCGGAGCTTTGCTGTCCTACCGCCTGCCGCCCTTCATCGCGCTCAACGAGCCCGAGAACAGCCTTCACCCCAGCCTTTTGCCGGTGCTGGCGCAATTGATCGTCAAGGCGGCTGAGCGCAGCCAGATCTGGGTCGTCACCCATGCGCGAGACCTGGCCGACGCCATAGCCGCCGAAAGCGGCATCCTGCCACGCGAAGTGATCCGCGATGACAATGGCACCTGGCTGGATGGCCTGACCCAGATCGGCGAATTCGACGACGACTGACGGCGGACCTAATTGGTGGATGACGGGGCTGCGTTGCCGGCCGCGAGGCGCTTGTCTGCCAGGCGGGCCTGCCGCAGCGCGCGGAAACGGGACACCAGCGCCCGCACCACCACGTAGAACACGCCATAGACCAGCACGGCGATCGGCAGGCCGCCGATCATCATGGTCTGAAAGCTGGGCCAGATGGCTTCAAAGCCAGCCGAGAACAGGCCATGGCTGAGCTGCTCGCCCGTTGCCGCCAGTTGTGCCTGTTCTCCCGTGCTGACGCCGCCACCACCCAGGATGAGGTCGCCCAGCCCATAGGCCGCGGCAAAGAAGAACGGAAACGTCAGGGGATTGCCCCAGGCGGTGCCAATGGCCGCGGCAATCATGTTGCCGCGCGTGGCAAACGCCAGCACGAAGCCGAGGAAGAAATGCAGCCCGATGAGCGGCAGCATGGACACGGCCGCCCCCGAGGCGACCCCGGCAGCGATGGCATGTGGACTGGCCGAGAGCCGCATCACCCGCTTGACCAGATAGCGGCTATAGCGTCGCAGACCCATGCGCGGCCACACCACGTCCCTGATCTTGTTCACCAGCCCTGCCCGCATGCGTTTTCAACCCTCCGATGGCCTCGCGCCGACAGGCTATGAGCAAACCGCCGCCGCACCCAGGAAAACTATCGTGATATCTGCACTGGCGTCAAAATATGGCCCCTTTGGTGGTGTCTTCTCAAAAAGTCGAAACAAGGAGGACATGATGAAACGCTTTGAGTCTGCGTCATTGATCCCCGGTGCCACCTGGGTTGCCCAGGCCGACAGCGAGGCCGAAGTCGTGCGCCGTGCCGTGGAAAACCTGCGCCGCCTGCATGGCGAGGACCAGGTGCGTCCCGAAATGATCGATCGCATCAAGGAGCGCATCACCGACACCGATGCGTCCGAGCCGCGCAAGTTGCACGGCTAGACCGAGACCTTCGTCAGCAGAGCTGCCTTCCCCAAGGTAAAGCCGCTGTCGATCCAGATCCGCTCGAGCTGCGCCAGCTGTGTTCCTATGGCCGGCCCGGGCGGCACACCGATCTCCATGAGATCATTGCCCTTTACCGGAAAGGGCGGCACCACCAGACGGCTTAGCATGCGCGCCGCTTCCGCCAGATGCGCCGGGCGCCAATCGTCTCGAGCGGCTGCGAGTGCCAGCCCCTCCACCGCCACTTCGCCATGGCGATAGGCGGCCTCGCCGATACGATCGGCAGCCAGGATATCGGCGGCCACCAGCGTCGCCCGCGCCGTTTTCACCAGATCGCCAGACAGCCGCCACATCGCCTGGGCGTCGTCGATCCTGCTGCCGGCCAGCAGCGCCAGCCGCGTGGCCGGCGCTTGTCCGCCGAGCAGTTCATAGCGCAGCAAGGCCTTGGCCACCGCCTCCTCGATCTGCAACAGGCCGATCCCGGCCATAGTCGCCAGCGTCATGGCAACGCGGGGCAACCCCAGCATCCGCACCATTTCCTGCCCGATCCGCTCGCGCGACAAATGGTCGAGCGCATGGACGGCGTCAGCACAGGCCGACAAGCCCGCCTGATCGAACTGTTCGCCGCCGTGGCTGGCCGAGAAGCGGAAGAAGCGATAGACCCGCAGACCGTCTTCGGCGATGCGCTGTCGGGCGTCCCCGATGAAACGCACCCGGCTGGACAAGGCATCGTCCAGCCCGCCGAGCGGGTCATAGAGCGTGCCGTCGGCCGCGCAATAGAGCGCGTTGAGCGTGAAATCGCGCCGGCTCGCGTCGAGAACCCAGTCTGTCCCAAAGGCCACCACGGCGTGCCGCCCATCGGTTTCGGTATCCTGCCGCAGCGTGGTGACCTCTGCCAGCGTCTCGCCCAGCTTCAGCGTCACCGTGCCATGCGCAAGGCCGGTGGGATAGGTGGCTATGCCTGCCGCCTGGGCGCGCGCCATCACTTCGTCGGGCAGCAGCTCGGTCGCCATGTCGATGTCGGGATTGGCACGCTGCCGCTCCAGGATCGTATCGCGCACCACGCCGCCCACCGCGCGGGTGCGCCGCCTGTCGCCGTCCAGCGCGGCAAAGATCGCCTGCGTTTCCGGCCGCCGCAGCCAGTCCGCCGTCTGCAATGCGGCCACGCTCACGCGGCCACCTCGCCCATGGCCAGGTCACGAAACAGACGGGTAATGTTGGCGGTGATGCCCCAGATGCGATGGCCGTCGTGGTCGATCTGCCAGGTGCGGTGCTCCTTGCCGTCGCGAGTGATGCGAAACTCGCCATAGCTTTCCGGATGGAGAATGCGCGCCAAGGGTACCTCGAACACCGAATGCACTTCGCCTGGATTGGGCACGAACGGCCCGGAGGGCCAGACCTGCGCGACCACCGGGGTGATCAGGTAGTTGGTGCCGGTGAAATAGGTCGGCATGAAGCCGATGACCTCCGCTTCGCTGCGCACCATGCCCACTTCCTCATGTGCCTCGCGCAGCGCCGCGGCGGCCACATCGGCATCGCCGGCATCCACCTTGCCGCCGGGAAAGGCCACCTGGCCGGAGTGCGAGCGCAGGTCGGGCGAGCGCTCGGTATAGAGCACGGTGACGCCCTCGGGCCGCCGGATCAGGGCAATGAGCACGGCCGCCGGCACAGGCGGACGGTTGAACGGACGCGGCGGCGCCCAATCGGGCACCAGTCGCTCCGCCGCCGGTGCGGGCGGCGGCACCGCAAGCAACCGGCCCGACAGACGGTCGATAAAGCTGTCGTCAGACGTCAACGCGTCACCAGAATTGGTTTCATCGCCAAAGATTAGAACAGCGCACGCGCAGTGGCTACCCGCACTGCAGAGGTGGGCGCCTGGCACCAAGCCGTCAAGTCTGCAGACGCCATTGGCCCGCCAGTGGCGGGCCAGGCAATCAGCCCTGCTGCCAGGCCGCGATCGGGCCAGAGAGCGTTGCGGCCAGGCTCTTGTCCTCGGCAAACAGCAACACGCGGGTGGGGTCCACCGGGCCGGGGAATTCGATATTGCCCGGCGTCGTCGGCTCCCAGCCCAGCGGGCAGTAATAGTCGCGATCACCGACCAGCATGACGAACTTGCCTTCGCCACGCTCCAGCGCCCGCCGCGTCACTTCCCGCGCCAGGAGTTTGCCCGCGCCCAGCTTGCGGAACCCGGGATGGGTCGCCAGCGGGCCCAGCATATAGCCATTGAGGCCACCAATGCTGATCGGCGTCATCCACACCGAGCCACAGGGCGTGCCGTTGACTTCGGCAACCAGGCTCAGGCTCTTGTCGATGGGCAGCCGCTCGCGAATGCGAAAGGCCGTGCGCGCAAACCGGCCCGGACCAAAGGCCAGGGCCTGCAGCTCTTCAATGAAGGCATCATCGCCCGGCTGGTCAGCGGGACGAACAGTGGGAACCCGTACAGGCGATGAGGTGACAGCAGCAACCGCAGCCGAGGGCGCAGGGACAAGGGACATGGCAGGATCCAGATTTGGGAATGCGTCGAACAACCCGGCGCGCAACATGCACCGGCACAAGGGGGACCGCTTACGGTCGTCGAATCAAACGCAATACCTTCACCATCCTGGGCGCCTCCACGCCTGAAAATCGCATTAGCACCACCGGCGCGGCACGTAAACAAAAACTCATTGTCCAACCCCGCAAAATGGGGACCTGGCCGCCAGCTGTGTCCGAAATGCACAACGCTTCGTTACGTCAATGCGGACTTATCCCTCGCGCCAGACCGCCCTATGTGTAAACCAACGCAGGCAACAGCCCCGATAAGACGCGCTGATGGCGTCGACAACATGACGGAAAGGCTTCGATTGTGGGACAATTGATAGACGGAAAATGGTCCACCCAGTGGTACGACACCAAGAAGACCGGTGGCAAATTCGAGCGCAGCCAGGCTGGGTTCCGCAATTGGGTCACCGCTGATGGCAGTGCAGGCCCCTCGGGCGATGCCGGCTTCAAGGCCGAGCCCGGCCGCTACCACCTCTATGTCTCGCTGGCCTGCCCCTGGGCGCACCGCACGCTGATCTTCCGCAAGCTCAAGAACCTGGAAGACCTGATCTCGGTCTCGGTGGTCTCCCCCAAGATGCCCGACGAGACCGGCTGGAGCTTTGACACATCCACCGGCTCAACCGGCGATGCCCTGTTTGGCAAGGAAACGTTGTGGCAGGTCTATACCCAGGCCGTCCCGGACTATACCGGCCGCGTCACCGTGCCCGTGCTGTGGGACAAGCAGACCGGCCGTATCGTGTCCAACGAGAGCTCGGAAATCATCCGCATGTTCAACTCGGCCTTTGACGAGCTGACCGGCAACACCGAGGACTATTACCCCGCCGAGCTCCGGTCGGTGATCGATCCCATCAACGACCGCGTCTATGACGACATCAACAACGGCGTCTACAAGGCCGGCTTTGCCACCACCCAGGCCGCCTATGAAGAGGCAGTCGGCAAGCTGTTCGACGCGCTCGACTGGGTCGAGGCCAAGCTGGGCGAAACCGCTTACCTCACCGGCGACAGCATCACCGAAGCCGATTGGCGCCTGTTCACCACGCTGGTGCGCTTCGACGCGGTCTATGTCGGTCACTTCAAGTGCAACCGCCGCCGCATCGCCGACTATCCGAACCTGTCGCATTATCTCAAGGCGCTCTACGAGGTGCCAGGCGTCAAGGAAACGGTCGACCTCGCCCACATCAAGACGCACTATTACTGGAGCCACATCACCATCAACCCGACGCGGATTGTCCCGACGGGTCCGGATCTGGAATTCCTCAAGTAGCTCGCTTCGGCCCCTCCCCACGGGGAGGGGCCGCTGGCCTCAGTAGCCCCAGACGTCGCGCTTGGGCACGCGGTCGAAATATTCATCGATGCGCTGGCTGGTTGCCGGCGTCACCTTGTCGGGCAAGGCATGGCGGTCGAACCAACCCACTTCGGCAATCTCGCGGTCCGGCTTGCGCTCAAACACCTTCTCAAAACCATGCGCGACATAGAAGGCCACATGGTCACGATCGGTCACCGGGCTGGAATTATGGTAGATGCCGAACAGTTCCATCGGTCCGACGATCTTGTAGCCGGTCTCTTCCAGGGTCTCGCGCGCGCCCGCCTGCTCCAGCGTTTCGCCCGGGCTCACCCCGCCGCCCGGAAACTGCCAACCCGGCACATAGGTGTGGCGGATCAGCAAGACCTTGTCGCCATCCACCACCATCACCCGCGACCCCATGGTCAGCCGGTGCCAGAACCCCTTGAGGGTCAGGAACACCTTGGCCAAAAGCCTTTGCCGGCGATTCATCTGCATGCGAACTCTCCTTGGGTGCCTACCGGTATCAGAGGTTTGATGACCACAAAATCAACCGGCGGGGCGATTCTGCATTTTCTTGCCGGCTGCCATCTGGCATTACGCCTGCGATGATCACCCTGGCCCACATTTCCGACATCCACCTTTCCCCGATGCCCGAGGTGGGCTGGCGCGATCTGCTCGGCAAGCGCCTGACCGGCTACCTGAACTGGAAGCTCAAGCGCCACGACGAGCTGAACAGCGAGACGCTGGCGAGCCTTGTCAGCCATCTGCAGACCCAGAATGCCGATTTCACCGCCGTCACCGGCGATCTGGTGAACCTGGCCCTGCCCTTCGAGATCGAACGCGCCGGCCGCTGGCTGCGGGCGCTGGGCCAGTCGGACAAGATCGCGGTCTGCCCCGGCAATCACGACGCCTATGTCTCGGGGGCACTGGAAGCCGCCCAGCAGAACTGGGGCGAATATATGCAGGGTGAAACCCTGGACGCCGCGGTCTTCCCCTTTGTTCGTCGCGTCGGCGAGCTGGCCGTGATCTCTTGCTCCAGCGCTGTGCCCACCCGCCCCTTCCTGGCAGTCGGACGCTTCGACGAGGCCCAGGCCGACCGCCTTGGCCGCATTCTCAAGGTCATGGGTGAGGCCGGCTATTTCCGCACCGTGCTGATCCACCACCCGCCCAATCCCGAATTGCAGCATCCCTCCTTTGGCCTCAAGGGACATAAGCTGTTCCGCTCGGTGATCGCCGAACACGGCGCCGAGCTGATCCTGCATGGGCACACCCACCGCTCGTCGATCCACTCCATCCCCGGCAAGGGTGCCGAGGTGCCCGTCGTCGGCGTCGCTGCGGCCAGCTCCGCCCAGGGCGGCACGCTCGATGATCCAGCCCGCTACAACCTGTTCCGCATCGAGCGCGCCGGCAATGGCTGGAGCTGCACCATGCGCGAGTTCGGTTACCAGCGCCTGGGCAGCGAGATCGTGATGCGCCTGCAGATGCGCATCTGCTGATCGGCAACTGCCTCACTCCAAACCAACTTCAGTGCCATCAGACTCCCGCTGGCCGACATGTGAGCCAGCCCCTCCCCCCGGCCCGGCAAATCACCTATATGAGGGGCACCGCCAAGAGTGACCCCTTTGACTGAACAGTTCCGCATCGAGCGCCCGCACTTCGACCCTGCCACGGGGCTGGCCAGATTTGGCTATCGCCTGGGCGACCTGCATTTCGTGGAAACCCTTGGGCTGCCGCCCGGCAGCGATGCCACGGCGGCCACCAGCGCCAATTTCATCAAGCTGCTCGACCTGACCGCGATTGTGCTGGGCGTCAGCTATTTCAAGCTGCGCGCGCCGTTTGCGATTGTGGCCGATGCCATTCCGCTGACGGAAAGCGAGCGCGCCTTTGCCATCGACATCTATGAGAATGGCCTGGGCGAATTCTACGCCCGCAACCAGTTGCAGCGCTTTGGCCGGCTGACCATCGACGCGCCCGACGACGCCAACGCCCCCCTGCCCCGTGTCCAGCTTCCGGAACGCACCTTGTTGCCGATCGGCGGCGGCAAGGACTCCTTGGTCAGCGTCGACCTGCTGACCCACACCGGCGTCCCCTTCACGCCCTTTGCCGTCAATCCCAAGGGGCCGATCCTGACCTCGGTTACCGCCATCGGCACCGATCCGGTCTATGTGACCCGCACGCTCGACGCCGAGATGATCCGCCTGGGCAAGGAACCGGGCTACTACAACGGCCATGTGCCCTCGACGGCCATCAACTCGATGATCGCCGCACTCTGCGCCCTGCTCTATGGCTACAACCAGATCGTGCTCAGCAATGAGCGCTCGGCCAGCGAGGGCAATGTCGAGTTCGACGGGCGCGAGACCAATCACCAGTATTCCAAGTCCCTGGGCTTCGAGCTGCGCATCGCCGGCATTCTGGCGGACGCCACCGGCGGCGCGCTGCAGTATTTCTCGCTGCTGCGGCCCTATTCGGAGGCCCGCATCGCCTCGCTGTTCACCCACGAGACCAAGTTCGACCACGTCTTTTCGAGCTGCAACCGCAATTTCCGCCTGACGGGCAATGACGGCCCGCTGTGGTGCGGCGAATGCCCCAAGTGCCACTTCGTCTTCCTGATCTTTGCGCCCTTCATGGCCAAGGACAGGCTGCTATCGATCTTCGGCAAGGACCTGCTCGACAATCCCGCGCACGAAGGCTCGTTCCGCGAACTGGCCGGGCTCGCCGGCCAAAAGCCATGGGAATGTGTCGGCGAAATCCTCGAGGCCGCAGCCTGCCTCTATACGTTGACCCGCCACGCCGACTGGCACGAGGCCGCCGTGGTCCGTGCGGTTAAAGCCGATCTCCTGGCCCAATATGGCGAGCCGCGCCTGCAGGCCGCCATGGCCGAATGCCTGACGGACAGCCACGACCACCACATTCCGCCCGCGCTGGCAGCAAAGGTGGCGGCCTATGCGGTTTGACGAACCCGTCCTGCTCTATGGCGCTGGCCGCGAGGCGCTATCCACCCGGGCCTTTCTC
Source organism: Devosia aquimaris (assembly GCF_020169335.1). GTDB lineage: Bacteria > Pseudomonadota > Alphaproteobacteria > Rhizobiales > Devosiaceae > Devosia > Devosia aquimaris. The sequence goes on from NZ_JAIEZN010000001.1 coordinate 2,197,238, forward strand.
AAGGCACGCCAGCCGGACCTCAAGGTCTATGTGACCGTCGACAGCGGCACCGCCGACATTCCCGAGACGACGCCGGTCGCGCTCGAAGAGCTCCCCTCAGCGCTGCGCAACCATCTGGTCGGCCATATCATCAAGAGCCCGGGCGTGTCGCTCTACAAGCCCGTGTTCTCGATTGCCCGCGACGCCGGCATTGCCGTCACCTCGAACCTCAACCTCTGGGGCGGTGCCTACCGCAATGGCCGCACGGTGATCGCCATCACCGGCACCAAGGGCAAATCCACCACGGCCACGCTTGTCCACCTCATGCTGACCCGCTCGCGCATCGATGCGGGCCTGGCCGGCAATGTCGGGCTGGCGCCGCTCGACATCGCGGATCGCCACGCCGTGGTGATCTTTGAGCTGTCGAGCTATCAGACCGCCGACATGAACTTCCTGCCCGATATCGCGGCGGTGACCAATCTCTATCCCGAACATGTCGACTGGCATGGCTCGGTCGACACCTATTACCGTGACAAGCTGCACCTGATTGACCGCGATGGCGGCTTCCCGGTCGCCCTGGGCGCCGCCGCCAAGGGCAATACCCGCGTCGCCATGGCCGTGCGTGACCATCGCCGGCTGATCCGCGATCTCAGTGCCGATGAATTGTCGGCGGTGGATGCCGCCGTCGACCGCTCGCGGCTCAAGGGCGCACACAATCGCGACAATGCCCATCTCGCCGCGCAGATCGCCCTGGCCGCCGGCGGCACGCTGGACGGCATTGTCCAGGGCATTCGCGCCTTCTCGCCTTTGCCGCATCGGCTGGAAGAACATGAATTCGGCGCGACGCTGTTCGTCGACGATTCCATTTCCACCACGCCCGAGGCAACCAAGGCTGCCCTTGCCGCCTATGCCGGCCGGCGCCTTGCCCTGATTGCCGGTGGTCATGAACGTGAGCAGGACTACGCCGAACTGGCGCAGCGCCTGGTCGGCTACGGGGTGACAACCCTGGCCTGCCTGCCCGTTACCGGTGCGCGACTGGCCAGCGCCACGCGGAGCGCTGCACCCTATATCGGCGTCATCGAGGCGCCCGATCTTGCGGCAGCCATGCAGGCCCTGCGGGCGCGCAGCGACGATTTCGACACCGTGATCCTCTCGCCCGGCGCACCATCCTACAACCAGTTCAAGAATTTTGAGGAACGCGGCGACCGTTTCATCGCACTTGCGCGCGATCTGTTCGGTCCATCCACACCATGAACGGGGCCATCTATCTGGGCATTGCCATCGTCGGCGAGGTGATTGCCACCTCCTTCCTGCGCGCCTCGCAGGGATTTACGCAATTGGTTCCCAGCGTCGTGGTGGTGCTGGGCTATGGCATCACCTTCTACTTCTTCTCGCTGGCGCTGCAGACCATCCCCGTGGGTATTGGCTATGCCATATGGTCGGGCGTGGGCATCGTTCTGGTTTCGCTGATCGCCTATTTCGCCTATGGGCAGACCCTAGACCTGCCGGCGCTGATCGGCATGGCGCTGATCCTTGCCGGTGTCCTGGTCATCAATCTCTTCTCGCACTCCAGCGCGCACTAGAACCCATTGACCAGCGAAGCCTGCGGCACGCCGGCAGCCAGCAGGGCAATGCGCGCCTGCTCAATCAGTGCAGGGTCCGAAATTCGCTCGCGCAACCGGGGCAGAACGCCGGCAACGCGGAATGCCGGCACCTCCAGCACCTGCGCGACATAGCGGTTGACGATTGCCGGGTCGGCGGCGCGTTGCCCGGCCATGATGGCGAGGATCGGGCCCAGTTCCCGATCCGCGCGCGAATAGGATTCCGCGTAGATCGCCGCCAGCTCTGGCTTCCCCTGGCGCAGCGCCTCGAGCGCCGGCGCGCCGAAATACCAGTCTGGCGGATCGGCGGTACTGTCCAAGGCATCCTGCGCCATGGCGGCCGCATCGCCCACCTCGCCCGACAGCGCCAGTTGCAGCCCATAGGCAGCCAGGGCATCGGCATTGGCCGGATTGAGCTGCAGTGAAGAGCTGAAGGCAGCGCGCGCCCGCTCCGTCGCCCCGGCGGCCAGCCGCGTCCGCGCCAGCTGCTCCCAGACGAACGCACTGGTGGGGTCCGTCTGCAACGCCTTGTTGAGCAGGACTTCGGCGCGGCTGATGCTGACCGGGCTGGCAAAGCGGTCGCCATTTCCGGTGCCGAGCCGGTCGACAATCAGGCTTGCCTCGATGGCCAGCATGGCCGCTGACGGCTCACCCTGCAGGTGGAGCTTGGCCAGACAGGTCTGCACCAGCTCGGCAGCCGCCTGAGCGGCCGTGTCCCGGTAGCGGTGAAACATCATGGTACACAGATAGTCGGTAACCGGCCCATCTGGCAGCTGCGCCTCGTCCAGCAGCGCCTGCGCCTTGCGATGCAGCGGGCCGCGCGCACTGCCCAGGCGAAGGCTCAGCTGGCGCGACACATCATCCAGCACGCCGGGCTGGGTGGCGGCCTGGGCGGTTTCCGCGATGGACTGGTTCCACACTACAAGGCCCGAGTTGACGTCGGTGAGAATGGCACTGAACTGGACCATGTCGCCATCCGGCCGCACGATGCCGGTGAGCACATAGTCGGTTGCCGCATCGCCCATCGTCGCCGCGTCACCACCGCCGCCATAGCGGACGATCAATTCGTCGAACAGCTCAAGATCGGTGACCAGCTCAATGGCCAACCCGCCCGACGGTGCCACGAAGCCCTGCAGGCCACCCAGCGTCTGGAACTCCACAACTGTCAGGCTTGGCCGGTCCAGCGCATCGCCAGTGGCCTCCACACTGTCGCGCGGCCAGAACGCGACCAGGGCGAGCGACAGCACCAGAACGCCGGCAACCAGCATCATCAGCGCAAACCAGGACACGCCGAAGCTGTCGCCCTTGGCAACATTGACCGCCGGCAACGCGGGCATGGCACTGAGCGGCTCGGGCTCCCTAAGGGGAGGCAGCGACTCCTCCCGCTCCACCAGCTCCGGCACATAGCGCCCCACCGGCAGCCGGATGCGCAGCGTCTCGGCCGCCCCATCGGTGAGGTAGTATTGGTCCAGAAGGGCCCGCAGGCGACGGGCCTGCACGCGCACGATGGGGTCGGCCTGTGGATCAAAATCGGCTGGCCGGCCCAGAACATCCACGGCAATGGCATAGGCCTTGATCGCCTGTTCCTGCCCCTCCAGCTTGCGCCGGACAATGTAATCGAGAAATTTGGCCAGCTGCGGAGACCGCGCGATTTCGGGCCAAGTGAGCAATCGCTCCAAAGCCTGGATCGCTCTGTCATTTGATTGCGCCGGCTCGGCCACGACAGACTCCGCTTCTACTGTCGATTTGGCGCGATTTACATGTAAAACGCAAGCACAATTACACCCTGTTACGTGCGTTCCTCTAGCCGCCGAACGAATTGTGCGGCATAGCTAAGGGCATATAGTGCGGCGATGGAATTTATTAGACCTGCCGGGTTAGGCCCCCTGCAAGTCGCTTCGCCTTCTTCGACATCGCTTCCAGTCCAGCGTGGTTTTTTGCCCTGGCCGGTAGTTGCGTTTGAATTGTCCGAACGGCACGGACACATGAGGCACATTGTGAACGACGACAGTAGCAGCGCGCCTCAATTGGCGTTGATCGATGATGATTCCTTCTCGGCGGGCTTGTTGATGCGCACGCTGGAAGCGCAGGGCGGTCCGGAAATGCAGTGGTATGGCAATGCCGAGCGCGGCGCTGCCCTGCTGTCTGGCGTGCTGGGCGGGGCTCCCCGCCACTGGCCCTCGGCCGTCATCGTCGACCTCAAGGCCCATAGCGGCGCCAATCTGGAGTTCATCACCGCCATTCGGCGGCTGGTCGCCAGCAAGGGCATTTCCGTGCTGGTCATGACCGCCGCTGCCGATAGCGCTGCCCGCGCAGAGCTGATCGCGGCCGGTGCAGCAGCCGTCTTTACCCGCCATGCCGACGTCGCGGCCTATCGCGACGAAGCCATGGCCATTCTCGAATTCTGGTCGCTGTCTCAGCGGCCCGAAGCAGTTGGCATGTAGCGCCTGCGTCCACAGGTTGCATGTCAGGCCCGGAGGGGTGTCGCACGCGGTTCTCGGATCGTCTGCATTCCCAGGCATCCCCTCCGGCCATTATTTCCCGGCTGTTGAACCTCCTCCAGCAGTTGGGCCGGGCCTTCTTCCCGGAAGGCCCAGGTCGAAGCGCGACGTCACCTCCCTGTCGTCCGCGCACGGGGGGAGAAGCAGAGCTGAATGGGCGCTTGTCCCTCGAGCGCATCGCAGCACACCTGCTTCTCCCCGCGGCCACGCAAGGCACTAGGCTCCCCTCAGCACCATCTCCCCGCCCGCGGCCCGCACGTCCGGATCCGCAAGAATTGGCATCGCCCATGGCGCGATGAAAGCGGGGGGCGGCAGGATGATCCAGCCCTCCGCATCGCCGGCTGCACAATAGTCCTGCCCCGCCACGCCCAACGCCGTCAGGGCACAGACCAGGGCGGCACGATCATCGTGGTTTGTTACGCTGGCAAATGCTGCCGCGGACGCCCGACCCGGCAGATGGTGATGCAACAGACGCTCCAGCGTGCCGTCGGCCACGAGCGCAGTGTAGTAGCGATCCGAACGGCTGCCGCGCCCGCCCTTGTGCGGCGCCGGATCGCCCAGCATCAGGCCAAGGAAGCAATTGGGAAACGCCTCGGCAATGGCCAGCGGATGGATCGCCTGCGCATGGCGCGCCACCCCCACCCGTCCCGAGGCAATCACGTCGCGGGCACAGGCATTGGTGGCGCGATTGAGCAACCGGCCATTGCCGCTGTTGGACTGCGCCAGCTTGCCGATGGCCTCGCGCAGCGGACGGATGCTGAGCAGCCGCTCGGCCGCGCGATAGACATCGATTTCGCTGAGGTCGCCGCGCAACGGCCCATCGAACGCCGCCGCCAGCAGCGGCGTGTCGCCGATCACTCCAGCCAGGGTGGCCCGGCGATCATCGTCCTGCGCCGTAAACCGGGCGATGCGCCAATGCACCGATGAGCCATCCCAGCGCAGCAGGCACACCGCGCTCGAGCGCTGGCGCAGCGACCAGCCGATATCGACACCCAGGACCGCGCCGCTCCGCGGCAGCATCAGACTGTCTGCAGCCAGCCGCCGTCCACGAAATAGGTCGAGCCCGTCGAGTAGCTGGCCTTGTCCGAACACATGAAGACAAAGAAATTGGCCAGTTCTTCGGGCGTAGCGAAACGCTTCATGCCGCCGGCAGCGTCGGCGACGCCCTGCAGATGCGCCTGCCAGCCGTCTTCGCCGGCAATCTGCTTGGCCGTCTTGATCCAGTCCGGCGTCAGCACCAGGCCGGGGTTGATGGTGTTGACGCGGATATTGCTGCCCACCACCTCATTGGCCAGCGTCTTGGAAAACATCATCAAGGCGGCCTTGGTGGTGTTGTAGATCGGCTCATACCAGAGCGGCTGCACGGCACAGATCGAAGCATTGTGCAGCACCACGCCGCCGCCGCGCTTCTTCATGGTCGGCACCAACCCACGCGCCAGCCGCACGGCGGCCATCACATGCAGATCCCAGTAATACTGCCATTTGGCATCATCAGCCTCGGCAATGGTCTCATTGGAGCCCGTGCCGGCATTGTTGATCAGAATATCGGCGCCGCCAAAGGCCTTGATCGTGCCGGCGATCACCGCGTCGCACCCCTCTGCCGTCGCCACATCAGCCGCAATGGCCGTGGTGATGACGCCATAGCGATCCGCAATGCGCGAGGCTTCGTCATCGGCCCGATCACGATTGCGCCCGACCAGCACCAGATTGGCGCCCTCCGCCGCCAGCCCCTCGGCCACGGCCAGGCCAATGCCCACCGTGCCGCCCGTGATGACGGCGACCTTGTCGCGCAGGTTGAGATCCATGCTGTCCTCCCTCTGGTCGCCTCGATGCTTCCGCTAGTTGGCGACCCTGATCTGCAGTTTCACATCGCTCGGCCTTGCCTCGACCGCCCGGTCAAACGCCGCCTTGGAGTCTTCAAAGGCAAAGGTCTCCGAGATCAGCGGCTTGAGGTCGACCTTGCCCGAGGCGATCAGCGCAATGGCGCGATCATACTGATGGGCATAGCGGAAGACGTTCTCGATGCGCAGTTCCTTGACCGAGGCCCCGGCGACATCGACCGCCACCGGCTCGACCGGCAACCCGACCACGACGATGCAGCCGCCGGGACGCGGCAGGTCCATGATGGTCTTCCAGGCATGCGGCGACCCCGAGCACTCGAACACCACATCGGCGCCCCAGCCCTCGGTCAGCCGCGCCACCTCGGCCACGATGTTGCTGTCGCGGATATTGACCGGAATGATGCCCTGGTATTGCGCGGCAATGTCGAGCTTGGGCTGGGCCAGGTCGGCGACGATCACGCGGGCGCAGCCACCCGCCAGTGCCGCCAGCGCCACCATGGTGCCAATCGGCCCTGCACCGAGAACAACTGCGGTATCGCCGGGCGTGATGCGCGCCTTGGTGGCCGCCTGCATGCCCACTGCAAAAGGCTCCACCATCGCGCCTTCGGCAAAGCTGACGTGGTCGGGCAGCTTGAAGGTGTAATTGGCCGGATGCACCACTTCAGGCGTCAGCACACCATGCACCGGCGGCGTCGCCCAGAACTGCACGGCCGGATCAACATTATACATGCCCAGCCGGCTGGCGCGCGAATTGGCATCGGGAATGCCCGGCTCCATGCAGACCCGGTCGCCCACCTTGAGATGGGTGACACCCGCACCAACCTCAGTCACCGTGCCGGCCGCCTCATGCCCCAGCACCATGGGCGCATTGACGACAAAGGGGCCGATCTTGCCATGGGTGTAATAGTGCACATCCGAACCGCACACGCCCACGGTGTGGATGGCGATCTTGACCATGCCCGGGCCGACATCGAGCGGCATGTCGATCTCGCGCAGGGCCAGTTCGTGCTGGCGTTCAAGAACAAGGGCGCGCACTTTGGTCATGGTCATTTTCCCGAGGCATCACAGAGTTGCGGGCGCATCAAACCGTGATGCACCCGCCTCCGTTCTAGCCTGTTCCGTGCCCGCCGCGAAGGGCGCGCGACGGCCTTTGCGTTCGCTCCGGCGATCAGCCCGCCATCGCCTCGACCATTTCTGGCGGCTGCATGGCGCCCGTCATGATCGCCACGGCATCGGACATGGAATAGTCCTTGGGCCGGATCACGGCGATCCGCTTGCCCAGCCGGTGGATATGGATGCGATCCGCCACCTCGAACACATGCGGCATGTTGTGGCTGATCAGGATGATCGGAATGCCGCGTGAGCGGACATCCAGGATCAACTCGAGGACGCGCCGCGATTCCTTGACGCCCAGCGCTGCCGTCGGCTCGTCGAGGATGATGACCTTGGAGCCGAAAGCGGCCGCCCGGGCCACAGCCACGCCCTGCCGCTGCCCACCCGACAGGGTTTCGACCGCCTGGTTGATGTCTTGAATGGTCATCAGGCCCAGTTCGCTCAGCTTCTCGCGGGCAAACTTCTGCATGTGGCCACGGTCCATCATGCGGAGCAGCGACCCCAGCAGGCCGGATCGGCGCACCTCACGTCCCAGGAACATGTTGTCGGCAATCGAGAGGGCCGGCGACAGTGCCAGGTTCTGGTAAACCGTCTCGATCCCGGCGTTGCGCGCGTCCTCGGGCGAACGGAAATGCACCGGCTTGCCTTCGAAAGCGATTTCGCCGTGATCGGGAATGATTGCGCCGCTGATGGCCTTGATGAGGGTGGACTTGCCCGCACCATTGTCGCCGATCACGGCGAGGATTTCGCCGGGATAGAGATCGAAGTCCGCGCCGTTGAGCGCGACCACGGTGCCGTAGCGCTTGAGCAGGCCACGCGCTTTCAGGATTGGCTCGATATCGCTCATTGCGATGCCCTCCGCAGCCATTGATCAAGTGCAACAGCGATGATCACCAGCGTGCCCGCCGCGAACATCTGCCAATAGTCGTCCACCCCGGCCAGCGACAGGCCGGTGTTGAACACGCCAACAATGATGGCGCCGAGCACCGAGCCGACGATGGAACCGCGCCCACCAAAGAGCGACGTGCCGCCGATCACCACGGCGGTGATCGAGCCCAGATTGACCGTGTCAAAGGAGATTGGCGACACCGAGCCAACCCGGCCGATGGCGACCCAGCCAGCGAAGCCGCAGATCAGCCCGGCCAGCGCATAGACCGAGATCAGCGTCCGCCGCGTGCGAATGCCCGAAAGCCGCGCCGCATCAGGATCATCGCCAATGGCATGCACATGGCGCCCCCACGCGGTGCGATTGAGCATGTACCAGACGATGGCGGCCACCACCGCCAGCGAAATGGTGCCGTAGGTCAGCTTGAAGCCGCCGAAACGCACGGCCTCGCCGAACCACAACAGGCCCGGCGCCTTTTCGAGAATGTCGGCATTGCGGATCGATTCCGAATGCGAATACCAGAGCTTGAGCGCCGTAAAGATTGAGAGCGTGCCCAGTGTCACGATGAAGGGCGGCAGCTTGATGATGGCCACCAGCACGCCGTTGAGCCACCCCATCAGCGCGCCGAACATCATGCCCACCCCGATCGCAATCGGCAGCGGCACGCCCAGATTGACCGCCATATTGCCCATGATCAGCGAGGTGACCACCAGGATCGCGCCCACCGACAGGTCGATGCCAGCGGTCAGGATCACCAGCGTCTGGGCAATGGCAATGATGCCGGTGACGGTGATCTGCTGCAGGACCGTCGACAGGGCGCCCGGCCCCAGGAAACGCGGTGCAATCAGACCAAAGGCCGCGATGCTGACGATCAGCACCAGCGTAGGAATTGTTGTTGGATTGGTCCTGAGGAAAGACCGCACAATGTGAAACAGGCTTCTGTCGTCCCGCTCGAAGCTGGCGACGGATTTGTCTGCCTGGGCCAGTTTGGCCTCGAAGTCTGAAATGGTTTTGGTCGGCGCGTTGCTGTCGCTCATGGCTCTCCCTGCCCAATGCTGGCTGTCCGCCCTGTCAAGGCGCAGGCGGACAGGGGGCGACTGACACGCCGCCCCCTGCTCACGGTCTGGTCAGCGGGCCATTAGCCCCAGCAGAGCTCGGTGCCCTTGGTGCTGTCGATCGAGGGAACGCCATCGACAGGCTGGTCGGTGACCAGATTGACGCCGGTGTTAAAGAAGCTCAGGCCTTCGGTGGCCACGGGCTTGGTGCCGTCCTTGGCAAAGGCGGCAATGGCTTCCACGCCCTTGGATGCCATCAGCAGCGGGTACTGCTGCGAGGTGGCGCCGATCACGCCGGCCTTGACGTTGGCGATGCCGGGGCAACCGCCGTCGACCGAAACGATCAGCACGCCGGTCTTGCCGGCCTTGGTCAGGGCCTGGTAGGCGCCCTCGGCCGCCGGTTCGTTGATGGTGTAGACCACGTTCATGTCGGGGTCCTTGGCCAGCAGATTCTCAACCGAGGTCACGCCGCCTTCCGGATTTGCACCCGAGGATTCATGGCCGATCACGCGCGGGTCGGTCTCGGAGCCCATGACCTTGAGATCGGGCACGTCGATGCCGAAGCCGACCAGGAACCCGGTGTCACGCGCCACGTCCACCGAGATATTGTCCTTGTTGATGTCGAGCATGCCGATCTTGGCGGTCTTGACACCCTCCGGCCCAAGCTTGGCGGCAGCCCACTTGCCGATCAGCATGCCGGCTTCGAAGTTGTCCGTGGCAAAGGTCATGTCCTGCGCTTCAGGATCCGCCAGCGGCGTATCGAGCGCGATCACCAGGATGCCGGCAGCGCGCGCATCCTTGAGCAGCGGACCGACGGAGTCGTTGGAGGGCGTGATCAGAATGCCCTTGGCACCGGCCGCCATGCAGTTCTCGATGGCTGTCAGCTGCGGCGAGGCATCGCCATCCTTCTCACCGGCATAGGCCTTGAAATCGAGTCCGGCAGCCTTGGCGGCAGCTTCGGCGCCTTCCTTCATCTTCACGAAGAACGGATTGGTGTTGTTCTTGGTGATCAGGCAGGCCAGATCGGCCGCCATGACCGCCGGTGCGGAGAGAAAGGCACAGGCAGCAGCGCCCAGCAGCAGCGAAGTCTTGAATTTGGTCACGTCGGTTTCCTCCCAGGAAAATGGTCCCGGCGCGCAGCTGTTTTTGCTCAGTCTTGCGGGCCTTCGATCCGACGGCGGCAGGTCGCTGCCCGGTCCGTCGATCGGCCAGACACTACCAAGGCCAATCCATCTGTCAATAAGTTATTCCACCGGATTTATTTATTATCCGACTTTCTCTGTCTCGACCGCTCGGGGAGCCTGTATTGCAATCAAAACCCGCGATCCGGCGTCTGGAGGCATGCTGAAAGGGATTGCTTTCGCGCTGCGGATGCGGCCTAAAGCTGTGCGTTGCACTGCGCTGTGCAACCGAGGGGGACTTGTTGATGGTCATGGCGAATACCGCTGGCACCGGCACGGACAGCCTCAGCCGGGGCACAAATCAGTCAGGCGTGCGCCTGTACAACGAACGGCTGGTGCTCTCGCTGATCCGTCGCCACGGCGCCCTGCCCAAGGCCGACATTGCGCGCCGGACCGGCCTGTCGCCTCAGACCATTTCCACCATCGCCAATGCGCTGGAAGCCGATGGCATCCTGCTGCGCCTTGATCCGCTGCGCGGCAAGGTGGGCCAGCCTTTGGTCCCCTATGCGCTCAATCCCCGCGGCGCCTTCTTTCTCGGGCTCAAGATCGGCCGCCGCAGCTCCGACGTGGTGCTGATGGACTTCCTGGGCAATGTGCTCGGCCGCCTGCACGAGCCCCATCCCTACCCCACGCCCGAGATCATCGTCGACCTCGCGCGCCGTGGCATCGATGAACTGACGATCAGCCTCTCGGAAGGCGAACGCGCCCGCATCGCCGGCTTCGGCATTGCCGCGCCCTTCGAGCTCTGGAACTGGGAGTCCCAGATCGGGGCACCACCCGACGTTCTCGAAGCCTGGCGCAATGCGGACATGCGCGCCGCCATCGCCGCCATCTGTCCCTGGCCGGTCTATTTGCACAATGACGGCACCGCCGCCTGTGCGGCCGAACTGGTGCTCGGCAATGGCCAGCACGGCGACGATTTCCTCTATGTTTTCCTGGGCTCGTTCGTGGGCGGTGGCGTCGTGCTCAACAGCCACCTTTTCCCCGGTCGCACCGGCTATGCCGGGGCCCTGGCGCCCATGCCCATCGCCACGCCCTCCGGTTTCCAGCAGTTGATGAAGAGCGCCTCGATCTATGTGCTGGCCGAGGCGCTGGCCGCTGCCGGCAAGGACGCCAGCATATTGTGGCGCGATCCCAGTGACTGGGGCGAGATCGGCCCCGAGATCACGCAGTGGATTGCCGATGCAGCCCGCAGCCTTGCGGTGGCCTCCGTGAGTGCTGTCTCGATCATCGATTTCAGCACGATCGTCATCGACGGAGCCTTTCCCCCGGTGGTGCGCGCAGCGCTCGTCGCAGCGGTCCGCGAGGCTGTCGCGGGCTTTGACCGCCAGGGCCTTGCCCCCTTCGAAGTGGTTGAAGGCACCATTGGCTTTGGGGCCCGCGAGATCGGCGGCGCCTGCCTGCCGTTGCTGGCCAATTTCACCCAGGACCGTGAAGTGCTGTTCAAGGACAATATTCCGCCGCAGCACAATCATTAAGGCATTGCTGCAAAAAGGGATTTCCCCGCGGTAACAAGTCCTAAACTTCGTTGGGGTTAAACTGTGGACTGTACGTACACAAGATTGACCTATGCAGCCACCAAACCCCTCCGCCATCAGACGGCACGTGCCCGTGGCCGTGTTGCTGCCGGTCGTGCTGATGCTGGCCCTGGCCATCATCACCGTGCTGGGTTTTGTGGTGTGGTCCACAGCCAATATCGACCAGCGCTCGCTGGAGCGGCAGACCCAGTCCGTGTCGCGTGTGATTCAGGCGCGGCGCGACCAGATGCAGATGCAGGCTGCCAGCCTGGCCGTGTGGGATGAGACGCTGATCAATACCAAGCTGGCGTTCAACGCCAATTGGATCGAGCGCAATTTGGCCAGCCGCATGCATGCCAATTTCGGCTATGACGCCCTTGTGGTGGTGGACGAGGCCAACAACCCCACATACGCCATGGTGGACGGCTTTCCGGTCATCCTCCCCGAGAACGCCAGCAACAACACCCCCTACCGGACGCTGTTGGCCGATCTGCGCGCGACCCATCTGCAGGCCGCGCCCATCGGCACCGGGCAGCAGCCCGTCATCCTGACCGACTTCCTGCTGGTCGATGATCGCCCGGCCCTGGTCACGGCAGCCACCATCGTGTCCGATACCGGCGCGCTGCAACAGCAGCCGGGGACCGAATATGTGCTGGTCCTGACGCGCTTCCTCGACACCACGGTAGCGACCGAGATCAACCGCCAATACGCCATCGAAGCCGGTCACTTCACCATGACCAGCGGAACGGCGCCCGACCAGGCCGTCTACCCGATCGTCAACAATGCCGGCCGCTTCATCACCTTTTTCCAGTGGACGCTGGATCGTCCTGGCCAGACCGTGCTCAGCCAGACCATTCCCATGCTCAGCGTCACCTTCCTGGTCATCGGCGGCCTGGTCCTGCTGCTGCTCAACCAGTTGCGCCGCTATGCCGAGGCCCTCGAGGCCGGCAAGCACTTCAGCCGCTACCAGGCCAGCCACGACGAGCTGACCGGCCTGCCCAATCGCTCCAGCTTCGAGGCCGAACTGGCGCGGCGCCTCGATGGGCGCGGCCATGAGGTGGGCACCATCAGCCTCCTGATGCTTGACCTGGATCGCTTCAAGCAGGTCAACGACACCCTGGGCCACCAGGCCGGCGACGAGCTGATTTGCGCCGTCGCCGACAGGCTCCGCGCTGTGCTGGGCAAGGACACCTTGATCGCGCGCCTCGGTGGCGACGAATTCGGCATTGTGCTGGTGCACAACGCATCGGACACCGACCTGCCCCAGACCTCCCAGCGCGTCATCGATGCCATTGGCCAGCCCTTCGAGCTGCACCACTACAAGGCTCATGTCGGCGCCAGCATTGGCATCGTCAGCATCGACCGCGGCAGCGAAGAGGTCGGCTCCAGCGAGCTGATGCGCAAGGCCGACATCGCGCTCTACGAAGCCAAGGCCGGCGGACGCAACCGCGCCATGGTGTACGAGGAGCACATGAACGAGATGCTGCAGTTGCAGCACACGATCGAAGGCGAGCTGCGCGAGGCGCTGCAGCGCGACGACCAGCTGTCGGTGGTGTTCCAGCCGCTCGTCAGCCAGGAGACCCGCCGTGTCGTGGGCGCCGAGGCACTGTCGCGCTGGTCCCATCCCAAGTATGGACAGATCTCCCCGGCCCGCTTCATTCCGGTGGCAGAGAACACCGGGCTCATTGAAGCGCTGGGCGAGTTCGTGCTGCGCCGGGCCTGCGAACTGGGCGCCAATGCCCCCGGCCGCACCATTGCCGTCAACATCTCCCCCACCCAGCTGCGCAATCCGCAGTTCTCCCATGTCGTGTTCGACATTCTCCATCGCACCGGCATGCGCCCCAGCGATCTCGAGCTCGAGATCACCGAGTCCATCCTCCTCGACGACGAACATGTCTCATCGCAGAACCTGCGTACCTTCCGGACGGCCGGCATCAAGATCGCGCTCGATGACTTCGGCACCGGCTATTCATCGCTGAGCTATCTCAAGCGCTATCCGGTTGATCGCATCAAGATCGACCGGTCCTTCGTCAGCCAGCTGGCCGAGGGGCATGTCTCTGTGTCAATCACCCAGGCCATCGTCACCCTGGCCCATGCCATGGACATCGAGGTGACGGCTGAAGGCGTGGAAACCGAGATCCAGGCCACCATCCTCGGACAGATGGGCTGCAATGTGTTGCAGGGCTTCCTGTTTTCCTCCGGCGTCCCCCGCGAGAAGATCGTCGATGTCTTCGCCGATCCCGCCAATGCGCTGATGTCGCGCGGCGCCCGCAGCGTCAAGGCAATGGCTCGTTAACTGCCGCGCACGAATGAATTAGCAATTTACGTGGCCGTAAAGCGGCCCGGGGATAGTACCCCGGTGCAGCGCATCGCTTGGAGCCACACCTATGGAGACCAGTCGGGACAGGGAGCAGTTTGCGACGCGGGTGATCCTGCCCATCGTCGCCGCATTCGTGGTCACCATGACCGCCCTGGCCGGCTTTGTAGGCCTGGTGATCAACAGTGTCGACGCCGATGCCATCGAGCACCAGCGTCGCCTGGTCGCCCGGGCCCTCGAGACCTTTATCCGCACCGCAACCCACGGTCAGGATGACATTACCGCCTGGGACGCCCTGGTGACCGCAAGCCAGACACGCGATATCAACTGGCTGTCCGATACGCTGCTCTCGGAATCCTATGACTATCTGGGACAGACCGAACTCTATGTGGTGACGGCGGACGGCCAGCCCGTCTTTGCCGCTCGCCAGGGCCAGATGGTCGAGCCAGACAGCTTTCAGACCGTGCAGGTCCAGGCTGCTCCGCTGATGGCGCAGCTGTCCTCTGACAGCAACCGCCGGGCGCTCGATGCCTACCTGCAGGGCATTCGCGACGGCACGCCCCACGCCTTTGACGTGGCGGTGGTCAATGGCGTGCCTTCCATCCTGGTCGCCACCCCCATTGTTTCGGATACGATTGAAGCGCGCGTTGCTGGCGGGCCGCTGCTGATCACCGCCACGGCCCTGGATCGTAACCTGGGACAATCCATCGCCGAGCAGTTCATGCTGCGCGACGCGCACTTCAGCGACACGCCCGAATGGCCGTTTTCCGCCGCGGTCTTTCCGGTCGAGAACGCCAGTGGTGAGGTGGTGTCATGGTTCAAGTGGCTGCCGGCCCGCCCCGGCCGCAACATCATCGACTCCACGCTGCCCGCGCTGGGTGCAGCCATGGCGATCGTGGCCGTCATCATTGCTCTGCTGCTGCGCAATCTGCGGCGGGCATCGCGCCAGCTGCTTGCCGAGCGTGCCGATGCCAATCACCGGGCCCTGCATGATCCGCTGACTGGCCTGGGCAACCGCGCCATGTTCGAGAGCCGCCTCGCCGAGGCGTTGGCGGAAGCAGCGCCAGGCGCACGGCGGCTGGCGCTGCACTGCCTGGATCTCGACCGCTTCAAGCCCGTCAATGATACGCTCGGTCACAAGGCCGGCGACGACCTGCTGCAGCAGGTTTCACGGCGGATCAAGGCGCAGTTGGGCCCGCGCGATACGCTGGTGCGCCTGGGCGGCGATGAGTTCGCTATTATTCAGCCCGGCATTTCCGGCGCCGAGCAGCCCGCGGACCTTGCAGCCTGCATCATCGGTGTGGTTGGCCAACCCTTCGTCGTCCAGGGAAAGCGCGTCAACATTGGCATCAGCATCGGCATAGCCACCGTGCCCGAACATGCCCGGACAGAACTCGACTTGCTGATCTGTGCCGACACCGCCCTCTACCAGGCCAAGGCGGACGGCCGGAACCGCTACTGCTTTTTTAGCCCAGCCGAGACAGCCAGCGGCTCACCGGCAGAGCTCGGCAAGCGGCTTGCAACCGCCTTTGCCAAGCGCGGGATTGCCTGACACCCATGCCAGCCATGCCAGCGCGGCCTTGACGTCATGGGGTGCGGGACACCAGTGTCCCGCATGAGACAACCCCAGGATGGACTGATGACCTCTGCACACTCGCTCACCCGCATGATCATGGCCGGTCAGGGCCGGGAGCCCGCAGACCTGGTGGTGCGCAATGTGCAGCTCCTCGATGTCATCACCGGCGCGGTGACCACCACCGACATCGCCATCGTTGACGACCGCATCGTCGGCACCCATGCCCCCTATCAGGGCAAGGTGGAGATCGATGGTCGCGGACGCTTCGCTGTCCCCGGCTTCATCGATACCCATCTGCACATCGAGTCCTCCTTGGTGACACCCCTGGAGTTCGATCGCTGCGTGCTGCCCCATGGCGTCACCACCGTGATCTGTGATCCGCACGAGATCGCCAATGTGCTGGGCAGCGAAGGCATCCGCTATTTCCTCGACTGCGCCGAGCAGACGGTGATGGACATTCGCGTCAACCTCTCGTCCTGCGTGCCGGCGACGGGCTTTGAGACGTCGGGCGCCGCCCTTGAGATCGACGACCTCAACGTGTTCCGCGACCACCCCAAGGTCATCGGCCTGGCCGAGATGATGAACTTCCCCGGCGTGCTCAATGCAGACCCCGGCATTCTGGCCAAGCTCGTGGCCTTCCAGGGCGGCCACATCGATGGTCATGCGCCCCTGCTGCTGGGCCAGGCGCTCAACGGCTACCTCGCCGCCGCCATCCGCACCGACCATGAGGCCACCAGCGCTGCGGAAGCCCGTGAAAAACTGGCCAAGGGCATGGCCATCCTCATTCGCGAAGGCTCTGTCTCCAAGGATCTCAAGGCCCTGGCCGAAGTGCTGGACGAGAACACCTCGAGCTTTGTGGCGCTCTGCACCGATGACCGCAACCCGCTCGACATTGCCGAGGAAGGCCATCTCGATAGCTCCATCCGCCGCCTGATCGCCATGGGTCGGCCACTGCACCATGTTTATCGCGCCGCCAGCCATTCGGCGGCCCGTATCTTTGGCCTCACCGACCGCGGCCTGGTCGCGCCCGGCTGGCGCGCCGACATCGCCCTGCTCGATAGCCTGGACGATTGCCGCGTTACCGATGTCATCACAGCGGGGCGTCTGGTCACTCCCGAACTATTCGCGGCACGGACTGAAGTGGCCCCCGTTGGCCTCACCTCCATGAAGGCGACGCCGGTCACCGCCGAGAGCTTCATCACCGAGCCGCGCGCCGGCCAGAATGCCACTCCGGTCATCGGCGTGCGCCCCGGCCTGATCCTGACGTTCCGTGAAGAAGCGACGCTGGCTGTCACGGAAGCCGGTCTGCAGCCCGATCTGGCCACCGATGTCATCAAGGTCGCCGTCATCGAACGGCATGGGAAGAATGGCAATATCGGCCGCAGCTTCGTCACCGGCTTCGGCCTCAAGCGCGGCGCCATCGCCTCATCGGTCGGCCACGACAGCCACAACATCACTGTCATCGGCGCCACTGACGCCGACATGGCCGTGGCAGTCAATCGCCTGATCGAGCTGGGCGGCGGCTTTGCCGTGTCCGATGGCGGCCAGATCACCGCCGAACTGGCCCTGCCCATTGCCGGCCTGATGAGTCCGAAGCCATTCGAAGCCGTCACTCATGACCTGCACGCCCTGCGCGACGCCGCCTATGCGCTCGGCTGCGTCCTGCCAGAACCCTTCCTGCAGGTCGCCTTCCTGGCGCTGCCGGTCATCCCCCATCTCAAGATGACCGACCGCGGCTTGTTCGACGTCGACAAGTTCGACTTCGTCAGCTGAGGCTCAGATCGCTTCAAGTTCAGATTGACGAGGTCCATCGCCCCCTCCCCTCAAGGGGGAGGGAGGCAAGAGAGCCGCAAATCCAGTTAAGGGTGGAACGATCTAAAGCCCGTCGCGCGCCTTGACCTTGCGGCGCGCGGCATGCAGCAGCGGCTCGGTATAGCCACTGGGCTGATCGGCGCCATGCAGCGCCAGATCGAGTGCTGCATTAAAGGCTATGGACTGAAAATTCTCTGCCATCGGACGATAGAGCGGATCGCCAGCATTCTGGCCATCCACCACCGCCGCCATGCGCTCGAAGGTGGCGGTCACCTCATCGCGCGAGACCAGGCCATGCCGCAGCCAGTTGGCCACGGCCTGGCTGGAGATGCGGCAGGTGGCCCGATCTTCCATGAGCCCGACATTGTTGATGTCAGGCACCTTGGAACAGCCCACGCCCTGCTGCACCCAGCGCACGACATAGCCCAGGATGCCCTGCGCATTGTTCTCCAGCTCGCGGGTGATCTCTTCGCGGCTGAGCGAGAACGGCGCCTGCACCGGCATCGAGAACAGATCTGTCAACGACGGCAGCGGCTGGTTGTGCCGGCGACGCTGCGCCTCGAACACATCGATCTCATGATAGTGCAGCGCGTGCAGCGTGGCCGCCGTCGGCGACGGCACCCAGGCCGTATTGGCGCCGGCATTGGGATGGCCCGACTTGGAGCTCATCATGGCCGCCATGTCATCGGGCCGCGCCCACATGCCCTTGCCGATCTGCGCGCGGCCGGACAGGCCGCAGGCCAGCCCGATCAGCACATTGCGGTCTTCGTAGGAGCTGATCCAGCGTTCGGACTTGATCTCGTCCTTGCGCAGCACGGCGCCGGCTTCCATCGAGGTGTGGATCTCGTCGCCCGTGCGGTCGAGGAAGCCGGTGTTGATGAAGAACACCCGCGCCCGGGCCTCATAGATGGCGGCCTTGAGATTGGCCGAGGTGCGGCGCTCCTCATCCATGATGCCGATCTTGATCGTATTGGGGGCCAGCCCCAGGAAGGCCTCGACCGAGGCGAAGATGGCGCAGGCAAAGGCCACTTCCTCAGGGCCATGCATCTTGGGCTTGACGATATAGATCGCCCCGGTGCGGCTGTTGACCTTGTCCTGCATGGCGCACAGCACTGTCACGGCGGCGTCCATCAGGCCCTCGCCGATGGGCGCACCGTTCCACAGCACCGCGTCGGTGGTCATCAGATGGCCGACATTGCGCACCAGCAGCAGCGAGCGCCCCTTGAGCACCAATGGTGCGCCATTGACGTCCCTGTAGCTGCGGTCGGCATTAAGCTTGCGGGTGACGCTGCGGCCACCCTTTTCAAACGTGTCCGAAAGCGTGCCATTCATCAGGCCCAGCCAGTTGCGATAGACGCCGACTTTGTCGGCAGCATCGACCGCTGCAACAGAGTCCTCGCAATCCTGGATCGTGGTCAGCGCCGCCTCGACCATCACGTCGCTCAGCCCGGCCTTGTGGGCGCCGCCGATGACGCTGGCCGGGTCGATCACCAGGACGACATGCAGCCCATGGTGCACCAGCACCAGCTCGCCCTTGACCTCGGTGCCGCCATAGCCGACGAAGGCCGCCGGATCGCGCAGCCCTGTGCGGCCGGCAGTCGTGTCGACCTCCAGGTGGCGCACGTCGTCCTGCTTGACCACGTGATAGCCGGTCACGTCACGATGGCTGCCGCTCGCCAGCGGGAAATTGGCATCAAGGAACTGCGCCGCGCGCTCGACCACGGCGGCGCCGCGCTCGGCATTGTAGCTCTTGCCAGGCGCCAGCGCGCCATCGCGCGAGATCACATCGGTGCCATAGAGCGCGTCATAGAGGCTGCCCCAGCGGGCATTGGCGGCGTTGAGCGCATAGCGCGCATTGCTCACCGGCACCACCAGCTGCGGGCCACAGAGCGTGGAAATCTCGGGGTCGAGCCCATCGGTCTCGATGGTGAAATCCGCCGGCTCAGGCACCAGATAGCCGATGTCGCGCAGGAAGAACTCATAGCCCTGCGGATTGTTCGCCACCGGTCCGTAGCGACGATGCCAGTCATCGATCTGGCTCTGTAGCGCATCGCGTCGCGCCAGGAGCCGCACATTGGTGGGCGCATGCTCGGCGACCATGGCCGCAAAGCCACTCCAGAACTGCTCGGCCGACACGCTAAGCCCGGGCAACGCTTCCTGCTCGACGAAATCGACCAGCAGGGAATGCACCGACAGGCCGGACTTCGTCTGATAGTCGTTCATCATTGCTTCCTTTGAATGCGTTTGCTGCAGACTTAAGTCATGCCCGCGGGGCTGCCAACCCGCCTAAAGTCGACTTCGCCCTTGCGCCAGCGACATAGGCTTCCACCACGGAACGATCGTCTCCCATGGTCTGGAGCAGGAACAGCTCATCGGCGAGAGTGCCGATATTGCCCTGGCGCAGCCGCATCGCCGGCGTCGCGCCGGCATCGAGCACCACCAGATCGGCAGCATGCCCCGGGGCGATGGCGCCAATGGTGCCCTCGAGCGACAGCGACCGGGCATTGCCCAGCGTGGCCATATAGAACGAAGCAAGCGGGTTGAGGCGCTGCCCGCGCAGCTGCAACACCTTATAGGCTTCGCCCATGGTCGCCATCATGCCAAAGCTGGTGCCGCCGCCAATATCGGTGGCCAGCCCCATGCGCACGCCGGCCTTGGCCAGCCGCTCGCGGTCGAACAGTCCCGAACCCAGGAACAGGTTCGATGTCGGGCAGAACACGGCCACGGCGCCCGTCTCGGCCAGAACGCCCGTCTCGCGGTGGTTGAGGTGGATGCAATGGCCCAGCAGCGTCCTGGACCCGAGCAGGCCATAGTCCTCATAGATGCCCGTGTAATCCGGCGAATCCGGATAGAGCTCCATGGAAAAGCTGATCTCGGCGTCGTTCTCGCTGAGATGGGTCTGCACATAGCAGTCCGGGAATTCGCGCACCAAGGCGCGCGACGCCTCCAGCTGCTCCGGCGTCGACGTGATGGCAAAGCGCGGCGAAATGGCATAGAGCCCGCGCCCCCGCCCATGCCAGCGCTCGATCAGCATCTTGCTGTCGTCATAGCCCGACTGGGCCGTGTCGCACAGCGCCTCGGGCGCATTGCGATCCATCATCACCTTGCCGCCGACCATGAGCATATTGCGCTTCTCGGCCTCGCCGAAAAACGCATCCACCGAACGCGGGTGGCTGGAGCAATAGGCCACCGCCGTGGTCGTGCCATTGCGCAGGAGTTCATCGAAGAACGCCGTCGCCATGGCCTCGGCATGGCCCTGCTGGCGGAACTTCTGCTCCTCAACGAAGGTGTAGGTGTTGAGCCATTCCAGCAGCGATCCCGCATAGGAGCCCACGATCTGGCTCTGCACATAATGCAGATGCATGTCGATGAACCCGGGCAGGATCAGGTGCGGGCGATGATCGACTACCTCCGCACCCGCTTCGGCGACGAAATCGCCAACCGCGACGATAACGCCGTTCTCGATGGTAATGCCGCCGTCGCTGAAATAGCGATAGCTGCCCGCATCATCGATGCTCAGCGGCTCGCGTTCAAAACTCAGAACGCGCCCGCGCAGGATGGTCCGCGTCATTGTCCCGAACCCTCGCGGAACCAGGCCACGATCAGCGCCCGTTCCTCGGGGGTGATTTCGGTCACATTGCCCGGCGGCATGGCATGGGCATAGCCCGCCTGGATGGCAATGTCCTTGGCGTGGTTGGCGATGGCGATGTCATTGTCGAGGATCACGTTCTTGGGCGCCTCATAGACGCCGGGCCAGGCCGGCTCGGCCGTGTGGCACATGGCGCAGCGGGTCTGCACCGTCAGGCTGGCCGCGGCAAAATGCTCTGCATCGAGAAAGGGCTCGGCCGCACGAGACGCCACCTCCTCTCCCGCCGAGCCCGGCAGCTTGGGGCCTGAGGACAGCCAGGCGATGAGGATGAACAGGATCACCGCCACCGGCCAGGTCCAGTGCGGATTGCCCTTGCGGGCATGGCGGGTGTTGAAATAGTGCCGGATCACCACGCCGACCAGGAAGATCAGCGACGCGATCAGCCAGTTCCACTGCGTGGCAAAGGCCAGCGGGTAGTGGCTGCTCAACATGAAGAAGATCACGGGCAGCGTCAGGTAATTGTTGTGCAGGCTGCGCTGCTTGGCGATTTTGCCATATTTGGCATCGGGCACGCGGCCGGCCTTGAGATCGGCGACGACGATTTTCTGGTTGGGGATGATGATCATGGCCACATTGGCCGCCATGATCGAGGCTGTGAACGCGCCCATGTGCAGCAGCGCGGCGCGGCCGGTGAAGAGCTGCGTATAGCCCCACGCCATGGCCGTCAGGATCACGAACAGCACCAGCATCAGCCCGTTCTGCGAATTGCCCAGCGGCGACTTGCACAGCCGGTTGTAGACCACAAAGCCCACCACGATGGAGGCCATCGAGATCAGGATGGCGGCCCAATTGGGCACATCGAGCACATTGCGGTCGATCAGATAGATGTCGGCGCCCACATAATAGACCAGCACCATCAGCATGAAGCCGCTCAGCCAGGTCCAGTAGCTTTCCCATTTGAACCAGGTCAGGTGCTCGGGCAGGAACTCGGGCGCCACCAGATATTTCTGGATGTGATAGAAGCCCCCGCCATGCACCTGCCATTCCTCGCCATGCGCCAGCGGCGGCAGGCTCGGCGTCTTGCGCAAGCCCAGGTCGAGGGCGATGAAATAGAACGACGACCCGATCCAGGCGATGGCCGTGATCACGTGCAGCCAGCGCACGGCAAACATCAGCCATTCGTAGAAAATGATGTAATCGGGCATGCGTCGCTCTCCGTTTGCCCGCCGCGTGCCGCCCCCCTCGGGTCAGCAACCTGTCCTGCGCTGGGCACTGCTCAGAAAAAGGGGGCGGGCACAACCCGCCCCCCTGGAATTTGCATCAGGACAGGCCTTATGCGGGCGGGTTCACGCCTTCGACATACCAGTCCATGCTGAGCAGCTCGGCATCGGTGAGCGTCACGCCTGCCGGCACCTTCTCGGCACCGGTGTGGTCGTTGATCGGGCCGGTGAAGATGTTGAACGAGCCGTCGATCTGGCCGTTCTTGACAGCTTCGGCGGCAGCCACGACGTCGGCGGGGATGGACTCATTGTAGGGCCCGATCACCACTTCGCCTTCCTTCAGGCCCGGCCAGCGGTCGCCCGAGGTCCAGGTGCCGGCGATCACGGCTTCTGCGGCTTCCACATAGTGCGGACCCCAGTTGTCGATGATCGAGGTCAGCTGTGCCTTGGGAGCAAAGGCGCTCATGTCGGCGCCCTGGCCGAAGCCGCCGACAATGCCGCGTTCTTCGGCAACCTGCAGGGCAGCCGGACCGTCGGTGTGCTGGGCAATCACGTCGATGCCCTGGTCGATCATGGCGCGGGCAGCGTCGGCTTCCTTGGCCGGGTCATTCCAGGTCGAGATATAGACCGGGGTGATGGTGAACTCGGGGTTGACCTTGCGGGCTGCCAGCACGAAGGCATTGATGCCCATCACCACTTCCGGGATCGGGAAGGAGCCGATGTAGCCCGCCTTGCCGGTCTTGGAGAGATGGCCGGCCAGCGTACCACACACGGCGCGACCTTCATGGAAGCGCGCATTGTAGGTCGCCACATTGTCCGAGCGCTGGTAGCCCGTGGCATGCTCGAACTTCACGTCGGGGAACTGCTGGGCGACCTTGATGACATAGTCGCCATAGCCGAAGCTGGTCGCAAAGATCAGCTTGTGGCCCGACTGGGCCAGTTCGCGCAGCACGCGCTCGCAGTCCGGGCCTTCTGGCACGTTTTCCACGATCGTGGGCTCAGCAACGGCATCGCCCAGCGCGTCCTTCATGAACTTGGCGCCGGTGGCGTGGCCGAAGTTCCAGCCATTGTCATTGACAGTTCCGATGAGCATGAAGCCGACCTTGAGCGGTTCGCTCTGGGCGAAGGCGCGCGACCCCAGCAGCGGCAGGGCCGCGGCAGCGCCGCCGATCTTGAGGATATTGCGACGAGTGATTGTCATCTGTTTCTCCTGAATGACTTTTCTTAGTTGATCGAGCGCCGTTGGGCGGCCCTCAATTGCTGGGCAGAAACGGCCTGCCGAGACAGGCCGGTGCATTGGTGGATGCGTCGCGGCGGATCGAGATGAGCACCAGCACGACGACGGTAGCCAGATAGGGCAAGGCCGCCCACAATTCGCTGGGGATCGCGGACAGGGGCCCGCCACCGGCCTTGGCGTAGAGCTCCATGGTCATCACCAGGCCGAACAGATAGGCCCCTGCCAGCAGGCGGAAGGGCCGCCAGGAGGCAAAGACCACCAGCGCCACGGCAATCCAGCCACGGCCGGCCGTCATACGCTCCGCCCATTGCGGCGTCAGCAGCAGCGGGAAGCAGGCGCCGGCGATGCCGGCCATGGCGCCGCCGAAGGCGACGGCGGCATAGCGCACGCCGATCACCGAATAGCCGATGGAATGGGCCGACAGATCGTTCTCGCCCACGGCGCGCAGGATCAGCCCTGCCCGGGTCTTCTTGAGAAACCACCACACGGCCACGACCATGATGAGCGCAAAATAGACCAGCGCCGAATAGCCGAACACGATGCGCAACACCGGATGGGTGGCGAGGTCTGCCGGAAACAGCGGCCCCAGCAGCGTCACGGGCCGGGCGCTGTAGCCCTGCCCGGCCAGCGCCGAAAAGCCAGTGCCGAAAATGGTCAGTGCCAGCCCCGTGGCCGTCTGGTTGGCGGAAAGGCTCAGGGTCAGAAAACCAAAGATCATCGAGGTGGCAATGCCGGCCCCCGCTGCCAGCACGATGGCCAAATAGTGCTGCCCCGTCAGGAACACGACGAGGAACGCGGTGATGGCGCCCACCAGCATCATGCCCTCGACACCCAGGTTCAGCACACCGGATTTTTCCACCACCAGCTCGCCGGTGGCCGCAATCAGGATCGGCGTTGATGCGCCGACCACGGTGATGAAGATGGCGATCAACAGGTCCAGGTTCATGCGCGCGCCTCCTGCGCCGGAATGACCCGCTTGAGGCGGTATCGCACCAAAATGTCCCCGGCCAAGAGGAAGAATAGCATCATCGACTGGAACACGCCCGTGGCCGAGCTCGACAGCCCAATGGTGGTCTGAGCCACCTCGCCGCCCACGAACGTGATGGCCATCACGATACCGGCCAGGATCACGCCGAGCGGATTGAGCCGCCCCAGGAAGGCAACGATGATGGCCGTAAAGCCGTAATTGGTCGGAAAGCCCGGCACCATGCGCTGGAACGGCCCGGCGACCTCCAGCATGCCGGCCAGGCCTGCCAGCGCGCCACTGACCAGCAGCGCCAGCCAGATCGTCTTGTTTTCCGAGAACCCGCCGTAGCGCGCGGCGTGCGGCGCAGCGCCAACCACCTTCATCTGGTAGCCAAAAACCGAACGCGACATCACGAACCAGGCGATCAATGCCACCACGATGGCAATCGGCACCCCCAGATGCACGATCGTGCCTGGAATGATGTTGGGCAGCAGCGCATCCGCGGCAAAGCGCCGGGTCTGCGGAAAGCCCATGCCCATGGGGTCCTTCCATGGCGCGCGCACCAGGTAATAGATCAGCTGCACCGAGGCATAGGTCAGCATCAGGCTGGTAAGGATCTCATTGACGCCCAGGCGGGTCTTGAGCAGGGCCGGCACTGCCGCATAGGCCGCCCCGCCGGCAATGCCCGCGATCATCATCAGCGGCAGGATCCACCAGCCGGTCATGCCATAGGTGGCCAGCGCCACCCCGGTGGCCGCCAGCCCGCCCATTACATATTGCCCTTCCGCACCGATGTTCCACACATTGGCGCGATAGGCGATCGACAGCCCGACGCCGATGATGATCAGCGGCGCCGCCTTGACGCCCAGGTCCTGCCATTTGAAGGAATTGGTCAGCGGCGTCAGGAAGATTTCGCGAACCGCACCGACACCGTCATAGCCGATCAGCGAGAAGATGATCGCGCCCACCAGCATCGTCAGCAGCACCGAGGCCACCGGCGTCACATAGAGCATCAGCTTGGACGGCTCGGGTCGCTTCTCAAGCCGGAACTGCATCATGCGCCTCCGTGGCTCCGTGCACGCCGCCCATCAGCAGGCCGATTTCTTCAATGGACATCTCCGCATTGGGCTTGGCTGGCGACAACTGCCCCAGGTTGATCACCGCCAGCGTGTCGCACAGCGCCCTGAGCTCATCCAGATCCTGGCTGATCACCACGATGGCGGAACCCACCGCTGCCAGATCGACCAGCGCCTGGTGAATGGCGGCAGCCGCGCCGGCATCCACGCCCCAGGTCGGCTGGCTCACCACCAGCACGCTGGGCTTCTGCAGGATTTCCCGGCCCATGATATATTTCTGCAGGTTGCCGCCCGACAGCGAACCGGCCATGGAAGCCGGCCCCAGGGCCTTGACGGCAAACTCGGCAATCACCTTGCCGGTATAGGTGCGGGCGGCCCCCGAATTGATCAGGCCCATCACCACCATGCCCAGGCGGTCGCGCGCGGTCAGCACCGAATTGTCGCTGAGCGAGAATTCGCCCACCGCAGCGTGGCCATTGCGCTCTTCCGGCACGGCACAGAGGCCGCGCTTGCGCCGCTCCGTGGTGTCCAGCAGACCCAGCGGAAACCCGTCTATGGTGATGCTTTCCGCATCATCGGAGCGGATTTCCCCGCTCAGGGCATCGAGCAGGGCATTCTGCCCATTGCCCGCGACCCCGGCGATGCCGAAGATCTCGCCTGCCCGGACAGTGAAGCTCACCTTGTTGACGGGCACATCGAAATGGCCCGTCTTTGCCGTCGACAGGCGCGACACCACCAGCTTGGGCTCGCCCATGCTGCGCCCCTCGGGCCTGACGATATCCTTGAGGCCCGCGCCGATCATCTTTTCCGCCATCGACCGGCTGGTCTCCTGCTTGGGGTCGCAGGTGTCCACTAGGCGCCCGCCGCGCAGGATCGTCGCCGTGTCGCACAGCGCCTTGATCTCATGCAGCTTGTGGGAAATGTAGAGAATGGAACAGCCCTGCGCTGCAAGCCGGCGCAGCACGTCGAACAGCTGTTCCACTTCCTGTGGCGTCAGCACCGACGTGGGCTCATCCATGATCAGCAGCTTGGGCTCGAGCAGCAGGGCGCGAACGATTTCGATGCGCTGGCGCTCGCCCACCGACAGGGTCGCCACCGTACGGTGCGGGTCAAGCAGCAGCCCATATTGCGCCATCACTTGGCGAATCCGCGCCTCAAGGTCCCGTGCCGGAATCTTGGCATCCATGCCCAGGGCGATGTTTTCCAGAACAGTCAGCGCCTCGAACAGGCTGAAATGCTGGAACACCATGCCGATGCCCAGCTTGCGCGCCGCCTTTGGGCTTGAGACCACCACCGGCTGGCCATTCCATGCGATTTCGCCGGCATCGGGCTGCATGATGCCATAGATCATCTTGACCAGTGTGGATTTGCCGGCGCCGTTCTCGCCCAGCAGCGCGTGGATTTCGCCCGGCTTGACGGCGAAAGTGACATTGTCGTTGGCCAGAACGCCTGGAAACCGCTTTGTGATACCAGTCAGTTGCAACCGCAATGGCATATCAACGTCCATGAATCGCCCCCGCGTGAACGGGGGCGGCTGCCCGCGCGATACCAGCTTCCCATTGCCCAATGTGGACCATAATTTCCGCCGCCGCCAGTACCCCGATCACTTCGGGCCGCTTATCCCCAAGCCCCTGCTTGCCAATCGGCAGCACCAGGCGTTCCAGCGCTCCGGCGTCTCCCCCTTCGCCGGTGAACCAGCTGGCAAAGCGCGCCCGCTTGGTCGCCGACCCCACCATGCCGACATAGGCCGTATCTGTCCGCGCCAGCGCCTCCTGGGCGATCAGGAAATCGAGCGCATGGTCATGGGTGACGATCACGAAACTGCTGCCCGCCGGCGCCTTGCGCACCAACGCCTCAGGCATGGCAACCACCTGTGTATCAATGCCCGGCGGCAACAGCGCGATTTCCTCGCGGCGCGTGTCGATCACACGCAGCCGCACCGGCATCATGGCGAGGATCTGCGCCAGCGCCCGCCCCACATGGCCAGCCCCGAACACATAGACATGCGGCAATGCCGCCTCTTCCGCTGCGACCGCGCGCAGCAATGCGCCAGCCCGCGCAGCGTCGATCTGGGCCAGCGAGACACCAACGCGTCCGCCGCAGCATTGCCCGATCTCGGGCCCAAGGGGCACATCCATGGCCTCACTGGCCAGGCCCGCCGCCAACAGGCGGCGCGCATGCTCGATCACCAGACATTCCAGCGCCCCGCCGCCAATGGTGCCGAAGAGGTCCGTCGCCCCCACCAGCATGAACGTGCCCTGCGCGCGCGGCGATGATCCGCGCACCGAGGTCAGTTCGCAGACTATGGCGTCGGGACTGGCGGCAAGGAAGGCCGAGAGTTGGGCAGCGCGACCGCTCATGGCCTGTCCTCGCACAGCTGCGAGGTCATCAGGTCAGCCGGAGCAGCCATTGCCATCATGCCTGCTTGTGCTCCTGTGCCAACCGCTGCACGCCCATCAGCACCCGCTCGGGCGTGATGGGCGTATTGAGCCGTGGCGCGATGGTGTAGTCAGCCACGCTGGCCACCGCCATCGAGAGGGCCTCCACCACGCTCATGGCCAGCATGAACGGCGGCTCACCCACCGCCTTGGAGCGGCCAACCGTCGGCTCGACATTCTCCGACCATTCCGCCAGCTTGACGTTGAACACCGGCGGCACGTCGCTGGCCAGCGGGATCTTGTAGGTCGAGGGCGCCTTGGTGCGCAATTGCCCCTTGTCGTCCCACACCAGCTCTTCGGTGGTCAGCCAGCCCATGCCCTGCACGAAACCGCCTTCGATCTGACCGATGTCGATCGCCGGATTGAGCGAATGGCCCACGTCGTGAAGGATATCGACGCGGTCGACGGTGTATTCGCCGGTCAGCGTGTCGATGGTCACCTCGCTCACCGAAGCGCCATAGGCATAGTAGTAGAACGGCCGCCCGCGCCCCGTGGCCCGATCCCAGTGGATCTTCGGCGTCTGGTAGAAGCCGGCCGCCGACAGTTGCACGCGGTTGAGATAGGCCGAGGCCGCCAGTTCGGCAAAGCCGACGAACGTGCTGCCGCATTCGACACCACCCGGCACCCAGCGCACCTCGGACTCCGCCACATTGTGCAGCTTGGCCGCATGGGTTGTCAGCCGGGCCTTGATCTGCCGGGCCGCATCATAGGCCGCCGCGCCATTGAGATCGCTGCCCGAAGACGCCGCCGTCGCCGAAGTATTGGGCACCTTGCCCGTGCTGGTGGCCATGATCTTGACCACGTCGAGCCCCACGCCAAAGGCGTCGGCCAAGACCTGCGCCACCTTGATATAGAGCCCCTGCCCCATTTCGGTGCCGCCGTGGCTGAGATGGATCGAGCCATCCTTATAGACATGCACCAGGGCGCCGGCCTGATTGTACCAGGTGGCCGTGAACGAGATGCCGAACTTGACCGGCGTCAGAGCGATACCTTTTTTCAGGATCGGACTACCGGCATTGTATTTGATGATCGCGGCGCGCCGCGCCTGATAGTCGGCGCTGGCCTCCAGCTCATCAACCACGCGGTGGATGATGTTGTCGGTCACTTCCTGGTGGTAGGGCGTGATGTTGTTGGCATCGGTGCCATAGAAATTGGCCTTGCGGATCTCCAGCGGATCCTTGCCCAGCGCATAGGCGATGTCTTCGACCCAGCGCTCGGCCGCCACCATGCCCTGCGGGCCGCCAAAGCCGCGGAAGGCCGTATTGCTCACCGTATTGGTGTAGAGCGGCTCGCTGCGCACCCGCACCGCCGGATACCAATAGGCATTGTCGGCATGAAACAGCGCCCGGTCGGTCACCGGCCCGCTGAGATCGGACGAAAAGCCCGCCCGCGCTGCATAGACCGCGTCCACGGCGTGGATCTTGCCGGTCTCGTCATAGCCCACGTCATAATCGACCACGAAATCATGCCGCTTGCCGGTGGCGCTCATGTCATCGTCGCGGTCGGGCCTGAGCTTGCAGGCCCGGTTCCACTTCTTGGCCGCCAGCGCCGCTATGGCAGCGAACAGATTGCTCTGCGTTTCCTTGCCGCCGAAGCCACCGCCCATGCGCCGCACATTGACGGTCACCGCATGCTGGCGGATGCCGAGCACCTGCGCCACCATCACCTGCACTTCAGTGGGATGCTGGGTAGAGGAATAGACCGTCACATCCTCGTCTTCCCCCGGCACCGCCAGGGCAATCTGGCCTTCGAGGTAGAAGTGGTCCTGCCCACCGATCTCCATGCTGCCCTTGACCCGGCGCGGCGCCCCGGCCATGCCGGCCGCCACATCACCGCGCTCGAGCTTGAGCGGCGGCGTCACCAGCTTCCCGCCGGCCGCCTGCGCTGCCCGCACATTGGTGGCAAACGGCAAAGGCTTGTAGTCGATCTTGGCCAGATGGGCGGCCCGCCGCGCCTGGTCGCGCGTTTCGGCAACCACGGCAAACAGCGGCTGCCCCCAGAAATGCACCCGATCCACCGGGAACAGCGGCTCGTCGTGGCTGTGATTGGAGCTGACGTCATTGTCGCCCGGCACATCGGCCGCCGTCAGCACGCCGATCACCCCCGGCGCCGCCAGCGTCGCGGAAAAATCGATAGCCGCAATCTCGGCATGCGGATTGGTCGCGAGACCCAGATAGGCGTGCATGGTGCCCGCCGGCTCGATCATGTCGTCGATATATTCGGCCGTGCCGGTCACATGCTTGGGGCCGCTGTCATGGCGGGTCCCCACATGCAGCGACGACAGGGGAATGGCGGTCTGTGGCTTGGGATCCATCACGCCACCTCCCGCCGCAGCCTCTGGCCCTGGCCGGTGCTCTCAAGGAAGAACCGCTTGAGCAGGTTCTGCGCACTCAGCAGGCGATAGTCGGCGCTCGCGCGCATGTCCGAAATCGGCTGATAGTCGGTGGCAAATGCGGACATCGCCGCCTCGACGCTCTCCAGCGTCCAGGGCTGGCCCACCAGCGCCGCCTCGACCGCCTTGGCGCGCTTGGGCGTGGCCGCCATGCCGCCAAAGGCGATGCGGGCCATGCCCACCACCCCGGCGTCATTGATGAACACGCGGAAGGCGCCGCACAGCGCCGAAATATCCTCTTCGCGGCGCTTGGAAAGCTTGTATACCGCGAAGCGCTCGCCGGCCGGCAACAGCGGAATGGTCACGCTCTCGACGAACTCGCCGGGCTGCCGATCCTGCTTGCCATAGGCCAGGAAATAGTCTTCCAGCTTGATCTCGCGCCGATGCTCGCCCCGCCGCAGATGCAGCTTGGCGCCCAGCGCAATGAACGGCGGCGGGGTGTCGCCGATGGGCGAGCCATTGGCGATATTGCCGCCGATCGTGCCCATGTTGCGCACCTGCTCGCCGGCAATGCGATCCCACAGCTCCGCCATCGCCGGAAAGGCCGCCGTCAGCGTCGGCATGGCCTCCGAATAGCTCACCCCGGCATAGAAGCGGATTTCGCTGGCATTCTCGGCAATGCGCTTGAGCTCCTGCAGATGGCCGATGAAGATCACCGGACCGATGCGCCGCATGAACTTGGTGACCCAAAGCCCCACATCGGTCGAGCCGGCCACAATCGTGGCCTCGGGGTTGGACTCATAGACTGCAGCGAAATCGTCGAGCGACGCCGGCACGATAATGCGGTTCTCGCCCTCCCCGATCTCGACGCGGCTGCCATCATTGAGTGCCTTGATCTGCGCCTTGAGCGCGATGCGCTCAGCCAGCAGCGGATCGCCCTGCGGCAAGCCATAGCTCGACATGGCCTGTGCTGCGCGAATGATCGGCGCATAGCCGGTGCAGCGGCAGAGATTGCCCTGCAGCGCCTTTTCGATCGCCGCCTGGCTGGGGTCGGGATTGCGCATCCACAACCCGTAAAGGCTCATCACAAAGCCCGGCGTGCAGAAGCCGCACTGGCTGCCATGGTGATCCACCATCGCCTGCTGCACCGGATGCAGATTGCCGTTCTCGCCGCGCAGATGCTCGATGGTCACCACATGGGTGCCGTGCAGGCTGCCCACGAAGCGGATGCAGGCGGTCACCGAGTCATAGATGATCTCGTCATCCATCAACCGCCCGACCAGCACGGTGCAGGCGCCGCAATCGCCCTCCGCGCAACCCTCTTTGGAGCCGCGCAGCCGCCGCTCGAGCCGCAGCCAGTCCAGCAGCGTCAGATCGGGTGGCACATCGGTCAGGCTGATTGCCTCACCGTTGAGAATGAAGCGAATGGCGCCCGAAACTGCGGTCATGCCTCAGCTCCCCCGATAGGTCGAATAGGCAAACGGGCTGACCAGCAGCGGCACGTGATAGTGCTTGTCCTCGGAAATCGTGAAGCGGATCGGCACCACATCGAGGAACGGCGTCTCGATCTCGACGCCCAGTCGCTCGAAATACTGCCCGACATGGAAATGGATTTCGAACTCGCCATGCTGGAACTGCTGCTCATCGAGCAGCGGCTGATCCACCCGTCCGTCGGCATTGGTATAGCTGTCGGTGATATGGTGGGTGTGGTCCCCGTGCACGAACAGCAGTTCGATGCGCATCCCGCGCGCCGGCTTGCCGTGCATCGTGTCCAGCACATGCGTCGTCAGACGCCCGTTTCCCGCCATAGTCCTGCTCCTGCTGTCGTCCCCGCGCCAAGCTTAGTACGCGGCTGATTGTTCTTGATATACTCAAATTGGGAGCACTATGCTGCCAAAATGGCAACAGGGAAATCCCCGATGGAGCAGCGCAGCCCGCCCGAACGCCCGCGTGAACATGCCCTCTCGGCCAGCCTGCTGGCCCGGGTGTTTCACCAGCCGTCACTGATCTATTTCAATGCCGTCGCCACCCATCTGTCCATCCGCGAGGCTGCGCGCCGGCTCAACATCGCCTCCTCCGCCGTCACCCGCCAGGTCGCCCAGCTCGAGGATGCGCTGGGCATTGCCCTGTTCCTGCGCGACAAGCGGCGCCTGCGCCTATCCCCCGCTGGCGAAATCCTCTTCCGCCATGCCCGCCGCCTCACCGCGCCCATGGAGGCCGCCGTCTCCGAGATCGAGCTGCTGCGCGGCTTGCGCTCCGGCGCTGTGCGCATCGCCGCCGCGGAAAGCGTCGGCCTATCGTTCCTGCCGCGGCTGATCACCGATTTCGGCAAGCGCTATCCCCGGCTCAATATCGATGTGTCGGTGATCTCATCGGCCGAGGTGATCGAACGCCTGCTCGACGAACGCATCGACATCGGCTTCGGCTTCATCGCCAAGCCGCCGCGCCAGATCGACATCGCCTTCCGCCGCGACGTGCCCATCGGCGTGGTCATGACATCAGACCACCCCCTCGCCGGGCTGCGCAAGCTGACCATGCAGCAATGCCTCGAACATCCCCTGGCTGTGGCCAAGCCCGAGATTTCCATCCGCGAGGTCATCGAGCCCTTCCTGCGCCAGTCCGCCACCATCCTGCCGCCGCTGGTCGAGGTCGATTCGATCCGCATGCTGGTCGAGCTGGCGCTGGGCGGCCACTATGCCTCGATCATGACGCCCATCGGCGCTCAGGGCGAAGTGGAGACCGGACGCCTGGTCTTCCGGCCGCTCGACGACGGCGGCCTGCCCACCAATCGCTTCGGCATCATGCTGCGCGCGGGTGCTCCCCTGCATCTGGCGCCCGCGATCTTCTTCGATCACGCCAAATCCTATTTCGACAACCTGGTGCTCCCCGGCGCCATCTGAGCTGGCGGGTTGTCAGAGCCAGCCCACCGCGCCATGCTGAGCCCAGCATCACCAATCGCCCAGCATCACCAATCGCCCAGGCTGCTCCCATGGCCAAGTCACCTTCTGCCCCGACACCCGACGCATCGGCTCTCATCGACGCCAAGATCGCCAGCTATGATGATTGGCGCGGGCCAATGCTGGCGCAGGTCCGCGCGCTGATCCTGGCGGCTCATCCCGATACCATCGAAGAGTGGAAGTGGGATGGCCCCGTCTGGTCCAACGGCGGCATCATTTGCACCGGTGAGGTCTACAAGAAGGCGGTCAAGACTACCTTTGCCAAGGGGGCCTCGGTGGACGACCCCACGGGCCTGTTCAATTCAAGCCTCGAAGGCAAGACCCGCCGCGCCATCGACTTCTTTGAAAGCGCCGACATCGACGAGGCCGCCTTCAAGTCCCTGGTGCGCGCCGCCATCGCCGTCAACCACACCTAGCGCGTTCGCTGCCGCAGATCGCACTTGCACCACACCCCTCTGGCGCAGCGCCCGCGCATGGGATTACCATTGGGTCACTGATCCTGACCCAAATGAGACTCTGACATGAACCGCTACCCTCGCGACATGCATGGCTACGGCCCCATCCCGCCCAAGGCCAATTGGCCCGGCGGTGCCCATGTCGCGGTGCAGTTCGTGCTCAACTACGAAGAAGGCGGCGAGAACAATATCCTGCACGGCGATGGCGCCTCCGAGGCCTTTCTGGTCGACGTGCTCGGCGCGGCCCCCTGGCCGGGCCAGCGCCATGCCAATGTGGAATCCATGTATGAATATGGTGCCCGCGCCGGCTTCTGGCGCCTCCACCGCCTGTTCACCGAGGCGGAACTGCCCGTCACCGTCTATGGCGTCGCCACCGCGCTCATGCGCGCTCCAGCCCAGCTTGCGGCCATGCAGGAGGCCGGCTGGGAAATCGCCAGCCATGGCTACAAGTGGATCCAGCACAAGGACATGACGCCCGAGGTTGAGCGCGAGCAGATCGCCGAGGCCATCCGCCTGCACACCGTTGCGACCGGCGAGCGTCCGCGTGGTTGGTACACCGGCCGCTCTTCGCTCAACACGGTCGATCTGGTCTCCGAAGTTGGCGGCTTTGCCTATATCTCGGACACCTATGACGACGACCTGCCCTATTGGCGCGTCCATCAGGGCAAGCCGCACCTGATCATCCCCTATAGCCTCTCGACCAATGACATGCGCTTTGTCACCGGCCCGGGCTTTGACAATGGCGAGGAATATTTCCAGTTCCTCAAGGACAGTTTTGATTGCCTCTATGCCGAGGGCGAGGCCGGTTCGCCCAAGATGATGTCGCTGGGCCTGCATTGCCGCCTCGTCGGCCAGCCCGGTCGCTACCAGGGCCTCAAGAAATTCGTCGACTACATCAAGGGCTTCGACAAGGTGTGGATCCCGACGCGCCTGGCCATCGCCGAACATTGGGCGGCTGAGCACCCCTATGTCGCGCCCGAGGTCATCCCTTCCCAGCTCGACAAAGCCGATTTCGTCACCCGCTATGGCTCGATTTTCGAGCATTCGCCCTGGATTGCCGAGCGCGCCTGGGAAGCTGAAATGGGTCCTGCCAACGATACCGCCATTGGCCTGCATTTTGCCCTGCGCAGCCAGTTCCGCATGGCGTCCGAGGAAGAGCGATTGGCGGTCCTGCGGGCGCATCCCGATCTTGCCGGCAAGCTCGCCGCAGCCAAGCGCCTGACCGCCGAATCCACTGCCGAGCAGGCCTCGGTGGGCCTTGATGCGTTGACCGATGGCGAACGGCAGAAGTTCACCATGCTCAACACCGCCTATGTCGACAAGTTCGGCTTCCCCTTCATCATCGCGGTGCGCGACAACACCAAGGCCTCCATTCTCGAAGCCTTCGAGACGCGCCTCACCAATAGTACTGAAGAAGAATTCGCCGCCGCCTGCGCCCAGGTCGAACGCATTGCCTTGCTGCGGCTCAAGGCCATCCTCCCTTGAGGGGAATGCGCAATGGAGCTAGTGGTCGGCCTCGCCGTCCACTGGCTCTTCGTCACGATCAAACCCGAACAGCATGGCGAGCACCGCCAGCCAGGGCAGGTTGTGCTGCACCCAATGGTGCGGGGAAACGCCGATACTCAACAACACTTGACGCATGATCCCGAGATCATCGCGCCAACTGTTGAAGATTGCGTAACCTTACCGCGCCGCTAAGGCCTATTTGTAGAAGCCCTCGCGCAGGTTGATGCCATGCTCGAGATAGACCTTCATGGCGCACAGCATGCCGGTCCAGCCTTCGCAATTGCCATAGGATGATTTGAGCCCGCCCGGCGTCTGCCGCCAGCCGCTCTCAGAGATCGTCACCAGGGTCCGGCCGTCCTCAAGCGCGGTGAAATCCATGGTGACGGTGGTCTTGTAGCCAATGGCCTGCGGCGCCTCGCCCGTCGTGCTGGGTTCGCTTGCCTCGCTCGCATCCCAGCGCAGCACGATCCTGCTGTCGGGCACGACCTCGACCACCTCCACGGGGAAGGCACCCGGGAAGTCATGGAAATCCCAGGTCACTGTGGACCCCGTCTCAAGCCGCCCCTTGGCGCCGCCGGTGGTGAAATAGCCCGACAACTGGCCGGGATCGGCCACGGCTTCGAACACATCATGCACCGGCTTGTTGATCCGGCCCGAGACCCGGAACTGGATCGGCAGATCATTCTCCTTGGCGACATCGGCACACATGAGCCCATCTCCTTCGGTTGACTGCCAGGACAATATGTTATAATTTCATAACATGTCAAATGACGACGCAGACGACCTGATTTTCAAGGCTTTGGGCCACCGCGTGCGGCGGCGACTTCTCGATCTCCTCAAGACCCAGTCTCTGACCACCGGCATGCTCTGCGACCTGTTCCCCGAGCTTGACCGTTGCACCGTCATGCAGCATCTGGGCGTATTGGAAGACGCAGGCCTGGTGGTGGCCGAAAAGCGCGGCCGCGAGCGCTGGAACCATCTCGATGCCCTGCCCATCCACGCCATCCACGAGCGCTTCATCGGCCCCTACGCGGCCTATGCCGCCAGCATGCTGAGCCGCCTGCGGCATGACCTGGACACCCCTGCCGAGGCCTGACCTGCACCAGCGTACAGCTGTCGCGCCACCCATGGCCTTGCGCCGCGCAAGCCTCTAGTGTGGGGTCAGAATCGTCAGTGTTGAACCCTTGCCCATGGCCTCCACCTACGCCTCCCCCGCTGCCGGCCTGCCCGGCCAGATGGCCCTTCACACCGGCCGCGCCGTCTTCACCGAAGCCTATGCGCTGATCCCGCGCGGCGTGATGACCGACATCGTCACCAGCTATCTGCCGCATTGGCGCGACGAGCGCTGCTGGGTCATTGCCCGGCCCATGTCCGGCTTTTCCGAGACCTTTTCGCAATACATCATGGAAGTCATGCCCGGCGGCGGCAGCGATCGCCCCGAGCTCGATCCCGGTGCCGAAGGCGTGCTCTTTGTGGTCGAGGGCCAGGCCAATGTGACCATCGAGGGCAAGAGCCATCTGCTCAAGCCCGGTGGCTATGCCTATCTGCCGCCCGGCTGCACCTGGAGCCTGCTCAACAAGGGCACGGTTCCGGTGCGCTTCCATTGGGTGCGCAAGCGCTACCAGCAGGTCGATGGCATCGAAATCCCCGCACCCTTCGTCGCCAACGAGCAGGACGAGCCCATCATCTGGATGCCCGGCACCAAGAACACCTGGGGCACCACCCGCTTCGTCGCCCCCACCGACATGCGCCATGACATGCATGTCAACATCGTTACGCTGGAGCCCGGCGCGGTCATTCCCTTTGAGGAAACCCATGTCATGGAGCACGGCCTCTATGTGCTCGAGGGCAAGGCCGTCTATCGCCTCAACCGTGACTGGGTCGAGGTCGAGGCCGGTGACTTCATGTGGCTGCGCGCCTTCTGCCCCCAGGCCTGCTATGCCGGCCCCGAGCGCTTCCGCTATCTGCTCTACAAAGACGTCAACCGCCACATGCCGCTGGGCGTTTTCCGGTGACTTTGGTCCTGATCGAACCGCTGAGCGCCGAGGCCTTTACGCCATTCGGCCAGGTCATCGAGCTGGCCGGCGCCCATCACTACCCCATCAATGCCGGCATGACGGAGCGCTACCACGATCTCGCCCGCGTCGAACTGGCGGGCGTCCATGCCCGCCCGCTGATCTCGATCTTCCGCGGTCAACCCTACGCTCTTCCCCTGCCGCTCAAGCTGGTCGAGCGCCATCCGCTGGGCAGCCAGGCCTTCTATCCGCTCGGGCAGAGCCCCTGGCTGGTGATTGTCGCCGAGGACGACGCCGGCCAGCCGGTGCGCCTGCGCGCCTTCCAGCCAGCGCCCGGCCAGGGCGTCAACATCGCCATCAACACCTGGCATGGCGTGCTGACCCCGCTCGAGACCGAAGCCGATTTCCTCGTCGTTGATCGCGGCGGCGATGGCAACAATCTCGAAGAACACCACTTCGACACCCCACCCGTCATCCAGCATCCTCCACGGTGACCCATGGACTCCGCCCGCCTGATCTCGCGCCTGCTTGACGTCATCGAACACGATATTGCGCCGGTTACCCGCCGGGGCGTCGCCCAGGGCAACAAGCTCTTCGGCGCCGCCATCCTGCGCAAGTCCGACCTCTCGGTCGTCATCGCCGAGACCAACAACGAGATCGAAAATCCGCTCTGGCATGGCGAAATGCACGCCATCAAGCGCTTCTTCGAGCTTCCGGCCGATCAGCGGCCTGACGTCAAGGATTGCCTCTTCCTGGCCACCCACGAGCCCTGCTCGCTGTGCCTGTCCGGCATTACCTGGTCTGGCTTTGACAATTTCTATTATCTGTTCAGCTATGAAGACACGCGCGACAGCTTCGCCATTCCCTATGACATCGCCATCCTCAAGGCGGTCTATGCCGTGCCAGAACCGGAGACCGGCCTGGTCTCGCCAGACCGCCCGCTCTACAACCGCACCAATCAATATTGGACCAGCCACAATATCGGCGGCATGATTGCGGCCCTGTCGCGTGATGATCGCGAAGCCCTGGTCGCCCGTTTCGACGACCTGACCGGGCTCTATGCCGACCTTTCGGCCGTCTATCAGAAGGACAAGGGCAACAAGGGCATACCGCTGGCCTGAGCCGGAGCATCGCCACTGACGGTGAACTCACTGCGCGGCGCAGCGGCAAACGAGCCGGCGTAGGCGCCCAGGCTCACCACAGCGGCAGTCAGCGCCGCCAGCGCCCAGCGCATCCATCTGCTTTGACCTGACTGTCGACGCTGGAACACTCTTGTCCGGTCCTGCTCACGCACATGCCACAACACGATCTTGGATTGCGCCACTTGCAGCCCGCCGAGAAGGCCGGCTGGCGCATGCCTGCCATGAGTCGCCTTTTCGCCACATCGTGACCCCAATGCGGTCCTATGACGCATGACATCGTCAACGTCACATGAGGCGCAGCATGCCGCAGACAGGCTCAACGTCCACCGCCACCACACCGCTCCTGGCCATCTTCACCGATTTCGACGGAACGCTGGTCGAGCTGGCTGAAACGCCCGACGCCGTCTCCGTCCCCGACGCTCTTGCCCACCGCCTTGAACAGACCGCCCGCGAGTTCGACAGCGCCTTTGCCGTGCTGACCGGGCGTGAAATCGCCGATATCGACCGCTTCCTCTCCCCGCTTCAGCTGCCCATCGCCGGCGCCCATGGCGCCCAGCGCCGCCGGGCCGATGGCTTTGTCGAGCCTATCGACCCTGCCAGCCTGCGCGATGCCCAGGCGATCGCGGACTCCCTCTCCCCATTGCTGATCGCCCATCCCGAGCTCCTGCTGGAAACCAAGCAGGGTGCCGTCGCGCTCCATTTCCGCCAGGCGCCCGAGCTCGAAGACGCGGTGCGCACCGCCATGGACGAAGCGCTCGGCCATGTTGAAGGCTTCTCTCTTGTGCCCGGCAAGATGGTGCTTGAGGCGCGTCCACGTGGCGTCAGCAAGGGCGATGCCCTGCGCGCCTTCATGCGCGAAGAACCTTTCCTTGGCCGCACGCCGATTTTCATCGGCGACGACGTGACTGATGAGGACGCCTTCATTGCTGCCCAGGATCTGGGCGGCATCGGCATCAAGCTGGGCGAAGGCGAAACCGCGGCCCGCATGCGCATTGCCGACGTCGCCTCCGTCCACGCCCTCATCCAGGGCCTGGGCGATATTGCAGCGCGCGAACGCGAGTTCGCGCCGATCCATTGATCGCGGCCGCGGAGGGCCTGGGTCGGGCCTTCCGCCACCCGCCTGCACATCGTCTTGGCTACAGGCGCGCTGACATGCCCGCATGCGGTGCGCCCGTCATCACTCCAACGCCTGGGGGCACATTATGAGCAGATTGATTGTTGTATCCAACCGAACGCCCGGCAGGGGTCCGGCCGCCGGCGGCCTGGCCGTCGCGCTGCGCAAGACGCTGGCCGCGCGCGACGGCTTCTGGTTTGGCTGGTCGGGAAAGCTGTCGGACACGCCGTCCGAGGAAGCGCATTTCGACGACATCGACGGGCTCACCATCGCCCAGATCGATCTCACCCGCGAAGATCACCACGCCTATTACGCCGGCTTCTCCAACTCCATCCTGTGGCCCAGCTTCCACCTGCGGCTCGATCTGGCCACCATCGAGGGGCATTGGTACGAGGGCTACCGCGCCGTCAACCGCCAGTTCGCCCGCGCCCTGCTGCCGCTGCTGCAGCCCGATGACATCATCTGGGTCCATGATTATCACCTGATTCCGCTGGCCAATGAGCTGCGCAATCTGGGGGCGCGCAATCGCATCGGCTTTTATCTGCACATCCCCTTCCCCACCACCGATGCGCTCTATGCCATTCCGCACCACAATGAACTGATGCGCGATCTCTCGCGCTATGACGTGGTGGGCATGCAGGCCAATCGCGACGTCACGGCCTTTACCGAATTCGCCGACCATCAGTCGCCCTCGAGCCTGTCGGGCAATCCGCTGCGATCGGTTGATTTCACGCGCACCGAAACCGCAGCCTTCCCCATTGGCTCGGACCCCGACGCCTTCGCCCGGCTCGCGGTGACGCCGGCGGCCACCAAGATGGTCAAGCGCGTCGAGCGTTCCCTGCGCGACCAGAAGCTGATCCTGGGCGTTGACCGGCTCGACTATTCCAAGGGTCTGCCGCAGCGCATCGAGGCCTATGAAAAGCTGCTCGCCAACGACACGCGCTTCCGCCGCGCTGTGCACATGATGCAGGTGGCCCCGCCCTCGCGTGACACCATCAAGGAATATCAGGAAACCAGCGACACCCTGGACGCCATCTGCGGCCGGGTCATGGGGCGCTTTTCCGAGCCCGATTGGCAGCCGCTGACCTATGTCAAGCGCGCCTATGGCCAGCCGAGCCTGGCCGGCCTCTATCGCCTCGCCCGCGTTGGGCTGGTGACGCCGCTGCGCGATGGCATGAACCTGGTGGCCCACGAGTTCGTCGCCTCCCAGGACCCGGCCAATCCGGGCGTGTTGATCCTGTCGCGCTTCGCCGGCGCGGCCGAAATCTTCCCCGAGGCCATTCAGGTCAATCCCTTTGACACCGACGAGACGGCCGAGGCCCTGCGCATGGCGCTCGACATGCCGCTCGACGAGCGCATCGCCCGCTGGACGGCGTTGATGGAGGCCTCGCGCCGGCACAGCGTCGACAACTGGGCTGCCAGCTTCCTGGCGCGCCTGTCGCCCGATACCAGCGGCGGCGTCGGCGTCAATCGCGACATGCTGTATTTGGCCTCAACGGCCTGAGCACCATCACAGCGCGCGACGGTTTGACTACACCTGGTCCCGCTTGGCCCACGGACTTCCCGACGCAGCCAAAAGGGTGACAAGCATC
Source organism: Devosia aquimaris (assembly GCF_020169335.1). Classification (GTDB taxonomy): domain Bacteria; phylum Pseudomonadota; class Alphaproteobacteria; order Rhizobiales; family Devosiaceae; genus Devosia; species Devosia aquimaris. The sequence goes on from NZ_JAIEZN010000001.1 coordinate 2,238,257, forward strand.
TTGTTCACCGGCGTCGGGATGCCGTGCTTCTCGCCCAGGCGCACGATCACCCCATTGCGGGCATCGATCTCCATCCGGTTGCCCGCCATGCGGTCGACCTGGATGGAGCTGCCGCGCGTCCCCTCGTCCATCGTGCGGGCACTCTCGATGGTAGCCGCCACAACGCTCTCGGGGACTATGGCGCCCTCGGCGCGGGCCACGGCGGCGCATTCCGTGACGATACCGCCAATGATGTCCGCCACGTCGTTGTTCCACACCGGTCCGGTTGCCCGCAGCGTCAGCGCCGGAAAGATCGCCGCGCTGTTGCTCACCAGCTTGATCCAGACCTGCGACAGGAAATCGGCATCGGCGGACGCCGAGATCTCGGTGCCGGCGAACAGCGCCACCAGGGCCTCGCCATCAGCGCCGGCCGGTACGGAGATGATGCCGTGCCGCTGCTGCACAATCCGCCCGGGTGCTGTCCGCGCCGCCGGCAGGTTGATCATCACGGGCACCAGCTGTGCCGGCGGCACCAGATGGGAGAACAGCCGCACATGCTCCACCCCATTCTGGACGATGGCGATGCGGCTGGTCTTGTCCACCAGCCGGCTCAACCAGGGGGCCGTACTGTCCACATCATAGGTCTTGGTGGCCACCATCACCCAGTCGACCGGTTCGACATCGGCCGGATCGGTCACGACCTTGGGCCGCGCTGTGATCTGCGCTTGCGGCGTCTCAACCACCAGATCGTCAAACGGCGTGCGGGCGCACACCGTTATGGACAGCGCCGGGTTCTGTGCCAGCCAGGCGGCAATCGTGCCGCCAATGGCGCCTGGTCCGACTATGGCGATACGGGTCATTTCATGCTCCAGAAACAAAGAGGGCGGCCATTGGCCGCCCTCTTACTATCTGAAATCAATCAGCCCTGCACAACCCGGCCGCGCTGCCGGTCGGCATTGGAGCGGCCCTCATGGCGCACCGCGTCCTTCTGGCTCTTGCCCCAGCGCTGCTTGGCGCCTGCCGGCTTGGCAGCCATGGGCTTGCCGGTTTCCATGTCGCGACGCACGCCGCGGCTCGGGGCGCCCTCGGGGCGGGTCCGCGGCGCATCGGCGGCGCGGCTACGCGGGCCTTCGGCAGCGGGCCGCGAGCGCGGCGCCTCGGCTGCCGGGCGATTGCGCGGCGTGTCCGAAGGGGCGCGGTGTGGCTGGCTCTTGCCCGCGCCCTCCTTGCCGAACTCGGCAAAGGGACGACGCTCCGCCGGAGACCGGCGATCGGCCTGGGCCTGGCGCGGGTTCTTGGCGCTGCGCGGACCCGGACGGCCACCGCTGGGCTTCTTGTAGGCCGAGCGCGGCGCTTCCACCACGCCGGTATCATTGGCCAGATGCAGGTCGCCCGTATAGGGCAGCGTGCGACGGATCAGCCGTTCGACATCACGCAGCTTGCCGCGTTCGGTGCCGTCACACAGGGTGATGGCAAAGCCAGAGGCGCCGTTGCGGCCGGTGCGACCGATGCGGTGCACATAGTTTTCCGGATCATCGGGCAGTTCATAGTTGATCACATGGGTGATGCCGGGAACGTCGATACCGCGGGCGGCAATATCGGTCGCCACCAGAATGCGCACATCGCCGCTGGCAAAGCCCTTGAGCGCGCCCTGACGGGCGTTCTGGCTCTTGTTGCCATGGATGGCGGCCGCCTTGTGACCATCGATCTCGAGGTTCTTGGCGACGCGATCGGCACCATGCTTGGTGCGCGCGAAGATGATCACGCGTTCCATGTTCTCGGTTTCGCTGGCCAGCAGCTCGTTGAGCACGCCGCGCTTGGCCTTGGCGCCGGACAGGATCACGCGCTGGTCGATCTTGACCACGGTGGAACCGGCCACCGAGGCATCGACCCGCACCGGGTCCTGCAGCAGCGTCTTGGCCAGATCGGCGACTTCAGGGGCCATGGTGGCCGAGAACATCATGGTGTGGCGCTTGATGCCGATGGCCTTCACGATGGCGCGCACCGGGGCAATAAAGCCCATGTCGAGCATCCGGTCGGCTTCGTCCAGCACCAGCCAGCGCGTCTCGGCCAGCTTGATCTTGCCGTCGTCCATCAGGTCCTTGAGACGGCCGGGGGTGGCGACGGTGATGTCGACGCCGCGTTCCAGGCGCTTGACCTGATGATAGCGCGACACGCCGCCCAGCAGCAGCACGGTGTCCAGCTTCATCTTGGAGCCGGCGAACTTGCGGATGGCTTCGTCGATCTGCACCGCCAGCTCGCGCGTCGGCGCCAGGATCAGTGCACGGGTGGTCATTGGCCGCGGGCGGCCGTTGAGGGTCAACAGGCCCGCCAGGATCGGCAGGCCAAAGGCGGCCGTCTTGCCCGAGCCGGTCTGGGCAATGCCCATCATGTCGCGGCCTTCGAGCAGCTTGGGGATGGCCTGGGTCTGAATTTTGGTGGGCTCGGTGAAACCGGCCGCAGTCAGGCTGTCGGTCAGGATTTCGGGCAGGCCCAGGGAAATGAAGTCGTTCAAGTGACTATGTCTTTCTGCGCCGGATGGCGCTGCGATGCGCGCAGGACAATGCAGCGCGCAAGTCGCCAGACGCACATGCGCTGGCGGATAAACAGATGCAATCGGGCGATAATTGAGAGGTATCGCGCGGGTGCTGGCTCGAACCCGGACAAACAGTTTCCGGGCTGACTTCGCCGCTCACCGCAGGGGATAAGAAGTGAAGTCCGTCACCAAAGTCTGGCGCCTGCGGAGCCCTCTTTGGGGTCCATGCGCCGGTGACGATGCCGCCTATTTGGGCGATCACCGCTGAAATTGCAAGGACATTCGCCTATCCCCGCTGCATGGGGGGTGTGCAGACGATCGCATAATGCTGGTTTCAGTAACATGCCTGGAGCTCCGGCGCGGCCAGGCTCTGGCCTGCTTGTTCCTGGTCGCGCGCCGGGTTGAACCTAGACGACGCTGAGCCACACCTCGAGCGCACCGGCATCCACAGCCGGGGATTCCACTGCAACGATGGGTTTCCCCGTCAGGTTGAAGCGTTGCAGTTCTGCGGCAAGCCGCTCGGCGTCAGCCTTGGCGCCCGGCGCATACCGCACCTCGTTATAGCCGAACGCCTTCTCGGTGCGCTCGCCACCGCCATCCGCGCCCTGCATGTTCCACCCTTGGGCGGCCAGCGCCTGCATCATGGCCCGCACACTGTCGCGCGTCATCACCCCGCCCCACTGCACAAACACCATCTGCTTGGGCAAGTTGGCATCAGCGGTCTCAACGCCGACCGTTGCGATGGTGATCGTGTCACCGGGCTGCACACTCGTGCCGGCCTGCTGCCCGACTGGGGTGGCATCCGTTGACCCCACGCTCACCGCCGGTTCCGGCGCAACCGGAACACCGCGCGTCTGGCTCAGGGCAATCCGCTCGCCCACGTCCGGACAGCTCTCTCCCACCGCGATCAGGCAATAGACCGGCGGGAACGGACCGGGCTGGAACAGGATCGCGATCGACAGCACCACCGACCAGCCGATGAACATTGTGACCAGGAACCAACCGAGCACGGCCCGGACGCGCAGGTCGCTCACAACCACCGACAGAACTGTGGCAGCCACAGCGAAGGCAAAAAGGAAACCGCCCACCCGGATCGCCGTTTCACTGTCGATCTTATAGGCACCGACAATGCTGATCGCAGCAAAAACAGCAATGCCCGTGAGGAGCAAGACCGCAGCGTCGCGATTGACGGACAGCAACTTCTCGATTGCAGAAACGGGTGTCATAGAAGCCCCCAACGGTATAGCCCCAGCCACCGTCAGTCTTGGCGCTTCTTCGTCAGCATTCAACGCTCAAGAATACTGTACGCGTTGTTACTCATATCCCACCGTACCAGTCATAGCCGGTGTCTTCCCAATAGCCGCCGCGGCCCTTGCCGAAACCCTCGAGACTGTCGACCAGCTCGATGGTGTGCAGATATTTCGGCTGCTTGTAGCCCAGCGCCCGCTCGATGCGCAGGCGGATCGGCGCCCCATTGCTCACCGGCAACACCTGATCATTCAGCCCATAGCTGAGGATGGTCTGCGGGTGATAGGCGTCGATCAGGTCCGAGCTGGTGTAGTAAAGGATGTCGCCGGTCAGCGTGCGCTGGATATTGTCGAAGCAGTGATAGACGCAATAGCGCGCCTGCGGCTTCACCCCGGCCATATCCAGGATCGGCCCCAATTGCGTCCCCGTCCATTTGGCGATGCAGCTCCAGCCTTCCACGCAGTCATGCCGCGTGATCTGGCTGCGCGCCGGCATGTTGCGCAGCTGATCGAGCGTGAAGGACTGCGGCCGGTCCACCAGCCCCGTCACCTTGAGCGTGTAGCTGGCAAAATTCTCAGCCTTGAGGAACAGATATTCCGGCGTCGACGGATCGGTCGAGCCATTGGGTCGCTGGCCCTGGCGAATTTCGCTGGCCGAATATTCCCGCGCCAGGGCCTGGTCGCCGATCAGGGCGCGCTGGGCCTGATAGGTCAGCACATTGGCCCGTTCCATGATCTGCCGGCCCGGCCCCGTCTTGTCGGCGAGAAAGTCGAACTGGTTGCATCCCGCCAGCACCAGGCTCGAGCCGGCCAGCACCGAACTGCGCAGGAAATTGCGACGTGTGATCAGCCCGCTCATGGCTTGTCTCCTTCAACGGTCGGGGTGCCGGGGCTGGCGCGATACCAGCCGGTGATCATCGAGCGCAGCTCGTTGAGCGGCCCTGCCGCCACGACCATGAGAATGTGGATGATGAAAAACGCGACCAGGGACAGCATGACGATGAAATGGATGGTCCGCGCCGTCTGCCGCCCGCCAAACAGGTCCAGCAGCCAGGGCCAGGCCGCATTCATCCCCGGGCTCATCGTCAGCCCGGTCAGGATGATCAGCGGGAACAGGATGAAGAACACTGTGAAATAGGCAATGCGCTGCAGCGGCCCATAGGTGCGGCCGTGCTTGAAGCGGAAGGTGGCGTGATCGACCACATCGCCCGGCACGCCCTTGATGTCGGTCGGCCGCACCACGATGTCGCGGCGAATATGGCCATTGATGAAGCTGGCGACAAACCACACCAGCATGGTCGCCACAAAGATCCAGCCGAAGAAGAAGTGGATCACTCGTCCCGTCCCCAGGTCACGGAACGAGGGAATGGTCACGGCGCCCGGGAAAGCGGTGAACACCGGCCGCTCCGCCGGGCCGCTCATGCCCAGCACGCCGGTGGTGTCAAACGTCTGCCCGAACACCGTCGTGCGGCCCACCGGCCCGTTGGGCGTATTGAAGGCGCCGATCTCCAGAATGGCATTCTCGAACTCGAAGCCGGACTGCTGCCCGATATAGAGGGCAGGATGCGCGTTGAAGATCTGCAGCCCCGTCAGCAGCAGGAAGAACAGGCAGATCGCCCAGATCCAGTGCGTCACCCGTGTCCAGATGGACTGGCGGTAGATCAGCGGGCCCTTGCTCGCCACGGTATCTGCTGCTTCGCTCATCATTCCCCCTATCGGGCCGCTGTGTGCCCTGCCCCACCCCAGCAGTAACGGCTGGCGGCAGGGCAAGGCGTCGACAACACGCAAATGTTACTTCGTGGCAGGCGCCATGGCATCGGCAGCCGGTGCCATGGCATCGGCCTTCATCGCGTCGCCGCCCATGGCATCACCACCCATGGCGTCGCCCATCATGCCGTTGTGCATGTCATGACACGCCGCCGTCGCCACTTCCATCACATGCGGAAAGGTGATCATCGCCGCCTGGTCCAGGCACATCTTGAGATCATCGTCGCTCATGGGCGCCATGGCGTCCATCGCCATGGCATCGGTGGCCATCGCATCGGGGGCCATGGCGTCCGATTTCATCGCATCCTGGGCGAAGGCGGCGGGGGCAAGGGCCAGGGCCAGAACGGTGGCGGCGGCCAGCGAAACACTGCGCAGGGCAAAGGTCATATCAGTCTCCATTGATCGGACCACGCCCCAGTGGCGCGGTGATGCCCAGCCATTCGCCGCCCCTGCCCCACCGGTTACGCGATCACGCCGACGTGACCGGGATTTGTCGGTTCCAAACTTTTGCCCCAGCATGTAACCATGCCGGCATTGGCGACGAATGGATGATCAATGCAGACTGATCCCACCGAGACGCGACTGCGCGGACTGATGCTCGCTGCGCTCGACGGCGACGCTGCGGCCTATCGCACGCTGCTCGCCGAACTCGGCCGCCATCTGCGACCCTATTTCACCCGGCGGCTCACCCCCGCCTTTGCATCGCACGCGGAGGACCTCGTGCAGGATACTCTGCTGGCTGTTCATACCCGACGCATGACCTATGATCGCACCCGCCCCTTCACGGCCTGGCTGCACGCCGTCGCGCACCACAAATTCGTCGACCATGTCCGCCGCCAATCCATTCGCCTGACGGTGCCGCTTGACGATGACGCGCCCATTTTCGCGCCCGACGACCAGGCCGACGCCATCGCCCGGCGTGACCTCGATGTCGTCCTCGACACGGTGCCCGAGCGCACCAGCGACCTCATTCGCCGCACCCGTATCGATGGCGCTTCGGTCGCCGAGGCAGCTGCCGCCCATGGCATGACCGAAACGGCCGCCAAGGTGTCGATCCACCGCGGCCTCAAATCCCTCGCTGCACGCTTTGCGGGAGGCCAGAAATGACCGACGATCTCATCGAGCGCCTTGCCACCGATCTCAAGCCTGTCCGCCCCATGGCCATGCAGCGCCTCTTGATCGGCGCGACGATCCTGAGCACCATTGTTGCCGTGGTCGCCATGCTGATGTGGCTGGGCATGCGCCCCGACATGCCCGTCGCCGTCTCGACCATGAGCTTCTGGACCAAGTTCGGCTACACGCTGATCATCGGCGCCCTGGGCGGCGTGGCAACGCTCATCCTGGCGCGCCCCGACGGTCGCACCACCTGGCCCTGGCGGGCCGCCATTGCCATTCTGGCGGCGCTGCTGGTGGTGGCCATCGTCCAGCTCGTGCGCGCCGAACCCGAGGAGATGATGCCTCTGGTCGTGGGCAGCACGTCCCTGATCTGCCCCTGGCGCATCGTGGTGCTGGGCCTGCCCATGCTGCTGGCGGCCATTGTCGCGCTGCGCCGCATGGCTCCGTCCAATCCGACGCTGGCCGGCTTTGCCGCCGGCATCATGGCTGGCGGCATAGGCGCTTGGGTCTATTCCTTTGCCTGCGACGAGAACGGCATGATGTTCCTGGCGCTGTTCTATACGCTGGGCATTGTCATGGTCGGCGCCATTGGCGCCGTGCTCGGTCGCTTCCTGCTGCGCTGGTAGGCCGCTCGCGGCCTGCCCCTATTCCTCGCGCGCCGCCCAGTTGATGCCGCGCCGCAGGATGGTCGCCATCTCTGCGTTCTCGAACTCCTTGGCCTGGTGGCCAAGCGTGGAATGGAACACCCGCCCCTTGCCGTGCAGGCGCTTCCACACCACCGGCATCTTCACGCCCGCGATCCAGGGCGCGTGTTCGCCCGAAAAGGTCGTCGTCGCCAGCACATGGTTGGACGGGTCCACATGCATGTAATACTGCTCGGATGTGTAGGGGAACGACTTGATCCCGGCCATGATCGGGTCTTCGGCGTCTTCCACGTCCACCGTGTAGTCGATGATATTGCCCGGATGGGCAACCCACTGTCCGCCCACCATGAACTGATAGTCCACCGCATCGCGGAAGGCGTCGCTCATGCCGCCATGATGGCCGGCCAGCCCGACGCCGCCCTCGACGGCCTTGGTCAGGTTCGCGACCTCTTCCTTTTCGATCTTGCTCATGGTGAAGATCGGCACGATCAGGCTCAGGTCGTGGATCGAGGGGTCGGCAAATGCGCTGGTTTCGGTGGCCATGCGCACCGAGAATCCGTCCTCGTGCAGCCAGCGGCGATAGATTGCCGCGCATTCTTCCGGGTCGTGCCCCGACCAGCCACCATAGACAATCAACGCACTCTTCATGCCGCGTACTCCGCAAATCACCGCCGCGGACAATAGCCGACTGAACCGGTATTGAAACCCCGCTACGCGCTCTGGCGCTGCGGCACCAGCCGGGCAACGAAATGCAGCTTGCGCTCGAACACCCAGCTCAGCGGCGCCGGATAAAGGCCCAGTCTGGCATGCCGCTCGGCAACGCTGAGTCCGGCGCGATCCTCGGCGGCCGCCCACTGCGCGCTGTCGAGATAATTATAGGGCAGCCGCACATCGTGGCCGCGATTGCCCACCCAGTCCATCAGCCGCAATACCGGCCCGGCCAGCCAGCCCTCGCGCAGATGATCCTTGACCACCACGCCCTGCCGCGCCACGCGCGCCGCCTCTGCCAGCACGCTGGCGGGGTCGTCGGTGTGGTGCAGCACATCCACGATGGTCACATAGTCAAAGCTCTTGTCGGCAAAGGGCAGCGTCACCCCGTCATAGGCCGTCACTGGAATATGGGTCACGGGCCGCACCAGCACATCGACACCCTCGACCGCAATGTCCGGCCGCAACCGCATCACGCCCAGCGCCACCTGCCCGTCCCCGCAGCCCAGGTCGAGCACGCGCCCACCGGTGGGAATGGCCTGCGCCAGTGCCTGCGCCAGCACCTGCACGCGGCGCGCCAGGATCAACCGGCCATGCACGCTGTTGAGAAGGGTCTTGGGGGCCTGCCCGATCATGCCGGAACGAAAGCACCCAGCTGGTGCCGGGCAAAGGCCCAGCCGCGCAGCACCAGATAGTTCACGCCCGAGGTCAGCACAATCACCAGACCCGAGGCCACGGGTGTCGACATGGCAAAGACCCGGTAGAGCACGAAGCCGAACAGTGTCGCCAGCAGCAAGGCGCTGGCCTGCACAGCCAGATAGCGCGGCAGCGCCTCGACATGGGGCGCGTCGGACTGGAAGCTGAAGCGGCGGTGCAGCAGGTAGATGGGCAGGATGAACACGCCATAGCAAAGGCTGTTGACCACCCATTTGTCCAGGCCGGTGGGCAGCGCGATCATCACATTGCTCAGCAGCAGGAAACCCAGGGCACCGGCGGCGCCGATTGCGAGAAAGCTCAGGATGCCAGCGAACGCAGGGCGCTGAGGCGGCTGCGCCGACACATTGGGCATCAGGCTTTCGAGGGCAGCGCTCATGGCGGCGATCCTTGGCTATTTCTGCGATATCAACCGCTTAATGCGCCCCCGTCCCTTGCCAGCCCCTTACGGCCAGCAGTCCGGGCAAGGACAGTTTTCCGGCATGGTTGAGACAAGGTGAATCGGGCGAAACCGCGTCAGCCGACGATTTTGACCAAAAGGTCCACTATTCACTGTCACAAAACGCTGATTAACTCTGTTTTGGCCGTGACGTTGGGGTGCCGCCTGGGGCGGCCCGTTCGCCATTTGTCGAGCGTTGCTGCGCGGCCGCGGGACTGAACTGCCGTTTGGCAAACCAAGGAAAACAGGGATGAAAAATAGACTTCTTTGCGCAACAGCGCTCACCCTTTTCGTCGGCTTCTCCGGCGCCGCTCACGCCGACTTCACACTCAATATCCTGCACATCAACGACTTTCACTCGCGCTTTGATCCCATCACCGGCAGTGATTCCAACTGCAACGCCGAGGATGATGCTGCTGGCGAATGCTTTGGCGGCATCGCCCGCCTCAAGACCATCATCGACGACACCCGCGCAAAATATGCCGATGGCAACACGCTGCTGCTCTCTGCGGGCGACAATTTCCAAGGCTCGCTCTACTACACCACCTACAAGTCCAAGGTGGTCTCGGACTTCTTCAACCAGATGGGCTTTGACGTCGTTGCCACCGGCAACCACGAGTTCGACGACGGCCCGGAAGAGTTCGTCAAGTTCATCGAGGCGGCACAGTTCCCCATCATCGGCGGCAATTTCGACGTGACGCGCGATCCCAGCCTTGCCGGCAAGATCAAGGGCTCGATCGTGCTCGATGTCGGCGGCGAGAAGATCGGCATCATCGGCGCCACCACCGAAGACACCCCTGACATTTCCTCGCCCGGCGACAATGTCGAGTTCACCGACGTTATCCAGTATGTCCGCGGCGCCTCCGAGGCGTTGGACGCCGCTGGCGTCAAGAAGATCATCCTGCTCAGCCACATCGGCTACACCGTCGACCAGGATGTCGCCGCAGCACTCCCGCTGGTCGACGTGATCGTCGGCGGCCACAGCCATACGCTGCTGTCCAACACCGACGAAAAGGCGGCCGGTCCCTACCCGACCATGGTCACCAATCCCGAAGGTGTCGAAGTGCCGGTCGTGCAGGCCAACCAGTATGGCAAGTACCTGGGCGACATCGCCATCACCTGGGATGACGATGGCAAGGTCATCAAGGCCGAAGGCGCGCCCTTCCTGATCGACGCCTCGGTTACCGCCAACGATGACTTCAAGACCCAGCTCGCCAGCCTGGCTGCGCCCATCGCGGAAGCCACCGGCAAGGTGATCGGCAATGCCACCGCCGACATCGACGGTGCGCGTGAATCCTGCCGTGTTGTCGAGTGCCAGATGGGCAATCTGGTTGCAGACGCCATGCTCGATCGCGCTGCCGACCAGGGCGCGACCATCGCCATCCAGAATGGCGGCGGCGTGCGCGCGTCCATCGACGCCGGTGACATCACCGTGGGTGAAGTCATCACCGTTCTGCCCTTCTCCAACACCCTGGCCACCGTCCAGGTCAGCGGTGCCGACGTGATCGAGGCTCTCGAGAACGGCGTCTCCGACATCGAGAATGGCGCCGGTCGCTTCCCGCAGGTCGCTGGCCTGAAGTACAGCTACACCCTGGCCAAGCCGGCCGGTGAGCGCGTCAGCGATGTGATGGTCAAGGGCGACGGCGATAGCTGGATGCCCATCGACGAAGAGGCCAGCTACATCATCGCCACCAACAACTATGTGCGTGGCGGCGGCGACGGCTATGGCACCTTTGCCGAAGGCGACAACCCCTACGACTTTGGCCCGCCGCTGGAGCAGGTCCTGGCCGACTACATCGCCAAGCTGGGCGGCGACTACACCCCCTATACCGACGGCCGCATCACTGTCCTGCAGTAATCGCCGTCCCCAGAAACACGAAGGGCGCCCCACCGGGCGCCCTTTTTTTTGTGCCAAAGGCACGTATGACGGCGCAGCACCTGCGTCGGCGCGCAGTCAGACGTCGGGCGCTGGACCCTTGGTCATCGCCGCCAGAAACTCCGGTGAAGCCACCTTTGTCGCCAGCGCTCGCAATTCGGAGCCTGCACCTGTCCCCAGCACGTCATCCATGCGCCGGTTGACCGCCAGCCAGAGCTCGTACATCTGCCGGGTCTGCCTCATGCCTTTCTCGGTCAGAACTGCGCGCTTGATCCGGCCATCCTTGGCATCTGTATGTAACTCGACCACCCCATCCCGTACCAACGGGCGGAGCGCATGGGTCAGCGCCGAAACCTGGATGGAGAGCCGCTTGGCCAGGGCCTGAAGGGATGGGCCCTCGCCCCCAGGGGCACCACCGAGCTCATCGAGCCGGCTGACCAACATGGCCTGCGCCGAGGTCAACCCGGCGGGTGCAATGGCGAGGTCGTAAACCTGCGTCAGTTGCCGCGATGCCTGCCGCACAGCTGTGTGCGTGCAATGCAACACATCAAACGGTTCGACGCTGGCGACATCGGCGGGCGCAGGTCTGGTCATGGCTCATCTCCTTTCCGAAAAATAGTTGAGCACATCACCATTGACAAGAACGACCTCCCGCTCCAATTAGTTGAGCACTCAACCAAAGGAGCATTTGATGTCCTCACTCAAGACCGCCCTCATCACTGGCGCTTCATCAGGCATTGGCGCGATCTACGCCCGGCGCCTTGCCGCCCGCGGCTACGACCTCATCCTGGTCGCCCGCCGCACTGATAAACTCACAGCCCTTGCCGCCGAACTCGACCAGTCCAGTGGCGTGTCCGTGCGCACCCTTACCGCCGACCTCACGTCCGACTCCGGCATCGCCAGCATCGAGCAAGTCCTGCGCGACGAGAACATTACCGTCCTGGTCAACAATGCCGGAATGGGGCCCTTCGCCAACACGGCAACAATGACCGATGCGGACGCCATCGCCACCCTGACGCTGAACGTCACTGCGCTGATGCGCCTGACCCGCGCTGCCCTGCCCGGAATGCGGGTGCGCAAGACTGGCACGATTGTCAATGTCGGCTCGGTGATGGCGTTTTTCCCCGGGCCCATGAGCGCTCTTTACAGCGCCACCAAGTCCTTCGTGCTGACCTTCAGCCGCGGCGTGGCCGAGGAAGCCAGGGAAGACGGCGTGCTGGTACAGGCCGTGCTGCCGGCCGGCACTGTGACTGACTTTTATGAGACCGCCGGCGTGTCGATCGATAATTTTGACCGATCCGTATTCATGACAGCCGAGCAGCTTGTAGATGCCGGCCTGGTCGGCATGGATCGCGGCGAACTGGTAACCCTGCCCTCAGTTCAGGACGAGACACTTTGGGCACGTTATGACGAAGCCCGGGCAAATCTCTTTGCCGGCACGCAGAGCAGCCAGCCCGCGTCACGATACATCTGAACATCGAATTCAGCGCAAAAAAAATGGGTGCCAACGGCACCCATCTTCTCGTTTGCCAGGAGTCCTTTAGCGGCGACGCGCCAGCTGGCCCCAGACCAGCAGCACGATGACGGCACCGATCACCGAGGCGATAAAGCCCGCACCATCACCGGCAGAGTACCAGCCGATCGCCTGGCCCAGGAAGGTCGCGACCACGGAACCCACAATGCCCAGCACAGTGGTCAGAATGAAGCCGCTCGGCTTGTTGTCGCCCGGCGTAATGATCTTGGCCACAAGGCCTGCCAGAAAGCCGATGATGATCGCCCAGATGATACCCATTTTGGTCTCCTTTGAGGGTGCGTGTTCGCTTTCCCCTTCTTGAGGGTGATAAATTGTCGCACACCATGGCGATTTCAAGATGACGACGGCCCGCCGGCCGCCCAAAGCAAAAGGGCCCGCATGCCTGCGGGCCCTCGCCAAGTCCCACTGCTGATGGATCAGACCGTCAATTCGCTGCGGTCGCGATCAGTAGTCGTCGCCATGTCCAGCACCTTCTGGATGCCCGTGGCATGGCGGAAGCTCGGCTCAAGATTCTTGCCGGTCCGCACCGCCTCGACAAAGCGCATGTAATTGGTCGGCACGGGGTCAACGGCCACCTCGGTCCAGGTACCGGTTTCCGCGTCGTCGCCCAGGCAGGTGAACAGCTTGCTCCAGTCGTGGCGGTGCTGCACTTCCACCGAGCCCAGCTCGCCATAGATGCGCAGGCGCAGCTCGTTGAAATGCCCGGTTGCCCAGCGGGTGGCATGGATCACGCCCAGCGCGCCGTTCTCCAGCTGCGCCGTCATGGCAAAGCTGTCATTGGCGTCCAGGTCATATTCCCCGATGCGATTGTTCTCGGCCTTGTCGAAGGTCTCGAGCCGGCAGAACACCTTGGAGAAATCGCTGCCCGCGCCATAGGCGGCGAAGTCCAGGATATGCACGCCGATGTCACCCAGCACGCCGTTCGAGCCATGCTTCTTGCTCAGCCGCCACAGCCACTGGCTTTCCGTGCGCCAGTCGCCCCAGGCCTTGCTGACCAGCCAGCTCTGCAGATAGCTCGCCTCGAAATGCTTGACCTTGCCCACCGCGCCCGACTGCACGATGGCGCGGGCCTTCTGCAGCTGCGCCACATTGCGATAGGTCAGGTTGACCATGTTGACCAGGCCCAGCCGCTCGGCCAGCTCGGTCATTTCCATCGCCTTGGTGTGGTCCGTGGCCAGTGGCTTTTCGCAGAAGACATGCTTGCCGGCCTGCAGTGCCGCCATGGTGGTCGGATGGTGGATCGAATCGGGCGTGACATTGGCCACCGCGTCGAACTGGCCCCAGGCGATCGCCGCGTCCAGCGACCCGAAGCCGCGTTCGATGCCATGCACCTTGTTGAAGGCCTCCACGCGCGCCGGATCGACGTCCACGCCGCCCACCAGCTCGACGCCCTCAATGCCTGCAAAGGCCTTGGCATGGGTATTGGCCATGCCACCGGTACCCAGAATGAGCAACCGCATGATGTTATTCCCTCGGGCCCAGCCCAATAGTGTCTACCAACTCGTTTTCGGTCTCGACCGGACGGATGCCTCCGTCCGGATCACAGACTGCGTGGCGCTTGGCGCCAAAACGCGACGTGCTCGCGGCGCTTTGGCGTCCAAGGCTGTGCCTTACTTGAAACCTTCTTCGCCATCGTGGTGCAGTTTGGGGCCGCGTTCCACCAGTGGCTCGATGGATTTTTCCACCGGCGTATTGGGGGCGTCGTGAATTTCGGGGTGCTGGTCGGGGTTATAGGCCCAGTTCACCGCATTGCGCAGCACCAGTCCAACCGTGGAGTCGTGGTAGGTGGGATAGGTTTCGTGACCCGGGCGGAAATAGAAGATATTGCCCGCACCACGGCGATAGGTCAGGCCGCTGCGGAACACTTCGCCACCCTGGAACCAGCTGACGAACACCGTTTCCAGCGGCTCGGGCACGCTGAAGGGTTCGCCATACATTTCTTCCATCTCGAGCTCGAAATAGGCCGGCAGGCCCTTGGCGATCGGATGGCCGGGTGCGGTGACCCACAGGCGCTCGCGCTCGCCCGCCTCGCGCCAGTGCAGCGCGCAGGGGCTGCCCATCAGGCGCTTGAAGATCTTGGAGAAATGCCCCGAGTGCAGCACGATCAGGCCCATGCCTTCCCACACGCGCTTGGCAATGCGCTCGACGATCTCGTCTTCCACCTGGCCATGGGCGGCGTGGCCCCACCACACCAGCACATCGGTATTGGCCAGCGCCTCCACCGTGCAGCCATGCTCTGGTTCCTGCAGCGTGGTGGTCTTGGTGACGATATTGCTGTCGCTCTCGAGCAGCTTGGCAATGTGGTTATGCATGCCCAGCGGGTAATTCTTGGCAACGATCTTGTTCTTCTGCTCGTGAACGTTTTCGCCCCAGATCAGGGTACGGATCGGCATTGGTAGTCTCCTGCATCGTCTGATGAACGCCGGGTATCATGGAAGGGAGCCATGCCGCCGCGGCAACGTGAAGTGCTGGCGGTGGCGCCAGCACGGATCTCAATCTGGCCGGTGCGCCCCGCGCGCCGGCACATGCTGCGCCCCCAGCAAAATGTCATGCCGCGCACGCAACGCGGCAGACTCGCATCATTGCCGGGCCAGCTCACTTCTGACAGGCCCGGCAACCCCAGCGCAATGCGCTTAGCGAATGGGTTTTCCTGCGGTGTCGAAGCGGTGGATATTGTCCAACATGGGCGTGATGTGGACCACTTCGCCGCTCTTGTAGCTGTTCACGCCATCCAGCCGCACCACCACGGGCTCCTCGGTGCCCATTTCCAGGTACACATAGGAATCTGCGCCCAGGTTCTCGGTGTGGATCACCGTGCCCTGCCACATCCCCTCGCCGGGCGTGATGGTGATGTGCTCGCCACGGATGCCGACAGTGTGCGCATCCAGCTTCTGCGCCAGATCACCCCCGATGAAGTTCATCTTCGGCGAGCCGATGAAGCCGGCCACGAACACCGAATTGGGCGACTCATAGAGCTCCATGGGCGTGCCCACCTGCTCGATGTGGCCATCGCGCAGCACGCAGATGCGATCGGCCAGCGTCATGGCTTCCACCTGATCGTGCGTCACATAGATCATGGTCACATTGTCCATGCTCTCATGCAGCTTGGCGATCTCGATGCGGGTGGCCACGCGCAGCGCCGCATCGAGATTGCTGAGCGGCTCGTCGAACAGAAACACCTTGGGATCGCGAGTGATGGCCCGGCCGATGGCCACGCGCTGGCGCTGGCCACCCGACAACTGCTTGGGCAGGCGGTCAAGATACTGCCGGATCTGCAGCATGTCGGCCGCCTTCTCCACCCGGCGACGGATCTCGCTCTTGTCATGACCCTTCTCCAGGGTCAGCCCGAACGCCATGTTCTCATAGACCGTCATATGCGGATAAAGCGCATAGGACTGGAACACCATGGCGATGCCGCGCTTGGACGGGGCCAGGGCATTGACCACCTTGCCGTCGAACAGCATTTCGCCCGAGGTAATGTCCTCCAGGCCCGAGATCAGGCGCAGCAGGGTGGACTTGCCACAGCCCGAGGGCCCCACGAACACCATGAACTCGCCCTTGCGGACTTCCAGGTTGACGCCCTTGATCACCTCGACAACGCCAAAGGCCTTGCGAATGTTGCGAAGCTCGATGCTTGCCATGTCTTGTTCTCCCTAACCTTTGACGCCGCCGGCGGTGAGGCCGGACACGATCTTGCGCTGGAACACCAGCACCAGGGCCACCAGCGGCACGGTCACGATGACCGAGGCTGCCATGATGATCCCCCATGGAATTTCATACTGCGAGCCACCCGACAGCAAGGCGATGGCCACCGGCACGGTGCGGGTATCGTTCGACGAGGTGAAGGTGAGCGCAAACAGGAACTCGTTCCACGCCCCGATGAAGGCCAGCAGGCCCGTCGTCACCAGCGCCGGCCACATCAGCGGCATGAACACCCGCGTGATGATGACCCAGGGGCTGGCGCCATCCACGATGGCGGCTTCCTCGATTTCCACCGGCAGGTCGCGCATGAAGGTGGTCAACACCCACACGGTGAACGGCAGCGTGAAGATCGTGTACGAGAAGATCAGGGCCCAGGGCGTATTGTAGATGCCCAGCGCGCGGATCAACTCGAACAGGCCCGACAGCACGGCGATCTGCGGGAACATCGACACCGCCAGGATCACCATCAGCAGGAACCCGCGCCCGCGGAACCGCACGCGGCTGAGCGCAAACGCAGCTGTCACAGCCAGGAAGAGCGCGATGACCACCGTCAGCGACGCGACGAAGATCGAGTTGAGCAGATTGCGCGGGAAACTGCCCTGGCTCAGCACCGCCTGATAGTTCTCGAAGCTGAACGAGGTCGGCCAGTAGCTGACGCGGAAGATGTCCGTGCCTTGTTTGAAGCTGGTCAGGATCGCGTAGTAGAACGGGAACACCGAGACCACCACGATGAAGACGACTGCTGCGTAGAACAGCGTGGTCTTGACGATCTTCCACAGATTGAGCGTTGCAGGCATCAGCGATCTCCCCCGTCGAACCGCACCTTGCCCAGCCAGATATAGAGGATGGTCAGCAGCGCGATGATCAGGAACAGCAGGGTCGACATCGCCGACCCATAGGCAAACTTGTCAAAGTCGAAAAGGTTTTCGCGCGCCAGCACGCTCATGGTCTTGGTGGCCGAGCTATTGGGCGTGAGCACATAGATCAGGTCGAAGATGCGCAGGGCATCGAGCAGGCGGAAGATGATGGCCACCATCAGCGCGGGACGCACCAGCGGCAGGGTGATCCGGAAGAACTGCTTGACCGGATGCACGCCGTCGATCTCGGCGGCCTCATAGATATCCTTTGGCACCATCTGCAGACCCGCCAGGATCAGCAGGGCCATGAAGGGCGTGGTTTTCCAGATGTCCACGATCAGCACCGCCGTCATCGCCGTGTCGGCGGTCGCGGTCCAGGCCACCTTCTGGCTCAGCAGGCCCAGCCGCAAGCCCAGATCGTTGAGAATGCCGAACTGGTCATTGAGCATCCAGCTCCACATCTTGGCCGAAACGATCGTCGGGATCGCCCACGGGATCAGGATGGCGGCGCGGACAATGCCGCGGCCCTTGAATTCGGCATTGAGCACCAGCGCCACCAGCATGCCCAGCACAGCCTCAAGGCTCACCGATACCACGGCGAACCGCAGCGTGTTCCACACCGCATTCCACCAGGAGGGATCCACGAGCAGGCCGCGGTAGCGCACCGCACCACTGTCGAGCACCTGGACGCGCAGATAGTTGCTGAACCCCACCCATTCGGCGCCGTCGATATTGTTCAGTGAGGCGTCAGTGAACGAGAAATAGATGGACCGAAGCAGCGGCCATCCGGCCACCACGGCCAGCGCAATGAGCATCGGCAGCAGGAACCACCGCGCGGCACGCACGCGCTGCTGCATCAGTTCCGATTTGATCTTGCCGCCAGTTACCGCCCCCGGCGCAGCCATCGCTTCTGTGGCCATCTTGGCCTCCTCCCCTAGTGTCGATCATTATGCAAAGCGGACGGTCCGGGGTCTCCGGGCCGCCCGCCTTGCCTTGGGCTGCCGGGAGGACTTACCAGGCGTCGCCCTTGAGATCGGTCAGGTCAGCCTCGAGGCCTTCCAGGTTCTCGGCGGCAGTGCCATTGCCCGACAGGGTGTTGTGCACGGCACTCCAGAACAGCGAGGAGACCTCGTTGTACTTGATCTTGGTGGGAGCGGACGGACGCGGCACGGCCTGCTCGAAGATGGCCTTCCAGTTCGCCATGAAGGGCGAGGCTGCCAGCACGTCGGCATCTTCATAAAGTGCCGGGATGGTGGGCAGGTTGGACTGGTTGATGGCGCGTTCCTTCTGCACTTCCTCAGAACCCAGGAACAGAGCGAGCTTGATCGCTTCTTCCGGATCCTGCGAGTACTTGGAGACAGCCACGTTCCAGCCGCCAAGGGTTGCAGCCGAGCGTGCGCCTTCGCCGTCACCGGCCGGCAGCGGCGCCACATCGAACTTGCCCTTCACGGCAGAGTCGTCGCTGTTGCCCAGGGCGTAGGCGTAGGGCCAGTTGCGCATGAACACCGAGTTGCCCAGCTGCCAGACGCCACGGCTCTCTTCTTCCTGGTAGGCAAGATTGCCTTCCGGCGAGATGGTGCCGATCCAGCTGGCCGCACGGTCAATAGCCGCTGCAGCCTGCGGGTTGTTGATCGAAATGGTGCCATCGGCTTCCACGATCTGGCCGCCGCCATTGGACTTCACCCATTCCAGGGCGTCGCAGGTCAGGCCTTCATAGGCATTGCCCTGGAACACAAAGCCGTACATCTCGGCATTGCCGGCTGCACGTTCGCCATCCATGATTTCCTGAGCGGTGGCAGCCATCTCGTCCCAGGTGGCCGGGACGGGCTTGTTGTACTTCTCAAGCAGGTCCTTGCGGTAGAACAGGGCCGGCGCGTCGGTGAAGGCCGGAATGGCGACCAGCTTGCCGTCCACAGTCTGCGACTCGATGATCGAGGGGAAGTGGCTGCCCGCCACATCCTTGGCGGCTTCGGTCAGGTCCAGGAACTGGTCTGCCAGCTGCGGAGCCCAGATCACGTCGGTCTGGTAGACGTCGATGTCGGTGTTGCCGGCAGCAAGCCACAGCTTGTACTGGCCGAACTGGTCGGAGGTCGACGACGGCATCGGCACGATGGTGACCTTGTTGCCGGTCTCGGCCTCGAACTTGTCGAGC
The DNA here is from genome assembly GCF_020169335.1 of Devosia aquimaris. Classification (GTDB taxonomy): domain Bacteria; phylum Pseudomonadota; class Alphaproteobacteria; order Rhizobiales; family Devosiaceae; genus Devosia; species Devosia aquimaris. The sequence goes on from NZ_JAIEZN010000001.1 coordinate 2,257,528, forward strand.
TGGCTGCGCAGGAACGCAAGCCCGTTGCCGGTGTCGCCCGACACGATCGACAGCTCGGCGGCCTGGGCAGAACCCACAACCAGCGTCACGCTGGCCAGAAGACCGACCAGAAGCTTGTTCAATTTCATTAGATATCCTCCCGAATGAACCTGATCTCGGGAAGGCACGGCAGCATGGCCAGCGCCGCGCGCAGGCCGAACTCCGTATCTCCTCCCTCAAAGCGCCCTTACCGACGGGCTTTATCGCCGTCATTTCAAAGCGCTTTGAACGAAAAAGAACCAGAGCGCCGATTTCCTGTCAAGCGCCCGCATTGCGAAATCTTCACAACTGCATCGATGCAGAGAAATTATGAATTGAAAATCAATACGTTACAAATTTGCTTGGTCGGAACTGGTTAATTTCCGCGGATATGGCTTGATGTACGCACCTCATGGCAGGGCGCATAAAACTGGGGGCTTGCGCCAAAATTTGAAATCGCTTTGAATGCGCTACGGAGGAGGAGACAGGAAGCGCTGTTCAAGGCGCCCTGTGTGTCCTATTGGCATGGGCGCGACTGCAGCTGTGTGCATCAGACCAGCTGTGCGCACACCTTGCCGAGGGCCATTTACAGCAATGAGACTGAAGGATCTGGCCGAGCATCTCGGCCTCTCGCAGACCACTGTCAGCCGCGCGCTCAATGGCTATCCCGAAGTCAGCGAGACCACGCGCCTGCGCGTCGCCGAGACGGCCGCCCGTCTGGGCTATCGCCCCAATGCCAGCGCGCTGCGCCTGGCCACGGGACGCTCGGGCGCCGTTGGCCTGGTCCTGCGCGGCGTGGGCGAACTGGGTCCGCATATGAGCGAATTTGTCGCCGGCATGAGTGGCCGCATGGGCGCCGAAGAGATCGATATCCTGCTCATCACTGTGGATAATTTCCAGGAGGAAATGGCCGCCTACCGCCGTCTGGCCGCCAGCCAGAAAGTCGATGCGGTCGTGCTGCATTCGCCAACGCTCAAGGATCAGCGTGCTGAACTGTTGCTCGAGCTCAAGATGCCGTTCATCCTGCATGGCCGCACCGACATCGGCACCACTGTCCCCTGGCTCGACATCGACAATCGCGCGGCGGTCGAGCGCGCCACCAGCCACCTGCTCGATCTGGGCCATCGCCGCATCGCCATTCTCAATGGCCTCAAGGGCCGCACCTTCGCCGAACATCGCGAACTGGGCTATCGCACGGCGCTCGCCGCGCGCGGCGTGACGCCCGATCCGGCCCTGGTCGGCAATTCCGTCTTCACCGACGAAGTGGCCTTCCGCATTGCCCAGTCCATGCTGGAGCTGCGCCCGCGTCCAACGGCCTTCCTGGCCGGCTCGATGATGACGGCTCTGGGCGTGTTCCGTGCCATTCGGCAGGCGGGCCTGGTGCTGGGCAAGGATGTCTCCATGATTGCCCATGACGACGTCTTTCCCTATCTCAACGCCGACAACATGTACCCGTCCATGTCCACCACGCGCTCGTCCATCCGCGCGGCCGGCGTGCGCATCGCCGAACTGATCCTGTCCATCCTGGCGGGCAAGCCGCCCGAAGATGTGCATGAACTCTGGCCGGTGGAACTGGTGCTGCGCGAGAGCTCTGGGCCCCCGCCGTTCTGACCGGCAACCGGGCGCTCAGGCAATGCGCAACAGGTGATTGTCGAACTGAAAGTCGAACTGCCGGGCCGCGCGGTCGGCACCGGCTATCCCCACCAGCGCCCCCAATCCGCTGCTGGCGACAAAGCCCGCACCATCCGCTGCCAGGCCACATCCACTGCGCAGATTGTCCACCAGCACCGGACGCCGGCCCTCGGCATCAATGGTCACCAGTAGATTGCCCTCGGGCGAGGACACCGCGATCGCCGCCCCGTCGCTGGACGCGGCCACCGACCCCACATAGTTGCGCAGGCCTGCCAGCGTCTCGACTGGTAGCTCCAACAGGGTGATTTCGCCGTCCATGCTCGCGTGACCCACCAGTTGCGGACTGTCGCTCGGCGCGCCCTTGTACTGGCAACCGAACCACACCCGCCCGCGCGCATCGATGGCCATGTGCCGGATCGACAGCTGGTGCAGCCCGGCATCGAGCCGCAGCTGCCCCACCAGCGCCCCGTCGCGGCGGTCGATGAACACCACCGAAGGGTCCATGGTGTCGAGGTTCAGCTCAGCCCGGCCATAGTCGGGATGGGTCTCGATGCCCCCATTGGCCACCACCAGCGTCACGCCATCGGGCATCAGCAGCATTTCATGCGGCCCGGTGCCATAGGTGGGGAATTCGCCCATCCGCCGATAGCCGTCGGTGGCGTCATAGATGCCCACCACACCCTGCGCCGCCTCGAAATCACTCTCGGTGGCGTAGAGCAGCCTGCCGTCGGGGGAGAAGACGCCATGGCCGAAGAAGTGCCGCCCGGCAGGGCTGGTCAGCGTCACCGGCGCGGCCTGTCCGGCAGGATCGAACACCACCGCAAAGGTCCCGGGCTGGCGGGCAAAGACCACACCGCGCCCCGCTTGCGCACTGATGGTCACGTCATGGCCGCGGTCCGGCAGGGCCACCTGCGCAATGACATCGCCGGCCTCGCCAAGCAGCACCGCGCCATAACTTCCATTAGCCGTCTGCACGGCACTGGCGAACACCAGCTCATTGCGTTCCAGTGCCGCGACCTGCCGCGGCAACAGGCTCGCGGCAAAGCCGGCGCCCGCGGCCCGAAGAAATGCGCGGCGCTGCCACATGCTCAGTCGCCGTCCAGGGCGGAAAATCCCACGCTCAGCCCCAGGGCTGCCGACAGCTGCTCGCCCACCATGGTTTGCAGCGAACTGGTCACCAGCGCCAGATAGCCCAGCGCCGCCGCCTGTTTGCCATCGGCAACCGCCTGATCAACCGGCAGCGTCACCAGGTCGATCGCCCGCAGCGCATTGCGGAATTCGAAGTCGATCGAATTGGCGAGCCCCTTGTCCTTTTCGGACACCGCCGTGGCCAGCTGCGAGTCGCCAATCAGGCTGCGCATGCCCAGGACAGTGCCGCGCAGCAGCGTCATGGTCTGGCCCGAGCGCCAGAATGGCGCCTGCTTGGGCTTGGCCGGGCTCTCGCCACTGGCAATGAAGGGATTGAGCTGCTGGTCCCGCATCGCTTCCAGGCCATGCGACACCAGGCCCACCAGTGCCTCGAGCGCTTCGGTCTCGTTGCGATAGTCCGCATTGGCTTCCTGCGGCATCTGCAGGTGATCGGCAATGCCATCGGGCGCGAACCAGCCTTCCACCAGGTCGCCGGCGATTTCGGCGATGTTTGCGGAGATCGCCAGTCCATAGGCACAGCGAAATGCGCCCTCCGGTCCGGTCAGATCCTCCGCGCCGGTACCCGACAGCACATAGTCGAGGGCCCCCAGCCCCTGCACGGCAACGCTCTTGCCCTGCAGACCCGCCACCTCGGTGGCTGCACTGTCCTGGCCGCTCAGGATGGCCTGCACCTGCTTGAGGCCAATGCCGCGCCGGTCCGGCCAGAACAGCAGGCGATCGGCGCGATTGGCCTCCATCATCGGCCCGAGCCTGAGAAAGCCAATCTGGCCATAGCTGGCCACCACCAACCCGAACTGGACATCGGCAATCGCTTTGCCATGCGCCGACGGCGCGGTGCATAGCGCCTGCATGGCGCTGTGCAGCCCGCGGCTGGCGGCGTCGAACCGCAACACATTGGGACGGATCACATTGACCACGGCCGCCTGCAACACCTGCGATGGCTTGATGGCTTCGGCCTGGGCGCTACCGGCCCAGCACAGCATGATCAGCACCAGCAGATGACGCATCAGAGCGATTCCAGAAAGGCGACCAGATCGTCGCGGGTTGTCTTGGACATGGCCGCGAAGGCATCGCGCGCCGCCTGCGCCTCGCCACCGTGCCACAAGATGGCCTCGGTCAGGTTCCGCGCCCGGCCATCATGGAGGAAAAACGTGTGGCCCGATACGGCTTCGGTCAGGCCAATGCCCCACAGCGGCTGCGTGCGCCACTCATAGCCATCCGCACCACCCTCCGGCCGGTGATCCGCCAGCCCCTCGCCCATGTCATGCAACAGGAAGTCGCCATAGGGCCAGATCAGCTGGAACCGCAGCGCCGGATTGTCGGCATCACGGCTGGTGACGAATTTGGGCGTGTGGCAGCTGGCGCAACCGGCCGCATAGAACGCCTGCTTGCCGGCCAGCACATGGGCATCGCCCACATTGCGCCGTTCCGGCACGCCCAGCGTCTGGGCATAAAAGGTCACCAGATCGAGCACCGGGTCGGGCGCCTCGGTCGCGCCCAGCCGCGCCTGCTCGCCGGTCGGCAGGGCGAGGCACGCGGCCTGGTTGGCCGTGCAGTCGCCAAAGGGCTTGTTGACCAGCGGCGTCGAGATGCCGATGTCGCCGGCAAATGCATTGGCGGACTGGCTGCGAATGCTCGCCATCCCCGCCTTCCAGCCGAAGCGGCCCAGCGCCACCTGCCCGGTCTCGGGCATGATCGTCCAGCTCGCGCGTCCCGACACGCCGTCACCATCGGCGTCCTCGGGGTCTTCATTGGCGACAATGTCCTCGACCGGGATTTGTTCCACCAGCCCGAGCCCGATCATGGGATTGGCCATGCGCGGGCTGAGCATCACATCGTCCGCCATTGGCCCATAGGCGAGGTCCGCCACGGAGTACTTTGGCTCGCGCAGCGTCACCACGGTGCCATCATCCAGGGTCACCGGAACATCGGCATAGTCGATGACCATGCGGCCTTCGCCCTTGAGCCCGGGCACGCCGATATCCTGCAACTGGCCGCCATAGGTGGGGTCGCCCACCACGCCAGCCACCACCACGCCCTGGCGCGGCCGCGGATCCTCCGTACCCGGCGGGACCGACAGGCGCAGGAACATCGAGGCGCTGTCTGTCTCGCCCGGCAGCGGCGGGTGACCGCGCCCATCCTTGATGTGACAGCTCTGGCAACTGCGCGCGTTGAACAGCGGCCCCAGCCCGTCCGACGCCTGGGTCGAGCTGGGGGAGCTCACCCAGATCTTGCGGAACAACCCGTCACCCAGGTTGAACTGCTCCTGCTGCTCAAAGCTGAGGTTGGACAGGAAATGGCTGAACGAACTCAGATTGACCGGAAAAGTGGTCGTGCCCTTGCCGGCCGACTTGTTCTCGGATGCTTCAGGACGGCTGAAATCGGTCGTCGGCTGCGTGACCGCCAGCACCCGCGCCAGATCCTTGGCGTCCAGATCGGTACGCACTGGCCGGTCTTCGGCAAAGGCCAGGCCACTGGCGAGAACCAGGGTAAGGGCAATGGTGAGGCGGGTTTTCATGGTTCTGCTTTATCGGCTTGTGCGCGGCAGTTCCACAATGCCGATGGCCACGCCCGCGCCGAGCGTGGCCACCAGCCTGGTCCTTACTCGAACACGGCGTCGGGATTGCTGAGGCTGTCGCTATCCTCGATGGTCACCTTGTCGGCCAGGTTCAGCAGTGCCACGGCGCGCTCGATGCCGCGGGTCTGGGCAATCAGCCCATCGATGGCGGCCTGCACCACCGCATTGCCCTCGTCATTGCCTTCGCCGATCTGCTGGTCATAGGCTTCCCCGCCCTCGGCGCGGGCAACGATTGCCTGCATCTTGTCCACGGTATCGGCCAGTTGCGCCTGGATCTCGCCGTCCAGCGCCGCATCCTTGTCGGCGATCACCTGCGCCAGCGAGGGGCCTTCCACCACCGAGCCGTCCAGACGCACATAGCGGCCCAGATAGACATTCTGCACGCCAACGGCGTCATAATAGTGCGAGATATGCGTATTGTCCGAGAAGCAGTCATGCTCCTCCTCCGGATCGTGCAGCAGCAGGCCAAGCTTCATGCGCTGGCCAGCCACTTCGCCAAAGCTGAGCGAGCCCATGCCGGTCAGGATCGCGGACAGGCCCATCTCCGGCAGTGCCGCACGCGCGGCACCATCGGCGGTCCAGTTGGCCACCATTTCCTCGAGATCGCGCACCAGCAAGGTCGACGCAGCCTTGAGATATGCCGCGCGGCGGTCAGCATGTTCGGCCGTCGAATAGTCGGTATAGGGGCGCACGCCGGCGCCCGGCCCGGTGCCGTTCAGGTCCTGCCCCCACAGCAGGAACTCGATCGCATGGTAGCCGGTGGCAACATTGGCCTCGACGCCATCGGCCTCTTGCAGCCTGTCCTGCAGCAGCTCAGGGGTAATCTGGCTGGCATCGACCTCTGCGCCACCGATGCTGAGCTTGGGATTGGCAATGACATTGGCGACATACAGGGGATTGCTGTCGCTCTCGCTGCCATAGCTGGGGTCGACATAGTCGATTAGCCCCTCATCGAGCGGCCAGGCATTCACCCGCCCTTCCCAGTCGTCAACGATCGGATTGCCGAACCGATAGGCCTCGGTCTGCTGGTACGGAATGCGCGATGCCTTCCAGGCTGCGCGGGCTGCCGCGAGCGTCTCTTCGCTCGGCGCCGCAATCAGCGCATCAATGGCGGCGTCCAACGCCTTGGCGGTCGCCAGGGAGTCTTCATAGCCAGCAAGGGCGATGTCCGCATAGGTGCTCAACACATCCGCTTCTGCCGGCGCAGCGGCATAGGCCGCAACCGGCATGGCAGACAGGCAAAGTATGACGGCCAGGCGACGCAGAACGCGCGAACCAGACTGGATCATGGTGACCTCCAAGAGTGCAAATTTGAAACCGGACTACGCCGGTCAGGATAAAAATGCAATGGCAATGCAATAGTTTAGAAGAAATCTAAACTGCAGCGAAAACCCGATTTGCTTGTCAACGGCATCGCGTTCTCCACCAAGAACTGCCCCCTGCGGTGTCCTGTTCGGGGGAATTTTTGACCATCTGGACGAAACTGTCACAAAGGAGCAATCTGCCCGGGCGACTGAGGGGACGCATGCAGCATGAGGGGTGGTCGGCAAGGCTGATGATGGCTGGGACGGCGTGGCCGACAACGGGTCGGTCCTGCTGCCGTCTTGAGACGTCATCGCACTGTCACACAGCCTCACTAAGTCCCAGCTTAGTTCGCCGCCACGCCCCAACGCGGTCGCTGGCGAACGACTTTCAGGGAGACTGAACATGTCCATCAAGACGTCCTTCGGCGCATCCGTTTCGATGCTTGCCGTGCTCGCCGTGACTGCGCCCGCCTTCGCCCAGACCGATCTGACCGCGCTTTATGAAGCGGCCAAGGCTGAAGGCCAGCTGACCACCATTGCCCTGCCGCACGACTGGTGTGGCTATGGTGCCGTGATCGAGGGCTTCAAGGCCAAGTATCCTGGCATCACCGTCAACGAACTGAACCCCGATGCCGGCTCGGCCGACGAAATCGAGGCGATCAAGGCCAACAAGGGCAACACCGGCCCGCAGGCTCCCGACGTGATCGACGTTGGTCTGGCCTTCGGCCCCCAGGCCAAGGCCGATGGCCTGATCCAGCCCTACAAAGTGTCCACCTGGGATTCCATTCCGGACGACGCCAAGGATGCCGAGGGCTATTGGTACGGTGACTATTACGGCGTGATGGCCATGCTGGTGAACACCGATCTGGTTTCGACCCTCCCCGCCGATTGGGCCGACCTGACCAAGCCGGAATATGCCAACGCCGTCGCCCTCGCTGGTGACCCGCGCGCCTCGGCCCAGGCCATCCAGTCCGTCTATGCGGCTGGCCTATCCACCGGTGCCGATGCTGCCGGCGCGGCTGAAGCCGGCCTGAACTTCTTCAAGGAAGTCAACGCGGCCGGCAACTTCGTTCCCGTCATCGGCAAGTCCGCATCGCTGGCCCAGGGCACCACGCCCATCGTCATCGCCTGGGACTACAACCTGCTGGCTTGGCGCGATGGCTTCCAGGGCAACCCGGCTGCCGAGATCGTCGTCCCCGCCACCGGCGTTGTGGCTGGCGTCTACATCCAGGCCATCTCGGCCTATGCGCCCCACCCCAATGCTGCCAAGCTCTGGATGGAATACCTCTATTCCGACGAAGGTCAGCTCGGTTGGCTCAAGGGCTATTGCCACCCGATCCGCTTCAACGATCTGGCTGCCAAGGGTGCGATCCCGCAGGACATGCTCGACGCGCTGCCGCCGGCCGAGGCCTATGCCAAGGCCGTGTTCCCCACCATCGACGAGCAGAACGCTGCCAAGGCCACCATCACCAGCCAGTGGGACGCCGTTGTCGGCGCCAACGTGCAGTAAACAACGGCACGAACCGACGATCTTGCGTCCCTCGCGGATGCGCAAATAGGCGAGACCTGGCCTTAGCCGGGTCTCGCACAAAGTTGGGTGGGAGCGGCCTGCCGCAGCATGCAAGTGCGGTAGCTGCCCCACCCCAACGACAACAAAGCCGCTGGCGCGTCCGCACGTGCCAGGGACACTGCCGGAGCCAGGTGCGAGCCACAAAGAGTGACGATGACCCAGCCAGCCGCCGCCGCATCCCCGCGCCGCCGTCTCTCTTTTGAGTGGCTTGGCGTTGCGCCCTTCATCGTCTTTGCGCTGATGTTCCTGGCCTTCCCGACGCTCTATCTGCTCGCTGGCGCCTTCATCGGCCGCGACGGCCAGTTCACCTTCGACAATATTGCCGCGCTGTTCACCGACCAGATCATCGCTGCCTACTGGATCTCGATCCGCATCTCGGGCGCCTCGGCGATCCTAGGAGCCGCCATTGGCCTGGCCATGGCGCTGGCCATTATTCGCGGCCGCCTGCCGGCGCCGCTCCGCGCGGCCGTCATGACCTTTTCCGGCGTCGCCTCCAATTTCGCCGGCGTGCCGCTGGCCTTCGCCTTCATCGCCACCCTTGGCCGGCTGGGCCTCGTCACCATCATCCTCAAGACCGTGTTCGGTTTTGACCTCTATCGCGCCGGCTTCAACCTTCTCAGTTTCTGGGGCCTGACGCTCACCTATCTCTATTTCCAGATCCCGCTGATGCTGCTGATCATCGCGCCGGCCATCGATGGACTGAAGAAGGAGTGGAGCGAAGCCGCCCAGATCCTGGGGGCGAGCCCCTGGCAGTTCTGGCGCTATATCGGCCTGCCCATTTTGTGGCCCAGCGTGCTGGGCACGCTCAGCCTGCTGTTCGCCAATGCCTTTGGTGCCATCGCCACGGCCTATGGCCTCACCGGCTCCTCGCTCAACATCGTGCCCATCCTGCTTTATGCCCAAATCCGCGGCGATGCGCTGCAGAACCCCGGCCTCGGCGCGGCCCTGGCGCTGGGCATGGTGCTGATCACCGCCTGCGCCAACATCATCTATCTCGTCATTTCCGCCCGGGCCGAAAGGTGGATGAAATGAAGCAGAACCGCTTCTGGGCCTGGGTGGTCTTCCTCGCCGGCGCCGCCTATTTCATCGTTCCCCTGGTGGCCACCTTTGAGTTCTCGCTGCGCATGCGCCGCGGCTACTACAGCTTCGACAGCTATGCCTCGGTCTTCTCCGACCCCAACTTCCAGACCACCTTTGGCTACTCTGTGGTCATCGGCATTCTGGCCATCATCGTCGGCATCGTGGTGGTTGTCCCGGCCGTCTATTTCGTGCGCCTGCGCATGCCATGGCTGCGCCCGGTGATGGAGTTCATCACCCTGCTGCCGCTGATCATACCGGCCATCATCCTGGTCTATGGCTACATCCGGCTCTACAACTCGAGCTCGATCATCCCCTTCACCGGCAGCGCGCTGGGCACGGACATCCTGCTGGTCTTTGCCTATGTCACGCTGGCCCTGCCCTATACCTACCGGGCCGTCGACACTGGCATGCGCACCATCGATGTGCAGACCCTGACCGAAGCCGCCCAGATCGCCGGTGCCAACACCGTTCAGATCATCACCGCGATCATCCTGCCCAATATTCTGGTGGCCGTGCTCTCGGGCGCCTTCCTGACCTTTGCCATTGTCATCGGCGAGTTCACCATCGCCAGCCTGCTCAATCGCCCGGCCTTCGGCCCCTATCTGCAGAACATCGGCGCCAACCGCGCCTATGAGCCGGCGGCCCTGGCCATCATCTCCTTCATCATCACCTGGGGCGCCATGGGCATGATCAACGTGCTCGGTCACTTCGCCCCCCGCACCTCCGCCAGAACAGACTGAGACCGATTGACCATGGCCTTCCTGGATGTCAGCAACCTCACCAAGTCCTATGGTGCCAACACGGTGGTCAAGGGCGTCAGCTTTGCCTTCGACAAGGGCGAATTCATCTCCCTGCTTGGCCCTTCCGGCTGCGGCAAGACCACCATCCTGCGCATGATCGCCGGCTTCGAGACGCCGTCCTCGGGCACCATCATGGTCGACGGACAGGACATCACCGGCCTCAAGCCCAACCAGCGCAAGCTCGGCATGGTGTTCCAGGCCTATGCGCTGTTTCCCAATCTCAATGTCGGCGACAACATCGGCTTCGGCCTCAAGATCTCGGGCGTGCCGGCCGAGGAACGCCGCGCCCGCGTCGCCGACATGCTCAAGCTCATCGGCCTGCCCGGCTTCGAGAAGCGCTATCCCTATGAGATGAGCGGCGGCCAGCAGCAGCGTGTTGCCCTGGCCCGCGCCATTGCCCCGCGCCCGCGCATGCTGCTGCTCGATGAACCGCTCTCGGCGCTGGACGCCAAGATCCGCGTCTCGCTGCGCGAGGAAATCCGCGCCATTCAGCGCGAGCTGGGCATCACTACCGTCTTCGTCACCCACGACCAGGAAGAGGCCCTGTCCATCTCTGATCGGATCGTGGTGATGAACGCAGGCAATATCGAGCAGCTCGGTGCGCCGCACGACATCTACAACATGCCCCGCACACGCTTCGTGGCGACCTTCGTCGGCCAGCTCAACAATCTTGATGCGACGGTCGTCGACCCGGCCGCACAAACGGTGTCACTGGACGGCCAGGTGATCACTGTGCCCAATCTTCCGGCCTCCAGCACCGCCGGGGCCGCTATCGTACTCACCGTTCGGCCCGAAGTGCTGAGCATTGGTCAACGTCAAGGTAACGAATTGGCCCTCCATGGCACGGTTGAGGATGTCACTTTCCTGGGCTCGGTCATCCGTATCCGCGTGGCGCTGGGCCGCAATGTGGTGAGCCTGGATACCTTCAACGACCAGCGCGCGGCGCCACCGCAGCGCGGCGCCCCCATCGAGATCACCCTGGCCGGCAAGGACCTGCTGGTTTTGGCCAACTAGGATTTGACCTCCCACTCATCCAGCGTCATCTTCGCCTCCGAACCCGAGGAGTCTTGCCGTGGATAGTCCCTTTGTCACAACCGAATGGCTGGCAGCGCACCTCAGTGATCCCAATGTGGTGGTGCTCGACGGCAGCTGGCACATGCCAAATGCCGCGCGCAACGCCCAGGCCGACTATCTGGCCGGCCATATCCCGGGCGCGGTCTTCTTCGATATCGACGGCGTCGCCGACACCGACAGCAACCTGCCGCATATGCTGCCCGCCCCAAGCGACTTCGCCCACATGGTCGGTGCCCTCGGCATCTCGGAGACCATGACCATCGTCGTCTATGACGAGATTGGCCTGTTCTCGGCCCCACGCGTCTGGTGGACCTTCAAGACCATGGGCGCCCGCGACGTGCGCATCCTGGCCGGTGGTGGCCCCAAGTGGCGCGCCGAAAAACGCCCAACGGAAGTCGGGCTTGTGGCCCGACCGAAGCAGACCTTCCACGCCCGCTTCAACCCCGATCGCGTCGCCGATTTCGCGGCAGTGCGCAGCGCCAGCGAAAAGGGGAATGCCCAGATCGCCGACGCCCGCCCGGCGCCCCGGTTTCACGCCGAGGTGCCCGAACCTCGTCCGGGCCTCAAGGCTGGTCACGTGCCGGGGAGCCATAACCTGCCGGTGAGCCTGCTGACCGAGGCTGGTCAGATGCGTCCGCCCGAACAGCTGGCAGCCCTGTTTGCAGAGCGAGGCATTGACCTCGACAAGCCCCTGATCACCACCTGCGGCTCTGGCATCACGGCCTCGACCCTGGCGCTGGCTGCCGAACTGGCGGGTGCCGACCAGGTGGCAGTCTATGATGGATCGTGGGCTGAATGGGGCAGCCGGCCCGACGCCGACGTCGAGACCTGACCAATCCGTCCCGCCAATGAGCCTGATCGAGATCCACCCCTATGACCCGTCCTGGCCTGATCAGTTCCAGGCGTTCAAGGCGCGCTTGCTGCCCGTGCTGCCGGCACAGGCCGTGATCCACCACATCGGCTCGACGGCTGTGCCTGGCCTGGCCGCAAAAGACGTCATCGATATCCAGGTCAGCGTCCCGGCTCTGGATCAGGCCGATGTTGAGGCCATCACAGCAGCGGGTTTTGCCACCCGGCCCGGCGCGCCGCGCACCGATCACTGCCCGCCAGGGCTCGATCTGCCGCCCGAGCAATTGTCCAAGCTCTTCTTCAAGAGCACCGGACGCCCCGCCAACCTGCACCTGCGCCAGATTGGCCGTTTCAACCAGCGCTATCCCCTGCTCTGCCGTGACTATCTGCGCAGCCACGTCGGCGCGGCGCAGGCCTATGCTGTCGTCAAGCAGGAGCTGGCGCGCCGCTTTCCCGACGATGTCGACGCCTATTACGACATCAAGGACCCGGTCTTTGACATCATCATGGCTGGTGCCGAGGATTGGGCCGACCGGACAGGCTGGGTACCGCCGCCCGGCGACTGAGGTGGAGACCTGATGGCTGTTGGCCCGGTTCCGGCGCCAGCGCACAGCACCAAGTGCCGCACGGCGTTCGCGCCTGCGGTTGCACGGTATGAAGCGGCTTTCGCCCCGGACGGCTTTCGCCGCCTGATTGATTTTTGAAGAGGCGAAAGCCGCTTCACACGAACTGGTATTCCTGCGCACGCATCGAGCGGTCCCCCTTTCGAGGTGGACAATTCCGGTTCTGGCAGCTGTGCCCGCTCGTCCGGCACCCACTCCGCCCCGCCTGCCCGACCGGTGGTCAGCATACACGCATCGGCCTGGGCGACCCCATGCAGCCAGTCCCCCCGCCCGGCGCTTCGTCGGCACCGCGTGACCGGCAGGGATGGCCCCAGTATGGGGCAGCGAATGGGGGCGGGGATAAGTTTTCTGGGGCGCTGAAGGTGAAGGATGGCGACGGCGGCTATCGACCCCATTTCTGACGTTCGCGGTCGCACCCTATGATCCCGAATGCTGCCATTCGCTCGATCACGCCGATGGCGACTAAGCGCCGCGTTCCTTCGTCAGATCGGCCTAGGCGGAATTAGCTGATCGCGTCGATAGGGGTGTCAGCGAACTCCGCCGCGCGGTCCGACGAATAGGCAATGCGCGTATGCGGAGGGTGCCTGCGGCGTTAGAAGGTCCGGGGAGAAAAACATGACAATCAGCTCGATCACACTGCCAACCGCAGAGACCATTACCGTCTTCCATGCCACGGACAAGAATGGCATCGCGGGGTCATACTTCAACGGCAAGCGTCTGGGCATAACGATGCCGACGACCCTGCAGCTATACCGCGCAGTGCTGCCGAAGCTGCAGAACGCTCTCGTGCAACAGATCGAGGAGAGTGGCGTCCAATTCGATACGATCGTCTGCCCGCCAAGCTCCGGCAATGACGCGCAACCATATCGTGAGGCGATCCTGAGCAGATGGCCCGTTATCGACCTCACCGACACGTTCACCCGCGTGGGTAAGATGAAGGCACAGAGGCTTGAGACAACCGTCGATGATCTGGTCAACTGCGAGTTCGTCCATGCGCCGAACGGCAACGAACACTCGATCAAGTCGATACTCATCATCGACGAGGCCATAGCCACGGGAAAGTCCGCAGCGGCGATGATCGAGTTGCTGCGACGCGCGGGGATGCCCGCCGATGCGCAGGTGTCCATCGCCGTCTGCTCGAAGATGACCTAGGCGAGGCTTCGAGCCACTTCGCTCAGCAGCACATCGAAGCTTTGCTTGAAGTCGACCTGCGTCGGCGTGGGGATGCTCTCCCTCGCACGGATATGCGTGTGCAGTGCACCATCCGCGATGTGGCGGAGCGACGTGTCGATGTGCTGGAGCGAGCCCTTTATCGATTTGGAGCTGTTGCTCGCAACCTGACCGAAATTATCGCGACCAAAGATGGGTGGCACGTGGTCGAGGATTGCCCGGGAAAGCATGGCGACGGAAATGGTGCTGCCTGAACGCCAAGCATTGTTGAGCTCTTCGCACATTCTCAAAAGACGAGATAAATCGAACTGATCGCTCTCGATGGCGCGGAGCTGCGCAATCCTCTCTGCATCGACGAAGTCATCACCTGAATGGCGGTGTGCTGCCGGGCGCGCCGTCGCCTCCAAGCGATCCCAAGCCAACCTCGTCAGTTGATAGCTGTCGTCGGGCACGAACTCAATCAAACCGTTGTTGTCGGCGTCCTCTATCAGTTCGCTCGCCGCATCTGGGGATGCAGCGCCCATGATGGAGCAGACATCGGTCTCCGAGAATTCCAGGGCCTTGAAGTGATCCTCACCGGCCTGTTCTGCCATCCAACGCAAGAGGTTCTCCTGCTGCTGGCTCGGCGATGGCAGCTTCTGTGCCACCATTTCGTCGATCATATCCGAATGGATTTCCAGCCACTGATCCTCCGAAGAATGGGTACGGATGTAATGACTGACCTTGGCGACGACGAGTTCATCGACGGCGCCGTTCGACTTGTGAGTACGGCCGTTGAGCACTGCCACAGCAGTGCCGGTGATCATGAAGGGTCCACATCGGTCGCATCGAAATTGCCGCGTCCCTTTGTGCCCGCCGGTTTCGGCGCTGCTGCCGCATACATCGCATTGACCCATCGCAGATCACTCCGCCCCAACATCCGAATCTGTTCAGCACAGAGTCGCAGCCGTACTTCTCGCACGCCAGCTGGCGGTGCTTCCATGCTTTATACTCGCCGAACATGGCTGCTTTTGCGATCTGCTTAACCAAAGCGGGCAGTCCGCTTCCCACCCCATGGCTGCCGCAAGCGCTCGATCAAAAGCAACTAAGGCCGCCGGGTTTGCCCGGCGGCCTTAGTTGATAGAGTTGTTGTCGGCGAGCTTAGCCGGCGCGCTTCTTGTTGTAGAGATCGAAGAACACGGCAGCCAGCAGCACCACGCCCTTGATCATCTGCTGCAGGTCGATGTTGATGCCCATGATGGACATGCCATTGTTCATCACGCCCATGATGAACGCACCGATCACCGCGCCGGCCACGGCGCCAACGCCGCCCAGCGCCGAGGCGCCGCCGATGAACACGGCCGCGATCACGTCCAGTTCCAGACCCTGGCCAGCCTTGGGCGTCGCCGAGTTGAGGCGGGCGGCATAGATCATGCCGGCCAGCGCAGCCAGCGCCCCCATGATGGCGAACACATAAAAGGTCATGCGCTCGGTCTTGATGCCCGAGAGGGCGGCCGCCTTGAGATTGCCACCCAGCGCATAGATGCGGCGGCCGAAGGTCATGCGCTTGGTCACGAACACGAACAGCGCAATCAGCACCGCCATCACCACCAGCACATTGGGCAGGCCGCGATAGGACGCCAGCATATAGGTGAAGAACAGCACCAGCGCCGCGATCACCACATTCTTGGCCACGAACAGCCCCAGGGGCTCGCTCTCATAGCCACGGGCCTTGCGGCGGGAACGCGACCGCAGCGCCAGGACCAGCATGGCCAGCACGGTCACGACGCCGATCACCACCGTGGTCGTGTGCAGCACCAGCGGTTGCACGCCCTCGGCTGCAGCCACCAGCGTCGTCGGCCCGAAGAAATCCGGGATGAAGCCGGCCGACAGCAGCTGGAACTCGGCAGGGAACGGACCGACCGACTTGCCAGCCAGAATGGCCAGCGACAGGCCCTTGAAGATCAGCATGCCGGCCAGCGTCACGATGAAGCTGGGGATCTGGTGATAGGCGATCAGATAGCCCTGTGCCGCGCCGATCATCGCGCCCACGAGAATGCAGATTGCGCCCGCGACGAACGGATTGGCCAGGAATGCCAGCTCGGGCGGGAACTTCCAGCCCACCATCAGCATGGCCGCCAGAGCGCCGATGAACCCCGAAACCGAGCCGACCGACAGGTCGATGTGGCCCGCCACAATGATCAGCAGCATGCCCAGCGCCATCACGATGATGTAGCTGTTCTGCAGGATGATGTTGGTCAGGTTCAGCGGCTTGAACAGCACGCCACCCGTGAAATACTGGAAAAACAGCATGATCAGGATCAGCGCAGCCAGCAGGCCGTAATCGCGCATGTTCGCTTTCAGCGCGCCCCAGACGCTCATCTGCGGGGCCTTGCCCTGTTCGGTGGTCGACGTGACGCCCGATGGCGCAGTTTCGGTGGTCATGATGCCTTCCCTTCCGCACGAACAATCGCACGCATGATTTTTTCCTGGCTGGCTTCGGCCGTCGGCATTTCGCCCACGACCTGGCCTTCATTAACGACATAGAGCCGGTCGGTGATACCCAGCAGTTCCGGCATCTCCGAGGAGATCACCAGCACGGCTTTGCCCTGTGCTGCCAGTTGGTTGATGATGGTGTAGATTTCATATTTCGCGCCCACGTCGATGCCGCGGGTCGGCTCGTCCAGGATCAGCACTTCCGGATTGGCGAACAGCCATTTGCTGAGCACCACCTTCTGCTGGTTGCCACCGCTGAGGTTGCCAGTCACCTGGTACACGCTCGAAGAGCGGATATTGGTCTTCTTGCGATACTCGTTGGCGACGTCCATTTCGGTCATGTCGTCGATGACGCCCATGCGCGAAATGCCGCCCAGATTGGCCAGCGTCGTATTGTGCTTGATATGGTCGATCAGGTTCAGGCCATAGGTCTTGCGATCCTCGGTGGCATAGGCAATGCCCTGCGCCACGGCCTTTTCCACCGTCGAGGTATCGATCTTCTTGCCGTGCAGGAACACCTCGCCGCTGATCTTCTGGCCATAGGAGCGGCCAAACAGGCTCATGGCGAACTCGGTGCGCCCCGACCCCATCAGCCCGGCAATACCCACCACCTCACCCTTGCGGATATTGAGGTTGATGTTGCGGATGATCTGCCGGTCGCGATGCAGAGGGTGGAACACGTTCCAGTTCTTGACCTCGAACACCACGTCACCAATCTTCGGCGAACGCGGCGGATAGCGGTCATCAAGGGCACGGCCCACCATGGAGGTGATGATCCGGTCTTCCGAGATCTGGTCCTTGTTCATGGTCTCGATGGTGCGCCCGTCACGGATCACCGTGATGCGGTCGGCCACGCGCGAGATCTCGTTCAGCTTGTGGCTGATCAGGATCGAGGTGATGCCCTGCTTGCGGAATTCCATCAGCAGTTCGAGCAGCGCCGCACTGTCTTTTTCCGACAGGCTGGCGGTCGGCTCGTCCAGGATCAGCAGCCGGACTTCCTTGCTCAGCGCCTTGGCGATTTCCACCAGCTGCTGTTTGCCGACGCCGATATTGGTCACCAGCGTATCGGGGTCTTCGGTCAGGCCCACCATGCCCAGCAGCTTGCGGGCGCCATCGCGGGTCTCATCCCAGTCGATCACGCCGCCGCGGGCCTGCTCATTGCCCAGGAAGATGTTCTCTGCGATCGACAGCAGCGGCACAAGTGCCAGCTCCTGATGGATGATCACGATGCCCTTGGCCTCGCTGTCCGCGATCGTCTTGAAATGCTGTTCTTCACCCTTGTAGACGATCTGGCCGTCATAGCTGCCCGCGGGATACACGCCGCTGAGCACTTTCATCAGGGTGGATTTGCCGGCGCCGTTCTCGCCCACAATGGCGTGAATCTCGGCCTCCCGCACGTCCAGATTGACGTCCGACAGCGCCTTGACGCCGGGGAACGTCTTGGTGATGCCGCGCATCTCCAGAATGGTATTGGTCATCGCCAGCTTTCTCGTAGGCACACGGGCAGCAGCACCACTGGTGGCGCCCGGTTACGGGAAAGGGCCCCGCGTTGCCGCGGGGCCCCAATTGCGTCAAGCCAGAGGCTTACTGCAGGTCTTCGGCCTTGATGTAGCCCGAGTCAACAACCAGGGCCTGGTAGTTGTTCAGGTCAACTTCATAGGGGGTCAGCAGGATCGAGGGCACAACCTTGACGCCATTGTCGTAGGTGGTGGTGTCCAGGCCCTCGGGCGTACCGCCGCTGACGATGGTGTCAACCAGATCGGCAGTGGTCTTGGCCAGCTCGCGGGTGTCCTTGTAGACGGTCGAATACTGTTCGCCGGCGATGATCGCCTTGACGGACGGTGCTTCGGCATCCTGACCGGTGATGATCGGCCATGCCAGGTCGGCAGAGCCATAACCAACGCCGCGCAGCGAAGAGATGATGCCGCGGCTCAGGCCGTCATAGGGAGCCAGAACGCCGTCAACACGAGTGCCGTCCGAGTAGTTGGCCGACAGGATGTTGTCCATGCGGGCCTGTGCAACAGCACCGTCCCAACGCAGGGTACCAACAGTGTCCATGCCCATCTGGCCGGACTTGATCACGATGTCGCCCGAGTCGATCATCGGCTGCAGGACGCTCATGGCGCCGTCATAGAAGAAGAACGCGTTGTTGTCGTCCGGCGAACCGCCGAACAGCTCAACGTTCCACGGCTTGGTGTCGGGGAAGCGTTCCTTGAGACCCTTGACCAGCGAATTGGCCTGGAGCACGCCCACCTGGAAGTTGTCGAAGGTGGTGTAGAGATCGACATTGGCGGTGTCGCGGATCAGGCGGTCATAGGCGACAACCTTGATGCCGGCGTCAGCAGCCTGCTGCAGCACGGCCGACAGCGTGGTGCCGTCGATCGAAGCAACCACAAGAGCCTTCACGCCCTTGGTGACCATGTTTTCGATCTGGGCGAGCTGGTTCGGGATGTCGTCTTCTGCGTACTGCAGATCGACCGAATAGCCCTTGGCTTCCAGCGCGGCCTTAAGTTCGTTGCCGTCCGAGATCCAGCGCAGCGAGGACTGGGTCGGCATGGCAATGCCGATGGCGCCCTTGTCCTGCGCGAAAACGGCCGTGGATGCGGTCAGCGCCATGGCGCCGACTGCCAGTACGGTGGCAAGCGTCTTGAAAATCTTCACGTCTCGACTCCCTTATATTTTTCGAGTTCAGAAGCAGCCTGTGATTATCCGGGGAGGTGTTGCGGAAACCTGCAGGCGCGCCAACCACTGCCCTCGCGAGCAGGCGTGACAGTACTGCATAGAGTCCTCCAGCATGGCGGCACGCGCCGCCCGGGCCCTCCCAAGCCATCGCGGGGGAAATTAGGATGATCAGATACCCGATGTAAAGCAGCTTCGGCGCTTTCGCGCATTTTTTTCGACAGTCAAATTTTAGCGATTTGGCATGTTTTGGGGCGATTGCGGATCGGCACTTGTATCGATATCGTGCCGCCGCTTTGGAGAGATTCTGTCCATCAAGACCGCGAAGCGGCGCGGACGCTCATCAAGGTATCTGATAACCGGGAGGGGTTATGCCGATATTGACCGCGCCAGCACAGGCCGGACAGCCAACAGCTGCCGGGCATGTTGCCGAAGAACTTGCTGCCCTGATCCTGGCTGAAATGCCCCCGGGCACCAGCCTGCCCAGCGAGGCTGTTCTGGCAGAGCGCTATGCCGTCAGCCGCCTCACCATCCGCGAAGCCGTCAAGCTGCTCGAGGGGCGTGGCCTGCTGACCATTGCGCGCGGTCGCAAGGCGGTGGTCCGCGAGCCGGATGGCACCGCCTTCGCTGATTTCCTCACGTCGGTCATCCGATTTGACCCAAAGGGCCTGTTTGACCTGATCGAGGTGCGCCTGTCGCTTGAGGTGCAATCAGCCACGCAGGCTGCCAAGCGCGCCACCCGCGCCGGCATCACCGCCATCGAAAGCGAACTGCAGGGCATGCGCGACTGCGCCGGCGACACCGGCATTCCGCTCAGCCACGAGCAGGAGCTGAGATTTCATATCCATGATGTCGGCTTTCATGAAGCGGTGGCACTGGCCAGCGGCAACCGTGTGCTGGGCTTTCTGTTCGAAGCCATGGCCAAGCCCTTGCGGCAGGCGTTTTTCATCAGCCGGCGCGGTCACGAACAGCGCGGCCACACCATGCAGGACACGCTGGCGGCCCACCAGCGCATCCTTGATTGCATCAAGGCCGGCGACGGTCGCCAGGCTGCCGAAGCGATGCGTGCGCACCTCAAGGATACCGAGCGCGACATCCGCGCAGCGCTCAACCAACTCTCGCTTCCGGGTGCAGACGGCACATAAACGGCTTGCAGCCCAGGCTGGCATGGCAGAATAATCCGCCGCGGATTTCAGGACGGACCATGGCGCAGCGACCAGATAGCTCTACCAATCGATTGGACGATGCCGCGCGCGCCGGCTGGCTCTACTATGTGGCTGGCAATACCCAGGAAGAAATCGCGGCGAAGCTGGGTATTTCCCGCCAGTCGGCCCAGCGCCTGGTGTCGCTTTCGGTGAGCGAAGGGCTGGTGAAGGTTCGGCTTGACCACCCGATCGGCCGCTGCATGGACCTGGCAAGTCGCCTGAAATCCCGCTTTGGCCTCGACCTGGTCGAGATCGTACCATCCGATCCCGCCAGCCAATCATCCACACTCGGCATCGCCGAGGCGGCCGCCACCGAGATCGAGCGCTGGCTGAAGCGCAGCGACCCCATCGTCATGGCCATCGGCACTGGCCGCACCCTCAAGGCGGCCGTCGCCCAGCTCACGCCCATGGAGTGTCCGCAGCACAAGGTCGTCTCACTGACCGGCAATATTGCACCGGACGGCTCGGCAGCGTTCTACAACGTGATCTTCAACATGGCTGATACCGTCAAGTCGCGCAGCTTTCCCATGCCGCTGCCGGTCATCGCCTCGTCTGCCCGCGAGCGGGAGCTGCTGCATGGCCAGCCCATGATTCGCGAAACCCTCGCCCTGGCCGCCCAGGCCAACGTCACGTTCGTGGGCGTTGGCGACATTGGCCCCGAAGCCCCGCTCTATCTCGACGGCTTCATCTCGGACGCAGAACTCAAGGCCCTGCAGAAGGCCGGCGCCGTCGGCGAAATCTGCGGCTGGAGCTTTGACGCCGAGGGCCGGCTCATCGAAGGCCTCACCAATGACCGCGTCGCGTCCGCGCCCATGCCGTCGCGTGAGAACTCTCTGGTTGTGGCAATCGCCATGGGCGAGAGGAAATTGCCCGGCATCCGCGCCACGCTCAACCGGCGACTGGTCAATGGCATCATCACGGACGAGCGCACCGCAGAAGGCTTGCTGCGACTGCCTTAAACCTATGATTTAATAGGTATAATCCATCTACTGCTGCGTGTTTCTTGCACAGGTTCACCACGAATTTGTGCATGGCACACTTGACTCCTGCGCATGAAAGGTGAGTATTTGCCCATTGCCGAGACAAATGCCCGTTTCGGTTCCTGGGAGGATATCAATGAAACTGACACCCATTCTCGTGGGCGCATTCAGCCTTGCGCTGGCGGCCTCCGCCTCTGCGCAGACGCTCACCATCGCCACTGTGAACAATGGCGATATGATCCGCATGCAGGGTCTGTCCGAAGCGTTCACCGCCGAAACCGGCATTGCGCTGAACTGGGTCGTGCTTGAAGAAAACACGCTGCGCCAGAACGTCACCACCGACATTGCGACCAATGGCGGCCAGTATGACGTGATGACCATCGGCACCTACGAGGCCCCCATCTGGGCCAAGCAGGGCTGGCTGGTGCCGCTGGACGGCCTGAGCGCCGATGCGGCCTATGACGTCGACGACCTGTTGCCCGCGATCCGCGGCGGCCTGTCCATGGATGGCAAGCTCTATGCAGCGCCCTTCTATGGCGAAAGCTCGATGGTCATGTACCGCAAGGACCTGATGGAAAAGGCCGGGCTGACCATGCCCGACGCTCCCACCTGGGAGTTCATCGGCCAGGCCGCGCGCGCCATGACCGATCGCGCCAATGACATCAACGGCATCTGCCTGCGCGGCAAGGCCGGTTGGGGCGAGAACATGGCCTTCCTCACCGCCATGTCCAACTCCTTCGGCGCCCGCTGGTTTGACGAATCCTGGCATGCCCAGTTCGATCAGCCCGAGTGGAAGCAGACCCTGGACACCTATCTGTCGCTGATGGCTGACGCCGGCCCGGCCGGTGCCTCCTCGAACGGCTTCAACGAAAACCTGACGCTGTTCCAACAGGGCAAGTGCGGCATGTGGATCGACGCCACCGTGGCGGCATCCTTTGTCACCAATCCCAATGACTCCACCGTTGCCGACAAGGTTGGCTTTGCCCTGGCGCCCGACAACGGCCTGGGCAAGCGCGGCAACTGGCTCTGGGCCTGGTCGCTGGCTATCCCCAAGAGCACGCAGAACGCCGAAGCTGCCGAGAAGTTCATCAACTGGGCAACCAACAAGGACTATCTGGCAACTGTGGCAGCCAAGGAAGGCTGGGCCAACGTGCCGCCGGGTACCCGTACGTCTCTGTATGAGAACGCCGAGTACCAGGCCGCTGCGCCCTTCGCCAAGATGACCCTGGACTCCATCAACGCGGCCGATCCGACCAATCCGACGGTCAAGCCGGTGCCCTACACGGGCGTGCAGTTTGTGGCCATTCCGGAGTTCGCCGGCATTGCCACCAACGTCGGCCAGCTCTTCTCGGCCGCTCTTGCCGGTCAGATGTCGGCTGATGACGCCCTGGCTCAGGCCCAGGACGCCACCACCCGCGACATGACCCGCGCTGGCTATATCAAGTAGTCCTCCCCCGAAGCTGAACCGTCCGATCCCTCCGATCGGGCGGTTCAAATGCCAGACACCCGCCTGTCCGCACCCTCGTGTCAGGGATGAAACCGGACGACGGCCCTGACCTCAGTTCACCAACGGATCATCAGATGGCAACCGCACAGACCCGCACGCTCTCGCGCATCATGATGGCCCCGGCCGTTATCGTGCTGCTGATCTGGATGATCGTCCCGCTGGTGATGACCCTGTGGTTCAGCTTCCAAAACTACAGCCTGATCAATCCCATGATGACCGGCTTTGCTGGCTGGGCGAACTACGTCTATGTCATCGGCGACCCCAGCTTCATCCAGTCGCTGGTCAATACGCTGATCCTGGTGGGCGGCGTGCTGCTGATCACCATCATTGGTGGCACTATGCTCGCGCTGTTGCTCGATCAACCCATCTGGGGCCAGGGCGTGCTGCGCATCATCGTCATCTCGCCCTTCTTCGTGATGCCACCGGTGGCCGCTCTCATCTGGAAAAACGGCTTCATGCATCCCGGCTACGGCATGCTGGCGCATCTGTGGGAGTTCTTTGGCCTGCAGCCCATCGACTGGTTCAACCAGTATCCGCTGTTCTCGGTTATCGTCATCGTCGCCTGGCAGTGGCTGCCGTTTGCGACGCTGATCCTGCTGACAGCGCTGCAGTCTTTGTCCGAAGAGCAGCGCGAGGCCGCCGAAATGGACGGCGCCAACGCGATCAACCGCTTCTACTATATCATCATGCCGCACATGGCCCGGGCCATCACCATTGTGATCCTGATCCAGACCATCTTCCTGCTCGGCATTTTCGCGGAAATTCGGGTCACCACCGGCGGTGGCCCCGGCTATGCCTCCACCAATATCGCTTTCCTGGTGTTCCGGACGGGCATCCTGAGCAACGACATCGGCGCTGGCTCTGCCGGCGGTGTGGTCGCCGTCGTCATCGCCAATATCGTCGCCATCTTCCTGATGCGCGCGGTCGGCAAAAACCTAGACGCATAGGGGAGTTCGATCATGGCCCGCGCCGCATCCATTCAGACCCGCATCGGCTTTACTGCTCTGGCCTGGGGCATCGCCCTCCTGCTATTCGCGCCCATCCTGTGGACAATCCTGACGGCCTTCAAGACCGAGGCCGAGGCCATCGCCTCGAGCCCCACTTTCCTGCCGCAGCAATTCACGCTGGAAAACTTCGGCGCCGTCCAGGATCGCTCGGACTATTTCAAGCACGCCTTCAATTCCATTGTCGTGTCGCTCGGATCGACGTTGCTCGGCCTGGCCATCGGCATTCCGGCCGCCTGGGCCATGGCCTTTGCTCCCACCAAGCGCACCAAGGACGTGCTGATGTGGATGCTCTCAACCAAGATGATGCCAGCGGTGGGCGTGCTGATCCCGATCTACCTGATCTTCCGCGACCTGCGCCTGCTGGACACGCTGCACGGGCTGACCCTGATCATGACGTTGATCAACCTGCCCATCATCATCTGGATGCTCTACACCTATTTCAAGGAAATCCCGGTCGACATCCTTGAGGCCGCGCGCATGGATGGCGCCGAGCTCTACAACGAGATCGTCCATGTCCTCGTGCCCATGGCTGTTCCCGGCATCGCCTCGACGCTATTGCTCAACGTGATCCTGGCCTGGAATGAAGCGTTCTGGACCATCACCCTGACCTCGGGCAAGGCGGGCACGCTCACCGCCTTCATCTCGTCCTTCTCGAGCCCCCAGGGCCTCTTCCTCGCCAAGCTCTCGGCCGCCTCGCTGCTGGCCATCGCGCCGATCCTGCTCATGGGCTGGTTCAGCCAGAAACAACTCGTCCGTGGTCTCACCTTCGGCGCTGTAAAGTAAGGACTAGAAAAATGGGCTCCATTTCCCTTTCGCACGTCAAGAAGTCCTTCGGCGAAGTCCAGATCATTCCGGACATCTCGCTCGACATCAAGGAAGGCGAATTCGTCGTCTTCGTCGGCCCCTCGGGCTGTGGCAAGTCCACCCTGCTGCGCCTCATCGCTGGGCTGGAAGACACAACCTCGGGCACCATCCTGCTTGATGGCGTCGACATGACCAAGGCGCCGCCGGCCCGCCGGGGGCTGGCCATGGTGTTCCAGTCCTACGCGCTCTACCCGCACATGACCGTGCGCGACAATATTGCCTTCCCGCTCAAGATGGCCAAGGCGCCCAAGGAGGTCATCGACCAAAAGGTCGAGTACGCTGCCCGCACGCTCAACCTGTCGTCCTATCTCGACCGGCGCCCGCGCGCCCTGTCCGGCGGTCAGCGCCAGCGCGTGGCCATTGGCCGCGCCATCGTGCGCGAACCCAAGGCCTTCCTGTTTGACGAGCCGCTGTCCAACCTGGATGCCGCCCTGCGCGTCAACATGCGCCTGGAGATCACCGAACTGCACCAGCAGCTCAAGACCACCATGATCTATGTGACCCATGACCAGGTGGAAGCCATGACCATGGCCGACCGCATCGTGGTGCTCAACGCCGGCCGCGTCGAACAGTTTGGCAGCCCGCTCGATCTCTACAAGAAGCCGGCCAACCGCTTTGTTGCCGGCTTCATCGGCAGCCCGCGCATGAACTTCGTCGATGGCCCCGAGGCCGCCCGCTACAACGCCAGTTCCATTGGCGTCCGCCCGGAGCATTTCACCCTGGCCACCTCGCCGGCGGCCGGAACCTGGAAGGGAAAGGTCGGCGTTGCCGAACAGCTGGGCAGCGACACCTTCCTGCACGTTCATGTCGACGGCCTGGGCCTGATGACAATCAGAACCGACGGCGACCAGACCTTCAGCCATGGTGACGATGTCTATCTCACGCCCGACCCGGCCCGCATCTATCGCTTCGATGCTGCTGGCCTGGCGCTGTAGCGTCTGCGCGGACCTCATCCTGAGCCTGCCAAAGGGCGAGGTCGTGGTACCAGGAATTCGGCGAACCCGCCGTCAGGGTTCGACACGCTCACCGTGAGGTCCCACGGGGGCACAATAGGACGACCACAATGACCATCAAGCTCTCCACCGCTGCCCTGCCCGCTATTGCCGCCACCGCGACCACGCCGGGCTATGATCGCGCCGGCCTGACTGCCGGTATCGTGCATTTCGGCGTCGGCAACTTCCACCGTGCGCACCAGGCCGTCTATCTCGATGACCTGTTCGCCACTGGCGAAGGGCACGATTGGGCCATTGTCGGCGCTGGGGTCCGTGAGGCTGACGAAGCCATGCGGCTCAAGCTGATGGAACAGAACTGGCTCACCACCGTGGTCGAGCAGGAAGCCGAATCCAGCAGTGCCCGGGTCACCGGGGTGATGATCGACTATCTCCAACCCGGCGACAGCGCCGCCGTCATTGCCAGCCTCACCGATCCGGCCGTCCGCATTGTCTCGCTGACCATCACCGAAGGCGGCTACTACATCAATCCCGCCAGCCAGGCCTTTGACCCCAAACACCCCGACATTGTTTACGACGCAGAGCACATCGCGGCACCGCGCACGGCCTTCGGTCTGATCCTTGCCGGCCTGCTGGCCCGCCGCGCCCTCGGTATCGCGCCATTCACGGTCATGAGTTGCGACAACATCCCCGGCAATGGCCATGTGACGCAGAACGCTGTCGCGGGCCTGGCTGCCCTGCTCGATCCGGCGTTGGCCGATTGGGTCAATGCCAATGTCGCCTTCCCCAATGGCATGGTCGACCGCATCACGCCGGCGACGTCGGACCGGGAGCGGACGCTTTTGGCCAACAGCTTTGGCATCGAGGACAATTGGCCGGTGTTCTGCGAACGCTTCCGCCAATGGGTGCTGGAAGACAATTTCCCCTCCGGCCGCCCCGCTCTGGAAAAGGTTGGCGTTCAGTTCGTGCCCGACGTTGCTCCCTACGAGCACATGAAGATCCGCATTCTCAACGGCGGCCACGCGACCATCGCCTATCCTGCAGGCCTGCTGGACATTCACTTCGTGCATGAGGCCATGGAGGACGCGCAGGTCCGCGCCTTCCTCGCCAAGGTCGAGCGCGAGGAGATCATTCCCGTCGTGCCGCCTGTGCCCGATACCAATCTGGATGAATACTTCGCCCTGTGCGAAACCCGTTTCGCCAATCCCAAGATCGGGGACACCATCCGCCGCCTCGCCCTGGACGGCTCGAACCGGCAGCCCAAATTCATCGTGCCGTCGGCGCTTGACCGCGCAAAGGCCGGCCAGTCCGTCACTGGCCTGGCGCTGGTTTCAGCGCTCTGGTGTCGCTATTGCTATGGTACCACCGACTCCGGCGCCGTCATTGAGCCCAACGATCCGAGTTGGGATCGCCTGACGGCCCAGTCGCGCCTAGCCAAGGACAACCCGTCCCAATGGTTGGCGATGGCCGATATCTATGGCGATCTAGCCCAGAACGCGGCCTTTGCGGCGGCCTTCGCCACGGCACTTAACGCCTTGTGGGCGCACGGTACCCGCCACACGCTCGACCTCTATCTCAACGACACGCTCTAGCCATGTAGCCAACCCGTCCGCCTTGCGATACCGTCCGGCCCGAACCGAACAAAGGGCGCAAGGCTTGACGACAACCCTTCTGGTTGCAGTGGATGTGGGAACCACCAGTGCCCGGGCCGGCGTGCTGACGCCCCAGGGCGACCTGCTGGGCCGGGCTGAGCATCTGATCGATATGCATCGGCCCGATGCCAATCACGCCGAACACAACAGTGAGCAGATCTGGTCCGCAGTCTGTGGCGCCGTGCGCGAGGCCATGTCCATCGCCGGCGCACAGCCCGAGCAGGTTGCAGGACTGGGTTTTGACGCCACCTGTTCGCTGGTGGTGCGTGACAGGGATGGCCGTCCCCTCACCGTCTCGACAACTGGCGAGGACCGCTGGGACACGATCGTCTGGCTCGACCATCGTGCCCTTGGCCAGGCCGACGAGTGCAACCGCACGGGCCACCATGTGTTGCAGTATGCCGGCGGCGTGATGTCGCCGGAAATGGAAGTGCCCAAGCTGATGTGGCTCAAGCGCAACCTGCCAGACAGCTGGGCCCGGGCCGGCATGATGTTCGACCTAGCCGATTTCCTGTCCTGGAAGGCAACAGGCTCGCTGGCCCGCTCGCAGTCGACGCTCACCTGCAAATGGACCTATCTCGCCCACCAGGCGCCTGCCTGGCAGGCCGATTTTCTGGAGACCGTTGGCCTGGCCGATCTGCTCGACAAGGCCGCCCTGCCCGCAACGGCCACCCCGATTGGCGACTTTGTCGGCAGTCTCACGCCGTCGGCCGCAGCCGATCTGGGCCTGACGACAGCCTGCCGCGTTGGTGCCGGCCTGATCGATGCCCATGCTGGCGCCTTGGGTGTCCTGGGAGCCTTCACCCACGATGTGGCCACCATCGACCGGCATCTGGCCCTGATCGCCGGGACGTCCAGCTGCGTCATGGCCCTCTCCGCCGAAGACCGCCCCACGCCCGGCGTCTGGGGCCCCTATTTTGGCGCAGTGCTGCCCGGCGTCTGGCTCAATGAGGGCGGACAGTCCGCAACCGGCGCCCTGCTCGACCATCTCATCCGCCTGCACAGCGCCGGTGGCGAGCCAACCACGCAGATGCATCGCGACATTGCCAGGCGCATCATGGAACTGCGCGAACATGAGGGCCTGGCTCTGGCCAACCGCTTGCATGTACTGCCCGACTTCCATGGCAACCGCTCGCCGCTCGGCGACCCTTTTGCCCTGGGCGTGATCTCGGGCCTGACGCTGGACAGCGACTTCGACTCGCTCTGCCGCCTCTACTGGCGCACCTGCGTCTCCATCGCCCTGGGCGTCCGCCACATCCTTGAAACACTCAACACCCGCGGCTACGCCATCGACACCCTTCATGTCACCGGCGGCCACACCAAGAATGCCGTACTGATGGAGCTTTATGCCGACGCCACGGGCTGCACGGTGGTCGAATCTGCAGCCAAGGACGCAACTCTTCTCGGCATGGCCATGGTCGCCGCCACAGCCGCTGGCCTTTATGCGAGCCTGGACGCCGCCTGTGTCGCCATGCAGCAAGGCGGACGCTCGCGCGCGCCGGACCTGTCCGCCCGCCCGCAATATGAAAGAGACTACGCCATCTTCCTCGAGATGCTGCGCCACCGGCAGATCATCGACACGATGGTCTGAGATCATCAGCACGATGATCTGAGATCAGCGACACGATGGTCTGATTTGCACGATGCGCGCTGGCGGTGTCGGTCAACACTGTTTAAGCTGATGCTCGGGAAGCCAAATTTCGTGGCCTGAAACGAGCAATGCGAACGCATGTCGATCAAAGCCGCCGTCTATCATCTCACGCACTACAAATATGACCGTCCGGTCTATTTGCAGCCCCAGATCATTCGGCTGCAGCCGGCGCCCCATTCCAAGACCAAGGTGCTGAGCCACTCGCTCAAGGTATCTCCGGCGCTGCATTTCGTGAATGTGCAGCAGGACCCCTACGGCAACTTCCTGACGCGCTTCGTTTTTCCCGAACCGGTGACCGAGCTCAAGATCGAGGTCGATCTCGTTGCCGACATGACAGTCTACAATCCCTTCGACTTCTTCGTCGAGGAGAGCGCCGAGACCTGGCCGTTCCAATATCCCGACGACATCCGGCCCGATCTGTCGATCTACATGCAGCCCGAGCCAATCGGCCCGCAGATGCAGCAGTTCCTTGACGGCATCGACAAGACCCCGATGAACACGGTGAACTTCGTCACCGCCATCAACGCCTCCATCCAGCGCCGCCTCGACTATGTCGTGCGCATGGAGCCCGGCGTCTGGGCACCCGATGAAACCCTGGCCAATGGCCGCGGCAGTTGCCGCGATTCCAGCTGGCTGCTGGTGCAGACCCTGCGCCATCTCGGCTTTGCCGCCCGCTTTGTCTCGGGCTATCTCATACAGCTCAAGCCCGACCTGGTCTCGCTCGATGGCCCGGCCGGCACCGACCATGACTTTACCGATCTGCACGCCTGGTGCGAAGTCTACCTGCCCGGTGCAGGCTGGGTGGGTCTGGATCCCACTTCGGGACTTCTGACCGGCGAGAGCCATGTGCCGCTGGCCGCGACGCCGCATTATCGCAATGCTGCGCCCATCTCCGGCTTTGCCTCCTTCGCCGAAGTTGATTTCAACTTCGAGATGCGCGTCGATCGCGTTGCCGAACACCCCCGCATCACCAAGCCCTTCTCGGACGCCAGTTGGGACAAGCTCGACGCCCTGGGCCACCAGGTCGACAAAGTGCTGGCCGACAACGACGTGCGCCTGACCATGGGTGGCGAGCCCACCTTCGTCTCCATCGACGATTTCGAGTCTGACGAGTGGAACACCGGCGCAGTCGGCCCGACCAAGCGCACCCTCGCCGATGATCTCATTCGCCGCCTGCGCACGCGCTTCGCGCCCAATGGCATGCTGCACTATGGCCAGGGCAAGTGGTATCCCGGCGAAACCCTGCCGCGCTGGACCTTCTCACTCTATTGGCGCCTTGACGGCAAGCCGATCTGGTCCGACGACAAGCTGATCGCGCGCGAAGGCGTCAAGACCACGGCCACCCACGAGGATGCCCGGCGCTTCCTAAATGCCTTCGCCACCAATCTGGGGTTGACCGGAGAGACCATCGCCGAGGCCTACGAAGACCCGGGCGAATGGCTGCTCAAGGAAGCCAAGCTGCCCGACAACGTCGACCCCGCCAATTCCGAACTGGCCGACCCCGAGGCGCGGTCGCGTATCGCCAAGGTCTTCGAGCGCGGCCTGACCAAGCCCACCGGCTATGTACTGCCCGTGCAGCGTTGGAACGCGGCAGCGTCGAGCCCCTGGCTCACCGAAGTGTGGAAGACCCGGCGCGGCAAGCTCTTCCTCGCGCCCGGCGACAGCCCCGCAGGCTATCGCCTGCCACTGAGCTCGCTGCGCCACATCAAGCCGGTCGACTATCCCCATGTCGTCCAGCAGGACCCTGGCGCGCCGCGCGGTCCCCTGCCCGATCCGGTTGAACTGCTGGCCCGCCAGAAGACTGGGTTGGAAGCCGATCCGCGCGCCCAGACCACATCGTCCTTCACCGCCTCCAGCGAACAGCAGGACCGCACCGAGCAGGAGATCAGCGAGATCGAAGGCGTGGTGCGTACCGCCGTCACCGCCGAGATCCGCGATCACCGCCTCTGCATCTTCCTGCCCCCAGTCGAGCGGCTGGAGGATTATCTCGAGCTGATGGCTGCTGTCGAAGCTGCCGCCAAATCGGTCGGCCAGCCGGTTCACGTCGAGGGCTATGCCCCCCCGCACGATCCGCGTCTCAACGTCATTCGCGTGGCGCCCGATCCCGGCGTCATCGAAGTCAATATCCACCCGGCCTCAAGCTGGGACGATTGCGTGGCCACCACCACCGCCATCTATGAGGAGGCTCGGCTCTCGCGCCTGGGCGCCGACAAATTCATGATCGACGGGCGCCACACGGGCACCGGCGGTGGCAACCACGTCGTTGTCGGTGGCGCCACCCCGCACGACAGCCCCTTCCTGCGCCGCCCCGACCTGCTCAAGTCGCTGGTGCTGCACTGGCAGCGCCATCCGTCGATGTCCTATCTGTTCTCGGGCCTGTTCATCGGCCCCACCAGCCAGGCGCCGCGCTTCGATGAAGCCCGGCACGACAGCCTCTACGAACTTGAAATCGCCATGGCGCAGGTGCCCCATCCGCAGTCGGGCCAACCCGCCCCGCTGCCCTGGCTGGTCGATCGCCTATTCCGCAACCTGCTGGTCGACGTCACCGGCAACACCCATCGCTCCGAGATCTGCATCGACAAGCTGTTCTCGCCCGATGGCCCCACAGGTCGGCTGGGCCTGGTGGAATTCCGCGGCTTCGAGATGCCGCCCAACGCCCGCATGTCGCTGGCCCAGCAGGTGCTGGTCCGAGCCCTGATCGCCCGCTACTGGACCGATCCGCTCGATGGCAGTTTCACCCGCTGGGGCACCAGCCTGCATGATCGCTTCATGCTGCCCCACTACGTCTGGCAGGATTTCCTCGACGTCATCGCCGATCTCGAACGGCATGGCTTTGCCGTCGATCCCGCCTGGTTCAACGCACAGCTCGAGTTCCGCTTCCCCTTCTGCGGCGAGGTCGAGTACGACGGCGTCCGCCTCGAGCTACGCCAGGCGCTTGAACCCTGGCATGTCATGGGTGAACAGGGCGCCATTGGCGGCACGGTGCGCTTCGTTGACAGCTCCGTCGAGCGCCTCCAGGTCCGGCTCGACGGTATCAATCCCGAGCGCTATGCCGTCACCTGCAACCAGCGCAATGTGCCCCTGCGCACCACCGACCAGGCGGGCACGGCCGTCGCTGGCGTCCGCTACAAGGCCTGGCAGCCCGCTTCGGGCATGCACCCGGCCCTGCCGGTGAACACGCCACTGGTCTTTGACATCTACGACCGCTGGACCCAGCGCCCGGTTGGCGGCTGCGTCTATCATGTTGCCCACCCGGGCGGCCGCAATTACGAGACCTTCCCGGTCAATGGCAACGAGGCCGAGGCGCGCCGCCTCGCCCGCTTCGTGCCCCACAACTACACGGCTGGTGGCTATGACCTGCGGGCGGAAAAGCCGGCGGACGAATTCCCGCTGAC
The DNA here is from genome assembly GCF_020169335.1 of Devosia aquimaris. Classification (GTDB taxonomy): domain Bacteria; phylum Pseudomonadota; class Alphaproteobacteria; order Rhizobiales; family Devosiaceae; genus Devosia; species Devosia aquimaris. Next base: position 2,289,740 of record NZ_JAIEZN010000001.1, read on the forward strand.
CCTTGACCTGCGTCGGCCGCCGCGCTTCTGGTAGGCCATGGAAATGCGGAATCAAAAGCGCGGCAAGCCCCCGGCCGGACCCAGCATCGTGGCAGGCTACCGCCTGCTTCCCGGCGTCCCCGACGAGATGATCGATGCCCAGGGCGCAGTGCGCCCGGGCTGGACCAAGCTCATGGCTGCCTTCGACACGCTCGGACCCAGCGAACTGGCGGCACGATTTGAGCGGGCCGATCAATATCTGCGCGACGCCGGCGTGTTTTATCGCACCTATGATGGCGCCGAGAGCAAGGAGCGCGATTGGCCGCTCGCCCATGTGCCACTGCTGATCTCGGAGGCAGACTGGGCCCGCATCAGTGCCGGTCTGATCCAGCGCGCTGAACTGCTCGAAACCGTGGTCTCCGACATCTACGGAGACAACACGCTTGTACAACAGGGCCTGCTGCCGCCAGAGCTGGTGGCGCGCAACAGCGAGTTCCTGCGCCCCCTGGTTGGCATCCGCCCCACGAGTGGGCACTTCCTGCATTTCTGCGCCTTTGAGCTGGGCCGCGGCCCGGATGGCGCTTGGTGGGTTCTGGGCGATCGTACCCAGGCACCGTCTGGCGCCGGCTTTGCGCTGGAAAACCGCGTCGCCACCACCCGCGCCCTCAGCGACATCTATTCCGACATGAATGTGCAGCGGCTCGCGGGGTTCTTCCGCAGCTTCCGCGACACCCTGTTTGAGGACGCCAAACGTGACGGCGGCCGCGTTGGCATCCTCAGCCCCGGCCAGCTCAACGAGACCTATTTCGAGCACGCCTATATCGCCCGCTACCTTGGCCTCATGCTGCTTGAAGGCGAGGACTTGGTCGTCGAGGACGGCAAGGTGATGGTTCGCACCGTCTCTGGCCTGAAACCGATCAGCGCGCTTTGGCGGCGCATGGACGCTTCCTTCGTCGATCCGCTGGAATTGCGCTATGATAGCCGCATCGGCACGCCCGGCATGGTGGACGCCCTGCGCCATGGCTCCATCTCGATGATCAATGCCCTCGGTACCGGGCTTCTGGAAACCCGCGCCCTGGCAGCCTTCCTGCCGCGCATCGCCCGCAAACTGCTCGACGCCGACCTGCTGCTGCCCGAGATCGCCACCTGGTGGTGCGGCCAGCCTGGGGAGCAGCGCCATGTGCTCGACAATCTCGACAGCATGATGATCGGTCCGGCGTTTGCGACCAACCTGCCCTTTGAAGACCAGCAGAGCACCCGGCTGGGATCAGACTATTCGGATGATGAGAAAAGCGCCGTGCGCGAGCGCATCCTTGCCGATGGCGTCAACTTTGTCGGGCAGGAGCGCGTGCAGCTCTCCACCGCGCCGGTCTATGTCAACGGCCAGCTGCAGCCGCGTCCGATCAGCCTGCGCGTCTATGCGGCCCGCACCCGCGACGGCTGGACCATCATGCCGGGTGGCTTCGCCCGCGTTGGCTCCGGCGCCGATGCCTCCGCCATTGCCATGCAGCGCGGCGGCCAGGCCGCCGACGTCTGGGTCATGTCATCAAGCCCGGTCGAGCGCATTTCCCTGCTACCGCAGGATGGCCAGAAGCTGGTCCGCAACTCACCCGGAAGCCTGCCCAGCCGCGCCGCCGACAATCTGATCTGGCTGGGGCGCTATGCCGAGCGCTGCGAAGCCACCGTGCGCATTCTGCGCGCCTACAACGCCCGTCTTGCGGAATTGTCGCGGCCCGAAATGCCCTTGCTGAAGCATTGCGCGGCCTTCCTCGAGACGATCGACGTCGATGCCGCCGAGGGGATGCCGGAGGGCCTGCTGTCGGCCATCGACAGCGCTGTTCGCAGCGCCGGCCAGATTCGCGACCGTTTCTCCCCCGATGGCTGGCTTGCGCTCAATGACCTGCAAAAGACGGCCCTTCGCTTTGCGCGGCGCGTCCAGCCGGGTGACGACTCCACCCGCGCCATGACGGTGCTGCTGCGCAAGCTGGCCGGCTTTTCGGGCCTGGTGCACGAAAACATGTATCGCTTCGCCGGTTGGCGTTTCCTTGAGCTGGGCCGCCGTCTGGAGCGTGCGGTGCAGATTGCCCGCACCACGTCCTGGCTGACCCGGCCCGACGCCCCCGATGGTTCGGTGGAAATGCTGCTCGAGATCGGCGATAGTGTCATGACCCACCGTCGGCGCTATTCCGTGGCCGCCGGGTCCCAGAGCGCGATCGATCTTCTGGTGCTCGATCCGCTCAATCCGCGCTCGGTTCTGTTCCAGCTCACCGAGTTGCGCGCTCAGATCGCCAAGCTCCCCGGCGGCGTCGAAGACGGCCAGCTGTCAGAAGCCGGCAAGGCAGCGCTTCGCCTGCACACCGACCTGCGCATCGTCGAACCCTCCGAAATGACGCCGGAGCGGCTTGATCGTCTGGCCGCGGACATCGGCATCCTGTCCAGCCTCGTGGCTGCGGCGTACTTCGTGTGACCATCATGCTCTACGATATCCGCCTCAGCCTGAACTACGACTACAAGGCCACGGTGCATGGCGGTCGCCACCTGGTGCGCGTGTCGCCTATATCCGTGCCGGGCGTGCAGCGCGTCGTTGCTTCAAGTCTGAGCTTCGAACCCCGCCCGCAGCGCGAAAGCAGCTTCACCGATTTCTTCGGCAATCTGGCCACGACCGTCACCTATATCGACCCGCACGACAGCCTGGAGATCCGACTGACGGCTCGCGTTCAGGTCGAGGATGTCCCCCCGCCGGCCGACCTGTCGCCGACAATGCCGGAATTGCACGAAGCGATTGCGCGCTATTGGTCCGTCGAACCCGACAGTCCGCACCATTTCCTGGCCAGTTCACCACGGGTCCCGCTCGACACGGCCATCACGGCCTATGCTGCCCAGGCCACGGCGACAGCGCCCTCGGTCTTCACCGCGGCCAATGCCCTGTGCCTGGCGATCCATCGCGATTTCGCCTACGACCCCAAGGCCACGGACGTGCAGACGCTGCCCTCGACCGTATTTGCCCTGCGCAAGGGCGTCTGTCAGGACTTTGCCCATGTCATGATTGCCGGTCTGCGCGGCCTTGGCATCCCGGCCGGTTATGTCTCTGGATTTCTGCGCACCAATCCCCCGCCCGGCAAGCCGCGCCTTGAAGGGGCAGACGCCATGCACGCCTGGGTGAGGGCGTGGTGTGGCCAGCATCTGGGCTGGGTCGAATTCGACCCCACCAACGCCATGATCGCCGGCGCCGACCACATCTCCATCGGCCATGGCAGGGACTATTCCGACATTTCCCCGATCGTGGGCGTCCTCAAGACGCATGGCTCGCACGAAACCAAGCAATCGGTAGACGTGCTGCGCGTCGAATAGCGCGTAAACACTTTCTTCACTTTTTAGGGAACCAAACGGCCTCTCCCCCCGTTTAAGCTGTGTGACGCTCGTCGGCGTCATCTGCAGATGCCTGGTGCCTTTCGCTTGCGGCACCCGCATTCTTTCAGGGGGATGAAATGACTACTTTGAACATTAAATCAGCAACCCGCGTCAGCCGACTGTCCGACATGTGGATCGGCCGCACCGGGCAGGCACATTTTGGTCGCGTATTGACCGCCTTTGGCCCTGCTCTCCTCATTTTGGCCACGGCGGGCGTTATCATGGCTTCAATACTTTAAGCCTCGCCTGCACAACTTCATTGTCCGGAGATTTCCCATGAGTACCATTCTGATCATTATTCTGATCCTGCTGCTGATCGGCGCGCTGCCCAATTGGGGCTATTCGCGCGGCTTCGGCTATTTCCCGTCCGGCATTGTCGGCGTGATCCTTGTCGTTGTCCTCATCCTGGCACTGACCGGTCGCCTTTGATGATCATTGCCGCTTGACGGCGGCATCGGCACCGACACCTATAGTATTGACGCCAAAGTGAAATGTGGTGGGCCAAGGCAGACAGTGTCGCGCTGGCCCATCTGAACGACCGGCGGTTCATTGGGCCGCAGGCAACAGCATCAAACAGGAGCCTCACATGGCAACCACTTCCGACCTCGCACCCGGCCGCCGCAAGGCGGCTGCCAGCCGCGCCACCGCCAAGGCGCGTGAAGAGCAGCTCGAAGACCAGATCGGCCAGCTGCAGAACGACCTCAAATCCATCGCCGCAACGCTGTCCAAGCTCACCGGTGAAAAGGTCAATGAGGCACGCGACGTTGCCAAGACTGAGTTCCGCCAGATCAGACGCCAGGGCCAGCATGTCATCGATGATGTGCAGGACCAGGCCAGCGTCGTGGAAAAGCAGCTCAAGGACACCATCCGGGAAAAGCCGCTGACCGCCGTGGCAGCGGCGGTCGGCATCGGCTTCATTCTGGCCCTGCTGTCGCGGTAACAGGTCCTATGTATCTGTTGACCTCGCTGGCGAGCCTGCTGGGCTTCGAGCTTGAGACCATCTCTGAACAGGTCAAGCGCAAGCTTATCGCCGGTGTACTGATGGCAATGCTGGGCATGGCCGGGGTGATCTTCCTGGTGATTGCCGGCTACATTGCCCTGTCCGAACAGCTGGGTCCTGTGATTGCCGCGCTGATCTTCGGTGGTGGCTTCCTGGTGCTGACCTTGGCTGTCTATCTTGGCACGCGCATCGGTGAAGCCAAGCGCCAGCGCGAGGCCGTGGAGCGCCGCCGCTCCAGCCAGACAGGCGCCTTCCTGACCACGGCAGCGCTGACGGCGCTTCCCGTGATGCTCAAGTCGCCATGGCTCAGGACGCTCGGCATTCCGGCCGCTGCCATTGCCGCCCTGCTGGTGGCCAGCAACAGTGGCGAAAAAGACGACGAGTAAATCAGAAGGGGCCGCACGCTGCGGCCCCTTCCTGCATTTCAAGCCGCCACATCAATCCCCGTTGGGAGCTTCGGGTCCCGGCAGCGCACTATCGATCCGGCCAGTCGCCCAATAGGCCAGAAGGCCGATCCATTCCTTTAACGCCACGCCCGTGGTGACAAAGTTGAGCACCGGATTGACGATATCAACGCCGATGCCCTCCTGCCCCGTGCTACGATAGTCCGTGGGCCAGGGGATCACCGACAGACCTGCCTTGCGGAACAGGCCCACGGATCGGGGCATGTGGAAGGCCGACGTTACCAGCAGCACCTGTCCATCCACCGCACCCAGCAGGTCGCGGGTCAGATCGGCGTTTTCATCGGTATTGCGCGACTGGTCTTCCAGCATCAGCCGGTCGCGATCGATGCCCATGTCGATGAACAGTCGCGCCGCGATTTCAGCCTCGGGCAGCACCTCGCCCTCAAGCGCCCCCGAGCCGCCACTGACAAGCACCCTGGCATCAGGGTAAAGCCGGGCCAGCCGCAGTGTCTCCATTAGCCGGTCCCCGGCATCATTGAGCTCAGTGATGCCGCGCACCGCACTCACCCGCCCCACGGTCGCCCCGCCCAGCATGATGATGGTCGACACGCCTTGCGGCATCTCCGCCGGCCGGGCGAAGCGATCCTCCAGTGGCCTGATCATCACAAAGCCCAGTGTGGTGAAGCTGCTCACCCCGAGCAGCAACACGCCCACGCCGGCCACGATCAAGCCCGCGCGTACCCTGCGTCGGGCCACAAGCACGCCACCGGCTAGGGCGAGCAGGAAAATCAGGCTCAGCGGCTGCACCACCAGCCAGAAGATCTTTGACAGCACGAAGAACATGGCCGGGACTCCCTTAGGCACGTCCCCGACGCGATAGCGCGTCCAGGCGATGCTGACCATGACGAATTCTGCTTGCTATCTCCCCGGCTTCTGCTTTTGTTGCAGGCGGAGAAGGTTGTCAGCCTCATAAAAAGGCAACCACCAACAGGAAGGTGCCTGCCACGCGCAGGTCTGGGTGAGCATGGCGATTGCGACGGCATCCGGTGAGCAGCAGATCCCAGTCGTCGCCGTGCGCGACCTGCATAAGTCCTTCGGCGCGCTTGAGGTTCTCAAGGGCATATCCTTTTCCGCCCGCGAAGGTGAAGTCGTCTCGCTGATCGGCTCGTCAGGCTCCGGCAAGTCCACGCTCTTGCGCTGCATCAACATGCTCGAAGTGCCCGATAGCGGCACCGTCAGCATCGATGGCGAGGAGATTCGCCTGCGCGGCGCAGCCCAGCAGCGCCAGATCGCGGACGAAAACCAGATCCGCCGCATCCGGTCCGAACTGGGCATGGTGTTCCAGAGCTTCAACCTTTGGGCGCACATGACCATTCTGGAAAATGTCATGGAAGCGCCACTGGTGGTTCAGCGCAGGAACCGGGCTGAAGTCGAGCAGGAAGCCCTGGCCATGCTGGGCAAGGTTGGCATCCGCGAGAAAGCAGATGCCTATCCGGCCCAGCTATCCGGTGGCCAGCAGCAACGCGCTGCAATTGCCCGCGCCCTCTGCATCAATCCCCGCGTCATGCTGTTTGACGAACCCACCTCTGCGCTCGACCCCGAGCTGGAAGTGGAGGTGCTGCGCGTCATCAAGGTCCTGGCCGACGAAGGCCGCACCATGGTGCTGGTCACCCATGACATGGAGTTCGCCCGCTCCGTGTCCGATCGCGTCATTTTCCTGCATCTGGGCATGATCGAAGAGGAAGGATCGCCCGAGGCCGTGTTCGGCAACACCCAGTCGCCCCGGCTCCGCCAGTTCCTCAACGCCGCAAACCACCAATAAGCCGACCCGTCGCCGATCAACCGGCGACGCTAGAAGACCCAAAGGAGATACTGATGAAAAAACTCATTCTCACCGCTGCTGCGCTCCTGGCGCTGGGCGCCTCCGCCCAGGCCCAGGAGACGGTGCGCATTGCCACCGAGGGCGCCTATGCGCCCTGGAACTTCCTTGATGACGCAGGCAAGCCGGCCGGGTTCGAAATCGATCTGGCGGCCGCGATCTGTGCCAAGGCCGAGGTGACCTGCGAAGTCATCACCAACGACTGGGATTCCATCATCCCCAACCTGCTGGCCGGCAACTACGATGTCATCATGGCGGGCATGTCGATCACCGACGAGCGCATGGAAACCATCGACTTCACCCAGAACTACTTCCCACCCGATCCGTCGCGCTTCATCGCGCCGAGCGGTGCCGGCCTCGACATTGCCAATCTAGAAGGCAAGCGCGTCGGCGTCCAGGGCGGCACCATCCAGGCGGCCTATGCGGAAGCCAACCTTGCCGGCAAGAACACCGTCGTGTCCTTCGGCACCGCCGATCAGGCCATGGCTGATCTGGGCGCCGGCAATCTTGATACCATCCTGGCCGACGGGGCCTATCTTGAGCCCGTCGTGGCTGCCTCCGGCGGTGCCTTTGAACTGGTGGGCGAAGACGTGATGATCGGCAATGGCGTCGGCGCCGGCCTGCGCAAGGATGAAGCCGAACTCAAGACCAAGTTCGACGACGCCCTGACCGCCCTCAAGAAGGACGGCACGCTGGACGGCCTGATCGCCAAGTGGTTCGACGGCCGCGGCCCGTACTTCACCGAATAATTCAACCCGCCCGGTCACGCGACCCTGTGAAGGGTGGCGCGACCGGGCACCGCGCCAGGCGGACGAGGGAGCAGGCATTGCCTTTGCCGATCCAAACCACATCCAGTCGACCTCGCGCGTCCGTTCAGCACGCCCTCGGCCGGACCAGCCCATGATGGACGATGTCAATTTCTGGCTGGGCTACCTCACCAACGGCAAGCACCTCACCTGGTATGCCAGCTTCCAGTTCACCATTTTCGCGGCCGTGGTCGGCGGCTCACTGGCTGTTGTCTTCGGCCTGATTGGCGCCACCCTCAAGAACTCCCGCTTCTGGCCATTGCGCCTGATCGGCTCGACCTATTCGTCCATCGTGCGTGGCGTGCCGGACGTCCTGTTTTTCCTGTTCTTTCCGCTCGCCTTCGAGCAGGGCGTGGAATGGGTCATGGCCTCCCAGGTCTGCACGCCCGACACCATCGCCGCGCAGTCCGCCGCCTGGCCGCCCTGCAAGGAGGCCAACTGGTTCCTCGGCACACCCGAATACCTCATCCTGGCCTCTGTCTCGCTGGGCCTGGTCTATGGCGCCTTCGCCACCAACGTCATCCATGGCGCCATGCGCTCGGTGCCGCGCGGCCAGCTCGAGGCCGCCCGGGCCTATGGCATGACGGCCCGCCAGGTACTCTGGCGCATCCATATCCGCCAGATGTGGATCTACGCGCTGCCCGGCCTCTCCAATGTCTGGATGCTCATCGTCAAGGCAACCTCCCTGCTCTCGCTGCTGCAGATCGCCGACATAGTGCTCTGGGCCGACCGCCTGGGCGCGCCAAACTTCCTGCCCGCCGTGGGCCTGGTGCATGAAGACTGGCGCTGGCGCTATTACCTGGTGCTGTTTGTCTTCTACATTCTCGTCACACTGGTGTCCGAACGCGCCTTTGCTGCGCTGATGCGGCGTGCCGGGCGCGGCATTCTGGTGGAGGCACGCTGATGGATCGCCTCCTCACCGAAATCGGCCTGTTCGCCCCGGCTGTCGTGTTCAACATCTATTTCGCCGCGGCCTCGATCCCGCTGGGATTCGTCATGGCCGTGTTCCTGGCACTGGGCAAGAATTCGACCAATCCGCTGATCTCGCGCCTTAGCCGGGGCTACATCTACGCCTTCCGCGGCTCACCGCTCTTCATCCAGTTCTTCATGGTCTATTCCCTGGCGCTGTCGTTCAACGTCGGCGTGTGGAAGCCGCTGGGGATTTCGTGGTTCGTGCTGCATCCGCTGTTCATCGGTCCGCTGGTGCTGGTGCTGAACACGGCTGCCTACACCGCCGAGATCTTCTATGGCGCCCTGCGCGCCGTGCCGCGCGGCGAGGTCGAGGCGGCCCGTGCCTATGGCATGAGCCGGCGCCAGCAATTCCGCCATGTCATCTGGCCCAACCTCATCCGCCTGGCCTGGCCGGCCTATACCAATGAGGTTGTCTTCCTCTTCCACGCCACAGCCATCGTCTATTTCGCGCTGCCGGTGATCGGGCAGCAGAAGGATCTGATGATCACCGCCAAGGAGCTGTTCGAGCGCGACTACAATGCCTTCCTGCATTTCTCAGTGGCCGCACTCTATTTCCTGGCTGTATCGCTGGTGGTGTTCTTCCTGTTCGGACTGGTCTATCAGCGGCTCATGCGTCATTTGCCGGCAACGCCCGGCATGCGCTTTGCGCCCAAGTGGATCCGGTAGCCAAAATGAAGATCATCGCCGACCTCTGCATCGTCCCGATGGGCGTAGGCCCATCCGTCTCCAGCTATATCCGCGACGTTGCCGATATCATCGCGCGCTCCGGCCTTACCCATGTCATGCATGCCAATGGCACCAATATCGAGGGCGAGATGAGCGAGGTCACCGCGGTGGTCGAGGCATGCTGCGCCCATCTCAACCAGCGCGGCGTCGAGCGGGTGTTCTGCACAATGGTATTTTCCACCCGCATCGACAAACCTCAGACCATGGCCGACAAACTGGCCAGTCTTGCGCCCGAGGGCCGTCCATGACCTTCACATTGCACCAGACCGTCCTGGCCGGTGACACGCCCGGTGCCGCCACAACGCTCTGTTACTACACCATGGGGCCCGAGGACGCCGCGACCCGCGTGCATATCCAGGCGGCACTCCACGCGGACGAACAGCCCGGCACCATGGCGCTGCACCATTTGCTGCCGCGACTGCGCGACGCCGATAGTGCGGGCCAGCTGCGGGCGCAAATCACCGTCTTCCCCTCGGTCAATCCGTTGGGCCTGGCGACATCCAGCCTGCGCCATCATATCGGCCGCTACGACACCCAGACCGGCATCAACTACAATCGACGCTGGCCTGACCTCTATCCGCTCATCGCCGCCGATCTGCAGGGCCGCCTCGGGCCAGACGGCGCGACCAATCTCCGCACCATTCGTGCCGCTGTGCTAGACTGGATCGACAGCCAGACGCCGGTCACCGCCATACAGCGCCTGCGATTGCTGGTCCTGCGCTCGGCTGCCGCCGCCGATATTGTGCTGGATCTTCATTGCGATGACGACAGCCTCAAGCACATCTTTACCTCGCCCGAGCTGATGCCGGGCCTGCAGGATCTGGCGGACTGGATGGGCGTGGCGGCAACGCTGACCGCCGAGGACAGCGGCGGCGGCTCCTTCGATGAAGTTCTGCCCACGCTCTATCGCAAGGCGCGCTTGGCCCATCCTGACCATCCCGTCCCTATTGGCGCGGAAACGGCAACGCTTGAGTATCGCGGACGGGCCGACAGTTTTGACGATCTGGGGCAGGCCGATGCGGCAGGCCTGTTCGGCTTTCTGGCATCGCGTGGCCTGATTGCGGCCGACCCCGGCCCACGCCCACAGCCGGCGCCGCAGCCCACGCCCTTTGAAGCCACCGAAGTGTTGCGCGTCGATGCGCCGGGCCTTCTGGCCTACCGCGTTGCCTTGGGCGACCGCGTCACTGCCGGACAGCCCGTCGCCGATCTCATTGCCATGGATGGCCCCGAGGCCTTCCTGCAGCGCACGCCCATTCTCGCGGGCACCGACGGCTTCGTGCTCTCCCGTGTCATGGGCAAATATGTGCGCCGTGGCGACAGCATCGCCAAGATCGTTGGCACGGCCGTCTTGCCCACGCGGGCCGGCGGCTATCTGTTGGAAGACTAGCTGGCCAGCCGGCCCAAAGCGCGCTCGGCTTCGGCCTTCACCTCGGCGGCACGGCCGGGCACGTTCTTGAGCAGGTAGAGCGGCAGGTCGATACTGTCCAGCGGCCGCGAGAACAGGAACCCCTGCAGCTGGTTGCAGGCGATCCCAGCCAGGAAGTCGGCCTGTTCGCGCGTCTCGACGCCCTCTGCAGTGATCTTGAGCTTGAGCGTCTTGCCCAGCGAGGCAATGGCCTTGAGAATGTCGCGCGACACCTCATTGTCGCTCGATGCATGAACGAAGGAGCGATCAATCTTGATCTTGTCGAACGAGAACTTCTGCAGATAGCTCAGGCTCGAATAGCCGGTGCCGAAGTCGTCCATCGCGATGCTGACGCCCAGGGCGCGAATTTCAGCGAGCTTTTCCACCACCTGCTCTGGGTTTTCCATCAGCAGCCCTTCGGTGATCTCGATCTCGAGCCGCTCCGGGGCCAGACCGGACACCGCCAGAGCCCGCTGCACCACCTGCGAAATGTCCGAACGCCGGAAATGCTTGGCGGACAGGTTTACCGCCACCGTCAGGTGCTCCGGCCAGGTGACGGCAGCCTTGCAGGCCTCAAAGATGGTCCAGTCGCCGATGTCGACGATCAGATTGGAATGCTCGGCAATCGGAATGAACTCGGCTGGCGCCACCAGCCCCCGGATCGGATGGTTCCACCGGATCAGCGCCTCGAAACCGACAGGCTTTTCGTCGTGGGCTGACACCAGCGGCTGGTAGTAAAGCACCAGTTCGTCATTGCCGATGGCTTCGCGCAGGTCACCCTCCAGCAGCCGCCGTTCGCGCGCCTCCGAATCCATTTCGCTTTCGAACAGGCGATATATCGAACGGCCATCGGCCTTGGCGCGATAGAGCGCCAGGTCGGCATTGCGCAGGATCTGGTCCGGACGCGTGCCGTTGAGCGGCGCCATGGCGATGCCGATGCTCACCCCGACGTTGACCTGCTCGTCATCGATGACATAGGGCTGCTTGATGTCGTGGATCAGCCGCTCGGCCAGCGCCACCACATCGGCCACTTCGCATTCGCTCGGCAACAGCAGGGCAAATTCGTCACCGCCCAGGCGGGCCGCCATGTCGGCGTCGCGCACGACATTGGCAATCCGTCGCGACACCTGCACCAGCAGCTTGTCGCCCGTCATATGGCCGCGGCTATCGTTGACGGACTTGAAGTGATCCAGGTCCAGGAACATCAGCGCGAATGGCGTGCCATAGCGCTCCAGCCGCGCAACGCAGCTGTTGAGGTTTTCGGTAAACTTGGTGCGGTTGAGCAGGCCCGTCATGGAGTCATGATGCGCAAGCATGGTGATGCGCCGCTCGGCCAGCTTGCGTTCAGTGATGTCCGAGCCGGTGCCGATATAGCCCAGATAGGTTCCCACCTCGTCAAAGGCCGGCTTGCCTGTCAGGCTCCACCAGCATTCCGTCCCGTCCGCCACCACCAGGAGGTTGACGTCCTGGAACGTCTCCCGGTTCGCGATATCGGCCTCTAGATGCGCAAACATCGGGTCGCCGGGCGGCGTGATGCAGCGCAGAAAATGGACGAAGTCGGCGCCCATCAGCGCATCTTCTGGCACGCCTGTCGCTGCTGTCAGCCCGGCCGATACTCGATTGATCGCGCCATCGGCATCCGTGCCCCAGATCCAGTCGGAAATGCTCTGTTCGAATTCACGCAGCAACAGGCCGATGATCTCGCCCTTTTCCTCGACCAGCGTTTCCGAGGCGCGATGCGCCACAAACGCCGAGGCGTGGTAGAAGCTGATTGTCACCAGGATGAAGATGAAGATCAGCAGCAGCGCGCCTTGCGCCCAGAACTCGGGCCCATTGTCGAAGGCGGTCACCAGCCCCAGCGCGCCGTCGATCAGCGGGATGATAAAGGCTGCCAGCGCTTGCGGATAGTTGACCAACGCCATCATGGCCACACAGGCCAGCCCGCCCGCGCCGATGACAGCGGCGCCGCGAATGGTGGCGCTGTCGGCGCTGGGCAACAGGTTGAGCACCAGAGCCCACGCAACCCCGAGCAACAGCGCATAGATGATCGTGCGCCGCCCGGTGGTGTTGGGAACTGAATGGGCCGTTGCCTGTGCATGCCGGAAGGCGAGATAAACAGAGTGCAGTTGCATCGCCACAATCACGCCGACGGCCACAGCCACCCAGATGAACCGTGGCGATCCCCAGCTCAGCATCAGGAATACTGCGGCCACAGCCACGGAGGCAGCCAGCATGGCAGGCGTCATTTCTGCCACTGAGCGCAACTGCTGATGCAGCAGCTTCTGGCGGACAAGTGGCGAAAGTCCGTCCGCGCCGATGGCGCGGTCGACAAAACGGTTCACCACTGAAAACAGGCCACTGCCCGGTATGCGGATCATGACCACTATATCGCCCGGGAGCACTTAATATTGCGTATGCTCGTGCGCGGCCGCAGATCATCAGTTTCCGGAAACGTCTTGTTAATCGTTATCGAAACTCTTCTGTTACACGGAAAATAAACTCTAGGGCTTAAGCGGACTTTCAAGGACGCTCTCTAAATTCCGTGTGAAAGGACCAGAAAGGTCCGCTTGGAGAGCGTTGATGAGTTCACATTTCGAATCCGTGCCGGAAGCTGCACTGACCGGGAGCCTGCGCGACTTCCGTTCGCCAGAAGGCCCAGACCTGATGAGCCGCATTACCGGCTTCTATGATTGGCAGAACCTGCGCCGTGAGCATCAGCTCTGGCCCTATGCCCGTTCCACCAGCACAGCGCCGACCGCCCATTGCGAAGCGCGCAGCGACATTGGCGAGGCTTTCTCCGGCATCAATTTCGGCAGCCAGGACTATCTGAGCCTGTCCTCCCATCCCGCACTGAAAGAGGCTGCCATCAAGGCCATCGGCGAATATGGCGTGCACAGCGCCGGTTCCGCCGCCCTGCTGGGCAACACCGCCAATTCGCTGCTGCTCGAACAGGGCCTCTCCGAGTTCCTCGGCGGCCGCGAAGTCGTGCTCTACCCCACTGGCTGGGCTGCGGGCTACGGTTCGGTGCAGGGCTTCGTCCGCGCCAACGACCATGTGGTGATGGATATCCTGGCCCATTCCTGCCTCCAGGAAGGCGCCAAGGCTGCCACGCAGAACATTCATTACCATGGCCATCTCAATCTCGACGCCCTGGCCCGCAAACTCGAGCGCATCCGCAGCGCCGATCCGGACAATGGCATCATGGTCGTCACCGAGAGCCTGTTCTCGATGCACTCCGATACGCCCGATATCGGCGCCATGCGCGCGCTGTGCGACCAGTTCGGTGCGACCCTGCTGGTGGACTGTGCCCATGATCTGGGCTCGATCGGTGACGACGGCCTGGGCCACCTGGGTCTGCAGAACATGATGGACGCCGCCGACATCATTATCGGCAGCTTCTCCAAGACCTTTGGCTCCAATGGTGGCTTCATCGCCGTCAAGACCAAGGCCGCTGCGGAGTATCTCAAGTACTATAGCGCCACCCACACCTTCTCCAACGCGCTCTCGCCGGTGCAGGCTGCCTCGGTTCTGGCCGCCCTCAACATCGTGCGCTCCGAAGAAGGTCGCACGCTGCGCCGCAAGCTGATGGACAACATCCTTTACCTGCGCGCCCAGATGGCCAAAGCCGGGCTCGAAACCCTGGGCGATCCCTCGCCCATCGTGCCGGTGCGCCTGGGGCTGGAAGGCGTTGGCCGCTTTGCCTCGCGCAACCTGATGGCCCTGGGCGGCATTGCCAATCTGGTGGAATATCCGGCTGTGCCGCAGGGCGGGGCACGGTTCCGCTTCCAGGTCATGGCTTCCCACACCCGCGCGGACATCGACCAGGTCGTGCGCGTGTTGGCCGAGGCCATGCACAACGCCGACATCGAGTACCGGCTGGGCCATGAAGGTCAGTCGGATGCAGTCTCCGGCGCAACAGCGGCCGCCTGATCGGAACTTCCCATGGGTCGTGCCCTGAAATTGCTGGCCGTCGACGACGATGCGCCGTCGGCTGAACTGATCGTCCGTGTTGCTGAACGCTGCGGGTACGAAGGTTTCGCGACCTCCGATCCCCGCGGGTTCATCAATCTGGTGGCTGCCCTGCAGCCCGATGTCATCACTGTGGACATTACCATGCCCCACATCGACGCCATCGAGCTGTTCGGCATGCTGGCACAACAGCACTTTGACGGCGAGATCGTCATCATCAGCGGCCGCGATGAGCAGACCCTGCTCATCGCCCAGCGCGCCGCCGAAGCCCTGGGGCTGCGCCAGCCGTCCGTTCAGCAGAAGCCGGTCGATTTTGCCTTCCTGCGCAAGACGCTGAACGCCAATCGCCTCGCCCGCGCCAACTAGACAAGCGCCACACGCATGAATGACAAAGCCCCCGCCAGACATGGCGGGGGCTTTGTCATTCATGCGTGTGGCAGAGACTAGAGCTGCACCATGGCGGCAGCCGGCGTCTTGGGGCCGAGCACAGCCTGCATCTTGCCAAGCAGGCGCGGCAGATCCACCGGCTTGGTGTCAAAGTCGATGCAGCCGGCCGCCAGGGCATTGGCCCGGTCGGATTCGAAGGCGCTCGCCGTCAGCGCGATGATTGGCAATGCTGCCGTTTCCGGATCGGCGTGGATGCGGCGGGTGGCTTCGCAACCATCCATTTCGCCCAGCCCGATATCCATCAGGATCACGTCAGGCATCAGTGCCTTGGCCGCGGCAATCCCCTTTGGCCCGTCTTCGGCAAAACGAATGGAAAAGCCGCGGCGTTCCAGCCGCCGCCCCAGCACGTCGCGGTTGATCGGGTTGTCTTCGACAATCAGCACCAGAGCCATTGTATCGTTCCGTTCTTTCGTCAGACGGCCTTGGCGCGGCCGCGGGTTGCCCGCACAGCCGCCAGCGCAGCTTTGACCTTGGAGGCGTCGAGAGGTTTCATCACCACGCCGTCCGCGCCGGCCGCCAGGGCTTTGCTGCGTTCGGTCAGGATCGAGATCATGAACACCGGGATGCTAGCGGTGATAGGATCGGCCTTGAGCGCGGCCAGCACGTCCCAGCCGTCAAAGCCGGGCATCAGGATATCGAGGAAGATTGCCGCCGGCTTGACTGTCCGGGCGATCTGCAGCGCCGACTGCGGCGCATCGGTGCAGATCGGGGTGTAGTTTTCCTTGCTGAACAGACGCTCGGCCAGTTCAAGGAAATTGCGGTCATCGTCCACCACCAGCAGGCGCTCCTGCCGGTCATGGCCCGGCACATGGCCGCTCATGCCCGCATAGCCTGCCTTGCGCTGGCCCACGTCGGCCTCGCTCTCATCGAGCAGGGCATCGTCCTCATGTGCGCGGCGCCGCACCACATGGATCGGCACTGGCTCGGATTTGACGGGCTCGGGTTGGACCGGCAGCCGCATGGTGAAACAGCTGCCCTTGCCCAGTTCGCTGTCGACGCTGATCTCGCCGCCCATCAGCCGGCACAGGTTCTGGCTGAGCGAAAGGCCCAGACCGGTGCCGCCATAGACGGCCGCGATCTTGGAGCTCGCCTGGGTAAAATTGGAGAACAGCGCCCGCTGCTGCTCCTTGGAAATGCCGATGCCGGTGTCCTTGACCGACACCTCCACCCATTGCCCATCCCGCTTGGCACTCAACGTAATGGTGCCGTTTTGGGTAAATTTGGTGGCATTGGACAGCAGGTTGAAAATGGTCTGACGCAGCTTGGTGGCATCAAGACGGACCATGCCGATGTCGTCGCCGCGCTCCACCACCAGATTGTTGGTGTTCTTGGCAGCCAGGGGGCGTGCCGTGGCCTCCACCTCATTGAGCAGCTGGTCCATGTCGATGTTCTCGACATGCAGCGTCATCTTGCCGGCCTCGATCTTGGAGATGTCGAGGATGTCGTTGACCATCGCCAGCAGGTGCTTGCCGGCGGCACTGATCTTCTGCAGGTCGGCGATCTGCTCCCCACGACCATCCAGTTCGGCATCCTCGAGCAGGATTTCCGAATAGCCCAGCACGGCATTGAGCGGGGTGCGCAGCTCGTGGCTCATCTTGGCCAGGAATTCCGACTTGGCGCCGTTGGCACGCTCAGCCTCGTCCTTGGCGCTGGTCAGTGCCTTGAGGGTGAACTGGTGGCGATCGATTTCCTTGATCAGTTCAGACTGGCTGTCGACGACGGTGGCGTAGTAGGCGGCCATCATGAACACATAGATATTGGCACCCAGAGCCGAGAGGAGCCCCGCAACGACCATCTCGCTGACCGGGATGTTCTCGGGAAATTCGGCAAACAGATAAAGGCCATAAAGGGCCGCCAGCCCGCCGGTGATCAGGCTGATCACGAACACGCGCGCCGACCACGTCGAGCCCAGATACATGAAGGCCAGCAGCGGCACGAGCACCAGCCACACCAGGAACGGCGAGCTCGCGCCACCGTAGTTGTAGGTGCCCCACATCACGCAGAATGTCAGGTTCACCACCGAGGCCATGGCCAGTGGCGTGTAAGCGCGCGGGAACATCTTGACCAGCGCCAGGAACGGCCAGAAGCCATAGATCGAGGCGGCCAGGATCAGCACATGTGGCCAGGGCTGCGGGTCGGCAAACCACAGAAACAGCGGAATCGGCGAGGCGATGATGGGGCCGAAGATATGGCTGATGATGAACATCTGCACACGCTTGCGCGTGTGCAGGTCGCTGGCCATGTGCACCGGAATGAACCAGTTCACGAAAGCCTGGAAGCCAGACGGAATATCCACGACGATGCCTCGCACGATGTGATCCCGCGAGAGTGGACGCAACCCTTTGAAAAGAGGTAAATTTGGCCTGAGAACCCCGATCTATCGGCGTTTTGCCGCCTATAGGCCCAGTTTCGGATGCTCGAACGCCGCGATCACACCGCGCAGTTCCGCCAGCCCCTTCATGCGGCCAATGGTGGGATAGCCCGGCTGCGACCGACGCCCCAGGTCATCCAGGATATCCTGGCCATGGTCAGGGCGCATCGGAATGGTGTGGTCAGGGCGTCCTGCCGCCTTGCGGCGGTTCTCTTCCCGCACGATGGCGGCAATCAGGGCCACCATGTCGGTATCACCACCCAGGTGTTCGGCCTCATAGAACGAGCCGATGAGATCATCATTGTCGCGTTTGACGTTGCGCAGGTGCAGGAAATGCACCTTGTCGCCGAGCCGGTCCATCATGCCCGGCAGGTCATTGTCCGGCCGCGCGCCCAGTGAGCCCGAGCACAGCGTCATGCCATTGGCCGGA
Organism: Devosia aquimaris; assembly: GCF_020169335.1. Lineage (GTDB taxonomy): Bacteria > Pseudomonadota > Alphaproteobacteria > Rhizobiales > Devosiaceae > Devosia > Devosia aquimaris. The sequence goes on from NZ_JAIEZN010000001.1 coordinate 2,307,539, forward strand.
CTGTCGACGGCCTCCAGAATGTAGCGGTAGTCGTCCTCGGTCGACATCACCCGCGGCAGGCCGAGCAGCGCGAACGGCGGGTCATCGGGGTGGCAGCACAGCCGCAACCCCAGGTCCTCGGCCACCGGCACCACTTCGTCGAGGAAATCAACGAAGTTGGCGCGCAGCCGCTCGCGGCTGATCCCATCATACTCGGCCAGATGGCCGCGCACATCGTCGAGGGTCATCGATTCCGTCGACCCCGGCAGGCCCATGGTCACATTGCGCGCCAGCGCCTTCTTTGCGGGCTCGTCCATGTCGGCAAAACGGCGCGCGGCCTCGTCCGCTATGGCATTGGTATAGTCTGCCGCTGCGCCCGGGCGCTCAAGAATGTGGATGTCGAACGTGGCAAAATCATTGATGTCGAAGCGCATGCAGGAGCCGCCATTGGCCACTTCCCAGCGCAGATCGGTGCGCGTCCAGTCCAGCACCGGCATGAAATTGTAGCAGATCACCTCGATGCCGCTGTCGGCCAGGTTCCGCATGGACACCTTGTAGTTGGCGATGTGCTCGCGCCAGGCGTTCTTCTGCTTCTTCATGTCCTCGGTCACGGGCAGGCTTTCCACCACGTCCCAGGTCAGGCCGGACGGCGTGCCATCCTTGCGCGTGCCGATCTCGGCGTGGCGCTTGGCGATTTCCTCGGGTGTCCAGACTACGCCATTGGGCACATGATGCAGTGCGCTCACCACCCCGGCGGCGCCCACCTGGGTGATGTCGTCAATGCTGCACAGGTCTTTGGGTCCGAACCAACGCCAGGTCTGTCGCACGTCAACACTCCGATTCTTGTATGGTAGTGCCATGCCACACTGGCGGCTGGCGGAAAAGCCCCATTCTGCGCACCTGACCGGCCCTAGCGCAGGTCCTTGTCATAGACAAAGCGCGGCATTTCCCACTTGAGCAGGATAGCCGCCACGCGCAGGCTGAACCCCACTGCCACGGCACCGGCGATCACCAGGTCATGCGGCCAGCCCCAGCTCAGCCCGACGAAGTAGAGCGTGCCGGTTACGGCCGCCACGGTGGCATAGAGCTCCCCGCTGAACACAAGCGGCACGTCATTGCACAGCACGTCGCGCAGGATACCGCCCACGATGCCGGTGATCATCCCGGCCACAATGACAATCACTGGATGCTGCCCCATCTCCAGCGCCACATTGCAGCCGATGATGGAGAACACCACCAGGCCCAGCGCGTCGAGCAGCAGGAACGGCCAGCGCAGCCGGTGCACCACCCGCGCAATGGCAATGGTGAAGATCGCGGCGCCACACGCCAGCACCAGCAGCCAGGGATTGGCCACCCAGGTCAGCGGGTAATGCCCCAGGATGATGTCGCGCGCCGAACCGCCGCCCAGCGCCGTCACGCAGGCCAGCACGCAGACACCAAACCAGTCCATCCGGCGCCGCCCGGCTGCCAGCGCCGCCGTCATCGCTTCCACCGTCACGGCGATATAGAAGATTACGGTCAGCATGCTGGTCCTTGTGGTCAAATCCGGGTTGCGCCGCCCAAGCTATAGATCAATCTGCCGCCGTCCAGCCATCGGAGGTCGCCATGCGTTCGCCCCAGACCGTCAGAGCGCTTGAAACGCTCGGCCGCGTCCGCCTCTCGGACAGCTTCTTCATGCGTGATTTCCTTTATTCCGAAATCGCCGCCATTGCCGGCCTGCCCAATGTCCCCGACGATCCCGAACTGGCCATTGCTGCGGGAACAGCGCTCTGCCAACACCTGCTTGAGCCGTTGCAGGCCCGCTTCGGGCGCCTCGCCATTCGCTCGTCCTATCGCTCGCCTGCGGTCAATGCCTTTGGCAACGCGCATGGTTTCAACTGCGCTCGCAATGAAGCCAACTACGCCGGCCACATCTGGGATCGCCGCGATGCCGCGGGGCATATGGGCGCCACCGCCTGCATCGTCGTGCCGAGCTTTGTTCCCCATTACGAACGCACTGGTGATTGGGAGGCCATTGCCTGGTGGGTGCATGATCACCTGCCCTATCACGACATGCAGTTCTTTCCCCGCTATGCCGCCTTTAATCTCACCTGGCGCGAAAGCCCCGTGCGCAGCATCTATAGCTATATTCCGCCGCGGCGCGGCCAACTCACCCGGCCCGGCATGGCCAATTGGTCGGGCAACCACGCTCAAGCCTATGCAGACCTGATCGCCGGCCAGCCTCAGCGTTAAGTGAAGTCCTGCCGCATGGGCGTGAAAACATCCACCAACCGCCCGGCTTCCAGCGCCACCACGCCATGCACCACCCCGCCCGGCACGATGAAGCTGCCGCCAGCGCCGACCACTTCGGTCTTGCCGCCAATAGTCACCTCGAATCGCCCTTCGGCGACATAGCTCACCTGCACATGCGGGTGGCTATGCAGCGCCCCAACGCCGCCCTTGTCGAAGCCGAACTCAACCTGCATGAGCTCGGGCGTATGGATCAGCACGCGCCGACGATTGCCCGGCGCGACCTCGACCCATTGGCTGGCCTCAGCCTGCGCAAAGAAAACCTGTTCGCTCATCACTTCACCTCGCCAGCCAGCCGCCATCCACCGCAATGGTGGCGCCATGCATATAGTTGGACGCACGCGACAGCAGAAACACTGCCGCATCGCCGATATCGGATGGCACACCCCAGCGCCCTGCCGGAATGCGTCCCAGGATCGCCGCAGACCGCTCCGGATCAGCCCGCAGCGCCTCGGTATTGTTGGTCTCGATATAGCCCGGCGCGATGGCATTCACATTGATGCCCCGCGCCGCCCATTCATTGGCCAGAAGCCGCGTAATCCCCAGTACCCCGCTCTTGGACGCGGTATAGCTGGCCACCCGGATGCCGCCCTGGAAGCTCAACATCGAGGCCACATTGACGATCCGCCCGCCGCGTTCGGCCGCCAGCGCTTGCCGGCCAAAGGCCTGGCAGAGAAAGAACATGGACTTGAGGTTCACATCCATCACCGCGTCCCAGTCTGCCTCGGTGAAGTCGATGGCATCGGCGCGCCGGATAATGCCGGCATTGTTGACGAGCCCGTCGATGGGCCCGTGCTCCGCCCAGGTCGCGTCCAACATGGATTGTGATGCAGCACTGTCGCCCAGATCAGCCTGTACGGCGACGAACGGCGCATCCACCGCCTGCATCAGTTCAGTCGTCTCATCCATGGACGAACGGCCCACGCCGATCACGCGACCGCCGGCCTGGCCGATGCTCAGCGCAATGCCCTGGCCGATGCCGGTATTGGCGCCGGTGACCATGATGGTCTGCCCAGCCAGGCTGAACGCAGACAGATCCATCAGCGCAACTCGTCCATGCCGACCTTGTCGACGTCGGTATAGTCGACATTGTCGCCCGCCATCGCCCAGATGAAGGTATAGGCGCCAGTGCCCACGCCCGAATGGATCGACCAGGGTGGCGAGATCACCGCCTGTTCATTGCGCACGATCAGATGGCGCGTCTCGTCGGGCTCACCCATCAGATGCACAACCAGTGCCGCGGGGTCGAGATCGAAATAGAGATAGGCCTCCATGCGGCGGTCATGCACATGCGCCGGCATGGTGTTCCACACCGATCCCGGCGCAAAGCTGGTCAGCCCCACCACCAACTGGCAGGTCTTGACGCTGTCGGCATTCACATACTGGAAGATGCTGCGCTCATTGGCAGCCTCCCTGCTGCCCAGGTCGAGCCGCTTGGCGTCGGACTGGCGCAATAGTCGCGTAGGATGGCTGGCGTGGGCCGGCGCGCTGAGCAGGTAGAACTTGGCCGGGCTGTCGCTATTGGCCGAGGCAAAGCGGACATCCGTGTTGCCCATGCCGATATAGAGCATGTCCCTGGGACCGACGATGTGATCGACACCATCGACCTTGATGGTCCCTGCCCCGCCCACATTGGCCGCGATCAGTTCACGTCGATCAAGGAACGAACCCGTACCCGTCGGCTTGATGGCCTCAAGCGTCAACGCACTGCCCATCGGCATCGCGCCGCCCACCGCCATGCGGTCGTAGTGCGTATAAGTCCAGTTCACCGCACCTGGCGTGAACAAGGTCTCGATCAGGAAATGCTCGCGCAACTCGTCGGTGTTCATCGTGGCCGCGCTCACCGGATCGATGGCAAAGCGAATGTCGAAATCGGTGCTCATGGCATGGTCCTGTTCTGCTTATTGTTCGCGCAGGCGTTGGCGATAACGTTCCTGGCTGCGCCAGAGATGCTGCCGCATCGCCTCGCGTGCGCCTGTGGCATCCTGCGCCGAAATGGCCTTGAGAATGGCGAGGTGCTCCTGTTGCAGCCCCTGCTGGTATTCCAGCGTCAGCACGCTGTCGGTGCCCCAGGGCGACGCCACATCGCAGGGAATGGTGCGGCTGCCCAACCCGTCGAGCACCTCGATATAGAACGGATTATTGGTCGCTGCCGCGATAGCCCGGTGAAAGGCAAAGTCGGTCTTGCCTGTGGGCGTGCCGGCCTTGATCTGCCGCTCGAACTCGTTCCAGGCCTCTTGGATGGCAGCGTCCTGGCTCGAGCTGCGCCGCAGTGCAGCAAGCCCCGCGGACTCGATCTCGATGCCCATGCGCACTTCCAGCACATTGAGCGCCACCGAGATCTTGTTCGAGCTCTCGGCACCAATGGCGGTGAAGGCGCTTGCCGCATTGGCGACGACAAACACACCCGCGCCCTGGCGCGGCTGCACCAGCCCGTCCGCCGCCAGCGCCGCAATCGCTTCGCGCACCACCGTCCGGCTGACCCCGAAGATACTGGTCATCTGGCTTTCGGTCGGCAGCTTGCTGCCGGCGCTGTATTCGCCCGCACTGATCCGCTTGCGCAAATTGCCGATCACCAGATCGGCCAGCTTGGGCTTGCGCCCCAGCGCCAGTGCTTCGTCATTCAGGCTCATCAATTCCCCCGGAACAGCGCCGGCAACCACAGCGACAATGCGGGAACATAGGTCACCAGGCCCAGCACGACGATCCCCGCGCCATAGAAGGGCCAGATCGAGCGCATGGCTTCCCAGATCGATATCTTGCCCACGGCCGCTGCCACGAATTGCACCGGCCCCAGCGGCGGCGTGTTCAATCCAATACCCAGATTGAGGATCATGATCACCCCGAAATGCACGGGGTCCACACCGAACGATGTCACCACCGGCAGGAAAATCGGCGTCGTGATGATGATCAGCGGTCCCATATCCATGAAGGTGCCCAGCACCAGCAGGATCACATTGATCATCAGCAGGATCACCAGCGGATCGCTGGAAATACCGCTCATGAAATCGATCATCAGCGTGGCAATCTTGAGATAGGCCATCAGCCAGCCAAAGGCTGCCGCCGAGCCGATGATGAACAGCACCATGGCCGTCGTTTTGACCGCGCCAAGCGTGGAATGCACAAACTCCGACCAGGTCAGCGATCGATAGACCAGCAGTGTCACAAGCAGCGCATAGAGAACCGCGATGCATGAGCTTTCGGTGGCCGTGAAGACGCCCGAGCGCACGCCGCCGAATATGATCACAATCAGCAGCAGGCCCGGCACCGCCACCACCAGGTAATGCCCAGCCTTGCGGAAGCCCGGGAAAGGCTCGGTGGGATAGCCGCGCCGCCGCGCCACGATATAGGCGGTGATCATCAGGGCCAGCGCCAGCAGCAAACCGGGAATGACACCCGCCGTGAACAGGTCCGCAATCGAGATACGCCCGCCGCCCGAGATCGAATAGATGATCATGTTGTGGCTGGGCGGCAGCAACAGCGCAATCAACGCTGCCATGGAGGTGACGTTCACCGCATAGTCGGCGCCATAGCCGCGCGCCTTCATCTGCGGCACCATGATCCCGCCCACGGCAGCCGCTTCGGCAACGGCCGAACCGGAAATGCCACCGAACAGGGTTGAAGCCAGGATATTCACCTGCCCCAACCCGCCGCGCACATGCCCGATCAGCGAGCCGGCAAAGGCGATGATCCGCGCGGCAATGCCACCGCGCATCATCAGGTCGCCGGCGAAGATGAAGAAAGGAATTGCCATGAGCGTGAAGAGGGACACGCCGGAGTTGAGCCGCTGGAACACCACTACCGGCGGCAGGCCGAGATAGACCACCGTGGCGAAGCTGGCCAGGCCCAGGCAGAAGGCAATCGGCGTCCCCAGCAGCATCAGCGTGGTGAACACACCGAACAGGATTGCATATTCCATGGTGGTTCAGACCTCGGTGATTTCGCTGGCAACGCTGGCCGAATCCACCGGTTCGCCAGCCAGGCGCAGCGCCATGCGTTCGATGATGAACAGGCACATCAGCGCGCCCGAAACGATGATCGGAAAATAGGTGAATGCGGTGGACAGGCCCACGACCGGGATCTGCGTTGACCAGAACCGGATCGCCAGTTCGGAGCCGTAGAACACCATGCCGGCGGCAAAGATGAAGATGAAAATGTCGCTGATGCTGCGCAGCCAGGGCAATGCACTGTCGGGCAGCACATAGAGCAACACGTCAAAGCCCATGTGGAACTTTTCACGCACGCCGACAGCCGCGCCCAGGAAGATGAACCAGCTCATGATCATGATGGCGCCAGCCTCGGTCCAGGCGGGCGACGAATTGATCACAAACCGCATGAACACCTGGTAGGCAACCACGCTGGTCATCGCCACCAGCCCCAGGCCCGCCAGCCACATGACGATGAGCGACAGTCGGGAAAGAATGCGGCTGAGCGCAAGTAGCCGGGCTTTCAAGTCAGCCTCCGCGATCGCGCGCCGTTGCGCGGGATGGATGAAGACGGGCCGGCATCGGGTGCCGGCCCGAGTGGCTTACTCCTGCGTCGCCTGGATGCGGGCAACCAGGTCCTGCAGCTTGGGATCGGTGACATATTTCGCGTAGACCGGCTTCATCGCGTCGATGAACGGGGTCTTGTCGACCGTGTTGATCACAGCGCCGCCGGCTTCCACCTTGGCCTTGGATTCCACTTCCTTGGCCGCCCACAGCTCACGCTGCTTGCTGACCGACTCCTTGGCCGCCGCGCGCACCGCAGCCTGATCCTCGGCCGACAGCTTGTCCCAGCTCAGCTTGGACATCACCAGCACTTCGGGCACCATGAGGTGCTCGTCGAGCGAGTAGTACTTGGCCACTTCCGAATGGCCTGCCGTGTCATAGCTGGGGTAGTTGTTTTCAGCGCCGTCGATAACGCCGGTCTGGATGCCAGAATAGACTTCGCCATAAGGCATCGGCGTGGCATTGCCACCCAGCGCCGCCACCATGTCCACGAAGATGTCGGACTGCATCACGCGCAGCTTCATGCCCGTCAGGTCGGCGGGCGAATTGATCGGCTTTTCGCTGTTGTAGAACGAGCGCGCGCCGCCGTCGTAGAAGGCCAGGGCCACCAGATCCACCGCTTCAAAGGCGGCGAGGATCTCGTCGCCGATCGGACCATCCAGTACAGCGTGGAAATGGTCGGCCGAGCGGAAGATATAGGGCAGCTGGGTCACGGTGGCTTCGGGCACCTGCGTGCCGAAGGCGCCGATGGAAATGCGGTTGAGGTCGATCACGCCGAACTGGGTCTGTTCGATCGTGTCCTTTTCTTCACCCAGCTGGGCGGAGTGGAACACCTCGACCGAATAGCGGCCGTCGGTCTTTTCCTTCACCAGCTCGCCGAAATACTTCACCGCCTCGACAGTCGGATAACCGTCGGGGTGGGTATCGGATGAGCGCAGCACCGTCTGGGCACTGGCCGTAGCAACCATCAGGCTCGCAACGGCAAGCGCCGTCACTGCCACTCTAGGCAGATGAAACATGTAGTCCTCCCAATTGACTGGTGACATCGGCGAGGCTCGTCCTCCGCGCCTGAAAGGCCGATGCCATTCCCCCTAGGGCGCAGGCCTGGCCTGTCGCCACTCAGGCCACCGCCCCTCCTCCAAGGCTAGCGGACAACCCGATGTTCAAACTGGTATGGAAGTCCAAAACACAAGTCAACATACAATCGCTTGTATGTTGTATGATGACTGTGCCGTCACCGGGACGATGGACGGCAAACAAAAACGCCGCCGGAAGTCCCGGCGGCGTAATCTGCAACTGCTATGGGCGTCGATCAGATGTGGATCGCACCATCGCCCAGCGACAGCGCTGCTTCGCGCACTGCTTCCGACAGGGTCGGATGGGCGTGAGTCGAGCGCGCCAGATCTTCGGCGGCACCCGAGAACTCCATCAGTACCACCAGTTCGTGGATCATCTCGCCGGCATTCTTGCCCACGATATGGGCGCCGAGCACGCGGTCGGTTTCCACGTCCGCCAGGATCTTCACAAAGCCCTGCGTGGCCAGCATGGCCTTGGCACGGCCATTGGCGGTGAAGGGGAACTTGCCGATCTTGTAGTCGATGCCCTCGGCCTTGAGCTCGTCCTCGGTCTTGCCCACCGAGGCGATTTCGGGATTGGTATAGACCACGGCGGGGATGGCAGCATAGTTCACATGCCCGGCCTGACCGCTGAGGGTTTCGGCCACGGCAATGCCCTCGTCCTCGGCCTTGTGCGCCAGCATCGGGCCGGCAATCACATCGCCAATGGCATAGATGCCGTCGATCGAGGTCTTGTAGTGTGCATCCACGCGCACCCGGCCGCGCTCATCCAGCGCCACGCCAACGATATCCAGGCCCAGCCCTTCGGTGAACGGCTTGCGACCGATGGCCACCAGCGCCACGTCGGCGTCGAGGATTTCCATGTCGCCGCCCTTGGCCGGTTCAACCCGCACCTTGAGCGAGCCGTCCTCCTGCTTGTCGATGCCGGCGACCTTGCTGGAGAGCTTGAACTCCATGCCCTGCTTCTGGAGGATGCGCTGGAACTGGCGAGCCACTTCGCTGTCCATGCCGGGCAGGATTCGGTCGAGATACTCAACGACCGTCACCTGCGCGCCAAGGCGCGCCCAGACCGAGCCCAGCTCCAGCCCGATAACGCCGGCGCCGATCACCAGCAGCTTGTTCGGCACCTTGCTCAGGTTGAGCGCACCGGTGGAACTGACGATCGTCTTTTCATCGATATCGATACCCGGCAGGCCGGCTGACACCGAGCCGGTGGCGATCACAATATTCTTGGTCTCGATCTCGGTGGCGCTGCCGTTCTGTGGCGTCACATGCACCTTGCCCGGCGCAGCGATCGTGCCAATGCCGCGGAACACGGTGATCTTGTTCTTCTTGAACAGATAGTCCACGCCGCCGACATTGGCCGCCACGGTCTCGGACTTGTGGTTCATCATCTGCGGCAGGTTCAGCACCGGCGCCGGAATATCGATGCCCAGCGCCTTGAAGCCATGCCCGGCCTCTTCAAACAGTTCGGAAGCGTGCAGCAGCGCCTTGGACGGAATGCAGCCGATATTCAGGCACGTGCCGCCCAGCGTTGGCCACTTCTCCACCACTGCAACCTTCATCCCCAGTTGCGCCGCACGGATCGCGGCAACATAGCCGCCCGGACCCGAGCCGATGATGGTGAGGTCGAAAACGTCTGCCATTGGAAGCCCCAAAACTGTCTAGTGCTGCTGCGCCAGTGCGACGCGCACGGCCAGCAGGATGAACGTAATGCCGGTGACTCGATTAAACCATCGGCCGAAGCGGAAAAAACCCTCCCGCACCCAGGCCGTAGTAAAGAAAACCGAGACCAGTGCGAACCAGGCAAAAAGCATGATGCTCATGCACAGGACATACACAACCTTCACGTCGCCGCCCGTGTGCGCGGAGACCAGGCTCGTGAACAGCGCCAGGAAGAACAACACGGCCTTTGGGTTGAGCAGGTTCGTCAGGAACCCCAGCGCAAAGGCAGCCATGTCGCCGCGCCGCGTCACGGCCAGTTCGCTCGCCTGCGGCGGCTTGGGCGGCGGACTGCGCAGTGCCGAGATCGCCAGGTAGACCAGATAGGCCGCGCCGGCCCACTTGAGAATATTGAACAGCAACAGGGACTGCCCGACGATCACGCCGACACCCAGCAGCGTATAGCTGCCGTGCACCAGGATCGAGGTAGCGATGCCTGCCGAGGTAAACAGCGCCGCGCGCCGATCGTGGGCAATCGACTGCCGCAGCACCATGGCGAAATCGGCGCCCGGAATGACTGCATTGATGCCGAAGGCCAGCATCAGCGTCGCAAACTCCAGCCAAGGAATCGTCACTTACACACCGTTGCCCGGGCTCACCGCCCTCTGTTGATCGACTGCCTGCATATCGCGTTGTGGCGCGCAGGGCTAGAATGCAACGCCAACAAACATCATCACCAGTCCCGCTGCCGACACCATCCAGATGCCGGACCGCAGAAAAGGAATGCCCGAGATATAGGCCGGCAGATAGGCGATGCGCATGGCCAGCCAGATCTCGGCGCCCCATTGCGTCAACCCGTCGCTGCGCCCGGTCAATTCGGTGGCCACGGCCAGCGCAATGAAGAGGCCATATGTTTCCAGAAAGTTGCGCAGGGCCTTTTCGGCGCGGGCATTGAGCAGGCTGGGCGCCCGCTCGTTGTCGCGCGCCGAACCGGCAAACAGAATGCCATGGTCCATGCGATAAAAGGTCGACTGCACCAGGATATAGGCCGCAGCCACAGCCGCGCTCCACACCAGGCACGTCATTTCGATGCTCATTGCCTACTCCGCGCTGGACAGTTTCCAGGCCCTCACCAAGCATTCCACCGGCGGCCAGGCAAGCTGCCCGGCCTACTGTGCAGCGATCTTTTGTGCTTTGGCCAAGGTGTCGGGCAGGCTCTTGTCGATGTCGAGCGCGCCGCTGTTCACCTGCTCGAGAAAGCCCTGGCAGAACGCGTCCTTGTCCTCGGCCTTGTTATAGGCGCTCATGATCTGGCTACCGCCATAGGTCTCGGCCTTGGCGATCTCTTCCTCGCTCACTCCGCCCACACGGGCCGCCACGCGCATGGCCAGGTCGAGGAAGCCAACATTGCGCAGATACCAGTTCTCATTGGCCGTCTGATAGGCTGCATCCAGCCCGGTGGTTTCGTAGCAATGGGTGGTCATCACCGAAACAATTGCCTTGCTGCCCTGGAAGGCCATCAGCTCGCCCACCAGTTCGGGGTCGGCAGCCTCCTGCGCTTGTGCCGGGGCAACCAGCAGCAGGGCGATGGCAAACAGTTTCTTCAACAGGCAGCTCCAGGCAGGTCGGTGCAGAGACAACCCTCCATAGCGGTCCAAAGCGCTACCATTGTGTTAATTCGTCTTGCGCCCACGCCTTCGTGAACGGCACCTAATGCGCAATGCCGGCCTCAGGGCACAATGCCCCGGCCGCCGGTCACGTCGATCACCGTACCGGTCGAATAGCGCGCCGCATCCGACATCAGCCACATAACGGCCTCGGCCACCTCGTCTGCCGTGCCGGGCCGCGGCATCGGCAGGTCCGGCCCAAGACGGTGCGCGCGATCGGGGTCACCGGCGGAGGCATGGATGTCGGTGTCGATGATACCCGGGCGTACGGCATTGACGCGGATGCCCTCTCGCACCACCTCCAGCGCCAGCCCGACGGTGAAACTGTCGATCGCGCCCTTGGCAGCGGCATAGTCCACAAAAACCCCGGGAGACCCGAGCTTGGCCGCCACGGAGGTAATGTTGACAATCGACCCACCCTGCCCGCCATGTCGGCTCGACATGCGCCGCACGGCACGCCCCGAGCACAGCACCGTGCCATAGACATTGATGCCAAACATGCGCTGCAACCGCGCGAGGTCAAAATCCTCCACGCGGGCGGCCACATCGACGACCCCGGCATTGTTGACTAACCCGATCAGCCTGCCCATGCGGTCGGCCGCGGCAAACATCGCATCGACATCGGCCTCCACCGACACATCGCCGGCCACTGCCTCCGCCCGGCCACCCGCCGCCGCAATCTCGGCGCAGACAGCCTCGGCAGCAGCAACATTGCTGTTGTAATTGATCAGCACTGCATGGCCGCGCGCGGCCGCCATCCGGGCAATTGCAGCGCCAATGCCGCGCGATCCGCCGGTCACCAAAACGATGCCGTTTTCCATCCTGTCCCCCACAAGTGGAAAGGGCCGGAGCATCGCTCCGGCCCTTGATGATTAGAGGTCGAGCACGAGCCGCTCGGGCGCCTCAAGGCTTTCCTTGACGCGCACAAGGAACGTCACCGCTTCCTTGCCGTCCACGATACGGTGGTCATAGCTCAGCGCCAGATACATCATCGGACGGATGACGATCTGCCCACCCACGACCACAGGACGCTCCTGGATCTTGTGCATGCCTAGAATGCCCGACTGCGGGGCATTCAGGATCGGCGTACTCATCAGCGAGCCATAGACGCCACCATTGGAGATGGTGAAGGTGCCGCCCTGCATGTCGGCCATCGAGAGCTGGCCGTCGCGTGCCTTCTTGCCCAGCACATTGATCGACTTCTCGATCTCGGCAATGCTCATCTGGTCGGCGTCACGCACCACCGGAACCACCAGGCCCTTGTCGGTGCCCACGGCCACGCCGATATGCGCATAGCTCTTGTAGACCAGGTCATCGCCGTCGATCTCGGCATTGACCGCCGGGATTTCCTTGAGCGCATGCACCACAGCCTTGGTGAAGAAGCCCATGAAGCCCAGCTTGACGCCGTGCTTCTTCTCGAACAGCTCCTTGTACTGGGTCCGCAGGTCCATTACCGGCTGCATGTCCACCTCGTTGAAGGTGGTGAGCATCGCGGCGGTGTTCTGTGCGTCCTTGAGGCGCCGGGCAATGGTCTGGCGCAGACGGGTCATCTTGACCCGCTCTTCGCGAGCACCCTCTTCAGCCGATACTGGCGCGCGCGGCGCAGCGGCAGGCTTGGACGCCTCGGCCGGCTTGGCGGCCGGTGCTGCCGGCGCAGGCGCCGCAGCCGGCTTGCTCATGGCCGACAGGATGTCTTCCTTGAGCACCTGACCGCGCTTGCCCGAGCCCTCGACCTCGGCAGGATTGATGCCGTTCTCGGTGGCCAGCTTCTGGGCGGACGGAGCCGGAGCCATGCTGGTCGGGGCGGCAGGTGCCGCAGCCGGTTCCGGCTTGATCGGCTCGGGACCTGCTGCATTGCCGGCCGGAACCTCGGCCTTGGCTGGCTCGGCAGCAGGCTTGGCCGCCGCTGCACCGGCACCGCCGGCCGCAATGGCACCCAGCAGGGCGCCGACGTCCACGGTCTCGCCGGGCTTGGCAGCAATGGCTTCCAGCACGCCGGCGGCAGGCGCCGGCACTTCGATGGTCACCTTGTCGGTTTCGAGCTCAACGATGGGCTCATCGGCGGAAACGGTGTCCCCGACCTTCTTGAACCACTGGCCGATCGTGGCCTCGGTCACGCTTTCGCCAAGGGTGGGGACGCGGATTTCAGTCGACATTGTTCTGTCCTTTTATTGCGCGAACGCTTCGTCGAGGAAGGCTTGCAGCTGGGCAAGATGCGTCCGCATCAGGCCCGTTGCCGTGGATGCGGAAGCCGGGCGGCCGGTGTAGCGCACGCGCTGGCCCGTCCGGCCCATCTGGTCAAATACCCACTCAACATAAGGCTGAATGAAGGCCCAGGCACCCATGTTCTTAGGTTCTTCCTGGCACCAGATCACTTCGGCATTCTTGAAGCGGTTCAACTCGTCCAGCAGCGCCTTGGCCGGGAACGGGTAGAGCTGTTCGATGCGCAGCAGATAAACATCGTTGATGCCCTTCTTCTCACGCTCTTCCAGCAGGTCATAATAGACCTTGCCCGTGCACAGGATCACGCGACGGATCTGCTCGTCACGCACCAGCTTGGTCGTGGTCTTGGGCATGCCGGGGGCTTCTGCGTCGTCCCACAGCAAACGGTGGAAGCAGGAGTCCGGACCCATTTCGACCAGGCCCGAGGTGGCGCGCTTGTGGCGCAGCAGGCTCTTGGGCGTCATCAGGATCAGCGGCTTGCGGAAGTCGCGCGTTACCTGGCGGCGCAGGGCGTGGAAATAGTTCGCCGGCGTCGTGCAGTTGGCAACCTGCATGTTGTCTTCTGCGCACAGCTGCAGGAAGCGCTCCGGACGCGCCGAGGAATGCTCGGGGCCCTGGCCTTCATAGCCATGCGGCAGCAGCATCACCAGGCCCGACATGCGGAACCACTTGCGTTCACCCGAGCTGATGAACTGGTCGATCACCACCTGCGCGCCGTTCACGAAGTCGCCGAACTGGGCTTCCCAGATGGTCAGCGCCTTGGGCTCGGCCAGCGAATAGCCATACTCGAAGCCCAGCACGGCCTCTTCGGAGAGCATCGAGTTGATGACCTCGTAGCGGCTCTGGTCCGCTTCCAGATTGTTCAGCGGCGTATAGGTCTTGCCGTCGACTTCCTGGTCATTGAGCACCGAATGGCGCTGGCTGAATGTGCCGCGTTCGCAGTCCTGGCCGCTCAGGCGCACCGGATGGCCTTCGGTCACCAGCGTACCGAACGCCAGCGCCTCGGCCGTTGCCCAGTCGATACCCTCGCCCGATTCGATCGCCGCCAGGCGGTTGTCCATGAAGCGCTTGACCGTCTTGTGGACGTTGAAGCCCTCTGGAATGCGCGTCAGCGCCGTGCCGATCTTGCTCAGGCGATCGACGGGCACACCCGTCTCGCCACGACGCGGACCTTCCTGGTCGGCGGGGCGGAAATCCTTCCACGCACCGTCAAGCCAGTCAGCCTTGTTCGGGCGATAGTCCTGCCCGGCTTCGAACTCGGATTCGAGCTTGGCGCGCCAGTCGGCCTTGAGCTTGTCGACTTCGGCAGCCGTCAGCAGCCCTTCGGCCACCAGCTTTTCCGAGTAGATCTCGAGCGTGGTCTTGTGCGCGCGGATCTTGGAATACATCAGCGGCTGGGTGAAGCTGGGCTCGTCGCCTTCGTTGTGGCCGAAGCGGCGATAGCAGAACATGTCGATCACGACCGGCTTGCCGAACTTCTGGCGATATTCCACGGCCACCTTGGCCGCGAACACCACAGCTTCCGGATCGTCGCCGTTCACATGCAGCACCGGCGCCTCGATCATCTTGGCGACATCGGTGGGATAGGGAGACGAGCGCGAATACATCGGGCTCGTGGTGAAGCCGATCTGGTTGTTGATCACGAAGTGGATCGAGCCACCCGTGCGGTGACCCTTGAGACCAGACAGACCAAGGCATTCGGCGATCACGCCCTGCCCGGCAAAGGCCGCATCGCCATGGATCAGCAGCGGCAGGACCATGGAGCGGTCAGGCTTGCCCTCGGTGACCATGTTGACCAGGCGGCCGTCAGGGGAGATGTGCTGATCCTGCTTGGCGCGGGACTTGCCCAGCACCACCGGATCAACGATTTCCAGGTGGCTCGGATTGGCCGTCAGCGACAGGTGCACCTTGTTGCCGTCGAAGTCGCGGTCCGAGGAAGCACCCAGATGGTACTTCACGTCGCCCGAACCTTCCACGTCGTCCGGATAGAACGCGCCGCCCTTGAACTCGTGGAACAGCGCGCGATGCGGCTTGCCCAGCACCTGGGTCAAAACGTTCAGGCGCCCGCGGTGGGCCATGCCCAGCACGATGTCCTTGATGCCCAGCGCACCGCCGCGCTTGATGATCTGCTCGAGCGCCGGAATGGTGGCTTCCGCGCCGTCCAGACCAAAGCGCTTGGTGCCGGTGTACTTGACGTCGATGAACTTCTCGAAGCCCTCGGACTCAACCAGCTTGTTCAGGATTGCCTTCTTGCCCTCGGCAGTGAAGGTGATTTCCTTGTCCGGCCCTTCGATGCGCTCCTGGATCCAGGCCTTGGCCTCGGGATCGGAGATATGCATGAATTCAATGCCCACGGTGCCGCAATAGGTGCGCTGCAGGATCGCCAGCATCTCGGGGATCGTGGCGTATTCCAGGCCCAGATAGTTGTCGATAAAGATCTTGCGGCCATAGTCGGCTTCGGTGAAGCCATAGCTGCGCGGATCCAGTTCCGGCGCCGGCTCGTCGGCCTTCATCTTGAGCGGATCGAGATCGGCATGCAGGTGGCCGCGCATGCGATAGGCGCGAATCATCATGATGGCGCGGATGGAATCGCGCGTGGCCTGCAGCACATCGGCTGCGCTGGCCGGGGCAGCGCCCTGGGATTCGGCCTTCTTGGCAACGGCCTTCTCGGTCTTGACGGCGATCTCGCCCCAATTGCCATCTAGCGCACTGACCAGTTCGCCATTGGCGCTCTGCGGCCAGTCCTTGCGGCCCCAGCTGGGACCGTCGGCGTTCTTCTGGGCCACGCCCTCGCCGTCGTCGAGCTTGGAAAAGAAGCTCTTCCAGGTGTCGTCCACGCTGGCCGGATCAGTCTTGTATCGGGAATAGAGCTGTTCGATGTAGTCGGCGTTCCCACCATAGAGGAAGGAAGTCAGCAAGAACTGGTCGTTCTTTTCCTGTCGTGTCATCGCTTTTATGTCGCGAGGCCCACGCCCCGCCATCCTTCTGAACAGACCGGCATATTGCCGGTCAAATGCGCGGTCACCAAAGTTGCAGAATAGTGCCCGCTCTTCCTTTGCATCTTATTAAGACTTGCGGCGCCCCAGAAGGCGCCGCGGCTCATTCACACTCTACTGCCGCAAATCACAGCCGACTTATCACCGTTCTGTGTCCGAAGCGCGACCGCCTTTGGTCTATGTCCTCAACCCTTGAGAACTTCGGCCAGCGTGCGGCCGATCCGTGCCGGCGACTTCGACATGCGGATGCCCGCTGCCTCCATCGCGGCAATCTTGTCTTCCGCGCCGCCCTTACCGCCCGAAATTACGGCACCAGCATGACCCATGGTGCGACCCTTGGGCGCCGTCAGACCGGCAATGAAGCCAGCCATCGGCTTCTTGCGGCCGCGCTTGGCTTCGTCGATCAGGAACTGCGCGGCGTCTTCCTCGGCCGAACCGCCGATTTCGCCGATCATGATGATCGACTTGGTGGCTTCGTCGGCCAGGAACATTTCCAGCATGTCGATGAATTCGGTGCCCTTGACCGGGTCGCCGCCGATACCGACGGCTGTCGTCTGGCCAAGGCCTTCGTTGGTCGTCTGGAACACAGCTTCATAGGTAAGCGTGCCCGAGCGGGAAACAATGCCCACCGAGCCCTTCGAGAAGATCGAACCGGGCATGATGCCGATCTTGCATTCTTCCGGCGTCAGCACGCCCGGGCAGTTTGGCCCGATCAGGCGCGACTTGCTCTTTTCCAGCTTGGCCTTGACGCGCACCATGTCGAGCACCGGCACGCCTTCGGTGATGCACACGATCAGCGGGATTTCCGCGTCGATGGCTTCTTCGATGGCCGCAGCGGCGCCCGCCGGCGGCACATAGATCACCGAGGCATTGGCGCCGGTCTTGGCCTTGCCTTCAGCCACCGAGGTGAAGATCGGCAGTTCGGTGCCATCAACGCCCGAAGACCAGGTCTCGCCGCCCTTCTTGGGATGGGTGCCACCCACCATCTTGGTGCCGTAGTAGGCCAGCGCCTGTTCGGTGTGGAACGTACCGGTCTTGCCGGTCAGGCCCTGCACGAGAACCTTGGTGTCTTTGTTGACGAGGATCGACATGGATTTCTCTTTCGTCGTTGGGCGCTCGGCGCCGTCATCCGCCTGAACACAGGCGCCGTTGGTTATGGGGTCTTGGGTCTGGGGCGTACGATGGACAGCTGCATTACGAGGCTGCCATCAGCCCAATGGGCCAGCAGCTGACGGGACGAATCGTCCTTGCCCATCAGGCTGGCATAGTGGTTGTCGTCTGTGGTCGTGGTGTCACCCACATAGCTCCCCAGGTCGAGGATGGACTGGAACGCTGCCAGGCCATCGCCACTCACATCGATCATGTCGATGCGGCAATAGCCGAATGTGGTTTCAGGATAGGTCTCGAACAGCGAAAACATGTCGGCCCGCCCCAGATTGGGGAACTCCCGGCTGCCGCCAAAAGACTGCACATAGGGGCTTTCGGCATTCTGGGCATAGGCTTCCCAGCCCAGCGCCATGGCGTTCTCGACTGCCAGCACATCGCCGCTGGCAAACTTCTCGCACACGTGCAGTGCAGCCACCGCCGGCGGCTCGCCCCCGTTCTTGACCTTGCCCTGCGCCACGGCAGGCGTGGCGCAGCAGGCAAGTGCGATCATGAGAGCGAGGCCGGCGCGCATGCCGCTAGCCCTGCACCGCCTTGACGATCTTCTGGGCGGCGTCGTCCAGGTCATCGGCGGAGATCACGTTGAGACCGGACTCGTTTAGGATGGCCTTGCCTTCCTTCACATTGGTGCCTTCCAGACGCACCACGAGCGGCACCTGCAGACCCACTTCCTTGACCGCGGCAATCACACCCTCGGCGATCACGTCGCAGCGCATGATGCCGCCAAAGATGTTGACCAGAATGCCCTTCACCGCCGGATCGGCCGTGATGATCTTGAACGCTGCCGTCACCTTCTCCTTGGAAGCGCCGCCACCGACGTCCAGGAAGTTAGCCGGCTCTGCGCCATAGAGCTTGATGATGTCCATGGTCGACATCGCCAGGCCGGCGCCATTGACCATGCAGCCGATATTGCCGTCGAGCGCCACATAGGCCAGGTCGAACTTGGACGCTTCGATTTCCTTGGCGTCTTCTTCGCTGAGGTCACGCAGGCTCTTGAGCTCTTCGTGGCGGAAGGCGGCGTTGTTGTCAAAGCTGACCTTGGCATCCAGCACGCGCAGGTGCCCGTCGGTCATCACGATCAGCGGGTTGACCTCGAGCAGGCTCATGTCGGTTTCGACGAATGCCTTGTAGAGAATGGGGAACAGCTTGGCCGCATCGGCCTTGGCATCGCCCTCAAGCGCCAGCGCCGAAACGATCTTGGCCACATCGGCCTCGGTCACGCCGGCGGTCGGATCGATATCGACGGTGATGATCTTTTCGGGCGTGTGTTCGGCAACGGCCTCGATGTCCATGCCGCCTTCGGTGGAGACCACGAAGGACACGCGGCCGCTCTCGCGGTTCACCAGCAGCGAGCAATAGAGCTCGCGGGCAATGTCGGCGCCGTCTTCGATATAGAGGCGGTTGACCTGCTTGCCGGCGTCGCCGGTCTGCTTGGTCACCAGCGTATTGCCCAGCATTTCCTTGGAGAAGGCCACCACGTCGTCGATGGTCTTGGCCAGGCGCACGCCGCCCTTGGCATCAGGACCGAGTTCCTTGAACTTGCCCTTGCCGCGCCCACCGGCGTGGATCTGGCTCTTGACCACATAGAGCGGGCCCGGGAGCGACTTGGCGGCAGCTTCGGCCTCGTCAGCCGAAAAGATCGCCACGCCCGCCGCAACCGGCGCGCCATACGACTTCAGCAGTTCTTTGGCCTGGTGTTCGTGGATGTTCATTGTCTTGACCCTTCGTGAGGCACCTGGTGGTGCTCTGGGAGCCATCCGCCGCAGCGGATGGCGTGGATTTTGAGAACCGGCGAGGCTGTCAGAGCGCCATCAGGCCAGCTTGGGCGCGATCTTCTTGCAGGCGTCGATCAGACCTTCCACGGCAGCGACCGACTTGTCGAAGGCCTTCTGCTCTGCGGAGTTGAGCGAAATCTCCACGACGCGCTCGGCGCCACCGGCACCAATCACGACTGGCACACCCACATAGGTGCCCTTCACGCCATACTGGCCGTCCAGATAGGCGGCAGCGGGCAGCACGCGCTTCTTGTCCTTGAGATAGCTCTCAGCCATCGCGATGGCCGACGTGGCCGGCGCGTAGAAGGCGGAACCGGTCTTGAGCAGACCCACGATCTCGGCGCCGCCATCGCGGGTGCGCTGGATGATCGCGTCGAGCTTTTCCTTGCTCATCCACCCCATCTTGACGATGTCGGTCAGCGGAATGCCGGCAACGGTGGAGTAGCGGGCCAGCGGCACCATGGTGTCGCCATGGCCGCCCAGCACGAAGGCATTGATGTCTTCCACCGACACCTTGAGCTCGTCGGCGATGAAATGCACGAAGCGCGAGCTGTCCAGCACGCCGGCCATGCCGATCACCTGGTTGGTGGGCAGGCCCGAGAACTTCTGCAGCGCCCACACCATGGCGTCGAGCGGGTTGGTGATGCAGATCACGAAGGCCTTGGGGCAATACTTTGCAATGCCCGCGCCCACCTGCTCCATCACCTTGAGGTTGATTTCCAGCAGGTCGTCGCGGCTCATGCCCGGCTTGCGCGGCACGCCGGCGGTGACGATCACCACATCGGCGTCCTTGAGATCCTCGTACTTGGACGTGCCGGTGATCGAGGCATCATAGCCTTCCACCGGAGCCGACTGCGACAGGTCCAGGGCCTTGCCCTGCGGAACACCATCGACAATGTCGAACAACACGATGTCGCCGAGGTCCTTGAGAGCGGCGAGATGGGCGAGCGTGCCGCCAATCTGACCCGAGCCGATAAGAGCGATCTTTTTGCGCGCCATTAGTCCTCATCCCAGACTGCGTTGAATTGGCGCACGTCTTAACCCTGTCGGCCAACAGGGGCAAGTGAACCCTTCGTCGTAAAGCCATTTTGGCCCTTGCTGATAGGCGAAGGGGGCATGCCGAGGGGGCATCAATCACCTAGAGCGGACATCAATCGAGGGCACGGCTCGCGGCGGCCTGCGTGTAGATGCCGATTGAATAGAGGCAATAGTCCACAACGAACCGGCTCTGATACTCAGGTTTGATCGCCTTGAGCAGAAAGTCCGCGCTCAGGTAGGCGTGAGGGAGGACAGTGGTAAGGGCGATCCACTTGTCCCTTTCCCGCGCTTTGAGGGTCCAGGAGATGGGCGGCGGAAACATGGGGTCGCCGGCGCGGGGCGTAACAGACTGGGTTGTGTTGATGAAATCGGGAAGCGTCCCGAAGGTCCTGATATCCTTGCCGCCAAGATGGATCGGCAGCTTGCCTGCCGTGATCTGCGGATAGGGAAACGGCTCCTGACGCACACCGTCCGTCCCGGAGATGTTCATCAGTCCCTGCTCGGTGCTGACCGCGCCTTGCACCTGCCAGGTCAGCTCATCGGCAGAAATGCCGTACCAGAAGCCTTGCCAGACACCGTTGGCATCAAACAGAAACGAGACCAGATCGGCCTCATAGAGATGCCAGCCCGGTGATGGATCGCCCCGGTCGATGAGAGACTTTCGCTTGATTCTGGTGATGTCGAGCACGCTGTCCAGCGTGCTGCGCCCCAGAACCAAAGGGTGCCCAATCTCGTCAGGCGCGGTTGTCGCCTGCACCAGCAGGTCCAATGGCGGCTCTTGCTTGGCCATTCAGCTCTCCGTGGTCGGCGCCTCCCGCAGACCCTGCGCCAGATAATCTTCCGACTGCATCTCGACCAGCCGCGACAGCGTCCGCTCGAACTCGAAAGCGGTCTTGTCGTCCTGACCCAACTGCTCAAGCGGCACCGCGAAGCTGGCACCCAGCTTGACACCCCTGTCGTATAGGCTGTCGATCAGCAGGATGAAGCGCTTGGACGCGCTCGACATCGTCTTGTCCATCTGTGGCACGCCATCGATGATGATGGAATCGAACACCTGTGCGATGTGCACGAAGTCCCGCGACCCCAGCGGCTTCTCGCAAAGGTCGGCAAAGTCAAACCGTGCCGCGCCCATGGCCGTTGCTGGCACCGCGATCTTGCGTCCGATGCTTTCCACCACGCCGGGCTCGCCGGCAACGCCACCGGTGATACGCAGCCATAGCCGATCCATCTCCGCCCGCACCTCTGGCCCCGTGCCAAAGGCATAGACATGCTGTCCGGCAAACTTGAGCCGACGATAATCCTGCGCCGCCGGCAGCGCAGCCACCCGGACATGCGCCTTGAGCCGCGCGATGAAGGGCAGGAAAAGTTGCCGGTTCAACCCGTCGCGATAAAGGTCATCCGGAGCGACATTGGATGTCGCCACCAGCGTCACCCCCTGCGCGAACAGCTTGTCGAACAGCCGGTCCAGCAACATGGCATTGGTTATGTCGTGGACGTGGAATTCATCCAGGCACAGCAGCCGCAGGCCCGAAGCAACCATGGGCTTGACCACCGCCTCGACCGGGTCGGCATCCTTGCCCTTCTTGCTCTTGCGGAACGCCGCCATGCCGGCATGCACTTCGTCCATGAAGGCATGGAAATGCACCCGCCGTTTGCCCGAGATCGGCGCAGCGGCAAAGAACAGGTCCATCAGCATGGTCTTGCCGCGCCCGACCTCGCCATAGAGGTAGAGCCCGGCTACCGGCTCCGGCTTGCGGTCAAAAAGCCTGCCAAGCAGGCCCTTGGGCTTATCGGCTTCCAGCCCCTCCAGCACAGCATCGAGCAGATGCGCTGCCTCGCGCTGGGCCGGATCCGCCACCAGCGCACCACGCGCCACCAGATCGGCATAGGCGGCAGTGACGGCGCCAGATGTTGGCTCAGGCATGGCTTGGGGGGGACGCGCAGACAACAGGGGCGCTCTCGATGGGCCAGACCTCGGCAGGATCATGGCACGATGGACGGCGCGACCGCTCGGCAAGGGCTCGCCATCCGGTCGACTGGGCTCAGGCGCAGTCACTCAAGACAAAGCCGGCCGCGACCGGCCGGCTTTGCCAGGCGATCCTTAGCGGGCCATCGAGATGGCCTGCCCACCGCTCATGGTGCCGATATAGCGACCATTGCTGGGGGCGAGGAAGGCGGCAATATTGCCGTTCTCATCATAGAGCTGCAGCTGGCTGCCAACCTGCTGCCAACCCGACACCGAAGCCAGCGCCGGAATGGTGCAGCCTGGCGACGACGCGCGATAATAGGACGTGCCGGTCTTGGCCGTCATGGGCAGGTTGAGGCGGCACTGCTGCGCGCCGGCCACCACGTTCCACACGCCTTCCGGCCCGCTCGATACCGCACCCGGCTGCGCCAGCGGATCCAGCGATACCACCGACCCCAGGGCTGCAGTTTGCGTGGTCTGTCCGGCAATGGTGGGGTTGGCGGCAACGCCACCCAGAACGGGCTGGCCCGACAGGCCCGGCGCCGGCGTACCGGTCGCACCGATGGCCGGCAGGCTGCCCTGCTGCACCACCGAATTCTGCACAGGCTGCAACTGCGCCGGGGCGCCGATCGTGTTCAGCCCGGCCGTATTGGACTGAGTGGAGGCACAACCGGCCATCAACAGTGCAACGCCCACGATCCCAACGGCCGACAACGATCCGCGCATCCAAATCGTCATGAGTTCGCTCCTGCCCAAAGGCTTAACTATTGTTAACAAGTTGATGGCTTATAGCCAAACCATGTGACTGGTACAACCGCCTGATAAGACCGCCACCCAGCCCATAGCAATGTGGCGCTTTTAGGGGTCTTCACCCGCCATTTCCCGCAGCAGGTCCGCCGCCAGCAGCCGCCCATCGGCTGCCTCGTCCTCGGGCACCTGCACTGGAACACCGTCGGGTCCGAACAAGTTTGGCAGGCCGGGCAGACCACCTTCACCCTGTTCGAGCGGGTGGAAGCCGTGCGCACGCAGCGCTGCCACCAGCACACGCGCCGTACTGGGATTGTCGACGGTGGCAATAATCTCATAGCTCATGGCAGGGCTCCGCTTTGCTGTCAGATCCTGACGGCGATTGACGACCGGGGCAAGCCCAACTGTCGGGATCAGGACCCGCCCGCTTGCCGAACGCTTCACCAGCGCCCCCGGCTTGCATTGCCGTCATCAAAATGATGCAATTGCGGCTAGGTCCTTTCACTGCATGGTGATTTGCCCGACACGCCTGGCCGGCGCTTAGCTTGCCTGACCCCTGTCCTCCTGGAGATCCGATGGGCGCCTACATCGTTCGCCGTCTCCTTTTGATGATACCGACCGTGTTCGGCATCATGGCCATCTCATTTCTCATCACCCAGTTTGCCCCCGGGGGCCCCGTGGAACAGGCCCTGGCCAATCTGTCGGGGCAGAATGTGTCCATGTCCTCCCAGCTTTCTGGCAGCGAGGCCGGCGATTTCACTGGCCAACCGGCCCAGAAGGGCGGCTCGACCTATCGTGGCAGCCAGGGTCTCTCGCCCGAACTGGTCGCCCGCATCGAAAAGCAGTTTGGCTTCGACAAGCCCCCGCTCGAGCGGTTCGGCATGATGCTGTGGAACTATCTGCGCTTCGACTTTGGCGACAGCTATTATCGCGACATCTCGGTCATCGATCTCATCAAGGAAAAGCTGCCCGTCTCGATCTCCTTGGGGCTCTGGATGACACTGCTGTCCTATGGCATTTCCATTCCGCTGGGCATTCGCAAGGCCATCAGTGATGGCTCGCGCTTTGACGTCTGGACCTCAACCCTGGTCATCGTTGGCTATGCCGTGCCCGGCTTCCTGATTGCCATCGCGCTCATCATCCTGTTCGCCGGCGGCAGCTTCTGGTCCATCTTCCCCCTGCGAGGGCTCCATTCCAGCGGCTCGGCAAACTTCCCCTTCCACATCTGGGTGCTCGACTACCTCTGGCATCTGGTGCTGCCCATCATCGCCATGGGCCTGGGTGCTTTCGCCACCACGACGCTGCTGACCAAGAATTCGTTCATCGACGAGATCGGCAAGCAATATGTCACGACCGCCCGCGCCAAGGGCCTGACGGAAAACCAGATCCTCTATGGCCACGTTTTCCGCAATGCCATGATGCTGATCATCGCCAGCTTCCCCGCAGCCTTTGTCGGCGCCTTCTTCGGCGGCTCTTTGCTGATCGAAACCATCTTCTCTCTCGATGGCCTTGGCCTTTTGGGCTTTGTCTCGGTGGCTTCGCGCGACTACCCGGTGGTCTTTGCCACGCTCTATATCTTTTCCCTGCTCGGCCTTGTGGTCTCGCTGATTTCGGATCTGGCCTATATGTGGGTCGATCCGCGGCTCGATTTCGAAAGCCGCGAAGTATGAGCGCGCACGCTGCCCCGGCCCAATCCCCCGTGCGCCGTGGCTGGTTGAGCCCGCTCAACCGCCGCCGCTGGGATAATTTCCGCGCCAATCGTCGCGGCTGGTGGTCACTCTGGCTATTCCTGGCCATGTTCGTTCTGACCCTGGGATCCGAACTCATCGCCAACGATCGCCCCATCGTGGTGTCCTACAAGGGCGAACTGCTGTTCCCGGCATTCGTGGACTATCCCGAGACGCGTTTCGGCGGCTTCCTGGGCATGCCCATTTACACCAGCGACTTCATGGTCAAGGAAATCGCCGACAATGGCTGGGCCATCTGGCCACCCATCCATTTCAGCTACAACACCCGCGATGGGCTCCAGCCCGGCTCGGGCGCTACCCCGCCCAGTTGGCTGCTCAGCCGCGACGAGGCCTGCGCGCGCTATCCGCTTGAGGCCGACGATCCGAACTGCAATTGGAGCAATTTCCACTGGCTGGGCACGGACGGCGAGGCGCATGACGTCTTGGCGCGCCTGCTTTATGGCATGCGCATCTCGATCCTGTTCGGCTTCACCCTCACCATCCTGTCCTCGGTCGTTGGCCTGGTCGCTGGTGCCGTGCAGGGCTATTTCGGCGGCTGGGTCGATCTGGTCTTCCAGCGCTTCATCGAGATCTGGACCTCCATTCCCGCGCTTTACCTGCTCCTGATCATCTCCAGCGTCATCGCCCCCACCTTCTGGGTGCTCCTGGGCATATTGCTGCTGTTTTCCTGGGTATCGCTGGTCGGCATTGTCCGGGCCGAATTCCTGCGCGGCCGCAATTTTGAGTACATTACTGCAGCTCGTGCGCTGGGCGTCTCCAACGCCACCATCATGCTGCGCCACCTTCTGCCCAATGCCATGGTCGCCACGCTCACCTTCATGCCGTTCATCCTGTCGGGGTCGGTTGTGACCCTCACCTCGCTCGATCTGCTTGGGTTGGGTTTGGAAGCCGGCACGCCTTCGCTGGGGGACCTGCTGTTTCAGGGCAAGGAGAACCTCCAGGCCCCATGGCTCGGCCTCACCGGCTTTTTCGCCATTGCCATCATCATGACGCTGCTGGTGTTCATCGGCGAAGCAGTCCGCGACGCCTTCGATCCGCGCAAGGCCTTCGCATGACCGTCCCCCTGCTCTCGGTTCGCGACCTCTCCATCACCTTTGGCGCCAACACCGCCACCCGCAATATCTGCTTTGACATCGCCCCCGGCGAAACCCTGGCGCTGGTAGGGGAAAGCGGCTCGGGCAAGTCGGTGACCGCCCTCTCCATCCTGCGCCTACTGCCACCGTCAGCCCGGCTGACCGGCGAAATCGTCTTCAAGGGCCAGGACCTCGTCACCGCCCCGCCAGCCGAACTGCGCGCTGTCCGCGGCAATGACATCTCCATGATCTTCCAGGAGCCTATGAGCTCCCTCAATCCGGTGCACACCATCGAGCGCCAGATTGGCGAAGTTCTCGCGGTTCACCGCGGCCTTCGCCCCAACGCTGCCCGCGCGCGCACGCTGGAGCTGCTCGACGCGGTCGGCATCGCTGATCCGCGCAGCCGCCTGGCCGCCTATCCCCATCAGCTCTCGGGCGGGCAGCGCCAGCGCGTCATGATCGCAATGGCCCTGGCCAACGAACCCGACCTGCTGGTCGCCGACGAGCCGACAACCGCGCTTGATGTCACCGTTCAGGCCCAGATCCTCACCCTGCTCAAGTCGCTGCAACAGCGCCTGGGCATGGCCATGCTCTTCATTACGCATGACCTGGGTATTGTCCGCTCCATTGCCGACCGCGTGTGCGTCATGACCAATGGCGACATCGTCGAGACCGGTCCGGTCAGCACCATTTTTGCCACGCCCCAGCACGCCTATACGCGCCATCTTCTGGCCGCCGAACCCAAGGGCACCCCGCCAGTCAGCAACCCGGATGCACCAACCATCGTTGATGTGCATGATCTCAAGGTGTGGTTCCCCATCAAACGCGGCATCCTGCGCCGCACCACCGGCCATATCCGCGCCGTCGATGGTGTCGACCTCACCATCCGCCAAGGCGAAACACTGGGCGTAGTCGGCGAATCCGGCTCCGGAAAATCCACCCTTGGCTATGCCCTGTTGCGCCTCGTGCCATCGACCGGCACCATTGTCGTTCTGGGCAATGCCCTGCAACAGCGCTCCTGGAAGGCCATGCGCGCCCTGCGCGCCGATCTCCAGATCGTCTTTCAGGACCCCTTCGGCTCGCTCAGCCCGCGCCTGTCGGTGGATCAGATTATCGGCGAGGGTCTGGCAGTCCACCGCCCCCATCTCACCGCTGCAGAACGCGACGCCCGCGTCGTCACCGCCCTCGGCGAAGTGGGCCTGCCGCCAGAGTCCCGTTACCGCTATCCGCACGAATTCTCCGGCGGCCAGCGCCAGCGTATCGCCATCGCTCGCGCCATGGTGCTCGAACCCAAATTCGTCGTGCTCGATGAACCCACCTCGGCGCTGGACGTCTCCATCCAGGCCCAGGTCGTCGATCTGCTGCGGGAGCTGCAGCGCCGCCATGGCCTGACCTATATGTTCATCAGCCACGATCTCAAGGTCGTGCGGGCCCTGGCCAATCGCCTCATCGTCATGCGCAATGGCAAGATTGTCGAACAGGGCGAGGCCGCAGACATCTTCTCCGCGCCCCAATCCGACTACACCCGCACGCTCATGGCCGCCGCTTTCAATGTCGCGGTGCTGGCGCCCGACGGGTTGCCACGCACAGTTGAGCAGCCCCCCACTGTTGCACCGTCATGATTGCCCCTAGTCTCATCTCAAACTCGCGCCTGCCCGGAGCCGCCCGATGAAATTCGCCCCCCTCCTCGCCCTTGGCCTCCTGCTCGGTCTCGCCGCACCTGCCCTAGCGCAGACCAAGCCCGGCGTCTGGACCCACGCCTTCACCATGCAGGGCGAACCCAAATATGCCGAGGGCTTTGCCCATTTCGACTACGTCAATCCGGACGCCCCCAAGACGGGCGTTGTCCGCATAGGCGACATGGGTGGCTTTGATACCTTCAACCCCATCCTGCCCAAGGGCGAGGCCGCCGGTGGCCTGGGTCTGGTCTACGAGACCCTGCTCACCCCTTCACTGGATGAGAACAACACCTATTACGGACTTCTCGCCAAGAGCCTGATGATCGCGCCTGACTACAGCGCCGTCACCTTCCGCATCGACCCTGCCGCCAAATGGCAGGATGGCGAACCCGTCAGCGCCGAGGATGTCGTCTGGTCGTTCGACAAGTCACGCGAGCTCAATCCCAACTCGGCGCAATACTACGCTGATATCACCAAGGCCGAGGTCACCGCGCCCGGCGAAGTCACCTTCAGCTTCTCCAAGACCGACAACCGCGAGCTTCCCCTTATCCTGGGCCAGCTCACCGTGTTGCCCAAGCATTGGTGGGAGGGCACCGATGCCAAGGGCGCCAAGCGCAACATCGGCCAGTCGACGCTCGAAAAGCCCATGGGCTCGGGCGCCTATGAGCTGGCCAGCTTCGACGCTGGTCGCACCATCACCTACAAGCGCCGCGCCGACTATTGGGGGGCCAGCCAGCCCACCCAGGTCGGCACTGACAATTTCGACGAATATCGCATCGAATACTTCCTCGATCTGACCGTGCAGTTCGAGGCCTTCAAAGGCGACCAGTTTGACTGGTGGACCGAAAACCAGGCGCGCCGCTGGGCCACCGCCTATGATTTCCCTGCCGTCGCCGATGGCCGCGTCATCAAGGAGCTTTTCCCCCAGGACTATGCCGGCAACGGCGTGATGGTCGCCTTCGTCCCCAACATGCGGCGCGACAAGTTCAAGGACGAGCGCGTGCGCGAAGCCCTCAACTATGCCTTCAATTTTGAGGAGCTGAGCAACACGCTGTTCTTCGGCCAGTATGACCGCATCGACAGCTACTTCTTCGGCCTGCCCTTCCGCTCCTCCGGCCTGCCCGAGGGCCAGGAGCTCGACATCCTCAATTCGGTCAAGGATCTGGTGCCGCCCTCGGTCTTTACCGAGCCCTATACCAATCCCGTAGGTGGCGATTCCACCAAGCTGCGCGAAAACCTGCGCACCGCGCTGACCCTGCTGACCGAGGCTGGCTACAAGCTCGACGGCACGCGCCTGGTCGATGCCAGCGGCACCCAGCTCAGCTTTGAGATCCTGCTCAATGGCCCCACCATCGAGCCGGTGGCCGCCAATCTGGTGGCCAATCTGGCCCTCATCGGCGTCGAGGCCAAGGTCCGCTCGGTCGATAGCCCGCAGTATATCAACCGCGTCCGCAGCTTTGACTATGACGTCATCTACACCGGCTGGAGCCAGTCCTTCTCGCCGGGCAATGAGCAGCGCTATTTCTTCGGTTCCGAAAACGTCGACAAGGAAGGCGCGCAGAACTACGCCGGCATCGCCGACAAGGGCGTCGACGCCCTGATCGAACAGCTCATCGCCGCCAAGGACCGTCCCACCCAGGAAGCCGCGGTCAAGGCGCTCGATCGCGTGTTGCTGCACCATCACTATCTGGTGCCCAGCTATACCCTGCGCAATACGCGTGCCGCCCGCTGGGATCGCTTCAGCCACCCCGAAACCCTGCCGGAATTCTCCTCGGGCTTCCCCACCATCTGGTGGTATGACGCCGAAAAGGCCGCCAGGACCGGCGGAGCGCAGTAGGGCCAGACGGCCATGAGGGCAGCGCTCTCATGGCCATTGGGTGTGGCCGGCCCTATTCGGGCTTGCGCGCCACCAGGTCGATCAGCGCCGACGGCCCGGCATGGGCAGTCCCTTCACTCAATTCAGCGTCATAGCTTTCAAGGCTGATGATCTCGAGCGCGGCAAAGCGATCCCGCAGCAGCTCTTCGGTGTAGAGATTTTCCAGCTGCGACGGCCCGCCGGTCCCATAGCCAAGTTGCTCGGGCC
The DNA here is from genome assembly GCF_020169335.1 of Devosia aquimaris. GTDB lineage: Bacteria > Pseudomonadota > Alphaproteobacteria > Rhizobiales > Devosiaceae > Devosia > Devosia aquimaris. The sequence continues at coordinate 2,337,194 of NZ_JAIEZN010000001.1, forward strand.
GGTAACCCTCGAGGAGCAAGATCCCGCCCGGCTTGAGCGTCTGCACCATGCCCGCGAACATCGCATCGCGCATGGCAGGCGGCGCGAACTGGATGAAGATCGCCGCCACCACGTCAAAGGCCGCCTCGGGCCAATCGTAGGCGCCAATATCGCCGCATTGCGTGGTGAGCGACACGCCCCGGTTGCGGGCCAGCTTCTCCGCCTTGGCCAATCCCACGGGCGATGCATCAATCGACAAGACGTCCAGCCCCTGCTCGGCCAGGAAAACGCCATTGCGCCCCTCGCCATCGGCCACTGCCAGCGCATTGCGATAGCCCCTGAGCCGGTCCGCATTGGCCGCGACGAACCGGTTCGGCGCCTCCCCGAAGATATAGCCGTCCTGACTGTAGCGCGTGTCCCAGAAGCTCATGTCCTGCCCATTGCTCGTGCGGAACACCGATCATAGCGCGCGTGCCGCACGCTTCGCCATCACGTCAGCGTCTAGATCGTAACCTTTTGCGACCCGCTGTCGAATGAGCCAGTACCCACCCTCATGGAGACCAAGCCATGTCGCACCATCTGCCCGCTTCGCTTGCCATGTTGCTCGCCACCCTTGCCGCCGTCCCGTCCGCCCAGGCTGACTCCCGCCCCGTCACGGTGGTCGAACTCTTCACCAGCCAGGGGTGCTCGTCCTGCCCGCCGGCCAATGCCAATTTGATCACGCTCAGCCAGCGTCCCGGCGTGCTGACCCTGAGCTATGCCGTGACCTATTGGGATCGGCTGGGCTGGAAAGATACCTTCAGCAAGCCCGAATTCACCGATCGCCAGGTTGTCTATGAACCAGCGCTAGACCAGTTTGGGCCCTATACGCCGCAGATGGTCGTCAATGGTGCCAGCACCGCTATTGGCAACCGTATCGCCGAGGTCGACACGCTGATTGCCGAGACAGCGCCCCTGGCCGGTCCGGACCTTTCGCTCGATGGCCAAAGCCTTGCCCTGGGTGGTGGCGACGCCCCAGCCGATGGCGCCGACATTTGGCGTGTCAGCTATGATCCCCACACCGTCGAAGTCGAAATACCCCGCGGCGAGAACGCCGGGCGCACACTCGCGCATACCCATGTGGTCCACACGCTCGAACACGTCGGAGTCTGGACCGGCCAGCCCCTGCAAACAGTCCTGACGCCGGCGGTTGACGGCCTGCACACTGCCATTCTGGTGCAACAGATGAACGGCGGCCCCATCCTCGCCGCCGTGACCGACTAGTAGTCGCGCTCGTAGAACACGCCCAGGCTGGTGTTGCCGTTCTGATTGGCTGCGCCAGTGACCTTGAGGTCGTCGGTGACGTCGAGGTTGATCGTCACCTTGCTCTGCCCACCGGCGCCGGCCTGCACGCCAAGATAGACATTGTCCTGCAAATACGTGCCCGCCTGCACGGCGACATTGCCCTTGTCGTCGGTCACCACGTCGAGGTCGGCGAGGCCAGCTGCGCCGCGCAGGCTGTCCACCAGTCCATTGCCGCCGCCGCCCACAAGCTCCGCCGCAGCCCCGGCCAGCTTGGCCAGTTGCAGCGGCGACAGTTCGCCCATCGAGCGCTTGAAGATCAGCCGGCTCAACACTTCGTCCTGCGGCAACATGGGACTTGAGGAGAAGCTCACATCGATATTGGAGGCGCGGCCCGACACCGTCACGAACACGGTGATGCCCTCGCCCTGCGTCCGCGCCACCAGGTTGAGCACCGGATCGAGATCGCCCACCAGCGTCACCGTTCCGGATTCAAAAGTCACCCGCTGGCCCAGGATCGAGAGACGTCCGCGATTGAGCGAGAAGGCGCCCACGGGCTGGATATCGCCAATCGGTCCAGTGATGCGCACCGATCCGCCCACTTCGGCATCCAGTCCGCGCCCGCGAATAAAGATCTGGTTGGGCGCACTGACCGTGATGTCGAGCACCACGCCCTTGGGTCGGGTCTGCGGAATGGGTGCACCGGTACGGTCATCGATCCGCGCCCGCTGCAGCGTCTGCTCAACCGCCCTGGGTGCGGCCACATGGTCCACATCGATCAGTGTTGCGCCGCCGCCGAAATTCTCCGGCACCGTGATATCGGCCTTTTCCACCCGCACGGCGCCCGACAGCAGCGGCGAACCCGCCAGATTGCCGGTCAGCGCCAGATCGCCCGACACCGTCGCCACGAACAGATTGCCGTCAGCATAGCGGGCCGAATTGAGCCCGACGCGCACATCAGCCGGGAAGCCGCCCGTCAGTCCCACCGTGCCCGAGCCGGACACCGATCCGCCGGACGCCAGATTGGCGCTGATGCTATCGATACGCAGGCTCTGCCCGTCAAGGCGCGCCGATGCAGCAATGCCGACCAGTCGCAGGTTGAGCTCAGGGTCGACATAGCCGGCGCCGTTTGTGGTGACGCGCCCACCATATTGCGGTGCCGCCAGCGAGCCGCTGACCTGCGCCTCGATATTGACCACCCCGCTCAACTGGCCACCACGATCGGCCACGAAACGATTGCCCAGCGCCAGCGGCGCCGAACCGCGCAGCGCCACGTTGAGGCCGCCACCACTCAGCGGCACCGTGCCCGAGCCGGTCACCGACAGACCACCCTGGCCCTGTGCAGTCAGCGAGGCCAGCGTCACACTGTTGTTGGCATAGCTGCCATTGGCAGACAGGCTCAGCGGCGTGATGCCAAAGCCATTGATCGCGGCAGCGCCGATACCGTCCGCCCGCGCCGAAAACTGAACCTGGGGATTGCTGCCCGTCCCCGTCACCTGCGCCTGGGCGTTGAGCGTGCCCGCCAGCCCCAGTTCCGGCAGGATCGTATTGGCGATCGACAGCGGCAGGGCCGTCACGTCGAGCGCGATGTTGAGCCGTTCACCAGCCGACCCGCTGGCGGTGATCGAACCCGAGCCCACGTTGAACCGCACGGCATCCAGCGACACGCTCGATCCGGCGACTTGCACCACTGTCGGCTGCGCCAGCCGCGCCGCCAGCTGGCCTTGTTGCAGTGCCGCCCTGTCCAGGGCCAGTCGGTAGCCATCCTGGGTTGGTGTCAGCGCGCCGGCCACATCCACATTGGTCCCGGTCGCAAGCGCCGCCTGCGCATCAAAGCGCGTTGTGTCACCGCTCTGGCTGGCCTTGGCCGCCAACGTGTCGATGTCCAGCCCTGCCGCGGCCACGCCGCGCGCATTGATCGCGCCGTCCACCATCGGCACGCCGAACAGATCGCCGATGCTGGCCGATACATCAGCCGAGGCCACGGCAATATCGTTGACCTTGAGACCGCTCACATCGGCGCGGATCGTGGCACTCTGCTTTTCGCCATCGGGCGCCAGCCGAAGGTCGGCATTGACCGCGCCCTCGGCGTCGACCAGCGCCAGCGCTGCCGCCACCGACACATCCGGCGACACAATCGTCAGCCCGCCATTGATCAGCCCGGTCAGAGACACGCGCGCCAGCCCGCCACTGATCTGCGTCCCTGCGGCCTGGAAGTCGATATTGCTCAACGTCTGCTCGGCCGGTGTCACGGCGACATCGGCAACCAGACTCGTACGGTGCCCATCAAGGCCCGCCGCACCATCAATCTTGCCCACGAGCCCGGCGTCGCTGTACTGCCCGGCAAAACCCAGCGCACCATCACGCAGTGCGCGCCCGGCGAGCGCACCCTGGGCAACCTTGGCGTCGAGATTGAGATCGATCAGCCCATCCTGTCCCTTGGCAGTGCCCACCACGGCCAAGGCGCCCTGCGCCTGTTGGGACAGCAGCGCCAGGTCGCTCAGATCCAGAGTGAAGCCAAAATCGGCCAATGCATTGGAATAGGTGCCGTCTGCCAGCACCTGCAGCTGGTCATTGCCGATGCGGAACTGCTCGGCCGTGATGCCGGTTTCGTCGCGCGCCACACGTCCGCTCAGCTTCACCGTGCCCTGCAGCAGGCCGTCGGCAATGGCGTCGTCGATCGTCAGGTTGGTCCCCGTGCCATCCAGCGTCAGGTTGAACCCGCCGGTCAGCGGCGCAATCGTACCTGAGGCTTTCAGCGACAGTCCGCCGCCAAGCGTCCGGTCGGCCAGTCCCGAAAACGGGGCAATGCTCGAGGTCTCGATGCCGACATCCCCGGAAAAGTCCAGTCCATCGAGCTGGCCGGACAGCGCCGCCGTCAGCACGCCGCCCACCACGCGCAATTGCGCCAATTGCACCGGCTTGCCGGCCTCGTATAGGCCAGCCAGCCCGATTCCGATGCTTTGCCCCAGCGCCGCTTCGATGGCGTCGCTAGCCGCGATGCCAGTCAGCGTACCGTCGCCGTTGAACGTCACCATGCGTGCCGCGGGATCGTCGAGTGCACTGGCCACCCCACCGGCCTTGAAGCTCAGATTCTCGGCCGCGAAGCCCGGCTGCGTGAAACCGCTCACCGTCAGATCGCTGGTCCAGTCCTGCGGACCAACGTCCGCCGTCCCGCCGAAATTGACATTGATCACGGCCGCATCGACCCGCGTAGCGCCGCCAGCAACCGGCAACACCACTGGATCGCCCGCCGGATCGGCCACGCGAGCTGTCAGCGACAGCTGGCGCAGGAAATTGTCTGCCGTGGTCTGCGCCGAGGCCTGCAGCGACAGCTGCCCGCCGCTCAGGCGCAGGCTGCTGATATCGAGCCCGCCGGCCGAGCGCACCAGAGCATTGGCGCTCAGGGCCGTCTCTTCACCGAAGAAGGGCCGGTAAGGCATCGCCACAAGCGTCGACAGTGGGCCGTGCAGATCGGCCGATACGGCGAAACCGTCGGCCTGTTGCTGCACTGTAGCCGCGCCGCTCAAGGCGGTCTGCCCATTGGCCTTGAGCTCCAGCGTGGTCTGCAGATCCGCCACCGGACCCTTGCCCGTCAGGTTCAGCGTCACCGCCGGCTTGTTCTCGATGCTCAGCAAATTGGCCAGCACGCCGTTTTCCGGCTCCACCAGCGATAGCGCGATGTCGACGCTATTGTCGGCGCGCGTATAGGCCAGATCCAGGTCAAGATTGCCGCCCGGGCCATCGAGCCGGACCACATCGACCTTGGTGTCGAGATTGCCGCCCTCAAGCGCAAATGCTCCCTCGACTGAGATCTCCGAACCCAGGCCGAACACGCTCTCGCCAAACGTCACCTTCGGCACGCTCAGCTGCTGCAGGACAATGGCCACCGGGAACTCCGGCACGCTGAAGCTGCCCGCTTCGGCCGGCGGCAGGTCCACAGCATCGCTGGGCACCGCATTGCGCAGATACTCGATGGAGTCCGCAGTCAGCGACCGCACGTCAAGCCGACCGGTGAACAGCGCCGCCTGGTTCCAGTTCAGCCGCGCATTGGTCACGCGCAGCCAGACGCCCTGCTCGTCCGAGATGGTGATCTCGCGCACCGACACGTCCGATCCCAGCGCGCCATCGATATTGGAAATGCGGATCTGCCGCTCCGGCGTGGACAGACGATCCTGCACGAAGCTGGTCAGCCAGTCCTTCTGCTGATCCTCGTTCATGCTCAGCACGTCCTGGGCAAACAACGCCGCCGGCGCACCCAGGCCAACGATCACCAGCAAGACAAGCCACAACCGCCGCATCAGAACGCCTGCCCGATGCCGACATAGACCGCATAGTCGGAGTCACCGGCCTTCTTGTTGAGTGGCACGGCGACGTCGAGGCGCAGCGGCCCCAGGCCCGTGTAGTAGCGCACACCGGCACCCGCGCCAATGCGCAGGTCCGACAGGCCCGGGAACACATCGGCCGCCACATAGCCGCCATCGACAAAGCCGACAACGCCAATTGTATCTGTCACCTTGGCCCGCGCTTCCAGCGAACCTTCCAGCAAATAGCGGCCGCCCGTCACAGTACCGGTGCCATTGTCGACGCCGATCGATTTGAAACCATAGCCGCGCACGGAGCCGCCGCCGCCGGCAAAGAACAGCTTGTCGGGCGGGATTTCCGCCAGGCTTGGTCCGAGCAGTACGCCAGCCTTAAGCCGGCCCGCCAGCACATAGGCGTCATTGTCGCCAAAGCCGAAATAGGTGCGCGCTTCCAGCGTCGCCCGCGCACCGGCATTGCCGTAGCGGAACTCGTAGAACGGATCGAGCGTGCCCTGAACATAGAACCCGGACGTCGCATCAACGCTGTCGTTGCGGAAATCGAACGTGCCTTCGCTGTAGAGCCCGGCCGTCGCGAAATCGCGCGTACCGAAGCTGTCGTCGAACCGGTTGCGCTCGAACTGCAGACCACCCGAGACGGTGATCTGGTCAGAGAGGAAGTGACTGAGCCCCAGCTTTCCGCTGGCCGACGTCTCGGTATATTTCGGATAGACCGTGCGTTCCGCCGAAATTGCCGCCACCAGATCGGTGTCCGGTGTCAGCAGTCCCGGCTTGGTGAACGTACCGCCGAACATATAGTCGAACTTGTCCGTCTCTATGGGGAAGGCAATGCTCGCCACCCGCGCATCGAGCCGCAGCCGCTCGGCCTGGCCAAACAGGTTTCGCCACAAATGATAGGCTTCCAGCCCCAGGCCGTCGATAGAGGCATAGGTGGCGCCAAAGCCGAAGCGCGCGCCGGGTAGCTCCTGCACGATCAGCGTATAGGGCAGCAGTCCGTCTGCGCCCACCTTGTCGGCAGCTTCCAGCCGCGCCGCCCGGAACACTTCGAGCCGGTCCAGCCGCTTCTGCGCCCGCACCAGGGCATCCGGGTCGTATTCCTCGCCCACAGCAAGGCCCGTCTGCCGCCGCACGAACGCGGGGTCCATGCGTTCGGTGCCGGTCACGGTGACGTCGCCAAAGGCGGCCTTGGGGCCGGGTTGAACGGTGATGGTCACATCGACCGTGGTGCTCTGATGGTCGGCCACCACATCGCGCGTGGCGATTTCCGCCTTGGGATAGCCTTGCTGCCGCCAGGCCTCGAGCGCCAGCGTTTCCGCCCTCAGGATGACGCTTGAGCGCGCGATCTGGCCAGTGCCAAACCCTTCCGTCATCGGCTGGGGCACCTGATCCCAGGGGTCACTGGTCGGCTGCGCCTGATTGATGATGTTGACGCTGTTGAAGCGGAACAGGGGACCGGGGTCCACCACCAGCGCCACGTCCACCGGATCGGGCAGGTTGACGTCCGGCGCCAGCTTGGCTGCCTCCTGCCCGCCCACGCGGATGCTCACCGTGCCGCCGTAATAGCCTTCATTGTAGAGCGCAGCCACGATGCGGCGGTAGTCACCCCGCGCCTTGGCCAATAGGCCCGCTGCGCCCGAAGCCGGTTCGCCCGCATCGGCCACCAGCGCCGAGGCATTGCGCACAACGCTCTCGAGCGCGCTGTCGGCATTGACCGTCACAACGACACTATAGGGCTGCGGGTCGGCGATGACGGCATCGGGATCGACCGCATTGGCGTCCTCGAACAGTCTGATGCCGAAAATTTCGAACGCACTGGCCGGTGCCGCGCCCAGGCCGAATCCGGCTGTCGCAACGCACACCGCGCAAATACTCGTGACCAGACGCGCTATATGCAGTGGACCAATTCCCGCCCGTTACGCTTCAACCAGACAAAGGCTGAAGCCAATTTAGCCCCTTGGTCGCAACAGACCATTAACAGTGCGCCCACCTGCCGGGCAGACGGGAGATGGCGTTACTGTACCGGCTTTGCGCCCTGCCACACAAGCAAGCTGGCTCCGGCAATGGGAAATTGTGATCGTCCGGCAACAGCCCGACACTGGCCCAGCCACTATTCGCGGGCCAGTGCCTCTACCGGGTCGAGCCGCGCTGCCGAGCGGGCCGGCATGAAGCCGAACACCACGCCGATCACGCTGGCCGACAGGATCGCCAGCATGATCGATTCCGTCGAATAGGCCAGCACGGCCCCCGGCACCATGGTGGTCAGCAGGGCACCCAGCCCAAAACTCAACCCCACGCCGGCAGCGCCGCCGATGAAGCACACCAGCACCGCCTCGATGAGGAATTGCCGCAGGATGTCGCCGCGCCGGGCGCCCACCGCCATGCGAATGCCGATCTCCTTGGTGCGCTCGGAGACGCTGACCAGCATGATGTTCATCACCCCGATGCCGCCCACTACCAGCGAGATGACGGCAATGGTCGAAATCAGCAGCGTCAGCGTCGCCGAGGTCGATTCGATGGTGTCGCGGATAGTGGCGGTGTTCTGCAGGAAAAAGTCGCTCTTGCCGCCATGCAGCCGCGTTACCAGTTCGGTGATCTCGCTCTCGGCCTGCGCCATGTCATAATCGTCGCTGACCCGCACCGAAATCGAGCTGAGATAGGATCGGCCCAGGATACGGTCCATGGCGGTGGTATAGGGCACATAGACATTGGCCGAATTGCCGCCCGGGCCGAATCCGCTGACCGTGTCCACGACACCGATCACCCGGACCGGCACCTTGCCGAGCAGGATCACCTGTCCAACGGGGTCTTCGCCATTGACGAAAAAGGCGTCCCGCGCATTGCCGTCGATCACCGCATCCTGCGTCCGCTGGTTGATGCTCTGGGCAGTGAACCCCGTGCCGGCTGCGAAAGTGCGGCCATTGACCTGGAAATAACCCTCGCCCACCCCGGTGACCGTGGCATTGGACGAGGTATTGCGAAAGAGCACCGTCGCATTGGTCGACACCTGCGGCGAGACGCTATTGGTATAGGGCTGTTGCGCGAGCGCCGCCGCGTCGCTGGGCACCAGCGTCTGGATGCGGTTTGAGCGCCGATCGCCAAACCCCGATCCGGGATAGACATTGATCGTGTTGGTACCGATCGAGGCGATATTGGCCAGCACGGTCTGCTGGCTGCCTTGCCCCAGCGCCACTACGCTCACCACCGAAGCGATGCCGATGATGATGCCCAGCATGGTCAGGAACGTACGCAACTTGTGCGCCACCATGGCGCGCACGGCCATGCGGAGCGCTTCCGTGCCGCGGTCGATGCCCTCACGCCAGCGCGCGATGCGGCGGATGCTCTCCTTGGGTCGCGCGACCACAGGCGCCTCGCCGGTGCGGCGGTCGGCGATGATTCTGCCATCGGAAATCTCGATCACCCGCTCGGCCTGCGCGGCAATGGCCGGGTCATGTGTCACGATGATGATGGTGTGCCCGTCCCGGTGCAACTCACCCAGCAGCGCCAGCAGTTCCTTGCCGCTCTTGCTGTCGAGCGCGCCGGTCGGCTCGTCGGCCAGGATCACCTCGCCGCCGTTCATCAGCGCGCGCGCCACGCTGACACGCTGTTGCTGGCCGCCCGACAGCGCATTGGGCCGATGCGTCAGCCGCTCGCCCAGCCCCAGCCGGGTGAGCAGCGCCGTTGCCCGCTTGCGGCGTGTCGCCCCCGCGATGCCCGCATAGATCGCCGGCATCTCCACATTTTCGACAGCGTCCAGATCGGCCAGCAGCTGATATCGCTGGAAGATGAAGCCGAAATGCTCGCGCCGCAGCTCGGCCAGCGCATCGGGCGCCAGCTTGCTCACATCGCGCCCGGCAAAGGTGAACGTGCCGCTGGTGGGCCGGTCCAGGCACCCCAGGATGTTCATCAGCGTCGACTTGCCCGAACCCGACTGGCCGATGATCGCCACCAGCTCGCCCTGGGCAATGTCGAGATCGACATTGTCGAGCACCGTCACCGCTTCCGCGCCCGTCTGGAACCTGCGCGTCAGCCCGCGGACCGAGATCAATGGCGTGCTCACGGCCGCCCGCCGATAAACCCGCCTGCGCCGCCAAATCGGCTGCCGCCAGCGCCGCCGGCCCGATTGCCCGCGCCCCGCGCCCCGCCGCCCGACACAACCTCGTCGCCTTCGTTCAGCCCACTGGTAATCTCGGCCATCACATTGTTGTTCAGGCCCACCTCGATCCTGCGTGGCGTCGTGGTCTGCGTTGCCGGGTCATAAACCATCACCATGGTTTCGCCCCGGGGGTTCTTCTGCGTCACCAGCGCCGAGCTCAGCGTCAGCACATCATGCGCCTCATCCAGCACAATGGTCACCTGCGCAGTCATCGAGATGCGCAGCTTGTGGTCCGGGTTGGGCACGTCGAACAACCCGTTGTAGTACACGGCCGTATCCGTGCTGCTGCTGTCCGAATTGATCGAGGTTGGCGCAGGCTCCACCTCGCGCAGCTTGGCATCGATCTGCACGTCCGGTTCCCCCAGGATGGTGAAATAGACCCGCTGCCCGGCTGCCACGCGCACCACATCGGCCTCCGAGATTTCGGCCTTGATCACCATGGTGTCGAGATCGGCGATCTTGACGATGGTCGGAATGGTCGAGTTGGCGTTGACGGTCTGTCCCTGCTCCACCAGCAGCGCCACCACCGTACCGTCGCTGGGCGCCACGATCTTGGTCCGTGCCAGGTTCAGCTCCGCCGATTCCACACTGAGTTCGGCCTGCGCCACCTGCGCATCGAGCTGGTCGATCTGCGCCGCCGCTGAATCAACCGCTGCCTGTGCCGTGTCCAGGTCGGTCTGTGAGACAAGGCTATTGGCATTGAGTTGCTTGTTGCGCTCCAGGGCCGCAGTGGCCTTGACCAGCGTCGCTTCCTGGCTGCGCTTTTGTGCCTTGATACCGGCCAGCACCGCCTGCGCCGTTTTGACAGCATTCTCCTGGTCGAGGCTGTCGATCTCGGCGATCAGATCACCCTTCTTGATCGACTGCCCCAGCGAGACATGCAGCGCTTCGATGCGGCCGGATACTTCCGCGCCCACGCTGACGAGTGAGTTGGCCTCCAGTACGCCCGAGGCCAGCACTGTCTTTTCGATATTGCCGCGCTTTACGGCCACGGTCGTCGGCGCAGTCGCGGCCTGCGGCTCAGCCAGGAAATACCACCAGGCTGCACCGGCGGCGCCACCCAGCACGATCAGAATCACCAGCCACTTCAGGACGCGTCTCAAGCCATGCCATCCACAAATTGCGTTTCATGCCAATATAATGGCCTGGCCGGAACCGATCACGTGATCACTTGGTAATCACGTTACAATTTGGAAAGGTCGCGTAGCTTTGAGCGGCCTCGCGCGGTTGACGCCTTCGTGACCGCGGTTCACCCTGCCACCGCCGTGCCGAACACTCAGGACCCATCATGTATCAGATGCTCGACCCCAGCCGCTTCGTCGTCTTCATCACTGGCGCCACGTCGGGCTTTGGCGCTGCTGCGGCGCGCCGCTATGTGGCCGCCGGCGGCAAGGTCATCGCCACCGGTCGCCGCAGGGACCGGCTGATTGACCTGCAGATCGAGCTGGGCGCCGAAAACTGCCACATCGCCGAGCTCGACGTGCAGGATCGAGACGCCATCGCAGCCGTCATCGCCGATCTGCCGCGCCCTTTTGACGCCATCAATATCGTGCTGGCCAATGCCGGCCTGGCGCTGGGCCTGCAACCGGCAGCCGAGACCGACATTACCGATTGGGAAACCATGATCGCGACCAATGTCACCGGCCTCGCCTATACCGTACGGGCCCTTCTTCCCGGCATGATTGCGCGTGGCGGCGGCCACGTGGTGACCCTGGGTTCGGTTGCTGGCGACTACCCCTATCCCGGTGGTTCGGTCTATGGCGCTACCAAGGCCTTTGTGAAGCAGTTCGCCCTCAACATCCGCTCGGACGTGCAAGGCAAGAACATCCGCGTCACCAATATCGAGCCGGGCCTGACCGAGACCGAATTCTCCCTCGTTCGCTTCAAGGGCGACGAGTCCAAGGCCGCACAGCCCTATGCCGGCACCAAGGCCATGAATGCCGACGACATTGCCGAGACCATCTTCTGGAGCACCACGCTCCCGGCCCATGTCAACGTCAACCGGCTCCAGGTCATGGCCACCACCCAGGCCTTTGGTCCCTTTGACATCTATCGCCAGTCCTGACCCTTCGTTTCCTGTTTCGCCGGAGCCCGCCCATGCACCGCCTTGCCCTAGCCGCCACCGCCCTGTTCGCGCTTGCAGCACCTGTCTGGGCTGCGGAAGATACCCCGGTCTCCACCAAGGAGATCGGCACCGCCTGCATGCTGTCCGATCTGGGGGCCTGCAAGGTCATCACCGCCGGCTTCCTCAATCGCCACGACTACGGCGACAATGACGGCGAACCCTTCCTGGCCTGGCAGACCCAGTCCGGCTCGACCGAGTACGATGGCGTCATCGGTGGCTTTGTCCTCCTGCAATACAAGGACGGCTGGACCGTGTTGGATTCCGGCTTTGACGGGTATTTCGACATGCCCCGCCTCAACGATGACGGCGTGCTGCATCAGCCGGGCTATGGGCAGGGCACGGGGGTCGCCAATGCTGACCGCCTCTACCAGCGCGACCCCGACACCGGCGACTTCATCGCCGTCGACATGGATCAGTGGAAAGACACCATTGGCGACCGCCTGCCCCAGGGCCTGGGCATCTGGAAAGGCGTCGCCTATGATTTTTCCCGCCCATGGGCCGGCTACGAGGCGGTCACCAACCTCTGGAAAGACGACGATGCCAACTGCTGCCCCTCGGGCGGCGTCGCAACCATCAAGCTGGAAATTCAGGATCATGTCCTGGTCGCAACCGATGTTGTCCTGAGCTCGCCTGACCCGTCTGCGGAATAGCGCCTCCTAGAGACCCAGGAACCGCGCCGTATCCGGATCAAGCGGAATACCCGTCTCCAGCCGTCGGGCGCGCTCGGCCCATTCTCTGTCGCCCGGGGCCATTGCTGGCGCCGCACCAGCACGCACCGGGCTCTGTCGCAGCTGGCTGAGATAGGTCGAGATCATCGCGCCGAACGCCGCGCGGCCGACGAACTTGTCGGGGTCCACGACCAGAACGAAATGGCCCATGTTGCGCGGCGTCGAGATATCACCCCCGCCGAACATGGGGATGAAGTCGCGGTCGAGCGTTGCCCCGGTGAGCAGCGCCGAGAACAGCGTTGCCACCCCGGCAAGACCCGCGCCCTTGTAGCCGAAATCACTGCCCCCCAGCGGCAGCAGCAGATCGGCCTCATGCGGGTCCTGCGTCGGCACGCCCTGCGCATCGGCGGCCACGCCCGGCGGCAATGCCTTGTCGAGGGACCGGTGCAGCAGCACGCGGTTGAGCGGGATCGAAGACGTTGCCATGTCCAGCAGCCAGGGCTCGGCGTTTGGCACCGGCGCAGCAAAGGCCAGCGGATTGGTGCCGTGGAATTTCGCCGCCCCGTCGAACAACGTCACCATGGAATCGGTGTTGGTGGTGGCGAAGGTGACAAAGCCCTGTTCCGCGCCCGCCAGCGCATAGGCGCCCGCCGCGCCCAGATGGGACGAGTGGTTGATCCCCACGGCGCCCACGCCGGCAACTCGCGCCAGGTCGATCCCCACCTCGACGGCCTTGTAGGCGGCATAATGGCCCAGGCCGTCGTCGCCACTGATCATCGCGCTGCCCGCGCCGCGGATATCGACGACCAGCTTTGGCGTCTTGTTGATCCGCCCGCCCGCCAGCATGGCGCAGTAATGCGCCGTCAATCGCACGCCATGGCTGTCCACACCCACCAGCGAGGCGTGCAGCATGGCCCGCACGGCGGCCTGCAGCGACTCTTCGCTCGCGCCGGCCTCCCGCAACCTGCCTGCCGCACGGTCCTCCAGCAGATCCGCTGCAAAGCGTTGTGCATCACCTTCGATTGCCATGCCATCTCCTGCCCTGCCTCTGGGCCCGGACTTTAGCAGCAATGTCCCGCGCTCATACCCCCAGACGCAACTTTGCTCTGGCACTCATCGGTGAGCGGATTATGCTGGTCGCAAAGTTGAGACCATCCATGCCATCCATCGATCCCATCGATCACATCGATCCCATCACCCGCGACCTCTGGCAGGTTATTGCCGCTACCGACGAACTGCCCGTCGGGCAGATCCAGCGCACCACCCTGCTCGACGTCCCCCTGGCCATGACCAGAGACTCAGCCGGCCTGCCTGTGGTCTGGCGCCGCAGCGATGAGGAAGCCGGCGACGATGTCGATCCGGAAAACATCCTCGATCGCCTGCCCGTCACCACCGGCTATGGCTTTGTCTGGACCAGCCTGGGCACGCCCAGTGCAGCGCTGTTCCCCATTCCGGAGTATGCTGAGGCCGACCGCAAGAACATGAGCTGTGGCTCCATCGGCATTCATGTCTCGGCCCCGCGCGCCGTCGAGAACTTCCTCGACATGGGCCATTTCCCCTATGTCCACACCGACATCCTGGGTGCCGAGCCGCATACCGAGGTCAAGGAATACGACGTCGAGGTCTCCGAGGAGCGCGACGAGGTGCTGGCCACGCGCTGCCGCTTCATGCAACCGCGCGCCGCCAAATCGGCCACCCACGCCATGGAGGTGGAGTATGTCTATCGCGTGCCCCATCCCTTCTGCTCGGTGCTCTACAAATCCTGCCCCGAAGACGAGAACCGCCGCGATGTCATCGCCATTTTCCTGCAGCCGGTGAGCGAAGATCGCTGCCGCGCCCATCTGCTGCAGTCCATGATTGATAGCACCTCCACCATCACCGACCTGCGCCGCTTCCAGCAGACCATTTTCGGCCAGGACAAGCCGATCCTGGAAAATCAGTATCCCAAGCGCCTGCCGCTTGATCCGCGCGCCGAAACCCCCATCCGCGCCGACAAATCGGCCATCGCCTATCGCCGCTGGCTCAGCCAGAAGGGCATCACCTATGGCGTCATCCCAATGGCGTCCTGACGGCTTTGCCCGTGGCCACGCTCCCGCCTGGAGCCGTGGCCACCATGTCGCCCCGTACGCCAGGGCGGCAGTCGAACCGACCTCATCCGATCGTGGCGCGATCCCAATAGTCTTCGGATGACCGCATGACGCTCTCGCTTTCCGACCCCGCCTGGTATCCCATCGCGTCCAGTGACGATCTGCCCTTCCGCCATGTCTATCAGGGCCAGCTTCTCGGCCGCGAACTGGCCGTCTGGCGCGCCGATGATGGCAATGTCAACGTCTGGGAAAACCGGTGCCTCCATCGTGGCGTGCGCCTCTCTATCGGCATCAACGAGGGCGCAGAGCTCAAGTGCCAGTATCATGGCTGGCGCTATGCCAATCGCTCTGCCGGCTGCACCTATATCCCGGCCCATCCCGCCGATGCCCCCGCTCGCCGCATCCAGAACAAGATCTATCCGGTCGCCGAGGCCTTTGGCCTAGTTTGGTCCGCCGCGCAGGACAGCGACAATATCGAGCGCCCCTTCGCACCCTTCCCCGGCGCCGAGTCTGGCCAGTGGTTCCCCCTGCGCCCCATGCCAGTCAATGCCGCGCCCGAGGATGTGCTGGCGGGTCTGGCCACCCTCGCGCCCGACGATCGGCCGGCCGATAGCCTGCCGGGCCTCGCCCTGCGCCTGGGCGATGTGGTCTATTTCGTCCAGCCGGTCGATGCCGGCCGCGCCGTGATCCGGGGCCTGCTGCCCAGCACGCCCGCCGACGCCACCCAGGCCCTGCGCCACTACAACGAAATGCTGTCCAAGTTGCGCGACCGCCTCGAGCGCGCCGCCGCCAAGAAGCCGGCGCCGGAGCCGCTGGCGCCCGCCTTCGACAAGGTCTCGGCCGATCTGGCCACCATGCCCGACATTGCCATACCGCGCGGCAACACCATCCCGGTGGTGGTCAAGCGCAAATGGACCAGCGCCGATGGCGTCATTGGCTTTGAGCTCGCCGCGCGCGAGGGGCATCTGCCCACCTTCCAGCCCGGCGCCCATATCGATGTGCACCTGCCCAATGGGCTCATCCGGCAATATTCCATCACCAATGGCCCCGGCGAGCTGATGAGCTACATCATCGGCGTCAAGCAGGAGAGCGCCTCCAAGGGCGGCTCCAAGGTGCTGGTGGAGACCGTTCGCCAGGGTGACATGCTGGCCATTTCCGAGCCGCGCAACAATTTCCCGCTGCGCCGCGACGCCACCCGCACCGTGCTCATCGCCGGCGGTATCGGCATCACCCCCCTGCTCTCCATGGCCCGCTTCCTCGACAAGTCGAGCCTGCCCTATGAGCTGCATTACTTCACCCGCGCCTGCGAGCAGGTGGCCTTCCGCGGCGACCTCGAAGCCCTGCATGGCACCGTGCTGATCCACACCGGCCTGCCGCGCGCCGAGATCGGCACCACCATCTCCACCGCCCTGGGCGCCTGGAGCCAAGCCCAGCATGTCTATGTCTGCGGCCCCTCGGCCATGCTCGAATCCGTCCGCACCACCGCGGCGGCGCAAGGCTGGCCCGATGAAGCCATCCACTTCGAATACTTCAAGAACGACAAGCCCATCGACGACAGCTCCGCCTTCGATGTCGAACTGGCGCGTTCGGCCATGACGCTGCATGTCCCGGCCGGCAAGACCATTCTCGAAGTGATGCGCGACGCCGGGCTGACTGTCCCCAGTTCCTGCGAACAGGGCGCCTGCGGCACCTGCCTCACCACCGTCATCGAGGGCGAGGTCGACCATCAGGACGTCTATCTCAACGACAGCGAAAAGGCCGCCAACACCTGCATGATGACCTGCGTCTCCCGCGCCAAGTCGGCCCGCCTCGTGCTGGATATCTGAGCCATGACCATCACCCTTCACGACTTCGAACTCTCCGGCAATTGCTACAAGCTGCGCCTGCTGATGAGCATCCTCCAGCTGCGCTACGACATCGTCCCGGTCGATTTCTTCCCCGGCCGCGAGCACAAATCCGATGCCTTCCTGCGCCTCAATCCCTTCGGCCAACTGCCGGTCTTGCAGGATGGCGATCTGACGTTGTCCGATTCTGGCGCGATCCTCGCCTATCTCGCCCGCCGCTACGACGCCTCGGGCCAATGGTTCCCGGACGATCCGGCCGTCACTGCCGAAGTGTTGCGCTGGCATGCCGTGGCCGATGACATCACCGCCACCGCCTCGGCCGCCCGCCTTGCCCTGGGCTTTGACTATCCCTTCGATCTCGAAAAGACCCAGGCTGGCGCCCATCGCATCTTCCGCATCATCGACGAGCATCTCTGGTTCGGCGAAAAGTCCGGCCGCGATTGGCTGGCCAGCCCCGCCCATCCCACCACCGCCGATATCGCCTGCTTCCCCTATGTGATGCTGAGCGAAGAAGGCGGCATTTCCCGCCAGGACTATCCGGCCCTGCGCCGCTGGACCGATCGCGTTCGCCGCATCCCCGGATTTATCGTCATGTCCGGCATTTTCCCCGCCGGCCCGGCACTACCCGCAGCCTGACGCCCTGGCCCCATATTGCGCATGGCCAGCCCCCGCTGGCCGCGCTTCTCATCCCCGCCAGCGCCATGCCAACCTCATGAAAACGGGGTGATTTTGATGACGCAACTCTTGGTGTGGATTCAGCTTTTCATGGTGCTCATGCCCACGCTCTGGCTGGTGCTGGGGGCGCTTGAAAACATCCGCGCGCCCGCAGCCAATGGCAATATGGTGGCCGATGTGCTGGCCATGCGCCTCATGCGCGACCAGTTCCCCGAGCTCTATGCCGTGCTCGGCCGCAACCGCATCGAGTCACAGCGTCTCCATCGCCTGCTCTTTGCCGCCATCGTCACCGCCGAGACCATTGTCGCGCTGGTCATGGTCGCCGGCACGCTGGCCCTGCTGCTGGCAGCCCTGGGCCTTGTCGGTCTAGAACCCGCCCGCGTCCTCGCCGCCATTGGCATGCTGGGCTTCTGCATGATCTGGTCGGCCTTCCTCGTGGGCGGCCAATGGGTGCATTACTGGGCCGGTGCCGAGGGTGCCCAGCACACGCATCTCAAGCTCACCCTCTGGGGCGCGCTGGTCCTGGTCCTGCTCTACATCGGCTAGCGCCTTCCTCCCCATATGGGAGGGATGGAGGGGAGGTCCCGGAACCGTCCAGGGACCACTCCCCCCTCACTCGGCCTCTTACGCCTCAGCCGGCTTGGCGAACTCGTCAAAGGCCTCGATGGCATGGGCGGCATACATCACCGCCGGCCCGGCCCCCAGATAGATGGCCGTTCCCAGCGTCTCCAGCACTTCATCGCGCGAGGCCCCCTGCTCCAGCGCCGATTTAGTATGAAAGCCGATGCAGTCGTCGCAGCGCACTGCCACCGATATGGCCAGGGCGATCAGCTCCTTGGTCTTGGTATCCAGCGCCTGCGGCTTGAGCGCAGCCTGCGCCAGGCTGGAAAATCCCTTCATCACGTCGCCCTGTCCCATGCGCAATTCCTTGAGGGCCGGGGAGAGGGATTTGATGTGGTCGTTCCAGCTTTGCATGCGTCTTCTCCAATGCCTGACCGCGCCACCACCGTGGCGGCCTGTCACAAACATTAGAAATATCTAATATATATGAGATGCGCCTTGACGCAGATCAACGCGCCGCCGGTCAGGCCTCGATCGGCGCCCGCCGCGCATGCTCCTCGTCGCTGAACAGCCGCGACCGCGTCAGGAAACGCCGCTCGGTGCCATTGTCGAGGCTGAACATGCCGCCCCGGCCGGGGATGGCGTCGATGATCAACTGCGTATGCTGCCAGTATTCAAACTGGCTGGGCGACATATAGAACGGCGCGCCGCCGATCTCGCCCATCTTGATGTCGCGGTCGCCCACGATGAAATCGCCCACCGGATAGCACATCGGCGACGAGCCATCGCAACATCCGCCCGATTGGTGAAACATCACCTTGCCGTGCCGGGCCTCGATCTCGGCGATCAGCGCCAAGGCCGCCTCTGTCGCCACTACACGCGGTACAGTCTCGTCCATCGCTTGTCTCCCAAAACGCCATTCCGGTGAGCCGCCCGCCGCAGGAGGAGAGACGGGTTGAAGGTCAGGCCGCCCACCGGAATGAACTGAAGTCCCCGCCTACTGACGAGGATCGGATGGAATCGCACTGGGGCTCGCTCCGGCGAACCAGATGGCGTGGTTCCCGAGAACCGGAGCGCAGCGTAGCTTAGGCTACGTGAGCACCGGAAGCGCAGGAAACGGCGCCAGATGGTCGCCGGAGCAGAGCCCCAGACGATACCTCAGAAGAAGCCCAGCTTCTTGGGGCTGTAGCTCACCAGCATGTTCTTGGTCTGCTGGTAGTGATCCAGCATCATGCGGTGGTTCTCACGACCGATGCCGCTCTGCTTGTAGCCGCCAAAGGCAGCATGGGCGGGATAGGCATGGTAGCAATTGGTCCACACGCGCCCGGCCTGGATGCCCCGGCCGAAGCGATAGGCCCGGTTGGCGTCGCGCGTCCAGACGCCGGCGCCCAGACCATAGAGCGTGTCATTGGCGATCTCGAGCGCCTCTGCATCGGTCTTGAACGTGGTCACCGATACCACCGGCCCGAAGATTTCCTCCTGGAAGATGCGCATCTTGTTGTGGCCGGCAAACACCGTCGGCTTGACGTAGTAGCCGCCGGCCAGTTCGCCTTCGAGGTTGTTGCGCTCGCCGCCGGTCAGCACCTTGGCGCCTTCCTGCCGACCGATATCGAGATAGGAAAGGATCTTTTCGAGCTGTTCGGATGAGGCCTGTGCGCCGATCATCGTGCTCATCTCGAAGGGCGAACCCTGCTTGATCGCTTCCACCCGCTTGATGGCCCGCTCCATGAAGCGGTCATAGACGCTTTCCTGGATCAGCGCGCGGCTGGGGCAGGTACACACCTCGCCCTGGTTGAGCGCGAACATGGCAAAGCCTTCCAGCGCCTTGTCGAAGAAGTCGTCGTCTTCGGCCAGCACGTCGGCAAAGAAGATGTTCGGCGATTTGCCGCCCAGCTCCAGCGTCACCGGGATCAGGTTCTGGCTGGCATATTGCATGATCAGCCGGCCCGTCGTCGTCTCGCCGGTGAAGGCGATCTTGGCGATGCGGTTCGAGCTGGCCAGCGGCTTGCCAGCCTCAAGGCCAAAGCCATTGACGATATTGATGACGCCCGGGGGCAGGATGTCCTCGATCAGTTCCATGAGATAAAGGATCGAGGCCGGCGTCTGCTCGGCCGGCTTGAGCACTACGGCATTGCCAGCCGCCAGCGCCGGCGCCAGCTTCCACACCGCCATCAGGATGGGGAAGTTCCACGGGATGATCTGCCCCACCACGCCCAGCGGCTCGTGGAAGTGATAGGCCACCGTATCATGGTCGAGTTCGGAAATGCCGCCTTCCTGGGCGCGGATGGCGCCCGCGAAATAGCGGAAGTGGTCAATGGCCAGCGGAATATCGGCAGCCGTTGTCTCGCGGATCGGCTTGCCATTGTCCCAGGTCTCGGCCAGGGCGATTTCGTCCAGATGCTCCTCCATCCGGTCGGCAATCTTGTTGAGCATCACCGCGCGCTGTGCAACCGAGGTCTGGCCCCAGCTCGGTGCGGCCTTGTGCGCTGCGTCCAGCGCCCGTTCGACGTCAGCGGCCTTGGATCGCGCTACGGCGCAGATCACCTGCCCGGTCACCGGCGAGGTGTTGTCGAATGTCTCGCCATCGAGCGCATCCACCCACTGGCCGCCAATGTAATTGCCATACTTGGCCTTGTACGGAGACTTGGTCCGCTGGCCGATGAATTCAGGTTTGTTCATGGCATCCTCCCTTGTTTTTGGATGCCAGCAACGTTGCAACCGCCGTGCCAGTCTTGGCTAAATACCTGCTTTCATTGCCGAAATAACTAGCCTCGACACAGGACTGGACGCGGCGCGAATTCGGATGCAACACTTTGCCACAACCAGAGACGATGGCGGGTGCAACACCTGTTGCAAACTGCCACAACTGGGAGGAGAGCAGATATGGATCAAGCGTCCCAGTCCGCCTTGGCGGCGGCGCGCGAGCGCTTCTTTTCCGGTCAGGACCTGCCCGAGGGCCTGGTGCCTGCGCCCATTCTGCGCTCCTGGCAACGCTGCGCCCAACAGGGGCTCGATGCCGGCAGCACAATCCGTGCCGAGCCGGTCACCGCCCCCGAACTGCGTGCCCTGCATGAGCAGAACGAAACGCTGCGCCTGCTCTCGCGCTCCGAACTGGTCTCGCTGCGCACCGAGGCGCGCCTCACCGACAGCGTGGTCATTCTCACCGATGCCAAGGGCCTGGTGCTTGATACCACCGGCAGTCCCGAGTTTGCCGGTCGCGCTGCCCAGGTTGCCCTGCGTCCTGGCGTCGCCTGGTCCGAGACCTCCACTGGCACCAATGCCATCGGCACTGCCCTGGCCGAGCGCCGCGCCATCGAGGTGCATGGCGGCGAGCATTTCTTCGAGCCGCATGGCATCCTGCACTGTGCCGCCTCGCCCATTTTCGATCCCTTCGGCAAGCTGGCCGGTGTGCTCGACCTCTCGGGCCATGCCTCGGCCGAACACACCCATGCCATGGGCCTGGTGCGCCTCGCCGTCGAACAGATCGAACACCGCTTCTTCGCCCGCGATTTCGACGAGATGACCGTGGTGCGCTTCCACCGCTCCGCCGATCTGCTGGGCACAGCGCGCGAGGGCATTCTGGTGTTTGATGGCGCCCGCCTCGTCGCCGGCAATCGCCGCGCGCTCCATCTTGTCGGACTCGACCGCAAGGCGCTGCGCCAGGCCACCTCCGACGAGATTTTTGAGACTGCAGCTCTCGCCATGGAGCGCGGCGAATTGCGCGCCCGCAGTGGCGAGCGCTTCTTTGCCGCCGTCTCCGAGCCGCGCAAGGCGCCTTTGCGCGTCACCGGCACCCTGCCGCGCGCCACCAAGCCGGCCAAGCCTGCGCCTTTCCTCACCCCGGAGACCCGCGCCGACCTCACCCGCGCCATCCGCCTGGTCAATGCCGAAATCCCCCTGCTGATTGCCGGGGAAACCGGCGCCGGCAAGGAGGTTTTTGCCCGCCATCTGCACGGCCTCACCCAGCGCGCCGGCAAGCCTTTCATCGCCATCAACTGTGCCGCCCTGCCCGAGAGCCTGATCGAGTCCGAGCTTTTCGGCTATCAATCCGGCGCCTTCACCGGCGCCCGCAAGCAGGGCGCCATTGGCCTGGTGCAACAGGCCGAGGGCGGCATCCTCTTCCTCGATGAAATCGGTGACATGCCGCTGCTGCTGCAGTCGCGCCTGCTGCGGGTGCTTCAGGACAAGGAAGTGGTGCCCCTGGGCGGCGGCACACCGCAAAAGGCCGATTTCGTGCCCGTCTGCGCCACCAATCGCGACCTCAAGGCCATGGTCGAGGCTGGCACCTTCCGCGCCGACCTCTATTATCGCATTGCCCAGTTCACCATCCGCCTGCCGGCGCTGTGCGAGTTCCCCGACCGGGCCACCGTGGTCTCGACCCTGTGGTCCCAGCTTGCCAGTGGCTATCCCGTCCTGCCCGCGCCGGTGCTCGCCCGCCTGGCCGCCCAGCCCTGGCCAGGCAATTTCCGCGAGCTGACCGGCGCCCTGCGGGCTCTGGCCGCCCTCTGCGAACCCGACCGCCCCATCACCCTGGCCGACCTGCCGCAATTCGCCGCTGACACGGCCCCGGCGCCCATCCTGGCCGATACTGACCTTGGCAGCCTCACCGAAGCGGCCATGCGCCGCGCTGTCGATCAGAACAAGGGCAATCTCTCTGCCGCCGCCCGCGCCTTGGGCATCGACCGCTCCACCCTCTACCGGCGCCTGCTGTGGAAGGAAAAACTCGACGGCTAGCGCCGAAAAAGCTCAGTCCTGGCCTGATTGATCCCGCGGCGGATAGGCATGGGCCTGCCCCTGCCAGTCGCGCACAATCCAGCCGCCATCCGCCGCGGCAATGGCGCTGGCGCCGATGTCGGCCTTGCCGAAGCCGCCGGGAATATCGAGCACATAGATCGGCTGCGCCAGGCCCGAA
The DNA here is from genome assembly GCF_020169335.1 of Devosia aquimaris. GTDB lineage: Bacteria > Pseudomonadota > Alphaproteobacteria > Rhizobiales > Devosiaceae > Devosia > Devosia aquimaris. The sequence goes on from NZ_JAIEZN010000001.1 coordinate 2,359,801, forward strand.
ATTCGCCCGCGCAACTGGCTCACCAGCGCCTGCCCCTCGGCAATGGACAGCCGGAAATGGCTGGTCCCGGGCGCCAGGTCCGGATGGTGCAGGTAATAGGGCTGCACCCTGTTCTCGACAAAAGCCTGCATCAGCGCCGCCAGCGTCTCGACATCGTCATTGACGCCCTTGAGCAGCACCGATTGGCTGACCAGCGCCAGCCCGGCCTTGTGCATCAGCGCCATCCCGGCCTTGGCCGCCGGGGTGAATTCGCGCGGGTGATTGGCATGGATTGCCAGATACGTCGTCTTACCGCTCGCCAGCAGCGCCGCCACCATGGCGTCGTCGATGCGCTCTGGTTCCACCACCGGCACCCGTGTGTGAAAGCGTACCACTTTGACATGGTCGATGCCGGCGAGCCGCGCCATCAGATCGCCCAGCCGCCGCGGCGACAGCACCAGCGGATCCCCTCCGGTCAGGATCACTTCCCAGATCTCGCTGTGGCCGGCGATATAGTCCATCGCTGCATCGAGCTCCGCCGGTGTCAGCGTGCCCAGCCCCTGCGGCCCCACCATTTCGCGGCGGAAGCAGAACCGGCAATAGACCGGGCACACATGCACCGCCTTGAGCAGCACCCGGTCGGGATAGCGATGCACAATGCCGGTCACCGGCGAATGGCTGAGATCCCCGATCGGGTCCGCCCGCTCGTCCGGCGTCGTTTCCAGCTCTTCCATACGAGGCACGAACTGCCGCGCCATCGGATCGTCCGGATTCCCAAAATCGATCAGCGCCGCCACGGCCGGCGTGATCGCCACCGCATATTTCGCCGCCACGGCATCGAGCCCGGTCGCGTCAGGCCCCAGCCCGGCTGCCACCAGTTCATCCACCGTCTTGATGGCCCGCACGACGCTCATTCCGCCACCGGCGCCCACAGCACCGCCTCGATGCGCGGCGCCGCCGTCGCCAGCATCACCAGCCGGTCAAAGCCCAGCGCGACGCCACTGGCCTCCGGCATCAGCGCCAGGGCCGCCAGGAAATCCTCGTCGATCGGATAGCGCTCACCATAGAGCCGCGCCTTCTCGTCCATCTCGGCCATGAAGCGCCGCCGCTGCTCGTCCGCATCGGTCAACTCGCCAAAGCCATTGGCCAGTTCCACGCCGCAGGCATAAAGCTCGAAACGCTCGCTCACCCGCCGGTCATCGCCCGCCCGCCGCGCCAGCGCCGCCTCGGCCGCTGGATAGCGATCGAGCACCGTGATGCGCTCCTTGCCCAGTTGTGGCTCCACCTTGTCGGTGAGGATCAGGCTGAAGAGGTAACTCCAGCTCCGATCCTCCGGCACCGCCATGCCCAGCGCTGCCATCTGCGCGGCGAGCGCCTCGCCATCGGTGCGCCCTTCGGCGTCCAGGCTGGCGAGGAGATCAATCCCCGCGTAGCGCGCAAAAGCCTCGACCACGCTCAGCCGCTCGGGCGCGGCAAAGGGATCGCAGGCCCGCTCGCGATAGCGCAACTGCGCAACGCCCGCCGTCTGCGCCGCGATACCCAGCAGCGCCACACAGTCGGCGATCACAGCGTCATAGCTTTCCCCGGCGCGATACCATTCCAGCATCGTGAACTCGGGATGGTGCAGCGCGCTGCGCTCGCGATTGCGCCACACATGCCCCAGGCTCGCGATCCGCGTCTCGCCCGCGGCCAAGAGCTTCTTCATCGTGAACTCGGGCGAAGTGTGCAGATACATCGCCTGCCCCAGCCCGTCATTGCCAATCATCTGCGTGCCGAACGCATGCAGATGGGTCTCATTGCCCGGCGAGCGCTGCAGCCCCGGCGGATCGACCATCAAGAAGTCCTGCCCGGCGAGATACCCTCGCACCGCCGCCTCGATGCGGTTGCGCGCCAAAAGGATCGGCCGCCGGTCGGCATGCACCGATGGCGTCCACCAAGGCGAGGCAGCGATGGAAGTTGGGTTGCTCATGCGCGCTTTATGACACCAAGGCTGGCGATTTGCGCCAAGATAGGGTAGTTGGCGCACGAAACTCTATTTCGGCGCCCGGGGCGGCCGCTTCATCGGCCCTGCCTCTAGTACGTGCCATCGCTACGAACAAGGAAGAATAATGGTCAAGGTCATCGCCTCCTCGCTGCGCAAGGGCAATGTCGTCGAGCAGGACGGCAATCTGCATGTCATCCTGACGGCCGAAAACGTCCACCCCGGCAAGGGCAACTCCATCACCAACGTCAACATGCGCCGCATTTCCGATGGCGTGAAGGTCGTCGGCCGCTGGCGCACTGTCGAAATGGTCGAAAAGGCCGATGTCGATGATCGCGAATATGACTACCTCTATTCCGACAGCGAGGGTCACCACTTCATGGAACCCGTCAGCTTCGAGCAGATCACCGTCCCCGAAGACGTCATCGGCGAACAGGCTGCCTATCTCACCGATGGCATGAAGGTTCACCTCAAGACCTTCGAGGGAAATGCCCTGTCCATGGAACTCCCCCAGCGCGTCACGGTCGAAATCGCCGAGACCGAGCCGGTGGTCAAGGGCCAGACGGCCTCGTCTTCCTACAAGCCCGCCGTGCTGACCAATGGCCTCAAGTGCATGGTCCCGCCCCATATCGGCGCCGGCACCCGCATCGTCATCCTCACCGAAGACAATTCCTACGTTGAGCGTGCCAAAGACTGATCCGGACGCTGCGGCTCCCACCCATTGGAGCGGGCCCTGCGGGGCCCGTTTTGCTGTCCGCCAGCATGCCCACTGATCGCATCTGGCCCGCGGCGCGTACCCGGCTTAACCTACAGTCTCCGTCACCGATCGGCCGCGCCATGACCGCCTCGCTCTATCCCGCCGATTTCTATGACAACCGCCGCGCCCATACGGCCCATGCCGCGCGCCGCCTGCTCTCGGCCCTGCCCGCCAATCTGCCGCGCCAGAGCCTGGCCGATATCGGCTGCGGCACCGGCACCTGGCTGGCCACGGCCCTCGCCATGGGCGCCACCACCGCCTTTGGCATCGAGGGCGATTGGGTCACCCCGGACATGCTGGACGATGCCGCCATCGTCTTCACCGCCCACGATCTTGAACAGCCCTTTGCCCTGCCCCGCGTCGATCTCGCGCTCTCGCTCGAGGTCGCCGAGCATCTGAGCCCCGCCCGCGCGCCCGGCTTTGTCGCCGATCTCGTCGCCCTCGCCCCCGCCGTGCTGTTCTCTGCTGCCATTCCCGGCCAGGGCGGCGTCGGCCACGCCAATGAGCAATGGCAAAGCTGGTGGGCGGCGCACTTTGCCAGCCATGGCTACGCCGCCCATGACGTCATCCGCCCCGTCATCTGGGCTGATGATGCCATCCCCGCCTGGTATCGCCAGAATGCTGTGCTCTATCTCGCCGCGCCACTGGCGACGCAGCTGGGTCTCACGCCCACCGACCCGGCCCTTCTCGACACGGTCCATCCCAGCTTCTGGGCCCGCGCCAATCGCGAACTGGCCTATGCCAATGCCCTGCCGGAATCCGAAGTTCTCCGTCGCCAGGCTCAACAGGCCCAGCAGCAATAGCCCGGCCTAGCGCGCCGCCCAGATCAGCCCGCGCCGCAGGATTTCGCGCACCGGCCCGCCGGCCAGCTCGTCGGCTGTGTGCCCCAACGAGGAATAGAACACCCGCCCCCGGTCATGGGTGGTGGTGAACACCACCGGCATCACCACATCCTTGCGCCACGGGTGGAATTCCCCGGAAAACACCGTCGTCGCCAGCACCTCAACGGCCGGATCAAAGTTGAGGTAGTACTGCTCGGAAGTGTGTTCGAAGCTCTCGATCCCCGCCATGATGGGGTGGTCGTTTCGCGTAACATCCACCGTGTAGGTGATGATATTGCCCGGATGCTGCACCCAGTAGCAGCTCGCCGCATAGCGGAACGGCACCGAGCTGCGAAAGCTGGTCGCCAGCCCCATGTGATAGCCCGCCAGCCCCGTCCCGGCCCGCACCGCCGCAATCAGCCGCTCCATCTTTTCGGGCGCCAGCACCCCATCGGTGATCACTGGCACCACCAAATCATTCTCGCCCACGTCCGCAGCGCCCAGTGCGTCATAGTCCGGCGTCACGGTCACCGCAAAGCCCTCGGCCTCCAGCAGCTCCCGCACCACATGCGCACCGCGCTCAGGCGTATGCAGCTCCATCCCGCCCCAGACCACGAGAGCCTTCTTTGCCGTCATCGCACTGCTCCTCGAGACCGTCACAAACCCAACCCCACCGCCTGCGTGCGATGCACCCCCTTGGGCACAAAGGCGAAATCATCGGCAATTCCCAACAGCTTGGCCGCCAGATGCACCACGCTCAGCCACATCTCGGTGCCCTGAAGGCTCCCCTCTTGCCCATCGGCAAAGGCAAAGCCCGCACTGTCCATCCAGCGCTCCCCGGCACGCGCGATCACGGCGCGCGCAATGGACTCGGCTTCGGCCCGCCGATGATCGGTCTGTTTGAGGCACAGCCACAGCGGGTGGATGGTGTCGAGCAGATTGCAGGCGGTATAGGTCGGCCCGGAGAACCCGCCATAGTTGCGATAATTGGCAAGCACGGAATCGATTGCCCGCTCGGCCTGCGGCACCGGCAGGCCGAATTGGGCATAGGTTCCCCGCGTCAGCCGGTAAAATCCATTGACCGGCTGCAGCAGTCCCTCGTTCGCCGTGGGCGAACCCCATAGGCCCGAGCCGCGGTCCTGCGCCATCGCGAGCCAGCCAAACAGGATTTCCCGCGCCCGCCCGGTGCTATGATAGCGCGCGTTGAAATAGAGCGCGGTGCCGATGGCATCCACCGCCGCCCCCGCGCTCCAGGCGCGGTCGCGCCAGGTCAGGCTCTCGAGCCAGGCGCAAAGCTCCGGCGCCTCCAGCTCCACTGCCGCAATCCTGTGGCGCGGCCGGCCGCCCAGCAGTTCGATGCAATAGCCCACCGACAGCACATTATAGAGCGCCAGCCCATCATCGCGCATGGACTGGCCTGCTGCCACCGGCCGGTGCGGGTCAGGAAACAGCCCCGTTGCCGCATCCTGCATCGCCAACAGCTCTTCGAGCGTCGCGGCGACATCAAGCCCCTCGGGCCGCGCGTCAAAGCCGGCGGCAATCTCGATGGCATCGTTACGGTGTCGCGCGCTGGCGCGCAGCTGCCCATCGGCCTCGCGCGACACATAGTGCCCATCCTGCCGATGCGCCGCCAGTATTTCCGGCCATTGCGCCTTTGCCGACGCGCCCAGCGCAGCCAGCTGCGCAACACTGTCGCGCCGCGCCGATTGTCCGCGGAACCGCACCACCTTGGCCGGCACCCCGCCGACAATGGCCAGCGGCGGCACATCCTTGCTCACCACCGCACCGGCAGCGATCACTGCCCCGCGCCCCACCGTCACCCCGTCCAGCACCACCGCATTGGCGCCGATCCACACATCATCCTCGATCACGATACCGAGGCTCTCGTGCTTCTGCGTGTGGATCGGCACGCTGGGGTCATCGAAGCCGTGGTTGAAGCCGACAAGGCTGGCATGGCTGGCAATCCGCACGCCGTCGCCACAGCGCACCCGGCCCGAAATCATGGCATAGCTATTGACCGTGCAATACGCGCCAAACGCCACGGCGCCGCGCACCAGGGCATGCCCGGCAATCCAGCTCTGGGCACCCAAGGTCAATTCACTGGTAAAGACTGCAGCGTCCGCTGCCACATAGGCTGTCGGATCAAATTGCGCTCCTGCCGTGACCTCCAGCCGCCGCAACCGCGCCTGATGCTCAGGCGAAGCGATATCCTCGGGCGTCCGGTCCCACGTCAAAAACTGCAGCCGCGCCTCATGCGCAGCTTTGTCGTCCATCTGAACGTCCATCACTGTCTCCGCCAATCCAGGTCCGACGTCCCCAATCTTCCCCCGTCATTGCCCGGCTTGTCCGGGCAATCCAACAGCGGCGAGAAATGCCACCCTAAGCCAGCCGCTCCAGCAGCTCCGGCTCCACCGCAAATTCCAGCCGTTCCCCGGCCACGAAGCGCTCGATCTCGGCGATCGCCAATTGCCCCAGCCGCAGCCGCTCGGTCCCCACCGCCCCGGCCACATGCGGCGTCAGGAACACATTGGGCAATGTATAGAGCGGCGAATCCGCTGCCGGAATTTCCGGCTCGGTCACGTCGATCACCGCATGGATGCGACCGGTCTGCAGTTCGGCGATCATCGCAGCCTCATCCACCACCGCGCCGCGCGCCGTGTTGATGAAGCAGGCGCCATCCTGCATCAGCCCGAAATGCCGCGCGCCGATCATGCCGCGGGTGCTGGGCAGAGACGGCGCATGGATCGACACCACGTCCGCGCGGGTCATCACCTCATCAAGGCTCACCAGTTCGGCATCCTCGGTCACCGGATCGCCCGGCAGCACATAGGGGTCGCTCAGCAGCACCGTGAAGTCGAACGGGCGCAACAGACGGGCCACCTTGCGCCCGATGCGCGATGCCCCCACCAGCCCCACTGTACGCTGGTAATTGCCGATCGGCGCATTGGTCAGCGCATAGCTCGACTTCCGCCCGGGATCGGCGCGATAGCGGTCGCGCAGCTCGAACATGCGCTTGTTGGAGAACAGGATCGCCGCCAGCGTATATTCCGCCACCGGCACCGCATTGGCGTCGGCCGCATGCGTCACCGCAATGCCCGCCGCATAGACCGCGGGGTCCAGCGTGTATTTCACCGTGCCTGCGGCATGCGCAATCAGTCGCAACCTGGGCGCTGAAGCCACCACGGGCGCGGTCACCATGGGGCAGCCCCAGCCAGTGATAAGAATGTCGATCTCGGCCAGCAGGGCCCGCGCCGCAGGACTATCAAATTCCTCGAGTGGCTCCCGCCTGACGATGGTGCAGCTCTGCTCCAGCCGCTCCAGTGCCGCGGCGTCGAACACATATTTGGTCTTGTCCGCCGCCATGGCGAAACCAACTTTGGGTTTCATCAGAATCGCTCCGGCACCAGGATAGCGCTGACGTCCACGCCCTGTTCGGCAAAAAGCGCCACCAGCGCATCGAGGTCCGGCGCCGCTGGCCGGCTGGCAAGCGCTGTCTCCGCGTCAGCACCGGCCGGCAACGCCAGCGCCGCCGTCACCAGTACGGTTTCACCCGCCGCGATCTCGCCGCGCAATTGCGGCACCAGCGTGCGCGCCACGACCAGATTGGTATTGGGCAGCGCCTTCAATACCCGCCCGGCTCGCTGTCCCTTGAGGTCGACAATGGCGCTGACATCGCTGGCGCTGCGCGCCACCGCCTGACCCGCCGCTTCTGTCAGCGTGTCGACATTGAGATCGGCCCGCCCGACGGCAAAACCACCTTCGGTGCCATGCAACGGCCTGGGCGTGGTGATCCTGTGCACCCGGATATGCCAGGGATTGGCCGGCAGCAGCCAGGTCTCCACCGTCACATCGCTCCAGGGCTTCCACACCGCATGGAGCCTGTCGCCAGCGATCTGGGCGACCTCATTGGTTTCGCGCACCCGATAGTGCCGCCCGTCATCCGACAGGCCCAGCGCACCGTCAAAGGCGCCCTGGTGATAGGCGCGTTCATCCACCTCCACGGAAAAGCCATAGCGGCTGGAATAGACGAACTTGGCGTATTTCTCAGCGCCGTGGCGCATCTGCCAGTTCTGCTGCCCGCTCGAGAGCGCCACCACATTGCCCGCCGTCTGCATCATCACCATGCCAGGGTGCTTGAGCGGCACGGGCGCGGGGTCAACCTCAGCGGCAACCTCGTCGGCCGTCCAGAACGGATGGCTTTCCGGCAGCGCCAGCGGCAGAAAGGCCTTCAGCGCCCAATAGGGCGAGCCGCCCGAGTTATAGCTCTCGCTCATGATCTGGCTGGGATAGCCATAGCCCACCGACAGCACGCCATTGCCATGCGCAATTGGCTTGTCGGCCCACCAGCGCAGATGCCGCAGGAACTGCCCCTTGATCTGCCCCCAGGGCAGCGCCTCCACATCGGCAAAGGCCAATGCCCCCCAGAACCCGCCGCAGGCAAAGCGATAGGTCAGGCTTCGCCCGAAGGCCAGCGTGCCGCCATCCTCGTCGAACCAGCTGGCAATATCCTTGGCAAACAGCCGCGCCCGCTCCTTGTAGGCCGCCACACGCGCCTCATCGCCCCGCGCCAGCTTGGCGTAGATCAGACCATAGAAGTGCATGGCAAAGGGAATGTAGTGGTCGATGCGCCGCACATTGCCGTCACGATACCAGCCATCACCGAGGTAGAACCCGTCCAGTTCCTCCAGATATTGCTCGGTCAGCGTGCGGTCGAACGCGACCCCGCATTCCTCCAGCCCCAGGTCGACCAGCACCCGGAAGAACTTCCAGTTGTTGTCGGCATAGTCGAAGCGCCGTGCGTGCTTGAGATAGGCCGCCAGATTGTCCTTGGCCTTCTGGCTCAGCGGCTCCCACACCAACTGCGGCACCATGCGCATGGTGAAGCCGATAGCCGCCAGCTCGACCATGCGCTGGTCGGTCGAATTGACCTGTCCCCAATATTCGGGATGCTCGGGGTCCGTGCCATTGGCCAGGCCTTGGCGATAGAGTTCCCAATGGGCGAAATCCCCGCCCCCTGCCGCCAGCGGCGTCAAGCCCCACAGCGGTCGGGCAAAGCCTTCCAGGTCCGCCGCCGCCCGGTCGAAATGCGCCGCCGCGCCGTCCACCCGCACCCGTGCCCCACCCTCGGAGAAATAGGGTAGCAGCGGCGCAAACAGGTCGCGCAGCCCCTTTTCGGTATCAGCCCTGGTCTTGAGCGGATTGCCAAACAGCGGATTTGCGGTGGCAGGATTGTAAGTCATGGGATCAAAAATTCCTGATTTCTAGACGACACGCCGCTCGCGGCAGCATGGACCACCGGAACAAGCCCGGGGGTGACGATGAATGGTGGTTCGAAGGCTCTATCCAACACTCTCTCCCGTCATTGCCCGGCTCGTCCGGGCAATCCACCGGCGCCCGCCAGCGCCGCGGAGGCCACCTGGGGCGGGTTATCCTCATAGGCGCCCTTGAGTGTGAGTGTTTCGGCAAAATGGCAGGCGGCTTCCTGGGCCGTGCCCGCAACGGGGCGCAGCACCGGTTTTTCCGCTCGGCAGCGGTCCTCGGCATATTTGCAGCGGGTGTGGAACGGGCAGCCCTTGGGTCGATTTCCCAGATAGGGGATCTCCCCGCGCAGCTCTGTGCTGCGTCCCTTGCGCCGCAGCGGATCGGCAATCGGCAGGGCCTCAAGCAGCATCTCGCTATAGGGATGGCGCGGTCGCTCGAACAGCATCTCGGTGGGCGCATTCTCCACCACATGGCCCAGGTACATCACCACCACCCGGTCGGCGATATAGTTCACCACCCCCAGATCGTGGCTGATGAAAATATAGGTCAGCCCGAATTCCCGCTTGAGGTCCTCAAGCAGGTTGAGCACTTGCGCCTGGATCGACACATCGAGCGCCGAGACCGCCTCGTCGGCAATCACCAGCTTTGGGTCCAGCACCAGCGCCCGGGCAATGCCGATGCGTTGCCGCTGTCCACCGGAAAAGGCATGCGGATAGCGCCCCACGGCCTCGGCGGGTATGCCCACCTTGGCCAGGGTGGAGATCACCTTGTCCTCCAGCGCCTTGCCCTTGGCGATCTTGTGGATCCGCAGCGGCTCGGCCACGATGTCGAACACCCGCATATTGGGGTTCAGCGAACTCATCGGGTCCTGGAAGATCATGCGAATGTCTTGTCGCCAGGGCTTGAGCTGCCGCTTGTTGAGCGCAGTCAGTTCGACGTCGCCGCCACCCAGGGGATGATAGGTCACCCGCCCGTCGCTGACCGGCTGCGCCTGGATGATGCAACGGCCCAGCGTGGTCTTGCCGCAGCCGCTCTCGCCCACAATGGCCAGCGTCTCCCCGGCCTCGACGGACAGGTTGATGTCGCTCAGCGCATCCAGCCGCCGCTCAGCGCCCAGCAACCCGCCCGACAGCGTATAGTGCTTGGAGACATGCTCCACGCGCAGCAGCGTACTCATGCCAGGGCCTCTTCGGTTTGCCGGGTCAACAGATGGCAGCGGGCGTGATGACCCTCGCCCACCACAGTGCGTGCCGGCCGTTCGCTGGCGCAGGGGCCGAAGGCATGCGGGCAGCGGCTGGTGAAAGCACAGCCCTCCGGCCGGTCCTTGGGCGCCGGCACCGTGCCCTTGATCGGATTGAGCCGCACCCGGTCGGCCTTGCGCGCCATCTTGGGGATCGAGTTCATCAGTGCCTGGGTATAGGGATGCTGCGGGGCACGGAACACGTCGAACACATTGCCCTGCTCCACCACATCGCCCAGATACATCACCGCCACCTCGTCGGCGATTTCGGCCACCACGCCCAAATCATGGGTGATGAACAGCATGGCCATGCCGAAATCGGCCTGCAATTGCCGCAGCAGGTCCAGGATCTGCGCCTGTGTCGTCACGTCCAGCGCCGTCGTCGGCTCATCGGCAATCAGCAGCCGCGGCGTGCAGGCCAGCGCCATGGCGATCATCGCCCGTTGCCGCAACCCGCCCGAGAGCTCGAAGGGATAGGCATCGGCCCGCTCTTTGGCGCCCGGAATCCCAACCTGATCCAGCAGCGCCACCGTACGGGCCCGTGCTTGCTTGCGGTTCACCCGCTCGTGGATCAGCACCATCTCGTCGATCTGGTCGCCAATCGTGTGCACCGGCGACAGTGAGCTCATCGGCTCCTGGAAGATCATGGCAATCTGGTTGCCACGAATGGCCCGCAGCGCCAGGCTGTCCGGCTTGAGCCGGGCAATATCGGTCGGCTCGCTCCCCTCGGGCTGGAACAGGATGCGCCCATGCGGAATGCGCGCATTGGCATCGAGCAGCCGCAACACGGCCCGCGCCGTCACCGACTTGCCGCAGCCGCTCTCGCCCACCAGCGCCAGCGTCTTGCCGGGGGTCAGTGTCAGGTCCACCTGCCGCACGGCCTCGATGTCGGCCTCGTCTGGCGAGGAAAAACTGATCGAGAGATCTTCGATGCGCAAGATTGGCTGCGTCATGACCGCGCCTCCATGATTGCCGGTATCCCTGCCGCGCGTCCGCGACGTGCGCCTGCCAACTGTCGGGCAGAGGTGAGGCTGGGGTTTCGAGAGCTCAGAACCATTGCACTAGCGCCCATGCGGATCGGCCGCATCGCGCAGCCCATCGCCAAAGAAATTCATCGCCAGGATGATCACCACCACGCAGATGCCGGGGGTCAAAAGCCAGGGCGCCGTGGCCAGCGTGCGGATGTTCTGCGCGTCCTGCAGCAGCGTGCCCCAGCTGACGATGGGCGCCTGCAGCCCCAGGCCAAGAAAGCTCAGCGCCGTTTCGGCCAGGATCATGCCCGGAATGGCCAGCGTCGCTGCCGCGATGATGTGGCTGGTGAAGCTGGGCACCATGTGCCGTGTGATGATGCGCCAGTCGCTGGCCCCATCGAGCCGCGCCGCCGTCACGAAATCTTCGGTTCTCAGACTGAGGAACCGCCCGCGCACCACGCGCGCCAGCTCGGTCCAGCCGATCAGGCTCAGGATCAGCGTGATGGCGAAATAGGTCTGGAGCGCACTCCAGTCCTTGGGCATCGCCGCCGCCAGACCCAGCCATAGCGGGATCGTCGGCATCGAACGGATGAATTCCACCACGCGCATCACGGCGCTGTCGAACCAGCCGCCATAGTAACCCGCAAAGCCGCCGATGATGATGCCGAAGAACAGGCTCATCGTCACCCCGGCCAGGCCAATGCTCAGCGAAATGCGCGTGCCGTGGATCAGCCGGCTCAGTAGGTCGCGACCCAGCCGGTCCGCGCCCAGGATGTAGAGTGGGTCACGCGGGTTTTCCAATCCGAAGAGCTTTACCGACATCGGGATCACCCCGGCCAGGAGGTATGGCTTGCTCGGCGCCAGGAACTGCACCGGCAGCCGCTTCTCCTCGTCGATCACGAAGGTGCGTCGCAGCGCCACCGGATCGATTTCAGTTTTGTAGCCATTCACATAGGGCCCGAAGACCCAGCTGCCGTCGTCATTCTGGGCAATGAAGTGCAGGCCCTGTGGCGGTGCATAGGTGTAGCGGGCGCTGTAGGCGCTCGGGTCGGTCGGCGCCAGGAACTCGGCCAATAGGGCCACCACATAGAAGGCGACCACGATCCACAGGCTCGCCAGGGCCAGCTTATGCTGGCGGAAGCGGCGCCACATCAGGCCCATCTGGCTCTCGCGGCCCGATCGCTTGGCGCGTGCTGCGGCGGCACCGGATGTGCTCATGCTGGTCTCGGCCATTTACTTGCTCCCGTAGCGGATACGCGGGTCGATCCAGGCCAGCAGAATGTCCGAGATCAGCGTCCCGACCACCGTCAACACGCTCAGCAGCAGGATGATCGCACCGGCCAGATACATGTCCTGGGTGGTCAGCGAGCGCAGCAGCATCGGGCCGGCCGTAGGCAGGTTCATCACCACCGAGACAATCACCGAGCCCGACACCAGCGCCGGCAGCAGCCAGCCGATGGTCGAGACCAGCGGATTGAGCGCCAGGCGCACCGGGTATTTGAGGATCACCTTCCATTCCGGCAGGCCCTTGGCCCGGGCTGTGGTGACATAGGGCTTCTTGAGCTCGTCCAGCAGATTGGCGCGCAGGATACGGATCAGCTCGGCCGTCCCGCTCGTCGCCAGCACCAGCACCGGAGCCCAGGCATGGGTGAAGAAGTCCCAAAGCCGCGGCAGGCTCCAGCGCGCCGTCTCGAACTCGGGCGAGAACAGCCCGCCCATGGTCGTGCCGAACCACACATAGGCCAGATACATCAGGATCAGCGCGAAGAAGAAATTGGGCACGGCCAGGCCGATGAAGCCGGCGATTGTCGCCAGATAGTCGCCCAACGAATACTTGCGCACCGCCGCATAGATGCCGATGGGCAGAGCGATCAGCCACATCACCAGCACCGCCAGGCCCTCGACCATCACCGAATTACCCAGCCGGCCCCAGATCAGCTCCCACACCGGGCGCTTCCACTCAAAGCTGTGGCCGAAATTGCCCTGCACCACGCCGGTGATCCACTTGAAGTACTGAATGTAGAATGGCTGGCCCAGTCCATACTGGTTGCGCAGGTTCTCGATTACGCGCGGGTCCACCTGATCCCCGGTGGCCGACAGGGAGGCGATATAACTGGTCAGATAGTCGCCGGGCGGCAGCTGGATGATCGCGAACGCCACGATCGACACGGCGATCAGGGTCAGCACCATGACGATCGTGCGTCGGATGATGAAGGAAAGCATGGCTGGGCCCTTGCTGGAATTCTGGAGGTCCCTCGCGGCAAATGCTGCCGCGAGGGAGGCTGACGGGGGGGAGGTCCCGCCGGTGTTATTCGAAGTACCAGGTCACCGGATCCATCGGCGCCGGGGTCGGGAACAGCCACGCGTTGAACATTGTCTCAGGCGCGTTCTTGAGGTTGTTCCGGATGATCGAATAGGAGTTCGGCATCAGGCTCACCCCGATCACCGGGAACTCTTCCTTGGTGATCGCCAGCACTTCGCGGAACAGCCGTGCCCGTTCTTCCGGATCGCCGGAGGCACGGACCTGGTTGTAGAGGTCCATCTGCTTCTTGGCCCAGTCGAGCGGTTCTTCGGCGATTTCCGGGCGCGTGCCGTTGAACCACTGCGCCCAGCGATAGGCCCAGACCGATTCATCGCTGAAGGGGAAGTAGTAGCGCGGCTCCTGCAGCGCCTCGATGCCACCGTCACCGGCCCACACCTGCGCATCGAACTCACCGGCCGGGCGCTTTTCGTAGAACAGCGTGCGGTCGATATTGTTCAGCTCGATCTCGACGCCGGCGGCGCCCAGCTGCAGCTGCATGATTTCGAGCATGTCGATCCATTCCGGACGCAGCGCCGAAATGACGTCGACCGTGATCTTGGCCGGCTGGCCATTGCTCATCAGATAGATGCCGTCGCCGTTCTTTTCGGTCAGCCCGGCGGCAGCGAAGTGTTCGGCGGCCTGGTCGGGATCGAACTCGGTGTACTGCTTGGCCAGCGATTCATCATAGAACTGGCTTTCCGGGCGCGGCGCCACCTGGAAGGGCTCGCCCTGGCCGGTGAACACCACATCGATGATCTCGGCCCGGTCGATCGCATAGGACAGGCCGATGCGGAAATCCTTGTTCTGGTAGAGCTCGCGCTTGACCGGATCGAGGTGGTTGAGATTGAGCTGCAGCACCAGCGTGTTGGATGCAGAGGGGATAACCTCGCCCAGATGGTAGCCGCCGGCCTCCTGGCCATCGAAGAACAGGGGCTTGTTCACATTGGTGGCAATGTGGCGCTCCTGGAAGTCGATCTCGCCATTGAGGGCAGCCAGGGTCAGTTCCTCAACACCGCCCTGGCTCACGCGCATGTCCAGATTGTCGATATAGGGCAGCTGGTTCCCTTCTGCGTCGACCTTCCAGTAATAGGGATTGCGCTTCCAGGTCACGCGCTGTGCATTGGCCGTCAGCGGCTGGTCGATTACCCAGCCATAGAGCGTAGGCAGGTCGGGATTGGCAAAACGGATGGTTTCCCAGCCCCAGGCGCAGCGGTCCTGCAGATAGAGTGCCCAGCTCGAAAAGCCCTTGGCTTCGGCTTCGGCGGCTGCATTCTCATTGTAGGCGGGGTGGAACTGGCTGCAGTACTTCTTCTGCAGCGAGGTGATGTGGATGCCGTCCGTGGAGGCCTGCTGCTCCATGAACATGCCGTTCGGCTTGCCGAAGATGAACTTGAAATTATAGGCATCGATGACCTCGAGCGTCACCGGATTGTTCTTGTTGTCGATCCAGCTGCCGGCCGCATAGTCCGGGTCCTGGTACATCTGCACGGCAAAGGCGATGTCCTCGGTGGTGAACGGCGTACCGTCCGACCACTTCACGCCCTCGCGCAGCTTGAAGGTATATTCGGTGGCGTCGGCATTGACCTCCCAGCTCTCGGCCAGGTTGGGCAGCACGCCCTTCCATTCGTGGTCGTAACGGACCAGCCCTTCATAGGCGACGGTCTTGACGATCAGGCCGTTGTCGCCGCCGCCATTCATGCCCATGCGCCATGTGCCGCCATAGCTGCCGATACTGTCGGCCTCCACCACCAACGGATTGGCCGGCAGGCGCTCCTCAAGCGGCGGCAGCGCACCGCTGGCCACCATCTCTTCAAGCGCCGGAGCCTGTCCCGCGCCCAGCGCCACGCCGACACCGGCCACCAGGGCCGCCACCGCCACTGCGCCTGCAAGGCCAAGCCGTCTTGGCCCGCGCCGCATCAATACTTCATGCCTCATCTCGTTCCTCCCTTGTCCGGCCAGCGTCTGCCCGGGTTCTCCAATTGGCGCCGGACGGCAGTCCGACAGCCACTCTCCTCAGTGTGCCGGTGCGTGCACCGGCGCCCGCGCTCGTTCAGAGCGGCGAGATTTCAAGCGCCACCAGTCCGGTCTTGGTGGGCTGGCGTGGGCTGAACAGCACCCGCGTCAGATCCACCGAAGGCGCATATTGTTTTTCCTGATTGGCATGATGCTCGCTGAGGACGCTGATCTGCTGCGGATCGAACCGCACCACCACCCCGCCGCCGGCTGTGCCGATCCGTACATGGCCCTCTGCTATGTCCACGGCCAGCGGCGTCACCAGCACCGACTGGAAAGCCCCCGCCTCCGCGGCAAAGCCAAACCGGTCCTCGAGCAAGACCTTTCCGCCCGGCACCGTCCGGTCCAGCGTCACGCTGCGCACCAGCGTCTCGATGCCCGCTTCTGACGGATAGGCCGCAGCCATGTCGAACTGGAGGGTATCGGCGTCCGGCCGATGGTCATGGGCAAGCACGGTCGCGCAATGCGCCGCGCCCTCGGCCTGTTCGAAGCCATTGACCACCGGCACCGAATGGCCGCGCGAACTGGCGAACAGGTTCTGGTAGCGCTCGGGTCCGAAATAGGCCTTCGAATAGCGACCCCGACCAGGGTCCGTCAGCGCCACCTTGCCGCCACTCACCACGATCAGCGAGCCGACGTCATTCTGGTTGTGCATCTCGTCATTGTGCCCGGCCTTGACCGCCAGGCGCAGCGATGCCGGCTCGGCCGGGTCAAGCCGGCTGATCATCCACCCCATGTCGCCGAACCAGTCGTGCAACTCTCCCCCAAATCCGGCTCCTGAGCGGGGCAGTGGCGAGACGAACTGGCGCAGGGGCCACACGAACTGATTGAAACCGCGCACTGTGAAGTCGTTGGTCATGCCCAGCCCGGTCAGGCCCGGCAGGTCGAGCCGCCTGGCCAGATAGCTCAGCAAACCAGGCGGAAACTGCGGCTGGCTGTCAGAATCCGAGAAGCTTGCCCACACGCCCGGCGCCATCATCGTCCTGAGCGGGAACCGGGCGATTTCACCCACCAGGTCGTCGTCCATCAGGTCGATCTGGCCACCCGTCCGCGCCGCCAGCAGCTCGGCCAGAACCACATAATTTCCAAAGCCGTAGGACCAGTAGTCCGGCCCTTCGGACGATCCGCCCTGGCTGTCGAAGGTCTCGAGATAGTCGGCCAGGCTATGCAGTCCGCGCGTGATGATCCGTGCCAGCCGGTCGCTGTCGGCCTCCAGATAGCAGGCCGCGCCCACCACTCCGGCGACACACACCGCTGTCCAGTTGTTCACGGCCTTTTCCGGCGTCGGATGCAGCCACCACAGATCGTCCCGGTTGAGAAACGGCCCGATGGCCCGTCGCTCGACCTCGGTTCGCAGCCGCGCGCGCAGCTCAGGCGAAAGCCGCGAGCCAACGAGATAATCCAGCTCGGCCATATCCAGCGCCGACATGGCCGCAGCCAGGTCAAGCGTTGGCCGATCGGTCGGGTCGAGCAGCCGCGCATGCGCCGGCCAGGCCCAGTTGGTCTCCTCCAGCCGCGCCCAGGCCAGGTCTTCGATGGCATCGACGAACGCGCCTTCACCCGCCAGCCATTCCGCCAGCGTCAGCCGATAGAGCATCTGCCGGCGCTCACGCTGAGCATCCTCATAGCCCTCGCGTCGCCCGGTGCGGGCGAACTCGCGATAGAGGCTTGCTGGCAAACCAGGAATTGGCGCCGCAGCATCCGCGCGGGCCGCCTCCATCAGAGCCGCGACGGCCGCATCACCAATCCCGGCGGCAACGCCCGCAGCATCCTGCGGAAACGGCGCAAAGACTGGCGCCGCTTCCAGCACCATGCGCACATGCCTGACGTTCCAGCGTCGCAAATCCAAGAGCCGCTCTCCTCGTCGCAGGATCATGCGGCCACCAGGGCCGTCTTGAGATCGCTGCTGCAGGAAAGCCTATTTCACAAATTGCACTGGTTCAAGCAATTTGCGCAATTCGCGCAATAAACGCAATTTTGTTCATTTTGCGTCGTACGAACAAGACCATAGCCTGTCGAAATGCCCCCGAGAGCATTCATAGACCACATCACTCGCACCGAAAAAAAGAGCCCGAAAGCGGCCGCTCGAACTCAGGCGCCCACCTGGGACACGGTCTCGCCTTCGACCATGGTGACGCCGACCTGCAATTGCTGCACGCTGGTTTCGCCTTCCATGCGCTGGGCCAGGAGCCGGATGGCACTACGCCCGATCGCTTCGCGGTCCACACGGATTGTGCTGAGCCGCGGCGTTGCCATACCAGCGAGCGGCAGATCGTCGAAACCTATGATCGAAAAGCCATCTGACAGCGGACTATCCGGCCCATAGATGCCTTCGAGCATCTCCACTGCGGCAATGTCGTTCCAGCTGAACAGGGCCGTCACATCGTATTTGCCAGCCAATAGATCAGCCAGCAATTCGCGGGTCTCGCTGGTGGCCGTGTTGACAATAACTCCTTGTGCGCCAGGGGTTGCGGCTATTGCAGCCTCGAACCCGCGCTGCCGCTGCAGGATCGTCGGGCGATAACGGTGAGTATAATGCAGGATGCGCCGGTGTCCCGCATCGAGCAGGCGCTGCGTCGCGAGATATGCGCCGTAGAAATTGTCCGGACAGACGGAACTGAACCGCATCTGCGGATCGCTACCATTGACCAGCACCGCCGCGATATCGGCCTCGGCACACCACTGCGCCAGCTCGTCCCCGGCGTCGATTCCCGCCAGCAACACCCCGGACGCATCGGCCTGGTCGATCTGCTTTCGGATCAGGTCGAGCGTCACCATGCGCTCGTTGATCAGCCGCACGTCCAGCACCATGCCGGCCTCGGCTGCCTGCTGGCGCATGCCTTCGACAATACCGAAATAAAAGCCCGACAAGCCGCTGGTGGCGCTCCCCAGCGGCACCAGCGCCACGGCCCGTTTGTCACCGGCCGAAACGCCGGTGATATGCTTGGATTTGTAGCCCAACGCCCGCGCCATGCGCTGCACATCGCGCCGAACGACCTCGCTGATGCCGATCTCATTGGCCAGCGCGCGCGACACCGTACTCACCGAAACGCCCAGTCGTTCGGCGATGTCAGCCTGGTTTGCTCGCTTCTGCGGGGCCATGTTCATTCTCGCGCTATTCAACAATGCAATATTTGCATTTCTTGCGCTGCACAAGACCCCGCTTGGCGTTTTCCCTAGGGTTTGAAACGCTCGCCCAGCCAGGCCATCTGGGCCCGCTCCTGGAACGGCCCGCCACCCTCGTGATTGTTGAACTCATATTCGACAATGCTCTTGTCCGCCCCGGCATAGGCGTTGAAGGCGCCATAGACCGTTGAGGGCGGGCAGATGTCGTCCATCACGGCCACCGAGAACAGCGTCGCGGCCTTGGCCTGGCGAGCAAAGCAGACCCCGTCGAAATAACGCAGCGTCTCGAACACCTGGGCCTTCTTGTCCCGATGCTGCGCCAGAAAGCGGACGATTTCGCCATAGGGGTCGCGGCCGGCCTTCTGCACCGCCCGCGGGAAGTCACAAAGGAAGGGAACATCAGGCATCGCTGCCTTGACGCGTGGGTCGATCCCCGCCACGGCCAGCGCAATGCCGCCGCCCTGGCTGCCGCCGCACACCGCAATCCGCTCGGCATCGATCGCCTCATGGGTCACCAGCGCATCGATTGCCCGCACGCCATCGGTGAACACGCGCCGATAATAATAGTCAGCCTTGTCCAGCACGCCCTTGGTCATCACGCCCGGCAGGGAGGCCGTCGAGCCCACCGGGTCCGCCGTGGCGCCCGTGCTCCAGCCGCTGCCCTGCCCGCGTGTGTCCATGCGGAAATAGGCATAGCCCGAGGCCGCCCAATGCAGTTGCTCATGCGGAAACCCCCGCCCGCCTCCGTAGCCGACATATTGCACCACCAGAGGCAGCTTGCCGCTGCGCTGGGTCGGCAGCACCAGCCAGCCCTTGACCGGATGCCCGCCGAAACCGGGATAGGTGACGTCATAGACCTCCACTGCACGCAGGCTCGTCTCGGCGCGCACCATGCTCACGGCCCCGCCTACGGCACGGGCTTCGGCAATGGTTTGAGCCCAGAAGTCGGAGAAGTCGCCGGGCGTCTCGACGCTGCTGGCATAGGCGCCCAGTTCGGGCTGAATCAGATCTGGAAATGGCATGACAGACTCATGGCTGAAAACGGCAGCACCATGCACGGGCCCGAACCGCTTTTCCAGCGACTCCAGCACAACCGCTGCTCTGGCATTTGCTGCCATCGAGCCACATGTTGCACCGTTGGACGCCGCCCCGAACTTTGCCAATCCGCTCAAGCGCCAGGCAAAACGGCTGGAAACAACAAGGCCCGCCATCCAAGACTGGACAGCGGGCCTGTTAAGAGGCTGAATTTCTTCAGCAAATTTGGTAGCGAAGCCCAGATTTGAACTGGGGACACACGGATTATGATTCCGCTGCTCTAACCAACTGAGCTACTCCGCCATAGGCGTTGCGCGGCTGAATGCTCAGCGCGGCGCATCTGCGGTCTATTTAGGTTTGGCCCTTCCGCCTGTCAAGCGGCTTGCCGTCCCGTGCAGCATCATCTTGGTTTGTTCAACAATCGACACCGGTCTGTCATGATTGGACCGCTGCCCAAAGCCATCCGACGGCACTACATCTGCAGCAACGCGAACGTCATCGACCCCAATGCACAGGAGACAGATCATGACTCTCGAACTGGGCGGCATCCACCACCTCACCGCCGTAACGGCCCAGGCCAGCAAGAACCTGGCCTTCTATACCCAGACCCTGGGCATGCGGCTGATCAAGAAGACCGTCAATCAGGACGATACCACCGCCTATCACCTGTTCTATGGCGACGGCGTTGCCTCGCCGGGCGCAGACCTGACCTTCTTTGACTTCGACACCGGGCGCGAACAGCGCGGCAATCACACCGTCAGCCGCACCGGCCTGCGCGTGGATAGCGAAGACAGCCTCAAATGGTGGAAGGATCACCTGCAGAGCAAGAATGTCGGCACATCCGCGATAAAGGAACGCAATGGCCAGCTCTCGCTCGATTTCGAGGATTTCGAGGGCCAGCGCTTCCGCATGGTCATCGACGCCGCCAACAAGGTCGTGCCCTGGGCCAAGTCGCCCGTTCCTGCCGAGCGGCAGATCATCGGTCTGGGCCCCATTTCGCTGGCCGTGCCGCGGCTTGACCGCACCGAGGCCGTGCTGACCCAGGTGATGAACATGCGCAAGATCCGCACCCATGCCATGACCAGTCATACGCCCGAAACCCATGTCTTCGAAATGGGCCCCGGCGGCCCCGGCGCCGAGCTGCATGTGGTGGTCGACCCCACCCTGCCCCCGGCCCGCCCCGGCGCCGGCGGGGTGCACCATGTCGCCTTCCGCACACCGGATCAGGATAGCCTGCGGCTCTGGATCGAGCGCGTCACCCGCGCCGGCATCCGCTCCTCGGGCGAGGTCGAGCGCTTCTATTTCACCTCGCTCTATTTCCGCGAGCCCAATGGCATCCTGTTCGAGATTGCCACCGACGTCCCCGGCTTTGCCGCCGACGAGCCGATGGAAACCCTGGGCGAAAGCCTCGCGCTGCCGCCCTTCCTCGAGAGCCGCCGCGCCAGCATCGAAGCCAATCTCAAGCCGCTGGTCTAGCAGCAACACAAGCGACAGCGGACGAACAACGGATTGAAAAAGGGGGCCAGGTGGCCCCCTTTTGCTGTGTCAGTCCGTTGCGCAGTTCTCGCCGCTGCAATCGGCCGCCCCGCCATCATCGGCGTCCGGCTTGAGCAGGCTGGCGGTCTTGACCAGGCCGACGAACTCCGCCCGATACCCCCCCTCGTCGACGCCCTTGGCCGATTGTGCCAGAGCCGCAATGTCCGACCAATCCATGCTGCCACCATAGACACTGCCTTTGAGCTTCTGCCCGAACGCGGCAACCGCAGCGGCGAAGCGCATATCATCCCCGACATCGGCAATATCGCCATAGACGAGGTCCGGCGTCACCGGCGCCTCAATCAACTGGCTGACATCGCTGTCGGGCAGCTTGTAGCGCATCTTGAGAAAGCCGATCTCTGTCGCATCACCTGCCTGCGCTGCTGACTCGGCCCCGCCATAGCGCAAGGGATCGACCAACCCGCCACCAGCGCTCACCGGGGTGATTTCATAGAGCGCCGTCACCGTCGTTCCCGCGCCCACGTCCCCTGCATCCACCGCGTCATTGTTGAAATCCTCGCGGTTGAGCATGCGCGTCTCATAGCCGATCAGGCGATATTCGCTGACCACCGCCGGGTTGAATTCGATCTGGATCTTCACATCCTTGGCGATCATGTCGAGCGTGCCACCCAGCTCTTCGACCAGCACTTTCTGGGCCTCGCGGAAGCTCGAGATATAGCTGGCATTGCCATTCCCGTTCTGCGCCAGCGCCTGCATGGTCGCATCGTCGAGATTGCCACGACCAAAGCCCAGCACCGACAGCGTCACCCCGCTCTGGCGCTTGGCCGCGATGAAGGCCTTGAGCCTTTCGGGATCATCAATGCCGACATTGAAATCGCCATCGGTGGCCAGGATGACCCGATTGGTGCCGTCAGCCACCTTGGCCTCTTCGGCCAGCCGATAGGCCAGTTCGATCCCCTCGGCGCCCGCCGTGCCGCCACCGGCAGCAAGATCGTCCAGCGCCGAGAGGATGCGCGCCTTCTGCGCCGCCTTGGTCGGCTCCAGCACCACCCCGGCCGAGCCGGCATAGGCCACGATCGACACCGTGTCCTGATCGCCCAACTGATCCACCAGCAGCCCAAACGCCCGCTTCAGCAATGGAAGCTTGTCGGCTTCGTCCATAGAGCCTGACGTATCGATCAGGAACACCAGATTGCTCGGCTTGTGCACGCCATCGGCCGGCGGCACATAGCCCTTGATGCCGATTTGCAGCAGCTCTGTCTTGGGATTCCACGGCGTCGGGAATACCGCCATCGTCGGCTTGAATGGCGCATCGGCGCTGGTCGCGGCCGGATAGTCATAGGGGAAATAATTGACCATCTCCTCGATGCGCACGGCGTCGGCCTCGGGCATGTAGCCATCCTCCAGCGCCCGCCGCACATAGCTGTAGCTGGCGGTGTCGACATCGATGGAGAAGGTCGAAACCGGCTCCTCGGCAACCACCTTGAGCCGCTGTTCGTCGAAGCTCGCGAAGCTGTCGCCCGAAAGCGCATCCATCGGTGACGCCAGTGTGGTTGGTGACGGCGCGCCGGCCACCATCTTGGCCGCTGGCGCCATGGACTCCTGCATCCTCTGCGGCGCGATGGCGGCGCTGCTGACCGCAATGTTCTCGGCGGGGCTCGGGGCGACCGGCAGGGGCAATGGCGCCGGCTCGGCTGATACCACAGCCTCGGAAGCATCCGCCTCGGCGGTTGCCTCTTCCTTGTCCTGCTGCGCGACCGCGAGGTCAGCCGTCGTGATTGCCGGCGCATCATCGGCCGGGATCGGGACCACCGGCGTTGCCGCAACCGTCTTGGCCGGCGTGGCACCACCCGGCGTCAGCGCGGTGGTCGAATAGAGCTGATAACCCAGTGGCAGCAGCAACAGGGCAACGGCGGCCGTGCCCAGGGGATAGCGCAGGTCCATGATCGAATTCCCTTTCAAGGAAGTGATGATGGACCTCAGACGCGCGCCGAAGCCGTTGCCTTTGGTTGGTGCTGTGCTTTTTTGTTGCTCCGCTGCAAAAGCCGCCATGCCGGCCGCCAGCGCCCGCCTGCGCGCCGCGTCACCGGCCGGCGGCACCTGGCCGCTCTTGAGCGCGTCGAAGGGATCAGGGTTCATCTTGTCACTCATAGCAGCCCTCTCAGGGTCTTGCGGGCCTGGTGGACATGGAACGACACGGTGGCTTCCTTGATGCCCATGATCTCGGCCGCAGCCGCGTGGCTCATGTCTTCGGCATAGACCAGCAGCACGGCGTCGCGCTGCTGCTCGGGCAGGCGGCGCACCGCATCCCACAGGGCTTGGTGCGCCAGCCCGTCTTCCTGTTCCGGTCTTTGACTGTCCGGCGCCAATTCGGCATAGGCATCGGCATGACGCCCGCGTCGCTTACCGGCCCGCTGCATGTCGCGCACCATGTTGAGCGTGATGCGGAACACCCAGCTTGAGAAAGCCGAGCGCCCGTCAAACTGGGCAATCACGCTCCCCAGCTTGACGCACACATCCTGCGCCACATCCTCGGCATCGCTGCGATTGCCGCACCATTTCCACGCCGTGCGATAGATACGGTCATACTGGTCGGCGAGCAGTTCGCCGAACGCCTCGGCGTCGCCGTTCTGGGCGCGCACCACCAGGGCCCGCGTCAGCGCCTCGCCGGCCTCCTCCGCCCCTGCGGCAGTCAGTCCCATTACCAAGCCATGCACCTGCCGAGCCTTACCTCTGGACCCATTCTAGTGCTAAGACGCCGCCAGCGCGGCCATCCTTTGGCGGCGAGCAAAGATTTTTTCGGAGTGCCTGATGGAAGAGCCCAAGCTGAGCCCCTTCGCCCTCACCCGCTCGCGCGTCGTGCTGCTCGTGCTCGGCGCCGTGCTGGTGCTGATCGTCATTTCCACATCCATGGGCGGGCTGAGCTCCTATCAGCAGCTCAAGGAGGCGGCCAACGCCGCCAAGGCCGGAACGCCCGACATTGGCGCGCCGGCGAACACCGTCTCGCCCTGATCGCGCCTAGGCCGCGAAAACCTGCGGCACCGCCTCGGCAATAAAGCCGCCGCCAAGCACTTCTGATGTCGCCGTGTCGTCAGCGTAGAATACGCAGGCCTGGCCCGGCGAAATGCCATATTCGCCGCTCACCAGCGTCACGAACACCTCGCCATCCCGGCTCTGGATCACCGCCGGCTGCGGGCCACGGGTCGACCGCACCTTGACTTCGACGGGCGCGCCATTGCCGGCCGTCAGTTGGGCCAGCGGGATACCACCCAGCCAGTTGACGTCGCGCAGACGCACCGTGTGGGTCTTGAGCGCTTCGCGCGGTCCAACGATCACCCGGCCCGTCTTGTGCTCGAGCTTGATGACATAGAGCGGCTCAGCCGCTGCCACGCCCAGGCCCTTGCGCTGGCCGATGGTGTAGTTGACGATGCCCTCATGGGTGCCCAGCACGCGGCCATCAAGATGCACGATCTCGCCCTTGGCAACGGCCTCGGGGTGCATCTTGCGGATGATGTCGGCATATTTGCCCTGCGGCACAAAGCAGATGTCCTGGCTGTCGTGCTTGTCAGCGATCTCGAGCCCCATCTCCCGGGCCAGGTCGCGCACTTCGGCCTTGCCCATGCCGCCCAACGGAAAGCGCAGATAGTCGAGCTGCTCCTGCGTGGTGGCAAACAGGAAATAGGTCTGGTCGCGGTCGCCGTCGACCGGGCGGAACAGCTGTCGCCGGCCGTCTTCGCCAAGCCTGGACTGCACATAATGGCCGGTCGCAAGGGCATCGGCCCCCAGTTCCTGCGCCACCGCCATCAGGTCCACGAACTTGACCGACTGGTTGCAGGCGATGCAGGGCACCGGCGTTTCACCCTGCTGATATGCATTGGCGAACGGCGCGATCACGCTCTTTTTGAAGCGCTCTTCATAGTCCAGCACATAGTGGGGAATGCCCAGCGTCGCCGCCACCCGGCGCGCATCATGGATGTCCTGACCGGCACAGCACGCGCCCTTCCGGTGCGTTGCCTCGCCATGGTCATACAGCTGCAGGGTCACCCCCACCACGTCATAGCCCTGCCGGGCCAGAAGGCCCGCGACAACAGAGGAATCCACGCCACCCGACATGGCCACGACGACGCGCGTGTCCTGGGGGCGCTTGGCAATATCAAGCGAGTTCAGCATCAGATCAGGATCCGGTTGGGTTCAAGGGCCAGCGGACGAAAGTCGCCGCTGCATAGCGCCTTCCCCATCCGCTCGCAAGTTTTGCCCGGCAAGTCTTGCCGCATGGCAGCCGCGCTCCCGATGACGACAACCCGGCACTCGTCCGCAAACCACTGATGCAATGTAATTTCTTGCCCTTCCCCCGACTTGGCAAGGCTCTTGCATTGATAGGGCTGGATTAGTCCCCTTTTCGCGAGTTGCGCCGTGGTATCTCATTTGACCGTAACGCCCAGCACTGCTTCAGGTGCCCCTGCACGCGCCTTCAACGCCCAGGCGGGCGGAGACGACGCGCCGGCCACCGATGGGACCTTTGCTGCTTTGCTCGGCAATATGGCAAAGGCCGACAAGGGCGCACGCTCCGGCATGGCCGGGATGATCGATGCAGCGCTCGAGAGCCTGTCCAAATTTACCCAGGCAGGCGGCGCCGACGCCGAAACCCAGGACGATCAGCCGGCTGACCCCCAGGCCATCGCCGCCGTCATCGATGCGCCGGTTGCCATCAAGGGCGACATCGACGCCAAGGCGACATTCGCCAGCCTGATTCACGACCTCTCGAGCCTCAAGCAGAGCCTTGACGCCGGCGAGCCGGTCGATCCGGAGCTGCTCAAGCGCATCGACACCGCGCTCGATGCCCTCGGCGCCAAGTTCGACATCGACCTGGGTAGCGATATTGGCAACGCCGCCGACGATGACGCCCTCAAGGCCCTGCTGGCGGTCACCGCTGACGACGCGACGCCCAAGGCCGAAGTGACCAAGTCTCTGGCGCCGCTGGTGGAAGCCCTGCGCGCAGCAAGCGCCGCCAATGCCTCCGCCCAGGCGACCACTGAAGTGGTCCACCCCGGCCAGCTCCAGGCGGTCAGCAACAAATTGCAGGCGCTTCTTCAGGCACTCAACGGCAAGGCCGAGAAATCGGTCGATCTGGCGGCCCTTGGTCTTGCTGACAACGCCGCGCCCGACGCCGAGCTGACTGCAGCCCTGGCCAAGCTCACGAGCAGCACTGCCAAGGTCGAGCCAAGCGCCACGGTCCCCACGCTGGCTACCCCCAGCCTCAAGCTCACCGAACCCACGCTTACGGGCAAAGGCGAAGCGCAGCCCACGCCTGCCGCCACGCCTGCAGAGACCAGCAGCGACAGCGCCAGCGCCGTTAAGCCCGCGGCCACGCCCGTGGTCGCCGCCGACACCGGCAGCAATTCCGGCAAGGGCAGCGACACCCCGGACAAGTCCGACAAGCCGTCCGATGCCAAGCCGCTCGACGCCAAGGCCAGTGCCATGGCGGCCGCCGCGGCCGACAAGCCCGTCGACACCCAGCCGCCCGCGCCCAGCCAGCCGGCGCAGGTCGCCCGTGTCGATGCTGTGGCGCCGCGCGTCGTTCAGGCCGGCTATCAGACCAGCCAGCAGCAAATCAACCTGCCCCAGATTGCCTTCGAACTGGTCCGCCAGGTCAATGATGGCAATGCCCGCTTCCAGATGCGGCTTGATCCGCCCGAACTGGGGCGCATCGACGTCAAGCTCGACATCGGCGCCTCCGGTCACGTCAAGGCTCACCTGGTGGTCGACAAGGCCGAAACGCTCGATCTCATGCAGCGCGACCAGCGCGCACTGGAACGCGCTCTGCAGCAGGCCGGGCTCGACAGCGCCAAGACCAATCTCGAATTCTCGCTGCGTCAGAGCCCGTTCAGTGGCGGCCAGCAGCAGGGACGCGACCAGCAGGAGAACGCCTTTGGCTTGCAGGGCCAGGCGAAAGACACCGTCGAGGACGTCCCGCCCACCATCAATTTGTACCGCGCGAGCCTTTCGGCCAGCGGCGTCAACATCATCGCGTAAGGAGTAGGTACCATGGCAGTCAGCGGCGTATCAGGATCCGGCACCTCAACCGCAACAAGCTCGGCACGCGCCGGCATTGCGGATAATTTCGATACCTTTCTGAACATCCTTACCACCCAGCTGAAGAACCAGAACCCGCTCGATCCGCTGGATACCAACCAGTTCACCCAGCAGCTGGTGCAGTTCAGTGGCGTCGAGCAGCAGCTCAAGACCAATGAATTTCTTGAGACACTGATGCTGGCCGGCCAGAACACCGCCAAGTCGGACGCCGTGTCCTACATCGGCAAGGAAGTCACCTCGTCCGGCAAGACGGGCGAGCTGACCGACACCGACCCGGTGTTCTGGGCCTATAGCGCCGACGCCAACGCGGCCAACTCGACGGTCACGATCAAGGATTCCAACGGCCAGGTGGTTTATACCCAGACCGGGCCGATCAGTGCCGGGCCGGGCACCTTCCGCTGGGACGGCAAGGGCAGCGATGGCAACGTCAAGCCCAATGGCGTTTATACCATCGATATCAAGGGCAAGGACGCCAACGGCAAGGACGTCAAGATCAGCACGGCCTCGATCGGTATCGTCACCGCTGTGGACTTCACCAGCGACATCCCGGTGCTCACCGTCGGCAGCCGCCGTGTCTCCATCACGGACGTCACCGACGTGCGCATCCCCGATGTTACGGCAGCCGACCCCGAGGCCTGATACCCTTCTGTCAGCCTGCTTGGCGCCCCCGCAAGCGGGGGCGTTTCTGTTTGCGAAAACTTGAAATCAATCCTTTGATATTCAAGCCCATTCTTAACCTGTTGTAAGCATCCCCTTAGTCGAATTTTAAGGCCGTTGGCCTACTCTCTCAGCATATGGTCAGGTTGAGTAGAGAGTAAAATGACCGTACAAATGCGTCCTCGCGTTAAGTACGTTATCGGACCGGACGGAAGTCCGCTCACGATTGCAGACCTTCCCCCCGCCAATACGCGGAGGTGGGTCATCCGCCGTAAAGCCGAAGTCGTCGCAGCAGTGCGCGGCGGTCTGCTCAGCCTTGAAGAGGCCTGCGACCGTTACACGCTGAGCGTCGACGAATTCCTGAACTGGCAGGCCGCTATCGACAAGCATGGACTTGCCGGGCTGCGGACCACTTGGATCCAGCACTACCGCGAAGGCTGAGCCGCAAGGCTCTTGAGCTCAGACATTTCAAAGCCCGCCCGGAGACATCCGGGCGGGCTTTGCTGTTCATCTCGCCTCAGGGTGTAGCAGGCGTTACCCAGGGGGCCGCCGCCGGCCGCTCGATCATGCGCCGATAATAGGCTTCCGAAGCCGGCATTGGCGCATGCTCGAATGGAATTGCGAACCACCGGTGCAGGCCCAGCGTAATGCAGATGTCTGCCAGCGAGAAATCGCTGCCCACCACGAATTCGCCGCCCTTGGCAAGGTGCGCCTCGATAATGGCCATCTTGCCCGTCCAGACTGCAATATTCTGCGCCAGGGCACCGGCATCGTCATAGCCGGCTTCTTTGCGGATAATCGCCCGCAGCGGATACCCCCAGTGCGAACTCATCTCATTGTTTTGCCATAGCACCCACTGCATGGCATGCGCCTGCTCACGGCTGTCCCGGGGCAGCAGGGCACCATTGCCATAGACCTGGTTGATGTACCCCAGAATGGCGATGCTCTCCCACAGCACGAAGTCGCCTTCGATCAGCACGGGAACCTGCGCATTGGGATTCAGCGCCAGAAATTCGGGGACCTTCGGATCGCGCAACGGCAGACCCCAGTCCTCCCGTTCATACTCGACACCCAACTCGTCGAGCGCCCATAGCGCCTTGCGGACATTGATCGAGGTGATCCGCCCCAGCAGTTTCAGCATTTTTGGTACCTTTGGTTTACCCAGCCCGGCAATTTATGCCGGAATTCGCATTCTGGCACCAAGAGTTAAGATTATGTTTACCATCCGCTAGGTAATTTTTGCCCAGCGACCGTCACGCCCCCTGCGTTGATCCGGTCCAGTTGGAATCGAGTGCCGGCGTGGAAAATTTCTCCCAGCTCATCAGTCGTATCGGTTTGCCGCGCCTGGCCGCGATGGCAACTGTTGCCGTGCTGATGATGGGCTTCTTCGCCTTCCTCATCCTGCGCGCCCAGACCCCCAACCTGGCCCCGCTCTATACGGGTCTGAGCCTGGAAGATTCCTCTGCCATCCTGTCCGAACTGCAAACGCAGAACGTCCCCTACGAGCTGCGTGGAGATGGCGACACGATTCTGGTGCCCCGCGACCAGATCACCACCCTGCGCATGAGCCTGGCCGGTTCGGGTCTCCCCACCCGCGGCCAGGTCGGTTACGAGATCTTCGATCAGCAGTCGACGCTGGGCGCCACCAGCTTTGTCCAGAACATCAACAATGTGCGGGCGCTGGAAGGCGAACTGGCCCGCACCATCAACTCTCTCAATCGCATCAAGTCCGCCCGCGTGCATCTGGTCCTGCCCGAGCGCGCCCTGTTCCAGCGCGAGCGCCAGGACCCGTCTGCATCGATCGTTCTGTCCGTGCGCGGCGAACTCTCCAACGGCGAGATCCAGGCCATCCAGCATCTGGTCGCCTCAGCCGTCGAAGGTCTCAAGCCTTCTCTGGTGTCGATCGTCGACGATCAGGGCAACCTGCTGGCCTCCGGCACGGGCGACGAGCAGGACGCCCTGGTGGGCCAGGGCGCCGAGCGCACCCTGAGCTTTGAGAACATGCTGCGCACGCGGGTCGAGGACATGCTGGCCAATGTGGTGGGCGCCGGTCGTGCCCGCGTCGAGGTCAGTGCCGAGATCGACTTCAACCGCTCCACCACCACCCAGGAAACCTTCGACCCCGAATCGCAGGTCGTGCGCTCCAGCCAGGTTCGTGAAACCCAGAACATCACTGGTGCGACCAATGGCCAGGTAACTGTGGCAAACGAGCTGCCCGGCGCGTCCGGCGCTGCCGGGACGGGCGCCACCGATCAGGGCACCTCGACCGAGGAAGTCACCAACTACGAAATTTCCAAGACCACCCAGACCGCCGTCACCGAAGCCGGCGCCGTCAAGCGCCTCTCGGTCGCTGTGGTGGTCGATGGCGTCTATACCGACGATGGCTCGGGCAATCTGACCTATACGCCCCGCACCGCCGATGAGGTCTCCCAGATCCTGACGCTCGTGCGTTCCGCCGTTGGCTATTCCGAAGCGCGTGGCGACACGGTGGAAGTGGTCAACATGCAGTTTGCTGAACGGCCGGGCCTGGCCACGCCGGGCACTGATGGCGCCGGCGGCCTGCTCGACTTCACCCGGGATGACCTGATGAACGGCGCCGAAATGGCTGTGACCCTGCTCATCGCCCTGGCCCTGGTGTTCTTCGTCATGCGCCCCCTGCTCAAGAAGGTGCTGACCCCCGAAACCCAGCCGCTGGCCCTGCCCACCGCCGCCGAAGTGGGCCACCACGGCGTCGTCGGCGCCAATGGCGAAGTCATCGCCGAACAGGACGAGACCCCGCGCGACAAGACGCCGGCCTGGGTCAGCAACGCCAAGTCCATGGGCGAGACGCAGCTGCAGACGCTCAAGACCGTGGGCACCCTCGTCGAAGAAAACCCCAAGCAGGCCGCGCTCATCGTGCGCGACTGGCTGGGTAGTGCAGCGTAAGTCCCATGGCAGTCGTACCACAATCCACCGAACAGTCCGAACCCGGCTCCAGCCAGCTGGTCGTCAGCAACACCAGCCAGCAGCGCGTCCTGAGTGGCGACGAAAAGGCTGCCGCGCTGCTGCTGGCGCTCGGACCGGACTATGGCAAGCCCATCTTTGACGAACTCGACGAGCTCGAAGTCAAGCAGCTCAGCCGCGCCATGGTGCGTTTGGGGCCGATTACCCAGGACATGCTCGACGAGCTGATGATCGAATTCGTCACCACCATCTCCTCGAACGGTTCGCTGGCCGGCAATACCGATTCCACCGAGCGCCTGCTGCTGAGCTTCCTCAGCCAGGACAAGGTCGATTCCATCATGGAAGAGATCCGTGGCCCGGCCGGCCGCAACATGTGGGAGAAGCTTTCCAACGTTCAGGCCGACGTGCTGGCAGCCTATCTCAAGAACGAATATCCCCAGACCATCGCCGTGGTCCTGTCCAAGATCGCCACCGACCACGCCTCCAAGGTCCTGGCGGTGCTGCCCGAGGAACTGGCCATGGAAGTGGTCACCCGCATGCTGGGCCTCGATCCCGTGCAGAAGGACATTCTCGAAAAGATCGAGAACACCCTGCGCACCGAATTCATGTCCACGCTCAACCACTCCAAGCGTCGCGACAGCCACGAGCAGATGGCCGAAATCTTCAACTCCTTCGATCGCCAGACCGAAGCGCGCTTCATCACCACGCTCGAAGAGCAGAGCCGCGACGACGCCGAGCGCATCAAGGCCCTCATGTTCACCTTCGAGGATCTGGCCAAGCTGGAAACCTCGGCCATCCAGACCCTGCTGTCGCGCATGGACAAGAAGGAACTGGCCATGGCGCTCAAGGGCGCCAACGAGACCATCAAGGAAACCTTCTTCAACAACATGGCCACCCGCACAGCCAAGCTGCTCAAGGACGACATGGAGGCCATGGGCCCCGTGCGCCTCAAGGATGTCGACGAAGCCCAGGGCCGCATGGTCTCCACCGCCAAGGATCTGGCGGCCAAGGGCGAGATCGTCATCCTCAAGACCAAAGCCGACGACCAGATGGTGGCATAAGTGGCTCAACCCGCACGCTTCACCTTCGATCTGGACATGGGCACGCGCAGCACGGCGGCGCCCGCCAAGGCCACCGTACCCGAGGATCTGGTCGCCCAGCTCGTGGCCCAGGCGCGCGAAGAGGCCTATGCCGAAGGCATGGCCGCCGGCGAGCGCAATTCCACCGCCATGGCCGCCCAGACGCTGGCCTCTGCCGCCGCCGCATTGGCCACCCACACCGCCGAAATGGCGGCCGCGCTCGATGACGCCACCAACCAGGCGCGGCGCGAGGCCATTGAACTGGCCGCCACCGTTGGCCGCAAGCTGGCGCTGCATCTGCTCGCCCGCTTCCCCACGCTCGAACTCGATGCGCTGATCGCCGAATGCATGCAGAGCCTCAATGGCGTGCCGCACCTGGTGATCCGCTGCCACCCCTCCATTGCCGACGGCATCCGCG
Organism: Devosia aquimaris; assembly: GCF_020169335.1. GTDB lineage: Bacteria > Pseudomonadota > Alphaproteobacteria > Rhizobiales > Devosiaceae > Devosia > Devosia aquimaris. The sequence continues at coordinate 2,391,975 of NZ_JAIEZN010000001.1, forward strand.
ACGTCGCCACCGCCCATATGCAGACCTCCGGCTTCTCGGGCCGCCTCGTCGTCATGGGTGATCCCGATCAGCGCGTCGGCGACGGCAAGCTGGAATGGGTCGACGGTGGCCTGGTGCGCGACATTGCCGCCGTTTCCAAAGACATCGACCGCAAGATTTCTGCCTATCTGGCCGCCAAGGCTGGCGCGGGCAAAGCACAGGAGAGCAGCCCATGAGCGCTTCCGACAACGAACCCGGCACCGACGAGGGCCTCAGCTTTGAGGAAATGCTCGCAACCGTGAAGGACGACGCGCCCGAACCCCATGTCGAGCGCACTGCAGCCGACCTTGAGGCCGTTTTCGACGTCCCGGTGCGCATTTCCGTCGTGCTGGGCCGCACCAAGATGCCGGTCTCCGAACTGCTCAAGCTCGATACCGGCACGGTCATCGAACTGGATCGCCAGGTTGGTGAAGCCGTCGAGATCTTCATCAACGAGCGCCTCGTCGCCCGCGGTGAAATCGTGCTGGTCGAGTCCAAGCTCGGCGTCACCATGACCGAAATCATCAAACCGCAGTAAAGGAGCTCAAGATGCGTCTGCTCATCATCGGGGCCCTGGAAGGCCAACTCAGCGAAGCCACCAAGATGGCCATGAACGGCGGGGCCAAGGTTGCCCACGCCCCATCGGTCGAAATCGCGCTGGCCGCCCTGCGCGCCGGGCGCGGCGCCGATCTGCTGCTGGTCGATGTGGTCATGGATATTGCCGGGCTCATCGCCGGCCTTGAATCGGAACGCATTGCCATCCCCGTGGTCGCCTGTGGCGTCGAGACCAATGCCGCCGCTGCCGTCAACGCCATCCGCGCCGGCGCCAAGGAATATATCCCCCTGCCCCCCGATGCCGAGCTGATCGCCGCCGTCATTGCCGCCGTCGCCCGCGAAAGCGCCGAATTCCTCTATCGCGATCCGGCCATGGAACGCGTGGTCAAGATGGCCGACCAGATCGCCGGCTCCGACGCCTCGATCCTGATCACCGGCGAGAGCGGCACCGGTAAGGAAGTCATCGCCAAATACGTCCACGCTCGCAGCAAGCGCGCCAACAAGCCCTTCATTTCCATCAACTGCGCCGCCATTCCCGAGGCGCTGCTGGAATCCGAACTCTTCGGCCACGAGAAGGGCGCCTTCACCGGCGCCGTCGCCCGCCGCATCGGCAAGTTCGAGGAAGCCTCGGGCGGCACGCTGCTGCTCGACGAAATCAGCGAAATGGACGTGCGCCTGCAGTCCAAGCTGCTGCGCGCCATCCAGGAGCGTCTGATCGATCGCGTCGGTGGCAGCAAGCCAGTGCCGGTCGATATCCGCATCCTGGCCACCTCCAACCGCAACCTCAACGAGGCCGTGCGCGAAGGCAGCTTCCGCGAGGATCTGCTGTTCCGCCTCAACGTCATCAACCTCAAGCTGCCAGCGCTGCGCGATCGCCCCGGCGACATCGTTGCGCTGTCCGAACACTTCGTCGCGAAATACTCCAAGGCCAATGGCCTGCCCCTGCGCATGCTTTCCCCTGATGCGCGCGCGGCGCTCCTGCAAGCCCCCTGGCCGGGGAATGTGCGGGAGCTGGAGAATACCCTGCATCGGGCAGTCCTGTTGTCTTCGGGCGTCGTCATCGGCCCCGAGGCCATCGTGCTGCCCGATGGCATGGGCCTGTCCGAAGTGGCGGCAGCGACATCGCTGTCGTCCCAGCTGGCGCAGACGGCCCAGTCCATGTCGGCGGCCCTGGTCGGCCGCACCGTGGCCGATGTCGAGCGCGACCTGATTCTGGATACCCTGGACCACACCCTGGGCAACCGCACCCATGCGGCCACCATCCTGGGCATTTCCATCCGCACCCTGCGCAACAAGCTCAATCAATATGCCGACGAGGGCACCAAGGTGCCCGAGCCCGGCGAACGGCGCTCCGTCGCATAGGACCTAGATGACCGACCTGCCCAGCGGCCGCGCCCATACACCCTTCAAACTGCCCACCCCCGGTTCGGTGGTGGACATGCTGCGCTCGGGCGACATCGCCCTGGCAGCGGGCGTCATGGGTCTCATCGTCATCCTCATCGTCCCCATGCCGGCCATCCTGCTCGATGGCCTGTTGGCGGTGTCCATCGTCTTTTCGGTGATGATCCTGATGACGGCGCTGTTCATCCAGAAGCCGCTGGAATTCTCGTCCTTCCCCACCGTGCTGCTGATTGCCACCATGCTGCGGCTGGGCCTTAACCTCGCGACCACCCGCCTGATCCTGGGCGAGGGTCACACCGGCACCCAGGCTGCCGGCCACGTCATCGAGGCCTTCGGCCATTTCGTCATGCGCGGCAACTTCGTCATCGGCGTGGTGGTCTTTGCCATCCTGGTGATCGTCAACTTCATCGTCATCACCAAGGGTTCGGGCCGCATCGCCGAAGTGGCCGCCCGCTTCAACCTCGACGCCATGCCCGGCAAGCAGATGGCCATCGACGCCGACCTCAGCGCCGGCCTGATCGACGAAGACACTGCCAAGCGTCGCCGTGCCGAACTGGAAGGCGAAAGCGCCTTCTTCGGCAACATGGACGGTGCGTCCAAGTTTGTGCGGGGCGACGCCATCGCCGGCCTGATCATCACCTTCATCAACGTCATCGCCGGCATCTTCATCGGCATGATGCAGGAGGGGCTTTCCGTCCAGGAGGCCGGCAACGTCTATACCCTGCTCACCATCGGCGATGGTCTGGTCTCCCAGATCCCGGCGCTGATCGTTTCCACGGCAGCCGGTATCCTCGTCTCCAAGTCCGGCGTTACCGGTTCGGCCGACAAGGCCCTCTCTGCCCAGTTCACCGGCTACCCCCGCGCCCTGGGCATGTCCTCGGCTGTCATGGGCCTGCTGGCCTTCCTGCCCGGCATGCCCATCATCCCCTTCCTCGCCATCTCCGGCCTCGTCGGCTATGTCGGCTGGCGCTCCGCCCGCACCAAGGACGAGAAGCGTCTCGACGCGGCCGCCAGCGATCTGGGCAAGGCTGCCGCACAGGGCGCCGGCGCCAAGCAGGCTGCGCCCGAGGAACAACCCATCACCGATAGTCTGCGCATCGACGAGCTCAAGCTCGAACTCGGCTATGGGCTGCTCAGCCTCGTCAAGGAAGACGAGAACGGCTCCGACCGGCTCACTGAGCAGATCAAGGCCCTGCGCCGTCAGCTGGCGACCGAACTGGGCTTTGTCATGCCGCCCGTGCGCATCCTCGACAACATGCAGCTCGAGCCCAATGCCTATAAGGTCCGCATCAAGGAAGTCGAAGCCGGCGCCGGCGAGATCTATGCCAACCAGCTCATGGTCATGGACCCCTATGGCAACAAAATCGACCTGCCGGGCCACCACACCACCGAGCCCACCTTTGGCCTGCCGGCCACCTGGATCGAGCCGGCGCTGCGCGACGAGGCCGAACTGCGGGGCCTCTCGATCATCGATCCCTCGACGGTCATTTCCACGCACCTCACCGAAGTGCTCAAGGCCAATGTCTCGGACCTGCTCAGCTACGCCAATGTGCAGTCCCTGCTCTCGGGCCTGCCCAAGGAACAGCAGAAGCTGGTGGAAGACATCGTCCCCGGCATGATCTCGGTTTCGGGCGTGCAGCGCGTGCTGCAGACCCTGCTCAACGAACGCATCTCCATTCGCGATCTCTCGACGATCCTCGAAGGCATTGCCGAAGTCGCCGGCCCCGGCCGCTCCGTCCAGATCATTGCCGAGCACGTGCGCAGCCGCCTGGCCCGCCAACTCTGCGCCGCCAATCTGGGCCCCGATGGCAATCTGCCGCTTTTGACCCTGGGCCCGCAGTGGGAGCGTGACTTTGCCGAGGCCATGGTCGGCGAGGGCGACAACCGCCACCTCGCCATGGCCCCCTCGCGCCTGCAGCAGTTCATCGGCGCTGTGCAGACGGCCTATGAGCGCGCCGCCCAGATGGGCGAACTGCCCGTGCTCATCACCTCGCCCGGCATTCGCCCGCATGTCCGCGCCATCATTGAGCGCTTCCGTCCCCAGACGGTGGTGATGAGCCAGAACGAGGTTCACCCCCGTATCCGCCTCAAGACGGTGGGCAGCGTCTAGCCATGGGCAGGGTGCGGCTGGAGGGTTATCTCGACGTCCCTTCAGATCGCATGGCGGCCGTCGCCGCAGCCCTCCCGGAGCATATCGCCCTGACCCAGGCGGAGCCCGGGTGTCTGGAATTTTCCGTTACCCCGAGCCCGGACATCATCGACCGCCTCATGGTGGCCGAACTCTTCGCCGATCGCGCCGCCTTCGAGCAGCACCAGGCCCGCGCTTCGGCCTCGCCATGGGCTCAGGTCACCAGGGGCATTGTGCGCCACTACACCATTACTGATGAGGACGACGCGCCGCGCTTTTCCGTCACGGACGTCGTGCGCCGTCGCGCCGTGTCGGAGGGTCAAGCCGGCCGCACCTGGCTCGCCAGTCTGGACCAGACTTTGGGGAGTCTCGAAAAGGACTGGGGCCTCACCATCGGTCCGGCTCTCCCCGGCGGCACGGCGGCTTTCGTGGCCGAAGCCACCACGGCAGAAGGCGATATCCTGGTCCTCAAGCTTCCCACCCCGGCCAGCACATCCGGACGCCGGGAGGCTGCCGTTCTGGGCATCGCCGACGGCCGTGGCTATGCGCGGCTGCTGCGCCACGATCCCAAAAGCGGCGCCATGCTGCTCGAACGGCTCGGCGCGCGGCTCGACAGCTTCGACATGCCCTACGAGCGGCAGGTCGATGCCCTCTGCGCCACCCTGCTGCAAGCCTGGGGCCCCGTCCCCGGCGACTTCGCGGGCACCACGGGCGCGCAAAAAGCCGGGGACCTCGCCAACACCATAGAGCGCCTCTGGGCCGAACTGGACGAGCCCTGTGCGCGCGCCAGCATCGACATGGCCCTGCTCTATTGCCGCGATCGCGCCGCCGCCTGGCGCCCGGAAAGCGCTATCCTCGCCCATGGCGATCCGCACCCGGCCAATCTACTGTCCGTGCCGGACAGCAATCCGACCCAGTTCAAGTTCATCGATCCTGATGGCCTGGCCATCGAGCCGGCCTATGATCTGGGTGTCGTCCTGCGCGGCCGGCACGAGGGCATCGCCGGCCGCCGGGCCCATGATTTCGCCCGCGGCAAGGCGCGCTACCTCACCTCCCGGACCCAGGTCGCCAGCGAAGCCATCTGGCAATGGGGCTTTGTCGAACGGGTGTCGACCGGCCTGCACCTGCTCGAAATCGGCGAAGACGCTGAAGCGGCCATCTTCCTCACTACGGCCGACGCCATCGCCAGCACGGCGGACTGACAGTCAGCGCCGGCACTCGTAGCGATACTCGTCAGACGCCATACCGCCAAAGAAGTCAGCATTCTCGGTCACCGCCACACGCGTGAAGCCCAGGGACTCCAGCAGCTTCGCGGACGCCTCGTTTCTGGTGTCGAGCGACGCGCCGATCACCTGCGTATCCGCATCGGCCCATAGCGCCGCCATGACCGCAGCACCCGCCTCGCGTGCCAGCCCTTGCCGCTGGTCAGGCAAGAACACGAAGTAGGCGATGTCCACCGTGCCATCAGCCAGGGCCGTCGCCTCGAACAACCCGCAATAATGCTCTTCTGTGCGGAAGGCCCAGTTGAGCCAGACGGCGCTGCCATCGGCGGGCCCCCGCCGTGATATCCGCTCAAAACGGGCCAGTACGTGGTCCAGACTCGCAGGCGGCTCTTGCGGAATGAATGCGTACAGCGCTGGCGCGCGGAGCCCGTCAAACAGTTCCGGTGCATGCGCGGGCGTTAGCGGCTCAAGGCGCAACCGGGGCGTGACAAGGACCGTCTCCGCCAGCACGCGCATGCGGGCAATAAAATCCACTAGCGCTCCATCAGCGCCAGCCGCGCGCTGAGCAGCACGAAGGCCCCCGCAAAGCTGCGCCGCAGCCACACCATCACAGACGGCCGCGAGATCACCTGGCTGCGCATGGCCGCCGCGAACAGGCCATAGGCCGCGAACACCACAAAACTCACCAGCATGAACACCGCGCTCAATTCGAGCATCTGCACCAGCGCATTGGGGGCCTGGGCTGGCACGAACTGCGGCAGGAAGGCGAAAAAGAAGATCGACAGCTTGGGGTTGAGAATGTTGATCAACACGGCTTCGACAATGACCTTGCCCACCGACTTGTCCGCCACATCGGCCTCGACGCTGAGCGAACCGGTCTGCCGCAAGGTCACCCAGGCCATGTAGAGCAGATAGGCAACGCCGAGGTATTTGATGATCTCGAAAGCCAGCGCGCTGGTGTGCAGGATGGCCGCCAGACCGGTGATCGCGGCCAGCATGTGCGGCACAATCCCCAGCGTGCAGCCGAAAGCCGCCCATACGCTGGCCTTGCCGCCACGCGCCAGTCCTGCGGCAATGGTGTAGAGCGCCCCCGTCCCCGGCGAGACAACCACCACCAGCGTCGTGATCAGAAATTCAATGCTCAAGCCTGGCGCTCCAGTTCAATCCACCGCGCCGCGACAATGGCGGCAATCACATCCATCGGCATGGGCCTGGAATAGACCAGGCGCACAGTGTCCTTCTTGTCGCGGTAAGGGCCTACCAGCGCCTCGAAATCGGCGTCCCCGACATAGACTGGATAGAGCCCTATATGGTTTTTCCAGGCGCCTGCATAGATCACGGGCCCCTTCGGCGCGTGCCAGGACGGCATGCCATATTTGATCGCTTCGGTGGCGCCAGGCGCATTGTGGCGGATCACCTCACACACCGCCCCAAACACGGCCTGCACACCGTCGGGCAATCCAGCGATGTAGTCACCGATGGTCTTGGCCGCCATTCACCCTCCTACCCTCCGGCGGTCGAATTGAACCGGCCAGGAGACGCAAAAGCTCCACAGTTGTGCAATAGTCATGCCATCAACGCATCCGCCATCAAAGGCCATCATGAAGCTTTTCAGCTGCGATCACTGTGGCAACACGGTGTATTTCGAGAACGCCGTCTGCGAACGCTGCGGCCATGGCCTGGGTTATCGTGCCGATCGCAACGCCCTGATTTCGCTGGTGGAGACCAACGGCCTCCTGTCATCCCCCGCTTTTCCGCAGGATAGCTACGTCTTTTGCGCCAATGCCCGTCATGGTGCCTGCAACTGGCTGGTGCCCGCCGCGCCGGGTGGCGACGTCTATTGCGCCGCCTGCCGCCACAACGAAACCATCCCGGCCATCGACAACCCGCTCAACCTGTCGCGCTGGCAGGTTATCGAACGCGCCAAGAAGCGCCTGTTCTATTCGCTCCTCCGCCTTGATCTGCCATTGGAGACGCGCAGCCAGAATCCAGCGCATGGCCTGTCCTTCCGCTTTCTGTCCGATGCCGACGCGGCGCCCGGAAGCAGTCCGGTGATGACAGGCCACGACAATGGCATCATCACCATTGCTCTGGCCGAGGCCGACGATGCCGAGCGCGAAGCCCGACGCGCCAGCATGGGCGAGCCCTATCGCACGCTGCTGGGCCATTTCCGCCACGAGATTGGTCACCACTATTGGGATCTGCTGGTGGCCAACGGGCCCCGGCTCGACGCGTTCAGGGCCCTGTTCGGCGATGACACACTCAACTATGGCCAGGCGCTGCAGACCTACTACGCCAATGGCGCCCCGGCCGGCTGGCCGCAGACCCATATCAGCGCCTATGCCACCGCCCATCCTTGGGAGGATTTCGCCGAGACATTCGCGCACTACCTGCACATCACCGACACGGTCGAAATGGCCGCCGCTTTCGGCATTCGCGCCCGCCCCGCCACACAGGACGAAAGCCTGTCCGCCCGCATCGACTTCGACCCCTATGCGGCCGCCGACGCCAAGACCATCGTCGACAATTGGGTGCCCCTGGCCTCCATGCTCAACAACCTCAACCGCGCCATGGGACATCCCGATGCCTATCCCTTCATCCTGACGCCGCAGGTGATCGACAAGCTCAGCTTCATCCACGATCTGGTGCATCACAGACATGGCTGAGCCTGCCGCCCCTGCGCCAGCCCCCTAGGCAGCGCGCCGGAGCAGCACTAGGCTGCAGCCATGTCACACACTCTGTCCGCCGCGCCGCCGGCCATTCTGATCGTCCCGCCCTTTTCCACGCTCTGCAATGCGGCCTTTGCGCTGCGCCGTGAGGTCTTTGTCTGGGAGCAACATGTTCCCGAAGCCGACGAGCATGACGCCGATGACCTCACCGCCACCCATTTCGTCGCCGTGCTGGATGGCGAAGTGGTCGGCACGCTCCGCCTCATTGACTACCCCGAGCACATCAAGATCGGCCGCGTCGCCGTACGGCTGGCCTTCAGGGGGCGCGGCATCGCCCAGGCGATGATCGCCGCCGCCATGGCGCACGCCCGCGCCCAGGGGTGCGACCGCTTCTACCTCACGGCGCAATCGGACAAGCTCGGTTTCTACCAGCGCCTGGGCTTTGTCGCCTTCGGACCAGAGTTTCAGGACGGCGGCATGCCGCATCGCGCCATGCGCACCTACGATCGCGACAGCGCACGCCTGATCGACTGAACAACGGACACAAAAAAAGCGGGCCTTTCGGCCCGCTTTCCAATTCTAGCGCTGCTGGTAGCCCTCAGGCGTCGGGGCGTGCCGCGCCGCGCACAGCATCCTGCACCTTCTCGAACGCCCGCACTTCAATCTGCCGGATGCGCTCGCGGCTGACGTCATACTGCTGGGCCAGCTCTTCCAGCGTCGCCGGATTGTCCTGCAGGCGGCGCGCCTGGAAGATCGCCCGTTCGCGCTCGTTGAGCACATCCATCGCATTGGTCAGCAGGCCCATGCGCTCGGTATATTCTTCGCTGTCGCCCAGCGCGGTTTCCTGGCTCGGGGTATCATCCACCAGCCAGTCCTGCCATTCCGACGTGCCTTCATCAGCCCGCATGGGCGAGTTGAGCGACGCGTCGCCGGACAGGCGCGCATTCATCGAAACCACCTCATCTGCCGTCACGTTGAGCGTGGTGGCAATCTGGGCGATCTGGTCGGGATGCAGCGCGCCATCTTCCAGCGCGGCAATCTGGCCCTTCACCTTGCGCAGGTTGAAGAACAGCCGCTTCTGGGCCGCCGTCGTGCCGATCTTGACCAGGCTCCACGAGCGCAGGACATATTCCTGAATGGCCGCGCGGATCCACCACATGGCGTAGGTCGCCAGGCGGAAACCCTTGTCGGGCTCGAAACGCTTGACCGCATGCATCAGGCCAACATTGCCTTCCGAGATGACCTCGGAAATCGGCAGGCCATAGCCGCGATAGCCCATGGCGATCTTGGCGACGAGCCGCAGATGCGAGGTGATCAGCTTCTGCGCCGCGCCGGGATCGGCATGTTCCTTGTAGCGCTTGGCGAGCATGAATTCTTCATCCGGCTCCAGCATGGGGAACTTCCGGATTTCCTGCAGATAGCGGCTCAAGCCACCTTCGGCTGAGAGCACGGGCAAATTAGTCTGGGCCATAAACGCACCCCTTTCGTGTTCCCCCGCACATGGGCGGGCAGACTCTGGTGGTCCACGATGTCCAATCCGGCCCATCGTAAGACTACGATGGATATATAAGCCCCACTTGGGCGATTGTAAGACCTGCCGGGTCGAAAAAATGTTACAAATTGGCAAGGCGGGCGACAGGCCCCAAACAGGCGCAGGCCCTAGCGGGCAAAGGCCTTGTTGAAGTCCTCGAGCGCCTCTTCCAGCGCCGCCAGGTCGGGCGGCAGCGGCGCCTCGAAGAACATTTCCTCGCCCGTCTCGGGATGCTCGAAACCCAGTTCAGCAGCGTGCAGCGCCTGTCGGCCGAGCGCCTGAATGGGGCCGGCAACCTCCGGCGGCAGCCTGTTGATCTTGGTCACATAGCCAGAGGCATAGACCGCATCGGCAACCAGTGGATGGCCAATATGGGCCATATGCACGCGGATCTGGTGCGTCCGCCCGGTTTCCAGCTGGCACTGGACGCGGGTGATGTCCCAGCCGGTGTCACCAAAGCGGGCTTCCACCATATAGTGGGTGATTGCCTCGCGTCCGTCCTTGCGCACGGTCTGCTTGAGGCGGTTGTTCTGGTCCCGGCCAAGCGGCGCATCCACGGTGCCCTTGGCCGTCTCGGTCGTGCCCCAGACAAAGGCAATATAGGCCCGGTGCAGCGGCCCGGTGCGGCCGTGGTCGGCAAACTGCGCCGACAGGTGCCGATGCGCCTGCTCGGTCTTGGCCGCGACCATCACGCCCGATGTATCGCGGTCCAGCCGGTGCACAATGCCCGGCCGCTTGACGCCGCCAATACCCTGCAGGCTGGCCCCGCAATGAAAGATCAGCGCATTGACCAGCGTGCCATCGGGCGAGCCGGGCGCGGGATGCACCACCATGCCCACCGGCTTGTTGATCACGATCAGATCGTCGTCCTCATAGAGGATATCGAGCGGAATATCCTCGGCCTGCGGCTCCGCGTCTTCTGGGGGTGGGGCAAGAAGGACGATTGTCTCCCCGGCACTAAGCCGGTATTTGGGCTCACTGACGATTGTCCCGTTGATGCTCACGGCGCCGGTCAGGATCAGATCCTTGATCCGGTTGCGGCTGAGCACGGTATGCACTTTGGCGAGCGTGGCATCGAGCCGTCCGCCGGCCATGTCGGCATCGACAACGACTTCAACCTCGTCGCCCTCGAACTCTAGTGCGGTATCTTCGGCCATGGACAATCCTAACGAAACTGGGCCCAGCGAACAAAAAGCGGATACTCCGCTCACGCCCGAAGCTCTTGCCATGCTGGGGAAGGCGCGCCGTTCGTTCGGTATTTCGATCGGCATTCTCTTGCTGGGCTTTATGGCGATTGGCGTTGCGCTTGTCTATCGCGTGATGCGCGACGCCCCGCCCCCACCCACTGCAGAAGCCATTGCCCTGCCTGCCGGCGCAACAGTCATCTCGTCGCAACTGTCCGACGGCGCGATCAACGTTACCTATGCGCTCGACGGCCAGACAGTCCTGGCCCTGTTCGATCCCGCCACCGGCACCCTGACCCGCAGCATCGCCATCACCACGCCCTGACACTCCCGGCCGCCTGAGAGTGCAGTCCCCTGGGAAACACGCTCCAAAGGCCCCTGCGTTCCGTCATTGCATGGCGCGTCCGGGCAATCCCTCCCCAGGGCCAGATCGACCACCCGGACAAGCCCGGTGGTGACACGGACTGAAATATGGAGTTGTCCGCCCCCCGCAGGCCAAAAGGCGGCGCCCAGGCTGCAAAGCTAGGACGCCTCCAGGGGAATAGGCGTCTCAGCGCTCCTGGATTTCCCGAAGCGCCGCCATGCGGTCCGACACCGATCCGCGCCGGCTCTTTGCGGCCGGAGGTGGCTCCAGCGGCCCCTCGTCGCCTTCGTCGGCAAAGCGCTGTACCCGATCAAACAGGCTCTCGGGTTCGCTGCTCTCCACCGGCGTGTCGGTATCCACCGCATAGACCAGCCGGCTGACGCTGGCAGCAATGTCGTTGAGCTTTTCGCGCAGATAGGCCTGCTCCAGCCGGTCGCTGTCCCAATCGGCCATGATGGTGGATTCAACGCCCGCCACGGTCTTGCGCAGGGCCTCGACCTCAGCCTCGAGGCTGAGCTTGTCGGCCAGCAGCGCCTCGACGCGGTTTTCCGACTTGGCCACGACCTGCCCGGTCTCGGCCAATATGGCGTTGAGCTGGTTCTCGGCACTTGCCATGCGCGCCTCGGCCGCGATCAGGGCCTCGGTGGCGGCAGCCTTGCTGTCATCCTGCCCCGCCAGCGCCGCGCGCATCTGGGCCATGGCTTCGCTGGTGTCGGCACTGCGACGATCCAGGCTCTCCAGCTGTGTCAGCAGGTCCTCGGCCTGTTCCTGCAGGAAACTTGCGCGCTTGCGTTCTGCCGCCAGTGCAGCGGACAGGCGCGTAATGTCCCGCACATAGTCGCCAGACAGGTCAGCCCCCTCCAGCTCGCCACCAGGCACCAGGCTGTCATTTGCCACCTCTGTGCGCAGGCTCAGCTGTTCGCTCAGCGCCGCACCATGCCGCTCCAGTTCAAGAATGCGGCCGCGCAATTCCGTTTCGCGCCGCTCCAGCTCCCGGGTTGTGGCAAGGTGCTTGTCGCGCTCAGCCTTGAGCGCGCCAAGGTCACTGCGCTTCTGGTTCACATCGCCCAGCTGCTCGGCCAGGCGCTTGCGCAGCTGCTCGACATTCATTTCCAGCCGGCGGGTCGAGAGCGCAAATTCGGCGCGCAGCTGGTCCTTGTCGGCGCGGAACTCGGCCATGGTGATGGGTGTCGCCGCCTCGATGCGGCGCTTGGTCAGCCGCACGGCGCGCTTCCACACCGATGGCATGATGATCAGCGCAAGCAGGCCTGCCACCAGCAGTCCAAGCGCGAAATACATCATGTTTTCGATAGGCATTGACCGGTCTCCGATCCGCGCAGCGCTGTGGCGCGGGTCACCTCTGGTTTTCGCAGCTCTGGGGCTGGCCCGCCATCATCGCCAATGATTAACCCTAACGCGACGGGACGGTCCAGTCACGACAATGCCGGACACTTGGCGCGCCCGGCATCTTCAGTTCACGCCATGGTGACCGACGGAGCGCCCAACCAGCCCTAGAAGGGGTTCCAGGTCGGCTCCGCGGTAAACTTGAGATAGCCAACATTGATCCCCAGCCGGGCCCCGACGCCCGAGCGGATCGGCACGATCACGACATTGCCGCGCTTGATCACCGTCATGCCGAAGCCGCCCACAATATAGGCCGAGCCGTCCACACCAGCGAAACGCCCCAGCACGTCCTGGATCTGGTTCAGGCTATAGACCAGCATCATCACTTTTGAGCCGTCGCCGCCCACGTCAAAGCCGATCGAGGGACCCTGCCAGTACAGATTGTACTCGCCGGCGTTGCGCGTATAGAGCACGCCCTCGCCATAGCGGGCGCCCGCGAACAACGCGCCGCCAGCATCTTCGCCCAGCACATAGCCATTGGGCAGGCCGAACTGGCTCACCGCCCGTTCAACCACAGAGGCCAGGCCCTGCGAGGCTGAGCCGAAAAACTGCTTGCCGCTGTCCACCAGCTCGGAGCCGGAATAGCTGTCGCTCAGCGATCCCTGGGCATGGGCGGCAGGCAGTGGCGCCAGCACAGCCGCAACCAGGGCAATGATGAGGGCGAAGCGCTTGAGCATATGACGTCTCCCGATGGGGTGGCTTTGGCAGCGATTGCAACACGGACGAACGAGGAGCTTAACTTTTCTGCGGCACACTCGTTCCAGTGTTGGGCCGATCCATGGTTTGAAGATGACGCAAACCTATAAACAAATCTTAACCATGCTTGCCTTTGTTTTGCCGCTTTTCGGCTTGGCCAGCGGCGGTTTGCAGCTGGCCCGGGCCCAGTCGGTCGTGACCTTGATCGTCACCGATCCCCTCACCGGGATCGCCATGTCGGGCATGGATCCCGTCAGCTATTTTACTGAGCCCGCGCCCCTCCAGGGTTCGCCGGATTATGAGTTCACCTGGAACAACGTGCCCTGGTATTTCTCGTCGCCCGCCAATCGCGACGTGTTCTCGCGCGCGCCCGAAATCTATGCCCCCCAGTTCGGCGGCCATGACGGCATGGGCGTGGCGCGCGGCTTCCTTTCCGACGGCGACGCGCGCTTCTTCGCGCTCTTCAAGCAGCGGCTCTACCTGTTTTATTCAGCATCCAACCGTGAAGCCTTCCTGCTGGCGCCCGATGCTGCCGCCACTCAGGCCGAAGCCCGCTGGCCCGAACTGGCCAAAACCCTCTCGATCAACTGAACTTCCTGTTGGCCGCGCGACTTGGCACGCGCTTTTTGCCTCCAATGTTAACCCGCACCGATTAATGTCGGGGCAACTGATTCTTTGCCGACGACACGCCTCACGGAGACTTCTGCATGGCCGACATTATCGAGCTTAAGGCAACCGACCTCGCGGCCATGCTGTGCAGCCGCGTCTGCCATGACCTGATCAACCCCATCGGCGCCATCGGCAATGGCCTGGAAGTGCTCGGTGACCCCAATCAGGCCGAAATGGCCGAAGGCGCCCGTGACCTGATCGCCAGCGCCGCCCGCCAGAGCCGGGCCAAGCTGGAATTCGCCCGCCTGGCCTATGGCGCGTCGTCCACCTCGGGCACCGATATCGATACGCGCGAATGCGAGCGCGTCGCCCGCATCCTGTTCGAGATCGAGAAGGCCGATCTGGAATGGAATGTGCCGCTGATCCTGCTGCCCAAGCACAAGGCCAAGCTGTTCATGAACATGCTGCTGATCGCGGCCATGTCCGTGCCGCGCGGCGGCCAGGTTACGGCGAGCATCACCGGCGATGCCGGCAATGAAGTGTTCGAGTTCACCTCCAAGAGCGATCCCGAGAAGCGCCAGAAGACCCTGGTCCCCTCCGGCGCCGCCGGCCTGCTCGCCGGCACGCCCGACGAGGGCTTTGTCGATGCGCGCGGCATCCAGCCCTTCTACACCGGCTTGCTGGCCCGCATGACCGAGATGGACATCAGCATCGGCATCACCGACGACGTCTTCCGCTTCACCGCCACGCCTAAAGCCGCCGCCGCGGCAGTTTAAGTCCTAGCATTTCCATAACCAATTCATAGGAAGTGATCGCTAGGATCGACGCAGGTGTGACCCGCCTCGGAGCCTTGTTCAGATGAAATCCTGCCTGATTGTCGATGACTCTGCCGTGGTCCGCAAGGTCGCGCGCCGCATCCTCGAGAACATGGATTACATTGTCGATGAGGCCGAGGACGGGCAGGAAGCATTCGACAAGTGCCGCCAGGAAATGCCCGACGCCATCCTGCTCGATTGGAGCATGCCCATCCTGAGCGGCTTGCAGTTTCTCAAGCTGCTGCGGGGCTATGAGGGTGGCGACAAGCCACGCGTGGTCTATTGCACCGTCGAGAACGACATCGGCGCCATCGCCATGGCGCTCAAGGCCGGTGCCAGCGACTACATGATGAAGCCCTTTGATCGCACCATCCTGGAAGCCAAGTTCGAAACCGACCTGGCCGCCTGATCAACTGGCCAGGGCCCGTCGCTCGTCCTCCAGCCGCCCCAGCAGGAATGCCTTTTCGCGGGCATTGCGCGTCAACCCGGCGGCCCGCTCAAATTCCTCTGCCGCCTCGGCATGCCGGCCCAGCCGGCCCAGCATGTCGCCGCGAACGCTGTAGAGCAGATGATAGCGCGCCAGCGCAGGATCGCCGCGAATGGAGTCGATCAGCGCCAAGCCGGCAGCAGGCCCCTCGGCCATCGACAGCGCCACCGCCCGGTTGAGCTCGACAACGCTTGAGGGCGTCACCTGCGCCAGCTGCCCATAGAGCCCGGCAATGCGGGCCCAATCGGTGTCTGCGGCAATGCGCGCGCGCGCATGGCAGGCCGCTATGGCCGCCTGCAGGGTGTAGGGCCCGTTCTCCCCGCCCAGCGCAATGGCCTGGTCCAGCGCCGACAATCCCCGCGCAATGGCCTGATGATCCCAGCGGTTGCGATCCTGATCGAGCAACAGCACGGGTTCGCCATCCGCGCCCATGCGCGCGGCCATGCGGGAGGCCTGGATCTCCATCAGCGCCACAAGGCCATGCACTTCGCTGTCCCGCGGCGCCAGCCCGGCCAGCACCTGCCCCAGCCGGATCGCCTCCCGGCTCAACTGCGGCCGCATCCAGTCGTCTCCGGCCGTGGCCGAATAGCCTTCGTTGAAGATCAGGTAGATCACGCCCAGAACCGAGGCCAGCCGCTCGGCCCGCTCCGGCCCGCTGGGCACGGCATAGGGAATCTGGGCCGTGGCAATGGTCTTTTTGGCCCGCACGATGCGCTGGCCAATGGTCGGTTCCGCCACCAGGAACGCCCGCGCGATCTCCTCGGTTGTCAAACCGCCCACCAGCCGCAGCGTCAGGGCCACCTGGGCCTCGGCCGGCAGAATGGGGTGGCAGGCGGTAAAAATCATCTTGAGCAGGTCGTCGCCGACCTCATCATCCATCTGCTCGTGCAGCGCCTCGATGGCGTCATCGCCAGCGCTGTCCATGTCGCGGCCGATCTCGGCCAGCTTGTCGCGCGCCATGCTGCGATGGCGGAACATGTCGATCGCCCGCCGCTTGGCAGTCTGCATCAGCCAGGCCGCCGGGTTGTCGGGCACGCCGCGCTCCGGCCAGGTCTTGAGCGCCACCAGCAGCGCATCCTGCGCCAGCTCCTCGGCCAGCGAAATGTCGCGCACAACCCGCGTCAGCCCGGCGATCAGCCTGGGTTGCTCGGTTCGGAACACATCCTTGATGGCATGGTGCGTGGGCGATTCTACGGTCATGATGGGGATGAAACCAGCATAAGGCGCCAGCGACAATCCGCGCGTGTACCAACACGACGAAAAACCCCGCGCGACTGTGTCGCGCGGGGCTCAAAGGCTTGAACGTCCTGATTGATATCAGGCGACGTTTTCCGAATAGCTGTCGTTCTCGTCGGGCTCGCGCAGCACATAGCCGCGGCCCCACACGGTCTCGATATAGTTCTTGCCGCCGGTGGCCACGCTGAGCTTCTTGCGCAGCTTGCAGATGAACACGTCGATGATCTTGAGCTCGGGCTCGTCCATACCGCCATAGAGGTGGTTGAGGAACATTTCCTTGGTGAGCGTGGTTCCCTTGCGGAGGGAAAGCAGCTCGAGCATCTGATATTCCTTGCCAGTCAGATGCACGCGCTGGGCCTGCACTTCGACAGTCTTGGTATCGAGATTGACGGTCAGCTCGCCCGTGCTGATGACCGACTGGGCATGACCCTTGGACCGCCGAACGATGGCGTGGATGCGGGCCACGAGCTCGTCCTTGTGGAAAGGCTTGGTCATGTAGTCGTCGGCACCAAAGCCCAGGCCGCGCACCTTGTCCTCGATACCGGCAAGGCCGGACAGGATCAGGATTGGCGTCTGCACCTTTGCGACGCGGAGGGTGCGCAGCACCTCATAACCGCTCATGTCGGGCAGATTGAGATCGAGAAGAATGATATCGTAGTCGTAGAGTTTGCCGAGATCGACGCCTTCCTCACCCAGATCGGTGGTGTAGACATTGAAGCTCTCGGACTTCAGCATCAGTTCGATGCTCTGCGCCGTAGCGCTGTCGTCCTCTATAAGGAGTACCCGCATTATATTCCCCTTGTCATTCGTTCCTGCTGGAACCGTGGGACCTGGCCTGCCCACGCCAACCCTACTGGATATGACTGAACCCTAAGTCCAAATAGTTAACAAAGTTTAATTCGGTTCGGCAATACGCAAAGAGCGTTAGGGTGAATTAAGTCTAAGTCATTGAAATTTAAGGGTTAATCTTATCAATTTTTCTTAAGAAAATGGTTTAACTACCGCCTCCAAGCGACTCTCGGGACTCAAGCAATCCGGGGTATGGCGGGGGTTTGGACCGGTCGGGGCGCACACGGGCGCGCGGAGCGATCAACAAGGTGAAATAGCGCCTTTTGCTTAACGATGGGTTACTGTCTGATTCGTGGTTCGGCCCAGCCCAGCAGCGGCGGAAACCTTAATGCGAAATGAACGAATCCGGGATTGAACACAGATGAAGGCCCTGATCTCGGCCATCGAGGCCATTGACGACATCGAGGTCTATGGTCGGGTCAAATCCGTGCAGGGCCTGCTGATCGAAATCGTGGGCCCGGTGCGCGAACTGCGGGTCGGCGGTCGGGTGCAGATCGAAAGCACCGATGGCGAATTTCTCGCCGCTGAGATCATCGGCTTCAAGGATGGCCGGGCCCTCTGCCTGCCCTTCGGCCAGCTCTCGGGCGTGCGCCTGGGCTGCAAGGCCATCTTCCAGCGCAGCGACGGCGCCGCCTTCCCCTCAGAGGCTTGGCTGGGTCGCGTCATCAATGCGGTGGGCGAGCCCATCGACGGCAAGGGACCGCTTGAGCGTGGTCCAACCCCCTATCCGCTGCGGCAGAACCCTCTTCTCGCGCATGACCGCGTGCGCGTGGGCGAACCGCTCGACCTGGGCGTGCGGTGCCTCAACACCTTCACCACCGTCTGCGAGGGCCAGCGCCTGGGCATCTTCGCCGGCTCCGGTGTCGGCAAGTCGGTGCTGATGAGCATGCTGGCCCGCAACACCAATGTCGATGTCGCCGTCATCGGGCTGATCGGTGAGCGCGGCCGAGAGGTGCATGAGTTCATCCAGGAATATCTCGGTGAAGCCGGGCTGGCCAACGCCGTGGTGGTGGTGGCGACATCGGACGAAGCGGCGCTGATGCGGCGCCAGGCGGCCTATATGAGCCTGACCTTGTCCGAATATTTCCGCGACCAGGGCAAGCGCGTGCTCTGCATGATGGATAGCCTGACCCGCTTTGCCATGGCCCAGCGCGAGATCGGCCTGGCCATTGGCGAACCGCCCACGGCAAAGGGCTACCCGCCCACAGTGTTCACAGAATTGCCACGATTGTTGGAACGGGCGGGTCCGGGAACACCAACGACCGGTTCTGTTACCGGACTCTTTACCGTTTTGGTTGAAGGTGATGATCACAACGAGCCTATCGCGGACGCCGTGCGCGGCATTCTGGATGGGCACATTGTAATGGAGCGCGGCATCGCCGAGCGGGGACGCTACCCCGCCGTCAACGTGCTCCGGTCCATCTCGCGCACCATGCCAGGGTGCGTACCGGTCAGTTTCAGACCGGTCCTGGCCAAGGCGCGGGAGCTCATGTCGATCTATTCCGACATGGAGGAGCTGATCCGGCTGGGGGCTTACCGGAAAGGGTCAGATCCGAAAGTGGACCGCGCGATCGCCATCAACCCGGCGCTTGAGGCTTTTTTGAGCCAGGACCGGGAAGAGACGACGACAGTGGCGGAGGGCTATCAAATGCTCGAGGCCATTATCGCCGAAGCGGGCGCGGCAGACTGATGGGGCAAGGTATCAGCCTCGGAACTGACTTGGTGTGTAAGGAGTACAAGTCTTGAAATCGCGTAGCGAGAGCCTCATCCGGCTCAAGAAGTTTCAAGTTGACGAGAAGCGCCGCCAGGTTGCGCAGATCGAAATGATGGTCAACGATTTCGTGCGCATGGCGTCCGAACTCGACCAGCAGATCGAGATCGAGCATACCAAGACCGGCATTTCCGACATTGCTCATTTCGCCTATTCGACCTTTGCCAAGGCCGCCCTGAGCCGCCGCGACAATCTGCTGGCCTCGGCCAACGACATGCGCGGCAAGCTCGAAGCCGCCCAGGACGCCCTGGCCGAAGCGCTCGAAGATCTCAAGAAGGTGGAACTGCTCGACCAGCGCGAACACCAGCGCGAGGCTGCCGAACAGCTCAAGGCCGAACAGGCCGAATACGACGAGATCGGTCGCCTGCGCTTCCGCACGCAGTAATCGCGCTATTCAGCATCGTAATGGGCCCGCCAATGCGGGCCCTTTGGCACGTCATGTGCCCAGCGCATTGTTCCTGGCCACCGCCACCAGGTCCCACAGCCGCGCCTTGCCCAGGATCAGCAGCCATGGCGTCTCATCGGCCGGCACAATCTCGACGCGCCCGCCCGTGCCCTCGTTGGACGTGCCCAGGAGCCCGCCCGGCTCCAGGGTCAACCCATCCACCGGATAGTACAGACCGGTCGAGCGCACAAAGCTGATCGGCAGCAGCGGATGGATGGAAATCCGCTCGCGCGGCGCCGCCTCAAAGGCCACCGCCCCCACCACGGCCAGGGCCACGTCCACCTCGTCCACCACCAGCAGCCGGCGCTCGGGCGCGAACTGCAGCACGGCACTCAGCGCCGCCAGCGTATGGTCGAGCCGCTTGCCCGTCATGCCGACCGCCAGCGTTACCGGCGCACTGGTCGAATAGAGCGCCTTCTGAAAATCGGTGGTCACCTGTTCGGGAATGTGAATCACCTGCGTGCGCTCTGCCCAGGCCGCACGGTCCCCGAGCGAATCGAGGTCGCCGATGATCGCGGCAGGCACCAGCCCCGCATCCCCGATGGCATCCCCGCCCCCGTCTGCCCCCACCAGTTCCACGCCGTGTTCGGCCAGGCTGCGCAGCAGTCCGGGGTCCACGGCCCCGCCGCCAACAATGGCAATTGGGCCGTCAAAGGCGAGGATCGGCGCATCCGCCGGCGCAACGGAAGTGTCTTGCACTGTCACAAAGCTCTCATTAAGTGTGGGGTGTCTCGCTGGGGTGTTCCGGATTTTCCGGAGCTGAGAGTTACCCATTGAACCTGAACCAGGTCATGCTGGCGGAGGAAGTTCGAGATGGCAAGGGCATCTCGTTATGCCGCGCCATTGACACACATCCCCTTCTTTCATGGCCGCAACCGACGAAGGGATGACCCATGGTCAAGTCCACCCGCCTCGTTGCTGCGGTCCTTTTTGGACTGTTCGCGGCACCCGTTTCCGCCCAGGAAACGCCTACGCTCACGATCTACACCTATGATGGCTTTGCCGCCGAATGGGGCCCCGGCCCGGGCCTGAAGGCCGGCTTTGAAGCCACCTGCGGCTGCACGGTGGAATGGATCGCCGCCGATAGCTCAATCGGCACGCTGCGCCGCGTCCAGCTTGAGGGCGACACCACCCAGGCTGACATGATCGTCGGGCTCGACACAGCCATTGCGGGAGAAGCCCGCGACACCGGCCTCTTTGCCGACCATGGTCTCGACCTCTCCAGCCTGACGCTGCCCGAGCCCTGGACCGACGCCCAGTTCGTGCCCTTCGACTATGCCCATTTCGCCTTTGTCTACGACAGCGACACGGTCAAGACGCCGCCGAAATCCTTCGAGGAGCTGATTGCCCTGCCGGCCGATTTCAAGATCGCCATTCAGGATCCGCGCTCGGCAACGCCCGGCCTGGGCCTGGTGCTCTGGGTCAAGGCCGCCTATGGCGACCGCGCCGCCGAGATCTGGGCTGGCCTCAAGCCGCATATCCTCACCGTCACCCGCGAATGGAGCGAGAGCTACAATCTCTTCCTCACCGGCGAAGCCGACATGGCGCTGAGCTACACCACCTCGCCGGCCTACCACATCATCTCCGAGAACGATCAGACCATCCACGCCGCCCTGTTCGACGAGGGCCACCTGGCCCAGACCGAAGTGGCCGGCATTCTCAAGTCGTCTAAGCACCAGGATCTCGCCCGGCAGTTCCTGGCCTACCTGACCTCGGTCGAGGGCCAGAAGATCATCCCCACCACCAATTGGATGCTGCCCGTGACCGATCTGGGCGACCAGCTCGACCCGACCTACGCGACCCTGCCCCAGCCGGCCAAGACGCTGACGCTCACCGACGCCGAGATCGAGGCCAACAGCCAGGCCTGGATCGACGAGATGCTCAAGGCCATCCAGTAGCCAGGCCCGCTGCCGCCGCGCCGCGGCGCCTCTCCTGCATCGCGCAGCGGGAGGCGCCGCGGCCTGGCTCACATTGGGAACACCATGCCCGCCAAACTGACGACCACCACCCTGCCACCCCGTCCGTTCCGCACGGCCACAGCCGCGCTGCTGGCCCTGGCCATCGCGGGCCTTGTGGCGCTGGTGCTCTGGTCCATCCTCGCCGCGGCTGGCGCCTCCAATGGCGGCTCCGGTCGCGTCGACATCCCGCATCTGCTGCGCATGACCGCGATCCAGGCCGGGCTCACCACCGTGCTCTCGCTGGCTGTCGGCATTGCCCTGGCCTGGTCCCTCAACCGCCTGCGCTTTCCTGGCCGCGATCTGGTCGTGGGCCTGTTTGCCTCGGCCATCGTCACGCCCGGCATGGTGGTGGCCTTTGGCCTGCTCTCCATCTGGGGCCGCAGTGGCTGGATCAACCAGCTCAGCCAGTCGCTCTTTGGCCAGTCGATCGGCAACCCGGCCTTTGGCCTGGGTGGAATCCTGTTTGCCCATGTCATCCTCGACGGCGCCTTCGCCGCCCGCATTCTGCTGGCCCGTCTCGACGCCATCGCGCCCGATAGCCTCAAGACGGGCCAGTCGCTGGGGCTCTCGGCCTGGCAGCGCTTTGCCATTCTCGATTGGCATGCGATGCGCGGCAGCCTCCCTGGTCTGGCCGCCATCATCTTCCTCCTCGCCTTCACCAGCTTTCCCATTGTCCTGCTGCTCGGCGGCGGCCCCGCCAACCAGACGCTGGAAGTCGCCATCTACGCCGCCGTGCGACAGGATTTCGATCTGCTGGGCGCCGTTTATCTGGCTTTGACCCAGATCGCTGTCTGCTCGGGCGTGATCCTCATCGCCGCCGCCTTTGCGCCGGTCCCCGCCAGCTTTGGCGCCTCGGTGCCGCCAAGCTGGCGCGACGGCGCCACCGCCCGCCTGCTGCAAGTCCTGGTCCTGGCCCTGAGCACCATCGGCTTCGGTCTGCCGCTGGCCGCCGTTCTGGTCGATGGCGTCACCGCCGGCTTCGGCGCTGTCCTGACCCAACCCGCCTTCTGGTGGGCCAGTCTCAGCAGCCTCTTGGTCGGCAGCGCCTCGGCCCTGCTCACCCTGCTGCTGGCGCTCGGCCTTGCCCTGGGCCGCGCCGCCACGCCCCACGCCCCCATCCGCACCCTGCTCGGCGTGCCGGCCTTCGCCTATCTCGCCGTCCCGGCGGTCGTGCTCTCGCTGGGCTTTTTCCTTTTGGTGCGCAATCTCGGCCTGTCACCGGCCAGCGCTGCACCCGCCGTGGTCATCCTGGGCAACAGCCTGCTGGCCCTGCCCTTTGCCATGGCCACGCTCGGTCCACCCCTGCAGGCCATCGCCGCCACCCGCGGCAAGCTGGTGCGCACCTTGGGCCTCTCGGGCTGGCGCCAGTTCATGGCCGTGGAATATCCCCTGCTCGGCCGCGACATCGGCGTCATGCTCGCCCTCGCCTTCTGTTTCTCGCTGGGCGATCTGGGCGTCATTGCCCTGTTTGGCACCCAGGATTTCCAGACCCTGCCGCTGCTGATGTTCCGTGCCCTGGGCAGCTATCGCAGCAACGACGCCGCGGCCATTGCCGCCGTCCTCCTGGTCGGCACCGTGCTGGCCTTTGTCGGCCTGCCCAAACTGTTCGAGAGGATTGCCAATGCTGCGCGTTGACCAGCTGACCTTTGCCCATCCCGGTCAGGTCAAGCCCTATGTCTTCAGCCTCTTGGCCGCGCCCGGCGAGATCACCGCCGTCTCCGGCGCCAGCGGCGCCGGCAAATCCACCCTGCTCGATCTGCTGGCCGGCTTCTTGACGCCCACGGCGGGGACCATGACGCTGGACGGGCGTGACCTGCTGCCGCTGCCCCCTGAGGAGCGCCCGGTCTCGCTGCTGCTGCAGGCGCAGAGCCTGTTCGATCATTTGCGCACCGACAGCAATGTCCGCCTCGGCCTGCCGGCCCGCACCTCACGCCATGAGGCCGATCAGAAGGTGCGCGCCGCTCTGGAAGATGTGGGCCTTGTCGGCCTTGATCATCAGCGCGCGTCCACCCTGTCGGGCGGGCAGAAGCAGCGCGCTGCGCTCGCCCGCACCCTATTGCGCAATCGACCGGTCCTGTTGCTCGACGAGCCCTTCTCGGCGCTCGACGACGCCACCCGCGCCACGATCCGCGATCTTGTGCTGACGTTGACGCGTGACAGGGGCTGGCACACGATCCTCGTCAGCCACCATGCCGACGACATCGCCGCCATCGCCAGCCGTCGCTATGTCATTGCAGACGGGACGTTGATCGCAACCTAGCCGCGATCCTATTTGTCCCAGGCGTCGAAGACCTTGGTGAACAGGGCCTGCGCGTCATCATCCTTTTCGATGGTGACGATGGCGTTCCGGCCGGTCCCATAGACCACGGCCAGGTCGATCCACTTGCGGCTCTCCAGCAGCTCCTTGTTGGTGGCGGCATCATCCGGCGCCGCGCTGAGCGCGAACAGGAAGGAATTCCCCACAACACGGGCCGAAGCCCCCACCAGCGGCGTACCGGCCACCAGTTCCTGGTTCTTGAGCAGCACACCGGGCAGATTGGCAATCGTGCCACCGATAAAGCTGTCGCTGACCTCGAAGTCCACTTCCATCAGATGGCTCGCCGGCAGGCTCGGATCGGAGTTCTTGCGGATGGTGATGTTGACGCCCAGATTGCGGGCGGGAATGCTCGCATGCGCGACCAGCGTCGGCAGGTTGAGCTCGTCGACGCCCTCGCTCCACTCCACCGTCCCCGAGAACGGAACAGCACCCGTCGTGCCAGATGAGCTGGCTTCCAGCAGCAGCGACTGGCTGCCGGCCAATACGGCCGGATCAACCGATGCTGCAGGGTCATTGGCTGCGACCGTGGACGCATCCTGGCCGGGCAGGCGTTCTTCGCTCTTGCCGTCCGCATTGCCGATCGAGGGCAGTACGGTCTCATTGCCGGTTGGCACCACGGGCTCGGGTGTGGGTTCAAGCCGGGAATCCGGTTCAAGCCCCTCGAGTGTCGTCGATGGCCCTGTCGCTGTGGCTGTAGCCGTATTGCCCGGCGTGGCCACCGAATCCGTCGCCACGGTTTCGGCAGGTGCCGGATCAAGTGTCGGCGTTGTGGTCGCGGTCGCAGGGGCTTCTGCCGGGGCAGTCTGCGCCTGGCTGAACATCTGGTCGACGGGGATATAGCCTTCGCGCCACGCCCACAGGCCGGCGCCGCTCACCCCAACCAGCAGCACGGCAAAGACGATCAGGAAGATCGTCAGGCCCGAGACGGCGCGCGACTCGCGCGGGGCGGTAAAGCCGCTGTCATCGGCATCGTCAATCTGCGCGGCGGCAATCTTGTCGGCGTCAGCCGACGATACCGGCGCCAACACAACGGTCGACTCGCCACGGGCCTCACGATCGAGTGTTTCAATCGCGCGCTCGATGGCGCCTTCAGCTTCAGCGGCGTCGGGCTCGACAATCTCGAGATCGACTTCGCGAATGGCCGAAAGGGCAGGCACCACTGCGGCAGCCGCCGGTGCAGTTGCTCCCATGTGGCGCGGCGTCGCGGACGGTTCGATGCGGCCGGGCGAACGAATCGGCTCAGCAGAATTGGCGGGCGCCAGCGGCGGAACCGTGCGACGCGGTTCGAACGGCGCAGGACGGTTCGCCGGATCGAGCGGGCGAACATTGGAGCCCGGCAGCACGGGTTCGGTCCGCGCTGTCTCCGGGCGCGTGGCCGCTGGCATTGGCGCCGGCTCGGCTGGCTTGGTCGGTGTGTCGACGGTCTCGATCTTGGCGCCGCCGGTGGACGCTGCCTGCTCGATGATCTCCTCGATCGACATGGAGGATGTCGGCTTGGCGGTCTCTATCGAAGGCTCTGCCTGTGGCGTGGCTGCCTCAACGGGTTGGGAGGACGGCGTCGGCGCCGGCGCAGGTTCCGTCCTGCGGGCCTCGATGGGCCGGATATCGGCCGGCTTGCTTTCCACCGGCCGTGATTCGAATGGCCGGTGTTCTGCCGGCTTGGTGTCGACGGGTTTGAGTTCCGCAGGGCGGGTATCGGCGACGGACGCCGCACTCGCCGCTGGCGTAAACACCGGACGCGGCGCGGGCGCCGCGTCGCGACCGAGCATGATGACGGCCTCGCTGGCCTCCTGCTCAACCTGGCGAATGCAATCTTCGAGCTGCAGCCGGTGCTGGGTGATGTCGCGCGCCGGCAAAGGCGGCGTGATCGCACGCAACTGGCCAACCAGTGCGGAACGCGCTTTCTCGTAGACCGCCCGTCGGGCGGCTCCGTTATTCTCCGGCAGCGCCGAGATGGCCCGGCGCAACAGCTCTTTGTAGTCCGCCATTGGTTACTTGGTACTCACGATGTCCACGACGTGTTGTATCAAAAAAACTCAGTCTTGGAATGGGTCAACCACCAGGATGGTGTCGAGCCGTTCCGGGCTCGTCGACAGCATGGCCACGGGGGCACCGATCTGCTCTTCGATGAACCGGACATACTTGATGGCCTGGGCCGGCAGCTGAGCCCAGCTGCGCGCCCCGGCGGTCGTTTCCGACCAGCCTTCAAGCGTCTCATATATTGGCTTAACCCGCGCTTGCGCTCCCATTGAGGCAGGCAAGTAATCGATCCGTGATCCGTCCAGCTCATAGCCGACGCAGACCTTGATCTCCTTTAGGCCATCCAGAACGTCCAGCTTGGTCAGGGCAATGCCCGAAATGCCCGAGGTCTTGACGGTCTGGCGCACCAGCACGGCATCGAACCAGCCGCAGCGACGCGGCCGCCCGGTGTTGACGCCCACTTCCCGGCCGACCGTCGCCAGGTGGCGGCCGATGTCATCGTCCAGCTCGCAGGGGAACGGGCCCTCGCCGACGCGGGTGGTATAGGCCTTGGTAATGCCCAGCACATAGCCGATGGCCGTGGGCCCCAGGCCCGAGCCTGCGGCTGCCTGGCCGGCGACCGTGTTGGATGAGGTCACGAAGGGATAGGTGCCGTGGTCATTGTCCAGCAGCGCGCCCTGGGCGCCTTCGAACAGGATGCGGGCGCCGGCCTTGCGCTTGTCATCCAGCACCTGCCAAACGCGATCCATGAACGGCAGGATCTGTGCCGCCACTTCCATCAGCTCGTCATAGATCTTCTGGGCCGAAATCTCGACCAGGCCCATGCCGCGGCGCAGCGCATTGTGGTGCGACAGCAGGCGCTCGATCTTGACCATCAGCGTGTCGGGTTCGCTGAGGTCAATCAGGCGGATGGCACGGCGGCCAACCTTGTCCTCATAGGCGGGGCCGATGCCGCGCTTGGTGGTGCCGATCTTGAGGCCCGAGTTGGAATCCTCGCGGATGGCATCCAGTTCACGGTGCAGCGACAGAATCAGCGGAGCATTGTCGGCGATGCGCAGGATTTCCGGCGTGATCTTGACGCCCTGCCCGCGCAGCTTTTCCATCTCGGTGACGAAGTGGTGCGGATCGACCACCACGCCATTGCCGATGACCGAGAGCTTGCCTTGCACCAGACCGGAGGGCAGCAGCGCCAGCTTGTAGCTCACACCATCGATGACCAGCGTGTGGCCGGCATTGTGGCCCCCATGGTAGCGCACCACCACATCGGCGCGCTCGCTGAGCCAGTCCACGATCTTGCCCTTGCCCTCGTCGCCCCACTGCGAGCCGACGACAACCACATTAGCCATTGAAAAACCTTCTCCAGGATAGGCGCGAAACAAAGGGGCCGACACAGAGGTCGCCCTTCACTGATTTGGACGTCTGTCCCCCCGGCCACACGCTTGGATGGGTTTGATCGTGGCCGAATAACTGCTAAGTCCGAATGTCCATACATCAACCGGGCAATTATGACAAAGCCGCAGGACCACCAAAATCGCGGCATATCCGCTCGATTGCTCGATCAGCCCTATCTGATGCTCATTCTGGCGCCCATGTTCTGGGGCGGCAATGTCGTTGCGGCCAAGATGGTTGTGGGCGAAATGGACCCCTTCCTGCTGCTGGCCAGCCGCTGCGTCGGTGCCACGCTCTTCATCCTGCCCTTCGCCTGGCGGTTCCTGAAGGCCGACTGGCCGGTGATCCGGCGTGCCTGGCCCTTGCTGATGAGCTTTGGTGCAGTGGGCTATGCCCTCTTCAACGGCCTGCTCTATGTCGGGCTGACCACGACCACGGCCGTCAACTCCTCGATCGAACAGGGCTCCCTGCCCATGATCATCCTGGCCGCCAATTTCATTGTCTTCCGCGTGCGCGCCACGCCCCTGCAGATCGTGGGCGTGATGATCGCCATCACCGGCGTTGCCCTGACGGCCACCCATGGTGACCTCGGCCGCATCCTGACGCTCGACGTCAACATCGGCGATGGCTTCGTCATCCTCGCTTGCCTCGCCTATGCCGCCTATACGCTGGCGCTGCGCTTCCGGCCGCCGGTGCATCTGATGAGCTTTATGGCGATAGCCTTCTCCGGCGCAGCCCTCACCTCGCTGGTGCTGCTGCAGCTGTTCGGCACCGGACTGGGCAGCTTCGCCACCCTGCCCCAGGCCTCGCCAAAGGTCTGGGCCGTCCTGGTCTATGTGATGATCTTCCCATCCATGTTCAGCCAGGTCTTCTACGCCCGTGGCGTGGAGCTGGTCGGCCCCAACCGCGCCGCCCCCAGCCACAATCTCATCCCGGTCTTTGGCGCCCTTGGGTCGATCATCATTCTGGGCGAACGGCCCGAACCCTACCACTTCATGGCGGCCGCCATCATCATCGCTGGCATTGTCATGGCTGAGTACGCCGCGCGGCGCAAACGCTGACGGCATAGCAAAAGGGCCGGTGCAAAAGCACCGACCCCTTGTATTCATCTCGGCTGACGCGACGCCTAGAACCGCAGCGACTTGGCCTGCTTGACGCCTTCCAGACCGGCAATCTCGGCCAGCTGGGCCTCGGTCAGCGTGCCATCGATGGACACCAGCGCGATGGCGTCGGCACCAACATCGGCGCGGCCGAGGTTGAAGTTGGCGATATTGATGCCCAGCTTGCCCAGCAGTGTGCCCAGGCGGCCGATATGGCCCGGCTTGTCCTCATTGGTCACATAGAGCATGGACGGGGTCAGCTCGGCTTCCATGTTGATGGTCTTGACCTGGATGATGCGCGACTTGCCATTGGCAAACAGCGTCCCGGCTACGCCGCGTTCCTGCCGCTCGGTCGTCACCGTCAGGCGGATATAGCCTTCATAGGCGCCCTGGCGGTCCCGATTGGTGGTCTCGACGGTGATGCCGCGATCTTTGGCGATCTGGGGCGCCGACACCATGTTGATGTCGCCCAGCGAGGGCTTGAGCACGCCATTGATGGCCGCCGCGATCATCGGCTTGGTATTGAGCTGGGCGACATTGCCCTCGAACTCGATCTTGATGCCCTTGATCGCCGTTTCCGTCAGCTGGCCGGCAAACAGGCCCAGGTTCTCCGCCAGCTTGACCCAGGGGGTCAGGATCGGCGCTTCTTCCGCCGAGATCGACGGGAAGTTCAGCGCATTGGTGATCTCGCCGCTCATCAGATAGGCCGAAATCTGCTCTGCCACCTGCAGCGCCACATTCTCCTGCGCTTCGGTGGTTGCTGCGCCCAGGTGCGGGGTGCAGATCACATTGGGCAGCTCGAACAGCGGATTGTTCTGGGCGGGTTCTTCGAGGAACACGTCCAGCGCCGCGCCGGCGACATGGCCGGACTTGAGCGCCTCATAAAGCGCCGCCTCGTCGATCAGCCCGCCACGCGCACAGTTGATGATGCGCACGCCCTTCTTGGTCTTGGCCAGGGCCTTGGCGTCGATGATGTTGCGCGTCGCATCGATCAGCGGCGTGTGCAGCGTGATGAAGTCGGCGCGCGACAGCAGTTCGTCCAGCTCGACCTTTTCCACGCCCAGCGTCTGCGCGCGGTCCGGAGTCAGGAAGGGGTCGAAGGCGATGACCTTCATCTTGAGCCCAATGGCGCGGTCGGCAACGATCGAGCCGATATTGCCCGCCCCGATCAGGCCCAGCGTCTTGTTGGTCACCTCGACACCCATGAAGCGGTTCTTTTCCCACTTGCTGGCGCGGGTGGAGGCATCGGCCTCCGGCAGCTGGCGGGCCAGTGCAAACATCATGGCGATGGCATGCTCTGCCGTCGTGATCGAATTGCCGAAGGGCGTATTCATCACGATGATGCCCTTCTTGGTGGCTGCCGGAATATCGACATTGTCCACGCCAATGCCGGCGCGACCGATCACCTTGAGGTTGGTCGCGGCGGCAATGATCTTTTCGGTGATCTTGGAAGCCGAGCGGATGGCCAGGCCATCATACTGGCCGATCACTTCGAGCAGCTTTTCCTTGTCCTTGCCCAGATCGGGCAGATAGTCGACCTCCACGCCATTGTCCTTGAAGATCTGGACGGCGGTGGGGCTGAGCTTGTCGGAAACGAGAACTTTGGGCATGTCTTGGCTTTCCAATGTGGTCGCGGCAGCCGTTCGATCAGCGCCGCATCAGTGAAATCGGGTGGTTCCGCCGCCGTCACCACCCGGCTGGTCCGGGTGGTCCATGGATTGCCCGGACCGGCCGGGCAATGACGGGGGCATGTCGTCTGCGAAGCGACTAGGCAGCGGCCTTGTTGAGTGCGGCCTTTTCCTCGGCGAAGGCGAAGTCGAGCCAGGGCACCAGCGCCGCCAGATCGGAAGCTTCCACCGTGCAGCCAGCCCAGATGCGCAGGCCGGACGGAGCGTCCTTGTAGGCGCCGATGTCATAGGCCACGCCGGCCTTGTCGAGCCGCGCCACGATCGCCTTGGCAAAGGCCGCCTGGGCCGCATCGTCCAGCGCCGTGATCGCCGGATCGACAATCGACAGGCACACCGAGGTATTGGAGCGGTTGGCTTCGTCCTTGGCGAGGAACGCGACCCAATCGGTCTTGGCGACCCAGTCGGCCAGCACCTTGAAATTGGCATCGGCCCGGGCCTGCATGGCGCTGAGGCCACCCACCGTCTTGCCCCATTCCATCGCATCGATCGCGTCTTCGATGCACAGCATCGAGGGCGTATTGATCGTGGCGGCCTCGAACACTTCCTCAAGCAGCTTGCCGCCCTTGGTCAGGCGAAAGATCTTGGGCAGCGGACGCTCGGGCTTATAGGTCTCGAGCCGTTCCACGGCGCGCGGCGACAGGATCAGCACGCCATGCGCGCCTTCGCCACCCAGCGCCTTCTGCCAGGAGAAGGTCACCACATCGAGCTTGGCGAAATCGAGCTTCTGCGCAAACGCCGCAGAGGTCGCGTCACAGATGGTGAGGCCCTTGCGGTCAGCCGCGATCCAGTCGGCATTGGCCACGCGCACACCCGAGGTCGTGCCATTCCAGGTGAACACCACGTCGCGCTCGAAATCGACCTGCGCCAGATCGGGGATTTCGCCATAGGGCGCCTTGAGCAGGCGCACATCGTCCAGCTTGAGCTGCTTGGTCACATCGGTGACCCAGCCTTCGCCAAAGCTTTCCCAGGCCAGCATGTCCACGCCACGGGCGCCCAGCATGCCCCACATGGCCATTTCCACGGCGCCGGTGTCGGACGCCGGCACAATGCCGATGCGATAGTCAGCGGGGACTTCGAGCAGTTCGCGCGTCAGGTCGATGGCGCGCTGGATGCGGGCCTTGCCCGGCTTGGAGCGGTGCGAACGACCGACCAGCGCATTGACCAGCGCCTCAACCGTCCAGCCAGGACGCTTGGCACAGGGGCCCGACGAAAAATTCGGATTAGCCGGTTTCACCGCCGGCGCGGTCAGGGGCATATCAGCCATCTTCAGCGACCCTCCCAGGTCTATGCGTCTCGCGTTAGGGCGAGATGTCCTGAGGCTGCAAATACGCCTGGCCCGTTCGGGCGTCAATCACTCTTTTGTCGCAGCAATCACGGTGCCCTGTTGCTAGAGCGCGATCGGCACATTGGTGGTCAGTAGGCCGGCGTCGGCGAGGAAGCGTTCCAGGGCAATAATGGCGATGCCGGTGGCTGCCGAATTGCCGCGCACCGCCGAAACCGTCACCTGCACATCCTGGCCCGATTGGCCCGGTGCCTGCTCCCGCAGATGACGCAGGGTCGCGGGCAGCAGATGCTCGCTCAGCGCCCAGGTTGTCCAGCCGGTGAGCGTCACCACTTCTGGATTGACGATGGCGACGAGGTCGGCCAGCGCCGAGCCCAGATAATAGGCTGTCCGCGCAATTGTCTCGGCAATCACCGGGTCGGTCTTGTCGCTGTTCGCGGCGGCGGCGACAGCCTCGATGAAATCGCCCTGCAGGTCGACGCCCGCGAGCGGATGGGTGGGATCGATATCGCGCAGCGTCTGCTGGATGCCCGGCGCGCCGACATAGGCCTCCACACAGCCTTTGCGGCCGCAACGGCAGAGCCGCCCGTCGAGCACCAGCAGTGAGTGCCCCCATTCGCCGGCCGAATTGGTGGCTCCGCGCAGGATACGCCCCTCAAGGGCAATGCCGGCCCCCACGCCCGTCCCGAGGTTTACTGTTGCCAGGCTCGAGCGGTAGCGCCCCCGTCCAAGCCAGAGCTCGGCCGTGGCACTCGCCTTGAGCGGATTGTCGATCGCCAAAGGCAGCGCCAGCCGCTCGCGCAAGCGCTCCGTCTCGACATTCTGCCAGGCCCAGAGCGGCACGATCACCGACGGGCCGGACGGCCCCTGCACCAGCCCGGGCAGCGACACGCCGACCCCCAGGACATCGGATCGCGATATGCCCTGTTCCTCAAGCAGCTTGTCCACCAGGCGACCGATGCCCTCAACGACCGCGTCGGCGTCCGGCACACGCTCGCCGCCATCGCCATCGGCAAAGGCCAGCTGGTTGAGTGCGGTGTCGAACAGCACGGCGCGCACATAGGTCTCGGCAACGTCGATGCCGATGATGAAGCCGCGCGCGGCATTCATGCCCAGCGTTGCGGTCGGCCGGCCGCTGCGGCCCGGCCGCACCTTGGTCTCGGCAACGATCCCCTGTGCCAGCAACTCGCCGACCACGGTGGCAACCGTGGCCGGACTCAACCCGGTCGCCCGCACGATTTCGTTGCGCGTCGTTTCGCGTGCCGACAGCACCGTATGCAGCACATCCAGCCGGGATTCGTTGCGAATGTCGCGAGAGGTCCGCCTTTGAACAACCATGCTCACTCCTGGACCGCCAAAGCCCGATATCGCGGTCGCCACCAGCTATCGCATTGGCCGGCTTCCGGCCACTTCTGATTTGCCCAACCGCAGACTACAGTGTCGCCGAAGGGCCCGGAAAATGTCGGTTGGTTGCCCCCAGGCACCCGCCCCGCGTGATCTGGCCCGACGCCATGCAATCTGCGGAGCCTGCGCCCGTGCGACTTCATACTGGTCTGAACCCCTATGGCCTGTCCTACCATCTGGGTCTGCACGCCGCCGGGACGCCGCGCGCCAATCCGCACCCGGCCGGCCTGCCCGGCTACATCGCGCTGGCGCGCGAATTTGGCGCGCGATCCATCGAGCTCTGGGATGGCGTGCTGCTGTCGATGTCCGCGCCCGAACTGGACGCCCTGCGGCACGAGCTTGTCGCGCTGGGCATGATACCCATCGTGAGTGCCCGTCTGGCGCCATCGCTGTTCGCGCGCCAGCTGGAGATTGCCGCCGCCCTGGACGCCCCCACCATCCGGCTGGCGCTGACCACCGTACTGTGCGGGGATCGCGCCGTTTGCACCCCACCCTGGCCCGATCGTGTGGCGGCCGTGCGCAACGAGCTTGGACAGTTTGCCCACCTCGCCGATGCCGCCGGCAAGACGCTGGCCATTGAGAACCATCAGGATTTCACCAGCCGTGAATTGGTGTCCCTGTGCCAGGATCTCGGCCCCTCCGTGGGGATCACCTATGACACGGGCAATTCGTTTCCGGTCGGCGAGGCGCCGCTCGACTTCACCGCGGTGATCGCGCCGTATGTGCGGCACATCCATCTCAAGGACTACACCGTGCAGCCCACCCCCGAAGGCTTCCGCCTGGTGCGTTGCGCGCTTGGCGACGGCGCCGTGCCCTTTACCGAAATCCTCGCTGTCATCGGCGCGTTCCGCGACGAGGTGACGGCGGTAATGGAGCTGGCCGCGCTCGAAGCGCGACATGTCCGCCTGCTGACCGACGCCTGGTGGCGCCTTTATCCCCCGCGCGACGAAGCCGCGCTGGCGCGCTGCCTTGCGGCAACCACCGTCAATGCCCTCGCCGCCGATGCCGACTACCGCACGCCCTGGGAAAAGGGCGACGATGCCGCGTTGGCAACCTATGAACTGGACATGATCCGTCGCTCCGCCGCGAACATGCGTGCTATGGGCATTCTCTAAGGCGACACCGCCCCCCAATTCTGGCCCCCTTGTGGTGCGTGTGGCTAAGGCTCCCGGTGCGCAACCCAGGGCATCTGGGTCGCGAACTTGCCACCCGACACATCGATCATGGTGCCGGTAATGTAGGCGGCAAGGTCCGAGGACAAAAAGCAGATCAGATTGGCAACGTCTTTCGGGCTGCCCCAGCGCCGCAGTGTCAGCGTGTCGAGCAGACGCTCCTGCTCGGCCGCCGTGCGATCGGCAAATCCGTTCATCGCCGTCGGGATCATGCCGGGCGCATAGCAGTTCACCGTGATGTCATGCGCGCCCAGCTCGCCCGCCAGCACGCGGGTGAAGCTCTCGACGCCGGCTTTGGACGCGGCATAGGCCGCCGAGCCGATCGACGGCATGATCGCCGCAAACGACGCCGCATTGAGAATGCGCCCCGATTTCTGGCGCTTCATGACCGGGATGACGGCCTGGCACATCAGGAACGTGCCCTTGAGATTGATGTCGAAATTGAGGTCCCAATTGTCCTCGGACAGGCTCTCGACCCGACCGCCATTGGCGACGCCGGCATTGTTGACCAGGATGTCGATCCGCCCGAACGCCGCATCCACGGCCGCAACGACAGCGCGGTTGTCGTCCGGCTTGCGCACGTCGCACAGCAATTGCAACCCCGCCCAGCCATTCCGAGACCATTCCGCCGCCGCGGCATCGAGCAGGTCCTGGCGGATATCTGTGATCACAGCGGTCACGCCTTCGCTGGCCAGTGTCGTTGCGATCTCGTAGCCGATGCCGCGTCCGGCACCGGTGACAATGGCGACCTTGTTGCTCAGGTCGATCAGCATGTCAGTCCCCCCGCACCAGCCTGGCCGCACGTCACTCGGACATCAGGCAGGCCGGAGGCCGAAATGCGCACGCTCGTCTCTGCGCTGGGGCGCACGAAGATGATCAGGCGGCCCTCGTAGCTGAGCCGGCTGCGCGCAGCATAGGGCGTGTTGTCGGCGAGGTCGCCATTCTCGAGCCCCAGCAGGTCGCCGCCGGACACTTCGACGCTGATAAGACGCTCGTCATTGGCCACAGCGCCGGCGGCGTCCCTGAGGACGCATTCGATCTGGACAACCTCGTCCATGGCCAGGCCCGCATCGGCACAGGCCCGCAGGGCATCCGCAGGCGCCGCCCAGATGCTTGCCTCGATCCGCGCCGCCACCCCGCGTGCGCTCAGCTCGTCCCGGGCCACCACCTGGCCGTCGCGCAGCACTTCCAGCACCAGCGCATCGCGGCGCGGCGTCACAATGGTGCTCCAATAGCCGTTCTCGTCGTCGCGTGTCAGCGGCAGGACTTCGCCGCCACAGCGCAGCCGCGGCTCACCATTGGCAAAGCAGAGGATTTCGACCGTGTCACCGCCCTCCTCGCCCCAGTGCCGCCCGATGGGATGGGACCAGAAGTTCTTCTCGTCCGCTTCGACATGCGGTCGCGTCGCCAGATACGCCACCGGCGCGTCCGTCCACCAGCTGCGGCGAAGGTGGAATGTGTGCTTTTCAAATCCCGCGACGGTCAACAGGCCCGCGCCAGACCCATGAATGGGCCAGCCATGCGCCTCGCCCAGATAGTCGATGCCAGTCCACAGATACTGCCCGGAAATATAGTCATTCTCGGTCACCGCCAGCCAGTCGGTATAGCGATGCCCGTTCTCACTGCCCATGATCGGCAGGTCGGGGAAGCGGGCGTGGTCGTCCGCGTACAGATGCTCCTTGTAGTTGTAGCCGATCACATCGAAGAGACCGGTCAACCCCGTGCGGCTGGACAATTCGGGATAGGCTGCCCCCAGCGTGACCGGCCGCGTGGCATCCTTGGCCTTGACGATTTCGACCAGGCGCCTGGCAATGGTCGGCAGGCGTCGCGCGTCCGGACGGTTAGGGTCATAGCTGCGCTGCCGCGCCGTCTTGCGCGCGTCATTGTTGCCGGTCATCTCGGCAAACAGGGCGCTGGCATAGGGATCGTTGGGATAGTCGATCTCGTTGCCAACGCTCCAGGCAATGATCGAGGGATGGTTGCGATGGGCATCCACCATGGCTTCGAGGTCGCGCTGGTGCCACGCCTGGAAGTCCTTGGCATAGCCCTGGTGCCGTGGCGGATAGACATTGTGTCCCTGCCACCACTTGTTCTTGGCGTTCTCCCATTCATCGAAAGCCTCATCGATGACGTAAAACCCCATCGCGTCGCACAGCCGATAGAGCTCGGGCGAGTGCGGATTGTGCGACATGCGGATGCCATTGCAGCCCATCTGCTTGAGCTTGAGTAGCCGGCGCAACCATACGCCGGCCGGCACCGCCGTGCCGAGCACGCCAGCGTCCTCATGCAGGCAGACGCCCTTGAGCGTGCGCGCCTCGCCATTGATGAAAAAGCCCTCATTGGCATCGAACCTGAACGTGCGGATACCTACGATATCCGTATAGACCGCCTGGCGTTCAGCGCCCGCGTCCGTCCAGCGCAGGGTGGTGGTGAGTTCATAAAGATGCGGCTTGGTGTCCGACCACAGCTCTGGCTGCGGCACGCTCCCCGTCACGCGGACATCCGAGGCTTCCCCGGCCGGCAGCGAAGCCTCTGCGTCATAGCTGTGCACCCGACCTGAGGTCAGCGAACGCAGAGCATGCTGCACGCGCACTGCCGCCGCCTGCGCCGTGTCGTTGATGATGGTCTGGGTGATTTGGACGCTCGCCACATCGGCATTGGCGTCCAGGGTCACAAAGGCGCTGCCATGCTCGGCAAGGCGCACCTGCTCATGCACCTCGATCTCGACGCGCCGATTGATGCCGGCGCCATTGTACCAGCGCGAATCCGAAATCTCGGTATGGGCGACACGCACCGCCACGACGAGGTCGTCGCTATTGGCGTAGGAAACAATCTCGGACAGATCAAAGGAAAACTCGGCATAGCCGGACGGTCGACTGCCAAGATGGTAGCCGTTCACCCAGACGTCGGCGTTCTTGTAGACGCCGTGGAACACCAGCCGGACATGCTTGTCCGCGAGGTCCCCAAGCTGCGCCAGGGACACATGCGCCCGATACCAGCCGATGCCGCCTGGCAGATAGCCCGTGCCGCTGGACCAGGCAGGCGAAAACTCCTGCGCCACGCTCCAGTCATGCGGCACGACAACGGACTGCCAGGACCTGTCGTCATGGCCCTTCATCCAGGCATCCGGCTGGTCCGAGAGGGTGAAAGCCCAGCGGCTGATATTGAGTGCGTGCATGTGTCGGTTGGGCCTTATCTGGAATCGGGTCGCGTATTGGGAATGTAGAGCTGGAAAATACGGGTGAAGAGAAAACCGCTGGCCACGGCGATGGCCGAGAAGCCAAGCAGCAGCCACAACAGGCCGTAGCCGGTTGCATGGGGATAAAACAGCGTGAGGCCGACAGCGCCTGCGATGACCGCCAGAGACGCCACTGCGCTCGGCAAATGCCGCCAGGCCAGCATCAGGGCATTGCGCAGCACATCAACGCTGCGCCCCTCGAACCGGGCCAGATAGGGAAACACAAACAGCGTAGTGAGCACCAGGTTGAAGGCGAGGACGTACCACACCGCCTGGAGCGCCAGCGTGGCCTCGCCTGGCAGCGGCAGCGCCGAGATCACCTGGTCCCAGGCCGCCAGCACCACAGCCAGGAAGGCCAGCACCAGGGCAATCACGGTCGCCTGACGAAAATTCTGCTGGAACGATCGGAAATAGTCCGCCGAGACCGAAAGGCACTCGCCCGTTCCGATCCGCATTGCGGTGAAGTTGAGGGCCGTCAGCGAAGCGCCCAGCGTGAACACCGGTATCGAGGTGACCAGGAACAGCAGATTGAGGATCATCATGTCGGCGAGCCGGGTGAGCCCGCGCATGAGTGTCGAATCTGCGGAAAAAAGGCTAACCACACGCTATTCCTTCGACCGCTTTTGTTGGCGATGTGTCAGGCGGGACCGCACCCATGCGGCCCCGCCCGTCAGGGTCCTGAGACCTATTTCAGCCCGCGAGCAGTCGCCCAGGCATCAATATCAGCCTGGATCGATGCGCGTGCGTCCTCGTAGCCGACCGCGGCCAGCTTCTCGCGCATTTCGGCCACGGCGGCAGCCGGATCCTCGAACTTGCCGTACTGCAACTGCGGGATGTACTCGGACAGCACACCGGCCATGGCGGCCAGCGTGGGTTCAATCGCCGACTTGTTGATGATCAGCGTCGAGTACGGGTAATCCTTGGCAGTGGCATTGAGTTCGTCGATCAGTTCAGCCTTGTTGGGCGCATCGGTGGTACGAGCGGGCTCGAACTCATCCATGCGGCCCCACCAGTAGTTGGTGTCGAGCGACATGGTCGAGGAGTCGAAGCCTTCCGGGCGATCCAGCACGCCATCCTCGCGGATGATGTAGTCCTCACCCTCGATGCCATAGTTGAACAGCATGTAGTTTTCTTTGTCGTTGCGGATGAGGTCATAGACCTCGAGCGCCTTCTCGGGGTTCCGCGAATAGGTGCTCACCGCCATCGCACCGTGGGTGAAGATGTCCTTGAAGAAATTGCCGTTTTCCTCGCCCCAGTAGTAGAATTTGGGGTCGGAGCCGGGCTGCTTGGCGTTCATGTTGTGGACGATCTGGGTGACGAACGTCTGCGTGTGGTGCTGCTCTGCACCGGTCAGCCCGGCGTAGAACTCTTCGCGGGTGTCACCATCATAGTTCAGCGCGTCTTCACGCCAGACACCGATGTCGTTCCACTGCTTGGCCAGCTTGGCCGCCTCGATCAGGGCATCGCCTTCCATATACCAGGAGGTGATCGTGTAGGGGTCGGACGCCTTGGTTTGGAACGGCGCATAATTGCCGGCGCTGACGCCCTGCAGCGTCTGGAAGTCGGTGTGGCCCTGCATGTAGCCGGTCAGCGCGGCTTCATTGGCGCCCGCGACATCCCAGGGATAGGCGTCAGGCTTGTTGGCCTTCACCCATTCGAAATACTTGGTGAAGTCCTCGAACTTGGTGATCTCGCCATTTTCGAAGCCGGCTTCCTTGGCCCAGTCACCGCGGTAGAAGAACCCGTGGTTGGTGTACTGGGTGTAGTTGTCTTCCGGCATGAAATAGATATTGCCGTCGGCCAGCTTGGTCAGGTCCCAGTGACCGGCGGCGTCAACCTGAGCCCAGGTCTTGGGGGCATGGGTCTTGAGCATGTCTTCCGACAGCGGCAGGAAGGCGCCCTTCTCCGCGTTTTCCCAGGCATAGAGCCAGTCGGTCGCGGTCGCGACAAGGTCCACATTGTCGTCGCCGGAGAGCAACTGCACATTGTACTGCGTCTGCCAGTCCGCCCATTCGATGTAGAACAGGTTGAGCTTGGCATTGGCCTGGGCGATCAGACGCTCATTGAGCTTCTCGAGCATGGCCTCCAGACGCCCGTTGGTGGGCTTGTTGCCCATCGTGAGCATGGTGATTTCGACCGGTGCGTCCTGAGCAAACGCACTGCTCATCATGCTTGCCGAACTGGTCCCAAGGGCCAGCATGGCCGCCCCGATTGCTAAGACACGTCTTCTGTTCATTGCCTGCTCCTCCATTTTTTGTTTCAGGCGTGCGGTGAGGTCACTTCATTCAGAACCATTCGCCTCATCCTTTCACCGCGCCGATGGCGATCCCGCTGACGAAGTATCTCTGGACGAAGGGGTAGAGCAGCAGGATCGGGCCGGTGGCCACGATCGCGCTCGCCATCTTCAATGTGTTGGTGGGCAGATCGGTGATGCTGACATTGGAGCCAGCCACCGAATTGCGCAGCGCATTGGCTGTGTTGATCAGATTGTACAGGTGATATTGCAGCGGCTTGAACTCGACCGTGCTGCCCAGATAGAGCGAGGACAGATACCACTCGTTCCAGTAGCTCAGCGCCAGGAACAGGCCGATCGTTGCCAGCGCCGGCTTCATCATCGGCAGGCACAATTGCGCAAAGATGCGGAAGTCACCGGCCCCGTCGACCTTGCCGGATTCGACAATTTCATAGGGCACCGTGCGCATGAAATTCTTCATCAGGATGATCAGCCACGGCGTCATCAGCAGTTGCAGGAACACCGCCAGATAGCTGCCGCGCAGGTCGAGCACGCGCGCCACCCACAGGAAGGTCGGCGCCAGCCCTGCCGAGAAAAGCGTGGTGAAATAGATGAAGAACGACACATGGTCGCGGAACGGAAAATCCTTCCGGTTCAGCGCATAGCCCGTCATGGCGATGACGAACAGGCCGATGGCCGTGCCGGTCACTGTCATCACCACCGTGACGACATAGCTACCGATAATCTGCTGGGGAGCGTTGAAAATGTACTGGTACGCCGCCAGCGTGAAATCCTTGGGAAACAGACCAAAGCCGCTGCGCCGGATCTCGGCCTCGCTCGACAGGGACGCTGACAGCATCATGACGAAGGGCAACAGACAGAAGACCGCGAACAGCCCCACCGTCAGGTAGGAAAATGCCTGCAGCACCAGATCGCCGGTGTCGAGCTTGATCGCACGACGGCGCCGCGGTGTGGCGTTGGAACTCTTGCCCGCCTCGACGCTCACGGCCTCAACCATGGTCCGGGCAGTCTTGGCGTCAGAAGAGTGCATAGTCTTTGTTTATCCTTCGCACGATGCCGTTCGCGATCATCACGAGCGCGAAACCGAACAGGGACTGGTACAGGCCCACTGCCGTCGAGGTGGTGAAATTGTTCTGCGAGAGCACCATGCGGTACACCGAGGTTTCGATGATGTCGGTGGTCTGGAACAGCGCCGCATTGTTGCCGACCAGGTTCCAGAACAGCCCGAAATTGCCGTGCATGATGCCGCCCAGCGAGAACAGCACCAGGATGATGAAGGTCGGCTTGAGGCTGGGCAGGGTGACATGGCGGATGCGCTGCCAGGCTGAGGCGCCATCGATTGCGGCCGCTTCATAGAGCCCCTTGTCGATGCCCATGATCGCAGCGAAATAGACAATCGAGCCATAGCCGGTGCTCTGCCATAGATGCACCATGATGATGATGATCGGCCACAGCCCGGCCGTGCTGTAGATCTTGATGGGATCGCCACCGGTCTGCTTGATCAGCGCGTTCAGCGCACCGGTGTCGTAGTTGAGCAGGTTGAAGGCGATCACGCCGACCAGCACGGCCGAGATGAAGAAGGGCAGGAACATCACCCCCTGGCTGATCTTGCGGAAGAACTTCAGCCGGATTTCGTTGAGCATGATCGCGATGGCGATCTGCAGGATGTTTCCCAGGATGATGAACGCCAGATTATAGAGAATCGTGTTCCGGGTGAGCATCCAGAGCTGTCCGGACTTGAACAGGAACTCGAAGTTCTTGAACCCGACGAACGGGCTGCCGAAGATGCCGTCGCGGTAATTGAAGTTCGTGAACGCGATCCAGATGCCCGGCAGCGGCGCATAATTGAACACGACGAAAAACACGATAGCCGGGGCGCACATCAGCAGCAGAATTCGGCTGTCGACGACCTTGCGCAACAGGGACTTCCGCCGGCGTGGCGAATCCTCGTGTGCCATTCTCAACCTCCCTGAGATGGGCGGCGCTTCGCGCTCTCCCCATCGAATGCGCATTGCGCACCCATTCATCGATGATAAAACTAACCATCAACATAATTGAGGCTACACGTCGAATTACGCTAAGACAAGTCGTGACTGCCAGCTTCGCAACGGACCGTTCCAACACGGCCGGACTGCATTGACGCGATGCCGGCAGGATGCAACCGTGAGGAAAAAAGCCGTGCCCACGGTAGTTTGCCGGAAAATCCGGCGGCTTTGGGAGTGGCAGGAGGCGGCCCAGGGAGCTGGTGACCGCAGGGAAGAGGGAGATTTCTATGGGCAAGGTCATTATCGACAATGCCGGAAAGCACTACGGTAGCTTTCAAGCGCTCAAGGGCATTTCGATCGATATTCAGGACGGTGAATTCGTCGTTCTCGTGGGGCCGTCAGGCTGTGGAAAATCCACCTTGCTACGGATGATCGCCGGGCTGGAGGAGATCACCTCGGGCGACATCAGCATCGGCGACCGTATCGTCAGCGACCTGCCGCCCAAGGACCGCGACATCGCAATGGTCTTCCAGAATTACGCCCTCTATCCGCACATGACGGTTGAGCAGAACATGGCGTTTTCGCTCAAGCTCAAGGGCGTGCCAAAGGCCGAGATCACCGAGAAGGTCAATCGCGCTGCCGACATCTTGGGTTTGACCAATCTTCTCGACCGCCAACCCCGCCAGCTGTCCGGCGGCCAGCGCCAGCGCGTGGCGATGGGGCGGGCCATCGTGCGCGATCCTCAGGTCTTCCTGTTCGACGAGCCGCTGTCCAACCTCGACGCCAAGCTGCGCGTGCAGATGCGGTCCGAGATCAAGGAACTGCACCAGCGGCTCAAGACCACCACCATCTATGTCACCCACGATCAGGTCGAGGCCATGACCATGGCCGACAAGATCGTGGTGATGCGCGATGGCGTCATCGAGCAGATGGGCACCCCGCTCGAACTCTATGACCGTCCGGTCAACACCTTTGTCGCCGGCTTCATCGGCTCACCCTCGATGAACTTCATCACCGGGCAAACGACCTCTGACGGGTTCCAGACGGCCGATGGCATTATGCTGCCCACCATCGCCAATGCACCCCAGGCAACGACCTATGGCATCAGACCGGAAAACCTGCGGGTTGATCCCGACGGCATCGCCATGGACGTTGTGGTGCTCGAGCCTACGGGATCGGAAACCCAGGTGATCGGCCGCATCGGCAAGCAGCCTGTCAGTGCGATTTTCCGGGAGCGCATTGATGCCGCTCCCGGCAGCACGCTGCGCGTCATGCCGGACCTCAACGTCGTGCATCTCTTCGACGCCAGCGGCGCCCGCGTCAGCTGACCATCGCCTGTTGCGGGGACACCGAGCCTGCCCCCGCAACACACTCAGGCGTCTTTGAGAATCAATACCCTTGGCCTGATGCCAGGGCGCGCACCAGCCTAGCTGATCGCGCCGCCCAGCTCGTCCTCGATATGGATGCGGATGATCTCGTCAAAGCTGGTCTCGCCGACAAACCCCAGTTCGCGGGCCCGCTGGGCGTCAAACGCCTGTGGCCAGCCAGCGACGATCTTGGCGACCACCGGGTCCGGGACGCGACGGATGAGGGCAACCGCCTTTGGCCCGGCAACGCGCCCCAGGGCCTCGATCTCCTCACCTACGGTGGCGGCCAGGCCCGGCATGGAAAGGTTGCGCTGCGCGCCAAGACGGCTGGTGTCGAGCGCGGCAGCATGCAGCAGGAATCGGACGGCCGACCGCGGGCTGGCAAACCAGTGGCGGACGGTCTCGTCGACCGGCAGCAATGCCTCCTGGCCCGCCAGCGGTTCCCGGATAATGCCCGAGAAGAAACCCGAGGCCGCCTTGTTCGGCTTGCCTGGCCGCACCGCTATGGTGGGCAGGCGAATGCCAACACCGTCCACAAAGCCACGGCGGGAGTAGTCGGACAGCAGCAGCTCACAAATGGCCTTCTGGGTGCCATAGCTCGTCAGCGGCGTATGCTGGTGCGTGTCGCCGATAACCGCGGGGAGCGGCTCTCCAAACACGGCGATGGACGACGTAAACACCAGCCGTGGGCAATAGGGTTCGTCGGCGCTATTGCGCCGGATCGCCTCGAGCAGCAGCCGCGTGCCGTCGAGGTTGATCCTGTAGCCCTTTTCGAAATCAGCCTCGGCCTCCCCCGAAACAATAGCCGCAAGGTGGAAGATGAGATCGGGGCGATCAGAAATGAGCTCTTCTGCTACGCCCGGCAGCGACAGATCGGCCGCCACCAGCGTGTGGGGCAAAGTGCCGCCCGGCGGGGGCGGCGCGATGACATCGGCGAGGGTCAGCGACGAAATGGCCTGTCCGCCCACTGTCCCTGCCTCCGTCAGCGCAGCCACAAGCTTGCGCCCAACCATGCCCGCAGCGCCAATCACCAGGATTTTCATAGAGCTCTCCCTTTTGCCAAAGCTGTACATGGCTCACCAGACCTGTCCAGCAGGTCGCAAAACAAAAAAACCGGCGCCGCAAGGCGCCGGTTTCATGATGCGAGACGGGTGGCCGCTTGGGCCGAACCGGTTAGTTGAAGCGGTAGCGGATCGTGCCGCGCACTTCATGCAGCCAGTTGTGGTCCGAGGTGACCAGGTCAGCGGCGGCAGCGCCGTTGGACAGCTGGCTGATATAGACGCCGCGGTAGCCCACGTCGGCCACAACCGCACCGAAGTCATAGCCAGCGCCGACCATGCCGGCAGCAGCAAATGCCGTGTTGCCACCCGAGGGGACAACGACACCCGGAGGGGTGGTCACGTCGATATTGTTGAAGGCCGCGCCAGCGCCGGCACCAACATAGCCAAAGGCACCGCCAGCTGCGCCATAACCGTGGTCGCCGCCGAAGGAGAAGTCATAGTAGACGTTGGCCAGGGCGATGGTGGAGCGCAGCTTGACCGTGTAGTCACCGGCACGGGCGCCATAGGCAGCGCTCTTGGTGACCTTGAGGCCTTCATTGCCGACATAGTCGACCGTGGCGTCGAAGCGCAGGCCCGTACCGGTTTCGTAACCGATACCGGCACCAACGCTATAGCCGTAGCCCATGGCCGTAAACGGGAAGGCCGTCTTCACCGGCACCCCGCCACAGGCGAGACACTCGTTGGCATAGGCTTCCTTGGCCCACAGGGCATTGGCGCCCGCGCTGCCGCGCAGGTAGAAGGAACCCTGAACGCCGTAGTCGACGTCCGGAATTTCGATCACGG
The DNA here is from genome assembly GCF_020169335.1 of Devosia aquimaris. Lineage (GTDB taxonomy): Bacteria > Pseudomonadota > Alphaproteobacteria > Rhizobiales > Devosiaceae > Devosia > Devosia aquimaris. Next base: position 2,436,338 of record NZ_JAIEZN010000001.1, read on the forward strand.
GTGGATAATAGGGCAAGTCGGCGGCAATCGCCTGACCACCGACGAGGGCGGCTCCTGCCACCATGATCGCAGCGATAAGCTTGCGCATGTGAAAACGTCCTTTGGTTGCCTCGACATCAATCGATTGCAGCCAATATCCAACAACTTCCTTAAGGCGTACTTAACCTAAGACCTTAACCACGTTGTCTTCACAGTTGCGCAGCCTCAAAGTGCTGGCGTCTCCAAATAAAAAAATCGAATCAAGCGCTTGGCGCGCTTTCGCGGATGGCGGCCTCGATCTGGGCCACAACGGTGGCCACCAGGTCCTCATTATCGGCCTCGCCCATAACGCGAATCACCGGCTCGGTGCCCGACGCACGCACCACCAGCCGGCCACCACTGCCCAACATGGCCTGGCCATCGGCAATGGCGGCGATCACCTGCTTGTGCTCCAGCGGCTTGCCCGCCTTGAATTTCACGCTGCGCAGCAGCTGCGGAACCTTGGCAAAGCGCGCGCAGATTTCCGACACCGGCCGCTGGTCTTGCTGCAGAACGGCCAGCAGCTGCAGGGCCGCCACCAGCCCGTCGCCCGTGGTGGTGAAGTCTGAGAGGATTATGTGGCCGGACTGTTCCCCGCCCACATTGAAGCCCTTGTTGCGCATCGCCTCGAGCACATAGCGGTCGCCCACCTGGGTGCGCTCCAACGTCAGGCCCAGCGTGCCCAGATAGCGTTCCAGGCCAAGGTTGGACATGACGGTGGCAACAATGCCGCCGCCTACCAGCATTTCGCGGCGCAGCCAGCTCTCGGCGATGACGGCCATGAACTGGTCGCCGTCCACCACATTGCCCTTCTCGTCGATGATGATCACGCGGTCAGCATCGCCATCGAGCGCAATGCCCACGTCGGCGCGCATCTCGCGCACCTTGGCCGCAACGGCCTCGGGCGCGGTCGAGCCAACCTTGTCGTTGATGTTGAAGCCATCGGGCTTGTCGCCGATGGTGAAGACCTCGGCGCCCAGTTCCCACAACGCGATCGGGGCGACCTTGTAGGCGGCGCCATTGGCGCAATCGAGCACCACGCGCAACCCGGCCAGATCCGTGCCGCGCGGCAGCGTGCGCTTGGCATATTCGATATAGCGCGTACGGGCTTCCTCGTCGCGATGCGCCCGGCCAATATCGCGGCCATGCGCCAGCGACTTGGACATGTCGCTGTCGATCAGCCGCTCGATTTCGAGCTCGATTTCGTCGCTAAGCTTATAGCCATCGGGGCGGAACAGCTTGATGCCATTGTCCTCGAAAGGATTGTGCGAGGCTGAGATCATCACGCCCAGGTCCGCGCGCAGCGAGCGCGTCAGCATGGCCACCGCCGGCGTCGGCATCGGGCCCAGCAGATAGACATCCATGCCCACGGCGGTGAAACCAGCGGTCAGCGCCTGCTCGATCATATAGCCCGAGCGCCGGGTGTCCTTGCCGATCACAACACGGTTGCGATGGTCGCCGCGGACGAACTTCTGCCCCGCGGCCATGCCGACCTTGAGCGCCAGTTCCGGCGTCAGCTTGGGACCATTGGCCATGCCACGAATGCCGTCGGTACCAAAATACTTGCGAACCATTGCCTGCTCTCCTCCTGGGCCGCGCGTTGCGCTCGCCGAGAACGTTGATCTGTTGGGGGCATAGCTCAAATTGCGCCCATGCAAAAGGGCCGCCTTGCGGCGGCCCCTGGTAACATTCATTCCCGATTAGCTGCCGGGCTGCGGCTCCAGGCCACCTTCCGGTGGCGCATCGGGGCGCTTCTTGCCCGATTTGCCGGCTGACGGCACGCCGCTGGCCTTGTTGGAGGGGCCGCTGTCGTCCGGACGGATCGGCTGCTGGCCTTCCATCAGGGCGCGCAGCTCATCGCCGGTCAGCGTTTCATATTCGAGCAACGCCTGGGCAATCGCCTCCCACTGATCGTGGTAGGTAGTCAGGATCTGCTTGGCCGAAGCTTCGCCATCCTCGATCAGCTTGCGCACTTCCTGGTCGATGATCCGCGCGGTGTCGTCGCTCATATTGGTGGACTGCGTCACCGAATGGCCCAGGAACACTTCCTGGTCGTTCGACTTGTAGCGGACGCGGCCGAGCTTCTCGCTCATGCCCCATTCCATCACCATCGAGCGGGCGAGGCTCGTCGCCATCTGGATATCGCCGGAGGCACCGCTGGTGACCTTGTCCGGACCAAACTTGATGATCTCGGCCTCACGACCGCCGAACAGCATGGTCAACCGGGCCAGCGCCTTTTCCCTGGAGAACGAATAGCTGTCGCTTTCGGGCAGCGTCATCACCATGCCCAGCGCACGACCGCGCGGGATGATGGTGGCCTTGTGGATCGGGTCGATCCCGGCAACCTTGAGCGCGATGATGGCGTGCCCGGCTTCGTGATAGGCCGTCAGCTTCTTTTCGTCCTCAGACATGGCCATGGTGCGGCGCTCTGCGCCCATCATGATCTTGTCCTTGGCGTCTTCGAACTCGGCATGGGTGACAAAGCGCTTGTTGCGCCGTGCCGCCATCAGGGCTGCCTCGTTGACCAGGTTCATCAGGTCAGCGCCCGAGAAACCCGGCGTACCGCGGGCCAGCACCTTGAGGTCCACATCGGGGGCCAGCGGCACCTTGCGCACATGCACCTTGAGCACCTTCTCGCGGCCCGACACATCCGGATTGGGCACCACGACCTGACGATCGAAACGACCGGGGCGCAGCAGCGCCGGATCCAGCACGTCGGGACGGTTGGTCGCCGCAATCAGGATGATGCCTTCATTGGCCTCAAAGCCGTCCATCTCGACCAGCAGCTGGTTGAGCGTCTGTTCACGCTCGTCATTGCCGCCACCCAAGCCGGCGCCACGCTGGCGACCGACGGCGTCGATTTCGTCGATGAAGATAATGCAGGGCGCGTTCTTCTTGGCCTGCTCGAACATGTCGCGGACGCGGCTGGCGCCCACACCGACGAACATTTCAACGAAGTCCGAACCCGAAATGGTGAAGAAGGGGACGTTGGCTTCGCCAGCCACCGAACGGGCCAGCAGCGTCTTGCCAGTACCCGGAGGGCCCACCAGCAGCACACCGCGCGGAATACGGCCACCCAGGCGCTGGAACTTGCCGGGATCGCGCAGGAACTCGACGATTTCCTCAAGGTCCTGCTTGGCCTCGTCCACACCGGCCACGTCCTCGAACGTCACCTTGCCATGGGTTTCCGTGAGCAGCTTGGCGCGCGACTTGCCAAAGCCCATCGCGCCGCCCTTTCCGCCGCCCTGCATCTGCCGGATGAAGAAGAACCAAACGCCGATGATGACGATGAACGGCAACCAGGACGACAGCAGGATCGTCCAGAACGGGCTCGATTCCGGCGCACGGGCCGTGATCGAGACATTCTTGGATTCAAGCCGCGAGATGATGTCGGCGCCATCGGGCAGCACGGTTTCAAACCGCGTGCCATCTGAAAGCTGGCCGGACACCACGTTGTCGGTGATGGTCACAGCCTGAACACGGCCGTTTTCAACGTCCGTGACGAACTGGCTGTAGCTCTTGTCAGCAACCGAAACAGACCGTGTCGATGACTGGAAGACCTGAAACAGCCCCATCAGCATGAAGAGTATGACTAGCCAGATGGCGAAGTTGCGGAAATTTCCGTTCATCAATCCTGTCCCGGAGAAGGCTGCGCGGGTCGGCGCGGCGCGTTTGCCGAATGTATGTCCGGCATTGGGGCGTTACAAGGGCCACACCTGCGTCCCTTTGTTCCCCCCGTCCAGTTCTATCGCAGCGCACCGTTAATGTCCCCTTGGCAGGGACGCGGTGCGCAACCTGGCTTCAGTCCACCAGCAGGTGGACATCAATCCGCTCATCGAACGACCATCCACCCAGCGACAGCACGCCGCCAGCCGCGTCACGCACGATAGGCGCGGTGCGCAGTGCCTCGGCCGGTGCCGTGACCCTGCAGCCCAGAATGTCCTCCAGCCGGTGCCGTGGCAGGTATTCGGCGACACTGGCAGTCAGGTCGGTATCTGACGATCTGTTGATGATGCGGAAGCGCTGGTCCCACACCAGCTCGCCCTGCGGCAGCAGGATCGCATCGTCCGGCTGTCGACGCCCTGGCTCGCGGGCGACGAGAATGGCGCCATCCTTGAGCCGCACCACACAGCCCAGCCCCGTTGTCGAGCGCGGCAGGGACTGGGTCACGATGGTCTGGCGCAAGCGCTCCACCTGCCCCAGGGCCCGCGGTCGCTGGCGGCCACCCACGATATTGAGCACCCGGCCCAGGATGCGCGTCGACACCGCCGCGCCCAGTTCGATGAACGGTGCCAGGGCAATGCGGGCACTGCCAAAGCCGTCCAGCGTCACCAGTTCGGCAAAGCAGGCGTCCGACATCTGGGTCAATGCCACATCGACCTCGCCCATGCGCTCTGCAAACAGGGCCAGCGTCGCCGCGTCCAGACCCAGTCGCGCCAGCTCGGGCATCGCCTGGCGCCAGCGCACGCGCTCATAGTGAGGATCGCCGTTGGAGGGATCGGCCGCCGGGGTCAACCCAGCCTCGCGCACCAGCGCATGGAGAGCGGTGGACTCCACCCCCAGCAAAGGCCGGTGAATGGTGATGGTTCCCATCCTGGCAAACGGCGTCATGCCCTTCAGTCCATCAACGCCACTGCCATGGGCAAGCCGCATCAGCACCGTCTCGGCCTGATCATCGCAATGATGCGCCGTCAGCAGAACCGAAATGCCATCCCGGGCCATGGCGTCAGCCATCAGGCCATACCGAGCTTGCCGCGCTGCCTCCTGCACGCCCGACGCAGGCTTGGGGCCGGCCCAGACCAGGCCCTGCGCGTCCAGGCCGAGCGATTGCGCAACCGAGAGCACCATGGCGACCTCGTCGGCAGCTTCGGGCCTGAGCCCATGATCGACCGAGTAGACCTTCAAGCGCGGTCGAACGCCTCGCCCCGTCGCCCAGCGCGCCGCCAGCAGCATCAAGGCCAGGCTGTCTGCGCCTCCAGAAACCGCCAGCCCGATGCGCGCCTGCTCGGCCACGCCGGCAAACAGGCGCTCAAGATCGGCCGGCGACTGCAGATCGGGGCCTAGGCGGGCGGGCATTCGGCGCGAGCCTTCTCCGCGGCCAGCCGCGTGACGAACTCGGTGCTGAGCGCTGTGTAGCGCTTGTCGATCTCCGAGAGCGTGCGACACGCAGTTTCGCGTTCGCCGGCCCCGGCCAGGGACATGCCCAGCTTGAGCAGCAGATCGGGTGCCCTGGGGCTCTCCGGCGCCTTCTGGAAGGCATTGAGCAGCACGTCGGCGGCCTCGCTATAGGCGCCCCGATTCATCAGAGCGTCGCCCAGCAGGTTTGAAGCCTCGGTCGCCTGCTCGTTGTCGGGATAGAGCGACAGAAACTGCGTGAACTGGTCCTCGGCAAAGGCATAGTCCCCTGCCTTGATGGCTTCTACGCCGGCTGCAAACTGGGCGTCGGCATCGGCATTGTCGGTTTTGACCTGCGAGGGGTCGTAGTTAAGGTTGAGCGGCTCGCCGGTGACCAGGTCCACACCGCCGGTTGCGCCGGTGCCCACCAGCGGATCGGCAGACGTCCCGACCGAATCCATGGGCACATCGGTACCTTCGGCAAAGGTCGGGTCGATTTCAGCCTCTCCCGGCAGGGGTTTGACACCCTGCTCGGGAATGTCTGTCAGCGGCACGGCGCTGGTATCTTCGCTTGTGCTGGCCGGGTTCTGCGGCAACGCCTCGGGCTGCGTCACGCCGCCCGGTTGGGTTGCCGCATCAGTTTTTCCCCCAGCACCGCCTTCCAGCGCCTGGAAACGGAACTCATTGTCTTCCTGCATGCGGTTGACGATTTCCTGCAGCTGGGTGAGCTGGAAAGTCAGGCCCTCGATCTGGCCGTTGAGCAGGCGATTCTGTTCCTCGAGCTGCTGCAGGCGCACCATCAGCTGGGCGGCGTCCGCCCCTTGGGCGACCAGGACGCGGTCGTCGGCGGCATCGCTGCGCACTGCGCCGACATTGGCCGGTGGCGTGTTGAACATCGCTGCATTGACCAGGGCTGGCGTCGCCACCCCGATGGCCAGGGCTGTGGCGCCAGCCACGAGCACATGGATTTTTGCTGGGAAATGTAACGTCAAGATTGTGAGCCTCCGCTGTCCTGACCCTAGGTCAGGACCATGACCTGTCGGTGACCGGGAAATAAAGGCCAATTTTGGTCAAAAGAAAGCGCCCGGGCCATTTAACAGGCTCCGGGCGCTCTTGCCTCCAGTTTGCACTGGATGGAATGGGCGCCCCCGCAGGGACGCCGATAGGTTTACTGCACCACGGTGACGGCGCGGCGGTTCTGGCTCCAGCAGGAGATGTCGTTACAGATCGCCACCGGACGCTCCTTGCCGAACGACTGGCTCGTGATGCGCTGGCCGTTGACGCCCTTGGACACCAGATAGTTCACCACCACCGAGGCGCGGCGCGCGCCCAGGGCAATGTTGTATTCGCGGGTACCACGCTCGTCGGCATGGCCTTCGATCATGATGCGGTAGTTCTGGTACTGGTTGAGCCAGGCGGCCTGCTTGTCCAGCGTAGCCATGGCCTCGGTGGTCAGCGCGCTGGAGTCGGTGGTGAAGAACACGCGGTCACCCACGGTCACCAGAAATTCCTGCTGGCTGCCGGGTGCGCCGCCGCCTGGGCCCAGATTGCCAACACCCGTCGGCATGGCATCGGGCGTACGGGAACATGCCGCGACGACCACGACAAAAAAGAGCATGGCGATAGCGCGCAATGCAGTGTTGATGGGTGCGGTAATGACCACGAGGGGCTCCTGGATAGACGGAAATCTTGAGGACGCGTTTTACCGTGGTTAGTCTTAAGGCCCGGTATGCCAGCGTGGTTAATCTTCGCCTACCAAGGCGCAAATGTGGCAGAACTCCGGGCTTTTTTGTGATGATGCATATCCATCACACCTGCTGGCGAGATCACAATAGGGTTAAACGCCGTGCTGCAGCAGAGCCAGATCTAGACCTTTGTGGACGACAGGCGATAGAGCGCCGACCCATGCGATGGCAGGGTGGTCGAGATCACATCGCGAGCCGTACCGACGTCCGCCCCGCTCCAAAGGTCCCGCACGGACACCGCGCCACTGATCCCCAGCCGCGACAGCTTGAACGGCACGGCCTTCGCCGACTTGCCCGTATTGAACAGTGCGAGATAATGATCGCCATTGTCAGCCAGCGCGCTCCAGATACGGGTCCCGTCCAGCTCGAAGTGCGGCTGGTTGTCCGACGAATGCTGGTTCACCGCGATCACCGCGCGATTGGTCAGCAGCGCCAGGGTCTTCTCGTCGAGATGCCGCAAGTCCCCGCCCATGATCAGCGGCGAGCGCGCAATGGCCCACAGCGTCATCAATGTCTGCTGTTCGTCTGCCGTGAAAAGCGTGTCCCGGTCTCCCAGCGCAAGCCGTCCCAGTGGCAGCATGTCGGCATCGGGCCAGGCTCCCGCACGGCGCCAGGGATTCCAGTTTTCCAGCCGCGTGAACTGGGCATCGAGCATGGCCCAATCGTCCCAGAAGTCGTCGCTGATCCGCCACATCTGCGCATGCTGCTGCACATGCGCACCCCGCAGCAGCGGCGTTTCGCCTGGCGACAGCGACAGCACCATCGGCCGACCCGAGTTGCGGATCGCCAGCGCTGCCGCCTCGATTTCGGGCGCATGGGCATCATAGGGCCGGCTCATGTCGTCCATCTTGATGAAATCGACGCCCCAGGATGCATAGAGCGCAAAGATCGAGTCGTAGTAGGCCTGCGCCCCAGGCTTGCTCATGTCCACGCCATACATGTCCGGGTTCCAACTGCAGATGCTGGACGTGTCGGCGATGTCGGCGGCATGCAGATTGGTGCCCAGGATCGGCAGGTTCTGTTCAACGGCCAGCCTGGGAATGCCGCGCATGATGTGGATGGCGAACTTTAGCCCGAGCGCATGCACCTTGTCGGCAATGGCCGAAAAACCCACGCCATTGGCAGCGGACGGAAAGCGATTGAGCGCCGGCGTCACCCGTCCATGGCCGTCCATCGTGGGGACAGGCTTGGCATTGTAGGTGTAGCTCTGGGCGGCTGGTTCATACCACTGGATATCAATGGTAAAAACGTCATAGCCGAACGGCAGTAGCTTTTCGGCCATGATGGCGGCCGTCTCGAGCGCCTGCGCCTCATTGATCGTGGTGGCAAAGCTGTTCCAACTGTTCCACCCCATCGGCGGCGTCGGTGCGAGAATAGTGGCAGCCATGATCTGTCCTGTCTTGCCTCGACGCGCGAGGCGAGGTCTAGGGTTGGGTGAGACGGCATTCCGAAGCCGGTGAGAGGGATTGCGCACTCACCGAGCAGTGCACGCTGCCCCTTCAATGAGCAGGCGGCAGGGGCTTTAGGACCGCAGCCCCGACCAGGACGGATCGGACGCATAGCTTTCAGTCGGAATCGTCAACAGATTGCGGCCCCAGATGTCTACACTCATCAGCTTGGGGCCGTCATTGCCGCCCGGATCCTGGAAGAACATGATGACGCGCCCATTGGGCGCCCATGTCGGACCCTCGGCATGGAAGCTCGTATAGAGCATGCGCTCCCCCGAGCCGTCCGGCGCCATGATGCCGATGTTGAACTGCCCGCCCGACTGGCGGGTGAAGGCAATCAGATCCCCCTTGGGCGACCAGACCGGCGTCGAGTAGCTGCCCTGGCCAAAGCTGATGCGCTGCGCATTTCCGCCGCCCGAGCTCATGATGTAGATCTGGGGCGAGCCGCCGCGGTCGCTTTCGAAAGCGATGCGGCTGCCATCGGGCGAATAGGATGGGCCGGTATCAATAGCGGCGCCAGAGGTCAGCTGCGTCGGCTGACCGCCGCCCACGCTGGTCACATAGATATTGGTCGCGCCCGACTGCTCTACCGAGAAGGCCACCGTGCCGCCATCGGGCGAAAAGCGCGGTGCGAACGTCATAGCGCCCACATTGGCCAGCCGCTGCTGCCGTCCGCTCGAGAGCTGCAGCAGATAGACCTGCGGATTGCCGTCGGCAAAGTTCATATAGGTGACCAGGTCGCCATTGGGCGAGAAGCGCGGGGTCAGCGCCATGGACTGGCCATCGGTCAGATACTGCACATTGGCGCCGTCCTGGTCCATGATCGCCAGGCGCCGCACACGATTGGCCTTGGGGCCGCTTTCGGCGACATAGATCACGCGCGTATCGAAATAGCCCGAGCTGCCGGCGAGCGCCGCATAGATGGCGTCGGCGATGATATGGGCGACGCGGCGGCTGGAATTGGGATCGGTATTGTAGCTGCTGCCCACCACCTGGGACGCCTGCTGCGTATCCCAGACGCGCACCGACGATGAAATCTGGCCGCCGCGTTCGACGCCGCCCATCACCAGCGCGTCGACATTGGCCGTGCGCCACGTGTTGAAGTCAGGCGTTGCATTCACATCGCCCACCTGCACCGGCAGCGACGCCGGATCGAGGGGTAGGAACAGGCCGGACCGGCGCAAATCATTGCGCACGATCTCGGCAATCTCCTTGCCGAAAGCCGGATCGGAAGAGGCAAAGTCCGGAATGGCGATGGGCAGCGGCTGGAAGTTGGCGCCTTCCACCACGATGCGCAACTGCGCCATGGCCAGCGAGGAACCGGCCAGCAATGCTCCGCCCGCCAGGCCCATTTTGAGGGCGTTGCGCCGCGTGATCAGGGTCATGTGTCGTCTCCAGTCTGGTCGCGGGCGATCATCAGGGTCGCAGCCGCGTGCAAATTCCAAGTCAGGCGCTCAGTCATCGATGCCGCCAGTGGTGAAGTCATGGGCGCAGTTCCACTTCGATCTGCCGCCATTCGTCATATGCGTCAGCAGAGAGCATGTCGTATGGGCCGCATTGTGTCACGGCGCGCTGCGCCGCGCGCGCCACGGCGCCACCGGCTGGCGAAGGATCAGCCGAAACGATCTGCGTGCTGGCAACACTGCGATCCGGGTTCATCGTCACCAGCAGTCGCACATTCATGCCGCTGTTGATGTCGCTCGGCAACAGGTTCCAGCATGTCTTGATCCGTGCAACCAGCCCGTCGATGGCCGATTGGCTCAGCCGTGCCGAGGTGCCGGTGGTATCGCCCAGCGTCGGTGAGCCGCCGCTGCCGGTCGTGCCGCCGGTGGTCTTGTCATTGTTGATGATGGCCGAGATATCGTCCGCCAGGGCCGCGTCCAGCTGCGGAGCAGCCTCTTGCTGTTGGGCAGCCTTTTCGGCGGCGGCAGCGGCGGCGGCACGCTTGCGCTCTTCCTCTTCCTTCTTTTTCCGCTCGGCTTCAGCGGCCGCGAACTGCTGCCGCTTCTGCTCCAGATTGCTCGGGCGCGATGCCGGCACGGGTGCGGCCACTGCTGGAGTGGCGGGCTCGGGCGTGGGTTCAGGCGTCGGCTCCGGCGCTGGCTCCGGTGTTGGTTCGGGCGCGGGAGTCGGCTCCGGCGTCGGTGCGGGTGTCGGGGTCGGTGCGGGTGTCGGGCGCGTGGCAGGCACGGGCGCCTCGACCGGCTCCGGCGTCGGCGTCGGTTCCGGCTCAGGCGCTGGCGTGGGTTCCGGCGTTGGCTGCGGTTCGGGCACAGGCGCCGGCTCGGGCGTCGTCTGCGGCGCCGGCGCCGCATTGGTCACCGGTGCCGGCGTTGGCACATCAGCTGGCGACGGCGTCACCTGGTCCTGCTCGGTGTTGCCGGTCGGCTGGGATATCTCGGCGGGCTTGTCATCCTCAACGATGGATGGCGTCTGCGTATCGACAACAGTGCTGTCGAGCTGGCCGGCGCGGATATTGGAGTATTCTTCAACAGGGACGAGATCCACCGAGATGGATTCCACGACAGGCGTCAACGGCTCCTGAAACCCCAGGTTGATCAGGCCGATTGTCAGCACGACAATGTGAGCGATGATCGATGCGGTTACGCCAATGCGCACTGGACTAGCCCGGTTCCCGCTCGGTGATGAGACCGATCTTGCTGAAGCCGCCCGCAGACAGGATACCCATCACACGCATCACCGAACCATAGTTGGCCGTGGTGTCGCCGCGCAGGAAGATGCGGTCCTCGGTGCCATTGGTCGCCTTGGCGCTGACGGCACTGACCAGATCGGCTTCCGACACCACGTCTTCATCGACATAGATCGTGCCTTCGGGCGTCACGGCCACCGTGATCGGCTGCGTCTGGCTGGGCAGCTCATTGGCGGCCGTCTTGGGCAGATCGATCGGCACGCCCGCCGTCATCATCGGCGCCGCCACCATGAAGATGATCAGCAGCACCAGCATCACGTCCACCATGGGCGTGATGTTGATTTCGCTCATCACCGCTTTCTTGCGACCGCGGCGGCCCCTGCCGCCGGAGCCACCCGCTGCTGTGCCCATGCCCATATCAGCGGCTCCGTGCTTCGAGCTGGCGACTGAGAATGGTGGAGAATTCGTCGGCAAAGCCCTCCAGCCGGCCCACCATCTTGGCAGCGTCGGCGGACAGCTTGTTATAGGCGATAACGGCCGGAATGGCAGCCACCAGGCCAATGGCCGTGGCGAACAGGGCTTCGGCAATCGGGCCGGCCACAACGGCCAGATTGGTGCTGGACGAGGCGGCAATGGCGGTAAAGGCATTCATGATGCCCCACACCGTGCCGAACAGGCCGATGAACGGGCCGGCCGAGCCGATGGTCGCGAGGAACCCAAGCCGCTTCTCCAGAAGCTCGCTCTCACGGTTGATCGCCACGTCGAGCACCTTGTCCAGGCGCTGCTGCATGCCCACAAAGCTTGCCGCATTCTGCTCGTGGCTGCGCTTCCATTCCTTCATGGCTGCGACAAACACCGCGCCCATGCCGCCCGAGGGCTTCTCGGACTGCATCTGGTACAGCTCTTCCAGCGACTGCCCGGACCAGAACGTCCGCTCGAAGCGGTTCATTTCCGCATTGGTGCGCCGATAGACGATGGTCTTGTCGATGATGATGGCCCAGCACCAGATCGAGGCACCCAGCAGCCCCAGCATCACGGCCTTGACGATCCAGTCGGCGGCCCAGAACAGGCCCCAGATGGAAAAATCGGTGTGCGGCACGACGGCACCCACAGCGTCCATGGCTTCCATGTAGTGATCCTTCTCGGTCCGGCCCACGCACCCGACCCTCAGCCATCAGCCGATGCGGTCGAAATCTGTCAAAATTAAGAGAAATGCCCGGAAAACCAGTCCTTTGAGGCGGCACATCCAGACACGAAACTGCTTTGCCGCAATTATGGTCAAGGATTGGTTAACAAAGGCTCACAACCGGTTCTCACATCCGCGTCATGGCCGACGCAGGCATAGGCTGGCGTTTTACTTACGAACATTATAATATTCTTATTCATGCTGAACGCTCGGGGAGGGCGCTGGCATCGCTTGTGACAGATCAAGGCCGGCGCAACTGGCAGGGCTCACACTGTCATGAGGAACCGCACCACTTTGAGGCCTTTTGTGCGTCGCAGGGGTCGGTACAACAGGAGGAATGGAATGGCACATATCGTTGTACTGGGCGCTGGCCTCGGCGGCACCATAATGGCCTATGAACTGCGTGACCGGCTGGGGCTGGAGCACAGGATTTCCGTCGTCAACAAGGGTCCGACCTATTCCTTCGTTCCCTCCAATCCCTGGGTTGCCGTCGGTTGGCGTGACCGATCCGATGTCGAGATAGACCTGGCCCCGGTCTTTGCGCGGCGCCGGATCGATTTCCACCCGCAGGGCGCCCACCGGGTCGATCCCCAGGCCAAGCGTATCGAACTGCTGGACGATACGGCGCTCGACTATGACTACCTGGTGATTGCCACCGGCCCGGAACTGGCCTTCGACGAGATTGAAGGCTTTGGTCCCGACAACCAGACCCAGTCCGTCTGCTTTGTCGACCATGCCGCCTCCGCCAAGGCGGCCTTCGATCGTCTGGTGGCCAATCCCGGCCCCGTCGTCATCGGTGCCGTGCAGGGCGCATCCTGTTTCGGCCCGGCCTATGAGTTCGCCTTCATCCTCGACAAGGCCCTGCGCGACGCCAAGGTGCGCGACCGGGTGCCCATGACCTTTATCACCTCCGAACCCTATATCGGCCACCTGGGCCTTGATGGCGTCGGCGACACCAAGGGCCTGCTCGAGAGCGAAATGCGCCAGCACCACATCAAGTGGATCTGCAACGCCAGGGTGGACAAGTTCGCCGATGGCAAGGTTCAGGCCTCCGAGATCGGTGACGATGGAGCCGTGTTGCGCCAACACGACGTGCCCTTTGTCTATGCCATGATGTTGCCGGCCTTCCGGGGCGTGTCCGCGGTTCGCGGCGTCGAAGGCCTCACCAATCCGCGCGGCTTCATCCTGGCCGACAAATACCAGCGCAACCCCACCTTCCCCGACGTCTTCTCGATTGGCGTCTGTGTCGCCATCCCGCCGATCGGCAAGACAGCGGTGCCGGTGGGTGTGCCCAAGACCGGCTTCATGATCGAATCCATGGTCACCGCCACCGCCCACAACATCGCCAACCTGGTCGCCGGCAAGCCGGTGCAGGCCGAGGCCACCTGGAATGCCATCTGTCTGGCCGACTTCGGCGACGGAGGCGTGGCCTTTGTCGCTCAGCCGCAAATTCCGCCGCGCAATGTGAACTGGGCGGCCTCCGGCAAATGGGTCCACACTGCCAAGGTTGGGTTCGAGAAGTACTTCCTGCACAAGATCCGATCCGGGACCTCCGAGCCCTTCTACGAGAAGCTCGCCCTCCAGGTTCTGGGTATCGAGAAGCTCAAGGCCATCAAACTCGATCCACCGCCGCAATAGGCGCGGAGTCAGGCCTCCGGCGCGAAGCGGGCCAGGATGGCCTTGGGCAAGCGCGCGGCGGCACCACTGGTCTTGATGGCCACCACAACCACGCGGGCGCGGGTCAAGACGGACTCGCCCCGCAGGATCGTCTGCATCAGGGTCAGCCGCGCGCCACTGATGGCCTCAACGGCAGTCACGACCGTCAGCAGGTCATCGATGTGGGCCGCGCCATCGAACTGGATGTCCATCGACCGCACCGCAAAGGCCAATCCCTGCTCTGCCAGTTCGGAATGGTGGATGCCCGCATCACGCAGGAACTCGGTGCGCCCCCGCTCGAAGAATTTGAGATAAGCGGCGTGGTAGACATTACCCGAGAAATCGGTGTCTTCGTAATAGATGCGGACGGGGAAGTGGTGCTGCGTCATGGCTGGGACACTATCCCCTGCCCCTCGATGAACACCACATGCTCGGTCCGTCCCGAATGCGTCCGCAGCCGCCCCGGCAGCCAGGACGGCTTGAGCTGTGCCGCGATCAGTGCTGGCCCTTCGAGCGGCAGCCACGAAAACTGCAGCAGATGCCCTTCGTCTTCCCGCACCAGGAAAGGCTGAGCCCCGCCCGGCCGAACATCGTCGGGCAGTTCGATGCCATAGACGAACCCCAGTTCGTGATAGCGCTCGCCGGCGCGGCCATAAAGGCTCTCATAGGTGAACAGCAGGGGCCCAAGACCAACCGGCATTGCCAGCTCCTCGGCCATCTCACGCGCCAGGGCCAGTTCCGTCGTTTCGCCCATCTCGACCCGGCCGCCGGGCAACATGCAATAGTCGTCATCGTCCTCCCGGTCGACCAGCACATGACCGTCCCGGATCGCCGCCCCCGCCACGCGGAAATTGAAGCGCGTGTCCTCTGCCGCAAAGCTCAGCAGTGTCCGTCCACTCACGCGTCGGGCTCCTCGAACAGGCTCGACTGGACGCCGACAAAACCCTGCGGCACGCTCCGGCCAAGGTGCTGGAAAGCCGCGCCCGTCAGCACGCGCCCGCGCGGCGTGCGCTGGATGAAGCCCTGCTGGATCAAATAGGGCTCGACGATCTCTTCGATGGCATCGCGCGGCTCGCTGAGCGCGGCGGCAATCGTCTCGATCCCGACCGGACCGCCGCCATAAAAATCGACAATAGTCGTCAGATACCGCCGGTCCAGCTGGTCGAGCCCCCGCGCATCCACATCGAGCCGCAGCAATGCCTTGTCGGCGATGGACCGGGTGATCTCGCCCGAACCATCCACCAGCGCAAAATCGGTGACGCGACGCAGCAGGCGCCCGGCAATGCGCGGCGTGCCGCGCGAGCGCCGGGCAATCTCCATCGCCCCGTCGGGTGCCATGGGCATGCCCAGCAGCCGCGCGCCGCGCTGCACGATCTGCACCAGTTCCTCGGGCGTGTAGAAATTGAGCCGCACCGGAATGCCGAAGCGGTCGCGCAGCGGCGTGGTCAGGAGGCCTGCCCGCGTCGTCGCCCCCACCAGGGTAAACCGTGCCAGATCGATCCGCACCGAGCGGGCCGCCGGCCCCTCGCCAATGATCAGATCAAGCTGAAAATCCTCCATCGCCGGATAGAGCACTTCCTCGATGGCGGGGTTGAGCCGGTGGATTTCGTCGATGAACAGCACGTCGCGGTCTTCGAGATTGGTCAGCAGCGCCGCCAGATCCCCTGCCTTGGCGATCACCGGGCCGGACGTCGCGCGAAAACCGACACCCAGTTCCTTGGAGATGATCTGCGCCAGCGTCGTCTTGCCCAGGCCCGGCGGGCCAACGAACAGCACGTGATCGAGGGCCGCGCCGCGCTGCTTGGCTGCCTGGATGAACACTTCGAGGTTTGCCCGCGCCGCAGCCTGGCCGACAAATTCGGAAAATCCGGACGGGCGCAGGGACACATCCAGCGGATCGTCGCGCCCGGCTGCGGGGGAGGTAAGATTGCTCAACTGCTCAACCACCTGCATCTTCTTTGAAAAGCACGCTCAGTCGGAACGCGCGATGATACCGTTTGAACAGCAGAGCAAAGATAGGAAACGCTAGGATGCAGGCCAGCGGCACGAGAGCACCGAGGAAGTAAAAGCCATAGGCCAAGCCATCGCTGTCCCGCAAAATCAGCAAGCTCAGCAAGATATAGGCAACCAAACCAAGGCCTCCGGCAATGCCAGACAAGGTCACCTGCTGCCACCATGACTTCGACATGCCCAACCTGTCCACGAGCAACAGACCTACGATCCAAAAAAACATAGGAAACAGCAGTAGTATTGCCCAAATTGCCATCGTTGCACCTATTACGGCGAAGGCCCCCGTTCCCATCCAGTAGTCCCAACTCATATTGAGAGCAACGAAAACGGGCAGGGTTGCCAGGACGGCGAATGTCCAGACATAGAGTGCCAACAGCGCTGATGCGGCTAGAAGGGCAGACCAGTTTCTGACCATCAAGTGCTCAGCTCCCGCAGGCCCAGTCGGATCAGTTTCTCGGTCGGCACGCTATCACCCTCTCGGGCAACGATGCGTGCCAGCGCCGCCGAGGCCTGGGCGCTGGAATAGCCCAGATTGGTCAGCGCCGAAACCGCATCGCTGATGGCGCTCGGCGCCACCCCCTCGCCCAGGGCAGCCTGTAGTCCCAGCGTGCCGGCGTCGACGGCGCCCGTGGCCGGCACCTTGCCCTTGAGCTCGGTCACCAGCCGTACGGCGAGCTTTGGCCCCACGCCATTGGCGCGGCCGATCATCGCCTTGTCCTGCAGCGCAATGGCGCTCGACAGTTCCGATGGCGATAGGGCGGAAAGGATGGCAAGGGCCACGCGCGCGCCAACGCCCTGGACGGTCATCAGCAGGTTGAACCAGGCCTTCTCCGCTTCGCTCGAAAAACCATAGAGCCGGATCATGTCCTCGCGCACGATGGTCTCGATGAACACCACGGCGGCTTCGCCAACCCGTGGCAGCGCCTGCAGCGTCCGGCTCGAACAATGCGCCTCGTAGCAAACCCCGCCGCAATCGATCAGCACGTGATCATCGCCAAAGCTGTCCACCAGCCCCTTGAGCTTGCCGATCATGCCAGCGCCCTCAGCCGCTGATGGGCGACGCGGTGGTGCGCATGGCAGATCGCGATGGCCAGCGCATCAGCCGCGTCGGCACCCTTGAAATCGGCCTGGGGCATCAGCGTCTTGACCATCAGTGCAACCTGTCCCTTCTCGGCGTGCCCGGTCCCCACCACCGACTTCTTGACCAGATTGGCGGCATATTCCGCAACCGGCAGCCCGCGCGCCGCGGGCGTCAGCAGGGCCACGCCCCGCGCCTGCCCGAGAATGAGAGCTGATCGCGCCCCAGCATTGACGAAGGTTTCTTCCACCGCCGCTTCATCGGGCGCGAACCGGTCCAGCACGTCGCCCAAGCCCGCAAACAGGATCGCCAGGCGCTCGCCCAGTGAGCCATCGACAGGCGGCGTCACGGTGCCGGCGCCAACGAAGGTCAGCCGGTTACCCAGGGTTTCGATCACGCCCCAGCCGCAGCGCCGCAGCCCGGGGTCAATGCCGATGATTCGTGTCGGTAGGGACATGTGTCTTCCTTGGTCGTCACCCTTCACCCTAACTACACTATGTGAACAAACTGGCAACACCATCGCAGGATAACCCACAGTCAGAAAATATACACCTTTCCAGGCAACACATTCTTCAACATGCAGACCTAGCATTCGCCGCGGGAATGCAGGATCGAATCATGAGCGAAATCAAGACCATCCTTCCACGGAAGGCTTGGCTCAGGCTGTGGCGTATCTTTGGGCTGGCCAATGCCGCCTCGGTCGCCCTTTCGGTGGTCGTCACCAACACCATCATGGAAACCTTTTCCAACGGCATCAATGTCCAGGGCCTGATCGTGGCCATCGTGACCCCGCTTCTGCTTGGCGGCCCCATGATGTTTGTGCTGCTGCTCAAGCACGAGCAATTGCGCCACGCCAATGCGCAGCTCCGCCACATGGCCAGCACCGATTGGTTGACGCAGTGTCTGACGCGCGGCGCCTTTACCCATGGTGTCACGCGCGCCCTCTCCGACACGGCCCAGGGCGGCGCCCTGCTGATCCTGGACGCTGACGCCTTCAAGAGCGTCAACGATCGTTTTGGCCACGACAATGGGGACGAGGCTCTCCGCCTGATCGCCGCCGCCTTGCGCGATGCGGCTCCTGAGGATGCGCTGATTGGTCGGCTGGGCGGGGAAGAGTTCGGCATCTTCAAAGCCGGCGCCGACGCCGCGGCAGCAGACGCCATGGCCCGCAACGTCCAGCAGGCCATCGCGGCGCTGGAGTTTCGGCCCCTGGGCCAGGCCTGCCCGCTCTCTGTCTCGGTTGGCTACGCCACGAGCGCCGAAGAGCCCAGCCTAGCTGGCCTCTATCGCCTTGCCGATCAGCGTCTCTACGGTGCCAAGGTCGACATCGCCGCCCCTGCGGAACAACCCGCTCCTCCTGAGCAAACACAGGCACCCAAGCCGGCAGCAGCCGCATAGCAAAAGGGCGGCACCACTGGCGCCGCCCCCTGTCATTCAAAACATGGCATGGCCGCTGGAGCGATCAGCCCTCGAGCTTGGCCATGTCCTCGTCGCTCATCTCGAAGTTCGAATAGACGTTCTGCACGTCATCGTCTTCTTCGAGCGTCGAGATCAGCTTCATCAGCGTCGCGCCCTTTTCCGCGTCGATGGCGGTATTGGTCTGCGGCTTCCACACGGCCTTGACCGATTCGGCCTCGCCCAGAACCTTCTCGAGCGCGGCGGCGACATCAACCATCGCTTCAAAGCTGGTGGTGATGTAGTGGCCCTCTTCGTCGCTCTCGACGTCATCGGCGCCAGCCTCGATGGCTGCTTCCATGATCTTGTCTTCAGAGCCGGCAGCGGCCGGGTAGGTGATTTCGCCGACCTTGTCGAACATGAAACCAACCGAATTGGTTTCCCCCATCGCGCCGCCATTCTTGGAGAAGTACGAGCGGACGTTGGACGCGGTGCGGTTGCGGTTGTCGGTCAGCGTTTCCACGATGATCGCAACACCACCAGGGCCATAGCCCTCGTAGCGGATCTCTTCAAAGTTCTCGCCGTCCGAACCGATGGCCTTCTTGATGGCGCGGTCGATATTGTCCTTGGGCATGGACTGGGCGCGGGCATTAACCACAGCCAGGCGCAGGCGCGAGTTGAAGGCCGGGTCCGGCATGCCCAGCTTGGCGGCCACGGTGATTTCGCGGGCCAGCTTGGAGAAGACTTTCGAGCGCGCTGCGTCGCTCTTGCCCTTGCGGTGCATGATATTCTTGGCGTGTGAATGCCCTGCCATAGGTCACTCCCCTCGTATTCTGGATGCGGTGTTGGTGGCGCGTTATAGGCAAGGCCGCGTCGCTTGTGAAGCCGCGGCGAACCGCGGGGTCAAGGCCTATTGGCGCGCGAAGCGCTCGACCATCACCGGCAGGGTTACCACGCTCACCACCCCTTCGGTCGCCGCCACCCGATCGCGCACCGCCTGGAGGGCCACGCCGTCGGCCGCTTCGACCAGCAGCACCATGTCGGTTTCTCCTGCCACCGAGTCGCACCGCACGATCTCGGCAATGCCCGCCAGACGCGGCGCCACCACGGCGCATTGGGCACCCAGCGTTGTCACCAGCATATAGGCCCGCGCCCCGCGCAGGGCCGCGCCACGGCGGATCGAATAGCCGGCGATCAGCCCGTCTGCGACCAGCCGGGCGATGCGCTCCTGCACGCTCGACACCGACAGCCCGACGGCCGCGCCGATCTGCTTGAGCGGTTGTCGGCTGTCCGTGCACAGCAGGTCCAGGATCGCTCTGTCGATGGCATCGGGTTCGCGCATGGCTTCTCCGCCGGAAAACGACCGGTCCGTTCCGGATGTTGTCAGGACATAGCCAGCGGCAATCCATGCGACAAGTCAGTCGAGCCAACAGGAGCCAGCCATGCTCGATCTCAGACCCAATTGCGAATGCTGCGACATTGACCTGCCGCCCGACGCCACCAATGCCCGCATCTGCAGCTACGAGTGTACCTTCTGCGCCGACTGCGTCGACACCGTGCTGCACAATGTCTGCCCCAATTGCGGTGGCGGCTTCCAGCCCCGCCCCATCCGCCCGCGGGGCGAGTGGCGTCCCGGCGAAGGCCTCCGCCATCACCCAGCCTCAACTACCCGACGTAGCCTGCGCTTCAGCCGCGACGAGGTCATGGCCTTCAGCCACAGTCTGCGGCATCTGCCGCCCGAACAGCGCTAGTCGAAAATCGGTTCGGCCTGCGCCAGGCTCCCGCCAAGCCGTAACGGCAGCACGCGCCTGGTCAATCCCGTGCGCGGATCGGTCTCGATGGCCACGCCGCACAGCGTGGCCTCTCCTTCGGCCGGCGTGAACCGCCCGCTCGGGATTCCGGTCAGGAAGCGGTTGAGAGGCTCGTCCGTATCGGTGCCGATGATGGAGTCAAAGTCCCCGCACATGCCGGCATCTGCCATCAGCGCCGTGCCGCCGCGCAATACGCGATGATCCGAGGTGGGAATATGGGTATGGGTGCCCACCACCAGGCTCACCTTGCCATCGAGGAAATGCCCCATGGCCTGGATTTCAGAGGTCGCCTCGGTGTGAAAATCCACCACGATCGCATCGGCCTGCTCGCCCAGCGGACAGGCCGCCACCGCCGCCTCGACGGCGCGGAACGGATCATCGATCGGCGGCATGAACACCCGCCCCTGCGCATTGATCACCAGCACGCGGTGGCCATTGCGCCCCTCGATGAACATGGCGCCGCGCCCCGGCGTTCCGGGTGGCATGTTGATGGGCCGGATCAGCGTGGTCTCACGCTCGATGAAGCTGATGGTCTCGCGCTGGTCGAACGCATGGTCGCCCAGCGTCACCACATCGGCGCCCGCATTGCGGATGGCGTTGAAATGCGGCTCCGTCAGCCCCTTGCCATGACTGGCGTTCTCGCCATTGACGATGACAAAATCAAAGCCGTACCTGGCAATGATGCCCGGCAGGCGTTCATTGACCGCGTCGCGGCCGGCCCGCCCCATGACGTCACCCAGAAACAATAACTTCATGCGCTGGCGCCGAAGTGACGGACACCGGCTTCGGTGATGATGGTGTCGAGCGGCACATCATGCGGCTCGCGCGGGATCTCGTCCAGTTCCTGGACGGCAAAGGCCAGCCCGACCAGCCGCGGCGTCTTGTGCATGGCGGCCAGTGTCCGGTCGTAATAGCCGCCGCCATAGCCCAGGCGCGTGCCGTGTTTGTCAAATCCCAGCAGCGGCATCAGCACCACATCGGGCTCGCGGCGCGGTGCCAGTTCCGATGGCGCCAGCGTGCCGAAGCCGGCTTCATAAAGCGAGGCGCCCTGCTCCCAGACGCGCAGGTCCAACGGCTGGTCGGGCCCCATCACCACCGGCAGCACCACGGTATAATCGCTGTCCATCAACCCGATCAGGATCGGCTGGCAATCAAGTTCATCGCGAATGCGCCAATAGGCGGCCACCACATCGGTTGGCGCCAGGTTCACGCTGTCGAAGAAATGGCGGGTAACCAGCTTTGCGGCCTCGGCCCGCTCCTCGGCGGTCAGCGCCGCGCGATTGGCATGAGCGGTGATCCGCAGCGCAGCTTTGGCCTTTTCGATTGTCTCGTCCACCATGCGCCGCGCTGCAAACCGCCTTGAATTAGGAGCCACCCTGGCCGTGGGATAAGCGATCCCGGAACCTACTTTACGTAGGTGGGCGCCGTATGTCCGAACCCACGGGTCCGGCCAGGGACAGCTCCCTGAGAATCGTTAAGGCCCCGGGGATATTGGTATCCTCACGCACCGGGCAGCGCACCAGATATAGTGCGTCCATGCCGCGCTGCATAGGGTATCGCCAAACACATCGCTTGTTTTTGGCGGCGCCTGTCACCACAGTTTTGCGATCAGCGCGGAGCCAGGCATGCTTGCCCATATTCTTGTCGTCATCATCGTCGCCATCGTGATCACGGGCCTCGCCGAGCGACGCAATGCGCAACCGGCGCTTCTGGTCGCCATCATTGGCCTGGCAGCCTCGTTCATCCCGGGCGTGCCCCGGCTGGAATTGGCGCCCGAGATCATCCTGGGCGTTTTCCTGCCGCCCATGCTGTTCTCGGCGGCCAGCGACTTCTCCTTTGCCAGCTTTGCCAAGCGCCTGGGGTCGATCGTCAACCTGGGTGTGTTCCTGGTCTTTGCTTCCGCCGCCCTGGTCGGGCTCGTCGCGGCGCTGATTGTCCCCGGCATGGGGCTGGCGTCCGCCATCGTGCTGGGCGCGGTGCTGGCGCCGCCCGATGCCGTGGCGGCCATCGCCATCGGCCGTCAGGTTGGTCTCCCGGCGGCGGTGATGACCGTTCTCAAGGGTGAAAGCCTCATCAATGATGCGGCGGCACTGACGCTCTTTACCGTCGCTGTCGCCGCTGTCTCGGGCACCCACGCCTTCATTTCCAGCACGCCGCTCTATTTCCTCTATGCCGCCGTCGTCGGCATCATTGTCGGCATCGTCATCGGCCAATTGGCGCAGCTGGCCCGCCGCAGGCTCTCCAATCCTTCGCTGGCCACCGCCGTTTCCGTACTGGTGCCCTTTGCGGCCTATCTCGCCGCTGAAGAGATCCATGCCTCCGGCGTCCTCGCCGTGGTCGCAGCCGGCTTTGCGCTGGGCCATCTCTCGGCCAAGTCGGGCTATGCCGAGCGCATTCAGGAGCGCAATTTCTGGCGCACCATCGATACGCTGCTCGAAACCTTCGTATTCGCCTATATCGGCCTGCAGCTCCGCTTCGTCATCACCGATGCCTCATTGGCCGGCTATGACATGGGCAAGCTGTTGCTGGCCGCTGGCGCAATCTATGTCGCGGCTACTTTGGTGCGCTTCGCCTGGGTCTTCGGCACAGCCGTGCTGGGCCGCTGGCGCCACCGCCTGGTGATGGACCGCCTAGCGGCACGTCCAGATGTCCCGAAAGGTCCTAGGGGCTCAAGACCCCTCCCGCCGCCCCCGCTGGGCTGGAAGGAGAACCTGGTCATCGCCTGGACCGGCATGCGCGGCGTGGTCACCCTCGCCGCCGCCGCTGGTATTCCCGCCGTCACCGCCGCGGGCACCGCATTTCCAGGCCGCAACGCCATTCTGGCCATCGCCTTTTTCGTCACCATCGCCAGCCTGGTCGTGCATGGCCTCAGCCTGCCCTGGCTGATCCGCACCCTCAAGCTCGAGGACGAACGCGAGCGCCAGTTCATGCGCCACCAGAGCGAACTGGCCCAGCAGCTCAGCGACGAGGCTGACCGCCAGACCCTTGATGCCTATCTGGCCACCGAACTCGATCCCGAAGTCCGCCGGCTCACCGAGTTCATGGCCAAGCGCCTGGCGGCCCGACGTCAGCAGACCGAGCAGGAATTCGACACCACCATGTCCATTGCGCTTGGCGCCAAGCTTCTCGAAGGGCGCCGCGCCCGGCTGCTCGCCGCCCGCGACGCGCGCGAACTCGACGATACCGTGGTGCGCGATATGCTCGAACGCATGGATATCGAACAGGCCTTCATGCAGACCCTGTCATCGGCGTCGCGCTAGAATCTCAGTTCTGCGGAACGGGCGCCGTATCGTCGAGCGTTTCCGCCACGCCCTCGATCAGCCGGGCAGCATCGGACAACCGCGTGGCAAAGCTGGCTTCCAGGGCTTCGATCTCGGCGGCCACTTCCTGTCCGGCGCGGGTCAGCACCAGCACTTCGGTCTCAAGGGCCTTGATGCGCCGCTCGGCCTCGGCCAACTCGTCCACCACCGCGATGCCGGCCATCACCGTCAGCCGGTTGTCGCCGATCTCGCCAACGGCGCCCTTGAGCTGCTCGACATGGCTGTTGAACCGCTCGGCCAGCCCGATCAGGTGCTGTTGCTGGCCCTCTTCGCAGGCCATGCGATATTTGCGGCCATTGATCTCGACATTGACCTCGGGCATCGCCTACTCCGCCTTGGCCAGAACGGCGCGCACGGTTTCCATCGCCTCGACCAGACGTCGCGACACATCATGCGCACTGTCGTCCAGCCGCTTGGCCCGCGCCGCCGTCTTGTCCAGTTCCGTGGCCAGCCGACCGCGCTCATGCACCAGCCTTTGCACGTCGACCTCGATACGCTCGCGCTGGCGGATACGATTGCTCAAACCGGTCACGGATTGTTCAAGCCGCGCAATGGCTCGATCAAACCGCTCCTGGGCGGCAGTCAATCCATCTTGAAGTTCCGTGTCACTCATTGCTGCTACGGTCCTCAACACGCGGCGATTCCGGCCCGCCCAGCCTGCCTGACACCCACGCGCATTGCAACCGCCCAGGCACGGGTGGCATGCGCACTGTCATTGACAGTCAATCCGAACCTGTTATGCCTCGAACCCGCCTTTGGGAGGAGGCTTACGGCGCCTCTTCTCCCCAGATTTTCAGCCCTGAAGAAAGCGCACGCCCGATGACGAACACAGCCCAGCAGAACGATTTGGCCAATGCGATCCGCTCCCTGTCGATGGACGCGGTCGAAAAAGCCAATTCCGGCCACCCTGGCCTGCCCATGGGTTGCGCCGATATCGCCACCGTCCTGTTCACCAAGGTGATGAAGTTCGACCCCACCGACAGCAAGTGGGCGGATCGCGATCGCTTCGTCCTCTCGGCCGGCCATGGCTCGATGCTGCTCTATTCCAGCCTCTATCTGCTGGGCTACAAGGACATGACCATCGATCAGGTCAAGAATTTCCGCCAGCTCGGCGCCATCACGGCCGGCCATCCCGAATATGGCCACGCCGAAGGCATCGAGACCACCACCGGCCCGCTCGGACAGGGTGTCGGCAATGCCGTGGGCATGGCCGTTGCCGAGGCCAAGCTGGCTGCCGAGTTCGGTAGCGACCTGGTTGACCACCACACCTGGTGCCTGGCCGGCGACGGCTGCCTGATGGAAGGCATCTCCCAGGAAGCCATCGCCCTGGCCGGTCACCTCAAGCTCAACAAGCTCACCCTGATCTGGGACAACAACTCCATCACCATCGACGGCGCCGTCTCCAACGCTGACAGCACCGACCAGATCGCCCGCTTCAAGGCATCGGGCTGGAACACCATCGAGATCGATGGCCACGATCAGGACGCCATCGAGAAGGCCCTGCTCGCCTCCAAGGCCTCTGACAAGCCCACGCTGATTGCCGCCAAGACCACCATCGGCTTTGGTGCACCCAAGAAGGCCGGCACCGAAAAAGTGCATGGCGCGCCTCTCGGCGCCGAGGAACTGGCCGGCGCCAAGGCGGCCCTGGGCATCACCTATCCCGCCTTTGAGATTCCTGCTGCAATCCTCGACGCCTGGCGCGCTGCCGGCACCCGCAGCCAGAACGTCCGTGGCGAGTGGCAGGCGCGCCTGGCCGCCTCGCCCCACAAGGACGAATTCACCCGCCGCATGTCCGGCGCCCTGCCGTCCGGCTTTGCCGCCGCCATGGATGCGCACAAGAAGAAGTTGACCGAAGACAAGCCCAAGGTCGCCAGCCGCAAGGCCAGCCAGATGGCGCTCGAGGTCATCACCAAGGCTGTGCCCGAGGCGCTGGCCGGCTCGGCCGACCTGACCCATTCCAACCTCACCAACACGCCCGACACCCAGCCCTTCACCGCCACCAACCGCGCTGGCCGTTACATGATGTACGGCATCCGCGAGCATGGCATGGCCGCGGCCATGAACGGCATTGCGCTCCATGGCGGGCTCATCCCCTATGGCGGCACCTTCATGGTCTTTACCGACTATGCCCGCCCGTCGATCCGCCTGTCGGCCCTGATGGAACAGCGCGTCATCTATGTCATGACCCATGACTCCATCGGCCTGGGCGAAGACGGTCCGACCCACCAGCCGGTGGAACATCTGTCGGCCCTGCGCGCCATTCCGAACCTGCTGGTCTTCCGCCCGGCCGACGCGGTGGAGACCGCCGAATGCTGGCAGATCGCCATGGAAACGGCTGACCGCCCGTCGATCCTGGCCCTCTCGCGCCAGAACCTGCCCACGGTGCGCACCGAGTACACGGCCGAAAACAAGTCGGCCAAGGGTGCCTATACCCTGGCCGGCGACAAGGATGCCCAGGCGGTGATCTTCGCCACCGGTTCGGAAGTCGCCATCGCCGTCGAAGGCATGAAAGCGCTGCAGGAGCAGGGCATCACGGCCCGCGTGGTTTCGGTTCCCTCCATGGAGCTGTTTGCCAAGCAGTCCGACGCCTACAAGGCAGAGGTGCTTGGGTCCGCCAAGGCGCGCGTCGCCATCGAGGCCGGCATCGAGATGAGCTGGAACAAGCTGCTGGGCGACAGGGGTCGCTTTGTGGGCATGCACAGCTTCGGCGCCTCCGGCCCGATCGATGCGCTCTATGCCCACTTTGGCATTACGTCCAAAGCCATTGTTGAAGCCGTCACCGCACAGTTGTAAGAGAGCCAAGCCTCCCTTCTCCTAAACCCTCCCAAGGAGCGTCTTTCCATGGCAATTCGCGTCGCCATCAATGGTTTTGGCCGCATCGGCCGCAACGTCCTGCGCGCTATCATCGAGTCGGGCCGCACCGACATCGAAGTCGTGGCGATCAACGATCTCGGCCCGGTCGAGACCAATGCCCACCTGTTCCGCTTCGACAGCGTGCACGGCCGCTTCAACGGCACCGTCACCGTTGATGGCGATACCATCGACGTCGGCCGTGGTCCGATCAAGGTGACCGCCGAGCGTGACCCGGCCAACCTGCCCCACGCCGCCATGGGCGTCGACATTGCGCTCGAATGCACCGGCATCTTCACCTCCAAGGAAAAGGCCAGTGCCCACCTCAAGGCCGGCGCCAAGAAGGTCATCATCTCGGCCCCCGGCGACGGCGCCGACAAGACCATCGTTTACGGCATCAACCACCAGAGCCTGACCAAGGACGACGTGGTGATTTCGAACGCCTCGTGCACCACCAACTGCCTGGCGCCTGTCGCCTATGTGCTGCACAAGGAATTCGGCATCGAGAAGGGAATGATGACCACCATCCATTCCTACACCGGTGACCAGCCGACCCTGGATACCATGCACAAGGATCTCTATCGCGGCCGCGCTGCAGCCTTGAGCCAGATCCCAACCTCTACCGGCGCTGCCAAGGCCATTGGCCTGGTGCTGCCCGATCTCAAGGGCAAGCTCGATGGCGTGTCGATCCGCGTTCCCACGCCGAACGTTTCATGCGTCGACTTCAAGTTCATCGCCAAGCGCGATGTGACGGCTGAGGAAATCAACGCCGCGATCAAGAAGTACGCCGATGGCGAGCTCAAGGGCGTGCTGGGCTACACCACCCAGGCCAATGTCTCGATCGACTTCAACCACGACAGCCACTCCTCCACCCTGGCCTTCGACCAGACCAAGGTGATGGGCGGCAATTTCGTGTCGATCCTGAGCTGGTACGACAATGAATGGGGCTTCTCCAACCGCATGGCCGACACCGCCGTTGCGCTGGGCAAGACCCTCTAGGCTGAAGTTGAACCAATCGGAAAAGGGCGTCCCATGGGGCGCCCTTTTTTCTGGCCGAGATTGTCAGCGCCATCGGCTTTGGCAATGATGGCGTCACTCCTCACGACAGGCGCGAACCATGAGCCTTGATCGATCCATTCGCTGGCGCAGCCTTGAAGCCCAGAGCATTGAGCATGCCCATGTGGTGGCCACACCACGGGACACCCGCGTCCGCTCCACGCTGATCACGCCAGACTATGGCCTGTTCTACCGCATCAAGCTCGATGAGGCCGACCGAGTCCGAACCCTGCGCATCGAGCGCACCGACGGCAAACTGCTCGAACTGTTCTGTGACGGCGCGGCCAACTGGTCCGATGACCGCGCCGAACCCATTCCGGCCCTGCGTGGTTGCGTCGATATCGACATCTCGGCCACCCCGCTCACCAATTCGCTGCCGATCTGGCGCTGCGACTGGGTAGTCGGCCAGCCGCAACGCTTCGCCATGGCCTGGATCGACACCGACACGCTCGCGGTCCGCCGGGACGAGCAGATCTATACCCGTCTCGACGACACCCATTTCCGCTATCAGTCGGTAGAGAGCAGTTTTGAGCGCAAGCTCGAGGTCGATAGCGATGGCCTGGTGCTGGACTATCCCGGCCTCTTCGCCCGCGCCGACTGATCAGGCCCCTGCCGGTAGCACCACCTGCATGCCGGCACTGCGGGCACGCACCTCCGGCGGCGCCAGGCAGGTCTCAACCGCTTCAAAACCCGGCGCACCCGGATAGGGTGCCACAAGGCTGGGTGGGCTGTGGTTGGCCGGGCAAAGGATGATGGCCTCGTCTGCGCGCACCGAGCCCAGGTCGAGAAAAGCGCTCGATCGGGTCATCAGCATCAGGCGTGGCAGACTGGCCAGGCTCGCGCGGAGATGGGCGATCAGCGCCATCTGTGTGGCTTCATCGAGCCCCTCCTCCACCATGTCGACGACCACCGTGTCTCCGGGCGAACCGTCCAGATGCACCAGCAGAGAGCGCAAGGCGGGCCCCGGCGTTGCGCCCTCGTCGGCCAGCCAGGCTTCGGCACGCAGGATGCGTTCGCGCAAGTCCGGCTCTGCGTCGAACCGCTGCTGCGCTGCCGCGCCGCCATCGTCATTGCGGTCGAGCCCCAGGAATCGCCCGCCTTCGATCTCGTCTGCCAGCCGTTGCGACAGCCGCGTTTTGCCGCTCCCCAAGGGGCCGATGATGAAGCTCAGTCGGGCCAGCTGCGGCAGCACAAACCGCTCCCCGCCCCAGGGCCAGGGCAGATCAAACGCTACCGACGGCCCCTGCGCACCGCCATCCAGGCGGCGCAGCAATGCCATGTCCGGCGCGGCGCCACGGGCCAGTCCGCCACGCAGCTCGCGCACCCGCGCCAGCGCCACCCCCAGCCCCTGCATGCGCGCCTCGAGCACGCTCTGCTGGCTGGCAAGGGCAGCGCCAAGGTCGCGACCATCGCCGCCCAGCACGCGCTCCACTTCACCCAGGCTCAGGCCCAGCGCGCGCAGCGCCACCACATCTTCTGCCCGCGCCAGTTCTGCCGGGCCATAGACCCGCCAGCCGGCGGCCGTACGGCCTGGCACCACCAGGCCACGATCTTCGTATAGGCGCAGCGCCTTGCTGGATATGCCCAGCATGCGGGCGGCGTCGGCGTGTTTGAGACTGCGTTGGGTCGGCTTCACGACTCACCTCTCTGGTGTTGTTCGCCAGCCTTATCCGGCCTGCCCCAAGGGCGGGGTCAAGCCCGATTGCGGGAAATCGGCCTGTCATGGCCAGGTCATCAAATCACCCTAGAAATCGAGCCGTTCATGTCGTTGGGGGCAACATCATGTTCCACCTCACCCGCCGCATCATGGCCGGACTGCCCATGGCGCCAGTCTTGCTCGGCCTCGGCGATCAGCCGGGCCTTCTTGCTGTCCCGCCCGCGCTCACCGCTCTGGTCGTCCTGTTGCGCGATCGCCAGATTCGCCGTCGGGTGGGATTGGCCGCCTGGCCCAGCGATGGCTTCGCCCGCCATGTGCTGGTCGATGACCTGGCCAAACTGCTCGGCCACAGCCTGCTGGCCCTGCCGCTGTTCCTCATCGGCCATGCGCTTCGCGCGACCCTGCTGCCTGTCTGATCACCTGCTTTTTTGAAACACTTGCCTTCCCCCTTCGGCGCCGCTCTGCTACGCCACGGCAAATCTTTCACCGGGAGGCACGACCCATGAGCGCCACGTTCAAGACCCTCGACGAGCTCGATCTCACCAACAAGCGCGTCCTGCTCAGGGCCGACCTCAACGTCCCGGTTGCCGATGGCCAGGTCACAGATGCCACCCGGATCGAACGTCTCGTCCCCACCATCCGCGAAATCGTCAAGCATGACGGCAAGGCCATCCTGCTGAGCCATTTCGGCCGCCCCAAGGGCAAGGTCGACGCCGCTTTCTCGCTTGAACAGGTCTGTGCCGCCGTCGCCGACCAGACCGGCCATCCCGTCGGCTTTGTCGCCACCGACTGGACCGATGTCTCGGCCGCGCAGAAGGCCATCGACGCCGCGCCCGCCGGCTCGGTCCTCGTGCTGGAGAACACCCGTTTCCATCCCGGCGAAGAAGCCAATGACGTCGAACTAGCCAAGCGCATGGCGAGCCTCGGCGACGTGTATGTCAACGACGCCTTCTCGGCCGCCCACCGCGCCCATGCCTCCACGGAAGCCCTGGCCCATCTGCTGCCGGCCGCCGCGGGTCTGGCCATGCAGGCCGAGCTGGAAGCACTCGAAGCCGGCCTGGGCGCCCCCAAGAAGCCCGTCGTCGCCATCGTCGGCGGCGCCAAGGTCTCGTCCAAGATCGACCTGCTGGAAAACCTCGTCACCAAGGTCGATGGCCTCGTCATCGGCGGCGGCATGGCCAATACCTTCCTGCACGCCCAGGGCGTCAACATCGGCAAGTCGCTCTGCGAAAAGGATCTGGCCGAGACCGCCATCCGCATCATGGAAAAGGCTGTCGACAGCGGCTGCGCCATCATCCTGCCCATCGACGCCGTTGTCGCCTGGCACTTCAAGGCCGATACCCCCACCCGCCTTTATGGCGTTGACGCCATCGACCCCGACGGCATGATCCTGGACATCGGCCCCTCCTCCATAGAGCGCATCATGGGCGCCATCGACGATGCCAATACTGTGGTCTGGAACGGCCCCGTCGGCGCCTTCGAAATGAACCCCTTCGACGCCGGCACCGTCGCCTTGGCCAAGCACGTCGCCAAGCGCACCCATGATGGCAAGCTGGTCTCGGTCGCCGGTGGCGGCGACACCGTTTCCGCCCTCGCCCATGCCGGGGTCAAGGACGCCCTGACCTATGTCTCAACCGCCGGCGGCGCCTTCCTCGAATGGATGGAGGGCAAGCCCCTCCCCGGCGTCGACGCGCTCAAGAAGTAGCGCCCGTCACCCTGGCGTCGCCCGTGGCCTTTGTGGTGTCGGCGACGCCTTTGGGTCCCTCCCCCAAGGGGGAGGGGCCCGGGAACGGCGTCATCTGGGCGTGAAACGACCTAGAACCTTGCCGTCAGCGGATCGGAGCCCAGGCGGCCCTGTGGATCATCCAGCCCGGCAATCGCCGCCATGTCGGTGCCGCTGAGGCTGAAGTCAAACACCTGGAAATTCTCGACGATCCGGCTGGGTGTGACTGACTTGGGGATCACCACCAACCCCATTTCGATATGCCAGCGGATGATCACCTGCGCCGCGCTCTTGCCGTGCCGGGCAGCGATATTGGCCACCACCGGATCGTCCAGCAGCTTGCCCTGGCCTAGCGGGCTCCAGCTCTCGGTCACCACGCCCAGCTTTTCGTGCTTGAGCCGCATTGCCCGCTGCTGAAACCGGGGATGGAGCTGGATCTGGTTGATCACCGGCGTCACGCCGGTGGCGGCCACGATCTCTTCGATGTAGTCGCCCTCGAAATTGGACACCCCGATCGAGAGCGCCTTGCCTTCTTCGCGCAGCCGGATCAGCGCTTTCCAGGTGTCGACGAACTTGCCGCGATAGGCTGACGGCCAGTGGATGAGGTAGAGATCGACATAGCTGGTGCCAAGCCGCTTCAGGCTCGCATCCATTGCGCGCAGCGTCTCGTCATATCCCTGATCATCGTTCCACACCTTGGTGGTGAGAAAGATCTCGCCGCGCGGCACACCCGAAACGCGCAGGCCTTCGCCCACGCCCTCCTCGTTCTGATAGACCGCTGCCGTGTCGATATGCCGGTAGCCAGCCTTGAGGGCCGTATCGACAGCCGTGACCGCAGTATCATTGGGGGTCTGCCAGACGCCCAGCCCGATCTGCGGGATCGAACGGCCATCGTTGAAGCTCACGTGGGGTTGCGTGCTCATCTTGCTATCCTGGTGGTGAGTGGAAGGGACGCCAAGCGCCGGATCGAGAACTCAAGGTTATGCCAGCATCGCCGCAGAACCAAGTCCTCCCGTCAAAACGCGCGACATTCTTCCATACAAGATAGGCCTTTTGTCTAATAACCCTAGGTCTAATCGCAGCCCAGCAAACGAAAGTCTAATCTCGGGACAGGTTCAATTCCTGAGGTGCCACCGTGTCCAAATCGCTCAATTCCATTGCCCAGAAGCTGATGGAGCCCGGCAAGGGCATCCTGGCCGCCGATGAGTCCGAAGGCACCATCGCCAAGCGCTTCGCCAAGATCAATCTTCCCAATTCGCTGGACCTGCGCCGCGACTATCGCGAGATGCTGTTCCGCTCCACCGATGCCATGACCAACTATATCTCCGGCGTCATCCTGACCGAGGAAACCCTCGAACAGCACGCTGCCGACGGCACCGCGTTCCGCGCCATTCTTGCCGATGCCGATGTCATTCCCGGCATAAAGGTCGACCGTGGCGCCTTCCCGATGCCTGGCGATAATGGCGAGAAGATTACCGAAGGTCTCGATGGCCTGCGCCAGCGGCTGCACCGCTATGCCGAACTGGGCGCGGGTTTTGCCAAATGGCGCGCTGTCATCACCATCAACGACGTCGCCCCCACCCGCAACAACATCCGCGCCAATGCCCATGCGCTGGCCCGCTATGCCATTCTCTGCCAGGAGGCCGGCATCGTGCCCGTGGTCGAGCCCGAAGTGGTCGGCGATGGCGATCCCGGCAACCATTCGATGGAACGCTGCGCCGCCGTCACCGGAGACGTGCTCGAAAACACCTTCAAGGAACTGCGCCTGGCCGGTGTCGATCTGGGCGGCATGCTGCTCAAGCCCAACATGGTATTGCCCGGCGTCAATTCCCGTGAGCGTCCCGGCTTTGATGAGGTCGCCAAGCGGACCGTCGCCGTGCTCCGCGAACATGTGCCGGCCGCGGTGCCGGGCATCGCCTTCCTCTCGGGTGGGCAGACCGACGAAGAAGCCACCGCTCACCTGTCGGCGATGAACCAGATCCAGGGCAAGCCCTGGCCCTTGACCTTCTCCTATGGTCGCGCCTTGCAGAATGTGGCCCTGCGCACCTGGGCCGGACGGCGCGAGAACTTCCCTGCAGCGCAGGCCGCCTTCACCCATCGCGCACACATGAACTCCCTGGCCGCACTGGGCACATGGGATGGGGCGCTCGACCAGGCAGCCTGATCCGGCGTCCGACGTCCCAACGTCACCAGAACGCGCGCTGATCCTTCGGGCTCGGCGCGCGTTTTGTTTTGCGCCTCGGTCCCCCTTCCCCTATTGGAAGACTGTCCTCTTTGTCGCCCAAATCGCGACACATGTAGACACCAACCGCGTTGAGTGCTTCCGACACATGGCTCCCCAAATCTACCTGATCACCCCCGCTGCCGCCGACGTCGAGACTTTCCCGGCTCGATTGATGGCCGTGCTCAATGTCGCCGAGTTCGCCGCGCTGCTGGTCCGCCGTGCAAGCATGGACGCGACGGCCTATGAGGCTCTGGCCAAGCGCCTGATCAATATCGGCCAGGGCGCCGGCTGCGCGGTGCTGCTGGAAGATGACGTGGCCCTCGCCCGCCGCCTCGGCGCCGATGGCGTGCACATCACAACAGGCGCTGCCGCGGTCAAAAACGCCATCGCCGCGCTCAAGCCCGGCTTCATCGTTGGGGCTGGCCGCACCGCCACTCGCCATGACGCCATGACCATGGGCGAGATGGACGTCGACTATGTGTTCTTTGGCCCGCTCGACGGCGCGACAGACCCCGCCAGCGCGGACCTTGCTGAATGGTGGGCCGCCACCTTCGAAATCCCCGCCGTGCTCAGCGACCCCGGCGCCGGCCCCTCGGTCGACCCACGTGGTGCTGAGTTCCTGGCGCTCTCCACCAGCATCTGGACGGCCGCCGACCCGGTCGCGGCCACCACGGCCATCGTCAGCGCCCTGGGTGCAAGATGACCCGTCTGCGCCGGACTGCCCTGGCCCTGTTCCCGTTGCTGCTGGTCACGCCAACCTGGGCACAGGAAACACCAGCCCCGACCAGCACGTCAGACACGGAGCCGGCCGAGGTCATCAGCGACCAGATCTTTGGCCCCCGGGTTCCCACCGACGACGCCTTTGGCGCGTTCCAGCGCGGCTATTTCCTGACGGCGCTGGAGCTCGCCCTGCCCCGCGCCGAAAAGGGCGAGGCCTCTGCACAGACCCTGATTGCCGAGCTCTATGCCAAGGGCCTTGGCGTGGTGCAGAACGACCAGCGCGCCGCCGGCTGGTATCAGCTTGCCTCCAACAACGGCGACATGCTGGCCACGTTCGAGCTGGCGCTGATGTATGAGGAAGGCACCGGCGTACCCAAGAACCGCGCGCGTGCCGCCGCCCTGTTCAGCCAGGCCGCCGACGCTGGCTATATGCCGGCAAAATACAATTTGGCCCTTCTTCATATCGAGGGTATCTACGCCTCGCCCAGCCTGACCACGGCTGCCAGCCTGATGAAGGAAGCTGCCGATACCGGTCTGCCCGAGGCCGAGTACGACTATGGCACCATGCTGATCGAAGGCGCGGGGGTCATTCCGGACCCTGCTCTGGGTGCAGAATACATCCTCAAGGCTGCCGAGCAGAACCTCGTCGCCGCCCAGATCGACTACGCCACCCTTCTTTACATGGGCGAAGGCGTGGCAAAGGACATCGAGGGCGCTGCTGCCTGGTATCGCCGCGCCGCCGAAGCCGGCAATGCCGTGGCGCAGAACCGCTATGCCAAGCTCCTGGCGGTCGGCGAAGGCGTGGCCCTTGACCTGCAGGAGGCCGCCATGTGGCGGGCACTGGCGCGCCGCCAGGGCATCAACGACACCACGCTCGATAGTCTGCTGATCTCCATTCCGCCCGAAGATCTGGCTGCAGCCGAGGAGCGGGCACGGTTCTGGCCGTCGGCTCCGCCCACCACAGAGACCGCAGAGACCATTCTGGAAATCCCCACCACCAGCGTTCCAGCCAGCACCGGTGACACCCTGCCAACGCCGACCGAGGTGCAAGAGGCGCCCCCTGGAGAGGGCACGCAGCCGCAAGACCCTTGATTGGGCGGGCGTTCTGGGGCAATAAGCCCGCCACGCCCATCAGCCTAATCAATAGTCGGCCAGCCGCATCCGGCATGCGGGGCCCGCCCTGACAATTCGCGCACCGAAAGCACTCTCGCCATGGCCAAGATCAACGGCAACGAAATCCGCCCCGGTTTCGTCATCAACCACCAGGACCGCCTCTGGGTCGCCGTCAAGGTCGATCACGTCAAGCCCGGCAAGGGCGGCGCCTATGCCCAGGTGGAGCTCAAGGCCATCCTGACCGGCACCAAGCTGAACGAGCGCTTCCGCTCCGCCGAGACGGTCGAGCAGGTCGAGCTCGAGTTCCGCGACTTCACCTTCCTTTACGAGCAGGGCGAAAACCTGGTCTTCATGGACCAGGAAAGCTATGAGCAGGTCGAACTGGCCAAGGACTTCGTCGGCGACCGCGCCGCCTTCCTGACCGACGGCATGAAGATCACCCTCGAAATGCACGAGGACACCCCCCTGGGCGTCAAGTTCCCGCCCAACGTCATTCTCGAGGTCATCGAGGCCGACCCGGTCACCAAGGGCCAGACAGCGTCCAACCAGTTCAAGCCTGCCAAGGTCGCCAACGGCCTCAAGGTCATGGTGCCGCCCTTTATCGCCGTCGGTGAGCGCATCGTCGTCGACACCACCGAAACCACCTATCTGCGCCGGGCGGATTAACCATGGCACGTTCAGCAATCCTCAATGTCATGGTTGGCGCCGCCCTCAAGGCCGGCAAATCCCTGACCAAGGACTTCTCGGAAGTCGAAAACCTCCAGGTCTCCCGAAAGGGCCCGGCGGACTTCGTGTCCAAGGCCGACCTGCGCGCAGAGCAGATCGTGTTTGGTGAGCTGCAGAAGGCCCGCCCGACCTATGCCTTCCTGATGGAAGAGGGTGGTGAAGTGGCCGGCACCGATGGCCAGCATCGCTGGATCATCGACCCGCTCGATGGCACCACCAATTTCCTGCACTCCATTCCGCTGTTCGCCGTGGCGATCGCCCTTGAACGCGCCAATGAGATTGTTGCATCGGTGATCTACAATCCCGTGCTCGACGAGCTCTACACGGCCGAAAAGGGCGGCGGCACCTGGCTTAATGACCGCAAGCGCCTGCGCGTTGCCGGTCGCCGCAGCCTGGCCGATGCCGTGGTCTGCACTGGCATCAAGACCCAGGGCACCGCCAATGACAGCCTGCAGCTGCGCCAGCTCGCCCATATCAATCCCGCCGTCGCCGGCATTCGCCGTTCCGGGTCGATCTCGATGGACATGGCCTGGCTGGCCGGCGGTCGCTATGACGCCCTTTGGGAAGCCGGCTTGGCACCCTGGGACGTGGCGCCCGGCCTGCTGATGGTCAAGGAAGCCGGTGGCTTCGTGTCCGACTTTGCGGGCACCACCGGCTCGGTCTGGAATGGTCAGATCGTGGCTGGCAACGAGACGCTGCAAGCCGCCCTGCTCAAGGAGCTCCGGCCCATCAACTAGGGCCGGACTGTTCCGGTCGCGTCCCTAGCGGGGCGCGAATACGGCCAGTTCCTCAAACCAGTTCATGTCGGCAAAGCTGCAGAAGGCCGGCGCCCGCAGCTCGATCACCGGCGCACGCCGCACGATATCGGCCTGCACACCGTCCAGCATCGCCTGCCATTCCGGCACGGCAGCATCATCGAGCCAGTCGATCATGTAGGCCATGGTGATGTGGAATTCGTAGCTGTCGTGGTCGGGATGCTGATAGCCCAGCACCTCGGCAAAATTGTTGCGCCAGCTGGCCATGGCGTGGCGGTCAGCCGCCGTGACACCCTCCACCAGCAGACCTGTTGGCCGGGCCGCCTGCACGGCAACCTTGAAGGCCGGCCCACCGGAAAAGCCCTCGAGCCGCTCCAGGAACCGTTCCGTCATGACGGGGATCGGTGTGTCGCCGGCAATGTCGCGCGGCCAGTAGGGATAGGTGCGGCGTCCTTCCAGAATGCCCTGGAACAGCGTCATGTGATAGCTCTCGACCGGGGTGAAGGCCAGCGACGCCGCATCCGGCATCGCCTGATACCGGGCCCGCGCATCAATCAGGGCCTTCTGGGTCTCAGACCCCTCAACCAGATGACACACCACCGTGTTGCCCGGCTCGGGCAGAAACACGCCATCCCTGTTGTAGCGCGTGCCCAGATGGCGCGGCGGATTGGGGTTCATGTGGCGGCCATAGCGGGCGGCAGGCAGCAGGGTATCGGCAGGCATGGCAGGCTTTCCAGCAGTGGTAACGACGCGCCCCCATACCCCGCCCGCACGATGATTGCGTGACACTGCCATCACCCCTTCAGGAGGCATTAACCTTTGGCATTGCTCCCGGCCAGCGGTCTGACTACTCTTGCAGCGTGATTTGTGCGTTCGGGGCAAGGTTCAGGCAAAGATGACGCAAGGCTACGATCCCTACCACCTCGCCAGTCCAACCGTTTACCTGATCAAGATCCTGATTTTCCTGGTGCTGGTGTTCCTGGTCGCCGCGATCCTGTTCAACACGGTCATCGAGTTTTTCTGGGCCAATCCCTTCATCAACGCGATGATCTTTCTGGCCCTGGCGGTCGGCATTTTCCTCAGCATCCGCCAGATCGTGCGGCTGTTCCCCGAGGTGAAATGGGTCAATTCGCTGCAGGATGGCACCACCACCAATGTCCGTGCGCCCATTCTGCTGGCGCCCGTTGCCGGCATCCTGCGCGAGCGCATCGGCGAGGCGGTCATCACCCCGTCCTCCATGCGCTCCATTCTGGACAGCGTCGGCAATCGCCTCGACGAAGCCAAGGACACCTCGCGCTACCTGACCGGCCTGCTGGTCTTCCTGGGCCTGATGGGCACCTTCTACGGCCTGCTGCAGACCGTGACCTCCGTCGCCGGCGTCATCAACCAGCTCGATGTCACGGCCGGCGATTCGGCGGCCCTGTTCTCCAACCTGAAAGAGGGGCTCACCGCACCTCTGGCGGGCATGGGCACGGCCTTCTCGTCCTCGCTGTTTGGTCTGGCCGGTTCGCTCGTGCTGGGTTTTCTCGACCTGCAGACCAGCCAGGCCCAGAACGCCTTCTACACCGACCTTGAAGACTGGATGACCTCCATGACCGAGCTCGACCACCCGGTCAGCGCCATGCAGGCCAATGCTGGCGGGCCGGACATGCAGGCCATGTTCGATAAGCTCGGCAGTTCCATGCAGAACCAGAATTCCAGCCAGAACGCCATTCGCGCCATGGCCGAACTGGCCAGGGGCATCGACGGCCTGGTCAAGCACATCCGCACCGAGCAGGACGACCTGCGCAAGCATATCGACGAACAGGGCGAGACCAACCGCAAGCTGCGTGAACTGATCGACGCCGTGCTGACGCAGGGCGACAACGAGCGGCGGAACTAGGCCCATGCCGGGAGCCCGTTCCCGTCGGCGTCTTGAGGCCAACTACTGGCCTGGTTTCGTTGATGCCCTGTCGAGCCTTCTGCTCGTCATCATCTTCATGCTCAGCCTGTTCATGCTGACGCAGTTCTTCCTCGGCCAGGAGATCCAGGGCCGCGACAGCGCCCTTGCCCGCCTCAACAGCCAGATCGCCGAACTCACCGACCTGCTGCAGCTCGAGCGCGCCAATTCCGACGATCTCAACAGCCAGATTGCCAACCTGACCGCGACCCTGGGCAATGCCCAGGCCGAAAATGCCAGCCTCAGCAGCCAGCTGGCCGGGATCGGCGCCGGGCTCGATGGCAAGGACGCAACCATTGCCGGTCTCCAGGGCGATCTGCTCGCAGCCCAGGAGCTCTCCGACGAGGCCAATGCTCAGGTGGCGCTGCTCAACCAGCAGCTGGCTGCGCTGCGCACGCAGATCAACGCGCTCGAAGTCGCGCTCGAGGCCTCAGAGAGCCGGGACAGCCAGTCCCGCACCCAGATTGCCGACCTCGGCCGCCGCCTCAATGTGGCGCTTGCACAGCGCGTGCAGGACCTCAGCCGCTATCGCTCGGACTTCTTTGGCCGCCTCCGCCAGATCCTGGAAGGCCGCGCCGATGTACGGGTGGTTGGCGACCGCTTCGTCTTCCAGTCCGAAGTGCTGTTCGACCCCGGCCAGGCCGATGTGCAGGCTGGTGGCCTGCCCGAGCTCGATGCCTTGGCCGATGCTATCCTGCAGCTCGAAACCGAAATCCCGCCCGATATCAACTGGGTGCTGCGCATCGACGGCCATACCGACAGTCGCCCGATCAGCAATGCCCGCTTCCCGTCCAACTGGGAGCTGTCCGCCGCCCGCGCCATCTCGGTGGCGCAATATCTGGTCAGCAAGGGCGTCTCGCCTAATCGCCTGGTCGCCGCCGGCTTCGGCGAATTCACGCCCATCGATCCCGGTGAGACCGAGGAAGCCTATCGCCGCAACCGCCGCATCGAGTTCAAGCTGACCGAGGGGTGATCGGCGACGGCGGAACGCCGACACATCGCGCCGGCGGCGCGATTTGAGACGATTGCGGGTCGAGCCTTGCGAGCCCCCGGACCAGCGCCGGGCGCCACAGACCTACCCGGCTTCGTCCATGCGGAACTGCAACCGCGCCAGCTCGGCATAGCGCCCGCCCTTGGCGACCAGCTCGTCATGCGTGCCCTGGTCGATGATATGGCCGGCATCCAGCACCAGGATCTTGTTGGCGTCGCGGATCGTGGCCAGGCGGTGGGCAATCACCAGCGTGGTGCGCCCGCGCATCAGGAATTCCAGAGCCGTCTGCACCAGCCGCTCGCTCTGGGCGTCCAGCGCACTGGTCGCCTCGTCGAGCAGCAGGATCGGCGCATTCTTCAGGATCGCCCGCGCGATCGCCAGGCGCTGCTTCTGCCCACCCGACAGCATCACGCCGCGCTCGCCAACGATCGCGTCATAGCCCAGCGGCAGGTCGAGCACGAAGTCGTGCACCAGGGCCGCCTTGGCAGCAGCCTCGACCTCTTCGAAGCTCGCGTCCGGCTTGCCGAAGCGGATATTGTCGGCAATCGTGCCGGCAAAAATCGTCGGCTCCTGTTCGACATAGGCAAAACGCTGCCGCAACTCGTCCAGCCGCACCTTGCGAATGTCGACGCCATCCACCTTGATGCTGCCACCGGCCACGTCATAGAAGCGCTGCAACAGCGACAGCGTGGTGGATTTGCCCGAGCCCGACGCACCAACCAAGGCCACGGTCTCGCCGGCCCCCACGGTGAAGTTGAGATCGTTCAGAACGCGCTCATAGCCGCTGGTCTGGTAGCCGAAGTCCACATGCTCGAACGCCACCGTGCCCAGCGCCGGTACAGGCAGGGCAACCGGATCGGCTGGATCGGTAATGCTGGCGTCGGTGTCGAGGATTTCCGTCAACCGCTCGGTGGCGCCCGCTACAGTGTTCAGAATGCCCATGACCTCGCTGACATTGGTCAGCGCGCCAGAGGCCATCAGCGCATAGACCAGGAACTGCGTCAGCTGGCCGGCGGTGACGGTGCCGGCAAAGACAGAGCGAGCGCCCCACCAGACCAGGAACACGATGGCCGACGTGCCCAGGAAGATCACCATGCCTACCAGCACAGAACGAGCACCCAGGCGGCGCACTTCGGCGCGATAGCTGTCTTCGCTGCGCGAATTATAGATGTCGGCCTGGTTGCCCTCCTGGGTGAACGCCTTGACCGTTCGCGTGGCGCCCAGCATCTCGGTCGCCATCGCCGACAGATCGGCCAGCGCATCCTGCGTCTTGCGCGACAGGCCGCGCAGGCGTCGCGAAAAGGCGATCAGCGGCAACAGCAGCGCCGGCGCGGCGATCACCACGGCCAGTGTCAGCACAGGGCTGGTGAGAAACATCATCACCAGCGCGCCGATGATGGTCACCATGGAGCGCAGCGCCAGCGAGAAGCTCGATCCCACGGCCGAGCGGATCACCGCCACATCGCCGTTAAGGCGACTGGTCAGCTCGCCCACGCGATTGGTGTCGAAGTAGTGGGCATCCAGCCGCAGCAGATGGACAAACACGGCCTGGCGCAGATCGGCCAGCACGCGTTCGCCGATGACCGAGATGAAATAGAACCGCGCGCCGCTCGCCACCGCCATGATGGCGGCGATGCCAACGATCAGCCAGCCGTAGCGGCCGACATTTTCGAGATTTTGCTCGATAAAGCCCTCATCGATCGCCCCACCCAGCACGGCTGGAATGGAAAGCGACGACACGGCCGAGATCAGAAGAAAGACAATTGTGAGCGCGAGGCGGACCGGGTAGCGCAGGATAAACGGCAGCAAACGGCGCAGGGGCTGCAGCTTGCGCACGGTCGGGGCTGGCTGGGTGACGGTCTGGTCAGGCTCAGCCTGCGCGGGAACGGCTTGTTCGGTCATTGTTGGGCTGCGCCACTCTTGTCGACATGGGGTCCGGAACCGCCGGGCCGCGCCACGCCCCGGATATAGGCACAGCGCCCGCCTGGGGCAACCGCTTTGTCTGGCGTGAAATTGCCGCGCCCGTCCTCTTGCAGAGTGGCCATGCTTTCTGTATGAAGCCGCCAACAACAGATTTCTGATGCTCTCCGGGCGCTGCGGCGCCCGTTTGATTTGAGGCGATACCGATGAAGGCTGACACTCACCCGGACTACCACGTCATCACCGTGGTCATGACCGATGGCACCAAGTACGAGACGCGTTCGACCTACGGCAAGGCCGGCGACACGCTGCAGCTCGACATTGATCCCAAGACCCACCCCGCCTGGACCGGCGGCACGGGCCAGCTGCTCGACCGCGGCGGCCGTGTTTCGCGCTTCAAGGAGCGCTTCAAGGGCCTGGGCATCTAAGCCAACCCGATACCCAATTACGAAGAACCCGGCCTTTGCGCCGGGTTTTTTGTTGCCCATGGTGCACCACACCTGGGCAGAACTGTCTGGAAGCGTCAGGGACGGCCGAAAGCAGCCTTGAGCCGCGCAAGCTGATCGGCAATGCCATTGGCGGTGCCCGCATCGAGCACCGGCATCTTGCCGCGCTCGAGCGTATCGAACTGCATCACGCGGTCAAACAGTCGGTCACCCTTGTCGATATAGTTGCGAAGCGCCTCGGGCAGTTGCTCATAGCCCGGTCCACCGCGTTCCGATGGCGTGGCCGAGAACTTCACCTTCTCCTTTTCGGAGCGGGCGTTCTCTTTGGTGATCTCGCCTTCGTTGACGGCACGCTGCAACAGCAGCCAGGACGCCAGCTGCATCAGCCGTGTCGTCAGGCGCATAGATTCGGTGGCGTAGAGAAACGAAGCTTCGCGGCTCAGCACGCGACTATCTGCCCGGCCATCGGCGTCCAAATAGGTCGCCACGTCCTCGATCAGCGTCATGCCTTCGCGATAAAGCGCGTCAAAACCGCCCGACGCCACGATGCGTGGGCCAATAGCAATGGCCGATCCGGTCTCTGTCACATCCGCCAAGCAACTCTCTCCCAGCTTGTGGCGCCATAATAGGCCAAATGCCACCGGCCGTCATCGCTCTGTCGCCAACACGATGAAAAGAGACTGAAAACCTGGCAGGAGCAAGGCCGACCCTGCCCTGAAAAAGAAAAAGAGCGGTAAGAACCGCTCTCGAAGTTAACAGGGAGGCGTCAAACAGAGGGAGAAACCACTCTGCAAAATCCAGAAAAATCTGAATAATTTGAAGTTACCGCAAACAGATTAATTGCACGTTAACAGGAGTCGATTTCTTAACCCTGCTGTTTGGCATTGCGTTGACCCCGTTTCGTCCGCCGCCGACAAATTGCCCATTGCCGCAGCCACCGCATCCGAGTCGGTTCAGCGGCTGCCCCATCATTGTTCACCATCTGCGGGATCGTTCATGGCCAATCTGTCTGCCGGCGTCGCTGCCAACCTGTTGATGGCTATGGTCGCAGCGGGCCCTGCCCTTTCGGCATCGCCAAACAGGTCTCGCGACGGCTCTGCGCCCGCGCGACATCACGCCGACCGCCCGATGTCTGCCCCGCAGCCAGCGGCAACCACTGCGGTACAGGAGCGACTGCGCAGCCCTAGAGCTTGAAAATGGACTCTGCTGCCTGACGGGTGGCATTGCGCGCCACGATCGCGGCCCTGAGCCGGTCGATCTCGGCTTCCAGCAGGCCAATGCGCTGCGTCAACTCCTCCACTGACATGGTGTCGATCACCATGCCGACCTCATGGGTCTTGGGCGCCTTGCGTTCGTCCTCGTCCATGCCTGGTCTCCGCGCTGTACAATCCATGCCAGTCTATCCAACCGGACTTGCAGAGCAATCCGGCTTGCAGCAGCATAACAGGATGAGCACCGCCCAGACTATGCAAACCATCGCCATCACCACCCCCGGAGGCCCGGATGTCCTGCAGGTTCAGCAGGTGCCCATGCCCGTGTGTGGCCCGGGCGAGGTGCTGATTCGCGTCGCCGCGGCTGGCGTCAACGGCCCCGACCTGGCCCAAAGGCGCGGTCACTATGATCC
Organism: Devosia aquimaris; assembly: GCF_020169335.1. Classification (GTDB taxonomy): domain Bacteria; phylum Pseudomonadota; class Alphaproteobacteria; order Rhizobiales; family Devosiaceae; genus Devosia; species Devosia aquimaris. The sequence continues at coordinate 2,479,514 of NZ_JAIEZN010000001.1, forward strand.
GCCGCCAGGCGCTTCGCCCATCCCCGGGCTGGAAGTCAGCGGCGAAGTCGTCGAACTCGGCCAGGGCGTCACCAATTTTCAGCGCGGCGAGCGCGTCATGGCGCTGACCAATGGCGGCGGCTATGCGCATTTCGTCGCCGTGCCTGCCGGTCAGGTGTTGCCGGTGCCCAGCGGCTGGTTGCTGACCGACGCAGCGGCCATTCCCGAGACCTGGTTCACCATCACCCAGACCCTGGTGATGCGGGCAGGCCTCTCAACCGGCATGACGGTTCTGGTGCATGGCGCGGCTGGCGGCATCGGCAGCGCCGCGATCCAGATCGCCAGCGTTCTGGGGGCGCAGAGCATTGCGGTCGTCTCCTCGCCGGCCAAGGCCGACTATGCGCGCAGCCTGGGCGCCATGGCGACCATCGACTACACGCAGGAAGATGTGGCTGAACGGGCCCTTGAGATCACTCTTGGCAAGGGCGTTGATCGTGTCGTCGACGTCGTCGGTGGCGCCATGGCCGAACACAATATCCGCGCCTCGGCACAGGGTGGCCATATCGTCCAGGTCTCGACCCTGGATGGCGCCACGGCGCCAGTGTCGTTACGCACCATCATGGCGCGCCAGCTGACGCTCTCAGGGTCCACGCTGCGCCCGCAGAGTTCGGCCACCAAGGCCGCGATTGCCAGTCACATTCGCCGCCACTTGCTGCCGGCTCTGAGCAGCCATGGCTTCACCCGCCAGCTGGTCACCGCCTATCCGTTCAATGCGGCCAACCGGGCCCATGCGACGATGGAAGCCCGCAGCCACATGGGCAAGCTGGTGCTGGTCACCCCCTTCGGCGCCACGCTCTAGCGGCGCACAAGCCGGGGAAAGCCGACATTGCCATTGCGGATCGGGGGCGAAATCCATATATTGGCTGCGTTCCCCCTCAGCATGAAGCAAAGAGGCGGAGCGGCCCGGAGGAAAACCGGCCGCGCCTGCAGGAGAGATTTATCATGACCCAGCCACTGTTGATGCCCAAGGCTACCGCCGTCTGGCTCGTTGACAACACTGCGCTGTCGTTCGAGCAGATCGCAGCCTTCTGCACGCTTCACCCGCTGGAAGTTCAGGGCATTGCCGATGGCGACGTCGCCGGCGGCATCATGGGCGTCAATCCCATCCAGAATGGCCAGTTGACCCGCGAAGAGATCGAGAAGGCCGAGGCCGATCCCAACTATCGCCTCAAGCTGAGCGAGCCCAAGGTTCGTGTTGCCGCTGCCAAGCGCAAGGGCCCGCGCTACACCCCGATCTCGCGCCGCAACGAACGCCCCAATGCAATCAAGTGGCTTGTGCGCAACCATCCCGAGCTCAAGGACGCCCAGATCATGCGTCTGGTCGGCACCACCAAGTCCACAATCGACTCCGTGCGCGAGTCCACCCACTGGAACGCCGCCAACCTGGCCGCCATGGACCCGGTGACCCTGGGCCTCTGCAGCCAGATCGATCTCGATCTTGAGGTCAAGCGCGCATCCAAGGGTGGTCCGGGCGTGGACGAGGCCGAAGAAGGCACGCTGCTGATGACGGCCGAAGAGGCCCTGGCCCGCTCCGGCGCCCGTGGCCAGTCCGACGAGGACGGCGAGTTCTCAGCCAATGATCATCGTCCCGCTGAAGCGCAGGACGAGTTCGACGCTGACTCGGTCTTCTCCAAGCTCAAGTCCCTCAACGTCGACGCCGACAGCGACAACTAGAAGAATCAGGTCAGCAGAATGGAAAACAACATCCTGCTGGCCATTTTCGTCTTGCTGGCAGCCAGTATCGCGCTGGTGCCACTCGCCAAGGCCGCCGGTCTTGGCACCGTTCTGGGCTATCTGGCCGCCGGCGTGCTGGTTGGCCCCTATGGCCTGCGTCTGGTTTCGGACAGCGATACCACCCGTCACATAGCCGAGTTCGGCATCGTCATGATGCTGTTCCTGATCGGCCTCGACCTGCAACCCCGCGAAATCTGGCGCATGCGCCACAAGGTGCTTGGCCTGGGCGTCACCCAGGTCGTGGCCACGGCCGCCGTCATTGCCATCACGCTGACGCTGAGCGGCCTGTCCTGGAACGTGGCGGTCATCATTGGTCTGGCCCTGGCCATGTCCTCTACGGCCATTGCCATGCAGACCATCGAACAGCGCGACATCACCACCACCGACACAGGCCGGGCAAGCCTGGCCATCCTGCTGGTGCAGGACGTTGCCATCATTCCGATCCTGGCCGCCATTCCGCTCCTCGCTATCGCCAGCAGTGGCGCCGCCATCGATGCCGAAGTCACCGAGGCCGTGAGCAAGCTCGATAACCCGGTCGACTGGATCATGCCGCTCTCGGTTGTGGGCGCCTTCGTCGGCGCCCTGCTGGCCGGCCGCTATATAGTGCGCCCTTTGCTGGGCTATGTCGCCCGCACCGAGGTGCGCGAGGCCTTTACCGCCATGGGATTGGCCCTGGTCGTTGGCGCCGCGATGGTCACCCAACTGATCGGCCTGTCACCAGCTCTGGGTGGTTTCATTGGCGGCGTCATTCTGGCCGACAGCGAATATCGCCACGAGCTGGAAAGCAATCTTCAGCCCTTCAAGGGCCTGCTGCTGGGCCTGTTCTTCATCTCGGTCGGCATGTCGATCGACTTCTCGGTTCTGGCCACCGAACCGGTGCGCATTGCCGTGCTGGTCATGGGGCTGGTCGTGGTCAAGATGGGCATTCTGTTTGCCCTCGCCTCCATGTTCCGCATGCACTTCGCCGATCGCCTGCTGATGTCCATGTTGCTCAGCCAGACCGGCGAGTTTGCCTTCGTTGTCCTGCAGCTCGCCCGCACCGAAGGCGCCATCCCCGCTGAACAATATGGGACCATGAGCGTCGCTGTCGCCCTCTCGATGGTTACCACGCCGTTGCTCCTGCTGCTTTTTGACAAGGTGATCGCCCCCCGCCTGGATGGTCGCGCCAGCCAGCGCCCGGGTGACACCATCGACGAACACCGCAAGATCGTGGTTCTGGGCTATGGCCGGTTCGGGCAGATCGTGACGCGCATGCTGCGCTCCCAGGGCTTTGAGATGACCCTGATCGACGACGACGCCGCCCAGATCGCCCTGGTGCGCCGCTTTGGCGTCAAGGTCTTCTACGGCGACGCCTCGCGCCTCGACCTGTTGCATGCCGCCGGTGTCGACAAGGCCGAACTGGTGGTGATCGCCGTGGGCGGGGCGGATCGCATTCTCTCCATTGCCCGCAATCTGCGGCGCCATTTCCCCCATGTTGACATCGCCGCCCGCGCTGTCGATCGTGGCCACGCCCACGAACTGATGGCGCTTGGCGTCGAGGTCTTTGAGCGCGAGACCTTCCTGTCTGCCATAAGCCTGGGCGCCAAGGTGCTCGTGCGCCTGGGTCACTCGCCCGAAGAGGCTGCCCGGCAGGCCGAGGCCTTCGAGACCCACGACAACCAGTTGCTGCAGGACAGTTTTTTCGTGCGTGGCGACGAAACGGCCTATATCGGCATGGTGCGCAACGCCATGGGCCTGCTCAACGAGGCCATGAGCGCCGATCGGCCCGAACCGCCTGTTGACAATACGCCGCCGAAGCGTACCGAATAGTACGGAACCCTCCCGGACTATTTTCCATGCCCATGCTTGATCCCTATTTCGTCACGGTCGCCGTGATCGCCGTGCTGATTGTCGGCCTGTCCAAGGCCGGTCTGCTGGGCAGTCTGGGCATGGTGGGCGTGCCCCTGCTCAGCCTGGTCATGCCCGCACGCGACGCTGCCGGCATGATGCTGCCGGTGCTCCTGGCCATGGATGCGATTGCCGTCTTTGCCTATCGCCGCGATATCGACTGGCGCGTCATTGCCATCATGCTGCCCGGCGCTGCCGTCGGCACCCTGCTCGGTTGGGTACTCTGGGCTTTTGTGTCCGATTCCGCCGTGCTGCTCTTCGTCGGCATTGTCACCCTGCTCTTCATCCTCGATGCCATCCTGCCCCTGCGCAAGAAGCTTGAGGGCCTGCCGCCATCGCGCCCATGGGGCATTTTCTGGGGCGCCTTCTCGGGCTTCACCAGCTTCATCAGCCACACTGGCGGCCCGCCGTTCCAGATTTACGTGCTGCCCCAGCGCCTGCCACCGGCCATCTATGCCGGCACCACCGCGGTGTTCTTCGCCATCGTCAACACCGCCAAGCTGGTCCCCTATTTTTTCCTCGGCCAGCTCAACGTCCACAACCTCACCCTGTCGGCAATGCTCATACCGGTGGGCATAGGCGGGGTCTTCATCGGCATCGCCCTGGTCCGCCGCATCTCCATGGCGCTGTTCTACCGCGTCGCCTACTGGCTGGTGTTCCTGTTGGCGCTCAAGCTGGTCTGGGATGGTGCCCGAGGCGTCTTCTGGGGGCTCTGAGCCAAGCGCGCCGGAGGCAACAAAAAAGGGCCGCGGCTTCTGCCGTGACCCTTCATCCCTACCGGGGAATACTGCGCCGCATTACTGTGTCATTGCAGAGAACTTGTAGAGTTCGTCCTTCACTTCGAGTTTCTTGCGCTTGAGTGCGCTTACCATCAGATCATCCGCTCGAGTACTCTGCAGCTCGGCCTGGATCTGGCGGTCCAACTCCTGATGGCGCCGTTCGAGCGCCGCGATATGCCCTTCAGTCGTCATGACAACTCCTAGAAAGCTTTGTGGACGACTCATCGTCACAAAAAATTCACGTCTTGTCGACTGCCCTTCGGACCCCTGTTTGAAATCTGGTGCAAATCACCGTCTGATCGGTTAACCAAGGGTGAGTTTTAGCCGTCGGGCAGGTGCCGATCCATGTTGTCGTTGACCAAGGAACAGGAAGCCAGTTTTGGTCTCGAACTGGCGACGAAACGCCAGGAACATGCCGATCTCGACGCGGCCATCAACACGCTCACCCAGTCTCACATTGCCGATCGCATGCTGATTCAGCGCCTCAAGAAGCGGAAGCTGGCGCTCAAGGATCGCATCGTGCAGCTCGAGAATTATTTGCTGCCCGACATCATCGCCTGAGGCCGTCCCGGCCTTGATGTGTGGCGACAATTGGGCTAGTTCCGCGCTTTGCTTGAGACCGATGGGGGAATCGGCCGTGCTGACCAAACCGCTCGTTGCCATCGTCATGGGGAGCCAGTCCGACTGGCCCACAATGCGGCTGGCCGCAGAAACCCTTGAATCGCTCGAAATCGAATACGAGGCGCGCATCGTGTCGGCGCATCGCACGCCCGAGCGCCTGGTCGAGTTCTCTACCAATGCCCGCATGGAGGGCTTCAAGGTCATCATCGCCGGCGCCGGCGGAGCGGCCCACCTGCCTGGCATGATTGCCGCCATGACGCCCTTGCCGGTGTTTGGCGTTCCGGTGCGATCAAAGGCCCTGAACGGGCAGGACAGCCTGCTCTCCATCGTCCAGATGCCCGGTGGCATTCCGGTCGGCACGCTGGCCATCGGTGAACCCGGCGCCATCAACGCCGCCCTGCTCGCCGCAGCCGTTCTGGCGCTCTACGACGATGAACTGGCCGACCGGCTCGATGCCCATCGTGCCCGCCAGACCCAGGCCGTCCCCCTCTTCCCCGCAGACACCGAGTAGCCTCTTGTCCCAAGCGACCCCACCGCTGCCCACGGGCAGCACCATCGGCATTCTGGGCGGCGGACAGCTGGGCCGCATGTTGTCGCTGGCCGCCAGCCGGCTGGGCATGCGCACCCACATCTTCTGCCCGGATCCGCACAGCCCGGCTTTCGAGGTCACGCCACACCGCACCATCGCCGCCTATGACGATGAGGCCGCCCTGGCCGCCTTCGCCGATGCGGTCGACGTCATCACCTATGAATTCGAGAACGTGCCGGCCGCCACCGCCGAGTTCCTCGCCGGCCGCAAGCCGCTGCGCCCCGGCGCCAATGCCCTGGCAATCTCCCAGGACCGGCTGGCCGAAAAATCCTTCCTGGCGGGCAAGAACATCCCCGTGGCGCCCCATCGCGCCGTCCACACCCGCGCCGACCTCGATGCCGCCATTGCCGACCTCGACCTGCCCGCCGTGCTCAAGACCACCCGCCTGGGTTATGACGGCAAGGGCCAGCGGGTGCTGCGCACGCCCCAGGATGCCGACGCCGCTTTTGCCGAGCTCGAACCCAAGCCTTTGGTGCTTGAGGCCTTTGTGCCGTTCGACAAGGAAATTTCGGTGGTGGTGGCTCGCAACACGGCCGGTGAAGTCCGCAGCTTCGATCCGGCTGAGAACGTGCACCGCCACCATATCCTGCACACCAGCACCGTGCCCGCCGACATCTCTGCCGGCCTTGAAAAACACGCCGCCATGCTGGCCAAGGTCATCGTCGTGGCGCTCGATTATGTCGGTGTCCTGGGTGTCGAGTTCTTTGTCGTTCCCGGTGACCGTCCGACCTTGATGGTCAACGAAATCGCCCCGCGCGTACACAATTCCGGCCACTGGACGGAAGCGGTCTGCCTGACCGACCAGTTCGAGCAGCATATTCGGGCCATTATTGGCTGGCCGCTGGGCGACCCCGCCCGCATGGCCGATGTCGTGATGCAAAACCTCATCGGCGACGAGGTCCTGGCCCTGCCCGCCAGTCTGGATGGCAACACCCAACCCCATCTCTATGGCAAGGCCGAAGCCCGGCCCGGCCGCAAGATGGGCCACGTCAACACCATCACCCGGCGCTAGAGCGTTTCCAGCAAAAGTGGACACCATTTTTGCGGTTCGGAAGCGCGACCAAACAAGACCCTAGAGCCGTTTGACCGATTCAGCGAAGCGGTGAAACGGCTCTAGCGGGCAAGCCAGTCCGCCATCGCGGCCACGACAGCATCGGGCGCTTCCATGGTCGGCACGTGTCCGCAGCCGGCAAAACGCACGAGGACAGCACCAGCAATGGCGGCGGCCATCTCCTCGGCCAGTTCAGGAGGCGTGACCCCGTCCGCCTCACCCACTCCCACCAGCGTGGGCACAGTGATGGCGCCCAGATAGGGACGCGAGTCGATCCGCGCCATGATCGCCTTTTGATGCTTGAGATAGGCCTCCGCCCCGGCCCGCTCGGCCATGGCCACCACTTCCTTTGCCGTCGGACTATCGAGGTTTTGCGGTGCGAGCAGGCCGGGCTGCAGCGTACGGGCCACCAATCCGAACTTGCCCTCTTCCACCAGCCGGATCGCCGCCAACCGCGCCTGCGTGCGCACGGTGTCGTCGGCCCGCGCAGAGGTGTCCAGCAGCGCCAGCCGCGTCACCCGCTCCGGCGCCTGCCGCATGATCTCCAGCGCCACATAGCCGCCCATGGAGAGGGCCGCCAGGGCGAATCGTGGTGGGGCACCCGCCAGCGCCTGGGCCGCCATGCCGGCAACGCTGTCCGGGCCGCGCAGCTCCGCCACGCTGCACCGCGCCCGCCCGCCCAGGCCCGCAACAACGTCTCGCCACAGCCGGGCATCGCAATTCAGCCCCGGCAGCATCAGCAGGTCTTGGCTCATCATGGCACTGTGTCTCTCGTCTGGTGGTTGCGATTGTTCCCCGCCCTGCCCTCTTGAGCAAGCTGGGAGGCGGCTTTGCCAAGGTTTTTATCCATGAGTCAGTGGACAAGGCCGGAAAGCTGGGCTATAGACCGCCCCACGGTGATCAGCCTTGCTGGTCGGCGACGGGATATTTATCGCGGCGCCACTATCCAAACCCACATGTCCAAGCTTCGAAAGGGCGGTTGACCTTTGCAAGTAGTCGTTCGCGATAATAACGTTGATCAGGCGCTTCGCGCGCTGAAGAAGAAGCTGCAGCGCGAAGGCGTCTTCCGCGAGATGAAGCTGCGCAACTACTACGAGAAGCCCTCTGAGAAGAAGGCTCGCCAGAAGGCCGAGGCCGTTCGCCGCGCCCGCAAGCTGGCTCGTAAGCGCGCCCAGCGTGAAGGCGGTCTGCCCGCTCCGTCCGCTGCCCGTCCCGGCCAGCCCGCTCGTCCGAGCGCATCGGTTACGCCGCGCAACTAAGCGCTGCTGCACCGCAGAGTTTGAACGCCGTCCTTTTTGGGCGGCGTTTTCTTTTGCCTGTCCTGCCGGGGTAGGTCGCTCAGGTCGCCGGCGGAACGGATGCGCGGCCACGCGCAGAAGCGCGCCGCACCAATGCAACGACAATCGTCAGCCCGGCCATCAGCGGCATCAGCGTCGCCAGGGCGCCGCTGGCCGTGGCAAAGGCGACGCTGGCCAGCGTGGAGCCGACAAAGCCGCCCCCCACCTGGAACACGCCTGTCAGGGCCCCTGCGGCGCCGGCAATGCCGCCGAAATCGGCCATGGCGGCAGCGGTCGTGCTGGGGCCGATAAAGGCCAGCGACAGCATCCACAGCGCCACCGGCACCATCACCGCCAACACATCCCCCGGAAACAGCCTCGGCGCGATGCCGAAGCCCAGTCCCGCCAGTCCGATCAGCACCAGGCCAATGCGCACCATGGCCAATCCATCCAGGCGCCGCGCCGCATAGCCGGCCAGCACATTGCCGGAGATGAACGCACCGGTCTGAATCAGCATCACCATGGCAAACCCGAACGTGCTCAGGCCGATCTCGTCGATCAGGATAAACGGCAGCAGGGCCGCAAAGCCGTAGAACCCGCCAAAGGACAACGCCAAGACCAGCGCCGGCAGCATGAACCGCCTGTCCGACAGCAGTCGTCCATAGTTGCCGATAACGATAGTGGGCCGCAACGGCATCCTGGCTGCCTCTGGATGGGTCTCCCGCGCCGCCACACCGATCAGCACCATCAGCAGCGCGCCATAGCTCGCCATCACCAGGAACAGCAGGCGCCAGTTCCCGACCAGCAGGATCGCACTGCCGAGCGTCGGCGCAATGGCCGGCGCCACGGTCAGGATGAGGTTGACCAGGGTGAGGATGCGGATCGACTCGCCGCCAGTGAACTGGTCGCGCACCATGGCCCGCGACAGCGCCACCCCCACCGACACGCCAATCCCCTGCAGCACGCGTCCCGCCAGCAGCGTCTCAACGCTGCCGCCCAGCGCGACCACAACGCTGCCTGCCACATAGAGCGCAAAGAACAGCACTGCCACCTTGCGGCGCCCCAGGCTGTCCGACAGCGGCCCGCACACCAATTGCGCCAGCGCAAAGGCTGCGAAGTAGACGGCCAGCGACAGTTTGCCTACAGCGTCCGTGGTGCCCAGTTCGGCAACAATGGTTGGCAGGGCCGGCCCATAGAGCGAGATCGACAGCGGCCCGGCCGCGACCATGAGCCCCCCGATCAGCGCGGTGCGCCGCGCTGACATGGGGGTCACAACGGCGGAACTCATGACCCGGCCATCGCCCGCTCGAAGAAGCTCCTGGCGCGTGCCCAGATACCCCGAGCCCACATGTCGCTGTGCCCTGCACCCTGCTCGATCCACAGAGTGTCCGGACGCGGCGCCAGTGCGTAGAGGCGCTCGCCGTTGGAGACATCAATGGTCTTGTCTGCCGTGCCATGGGCAACCATCACCGGTTCGCTGACGTCGGCGATCCAGCTGTTGCTGGGAAACTGATCTTCCATCACCAGCCCCACAGGTAGCAGCGGGTAGCGCTCGGCGGCGACGGTTACGGCCGACAGGAATGGCGTTTCGAGCAGCAGCGCCTTGGCGTCGCGAATGCTGGCTACATAGGTCGCCGGCCCGGTGCCCAGCGAACGCCCCCAGATGATGACTGGCGCACCTGTCTGGGCCGCCCAGTCAAAGGCGCTGGTGGCATCCTCCAGAATATGGGCCTGGCTGATCTCGCCGGGCGACATGGGAAAGCCGCGATAGTCAAACGCCAGAAAGCCGTAGCCATCGGCCACGAACTGCACATAGCGCTCATGCTCCTTGCTGAAGCTGCCCGAATTGCCCTTATAGTAGACGATGAGCGGCTTGCCGGGCTGCGGCGCCTTGTACCAGCCGTTGATGACGCCATCGCCCGACGGGATAGCCACAGCCTCTGTTGCGTTCAACCCGCTGTCGGCCAGTGCCGTGATCGGTCCTTGGGCGTCATACTGCAGCGCCCGCTGATTGAAATACATGTATGCCAGCACGCCCACATAGCCGACAACCAGCAGCAGGCACAGGGCCAGCACGATACGACGCAACAGCTTCACGGCTCACATCCCGGTTCGCCTGAACCGCGAACCATCTCGTTCGGCAGCCGCCGACCGGCTCCCCTGTGGCTGGCTACATCTCCGAAAGGGTCTGCGCAAGCGCCCGCTGGAACACTTCGTCCGGTTGCGCGCCGGACAGCGCATATTTCTCGCCGAAGACGAAGAAGGGAACGCCGCGAATGCCCTGAGCGGCGGCGTCGGTCGCCAGCTGCTCGGTGATCGAGAGCTCGTTCTCGTCGTTCATGGCATCGAGGGCATCGCCGCGATCCCAGCCAAACGCCACCGCAATGTCGGCCAGCACATTGTCGTCATTGATCTGCCGGTGCTCGAGGAAATAGGCGTTGGCGATGGCGTTGGCCAGCTCATGCTGGATGCCCAGCGGCTTGGACAAGCGGGTGATCGTATGCGCCTTCTTGGTCGGGAACATGCGTGGCTGCTTGCTGAGGTCGAGATCAACACCCGCCTTGCGCGCCTCGCTCTCGACGCGCTCCCACATTTCCTTGGGGTCGCGGCCATACTTCTCGCGGAGCATGTCGGCGACCACAACGCCCTCGCTGGGCGTGTTGGGGTCGAGATAGAACGGGTGGTTCTCGATCACCACTTCCACATCATCGGGCAACGCCGCAACGGCCTGATCCAGCCGCGCAGAGCCAACAATGCACCAGGGGCATACCACATCGGTGAACACGTCGATTTTGAGCTGCTTGGTCATGGCATTTTCCTTTTCTGCCCGTCACATGGCGCACAAAGCCTGCTTCTGCAAGAACGCACGCCAAGGTAACCTTGTTTCCGCCCCCCGGCGCAACGCAAGGGCCTTGGGCGAATGCCCCTGCTTGCGCTAGAAGCGGATCAGCCAGAAAGGCATATCATGACCGACCACAGCTCTCGCCTCGATGCGCTCGAGACCCGCATTGCCTATCAGGATCAGACCATCGAGGAGCTCAACGCCACCATCACCGCGCAATGGCGCCAGATCGACCTGCTGACGCGCAAGCTTGAGACAATGGAACAGCAGGTCCGCTCGGGCGTGCATATCGCTGACCCGGCCACCGAGCCACCGCCACCGCATTACTGATCTCAGCGCGCCGTCACCAGCGCGACCCAGGCGGCCACGCCCACCAGGAGCGCCGCAAACACGCCGCCCATCACCCGGCGGCTCTTGGCCCCGGTCAGCAAGGGCTGCACCGACCCCGCCAGCAGCACCACCAGGGCATGGATCGAGGTGGCAACCGCGACATAGATCGCGCCTAGCATCGCTGTCTCGGCCAGGATCGGGCGCGCCGCATTGGCAAAGCTGGGCATCACCGTGATGTAGAACAGCGCGGCCTTGGGGTTGAGGAGATTGTTGATCAACCCGCGCCGGAATGAGCGCCATCCCAGGATATGCGCGTCGAGCGGCCCCAGGGGCCGCTGCGCGTCCCGCCAGGCGTCATAGGCAAGGTAGAGCAGATAAGCGACGCCGGCCCAGCGCAGGCCCTCATAGAGCACTGGCTGCGCCGCAATCGCCTCACCCACGCCCAATACGGCCAGAACCGCCAGGATCGCTAGGCCCAGTGCGACGCCGCCAACCGCATAGAGCCCCGCCAACCGCCCCCGTTCCGCGCTGAGCACAGCCAGATAGGCCATGTTCGGCCCCGGCGTCAGCTCGATCGCCACGCAGGTCAGCAGATAGGCGACGAGGCCGCTTGCGGCCTCGCCCGTCAACATCAGTGACCGAGCGCCTTGACGATGTCTTCGGTCATCTTCTTGGCGTCGCCGAACAGCATCATGGTGTTGTCGCGGTAGAACAGTTCGTTCTGTACGCCAGCGTAGCCGGCTGCCATGCCGCGCTTGATGAAGAGCACGGTGCCCGCATCCTCGACGTTCAGCACAGGCATGCCATAGATCGGACTGGTCTTGTCGGTCTTGGCCGCCGGATTGGTCACGTCATTGGCGCCGATCACGAAGGCAACGTCCGACTGCGCGAACTCGGAATTGATATCCTCGAGCTCGAACACCTCGTCGTAGGGCACATTGGCTTCCGCCAGCAGCACGTTCATATGCCCCGGCATGCGACCGGCCACGGGATGGATGGCGTATTTGACCGTGACACCTTCCTTCTTGAGCAGGTCGGCCATTTCGCGCAGCGCATGCTGTGCCTGGGCCACGGCCATGCCATAGCCCGGCACGATGATCACCTTGCCGGCGTTCTTCATCAGGAAGGCCGCATCGTCAGCCGCGCCCTGCTTGACCGGACGATCGTCTTCGGCGCCGCCACTGGCCGCTGCACTGTCGCCGCCAAAGCCCCCAAGGATCACCGAGATGAAGCTGCGGTTCATCGCCTTGCACATGATGTAGCTCAGGATCGCGCCCGACGAGCCCACCAGCGCGCCGGTGATGATCAGCGCCGTATTGCCCAGCGTGAAGCCGATGCCTGCGGCAGCCCAACCCGAATAGGAGTTGAGCATGGACACCACCACCGGCATGTCCGCGCCGCCGATCGGGATGATCATCAACCCGCCCAGCACCAGCGCCAGCACCGTGATGGCCCAGAACAGCCAAGGCTCGGCCGAGCTGGCAAAAGCCCAGATCAAGGCCACAATGGCCACGCCCATCACGATATGGATCGCATGGCGCGCCGGCAGGATGATCGGCTTGCCGCTCATATTGCCATTGAGCTTGGCGAAAGCGATCACCGAGCCGGTGAAGGTGAAGGCGCCAATGGCAACGCCCAGCGACATTTCGATCAGCGCCTGGGTATGGATATGCCCCGGCTCGCCAATGCCGAACGCCTCAGGCGCATAAAGCGCTGCGGCGGCCACAAACACGGCAGCCAGGCCCACCAGCGAGTGGAAGGCTGCAACCAGTTGCGGCATGTCGGTCATCTTGACCGTCCGCGCCATATAGGCGCCGATACCGCCGCCCAGGCCCAGGCCACCGATAATCAGCACCCAGCTCAGCACATCGCTGGGCGCGGCAACGGCCAGCGTGGTCAGGATGGCGATGCCCATGCCCACCATGCCGAACAGATTGCCCTGCCGCGACGAGCGCGGGCTCGACAGTCCCCGCAGCGCCAGGATGAACAGCACGCCCGAGACCAGATAGAGAAGGGCTGCAAAATCTGCAGAAATCATCGGCTCAACCCTTCTTCTTGTACATTGCCAGCATGCGCTGGGTGACGAGGAACCCGCCGAAGATGTTCACGCTGGCAAAGACCAGGGCGATGAAGCCGAAGACCTTCGAGACCCAGTTGGCGTCGGCGGCCAGATGCACGCCCACCGCCAGCAGCGCGCCCACCACGATCACCGAGGAAATCGCATTGGTCACGCTCATCAGCGGCGTATGCAGCGCCGGCGTCACCGACCAGACCACGAAGTAGCCCACAAAGATCGCCAGCACGAAGATGGCCAGGCGGAAGGTGAAGGGGTCGATCATATCCATTTACTGCTCTCCCTTGGGGGCTGCCGGCTTCTTGGCTGCTGCTGGCGACTTGGTGCTGGCAGGCTTGGCGGCGGCTTTGCTGGCGGTCGGCTGGGCGGTAGTTGCCTTGGCATCAGTGCTCGCGGCCGGCTTGGCAGCCTTTGCACGCACCGGCTTGGGCGTCGTCGGCTTTTCGGCCGCCGCAGCATCCATCACGGCAACGGCCTTTTCCTTGGCCTGCTTGCGCGCAGCCGTCGGCGCTTTGGCCGCGGCCTCGGTCGCCGCGGACTTCGCTGCGGGTTTGCGGGCCGGCGCCTTCGGCGCTGCTGACGTTGCCGCAGCCGTCTTGGAGGCAGCAGCCTTTGGCGTCGCGGTCTTTGCGGTCACGCTCTTTTCGGCGGCAGGCTTGGCAGCAACAGGCTTGGCCTCGCTGGCGATGGCCGCGCCGACGAAATTGGGATGCACCACCAGCCCGTCGCGCGTGAGCACTGTCGCCTTGACCAGCTCGTCGTCCCAGTTGACCGCCAGCGTCTTGGCCTTGGCGTCGATCAGCGTGGTCAGGAAGGCCAGCAGGTTGCGGGCATAGAGCTGACTGGCCGTTGTGGGGATGCGACCCTGCACATTGGTATAGCCGATGATGGTCACGCCATTGTGGTCGATCACCTTGCCCGGCACAGTCAGTTCGACATTGCCACCGCGCTCGGCCGCCAGATCCACGATCACCGAACCCGGCGCCATCGATTCCACCATCGCCTTGGAGATCAGGCGCGGCGCCGGGCGCCCCGGGATCAGGGCCGTCGTGATCACGATGTCCTGCTTGGCAATGTGCTGCGCGGTCAGCTCGGCCTGCTTGGCCTGGTATTCCGCGCTCATCTGCTTGGCATAGCCGCCGGCCGTTTCGGCCTGCTTGAACTCTTCGTCCTCGACGGCAATGAACTTGCCGCCCAGGCTTTCAACCTGTTCCTTGGCCGCCGGGCGCACGTCGGTCGCCGACACCACCGCACCCAGGCGCTTCGCCGTGGCAATGGCCTGCAGGCCCGCAACACCGGCCCCCATCACAAAGGCCTTGGCCGGACGCACGGTGCCGGCTGCGGTCATCATCATGGGCATGGCGCGGTCGAACACGGCAGCAGCCTCGATGACACCCTGATAGCCGGCCAGATTGGCCTGGCTGGACAGGATATCCATCACCTGCGCGCGCGTGATGCGCGGCATGAATTCCATGGACATGGCGGTGACGCCGGCCTTGGCCAGGGCGGCGAGCGCTGCATCATTGCCATAGGGGTCAAGGGCGCCGATCACCAGCGCGCCAGGATTGACGCCGGCCAGGGCAGCCGCCTCGGGCCGCCGAACGGTCAGCACCACATCGGCCTGCTTGAGGGTCGCCGCTGGCGTCGCCTCAATGCTGGCGCCGGCCGCCGCATAGTCGCTGTCGAGAATTCGCGATCCCAGGCCCGCGCCGGTTTCCACCGCAACGCTGGCCCCCAGGCCGATCAGCTTGCCCACCGTCTCGGGGGTCGCCGCAACGCGGTTCTCACCTTCGAAACGCTCTCGGACGATGGCTATCTTCATCAACTTCTCCTGCCCGCCTGCCCGGCGGACAGGCTCGGTTTGAATGCCTGAACCTGCCTGAAAATCAGGGCTTGATCAGGAAGTACAACACCACGATCGACACGGCCATCACCAGGATGGACCACTTAACGGCGGTCAGAAAGCCGTTGTAGGTCGCCTCGTGCTGGGCGTAGTCCATCGGCGATTCGACCTGCAGTTCGGCGTGGTGTTCCGGGCGGTGTTTGGTGGCCATTTCGTCCTCGTTCGTCCAGTGCTCAAAAAGTCTATGCGTCTAAGGTCTACCGCCGCAACCGCTCAGGGTGCAGTGGCTTCCAGTTCGTCGATCAGCCCCTCGATCATCGACAGGCCAAGCGACCAGAATTCGGGATCTTTTGCATCCAGTCCGAATGGCGCCAGCAATTCGGAATGGTGCTTGCTTCCCCCCGCCTTGAGCAGGTCGAAGTAACGCTCCGCAAACCCCTCGTTTGCCTTCTCATACTGTGCGTAGAGCGAGTTCACAAGGCAGTCACCAAAGGCATAGGCATAGACGTAGAAGGGCGAATGAATGAAGTGGGGAATATAGGCCCAGAAGCTCTCATAGCCCTCGTTGGCGACAATGGCGTCGCCCAGCGATTCCTTCTGCACATCGAGCCAGATCTGGTTGATTTCCTCGGTGCGCAGCTCGCCCTGGCGCCGCGCCGTATGGACGCGCCGCTCGAAGGTATAAAAGGCAATCTGGCGCACCACAGTATTGAGCATGTCCTCGACCTTGCCCGAGAGCAGCGCAAACCGCGCCTTGGGGTCTTCGGTCTTGTCCAGCAGCGAGCGGAACGTCAGCATTTCCCCGAACACCGAGGCCGTCTCGGCCAGGGTCAATGGCGTATTGGCCAGGATCGGCCCCTGCGCCGCCGCCAGGCGCTGATGCACGCCATGACCAAGCTCATGGGCCAGCGTCATGATATCACGCGAGCGGCCCATATAGTTGAGCATCAGATAGGGATGCGCGCTGGGCACGGTGGGATGAGCAAAGGCGCCTGACAGCTTGCCATCCCCGCTCGGCGCATCAATCCAGCCCGAATTGAAGAACGGCGCCGCCACTTCCGCCAGCTTGGGCGAAAACTTGCCATAGGCTTCCATCACCGTCGCCACGGCGCTGTCCCAATCCCAGGTGCGTTCGTCGCTGGTCGGCAGCGGCGCATTGCGGTCCCAGGCGTCGAGCTTTTCCTTGCCGAACCACTTGGCCTTCATCGCGTAATAGCGGTGGCTCAGCCGCGGATAGGCCGCCTGCACCGCCTGCTGCAGCGCATCGACAACCTCGCGTTCCACCGAATTGGCCATGTGGCGGCTGTCGGCAATATCCTGGTAGCCGCGCCAGCGGTCCGAGATTTCCTTGTCCTTGGCCAGCACATTGGTGATGTGGGTGAACAGCCGCCCATTGGCCTTGAGCGTCTTGCCTAGCGCCTTGAACGCGGCCTCGCGCTTGGCGCTGTCCTTCTCGCTCATCAGGTGCAGCGTCGCTTCGAGATTGAGGATCTCGCCGTTCACGTCGAATTCCAGGCTCGCCAGCGTTTCATCGAACAGCCGGTTCCAGGCCGAAAAAGCCGTGACGGACTTGTCGTGGAACAGCTCCTCAAGCTTGTCGTCGAGCTGATAGGGCTTGGCCTTGCGCAGCTCGGCAAACCAGGTGCGATAGCGCGCCAGCTCGGGGTCGGCCGCAAAGGCCGCTTCAAGATCAGCGTCCTCGATGCGGTTCAGCTCGAGCTCGAAGAACAACACACGGGTCGACAGATTGGTCAGCGCTTCATTGGTGTCGCCCATGAATTTGGCGCGGTCCGGATCGGTCGACTTCTGCGCATATTGCAGAAAGGCAAACGAGCCGATGCGGCCGGTCAGATCGCCCAGGGCCTCGCTGTCCTTGATGGCGTCGATCAGGCGGCCGGCCTTGGTCAGTTCGACCAGCCTGCCCTTGTATGCACTCTCAAAGCGCGCCGCGTCCGCCTTGGCCTTGTCCAGCCCCGCCTTGAATTCGGCGCTGTCGGCACCCGGATAGAGATCGCTGAGATCCCAAACTGGCAGGTTGCCGAACTGGTTGTGGCTCTTCTGAGCGGCGGCGGTCATGGCATGTCTCCGGCAGGTCTGGATGTGGCGCGGACCTTACCCAGCACGCTTGCGCTTGGAAAGAGCAAGGCCCCCTTCAACGCCGATCGATAAAGCTTAACGCCATCAAAATCTTCATGATTAACACCCTCTTAAGTCACTGGCTTCATGCTCATCCCAAAACGGCACACGAATCGATGCCGTGCTCAAAAAGACCGGAGTTTGGATGACGCGCGTTCTGGTTGTTGACGATGATCCGGTACAGCTGCGCCTGACCGCTGAAGTGGCCAACAAGGCTGGTTTCAAGCCCATCACCGCCACGGGCGGCGAGCAGGCGCTCACCATCCTGCGCGAGGACCGCAATATCGGCGCCATGATCCTGGATCTGGTCATGCCCGATCTGGACGGCATGGGCGTTATGGATGCCATGCGCCGCGAAGGCCTGACCACGCCGGTGATCATTCAGACCGCCAACGCCTCCATGGAGACCGTCATCTCGGCCATGCGCAATGGCGCCGCCGACTATTTCGTCAAGCCCGTGGCGCCCGAGCGCCTGGTCATCTCCCTGCGCAATGCCATGAAGCTCGATGCGCTGGAGGCCACCATCCGCGCCGAGCGTGCCCGCCGGGCCGGAACCTTCACCGCCAGCGACATGATCGCCAAGGCGCCCGCCATGGCGCGCGTGCTTGATCTGTGCGCCAAGGCCGCCAAATCGACGATTCCCGTCTTGATCGAGGGCGAGACCGGCGTCGGCAAGGAACTGATCGCCCGCATCATCCAGGGGTCGAGCGACCGCGCCGGCAAGCCCTTCGTCACCGTCAATTGCAGCGCCATTCCGCCCAATCTGGTTGAATCGGTGCTGTTCGGACACAAGAAGGGCGCCTTCACCGGCGCCACCGCCGACCAGATCGGCAAGTTCGCCGAAGCGCACAACGGCACCTTGTTCCTCGATGAGATCGGCGAGCTGCCGCTCGACATTCAGCCCAAGCTGCTGCGTGCCCTGCAGGAGGGCGAGATCGAGCCGGTTGGCGCGACCCGCAGTGAACGCGTCAATGTCCGCATCATTTCGGCCACCAACCGTCGCCTGCTCAACCTGGCCAAGACCGGCGAGTTCCGCGAGGATCTCTACTACCGCCTCAATGTCTTCCCCATCTATACCCCGCCCCTGCGGGAGCGTGTCGAAGACCTGCCGGCCATGGTCGCCATGTTTATCGCCCGCTTCTCTGCCGAAGCCGGCAAACGTATCCTCGGCATTGCCCCGCCGGCGCTCGACCTGCTCAAGGCCTATGACTGGCCGGGCAATGTCCGACAGTTGGAAAACGCCGTCTATCGTGCGGTGATCCTGTGCGACGCGGCCTTCCTTGAAACCCAGGATTTCCCGCAGATCGTTGCCCAGTCCATCGGTCGCGACAGCGTCATCAAGGCCATCGAAGCTGCCCCCGTCGCCGCGGCCCCGACCCATATCGACACCAACACCGTGCGCCAGCGCACCGTCTTTGAGACAGCGCCTGCGCCCGATCGCTTCCTTGATGCCAGCGGCGAGGTCGCCGCGCTCGCCGATATCGAACGCGCCGCCATCGTCTTCGCCATCGCCCATCATGGCGGCCGCATGTCCCGCGTCGCCCGCGCCCTCAAGATCGGTCGCTCCACGCTCTACCGGAAACTGCACGAATACGGCCTGGCCGACGAGCTGATCCACGACGCCGCCTGAGCCGTCGTGTCCGGTTCCTCTATGGGCGCGGCCTGCCGACGGCCGCGTCGCATCGCCGCAAAATGTCATCGACAACCTCGCCCAATGGCGCAGTCGCATCGATAGCGATGCCCTCAGGAATATCCTGTTTGCTGGCGTAAAGCCGAATGACAAGCGCCCGTTCTTCAGGCCGACCGCCGAACTCATCTTCCGGTCGGGCGACGAGCCGCGCATGCAGAGTTTCGGGATCGATTTCGAGCACGAACACCGCGTCGAAAAGATCAATGAAATGGTGCCAGTTTCTTGAGCCACCGCAGAAGAAACTGATCGCCTCGCTCTTGTCGGCAATCAGCGATCTGACCGTATCGACGGGCCAGATCCAGTGTGCGTTCATCCGTTGGAGATCGGCCCGCATTTCCTCGACCACGGGCGGGTCCAGCCGCTCACCCGTCAGCGGATCGCCATAATAGGCAAGCACCCGGTCGCCGTGGATGACGTGATAGCCGCGGCGCTGCAATTCCTCCGCCACGCTGGTCTTGCCACTCCCCGATGGGCCTTCGATCAAATAGTTCCTGATAGCCATGCCGTCCTCATTGCCGTCCCGCCGTGCAACGTGCCCAGCACATGGCGAAATCCACTCTCAGCCCGACAAATCCAACTCGATGCCCGCCTTGTCCTCTCGACATAGCCATCACCGCAGTTGCGCAATCATCCTTTGCGTCAGCCCCGCGTCCACCAAGACCGGCGTCAGATCGCTGATTTGGTCGATGGCGCCGATCACCGGCAACGCTTTGAGCCGCGGATCCCCAATCCGCTGCATCGCCGCAGCCACCCCATCGTCGGTATTGATGGTCCGGAACGGCCGGTCGAAATAGGGCCCGAGACGCGCCTCGAAGGACGCGATATCCCGCGCGCGCTGGGTCTGTGCCAGCACCAGATAGGCCTCCGCCAGTGCCTCGCCGCGAGGCTGCCAATGCTCCGCGCCCAGCGCCGCTGCGAGATGCGGCGTCAGCGCGGCCGCCATGGGCAGTTGGGCAAAGCCGCTGCCAAACCACTTGGCATAGGGCGCATAGCGTCGCTCCAGCAGGAACGCCATGCCCATCACGTCCCGAACCAGCCGCCCCGCGACCACGCGTGAACCAAGGTCGTCGCCCGCCATCCCTGCACGGCCCACGAAAGCCTGCTCCTCGGCAATGCGCCGCCATTGGCACGCGATGCGATACAACCAGACATCGTCGGGAAAATAGGCCAGCCGCGCCCGCAACGCCGTCAGTTCACCAACATCGTCGTGAAACACCGCGCCTGCTGTCAGGCTGAGCAGGCCCTGCTGGGTAAAGCCCAGCCAGTTCAGATTATCGACGCCGTCCAGGGACCGTATGCCCAACCCCGCCTCAAGCCGCCCCTCTATGGTGTGGAATTCGAGGCCATGTTCCTGTGCGCCGACCGCGTCGGGCCCGTCAGCTGGCGGATGCGGGCGCGATCGCCATCCAATGGGTTCGCCGCAGAAATGCTCTGGCGCGACCTTGGAGAACGCTGCCACCAGCGCCCGCGCGCTGTCATCGAATTCGCTGCGACTGACATAGATATGCACGCGCGGACCCCAATTGTGGTCACGCGACATCTCATCGTCAAACCCGAGAAGCTCCGAACCATAGCCGATCAGCGCGGCTGCGTGCTTGAGGTCCGGCGCCACCTGCTGCAGCCAGGGCCGCACCACCTCCCCATAAAACCGGCGTGATAATTCCAGTCCCTGCATGCCAACTCCTAGCGCAGGATAACCCGCTCGATTGCATCGTGATGGCGCACCAGCCATCCGGCACTGCGCACCCGCCAGGTCACGGCCCAGAGCGGCGCCGGATCGACACTGTCGGGCGTGATCCCGGCTTGGATGGCTTCATTGGCGGCGCAGGCAATGGCGAAATCGCGCATGAGCCCCACAAAGCCATGGCGCTGCGCTCGTGGCAACGCATAACCGTCCAGCAGCAACCGCACCTGCCGCGCCCGCGCATCAACCGACCCAAGCCCCAGTGTCTCGGCCAGATCGTCATCAAACAACAACGCGTTGAGCCAGCAGGCCTGCGCCAGTTCGATGAGCGGATCGACCGGCCCCGCCGCCTCCCAGTCGATCAGCGCCACGGGACGGCCCGACCGCGCGATGATGTTCCAGGCGCCGGTGTCGCAGTGTCCAATGACGCTTGGCTGCCCCATTTCCCGACCGAACCAGGGCCGCCAGATCGCATCGTCCCCGGGCACGAAGCTTTCCGACGCCGCATGCAGCCGGCGCAGCATCTGCCCCAGCATCGGCAGGGCATCGTCGTCCCAGGCATAGGGATGCGGGCTTTCGCCAGCCACAAAGCTCAGTGTCTCGCGGCCTTTGTCGTCAAATCCGCTGCCCAGCACGCGCGGCGCATGGTCAAAGCCTTCGCGCTCAAGATGGCGAAGCAGCGCCATCGTTGTCGATGACCACGGCCCGCTCCCGCGAAAGACCACATCGCCCTGCCGCGTCACCGCCGACCGGCCACCGGCCAACACCTCCTCATCGGGCTCGGCGCCCTCGATCTTGCCGCTCATGCCATGCCGCGCACGATCTCGAGGAACTCGGCATGCCCCAGCGCCTGGCTGGCCGCCGCGCGATACTCCTTCACCAGGCTCTCATAGGTTTCGCGGGCGAACTGGCGCAGCTTGGGATCCTTCTCCATTTCCCGCCGCGCCAGGCCCTGGTCCAGCAGCCCAAGCCCAGCCAGCACCGGATAGTAGAGCTGGGTCTGGATATGCGGCAGACCGAACAGATTATCCGGGAACTGGTCATGCCGCGGCATCTGCGTCTGCCAACGCGCCAGCTGCGTCTTGGTCTCATTGTGGATACGGTTGGCCCGCACCTCGCGCCAGAACGGCGTATCGTCACGCTCGACCATGTAGTGCGTGTTCACAAAGGTGCGGAAGTCATCCACCTGGCGGCCGACCCGCTGGTTGTAGTCCGCGCGCTCGTCCGGCGTCATGCCTTTTGGATGCTTGAGATGCCGGTCGGCAAACAGCATCATCTGCACGATCGTGCCGTGGATCGAGGTGGATTCCAGCGGCTCGAGGAAGCTTGAGCTCAGCCCCACCGCCAGCACATTGCCCACCCAGGCATTGGCCAACCGGCCGATGGAAAAGCGGATGTCGCTGCGCACCTCGATCTCGCGCCCCAGCACGCGCTCTACCTCGGCCTTGGCCTGTTCGGGCGTTGAGAAGGCATCCGAATAGACATAGCCGCAGCCATAGCGCGTCTGCGTCGGGATCTGCCACATCCAGCCCGATTCCTGCGCCCAGGCGCGGGTGTAATTGGCAATCTCCTCGCCCGGCTTGATATCGAGCCAGAAGGGCAGCGCCCGGTTCACCGGCAGCTCATGCGCATAGGAGATCCAGTCCGCCTGCATTTCCTTGACGATCAGCTGCTTGCGGAAACCTGTCGCGTCGATGAAGAAGTCGCCGGCCAGCACCTGCCCATTGTCCAGCGTCAGCGCCGTCACATGCCCGCTCTCTGCATCGCGCTCGACGCCGGCAACCACGGCATCGACAATCTCGACGCCTTTGGACTTGCTGGCAAAAAACCGACCGACCTTGGCCTGGTCGAAATGATAGGCATGGTGGAATGGCCCCAGCGGGATCAGCGAACCATCGGCCTTTTTGGCATAGGGCGCCTTTTTCTGCTCCAGCAGCGGCCCGAACAGATGCATGTCCGTGATCGACCGCCCGGCGGCAATGGCAAAGACATTGAGATAGTCGTGCGGCGCGCCTGCTGGCGGCCTGACCACCTGGTGTGGATCGTCAATCGGCCCATAATAGGTATAGCCCTTGCGGCGCCAGTCCTCGTGCCGGATGCCCAGCTTGAAGGTCGCCTCGGTCTTGCGGAAGAATTCGAACTCGTCGATTTTGAAGTGCCTGAGCAGCACGCGGAACGCGGCCGTTGTCGCCTCCCCCACGCCCACTGTCGGAATGCTCGACGGCTCGATCACGCTGATGCAGATATCGAGTCCCTTCCGACGGGCCGCATCCTGAATGATGAAAGCCGCGATCCAGCCGGCGGTGCCCCCGCCGACGATCACAAAATGCGCTTGCCGGTCCATTGATAGTCCTCCGGGCGCGACGCTAGCGGGCCATGGCGGGCCAAGGCAAGACGCTCTTAGGAAGCCGGAAGTTTACTGTCCTTTGTCGGACCCGGTTTGAACGGCGCCCGCGGCGGCGGTGCGCACCGCGATACACCGGATATCCGCTGCCATCGCGGGGTGCTACAAGCCGGAGCTACAGGTGCCGATACCACGTCTTGGTGGCCTGCTCGCCGGTCAGAGTCACACGTGCATCACCTGACTTTGCGAACCGCTCGGGGCGTCAAGACGGACACAATCGTCACAATCGCGAACTTCTTGTCGACAGTTTGTCGGCTAGAAGGTACACAGAGGTAGACGACGAAGTGCACAGGCACTTCAAGCCCTAGTTTTCACTCTTCCTTTTGGAGCCCGACCTATGCACGCCAACCCGTTCTCCGGGTGTATCCCCGCCCTTATGACACCCTGTCGCGCAGACGGGACGCCCGACTTCGACAGCCTGGTCCGCAAGGCCCGGGAACTGATCGACCTGGGCATGTCGGGCGTGGTCTACTGCGGTTCGATGGGTGATTGGCCGCTGCTCACCGACGCCCAGCGCATGGAAGGCGTCGAGCGCCTCGTTGCCGCGGGCATCCCCGTCATCGTCGGCACCGGTGCGGTCAATACGCGCATCGCCGCCGAGCATGCGGCCCATGCCCAGAAGATCGGCGCGGCCGGCCTGATGCTGATCCCCCGTGTGCTGTCTCGTGGCTCCTCCCCCATTGCGCAGAAAAACCACTTCAAGGCGCTGCTCTCGGCCGCCCCCGACCTGCCCGCGGTCATCTACAATAGCCCCTATTACGGCTTTGCCACGCGTGCGGACCTGTTCTTTGCCCTGCGCGCCGAACATCCCAACCTTGTTGGCTTCAAGGAATTCGGCGGCGAGGATGACCTCACCTATGCGGCCGAGCACATCACCTCGGGTGATCCCGACCTGGCCCTGATGGTGGGCGTCGATACCGCTGTCTACCACGGCTTTGTCCAGTGCGGCGCCCGCGGCGCCATCACCGGCATCGGCAATTGCCTGCCGCGCGAAGTGCTGCACCTGGTGGACCTCTGCTACAAGGCGCAGGCAGGCGACCCCGTCGCCCGCAGCCGCGCCAAGGAGCTCGAAGAGGCCCTGATGACCCTGTCCAAATGGGACGCCGGTCCGGATCTGGTGCTGTTCTTCAAATATCTCCTGGTGCTCAACGGCGAGGCCGAATACGAGCGCCACTTCAACGAGACCGACAGCTTGACGCCCTCCCAGAAGGGCGTCGCAGAATCGGCCCTTCGCCGCTTCCGCACCTGGTACGACGCCTGGGCTGCCTGACCGGCCATCCCTGACCAGCCGCATCATCGCCCCGGACACCTGCCATTGGGTGTCCGGGGCTTTTTTCGTGGCATTCCCACCACAGATGCCGCTCACAAAATAGCGAGCGATTGCTCCTGTTAAGGATTGCGCGGTAATGCTGGCTGGTGGTGCGGCGCTTGGTCCGGTTGGCGGGCGGCGCGGTCGCGCCTGATGCGATGCTGCGCTGCTGGAGTCCCGATGAACAAGATTCTGATTGGCCTGTTTGCGGCCCTGTCCTGCGGTGTCAGCGTCGGGCCCGCCCTGGCACAGGATGTGGCCAGCCTTGCGGTCAGCCCGGTCATCATTGCACCCCCGGCCTCGCCCATCGGGGAGACCATCAAGGCGCGTCTCGCCGCCGCCTATTATGGCGCCGGCAAGGAAACCAGCGCCTATTCGGAGGCCCAGAAGCTCTACTTCTTTTACGGCTCGCGCCATTTCGAACCCATCTGGGTCAACCAGACGGCCAGCGGCGGCGTCGAATTCTCCGCCCCCGCCCGCAAGATCCTTGATCTCTTCTCCCAGGCCGCAACCGAAGGTCTGCGGCCGGAAGACTATCTGACGCCCGATCTCGACGTCACCGGCGTCAAGGCCGATCCCATGCGCCTGGCCGAGCTGGAAACCGCCTTCTCGCGGGCCACGATGCGCTATGCCACCCACATCTACACCGGCCGCATTGTGCCCAGTTCGGTCAGCACCAATCTCGATATCGCGCCCAAAAAGCTCGACGAGGCGGGCCTGCTGGTGCAACTGGCCACCAGCGCCGATCCGGTCTCCGTGCTCAAGGCGCTCGAGCCGACCCATCCCGAATTCCTCGCCCTCAAGGCAGCCCTGGCCAGTTTCGACGAAACCCAGGCCGATCGCCCTGTCGCCATTCCTGCCGGCCGCACCCTGCGCCCGGGCATGACCGACGAGCGCATCCCGACGTTGCGCCAGCGGTTCGAACTGCCCGCTGGTACCGACAATACCTATGACGACGCCCTGGTTGAGGCGATCAAGGCCTTCCAGGCCGATCACAATCTGGATGTCGATGGCGTCATGGGGCCGGCGACCCTAGCTGCCGTCAATGGCGGCGCCCCCATCACCCGCGCCGACATTCTGGCCAATATGGAGCGTTGGCGCTGGATGCCGCGCGACCTGGGCGCCTTCAACGTCTTCGTCAACATCCCCGAATACCGCCTCGCCATCAGTCGCGACGGCCAGGAAGAATACACCACCCGCGTCGTGGTCGGCACTGTCAAGAACCAGACGCCGGTGTTCTCGGACAATATCCGCCACATCGTGGTCAATCCCTATTGGAACGTGCCCAGTTCCATCATCCGCGGCGAGATCGCGCCTGCCGTTCTGCGCAATCCCGGCTATGTCGACAGCCACAATTACGACCTGCTCTACAATGGCAATCCGGTCAGCCCGTGGTCAGTCGATTGGAGCCAGGTCAGCAGCACCAACTTCCCCTTCCGCGTGCGCCAGCGTCCCGGCAGCGGCAATGCCCTGGGCCAGATCAAGTTCCTGTTCCCCAACAAGCATGACGTCTATCTGCACGACACCCCCTCCAAGTCGCTGTTCTCGCGCGATTTCCGCGCCTATAGCCACGGTTGCGTCCGCGTGCAGAACCCCATGGAGTTTGCCGGCGCCCTGATGGCCAACGAGCCGAACATCAGCCGCGCCTCGCTCGAGGGCATGTTCGGCGCCTCCGAGCGCTGGGTGAACCCGCAGACCCAGATCCCGGTGCACATCGCCTATTTCACCCTGCGGGTGGAAGCCGACGGCAGCCTGCGCTCCTTCGACGACGTCTATGGCCACAACGCCAAGTTGATCGCCGCCATGGGTCTGGGCGCCCCCGCGCCCCAGCCCGAGATCGTCGCAGAAGCTGGCGACGGCGCCATTTCGCCCTAGGCCAGGCTTAACCTCTCGTTGACGAATTCGCCTTGGTTGTGCCAGTTTTGTCACGTAATAACGTGTCCGTGATAGGCATGGCATGCGTGTTTGACGGCTCATTAGCGTTAATAAATTCGATCGACTTCTGCGCTAATATCGGCTGATTGCAGGCAATAACCGGGCAGAGTACAGCGTGACGGGGACCTCGTTTTTCCAACGATATCGGATCGGCCGGCTTTTGCTGGCCGCAGTGCTGAGCGTATCCGTCATCTTGCCGCAGACTGCCGTGCCTGCCGCCGCTGCGTCCGAACGCGCGCTCTATCTTTACTATACCCACACCAAGGAAACGGCGCGCATCGTCTTCAAGCGCAATGGACAATATGTCCAGGCCGGCCTCAACCAGCTCAACCAGTTCCTGCGCGACTGGCGCCGCAACGAACCCGCCAAGATGGACCCGCGCCTGTTTGATCTGGTCTGGGAAGTCTATCAGGAGGTTGGTGCCAGCCAGCCCATCAACGTGGTCTCGGCCTATCGTTCGCCCGCAACCAATGCCATGCTGCGTGAAAAGTCCTCGGGCGTTGCCGAGAACAGCCAGCACATCAAGGGCCACGCCATGGATTTCTTCATTCCTGGCGTTCCCCTGGCCCGTCTGCGCGCCACTGCGATGAAGAAGCAGGTCGGCGGCGTCGGCTTCTACCCCACCTCCGGCAGCCCCTTTGTGCACCTGGACACTGGCTCCGTGCGCGCCTGGCCGCGCATGACCCGCGCCCAGCTCAAGGAAATCTTCCCGGACGGTCGCACCATGCACCTGCCCACCGATGGCAAGCCGCTGTCGCAGCAGGGCTATCAGGTGGCTCTGGCCGAATGGCAGAAGTGCCACGCCTATCCCTGCGATGGCAGATCCTCGGGCACCCAGGTTGCCGATGGCGGCAGCAGTGGCCGGAGCCTGGTCGACATGCTCTTTGGCGGCGGCAATGACACCGCCAAGGGCCTTGCCGCACCCGGTCAGATTGCGCCGCGGGCGCCAGCGCCAGCCCCCACCCCGGTCCCGCCGCCTGTCCAGCTTGCCGCGGCCACCCCCGCCGACGCGCCCACCAGCGTCGCCCCCATTCCCGCCATGCGTCCCGCCCAGTTCGGCGGCGCACCTGCCACTGTCGCGCTGGCTTCAGCCGAAGCCGCACCAGTCCCCGCCCTGCCCTTCTCGACCGTCGGCAGCGCGCCGCTTGCACCCGAAGAGCTGGCCAGCGGCATCGAGGCTCCTGTTCCGGCCACCAAGTCGCAGGCGCTTCTGGTCGCCACCGCCGCAAACCCGGCCTCCGGCGATGCTGTCACCGCCCTGGCAGCGTTCAGCGCGCCCGTGCCGCAGCCACGCCTGATCATGACCGACGCGCCGCAGGCCGAGGTGCTCACGGCCTATCTGCCGCCCATGCAGCAGGACAGCCAGGCCGAACAGGCTCTGCAAACCATTATCGGACGCCAGACCAGTCCTGCCGTGACGGCCGCCCTGCCGACCAACCGCCTGCCGCCTCTGCCCGCAGAGACGCCTGTGCAGACGGCTTCGCTCGGCAATGGCGACAGCGGCGCCATGACAGACCTCTTTCGCGGCACCTTCGGTGCTGCCGAGCAGAATGAACCCATCGCTGCCGCCCTGGCCGAGCACATCGCTCGCCATCCCGCGGTTGACGTGGCCATGCGCAAGCCCGACCTGATCGCGCCCGATCTTGAGCATGTCGTGGACGTCTTCCTCACCCCGGTTGCGCTGACCTCTGATCATTTTGCCGACATCTGGGATCATGACGAAGCCGACTTCAGCCCGGTGACCGAAATGGGTCGCTATGTCACGGTGATGGGCGTTGGCGATTTCCCGCAGGGCCTGCCCGCCACGCGCTTCGTCAGCGCCGCGCCAATCAGCGTTGCCGCCAACTAGGCGACCCCACAAGCGCCATCTTTGTCCGTCAGCACGCATCCTCAGGGACGCGCTGCTGTCGGCCATTGTTGCAATGCCGCGGCGGCGCGCCTAAACAACACTCAACCCTGCCCCTTTGGCAAAGGACTGCCAGTTTGGCCGACTCGCCCGTTACCCCGCTGCTCGACACCGTCAACACCCCGGCCGACCTGCGCGCCCTGCCGCGCGAAAGCCTGCGCCAGCTGGCGGATGAGTTGCGCGCCGAAATGATTGACGCGGTTTCGGTCACCGGCGGCCATCTTGGCGCCGGCCTGGGCGTGGTCGAGCTTACCGTTGCCTTGCATGCCGTCTTCGAGACGCCGACCGACCGCATCATCTGGGATGTCGGCCACCAGGCCTATCCCCACAAGATCCTGACCGGTCGGCGCGACCGCATCCGCACCCTGCGCCAGAAGGATGGGCTCTCCGGCTTCACCCGTCGCGCCGAGAGCGAATACGACCCTTTTGGCGCCGGACACTCATCCACCTCCATCTCCGCCGGACTGGGCATGGCCGTGGCCAGCGAACTGATGGACAAGCCGCGCAATGTGATCGCCGTCATCGGCGATGGCGCCATGTCGGCTGGCATGGCCTATGAAGCCATGAACAATGCCGGCGCCATGGATGCGCGGCTGATCGTGATCCTGAACGATAACGATATGTCCATCGCGCCGCCGACCGGCGCGATGAGTGCCTATCTGGCGCGCCTGGTCTCGGGCCCCGTCTATCGTGGCGCCCGCGAGGCGGCCAAATCCGTGGTCAGCAAGCTGCCGCAGTTCCTGCACGAGCCGGCCCGCCGCACCGAGGAATTCGCTCGCTCGTTCTTCACCGGCGGCACGCTGTTCGAGGAGCTGGGCTTTTACTACGTCGGCCCCATCGATGGGCACAATCTCGATCACCTGCTACCTGTGCTCGATAATGTGCGCGACGCCGCCGAGGGCCCGATCCTGGTCCATGTCGTCACCAAGAAGGGCAAGGGCTATGGCCCGGCCGAGGATTCCGACGACAAGTACCACGGCGTCTCCAAGTTCAACGTCATCACCGGCGCCCAGTCCAAGGCGCCCTCCAATGCGCCGTCCTACACCTCGGTCTTTGCTGAGACGCTGATCCAGGAAGCCAATGACGATCCGCGGATCGTCGCGGTCACCGCCGCCATGCCGTCGGGCACCGGGCTCGACAAGTTTGCCGAGATCCATCCCAACCGCATTTTCGACGTTGGCATTGCCGAGCAGCATGCCGTAACCTTCGCCGCCGGCATGGCCAGCGAAGGCATGAAGCCGTTCGTGGCCATCTATTCCACCTTCCTGCAGCGCGCCTATGACCAGGTGGTGCACGATGTGGCCATCCAGCATCTTCCCGTGCGCTTCGCCATCGACCGCGCCGGCTTTGTCGGCGCCGATGGCCCCACCCACGCCGGCAATTACGATGCCGCCTATCTCGGGGCCATTCCCGGCATCGTACAGATGGCGGCTGCTGACGAGGCCGAACTGCGCCATATGGTGACCACGGCCACCCACTACGACAATGGCCCGATTGCGTTCCGGTACCCGCGCGGCGACGGTCTGGGCGTCGATCTGCCCGCCCGTGGACAGGTCCTGCCGATCGGCAAGGGCCGTATTGTGCGCCAGGGTGGCACCATCGCCATCCTCAGCTATGGCACGCGCCTGGGCGAGGTGCTGGCAGCTGCGGACCGCCTGGCCGCTTTGGGGCTCAACCCCACCGTTGCCGATGCGCGCTTCCTCAAGCCACTCGATGAGGAACTCATCGCGGACCTCGCCAGGAACCATGATGTCATGCTGAGCGTCGAGGAAGGCTCCATCGGCGGCTTTGGCAGCCACGTGGCGACGTTCCTCGCCACCCATGGCCTGCTCGATGGCAAGCTGCGCTTCCGCCCGCTGATGATCCCGGACCGCTTCGACGAGCATTCCAGCCAGGCCGACATGTATGCGGCCGCGGGGCTTGATCGCGCCGGCATTGTCGCCGCCGCCCTCACCACCCTTGGCTATGACGAAGCCGCCATGACAGCGGCGCTCAAGCGCTAGATCGGCGCCCGCTGATGGCCCGCCGGGCCGCGCAATCCCGATTTACCTTGACCTAAACGTCAGCTAGATTTCCCTTACGTTCGGCAATGCAGAAGCCGCTCCGGACGGTGATGGTGGCCATGAGCCAACAGCTGCAGGAGACAGCTCTGGCGGAGACGGGCTGGTCAATATGAGGAGCATTGCAATGATCAAGAAGACGCTGCTGGCGCTGGCTCTGGTGGTCTCCACCCTGGCCCCCGCGACCGCAGCCGAGCCCATTGAGGGCAATTGGAAGACGGCAAGCGGGGAAACCGCCAACATCGCGGCATGCGGGCCCGATTACTGCGTTACGCTGCAGACCGGCAAGTTCGCTGGCAGGCAGATCGGCCGCATGTCCGGTCAGGGTCAGTCCTACAAGGGCGAGATCACCGACCCGGCGGGCAACAAGACCTATTCGGGGTCCGGCGAAGTCAAGGGCGACAGCCTCACCATGAAAGGCTGCGTCTTGGGCATCTTCTGCAAATCGCAGACCTGGGCCCGTCTCTGACCGATGACACCCCGGGGGGTGGACGCCAGCCCCGCGTCCATCCCTGATGGCCTGGCCAGCGCCAAGCGGCGCGTTTGAACCAGATTGCCCACCCGCCGATAACAGATTTTCAAACACTTGCGCGCTTAGCTGAGGCCTATCCCAGCACGCACAGGCCCTACCCATGTTGTCATCAATTGCCTCGGCCACCGCAGGCATGACCCGCGCTGCCGACCGCCTCGAAGCCAGCGCCAATCGCGTCGCCCGCTTTGGCACGGGCCTCGCCGATGTCGACCTCCCCACCGAGGCCGTCGAGGTCACCATGGCTCAGGCCGACTTCAAGGCCAACGCCAGTGTCGTGCGCGTCGCCGACGCCATGGCCAAGGCGACCATCAACATCCTGGCCTGAACGAACAAACGCCCGGCGGCGCGTGGCAACCGGGCGTCAAAGTCATTCAGCTCGCCGACGTCAGTCGTCGGAGGGCGCAGCCACCATGCCCAGCGCGCTCATATAGAGCTCGAGCAGGGCTTCCTGCTCCATGCGCTCATTGGCGTCCTGCTTGCGAATAGCCACGATCTTGCGCAGAATCTTGGTATCGAAGCCGTTGCCCTTGGCCTCGGCGTAGATTTCCTTGATGTCGGCGGCGATGGCGGCCTTTTCTTCTTCCATGCGCTCGATGCGCTCGATGAACGCCCGGAGCTGGTCCTGGGCAACGCTGTCTTCAGCCATCGGTCTTACCTCACTAGATCAAGCGCTGCTTGAACCCCAGACTTGGCTCCTGTTCAACCCTTTTGTGATCCAATCCACACCCCTGCATTGGGGCATACCCCCAATTCCGCCAAAACGGGTCTTTAGCCATTGACCATTTGGTCACCATGGGCTCAAAGAAGGCACGTTTCCGATGATTTTTGGCTCGCATTTGCAAACCTTCCGTCTCGGCATGACCCTGATCGGTACAATGCTTGGCAGCCTGGCGTTCTTCGCCACGCCGGCACGGGCAGATTTGCGTGTCTGCAACGAGACGCCCAATCTGGTCTCGGTCGCCATGGGCTATCGCGCCGACCGCGGCTGGATGAGCGAAGGCTGGTGGCAGGCCGCCCCCGGCGATTGCCGCGTGCTCTACCAGGGCGATTTGCAGCGCCGCTTCTACTACATCTACGCAGCCGACGATCAGGCTGGCGGCGCCTGGGACGGCTCGGTTTTCATGTGCACGCGTGACGAAACCTTCACCATATTCGGGGTTGAGGATTGCCTTGCGCGGGGCTATGAGCGCACCGGCTTCTTCGAAATCGACACGCAGAACCGCACCGACTGGACTCTGCAGCTGACAGAGAATGCCGATGGTCCGGCTGTTGTCGGGCCCGATGGTGCCACCGCACCGGGCGGTCAACCTTTCCTTGTCGATCCTGCGGACGCAGATGCGCCCCAGGACGACATTTCGAACTGAGAAACGGACACGCAATGAGACGCATGAGACGCGCAAAGATCGTCGCCACCCTCGGGCCAGCCAGCCACGAAGAGAAGATGATCGAGGAACTGGCCAAGGCCGGCGCTGACGTGTTCCGCATCAACATGAGCCATGCCAGCCATGAGCTCCTGCACCAGACGGTGGCGCGCATCCGCAATGTCGAGAAGCGCCTCAACCATCCCCTGGGCATCCTCGTCGACCTGCAGGGCCCCAAGCTGCGCGTGTGGAAGTTCACCGATGGCGCGGTCAACCTGGTCGCGGGCCAGAAGTTCATCCTCGACAGCGACAAGAACGACAACGGCAATGCCGAGCGTGTCTACCTGCCGCACCCCGAGATCATCGAAAGCGTGTCAGTCGGCGACCGCCTGCTGCTCGATGACGGCAAGCTGGCCCTCAAGGCCACCAAGGTGGGCAATGGCGCCATCGAGACCGAGGTCATCTATGGTGGCAAGCTGAGCGACAAGAAGGGCGTGTCCCTGCCTGATACGCTGCTGCCCACCGGCGCCCTCACCGAAAAGGACCATGCCGATCTGCTCGAAGGCCTCAAGGCCGAGGCCGACTGGATCGCCCTCAGCTTCGTGCAGCGCCCCGAAGACATCATCGATGTCCGCAAGATCGTCCAGGGTCGCGCTGGCGTCATGGCCAAGATCGAAAAGCCCCAGGCCATCGAGCGGCTCGAAGAGATCATCAAGCTGTGCGATGCCATCATGGTGGCCCGCGGTGACCTCGGCGTCGAGCTGCCGCTCGAAACCGTTCCGGGCCTGCAGAAGCGCATGATCCGCATGGCGCGCCGCTACGGCAAGCCGGTGGTCGTGGCCACCCAGATGCTGGAATCGATGATCACGGCTCCCGTCCCGACCCGCGCCGAAGTCTCGGACGTGTCGATCGCCGTTTTCGAAGGCGCCGACGCCATCATGCTCTCGGCCGAGTCTGCCTCCGGCCAGTATCCTGTCGAAGCCGTCGCCACCATGAACAAGGTGGCCGTGGCCGTTGAGGGCGATGCCAACTATCGCGGCATCATCCGCGCCGCCCAGACCGAGCCGGAGGCCACCGCCGCCGACGCCATCTCGGCCGCCACCCGCCAGGTCGCCGAGACGCTCGATCTGGCCGCCATTGTCACCTACACGGCCTCTGGCTCCACCGGCATCCGTGCCGCCCGCGAGCGCCCCTCCAAGCCCATCATTGTGCTGTCGCCCAATATGCGCACCATCCGCCGCATGTCGGTGGTCTGGGGTGTCCATTGCGTGCAGACCGAAGATGCCGTCAGCCTCGAGGACATGGTCGATCGCGCCTGCGTCATTGCCTATCAGGAGGGCTTTGCCCGCCCCGGCGACCGCATCGCCATCACCGCCGGCATCCCTCTGGGCACGCCGGGCGCCACCAATATGCTGCGCATCGCCTTCGTCCGCCAGGATGGCGCCGGCTCCAGCTGATGGCCATGACGTCTGTGGCCGAATGGCAGGACAACCCAGCATGAAAAGAAAGGCCCGCAGCGATGCGGGCCTTGTTCTTTTTGCGCGATCAGCGTTCCAGCAGCGACTTGAGCACCAGCAGGTCGGTTTCGACCCAGTTCTGCTCGGATACGAATTCCTCCGCGCTCACACCGGGCTGCTGCAGGCCCGTATGCACCAGCACGCAACCCTCGCCATGCTCGATCACGCGCACATAGCCCATGCGGACGGGTCGCCCGCCCTGCCAATGGCTGTAATCGATCACCTGGCGGTTCTCCGCCGTCAGGTCGATCCGCACCGGCCCCTGTGCGGTGTCGAACTGCACCAGGCGCGCATCCTCTTCGGGACGCAGCGCGACGTCGGTGAGCTGCAGCCAGTCGATCAGCGCCTCGACGGTGGTCAGAAATCGATACACTTCCCGCGCCGGGCGTTCGATCAGAAGGGTCAGGGTATGCGCACGCAACATCTCAGGGCCTGAACGAGAGTGCCGCCGTGACCATCGGGAAACGGTTCATCGCGGCTGGCAGGAAACGGACGTGACTCGAATCCCCTCGCCAGTCCCAGGAAACAACAAAGCCCGCTTTCGCGGGCTTTGGAAGAGGCTTTGAAACAAAGGCTTAGCCCTGACGGGCCTTGAAGCGCTTGTCCACCTTGTTGATGATATAAACCCGGCCGCGACGGCGGACGAGCTTATTCGCGCGGTGGCGAGTCATCAGCGCCTTCAGCGAGTTGCGGATCTTCATCGGACGATTCCTTGGTCAAACAAAAGAGGCGCCTGCGCGCCCCGGAAACTTGGCGGCATACATAGGGAATATGCGCCACCCTGTCAACGCAGCTTTGCCGCTCAATTCACGCATTTCCAGACAAAGCGTGACAGGATGACGACACCCCCGCGTTAACCGCCCGTATGCAATCCCTGCTTAAGATGAGCAGCGTCGCAAATCAGGCATGAAACCCCTATGGCCGCAGAAGAAATCACCAAGCGGGGCGTTCTGGTGGCCGACAGCTCTCAGCATATGGCCTCTCTGGTCTCCGTCATGCTGCGCAGCCTGGGCCGCAAGGACATCCGCGAAGCCTATGATGCCAACAAGGTGCTGCTCGAGCTCAATCGGCGCAGCTTTGACCTGCTTATCATTGATGACGAACTCGAGGGCATGGATGGCGTTGCGTTGACCCGCAAGCTGCGCGCTATGACCGACTGCCCAAACCGCTATCTGCCCGTCATCATGATGAGCGCAGCGCCCGATGCCAAGCGCATTGCCGATGCCCGCGATGCCGGCATTACCGAGTTCCTGCGCAAGCCCTTTGCGGCCAACCATCTGCAGACCCGCCTGACCAGCATCGAAACCAATCCGCGCGGCTTCATCGAGGCGGGCGAATACAAGGGCCCCGACCGGCGTCGCAAATCGGTCGATGTCGGCACCAACGACCGTCGCAACAGCGCCAAGCCCGTGGCAGACGCCGGCTGATGGCCCGGCAGCCGTTCGATCTCGCTGCGCATGCCCAGCGCAGCCAGAACGGGCCCTGCTTCATCTGCGAGCTGATCGCGGGCAATCCGGCCTATGCCCATCATGTGATTGCCAGGGACGACCGGCATATCGCCTTTCTCAGCAAATATCCCACCCAGCCCGGCTATGCCCTGGTCTGCCCGTTGCGCCATTGCGAGGACCTCGCCGAGGACGTCTCGCCAGAGGACTATCTGGCCCTGCAGGCGGTGGTGCACCGGCTGGCCCGGGCGCTCAAGCAGGTCTTTGATGCCGAGCGCATCTATGTGCTCTCGCTGGGCAGCCAGCAGGGCAACAGCCATCTGCATTTTCATGTGGTGCCGCTACCGCGCGGCGTCCCCTACGCGCAGCAGCAGTATCATGCCTTGATGGCCGAGCATGGCGTGCTCACCATCCCCGACGCCGAAATGGCAGCCACCGCCGCGCAGATCGCGGCGGTCTATCGGCAGATCGATGGGTCAGGCTGAGCCGGCAATCGGCTCTGCAGCCTCGATCTCGCGCCAGCGCAGGCAGGCTACCAGTCGCCCGCTTTCCAGCGTCTCCAGCGGCGGCCGCGTCTCTGCACACTGCGCCTCGGCAAAGCGGCAGCGGGTCCGGAAGGTGCAGCCCGAGGGCGGATTGATCGGCGAGGGAATTTCACCCTTCAGCCCGTCGATGCTGCGCTTTCGCGCCAGCTTTGGATCAGGGATCGGCACGGCGGTCAGCAGCGCCCGCGTATAGGGGTGGCGCGGATCGAGATAGATCTCGTCGCCGGTTGCCAGCTCCACGATGCGCCCGAGATAAAGCACCAGGATGCGGTCCGACACATGCCGCACCACGCTCAGATTGTGGCTGATGAAGATCAGCGTCAGCCCGAAGGCATCCTTGAGCTCGGCCAGCAGGTTGAGGATCTGTGCCTGGATCGACACGTCCAGCGCCGACACCGGCTCGTCACAGACGATGAGCTTGGGTTCGGTCACCAGCGCCCGGGCAATGCCGATGCGCTGAGCCTGCCCGCCGGAGAACTCATGCGGATAGCGGTTGATCATCTCGGGCAACAGGCCCACTGCCGCCATGGTCTTGAGCACGCGCTCGCGCCGCTGTTCCTTGCTGAGCTCTGGCCGCAGCGTGCGCAGTGGATCGGCGATGATCTCGCCCACTGTCATGCGCGGATTGAGCGAGGCCAGCGGATCCTGGAAAATGATCTGCAGGTCCTGCCGCCGCCTGCGCATTTCTTCGGCCGGCAGCTTGGTCAGGTCCTGGCCCAGCCAGAGCACCTGGCCCTGGTCGGGCGACAAAAGCTGCAGGATGCAGCGGCCCAGCGTGGATTTGCCGCTGCCGCTCTCCCCCACAATGCCCAGCGTCTCACCCTTGCGGATGGTGAAGTTGATGTCCTCAAGTGCCGTCAGCGTCAGCGGGCGCGACAGGAAGCCACCACCCGAGATCGAGAAGGTCTTTTTGACGTTGCGGATTTCCAGCAGATTGACCGGGGTCTGGTTCATCATGCCACCTTCCCGTAGCGCATGGGGCCTTCGTGGAAGCAGGCCTTCTCGCGGCCATTCTCCAATTGTGTCAGGGCCGGACGCTCGGCGAGACAGCGATCGAACGCAAAGGCGCACCGCGGATGGAAGGCGCAGCCCTTGGGCAGGTTTTCCAGGCTTGGCGGCATGCCCTGGATGGGGTCGAGCCGCTCTGCCCGCTTGGCGATATGCGGCGTCGAATGCAGCAGACCCAGCGTGTAGGGGTGGCGCGGATCATAGAACAGATCGTCCACCGTGCCCTTTTCCACCGGCCGGCCGCCATACATCACCATCATGCGGTCGGCAACACCCGCCACCACGCCTAGATCGTGGGTAATCAGCACAAGCGAGGTGCCGAAATCCTCGGTCAGCGTCTTGAACAGGTCCAGCATCTGCGCCTGCACCGTCACGTCCAGCGCCGTCGTGGGCTCGTCCGCGATCAGGATCTTGGGCTGGCACAGCAGCGCCATGGCGATCATGACGCGCTGGCGCATGCCGCCCGAGAGCTGGTGCGGATAGGCATTGGCGCGCTTGGCAGGTTCGGGAATGCCGACACGTTCCAGCATCTCGATGGCGCTGGTCTCGGCCTGCTTCTGGTCCTGCCCCTTGTGCAGCACCAGCACCTCGGCCAGCTGCTGCTTGAGGCGCAGTGCCGGATTGAGCGAGGTCATGGGGTCCTGGAAGATCATGGCCACGTCGCGGCCGCGATACTGGTTGAGCTCGGTCTTGCTGAGCGCCAGAAGGTCCACATCGCCCAGCAGCGCCTGGCCGCTCACCGAGCCATTCTTGGCCAACAGGCCCATCAGCGCGAGAAAGGCCTGGCTCTTGCCCGAGCCGCTTTCGCCCACCACGGCCAGGGTCTCCCCGGCCTCCAGGGTGAAGTTGAGATTGTTGACCGCCGTCACCACTGACTCATGCAGGGCAAAGCGGACCGAAAGGTCTTTGACTGTCAGAACCGGAGCCATCAGCGATCCTTGGGGTCGAGCGCGTCCCGCAGGCCGTCGCCGACAAAAAAGAAGGTGAACAGGATGGTGATGAAAAACACCAACGGGAAGGCCAGCTGCCAATAGGTGCCATATTGCATGGTCTGCGCGCCTTCGCTGATCAGCGCACCCAGCGAGGTATTGGGTTCCTGCACGCCCAGGCCCAGGAACGAGATGAAGGATTCCAGAAGGATCATCTCGGGCACCAGCAGCGTCGCATAGATCGCCACGATGCCCAGCAGATTGGGCACGATGTGGCGGAAGATCACGTCACGCGGCTTGGAGCCGGTGGCAATGGCCGCCTCGACGAATTCGCGGTTCTTCAGCGTCAGCGTCTGGCCGCGCACCACGCGCGACATGCCTAGCCAGGAGATCAGCCCGATACCCACGAACAGCATGATGAACGAGCGGCCGAACACGATCAGCAGCAGGATCAGGATGAACATGTAGGGGATCGAGTAGATGATATCGACCAGGCGCATCATGGCGCTGTCCAGCCGCCCGCCGAAATAGCCGGCGACGGCGCCATAGATCGTGCCCACGACCACGGCGATCGCCGAGCCGACCAGGCCAACCAGCAGCGAGATCTGCGTGCCCTGGATGACGCGCGAATAGAGGTCGCGGCCCACTTCGTCGGTGCCGAAATAATGGCCGGTCTCAAACGACGGCGCACCGGCTGTCAGCACATTGCCCACCACGCTCCAGTCGACCTTTTCGATCGACCACTTGGCAAAGAACGGCCCGATGATGGTGAAGAGCACCACCCCGATCAGCACGATCAGGCTGGTCATGGCGGCCTTGTTGGCCATGAAGCGGCGTCCGGCGTCGCGCCACAGCGAACGCCCCTTGGCGGGGACATCCGCCGGTGCGGCCGCTACGGACGTCACGGTCTTGATACGGTTATCGGCAAGCATGGCCATGCCTCACAATTCGATCTTGGGGTCGATCCAGGCATAGAGCACGTCGACAACCAGATTGGCGGTGATCGTCAGGGCGCCCAGCAGGATCGTGATCCCCAGGATGGTGGAATAGTCGCGGTTGAGCGCACTGTTGACGAAGGCCTGGCCGATGCCACCGGTGGAGAAATAAAGGTCAATCACCACCGAGCCGGTCACCATGCCCACGAACACCGGGCCCAGATAGCTCACCACGGGCAGCAGCGCCGGGCGCAGGGCGTGACCGAAGATCACCTTCCAGCCCGGCAGGCCCTTGGCCCGCGCCGTGCGGATATAGTTCGAGCCCAGCACTTCGAGCATGGACGAGCGCGTGATGCGGGCGATATTGGCGAAATAGCTGGTCGCCAGCGCGATCACCGGCAGCACCACATTGCTCCAGTGCCCGCCGTTCCAGCCGCCACCCGGCAGCCAGCGCAGCCACAGCGTGAAGATCAGCACCAGGATGGGCGCCATCACGAAGTTCGGCACCACCTGTGCGCCGATCGAGAAGCCCACCGACAGATAGTCGGCCCAGCTGTTCTGGCGCACCGCAGCCACCACGCCCAGCGCGATGCCGATCACCGATGCCGCCACAAAGGCCCAGGCCCCATAGGTGAAGGTGACCGGGAAACCCTGCGCGATGATGTCGTTGACCGTGCGGTCACGATACTGGAACGAGGGGCCGAAATCAAAGCGGAACACCACATTGTAGATGTACTCGGCCAACTGCTGCCACTCGGGCTTGTCCAGCCCATAGCGCGCATAGATGTTGTCGAGCACCGATTGCGGCACGGTCTTTTCGCCGGCAAACGGGTTTCCGGGCGCCATCTTCATCAGGAAGAAGGAAACGACGATAAGCACGAGCAGGGTCGGTATGGCGACCGCTAGTCGTTTGAGAATGAACTGGATCATGTGTCTTGTCCGGCCGGTTCATGGCGCCTGGCCAGGAACGGGTAAGCGCCCCGCCGGATCGGCGGGGCGCAACAGGCCTAAGCCTTATTCAGCGACCTTGTAGAGGTCCTTGGCGTACCAGTTCTGCTCCACGTCATCATAGGGCCAGCCCTTGACGTCAGCATTCTGCATGAACACCTTGGCGTAGAAGTAGATCGGCATGATCGGCACGTCCTTGGCCGCCTGCGCTTCGATCTCTGCATACTGCACATTGGGGTCTTCGGCGGTCTTGGACTCGGCCAGCCACGTGTCGACGTCGGCATTGGCATAGCCCTGGTCGTTCTGCTCGGACTTGGAGTCGAGCAGCGACAGGAAGGTCGAGGCTTCGTTGTAGTCGCCGCACCACGCGTTGCGGGCCAGCTCATAGGTCTTGGAGTGACGGGTATCGAGCAGGGTCTGGAATTCCATGTCCTGCAGGTTCATCGTCACGCCCAGCTTTTCCTTCCACATCTGGCTCACGACGGTCGCGATCTTCTTGTGCGCTTCCGAGGTGTTGTAGATGTAGTTGATGGTCAGCGGGTTGTCCTTGCCGAAGCCGGCTTCGGTCATCAGCTCGACAGCCTTGGCGTCGCGCTCTTCCTGCGTCATCGACGCGGCCGCGATTTCCGGCATGGTGAAGCCGGCGGTCAGCGGATGCGTGAACGAATAGGCCGGCTGCTGGCCGCCCTGCAGGATGCCATTGACGATCACGTCGCGGTCGATGGCCAGGCTCAGGGCCTCGCGCACCTTCACGTCCGCCAGGGCAGCATTGGGCTGCTTGTCGGTCATGTTGACGCTGAAGTAGTAGGTGCAGAACTGCGGCACCGAGAAGGTGTTGTCGGGCAGCTCGGCCTTGAGGGCGGGGAACTGGCCAGCCGGCACGTCGGTCTGGTCCACTTCGCCGGCGCGCCAGCGGGTCAGGCCCTGGTTCTCATCATTGATGGTCAGGAACTGCACTTCTTCGAGCACGGTGTGCTCATTGTCCCAGTAGTTCGGGTTGCGCTTGAGCACAACGCGTTCGCCGGGGGTGTTTTCAGCCAGCGTGAAGGCGCCGTTGCTGACGATGTTTTCCGGCTTGGTCCAGTCGATGCCCTTGTCCACGCTCGCCTTGTAGGTGGGGAACAGGGTGGCATGCGACAGGGTGCGGATGAACCACGGGCTCGAGAAGGCCAGGCTCACTTCCAGCGTCTTGTCGTCGATCGCCTTGACGCCCAGCTCTTCTGGCGTCTTCTCGCCGGCCACGATGGCATCGGCATTCACCACGCCGACCAGGCCCACGAAATAGGCGTAGTTCGAGGCGGTTTCCGGGTTCACGGCGCGCTGCCAGGCATAGACGAAGTCACCGGCAGTGACGGGCTCGCCATTGGACCACTTCGCATCGCGCAGGTGGAACGTATAGACGGTGTTGTCTTCGTTGACGTCATAGCTCTCGGCAACGCCGGGCACGGGCTCGCCATCGGGGCCGCTGTTGTACAGGCCTTCGAACAGGCTGCGCACCACGGCGGAGGTGTCAACGTCTTCAACCAGCTGCGGATCAAGCGTATTGATGTTGTCCAGCACCCGATACTTGAACACCTGCTCGGCGGCCAGCTTGGTCCCCTCGGGAACCATCGCGGCATAGGCCGGCGCGGTAAGGGCAGTGGCGCTCAGCAGCGCTGCAGCCACTACGGCCGCCTTGAGGGTTTGAGTGATCATCATGCTCGTCCCATCTCCTTGTTGAAGTCCTGAAAAGTCTTGTCTCCGCGGTCATTGCGCCGCGGATTTCAATGGTCCTGGACCCGGGGGAATTGACCCCCTGGTCAAGATTGGTGGACGGTATTCCGGAAATCCGTCTACTGACAAGCAAAACATTGACGCATACGGCAGCCAATGCGCACTTCTTCACACGTCCGAACCTTGCAAAACACGCAAATTCATTGCGCCGATGCAGTCAGTGGTAGAAATTAAGGCTACGCGCCTAACAAACCGGCGGAGCGCGCCAGATAGATGGCCACCGCGACGGCCACCACCACGGCAAACGGCACCCAGCCCGGAACCGGCCCGCGCGGCTTCTTCACCGGTGGCTCGGGCTGCTTCTCGATCTTGCGGAACTTGATGACATTGTCGCTCATGCGGCACTTTCTACCAGAGCCGTCACGCCTTGCCCACCGGCCGTGCACACCGAAATCAGCGCCCGCTTGCCAGCCTGGCCAGCCAGCATCTTGGCCGTCAGCCCCAGGATGCGTGCACCGGTTGCGGCAAAGGGATGGCCATAGGCAAGGCTCGAGCCTTTGACGTTGATCTTGGCCGGATCGATTGGCCCCAGCGGCGCATCGCGCCCCAGCACCGTGCGGCAGTAGTCGGCGTCTTCCCAGGCCTTGAGTGTCGACAGCACCTGCGCGGCAAAGGCCTCATGCAGTTCGAAATAGTCGATATCGGCAAAGCCCAGCCCGGCCCGGGCCAGCAATTCACTGACTGCAATGGTCGGCGCCATCAGCAGCCCCTCGCCATGGGCGAAGTCATTGCCCGCCACGCGCCCCATGGTGAGATAGGCCAGCACCGGCAGGCCACGTTGGCGCGCCCAGTCTTCGCTGGCCAGCAGCACCGAGGAGGCGCCATCGGTCAGCGGCGTCGAATTGCCGGCTGTCAGCGTGCCCTGCCCGCTCGACTTGTCGAAGGCCGGCTTGAGCGTCGCCATCTTTTCGATATTGGCGTCCGCACGCACATTGTTGTCGCGCACCAGCCCGGCGCATTGCACCAGCAGGTCGTCGTGGAAGCCCTCGTCATAGGCCTTGGCCGCATTGCGATGGCTGGCAACGGCCAGCGCATCCTGCGCTTCGCGGGTGATGCCCCATTCGCGCGCCATCAGCTCGCAATGCTGGCCCATCGACAGCCCCGTGCGCGGCTCGTTGACCGAGGGCGCCACCGGCGTCAGCTCGCCAAAGGAAAAGCCCTTGAACGCCTTGAACTTCTCGCCGGTCGAGCGCGCCTTGTTGAGCGCGATCAGCCGGTGCTGGAACTTGTTGCCGAACACGATCGGGCTGTCGCTGACCGTATCGGTGCCGGCGGCAATGCCGCTGTCGATCTCGCCGCTGGCGATCTTGGCGCCCAGCATCAGCGCCGCCTGCAGGCTCGTGCCGCACGCGATCTGCAGCGTCGTGCCGGGCGTGCGCGGCGAATAGCCGGCGTCGAGGCTGGCCTCGCGCGCGATATTGAAGTCGCGGCTGTGCCCGATCACCGCCCCGGCGACGACCTCATCGATCTTTTCGCCCTTGAGCCCATATTTGTCCGCCAGCCCGGCCAGCACCGTGCCCAGCATCGAGAGATTGGTTTCATCGGCATAGGCCGTGTTGCCCCGCGCAAACGGAATGCGCGCCGAGCCCACAATGGCAACCTTGCGAAGTTCAGTCATCTTGGCGGTCTCCGCACATCAGGAAGTTCAATTCTGTCGCCTCCCTCCCCCTTGAGGGGAGGGACCGAGGGTGGGGGTCGATGGTCGCGTCTGCTGTGTCCATCACGCCCGCCCATCCGCGCGCGCCTTGAGCGGCCCGCCCAGGAACGGCGCAAAGCCGGTTCCCATGATAACGCCGATGTCGGCCAGCCGGTCATTGGCAACCACGCCCTCGGCCAGCACCACCTCGGTCATGTCGACCAGCGGCTTCACCAGCTCGCGACCCAGCGCTGCCAGATCGGCATGGGCCGGCACTTCACCCTTCTGCGCCTTGCCATCTGTCCAGGTATAAAAGCCCTGCCCGCTCTTGCGGCCCAGCTTGCCGGCCTTGACCAGGGCGTCAAACTTGCTGCCCTCGGGCACGGCATGGCCCAATTCGGTGGCCACCGATTTGCCGACGTCCAGCCCCACCGTATCCATCAGTTCGATCGGCCCCATCGGCATGCCAAAGGCCACGGCGGCCGCGTCCAGCAATTCCTTGCTCTCGCCGCGCTCCACCCGCTCCACCGCGCCCAGCATATAGGGCATCAGCACGCGGTTCACGAGGAACCCAGGCGCAGACTTCACCACCACAGGCGACTTGCCGATGGCCAGCGCAAACGCCGCGCCCTTGCCGATTTCGGCATCGGTATTGAAGCTCGAGCGGATCACTTCCACCAGCGGCAGCTGCGCCACCGGATTGAAGAAATGCAGCCCGATCAGCCGCGCCGGATCCTTGAGCGCTTCGGCAATGCGCTCCAGTTCAATCGAAGACGTATTGGTCGCCATGATGGCGCCCGGCTTGAGCTTGTCTTCGAGCCCACTGAAAATGGCCTGTTTGACCTCGAGCTTTTCGACCACTGCCTCGATCACCACATCGGCCCGGGCCACGCCCTTGCCGCTGGGGTCAGCCTCCAGCCGCAGCATGGCGGCCTCGACCTCGCGCTTCTTTTTCAGCCGCTTCTTGAACAGTGCCTTGCCGCGGTCCAGCGCCGGCTGGATACGCGCCATGTCGAGGTCCTGCAGTGTCACGCTCATGCCGCGCAGCGCGCACCAGGCGGCAATATCGCCGCCCATAACGCCCGCGCCGATCACATGCACCCGGGCAAACTTGACGCCCTTGGTTCCCTGCTTTTTCAGGCTCTCCGACGCGAAGAACACCCGGCGCAGATTGGTCGCGGTCGGGCTGCCCATCAGCGGCACGAAGGCGGCGATCTCGCCATGGCTCATCGCCTGCCAGGTGTCGCCATGCTTTTCGAACAGGTCGATCAGGGCGTGGGGCGCGGGATAGTGTTCCTTGCGCGCCTTCTTGGCCACCTGCGCCCGCATCTTGCCCGCGACATAGCTGCGCAGCGGCCCCATGGCCATCACGCGCTTGATAAAGCCTGCGGTCTCGGACTTGCGCTTCTGCAGCACCGCCTTGCGCGCTTCCCAGCGCAGCATGTCACGGTGGCGCACGAGCTTGTCCACCAGGTTCAACCCGCGCGCCGCGCCGGCCTTGAGCATGCGGCCGGTCAGCATGATCTGCATGGCGTCGACCGGCCCGGCCTGGCGGATCGAGCGCCCCGTGCCGCCAAAGCCCGGGAAGATGCCCAGGTTCACTTCGGGAAAGCCGATGCGCGTCTTGTCGTCATTGACCGCCACGCGATAGTGGCAGGCCAGCGCCAGCTCCAGCCCGCCGCCCAGGCAGAATCCGTGGATACCCGCAACCACCGGGATCGGCATGGCCTCGATGCGCGAGAACAGCGCATGCGTGCGCTCCAGCGCCTCGGGCAGCACGGAAAAATCGCTCATAGCATCGAATTCGCTGACGTCCGCCCCGGCGATAAAGCCGCTGTCCTTGCCGCTGAGCAGGATCACGCCCACCAGCTCGCCCGTGCGGGCCAGCTCCTCAAAGCGCACGACCAGCTGCTCGAGCTCCTCGATGGCCTTGCGGCTCAACGTAT
This sequence comes from Devosia aquimaris, assembly GCF_020169335.1. Classification (GTDB taxonomy): domain Bacteria; phylum Pseudomonadota; class Alphaproteobacteria; order Rhizobiales; family Devosiaceae; genus Devosia; species Devosia aquimaris. The sequence continues at coordinate 2,524,279 of NZ_JAIEZN010000001.1, forward strand.
TGACCGGCGCATTGGGCGTATTGATCGTCAGCCAGCCCAGCTTTTCCACATCGAGCTGGAAGCTCCAGTTTTCAGTCTCAGGCATCTGCGGCTGGATCATTTTTTCTCCTCATATGCTGGGGGCTTCTCTCCCCTCCCCCTTGAGGGGAGGGGCCGGGGGTGGGGATCCATTAGTGAACCTCCCAGCGACCCCCTCCCTCTTTCCCTCCCGCGTCACGGAGGGCGGCGCAGGTCTTGCCCTGCTGTATACGCTCTGGGGCCTGCTGGCCTATTCGGCGGCCAGCTTGTACTTGTTTTCGGCGGCCAGTTCGTCGGGCGCGAAATCGTCGACCTTGACCACCCGGTCCGTCGCCTCGTCAGCCGCCCGCATGATCCCGGCCTCATTGCCGTTCAACACCCCAGCGGCCACGGCGTCGTCAATCGCGTCCCGGTCCAGCCGGCGCTCGATCACGCCCTTGCGCGCCGCCTTGATGAAGCGACCTTCGATCTCCTCGGCCTCGGTCACCTTGATGAAGGCATCTTCCAGCACGCCGGTGATGTCCTCGGGGTCCATGGTCACATAGGCGCCCGTGGTCAGCCGGTCGCGGAAGGCGCCGGGCTGCAGCACCGCCTTGGCCAGGCGATAGTTCACCCGGTCGCTGGCGCGGCGCGCATGGCGACCCAGCGGGAAGCACAGCACCCGCATCGCCACGGCGAAGAAGCGGTTGGGGAAGTTGGCGAACACGGCGTCGAAGCTGTCCTCGATACCAGCAATCCGGTCGGCCATGATGGCCTCCACCACATCGCGGTCCTCGGCAAGCTGGCCTTCGTCTTCGAAGCGCCGCAACGTCGCCGAGATCAGATAGAGATCGCTCAGGATATCGGCCATGCGGCCCGAGATCTTCTGCTTGCGCTTGAGCGCCCCGCCCAGCACCACCGTGGTCCAGTCCGCGGTGAGCGCGAAGGCCTGGCTATAGCGATGCAGCTGGCGATACCAATGCGCCATCGGCCCCTGGTTGGGCGTGCTGGCAAAGGCGCCATTGCTCACCCCGTGGAGGAAGCTGGCCACCACATTGCGCAGCATGAAGCGCGCATGCCCGCCAAAGGCCACGTCGAACTGCTCCAGCCCCGCCTTGCGGTCCGGGTTCTTGCCCGCCTGCACTTCCTTGAGCAGATAGGGATGCGCACGCAGCACGCCCTGGGCAAAGGTCATCAGCGTGCGGGTCAGGATATTGGCCCCTTCCACCGTGATGGCCACTGGCAGCGCCATATAGGCGCCGAACAGGTAATTGCCCGGCCCGTCCTGGATGGCGCGGCCGCCATGGATGTCAAAGGCATTGTCCATGCTGTCGCGCATGGCTTCGGTGGTGGTGTATTTGAGGAGGCCCGCAATCACCGCCGGGCGCTGGCCTTCGTCCACCATCGAGGCAGTCAGCCGGCGGCCGGCCTCGAAGGTATAGGCGCGCTTGACCATTTCGCCGAGCGGCTCGGCGACGCCTTCCATCAGCCCCACCGGAATGCCGAACTGGCGGCGCACCCGCGCATAGGCGGACGTCGTGCGCAGCGTCTGCTTGATCGAGATCGAGCCGATTGCCGGCAGCGAGATGGCGCGGCCCGTCGACAGGCACTCCATCAGCATGCGCCAGCCCTGGCCGGCATAATCGGTGCCGCCGATCAGATAGCTCATCGGCACGAACACATTGCTGCCGCGCACCGGCCCGTTCATGAAGGCCTGGCGCGACGGGAAGTGCCGGCGGCCGATATCAAGGCCCGGATGGTCATGCGGGATCAGCGCCAGCGTGATGCCGATATCGGCGCCGCGACCGAGCAGATTGTCAGGGTCCTTGAGCAGGAACGCCAGGCCCACCAGCGTGGCGATCGGCGCCAGGGTAATGTAGCGCTTGTCAAAGCTCAGCGTCACGCCAAGCGTTTCCTTGCCCTCCCACATGCCCTTGGTGACCACGCCGATATCGCGCATGCCGCCGGCATCGGACCCCGAATGCACGCCCGTCAGCGCAAAGCAGGGCACTTCGAGCCCGCGCGCCAGCCGGCCGAGGTATTTTTCCTTCTGCTCAGGCGTGCCGTATTTTTCCAGCAGCTCGCCCGGCCCGAGTGAATTGGGCACCATCACCGTGATACCGGCCGCGACCGAGCGACTGGCGATCTTGGAGACGATCATCGACTGGGCCTGCGCCGAAAAACCCAGGCCGCCATGCTCCTTGGCAATCAGCATGCCCAGGAACCCTTCGTCCTTGAGATACTGCCAGAGCTCGGGCGACAGGTCTGCGCGATTGTTGCGGATATCCCAGTCGTCGATCATCTTGCAGGCGGTTTCAGTCTGGTTGTCGAGGAACGCCTGTTCATCGGCCGTCAGCGTCAGCGGCCGGATGGCACTGAGCTTGCTCCAGTCGGGCCGGCCGGAAAACAGCTCGGCATCCCAGCCCACCGTACCGGCATCGAGCGCTTCCTGTTCGGTGCGGCTCACCTTGGGCAGGATGGATTTGACCGCGCCATAGACCGGGGTGATCAGCACCGGCATGCGGATGGCTTTGACGCTCAGCGCCAGCAGGATCAGCCCCGGCAGCAGCGCCAGCACCAGCCCGACCCCGCCGCCAAAGGCAAAGCCCGCGCTGAGGTCAATGCGGCTGAGAAGACCAATCACCAGTGCGCCCACGCCCCATTGCCACATCGGGCTCTCGCGCATGGCCAGCACGGCGAAAATGATCAGACCGATAATGATAGTGGCAAAGATCACAGCATGCCCTCCTCTGGGCTGCCGCGCGGTGTGCGGGCAGCGCAATCCCTGAACGTCAGACCTGTCGCCGAATCGTTCGGCCTGTCTTTGGGTCAGCCGCGCCGGGATGATAGCGCGACAGGCCCTGATTGTTGAGGTCAGTTTAGCAAGGTTTACCTATACGTCAACCAGCGCCCGTAAACGTCCGCGTGACGACTCACGTTGCAGCCAGCTCCCCCATCGCAATCCTCCCGCCGGTTCATATTTCCGGACAACGGTTTGACGTTAACGTAAGCTCGTGAAATATTCGTCACACAAGGGCATCAGCCCGCCGCCGCAACACCGGCACCCGGAGGAACCATGGCCAGATCGACCACCACCGCTTCTCACCCCCGCCCCTGGATCGCCAACTATCCCGATGGCGTCAGCTGGGATGTCGAGCTCGACCTGCGCCCGGTGCATGAACAGGTGCTGGCCGCCTGCGCCAAGAACCCCTTCGCCACCGCGCTCGATTTCCTGGGCGGCACCACCTCCTTTGGCGATCTGGCCGAAAAGATCATCGCGCTTGCCGGTGCATTGCAGCGCCAGTTCGGCGTCACCAAGGGCACCCGTGTGGCGCTCATGCTGCCCAACACGCCCTTTTACCCCATTGCCTATTATGCCGTGCTGCGCGCCGGCGGCACGGTGGTCAACTGCAACCCGCTCTATACCGTGCATGAGCTCAGCCACATCACCGCCAGCGCCGGCGCCGACATCATGGTGACGCTCGATCTGCAGCAGATCTTTGAAAAGGCCGAGAAGCTCGTCCAGGCCGGCCATGTCAAATCGCTGATCGTCTGCCACTTCCCCGATGCCCTGCCGCTGGTCAAGAAGCTGCTGTTCTCGGTGGCCAAGCGCAAGGACCTTGCCAATCTGCGCAAGTCGCCCGTGGCCGAGCACATCACCCATTTCCACGACATGGTGACCCGCGGCGACCCGCCCGCCGCCGTGGTCATCGATCCGGACAAGGACATCGCCGTCCAGCAATATACCGGCGGCACGACCGGCCTGCCCAAGGGTGCCCTGCTCACCCATGCCAATATCGCGGCCAACATGAGCCAGATCGACAAATGGGGCGATGGCGTCTTCTATCCGCCCAGCAAGGTCGTGGCCGTGCTGCCGTTCTTCCACATCTTCGCCATGACGGTCTGCATGAACGTGCCGTTGTGCAACGGCGCCCAGGTGGTCATGCTGCCCCGCTTCGAGCTCAAGGCGCTGCTCAACCTTCTGGCCCGCACCCGCGCAAATGTCATGCCGGCCGTGCCGACCCTGCTCAATGCCATTGCCCGCAGCGACGCCGCCGATCCCCAGCAGCTGGCAAGCCTTGAGGTGGTCATCTCCGGCGGCGCCGCCCTTTCCAACGAGATCCGCGCCGCCTTCGGCGCCAAGTCCAAGGCGATCCTGGCCGAAGGCTATGGCCTCACCGAGGCCTCGCCTGTGGTCTGTTGCGCCGCCCTGCGCAAGGTCAGCAAGCCCATGTCCATCGGCATGCCGCTGCCGGGAACCGACCTGCGCTTCGTCAATGTCGAGACCAGCGCTGTGCTGGGCATCGGCGAGGATGGCGAACTTCAGGTCAAGGGTGCCCAGGTCATGGCTGGCTATTTCGATGACGAGCAGGCCACAAGCGACGCCTTCATGGATGGTTGGCTGCGCACCGGCGACGTCGGCCATGTCGACGAGGACGGCTATGTCTTCATCGTTGATCGCCTCAAGGATCTCATCATCTGTTCGGGCTTCAACGTCTATCCGCGCACCATCGAGGAAGCACTGATGGCCCATGCCGCCGTCGAGGAGGTCACCGTCATCGGCGTCCCCGATGACTATCGCGGCGAGGCCCCGATCGCTTTCGTCAAGCTCCAGGCCGGCCAGACCGTGACCGACAGCGCGCTCAAGACCTTCCTCACCGAGCGCCTGAACAAGATCGAAATGCCGCGCGAAATCATCTTCAAGGACGCCCTGCCCAAGACGCTGATCGGCAAGCTCTCCAAGAAGGAACTGCGCGAGGAATATGCCCAGTCAAAGGCCAGCAAGTGACACGCCAGCAAACTGACAACCAGGACCTGTTCGCCATCGCCGACCTCGCCAAGGAGTTCGGCATTTCCACCCGCGCCATCCGCTTCTACGAGGCCAAGGGCCTGCTGTCGCCCGAGCGCGTCGGCGCCACCCGCGTGTTCCGGCGGCGCGACCGCGCGAGGCTGATCCTGATCCTGCGCGGCAAGCGCCTCGGCTTCTCGCTGCGCGACATCTCGGACTATCTCAGCCTCTATGACGCCGACCGCAGCCAGCAGGTGCATCTGCTGGTCGACAAGGTCGAGGAGCGCCTGGCCTCGCTCGAACGCCAGCGCGATGACCTCGAGACCACCATCGCTGAACTCAAGGAAATCCGCGAGCTGGCCGTCGCGCCCCGCCCCCGCCAACGCGCCGGCTGACCGACCTAAATTACCTTACTCCCGATCGGATTTCGCGAATCCTTCGCCTCCCTCCCCCTTGAAGGGAGGGACCGAGGGAGGGGGGGCCGCAATGGTCCACAGCCCCGCCCCCTCTCTCAGGTGCCTGCACTGGGGCGCGTAAAGCGCAACCCGGATAAGAAGGGCGACGAGAGAACCAAATCAGTCTCAACGCAAAACACTCTAGCGCTTGCCCCGCGGCTTGCTGACATTGGTCATCAGGTCCGGCTTTTTCGGCTTCACCCAGCCCTTTGGCGGCTGGCGCACCGGCACCTGCGTGCCCAGCCCCATCGCCCCCGGCGGCGGCTGGCTCACCGTCACCGTATCGGGGTCGCCCGGCTGGAGCGCGCCCTCCCCGCGGATCGCGGCAATCTCGTTGCGCAAGGCCGTCGCCCGCTCAAAATCCATCGCCTCGGCCGCTTCGGTCATCTCCCGCGTCAGCGTCGCCAGCTTTTCGTGAATGGATCGCGACGACATCGTCTTCTCCTCAGTCCTGTGCGCCCGGCACGTTCATATGGATCACTGGGACAAGCCCGATGATGACGCCAGTGGCAGCGACAGTCCACGGGACAGTCCCTCCCCCTTCAGGGGGAGGATAGGTGGGGGCAGATGGGAGTCCAGATCTTGTCGACCACAACCCCATCCCCGCCCACCGTCATTGCCCGGCTCGTCCGGGCAATCCATCTTCCCGTCCGGGCCAATCAACCCCCAGGAACGCCATCATGTCTTCCAGCGTCCCCGCCTCGCGCGCCGGCTTGTCCCAGCGGATGCGGTTGATGCGCGGAAAGCGCAGCGCCACGCCCGATTTATGCCGCGTACTCAGCTGCGCTGAGTCAAAGGCCACCTCGAACACCAGCTCCTTGCTCACCTCCCGCACCGGCCCGAAGCTGGCCGTGGTGTGGCTGCGGATCCAGCTGTCGAGCTGTTTCAGCTCCTCATCGGTGAAGCCGAAATAGGCCTTGCCGATCGGCACAATCTCGTTGCCCTTCCACACCCCGAATGTGTAGTCCGAATAAAACGAGCTGCGCTTGCCATGCCCACGCTGGGCATACATCAGCACCGCATCGACCACATTGGGGTCGCGCTTCCATTTGAACCAATAGCCCTTGGGCCGCCCGGGCACATAGGGCGAAGACCGCAGCTTGATCATCACCCCTTCGTGCCCATGCTCGTCCGCGCCCTGTCGGCGCAGCGCCGCCAAAGCGTCCCAATCCTGGAAGCTGAGCACCGCCGACACATCGAGCCGGTCCTGCGGATTGGCCTTGAACCAGGCCTCGAGCCGCGCCCGCCGCGCGGTCCAGTCCAGCGTGCGGATATCCTCGCTGCCATCAAACAGCATGTCATAGACCCGGATGAAGGCCGGGCTGTCGCGCAGATGGGCCGGAGTTGCCACCTTGCGGTTGAGCCGCTGCTGCAGGTCGTTGAAGCTGGCAGCCTCAAAATCCTGCCCCACCAGCAACTCGCCATCCAGCACGGCGCGCCCGCGAACATTGTCGACAATATCGGGAAAGGCAGCCGCGATGTCGTCGCCCGTGCGCGAGAACAGCGAGACGCGCTCACCGTCCAGCACCAGCTGCACGCGGATGCCATCCCATTTCCATTCGGCGGCAAAGTCCTTGGCATCGAGCCGCTCGAAATCCTTCTCCTCGATGGGATTGGATAGCATCAGCGGATGGAACCGCGCCGACTGGTCGATCTCGGGCCGGCCGGCGCGCCCGTCCAGCCAGGCAAACAGCGCCTCATAGGGGACGCTGAGGCCATGCCAGACCTCTTCGATGGCCTGCAGCTCCACCCCGCTCATTTCGGCCAGCGCTGTCTTGGCCAGCCGCGCCGACACACCGATCCGCAGCGCCCCGGTGGTCAGCTTCACCAGCGCCCAGCGCTCGTTGATTTCGGCCCGCGTCAACAGTCCGGCGATCACGCCGGGCATTTCGCGCCGCGATGTGGTGTTGAACAGCGCCACCAGTTCGCTCAGCGTCGGCAGTTCGCCGGTGCCACCATGATGCGGCCAGATCAGCGCAATGGTCTCGCCCAGATCGCCCACATAGTCATAGCTCATGGCAAACAGGGTCGGGTCCACCTCGGCCAGCACCACGTCCTTGAGCAGGGCCGGCTTCACATTGGCGATATTGAGCGTGCCGGTCAGCACCGCCAGCGCATAGCCGCGATCAGGGTCCGGCACCTCGCGGAAATACTGCACCAGCGCCGCCAGCTTGCGCGTCCGCGATGGCGTCAGCGCCAGCAGTTCCAGCAATTGGGCAAAGCGCTTCATGCCGCTTCCCCCTCGCTGCCATCGCCCTCAAAGCCCTGGATGTTGAGCGGTTCGGCGCTGAGCCCCTGGCTGCGGCACCAATAGACCAAGGCGTCTTCGCGGCCGTGCGTCACCCACACCGTTTCAGCCCCGGTCTCGGTGATGGTCTGCTGCAATTCGCCCCAGTCGCAATGGTCCGAGATCACCAGCGGCAATTCCACCAGCGCCTGGCGCGCGCGTTGCTTGACGCTCATCCAGCCCGAGGCCTGGCACACCACAGGGTCCGGGAAGCGCCGGCTCCAGCGATCACGGATCGCCGAGGGCGGCGCGATCACAATCTGCCCCGCCAGCTCCGGCTTGGGCACGTCCAGCGCCGGGCGTAATTCGCCCAGCTCGACGCCCAGCTGGGTATAGAGATCGCAAAGCGCCAGCATGGCGCCATGGAGGTAGATCGGCGCGTCATAGCCGCCGTCGCGCAGCAGGGCGATCACCCGCTGCGTCTTGCCCAGGGCATAGCATCCCACCAGATGGCTGCGCTCGGGATTGTCCGCCACCGATTTGAGCAGGCGGCCGATTTCGAGCGTGGGATGGGGATGCTGGAACACCGGCAGGCCAAACGTCGCTTCGGTCACCAGGAGGTCACAGGGCACCAGCTCATAGGCCTGCGCCGTCCGCTCGGCCAGGCGCTTGTAGTCGCCCGTCACCACCACGCGCTGCCCGCCTTGCTCGATCAGCACCTGCGCCGACCCCAGGATGTGCCCGGCCGGAAAAAGCGTGATCGTCACATCGTCGATCTGCAGCGGCACGCCAAAATCCAGCGCCTGGAACTGCCCGGCACAATCGGCGCCATAGCGCGTTTTCATGATGGCGATGGTATCAGGCGTCGCCAGCACCGCACCATGCCCCGCCCGCGCGTGGTCGGCATGGCCATGCGTGATGATGGCCCGCGCCCGCGGCACACCCGGATCGATATAGGCGTCGATGGCGCGGATATGCAGATTGCGGTCGAGGATGGGACTGGCCATGGAGATCCTTCAACGCGTCGCGGCGGGCTGCAGTTCACTCTCCACCATTTGATGGTCGGATCATGTCAGCAGGCGGTCCACCGCCATGCTATGCGCCAGTCTCTCCGTCATTGCCCGCCTTGTCCGGGCAATCCATGCCCGGACCGATGCTGGGCCTCACATCACCTTGGTCACATTGAGCAGGCCCGGCCGCTTCTCATTGGCGCGGGAGATCGCCGCCTCCCCGCCCAGCACCACCACATGGCCATGCCGCGCGACGGCATCGACGGCCTCGGCCATGGCCTTGAAGTCGGCCGCCGTGGCACCGAGGATTTCGTCGCGCCGCTGCTGGCGCAGCGCATCGGTCGTCCCGGTCAGTTCGCGCCACATCGAGGAATAGCCCTTGGCATCGGGGAACTCGTAGCCGTCCACCCCGCCGATCACACCGATGATCGAGCGCGTCAGGTCATTGTCGCCAATCGGCGCATTGAGCGCCTTGGCCGCGCCGTCATAGGCATCGAGCGTCTTGAGCAGATTGGGGTCGCGATAGCTCAGGAAGCTGAAATTGCCCGAGGTCAGGTCAAACCGGCTGGAGCCGCCATAAGCGCCGCCCTGCACGCGGATCTTGTCCCAGAGATAAGTGGTGTTGAGGAACTTGAGCACAACGCTCGACGCACCCGTCAGCGCGATTCCCAGCGCCTTGAGGTTGGCGCCCTTGCCCACATAATTGACCTGCGCGGGAATGATCAGCCCTTCGGACTGCGGCACCAGGCGGGCCTGCCAGTCCACCAGCCCATGGCTCCTGTTGGGCAGGCTGGCCACGAACTGGCCGACGCTGGCCTCCACGCGCTGCCACAGTGCCGCATCGGCCGTCGCATTGACCACCATGCGGCCGCTGTTGAACAACCGGTCGCGGATGGTCTTGAGCATGGCTTCCACGCTCGGCCAGTCGCTGTCGATCTGCTGCACCAGCTTGCGCAGGAACATCAGGTAGTTCACCCCGCCCATCTGCTCGGAGACCCAGCTCGCCTCGGTCAGCCCGGCCTTGAGCCGCGTGTCGACAATGGCATTGCCGCTGGGGATCATGCGCGCCTCAAAGCCCGCCTTTTCCTCCAGCGCCATCTGCTTGAAGCGTTCGCGATTGTCGAGCCGCGCGTCGAGCAGCACATCGCCCATGATGGCGAGCATCTCGTCCATCCGGTCCGGCACCGCTTTGCCCGAGAGGAAAAACCACGCGGCCGTACCGTCATCGCCCTGGCGGGCAGACAACGCCCGGTGCTGGGCAATGCCGCCGGTCGTGCGGCCAATGCGCTGCGTCAGCGCCACGAAATCCTGCTTGCTGGTGCCGGTCTGCAGCAGCGCCCGCCCGAACAGCGGCATATAGGGCAGCATCTCGGCATCGAGCACATGCATGTCAAAGCCGAGGTCGAGGTAGACAATGCCCAGCGTCGGCAGGTCGTGGTAGAACAGGCGCGCCCCGCCCAGATTGCTCTTTTCGATGGGGACGGTGCGGCTTTCGCGCGGCAGGTCGGCCAGCGTCAGCATGGGAATCTTGGCCAGTTCGGCCGGATCATCCACCTCTTCCTGCAGCGCCTTGAGCCGCTCGGTCTCCGCCTGCGTCGCGTCCAGCGCGGCCGCGTCCATGCCGGCGCGCACGGTTTCCAGAACGCTGGCCTCTTCGGCGGCCTCGCGTGCACCCTGCTCGGGATCCGCGCTCAGCGTCACCGTGGTGCGATGCATATTGTCCAGGAACAGCCGGCGGATCTCGCGGGCAAAATGCCCATCCTGCGCCTTGGCCTTGAGCGCGCTCAGCGCCTCTTCAAAGGCCAGCGGCGCCAGCGGGTCCCCGCCATGCAGCCAGGTCCCCAGCGCATTGAACATATAGACCATGCCGCGCGGATAGGAGCCGGTGTTGTTTTCGCGCAGCGAGAACTCGAAGGTATTGGCTGCCGCTTCCAGCTGCTCGGCATCGAAGCCCTTGTTGGCAATGTCCTCCAGCGTGGAGAGGATCAGCGCTTCCACCTTGCCCGCGTCGGCAGGGTCGATCCCCTTCATGCCGAAACTGGCCATGGGCTGGCGCATGCCGCTGCCGATGCCGCCGCCAGTCATGCCCTCGCCCAACCCGCTCTCGGTCAGCGCCTTGCGCAGCGGCGCCGCCGAATTGCCAGCCAAGAGGTAACTCAGCATGCCATGGCTGATCTGTTCCTCGCGATCCGCCGGCGGATCGATCAGCCAGTTGACCGACACCATGCCATCGCGCGGCTTGCCCTCTTCCTTGGAGCCGGCATAGGTGGCCACGATCTGGCGCGGCGCGTTGAAGCGCGGCTGCAGCCCCACCTCGGCATCGACCGGCGCCCGCTCGAACTGGCTGAAATAGTCATCCAGGATCGCCAGACGCTGGTTGGCGTCGTCATCGCCCGAAAAGAACGCCCGCGTATTGGACGGGTGGTAGTGCGTCCGATGGAATGCCTTGAACTGTTCAAAGGTCAGGTCGGGAATGGCCTTGGGGTCGCCGCCCGAGCTCTTGCCATAGGTGATGTCGGGATAAAGCGAGTGCTGGGCGATATTGCGCATCACCGCGTCCGGCGAGGAATAGACGCCCTTCATCTCGTTGAACACCACGCCCTTGTAGACCAGCGGCGCGTTCACATCCTCCAGCTCATAGTGCCAGCCTTCCTGAAGGAACGTTTCCTCGGTCAGCAGCGGGAAGAACACCGCGTCCAGATAGACATCCACCAGATTGTAGAAGTCTTTGAGGTTCTGGCTGGCCACCGGATAGGCCGTCTTGTCCGGAAAGGTCATGGCATTGAGGAAGGTGTTGAGGCTCCCCTTGACCAGCTCCACGAACGGCTTCTTGACTGGATATTTCCGGCTGCCGCACAGCACCGAATGCTCGAGGATATGGGCGATGCCGGTCGAATCCTCCGGCGGCGTCTTGAAGGTGATGCCGAACACCTTGTTCTCGTCGTCATTGACCAGGCTGAGCACCTCGGCCCCGGTCTTTTTGTGGCGGAACAACTGGGCCTGCGAATTGACCTCCGCAATATGCTCGTCGCGGATCAGTTCGAAGGCGGAATGGTGGGACATGGAAAATCTCGGAAGCGGACGTCGGGGAGTGACCCCCAACGTAGGGAGGTGAACCCCGATCCGCTAGGGGGTCACCAACCTCTGATCCGAACTTCGCCTGTCAGGCCGCGGGCTGGCCTCACACCCCGCCGCGGATATCGGGCTTGACGCTCTTCTCGTACCATTCGCCCAATTGCCCCATCAGCGCCGGGAAGAGGCTCTTCTGCTCGCTCGCCGCAACATTGTCGGCCAGCTGCTCGGGCTTGCTGACCCCGGCGATCACGGTGCTCACCTGCGGATGGTCCAGGATCCAGCGCAGCGCGAACTGGCTCATCGGCATGGCCTCCGGCGCCAGTCCCTTGAGCTCGGCCACCAGTTCGATACCCCGCGCAAACGGCAGGCCCGAGAAAGTCTCACCCACCGAAAACGCCTGGCCATCAGCATTGTAGCTGCGGTGGTCGGTCGCCGCGAACCGCGTTTCCTTGTCGAACTTGCCGGTCAGCAGCCCGCTGGCCAGCGGCAGGCGCACGATGATGCCCACGTCCTGTTCGGCCGCCTTGGGCAGCAGCAGCTCCGCCGCGTCCTGGCGCAACAGGTTGAAGATGATCTGCAGCGTCGCGCAGCCGGGCTGCTCGAGGCAGATCAGCCCTTCCTCGATGGTCTCGACGCTGGCGCCCCAGTGGCGCACCAGCCCCTCGGCCTTGAGCTCATCCATCCAGCCGAACACCGCGCCATCGCGCAGCACTTCGGTGGGCACGCAATGCAGCTGCGCCAGGTCCAGCGTCGCCACGCCCAGCCGCTTGGCCGAGCCTTCAAGGCTCGCCCGCAGGCCATCCTTGCTGTAATTGTTGGGAAACAGCCCGCCGCCGCGACCGAGCTTGGTGGCCACATGCACGTCCGGCCCCTTGGCATGGTTGCCGATGCGGCTTTCGGTCAGCCCGCCGCCATAGACATCGGCCGTGTCCCAGAAGCTCACGCCAGACGCATTGGCTGCGTCCAGGATCGCGGCAGCGGTCTCATCGCCCACCGGCCCGAAGTCGCCGCCCAGCTGCCAGCAGCCCAGCCCGATCTCGCTGACGTCATAGCCCGTCTTGCCCAGTCGCCGCGTTTTCATGCTCTGTCTCCGTCCTCTGTTCGTCAGCCGCCAGCACGATCACCTGGTCGTCCGGTCCGATCACGCTGCGCCGGTGTGTTATGGCCAGGATGGTCATGCCACCCATCAGCCGCCGCAACTCGCCCATGATGGCCGCTTCGGTGGCTTCGTCCAGTGCCGAACTGGCCTCGTCCAGAAACAGCACCTTGGGGTCCGCGTAAAGGGCCCTCGCGATGGATACACGCTGCCTTTCCCCACCCGAGAGCTTGAGCCCGCGTTCGCCCACCGTGGTCTCGAACCCGTCCGGCAGCCCCTCGATGAACGCCAGAATCGAGGCCTTGGCCGCAGCCTTGCGCAGACGTGCGGCATCAAAGGGGCGCCCCAGCACGATATTGGTCGCCAGGCTGTCGTTGAGCAGCATCACATCCTGCGGCACCACGCCGACCGCCTCATACCAGCTCGCCCGGTCGATGCCCTTGAGATCGACGCCATCGACCACAATGCGCCCCGCGGTCGGCTCCAGCGATTTGAGCGCCAGCTTGAACAGCGTGCTCTTGCCCGCCCCCGTGGGCCCGGTCACGAAGGTCAACTGCCCGGGCCCCGCCACAAAGCTCACATCCTCGACCGTCTGCCGCGTGCCATAGCGGAACCCGACGTCCTCAAAGCGCAGTTCGCCGCGCTTCACCACCAGCGCGGTCGTCGCGCCGTGGGCCACATCGTCGGGCGCCATCCACATGCGGGCAAAGGGCATGAACCGTGTTGCCGCCCGCATCACCTCGTCCACCGAAGTCCCGATCATCTCGAAGGGCTGGTTGAGCTGCACCAGGATCATGTTGATCAGAACGATATCGCCGACGCTGAGTTCGCCGGCCGCATAGCGCGGCAACAGCAGCCAATAGGTCACCGCCAGCTGCACCGCGAGCGCCCCGCCGAAAATGCCGGCCAGCAGGATGCGGCGGCGTGACCAGCTCACCCACGAACTGCGCGACAGATTGGCCACCGCCGAAAATTTCTGGCTGATCCAGCGATCGCCGTTGAAATAGCGCAGGGTCTCCATGGCGTTGACCGCATTGCCCATGAAGCGCGCATTGTCCTGCTGCGCGGTAATGGCCCGGTCCAGCCAGGGCCGCGTCCAGCGATTGGCCAGATAGGTCAGCCCGATAAAAAACGTCCCATAAATGGCGACGATCAGCATCAGTTCGACATTGATCACCGTGCCCACCAGTCCCGCAGCCAACACTATCTGCGCCGTGCCGGGGATGAAGACGATCATCGCCAGCTGCAGCAGCGCATAGACCGAATTCTGCCCCTGCCCGCGCGCGGTCTGGATCGCCACCGGATTGTGGTCGATGAAAAAGCTGCCCGGCTTGCGCAGCAGCACGGAAAAGAACTGCGTCGCGGCGATGAAATTGAGGTTCTCCGCCGCGATCACCGACAGATAGTTGATCGAATAGCCGGAAATGGTGAGCACGCCGCGCATCAGCGCATAGGCCAGAAACCCCAGCAGCACCCCGCCGGCCACATCGCCTGCCGTCAGCTGGTCGATCAGCCGCGAGAACACATAGGGCGTCGCCACGGCCAGCACGGCACTGACCAGCACCACCAGTGCCACGCCCGCCAGCATCCAGCGTTCCTCGGCCAGAAAGCGCCCATAGATGCTCTTGAGGGGCGGCCAGATCATCGACCAGTCAGGCTTGTCGTCCGTTTCGGTCATGGCAATGGCTTTGCAAAAGCCCGAGACTGACCGCAGCCAGACGCGTGGTCAACCCGTTCCAAGCACCGGTTTTTTTGCCCCCACGTGCAGGGGCGGGGCAAACCGCCTATTCGAAATAGTCAGGATGGTCAGCAATGGTCTGGCTGAGCAGGAGTTCGGCCCGCGCCAGATGCGCCCGCATCGCCGCTTCGGCCGCGGCTACATCCCCCGCCGCCACGGCGGCCACGATCACCTTGTGCTCGTCGATCGCCACGCGCGACGACGACGCGCCCAGGGTCAGGTAGCGCACGCGGTCGAGCTGCATCTTGTGGTCATCGATCAATTGCCAGGCGTATTCCACATTGGTCAGCCGGGCGAGTGTACGGTGGAAGCGTTCGTCCAGCGTGTGAAAACCGCGGCTGTCGCCTGCTGCCGAGGCCGCTTCCTGGTCTTCGATCAGTCCGGCCAGCACCGTTGCGGCATCGCGCGGATTGGCCGCGAGGCGCCGAACGATTTCCACTTCGATGGATTCTCGGATGAACCGGCTCTGGCGAACCCCGTCGGGCGAGATCTTCTTGACCACCGTGGCGCGCTTGGGCCGGATCAGCAGCAGGCCCTGCTGCGCCAGCCGGATGAAGGCCTCGCGCACCGGCTGGCGCGAGACGCCATAGCGGCCGGCAATGTCGCTTTCCGAGATCACGTCGCCGGGCTTGAGCGCCATGCTGACGATTTCGTCGCGCAATGCGCTGACCACGCGCATCGCCATGGTCTCTTCGCCGATTTCCAGCACCGTCTTGGCCGCCATTGTTGTCACCCCCGCCAACCATGGGCCGGATCGGCCGCCCAATTCTCTAGCCCAATGCCGGACATCCACAGAATTATGGCGTCCGGCCCGGTTCGGCAGGCACCTTAGAGCGTGATCCCCGCCGCCTTGAGCATTTCGTCCACGAAGATCCGCTCGCCATTGCGGGCGATCGACTGGTTGGCCGCAATGCCGGTCAGGATCGACCAGGCGCCCGACACCTGGTCCGAGGCGCGGCCATATTTGTCCGCTTCCATGTTTTCCGGGTCAAACAGATAGCCCAGCATGATCGGGTCCGCCCCGCCATGGCTGCCCTTGCCGGTCCACACATCGATCTTCTGTGGCAGGCCACCGGCAATATGCAGCTCGGTGAACATGGCCTCGGTCTCGTCGCGCTCGCGATGCCCGCCGGCGAACACGCCATGCACCTCGATATGCTTGTGCGTCAGCTCGCCCTTGGTGCCGTGGAACTTCACCTCCAGCCCTTCCCAGGGGGAATAGGCCACCAGCGTATAGTTCAGCGACGTGCCCGAGGAATATTGCGCCTGCACCTGCATGGTGTCCTCGATGGTGATGTCATCGGCGAACACGCATTTGTCGCGCCAGTAGCCGTCATCATCCTCGGCATCGAGATAGAGTTCCTTGAGCGCCTCGTCGGCCTCCAGGTCCATCCTGAATTCGCATTTCTCCGCCACCGGGCAGGTATGGCAGCGCTCGCCATGGCCTTCGAGCCCCAGCTTGATCGCCATTTCGGGCGTGTAGAAATCGCGCTTGCCGATGGCCGTCACGCTCTTGGGTGTCGAGCCCACCCACCAGTTGAGCAGATCGAAGTGATGGGTCGACTTGTGCACCAGCAGGCCACCGGACTTGTCCTTGTAGCGGTGCCAGCGGCGGAAATAGTCCGCGCCATGCACCCGGTCGAGATACCAGCGGAAATCCACCGCCGTGATCTCGCCGATGGCGCCGCTGAGCAGGATATCCTTGAGCTGGGTGCGCGCTGGCGAATAGCGATAGTTGAAGGTCACGGTGACCTTCTTGCCGCTCTCGCGCTGCGCGTCGAGGATGCGTTTCAGCCGCGCCACGTCGATGGTCATCGGCTTTTCGGTCATCACATTGCGGCCGGCCTTGAGCGCCCGCACGATATATTCGTCGTGCAGATAATCCGGCACGGTCACGATCACCGTGTCGGGGTCCTGCTCGCTCAGCATCTTGTCGAAATCTTCGGCCAGATAGGTGGCAATGCCATTGCCCGTCTTGTCGGGCACCTTGTGCGCCGACAGCGCCAGCCGGCTCTGGTTGACGTCGCACAGGCCAACCAGTTCGGCGCTCTCGGCATGGGTGATGGCAACCGCGTCGCGGAACATCTGGTGACGTCCGCCGGTGCCGACAATGGCGAATTTCTTGGTCATCTGCTGAAGGATTCTTGCTGCTGGAAGAAGGCCGAACCGGCCGGTTACATCTACCATACAAGATTTCCGAGCAACCCGGTAGGGGCAAATCGCGCCCCTCGGCAATTTGCCTGCAGCCTGGCCCCAATCCGTCCTTCATCGCCCGGCCAGCACAGGCAAGCCAGCACTTCAGCCTGGATCACCCGGACAAGCCGGGTGATGACGGCGTTCAGAGCAGAATAGCAAATGGGCCCCAATCTCTCCGTCATTGCCCGGCTTGTCCGGGCAATCCACTACTCCGCATCAAACAGCCAAGAACTGAGATCCGCCCAGTCCGGATTGGTCGCCTCAATGAGGTTGATCTTCCACTGCCGAGGATACTTCTTGATCGCCTTCTCGCGCCGGATCGCGTCGACCACGAGGTCGTGCTCCTCGATCCACACCAGCGTCTTGACGCCGTATCTCGAGGTAAAACCAGGCGTCAGCCCCTGCTGATGCTCCAGCAACCGCCGCGCGGGGTCGGAGGTGACGCCAGTATAGAGGGTACCGTTCTTCTTGGACGCCAGGATGTAGACATAGCCCTTCATAGCGAGTTCCTGAGGCCAAAAACTCTCCCCACGCACCGTCATTGCCCGGCTCGTCCGGGCAATCCATCACGCCAGCCTGGATCACCCGGACAAGCCGGGTGATGACGTCGGTGGCAAGTTACGCCCATTCACCACTGCTTACGCACGGGACTCCCAGGAACTTGCGGGCATCCTAACACACTACACCAGCCCCAATCTCTCCGTCATTGCCCGGCTTGTCCGGGCAATCCAGCCCCTAGCTGCGCAGCCCCGGGGCTTCCTGGCCGGTGCTCTGCACATATTCGGTATAGCCACCGCCGTAGACATGCACGCCCTCGGGCGTCAGTTCCAGCACGCGGTTGCTGAGCGCGGCGAGGAAATGCCGATCGTGGCTGACGAACAGCATCGTGCCCTCATACTGGCTGAGCGCGGTGATCAGCATTTCCTTGGTGGCGATGTCGAGATGGTTGGTCGGCTCGTCCAGAACCAGGAAATTCGGCGGATCAAACAGCATCATGGCCATCACCAGCCGCGCCTTCTCGCCACCCGAAAGCACCCGGCACTTCTTTTCGATGTCATCGCCCGAAAAGCCGAAGGCCCCGGCCAGCGCGCGCAGCGGCGCCTGTCCGGCCTGCGGGAAACTGCTTTCGAGCTGCTGGAACACCGTCAAATCCCCCTCCAGCACATCCATGGCGTGCTGGGCAAAATAGGCCATCTTGACGCTTGGCCCGCGCGTCACGCTGCCCTGGTCCGGCTCGGTGGTGCCGGTGATCAGCTTGAGCAGCGTCGACTTGCCGGCGCCATTGACGCCCATGATGCACCAGCGCTCCTTGCGCCGCACATGGAAGTCCAGCCCGTCATAGATGCTGCGGCTGCCATAGCTCTTGCTGACACCCTTAAGCTGAGCCACGTCCTCGCCCGAGCGCGGCGCCGGGCGGAATTCGAAATCCACCACCACCCGCCGCTTGGGCGGCTCGACGCGGTCGATCTTGTCGAGCTTTTTCACTCGGCTCTGCACCTGGGCGGCGTGGCTCGCCCGCGCCTTGAAGCGGGCGATGAAATCGAGCTCCTTCGCCAACATGGCCTGCTGCCGCTCAAATTGCGCCTGCTGGTTCTTTTCGGCAATCGCGCGCTGCTGCTGGTAGAATTCGTAATTGCCCGAATAGCTGGTCAGGGTGCCCGCATCGATCTCGATGATCTTGGTGCAGATGCGGTTCATGAACTCGCGGTCATGGCTGGTCATGAACAGCGCGCCCGAATAATTCTGCAGGAACGCCTCGAGCCAGATCAGGCTTTCGATGTCCAGATGGTTGCTCGGCTCGTCCAGCAGCAGCGCGTCCGGCCGCATCAGCAGGATGCGCGCCAGCGCCACGCGCATCTTCCAGCCGCCCGACAGCGCGCCGACGTCGCCATCCATCATCTCCTGCGAAAAACCCAGACCGGCGAGCACTTCGCGCGCCCGCCCGTCCAGCGAATAGCCGTCCAGCTCCTCGAACTGGTGCTGCACTTCGCCATAGCGCTCGATGATGGCGTCCATCTGGTCGCCCTTGTCGGGGTCGCCCATGTCCGCTTCCAGCGCCCGCATCTCGGTGATCAGCGCGCTCACCGGCCCGGCCCCGTCCATCACCTCGGTGACGACGCTGCGGCCACTCATTTCGCCCACTTCCTGGCTGAAATAACCGATGGTGACGCCGCGATCGACCGACACCTGGCCCTCGTCGGGCTGCTCTTCGCCGGTGATCATGCGGAACAGCGTGGTCTTACCCGCACCATTGGGGCCGACCAGCCCGATCTTTTCACCCTTTTGCAGCGTGGCCGAGGCGTCGATGAAGACGATCTGCTTGCCGTTCTGCTTGCCGATGCTTTCCAGCCGGATCATTGTTTCAGTCTTCCTGCGCTCGCGGCTGCACGCGGCGGCCAATGGTCAAAGCCTGTCGTTAAGCACTGCCGGCGCTTCGGCGCAACCCGGCTGGTGCCCCGGCATTGCCCCCTTGCACCAGGCGCCGGGCAAAGCTGTGATTTGATCGCCCTGCCCTTGCCCGAATCGGCGCCGGGGTGTGCTAACCAGCCTGAGGCATTCACCTCAGGCGACGCGTCGGCATCCTGCCGGCCGCCATTGCGGAGACCCGATGAAGGTAGCAATCGACATGGGAACGAGTAGCGGGGCCACCCCCGCCACGCTCGACCTCGAAGAATTGCTGGCCACGCGTCTGCTGGTGCAGGGCAATTCCGGCTCCGGCAAATCCCATCTGCTCCGGCGCCTGCTCGAACAATCCGCCCCCTGGGTGCAGCAGTGCATCATCGATCCCGAGGGCGATTTCACCACGCTCTCCGAGCGCTATGGCCACCAGGTCATCGACGCCACCCGCACCGAGGCCGAGCTGACCCGCATCGCCGCTCGCGTCCGGCAACACCGCGTCTCGGTCGTGCTCAATCTCGAGGGTCTCGACGTCGAGCAGCAGATGCGCGCCGCAGCGGCTTTCCTCGGCGGCATGTTCGATGCCGACCGCGACTTCTGGTATCCCGTGCTTGTGGTCGTCGACGAAGCCCAGCTCTTTGCCCCTTCCGTGGCCGGCGAAGTCAGTGACGAAGCACGCAAGCTCTCGCTCGGCGCCATGACCAACCTCATGTGCCGCGGCCGCAAGCGCGGCCTCGCCGGTGTCATCGCCACCCAGCGCCTGGCCAAGCTGGCCAAGAACGTCGCTGCCGAGGCCAGCAATTTCCTCATGGGCCGCACGTTTCTGGATATCGACATGGCCCGTGCTGCGGACCTGTTGGGCATGGAGAAGCGCCAGGCCGAGCAGTTCCGCGATCTGGCCCGCGGCCATTTCGTCGCCCTGGGTCCGGCCATTTCGCGCCGTCCGCTGCCGGTGACCATTGGCGAAGTGGTGACCTCGGCCCGCTCCACCAGCCCCAAGCTCACCCCGCTGCCCGAAGCCCCGGCCGATGCGGCAGACCTGATCTTTACGGCCTCGCCCGAAGAGGCCACCCGCCCCGTGGTGCGGCGTCCGCCGCCGCCCCCGCCGCCCTCGACCAATGATCTGTTGGCCCAGCTCTCCCGCGCCCGTCCTCCGGAAGTGGAAGCGGCGCCGCAATCGCTGTTCCCCGAGATCGACGAAGCCGAGCGCGACGCCCAGATCGACGAGATCATGGCCGAGCTCCTGGGCGATCCCGACGCCAGCTTCCGCACGGTCGCCGTGCTCTATCAGGATTTCCTGGTCCGCTGCCGCATCCGCCGCGTGCCCGGCGAGCCGCCGGCCCTGCCCGCCTTCAAGCGCAAGCTGGCCGTCGCCCGCGTGGCGCCTGACGCCGCGACGGTCCAGTCCGATGGCTGGCAGCAGGCCCTGGCGCTGTCCGAAACGCTCACCGACGATGTGCAGGGCGTGTTTCTCGTTCTGGCCCAGGCCGCGCTCAGCGGCGCCCCCTGCCCGTCCGACGCCACCCTGGCGCGCCTCTATGGTACCCATTCCGCCAGCCGCGCCCGGCGGCTGCTGACCTGGTTCGAGGAACGGGGCCTGTTGGTCGTGCGGCTCGATTTCCGCAACAACCGCGTCGTCGCCTTCCCCGATCTGGGCGTCGAAACCGCCCCCGGCGATCCCAATGGTCCCGATACCCTCGAAGACCAGCGCGGCGCCGCCGAATAGCTTAGCGTCAAAATATCAGCGCCGGACGGGTCGCATAATCGAGCTCAATAGTAAGATATCGAGAACTGCCTTCCACACTTGAATAATTTGAGATTGCAAGTTCACGCTCAGACTCTCCAAATTTCCATACCTACTTGCATTGATAATTATAAAAATCGATCAGATTTATGCCGCATCGCCCATAGAACAATACACCATTGGAAAAATGCAAAAACAAAGAATCCAAAAAAAGCATATGTAAATATGCCAACTCGACCAATATCTGATAACCTATTAATTCCGTCACCAAATAACAGTCCGACGTCAAAATACAAAATATATAAACTACACAACGCACCTATTGACGCTATCAATACATAAAAAGAATCTATCTTAAATTCTCTTGATATACTATTCGTAAATATATAGGTTAAAGGCGCTATCAAAATCGCCAATAAGGGAACCTCAACCTGGACAATTGCCCGAGTCAATTCCCAAAACAGTACAATATCTAGCGTGTATTTAGAGGCGAATCGAGAAACGTTGATTCTCGTCAAGTCCGAGATGATCGGTACATACTGATAATACCAATTCAATATTGGACGCACTGCATCAGGAAAGATTAGGAAAACGACCGTCGATGAGAAAACTATCGTAAATCCTGGAAGCCACCCGCATAGCAAGTCAAACAGCTTCATTAAGTTAGTTCCGCCTTGAAGCCATAGCGCCCCGTGGCGCCCGGCCCCAGCAGCTCCACATAGGGGCGTTCCGCCAGCTCGTCGGAGCCATCCACCTCGGCCGCCGTGCCGCGCCAGGGTTCGAGACACACAAATGGCGCCCCCGGCTTGGACCACAACGCCAGATTGGGCAGATTCTCCCAGGTGAAGTGGATGGCCTTCTCACCCGCGCCATAGCGCAGCCCGGCGCCCGCACCCTCGGGAAACAGCATGGCATCGGCCGCAAACAAGCTGTGATCGAGCACCAGATGGCCGCGCACAAAGGGTGAGGCCAGCTTGTCGGGCTGCACCAGCCCGCCGCTCAGCCGCACCAACGCCGGCGCGCCGCCATTGTCCAGCGTCACCCGATGCACCTGGCCGTCGCAGCCCGGCAGCGGCCAGACGAAGGCCGGATGAAAGCCGATGCCGAACGGCATCAGCGCATGACTGGCATTGTGCACCTCGGCGGTCACCGACACCGCCCGCCCCACCAGGCGATGCTCGATGGTCAGCGTGAAATCGAACGGATAGACCGAGTGGCTGGCCAGGCTCGACTTCAGCACATGCCGGCAAAAATCGCTGCCCTGGCTCTCCAGCTCAAACGTGCTGCGCCGCGCAAAGCCATGCTGCCCCATGGGATAGCGCTGGCCATGCACCGCAATATGGTCGCCCGGCGCCTTGCCCACGATGGGGAACAGCACCGGCGAGCGCCCGCCCCAGAACGCCGCATCGCCATCCCACAGCCACGACTGGCCGTCTGCGGTCACCAGCGACTGCATTTCCGCGCCCAGCGCCGATACCGTCACCCGGACCTGGTCATTGCCGATCTCGATCTTGTCCATGCGCCCCCGCAAACCACTCGGCCGGCTGTGCCTGCAGCACCACACCCGCGACATCACCCATAATAGTGAAATCGCCCGGCTGGTCATCCGACGTTTTTGTCATGACCCACACGCAGGCGCTGCCCATTGCCGGGCTTGCCCAAATCCCGTCCATCCGCCAAACACCTGCCATGTCCATGCCACCGCTTCCCATTGATGATGCCCTGCCCGGTCTGCAGGCGGCCCTGACCGCCGGCCCCTATGCCGTGCTGGTGGCGCCGCCCGGCGCCGGCAAGACCACGCGCGTGCCCCTGGCTTTGCTCAAAGCGCCCTGGCGCAGCGACCGCCGCATCATCATGCTCGAGCCAAGGCGCCTCGCCGCCCGCGCCGCTGCCGCACAGATGGCGCGCCTGCTCGGCGAGGAGGTCGCCCAGACCGTGGGCTACCGCGTGCGCATGGACACCAAGGTCACGGCCCGCACCCGCATCGAGATCGTCACCGAAGGCGTCTTTACCCGCATGCTGCTCGATGATCCCGAGCTGACCGGCATTGCCGCCGTGCTGTTCGACGAATTCCATGAGCGCAGCCTCGATGGTGATCTGGGCCTGGCCCTGACGCTGGACGCCGCCGCCCTGCGGCCCGATTTGCGCGTGCTGGTCATGTCGGCAACCATCGATGGCGCCCGTGTGGCCCGCCTGCTCGGCGATTGCCCGGTAATCGAAAGCCTCGGCCGCACCTTTCCCGTCGAGACGCACCATGCCGAGCCCGACCCGCTCAAACGGCTCGAAGATCAGGTCACCGATGCGGTGCTCGCGGCGCTGCGGGCGCATGAGGGCTCGGCTCTGGTCTTCCTGCCCGGCCAGGGCGAGATCACCCGCGTCGCCGAGCGGCTGGCCAGCCGCGTCCCCGCCGATACCGATATTGCCCCGCTGTTTGGCCAGTTGACCCCCGCCGAGCAGGATCGCGCCATTCGCCCCGCCGAGCCGGGCCGCCGCAAGATCGTGCTGGCCACCTCCATCGCCGAGACCTCGCTGACCATCGACGGCGTCCGCATTGTCGTCGATTCCGGCTTCCGCCGCGTGCCGGCCTATGACCCCGGCACGGGGCTGACCACGCTTGAAACCCGCCGCGTCTCGCGCGCCGGCGCCGACCAGCGCCGCGGCCGCGCCGGCCGCACCAGTCCCGGCGTCTGCATCCGCCTCTGGAACGAGGGCCAGACTGCGGCCCTCGCGCCTTTCGACACGCCCGAAATCCTCGCTGCAGATCTCGCCAATCTCGTGCTCGATCTGGCCAATTGGGGCGTCAGCGATCCGGCAGCGCTCAGCTTTCTCGATGCCCCGCCGGCGCCGGCCTGGAGCGAAGCGGTTGCGCTGTTGCAGCGTCTGGAGGCACTCGACGATCAGGCCCGCCTCACCCCGGCCGGCAAGGCCCTGGCCCGCCTGCCGCTCCATCCCCGTCTCGCCCATATGGTCGTCGCTGCCGCCGCCGAGGACGATGCGCTCACAGCCGCCGAACTGGCCGTGCTGATCGGCGAGCGGGGTCTGGGCGGCGACGACACTGACCTTGGCCACCGGCTCGACCGCTTCCGCCGCGCCACCGGCCCCAAGGCCGACGCCGCCCGCGCCATGGCCCGGCGCTGGGCGAGCCTGGTCGGTGGCGGCAAGGGCGGCAATTTCGCCCCCGGCCATCACCTCGCCCGCGCCTTTCCCGACCGCATTGCCCAGGCCGCCGGCCCGCGCGGCCGCTTCCGCCTTGCCAATGGCCGCCAGGCCGCGCTCGAAGTCACCGACGCCTTGGCCAGCCAGCCCTTCCTCGTCGTCACCGATGTCACCGGCACGGCCGCCGCCGGCCGTATCCGGGGTGCCGTCGCGCTCGATCGCGACGACCTCGAAAGCCTCTTCGCCCATCGCATCACGTCCGGCACCACGCTGAGCTTTGATGCCGCCTCGGCCAGCGTGCGTGCCCGTCGCACCCGCCAGCTCGACGCCCTGCGGCTCGCCGATGAACCGGCGCCGATCGATGATCCCGAAGCCGCCGCCCAATTGCTGGCCGAAGCCGCCGCCCGGCGGGGGCTGGATCTCTTGCCCTGGAGCCGCGATCAGCTCGCCTGGCGCGCCCGCGCCGGCTTTTTGCGCGCCACGCTGGGCGCCGATTGGCCCGATCTCGGGCAGGAGGCTCTGTCGGCGAGCATCAGCGACTGGCTGACCCCGGCCCTCTTTGGCCTATCAAAACTGTCCGAAATTTCCGCCGAGCATCTGCGCAACGCGCTCGACCTGCTGCTGCCCTATGCCCGGCGGCAGGAAATCGAGGCCCTGCTGCCCAGCCACTTTGTGGCGCCCACCGGCAATGGCGTGCCCATCGACTACGCAGCCGAAGGCGGTCCCGCCATCGAGATCCGCGTGCAGGAACTGTTTGGGCTCACCCGCCACCCCACCATTGCCAATGGCCGCATCCGCCTGGTGCTGGTGCTGCTCTCGCCCGCCCATCGCCCCATCCAGACCACGCGCGATCTGCCCGGCTTCTGGGCCGGGTCCTGGGCCGACGTCGCCAAGGAGCTCAAGGGCCGCTATCCGCGCCACCCCTGGCCCGACGAACCCGCCAAGGCCCACCCCACCGCCCGCGCCAAGCCCCGCGGCACCTGACCCGGGAGGCCGAACCCACCTCGCCACTGAGGGGAGAGGTCGGCGCGCAGCGCCGGGTGAGGGGTTCAGCGTCACAGTCCGCCACCACGCCCCGTCATTGCCCGGCCCGTCCGGGCAATCCACTTCCGAATCCGCCGCCAATGGCTCACCCGGACAAGCCCCCCCAAAAAACGAAAAGGCCCCGGATCGCTCCGGGGCCCCTCGCTCTATTCGGCCGGCGTAAAATTCAGCGCCACGCCATTGATGCAATAGCGCAGGCCGGTGGGCGGCGGGCCGTCCGGAAACACATGGCCCAGGTGGCTGCCGCAGGTGGCGCAATGCACTTCCGTGCGCACCATGCCATAGCTGCGGTCCTCGGTGCTCTCCACCGAGCCCGGCAGCGGGTCGTTAAAGCTCGGCCAGCCGGTGCCGCTCTCGAACTTCAGCGTCGAGCCGAACAGCGGCGTATCGCAGCCGGCGCACGAAAAAGTGCCCTGGCGCTTCTCGTGCAGCAGCGCGCAGCTCCCCGGCCGTTCCGTGCCGTGCTGGCGCATCACCTGATATTGCTCCGGCGTCAATCTGGCCCGCCATTCCGCGTCGGTGCGGGTCACTTTGTAAGCATGGGCATCCATGGCTTTACTCCTTTTGTCGCCTTGTCATTCGTTGGCAATATAGGATGAGTTACAGCCCTCACCTAGGGGCGCCACGCGGGTTCGCCCATTTGTCATCAAGGGTCTGCCATGAGCTATGTCACCACAATCGCCGAGCTTGAGGCGCTCTATACCCCTGCCCCGGTGGCCGCTTCCACCGTCAAGGTGGCCCATGCCATGACCCCGCATTATCGCCGCTTGATCGAGGCCAGCCCCTTCGCCGCTTTGGCCACCGTCGGCCCCGAAGGCATCGACTGTTCCCCGCGCGGCGACCAGCCCGGCTTCGTCCGCGTGCATGATGACACCACCCTGATGATGCCCGATCGGCGCGGCAACAATCGCATTGATTCGCTGCGCAATATCGTGCGCGATCCGCGCTGCGCTTTCCTCTTCCTGCTGCCCGGCTCGGGCACCACCTTCCGCGCCAACGGCCGCGCCCGGCTCAGCATCGACCCCGACCTGCTCGAAAGCTTTGCTGTCGATGGCAAGCCGCCGCGCTCGGTGATCGTCATGGCCATCGACGAGCTCTATTTCCAGTGCGCCCGCGCCATCGTACGCTCCGAACTGTGGAACCCTGCCCGCCATATCGATCCCGCCACCCTGCCCACGCCCGGCGCCATGCTGGCCGGCATGAGCGACAACACCGTCGGCGGCGCCGCCTATGACCAGGCCTGGCCCGAGCGCGCCCGCCAGACCATGTGGTGAGGCCCCCGGCGACGGGCTGACTGTCGCACACCCGTCACCCACCCTTCATGGCAGGGTCATGGGCCCGCACTACCACGCCCGCATCATCCTGCGAGGCGAACATGACGTTGAAATTTGTGATTATGAGCGATCTGCACCTGGTGCCCGAGGGCGCCCTGTCGGTAACGCTCGATACTGCAGCCCGGCTCGAACAGGCGGTTGATGCCGTGCTGGCCCGCCATGCCGATGCCGATTTCTGCATCCTGGCCGGCGACCTGGCCGACCGTGGTGAAGCGGCAGCCTATGAGCGCCTCAAGACCATCATCGCCCGCCTGCCCATCCCTGCCCATATCACCCTGGGCAATCATGATGACCGCCCGACCTTCCTCTCCGTCTTCGGCGATGATTTTGCCGCCGAGACCGGTCACGTCGACAAGGTGATCGATACCAAGGGCTATCGCATCATCATGCTCGATTCCTCCGAGCCCGGCCGCGTCGATGGCGTGCTGGAGCAGGCCCAGATCGATTGGCTCACCGCGCGCCTCGCCGAGGCCATGGATCGCCCCGTCATCGTCGTGCTGCACCACAATGCCAATGCGCTGCACATTCATTCTGACCGCATCCGCATGCTCGAGCCCGATGCCTTCATCGCCGCGCTCAAGACCCATCCCGACATCCGCCAGGTCATTGCCGGCCATGTCCACCTGACCTCGACCGCCACCTGGCATGGCCTGCCCTTCACCACCCTGGCGGGCGGGCATTATTCGGTCGATTTCTCCGTTGACCGCCCCGATGCGCCCATGCGCCGCATCTCTGGCCCCGGCCAGATGGCCGTCGTCGTCGGCACGCCCGATCGCACCACGGTGCTGTTCGATGATTTCATCGATGGCAATGCCGACATCTTCTGGTCCAGGGACTGATACCGTTCAGTGCCTTTGCCCGGCCTGCCGATCAGGCAGCCCAGGCTAAGCCATGCCGGACTGGCAAGCCCGACCCTGCGGTCGGACTTGCCGTTTTTCATCAGGCAGCGTCGCGCTGTGCCGACTGCCGCCCGGCCTTGAGCGTCTGCGCATACCACGACAGCTCATCGAGCATGGTTGTCACCGTCGGCGCCAGATAGGGATAGTCGGCGAAATCCTTGCCCTCGCGCAGCAGGCCGAGCATGGGCTCCATATTGATGTGAACCGCCTTCTTGAGCGGCACGATATCGAGCTCGATCGCCATCAGCCGCAGCTGCTCCACCGCCCGCGCGCCCCCCACCGCGCCATAGCCCACAAAGGCGGCCGGCTTCCGGTTTGGCTCGGCAAACAGATAGTCCACCGCATTCTTGAGCACGCCGGAGATGGAGTGGTTGTACTCCGCCGTAATGAAAATATAGCCGTCCAGCTCGGCGATCTTGTTCGCCCATTTGCGGGCCTCGGGCGTTTCGATCGGCACATAGGCGGGCGATGCTGCGGCCTCGAAAAAGGGCAGTGGGTAGTCCCTGAGGTCAACGATCTCGGTCTCGATATCCGTTTGGGCGACGGCCAATTCGGCCACCCAACGCGCCACCCGATCGCCAAAACGGCCTTCGCGCGTGGTGGAAATGATGATGCCGATTCTAGGCTTGCTCATAGCGATGGTCTCTTTTCCTGCTTAAGGAGTAAATAGGTATCTAGTCACTGAACGTAACTGACTCTATATTGGTGACCATCCAAACACCCCACAAGACGGCACTTTTTCCTTACCGGAGGCACCACATGGCAACCCTGGGCACCCTGACGAAACCACCCAAGACCTATGAGGAATGCACCAGCGTCGCCGTTCCCATGATCGAAATGCTGGGCCGCATCAGTGGCCGCTGGTCGCTCTATGTCATCATGGCGCTCATGCAGGGCCCCCAGCGCTTCTCCCAGCTGCGGCGACAGCTGCAGGGCATCTCGCAGAAAATGCTGACCCAGACCCTGCGGGAGCTTGAGGAAGACGGCATCGTGCATCGCACGGTGACGCCGATCATCCCGCCGCGGGTCGACTATGAGCTGACGGCCATGGGGCGCGAATTGCAGGATCCGCTGGCCGCCATCCACGCCTGGACGCTGCGCAACGGCAGGGAAGTCGCCGAAGCCCGCGCGCGCTACGCGGTTGCCCATGGCAAATAGCGGGGCATCTGCCCCGCAGCCTCAGGTCAAATCGGACCGAAAAGAAGGAATGGTGGGAGTAACAAGGATTGAACTTGTGACCCTTCGCGTGTGAAGCGAATGCTCTCCCGCTGAGCTATACTCCCATCGCCAGTCGGCGAAAGTCTTTAGAGAGATGGTGGGCGTAACAAGGATCGAACTTGTGACC
This sequence comes from Devosia aquimaris, assembly GCF_020169335.1. GTDB lineage: Bacteria > Pseudomonadota > Alphaproteobacteria > Rhizobiales > Devosiaceae > Devosia > Devosia aquimaris. Next base: position 2,552,781 of record NZ_JAIEZN010000001.1, read on the forward strand.
CCCTCGATGTCAACGAGGTGCTCTCCCGCTGAGCTATACGCCCATCTCTCCGGGACGGCGGAACCATCAGGCCCTGCCGGTGGCGCGGATAGACCATAAAACCCATTCTGGGGTCAAGGGGGCAAACCGCTGATTGTGGATAGTCTTTTTTCTCAGGCGGCCAGAAGGCGCTCGACCTCGTTGACCAGATCCTTGAGATGGAAGGGTTTGCTGAGCACCGAGGCGTCCTTGGGCGCATCGCTGTCAGGGTTCAGCGCCACCGCGGCAAAGCCGGTGATGAACATCACCTTGAGGTCCGGATCGAGCTCTGTGGCGCGGCGCGCCAGCTCAATGCCGTCCATTTCCGGCATCACGATATCGCTCAGCAGCAGCGAAAAGGGCTCTTCGCGCAGGCGTTCATAGGCGCTCAGGCCATTGTCGAACGACACCACTTCATAGCCGGCATTCTTGAGCGCCCGCGTCAGGAACTGGCGCATGTCGTTGTCGTCTTCTGCGAGCAGAATTCGCTTCATAAAACCTCTCCGGGTCCCCGACGTGCTGTGCCCGATGTCGCCACCGGACCGCAAACGCATGGCGCGAAACAATCCCACGCCTTCCTGGCGCGAGTCGCACCATAACGCGGGATGTTTAAGCGAAGTTTGCCGATCTGCAACATCAACCGCTTTGTCATCGCTGTTTTTGTGACAATCTGGACAAGCTGGGTACAAACGGCGAAACTCAGGGCAAATCACCAGCACCGGAAACAGGCGCTGGCCCGAGGAGGTAGCGTGCGGTCCGACTATTGGGATCAACCAGCATTTGAAACCATTCGTCCGCGTCGCCTGGTGGCGCCGGTGGTGTTCAATTCGCCCCATTCCGGACGCGTCTATCCCGAGCGCTTCCTGGCCATGACCCGGCTGGACCATCTGTCTATCCGCCAGTCCGAGGACGCCTGGGTGGACGAACTGTTCGCCCGCGCGCCCCATCTGGGCGCCCCCATGCTGCGGGCGCATTTCCCCCGCGCCTATCTCGACGTCAACCGCGAACCCTGGGAACTGGACCCCACCATGTTCGTGGAGCCCCTGTCAGATCGCTTCAACACCACCTCGCCCCGCGTCGCCGCCGGCCTGGGCACGCTCGCCCGCGTGGTGGCCGAGAACAAGCCGATCTATCGCGAGCGCCTGACGCTGGATGATGCCACCATGCGCATCGAAGGCATCTACCATCCCTATCACGCCGCCTTGCAGCGCCTCTTGAGCGAAGCCATGAGCGCCTTCGGTGTCGCCCTTTTGATCGATTGCCACTCCATGCCGCGCATCCAGCGCGCCCAGGACAAGGCGGCGCCCGACATCGTGCTGGGCGACCGCTATGGCACCACCTGTGCCCCGGGCCTGGTCGATCTGGTCGAAACCATCTTCACCAGCGCCGGGCTCAATGTGGCGCGCAACCGGCCCTATGCCGGCGGCTTTGCCACCCGCAACTATGGCCGCCCGCAGCATGGCGTGCATGCCCTGCAGATCGAGATCAGCCGCCACCTTTACATGAATGAGGTGACGCTGACCCAGAACGAGGGTTTCGAGGCGATTCGGGCGCTGATCGACCGGCTGATCTTTGCCCTGGTCGGCATCGATCTGGTGGCTCTTGCCGCCGGCCAGCCTGGCCTGGCCCGCGCCGCCGAGTAACCCTGCGAGCCACGCCGCTTTTGGCTTTCCTGCGCCGGGCGCCACCGCTAAGACAGGGCCCGACCAGGAGGCCTCGTCGTCATGACCATCGATCTTGCCAAAGTTGAAGCCACGCTGCTGGCCGCCGCCGCAGCCGCGGCCGAGCGCACGCTGCCCCTGTTCCGCACGGGCCTTGCCATCGACAACAAGCTGGCTGCCGGCTTTGACCCCGTCACCGAGGCCGACCGCGGCGCCGAGACCGCCATCCGCGCCGTCATCGCCGAGGCCTTTCCCGACCATGCCATCATCGGCGAGGAATGGGGCGTATCGGGCGAGCACGACTACAGCTGGATCATCGACCCGGTCGATGGCACCCGCGCCTTCATCTCCGGCGCCCCCGTCTGGGGCACGCTGATCGGCTTTGCCCACAAGGGCGTGGCCATCGCCGGGCTGATGAGCCAGCCCTTCATCGGCGAGACCTTCCTGGCCGTGCCGGGCCGCGCCAGCTATCGCCGCAGCGACGTCACCAGCCCCATCCGCACCAGCGGCCAGACCGAACTGGCCCCCGCCCGCGTCTTCACCACCACGCCCCGCCTGTTCAACACGCCCGAGATCGAGGCCAAGTGGCACGCCATCGAAGCGGCAACCCGGCTGCAGCGCTTCGGCATGGATTGCTATGGCTATGCCCTTTTGGCCGCTGGCCAGGCTGATCTGGTCATCGAGCCATACCTGAACACCTACGACATCGCCGCGCTCGTCCCCATCATCCGCGAAGCCGGCGGCGCCATCGCCTGCTGGGACGGCTCCGAGCCCACCGGCGGCGGCAATGTCGTCGCCGCCGCCACCCCCGAGCTCCTCGACAAGGCCCTGGCCCTCGTCAACGCCAGCTAGCTTTTGGCCTCTTTCGCCCTGGGGCGAGAACCCCGACATCCCAGCCATCGCCCCCTCTCCCCTGAGGGGAGAGGGCAGGATGAGGGGTTCAGCGCCACCCGTCAGGCACCTCAGCCTCCCCACCACAGAGCGTCATCACCCGGCTCGTCCGGGTGATCCATTGGTCCCGCACCGGATCGCCCGAGCAAACCGGCCAATGCCGGCGTCCCCCGACCAATCCAGCGCTATTGTTCGGTGAGCTTGGCAAGATAATCCCGCAACAGGCTGGCCCTTCGGGGCCGGAAACTGGTCCCGGTGCGTGACATTGTTCCAATCCGGTCGACCCGGAACATGCGGAAGTCGTTGCGCAGGCAACACCACGCCAGAACGGTCATCACGCGATCGCTGTACATGATGGCCAGGGGGCGAATGAGCCGCTGGGTGAAACTGCCAGCCTGATCCTGATAGCCGATCTCGATCTCATGTTCGTCCCAGCACGCCTGGCGAATGGCCTGCAATTGCGGATGTGGGCCATAGCGCCCGTCTGGCCGATAGACATGGGAAATGGAATGCAGCAGCTGCTGCTCACGATCATCCGGCAGGGTTGCAGCAACCTTGGCGAGCACGGCCTCGGCCGCCCGCGCCAGGTCCGGATCGCCCATCTGGCGCACCTCTCCCAGCCCCACCGCGATCGCTTCGATTTCGAGCCGATCGAAGGTTTGCGGGGGCAAGGCATAATCCTCGATCAGGCGATAGCCATAACCCCGCTCGCCCTCGATCCGGGCGCCGGACAGCCGCAACAGCTCGATATCGCGATAGATCGATCGCACCGACACCCCGCGTTCAGCCGCCAGGCGCAGCGCCGTGATCGGCGGCGCCATGACCCGCATCAACTGCAGCAGGCGCAACAATCTGTCTGGTCCGCTCATTGTCCAACTGCCGCGAAGTGTCAGTTGTGCCCTTCTATACCCGGTTCATCCCTTTCATCCAGTCACAGGACGAGAACCCATGAGTATCCAGACCGTCGCCCACATCAATTTCCGGGGCGACGCGCGCCCTGCCCTCGCCTTCTACCAATCGGTCTTTGGTGGCGAACTGGTGCTGCTCACGCACGCGCAGGTCTATGGCACGACCGATGCTGCAGAGGCCGACCTGGTCAGTTGGGGGCGTGTGGTTTCACCGGAAGGTTTTGCCGTCATGGCCTACGACGCGCCGGCGAGCCGGGCTTATGATCCTGGCCAGAGCCCGTTCTTCATGTCCGTCAGCGGTACCTCGAATGACGAGATCACGGCCTATTGGGACAAGCTCAAGGCGGATGGGGAGATTCTGCAGGCGCTGGCCGGCTGGTCCCCGCTCTACGGCATGCTCAAGGACAAGTTCGGCATCACCTGGGTGCTCGACGTCCAGAACAACGGCGCGCATTGAGCGCCCGCAACCAGACTTCAGTGGAAGATTCAACCATGGTTTTCAGTGCATTTGCGCAGATCAGTCTCTGGGGCGTGCTGGCGGCGTCCGCATTCGGCTTTGTCTTTGGTGGCGTCTATTTTGGCGCCCTGGTTCCCCGACCTTACGCCCGGGCGCTGGGCCGCGAGCCCGTGCCAGCCACCAGGCCCGACGTGCTGACCATCCTCGGCCCCTTTGCGTGCAATGTCGTCATGATCGTCACCACAGCGGCCGTCATGCGCATGGTCGGCATTGCCACCCTTGCCGATGCGCTCGCGTTCGGGCTGGTGATTGGCGTCGGCTATCAGCTCAGCATGTGCATGACCATTGCCATCAATCCCAACTTCCCCAAGCCATTCGCCTATGCGCTGGTGAATGGGCCCTACTTCCTGGTCAGCAGCCTGGTGACAACCACCCTGTTGTTCCTGCTGCAATAGGCCAGCACCCGCCCGGGTCATCACCAAACGAGCGCGCCTGTGCTGATCCCTCCGGACAAGCCTGAGGCATCACCGCGCTGGCAACGGCAATCTCGTCCACACGCCGGAAGTGCCCCCGTTTTCACAGCGCATCCTTGGGCAGTCGCTTGACGAGCAGATCAGTAAATCGGCGCACTTTTGAGGCGATGTTCTTGTTGGCCGGATACACCGCATGCACGGGGACGGTGCCGACCGGCCAATCCCTGAGAAGCTGGACGAGGCGCCCGCTCTTCAGGTCCGGCCCGATCTGGAAGCGGGGCAGCAAGGTCACCCCCGCCCCGGCGATGGCCACATCCCGCAGGCTGATGCCGTCATTGACCCGATAGCGTGGCGCAATGGGCACGCGCACCGTCTGCTCCTTGTTCCGGAACTGCCACACATTGCCCCAGCGCAGCCCGGAGAAGTGCAGCAGCGTATGGGCGGCAAGGTCCCCCGGCTCCTTGGGAACCCCATGCCGGGTGATATAGTCGGGGGAGGCGCAGATCATCAGCGGCGAATCCCCGATGTGGCGGGTGATCAGGTTCGGCTCCACCGAGATCACGCCGCGGATCGCCAGGTCATATCCATCCTCGATCAGGTTGACCGAGGCATGTGAGAACGACAAATCGATCGACAGGGCCGGGTTCTCGATCAGGAACTCCGCAATGATGGGCGCCAGGTGCAATTGCCCAAAATCGGGCGGCGCCGACATCTTGAGGCGGCCCACGATCTCTTCCTGATAGCTCAGCGCCGCCCGCTCGGCCTCGCGGATTTGCGGCAGCACGCCGTTGAGTGCCTCGAGATAGGCCTGGCCCGCCTCGGTCAACACCACATTGCGCGTCGAGCGGTGCAGCAGGCGGATGCCGGTCTTGGTTTCCAGTGCCTTGACCTGGGCACCAATGGTGGCGCGGGACATGCCCATCTCGCTGGCTGCCCTGGTGAAATTGAGATGCCTAGCGACGGCCAGGAACGCGGCGATGCCCTCCAGCGGGTCCAGCGACTTCATGCGCGATTATCCAGCCAATGTTGTCCGATGATCGGTCTTATCATTCTTCTGCCTTTCGATAAACAGAGCGCAAGCAAAAGCCGACCGGCAAAAGCGAAAGACTTCAATCGACAGGACAACACAATGACCAAGACAGCAAACAACCTCTGGTTCATGACCGCCCATCTGATCATCCACCTCGAACAGCAAGACAATGCCGACGGGCTCTCCATCATCGAGCACCGCATGGCCAAAGGTTTTGCGCCGCCGCTGCATGTCCATCACGACGAAAACGAGACCTTTTTCATCCTCGATGGTGATTTCCGCTTCCAGCGCGATGGCGCGGTGCTCCACGCTGGTCGTGGCGATACCATCTATCTGCCCAAGGGCTCGGTGCATGGCTTCCGCGTGCTGTCCGAGCAGGCACGCTGCCTGACCATGACCCACGGCCGCTTCGAAGACATGGTCCGGGCCGCCGCGCGGCCTGCCGCCATGGACGGCCTGCCCGAGCAGCTTCCGCCCACGCTGGAGCAGCAGCAGGCCCTGGCCAGCATCTGCGCCGCCCATGGTATCGACCTTCTAGGCCCGCCGATCGACTGATTGGCGCACCCCAGGCCACTGCGGTCGGGACGTCGCCGTCCCGGCCGCTTTTCTTTGAGGCGGCGCGGAGGGGGAAGGATTGGCCCGGATACTGCGGCGCTCTCGCGCTAGGCCCCGCGGTCTGGGCGGCTGCCTGAAATCCACCGTCCCATCGTGACGGCTGATCGTGCGACGCCTAGCGCGATAGATCCCGAACCGGGCGAACGTGATCCTCGAACGGCACGTGTCTCCGGTGAAAAGGGGCACCTTCGTCGATTTCCGGCCGGCTGATCCGGTCCATTCGAAAGTGACGAAAGTCCTGCCGCGTCGGATCCCAGGCCACCAGATACCAGAGAGGCGGCAGGATCAGCATGGCCTGTGGTTCGACATGTCGCTCCGATCCAGCGCCCTTTGCGTCGCGATAGAGCATGCGCAAGCGCCGTCTGTGCAGAAATGCCGTCTCGAACGCGGGGAGCAGCGCCGGGTCCATTTCCCCCATGTTCGAAATATCGACCAGGGGTGACAGCTGCCCGACATAGAGGCAATCCAGAAATCGGCGCAAGTCGCGCACCTTGTCCGGTGGCAGGGCCTTCTCGATCTTTGCAAGCCCGGCATCGGCCAGCCCCGCAAAGGGCAGATTCCCGGCGGCCCGCATGGAGGCAACGCTGATGAGCAGCGCAAAGACCTCGGCGACCGAAAGCCGAGCCATGGTCTGGACGGACTGCGGATCAAGCTGCAGACCGCCGCCGCGACCCGGTTCGGAATGAATGACGAAGCCCTCGTCTCGCAGCGCGCTGATGTCACGCAATATCGTGCGCCTGGACGCACCGACCTCCGCGGCCAGTTCGGCGATCGTGGACGTGCCGGTGCGGCGCAGGCTGCGCACGATGGCGTCTTGTCGGAGGCGAGCTGTCATTGGACCACGCTGTCATTCAATGGTGTCAAAGTTTGGCACCATTCGCCTTTAGTCAGCGGCTGCACATCTCAGCAAGGCGAAAAATCTATGCTCAATACAATCGACTTTCCCCAGCCCACCCTTGTCGCGGTCAATGGTGTGGAGCTCGAAGTCTTCGAGGCCGGCAGAGAAAACAAGGGCAATCCCATTGTGCTTTGCCATGGCTGGCCGGAGCTTGCCTTCTCCTGGCGCCATCAGGTGCCCGCCCTTGTCGCCGCAGGCTACCACGTCATCGTTCCGAACCAGCGCGGCTATGGCAATTCGTCCCGCCCGGCCGACGTGACGGACTATGACATCGACCATCTTGCCGGCGATCTCGTCGCCCTTCTCGATCACTACCAATACCAGGATGCGACCTTTGTCGGCCACGACTGGGGGGCGATGGTTGTCTGGGGGCTGACCCTGCTGCATCCCGGCCGCGTCAACAAGGTGATCAATCTGAGCCTGCCCTACCAGGAGCGTGGCGAAACACCCTGGATCGAGTTCCTCGAGCTGATCCTGGGCAGCGACTACTATTTCGTTCACTTCAATCGGCAGCCGGGCGTCGCCGACGCCATTCTGGACGCGAACGCAGCCCGCTTCCTGCGCAACCTGTTCCGCAAGAACGTGCCCCTCCAGGCGCCCGAGCCGGGCATGGCTATGATCAATCTGGCCAGGGCGGAAACGCCGCGCGGCGAGCCCATTATGGATGAGAGCGCCTTGGCGGTTTACGTCTCGGCCTTCAAAAAGGCCGGGTTCACAGGCGGCATCAACTGGTATCGGAACCTCGACCGCAACTGGCACCTGTTGGCACACGTCGATCCGATCATCCGTCAGCCAACGCTCATGATCTATGGCGACCGGGATGTGATCCCCAAATTCGAGAAGCTGGCAGACTTCGTGCCCAATGTGGACGTGGTCAGCCTCGATTGCGGCCATTGGATTCAGGAGGAAATGCCCGAGCAAACCAACCAGGTGATCGTGAACTGGCTGGCACAAAAGAGCGCCACCTGATCCCTGGATCTTTCCACGCCCCATCCACCCCCAGCTTGGCCAGGGGGTGGACTGGCCGGCCCAAGGCGTTCAACGACGGCAAGGAAAACGAGCCACCATCCGCTACCGCCTTCGTGCTTAAAGACCACGAGAGCCGCCAGTCCGCTGCCGACCCCGTTGTTGCCATCCAAGCCACGGCAATGAGTTCCCAAAAGCTGACGTCCCTACAGCCGAGCGCTTTCCAGCCCATCCGCCATGATCTCTTGGAGACGTGAAAACCCGATGCCGGTGCCGCTCTCGCGCATGTCTCCATCAGCAGAATTGGCAAAGACAGCCTGTTCGGTGAACGTCATGATGGTCTTGCCATCCTGCCCCTCGAACTCCACCGTTACGAGCGAGGACGAAATGGGGACCTCATTGGTGCGCATCGTGTAGGCATAGACGATACGCTGGCGCGGATGGACCTCCAGAAAATGCGCCAGCATGGTCTGTTTGGTGCCATCAGGCATGCGCCAGATCACGCTCTCATGCCCGTCGACCCGGAAGTCGAAACGATCCTCGATCACCTGCCAGTCAGGATGGCAGGCGTTCCAGCGGCGCTTGAGTTCGTGTTCCGACCAGAAGCGGAAGGCATGCCCAGGACTGCCGGGCAATTCCCGCTCGATAACGAACGACCTGTGGTCAACGGTCACACCCATCAGTGATCCTTCTTCTCTGGAATCTCCGCCATCAGGTCAGCCAGACGGTCAAAGGCGGAGTTCAGTTCGCGCTGCCGCTGATCGACCCACGCCGCCAATGTGACGAAGGCGTCCTTCCGCATCTGGAAGGTCCTGGTACGGCCCGTTTTTTGGCTGACGACAATCCCGCCGTCTTCCAGCACCTTGAGATGCTTTAGCACCGCCGGCAACTGCACGGCCGCAGGAGCGGCGAGTTCCGTTACTGTTGCCGGACCCTTGCATAGGCGTTCGACAAAACCCCGACGGTACGGGTCGGCCATCACCTCGAAAAACCGGTCCAGATTGTTCTGTCCTGTCATGACATGGGTTCCAGGAAATGCGCCGGCATGGCCTCCCGATAGGGGAAGAACTTGAAATACGGCTGCGCCTCGGAAAAGACACGCCGTACAGACGGTCGCGCGAGCAGGCGTTCGAGATAGTCGCGCAGCATCGGGCGTTCATCGCCGGGCGGATGCACGATTGTGGCAAAGAACAGGGCCGGCAGCGCCGAACAATCGGCCATCGTAAAGGTATCGCCGGTGATCCATGGCCCGTTGTAGAGCTGTCCTTCGATCATCCTATAGGCCGTGTCCAGCGTAGCCCGTGCTTCCGCCACACCAAAAGGGTCCGTGGCCCCCTCGGGCCGAATGCGATCCCCGACGATCTTCTGCATCGGAACGCTGACATAGAGGTCAAAGAAGCGGTCCCAAAGGCGCACGTCGAGCTGAGGGCCAGCATCGTCAGGTATCAGGGGCACTGGGCCGGGGTAATGCCGCTGCAGGTATTCGATCATGATGCTGGTCTCTGCCACCACCCGGTTGCCCACGCTGTCATGGAGGACCGGGATCTTGCCGACGGGCCAGCGTTCGATATGCGCCGCCGCAGAACCTGGGTTCGAGAAATCAACGAGGCTGGCCTCGAACGCAATGTCATTCTCATAGAGTGCGATCAGCACCTTGTGACAAAAGGAGGCAAGCGGGTGGAGATATAAGGTCAGGCTCATGGCAAATCCATATGTTTCCTTGAGAGGAAACTATTATCTGGCCGGCAGTGCCTTGGCAATAAACTTTCCACTAATGGAAACTGATTTCAGATTGTCAAACCACGGCAGCAATGATCGACGTCAATCCAAAAGCCGCCAGTCCCTTTCCCACCCCTGCTTGGTCGTTGCAGGCGTCCAGCAGCGATGTCCGTTTTCGGGAAATCGACATGTTCGCCAAACGGCCGATAGATTGCGCCGTTCGCGCCGGTTCGCTGCAGACCCCGTATTGGCCAACGGGCCTGGTGATGCATTCGTTCGAAATGCCGCCAGGTTGACCTGAAGCGCAACGGGCAGTGCTGCCGGTTGCGGATCGATTGTTCCCGTGCCATTTTCCCTGTGTAGCGACCGCACGATCCAGGGTTGGTCTGGACGGTCATGTCGCTGCCGGTGGGTGCACGAATTATCTAGCATAGCTGGTCTGGGACGACGTGAGCTCGTCCTGCTTGTCGCTGCCCTGATGGGCCTCAGTTCCATTGCTCTCGACATCATGCTCGCCGCGCTGCCCGATATTGGCCGCGCGATGGGGACAACCGCGCCCAATCTGGCGCAGTTGACTGTGGGTGTCTTCCTTGCGGGTGCAGCCGTCGCGGCGTTCCTGGTCGGCCCGATCGCGGACGCCTATGGACGCCGCCTGCCGATCTTGGCCGGACTGACATTGTTTGTGGTCGCTTCCCTGCTCGCGCCATTCGCGCAAAGCATGGAGGTGCTGCTCGCGCTTCGCCTCGTCCAGGGGTTGGGTGTCGGCACCACACGACTGTCCCAGGCCGTCTTGCGGGATCATTTTTCCGGCAGCGAGATGGCAGAAGCCATGTCGCTGTCGTTGATGGCCTTCCTCATTCTGCCGGTCGTGGCGCCTCTGATAGGTCAGGCCATTTTGTTGGTCGCTGGCTGGCAGGCCATCTTCCTGACAATGGCGGCTCTCGGACTGGCCGTGCTGGTGTGGACATGGTGCAAACTGCCCGAGACTTTGGCGCCGGAGAACCGTCGATCCCTCAGCTTTCGCTCGATCTGGGGCGGCCTCGCCATTATCGCTAAGGACCGCAATGCCCTCGGCTATGGCTTCGCCGCCATGGTGCTGCTGGGGGCACTCTACGGCTTCATTGCCACGGCCCAGCCGGTTTATGGCGAGGCATTCGGGCTTGGAGGATTCTTCGCCTTTGCAATGGCGGCGACAGCAATTGTCCAGTCTGGAGCAGCCTTTGTCTGTTCGCGCCTCATCCGGCGCTTCGGTGCTCCGGCCATCGGCCTGATTGCCCTGTCCGCCTATGTCGGGTTTGCGGCGGTTCTGGTGGTCGCGCTGTCTCTGGATATGTTGCCCTTCTGGCTGTTCTTGTTCCTGATCACCGGGATGATGGCCATGTTCACTTGGGCCGACGCCACGCTGGGGGCCCTCTCGATGACGAACCTGGGCAAGGTTGCTGGCACCGCTGCGTCGGCATTTGGCGCCATCCAGGCCATGGGAGCCACGCTGCTCGGGTCAGTGATTGGGCAGGGCTACGATGGCACGCCGGGGTCCCTGGCATGGGGATCGCTCATTCTGGGTAGCGTCTCCCTCATGGCGATCTTCTGGGCGAGAGGGGCTCGATCCAAGGGCACGGGCCAGGCAAGGGAGCGCCCGATGTCCGCCTCTTGAACGCCGCGGCCTCAGCGACGCACGAGCCCAACCGGGGCCCTACTGGCTCTGCTGGGTAATGAACGCGTCAAACGCTGCCAGCACCTGGCCGCGGATCACATCGGTTTCCATGAACAGCTCGTGTCGCGCCCCGGCGATGACCACATGGCGGCCGATGCGCATGCGCAGGCCCAACTGCTCGATCGCGCCGGGGGAAACAACTTCGTCCCGCGCCGCGGCCAGCATCAAGAGCGGCACCTTGATGCGGGCCGGGAAGCTGTCGCTGGTCGCCTCGGCCATGGCGCCCATGGCGGCGGCCACCCAGCGCACAGTGGGAGAACCGATGCCCAGGTCCGGCCGGGCACGCAGCACATCCACCATGCGCATGTAGCGGATGAGATCGCCGGTCAGCGGATTGCCCGGGAAGGTGGCTTCCGAAGCCGGCTTGTCGGCCTTGCGGGCGACGGGCAATCGGCCTAGGCCGAAAAAGCTCAGCACTTCGGCAACCCGCGCCATGCCCGCCATGCTCAGCGGCTGCCGGTCGAGCGCCACCATGGGCGCCGAAACCAGCACGCGATCAAACATCATGCGATCATTGATGGCGGCATTGAGCGAGACCAGCCCGCCCATCGAATGGCCCACCAGATAGAACGGCGGCGGGCATTCGGGCAAAAGCATATGGCCGTGAAAGCTCTTCAGGTCCGTCCAGTAGTCCTCGAAGCGGTCGACATAGCCCAGGCTCTTGTTGCCGATCAGCCGCTCCGAGCCGCCCTGGCCGCGCCAGTCGAAGGTGGCGACGGAAAAGCCGCGCCGGCGGAAATCGGCAACGGTCTCGAAATATTTCTCGATGAACTCGGTGCGCCCTTGCACCAGGCATATCGTGCCGCGATGCGCCCCTTCCGACTTGGGCCAGATAGCATAGCGCAGGCGCACATTGTCCGAAGTGGTCATGAAGCCCACCCGTGCGCCCTCGGGCACCGGATTGGACGCAATATTGACCAGGCTGGCGTCGGGGGAGGCTTGGGATGTCATGTTATGGGCCGCTCGTGTCGATGGCTGACTTAGAGCAAACACCGGCCAAAAAGAAAACCGGCATCCCGTAGGATGCCGGCTTTCATACGACGACCCGGGCGGGGGGCGGATGACAGGGCCGCCGCAATGATCCAGGAACAATCCTGCGATCATTACCCCGTTCTAAAACAGCCGGCCTGAACCTGAACGGACCGAGACGTTCAGTCTGGGTTCACCATTGTGGCGCCGTCGCATTTTCCGCACTGTTCCGCCATTTTTGGGGTCTTGAACCGGAAAAATCCACGCCCATATCTGAGCCGTTCGCCGGATTATCCGGGAACCCCGACCTCCGATTTCTGGGCTCGCCTAATGCTGGGAGCACAACAGGAGACCACCGGGACATCCACGTTGCTTTACGGAGAATGTGACTATGCAGACCATCGATTTTTCCCCCTTCTATCGCTCGACCGTCGGCTTTGACCGCGTCTTCAACCGCCTCGATACCCTGGTGGGCCAGGAAGCTAAGACCTACCCGCCCTACAACATCGAGCGCACCGGTGAAGACGCCTACCGCATCTCGATCGCCGTCGCCGGCTTTGCCAATGGCGACATTGCCATCGAGACCAAGGAAAATAGCCTCGTCGTCAAGGGTGCCAAGCCGGCAGAAACCGCCGAGAAGGCCCGTGAATTCCTCCATCGCGGCATTGCCGAGCGCGCCTTCGAGCTGCGCTTCCAGCTGGCCGACTATGTCGAGGTTCAGGGCGCCACGCTCGAGAACGGCCTGCTTCATCTCGAACTCAAGCGCGAGCTGCCCGAGAGCAAGAAGCCGCGCACGATTCAGATCAACGCCGGCACCCAGGCCAGTATTGAGGACCAGTCGGTCAACTGATCGCCTGACTTGATATAGCCACATATCTGGCGCGCAGTACGCAAGCACTGCGCGCCTTTTGCTTTGTGGCTCCCCGCCACGCCCATCATTGGCGCGACCACCCATTTTGATTTTTATTGACAGGACGTTGTTGTGAAAACTCCATCGATTGCCCTCAAGGCTAACGCAAAATCCACCGTCATCGACATTCTCAACGCCCGCCTGGCCGACGCCATCGACCTGGCGCTCATCGTCAAGCAGGCCCATTGGAACCTCAAGGGTCCCAACTTCATCGCCGTCCATGAAATGCTCGACCCCATGCGCGCCGCCATCGACACCCATGTCGATGTGATCGCCGAGCGCATTGCCCAGCTCGATGGCATTGCCCTGGGCACCTCCCAGGTCGTCGCCAAGGCCACGGCGCTGTCGCCCTATCCCACCGATATCCGCAAGGTCACCGAGCATCTGACGGCGCTGGCCGATCGCTTTGCCACCCTGGCCAACCAGGTCCGCGAGGACATTGACGCCACCGACGAGGCTGGCGATGCCGATGCCGCCGATATCCTGACCGCCTTCTCGCGCGAGCTGGACAAGAACCTCTGGTTCATCAAGTCCCATCTCGAATAGGCAATCATAGCCATTTGGCAGACGATCAGGGGCGTTTCCAGGCGGAAGCGCCCCTTTTCCATGCGCGGCACCCCGCAATTGCCTACACTGTCCTATTGCAAAATCGGCAATGTCCTATTTTTTCCCCGCCCGGCGGACCAAAGGCGCTTGCTCCCAGTCTGGAATTATGCAAATGTGAATTCGATAGGGCAGTACAACTGTCCTATCTGACGCGTCGCCCCGCTCTCCGCGGTCAGCGCGCACGCCGGTCCGGCTGGCCCGCTAGACGATAGCGGAAACGGACAAGCGGGGCTAAACTAGCCCGAAGATGAGCGGCCATTTGGATGCAGTGCCGCTCCCCAAGCATGGACGTAGCTGCTCATCGGAGCCGTACTCGGTACGCCCCGCATGGACAGCGCGCCCGCCAGAGGACACATATGCATCCAGCCCGCCGGTTCGCCGGCACCAACAGGATGCGCGACACAGCAACAGGGCCCGGCAAAACGGGCGCGACCAGATAACGAGGACCATTGTCATGGCACACCCGCGGAACGGAACCCACTCTCCCGTCACGGCGAGCACTGCCAATGTCAAAACCTTGATCCGTGACGGTCGCCGCGTTGCCACAGGTCGCCCCGAGGCGCAGGGTCTGTATGATCCGGCCAACGAGCATGATGCCTGCGGCATCGGCATGATTGCCAACATCAAGAACAAGCCCAGCCACGAAGTGGTCGAAAAGGGTCTCGAAATCCTCGAGAACCTCGAACACCGCGGTGCCGTGGGCGCCGATCCGCTGATGGGCGACGGCGCCGGCATCCTGGTGCAGACCCCGCATGCCTTCTTCAAGAAGGTGCTGCCCTTCGCGCTGCCCGAAAAGCACAACTATGCCGTGGCCATGCTGTTCTATCCCAACACCGAGGGGCTGCGCGACCGCGTGGCGCCCGTGGTGCGGTCCTGCCTGGAATCGGAAGGCCTGGCCCTGCTGGGCGAGCGCGTCGTGCCCACCAACAATTCCAAGCTCTCGGCCGGCGTCATTGCCACCCAGCCGATCATCGAACAGATGGTCATCGCCCGCCCCGAGGGCCTGAGCCTCGACGAGTTCGAGCGCAAGCTGCTCATCGTGCGCAAGGTGATCTCCAACACCGTCTATGCGCAGATCCCTGAGTCCGCTGGCGACAACGGCTTTTACGTTGTCTCCATGTCGGCCCGCACCATCGTCTACAAGGGCATGTTCCTGGCCGACCAGCTGGGCGCCTTCTATGTCGATCTGCATGATGACGACTTCGAAAGCGCCATTGCCCTGGTGCACCAGCGCTTTTCGACCAACACCTTCCCGTCCTGGAAGCTGGCCCATCCCTATCGCATGACCACGCACAATGGTGAGATCAACACCATCCGCGGCAACGTCAACTGGATGGCCGCGCGCCAGGCCTCGGTGTCCTCGCCCAAGTTCGGCGACGACATCACCAAGATCTGGCCGATCTCCTATGAGGGCCAGTCCGACACCGCCTGCTTTGACAACGCGCTCGAATTCCTCGTGCGTGGCGGCTATTCGCTGCCCCATGCGGCCATGATGCTGATCCCCGAAGCCTGGGCCGGCAATCCGCTGATGGATGAGACGCGCCGCAGCTTCTATGAATACCACGCCGCCCTGATGGAACCCTGGGACGGCCCGGCCGCCATGTCGCTCAGCGACGGCCGCTATGTCGTCGCCACGCTCGACCGCAATGGTCTGCGCCCCGCCCGCTATTTGGTGACCAAGGAAGGCCACGTGGTCCTCGCCTCCGAATCGGGTGTGCTGACCATTCCCGATGAGGACATTGTCGAGCGTTGGCGCCTGCAGCCCGGCCGCATGCTGCTGATCGACCTGGAAGAAGGCCGCATCATCTCCGACGAAGAGATCAAGCGGACCCTGGCCACCAAGCATCCCTATGCCGAGTGGCTGGCGCGCAGCCAGATCGTGCTCGAAGACCTGCCCGAAACCGCGCCCAAGGCCCCGGTGACCACCGAGAGCCTGCTCGATCGCATGCAGGCCTTTGGCTATACCCAGGAAGACATCAAGATCCTGATGGCGCCCATGGCCACCACCGGCCAGGAAGCCGTGGGCTCGATGGGCACCGATACGCCCATTTCCGCGCTGAGCCAGAAGTCCAAGCTGCTCTACACCTATTTCAAGCAGAACTTCGCCCAGGTGACCAATCCGCCCATAGACCCGATCCGCGAGGAATCGGTGATGAGCCTGGTCAGCTTCATCGGCCCGCGCCCCAATATTCTCGATCTCGAAGGCAGCTCGCGCGAAAAGCGTCTCGAGGTGCGTCAGCCCGTGCTCACCAAT
The DNA here is from genome assembly GCF_020169335.1 of Devosia aquimaris. Lineage (GTDB taxonomy): Bacteria > Pseudomonadota > Alphaproteobacteria > Rhizobiales > Devosiaceae > Devosia > Devosia aquimaris. The sequence goes on from NZ_JAIEZN010000001.1 coordinate 2,568,870, forward strand.
GAGGATCTCGAAAAGATCCGCGCCATTGGCGACATGGAAGACAACCAGTTCAAGACGCTGACCATCGACATCACCTACCCCGCCGACCAGGGCGCGGCAGGCATGGAAGCCGCTATTGCCGCCATCTGCGAAAAGGCAGAGGCAGCGGTGCGTGGCGAGTACAACATCATTATCCTGTCCGACCGGCTGGTCGCGGCCGACCGCATCGCCATTCCGGCGCTGCTGGCCACCGCCGCCGTGCACCATCACCTGATCCGCAAGGGCCTGCGCACCTCGTCGGGCCTGGTGGTGGAAACCGGCGAAGCCCGCGAAATGCACCATTTCGCCATGCTGGCCGGCTATGGCGCCGAAGCCATCAACCCCTATCTCGCCTTCGAGACGCTCTCGGCCCTGCATGCCGAAGGCGAGTTCCCGGCCGAGGTCGACGCCCATGAAGTGGTCTACCGCTACATCAAGAGCGTGGGTAAGGGCCTGCTCAAGGTGATGTCCAAGATGGGCATTTCCACCTACCAGTCCTACTGCGGCGCGCAGATCTTTGATGCCGTCGGTCTCTCGACCGAATTCGTCCAGCGCTTCTTCTTTGGCACCGCCACCACCATCGAGGGCGTGGGCCTCAGTGAAGTCGCCGAGGAAACCGTGCGGCGCCATGCCGACGCCTTTGGCGACGACATCGTGCTGCGCAAGGCGCTCGATGTGGGCGGCGAATATATGTACCGCATCCGCGGCGAAAAGCATGCCTGGAGCCCCGATGTGGTGGCCGACCTGCAGCATGCCGTGCGCACCCATGACGAGTCGCCCGAGAACGCCCAGGAGCGCTACAACAGCTTTGCCCGCCGCGTGAACAGCGGCGAGAATGGCTATCTGGCCATCCGCAACCTGTTCGACATCAAGCCGCTCGGCACCGCCGTGCCGCTCGACGAGGTCGAACCGGCCAGCGAGATCGTCAAGCGTTTCGTCACCGGCGCCATGAGCTTCGGCTCGATCAGCCGCGAGGCGCATACCACGCTCGCCAAGGCGATGAACCGCATTGGCGGCAAGTCCAACACCGGTGAAGGCGGCGAAGAGCCCGATCGCTACAAGCCCCTGCCCGATGGCTCGGCCAACCCCATGCGCTCGGCCATCAAGCAGATCGCCTCGGGCCGCTTTGGCGTCACCACCGAATATCTGGTCAATGCCGACCAGCTGCAGATCAAGGTCGCCCAGGGTGCCAAGCCCGGCGAAGGCGGTCAGCTGCCCGGTCACAAGGTCGACTGGATCGTCGCCAAGACCCGTCACTCCACCCCCGGCGTGGGCCTGATCAGCCCGCCGCCGCACCACGACATCTATTCCATCGAAGATCTGGCCCAGCTGATCTACGACCTCAAGAACGTCAACGAGCGCGCCGATATCTCGGTCAAGCTGGTGTCGGAAGTGGGCGTGGGGACCGTTGCGGCCGGCGTCGCAAAGGCGCGCGCCGACCACATCACCATCTCGGGCTATGACGGTGGCACGGGCGCGTCCCCGCTGACCTCGCTCAAGCATGCTGGCGGCCCCTGGGAAATCGGCCTGGCCGAAACCCACCAGACCCTGGTGCTCAACCGCCTGCGCAGCCGCGTGCGGCTGCAGGTCGATGGTGGCCTCAAGACCGGCCGCGACGTGCTGATCGGGGCCCTGTTGGGTGCCGACGAGTTCGGCTTCTCCACCGCGCCGCTGATCGCGGCCGGCTGCATCATGATGCGCAAGTGCCATCTCAACACCTGTCCGGTTGGCGTTGCCACCCAGGACCCGGTGCTGCGCAAGCGCTTCAAGGGCACGCCCGAGCATGTCATCAACTACTTCTTCTTCATCGCCGAAGAGCTGCGCGGCCTGATGGCCGAGCTGGGTGCCCGCACCCTGCAGGATCTCATCGGCCGCTCGGACCTGCTCGATCACAAGCATCTCAAGGACTACTGGAAGAGCGAAGGCATCGACTTCACCAAGCTGTTCTACAAGCCCGAGCCGCTCGGTGGCGACACGCTCTACCACTCCGAGACGCAGAACCATCACCTCGAATCCGTGCTCGACCGCCAGCTGGTCGAGCTGGCCGAACCGGCGCTCGCCCGCGGCGAAGCCGTGCAGATCGACCTGCCCATCCGCAGCCGCGACCGCTCCGCCGGCGCCATGCTGTCGGGCGCGCTGGCGACCCGCTACGGCCACGAAGGTCTGCCGGACGACACCATTTCGATCACCCTGCGGGGCACCGCCGGGCAGAGCTTTGGCGCCTTCCTGGGCAGGGGCATCTCCATCGACATGATTGGCGACGCCAATGACTATGTCGGCAAGGGTCTCTCGGGTGGCCGCATCGTCGTGCGCCCGTCCGACAAGGCGAGCTTTGTGCCCGAGAAGTCCATCATCGTGGGCAACACCGTGCTCTATGGCGCCATTGCCGGCGAGTGCTACTTCCGCGGTGTGGCCGGCGAACGCTTCGCCGTGCGCAACTCGGGCGCCATTGCGGTGGTCGAGGGCACGGGCGATCACGGCTGTGAATATATGACCGGCGGCGTGGTCGTGGTCATCGGCCCGACCGGACGCAACTTCGCCGCCGGCATGAGCGGTGGCGTGGCCTATGTGCTCGACGAAGACGAGACCTTCCGCGACCGCTGCAACCTGGCCATGGTCGACCTCGAGCCGGTGGCCGAGGAAGAGGCGCTGATGCAGCAGATCCACCACCATGGTGGGGACCTCGAATGGCATGGCCGTGTCGACATTTCCGGCGACATGACCAAGCATGACGACGAACGCCTGCACCAGCTGATTTCCAATCACCTGCACTACACCGGCTCGACGCGCGCCAAATTCATTCTCGACCACTGGGTCGAAATGCGCCCCAAGTTCGTCAAGGTCATGCCGGTCGAATACCGCCGGGCGATCAAGGAAATGGAAAAGAAGCGGGCCTCTGGCGCCATCGGCGCGGCTGCGGAATAGGGAGAGCAAAATGGGTAAGGTAACAGGCTTTCTCGAGATCGAGCGCGAAGAGCCCCGGTATGAACCGGCCTCCGACCGCATCCGCCACTTTGGCGAATTCACCATTCCCATGAGTGAAGGCCGCATTGTCGACCAGGCAGCGCGCTGCATGGATTGCGGCATTCCCTTCTGCCATGGCGACACCGGCTGCCCGGTGCACAACCAGATCCCCGACTGGAACGATCTGGTCTACAACGGCGACTGGGAAGAGGCGGCGCGCAATCTGCACTCCACCAACAACTTCCCCGAGTTCACCGGCCGTATCTGCCCGGCCCCCTGCGAGGAAGCCTGCACGCTCAACCTCGAGGACGTGCCCGTCGCCATCAAGACGGTAGAACAGGCCATTGCCGACCGCGCCATCCGCTCCGGCTGGGTCAAGCCGCAGATCGCAGCGCACAAGACCGGCAAGTCGGTCGGCGTCGTCGGCTCGGGCCCGGCCGGCATGGCGGCTGCCCAGCAGCTCGCCCGCGCCGGCCATGATGTGCATCTCTACGAACGCGAGCCCAAGGCTGGCGGGCTGATGCGCTATGGCATTCCCGACTTCAAGATGGAAAAGGACCACATCGACTTCCGCGTCGAGCAGATGCAGGCCGAGGGCGTGACCTTCCACTATGGCGTCAATGTCGGCGTCACCACGCCGCTCTCCGAGCTGCAGGCCAAGCACGACGCCGTGCTGCTCTGCGGCGGCGCCGAGAAGCCGCGCGATGTTGATGCCGAGGGCACCAATCTCAATGGCGTGCACTATGCCATGCCGTTCCTCGTGCAGCAGAACCGTCGCCTCGGCGGCGAGGATGTGTCGAGCCAGCTGCAGCTGACCGCTGCCGGCAAGCATGTCGTGGTGGTGGGCGGTGGCGATACCGCGTCTGACTGCGTCGGCACCAGCTTCCGCCAGGGCGCCATTGCCGTCACCCAGCTCGACGTGCGCCCCATGCCGCCCGAGCTGGAAAACAAGCTGACCAACTGGCCCAACTGGGCGGTCAAGATGCGCACCTCGTCGTCGCAGGCCGAAGGCGCCATCCGCGAATTCGCCGCCGGCACCATGAAGATCATTGGCAATGCCAAGGGTCAGGTGACGGGCGTCGAATGCGCCCGCGTCGATCGCAAGCGTCAGCCCATCCCCGGCACCGAATTCGTCATCAAGGCCGATCTGGTTCTGCTGGCCATCGGCTTTGCCTCGCCGGTGCACGAGGGCATGCTGACCGAGCTGGGCGCCCAGCTCGACAAGCGCGGCAATCTCTTCGCCGACACCATGAGCTACAAGACCACCGTTCCCAAGGTCTATGCCGCCGGCGACATGCGCCGTGGCCAGTCCCTGGTGGTCTGGGCCATCCGCGAGGGCCGCCAGGCCGCTCGCTCCATCGACTTCGACCTGATGGGCAAGACCGCCCTGCCGCGCTAGGCGGCTCTCGTACCGCCCACCTGACCTCCCCCTGAAAGGGGGAGGGACTTATCGAGTGTGGGGCACGATCTCGTCTCACCCACCGAACGATCCCTCCCCCTTCAGGGGGAGGTTAGGTGGGGGACTGCCAAGGTGGGAACATCATCGCGATCTCACCGTCGCCGTCATCACCCGGCTCGTCCGGGTGATCCATAGCCGGGCCTGGTGATCGATTGTCCCGCCAATCCCCCAAATCCCCCCATCGACGCCATCGCTGTGCGCCATGCGCCTGTTTGGCTACCGAACCGGTCAGCACTCTGCTAACACTTCGCTCCAAAATGCTGCGCCCCAACCACCGGGGTGCTACACGGATCCTGCCATGACCCAGAAGCCCTATGTCGTCGATGAACTGATCTCGGCCAAAGCCATTGCCGCCCGTGTCGAGGCGCTGGCCAAGGAGATTTCCGCCCATTTCGCCGATACCGACAAGCTGGTCGTCGTCGGCCTGCTGCGCGGCTCGTTCATCTTCATCGCCGACCTGGTGCGCGAGCTCGACCTGCCGGTGGAGGTCGATTTCCTCGAAGCCTCATCCTATGGCAATGCCATGGAATCGAGCCGGGAAGTGCGTATTCTCAAGGATTTGCGCGGCGAGATCGCCGGCCGCGACGTGCTGGTGGTCGAGGACATCGTCGACACCGGCTACACCCTCAAGCACGTGCTGGAAATCCTTGAGACGCGTCACCCGCGCCGCATGGAAGTCTGTGCCCTGCTCAACAAGCCCAGCCGGCGCGAGACCGAGGTCAACGCCAAATGGGTAGGCTTTGATATTCCAGACAAATTTGTCGTCGGCTATGGCATCGACTATGCCCAGCGCAACCGCAACCTGCCCCACATCGGCGCGGTGCGGTTCGTCGAAGACAACTAACGCCCGACGTTTTCCGCGGCCACTGGCGCGGCCCCCACGCCAAAGGCATCGACCCGCCCGACCGGCGCATTGACCAGGTCCTCGAGCGTGAACGGCGCCGCCGGCGGCTGCGCCCGCCCGGCCAGCAGCAGGTCATCGGCCCGCACCGCCACCCGGCTGATCGGGATCACCGCTCCGGCCACTTCGAGCAGCCGCGTCTGTCCCAGCCCCTGATAGGGCGGGCGCAGCATGGCCGCGGCATCGGTGCCGGCCAGCGGGTCGGCTGCCGCCAGCGTGGTGCCGGCGCCGCGATAGAAGCTCTTGACCGTCTGGCTGAGATAAAAGGCCAGCTTGTCAGCGCCAGCGGCGGCGAAATGGATGCCGTCATCCTTGCGCATGCGGGCGTTCTGCCCGTTCACATCCGGCCCATAGGAGGAATATTTGCCGTCCTCGCCCAGAAAACGCTCATAGATATCAAGATATTCCGCCCCGCCGGCAAAGCTGGCCAACCGCTGGATATTGGCGATCTTGCTCATGGCGGCTGAATATTCGGTCTTGGACATGGGCGGCAGGCCCAGCCAGATCACCGGCTTGCGGGCCGCGCGTAACTGGGCCAGGAAATCGGTGATGCGCGCCTGATAGGCCGAGTTCCAGGCATCGGACAGCGGGGCCAGCGTCTCGCCATTGGCGGACAGCTCCTGCCGGTCATTGATGCCGATCATCACCACTGCCAGATCAAAACTATTGGCGGCGATCTGCTCGCCGATGGCCTTGTTCCAGTCGAAATAGTCCGCGCGCACGAAGCCCGAGGAACTGACGCCCTGGTTGATGACCACCAGATTGGCGTCCTCGGCATAATAGCGCTCCAGCGCCTTGCTGAGATCGATGGCCAGGGAATCCCCAAAGACGGCGAGGCGCGTGGCATCAGCTGCCTTCTCCACCTGCGGCTTGGGCGGCGGCAGGGCGGCCGTGGCGGCAGGAGCCGTGCGCTTCTGCGGCTTTTGCTCCTGCACCGGTTCCGGCTCGGGCTCGCCGAACAGCAGGTCAAAAAGCGTCCGGCGCTTCTGCGCCTGCGCCACCTGCACGGCGCCATTGTCCTGCGCAAGGACGGGCGCGATGTCCACCAGCACGAACAGCCCGATCAGCAATGTCAGAACCCAGCGGCGCATGCTCAATCCACGTCTCGACAACCAGCCTGTCCTAGCAAACCCCGGCGCGGCGCACCATGCCGGTCGCTTGCTTGTTATTGCCCGCCGGCAAGGGCGGTGTAGGCCGCCGCAGTTATGAAGCCGTCGGCCACCTCGCCGCGGCTGGCCTGGAAGCGCGCATAGGCCTCCTGCGTGACCGGACCCAGCCGCCCATCCACCGCGCCCTGATAGAGCCCCAGCCCGATCAGCGCCTGCTGGATGGCTTTGCGCTGGTTGAGATTGGGTAATTTGGTGCTGCGCGGCCAATCGGCGACAAAGCCCTTGCTGCCCTTGAGCCGGTCGGCCAGATGCGCCACGCTCAGCGCATAGCTGTCGGAAAAATTGTAGCCCTTGAGCACCAGATAGTTCTGCGTCATCAGGAATTTCGGGCCATTCTTGCCCGCTGGCACATAGAGAAATACCGGCAGATTGGGATCGGCAAAAACCCGGCCCGCCACCCGCTGCACCCCGCGCTCAGCAAAGAATGACACCGGGCGCATTTCGGTGCGCGTAGCCAGCAGATAGTCAAAGCCCTCGGGCACGGCGACCTCCATGCCCCAGTCCAGCCCCGGCTGATAGCCCAGCCCGCGCAGATAGCGGGCGCTGGTGGCCAGGGCATCGGTCAGCGAATGGTGCAGGTCCACCGCGCCATCGCCGTCGCCATCCGTACCATAGGCCAGCACATTGGACGGATTGACCTGGAGGTGCCCGATCGCGCCGGCCCAGGAGCCGACCAGATGGCTGGCATCGAGCGGCCCGCGTTGCAGCAGCTTGAGTGCCGCGATGAGATCGGCTTCGTCTTCGGCCAGCCGGCTGCGCCGCTGATGCACCACTGTCGCCAGCGAGCGCACGATGGGGCGGATCAGGCCGGCATTGTCAAGCACCGCGCCATAGTCGGTTTCCATGCCCCAGATGGCGCCCAGAATGGCCGGGTCGACGCCATAGGCCTCGCCCACCGAGGCAAACAGCCCCGCGTTGCGCGCCATGGCCGCCTGGCCGCGCGATATGCGGCCCGAGGTGACCCGCCCCTCGATATAGTCCCACATCGGCGTGGTGAACTCGGGCTGGCTGCTGACCAGATTGGGCACCTTGGGGTCGGGGGCCATCCCGCGCATGGACGCGTCATAGACCGATGCGTCAACGCCCGCCGCCAGCGCCTTGGCGCGAAAACCGGCAACAAAGCTGTCAAAGCTCTCGATCGGCTGGGCCGCCGCCGGCAGGCACAGCATCACAAAGGCAAGTGCGGCCAGACGCATGCTGCCGCTCCCCGGAAACTAGCGGTTGCGCACCATCAGGTGCTTTTCCCAAGCATAGGCGGATTCGACGATCTCGGTAAGGTCGGCGTGCTGGGGCACCCAGCCGAGCACCGAACGCACCTTCTCGCCCGTCGCCGTGATCGAGGCCGGGTCACCAGCACGGCGCGGGCCTTCATCGGCGCGGATATTGACGCCGGTGACCTTGCGCACGGTCTCGACCACCTCGCGCACCGAATAGCCACGACCATAGGCGCAGTTCAGCGTCTGGCTCTCGCCGCCGCCACGCAGATGCTTGAGCAGCAGCGCATGGGCAGCGATCAGGTCGGTAACATGGATATAGTCGCGCACGCCGGTGCCATCGGGCGTCTCGAAATCGGTGCCGAAGATATCCATTTTCTCGCGCTGGCCCAGCGCAGCCTGGCAGGCGACCTTGATCAGATGCGTCGCCGTTGGTGACGACTGGCCACTGCGGCCCTGCGGATCGGCACCGGCGACGTTGAAATAGCGCAGCACGCCATAGGTGATAGGGTGTGCCACCGCGACATCGGCCAGCATCAGCTCGGTCATCAGCTTGGATCGGCCATAGGGCGAAATGGGGTTGAGCGGGGTGGTTTCCACCACCGGGGCCAGACCCGTCATGCCATAGACAGCCGCGGTCGAGGAGAAGATGAAATGCTTGACCCCGCCCTTGACGGCGGCCTCGATCAGGCTGCGCGAGGTGGCGGTGTTGTTGGCGTAGTATTTGAGCGGATCGACCACCGATTCCGGCACCACGATGGAGCCGGCGAAATGGATGATCTCGGTGATGCCGTGCTTCTTGATCAGCCCCAGAACGAAGTCGACGTCGCCGGCATTGCCCTGCTCGAACTCGGCCCGACCATCGATGGCCCAGTCAAAGCCGGTGACCAGATTGTCGAGCACAACGACCTTCTCGCCGGCGTCGGCGAGGTTGAGAACCATATGGCTGCCGATATAGCCGGCGCCACCGGTAACCAAGACAGCCATTTCCTCTAACCCCTAAGATTGCAACGAAAATCAGGCTGGTGATAATGTAAAGAGATTGAGATAGCTTTACCGTTGCACCGCCATGGAGTGAGCCCTTTGCCAAAGCGCGTCAGAACCGCCGTCTTTCCGGTTGCAGGCCTGGGGACACGCTTCCTCCCTGCCACAAAAGCGCTTCCCAAGGAAATGCTCACCGTGGTGGATCGACCGCTGATCCAATATGCCGTGGACGAGGCACGCGAAGCCGGCATCGAGCATTTCGTGTTCGTCACCGGTCGCAACAAGGGCGTCATCGAGGACCATTTCGATCGTCAGTTCGAGCTGGAAACCACGCTCGAAGCCCGCGGCAAGACCAAGGCGCTCGAAGCCCTGCGCAAGGACCTGCCCTCGGCCGGCCGCACCAGCTTTACCCGTCAGCAGGAACCGCTCGGCCTGGGCCACGCCGTCTGGTGCGCCCGCGAGATCGTGGGCAACAATCCCTTCGCCCTGCTGCTGCCCGACATGATCTTCCGCGCCCAGCCGGGCGTGCTGCGCCAGATGATCGACGCCTACGAGGACGAGGAAAACGGCGGCAACGTCATTGGTGTCGAGGAATGCGCCTGGGAGGATGTTTCCTCCTATGGCGTGGTGGTCCGCGGCCCCGGCCCCGATACGGGCTTTGCCATCAATGGCATGGTCGAAAAGCCCAAGCGTGAAGAGGCGCCGTCCAACCTGTTCATCTCCGGCCGCTACATCCTGCAGCCCGAGATCTTCAACCTTTTGGCCGACCAGACCAAGGGCGCGGGCGGGGAAATCCAGCTCACCGACGCCATGCAGGTGCTGATGCAGGAACAACGCTTCACCGGCGTCAAATACGAAGGCAAGGTGTTCGACTGCGGCTCCAAGCTCGGCTTCCTGACGGCCAATGTGTTGTTCGCCCTGGACCGCGAGGATATCCGCGACGGCTTCCTCAAGGAGCTGCGCAACCTCGATCTCTCCGACAAGCTCTAGCCGAGGGCAAGCCTAGCGCTTGAGCGTGACGCCCACCTTGACCCGGTGGGCGTCCTTGGTGCCGTCCACGCTGCTTTCGGACTGGTCATAGTCGTAGTCGGCCGTAACGGCTGTGTGGGTATTGAGCGTGTAGTCCGCGCCCAGGCCCCAGCCGTAGCCCTTCTCTGTCCGCGTGCTGCCGGCAAAGGTGGCCGTGTTCCAATCGGCCGAGGCCCGCAGGGCCAGGCGCGAATTGAGCGCATAGCTGACGTCGCCGGTGACCCCATAGCCAATGCGGGTTGTGCCGCCTGCGCTGGGGCCAGGCGGCGCCACGGTGGTGGCCAGGCCCAGCCGCAGGCGCAGGGTTGGGTCGGGCGTATAGCTCACGCTGGCGTTGTAGAGCTGGGTATTGACCTCGCCCAGGCCCGCTGCGTCGTAGCGGACCATGGCCAGGCCCGTCGAGGCAGTGGCCTCAAGGGTTGTGTTCCAGCGCCCGGTGACACCGCCCTCGAGCGTGGTTGTGGTGGCGTCGGCCCGCACACCCAGGCTCGACGAGGCAAGGTCGAACATGTCGCGGCCGACACCGGCTGCGCCAAACACCTCAAAGATCGGCGTCGCCTGATAGCCGATGCGCAGCTTGGCATCGCTCGACCAGAAGTTCTGTTCGCTATTGTCCTGATTGGCGCCGCTGGTGAGCGTGGTCTGCCCATAGACGCTGCGGCCCAGCGCCCCGGTGACCCCGACATTGAACATGCCGAAGGTGCGCGTGACGCCCAGCTCGCCACTGCCGGTGATGGTCTGGGGCGCCACGGCAATGGTGCTGGCCACGCCCGGTGTGCCCGCCAGGGCGCGGGTGACCGACAGGCTGCCATTGGCGGTCAGCCTGGTCTGGCTGTCGAGCACATAGCCGGTATTGAGGCCCAGCCGGAGGCTGGTGACATCGACCTGCCCCTCCTTGGGCCGGACGAGTTCGGCACTGGCATCGATGCTGATGGCGGACCGTACCCCGGTATGCTTGAGCGTCACCGAGGGCGACACCAGCACGTCAAAGCGTTCGGACTCGGTGGCCTTGGTATAGCTTCCGCGCAGCGACACCGACCAGTCGATGTCAAAGAAGGGATCATAGGGTTCGCGCAACGGCGCATCCTGGGCCAGCGCGGGATTGGTCGGATAGATGCCAGGCGACAGCCGCGCATCCTGCAGCGGCTCGACTGCCCCCTGCGGGGTCAGCGGCCCGGCCAGCGCCGGCGCAGCCAGGCAAAGGGCGCCCAATGCGCTCACCTGCCTCAAACAATGCCGCATTCGCAGGGCCAATTTTCGCTCCGTCCGCCGCAAGACTATCGGCGCGCCGATTCGTGCCCATGGGCGGACTGCCCCGGGCGGGGCGATCCTTCCACCTTATGGTTAATGAATGATTGCCGCCCCCCTAGGGCAGCGGCTCGACCAGCAGCACCGCGCCCTGGCTGCCCACGATGCGCACGCGCTGTCCCACCGGCAGGTCAGGCCCCGCAACACGCCAGACCGTATCGCCCATGGCGACGCGGCCATAGCCCTGCACGATCGCCTGCTCCAGCACCACATCCTGGCCAATGAAGCTGTCTGCACGCTGATTGAGGAACGGGCGATCCGTGCGCGCCGGTCGATTGCGGGCGATGCGCAGCCAGATGGCAATGCCGGCCAGCGACAGCACGCCAAAGATCAGCCATTGCAGCGGCCACGCCAGCGGCTGCAGCATGGTCAGCAGGCCCGTGGCGATGCCGGCAATGCCCATCCAGAGCAGGATCCCGCCGGGCAGGAACAACTCCAGCGCCAGCAGCACCAGCCCCGCAACAATCCAGGACCAGTGTCCATTGACGGCGATGAAGTCGACCAGGGCCATGCCTACCCCCTATTGCGTCGGGCCGGAACTGGGCGGCCGGCTGGGCCGCGCCGCCGTCGGCGCCGTGCCGCCAAAGCTCTCCTTGGCGATTTCGGCAATGCCACCGATGGCGCCAATGATGCTGGAGGCATCAAGCGGCATCATCAGCAGCTTCTGGTTGGGCGAGGTGGCGATCGATTCCAGCGCCTTGATGTAATTGTTGGCGACGAAATAGTTGATGGCCTGCACATTGCCCGAGGCAATCGCGTCGCTGACCATCTGCGTGGCCTTGGCCTCGGCCTCGGCGGAGCGTTCGCGCGCCTCGGCATCGCGGAAGGCGGCCTCGCGCCGGCCCTCGGCTTCCAGCACCTGCGCCTGCTTGGCGCCTTCTGCCTGCAGGATTGCGCTCTGCCGGCGACCTTCGGCCTCCAGGATGGCGGCGCGCTTTTCGCGCTCGGCCTTCATTTGCCGGCCCATGGAATCCACCAGATCCTTGGGCGGATCGATGTCCTTGATTTCGATGCGGGTAATCTTGACGCCCCAGGGCGAGACTGCGGCATCCACCACCGCCAGCAGGCGATGGTTGATCTCGTCGCGGTTGGACAACAGCTCATCGAGGTCCATCGAGCCCATCACCGTGCGGATATTGGTCATGGTGAGGTTGAGGATGGCGTTTTCCAGATTGGACACTTCATAGGCCGCCGCAGCGGCATCCAGGATCTGGTAGAAAGTGACGCCATTGGCCGTGATCGAGGCATTGTCGCGGGTGATCACCTCCTGGTGCGGCACGTCGAGCACCTGTTCCATGACATTGATGCGCTTGCCGATGGAATCGATGAAGGGAACGATCAGGTTCAGCCCCGGCTTGAGCGTGCGGGTATATTTGCCGAAGCGTTCGATGGTGAAATTGTACCCCTGCGGCACCGTCTTGGCGCCCGCGAACAGCACCAGAAGGGCCAGAATGCCCAGGCCAATCAGCGTAATGCTGAGACCATCGAGCCCCATCTCGTTCAAGAAACCCATTCAGATCCTCCCGCACACAATTGGGCACGACACTATGAGCATGCGATCGCCCGCGCAATGATACCCATTGGCACAGGTCGTCGCTGTGGCAACGGTCCGATACCTGCGTCACGGCATGGGAACATTGAGCCGCCGGTCGATGCTGAGCGTGATGGCAATCACGACAAAGGCGAAGATGACCATGCCCAGGGCGATGGCATGGGCCTCGCCCCATTGCAGCCGCTCGACATAGTCATAGAGCGCGATGGCGATGACCTTGGTCTGGCCCGGAATATTGCCGCCGATCATCAGCACCACGCCAAATTCGCCCACTGTGTGGGCAAAGGTCATCACCGCACCGGTAATATAGCCGGGCCGCGCCAGCGGCAGGGCGACGCGCCAGAAGCGCTGCCACCTGCTGGCGCCCAGCGTCGCCGCGGCTTCGAGCGCATCGTCGCCGATGGCGGCAAAGCCATTGCGCAGCGGCTGCACCATGAAGGGCAGCGAATAAAAGATCGAGCCGATGACCAGCCCGGCAAAGGAAAAGGCCAGCGTGCGCCCGCCCCAGAGCCCGGCGATCCAGCCGCCCGGCCCATTGGGGCCCAGCGCAATCAGCAGATAGAACCCCAGCACGGTCGGTGGCAGCACCAGCGGCATGGACACCACCGCGCCCACCAGTTCCCGCACCCGGCTCTGGCTGCGCGCCAGCCACCAGGCGATGGGCGTGCCCACCAGCAGCAGAATCAGCGTGTTGAGCGCGGCCAGGGCGAGCGTCAGGCGGATGGGGATCCAGATATCGTCAACAGTCACGCCGCAGGCTCCACATCACGCGCTCATGGGGCAGCGTAGCCCGCCGCCGTGATGACAGCGAGCGCCCTCTCGCCTCTGAGGAAGGCGAGATAGGCCCTCGCTGCCGGATTGGCCTCCCCCAGCTTGAGCAGCACGGCATCCTGCCGGATGGGCTCATGGAGCTCAGCCGGTACGATCCAGACGCTCGACTTGCCCACCACCTGGCTGGCGGCGACAAAGCCCAGCTCGGCATTGCCCGTCTCGACGAACTGCAGGGTCTGGCTGATGTTCTGGCCGGTCACCAGCCTGGGCGTGACGGCAGTCGTGAGGCCCAGGGCATCGAGCGCCTCCATGGCGACGCGGCCATAAGGTGCTGTTGCCGGGTCGGCGATGGCCAGCTTGTCATACTGCCCATCCTCCAGCACGGCCTTGCCGTCGCTGAGATCAAGCGAGGTGCTGTAGAGGGCCAGAGAGCCCACGGCATAGGTGAACACCGTGCCATCGACAGCAAGTCCATCGCTCACGGCCTTGCTGGGACGCTCGTCATCGGCGGCGAGGAACACCTCGAACGGCGCCCCCTGGCTGATCTGGGTATAGAGCTGACCGGTCGCGCCGAAGCTGTAGCGAACCTCGTGGCCGGTCTCGGCGGTGAACAGCGGCGCCAGGTCTTCGGCCACCTTGGTGAAATTGGCGGCAACAGCAACGCTAACGCTATCGGCGCGGGCAGCGCCGGTCAGTGAGGCGGCGAGCAGGACGGCCAGGGCAAGGATGCGCGTCATGAAGGGCAATTCGATATGGTCATCGGGACATATCGTTTGTGGCAAAGCCGAATGCGCCCGGCAAGCGTTATTTCTGTTCGGACATATCGAAATAGGCCCGCAGTGCCGCGACATCGCCAGCGATAGCCTCGCGCGTCTTGGTCTCCAGCGCGCGATAATGCGCCAGCACGGTTTCCCCCGCCGGTGTGAGATGGGCGCCGCCCTGGCTGGCGCCGCCGCGCGTCGATTCCACCAGTGGCCGCCCGAAGCCGGCATTGAGGGCCTGCACCAGCCCCCAGGCCCGCTTGTAGCTCATGCCCATGGCCTTGCCGGCCGCAGCAATCGAGCCGGTCTGGGCGATCAGCGCCAGCAGGTCCGCCCGCCCCGGCCCGACATAGGCCGTCTCGCTCAGGCTGATCCTGAGATGGGTGAGGCCATCGGGGGGAACCCCGGCCACGTCAACCGCGCAGCGCGCTGGCCTCGCGGGCGAGCGCCTCGATGCGGCCCCAGTCCCCCGACGCCAGCGCATCGGCCGGCATGATCCAGCTGCCGCCCACGCAGATCACATTGGACAGGCCGAGATAGACCTTGGCCTTGGCCGGATCGATGCCGCCGGTGGGGCAGAAAGTGATGTCGGGGAGCGGGGAGGCAAAGGCCTTGAGCACCGGCGCGCCGCCATTGGCTTCGGCCGGGAAGAATTTGAGGAATCCATAGCCGCGCTCGGCCGCCGTCATCGCCTCGCTGGGCGTGGCAATGCCGGGCAGCAGCGGGATGCCGATGTCATCGGCCGCATCGAGAATGCGCGGAGAGATGCCCGGCGACACCATGAAGCGGCAACCGGCATCAACCGACTGCTGCATGTGCAGCGGCGTGCGCACTGTGCCCGAGCCGACAATGGCGCCCGAGACCTTGGCCATTTCTTCCATCACCTTGAGCGCATTGGGCGTGCGCAGCGTGACTTCCAGGATCGGCAGGCCACCGGCAACCAGCGCCTCGGCCAGCGGTCGCGCCTGGCTGACATCGTCGAGAATGATGACCGGCACCACGGGAGCCAGCGACAGGATGGAGCGGATGGCGGCGGTATCTTGTGGCATGGATGGGCCTCTCAAGGATGCGTCTTGGGCAAGGGTTAGGAGCTTGGCAAATTTACTGCAACCCCGTTCATTGAATTGCGCCGCAAAAATCCCTAGGTTCCGCATCGACTTGGGGAGGACCAAAGCCATGGTGCAGACAATCAACGCGATCACGCCCCTCGATGAAGCGCGCACCATACTGGCCGGGCACTTCGACCTGACCTATTCCAAGGCCATTGAACGCAGCACCGCCAAGGTGTTTGACCGTGTGCGCGACAAGATTCCCGAGATTGAATGGCCCTTCTATGCGCCGCTGATCTTCCAGATCAACCGGCTCAAGAAGGAGAAGGATGCGGTGATCCTGGCGCATAATTACCAGACGCCGCAGATCTATCACGGCGTCGCTGACATCGTCGGCGACAGCCTGCAGCTGGCCATCGAGGCCACCAAGGTGACCCAATCGGTGATCGTGCAATGCGGCGTGCATTTCATGGCCGAGACCTCCAAGCTGCTCAACCCCGAAAAGACCGTGCTGATCCCCGACAGCCGCGCCGGCTGCTCGCTGGCCAGCTCCATCACCGTCGAAGACGTGATGGCCATGCGCCAGATGTATCCCGGCGTGCCGGTGGTGACCTATGTGAACACCTCGGCGGCGGTGAAGGCCGTGACCGATGTGTGCTGCACTTCCTCTAATGCGCTCGACATCGTCAACCGCGTCGATGGCGACAGCGTCATCATGATCCCCGATCAGTATCTGGCCAAGAACACCGCCAAGAAGACCAAGAAGAAGGTGATCACCTGGGCCGGCGCCTGCGAGGTGCACGAGACCTTTACCGCCGAGGATATTTCCGAGCTGCGCCACGCCTACCCCACGGCCAAGATCATCGCCCATCCCGAATGCCCGCCCGAGGTGATCGACGCCGTTGATTTTGCCGGCTCGACCGCCGCCATGATCGACTGGGTGAAGTCCACCCGCCCCGCCCGCGTCGTCATGGTCACCGAGTGCTCGATGTCGGACAATGTGGCCAGCGAGACGACCGGGGTCGACTTCCTGCGCGGCTGCAACATCTGCCCGCATATGAAGCGCATCAATCTCGAAAACGTGCTGTGGTCACTCCACACTATGACCGAGGAAGTCACCGTCCCCGCCGAGATCATCGCCCCTGCCCGCCTCGCCGTGGAACGCATGATCGAAATGAGCCGCAAGCGCGACTAGCCGCCCCGGTTGGCGCGCCGTGCAAACGCCAGATGGGCCGGGCTGGGCTGGAACAGCGCCTCGTCGGGCACCAAGAGGCGCCCGCCCGGATGCAGCCGTACCGCCACGGCCCGATCCAAAGCCTGCGGCCGGGCGACAACCACGCTATAGTCATCCTCGATTTCGATGATCCCCGCACGGAAAGCCTTGGCCGCATGCTCTTCCAACGCCAGGAAATTGCTGATCTCGAGCGGCCCGCCCAGGGCACGTGGCCTGATGGCGACCACTTCGAGATGGGGATGGATGAGCCCGACATCGGGCAGGAACTGTTCCCCGGTGATGGCGCAGCGATAGCGGTAGCTCATCAGCACCAGGCGATAGATGGCCTCATAGGCCTCCAGCGGCGCGCCGGCCTCAAAGCCGCGCTGCCCCTCTTCGCTCCACCCCCGGTCATCACGGGACGTCGCCATTGTCAGGCTCCGGGCTTGCTCCGGAGACAACCTTACGGGCAATTACCTAGATTGAGAACTACCAGGACCCGACCATGAGCATTTTCGACAATAGCCTGAATGCCGACGGTGCGCTGATCGTCGGGGCGGGCCTGGCGGGCCTGTTCACCGCCCTCAAGCTGGCGCCACGCCCGGTGACGGTGCTCTCGCCCAAGCCGCTGGGCATGGGCGCCTCTTCGGCCTGGGCCCAGGGCGGCGTCGCGGCAGCCGTGGGCAAGGGCGACAGCAGCCACGCCCATGCGCTGGACACCGAAATGGCTGGCGCCGGCATCGTCGACCACGGCATTGCCGAAAGCGTCACCGCCGAAGCCGCCGCCCGTATCGAGGACCTTGCCCGCTGGGGCACGCCCTTTGATCGCGACGATTTCGGCAATTATGCGCTGGGCAAGGAAGCC
This sequence comes from Devosia aquimaris, assembly GCF_020169335.1. GTDB lineage: Bacteria > Pseudomonadota > Alphaproteobacteria > Rhizobiales > Devosiaceae > Devosia > Devosia aquimaris. The sequence goes on from NZ_JAIEZN010000001.1 coordinate 2,586,127, forward strand.
GCCCATTCGGCCAATCGCATCGTCAAGGTCGAGGGCGACCGGGCCGGCTGGGCCATCATGCAAGCCATCATCGCCGAAGTGCGCCGCACGCCGTCCATCCGCGTGGTGGAAGGCATTACCGCGCTGAGCCTGGCGCGGGACAATGGCCGCATCGTCGGCGTCTTCGGTCGGCGCCTGGGCGACCGCTATTCCGAGCCGGTGTTCATCCGTGCCCGCGCCACTGTTCTGGCCGCCGGCGGGCTGGGCGGGCTCTATGCTGTCACCACCAATCCCCCCGGCGTACGTGGTCATGCCATGGGCATGGCCGCCCGCGCCGGTGCTCTGATTGCCGACGCCGAATTCGTGCAGTTCCACCCCACCGCCATCGCCACCGGCGCAGATCCGGCCCCGCTGGCCACCGAGGCCTTGCGCGGCGAAGGTGCCATTCTGGTTAATGATCTGGGCGAGCGCTTCATGCCCGCCATTCATCCCGACGCCGAACTGGCCCCGCGCGACATTGTCGCCCGCGCCAACTTCCGACAGATCCAGTCGGGGCGAAAAGTGTTCCTCGATACCCGCCAGGTGCTGGGCGCCGATATCCTGACCCGCTTCCCCACTGTCGCCCAATACTGCCTCGACGCCGGCATCGACCCTGTCGCCGGCATGATCCCGGTGACCCCGGCAGCGCATTTCCACATGGGCGGCGTCAAGGTGGATGAGCGCGGTCGCTCGTCCCTCCCCGGCCTCTGGGTCTGCGGCGAGGCCAGTTGCACGGGCCTGCATGGCGCCAATCGCCTGGCCTCCAACTCGCTGCTCGAAGCCACCGTCTATGGCGCCCGCATTGCCGAGGATATCAGCGGGCTCGAGCCGGTGCGCAGCCTCTTGCCCTTCAAGGGCATCGAATGGGACGAGGCCGAAGGCGCCAAGGCCGAACAGGTGCTGCGCGACCTGCCCGCCGTGCAGGAGCTGCGCCGCGTCATGACCGATCTCGTGGGCGTTGAGCGTGACGCCACCGGCCTGCGGGCGGCGCTGCGCGCAATCGCCCGGCTCGAAGCCACGGCCGAGCATGTGACCAGCGCCTATCTCAACATGACCACATCAGCCACGCTTGTGGCTGCGGCGGCACTCAAGCGCACCGAAAGCCGGGGTGGCCACTTCCGCACCGACTTCCCCCAGACCGACGAAACCTGGGAGCACCACACCACCATGGGGCTCGACGAGGCGCTGGCCATCCGTGCCGGGGCTTGACGGAAGAACGCGAAGCCAAGCGCGCCTGGAAACTGGCCGAGCTGAAGAAGGCGCTACAGGAAGGCCTTGATAGCGGCGAACCCGAGCGGTGGGACAGCGCCGACGCCACCAAGGCCGAAGGGCGCCGCATCCTGCACGCCGCCCGGGACATCGGCCCCGACCTTCTGGCCGAGTGATCACTCTGCCAAGAGATACGTCGCCACCGCGGCGCGATCCTCGGCCGTCCAGTGCGATGTGCCATCGCTGATGACCTCGCCCATGGCGCCGCCGAGCACGTCAAACCCCGGCGTGAAGCCATCTTCGAGCGTCTGCGCCAGGCTGGCCACGTCATAGCCGGCCTCGACAAGCGCATCGCGCGTCAGGGACGGCGCCTTGCCGCCCGTGCCGCCCGGTGAACCGGTCAGCAGCGCGCTGCGATCAACCGCGCCCAGGGCATTGCGCGGGGAGTGGCAGGCCACGCAATGGGCCGGGCCCATCACCAGATATTTGCCGCGATTATAGACCTCGGACTGCGCCGGATCCGGCTCGAAGCGCCCCGGTGAGAAGAACAGGTTCTTCCAGCCCGACATGGCTAGGCGGATATTGAACGGGAACGGAATGTCGCTGTCCGCTGCCGGCGTGCTCACCGGTTCGGTGGCCATCAACGCGGCATAGAGATCGACAATGTCCTGGTCGCTCATCAGCGTATAGTTCTCATAGGGGAAGGCGGGGTAGAGATTGCCCTGCGGCCCCATGCCATTGCTCATGGCATCATCAAACTGCGCCAGCGTCCACTTGCCGATCCCGGCGTCGGGATCGGATGTGATATTGGGCGGCACGAATGTGCCGAACGGGGTGCTGAGGCCTCTGCCCCCGGCCAGGAACCCGGTGCCGGCCTGATTGTTGGTGTGGCAGGCCACGCAACCCCCGACGCGGATCAGGTAATTGCCGCGCTCGACATCACCCACCAGCGTCAGGTCGCGCGCCGGGCCGGTCACCGGCTTGAGCATATAGGCCGCAACCCCGACCCCCAGCACGGCCACGATCGCCACCGCCCATGTCCAACGTCGCATCTCGTCGCCCCCATAACCGTCCGGGCGATACAAACAGACGATGGCACCGGATGCAATCAGACGGCGATCACGTCCCCGCCAGATCGAGCAGGGCGGCGATCTTGTCCTCGCGCGTTTCGGCCACCAGGCGTCCGAGTTCCGTCGTGCCGCGCATCAGCACCAGCGTCGAGCGGCGCGGGATGGCCAGGCTCTTGGCGAGTTCGCCATTGCCATAGGTGTCCCAATCCACCCGCACGATCGGAATGGCGGCATATTTGGCTTCCGCCTTGGTCAGGTCATCCAGCACCCGCTGCTGCGCCGCGCAGGTAACACACCAGCTGGCGTAGAAGTCGAGCAGATAGGGCTTGCCCCAGGCCTGCAGCTTGCTGAGGTTCTCCTGCGAATAGTCGGCGATTTCGAGGGCAGCGGCCGGCGGAACAAGCGCCGAGGTGGCGGCAAGCCCTGCCATCAGGGCCAGGACTGTGCGGCGGTCGAGATTGGTCATCTTGAACTCCAAGGTTGCTAGAGGCTGACGGAAAATTCGGTGAACCAGCTGGGCAGCGTGGTCAGCGCCCAGCCCTCCACCACGCGGTCGAGATGAAAGATGATGGCCAGCCCCACCACGACCAGGCCCACGCCCAGGATCGTCTTGGCATGCGGCGTGATGGCCGAGAGTGCGGCGCGACGGCTGGCAATGAGCGAACGGGCACCATAGGACAGCGCCAGCATGACCGTGGCTGCGCCGGCTGAGAACATCACCATGATGGCAAAGGCCAGCAGCAGGTTTTCCCCCTGCGCGGCCAGGCCGATGGCGCCACCCAGCGTCGGGCCGATGCAAGGCGACCAGGCCAGGCCCAGAAGCGCCCCGGCGACAAACTCGCCGCCCAGCCCACGCCCCTCCACCTGCCCCATCAGCTGCGTGCCACCGGTGGCGGCGGCGCCGGCCAGGCGCGAGAAGCCCATCTGCGCCTGGGGCACCAGTTGCACCAGGCCAAAGGCCACCATCAGCCAGCCCGCGCCGACCGTGATCTGGTCCTGCGTCAGGCCCGTGGCCCGCGTCAGCGCGAATATGGAGATGCCCGCCAGCGTGAAACTCACCGCCAGCCCCGATGCCATGGCCAGCGGCCCCAGGGGATGGCGCGCCACCGAGCCGGCCGCAACAAGCGGCAGCAGCGGCAGCACGCAGGGGTTGAGCAGCGTCAGCAGTCCTGCGGCATAGGCGACAATCAGTTCAAACACGGCATGGCCCCGTCATCCGCTGTTGCAGAAGATACGCATGCCATTCGCGTTTGGACCCGCCGGGGTTACAGCGGGTTCATCACCTCGTCGTGACCAGCCCCCTTCAGGCGCCCAGGACGGCGTCGACTTCAGCGCGGGTCGGCGGCTTGCACCCCTTGCGGCCACAGTTGATGCCGGCAACCACCGCGCCATAGCGCAGCATCTCGGCCAGTTGCCCATCATCGAGCTGCCCCAGGCCATCTGCATTCAACAGGCCGCGTTCACTGAGCCAGGAGAGCGTGCCGGCCATCAGGCTGTCGCCGGCCCCAACCGTGTCGCCAAACACCGGCGGCTTGTAGATGGCCGCATTGGCCGTGCCCTTCGCCGTGAAGGCGCGCGAGCCCTTGTCGCCCAGGGTCACGATCACCAGCTGGCAATTGGGCCGCGCCAGCAAGTCGGCAGCATGCTGGTCGATGCTCTTGGCACTGTCGAGTGCCTCGAGATCCTCCTCGGACACCTTGACCAGATGCGCCAGATCGAGGAAGCGAGACAGCCGCGCCTTGTAGCCGGCAAAATCATCGACCAGGCTCGGCCGCACATTGGGGTCGATCGAGATCGTCGCGCCCTTGGCCACCGCTGCGTTGACCACCTTGAGCCAGGCCTCGGCCTCGTCCGGCTTGATCGGGCAGAAGCCGCCGATCTGATAGACCTCGAGCTTTTCGGGCAGCGCGGCAATGGCCTTGTCGGCGTCAATGGCGCCATCGGCGGCACGGTAGAAACCGTAGCGCGCATTGTGATTGGCGTCGAAATTGATCACGGCAAGCGTGGTGTATTCCTTGACGCGCTCAGCCAGCAACGGCGTCACGCCCGCTGCATTGAGCGGCCCCAGCAGATAGTCGCCGAAGGCGTCGGCCGAGATCGGGCACAGAAAGCCGGTGTCATTGCCCAGCTTGGCCAGGGCAATCGCGCAATTATAGGGGGAACCACCCGGATGGGCCGTCATGACGATCTGGTTTTCGCCATCGCGCCCGATCACGTCGCCGCCAGGCAGCACAACCTCGGCCTTGAGATCGATCAGGCTTTCGCCACCCACCACGAACATGCAAATCCTCCTCAAGCCGGCGCGCCCTGCGCATTTGCCAGCGACATATCACTTTTGCCCAGCCTGTCACCAGTGCGTCCACCGCGGGCTACGACAAATCTGGATACAGAATGCCCTTGGCATCACCCTTTGTGTTGACCTGATGCCGCGATGCTGTGCAATCCTAGTGCAAAGCCACCAGCGCGGGATTTAACCCGCCAGAAGGGCAATAGGCATCAGGAGGATAATGTGCAGGCACTGGCCACGCTTGTGCGCGCGATAAGCGCACTGAACAAATGGGTTGGTGAGGCGCTCTCCTGGCTCGCACTGGTGTGCGTCCTGGTCTGTTTCACCGTGGTCGTGCAGCGCTATGTGTTCAGCACCAGCACTTTGTGGATGCAGGATCTCTATGTCTGGGTCAGCGGCGCCATGTTCACCGGCGTCGCCGGCTTTGCCCTGATGCGCGACGATCATGTGCGCGTCGATATTTTCTATCGGCCGGCCTCGGTTCGCCGCAAGGCCATGGCTGATCTCTTCGGCGTCGCCGTCTTCCTGCTGCCCTTCATGTATGTGGTCTTCCACTATGGCTGGCCGGCCATCGCCCGCTCCTGGAGCTATTACGAGGCCTCCAGCAATGTCGGCGGCATGCCGGGACTGTTCGTGCTCAAGAGCTTCATCCTGGTCTTTGCGGCCCTGGTGGGCCTGCAGGGCATTGCCATGGCGGCCCGCGCCATCCTGGTGCTGGCGGGTGAGGAAGACCGCCTGCCCCCCCACCTGCGCTATGCCCGTGACAGCCATGTGGAGACCGCCCTGTGAGCCAGATCCTGATTGGCGAAATCCTCGCCTGCCTGATGTTCGTGGGCGTGATCGGCGTCTTGCTGATCGGCTTTCCCGTCGCCTTCTCCCTCGCCGGCACCGCCCTGATCTTCGGCCTCGTCGGCTGGCTCCTGGGGGTCTATGACCCCTCCAACTATGGCTCGCTCATTGGCCGCTACATCGGGCTGATGAGCAGCGAAACCCTGGTGGCGGTGCCGCTCTTCGTCTTCATGGGCGTGATGCTGGAGCGCTCCGGCATTGCCGAACGCCTGCTGCTGACCATGGGCAAGCTCTTTGGCAATCTGCGCGGCGGCCTGGGCATCTCGGTCATCCTGGTGGGCGCCATGCTGGCCGCCTCCACCGGCGTCGTCGGCGCCACGGTGGTCACCATGGGCCTGATCTCCCTGCCCGCCATGCTGCGCGCCGGCTATGATCCCAAGCTGGCCACCGGCGTCATCTGCGCTTCGGGCACGCTGGGCCAGATCATCCCGCCCTCGACCGTGCTGATCTTCATGGGCGACATGCTCTCGGGCATCAATGCCCAGGTGCAGATGGAAAAGGGCAATTTCGCGCCCGAACCCGTCTCGGTCGGCGCCCTCTTTGCCGGTGCGCTGCTGCCGGGCATCCTGCTGGTGGGGCTCTATCTGGTCTGGGTGATCTTCAAGGCAATCACCGACCCCAAATCCGCCCCCGCCACGCCGGTGCCCGCCCCCGAGAAAAAGGACCTGGGCCGCGAAGTCATGGTGGCGCTGGTACCCCCGCTGCTGCTGATCGTGGCCGTGCTCGGCTCCATCCTGGGCGGCATTGCCACCCCGACCGAAGCCGCCTCCGTCGGCTCGGTTGGCGCCATCGTTCTGGCCATCGCCAACCGCAAGTTCACCGTGTCGATCCTGCGTCAGGCCGTGGTCTCGACCGCCACCATCACCTCGATGGTGTTCATCATCCTGTTCGGCGCCGCTGTGTTCTCGGTGGTGTTCCGCATGATGGGCGGCGACAATCTGGTGCACGCCTTCCTCTCCAACATGCCGGGCGGCGCCTTGGGGGCCACCATCATCGTGATGGCCATCATGTTCCTGCTGGGCTTTATCCTGGACACCTTCGAGATCATCTTCATCGTCATCCCCATCACCGCACCGGTGCTGCTGACGCTGGGTGTCGACCCGATCTGGCTGGGCGTGATGGTGGGGGTGAACCTGCAGACCAGCTTCCTCACCCCGCCCTTCGGCTTTGCCCTGTTCTATCTGCGCGGGGTTGCGCCCTCGGGCGTGCGCACCGGCATGATCTACCGCGGCGTGGTGCCCTTTGTGGCCCTTCAGATCGTGGGCCTGGCCCTGCTCTTCATCTTCCCCCAGCTGGTCACCTGGTTGCCGGGCGTGCTCTACAAATAGGCCGAGAGCGGCCAGCAAAAAGCCCGGGCCTGCGCCCGGGCTTTTCTCTGTCGGCCAGGCCGATCAGGTGTACTTGATGTACTTTTCGCGGGCGACCAGGAACGGGGCATCGGTGCCCTCGGTGCGCTCGCGCAGCAGGTTGAAGGCCGAGATGAAGCTCTCGGCGGTTTCCTTGGTGAGTGCATCGCCGCCTTCGCGGATCTCGGCGATCACTTCCATGGCCGCCTTGGCGCCGGCTTCGAGGATTTCCTCGGGGAAGCGGCGCACCTGCACGCCATGCTCGTCGACCAGCGCGCGCAGTGCACGCGGGTCATTGGCATACATATCCGATGCCACATCGTCATAGGACGCCTGGGCACAGACCGCGACCAGCTCCTGCAGGTCCTCGGGCAGCTCGGCCAGCTTGGCCTTGTTGACCACCAGTTCGGTGGCCAGGCCCGGCTCGACGAAGCTGGGGAAGTAGTAGTTCTTGGCCACCTGGTAGAAGCCCAGCGCCAGGTCATTGTAGGGACCGACGAACTCGGCCGCATCGAGCGTGCCCGACTGCAGCGCGGCAAAGATTTCGCCGGCCGCCATATTGGTCACCGAGGCGCCCAGCTTGCCCCACACCTGGCCACCCAGGCCCGGCGTACGGAAGCGCAGGCCCTGCAGGTCCGCCACACCGGTCAGCTCGTTCTTGAACCAGCCGCCGGCCTGCGTGCCGGTGTCACCCGACAGATAGCCCTTGAGACCGAACTGGTCGTAGATCTTGTCCCACTGTTCCTGGCCGCCCAGATAGCGCACCCAGGCCGCCAGCTCGCGGCTGGTCATGCCATAGGGAACACCGGTGAAAAAGCTCAGGCCCTGGCTCTTGTTCTGCCAGTAATAGGCAGCGCCATGGCTCATTTCGGCCGAACCATCGATCACCGCGTCCAGCGCCTGCAGACCCGGCACCATTTCGCCGGCGGCGAACACCTGCACGGTCAGCCGGCCACCGGACGCCTTGGTGATGCGATCGGCCAGCTTCTGCGCGCCAACGCCCAGGCCCGGGAAGTTCTTGGGCCAGGTGGTGACCATGCGCCAGGTGATGTTGCCCTGCGCGATTGCCGGCGTCGCCAGCGTTGCCGCCGCGGCTGCGCCGATAGTGGCAACCGATGCGGACTTGAAGAACTCGCGTCTTTTCATTCTCTTCTCCCTTTGTGTCGTTCGCGCGCTGCGGCGCGAAAGCCGGTATCGGTGCCACCTCTCCCAAAACAGCCCGACCCAGTCTTGCCTACAAGACCAACCCGCTGCGGCTCTGTCCAGCATCATGTTGCGGCCAGTGGCGCCCCGTCCGTCAAAAATCTTTCGCGCCCCCGGGATTAAACCGCCGCGAACGGTGTTGTTGCCTGTACGGGACGCAACCGCGGACCCGAACCTAGGAGGGAACATCCCATGCAACTTCGGTCCATTCTCGCTGGCGCTGCAGCGCTCGCCCTGTTTGCCATGCCGGCCTTTGCCGCCGACTATGTTGGCGGCGCTGTCAAATCCGCCGACATCGGCGGCAAGATGGTGCTGACCGGCGCCAATGACATGACGCTCTATATCTTCGACAAGGACACCGCCGGCGTCACCAATTGCTATGACAAGTGCGCCACCAACTGGCCGCCGCTGCTGGCCGATGCAGATGCCAAGCCCGAAGGTGACTTCACCCTGGTGGACCGCACCGACGGCACCAAGATGTGGGCCTACAAGGCCATGCCGCTCTATTTCTGGAAGGACGACATGAAGGCCGGCGACATCACCGGTGACGGCGTCGGTGGCGTCTGGCATCTTGCTGTCGAATAATCGGCGAGCGCGGTCTTGGACAGTTTTCTCGATCAGGTCGAAGCCTGCGTACCGGCCCTGCGGCGCTATGCCCGGGCGCTGACGCGCAATCTCGACCTGGCCGATGATCTGGTTCAGGATTGTCTGGAACGCGCCATCTCCCGGCGCGGGCTGTTCCGCCCAAGCGGGCCGGTCCGCGCCTGGCTCTTCACCATTCTGCTCAACCTCTATCGCAACAGCCTGCGCACGGCGCGACATCAGCCGAGCACGGTCGATTTCGACAGCATTGCCGAGCCATCGACCCCGGCGCCGCAGCCGGGCCATCTGGCACTGGCCGAAATGGCCCGGGCCATCGACACCCTGCCACTGGAGCAAAAGGAAGCCTTGCTGCTTGTGGCCCTCGAAGGCCTGCCTTATGCGGAGGCCGCTGCCATCCTGAAGATTCCGCAAGGCACGCTGATGAGCCGGCTGGGCCGCGCCCGCGCCGCCCTGCGCCTGGCGACCGGCACGCCGGCCGAGCCCCATCTGAGGACGGTGAAATGACCGAGATCACCCGCGACATGCTGATGGCTTATGCCGACGGCCAGCTCGAGGCCGACCAGCGCCTGCTGGTGGAGGCCCATCTGGCCACCAATCCCGAAGCCGCGGCGGAAGTGGCCCTGCTGCAGCGCCAGTCCGATGCCATCCATACCCTGTTTGATCCCGTCGTTGCCGAACCCGTGCCGGCCCGCCTGCGGCCCCGTCGCATCGCCGCCGAGGCCAGTTCGCGGCGCCTGCAATCCTGGCGCTGGGCTGCGGCAGCCGTTGTGCTGGTCGGTCTCGGCCTCGGCCTGGGCTGGTTTGGCCGGCCCCTGCTGAGTGGCGCCCCGCCCAGCCAGACCCTGATCGCCGATGCGGTCAACGCCCATACCGTCTTTGTCGCCGAGAACCGCCATGCGGTGGAAGTGCCCGCGACCGACGAGGATCATTTGACGGCCTGGCTGTCCAACCGCCTGGCCACCCCGCTGGGCACGCCGGACCTGACCGGCGAGGGCTTTACCCTGGTCGGTGGCCGTCTGCTGCCCGGCCAGCCCGATGCCGGCGGCCGCGCCGCGCAGCTGATGTATGAAAACACCGCCAAGGACCGCATCACGGTCTATGTGACTGCCGCCCTGCCCGACCGCACCCCGGCCTATCAATTCGCCGATGCCGGTGGGGCCGAGGCCTTCTATTGGGCCAATAGCCGCATCACCTGCACCGTGGTGGGGTCCCTGCCCGATGACCAGATGAAGGCCGTGTCGCAGGCCGTGTACCGCCAGATGACCGAAGGCGACGTCACCGCGGGCCAGGCCTACCGGGGCTAGGCCGCGCCCCTTAAGCTTGCAGCCTTACGGGGCCAGCGGCGCGCGGCGCGGCGGAATGTCGTTGGAATAGATATTGTGCAGCCCGACATTGACAATGTCGCGCTCGCCGCACAGCGCCATGGTGGTGTCGAGCTCCTTGCGGATGATCTCGAGCACGCGCGCCACGCCCGCCTGGCCACCGGCGCCCAGCCCATAGAGCATGGGGCGGCCGATAAAAGTGCCCTTGGCACCATAAGCCAGCGCCTTGATCACATCCTGGCCTGAGCGGATACCGCTATCGAGATAGACCTCCGTGCGCTTGCCGATCGCATCGATGATCTCTGGCAGCACGCGAATGGTCGAGGGCGCGCCATCGAGCTGACGCCCGCCGTGATTGGACACGATCACCGCATCGGCGCCGTTCTCGACCGCGGCAATCGCATCCTCGCGGTCGAGCACGCCCTTGACGATCACCGGGCCGCCGAAGCGTTTCTTGACCCAGGCGACATCGGCCCAGTTGAGCGTGGGGTCGAACTGGCTCGACGTCCAGGCCGAGAGAGAGGCCAAGTCGTGATTGCCATCCACATGGCCCACGATATTGCGGAAGGTATGCCGCTTGGTGCCCAGCATGCGCGCGCACCAGATGGGGTGCTGCATCATCTGAAAGATCGAATAGGGCGTGAACTTGGGCGGTGTCGAAAGGCCATTGTGAATGTCCTTGTGGCGCTGGCCCAGGATCTGAAGATCCATCGTCAGCACCAGCGCCGAACACTTCGCCGCCTTGGCCCGGTCGATCAGCCTTTCGATGAAGCCGCGATCGCGCATCACATAGAGCTGGAACCAGAATGGCGCACTGGTGTTTTCCGCGACGTCCTCGATCGAGCAGACCGACATGGTCGAGAGCGTGAAAGGAATGCCGAATGCCTCGGCGGCCTTGGCCGCCTTGATTTCCCCGTCGGCGATCTGCATGCCGCCGGTCGCCGCCGGGGCAATGGCCACCGGCATGGTGATGGTCTTGCCCAGCATGGAGGTCTTGAGGTTGCGGCCCTCCAGGTTCACCGCCACCTTCTGGCGCAGGCTGATCTTGTTGAAGTCGCTCTCATTGGCCCGATAGGTGCCTTCGGTATAGCTGCCGCTGTCGGCATATTCGAAGAACATCTTGGGCACCGAACGCCGCGCCTTCTCCTTCATCTCGGCCACGGTGAGGATCTTGTCGAGATTGGGCATGTGCGCACTCCTGCGGTGTGATCCTGCCGTAACAACTAACATGTTAGTCGTCAATTGGCAGTTGGGCGCTTCGAGGGGACATCTGTGCGCCAACTGCCACTCATGTCTATTTGGCGCCAAGGCCGCCCCAGCCACCGTAATCACCCGGCTTGTCCGGGTGATCCATGGGGAAGCTCCCGACGTCCAGAGGCCAGCCCTGGATTGCCCGGACAAGCCGGGCAATGACGGCGAATGCGGGGAAGTATGAACGGGCGCTCTTGCAGAAGCAGTCTGCCTCCCAAAACGCGGTGTCATCCCCGCGAAAGCGGGGACCCATCCCGAGATCGCGTCGCAACCGCAAGATGGGTCAAACGGACCACATGGCGGCATTTCCGCAATCTCCGGATGGTCCCCGATCCACGCCAAGGTGAAATCTGCGCACAGACGCCTCGGTGACAAAGCCTTGTCAGCACCGCCGACTTCTCGTCATATGCAGGCAAAAACGGGGGAGACACACCATGGCCATCGGCGGCGACGCGCTCGAGTTCATCGACAAGAAATTCTATGACCTGACCATCGGCATAGCGCCGCTCGAAGTGCTCTATGACGGCTGCCGCTGGGCCGAAGGGCCGGTGTGGTTTGCCGATGGCAATTTCCTGGTCTGGAGCGATATTCCCAACAACCGCATGCTCAAATGGGTGCCTGACCTCGGCGTAACGACGTTCCGCACGCCCTCCAACTATGTCAACGGCAATACCCGCGACCGTCAGGGCCGGCTGATCTCCTGTTCGCATGGCGCCCGCGCCGTGCTGCGCACCGAGGCCGATGGCACCATCACCACGCTGGTCGACAGCTATCAGGGCAAGCGGCTCAATTCGCCCAATGACGTGGTGGTCAAGTCCGACGGCACCGTCTGGTTCACCGATCCGCCCTACGGCATTTTGAGCGACTACGAAGGCTACAAGTCCGAGCAGGAACAGGCCGGCTGCTACGTCTATCGCTTCGACCCCGCCTATGGATCGCTGACCGTGGTGGCCGATGATTTCGCCAAGCCCAATGGCCTGGCCTTCTCGCCCGATGAATCGATCCTTTATGTCTCCGATACCGGCCAGAGCCACGACCCCGACTACCCGGCCCATATCCGCCAGTTCAATGTCGAAGGCGCCAGGCTCACCAACCCAAAAGTGTTTGCCGACATCGACTCCGGCCTGCCCGATGGCTTCCGGCTCGATACGCAAGGCAATGTCTGGACCAGCGCCGGGCTGGGCGTGAATGTCTATGATCCCGCCGGAACGCTCCTGGGCCGCATCAAGACCGGTGCCAAGACTTCCAACGTGGTCTTCGGCGGCCCGCGTCGCAATCGCCTCTTCATCACCTGCAGCCAATATGTGATGGCCACCTATGTCAGCGCGACGGGGCTGCAGCGGCCCTAGCGGGCGCCCAGCCGGGCGAGCACGAAGTTGGCCCGCTCGGCGACGCTGACCTTGGGCAGAATGGTGACGTGGTAGCCCAGCGCCGGATAGGCCTGCAGCAATCGGGCATATTCGGCCTCGGCAGCCGCCAGCCCATGCTGGCGCTCGGCATCCTGCACATAGATTTCCGGCCAGGGTGGCACCAGGAACACCTCATCATGGTAGTGCCGCACCGGCCCCAGGCTTTCGATCAGCGGCACGCCGCACAGATGCGCCAGCGCCGCCGCGGCATCCACAAGGCCGCGATCAAAGAACACCCAGCCGGGCTGGTCGGCTGCCGCGGCAATATCAGCCTGTGCCATGGCAATGGCGCGCCGGGCAAAGGCAGCGGCATCGACCCAGGGCAAGGCCGCTCCGCTTCCGGCCAGTTCCTCGGCCACGATACGACGCCCCGGTTCAGGCAAGCAGGCATGGCCACGCCGCGCCAGTTCGTCGAGCAGTGTCGATTTGCCGCCGCCCGAGCAACCCGAGAGAACAACAAAGCGACTGGATGCGTGATCTGGTCTAGGCAATTATGGACACTCCATGTGAAGTCGGAAAACAGCGCCCTGATCGGGGATGCGAAACAAGCGGAACAGCGCGTGGAACCAGCCGATTTCATCACCAGCCATCTGCAGCTCAAGCCCGTGCCGGGCCTGCCCGGCATCAGCCTCTATACCGCCCATGCCGGCAGCCGGCTGTCACGGCTCTTCAGCGAGGACGGCGACGATCCGCCGGCGCCCTATTGGGCCTATCCATGGGCCGGCGGGCTGGCCCTGGCGCATCACTTTGCCGCTCATCCGGAACTGGTCGCCGGCAAACGCGTGCTTGATCTGGGCGCCGGGTCGGGCCTCGTCGGCATCGCTGCGGCACAGGCGGGCGCCCTGGTTCAGGCAGCCGAAATCGACGCCAATGGGCGCGCCGCCATTGGCCTCAACGCGGCGGCCAATGGCGTGGCCATCCCGCTGCGAGAGATTGATCTCGATGGCCCGGCGCCCAAAGCCATCGACCTGATCGCTGCGGGCGATGTGTTCTACAACGCCGAGGTCGCAGCGCTCATGCTGCCGTTTCTCCGGCGCTGCCAGGCCAACGGCATCACCGTTTTGATCGGCGACCCCGACCGCCGCGACCTGCCACGCGATGCGCTCACCGAGGTCGCCCGCTACACGGTCAGCGATGTCGGCGATGCCAGGGACACCGCCAACCGCATGGGTGTAGTCTATCGCCTGCGTTGAAGCGGCAGATTACATCGTCGCCCCGACCTGCCAGGGCACGAACTCATTGTCGCCATAGCCCAGGGCTTCGGACTTGGTCGGCTCGCCCGAGGCGGTCTTGAGGATGAGATCGAAAATCTCGCGGCCCTTCTCCTCGATGGAGACGCCATCGATGATGTCGCCGCAGTTGATGTCCATGTCCTCGGTCATGCGCGCATACATGTCCGAATTGGTGGCCAGCTTGATCGAAGGCACCGGCTTGCAGCCATAGGCCGAACCGCGCCCGGTGGTGAACGCCAGCACATTGGCGCCGCCCGCCACCTGGCCAGTGGCCGAGACCGGATCAAAGCCGGGCGTGTCCATGAACACAAAGCCCTTTTCGGTGATCTTTTCGGCATATTCATAGACCGCCGTCAGCGGCGTCGTGCCGCCCTTGGCCGCCGCACCGAGCGACTTTTCCAGAATCGTGGTCAACCCGCCCAGCTTGTTGCCCGGCGAGGGATTGTTGTTCATCTCGCCATGGTTGCGCTTGGTATAGTCTTCCCACCAATGGATGCGGCTGATCAGCTTCTCGCCCACTTCGCGCGTCACCGCGCGGCGGGTCAGCAGATGCTCTGCGCCATAGATCTCAGAGGTTTCGCTGAGGATGGCAGTGCCGCCATTGCGCACCAGGATATCGGCAGCATGGCCCAGCGCCGGATTGGCCGTGATCCCCGAATAGCCATCGGACCCACCACATTGCAGCGCCAGCACGAGTTCGGAGGCATCCACCGTCTCGCGCCGGGCGCGGGCGGCGATGGGCAGCATTTCCTTCATCTGCTCAATGCCCCATTCCACGATCTTGCGCGTGCCGCCGCGCTCCTGAATGGTCATGGTCTGGAAGGTGTCGCTCTCGACAATGCCATAGGTCTCCTTCATCCGGCCGATCTGGAACACTTCGCAGCCCAGCCCCACCAGCATGGCCGCGCCCAGGTTGGGGTTGGACGTATAGCCCCACTGCGTGCGCTGCAGGATGTTGAAGCCCTCGCCGCGGCTTTCCATGCCGCAGCCCGTGCCATGGACGAAGGGCACGACGCCGTCGATTTCCGGATAGTCATCGAGAATACCCGAGCGGTTGATGCCCTCGGCAATGAACTTGGCCACGGTGGCCGAGCAGTTCACCGAGGTGAGGATCCCCACATAATTGCGCGTGCCCACCGAGCCATTGGCGCGGCGATAGCCCTCAAAGGTTGCGCGCTCTTCCACCGGGATCATCTCGGGGGGAATGGCGCCCTCGGCAAAGGCATAGTCATGCGTCAGCGAGCCATCGGGGCCACCCATGCCGCAATTGTGCTCATGCACCCAGTCGCCGGGCACGATGGCTTCCTTGGCAAAGCCGATGATCTGCCCAAACTTCAGGATCGGCTCGCCTGCCGCGATGGGCCGAATGGC
Source organism: Devosia aquimaris (assembly GCF_020169335.1). GTDB lineage: Bacteria > Pseudomonadota > Alphaproteobacteria > Rhizobiales > Devosiaceae > Devosia > Devosia aquimaris. The sequence continues at coordinate 2,601,297 of NZ_JAIEZN010000001.1, forward strand.
AAATTTGTGCCCCTTGGGCACACGGCGCACGATGGCCGGACCCTGCGGGGTGGCACTGCCCACCTCCAGGTTGACAAGGGCCACTGCAATATTGTCTGCGCCATTGAGCACCAGCGTGCGGGGCTGCGGACGGGTCATCGTGTCGGACATAAAAAGGGCTTCCAGTGCTAGGATCTCAACCGCGCTTTACCAACGGGCCACAAACCGACAGATTGCAGGGCAACCCACAGCGATGATCGTTGTAAAGCATCACGGCACTAACTAACATGTTAGCATGACATCGCCAGCAAGTCCCTACTCTTTTCTGACGCCGCAGACTGCGCTGACCCGCGGCAGCGTGACTGCCGAGGTGACGGCGGCGATTCGCCAGGCCATCGTGCGGCTCGACCTGCCGCCGGGCAGTGTCATCGACAAGTCGCTGGTCTGCCAGCAACTGGGCGTCTCGCGCTTTCCGGTGAGCGAGGCCCTGTCACGGCTGCAGATCGAGGGCCTGGTCGACATTGCCCCGCAGCGCGGTTCCACCGTCTCACTGGTCCGCATCGCCGACGTGCGCGAATATATGCTGATCCGCAAAGGGCTCGAGAGCGAGGCGCTCCGTGTCTTCATCGGCAGCCATGACAGCGAGCTGATTGCCGCGCTCAAGGCCAATATCGCCGAACAGCGCATTGCCGCTGAACACGATGATGCCGAAGGCTTTCACGCCATCGACATCGAGTTCCACGACATCATCTTCCGGGCCATGCAGTTCTCCAAGATCAAGGGGATCATCGACAGCGCCCGCGCCAATCTCGATCGCGCCCGCCGGCTGATCATCACCCCGCGCCGGCTGGCGCTGACCATTGCCGAGCACCAGGCCATTCTCGATGGCATCCTGGCCAGCGACCAGGCCCGGGCCACAAGCGCCATGCGCGCCCATATCGACGCAGTGATGGTGGAGCTCTTCGCCTTCGCCCGCGAGCATCCCGGCCTGTTCGCCGATGGCGACACCCTGGGCAGCGACAGTTTTCCGTTTGGCTGAGGAGGCCACCAAGAATGCTCAAGAACATTCCCCCCATCCTGGGACCCGACCTGCTGGGCATCCTGCGGGCCATGGGTCATGGCGACGAGATCGCCATCGTGGACGCCAACTATCCCGCCGATTCGGCCGGGCCGGTGCTGGTGCGCCTGGATGGGATCAGCGCCACCGATGTGCTCGACGCCGTGCTGACGCTGATGCCGCTCGATGACTTTGTCGATGAGCCGGTGCTCACCATGCAGACCGTCGGCGATGCCGGCAAGCGCGAGCCTGTCGTCGATGCCTTCGACACCATCGTGCGCAAGCATGAGCCCAAGATGGGCGTCTCCTCGCTGGAACGCTTTGCCTTCTACGACCGCGTCAAGACGGCCTATGCCATCGTCCAGACCGGCGAACGGCGCCTGTACGGTAATATCCTGCTCAAGAAGGGCATTATCCGCCCCGACGCCTGAGACCAGCGCGAGGCCAGCCAGACCCTGTACCAAGGTTGGCCTCGACACACTGACATGTTAGCTCTATGCACGGGCCGACGGCACAAGGACATCCAATCATGAAACTGCTCCGCATCGGCGCCAAGGGCGCTGAAAAGCCTGCCATTCTGGCGCAGGACGGCTCCATCCGCGACCTCTCTGGCATTGTCGGCGACATCGGCGGCGACACGCTCACCCCCGAAGGCCTGGCCCATGTCGCGGCTGTCGATGTAAGCACCCTGCCCCAGCTCGACGCCAACCAGCGCATCGGCGCCTGCGTGGCCAATGTCGGCAAATTCATCTGCATCGGGCTCAACTACGCTGACCATGCCGCCGAAACCGGCGCCAAGATCCCCGAAGAGCCCATCATCTTCATGAAGGCCACCAGCGCCATCATCGGCCCCAATGACGATGTGATCATCCCCAAGAACGCCATCAAGCCGGATTGGGAAGTCGAACTCGGCGTCGTCATCGGCAAGGAGGCCCGCTATGTCGACGAGGCCAATGCCATGGACCACGTCGCCGGCTATTGCGTGATCAACGACGTCTCCGAACGCCATTTCCAGACCGAACGCGGCGGCACCTGGGACAAGGGCAAGGGCTGCGACACCTTTGGCCCCATCGGCCCCTGGCTGGTGACCCGCGACGAAGTCGCCGACCCGCAGAATCTCAAGATGTGGCTCGAGGTCGACGGCAAGCGCTACCAGAACGGCTCGACCAAGACGATGATCTTCGGCGTCGCCAATGTAGTCAGCTATGTCAGCCAGTTCATGAGCCTGCAGCCCGGCGACATCATCTCGACCGGCACGCCCCCCGGCGTCGGCATGGGCATCAAGCCGAACCCGGTCTGGCTCAAGCCCGGCAACGTCATGCGCCTGGGCATCGAAGGCCTCGGCGAGCAGGCCCAGAACGTGAAGGCCTATAGCGCCTGAAAGGGCGACATCCTTGCTCCCCCTGCCCTCGGCAGGGGGAGGGGATGACTTTGCGCGGCTCCTGAGCGACGGCTGCTAGGAGGGGGTCACGGAAAGGCAGGTCTTGGAGTGGCGTGCCCTGAGGCGGACAGCGATTGACCTCGACTTATGCCTAGGCCGGCCAGTGACCCGTGCCGCTTGCCCATCCCTCAAGCCGGGGCGAACATCGGCATGTCCGCCCCGGATCGTCTACCGCTTCTGCGACCATGCTATCGCATCGGGGCCGGCCGGCAGGACTGCTGGGCAGTCTGGGTCGGTCGCGGAACGGAAGACAGCCTCGGCGACATCGGACGCAGTGGTGACCTGCTCGGGGGGCTGGCTCTGCAGGTGGACGAGGGCTTTCTGCGCGAAATCGGCATAGGCCGGCGGAAACCAGCCTCCCTTGGCGACGCGCTCCTGGATATTGGCCGCAAAGCTCGTGGCGGGTGCGAGGCCGGGAACAACAACCCTTGCCCTGACATTGAACGGGGCCAGTTCACCGGCGGCTGCTTCGGTCATCGCCGTCACGGCGGCCTTGCTGGCACGGTAGACGGCCAGCAGCGGCATTGGCGCGTATATGGTGCTCGACGAAATATTGACGATGGTGCCGGACTGCCGTTCGCGCATACCCGGCAGCACAGCCTGCATCATCGCAATCATGCCGAACAAATTAGTTTCAAACACCTCGCGCGCCGTATCGATTGGCGTGCCTTCCAGCGCATTGAACCAGCCGATGCCAGCGTTGTTGACCAGGACGTCGATTTGTCCGGCCTGCGTGAACGCCGCGGCGATCGAGCCTGAGTTAGTGACGTCGAGGGGCAGGACATGCAGGCGCTCGGACGCCGGCATCGTGTTGGCGGCGGGATCGCGCATGCTGGCAAAGACGGTCCAGCCCTTGTCGATAAAGTGCAGAGCGGTTTGGCGGCCGAAGCCGGTCGAGCAGCCGGTAATAAGAGCGGTGGGCATCCAGATATCCTTGGTATTTGCGTGTGCACCGAATATATGAGGGTTTCCTCAGTTTCGGTAATCGCATTATGAACCGGCCCGCCCCATCGCTCCTCAGGCCCCGAAAAGCGCCCAAACAAGCGCGTTCAACCGCGACACTGGAGGCAATCCACACGGCCACTATTCAGGTTTTGCTTGCTGAGGGCGTTGGCCGGCTGACGACCGCGCGTGTGGCCGAACGTGCCGGGGTCTCTATCGGGACGATGTATCAATACTATCCGCACAAGCAGGCGCTTCTGTTTGCCATGGTGGAACGGCAACTCGAAACCGTTATTGGTTTCATGCTGACTGCCGCCGAGCAACTACGCGGACAGGATGTCGGCACGGTCGCCGAGGGCCTTGCTCTGGCGTGGATCGATGCCAAGACGCCCGAATCCGAGGCCTTCCGAGCGCTCTATGGTGTTGTTGCAGAGTTTGACCTAGCGGAGGGCATGGGGCAGGCTTTGGCGCAGATGACAGAGGTGTTTTCGGGCCTTCTGGCTGCCGCGCCCGATGCCCATTTCGCCGACTGCGAGGCGGTCGCATTCATGCTTGCGGTGATCATCGGCGGGACGGTTCGTATGCTCCTCGATACGGCAGCCTCGCCGGACAATCTGGCACGCCTGCGCCAAGAACTGCCCCGCGCGTGCCGTGCCTATGTCGCCTCCGCGCGATAGATGTCCAGCACGTCTGATACAGTCCACTTGTTGATCGAGGACGGCCTCCGGGGACCCACGGTGGAATGACTGAATGGGGATCGCCAGCAGCCAAACCGCATTCGCCCCACATTGGGCTCGCCCCCACCTCTGCTGGGCCTATAGTGGACAGGGCGACGATGCCCGCCCCCCTAAGGCCGCCGCGCCACCAGGTCGATCTCCACCAGCGCACCCACGGCCAGCGCGGTGACGCCCACGGTCGTGCGCGCCGGCAGCTTGCCCGCCTCGAAAAAGCTAGGCCACAGCGCATTGAGCGCCGCATAGTCGCGCTCGAACTGCGTCAGGTAAATCCGCGCCATGGTGACATGCTCGAGCCCCAGGCCGATGCCGCCCAGCACGATTCTGAGATTATCCATCACCTGGCGGGTCTGCGCTTCCACACCCTCGGGCAGCGGCGCGTCGGGCGCCGCGGGATTGGTGGGCATCTGCCCGGTGACAAACACCCAGCCATCTGCCTCGACAGCGTGTGAAAAGGGTGCAACCGGCCGCGGACCGGACGCAATCATGTGGTGGAGCAACTCGCCCATACGAAAACCTCAATGATAATGCTTGAGCGTGACGGTCTGGCCAGCCATAAGTCAACCACCGGTGGCGCTTGCCCACCACTGTTCGGCCCAATAGCTCGGAAGCGGCATGTTCGACATCTTCCACGCCGTATCGGTCTATCTCGAGAGCTTTCTGAACACCATCTCGGGCAATTTCTGGCTCACCTTCTGGTTCATCTTTGCGGTGGCGATCGGTGAAGCCGTGTTCATCCTGGGCCTGTTCGTGCCCTCCACGCCCGTGCTGCTGCTGGCCGGCGGAATCATCGCCGAAGGCCGCCTGCCCTTCTGGGAAGTCTATTTCGCCGCCGTGCTGGGCGCCATCATCGGCGACGCCATCTCCTACACCATCGGGCATTTCCTCAAGGACACGATCAAGGAGATCTGGCCCTTCCGCAACCATCGTGACCTGATTGCGCGCGGCGAGGCCTTTTTTGCCCGCCATGGCGGCAAGGCCGTGTTCATTGGCCGCTTCATTCCCGGCGTCAAGGCGGTGATCCCCGGCGTCGCCGGCATCATGGGCATGAACTATGGCTTCTTCACCCTGATCAATGTCACCTCGGCCTTTGCCTGGGCGGCGGCCCATATCCTGCCCGGCATGCTGCTGACGGCCTGGCTCAAGTCGATCGGCCTTTCACTCGAACTGGTGATCGTGGTGGGCACGCTGATCCTGGCGGCCCTGTTTATCCTCATCCACTCCTATCGCCGCATCCTGCTGTTCTTCGCGCCCTGGCTGGGCGGCCTGGGCCGCGCCATGCAGGCGCGCTGGTCCCAGTCGGACCCTGGCCACTGAGCGGCGCCCGCAGCGCCAACTTTGCCGGTTGACGGCGCCGCCCCGGCACGGTCTCCTGCCGCAACACCAAGCGGCGAGGCAGACCCGATGAACGACAATGAAATGACCGTGCAGCGCGAAGACGGGCCGACCAGCGGCCGCTATGTCATCCGCCTGTCGCCCCACGCCGAAGCCGAGATGACCTTTACCCGCGGCGCTGATGGCCTGATGACCATCAACCATACCGGCGTGCCGCCTGAGTTCGAGGGCCGCGGCATTGCCGCCCGCCTGGTCAACAAGGCCATTGAAGATGCCCGCCACGAGCACTTCAAGATCCACCCGGTCTGCTCCTATGTGGTGGCCCAGTTCCGCCGCCACCCCGAATGGGCAGATCTGAAGGCCTGATGCCTGGATTGATTCAGGCTGAAATTGACGCGGTTCAATCGCCCCCTCCCCCTTGAGGGGAGGGCCGGGGTGGGGGTGGTCTTGAATGACACCGACAGAGCAACGCTATGCAGATCCGCCCGCGGAGGGACGGGTGATGGAACTGCGTCCTCTGAACTTGAAAACTATCGCCCCGAGGCGCTCTTGCGGCGGAAAATCTCGGTGAGCCGCGCCAGTGCCACCAGATGGATATTTTCAGGCGTACGCGGGTCTTTCAGGCACACCACATCGCTGACCACCGTGAACACGCAACCGTCACGCTCGCCGGTGGCGGTGAATTCGAGCCGCCGTCGCTCGGGCCAGTAGCGCGCATAGGTCACCTTGAACTGCACGGCTCACCCCGCCGCCAGGGGCTCGTAGCTGCCGCTGGCGCACAGCGGGCTGTCAAAGGTCTTGATCTGGCTGGCGCTGCCATTGCCGCGCAGCACCACGATCACCTCATAAAGGCCCGTGCTGGCTGCCGGTCGCATGACATCGCCGGCCAGGTCGAGAACGGGCTTGAGCTTGGTGGGCGGCTTGGCCGTGGTCGCAACGCCGCGCACGCACACATACCAGCGCTTGGGGCCAAAGGCACTCTCGCCAATGGTCAGTTGCGGGGCCGAGATGCTCATGCCGGGGGACGCCGCATCGCCCAGCGCCCGCAGCGCCCGCGCCTTGTAGTCGGCCGGATAGGCTTCCTCTGCTCCCGACACCTGTATGCTCTGTGGACCGGGCATGGTGCCGCTGCACCCGGCCAGGCACGCGACCAGCATCGACACTATCAGCAGCCTCGCCATTGCTTCTCCCGACCGGTCTGTACAACCGCCTCGCCAGGCGATTTCGCCTGCCGGTGCAAACTATACACCCTGGCCGATCAACGGCAATTGTCAGCCCAGGGAAGCGGCGGATTGGGGGACACCCAGGCTCTCTGAATCCAGGATCACCGTGGTATTGCGACCACCATCCTTGGCCATATAGAGCGCGGTATCGGCCATTTCTATGGCCATTTCGATGGTGTCATTGGCCTGCACCAGGCAGGCGCCCAGGCTGCAGGTGATGCTGATGCCATCGCCGGTGGGCAGCGGGATCGGTTGACCCACGATATTGGCAAAGACCGCCTGGGCGGCGAGGCGCAGTTGCTGCGGCGTCGAGGAGCCCAGCAGCACCACGAATTCGTCGCCACCCCAGCGGGCGCAGATATTGTTGGGGCCGATCGACTGGGCGATGCGATGGGCCACCTCGAGCACCACGGCGTCCCCGGCGGCATGGCCATGGGTGTCGTTGACGCCCTTGAAATGGTCGATGTCGATCAGCAGCAGCGCACGCGAGCGCTCCTGCATGCCATCTCGGAAGGCGGCGAGAAAGCCGCGCCGGTTGGATAGCCCCGTCTGTCCGTCGCGGAACGCCAGCTCCTCCAGCTCTTCGGTGCGCTCGCGCACCTTGCGCTCCAGGCTTTGCGTGTGTTCGGCCACCGTCACCGCCATCTCGGTGAAGGCGCCGGAGAGCCGGCCGATCTCGTCCTGCCGCGTATCGCCCATCGACAGCGCCGGCCAATAGTCGCCCACCCGGGCGGCCCGCACCACATCCTCAAGCCGCGTCAGCCGATCGAGCACCTGCCGCTTGAACACCAGCACCATCACCGTGGCCACCAGCGCCATCACCGCGGCCAGCAGCAGGCCGATGGGCACAAACAGGCGCCGGTCGATGATGCTGTCGACATCCATCAGCGTGACGTTGAACCATCCCAGCTTGTCCAGATAGCCCACGCCCACCAGCGTGCGCTTGCCGCCGATCGACATGAACTCGGACTTCACCAGGTTCTGGCCGTCTGCCACCTCGTCCAGAAGCGCCCGCAGCGCCAGCTTGTCGGTGGCCGTGTCGAGCAAGGAGAAGACCGAGCGGCGCTCATCCTCGACGTCCGACAGGCTGCGCAAATCCACCATGTTCTGGTCGCGATGGGCCTGGATGGCGCCGCGCCGGTCCACGAACATGGTCGAAACGCCCAGCTGGGGCACATTGACCACTTCCTGGATGAAGGCGCTGAGGTCGATGCCGGTGCCCAGCACACCCAGCACGCGCCCACCTTCGCGGATGACGCAGTTCATCCACACCTTGGTGAGCTGGAGATGGGCGTCGTTGTCGACATTGAGATGACAGCCGCTGCCCAGCGCAGCGGTGGCGAAATACCAGGCGTCGCGGGGATTGTTGGCCTCGATGCGATAGCGCAGCTGGTTGCCGGCAAAGGCATTGGCCGCATCGTTGAAATAGTAATTGCCCGAGGCGCCGATGACGAAGAAGTAGCTGCGATCGACAAAGGAGCGGCGGAAATGCTCCAGCTCGGCCAGCCCGCGCTGCTTGTAGGCCGGCTCATCTTCATGCAGCGCCCAGTCGCGCACCGCCTGCGAGCCGGCCAGGGTCTCGGCCAGCGAGACCTCGCGCATCAACGTTTCGAGCCCGCGATAGCGGTCGTAGAGCACCTGCTTTTCGGCAAACAGCGTGCCCAGCTGGATCACCGTGGAATTGACGATCCAGGTGAAGGCCGCATAGGCGGGAATCGCAACGGCAGCAAAGCCCAGCAGCACGAACACGAGGACGCGCATGCGCAGGCTGCTGGTGATCGTGCGACCAAACTCGAAAATGGGGACCTCGCCGACGCGGGTTGCGGGCCGCTGGCAACGGCCCAGATACCCCCTTAATGTCTGACACCACATCTATAAAAGCGGTTAACGACTCCAAAAGAGCCGCACAAAATCCACCGTTGAGGTCCCAAGGAGGGCCGCGCGACTTGTCCCGCCCACGCCGCGCTGCCCGTGGTCAGACCATGGCCAGGAAGGCCTGGGTGCGCACCAGTTCCTCGTTGCGCAGTTCGTGGCCACCCGCATGCCATGTCAGCGACGTCTCGGCCCCCTGCGCGGCAAAATAGTCATGCAGTTGCTGCGTCATCGCCGCTGGCGCCATGGGGTCGCGCTGACCAGCCGTGATCAGCACTTTTTTGCCGGTGAAGTCGGCCGCCGGTGGCGCAAAGGGGATCAGCGGGTGCATCAGCACGCTGGCGTCGAACAACTCGGGCGCGGCAAACTGCACCGCTGCCAGGATATTGGCGCCATTGGAATAACCCAGCCCCACCACCGCGCGTGGCGTGCCTTCAGCCCGCCGGGCCGCGACAAATGCCGTCATGGCTTTGACGCGCTCGGCCAGGTCGGCCATGTCATAGACGCCCTCGCCGGTGCGCCGGAAGAACCGCAGCGCCCCGCCTTCGCTGACGTCGCCGCGCGGCGACACGATGCGCGCCTCGGGCATCAGCTGGCCGGCCAGCTCGAAAAACTGGTTCTCGTCGCCACCCGTGCCGTGGAACACAAGGAACAGTGGCGCCGTCGGGTCGGCGGAACCGCCTGCGCGAAAATAATAGTCGGCCATATGCGATCTCCTGACTGGGGTTGGTTGCAATATTGGCGCCGCCCCTGTTTCGAGCAACCGCAGATATCGCCACACACTGTCGCCAAATTGGAAACGATGCTGAACCGCCCGCCCCCGGCGCCCGTATGCAATCCAGGAGGCGCGCCATGACCCAATCGCTGCAAAGCTTTACCCCTGGTGGCCTTGCCGTGGTGATCGGCGCCAGCGGCGGCATCGGCCAGGCCCTGACTGCCCAGCTCGCCGCGTCAGACCGCTTTGCCCGCGTGATTGGCCTGTCGAGGCGCGACGACGCGCTCGACATCACCGACGCCGACAGCATCGCCCGCGCGGCCACCCGCCTGTCTGATACCGGCCTTCCGTTGCGACTGGTGATTCTGGCCACCGGCCTGCTGCATGATGGCGACATGCAGCCCGAAAAGAGCTGGCGCCAGCTCGACGGCGCAATGCTGGCCAGGAGCTTTGCGGTCAACGCCATCGGCCCGGCGCTGGTCGCCAGGCACCTGCTGCCCCTGCTGCCGCGCCAGGACAAGGCGGTGTTTGCGGCGCTCTCGGCCAAGGTGGGCAGCATTGGCGACAACCGCCTGGGCGGTTGGTACGGCTATCGCGCCGCCAAGGCCGCGCTGAACCAGCTTATGCACACCGCCGCCATCGAGCTGGCCCGCACAAGGCCCCAAGCCATCTGCGTCACCCTTCACCCCGGCACAGTGGCGACGACCCTGTCTGCCCCCTTTGGCGGGCCCGGCCACCCGGCCGTGGCGCCCGAGGCGGCGGCAGGGCGGCTGCTGTCTGTCATCGATGGCCTGACCCCGGCCGAAAGCGGCAGCTTCCTCGACCACACCGGCCTGCCCCTGGCCTGGTGACCCCTTGCGCCGGTGGCGCCCTGTGCCAGAATGGCGGACATGTTCCTGTCCATCTTCGACGTCTTCAAGATCGGCATCGGCCCCTCGAGTTCCCACACCATGGGCCCGATGACGGCGGCACGGCGCTTTCTCGACGAGCTCAAGTCCGGCGCCGCGCCGCGCGCTGCCCGCGCCACGCCAGCGGCCCTCACGGCGAGCCTGCATGGATCGCTGGCCTTTACAGGCATCGGCCATGGCAGCGGACGGGCGGTGATTCTGGGGCTGAGCGGGCAGGAGCCCGGCAAGGTCGATCCCGACGCCATCGACGCCATCATTGCCCAGGTGGAGGCGGAGGGTCGCGTACACCCGCCCGGCCACCCCGCCTATCGCTTCCGCCCCGCCGTCGACCTCGTCTTCGACAAGACCACGCCCCTGCCCGGCCATCCCAATGGCATGCAGTTCACCGCCTTTGACAGCGACGGGCAATTGCTGCTGCGCCGCGCCTATTTCTCGGTCGGCGGCGGCTTCGTGCTGAGCCAGGAGGAGCTGGGCCAGCTCAAGTCACCCCAGCCCCTGCCGCAGGATGTGCCTTTTCCCTTTGCCCATGCCGCCGACATGCTGGCCATGGCCGAAGCCTCGGGCCTCTCCATCGCCGGCATGAAGCGGGCCAATGAGGAAAGCCACCGCAGCCGCCCGGCGCTCGATCGCGGCATTGATGACATCTGGTCGGCCATGAGCGGCTGCATCGATCGCGGCCTGGCCCAGGACGGCACCCTGCCCGGCGGCCTGCGCGTCAAGCGCCGCGCCAGTGCCATGCACCGCCAGCTCGCACAACAATGGCAGCGCAACGAGATCACGCCATTGATGGCCAATGACTGGCTGAGCCTTTATGCCATGGCGGTCAATGAGGAGAATGCCGGCGGCGGGCGTGTCGTCACCGCCCCCACCAATGGCGCCGCCGGGGTCATTCCCGCCGTGATGCGCTATTTCCTCAAGTTCAATGCCGCTGCGGGCGATCAGGCGGTGCGCGACTATCTGCTGACGGCCGCCGCCATCGGCGGCATCATCAAGCACAATGCCTCCATCTCCGGCGCCGAAGTGGGCTGCCAGGGCGAAGTCGGCTCGGCCTCGGCCATGGCCGCCGCCGGCCTCTGCGCCATCATGGGCGGCACCCCCGCCCAGGTGGAAAACGCTGCCGAAATCGCCCTCGAACACCATCTGGGCATGACCTGCGATCCGGTGGGCGGCCTCGTCCAGATCCCCTGCATCGAGCGCAACGCCTTCGGCGCCGTCAAGGCCGTCACCGCCGCCTCGCTGGCCCTGCACGGCGACGGCACCCACGCGGTCCCCCTCGACGCCTGCATCGAAACCATGCGCCAAACGGGCCTAGACATGTCCGACCGCTACAAGGAAACCAGCCTCGCGGGCCTGGCAGTCAACGTGGTGGCGTGCTGAGGGTGGCACATTGGGGCCAGTTGCTTCCGCGGTGTCAGCGTAATATACCCACGCTGGGGTAACTGAGGGCTGGATCGCGGGCTCTGCTCATCTTGCGTCGAGTAGGCAAGCGTGGTCGTGGAGGCAATCCGATTTCCGATCAGTTTTGATCGTGCAAACCATTATTTGGGCTTGCGCGTTGAGAGGACTTCGCAGACCAACCCCACATGATGTCCTGAACGCTGAGAGTTTTGCATTTGACCTTTAGTGACTTGGTCCTGCGGGTTCGCAACATGCCCCGCCTATGGAAGCGGGTAATTCTTGTTGTATTCGACGCTTTCGCGCTGGGTTTCGCCCTGTCGGCGAGTTTTGCCCTGCGCTATGGGCAGTGGAATCCGCCCAATACGCTGGACCAGTTGCTGATCATCCTGACCGGCCCCATGGTGGCCATACCGATCTTCATTCGCCTTGGCCTTTACCGCGCGGTCATCCGCTACCTGCCTGAGCGCGCCATGTGGACGATCCTGCAGGCGGTGACATTGTCGACCGTCTGCTGGGTGCTGGTGGTCTTTCTGTCCGAAATGGCCGGCCGCGGTATCGTGCCACGCTCTGTCCCCCTGCTCTATTGGGCCATTTCACTGCTGTTGGTGGGGGGAAGCCGGTTTCTTGCCAAGCGCCTCTTGTGGGCGTCTTCGGACGCAAAGTTCCGCGAACATCCCATCGTCATCTATGGTGCCGGCGAGACCGGCGTGCAGCTGGCCTACGCGATCCGGCGCGATTCCACCCAATATGTGCTTGCCTTCGTGGACGACAATGCGTCGCTCCATGGTCGCGACGTCGCCGGTATTCGGGTCTATTCGCCTGCGAGCCTGCCCACACTGATCAATCAGTACGGCGTCAAGGAAGTCGTGCTCTCCATGCCATCGCTGAGTGCCACGCAACGGCAGGCGCTCGTCGCAAGGATAGGTGGACTGGGTGCCCGGATCCGCACCCTGCCACCCATTGGCGAGCTGATCTCCGGGCGCTATCTGATCAGCCAGATTCGCGAAATTGACATCGACGAACTGCTTGGCCGGTCGTCTGTCCCTGCCGACCGCACACTGTTGCGCGAGATGATCGAGGGCAAGATCATCATGGTCACCGGCGCCGGCGGATCGATCGGGTCCGAGCTGTGCCGTCTGATCGTCAAGTGGTCGCCACAACGCCTGGTCTTGTTCGAGGCCAACGAGTTTGCGCTCTATCAGATCGAGCGCGAGCTTTCCGCCGTCAAGAGTCACTCGATTGTGCCAGTTCTGGGCTCCATCACTGATGCAGCCAATGTGCGCCATACTTTGAACCAGCATCAGGTACAGGTTGTCTTCCACGCTGCAGCGCACAAGCATGTGCCGCTGGTGGAAGCCAATGTCATCGAAGGCATCCGCAACAACGTCTTCGGCACCAAGACCGTCGTGGACGCCGCCGCCGAATCGGGCGTTGAGAGCTTTGTGCTGATTTCCTCGGACAAGGCCGTTCGCCCCACCAATGTGATGGGTGCAACCAAGCGCTGGGCGGAACTGATCGTGCAACAGCGGGCGCTCGACGTCAGCCGGGCCAATGGCACGCAGCGATTCTGTGCAGTGCGCTTCGGCAATGTGCTGGGCTCCAATGGCTCGGTCGTTCCGCTGTTCAAGGAACAGATCGCCAAGGGCGGTCCAATCACTCTGACCGACCCCGAGATGACCCGCTATTTCATGTCCATTCATGAGGCCTCCGAGCTGATTATCCAGGCCGCAAGCCTGTCGCGCGGCGGTGACGTGTTCCTGCTGGACATGGGTGAACCGGTGTTGATCAAGGACCTGGCCGAGAACATGATCCGCCTGGCCGGCGCCTCGATCCGCGACCAGAGCAATCCGGACGGCGATATCCAGATTGTGATAACGGGCAAGCGGCCAGGCGAGAAGATGTACGAGGAGTTGTTCTACGACGACGCCACGGCAAGCCCGACGCTGCATCCCAAGATCTTGCGCGGCGCCGGTGACATCGTCAGCAATCGCCCAATTCAGGATGCGCTGGCGGAGCTGGAAGGCGCTCTGCTGCAGCGCGACGAGGCCACTGCCCGTCGCGTGCTGTTCGCGCAGATCCGCGAGAGCGACATCATCGAGGGGGCCAGGAATTGACCGCCCCCAAGCCTGTCATCATCGGTGTCGAGCCGGAGTCCGGAATGTCCTTGCAGGACGCGGCGCTGCTCGCTGTTCGTCACTGGGTCTGGCTGCTGGCTATCCCTCTTGTGGTCACGGTGATTGTCGCAGCGATCTACACCAACCTGCCCACGCGGGTGTCTGTGACTTCCGTCCTCAACTCAGACGGCGATGTCGTCGAACTCTATGCTCGCCCCATCATTGATGCGCAGACTGAATCAACCATCGTCACGCTGACCGCCGGTAGTGGAACGGTCATCATGTCGGTCGATGCTGCCGACGCAGATACTGCCATTGGCGTGATCAACCAGATCATCGCTGTCGTACCTGACCCCGAGCCGGTCAGCACATCACTGACGCCGACCCAGGCGCTCGAACTGCGCGCGCTGCGGGAGTATGCGTCCAGTATTTCCGAGCTGGTGTCTTCCGGAAACCGCTCGGAAACCGAGATCCTGACTCTCCGCGCCGAACGTGGTCTGGCGCAGCAGCGCATCGACTACCTGGCATTGCGCGACGTAGCCCCTACTGTTCTGCCGAAAGTGTCCCAGGAGCCGCGCGTCACGCCCATTCGCCAACCGCCGTTGCGCAATGTTGGCATCTTCACCTTCACCCTGCTGCTGTTTGTCGTGTGGGGCATGCTCTATGGTCTGGAGAGCAGGCGCATCCGGCGCGAAAAGGGATTGCTGTGAATAGCGGACCGCGTCCCTGATTGACCTTTCGCCGCTTTCCGCTATGGGGATGCCGCGGGCCGACCTTGAAATGGTCCTCACCCCGCAACCCCGCAGGGCACATGTTGTCCCGCTCTGCTCGCCGGCTGGCAGTTGAAGAAATAGGTTCATGATAGTGAATAGACCTGAATTTTCTGCCGGTTGTGACGCCTCATTTGCCAACCGGGCAATGTCGGGCGACCGCTGCACTCTGCAGCCCCAGCGATTTGCTTCAAGCCGTTGGCCACATGTTGGCGTCTGCCGCGATGTCCATTGATCCGCGACGCCCTGAATTGACCCTTGGAGTTTGGTCGAAATGAAGTCCGTATTGATAACCGGTGGTGCTGGCTTTCTCGGCTCGCACCTGGCGGACCGCCTGCTGCGCGAGGGTGCGCGGGTGACCTGCCTTGACGACCTGTCGACCGGTTCGGCCGCCAATCTGGCCCACCTTGCCAACGAACCGCGCTTTGAGCTGATCGAGGCCGATGTCGCTACGCCGGTCTCGCTTGACGTCGACACCATCTTCAACCTGGCCTGCCCGGCCTCGCCGGTGCACTATCAGCATGATCCGATCAAGACGATGCGCACCAGTGTCTTGGGCGCCATAAACATGCTGGATCTCGCCGAGAAAAATGGCGCGGTGATCCTGCAGGCCTCCACCAGTGAGGTCTATGGCGACCCGCACGTGCATCCGCAGACGGAAGCCTACTGGGGCAATGTCAACACAGTGGGCGAGCGCAGCTGCTACGACGAAGGCAAGCGCGCCGCAGAAACGCTGTTCGCCGACTATCGCCGCCACCGTGGCGTGCGGACCAAGCTGGTCCGCATCTTTAATACCTATGGCCCGCGCATGCTGCCGTCGGATGGCCGGGTGGTGTCCAACTTCATTGTCCAGGCGCTGACCGGCCAGAACCTGACCATCTATGGCGAAGGCAAGCAGACCCGCAGCTTCTGCTATGTTGATGATCTGATCGAGGCCATGGTACGCATGATGCGGACGGAGGACTTTGCTGGCCCCGTCAATATCGGCAACCCCTTCGAATTCAACATGCTCGAGCTGGCGCAAAAGGTGCTCGCATTCACAGGATCCACCAGCCAGATCGTTTACCGCCCGCTCCCCTCGGATGACCCCCGTCAGCGCAAGCCCGACATTTCCCTGGCCAAGGCGCGTTTGGATTGGGAACCCCGTATCGGCCTCGATGAAGGCCTCGAACGCACCATCGCTGACTTCAAGACCCGCCTCAACACGTGACAAGAGACCAAGCCATGCTCAATGACAAATCGATCCTGATCACGGGAGGCACCGGCTCGTTCGGCAAGGCTTTCGTCCGGACTGTGCTGGAACGCTACCCCGGCGTGAAGCGCCTGGTGATCTTCTCCCGCGATGAACTCAAGCAGTTCGAGATGGCGCAGACCTTCTCGGAACGCGACTATCCGGCGCTGCGTTACTTCATTGGCGATGTGCGCGACGAGAGCCGCCTGCGCCGTGCGCTGGAGGGCATCGATATTGTGGTGCATGCTGCCGCGCTCAAGCAGGTGCCGGCCGCCGAGTACAACCCCTTTGAATGCATCAAGACCAATGTCCTGGGCGCCCAGAACCTGATCGAGGCCTGCCTCGACAGCGGCGTGAAGAACCTGGTCGCCCTGTCCACCGACAAGGCCGCTGCGCCGATCAACCTGTATGGCGCGACCAAGCTTTGCTCGGACAAGCTGTTTGTGGCTGCCAACAACATTCGCGGCAATCGTGAGATCAAGTTCAGCGTTGTCCGCTATGGCAATGTCATGGGCAGCCGCGGTTCGGTCATTCCCTTCTTCCTGGATCGCCGCCAGGATGGCGTGCTGCCCATCACCGATCCGACCATGACGCGCTTCAACATCTCCTTGCAGGAGGGTGTCGACATGGTGCTGTGGTCCCTGGCCAATGCCTGGGGCGGCGAAATCCTGGTCCCCAAGATTCCCTCCTATCGCATCACCGACGTCGCTGAAGCCATTGCGCCCGGCTGCCGCCAGGAGATCGTGGGCATCCGCCCCGGTGAGAAGATCCACGAGGAAATGATCACCGATAGTGACAGCTTCAACACGGTGGACCTGGGCAAGTATTACGCCATCCTGCCGGTTGCCAGCCACTACACGACCGAAGAATACTGCGCCAAGAACAACGGTGTTCCGGTGCCAAAGGGCTTTGCCTACAACAGCGGCACCAACCCTGAGTTCCTCACTGTCGAACAGCTCCGTACGCTGATCGAAACCCATGTCATCGGCAGGTCGATCGACTAAGGACAACGGCAATGGCCTTCATACCCTACAGCACGCAGTCCATCGACGAGGATGACATCGCGGCAGTGACTGCGGTGCTGCGCGCCGACTATCTGACACAGGGGCCGGCCATTCCCGCCTTTGAGGAGGCCTTTGCGCGCCGCCACGGCGCAAAGCATGCAGTGGCCATCAACAATGCCACCTCGGCGCTTCACCTGGCCTGCCTGGCCCTGGGCGTCGGCCCCGGCTCTCTGGTCTGGACCTCGCCAAACAGCTTTGTTGCCTCGGCAAACTGCGCGCTCTATTGCGGCGCCAAAGTCGATTTCGTCGACATCGACCCCACGACTCGCAACATGTCTTTGCCGGCGCTGCGCGACAAGCTGGCTGCGGCAAAGGCTGCCGGAACCCTACCGAATGTGCTGATCCCGGTGGACTTTGCCGGCCTGCCCTGCGACCTGCAGGAAATGCGGGCCCTGGCCGACGACTATGGCTTCCGCATCATCGAGGATGCCTCGCACGCCACCGGCTCGAGCTACCTGGGCGCTCCGACCGGCGGTGCCTGGTCTGACCTGACCGTCTTCAGCTTTCATGCGGTCAAGATCGTCACCACCGCCGAGGGTGGCATGATCACCACCAACGACGCGGCTCTGGCCGACGAGCTCCGCTTGCTGCGCTCCCACGGCATCACACGCGATACCGCGCGCATGCAGGGCGAGAGCGAGGGTCCATGGTATTATGAGCAGACAGCGCTGGGCTACAATTACCGCCTGACCGATATCCAGGCCGCGCTGGGCTCAAGCCAGCTGGCCCGCCTGCCGACCATGCAGGCGCGCCGCACGGCGCTTGCCGACCGCTATGACACCATACTGGCTGACCTGCCCGTGACGCTGCCGTATCGCAGTAATGACCGCACATCGGCCTGGCATCTGTATGCCGTCGAAATCGACCCGGCCGGCCCGTCGCGCCGCGCAGTCTTTGACGCCATGCGCGCCGCCGAGATCGGGGTGAACGTGCATTATATCCCCATTCACACCCAGCCCCACTATCTCGGCCTGGGCTTCAAGCGTGGCGACTTCCCGGCCGCCGAACACTACTATGCGCATGCCATATCCCTGCCGCTGTTCCCCGCGATGACGGAGCAGCAGCAGGATTTCGTGGCATCGACATTGCGTGCCGCCCTGTCGGCCTGAGGGGACATAGATGAACCTGGCAGTCATTCCCGCCCGCGGCGGCAGCAAGCGCATTCCGCGCAAGAATATCCGCCCCTTCGCTGGCAAGCCCATGATCGCCTTCGCCATCGACAGCGCCTTGGCCAGTGGCCAGTTCGACAAGGTCATTGTCTCAACAGATGACGCCGAGATTGCCGACATCGCCCGCCAGCATGGCGCCGAGGTGCCGTTCATGCGCCCGGCTGATCTGTCGGACGACTTCACGCCCACCGTGCCGGTGATAGCCCACGCTATCCGGAGCATGATGGACCTGGGCACTGCCCCCGAGCTGGTTTGCTGCATTTATCCGGGCGTGCCCATGATCGATGCCGATGACCTGCGCAAGGCCCGCGAGCACCTGCTGGGCAGCCAGGCCCAATATGCCTTCCCGGTCGCGCCCTTTCCGGCCGCTATCCAGCGCGCCCTGCGGCGTGATGTTGAAACCGGCAACGCCCAGCCTTTCAGCCCGCAATTTGTGAACACGCGCACCCAGGACCTGGAACCAGCCTATTTTGATGCTGGACAGTTCTACTGGGGCCGCCGCCAGGCCTGGCTTGATGGGCTGAGCCTGCATGGCCATGGCACCACCATCGTGCTGCCCGAATGGCGCGTGGTGGACATCGACACTGCCGATGACTGGGCACGTGCAGAAATCCTCTATCGGGCGTTCGCGACGTCCCAGACCCTATGAAGTTTGGCTTTCGCGCCGACGCGGCGCTCGACATCGGTGCCGGGCACGTGATGCGTTGCATCACCCTGGCGCAGGAGCTGTCGCAGCGGGGTGCACAAAGCCATTTCGTCTGTCGCGAACACCCCGGCAACATGATCCCCGCCATTCGGGCGGCCGGATTTGAGGTCTCGGTCCTTCCGGTGCATGCGCTTGGTGACCACAGCAGTTCACCCTATGCCAGCTGGGTGGGGGCAGACCTGTCCGTCGATGCCGCGGAAACCCGATCCATTCTCGAGGCTGCCGGCTGTGATGGCCTGGTCGTTGATCACTATGGCCTGGACGCACGCTGGGAAGACGACGTCGTCCCGCAGCGACGCACGGCCGTCATTGATGACCTGGCCGACCGCCCACATCACTGCGCCTTGCTTGTCGACCAGACACTGGGACGCACGCCGCAAGCCTACGCCGGTTTGGTCCCTCAAGACTGCAACCCATTGTGTGGCGCCGGCTTTGCCCTGCTGCGTCCGCAGTTCGCCCATGCGCGACACCGTAGTCTTGAGCTGCGGGCCGGGCGGCAGCCAAAGCGCATCATCGTCTCGATGGGCGGCATTGATCGCGACAATCTCACTGGCCGCGTTCTCGATGTGCTCTGCGCGCTGCCCAGCGCCAGAGAAACCGAGATCACAGTGGTGCTCGGGGCGACGGCGCCCTGGCGCGACAGCGTTGCACGGCAAGCCGAGCGCAGCGGTCATGACATTGCGGTTCTGGTCAATGTTGCTGACATGGCTGATCTGCTTGTCCACACCGACCTGGCAATCGGGGCCGCCGGGTCCTCGGCCTGGGAGCGCTGCTGCCTTGGCGTCCCCACCGTGATGGCGGTCACCGCCGACAACCAGACCGAGATCGCCCGCGCGGTCGCTGCCAGCGGAGCAGCCTTGACCGTGGGCCGTAGCGACGCACCGACATTTGACGATAGCCTGGCGGAGGCGGTGGACACCTTGCTGTGCGACACCGACCTTCGCACTGCGATGAGCCATGCCGCCGCTGCCGTGACCGATGGACAGGGTGCACGGCACGTCGCCGATGCCTTGATGGAGTTGCTAGCCTGATGAAGATCACCATCGTCTGCAGTTCGGCCGATCACCCGATCAATCCCTGGCTCGAGCGCTGGATACAAACCCATGGCGCCACGCACGAGATTACGCTGCTGCGCAGCGTCAAGCAGCTTGAGGGCGGCGACATCCTGTTCCTGATTTCTTGCAGCGAGATTGTCACCAGTGCACATCGCGCCAAGTTCGGCGTGACGCTGGTCATCCATGCCAGCGACCTGCCCGAAGGCCGCGGCTGGAGCCCCTATATCTGGGAAATTGCTGAAGGCCGCGAACGCATCGTGGTCACCTTGCTCGAAGCCGAGGACAAGGTTGATTCCGGAGCGATCTGGGCCAAGAAGACCGTGCCCATTCCCAAGCACTTCCTGGCGCCCGAGATCAATCAGGCGCTGTTCGACTGCGAACTGGAACTGATGGACATGGCGCTGGCGCTGCATGGCACCAATCCCGGCGCCCCTCAGCCCGCCGACATTGCGCCGACCTACTATCAAAAGCGCACGCCTGAACACAGCCGTCTTGACGTCAACAAGACGATAGCCGATCAGTTCGACCTGATACGGGTCTGCGACCCCGTGCGCTATCCCGCCTTTTTTGAGCTCCACGGCCACCGTTACAAGCTCACCCTGGAGAAGCTTTGACATGCAATCGATCACCATCGCCGGACGGCGCATTGCAGACGACGCCCCGCCCTACATCATCGCTGAAATGTCGGCCAACCATAATGGCGACCTCAACACGGCGATGAACATCATCAGCCTTGCCAAGCAGCAGGGTGCCGATGCGGTCAAGATCCAGACCTATACTGCCGACACGCTGACGCTTAAATCCGACAAGCCGGATTTTCAGATCAACGACGGCCTTTGGGCCGGCCGGACCCTGCACGAGCTCTACGAGTGGGCAAGCACGCCCTGGGACTGGCACAAGCCCATGTTTGACCATGCCCGCCAGGTGGGCATCACCCTGTTCAGCTCCCCGTTCGACACCACCGCGATCGACCTGCTCGAAGACCTTGGCGCGCCCGCCTACAAGATTGCTTCCTTTGAGGCCGTCGACTTGCCGCTGATCCGCTATGCCGGCAGCACCGGCAAGCCGATGATTATCTCGACCGGCATGGCCGATGACGAAGAGATCGAGGAAGCCATCGATGCGGCCAAATCGGCCGGCTGCACCGAGCTGGCCGTGCTGCATTGTGTCAGCGGCTATCCGGCGCCCTCGGGCGACTACAACCTGCGCACCCTGGCCGACATGAAGCAGCGCTTCGGTCTGGTCACCGGCCTGTCGGATCACACCCTGGACAACGTAACGGCCATTGCCAGCGTCACCCTGGGGGCCGCCCTGATCGAGAAGCACTTCACGCTCGACCGCAATGGCGGCGGGCCCGACGACAGCTTCTCGCTTGAACCCAAGGACCTGCAGGAACTGTGCACCACCGCGCGCGCAACCTGGGAAGCCCTGGGCACGGTCAACTACGGCCGCAAGTCCAGCGAAGTGGGCAACGTCAAGTTCCGCCGCTCGCTCTATTTCATCAAGCCCGTACAGGCTGGCCAGACCATCACGCCCGACATGGTGCGCAGCGTGCGCCCAGGCTTCGGCCTGGCGCCCAAGCACCTCGATGCCGTGATCGGCAAGACGGCCAAGGTGGATATCGAGGCCAACACCCGCGTCACCTGGGACGTTCTGGACTGATTCCATGACCCAGACGGGGCAATTGTCGGTTCTGATCATCGGCTGCGGCAATATCGCGGGCGGCTTCGACGCCGCCCGTCCGGTCGACGCCTTGCCGCTGTCCCATGCCGGTGCCTATCGGCGCGACGGTCGTTTCCGCCTTGCAGCCTGCGTCGAGGTCGATGATGCCCGACGCGCCGCCTTCATGTCGCGCTGGGAGATCCCGGAGGGCCGTGCGAGCACACGGGATCTCCGTGATCGCGTGGGGCAGTTCGATGTCATCAGCATCTGCTCCCCAACCAGCGCCCATGCCGACGACATGGACGCAGCCATTGCCCTGCGGCCAAAGGTGATCTTCTGCGAAAAACCGATGACACCAGCACTTGCGACCTCCGAGCAGGTGGTGGCGCGCTGTGAACAGGCTGGCATCATCCTCGCGATCAACCACACCCGTCGCTGGGCCCCTGACGTCTGGCGCTTGCGCGATCAGTTGCAGTCTGGCGCCTGGGGTGCGGTGCGCTCGGCCGCAGCGCGCTATACCAAGGGTGTGCTGAACAATGGCGGCCACATGCTCGACCTGCTCGAGTTCCTGCTCGGCCCCTTGTCAGTCCAATGGGCTGGTCGGCCGGTGCATGATTTCTGGCCCGATGATCCGACAATTCCGGCGGCCCTGGTCTCCGCCACGGGCGTCCCCGTCCTGCTGGCTGTAGGCGATGCGCGCGACTACGCGACATTCGAGCTGACGCTCACCACCGAAGAAGGCCTGGTGACCATGGAGGATGGCGGCAACCTCTGGCGCTATCGCCGCGTCATCGACAGCCCGACATTCACCGGCTACAAGGCGCTCGACGCCGGAAGCCAGGTCGCGGGCGAATATCAAATGGCGATGGTGAACGCCGTCGCAGACTTGTATGAGGCAGCCACGAACGGGTCGTCCGTGCGCAGTACGGGCTATTCAGCCCTGGCCGCCCAACGCCATTGTGCGGACATTCGAGCACTTGCCGCAATGACGGCAGAGGAAGACAACGATGAGTAACGACACCCTTGCACTGTTTGGCGGCACCCCGGCCATCGCCGCTCCGCTTGAGCCGTTCCACAGCATTGGCGAAGACGAGGTGAACGCGGCCAGCGCGGTCATCCGCTCAGGCGTCTTGTCGGCCTATATCGGCGCGCCGGGCGAAGGCTTCATGGGTGGTCCGCACGTCAAGGCGTTCGAGGCCAAGGCCGCCAAATATTTCGGCGTTCGCAATGTCGTTGCTGTCAACTCCTGGACCTCCGGCCTGATTGCGGCCGTGGGCGCCATCGGCATCGAGCCGGGCGACGAGATCATCACGACGCCCTGGACGATGGCGGCGACAGCCACCGCCATCCTGCACTTCAACGGCATCCCGGTCTTTGCCGATATCGACCCGGTGACATTCAACATCGATCCCGCCAGTGTCGAAAAGCTGATCTCCCCGCGCACCCGCGCCATCATGGCCGTGGACATCTTTGGCCAGTCGGCCGACATGCGCGCCCTGCGCGCCATTGCCGACAAGCATGGGATCAAGCTGCTCAGCGATACCGCACAGGCGCCCGGGGCGCTGCAGGACAACAAATATGCCGGCACGCTGGCCGACATCGGCGGCTATAGCCTGAACTACCACAAGCATATTCATTCCGGCGAAGGCGGCATCATTGTCACCGAGGACGATCGGCTGGCTGACCGCATGCGCCTGATCCGCAACCACGCCGAGGCCGTGATCCGCTCGTCCGACCCCGCCGAGCTGAACAACATGCTCGGCTACAACTTCCGCATGGGCGAAATCGAGGCTGCCATCGCCTCGGTCCAGCTCGACAAGCTGGCTGCGCGGGTTGCCAGCCGCCAGAAGGCCGCCGAGGCCTTTACTCGCGGCATTGCCGACCTGCCTGGGCTGACCCCGCCCGTCACGGCCCCCGGCAATACCAATGTCTATTATGTCTATGGCATGAAACTGGACGTCGACGCTCTGGGCGTCTCGCGTGAACGCCTGGTCGAGGCCCTCCGCGCCGAGGGCGTGCCGTGGCTGATGGCCGGCTACCAGAACGTGCATCTCTACCCCCTGTTCCAGCACAAGATCGCCTATGGCTCAAAGGGCTTCCCCTGGAACCAGCCCTTTGTATCCCGCGACATCGACTATTCGCGCGGCATCTGCCCCGTCGCCGAGGACCTGCATGCTCGCACCTTCCTCGGGCTCAACCTGTGCATGGGCGAATACGGCGACGCCGACATCGCCAACCTGGTGGCTGCCTTCCACAAAGTCTGGGGCAACCTCGACGCATTGAAGGCCAAGTGACCACAAATGGCGGCATGCGCACCTGTGTTGGTCGGCCAGTTGGTCAGCTTGCGCCCGTTCGGGCCAGACGACATCACCGAGCAATACATTGGCTGGCTGAACGACCCACGGGTGGTTCGCTTCAGCAACCAGCGCTTTCGGCGTCACAATGCCGAAAGCTGCGTGGCCTATCTGTCCAGCTTTGAAGGCACCGCCAACCTGTTCTTGTCCATGCGACGGCGTCAGGACGATGCGCCCATCGGCACCATGACGGCCTATGTGAACGTGCACCACCAGACGGTCGACGTCGGCATCATGGTCGGCGCCCCAGAGGTTTGGGGCCAGGGCTATGGCCAGGACGCCTGGGACCTGCTGTTGACCTGGCTGGCCAGCCGCAGTGACATTCGCAAGATCACCGCCGGCACCTTGGACTGCAATATCGGCATGCAAAAGCTGATGCAGCGCTCTGGCATGGAACTGGAAGCCCGACGGGTGGCACAGGAGATCGTTGAGGGCCAGCCCCAGGACATCGTGTACTATGCGCGCTTCACCCATCAATGATCTGCCACGCCCGCTTGCGGTCGTGTGTCACGACGCTGGCGCTGCCAATATCATCTTGCATGCGATTGGCGAACAAGCGGATGGCATTCGCATTTGGACTGAAGGGCCGGCGGACGGCATTGCCGCCGCCCTGGGCCATCCGCGCAACACCAACAGCTTGGACGCTGCGCTGGATGGCGCGGCAATGCTGTTGAGCGGCACCGGCTGGGCAAGCGACCTCGAGCACCAGGCCCGCGCCGGCGCCAGGGCGCGCGGCATTCCCTCCATCGCCGTGCTTGACCATTGGGTGAACTATCCGCAGCGCTTCGTCCGCAACGGACAGGAGGTCCTCCCCGACCGCTGGTGGGTCACTGACAACTTTGCGCTGGCCGAAGCGAGCAGACACTTTGATCCCGCGCGCATTGACCTGGTGCCCAACCTCTACGCCAGAGCACAACTCGCCGGCGTGGCGCCGATCACTGCCGAGACGGCCAACCGGGTGTTGTACGTTCTCGAACCGGCACGGTCTGACTGGGGCCGCCACACGCAGGGGGAGTTCCAGGCGCTCGATTATTTTGCCGAAAGGCTGCCGGGACTTCGCCTGCCGGCCGATATCGAGATCACCCTGCGTCCCCACCCCTCCGACCCGTCGGGCAAGTATGACGAGTGGATCGCCCGTCATGCCAATATGGCCCTGTCATTGGATCAATCAGGCAGTATTTCGCAGGCGATTGGACGGGCGCGCTGGGTTGCGGGTTGTGAGTCTTTCGCACTTGCGCTAGCGCTGGAGGCGGGGCGCCCCGTGTTCTGCACTCTGCCGCCCCATGCGCCGCAATGCCGGCTGCCCCATGATCGCATCATCCACATCAAGGCGATGGAGTAGGCACCTTGAAGTACTGCAAGCAATGCCTGCAACCAGACACTCGTCCCAACACCCAGTTCCTGCCCGAAGGCATTTGCCCGGCCTGCGAATATTACTCCCGTCTCAAGAACGTGGACTGGCAGGAGCGCTACGAAATCCTGCAGGATGTGCTGGCAGCACGGCCCAGGCGATCCGACCAGGAGTTCGACTGCATCATCGGCGTCAGCGGCGGCAAGGACAGCATGCGCCAGGCACTCTGGGTTCGGGACAACCTTGGCCTCAAGCCGCTCCTGGCATGCCTGACCTACCCGCCCGAACAGGTCACTGAGCGCGGCGTCGACAACATCTCGAACCTGATCGAGCTGGGGTTCGATATGGTGATGTCAGCGCCTGCACCCGGGACCTGGCGCAAGCTCATGCGCGAGTCTTTCCTGCGTTTTACCAACTGGGCCAAGTCGACCGAGTTGGCCCTGTTCAGCTCAGTGCCGCAACTGGCAATCCGCTACCGCATCCCGCTTATTCTGTGGGGGGAGAACCCGGGCCTGCAACTGGGTGACCTCAAGACGCTTGGCAAGACCGGCTATGATGGCAACAATCTGCGCTACATGAATACCCTTTCCGGGGGCGCCGCCGACTGGATGATGGAGGCAGGCGCCACCAATACAGAACTCCTGCCCTACCGCTATCCGGCCCCTGAAGCCTTTGAGGAACACGACCTCCAGATCATCTACCTGGGCTGGTTCCTGGGGGATTGGTCCTTGGTCAACAATGGCATGTATTCTGCCGGGCGCGGGCTGAAGGTCCGCTCTGATACGGTCGACAACACTGGCGATCTGCGCGGCGTCACGTCGCTGGACGAGGATTGGGTGACGCTCAACCAGATGATCAAATACTACAAGTTTGGTTTTGGTCGCGTCACCGACTATGTCAACGAAGAGATACGTCTCGGCCGCCTCAAGCGGGAGGACGGCATCCGCCTGGTGGAAAAATACGACGACGCCTGCTCGCCCGAGTACATCGCCAAGTTCTGCGACTATATCGAGATCTCGGTCGACGCATTCTGGGATCAGGTCCATCGCTCGCTCAACAAGAACCTGTTCGAGCTGCACAGTGACGGTACGATTACGCGCAAATTCGAAGTGGGTGTCGGGCTATGAAGCGGCGCACGATCGGCATCGTCGACTATGGCGTGGGCAATATCGGCTCTCTTGAGCGCTCGCTGTCCGCACTGGGCTATCGCTGCCAGACCACGTCCAATCCTGAAACGCTGGCCGCCAGCAGCCTGATCCTGTTGCCCGGCGTGGGCGCTTTTCCGACGGCGATGGCGGCCTTGCACGATCATGACATGGTGGGCTTCCTGCAGGAGCGGGCCCAGTCTGGTCAGCCGCTGGTCGGCATTTGCCTCGGCATGCAGCTGCTGGCCGATAGCTCGGACGAGATCCGCGAGACCTCAGGGCTTGGCATCATTCCGGGCTATGTGACCGCTCTCGAAAATGCGGACTGGCATATCGGCTGGAATACGCTTGAAGCGGCGTCAAGTGATCCCCTGGTGCGCCCCAGCGACGGCCGCACCGTCTATTTCAACCACTCCTTCGTGCTCCGGACATCACCGGAATATGTCATCGGCGTCGCACGCATTGACCAGGGCATGACGCCCTTCCCCGTCGCCATCCGCCGCGAGAACACGGTGGGTTTGCAGTTCCACCCCGAGAAAAGCCAGGCCGCTGGCCTGCAACTGCTGACCGACGTCATCGAGGGCCTGTGCCGTGCTGCGTAAACGCATTGTAGGCGTCATAACCGTCAAGGATGGCTGGGCCGTCCAATCCATGGGCTACCGGCGCTATCTGCCATTGGGTCGCCCCGAAATCCTGGCCCTCAATCTTGACCGTTGGGGCGCCGACGAAATCGTGCTGCAGTGCATCGACCGTACCAGCACCCAGGCAGGCCCCGACATCGCCATGATCGAGCGCGTCGCCCAAAAGGGCCTGACGACGCCGTTGATCTACCTGGGCGGCATTCACACGGCCCAGCAGGCGGTTGCCGTAGTCCATGCCGGCGCAGACCGCATCGCCATTGATGCCATGCTCACCGACGAGCCGTCCCAGGTGCATGAGATCGAAGCCAACCTGGGCGCACAGGCCATCATCGCCGCGCTGCCACTGTCTGTCGAACCAGCCGGGCTGATGCATCGCAACTATCGCACCGGGGCGCTGGCGCCACTGTCCGATACCGTGCTTGAGCTGATGAGCAAACGCATTGTCTCCGAAGTGATGACCATCGACTGGCGCAATGACGGCGGTACGGCCTTCGACACCCGTATCCTGGACACATTCCCGCTTGCCGACATCCCGCTGATCGCCTTTGGCGGACTGGCCGGCGCCGACCAGCTGCGCGGCGTGCTAACGCGCAAATCGGTGGTGGCCGCCGCCGTTGGCAACACGTTGAACTATCGCGAGCATGCCATCCGCCATCTCAAGAAGGCGCTCGGTGACCTGCCGATCCGTGCGCCATCTCATGAACGCAGGGTAGACCACTGATTATGGCCGACACATGCTGCCGCCGTTGCTTGTACCGCTCCAGCCATCCCCTGGGCCTAGTGCTCGATGAGGACGGGATCTGCTCAGGCTGCCGGATTCACGAAGAAAAGGATCGCCTGGACTGGGATGCGCGCTGGCGCAAGCTTGAGGCCCTGGTGGAGCCCTATCGCAACGCCGCGGGCGCCAATTACGATTGCATCGTCCCCGTCACCGGAGCCAACGACTCCTACTACATTGTCCACCTGGTCAAGGAGCGGCTGGGGCTCAACCCGCTGCTGGTGACGTACAACAAGTATTTCAACACCCCGCTCGGTATTCGCAACCTCGCCAATCTGCGCATTCGCTTCAACTGCGATATCCTTGTGCAGAACGTCAATCCGGTCACGGTCAAGGCGATCACGCGGACAACGCTGCGCCAGTTCGGCAGCATGTATTGGCCTCCACTGGCGGGTCAGACTGTGTTTCCCGTGCAGACAGCGGTTCGCTACAAGGTTCCGCTCATCATCTGGGGGGCACACCAGGGTCTTGAGCAGGTCGGCATGTTCAGCCATGAACATGAGGTGGAAATGTCGCGCCGCTATCGCGTCGACCACGATCTGATGGCGCGCGAGGCCGACGACCTGTTGTCCATCTTCGACACGCTCAAGGGCGATGACGTGGCCCAATATCGCTATCCCAGCGACCCCGATCTTGCCGCCGGTGGCGTCCGCGGCATCTATCTGGGCAATTTCGTGCGCTGGGATCCCAAGGCACAGCATGAACAGATGATCCAATCGCATGGCTACCAAAGCGCCAGCTTTGACCGGACGTTCGATTGCTACGACCACGTCGACTGCTACAACTTCATGGACATCCACGATGTCCTCAAGCTGTACAAGCACGGCTATTCCAAGGTCACCGACCACGCCAGCCGCGAGATTCGGCATGGGCGGCTGACGCGCGACCAGGGCCTTGAACTGGTGCGCAAGCATGAGCAGGCGCCGCTTCGTCACATCGAAAAGTTCTGCGAGTGGCTCGGCGTCGATCCACGCGGCCTGCAGTTCATCATGAACGAGCACCGCAACCCCGACTACTGGACCGAGGAACGCCCAGGTCATTGGGTGTTTCATGGCTGGAGCACCATGCCCCAGCCCGAGACTGCTCATAATCCTGCACCCGTCCGCACGGACGTCGCCTTCAAGGCGACCCACAGTCTCAACCTCGACCGCGACGAAAAGTACATCGTGGTGGGCAAGGGCTACCCCTGATAAGGCCACCCACTAGAGGTCGGGAACGCGCATGGATGTCGGCAACATAAGCTTTTCTGCATTGTCGCAGGTAGCGGACCTGCGCTTTTTTGGAAATGCGCTCGCCTTGCTGGTTCTGCTGTTCCTGGCTGGACGCCCGCTTGCCCGCCGGATTGAAAGCGGCTTTGCAGCCACCATCCTGGCGGTCCTGATTGGGCTGTGTGTCACCGTGCTTCTGGCAGCTGCGCCTTGGCCATTCGCCAAGCATCAGATTGCCCTTGTGCTGCTGGGATTGGCTTTTTTCAATCTGTTGCCCGTCCGACGGCCCGACACGCCAGATAGCCAAGCCGGGCGATGGGGTTTCGGGCTCGCGGCATTGTTGGCCGCCACCTATCTGGCTGCCAATGCCTCGCCGATTCCGTTCATGCATTATGACTACTTCCATGCCGCCATGCGCTCGATGGAGCTGGCGCGGTCTGGCACGGCCTTCTCGCCATGGCTCAAGCAGTTCGACGCCAGTGGCTGGTTCCTCTTCGACCAGACAACATCCCTCGCGCTCGACGGACTGGAAGTGGTGTGGTTTGGCACATTGACCGGCACGCTGTCGCGGCTGGTTGTGCTGCTTTTGTCAGCCTATCTGGTGCTCACGCTTGATCGCCTGCGGATAAGCCGCCCGGTTCTGGCCGTTGTGACCGTGCTTCTCTGCATCTATCTGCTCGACAACGCCTTTGCCTTCCGCCCACATCTCTATGTCGGACTGGTTCTGGCTGCGGTTGTGACCACCCTTGCCCAGCCGCGGGCCAAGGCCGGTTGGCTGATCGCCGTTCTTGTGGCGCTGTTGATTCTGGCCAAGCGCGATGGCGTCGTGCTGGCCCCGTTTGTGACGATGCTGGCCGTCTGGCGGCTGGCTGGCGTCCGTACCGGTCGGCGCGTGAACCTCGCGCTGTTCGTGCCATTTGGCCTGGCCGCAATTGCCCTGCTTGTTGCCGGGCTCAGCTTTGCGCAGATCGGTGGCGTTTCGGTTGGCCGGCAACTGCTGGTCTCTCTCGCACAACTGGACCCCATGCAACTCGCTCAGCGTGGCGTCATCGCCCAGTTGGCGGTCTGCATCGCCCTTCCGCTGCTGTCCTACGTTCTGATCACCGCGCCCGACAAGCGCCGCAGCCTCCTGGTTCCGCTGTTGATGATCATCCTGGTCGCTATTCTGGTGGTGGCGTCTGCCGTGCTTCTGGAAGGGGGCAACCGCTTCAACGAAGGCACGTTGCTGCGCAAGTTGATCTACTTCCTTGTGCCCCCTACATTGGTCTTTCTTGCGCTGGCCTTCCCACGCCCTGCGGTTGAAGAACGTCGTTTCGGCAAATTGGCTTTCGACAGTGTGGCGCTAGCGGCACTGGCCGTGTTCCTGGGTTATCATCTGCAGGACATCGTCAACCCGCGCCACGGGTGGGGTGACATCGCCATTGATGCCGCCAGCTTCTTCCGCGAGGTCGTGCCGTCCGGAGCCGACGCCTCCATCGGCTTCCTGGTGCCCCAGCCGGACTCCCTTGCGCGCAGCCCCTTCGGCGAGACCGAAACCTACCAGTTTCCCATGATGACAGCCTATCTCGGGCGCGACCTCCGCTTCGCGCCCACGATGGAGGAACTGTCGGACCGGGACATAATCTTCCTGCCGCGTCCCATGCCGGCGGTAGAGCGCATGGCCTTGGTTCAA
Organism: Devosia aquimaris; assembly: GCF_020169335.1. GTDB lineage: Bacteria > Pseudomonadota > Alphaproteobacteria > Rhizobiales > Devosiaceae > Devosia > Devosia aquimaris. The sequence continues at coordinate 2,631,821 of NZ_JAIEZN010000001.1, forward strand.
CAGTTTGACCGCACCTATCGGGAACTGGCTGGCGGCTATGGGTTGGCGCTGACCGCCAGAGGTGTTGCAGCGCTGGGTCCCGCGCATGTTCTGGCCTTTGCGAACGGTGATCCTGTCGACCGCGCGCTGACGACTGTGCCCTGGAAGTTCCTGGACAAGCACTGGCCCGAATGGGCCCGCATCGCTGAAGTGCCCTGGCCATCGGACGTGACCCAGGTGATGGTTGCATGGTCACAGGCCGAGGCGGACTGGACCAAGCCGATCACCTTCGACTTCCCCAACCCGGATGGGCACAGGGTCTTCAGCGTGGAGTTCTCCGACCATCCCCTTGGTGATCGACGCCCTGAGACGATTACGATCACGACTGCCGATGGCACCGTTACCGCCCCGGCACAGACTTTCTTCTCTCACAATCGCTATGAGCTTCCGATCAGGACACAGGGACCATTCAGCCTGTCCTTTACCGCCGCACAGTCTCCGATCGAACCGCCATGGCTGGCGCCCTATTTCGTGATATTTGATCTGCAGCTCAAGCAGGAAACCCCATAAAGATGGCAATGGTGCCTGTTGTACAACGGCACCACTACTGCCCAGGAAGACAATGATGACCGCCAACGTGCTTTGCCTGTCCCGATCCTACCTTTCCAATCTGCTGCCAAGGCTGGGAAAGCTGGATGCGGATGCGCAGTATTTTCATATCGTGCAGAGCGATGCAGAAGAACGCGCAGTTAAAGCAGCCGGCGGCACAGTGGTGCTGAACCTGGAGGCTGTCGTGCGACAGCACTTCAGTTCAACTCAGCCTGCGCAATGGCGCGAGCCGGAAGATTTCCGAGACGTGACGGGGTTTGGCTGGTCAGCGCTCTATTCGGACCGCAACCTGCCCGACCTGCCGGCCCGAAAGCGCGAGAAGACCGCGCGGATCGTCTTTGACGCCGTCGCTGCGCTGTTCGCGGAACGCCACTACGACGCCTTCGTCAGCGAGCCCGTGGCCATCTTCATCACGCACATTGTTTTCTATTTCTGCCGCAAGACCGGCACCCGCCCCCTCCTGTGGGCCAATACATACTTTCCGGACTATTTTTATTTTGCCGACGCCACCAACATCTCGGTACCGACACCGATTGCCGGCGCCCCGAACACCAGCCCCGAGCTGCGCAAGACAGTTGAATCCTATGCCCATGGCGTGATTGGCGACCGGGTCGGCCCGGCCTATCACCATGCCTTTGCCAGCAAGGCCAGCAAGCCCCAGCTGGACTATCTCAGCCAACGCAAGGGTGAGCGACCGCTGGTGCTGCGTCCGGGCCTGACCAGTATCGGCCTCCAGTTCGCCCGCATGATGCGCGCGCACATCAAACGCCTGACCTTCCCGTTCCGCGGGGATTACATGACCGCGGGGTCGGCCTCAGAGCATCGTGCCTATATGCGCTATCTGCTCACGCCGTCCTATGTCTACGATGCCCTGCCCGACAGCTTTGCTGCCACCAATGTGGTCTATCCACTGCAGTACGAGCCGGAAGCATCCCTGATCTATTTCGCGCCAGAGATCGTCAGCCAGATATCGTTTGTCGAAACCATCCTGCGCGCCCTGCCCAGCGACCGGCTCCTGTGGGTCAAGGAACATCCGAACCAGTTCGGCGCCCTGGGCGAAAAGCCCTGGCGCGCGTTGCGGGCCAAATATGGCAACCTGCGCTTCATCCACGGTCGGCAAAGCGGCCGCGAACTGATCAAGCGTTGCGGCGCCGCTGTAAGCATTTCGAGCAGCATGGGCATGGACGCCCTCTTGCTTGGCCGCAAGGTGATCGTCGCCGGTCGGGTCTTCTACCGCACTTTCACCGGCGCCATACCGGTCTCTTCGCATGACGAGCTTGCAGTTGCGCTGAATCGCGCTGAAACCTACGAGCTCAGCGACAACGCCGACGCCAATATCGAGGAACTCATCGCGTTTGGCCGCAACGCCTATCCCGGCGACCCCCAGCCATCTGATGTCCTGTTCACCGAGGAAAACCTGCACGCCCTCTCGGAGGCAATTCGAGCCGAATATCGAGCGGGAACAGCCAAGTGAAGCAGATCCTGAAAAAGCTCTGGATGATCGAGAGCCAGATCCGGGGGCACATCCGCGTCTCCCGCTTCTTCTGGTTCCGGGTGCCGTTCATCGGCCGTCCGATCTCCATGATCCTGGATCGGCTCATGCTGGTTTGCTACGGCGTGGACATGATGTCCTCGTCCATCGATGTCAAACGCCTGTCGATCAGCCATCCGAACGGCATTTTGCTCGGCGGCAACGGCGTGGTGTCGTCTGGTCGGGTTGCCGTCATGGCTGGCGTCTCGCTGGTAGCACGCAGCCCTTCCGACCCAACCTATCTTGAACGTCACAAAACCAGATCCGTCTTTCGTTTTGGCGATAATGTGGTAATCGGAGCAGGTTCGGTCGTGGTCGGCCCGATCGATATTTGCGACAATGTGATCATTGGTGCGATGTCGCTGGTGAACAAGTCGATTTCAGAACCAGGCATCTATGTCGGAGTGCCGGTTCGCCGAGTGAAAGACCAGGCATCCGACGAATGGGTCCAGTCCGGTGATGCAAAGGAACACTAAGTGACAAGTCTACGAGACATCGGAAGCTTTATCCGCTGGCGGCTCATCCCGGTCCGCTATGCGACCATGCTGATGGAATATGGCAAGCACGCAGGTGCGCAGCGCGCTGGCGTGAGCAAGACCACGGGCATTCTCGACGAACAGGGCTATCACGCCGGTCCCACGCTCGATGCCGAGACGGTCGCTGCCCTGCGCGAGATCTATGTGCCTCGCGGCGCGCTGGTGGTTCCCAAAGACCGCGGCGCACCGTTTGTGAACCTGGTCAAGCCGGAAGACTTCACCGTCGACAATCCGCTGATGAAAGTGGCCTTTTCCCAGGAAGTACTCGACCCCGCCATCGACTATTTCGGTGGGCGTCTGACCCTGGACAGTATCCAGGTGCTCTACTCTTATCCGACCGAAAAGCTGCGCGAGAGCCAGTTCTGGCACAAGGACTACGGCGACCGGAAGTCGTTCCACTGTGTGGTCTATCTCAATGACGTCCTCACGGACGACAAGGGCCCCTTCGTCTTTGTGGACAAGAACGACACCAAACGCATTCGAAAGTCGATCGCAATCCGCCGGCTTTCGGACGACGAGCTCAAGGCCGAGCTCGGCAATGGTCAGATCCGGACGTTCTACGGCAAGGCTGGAGAATCGGTGCTGGTCGACCCGGCAGTCTGCTACCACTACGGCAGCCGTTGCACGTCTGAGCCGCGCTATGCGATCTTTGTGACCTTCAATTCACAGACCCCCTTCGTGCCGGCAAACCCGCAGATCCTCGACAATGCCGAGCGTCTCGCAGAGGTTGGCGCCAAGCTGCGTCCCGATCTCAACCCGCGTTTCCTGCGGAACATCTTGCGGCTGAATTGAGCGCAACAGCACGCCGGGCCGGGCGGCCACACAGCCCGGGCCCGGCGTCTGTTCCAACTTCTCATTCCATTCAGATCTGGCACATGGCGTGAAACGGTATTTTTTCTGGATGCTGTTTGCATCCGGCCTGGGTTTCACCAAAGTCCTGGCCCTCGCCCAAATCATGTCGCCCGCCAATCTGGGCAGCTATGTTTCGGTCATCGGCGTGGCTGTGCTCAGTGGCACCCTGCTTAGCTTCGGCCAGATCGAAGGCACCACAAAATACTATCCTCGTCTCTGGCTCACGCGCGACTACGCGCGGATCACCGAAAGCGTGCGGCTGATTGCGCTCAAGCTTGGGATTCGCTTCGTCCTGGCAACCTTGGCTGGCGCGGTTGCCCTGTTCCTGTTCAAGATCGACAATCCCGTGCTCACCGCCGTAACGGCGGGTGGCATCGGTCTGTGCAGTGCCTATCTCGCCCTGGCTGCATCACTGCTCCGCGCCGCCGAGAATGCCAATGTGCTGCAGGCCTTCAATCTCGTTCGCAACGGCACGGCCATCCTTCTCGCCTGTCTGGGCGGTTGGATGTTCGGTTGGACGGGTGCGATGGTCGGCGACCTGGTCGCCGCCGCCAGCTCCCTGCTTTACGCCATCGTCAGCATTCGTAGCCTGATCAGGCAACACGCTGGCGACCAACTGGTCGAGCCACAGGTCGACACCGTTAGCAAGACCGGCGGTGGCAAGCTTTACCTGGCCTATCTGCTGTCCTCGTCCACCCAATTGCTCGACCGCGGCGCCATCAACATTATCCTGGGCGCCGCCGCGGCCGGCTCCTACGGCATCGTCGCCCTGATGTTTCAGGTTGGGCAGTTGGTCATCAACATCTTTGCGCAACGCGCCGGCCCCCGTGTCATCAAGTCCGCGCGAACCAATGCCATCGGTTCGGGCCGCATCGAGAGTGTGCGCAAGCCGGTGCTGGGCATGGCCGCGCTATCGGTCGCACTGGCATGCGGCATGTTGGCTGCACGGGCCCTGGACCTGCCATTCGGGTTCTTTGAGCGCTACCAGATTTCCTGGGAGGCAATCCTGCTTGGTGGCGGCGTCTGCTTCATGCAGATCTTCAGCCTGCTCGAGTTCCACCTGATCGCTCATGACCGCGAGAAGGACGTCCTGCTCGCCAGTGCCATTGCAACGGCAACAATGGCTCTGCTGTTTGGCGCAGCGTGGTATTTGGGCTTGGCGCTCGAGTGGTTTATCCTTGCCGTACTGGTCGCCCGCACGCTGCACGCAGCAGTTCTTTGGAGAATGATGAATGGCCGACGCGCTGCTGGCTGACGAGCATGGCTCATCATTGACCCGGATGCGATGGCTGGCAGCGGCGCGCACGACGCTGTTGGTGCTGACCGTGCTGTCCATCACCTTCCCCTATGTGCAGATCATCCCATTGGGCAGCTACACGCAGCCCTATGCCATGGTTCTGGGCATGGTCGTGCTGGTCCTGTCACGCTTGTCGAGTGTGCGCCGCATGCCCTGGCCGGACGCAGTGGCGCTGATCTCGTTCGCAGGACTGGGCATCGTGCTGTTCCTGCTGACCTGCGCACCCTACCGCAATGTGCAGGAATACAAATACCTGCTCAACTACGTCAGCCCGATGATCCTGACCATGGCCTGCTACACCCTGCTTGATTGGGATCGCAGACTGGTGGGGCAGCTTGTGTCGCTGTCCATCCTGATCTGGTTCTGGATCGGCATGACCCAGGCCCTGCTGGACGCCAGCTTCATGACGGCTCTTCTGGGCGAATGGGGCGGGCTGGCCAAGGATATCGCCGCGTCGGGCCGCGGCGCCATCGGCCTGGCGCCCGAACCCACCCATTTTGCATTCCACATGATCCTGCTCGGCGGCAGCGCCATCCTGTTGCGCCAGCAGCGCTGGACAATTGTCCTGGCCGCACTCAGCGTCCTGTTCCTGGCCCGCTCGGCCAATGGTGCGCTGGTGCTCACCTTGGCCCTGGCGATCGCCTTGACGGTCTATCGCCCCCGGCTGGTGGTCTTGGGAATCACGTTATTGCTTGGGTCCATTATGCTGGGCGTCGGCAATGCGATCCTCACCATGGCCGACGGCAACCGCCTGATCACCCTGCTTGGTCGCCTTTTGAGCAATCCCACCATTCTGATCACCGAAGACTACAGCACCAACATGCGTATCGGCGGTGCCATTGCCGGAATGCTGGACAGCATTGAATCCAGCTTCTTCCCCAATGGGCTGGCTGCCCAGACCTGGACGGACGCCCGCCCGCTGCTGATGGAGCGCTTCTCGTTCCTGATGGACATCAGTGGGACCGGTGTGCCAAGTGGCTATGGCGTCCTGCTGTTCCAGGCTGGCGTGCTGGCCTTTCCCTTTATCAGGATCTCCACCATGCGGATCGCAATGACCAAGGCCGATCCGGTTGCGCGCCTGTTCATCTTTGCCGTGCCGGTGGTGTTCTTGTTTCAATACTATATCTCCGCCCCCCAATTTGCCTTGGCCTATGCCGGCGCGATCTACCTCTGGCAGCGAGACGCAAAGGCATGACGAGCACACCGACGCAACGATTTGGCGACCTGCTGCAGCGCGACTGGGCGCACCTGTGTGAGCTGACCGGTCGCCCCGGGCGACCACTCCGCCCCTGGAATGTACTGGGCCCGCGCTTCATGCCGGTTTTCCTGCTGCGCCTGGCCAATGCGCTGCATCGGCACAGGCTGGGCCCGCTGGCCAAGCTGGTGAGCCTGTTCAACTTTCAGCTTTTCGGCATCGAGGTGCCGGCAAGCCTTGTCATCGGTGGTGGCCTCGTCCTGCCGCACACGATCGGAACCGTGTTGGGCGCGGCAACCATTGGCAATAATGTGACGATCTTCCACCAGGTGACACTGGGCGCCAGCGTCGCCGACTTCCAGTACAACCCGGCCAAGCGGCCAGTGGTTGAGGACGGGGTGACCATTGGCGTTGGCGCAAAGGTATTGGGGCCGGTAACGCTGGGAAGCGGCAGCACGATAGGGGCCAATGCGGTGGTGCTGACGTCAGTCCCCGCCGGAGCAACGGCCGTCGGCATTCCGGCCCGATTTGTCCAGACCGGGGCTTCTGCCCCATGAGCACAGGCAGCGGCCGAAACATCGTGCTGGGCAAAAATTCGACGGTCTGGCAGGCGCTTTGCACGGACTCGCGACTGGCGTCGGGATTCAAGGCTATTGGTCACAGCGAACTCGATAGCTTTGCCTTCGCCCCGGGTGACCGGGTGTGGGTCCTGAGCTATGCCCGCGACCTTGATGCCAACCGGGCCATGTTCGCTCGCTTGGCGACCGAAACGGACATCCATGTCTTTTACATCAGCACCGCGACCGCCAATGTCGACGCGGTGACGGACTGCTACCAATATCCCCGGGTCAAGCGCGCCTGCGAGCAGCTTAGCCAAAGCCTGCTCAACGCCCATATCGTCACCATCGGCGTGGTCTATCGCGACCCGTCCGAATTGCCTGGCGGCACGACCATGGCCACCAGCCTGGACGAAATTGCCGCCTTCATGGCAGCGGCAGTCATCGCGGAAGAGTCTGGCGGCATTACGTTGCTGTTCTCCGCCATCACCAGGCCATTTGCCAACGCCCTTGAGCGGTCGGTCCATGCCGGGTATGGCTGGCTCCAAGCCCGCATCGGCTGGCCCTGCCTGCTGCGTCCGGTCGACATCGTTCTACGCGCGCTCGGCTGGCGTTGGTACGGCTACCTGTATTTGAGCAATCGCCTATGGCTTACGACGACATCATAATCGGTTCGGGCCTGAGCGGGCTTGCAGTTGCCATGGGCTTGGATCCCAGCCGCCGCATCCTGGTCCTGACCGAGCCCGAGCCGGCAACGGTGCGCTATTACGACCAGCAGACCAATGTTCCGTCCGGCGTGCGCGGTCCGGGTGGCCTGGGCAACTTCTGGCATGGTGTCATTCCATTTGCCGATGACGTCCCCTTTGCGCCGGATTGCCGCAGCGCATTCGAGACGCTTTTTGCCCATTTCTATCCCGGGGTGGACATCGACGGCCGCTATGGCAGCCGCTGGCTCTTCGTCCCCAGGCAGCCAATCCGCCCCCGGCCTCACTGGGCGCGCCTGGTCGCCGATCGCGGCGACCGCCTGCAACTGCGTCCTCTCGCTGCGGAGCGCTTTGACACCCTTGGCAGTGCTGTCACGGTCCGGGCAGGGTCGGAGACACTGTCTGCCGCCCGGCTCTGGATATGCGCAGGCGCCCTGGATACACCAGCGCTGATAGCGCGCTCGCTGGGTCCGGTGCCGGGCCTTCGGCACACAGCGTCAGATCATGTCATCTGCTATCTTGGGCAGGTCCGTGCCAGCGACGAACCGCAATCGGGCGCTGTACGCGTCGATGTCGAGCGCACGGCCACGGGCTACTGGTTCGCCGCCCTGCCACAGAGCAGCCCGGCCGCGCTCGTCACCGCCAAGCCGGCACGATTCTCCTATCGTCGTCTCGACCACGGCATCGAGCAACGTGCCGCATTCGGCCTGCCCGCAGGCGGCGTCGTCGCCAAGGTCATGCGCGCGCGTTCCCTGGGTTTGATCTCGGAGGCCCTGTTCAACAAGGCCGGCCTCTTCCCGCACGCATCGGTCAACAGTCTTTATGCGCAGATCCCAGTCTCGCAGGCCTATGACCTTGAGCTTGAGACGGGCCGTCTGGCGCCCCGGCTGCAGCATATTCTTGCGACCACGGACGCGGTGCGGGAAAACCTGCAGATCCCCGGCATGCGGTCATCACAGCGGCCAGAGCTGTTTATCCGCGGCATTCATCTGCACGACACGCTTGATGCGGCAGCGATGGCGGCGCACGATATCAATACCGAGCATGCGCGCATTCGCATCTGCGACGCATCAGTGATCGGCCGCATTGGAGGCGAACACCACAGCTTCCACATGATGGCCAAGGCTTTCAAGGCAGCAAGGCAAGTATGACCGACAGCATCAGTTCGTCGCCGACGGTGACCATCATTACGCCGGCCTACAATGCGGAAGGCTTTATTGCCGCAACACTGCGCTCGGCCATCGCCCAGACCTATGGTTCTTTCGAACTACTGGTCCTTGATGACCATTCCAAGGATCGCACGGCAGAAGTCGCAGAAGACTTCGCCCGGCAGGATGATCGGATCCGCGTCATTCGGCTGCCCAGGAACTATGGTGCGCCGGCTGGTCCGCGCAATGTCGGCATCCAGCAGGCGCGCGGCAAGTGGATTGCGTTTCTCGATGCCGACGACATCTGGCATCCCGACAAGCTGCGCATCCAGATCGAGGCGCTCGAAAAGTCCGGCGCCCGCTTCTGCAGCACGCAGATGACGGACTTTGTCGATGAAAGCGAGCTCAAGTTTGGCCCGGTTGGCGCTTACGCCATTCGCCGGATCAGCTTCTTGTCGCAGTTGGTGAAATACCAGACTCCAACCTCCAGCGTCATGGTCGATGCACAGACGCTCAGGGCCACTCCGTTCAACGAAGACCCTGCCTACAAGGCTCGCGAAGATCTCGATTGCTGGCTCAAGTGCCATGAACGGCTCGGTTACAGCATCAAGGTGCAGTATCCCCTGATGGGCTATCGTCAGTCACCCCAGCAGATCTCGGGGAAAAAGCTGCAGATGGTCGGGCGCCACTATCATGTGCTGAAAAAATACCGTCTGGACAACGGGCGCGGCCTCGGGCCAGGCGCCGCATTGTTTACGGCGACGCACTTCCTGTCGGCCCTTCCGGTCCGCTTGCTTGGCGGAGGCGTCTGAGATGGTTCGGGTCCTGATCACCGGTGCCACTGGTTTTGTCGGCGGCCACCTTTTGCGCCTGCTGGGTGGCCGGGAGGGCATCGAGCCCGTCGCCGGGGTCAGGAGAGCCGGACAGGTCGAGGACGGCAGTCCTGTTCTGGTCCTGGGCACCATAGGCGAAGACGCCGTACCCAGCCTCACCGGGATTGACGTTGTTGTGCATTGCGCCGCCCGTGTGCATGTCATGAAGGATAAGGCTGCCGATCCACTGGCCGAGTTCCGCCGTCACAATGTTGCCGGCACACTGCAATTGGCCGAACGCGCGGCGGAAGACGGGGTCAGGCGCTTCGTCTTCCTGAGCTCGATCAAGGTGAACGGGGAAAGCACGCCACCGGGCGCGCCTTTCACGGCCCTGGATGCCCCGGCTCCGGTGGATCCCTATGGCATCTCGAAGGCCGAGGCAGAGGCCGCACTTCGGGCATTGGGTCAGCGCACCGGCATGGAGATTGTCATCGTCCGGCCGGTTCTGGTCTACGGGCCGGGCGTCAAGGGCAACTTCCTCAGCCTGCTGCGCTGGGTCCGCAAGGGCATCCCCTTGCCGCTGGCGGCCATCAACAATCGGCGCAGCCTGGTTTCGGTGACCAATCTGTGTGACCTGCTGGTTGCATGCATCATCAATCCAGCCGCTGCCGGACACACATTTCTGGCTGCCGACGGAGAGAGCCTGTCCACCAGCGGGCTTTTGACGGCCATCGGCGCCAGCATGAACAAGCCAGCGCGGCTCTTCTGGGTTCCTCCCGAGCTCATCGGTCTGGTCGCCAGAGTCGCCGGACGCTATGGCCAGTACCAGCGGCTGTTTGGAACGCTTGAAGTCAGCATTGCTGAAAACAAGACAATCCTGGGCTGGGCGCCGCCACAATCCAGCATCGACGGGCTCCGGGACACCGTGGCGGCCTTTGCGTCCGGTCGGTGAGCCCCGCGCCGATTTACTCCTTTCCTTCATTCACTGCGGTAGTTGCATGCAACCTCTCATCGGCATCGCCCTTGTCGCCATGGCCGCGTTCTTCGGCTACCTCGGGACCCGGCTTGTCGAGCGTCTCGCGCCACAACTTGGTCTGGTGAAGCCCCCCAACGAACGCTCATCACACACCCGGCCCACCCCGCGTGGCGGCGGCATTGCTATTGCGGTTATCACTGTTGGCTCCGCTGCCTGCCTGGCCCTGCTCGGCGCACCGGGCTTCTGGGTCGTCGCCGGCCTGATTCTGGCGATCGGCCTGCTCGGCTTTACTGACGATCTGATGGATCTGTCCCCCGCCTTGCGCTTTCCGGTCCAGATCATTGTCTTCGTGGCGCTGGTGTGGGCCATGGGCGCATTGCCCGCCATTGCCCTACCCTTTGGCCTGGAGATGTCCGGCCTTCCACTCGGCATTGTCGTCACCATCATCGGCCTCTGGTGGCTGAACCTGTTCAATTTCATGGACGGCATAGACGGCATCGCCGGCACCCATGCTATCCTTGTGCTGCTCGGTGCAGTGATCATCTGGGCTATCCAGGATGCCGACGCGGCCCAGGCACCGGTCTTTTGGCTGGCCTTGGCGACGACGGGCGCGACCGCCGGCTTTCTGGTGCGCAACTGGCCGCCTGCACGCATTTTCATGGGCGACGCGGGATCAAACGCGCTGGCCCTGGCTGTCTTTGCCATTGCCCTGGCGACCCTGGGCGCAGGGCAGATCGGCTATCAAGCCTGGCTCATCCTGCCAGCAGCATTTGTCGTAGACGCCACCGTGACCCTGTTGCGCCGCACGGCGCGCAGAGAGCGCCCCTGGCGAGCCCACCGCAGCCACGCCTATCAGCAGCTGTCGCGCGCCTGGGGCCACAAGCGCACCACCATTGTCTATTGTCTGCTGACGGCAGCCTGGTGCTTTCCGCTCGCCCTTGCCGCACAGCTCTGGCCCGGCATCGCATGGCCGCTTGTGCTCGTGGCATACGCGCCGCTGATCGTCTTCTGCCTGTGGGCCGGCGCCGGTCAGGAGAGCCCCTAACCCCTCAGTCCCGCCCGAACCGCACGCGTGACTTTACCACGTGGCTGCGCATGGCCGCTTCGGCGGCGTCGGGGTTGCGCTGGCGGATGGCGCTGACGATGGCGTCATGCTCATCCACCGCCGCATTGGTCGCCTTGGGCGTGGCCACCAGGCGGAACAGGTGCACATGGGTGTGCAGCCGCGACAGCGCAGCGATCACCAGGTCATTGCCGGCGCTGGCGGCCAGCTGGTCGTGGAACACCATGTCGAGCTGGGCGAACTTGGCGTAGCTGCCCAGGGTCTCGCCTGTCGCCAGCGCGCGCATGTCGGCGCACAGCCCCGCCAGCTCGTCGATCATGGCGTCGTCCATCAGCAGGGCGCATTGCCGCGCCACAAAGGGCTCGAGCAGCAGGCGCAGCTGATAGAGATCGGCAAACTGCTTGCCGCTGAGCTGCGGACTGGCGCTATAGCCCACCAGATGGGTCTTGTGCACCAGGCCCTCGGCCTCAAGCCGCGCCAGCGCCTCGCGCACCGGCGTGGGCGATACGCCCAGTTCCCGCGCCATGGCATCCACCGAAATGCGGGTTCCTGGGGCGATGTCGAGCGTCATGATGCGCTCGAAAATGGCGCTATAGACCTCGTCGCCCAGCCGCGCCGGACGCCGCAACAGCCCGGCCACCGCACTGGGCACGCTCATCGGCCGCGCCCCTGCGCGCGATGGATGGAGGACGGCGCACCCTGCCCGGCCCCAATTGTCGTGACACGCCCCATGTCGGCACCCTGCATACTCAGCTCGCCATTGCCATAGGCTGCCGCGCGGCCCAAGGCAACGCGCCACATGCGCACGGCGTCCCAATTCGCTCGCCGGCCGGCGACCAGCCCGGCAAACGCGGCGCCAAAAAGGGAAAAGCCCAGCGAACCGTGTGGGTTCACTGGGCTTTTTTGGTTGCGGGAGCAGGATTTGAACCTGCGACCTTCAGGTTATGAGCCTGACGAGCTACCGGGCTGCTCCATCCCGCGTCAAAGTCGATAACAATGCCAGATTGGCGGTCATCTGTGCGGCCGGTGCCGCGACGTGATGGGTATATAGGGGGTATGGACGGATTGCTCAACCCCCCAAATGGCCATGCGTGACGGTTTTTTGACGCCGGCAATTTCTGTGCGCAAAACCTACCATTTTGCGCACCATCGGTTAGTGTCGGGCCACTTTCCGCCAGCAACCGAGATTCCCACCCATGAAACTGAAGACGCTTGGCCGCACCGACCTGCGGGTCACCGAACTCTGCCTGGGCACCATGACCTGGGGCAGCCAGAATACGGAGGCCGAGGGCCACGCCCAGATCGATATGGCGCTCGAGGCCGGGCTCAACTTCATGGATACCGCCGAAATCTACGCCGTGCCGCGCAGCCCCGAAACCTCGGGCCGCACCGAGGAGATCATCGGCAGCTGGTTCCAGAAAACCGGCAAGCGCGACAAGTGGATCCTGGCCTCCAAGATCGCCGGAGGCGGCGTCGATTTCATGCGCGGCGGGTCGCGCGCCAGCGCCGATACCATCCGCCAGGCGGTTGATTCGAGCCTCGCCCGGCTCAAGACCGATCATATAGATCTTTACCAGATCCACTGGGCCTCGCGCGGCAGCTATAATTTCGATGGCTCCTGGACCTATGCGCCGCACACCCAGGACACCACCGACGTGCTGGACAATATCGCCGATATGCTCGAGGGCCTCGACGGCCTGGTCAAGGCTGGCAAGATCGGCCATGTCGGCGTCTCCAACGAGACCACCTGGGGCATTGCCCAGTGGCTGCGCATCGCCGCCGAGCGCAATCTGCCCCGCCTGGTTTCCGTGCAGAATGAATACAACCTCATCCGCCGCCAGTTCGACCTCGACATGGCCGAGCTCAGCCACCATGAGCAGGTGGGGCTTCTGGCCTATTCTCCGCTCGCCGGCGGCATGCTGACCGGCAAATACCAGAATGGTGCCGTGCCCGCCGGCAGCCGCGGCGACTACCAGAAGGGCTTCTGGCGCTACAATCCGCACTCCGAAGCGGCCACCGCGGCCTATATCGATCTGGCGCAGCGCCATGGACTGGACGTGGCCCAGATGGCCATTGCCTTCACGCTCACGCGGCCCTTCACCACCTCGACCATCATTGGCGCAACCAGCACCAGCCAGCTGGCCAATGCCATTGCCGCCGCCGACCTCACCCTGTCGGAGGCCGTGCTGGCCGAGATCGACGCCATCCACCGCCGCTTTCCGCGCACCATCTGATCAACCGGCTTGCCCGCCGTCCGCGGCGGGACCAGAGTTCAAGGCCCGTTCCGGAACCCGACCATGTCCATCACGCTGATCTCAACCTTTTTTCCCCTGCTGTGCTACCTGGCCTATAATCTGGTGGTGCCGCAGGTGGAAAAGCTGCGCCCCTCGCTGTCGGTGATCATGAACATGCAGCGCCGCCGCTGGGTGGCCAATGCGGCCCGCCGGGAATCGCCCTTCGACGCCATCCTGTCCGGCAACATCATGGGCTCGGTGAGCTTTCTGGCCTCGACCTCGGTGCTGCTGATCCTGGCGGTGTTCACCGTCTTCGGTCAGGTCCCCGCGCTGATGGACGCGTTGCAGTCGCTCTCGCTGGACCGCGTCTACACCACGCTCGATGTGCAACTGCACCTGGTGGTGATGCTGGCCATGTTCGTGTTGGCCTTTTTTGCCTTCACCCTGTCGCTGCGCCAGTTCAACCACTACTGCATCATGCTGGGCGCCATCGACCATGCCCATGGCACCTCCGAGGAGGAGATCGATGCCATCACCCGCATGAACGCCCTGGGCGCCCGCAATTTCAACAGCGGCATCCGCTGCTACTATTTCTCGGTGGCGGCCGTGGCCTGGTTCGTGTCCGAATGGCTGCCCATCGTCGCCTGCGTGGTCACCGTGCTGATCCTGGCCCACCGCGAGTTCTTCTCTTCCTCGCACCGCACGGCAGCCTCGGTGGCCGTCATGGCAGTGCGGCGGCAACAGGCCCATGGGCACGGGCAGCCGCCGGCTGCAGTTGCCGACGCAGATAAGTCGTCACGTCTTTGAGCACGGGCGCGCGCCAGCGCAGCGGCCGCGACAGCGCCAGCAACGGACCGGGGTGCCCCAGTCCCTCATAGTGCCGCTCCTCCACCGCCACGCCGAGCGTCGCCAAGCGCCGGGCCAGTTCCACCGTATTGCGCGGATAGACCAGCGTGTCCCTTTCACCGGTGGCCAGGAACATGGGCGGCGCATCCGGCCCGACATGGCTGATCGGCTGGGTGGTCATCGGCTCGCGAACCGCCCCGAACGTGCGCATGCTGATCGCGCCATCGAAGGGAAAGAAATCGTAAGGGCCCGACAGCCCCACAAGGCAGCGCACCCGCGCCCGCAGCGCGTCGGACAGGTAGCGCCGGTCCAGCGCCAGCATGGCCGCATTATAGGCCCCCGCCGAGTGGCCCATCAGCGCAATCCGCGTGGGGTCGCCGCCATGGCGGGCGATGTTGTCCACCACCCAGCCAAAGGCCAGGGCGCAATCCTCGACAAAGCCCGGGTATTCAACCTCTGGCACCAGGCGGTAGTCCGCCACCACCGTGAGGAACCCCTGCGCCGCCAGCGCCCGGCCGGCAAAGCTGTAGTGCTGCCGGTCCCCTTCCGCCCAGGACCCGCCATAGACGAACATCACCACGGGCAGGCCGGCAGTCGGCACGCCATCGACCCGCCGGGGCGCATAGAGATCAAGCCTGTGCCGCTCGGCCGGGCCGAATGGCAGGTCGCGCGCCACGGCATGCGACGCTGAATCCTTTGGCAGCAGCGCATTGAGGACGCCCAGGATGGAGATAGCCACAAATAGTCCCTCTGTTAGCAAGTCAGAAACGATCAGAACACGGCGAAGGTTTCACGTCGCCAGATTGTGGCAAACAATTCATGCGGAATTAATGCCTCAGCGGCAGGTTTGAAACAGATGTGCGCAGGAGCGCACGCACGATAGGGCGATCCGCAGTTCACGCAATGCCGCACAACCAGCCCAGGACACCGACAGAAAGTCGCACGCTCGACCCGGCCATGCGGGCGCTGGTGGGGCGCTATGACCACGTCACCGGCCTGCCCAACCGCCGGCAGTTTGTCGAACACCTCGACGAACTCGCCCAGTTGCAGACGCCCAACCTGCTCATGCTGATCACCCTCACCGATGCGCGGCAATACAACGAGATGCTGCGCGCCCTGGGCATTGCCTTCTGCGAGGACCTTGTCCGCGCCGCGCTGACGCGGCTGCAGCGCCTGGTGGAGCCTGACCAGACCGTGTTCCACGTCAGCCTGCTCAGCTTCGCGCTCACCCTGCCGGTCGATGATCCGCGCGCCATCCCGCCCCTTGCCCAGGAGATCGCCACCGCCTTTGGCGACACGCTGACGATCGACGCCATTCCCGTGCGCATCCATGTCGGCGTTGGCCTGTTGCCCTACAATCCGCAAACGGCGCCCGCCGAAGCGCTGCGCGCCGTCCTGGTGGCCGCGCAGGACAGCCGCCTCATCGCCAGCCATGTGGCCTTCTACGATCACAAGACCGACGCTGCCCATCTGCGCGCCTTCCGCATCCTGGCCGACCTGCCGCGCGCCATCGCGTCCGACGATCAGCTGAGCCTGCACTACCAGCCGCGCATCAACCTGCAGACCGACCGTTGCCATGCCGTCGAGGCGCTGCTGCGCTGGAACCATCCCGAGCTGGGTCCCATTTCGCCGGCCGAATTCGTGCCGCTGGCCGAACAGACCGCGCTCATCACTCCGCTCACCGATTGGGTGACCCAGCGCGCCATGGCGCAGAACCGCCTGTTCCGCGATGCCGGCCATGCCCTGCGCGTCTCCATCAATGCCTCGCCGGCCAATTTGAGCGAGCTCGGCTTTCACGACGTGTTGCTACATCGCTGCGACATGGCCGGGCTTGACCCCGACCATATCGAGCTCGAGTTCACCGAGGGCATGCTGGCCACTAACACCGGCCGCGCCATCGCCCAGCTCGATCACCTGCGCACGGCCGGGGTGGATGTGGCGCTCGACGATTTCGGCTCGGGCTATTCCAACCTCTCCAATCTCTCCAATATTCCCGCCGACGTGCTCAAGATCGACCAGTCCCTGGTGCGCCCCTTGGTGCAGGCGGGTGATGATGATTTCCTGCTGCGCCAGGTGCTGGCCATCGCCCAGGGCATGGGGTTCCGCGTCTGCGCCGAGGGCATCGAGAGCGCCTATGCCTTTGCACATCTGCGTGAGCTGGGCTGCCAGGAAGGTCAGGGCTATTTCATGGCGCGGCCCATGCCGGCCGACCGCTTGCTCGATTGGCTGGACGCCCGCCATTGACGCTGTGCAGGCCTCGCCTGCGTCAAATGTGACATTGACATTCAGCTAATCGAGTCGCTTTATGCGGCCCGAACCGCAATGGACCCTTCGGCCGCCGATGCTCATTTGCCAGTGCAACATGATCACATCCAAAGAGATTGAGGACATCGTCCTCGATCTGCTGCGTGCCGACCCCTGGCAGCTGGTGGTGCCGGCCAAGGTCTACAAGGAACTCGACCGCCGCGCCAAATGCAGTGGTTGCGTGCCAAATGTGGTGGACATTATTGTCCGGGTGACCGAAAATTACCACGCGAGTCAGGCCCTCCCGCCTGGCGAGCTCGTGACCTTCCAGGCAGGGCTCGAGAAACTGAAGAAACAACAGAGTGGGGTACGCCGTGAAAGGCGAAGCACAGGTCATCGAGCGGCTTAACGACGCTCTCTTCCTCGAATTGGGCGCGGTCAACCAGTATTGGGTTCACTTCCGCCTGCTGGACGATTGGGGCTACAAGAAGCTGGCCGCCAAGGAACGCGCAGAATCCATCGAAGAGATGCATCATGCCGACCGGCTGATCGAGCGCATCATTTTCCTTGAGGGCCATCCGAACCTGCAGCGCGTTGCGCCGCTGCGCATCGGCCAGACCATCAAGGAAGTGCTCGAGGCCGATCTGGCCGGCGAATACGAAGCCCGCACGGCCTACAAGGCCAGCCGCGAGCTCTGCGAAGAGCTGGGCGACTATGTCTCCAAGAATCTGTTTGAGGCCCTGCTGGCCGATGAGGAAGGTCACATCGACTTCCTCGAGACCCAGCTTGAGCTGCTCGACAAGATCGGGCCCGAGAAATACGGCCAGCTCAACGCCGCTTCGGCCGACACGGCCGAATAAGCGCGTCACAGCTGCACGAAAATGCAAGACCCGCGCCCTGGCGCGGGTTTTTCTTTACCCCTGGTCGGGCCAGGCCACGATGGTCAGCTCGGGCCATAGCGCCTTGCAGCGCACGCTCTTGCTGTCATGCGCCGGCCGGTTGTTCAGCACCGGATTGGGCACCATGCGGAAGCTGAACATGTCATCGAGCCCGAAGGGCGCAACGATCTGCAGCCGCCCCGCCCCGTCCAGCCGCGCGCCGACCGCATGCGTCCTGGACGCGAAGCGCTCCAGCATTTCGGCCGATGACCTGAGCGGCAAAAAAGGGATGCCGAACCGCTGTTCGAACCACAGATGCACCCGCGCCTGGTTGCGCAATTGCACCGGTAGCGGCATTGGCCCCAGGGCTCCATCGAGCGCCTTGATCGCCCGGTCCTCCGCTTCCCAGCCGAGGTCGCTGGCATCGAAATAGAACACGTCGATGTCGTTGACGCCGCGCAGTGCGGGCCGCCCGGTCAGCCGGTTCCACACCACATTATAGATAGCGCCGGACACCAGCAGCGCGTCGGGCAGCTCCAGCCGCGCCAGTGCATCGAGCACCTGCATCAGCAAGGGCTCGGACCGGATGATGGCTTCGAGCGCCCGGCGCTGCGTTTCGGCGTCTGCGCCGGCATATTGGAGATGATCGCTCATGCCGCAAGGCTAGCGCGATTCCATGTCAGCGTGTCAGTTCTCGATCGGCTGGAACATGGCGTTGAGCTGCTCGACGATCTGGTCCATCGGCGCAATGGCCTCGGGCAGCTGCTCCGGCGGATCGGGCGCCACGGCCACATAGGGCACCCCGCTGGGGAAGGCGCCGAACATCTGGAAAAAGCTCACCATGTCGTCCAGCACCGGCGCGCGCCAGCGCCACAGCGCCCCCATGGCGATCACCGGCTCCATATGGCCGAAGCCCTCGTAATAGCGCGTGGTGACCCAGACGCCGCTGTCCTTGAGCTTTTGCGCAAAGCGCTGCGTGTTCTGCATGCGCACGATGGGGTCGGTGGTGCCGGTGGCCAGATACATCGGCGGCGTCGCCGCAGTGACCAGGTTGATCGGCTGCGTGCCCTGTGGATTGGGCGCCGAGCCAAAGGCGTTCTGCACCTCGCCATATTCGAACGGATAGAAATCATAGGGACCCGACAGCGCCGCCACGGCCAATATGGGCATGGTTACCCCATATTCGCGCAGGAACGACGGATCGAGCGCCAGCATGGTGGCATTGTAAGCGCCCGCCGAATGCCCCGCCAGGAACAGCCGGCTGGGATCGCCCCCATAGCTGGCGATATTGTCCTGCACCCATTTGAGCGCATTGGCGCTGTCTTCGAGGAACCCCGGATAGGTGACTTCCGGCACCAGGCGATAGTCCGCGATCACCACCACAAAGCCGCGCGAGGCCAGGGCCCGGCCGACGAACTGATAGTCGCTGCGCTCGCCCCGGTTCCAGCCGCCGCCATAGATGAAGAACACCACGGGCGCCGAGGCGCCCCGCTGTTCGGGCGCATAGACGTCCAGCTTGTGCCGGGGGCCATCGGCATAGGCAATGCCGTCGCCCACCTTGGTGGTGCCGCCATCCATGGCGGCCGGCAGGTTGAACGGGTCCATGACCGACAGGGCCATGGCCGGCAAGGGCAGCAGGGCCAGCAGCAATGCAACAAGGGTGGCGGCACGACGAAGCGGCGCGATCAGGCTGAACATCTGAGAAACGATCTGACGGTGAATTCCGGGGAGGATGTGCCGCACAAAGCCGGACATTTTGTGGCGCTGCGGCGCTTGGGCGAGGGCAGGAGATGGGACGATGCCCGGTTCCTGCCCTCTGCTTAAGCCCATCCAGCCTGCCCCCAAAGGGTTACTGAATGGTTAACGAAACCTTAGCGCTTGAGCGCCTGCAACAGCCGGCCGGACACATATCCGTCAGCCGGCACGCCCATCTGCTTCTGCCAGGCCAGCACGGCTGCGCGGGTCTTGGGGCCAACCACGCCATCGGGGCTGCCCACATCATAGCCGGCCCTAGCCAGCAGGGTCTGCAGTTCGGCACGCTGGGCCTTGGTCAGGGCAAAATCCCCTGCCGGCCAGGCGGTTGCAAAGTCACCGCCGCCGATGATGCGATCGGCCAGATGGCCCACGGCCAGGGCATAGCTGTCCGAATTATTGTAGCGCTTGATGACGTCGAAATTGGGCAACAGCAGGAAGGTCGGGCCGCTGGCGCCGGCCGGCATATAGAGCCGCCCTACGTCGCTGGGCCGCGGAAAGGCCTTGCCCGACACGCGCTGGATGCCCATGGCCTGCCACTGGCTCAGCGGCGCCCGCTCCATCTGCCGCGCATGGGCAAAGTCAAAGCCATTGGGCAGCTTGACCTCATAGCCCCAGGTCTCGCCCGGCCGCCAGCCGAAGCTGTGCAGATAATTGGCGGTCGAGCCCAGGGCGTCCTGCACCGAGTTCCAGATGTCCTTGCGGCCGTCGCCATTGTAGTCGACCGCATAGCGCATGAAGCTGGTCGGCATGAACTGGGTGTGGCCCATGGCCCCGGCCCAAGAGCCTACCATGTTATCGGCGCTCACATGTCCATCGGTGATGATGCGCAGGGCCGTGAGCAATTCGTCCTGGAAATAGCTGGCGCGATAGCCCCCTTCGGTCAGGGTCGCCAGGGCATGCACGGTGTTCTCGCCCCCCATGAAGCCACCGTAATTGGTCTCCATGCCCCAGATGGCCAGCACGATCTCGGGTTGCACGCCCCAGCGCTGCTGCGCGCCGCCCAGCGTCTGCTTCCATTCCTGGCGCATGGCCTGCCCCTTGCGGGCCTGCCCGTCGGTGACGCGCTTGTCGATATACTGCTGCACCGTCTGGCTGAATTCGGGCTGCTTGGCCGTCAGCGACATCACCTTGGGCAGGTAGTTGTAGCCGGCAAAGGCCGATTCGAAGGCGGAGCGGCTGACGCCGCGCGCTTCAGCCAGCGGCCAGAGCCGCCGCACGAAGTCGGCGCTGTTGGCAAAGGCCGGGACGATGGCACCCAGGCTGAGTGCAGCGCCGAGCGTCAGGGCGCTCAGGCGACGAAAAATGGGAACGGCCCTGCCATGGGAGATGAACATGACGATCCTCTTGGTCCGGAAAAATGCGCGATACGCTGCCTGCGCCCCTTGTGCCGCAACGGGCGCGTATCACCATTTTAACCCACCAAATTAAGATCGCCTTAAGGCAAAGCCCCCGGCTGCCCTGGGGTCGATCACAATCCCGCCAGTGCGACGGGCCGCCGCAGCGGTCCGCCAATCAGCTCTTGTCTTCGATCGGCAACGGCCCGGCGGCGGCAGGGCGCCCCGGCCCGGCCGGCACATAGGTGACGTGCGGATAGGGGATCTCGATGCCCCGTTCGGAAAACACCGTCTTGAGCACTTCGCTATAGGCGCGTCCGACGCCCCATTGCTTGCCCGGCAGCGTCTTGATGCGGGCGCGCACCACAATGGCAGAGTCGCCAAAGCCGGTGATGCCCTGCATGTCCATTTCGTCCAGGATGCTCTCCTTGTGCTCGGTGGTCATCAGCTGGTCAAAGGCGTCCAGCATGGCCTGTTTGACCTGGGCGATGTCACTGTCATAGGCGACGCCGATCTCGGCCACGTGGAAGGAGAAGCCACGCACCATGTTGCTCACCTGGTCCACCGAGGAGAACGGGATCAGGTGGACCGTGCCACTGAGATCGCGAATGGTCACCGACCGGATGGTGAGCTTTTCCACCACGCCCGATTTGTCGCCCACGGCCACCACGTCGCCTTCATTCATCACGTTTTCGAACTGGATGAAGATGCCCGTGATGATGTCCTGCACCAGCTTTTGCGCGCCAAAGCCGATGGCAAGGCCGATCACCCCGGCGCCGGCCAGCAGCGGCGCGATGTTGACGCCGATCTGCGCCAGGGCCAGCATCAGCCCGAACACCACCAGGGCGATGGTGAAGGCGTTCTTGAACAGGCCCAGCAGCGTCTTTTCCCGAGCGGTCGGCGCCCGGCCGAAATTGGGGTTGAGCCGGTACTCGATCCAGGACGACACCGCCACATAGAGCACCAGACACACCAGCACGATCAGCGCCGCCGAAATCACGGCGCCCGCCAAGGCCTGGCCCTCGTCGGCACTGATCCAGCCGACAAAATCGAACAGCGCCCAGGCCTGGGCAATGGCCACCAACACCCCGGCGATCACCAGCCAGCGGACAACCTGCATCACCGTCGGCACAAAGGCATGCAGCCGCTTCTCCAGCAGCGGCAGGCGCTCCTTGATGTCGCTGGGCAGCGACAGGCCGGTGCTGACAAAGCGGGCGATGAAGCTGACCACCACCGTGCCCACCACGATGGCCACCAGCGATTGCACCGTGGCCGTCAGCATGAAGGGCAGGGCCGTATTGGGCTTGGTGAACCACACCACCAGCAGGGCCAGCAGATAGAGGATGGCGATGCGGTGCCAGTGCTTGGCCAGCAGCACCAGCATCTGCGCATAGCCGTCCTGGCTACGGCGCTCGGCCATGGCCATCAGCCATGTGTGCACATCGTCCCGGTTCTGCAGCACCACGATGATGGCAATGGTCACTGCCGTGGCCATGGCCAGCACCTGCACCGCCGCGGCAATGCCGGGCGCCAGCGTGCCCGCCAGCAGCGGCGCGACAAACAGGAAGCTGTAGCCGAGCAGGGAAATGATCCGCTCGATCCAGAACGACCAATAGGCCGCATTGTCGTCGCTCACCGGTATCGGCCGCAGGCTGCCATAGCGCGGCGACAGCAACAGGCGCACCCCCAGCTTGGTCATCTCCACCAGCAGGAATGCATTGAGCAGCAGGGACTGGTTGATGCCCATCTGGCCCGGAGTGTCGCCGACCAGCGTCAGCGCCACCACATAGCCAATGCCCCAGGCGATCACCACGGCTGCCAGGTCAATCAACGCCGCGCCCACGCCCGAACCGATGCGCATGGCCCAGCCGCGCCCCTTGGCGCGCTCGGCCAGGCCGCGCTGCAGCCAGCCCACCACCAGGCGCAGCACGATGAAGCTGCCGAACAACCCGATCGCCACCATCAGCACGCTGGTCGCCACGGCCATGAAGGCGCTGAAATCGGCGTCGCGCGTGCCACTGATGGCGCTCTGGAGATCCACGAAGACCTTTCCCAGCGAGCGCATCGTAGCCGACACGCCTTCCGCGGCGCTGCGCGTATATTCGGCCACCTGGCGGACAATGCTCAGTTCCACCGGCGCTGCCGCCGGCGTCTCGGCGTCAGACACCGCGCCATCCTGCTTGAGGCGTTCGATCAGCGCCGCCCGCGTCTGGTCGTTCTCGATGATGCGGATCAGCTCGTCGATGCTGGCATCGGCGCTGGGCGTGCTCTCGCTGCTGCTGGTCGTCGATGGCACCGGGCTCTGGGCCTGGGCCAGCCCCGGAAACATCATCAGCAAGCAAACCAGCAGGACAAGACAACGCATTGATCACTCCAGACAGTGGTGGCGATTTCTGACTTGATGGGCGTTGCCGCCGCATCCACACTCGTGGATACGCTGTGTTGCCCACATGGTTCAACCTTTGCACCGGCAATGGGACCAGATCGGGACAATTGACCAGGGAGTGGCGGAATGGACGACACGCTGGAGCATTTTGCCGCCCAGGGCACACCGCCCCTGCCCGCAACTGCCGTCAGCGGCACGCTGGACCATGACGGTGCAAGGCTCTGGTATGCCAGCCTTGGCACAGGTCCCGCCGTCATCCTGCTGCATGGCGGCCTCGGCCATGCCGGCAATTGCGCGTATCAGATCCCGGTCCTGGCCGACGCCGGCTACCGCGTCATTGCACTCGATACCCGCGGCCACGGCCGCAGCACCAGTGACAACAGCCCCTATCACTATAGCCGCCTCGCCACCGACGTGCTGGCGCTCATCGATCACCTCGGCATCCCCCAGGCCCATCTTGTGGGATGGAGCGATGGCGCCTGCACCGCCCTGATCCTGGCCGACGCGCACCCCGACCGCGTGGCAGGGGTGTTCTTTTTTGCCTGCAACATGGACCCCAGCGGCGCCCTGCCCTTCGTGCCGACGCCGGTCATCGGCAATTGCCTGACCCGCCACAAGGCCGACTATGCCGCCCTTTCGGCGACGCCTGGCGATTTTGCCGCCTTCATGGACGCGGTAGGCGAGATGCAGCGCAGCGAACCCAATTACACCGAAGCGGACCTCGCCGGCATCGCGGTGCCGGTCACCGTGGCGCACAGCACGGGCGATGAATTCATCCGCGCCGAACATGCGGCCTATCTGGCGGCAAGCATTCCAGGCGCCCGGATGGTGACGCTCGATGGCGTCACCCATTTCGCGCCGCTGCAACGGCCGGACCTGTTCAATACGGCAGTTCTCGATTTTCTCGCCTGGGCCGGGCCGCGCTGACGCGTCCGCGTCAGAAGCTCACCACATCGGCCAGGCGCCGCAGGAACTGCTTGGCTTCCGCCAGCACAGCCGCCCCCTGGGGATCAATATCATCCTCTTCGGGTGTGGCCGGCACGTGATCGGCCAGGGCCACGATCCGCGACAGCAGCGCCACGCGGACCGCCTCATGCTCCGGCGCCAGCTCGAGATCGGCGGCGGTCATCAGCGCCTGGCGCATTTCCTGCAGCTTGGTCATCAGCGAAAAGCGGGCATAGAGCGCCAGGGCCACCGTCCGGTCGCCGCGCCAGTCCCTTTGGGCAAACATCGCCGTCGCCCGCTGCCCGGCGCCCAGGCAATCGAAAGCCACGCAGCCGTCATAGCCGAGCTCTTCGCGCCGCGCGTGGATCTTGCAGCGGAAATCACTGGCTAGGTGATAGCAGGGCTCGCCGGCGAGCTTGTCGTGGCCGAAGCGATCTGACCGGTCAAAGGCCAGGGCCACGCAGCACAGCCCGGCGCAGCGACTGCAATCGGCCTCGAGATCGGCTTGGCTCATGTGCTTTTGCTATCTTTCGTTTGTTTTGAGTTTTGAAACGCAAAACCCCCGGTGCTTTCGCACCGGGGGTTTGAGTTTCGAGATCGTATAGAGACCATATGTTTTTGGCAG
>NZ_JAIEZN010000002.1 GCF_020169335.1 Devosia aquimaris
CTTCTGTCAGAAAACACCAGAACAGTGGGAGCATCAAGCTCGACGTCGTCCAGTGCGCCGGGTTGTATTCAAGTCACTTAAGACTGTCAACACCCTTTTTTCAGTTTTCAGACCGGTTTGAATTGCTTCTTTCCGTTCCAAATTCTGGTCCTTTGAAATCGCTAATTGCTTAGGTTTTTCAGAGGCTTGCTTCGTTGCCCGCCGCCGTTTGGCGCCGCGCTCTTCAGCGATGGGCGGGTTATAGGGGGCACCCTTTTGCCTGTAAACCCCCCATGACGACAAAACCGTCATTTTCTGATTCAGCCCCCATGCCCCGGTGTGGAAAACTCTACTGAACCACGAGGGATTACGGCGCTTTCCGGCCGTTTGCGGAAAAATGCCGAGACATTTCATTTCCTTGCGGGATATTGCCTGGCGCTGTCCACCCCCGGGGACCGGAGCCAGGGATCACGGGCTCGTGGCCCCCGTTTTCCCAGTTCCGCCGCATTTTGCGCCGATATGGCGCCCATTCGGATGCGTTTGGCGCATCGGGGACCGCAAAGGGTTCGCTTTCGGTACGTGTTGGGTTAGGTTTCGCGCGCGTGGTTCTTTATTGGACCCATGCGCAGAGCCGGCCAGCAAGATCGGCGACCAAGGACAAGACTATGGCAGACCCAAGGATGGTGCATTGACCGCGGCGCAGAAGAGTCGCCATGCGGCCCTGCTCAAGGCGACCGGTTTCGAGGACGGTCCGGCGCTGACAGTACAATCCACCGATGGTGACATACCCCACGGGCGCGAGCTCAGCTTTACCTGGCTGACCGGCACCGTGATGACCGGCCTGACCAGCGTGCTGCTGATGGGCGCGGCGCTCTATGTCTCCTTCCAGGGACAGGACACCTTCTCGACCGCCTATGAGGCGCTGCAGCTGTCGCGCCCCAAGGCAGCCGAGGCCTTCCCCACCGATCTCTCCGCCAAGACCTCGCGCACCCGTCCCGTTGCCGCCACCCGCAGCGACCAGGAAGTCATCGAAGCCTCGATCCGCGAGACCGTCGACGGCCGCGACATGATCCGCAACCAGCCCTTCGTGCGCATCCGCGCCACCCTGGCCACGGCGGCGACCTCCCTGTCCGAGGGCATTCCCGAATATGATCCGGTAGCCATCCTGCAGGCCACCCAGCCCATGTCGGTGGCCAGCGACGCCATTGACATCAATACCGATGTCTATGGCGCCGAGGTCGAAGGCGAAGTGGCGGTCAAGCTCGCCGCCATCCCGCTGACCTTCGTGCCGCCCCGCGCCATATCGGACCAGTCCGCTGCCCAGTTCGTGCGTGGCGTCACCGAGTCGGACACCGCCATTGTCGGCGCCACCGCCCCGACCCTGGCCTATGCCGCCCTGGGGCCGGCCGTGCGCGACCTGGGCCTGTCCAACGACAGCAATCTGATCGGTGGCGTGGCCGAGAACGTGACGGTGCTGCCCAAGACCACCCAGGCCTCCGAAGCCGGGCTCGGGCGCTCGGAGCGCTTCCTCACGCTCAGGGACGATACCAACCTGCCCGAACTGCTGAGCAAGAACGGCTTCACCGCCAACCAGTCCAAGCTGGTGATGGACGCCCTGCGCAATGTGCTGCCAACCCAGGAACTGCCCGCGCGCACGCGCCTGCGCATACTCTATGGCCCGCTCACCCGCGAGGCGACGAGCCTGGTCCCCTATCGCATGAGCCTTTATGAGCCGCGCGCCGACGACAGCTATCAGCATGACGCCACCGTGGCGCTGACCGACACGGGCCAATATGTGCTCGGCATCGAGCCGGACTTCATCGAGTTTCCCGAAGAGGACACCGAAGAAATCAACGTGGCCAACCTGCCCACGGTCTATCGCTCGATCTGGGAGACCGGTCGCAAGCACGATCTGGACGACGCCACCATCGAGCGCATCATCGGCATGTTTGCCTATGACGTGGACATGAACAAGAAGATCGCCCCCGGCGATGGCATCGAGATCCTCGAGACTGCGCCGGACGCCGACAACCACAGCGAACTGCTCTATGTCGGGCTGACGCTGGGCGCGACCTCGCGCCAGTTCTACCGTTTCGGCACCGACGATGGCGTGGTCGATTTTTATGATGCGGACGGCGAAACCGGCAAACGCTTCCTCACCCGCCGGCCGCTCGAAGGCGGCGGCACGCTGCGCTCGCGCTTCGGCTACCGCATCCACCCCATCTTCCACACCCGCAAGCTGCACACCGGCATTGACCTGGCCGCCCGGTCGGGCACGCCGATCTATGCCGCCGGCGACGGCGTGATCAAATATTACAAGTGGCAGTCCGGCTACGGCAACAAGGTCGAGATCCAGCACGTCAATGGCTATGAGACCGCCTATGGCCACATGTCGCGCTATGTCGATGGCCTGAGCGTGGGCAGCCGCGTGCGCCAGGGCCAGATCATCGGCTATGTCGGCTCGACGGGCCAGTCCACCGGCCCGCACCTGCATTTCGAAATCCTGATCAACGGCAATCTGGTCGATCCGCTCAGCGTCAAGCTGCCCAAGGACAATGTGCTGGCTCAGCAGTACAAGGCGCGGTTCAACCAGACCATCGCCCAGATCAACGATCTGATGGCCCGCGATCCCGCGCCAGTCTCGGTCGCCCAGGCCAACTGACCGCGGGCGCTACTCGCGCGACGCCCACACCGCCATTTCAACCCCGCCCGGGGCACGGAAATGAAAGCGGCGTCCGCCGGGGAAATCGAACTGCGGCCGGGTGATCACCCCACCCGCCGCCAGCACGCGCCGCTCCGTGTCATCGAGATCGGTGCTGCGCACAATGGCCATGGTGGCGGCAACGCGCTCGGCGCTCTGGTCAATGCCACCCTCGATGCCGGCCCCCTCCACAGCATCATAGTCCGGTCCATAGCTGGTCTGGCCCCAGCCGAAGGCAGCCTGGAAGAAACCCATGGTCGCCGCCCGGTCGCTGGAGGGAAATTCGATATAGTCGATGATCTCGGCCATGCCTGGCTCCCCGAATCTTGTTCTTGTTATGTTCTAGTGCAGGCCAACCCACTTGGCAAGCAAAGGGGCCGGTCTTTCGACCGGCCCCTCACTGTCGCTATCGCCGCGATCAGGCCGCGGCGTCCATGGCCGTGGCCGGCTTGAGCACAATGCCCTCGTCATCGGCATCCACGGTCACCCGGCTGCCGTCGCGGACCGTGCCGCTGAGGATTTCCTCGGCCAGTTCGTCCTGCACGCTGCGCTGGATGACGCGCTTGAGCGGCCGTGCCCCATAGGCGGGGTCATAGCCCTCATTGGCCAGCCAGTCGCGCGCCTTGTCGGTGAGCTCGAGCCCGATATCGCGCTCCTTGAGCAGCTCCTTGAGCCGCCCGAACTGGATGTCGACAATGGCACCCATGTGTTCGCGACCCAGCCGATGGAACAGCAGGATCTCGTCGACACGGTTGAGGAACTCCGGCCGGAAGGCCGCCTTGACCATGTCGAGCACGCGGCCGCGCACCAGCTCCACCGATTCCCCGTCCTTGAGCTCGACCAGATATTCGGCGCCCAGGTTGGAGGTCAGGATGATCACCGTATTGCGGAAGTCCACCGTGCGGCCCTGCCCGTCGGTCAGCCGACCATCATCGAGCACCTGCAGCAGCACGTTGAACACGTCCGGATGCGCCTTCTCGATCTCGTCGAACAGCACCACCTGATAGGGGCGACGCCGCACGGCTTCGGTCAGCACGCCGCCTTCGTCATAGCCGACATAGCCCGGAGGGGCGCCGATCAGCCGGGCCACCGAGTGCTTCTCCATGAACTCGCTCATGTCGAGCCGCACCATGGCGGTCTCGTCATCGAACAGGAACTGGGCCAGGCTCTTGGTCAGCTCGGTCTTGCCCACGCCGGTTGGGCCCAGGAACATGAACGAGCCGATCGGCCGGTTCGGATCCTGCAGCCCCGCCCGCGAGCGCCGCACCGCACGTGCCACCGCGGCCACCGCTTCGGATTGGCCGATGACGCGGGCGCCGAGCGAAGCTTCCATATGCAGCAGCTTTTCGCGCTCGCCTTCGAGCATCCGGTCCACCGGAATGCCGGTCCAGCGGCTCACCACCTGGGCGATATCGCTGGGCGTCACCACTTCGGCGGCCATGCGCGCGTCGGGCGTGCCGTCGCCATCGGCATCCTCGGCGGCGGCAATGCGCTTTTCGAGGTCCGGAATGACGCCATAGGCCAGCTCGCCCGCCTTGGCCAGGTCACCCTGGCGCTGGGCAATCTCGAGCTGGCTGCGCGCGCTGTCGAGCTCTTCCTTGAGCTTCTGGCTGCCCTGGAGGCGCTCCTTTTCAGCCAGCCATTTGGCCGAGAGGCCCTGGGCCTGTTCTTCGAGCCCCGCCAGTTCGGATTCGAGCCGCTCGAGCCGGATGCGCGAACCCTCGTCTTCTTCCTTGCGCAGCGCCTCGCGCTCGATCTTGAGCTGCATGATGCGGCGATCAAGCTCGTCCAGCGCCTCGGGCTTGCTGTCCACGGCCATGCGCAGCCGCGCCGCCGCCTCGTCCATCAAATCGATGGCCTTGTCGGGCAGGAAGCGGTCGGCAATGTAGCGATTGCTCAAGGTCGCCGCACTCACCAGCGCCGAATCCGAGATGCGGATGCCGTGGTGCAGCTCATACTTCTCCTTGAGCCCGCGCAGGATCGAGATGGTGTCTTCCACCGTCGGCTCATCGACAAACACCGGCTGGAAGCGACGGGCCAAGGCCGGGTCCTTCTCCACATGCTTGCGATATTCGTCCAGCGTCGTGGCGCCCACGCAATGCAGCTCGCCGCGCGCCAAAGCGGGCTTGAGCAGGTTGGAGGCGTCCATCGCCCCGTCACTCTTGCCGGCGCCGACCAGCGTGTGCATCTCGTCGATGAACAGAATGATCTGCCCCTCGGCCGAGGTCACTTCGCTCAGCACCGACTTCAGGCGCTCCTCGAACTCGCCGCGATATTTCGCGCCGGCAATCAGCGCACCCATGTCGAGCGAGAGCAGGCTCTTGTTCTTGAGCGATTCGGGCACGTCGCCATTGACGATGCGGATGGCGAGGCCCTCGGCGATCGCGGTCTTGCCGACGCCGGGTTCGCCAATGAGCACCGGATTGTTCTTGGTGCGGCGGCTCAGGACTTGAATCGTGCGGCGGATTTCCTCGTCGCGACCGATCACCGGGTCGAGCTTGCCTTCGCGCACATCGGCGGTGAGGTCGCGCGCATATTTCTTGAGCGCATCATAGCTGTTCTCGGCCGAAGCCGAGTCCGCCGTGCGGCCCTTGCGGATCGCCTCGATGGCCGCGTTGAGCCCCTGCGGGGTCACGCCGGCCGATGCCAGGATCTTGCCGGCCTCGGTGTCCTTTTCCACCACCAGGGCGAGCAGCAGGCGCTCGACCGTGACAAAGCTGTCGCCGGCCTTCTGCGCGGCGCTTTCGGCCGTGTCAAAGACCCGCGCCAGTTCGCGGCTCAGATAAAGCTGGCTGCCATCGCCGGAGACGCTTGGGATGCGGGCCATTTCGGCTTCGACAGCGGCCCGGGCGCGCTTGGCGTCGCCACCGGCGCGTTCGATCAGCCCATTGGCCATGCCCTGGTCGTCATCCAGCAGCACCTTGAGCAGGTGGATGGGCGCGAACTGCTGGTGACCCTTGCCCAGCGCAATGGTCTGGGCGCTCTGAATGAACCCACGGGCCCGTTCGGTATATTTCTCGATGTTCATGCAACTCTCCTTGTCTCGCCCGTGCGCCGGCCCAAAAGGCACCGAAGTCACGTCGGAAGCGTCGTATGGCGGACCGCCTGGCAGGCAGCGCTGATCCGTCACTACAGGCTATATGGGAGCAGTTTTGCAAAGAAAAAGGCCGGACATCGCTGCCCGGCCATTTTTCAGTTTCGCTGGTTTTATTCGCCGGCTGTGGTGCTGCCGGCGGTCAGGAAGGCGGGCAATTCGCCCACGTCGGGCTGCTCGGCGCCGGCCAGATCGGCCCCGCCATCGCCACCGGCCGGACGCCGACGGCGCGGACGGCGTTCGCGCGGCTTGCGCACTTCGCCTTCGGCAGCGGCTTCAGCCGCAGGGGCCTCTTCGCTGGCCACAGCGGCGGCCACCGGCGCCACATTGCCATCGACCTCGCCACCCTCGACGCGAGCGGGACGCTCACGGTCAGGACGCTGGCGGTTGCGCTCATTGCGCGAAGGCCGTTCGCCATCGCCGCGATCCTGCCGCTGCTGGCGCTGTTCGCCCTGCTGACCGCCCTCGGGCTGCTCGTCGCCCTCCTGCTGCACATATTGCTGCTGCGGCTGGGGCTGCGGCGAGGAGAAGCGCGAGTTCATCTCGGGCATGTCGTCATCGTAATCGGCGTCGTCCTGGCCATCGGGCCGCTGGCCGTTCTGGGCCTGCTGGGCGCTGGAGACGATGCGGAAATAATGCTCGGCATGCTGCAGATAGTTCTCGGCCATCACCGAGTCGCCGCTGGACTGCGCGTCGCGGGCAAGCTGCAGATATTTCTCGGCGACATGGGCAGCGTTGCCGCGCACCTTGACGTCCGGACCGGTGCTCTCGAAATTCCGAGACAGCGGGTTCACGTGCTTGCGTCCGCCGTTGCGGCCACGCTGACGGTTCTTGTTATTCTGGTTATTGGGTCTCATCTGGTCGCTTTATCTAACTCTAGAAAAATAAGCGTCACACTGCTGGCGGACCGGCGTCATGCCTGGTCGGGCAGCTCCCCGCGAAGACCGAAGTCTTAGGCCGCAGGGCTCTATCATGGCTTCATGAAGACCGAAACCGTCTTACGGCGTCCGAACCGGTCCGCGTCATTCCAGCCTGGGCTGGAACCGCGCTGCAAACTGCAGCTTCCGGATGTGTCGGATGGCATGTCGCCGTGGCGCTCATGAAGCGCCGTTGACAGCCCGATCAGAATAGAGGGTTTGCGCCCGATTTGCCAGCACTAATTGTGGCGCCTGCAATAGCCCCCTCAGCTGCGGTCCAGCCCCCGGGCCCAGACCACGCGATCCTGCCCGCCAAGATCGCGATGCACTGCAACATCGGCAAAGCCGGCTTCCAGCAGCAGCGCCGAAACCGCCGCGCCCTGGTCATAGCCGATCTCGACCAGCACATGCCCATCGGGCCGGAGCCAGGCCGGTGCCTGCTTGGCAATGATGCGATAGGGCGCCAGCCCGTCGGGCCCGCCATCCAGCGCCAGCCGCGGATCGAAATCGCGCACCTCGGCCGCCAGCGTCTCGACAATGTCAGACGCGATATAGGGCGGGTTGGAGACGATGAGATCAAAGCTCTCGCCAGACTGCAGCGGTTCGAACCAGCTTCCGTGTTTCAGCGCAATGCGTTCGGTAACGCCATGGCGCGCGGCATTGGCACCGGCGGCCAGCAGCGCCTCGGCGCTGAGATCGACGGCCACGGCCGTCGCGTCGGGCTGGTTGGCGAGAATGGCGATGGGGATGCAGCCCGTGCCCGTGCCCAGATCGAGCAGGCGCCCACCCGAGGGCAGCGCGCCCAGTGCCAGCTCGACCAGCAGCTCGGTATCGGGCCTGGGCTCCAGCGTTGCGGCATTGAGCCCAAAGGCCAGGCCGTAGAACTCGCGTTCGCCGATGATCCGCGCCACCGATTCCCCGCTCATGCGCCGCTGCAGCAGTTCGGCCACGGCAATCGCCTGGGCTTCGCTCACCGGCTCATGCTCGCGCACAGCCAGCGCCACCGCGTCGAGCCCCAGGGCGTGTTGGGTCAGCAGCTTGGCGTCGAGCGCTGCCGTCTCGAATCCCAGCCGGGTCAGCACATCGCGCCAGCCGCGCCAGAGTTGCCCCAGGCTGGGCTGGCCAGTCAGTTCGATTGCTCCATCGCCGCCAGCTGCGCCGCCTGGCTTTCGGTGATCAGCGCCTCGATCAATTCGTCCAGCGCTTCGCCGGTGATCACCTTGTCGAGCTTATAGAGCGTCAAATTGATGCGATGGTCGGTGACCCGGCCCTGCGGGAAATTATAGGTGCGGATGCGCTCCGAACGATCGCCCGAGCCGACCTGGCCCTTGCGCTCGGCCGAGCGGGCGCTGTCGCGCTCCTCGCGCTGCATCTCATAGAGTCGCGAGCGCAGCACCAGCATGGCCTGCGCGCGGTTCTGGTGCTGCGACTTCATGGCCGAGGTCACCACCAGCCCGGTGGGTAGGTGGGTGATGCGCACCGCCGAGTCGGTGGTGTTGACGTGCTGGCCACCGGCGCCCGAGGCCCGCATGGTGTCGATGCGGATATCCTCGTTGCGGATTTCGATGTCGATGTCTTCCACTTCCGGTAGCACCGCGACGGTGGCGGCCGAGGTATGGATGCGGCCCGAGCCTTCGGTGGCCGGCACGCGCTGCACGCGATGGACGCCGCTCTCGAACTTCATGCGCGCATAAACGCCCTTGCCCGAGACATTGGCGATGATTTCCTTGTAGCCGCCCATTTCGCCGGGGCTTTCTTCCATCACCGTGACCTTCCAGCCATGGTTGGCGGCATAGCGCTCATACATGCGGAACAGGTCGCCGGCGAACAGCGCGGCCTCATCGCCCCCCGTGCCGCCGCGGATTTCGAGAATGATCGACTTCTCGTCCGCTTCGTCCTTGGGCAGCAGCAGCACGCGAACGGCCTGGAACAGCTCGGCGATGCGCTCGTCCAGCTCCTCGATCTCGGCCTGGGCCATCTCGGCCATTTCCTTGTCGCCGCTTTTCAGCAGCGCCTCGGCGTCCTCGCGGTCGCGCAGCGCCTTGGAATAGGCGCGGATCTGTTCGACGATCGGCGCCAGCTCGGCATGTTCCTTGCTGAACTTGACGAACTCGTCCGGCCCGGCCCCGCCTGACAGCGCCGCCTCGACATATTGGAAGCGCGTCTCGAGCGCGTCGAGCTTGTCCTGGGGAAGAGATGCCATGGCTGCAGTCTTTCAAGTCTTGAAGAGCCACGCTTTAGGGATATCGCAGCGCCGAGGCAAGGGTGCGCGGTGGCAAGCCTGACG
This sequence comes from Devosia aquimaris, assembly GCF_020169335.1. Lineage (GTDB taxonomy): Bacteria > Pseudomonadota > Alphaproteobacteria > Rhizobiales > Devosiaceae > Devosia > Devosia aquimaris. The sequence goes on from NZ_JAIEZN010000002.1 coordinate 8,979, forward strand.
CTGGATCGTTTCCCCCTTCAGTGGATTTACGGCTCCTTTGCCTCCCTCCCCCTTGAGGGGAGGGAATGAGGGAGGGGGTCCGTCAGTGGCCCACAGAACCACGTCAATTTGAACGTGAAGCGATCTCCACCGCGAAGATACCCCGGCAGGAAGCGCAGAACGGTGCCGTTCCCAGGCCGTCATGATTGCGAGATCGGGCGCGCTAGACCGGCAGGCCCTGCTTCTCGATCCACTCCTGCAGCAGCGCCCGCACCGAGACCCCGCTTGAGCCATCGCTGAGCGCGGCCGCCACCGACTGCTGGATCGGCTTGAGATCAAGATTGAGCACCAGCTCCTTGATCGGCCCGATCGAGGCCGGACCCATCGACAGCCGCGTCATGCCCACCGCCATCAGCGCCAGCGCCTCGAGCGGCTTGCCGGCCAGCTCGCCACACATGGTGATCGGCACGTCATAGCGCCGCGCCGTTTCGACAACCAGGCGAATGGCGCGCAGCCGCGGCATGCCGATAGGGTCATAATTCTTGGCGACGCGCGGATTGGCGCGGTCCGATGCAGTCAGGAACTGCACCAGATCGTTCGAACCGATGGAGACAAAGTCCGCCAGCGGCAGCAGCTGGTCGAGCTCGAACAGCAGCGATGGCACCTCCACCATCACGCCCAGCTCGAGCTTGCTCGGCAGCGGCTTGCCGGCGCGGCGCAGGCGCTCGACCTCCTTGTCGACCACCACGCGCGTCTGCACGAACTCGAACGTCTCGGTGACCATGGGCACCAGGATCTTGAGCGGACGCCCATTGGCCGCCAGCAGCAGCGCGCGGATCTGCGTGCGCAGCAGGCCCGGCCGCTCCAGCCCCAGCCGGATCGAGCGGAAGCCCATGGCCGGATTTTCCTCGGCCATCGAGCGCTGATAGGGCAGCACCTTGTCGCCGCCGATATCGAGCAGGCGGAACACCACCGGCCGGTCCCCGGCAATGGCCATGGCCTCGGCATAAAGTTCGGCCTGTTCGCTGAGCCTTGGCAGCTTGCTGGCGATCATGAACTGCAACTCGGTGCGGAACAGCCCGACCCCGGCCGCCCCGGTATCGTCCAGCATGGGCAGATCCGCCACCAGCCCCGAATTGTGCAGCAGCGTGATGGCCACGCCATCCTTGGTCACGCTCGGCTTGTCCTTGAGCGCGGCATAATGGGCGCGGCGCTTGGCCGTGACCTTGACCTTGTCGATATAGGTCTGCTCGATGTCCGGCGTCGGCCGCAGATGAGCCACGCCCGCCGTGCCATCCAGAATGATGTCGTCGCCGCTTTCGCACATCGAGACGATCGAATGCGCCTGGCCCACGGCCACCAGCCCCAGCGAGCGCGCGACAATGGCAACATGGGCCGTCGTGCCGCCCTCTTCGAGCACCACGCCGCGCAGCTTGGTGCGGTCGTATTCCAAGAGTTCCGCCGGCCCCATGTTGCGGGCCACCAGAATGGCATTGTCGGGCAGCGCCTTGCGCGCCAGCGCCTGGCTGTCGCCGGTCAGCATGCGCAGCAGGCGATTGGCCAGGTCATCGAGATCATGCAGCCGGTCGCGGATATAGGGGTCGGTCTGGCGCATCATGCGCGCCCGCGTGTCGTTCTGCACCCGCTCGACCGCCGCCTCGGCGCTGAGGCCATTGTCGATGGCCTCGGTCAGCCGATGCACCCAGCCGCGATCATTGGCGAACATGCGGTAGGTTTCGAGGATTTCGCGGTGATCGGTGGCGCCGGCCATGTCGCCATGGTCGAGCATGGCGTCGATCGAGACGCGCATCTTTTCCAGCGCCGTCTCCAGCCGCAGCTTTTCGGCATCCGTGTCGTCGGCGATGAAATTGGTCACCACCACGCGCGGATCGTGCAGCACCACGGTGCCCAGCGCGATGCCATCGGTGAAACTGACGCCAGTGAACATGCGCGGCCGCCTGAGATCGATATCGGACCCCGGCTTGATCAGATTGTCGAAGTCGGAGGTGGCGATCATCTCGGCCAGGATTGTGGCCGTCGTGAGCATGGCTTCGGTTTCATCCTCGCCATAGCGGCGGCGCTCGACATTCTGCACCACCAGCACGCCCAGCGTCTGGCCCGCGCGCAACACCGGCACGCCGAGGAAGGAATTATAGCGCTCTTCGCCCGTTTCCGGACGATAGGCAAAGCTGGGATGGCTGGGCGCGTCGTCCAGGCTCAGCGGCTCGGCCTCGGCCGCAATCAGCCCGACCAGGCCCTCGCCCAGCCGCAGCGTCGTCATATGCACCGACTCAGCCGCCAGGCCCTTGGTGGCAAACAGCTCCAGCGCGCCATCGTCGCGCAGCACATAGAACGAGCAGACATCGGCCCGCATATTGTCGGCGATCAGGCCCACGATCTTGTCGAGCCGCGCCTGCGAAGCCAGCGGCTCCGCCATTGTCTCGCGCAACTGCCGCAGCAGCACGCGTGGGCCGCCTATCGTCGTGACCATCTCGCCTTCAGACGGCCCTGCAAAGCCGCCCCCCTTGATCGGACGCGGCTCATCCCCTCGACGGAGCCTTATGCGTCCTTCTTGTCCAAACCGTAATAAGTATGCAGGGCGCGAACCGCAAGCTCAGCATACTGCTCATCGATCAACACCGAGGTCTTGATTTCCGAGGTGGTGATCAGCTGGATGTTGATGCCCTTGTCGGCCAGCGCCTTGAACATGGACGACGCCACGCCCGCATGGCTGCGCATGCCCACGCCCACGACCGACACCTTGGCGCCGCCCTTGGAGCCCGAGATACGGGCATATTCGATGCGGTCGCCGGCATCCTTGAGCGTCTTGATGGCCTTGTCATATTCGCTGTCGGGGACAGTGAAGGTGATGTCGGTGGTCGCGCCATCATCGGCGATGTTCTGCACGATCATGTCCACGATAATGCCCTGGTCGGCCAGCGTGCCGAAAATGGCCGCGGCCACGCCCGGATTGTCCTTGACGTCGCGCAGGGTGATCTTGGCCTCGGCCTTGGCGAGCGTCACGCCCGAAACGATCTGCTTTTCCATGATCTCTTCCTCATCGCAAACCAGCGTGCCGGGCACGCCCGGCGTCCCGTCGGGCGCCAGTTGCGGCGCATCGGGATCATCAAATGTCGAGCGGACCAACAGGCGCACCTTGTGCGCCATGGCCATTTCCACCGAACGGATCATCAGCACCTTGGCGCCGAGCGAAGCCATCTCCAGCATTTCCTCAAAGGAAATCTTGGTCAGCCGCTGCGCCTTGGGCACGATGCGCGGGTCGGTGGTGTAGACGCCGTCGACATCCGTATAGATATCGCAGCGATCCGCCTGGATCGCCGCCGCCACCGCCACGGCAGACGTGTCCGAGCCGCCCCGGCCCAGCGTCGTGATCCGGCCATGCGGCGACACGCCCTGGAAGCCGGTGATCACAGGCACCCAGCCATCATCGAGCCGCTTGTTGAGTTCGGTCGGGTCAATGCCGGTGATGCGCGCCGCGCCGTGCGCGTCGTCGGTCTCGATCGGCACCTGCCAGCCGGCAAAAGACCGCGACTGGATACCCATTTCACTGAGCACAATGGCCATCAGCCCGGCGGTCACTTGCTCGCCCGAGGCGACCACCGCGTCATATTCGCGGGCGTCATGCAGCGGGCTGGCTTCATTGACCCAGCCGACCAGCTCATTGGTTTTGCCGCTCATGGCCGAAACCACGACGACGACCTGGTTGCCGGCCTCGACTTCGCGCTTCACATGCCGCGCAGCCTGGCGGATGCGCTCGACCGTGGCCACTGACGTGCCACCGAACTTGACGACTATGCGGGCCAAGACCCCTACCCCGTTCCTCCGGCAGAACCCGCCGGTACGCTGTTGCTGGCGCGGACATGCCACAAAGGCGCGGCGGGATCAACGGGAATGGTGGAAAGGCGGGGCGGATGCGAAGGGAGGGGGCGGACTGGCGGCTTGGGCGAGCGATCGCAGGATAGCAGGCACTGAGGTGACGTGGAGGTGTTTGACAGGCACCGAAGTACCTGCGAGCCTCGGGCCGAGGCCAAGGTGACGATGTTTGAGCTATTTGAACAATGAGCAATCCGCCGCTAGCGACTTGTATCGCCTGTGGCAAGCGCTACAGAGCCTTGGTGCAGTTAAAAGCCGGGATTGCAAGCTACAGGTGCGCTTCATGTGACCACGTCACCTGGGAGGAGATGCCGGCGCTCGACAAAAAGATCCTCTATCTTGATCAGTTGGCCATTAGCCAAATTTTCAAAATCCGAACGGGCACCTACCCGCCAGATGCCCCTCACCATGCCTTTTGGGAGGAAGTAGCGGAACTTCTGGAGCAATGTGTTTTGCTACAGCAACTATTATGCCCGTCCTCCGACATCCATCGAGACGAGTCGATGGTATTTGCCAGGGGTGATGACTTGTCTCTCGCCCACGAGATGCTCGGTGGTGACACGAGCTTTCATGCCTCATCAGAGATAGAGGGAGACCAAGTCTGGACCTATCTGCGGGCGTTTGCGTCCGACACCGCGCCGGTCCTAGATCTCTCCGTGGACAAGATCCTCCATGGGCATCGAAACGAGTGGCTTTCTCGACTCCACATAACTGCTGCGATGGACTGGACCAGCTTTGCCAAGGGTGTGCGTGACCAGCGAGAGGTGTCCGCAGACCAAATGGCGCCCCTCTACGAACACTGGCGCTCTGATGCCAAGACGTCATTCAAGAGCGTTCTGGAGACCGAACTCGACTTCGGGAGCTCAAGAATTAGCGCCTACTCGCATTTCGTGGAGCTGGCCAGACAGGGCTTGGAGGGCGGCAATACTAACGCATTCGTGAATGCGGCGCTATCGGGACCGGTTCTGGAGTTTCGTGAGCTCCGCGAATACTTCACGAGAACAGGTCTCGGGATTGATGATGCCGAACGCCAAGTTGTGAATTTTTGGCAGTGGCCAGGCAATAGAACCATCCCGCACCACAGAATTCAAGCTTACCTATTCGCCGCAATGGCCCGCAAAATTAAGGCCGGCCAAAGAAAGAGCCCAAATCGTGGCGCCACTAACGATGTTCGAGCGATAGCGACTTATGCCCCTTATGTAGACGCCATGTTTGTGGATAGCGAGTTCGCGACGTTCCTACAGGAGGCCCCGCTCAAAGACGAACTCACCTACCGGGCGAGGATATTCTCAATCCGTTCCCGAGATGCGTTTTTGGACTACCTGCGCGGAGTGGTCAGGAGTGCGACTATAGAAACTGAAATGATTGCGGTGGCCCTCTACGGAGATGGCGCCCGACGAGCACAAGAATGACACCGGTCGGTGGTTAGTACTTTCTTGTCCAGAAGACCCCTCCCAGATGGATGGCTGCTTCCCAGATTAAGCGCTCGGAGAACGTTCGTCCGCAACGGGGTCGGGTCCGGCGAATGCTTCGGAAGAAGTCGACCGCCGCCGTGAGACCACAACATAGCCAAAAATTACCCGCTACCCCGACTTAAAGCGCCCATTCCCCGTTAGTAGACGAATAGAGAACAAAATACCTTCAAAGCCGTGAGGCGGTCCTACATGAGCAGGACATAGTTGGTGGTCGCTTCAATGGCGGCCTCGAGGCTTAGTTTCTCCTGGAACGCCAGTTGAAAACCAAATACGACGGCCTGCCCGCGCTCTTCGGGCGTACCGTGGTGGTTGGGATGGTCGATCATGTTGTCACCCCCCAGAAACTTTGTCCTCGCAAAAACCGCAGCAGGAAAGCTTGGCCTTTCAAGTTTTCTTAGACCTGCGAAGTAGCCAGCAAATGCGTCAGCCTGGAGTTCAGTGCGCTTAACAGTAGGCTGTCCCTGGTTAAGTGCTTGCAGCCCCAACTTGTACTGCAAAATATGGCCATACTCATGGGCACAAACGGCAGCCACAGCCGCATCTGGCGCCTCAGGCATTTGCAGCAGCTCTCGCAGAAAATTTAGCCCAAACAGAACCGACCCATCAGGTTTTCCAAGGCGCGGAGCTGTGGTGGCGTATGCGTTCTTTGAGCCTCCATCATCATAGTAGGCGAAGCCAGGGTCAATTTTGAACGCGCTCGCCAACATCGCCTGGGTCCGACCAAAGGCAATGTCCAGATTTGCATTCCCGGAACTGGAAATTACCGGCTCATTGCCGGTGGCCGCCGATATCGTAGGGCCTAGAACGTTGTCAAACAGGCTGGCTTCGAGGGATGGACTGGGTGCACAACCAGCATATTCCGAGCCCTGTGCATGTGCTGCACCACACGAACAAGCAACGCCTCCAAAAATCAACGTAAGTGAACCACCAAGCAGGACTTCTCGGCGTGTGAGCATCTCCGCCTCAACACATATTTGGGAATTGTTGGCATGCTTCAGGGGTATCCCCGCCGTTTGGGGTAGGGACGGGGTCAGGAACCGGATCTGGTAGAGGAGGAAGGCGCTGACCACCGACACGGAAATTGGCGTACTCAATTCTCTGGGTGAAGAGGTTGATCCCTAAATTCCAAGTAGATGTCCCATTCTGATGGTTGGCGGTCATTTCATAGACAGGTCCCGCAGGTAAAGAAATCTGTCCACTAACAGTTACGGACGAAACGGGCCCCAATTGCTGCAATGGAGGGTACACACCACTATTCCCGGTCTGCTGAGCTATAGTCCACCAAAGCTCTTGCCCATAGTACATCGGGTTCGGCGTACCAGTTTGAAGCTGCTGTATCACCGACTTGAGGATGGGCACCGGATCCAGGTTTTGGGCATTTGCCACTGAGGATACCAATAGGGAGATTGCCCCAAAAGCTACTGTTAGTATTCGCCTCATCTTCCGCCCCGAATACGATTGCGGAACCAATTAGCTCACAATATTAAGCATTTCTCAATGCCTTTATCCAAAAGTCCGCAAACTTGTTAATTTTCAACATTTGCCAGATACGCCCTCCTTCGTAGGCCATTTCTCCGTTCGTGGATTCGCGAGCCTCGCTCCACCTTATCCCCGCCCCCCAAAAATCCGTGCCACACGCGCCACATCCCCCCACTCAAGCGGTGCCGACGAAGCATCGGGCGGGGAGGCTGGCTGCATGGGGTCGCCCAGGCCGATGCATGGATGCTGACCGCTCAGCCACTACCCTGCAGTCACTTTGATCCGCGTTCACTGTGCTTGAAAACGTCCTTCGCACAGTCGATGAAGGCCCGAAGCTTGGGCTGCGACTGGCTCTTGGTCGGGAAGTAGAGAAAATAGCCGCTATCCGATGGCAGCTGGCCTTCGAAGTAACTCTTGAGCGCGCCGCTGCGAACATGCTGCTCCACGGTTGCAACAGGCAGGAAAGCGAGGCCGTGACCGTCTATGGCAAGGCTCGTTATGGCCCTGAGATCGTCCACGATGATGTGCTGGCGAGGCTGGATGGACACTGCCTGGCCATCGCGCAGGAAGCTCCAGCGATGAACGCTGTTGGCGCTCCGAAACCGGTAGAGAATGGCATCGTGGTCGAGCAGGTCCTCCAGATGCTGGGGCTCCCCGCGCTGTGCGATATAGTCGGGGCTGCCCACGATCGCCCATTTGACTGGCGGCGATATTCTGACGGCCACCATGTCCTTGGCGACAGACTCTCCAAGTCGAATGCCCGCGTCAAACCCTGACTGTATGAGGTCGACCAGGGCGTCGTTGACGGAGATCTCCAGGGCTACAGCGGGATATTGAGCACTGTAGTGTTTGATCACAGGCCGAAGCAGCGGCTCAATTGCCAGTGTCGGCACAGTCAGTCGCAGTGTCCCGGTCGGCGTTTCCCCCAGGGCCGCGGCGGATTGGAAGCCTTCTCTTGCCTGTGCAGCTGCAGACAGCAGGTGGTCGGCAAGCACCCGTCCAGCGTCCGTCAAAGCAACCCGCCGCGTCGTGCGCTGAAGCAGGGCCGTGCCAGCTCTAGCTTCCAAGGCCCGGACGGCTTTGCTTACGGCTGTGGTGGTAACGCCCAGGGCCTTGGCGGCCTTGGTGAAACTGCCGTTCTCGGCAACGGCAAGAAACGGCGACACATGGTCAAAAAGGCTCTTGTCAGACGTCAATTGTGCACCCCTGGTTCACACTTCATGGCGCTTTCGGCATCTTTTGGCAATGGTAGCCACGAGCTACGTCATTGGTCTCAGCAAGGAGAACACTATGACGACGCAAACGTGGTTCATTACAGGCACCTCTTCTGGCCTCGGCCTGATCCTGACCGAAAAGCTGCTGCGGCGCGGCGATCGCGTTTTCGCCACCGTCCGGCGCGCAGGCCCTCTTGATTCATTGCAGGAGGAATTTGGCGAACAGCTGATTGTCGATCACCTCGACGTCTCCAAGGAAGGCGCCGCGCGCCTGTCCGTGAACCGGGCTTTTGATCGGTTCGGACAGATTGACGTCGTCGTCAGCAATGCAGGATACGGGCTGTATGGTGCTGCCGAAGAGGTGACGGGCGCCCAAATCCGCCATCAGATCGATACCAACCTCATTGGTTCAATCGACGTTATCCGGGCCGCACTGCCGCATCTGCGAGAGCAGGGCGGTGGCCGCATTGTGCAAATTTCCTCCGGAGGCGGTCAGGTCACTTTGCCCAACTACAGCGTCTATCATGCCACCAAGTGGGGCATCGAAGGGTTCGTGGAAGCTGTGGCCCAGGAAGTCGCAACTTTCGGCATTCAGTGCACCATAGTCGAGCCGGGCGCCGCCGCGACCAATTTCCTGAAAAGCCTGGACTCCACGCCGGCAATGGACGTCTACAAGGACACGCCATCGGGAAAATGGCGCGAGCTGATCGCAAGCGGCGCGTTCGACGACTTCGGCAATCCGGAGAAGATGTGTTCCACGATCATCGACTTCATAGATAGCGGCAACCCCGCCTTGCGCTTGCCACTCGGCGGTCAGACCGCCGACTTCATAGAACAGACCCTGCAGAAGCGCTTGGAGGACATGCGCGCCGTAAGGGACTACTCCGTGGCGGCAGATTGATCTGATCCGGGCCCCAGAATGTCTGGTGCGGCGGCCGAAGCACAAGTCTGCCGAAAAAGCATGGACAGCCGATATTCGGTCCTCGGAAGTTGCCGGTGACGAACCAATACAACGTCGGCTGGGGCACACGTTTCGTTCCTCGATTCGCGAACCCCGCTCCACCTTATCCCCGCCCCCAGAAATCCGTGCCACACTGGCCCCGTCCCCGCCGTTCACGCGGTGCCGACGAAGCATCGGGCGGGGAGGCTGGCTGCATGGGGTCGCCCAGGCCGATGCGTGTATGCTGACCACCGGCCGGACACTGGTCTTGGGGAGAGAGGGGCTGGAGCCCCGCCCCATGCCGGCATGTCCAACCCGAAAGGGCGGCCGCTCGATGCGTGCGCAGGAATACCAGTGCGTGTGAAGCGGCTTTCGCCTCTTCAAAAAACGCAAACAGGCGGCGCAAGCCGTCGGGGCGAAAGCCGCTTCATGCCGTGTCACCGCCGCGACGCACAGCGTCGCCGGCGCTATGGGCGCTACCGCCTGCGACGCCGCTGCGCTTGCCTCCATCCCACCTGCGGGCTCATATGGCGCAACACTGGAGCCTGCCCATGACCGACACCACCATCAATGACGCCGAGGTCGCCAAGTTCACCGCCATGGCCGAGCAATGGTGGGACCCCAAGGGCAAGTTCAAGCCGCTGCACAAGTTCAATCCCGTGCGCCTGAGCTATATCCGCGAGAGCCTGCTCAGCCATTTCGGCCGCGACGGCAGCGCCATGCGGCCCTTCGAGGGCCTCAGCATTCTCGATGTCGGCTGCGGCGGGGGCCTCCTCTGCGAGCCGCTGACCCGGCTGGGCGCCACTGTCACCGGCATTGATGCGGCCGAGCGCAATATCGCCATCGCCCGCGTCCATGCCCAGCAGTCGGGCCTCGCCATCGATTACCAGGCCACCACCAGCGAGGCGCTGGCCGCCGCCGGGCGCCGCTTTGACGTGGTGCTCAACATGGAAGTGGTGGAACACGTCGACAATGTCCCGCTCTATATGAAGAGCTGTGCCGTTCTGGTCGCCCCCGGCGGGCTGATGCTGACGGCCACCATCAACCGCACGCTGCGCGCCCGGGCCCTGGCCGTCTTTGCCGCCGAGCGCGTGCTGCGCTGGCTGCCGGTGGGTACCCATGACTGGAACAAGTTTTTGACCCCCGAGGAGATCAAGGCGCTGGTCACCCGCAACGGGCTCACCGTCACCGCCGAGAGCGGCGTGGTCTTCCACCCCCTGGCCGATGAATGGCGCCTCTCGCCCGATATGGGCATCAACTACATGGTGCTGGCGGCCCGCCCGGCGGCGTGATGGCGGGGGGCCTTGCGCCCCCCTTCTCGGCGGTTCGGGGCTCGGCTATAAACGGGTATTCCCCCCCGGAGTTCCCCCATGCGCCGCCTGCTTGCCGCCCTTGTCGCTGTGGCCTTCGCCACGCTCGCCATCCCCGCCTTCGCCCAGACCGACGCCGACGTGCTCGACCAGATCGAGACGCTGCATGGCGATTCCGAGGGCTTTGTCGCCGCCTTCGAGCTCTTGCGCGAATCCTTCGTCTCGGGCGACGCCAGCACCTTGGCCGACATGGCCGTCTACCCCCTCACCGTCGAGGCCAATGGCGAGACCTATGATGTGCTCAGCGGCCAGGACCTGGTGGACAACGCCATGACCCTGGTCACCCCCGAAACGGTCGAGGCCATGGGCAACCAGTCCCTGGCCGATCTCATCGTCACCAGCGACGGCGTGGGCCTGGCCAATGGGGCCATGTGGATGGCCCTGGTGTGCAGTGATGACAGCTGCAGCGACAGCTATTGGGGCGTCATCCGCATCAACAACTAAGTATTGGCGTAAAAAGAAAATACCGCGGTGAGCGGTATTTTCTGTAATTTTACCAGACCCGATAGGACTAGCTTAAGAGCCCTTGGCCACACTGCCGGCAAAGGACGTGATTCCACGCATGCTTGGGCTTGATCGCAATCTGGATGTGCTGGACGACCTCGCGGCGGCGAGCGAGGCGGCGCGCCTGCGCGGCGACTATGCCGAAGGCGCCGCCATTGCCCGCCGCGCTGCCGACCACGCCCGGCGCGAGGGCAACCTGCCCGTGCTGGGCGCCATGCTGCGCCTGCTGGCCGAGCAATTGCTGCGCACCGGCGACAATGAAGAGGCCGTCACCGCTGCCGTCGAGGCCGCCGATATCGAATCCGGGCTCGACAACCAGACAGCCCGCGCCCGCAGCTGCACCATCCAGGCCATGGGCTATCTCGAGCTGGGCCTGGCCGAAGAGGCGCTGCAGGCCCTCTCGACCAGCCTGGAAATCGCGCAGCGGCTGCGCGATCCGGACCTGTTGTTCTGGAGCTACAACCGCATCGGCAACGCCAAGTCCCACATGGGCAAATATGCCGAGGCGCGCGATTTCCTGCGCCGCGCCCTGCCCCTTTCGGCCGGCCTGGGCAGCGAAGCCAAGTTCTGCATCCTCAACAACCTGGCCGACAATGCCGCCAACCTGGCCAATGCCGCCCATCTCGAAGGCGACAGCGTCGTCGTCGCGGATGCAGTGGAATTCGGCCTGCTCTATGCGCTGGACGCCATCGAGCTGGCGCGGGCCGCCGCCCATCCGTTTCGCGAGGCGATCAGCCTGGGCAATTATGCCATGCTGCTCGCCCATGCCGGCGACACCGAAGGCGCCATCCGCGCCAACACCCGCGCCCACGCCATCGCCGCCCGCAAGGGCTATCATGCGCTCGAACTCGAGACAGGCTTCAACCTGGCGCGCTTCGCCATGCTGGCCGACGATCTGGAGACCGCTGCGACCCGGCTTGAAAGCCTGATTCCCGAACTGGCCCAGCACAATGAGGCGCGCCTGCTGCTGCTGAGCCACCAGATGCTGTCCGACATCTACCAGCGTCTTGGCCGCGCCGATGCCGCGCTGACCCATTTCAAGGCCTTCCACCGGCTGGAAAGCACCACCCGCAGCACCATTGCCGAGACGCGCAGCCGGCTGGTCACCACCATGACCGAGCTGGGCGCCGCGCTGATCGAGGCCGAACGCGCCAACCTCGAGATTCGCCTGCACCAGATGCAACTGGCCGAGCTGGAGACCGAGCGGCAGGAACTGCTGCTGCGCACCACCGACCTCGACCGCAAGGCGCATGAGGACGATCTGACCGGGCTCAAGAACCGCCGCTTTGCCCTGGGCGCTTTGGCCGAACGCATTGCCACCTGCCCACCCGGCCAGTCGGTCTTTGTCGCCATCGCCGACGCCGACCATTTCAAGGCCATCAACGACCGCCTGGGCCACACGGCCGGCGACCAGGTGTTGCAGGCCCTGGCTCATCTGCTGGAGTCCCGGATGGGCCCCGGCGACCTGGTGGCCCGTCTGGGCGGCGAGGAGTTCTTGATTGCCATGACCGGCACGGCCGAGACGGCCCGCGCCACCTGCCAGGGTCTGGTCGACACCGTGGCGCAGGCAGTCTGGCCCAATGGTCTTCATGTCACCATCAGCGTGGGCCTGGCCAGGGCCGCCCCCCATGAAGACGTCAACGCCGTGATCGGTCACGCCGATGGCGCGCTCCATCGCTCCAAGAGCGGCGGCCGCAACCGCTTGACCCTCGACATCTAGCCAGGTCCTCAGGCGTCGCGCTGCTCCTCCACGGCCCGCGCCAGATCTTCGGTCTCGTCGCGGCTGAGATCCTTGACCCGGCCGAAGGGCTCGCACTGGCCCGGTGTCTTGCCCTTGTCACCGGTGTCGGGGGCGGGCTTGATCGGTGTGTCATCCTTGGGCGTCTTGGTCACTACAGGCTCCTTATCCACTCTCTTGCTGCCCAGTGCGGCCCCATTTCCCCGCCAAGTCAACACACGTTGCCGGCCGACGAGTGTACCGTACGGTACGGTACGGTTTTTGATTGATCCTGGTTTCGAATGGGTCTAAAAAGGGGAACGTCACCGCATCGCTCGGCACTGACTTCGAAGGATTTCTCCATGCCCGCCTATCGTTCCCGCACCACCACCCATGGCCGCAACATGGCCGGCGCCCGCGGGCTCTGGCGCGCCACCGGCATGAAGGATGGCGATTTCGGCAAGCCCATCATTGCCGTGGTCAATTCCTTCACCCAGTTCGTGCCCGGCCACGTGCACCTCAAGGATCTCGGCCAATTGGTGGCCCGCGAGATCGAGATCGCCGGCGGCGTCGCCAAGGAGTTCAATACCATCGCCGTGGACGATGGCATCGCCATGGGCCATGACGGCATGCTCTATTCCCTGCCCAGCCGCGACATCATCGCGGACTCCGTGGAATACATGGTCAACGCCCATTGCGCCGACGCCATGGTCTGCATTTCCAATTGCGACAAGATCACGCCCGGCATGCTCAATGCGGCAATGCGTCTGAACATTCCGGTGGTCTTTGTGTCCGGCGGACCGATGGAAGCCGGCAAGGCCATGCTCAAGGGCAAGCTGCAGGCGCTCGACCTTGTCGATGCCATGGTGATGGCTGCCGACGACAATTACACCGATGCCGAAGTGCAGGCTGTTGAAGAGGCTGCCTGCCCAACCTGCGGCTCCTGCTCGGGCATGTTCACCGCCAATTCCATGAACTGCCTGACCGAGGCGCTCGGCCTCAGCCTGCCGGGCAATGGCTCGACCCTGGCTACCCATTCCGATCGCAAGCGCCTGTTCCAGGAAGCCGGTCACCTGATCGTCGATCTCGCCCGCCGTTGGTATGAGCAGGATGACGCCTCCGTGCTGCCGCGCACCATTGCCAGCAAGGCAGCCTTCGAGAATGCCATGAGCCTGGATATCGCCATGGGCGGCTCGACCAATACCGTGCTGCATATCTTGGCGGCCGCCCATGAGGGTGGCGTCGACTTCACCATGGACGATATCGATCGCCTGAGCCGCAAAGTGCCCGTGCTGTCCAAGGTCGCGCCGGCCAAGGCGGATGTGCACATGGAGGACGTTCACCGCGCTGGCGGCATCATGTCCATCCTGGGCCAGCTCGACCGGGCAGGCCTGATCAACCGCAGCGAGCCCACCATCCATGCCGCGACCATGGGCGATGCACTGGACAAGTGGGACATCTCGCGCACCAATTCGGAGAGCGTGCGCCAGTTCTACATGGCGGCCCCCGGTGGCGTGCGCACGACCCAGGCCTTCAGCCAGTCCAACCGCTGGGCCGAGCTCGATCTCGACCGCCAGAATGGCGTGATCCGTTCAGCAGACAATGCCTTCTCCAAGGATGGCGGCCTGGCCGTGCTCAAGGGCAATATCGCCATCGACGGTTGCATCGTCAAAACCGCGGGCGTGGATGATTCCATCCTCAAGTTCACCGGCCCGGCCCGCGTCTTCGAAAGCCAGGACGATACCGTCAAGGCCATCCTGAGCAACCAGATCAAGGCCGGCGATGTGCTGGTGATCCGCTACGAAGGCCCACGCGGTGGCCCCGGCATGCAGGAAATGCTCTATCCCACGAGCTATCTGAAATCGAAGGGCCTGGGCAAAGCCTGCGCCCTGTTGACCGACGGCCGCTTCTCGGGCGGCACCTCGGGCCTGTCCATCGGCCACGTCTCGCCCGAGGCTGCCGAAGGCGGCACCATTGGCCTGGTGCGCGAAGGCGACATGATCGAGATCGACATCCCCAACCGCAGCATCACCCTGCTGGTCACGGATGACGAGCTGGTGCAGCGTCGTCACGATCAGGACCAGCTGGGCTGGAAGCCGGCCCATCCGCGCAAGCGCAACGTGACCACCGCCCTCAAGGCCTATGCCGCCTTCGCGACCTCCGCCGCCCGCGGCGCGGTGCGCGACACCCAGGCGATCGACAAGCTCTGGAACTAGGCGCCCGCAATCTGGACGCATGAGACAGCCCCTCCCCGCAATGGGGAGGGATTGCCGGCCGGGTGAAGGCCCGTCGCCGAGCGCGGAAAACAATCACGACAAACGCGTGACAAGCCGATCCGGCAATGCTAAACGGCCCGCAGCCACCTGACGGTCTGCCAAGACTGTCTTCTGGTCAGGTTCGATAGCGGGGATTCCACCCTCCCTATCGAACCGACCCTAGTCCCCCAAGACATCAGTCCGAGACGGTCTTTCCGTCCACCACCTTGATCTGCCGACGGCAGGCAGCGGCGATCTTTTCGTCATGGGTGGAGATCAGGAAGGTCGTCTGCTCCTGCTGATTGATCTCGGCGATCAGCGCCATGACCTGGCTGGCCGATTCCCGATCAAGATTGCCGGTGGGCTCATCGGCCAGCACCAGTTCGGGCTGGTTCATCAGCGCCCGCGCAATCGCGACACGCTGTTTCTGCCCACCCGAGAGTTGGGTAGCGCGGAAATCCATGCGGTCGGCCAGCCCCACGCGTTCCAGCAAGTCCTCCCCGCGCGCGCGGGCGCCGGCAGTCTCGCGTCCCTGGGCAATGGCAGTG
The DNA here is from genome assembly GCF_020169335.1 of Devosia aquimaris. GTDB lineage: Bacteria > Pseudomonadota > Alphaproteobacteria > Rhizobiales > Devosiaceae > Devosia > Devosia aquimaris. Next base: position 24,354 of record NZ_JAIEZN010000002.1, read on the forward strand.
GGGAAAATGACATTCTCCAGTGCGGTGAAGTCTGGCAGCAGATGGTGGAACTGAAAGACAAAGCCGATGTGGCGGTTGCGGAACTCGGTGAGCGCTGCATCACCTGCCCGCGTCAGATCCTCGCCGAGCATGCTGTGCCGGCCGCTTGTGGGCTGCATCAGCGTCCCCAGGATGGTGAGCAACGTGCTCTTGCCCGATCCCGAAGGCCCCAATAGCGCCGCCAGGTCCCCTTCCTCAAGCACCAGGTCGAGCCCCTTGAGCACACGCGTCTCGGCATCACCCGATCCATAGGTCTTGACCAGATCGCCAACCTCGACCAGCACGCTCATTGGCCGATCACCGACACCGGGTCGACCCGCGCTGCCGCGCGGGCCGGCAGGATGGAGGCCAGAATGGCCCCGATAGTGGTCAGCGCAATGGCCAGCCCATAGGCCCCCTGGCGCACATCAATGGGCAAGCTGCCCGAAGTGATGTTCTCCGGCAATGGAAAGGGCGACAGCGCCAGATAGCCCAGCCCGGCGCCCAGGAGCCCACCCAGCAGGCCGATAAGCGTGCCCTGCAGCACAAAGACGGCCACCACAAAGCCACGCGGTGCGCCAAAGGCCCGCATGATGCCGATCTCGGGCCGACGCCGATAGGTGGACAGCAGCAGCGCACTGGCAACGCCGATCACAATGGTCACCAGGGCAAAGCCCTTGATGAGATTGCCGGAGTTGGCCTGCGCCCGCAGCCCGCTGAGCAATTGCGCATTGCCCTGCGTCCAGGGCGTGGCCTTGAGCCCTGTCTCGGCCGCCAACCGGACTGCAAATTCATCGGCCTGATTGAGATCGTCCAGCTTGATCTCCACGCGGCTCAGCCCCTGCGGCAACGCGAACAGCGTACGTGCCGTGGCAGTGCTGACAAACGCTGCGCGCGCATCGAGCGCTTCGACGCCGACCTTGAAAATGCCGGCAATCACCAGCGATCGCTCGACATTGCGGTCCGATTGCAGACGGATCACCTGGCCAACGCCAATGCCCAGGTCTTCGGCCAGCGACTTGCCCACCAGCACCGCATTATTGGTGAGCACCGTATCGCCGGCGATCAGCCGGCTCTGAAGATCGGCAATGGCGGAGACCTTGTCGGGCTCGACACCTGTCACCGACACTGGCGCCCGCGACTGGCCGCGGATGACAAAGCCATTGCCCACGATCTGCGGCGAAACCGCCTTGACCCCCGCCATGGCGGAAATGGCCGGCAGGAAGGCTTCGGCACTGCGAAGGGTATCGCGCTGACCTCTGGCCTTCTGCTGCACCAGCTGCGCCTCGACACCCTCGGGCAACAAGAGCCCCGCGTCGCGGCTGGGCGCTTCAAGGGTGACATGGGAAATGTCGCCCACTGTCTGCTGCACCAGATAGACCGCCAAGCCGCCGATCAGCGCGCTCATGAAAATAAAGACAAAGACGCCCGTGGCGACCCCGGCGACCAACAGGCCCGTTTGCGCCTTGCTGGCGGTAAGATAGCGCCAGGCGATCTTGATGGCATAGAGCATGGCTAGCCCGCCGTGACCATGTCGCCCGCCTTGACCGTCGCAGGGGCCAGGATCACCACATCACCCGGCACAAGCCCGCTGGTGACGATGACGCGGTCGGCGGGCCAATCGTCAAACGTGATTTCGCGCAGGCGCGCGACGCCGTCGGCGATCACCATGACATGGCTTTGGGTTCCCTCGGTCACAATGGCGGCTCGGGGGATCGACAGCGCTTCAGGCACCTCTTCGACGATGACATTGGCATTGACCGTGAGCCCCACGGGCAGTGAAACGGCATCGTCGAAGCTGATTTTGATGGCGCGTCCGCCGGTAGCGGCATCAACGGTCGGGGCGGCGAAGACCACGGTGCCATGCTGGGCGACCGTGGCGCCCACAGGCTTGAGCAGCGCCTTGAGGCCCTTGGAGACGCGCGAGGAATAGAGTTCGTCCACGTCGGTTTCGACCACCAGATCGCCTGTGTCGGCGATGGTGAAGAGCTGGGTCTGCGGATCGACCAATTGGCCCTGATCCACGCCACGCGACAGCACCACCCCGGCAATGGGGGCAGTGATGACATATTGCTCGCGCTGCTTTTCCACCTGTTCCAGCGCGGCCTGCAAGCGCGCTGTCTCGTTGATGGCGCCAGCCAGTGCCAGCTCGGCGTCCTCAAGGCTTGAGCGGGTGGCATTGTCGCCCAGCGCCCGCGCACGATCCGCGGCAGCCGCCGCCTGGCTCTGGCGCACCTGCTGGGAGTCGAGTGCAGCCCGCGCCTGCTGCAGCTGCGATTGCACCAGGCTATCGTCGAGCCGCACCAGCACCTGCCCGGCGGCAACCTCGTCGCCCTCGCCGGCCAGAACCGCCACTGCCTGGGCAGATACCGCCGCCCGCACCGTCACCGACGTGCGCGCTGCAATCCGCCCGTTGACGGCCAGCACCTGCGACACCGGGCCGACGGAGAGCATCTCGCTGGCGACGACTTTGGGCCGCGCCTGCCAGGGCTTTTCAAGCAACGCATAGGTGCCCCCTGCTCCCAGCGCGAGCAGCAGGACAATCAGCCAGAACCAGCGCCGCTTGCGGCGCCGGATCACCGGACGGGAGGGTTTGTCGGAGCCGACCACAGCACTTCAGCCTTTTGATGCCTATAGGCTGTGTACGCCGGGTCGCCCCCGACAGATTTGCGGTCGATCAAACTTTGTTGATGACGGCCTAGCTGCGGCCGATCCGATCGAGCGTGGCGAAGTCCTCATCGCTCAGCGTGATGGCAGCCGCGGCGACATTGTCTTCGAGGTGCTTGACCTTGCCGGTGCCCGGGATGGGCAGCATCACCGGGCTGCGCTTGAGCAGCCATGCCAGGGCGATCTGACTGGGGCTGGCATTGTGCTTTTCCGCAATAGCGCGGGCATCGGCGTGTCCCTGGACCAGCTCGCCACCGGCCAGTGGGAACCATGGGATGAAGCCGATGCCATTGGCCTGGCAATAGTCCAGCACATCCTCGCTCTGGCGATTGGCGAAATTGTAGAGATTCTGCACCGTGGCGACGGGGAAGTACTTCTGTGCTTCCTTGATGTCGGCGACGCTGACCTGGCTCAGGCCGGCATGGCGGATGAGGCCATCGGATTTGAACTGGGCAATGGCCTCGAACTGGGCGGTCCGGTCGGTCTGGCCATCGATCCGATGCAGCTGCCACAGATCGAGCACATCAAGCTTGAGCCGGCGCAGGCTGGTCATCACGCCCTGGCGCAGGAATTCCGGGCGCCCCACCTGGTGCCATTGATCCGGCCCGGTCCGGGTCAGCCCGCTCTTGGTGGCGACGATGGTGCCCTGGCCATAGGGCGCCAGAACCTCCCCGATCAGCTCTTCGCTGATATAGGGGCCATAGCTTTCCGCGGTGTCGATGAAATCGACATTGAGCTCCGGCAGGCGCCGCAGCACCGCCTTGGCACCTGCCATATCTTCCGGCGGACCCCAGATGCCCTTGCCGGTGATGCGCATGGCGCCAAAGCCCAGGCGATTGACCTTGAGGTCGCCACCAATGGCAAATTGGCCCGAAAGGGCTGCGTCAAGTTTGGTCATGCTGTGTCTCCGTAGGATTGCGCCGGATGTGGCGCGCGAAGGCGGTCGCCCGTGCCAGGCACAGGGCGGCTGGAGGGATCAGTTGTGCTCGTCGGGCAATGACGGCAGGGGGAGAAAATCAATGCCATCCTCGGCCAGCGCCACCACCTCGTCACGGGTGGCCTCGCCATAGATGCCGCGGGCGTCAGCTTCCTCGAAATGGATCTTGCGCGCCTCTTCGGCAAAGCGGTCCCCGACATAGTCGGCTTCGGCAATCACCTTGTCGCGATAGGCCTTGAGCAGCGCGCGCAACTGCGCCGGATCAGGCCGACCGGCACTCACCGCGACGCGATCCTGATCGGTGCGCGCCACGGCCGGGGCCATGGGCGCCTTGTCCACAGCGGCGTCACCGCACACCGCACAGGTCACAATGCCACGCGCCTTCTGGTCATCGAATGCCGCGGCATTCTTGAACCAGGCGTCGTAGTGATGTCCCTTCGAGCAGTGCAGTGCGTATTGGATCAAGGCAAGCGTCTCTATGGGCCCTGCGGCCCGTTCAGTCAGGATATAGGTCGATTGCTCAGCTGTGCAACGGCAGCGGTGGCGCAAAGCTGCGCGCATTGGCCAGCGCCGGGATGCGCTCGCGCACTTCCGTAACCAGGCCAGGATCGATCTCGGCGAGCAGCACGCCGGGCGCATCGTGATCAAGCTCGGCAATCACCCGCCCCCAAGGATCGATCACCAGCGAATGGCCATAGGTGGCGCGGCCGTTCTCATGCTGGCCACCCTGGGCAGCGGCAATGACATAGCTGCCCGTCTCGATGGCGCGGGCACGCAGCAGCACATGCCAATGCGCCTGGCCCGTCGGCACGGTAAAGGCCGCCGGCACGGCTATCAGCCCGGCCCCGGCGTTGGCCAGGGTATTGAACAGCGTCGGAAAACGCATGTCGTAGCAGATCGCCATGCCCAGCGTGACCGGGCCCAGCGCCGCCGTGGTGGCCTGCGTACCGCCCTGATAGGTCGCGCTTTCGCGATAGGCATTGAGACCGGCAATAGTGGCATCGAACAGGTGGATCTTGTCATAGCTCGCCACCACGGCGCCATCGGGCCCGAACAGCACCGAACGATTGGCAAAGCGCCCGTCGGGCAGCGGCACGGCGAGCGAACCGATGTGGATGAACATCTGGTACTGCCGGGCCAGCGCAGCGACGCGCGCCAGCTGCGGATGGTCCTTGTAGGGTGCAGCGACTTTGGCCAGCGCCTCGCGGTTCTCCGCAAAGGCCATGGTGACCTCCGGCGTCAGCACATAGGCGGCGCCCGCCGCTGCCGCCTCGGCCAGCATCGGCTCAAGCGCAGCCATATTGGCCTCCGGATCGGGGCCGGAGCGCATCTGGATCGCCGCAATTTTCATGTTTGGTTTCCCGGGATCGCGTCAGGCCTGCAGCAGCGGGTCGAGACCGCCACGCCGATCAAGCGCGGAAATATCGTCGTAACCGCCAATATGCGCGTCATCGATGAAGATCTGCGGCACGGTGCGGCGCCCGTTGGCCCGCTGCGTCATGGTTTCACGCAGGGCCGGGTCGAGAACGGTGATCTCGGTATAATCGGCCCCCTTGTCGGCCAGCAGCGCCTTGGCCGCGTGGCAATAGGGGCAGGTCGGCGTAGTGTAGATTTCGATGCGAGCCAATGCTCTTCTCCAAACGAACCTGTCGGTCCTGATTATATGGGCATGTCCGCGCCAATGACAACGCGGGCGAAGGTCACAACATCGACGTCCGCCACGCCGGCCCGGTGCAATGTGTGGGTCACCGCCTTGGTGGTGGCGCCGGTGGTATAGACGTCATCGACCAGCACGACACGCCGCCCGCGCGTACGCACCAGGGCATCGGGATGGGCGGCAAACGCCCCGGACACATTGCGCTGCCGACCGTCGCCGCTGAGACCCACCTGCTGGCGCGTGCGGCGGATACGCTTGACCAGGCTCGTATCGACATCAAGCCCGATAAAACGACCCAGCGCCAGCGCCAGTTCGGCTGACTGGTTGTAGCGCCGCTCGTGTTGCCGCGCCCGATGCAGTGGCACCGGCACCAGGAGCGGCCGGTCCTGCCACAGCTCATGCCCGGCCCCCGCCATCAACCTGGCGCAGAATACGGCCAGTTCGGGCCGGTCACCATATTTGAGGCGCGACACCAGCGTGCGGGCCACCTCGCCATAGACCACGGCCGCGCGCGCTCGGCCGAAGGGCGGCGGATCAGCCAATGCTTCGGCCGAAAGCATGTCGCCTCCCATATCGGCCGCGAACGGCAGGCCCAGCCGCGGGCAGAGTGGCGCCGTGATGGGCCGCAGCTCAGCAAAGCAGCCCGGACACAGCGTCTGCGCGGTCGCAATTGGCGCCGCGCAGACCAAGCAGACGGGCGGATAGACTATGTCCAGCAGGCCAAGCCTGGCCCGTCGCAGGCCCGTCACCAGACCGGCGGCCCAGTCCCCCGCTTTGACAAGCGCGCTGCGGCTCTCCATAAGCCAGCCATAGTGCCAGCTTTGCGTCTGGCCGCAAGACATTCCAGCCCGCACCAAGACAGCCATGACCCAGCCCGCTTCGATCTTCGACACCGCACAGATCGCCCGCAATCTGGCGCGCCGTCCCAAGGGCGGCGATTTTGTCACCGATCTGGTGCTGGCCGATCTCGAGGACCGTCTGGGCACGCTGATCCGCGAGTTTCCGCGCGCCGCCATTATCGGGCCCGATATCGAGCACCTGCCACGGACCGGTGCTACGGCCAGCCACAGCTTCGCCTATGAGCGCCATGCCGCCTTTGCCGGGGACGACGACGTGCCGGCACTGCAGGGCGACGCCTACAATCTCATCGTCTCGCTGCTGCACCTGCAGGCGGTCAATGACGTGCCCGGCTATCTGGCGCGGCTGCGGGCGCGGCTGGCGCCCGACGGCCTGCTGATGGTGGCCGCGCTTGGTGGCCAGACGCTGACCGAGCTGCGCGAGGCCTTTCTCGCGGCGGACGCTCTGGTGCTGGGTGGCGCGTCGGCCCGTGTCGCCCCCATGATCCAGGTGCGTGACGGCGGCGCCCTGTTGCAGCGCGCCGGCCTGGCCCTGCCGGTGGCCGATGTGGAAACCCACGTCGTGCGCTATCCCCAGCCCTTCGCGCTGATGGCCGAGATCAAGGCGCTGGGCGCCTCCAACCCGCTGGTCGACCGGCCCCGCCGACCGGCCACGCGCAGCCTGCTGGCTGCAGCGGCGACGGCCTATGCCGAGCGCGATGCGGACGCCGATGGGCGGGTGCGGGCCACGCTCGAGATCATCTGGCTCTCCGGCTGGGCGCCGCACGAAAGCCAGCAGAAGCCGCTCAAGCCCGGCAGCGCCACCACCCGCCTGGGCGATGTCCTGGGGAGAAGCTGATGGACGCGCTGGCGGGACACATCCTGATCGTTTCCGGCTCGCCCGGCTCTGGCAAGACCACCATTGCCGCCGCGCTGTCGCGCCTGCCCGGCTGCAAGAAGGTACACCTGCATTCCGACGATTTCTGGGGCTATATCGGCACCGGCCATATCGACCCCTGGCTGCCCGAATCCGATGCCCAGAACCGCATGATCATGCAGATCGCGGCCGAAGTGGCGGCCCTTTACGCCCGCAATGGCTACCTGGTGGCGCTTGATGGCGTCATCCGCCCCTGGGCGCTGGAATTCTACCAAGCCCTTGGCGTGCCGACACATTATCTGGTGCTGCGGACCAGCGTCACCGAAGCGGTCGCCCGCTGTCAGGCCCGCGGTGGCGATAGCCTCACCGATCCCGAGGTGGTGGCCGAACTGCATGCCCAGTTCGCCGATCTCGGCCCGCGGGAACGTCATGTTCTCGATGTCGGCGGGCTGGACCAGGCGGCAACGCTCGACGCCGTCGTGGCCGCCTTTGCCTCTGGCAACTATCGCCTCGACTAGCGATTCCAGTGGCGGAAGCCCGTGCCATTTGGCACCCTCTGATCGGCCATTTACAGGCTGTGCAAGGGGAGATGAGCATGGCGCAATGCAGGGTTATTCGGGGCGGCGTGGCCTTTCACGGCAAGCAGGGCATGGACTATTTCGCCGGAGTTTCGGCGCAAAGCGCTGATTCCACAGGCATTTGCATGCACATGCTGGTGCTGCCGCCGGGCGGCAAGGCCAAGCCGCATTACCATGAGCGCCACGAGACGGCGATCTTCCAGCTCGAGGGCTCGACGTCCTTCTACCATGGGCCGACCCTGGAGTTTCTCGACCATGTGGCCGAGGGCGACTATGTCTATATTCCCGCCGGCGTGCCGCACCAGCCGTTCAACCCGACCGACAAAGTGGCGCGGGCCTTGATTGCCCGAACCGACCCCAATGAGCAGGAAAGCGTGGTGCTGCTGCCTGAAAGCATGAGCCGGATCTAGCAGTCACACCCTGCCTGACAAAACCGGGCACTTCGGCAACATCTGACAACATGGCGTGCACCCGAACCGTGACACATGCGGGACATGCGAAAAGGGCCGGTGTTTCCACCGGCCCTCTTCAATGAGATGACGAAAGACTGCGCGATTACGCGGCAGCTTCCTCGTCCGTATCGGCAGCGTCGGCCTTGCTGCGCTTGGGCGACTTGGCCAGGTTCTTTTCGATCAGCTGTACAGCCTCGGTCAGGGTCAGCTTGTTGACCACACCGATCTCGCGGCTCATGCGATCCATGGCCTGTTCGAACAGCTGGCGTTCCGAATAGGACTGCTCAGGCTGATCGTCGGAGCGATAGAGATCGCGCACGACTTCGGAAATTGCGATCAGGTCGCCGGAGTTGATCTTGGCTTCATATTCCTGGGCGCGGCGCGACCACATGGTGCGCTTGACGCGGGCGCGACCGGTGACGGTGGTCAGCGCCTGGGCGACCATATCTTCCTCGGCCAGCTTGCGCATGCCGACGGATTTGATCTTGGCCACGGGAACGCGAAGGGTCAGCTTGTCCTGCTCGAAGCTGATGACGAACAACTCAAGGGTCAGGCCGGCGACTTCTTGTTCCTCGATCGAGACAATCACGCCGACGCCATGCGCCGGATACACGACATACTCGCCCGTCTTGAATCCAAGTCGCTGCTGTGACTTCTTGGCTACCATATTCATGGAACTCCTTGTTGACGCCCCAAATGGACAGTTCCTGGCGGAACGGACCGTCCATCCCTACTATTCTTTCGGCGATCCGACGGATCGTCGCGCGCAGCAATAACCCCACGGGCTACCGGGTCCGCTTTTCCCGGAGCTCATGCATCCATTGATGTTGTCAAAAAAATCGTGCCTGACGGCACGGGCTGGGTGACGGGCTAATCTGCATACCCGGAGAGGTATAGCACAAAAATTCAGCAAAATCAAAAGTTACGAATCACCGCGCGCCGAGGCGCCGATTCAATGTGACGATCCTGTGGCTGACCCCATCACGGATCATTCCGCCAGGGCAAACTCCAGCAGCAGGCTGCGCTGCCAATCGTTGAAATTATTGTCTGACCCGATGAGGATACGCGTCTCGCCATCGGGCGCGGCATGCACCGTCAGGGACTCCATATTGTCGATGGCGCCGCCATCGGCAGACATCAGGATCGCCCCTGACAGCAGATTGCCCGGACGGACCTGATCGGCCGGCACGCGCCTGAGCGCCATGGAGAACCCAAGCACCGACAGCCCCCGCTCCAGCACCAGCAGGTCGCCATCGGGCAGAAAGGCGCAGTCGGTGGGATAGGTGCCCGGATGAGCCTTGTAGCTGAAGGCGCCCTTGTCGGCTTGGCCCAGCATCCAGCCCCGATGGTTGCCATCGGCATCGGGCGCATCCTCGGTGATCAGAATGGTCGAGCCGGCCACCGGCGACGCCGGCGGCGCGATGCACACCGACTCCAGCGACTGGTTGGTGCGCAGATTGCTCAGCCACTCCGGCAAGGACACCTCGCGCGCCGCCCCGCCCGGCCGGGCATCGTCCAGGCTAAAATCGGCCACCCGCGTCAGATGCTCAAAGCTGACGCGCACGGCATAGGGCTGGCCATCGCGATAGATGGTGTCGAGGCTCTCGGCATCGCGCGCATATTGGCGCGGCAGCGGCGCCCCCTTGGAATTGAGGATCGGCTCGACTGTCACGCCGATCAGGCCGAGCAGGCGTCCGCTATCGTCATAGGACAATCGGCCCGAGACGAAACTGCCGCGATCGGTGACAAAAGCCAGCTGCTGGCTGGGGCCGGTGACAGCGACACCCGAGAGCCCCCCGAAACGGTCATCGGAAGCGCTCATGGCGATGCCGCCCCGAAACACCAGGCCACCCACGGGCTGGTCGAGCGTCGCCCCCATGAAGCTGGCGACCTGGACAGACGTGACAGCCAGTTCGTCGCCCTGCACCATGCTGCTGGCCGCAAGCAGGGCAAGGGCGACTCCAGCGCCGCGGATCATCCGCGACCGCGCCGACGCGTCTGGGCAGGCATTTCTTCGTCGAACAGTGCCGCCAGTTCGTCGGTGAGCGCACCGGCCAGTTCCTCGGCATCGAGCAGGGTCACTGCGCGACGGTAGTAGCGCGTCACGTCATGGCCAATGCCCACCGCCACCAGCTGGATGGGCGAGCGGGTCTCGATATCCTCGATCACCTGGCGCAGATGGGCTTCCAGGTAATTGCCGGCATTGACCGACTGCGTGCTGTCATCGACCGGCGCGCCATCGGAAATCACCATCAGGATGCGCCGGGCTTCGGGCCGCGCCATCAGGCGCTTGCGCGCCCATTCGAGTGCCTCACCGTCGATGTTTTCCTTGAGCAGGCCTTCGCGCATCATCAGGCCCAGGTTGCGGCGCGCATGGCGCCAGGGTTCCTCGGCGGCCTTGTAGATGATGTGGCGCACGTCATTGACGCGGCCGGGGCTGGCCGGACGCCCGGCTTCGAGCCAGGCCTCGCGGCTCTTGCCGCCCTTCCACGCCCTTGTGGTGAAGCCCAGGATCTCGACCTTGACGCCGCAACGCTCCAGCGTGCGGGCAAGGATGTCGCCGCAGATCGCGGCAATGGTGATCGGCCGGCCGCGCATGGAGCCGGAATTGTCGATCAGCAGCGTCACCACGGTATCGCGGAAGTCGGTGTCGTTCTCGACCTTGAAGCTCAGCGCCTGCATCGGATCGGTGACCACGCGGGTGAGGCGCGCCGTATCGAGCAGGCCTTCCTCGAGGTCGAACTGCCAGGATCGGTTCTGCTTGGCCATCAGGCGGCGCTGCAGCTTGTTGGCCAGCCGCGCCACGGCGCCGGCGAGGTTTTCCAGCTGCTTGTCCAGCAGCGAGCGGAGCTGGTCCAGCTCGTCGGGCGGGCATAGCTCGGACGCCTTGACGATTTCGTCGAACTTTGTGGTGAACACCTTGTAGTTGAACTGGTTGGACAGCTGGTTGCCGCCATCCTTGGCCGGCGGCGGCATGGGCGCGTCTTCACCGGCATCGGTGGCCGCGTCCTCATCCGAATCGGCCATTTCCGACTCGATGCCGTCGACATCGCCAGTCTCTTCGCTGTCGCCAGCGCTTTCGTCGGTCTGGCTGTCCTGGCTCTCGTTCTCGCCTTCGCCCTGCTCGGGCGCCTGGTCGGAACTGTCGCCGCTGTCGGGTTCCTGATCCTGGTCCTCACCGTTCTCGGCGTCGTCCGGATCGCTCATCTCGCTTTCGGGGACGAGATTGAGGTCGCGCAGCAGCGCCTTGGCCGCCTTGCTGAACTCGTCCTGATCCTCATAGCGGGTCAGCAGCTCGTCGAGCGACTTGCCGCCCTTGTCTTCGATTTCCTTGCGCCAGAGATCGACCAGTGCATGGCCCGAGGGCGGCACCGCCACACCGGCCAGCTTCTCGCGCAGCAGCAGGCCCAGCGCCTCGGCAATGGGCGCATCGCCCTTGTCGTCGACCTCGGCATAATTGGCACGGAACAGCCGGTCTTCCAGCATTTCGGCGATATTGCCGACCATGCCGGGCATGCGCACGCAGCCCAGGGCCTCGACACGCGCCTGCTCGAGCGCGTCAAAGGCCGCGCGGGCCACAGGGTCCATCGGCGCACGCTTGCGATGGGCTTCCGGATCGTGGCTGGCCAGGCGCATGGCCATGGCATCGCCCTGCCCGCGGGCAATGGCAATGTCGCGCCGGGTCGGCAGGCGCGGCAGATTGGCCAGCCGCGCCTTGTCGGAGGTCAGCAGTGGACGATCGGCCGTGAAGCTGACCTCAAGGTCTGCCTTGCCACCAATGGCGCGCACCGTGGCACCCATGGCGGATTTGAACACCTGGGTCTGGTCGGGCTTGTTGGCTTTGCTGCGCGGGGGAGTGGCCATGGAAATGTCCGATCAGGCAGAGGCAGGCGCGCTCAGATGCGCCGAAAACAAAAGAAACATGGGCTGATAGCGCTCTTTTTCCCACTCGGGATGCTGGGCGATATCGGCGTCGGTTGCGGCCCATTCCTCGACGTGGTCGAGAACAAAGCCGGCGGCAATCAGGCTGTTGATCGTGGTCGAGATCAGCCGGTGGTGCTTGACCACGCCATCGGCGATCCAATTGGTGAGCCGTTCGCCCTCGCGCAGATAGTCAAGGACGGCGCCCACCATGCGGCCTTCGGCGTCAGTGACGAAATCGGGCGTGGCCCGTGCCGCGAACACCGGATGTTCCATGGAGAACACCAGCGAACCACCCGGCACCAGTGCCGCGCGGACGCGCGCGCAAAAACTGTCGAAATCGGCGAGGTAATGCACGGCCAGCGAGCTGAACACCAGATCATAGGCGCCATCGCCCAGCGCTGCGGTTTCCAGATCTGCCCGGGCAAAACGCACCGGCAGGTCGGCACAATTGCGCCGCGCGACGTCCAGCATGTTTTCGGAGAGATCGAGACCCACCACCTCGGCCGCACCGGCCTTGGCGGCCCATTGCGCGAAATAGCCGAAGCCGCACCCCAGATCGAGCACCCGCAGACCGCTCAGCGGCGGCAGCATGGCCCGCAGCGACGGCCATTCGGCGGCACCGGCCAGCCCCTCGCGCGAGCGGGGGAACTGGCTGTAGCCGTCGAAAAACTGCGCGTCGTCATAGATATTCTGGGCCACGAGGCACCATCCGAAACCTTAGGCGGTCACCGCCAGATTGGCCGAGCTCTCCGGCAGATCTTCGCCAAACACGCGCTGGTAGAACTCGGCCACCACGGGGCGCTCAAGCTCGTCGCATTTGTTCAGGAAGGTCAGGCGGAAGGCAAAGCCGACATCGCCACCGAAAATGGTGGCATTCTCGGCCCAGGTGATCACGGCGCGCGGGCTCATCACGGTGCTCAGGTCGCCATTGATGAAGGCCGAACGGGTCAGATCGGCCAGGCGCACCATATTGGCGACCAGCTTCTTGCCCTTTTCGGTGGCGGCATAGTCCTTGTTCTTGGCCAGGACGATGCCGACTTCCTTGTCATGGGGCAGATAGTTCAGCGTCGTCACCAGGCTCCAGCGGTCCATCTGGCCCTGGTTGATCTGCTGGGTGCCGTGATAGAGGCCCGAGGTATCGCCGAGGCCAATGGTGTTGGTGGTGGCGAACAGGCGGAAGGCCGGGTGGGGCACGATGACGCGGTTCTGGTCGAGCAGGGTCAGCCGGCCGGCGACTTCGAGCACGCGCTGGATCACGAACATCACGTCCGGACGACCGGCGTCATATTCGTCGAACACCAGGGCAACATTGTTCTGCACGGCCCAGGGCAGGATACCGTCGCGGAATTCGGTGATCTGCTTGCCGTCCTTGAGGACGATCGCGTCCTTGCCGACCAGATCGATACGGCTGACATGGCTGTCCAGGTTCACACGAACCAGCGGCCAGTTCAGGCGCGCCGCAACCTGCTCGATATGGGTCGATTTGCCCGTGCCGTGATAGCCCTGCACCATGACGCGGCGGTTGAAGGCAAAGCCGGCCAGGATAGCCAGGGTCGTGTTGCGATCGAACAGATAGTCCGGATCGACCGGCGGCACATGGCTATTGGCTTCCTTATAACCCATCACCTTCATGTCGGTGTCGATGCCGAACAGCTCCCGAGCCGAATATTCGGTGTCGGGCAGATTGGTGTATTCAGTCATGGTAAAGCTCTTGGCGAAAAATCGAGGCAGGAAGGGCAGAAAGCTCGGCGGGTCTATAGCAGCATTGTGACGGCGGGGGTAGTCTCCCGCCGGCATGGCTAGGTGCCGATAAAACCCATCTTCTTGAGGTGGCTATAGGCGGCAATGATGGTGCGCAGGCGCTCTTCGGACGATTTGTCGCCGCCGTTGGCATCGGGATGGTGGATCTTGACCAGGGTCTTGTAGGCCCGCTTGATCTCTTCGGACTTGGCCGGGCCGATGATGCCCAGGGTTTCGAGCGCACGACGGTCGTTTTCGTTGAGCGGCTTGACCCGTTCGGCCGCCGGTTTCTGAGCCTGGCGGTGGCGATATTTGGCGAACACGCCGAACGGATCGCCATATTTGTCGCCCGGACGCAAGTTGGCCGTCGACCGGGCCCGCACGCCCGGATTGCCGGTGGCAAAGCTGGAACGGCTTTCCGGACGCGGCGGCTGGGTCAGCGCCTCGTTCAGCTCGTCCTTTTCCATGCCGTCAAAGAAGTTGAAGGCCGTGTTGTAGTGGCGGACATGTTCCAGGCAGAAATGGTGATACTGCCCTTCGCTGCGGTTGCCCTTGGGGGCCTTGTATTCACCTGCGGCCTCGCAGCCCTCCCAGTCGCAGACATGCTCGATGGGCGCGGGTTTTTCTTCCCGCCGGGGCCGGATGCGAATGGTATCGAAAAGCTTGGATTGCGGTTTCATTGCGCCTAGTTGTTTGCTTCACGTCATTCAGAAAGGGGCAGCACGCTTGTCCATCAAAGACACCATTACCGCCAAGCTCTCGAGCAGGTTTGACCCCGCTTTCCTCGATGTGGTCGACGAATCGCAGCTCCATCACGGCCATGCCGGATGGCGAGAGGGTGGAGAGACCCACTTCCGCGTCAGAATCGCGACCAGCCATTTTGACGGCCTCAGCCGCGTCGCGCAACACCGCGCCGTCATGGATACCCTGCGCGCAGAGCTGGACGACAGGGTCCATGCGCTGGCCATCGAAGTGCTGCCCAGCGCCGGACCTGATGCTGTATCAGACAGACCCTAGCCGCGCATAGCGTCCAGAAACGCCGAAACTTTGGCGGGCTCAACATCGCGGGCGATATAGGCCTGGCCGATGCCCCGCGTCAGGATGAAGGTCAGCGCGCCGCGGCTGACCTTCTTGTCCTGCGCAATGGCCGCCATCAGCGCCTCGGTCGAGCCCAGCGTGCCCGGAATATCCCCCAATGTGGTGGGCAGGCCCGATTTTTTCAAATGCGCCACGATGCGGCCGGTATCCTGGCTGGGCGCCAGGCCCAGCTGCGCCGAAAAGCCATGCGCCAGCACCATGCCGATGGCCACGCCCTCGCCATGCAGCAGGCGATCGGAATAGCCGGTGTCTTTCTCGAGCGCGTGGCCGAAGGTGTGCCCAAGGTTGAGCAGCGCGCGCACGCCCTGCTCGGTCTCGTCTTCGATCACCACCCGCGCCTTGTGGGCACAGCAGCGGGCAATGGCCTCGCCGCGCGCCGGGCCGCCGGCAAAGATCTCGGCCTGGTGCTCTTCGAGCCAGAAGAAGAACTCCTCGTCGTCGATCAGCCCATATTTGACCACCTCGGCATAGCCGGCGGCGAACTGGCGCGGCGGCAGCGTATCGAGGGTGGAGAGATCGGCCAGCACCAGTTTTGGCTGGTGGAAGGCGCCGATGAGATTTTTGCCATGCGGGGAATTGATCCCCGTCTTGCCGCCCACCGAACTATCGACCTGCGCCAGGAGCGAGGTGGGCATCTGCACAAAGCCCATGCCGCGCCGCACGATGGAGGCGGCAAAGCCGGCCAGATCGCCGATCACCCCGCCACCGAGCGCGATCACCAGGTCTCCGCGTTCGAGCCGCGCAGCCAACAGGCCCTCGACAGCCTGCCCCAGATGGTCCCAGGACTTGGTCGATTCGCCGGCCGGCAGCACGATCTGGCTGTGCTCAAGCCCGGCGGCACCGAGCGACGCCACAAGGCGCGGCAATTGCGCCTGGGCCACCGTCTCGTCTGTGATGATGCCATAGCGCCGCCCGGGGAAGCGTTCGGCAAGGATCGCCCCGGCATCGTCGAGCAGGCGATCCCCGATCAGGATGTCATAGGCCCGCTCGCCAAGGGCGACATGGACCGTGTGGGCAATCTCGGCCATCAGGGCACCTGCACGTTGAAATGAGCCAGCAGCGCATCCACCACATCGGTCGCCACCGCCTCCTGCGGCACGTCGCGACTGACCACGGTGACATCGGCCTCGGCATAGATGGGATAGCGATCCTCGATCAGCTTGCGCAGTGTCTCGCGCGGATTGGCCGTCTTGAGCAGCGGGCGGTTGGACCGGCGCGAGACGCGCTCGAACAGAATGTCGATCTCGGCCTTGAGCCAGACCGACACGCCCTCGGCCTTGATCAGCGCCCGCGTCTCGAGATTGACGAAGGCCCCGCCGCCGGTGGCCAGAACCACGCCGGGTTGCTTGAGCACACGGGCAATGACGCGGGTTTCCCCGGCGCGGAACTCGGGCTCGCCACGCTGCTCGAAAATCTCCGGAATGGTCATCTGCGCGGCCTTCTCGATCTCTTCGTCGCTATCGAGAAACTTCCGGTTGAGGCGGGCGGCAAGGCGCCGGCCCACCGTGGTCTTGCCAGCACCCATCATGCCCACCAGCACCAGTGGACGCTCGCCAAGCGCCGCGCTCAGCGCCTCCGCGCGGGCCTGCCGCAATGCCGGGTCGGGTCGGGTCAAGAACACTCTCCAGATGGTGCCGCTATCAACCTGCCCCGGCGCGCGCTGTCAAGAACCCTCAAAGATTGCCTTGTGCCTACAGAAATGAAACCATTTGCTGTCAATTGTGAGCCAACACAACCGTCTGGACGCCCATGCCCACCCTGATCCGCCTGGTCATTTCACTGCTGTTTCTGGTCGGCCTGGTCTATGTCGGCATGTTCATGCTGGTGGCCTATGTCGAACCCGAGCCCAAGCCGGTGACCATCCGCATCCCCACCCGCGAACTGCTCGGCGAACCGGCGACGCCTGGGCTGGGGACCCCCGCACCGGCTGTGACGGCGGCCCCGGCAGCGCCGGCCAATCCGTGAGCCCGGCACAATGAGCAGCGGTCATCTGATCGGCGCCTTTCTCGAGATGATGAGCGCCGAGCGCGGCGCCGCCAAGAACACCATCGCCGCCTATAGCCGCGATCTCGAAGACTATGCCCACTTCCTCTCCCGTCGCAGCCTGAGCGTGATGAGCGCGGATCGCGCCGCCGTCACCGCCTATATCGACCACCTCAAGAACCAGGGCCTGGCCGCATCGTCGAGTGCGCGCCGCCTGTCGGCCCTGCGCCAGTTTCATCGTTTCCTCTGCGCCGACAATCTGCGCGGCGACGACCCGACACGCATCGTCGCCAGCCCCAAGACGCGCCGCGCACTGCCCAAGGTGCTCTCGATTGCCGAAGTCGATCGCCTGCTGGCAACCGCCGAGGCCGAGGCCAATCGTCCCGCCCCGCCACAGCAGCAGGCCGGCGCCCTGCGCCTCTATGTGCTGCTCGAGCTGCTCTATGCCACCGGCATGCGCGTGTCCGAGCTGGTGAGCCTGCGCCGCAGCGCCGTCATGCGCGACACCAGCTTCATCACCGTGACCGGCAAGGGCAACAAGGAGCGCGTGGTGCCGCTCAACGACCGGGCCCGCGACGCCATCAAGACCTATCTGGCCACCATCGAGCCAGGCCCCTATCTGTTCCCCGCCAGCGGCGCCGATGGCTATCTGTCCCGCCAGGTGTTCGCCCGCGACCTCAAGGCCCTGGCCGGCCTGGCCGGCATCGGCGCTGCGCGAGTGACCCCGCATGTGCTGCGCCATGCCTTTGCCAGCCACCTGCTGGCCGGCGGCGCCGACCTGCGCGTGGTGCAGATGCTGCTTGGCCATGCTGATATTTCGACCACGCAGATCTATACCCATGTGCTGGACGAAAAGCTGCGCACCCTGGTGGAGAGCCACCACCCGCTCAACCAGCCCGCAACAGGGCGGTAAATCTGTGAACAGAGCGGCCGCAGAGCCCCCCAGTGCCGGCACGCGGCGTGACTCTGCTTGACTTGGCATTGCACCATCGTCACTTTCCGGCCACTTTAGAGCGCGACAGCAGCGGCCCAGGGATGGGGCGCAGCGAACAGACCCCCAACGGGCAGGTGGAATGCAGTCTTATCTCGATTTCGAAAAGCCGGTAGCCGATCTTGAAGGCAAGATCGCCGAGCTCAAGGCCATGGCAGCAACCGACCAGGCCGTGAGCATCGACGAGGAGGTCAACCGCCTCTCCAGCCGCGCCGACGAAGCGCTGGTCGAGATCTACAAGCGCCTGACGCCCTGGCAGAAGACCCAGGTGGCGCGCCACCCGCAGCGCCCGCATTTCTCGGACTATGTGCGCACGCTCATCACCGAATGGCAGCCCCTGGCCGGCGACCGCAAGTTCGCCGAAGACGCCGCCATTCAGGCCGGCTTTGGTCGCTTCAACGGCCAGCCCGTGGCCGTGATCGGCCAGGAAAAGGGCAATTCCACCGAGAGCCGCCTCAAGCACAATTTCGGCATGGCCCGCCCCGAGGGCTATCGCAAGGCCGTCCGCATCATGGAAATGGCCGACCGCTTCAATATCCCCGTGCTGTCGTTTGTCGATACAGCGGGCGCCTATCCCGGCATCGGCGCTGAGGAGCGCGGCCAGGCCGAGGCAATTGCCCGCTCGACCGAAAAATCGCTGGAGCTGGGCGTCCCCAATCTGGCGATCATCATCGGCGAAGGCGGCTCGGGCGGCGCCATTGCCATCGCCACGGCCAACCGTGTGCTGATGCTCGAGCACGCCATCTATAGCGTCATCTCGCCCGAGGCCGGCGCATCCATCCTATTCCGCGACGCCGCCAAGGCGCAGGACATGGCCACGATCCAGAAGATCACCGCCCAGGACCTGTTCGGCTTCAAGGTGATCGACGGCATCATTCCCGAACCGACCGGTGGCGCCCATCGCCATCCCGACACGGTGATGAACTCCAGCCGCGACGCGATCGCCAGCTTCCTGCGCGAATTCGCCGACAAGAGCCGGCTGGAAGTGCGCGAGCAGCGCCGCGAAAAATTCATGGCCATCGGCACCAATATCTAGCCTGGACGCGTCGCAGCCGGTTGCATGGGGCGCAGTGATGCGCCCATGGCACACACTTGCGTGAACACGCCCGGCTTCCGGCGCATTTGGGGCCGTGCTAACACTTCATTCACCAGCTTTTCTCATGCTGCGCTAACCACTGGCCCCTATGGGTCAGCGCATTGTTTCGCTTATGGGCTTCCCATCTTGATCGCCACCGTCCTGCGCAAAGCCTGCACTGCCGTCATCCTGCTCTGGGTTGCTTTTGGACTGGTCGCCTGCGGCGGCTTCCTGCCCAAGACCAGTGACAATCGGCACAACCAGCCGCTGCAAAGCGGCGTAGTCTCCGCGCTCAAGGCCATGGGCTCCTCGCCCGGCGAAGCCATGGTGGTGCGCATCTTCAAGCAGGAGAAGACGCTCGAGGTCTGGAAGCGCACCAATACGGGCCAGTTCAAGCTGTTCAAGAGCTATGAGATCTGCGCCTTCTCCGGCGATCTCGGCCCCAAGATCAAGGAAGGCGACCGGCAGAGCCCGGAAGGCTTCTATACCATCACGCCGGGCCTGATGAATCCGAAGTCCAACTATTACCTGGCCTTCAACACCGGCTTTCCCAACAAGTTCGACCGCGCCTGGGGCCGCACCGGTTCAGAGCTGATGGTGCATGGCGACTGCTCCTCGCGCGGCTGCTACGCCATGACCGACGAGGGCATCGCCGAGATCTATGCCCTGGCCCGCGAAAGCTTCAAGGGCGGCAACCCCAGCTTCCAGCTGCAGATCTTCCCGTTCAAGATGACCCCGGCCAATCTGGCCGTCCAGACCAAGAGCCCCAATCTGAGCTTCTGGAAGAATATCAAGGACGGCTATGACCTGTTCGAGCTGAACAAGCAGCCGCCCACCTGGGACGTGTGCGAGCGCAAATATGTGTTCAACGTTGCCGGCGCCGGTGCGCTCAATGCGATGGGCCCCTGCCCCGCAATCTCCAGGGATGCAACGCTGATCGCCAAGCAGCAGGCTGACGAAGCCGCCGTGGTCAACGCCGTGGCGGAAGTGGAGCGCAGGGCGGCCGAGGAGGCAGCGATCAAGGCGCGCGGCGATGCGGTGACCGGCATGGTCGGCGGCGCCGTCTCGGGCCTGTTCGGCATCTTCGGCGAAAAGGTGACCCCGGTCATGAGCGGCAAGCCCGCACCGGTTCCGCACAAGCGTCCCGCCAGTCTCTAAATGATAGGCCGACCGGCGCGACACGCCGGCCGCGGACCGACAAGCGCATGGGCGCTTGCGGCGGACCGACAAGCGCATGGGCGCTTGCGGTGCACTAGCAGGTGACGCGGATTTCCGCGAAGCCGGTGATGGCATCGCCTTCCGAGGGCAGCACGCCCACCATGCACTGGGTGCCCGGCAGGCCGACCGTTGCGCCCTCGGCAATGACGGTCCCGTCGCCCAGTGTGATATAGCCATTGTCGACCGCAGCAATGGCGACCGCGCCGGACGAGCCGCACACAGGATAATTGTCGCCGGCCGACACCATGAAGCGCGTGCCGCTGGGCAGGCAATCGCCATCATTGGTTGCTGTCGCCGCGCTGCCCGCGCCGATGGCCGGCAATGCGGCGGGCGCCGGCGCAGTGGCCCCGCCCAAGCGCTGGTTGGCTTCCAGGAGCGCCAGGCGGTTGGCAATGTCCGCAAGGTCTGCACTGTCGGCTTGCGCCACGCCACCACTGGCCTGCTTGCCGAAGAGCTCAAGGCTCAACCGGATCTGGGCGATGTCGGTGGAGACGCGCCTGAGCTCACGCTGGGTATCGGCATAGACCCACAGCGACACGCCCAGCGCGGCAAGACCGACCACGCCTACCCCCAGGCCGAGGACGTTGAACCCGCCGCTGCGCGACACGGCCTTCTCGGGGGTCGATTGCGGCTCTTTGGCTGGCTTGGGAACGTTTGGCGCAGAGGGCGCAACCGGCGTCGCGGCCGCGGCCGGATTGGCTGGTGCGGCAGGGTCAGAATCGCGAGAAACGCCCGGAAGGGCCCATTTGTCGTCCAAAGCTGTCGCCTCCATTGCCGCCAAGGCTAGCACGATCTGCCGCCGGGATCGCCCGCGATTGCGGCCCTGATATGGTGATGGTCCCATGCAGGGACCGCATTGCTAGGACGTGCCGAACCGCCTCTCGAGCCATTCGACGGCAAAAGCAACCATCGCCCGCGCCTCCACCAGGACGCTGGGGGCATGCCCGATCAATCCGCGCCGCCCTTGGCCGGTTGAGAGGAAATCTTCCACCACGTCTTCGAAATAGTCGTCGGCCAGCCCGGCAACAATAGGAATGCCGGTGTTGAATTCCTCGAACCAGCGCCAGACCACCTGACCATCAAGCAGGATTGGCGTCTCGTAGCGCCGGACGCGCTTGTCGGGGATGTCGGCCAGATGCTCGGCATGATGCAGCAGCGTCATGGTGTCGAGCGGCGCGCCGAGCAACAGCGTCTTGCCACCGGCCGCCACCAGCTTGCCGAACGGCGACTGCGGCCCATAGCCATAATCGAGCGCATGGTCGGCAACGAACCACTCGGCACGTCCGCCCAGCGCGGCGCAGGAGGCGCCGGGGCTGGCACTGCGCCGGGCGCCCGGCGTGGTCCGCAGCAGTTCCGGAAAGGCGCCATTGTCGCGGATGGATCGCGAGCGCAGGGGATCGAACGGCGGAACGGCATCACGCAATCCGGGCTGCTCAAGCACGCCCTCTTCGCCCTGCCAGTCGCAATAACCCAACAGCGTCCCGCCGGGCCCGACCACATCGCCCAGCGCCGAGATCAACGCATCAGGCCCGCCCAGTATCGGCCCCACGGCGCGCAGGCCGGCATGCACCAGCACGCTGTCGCCTTCGACCAGGCCCATGACGCGGCAATGCTCGGCGAGGGCCGCCCGCGTCCACACCATGGCTAGGCGCCGACGTAGGCGACCTTGCGCGGCTCGGCCGCGGCGACTGCCGTTTCGCGGGCATCATAGATGCTGCGCGCTTCGACAATGGCGCCATGGTTTTCGGCCGACCAGTCCCACAGCGCCATGATGGGCGTCTGCAGCGTCTTGCCCAGTTCGGTGAGCTTGTATTCCACGCGCGGCGGCACTTCGGGATAGATGGTGCGGGTGACCAGACCATCGCGCTCCAGATTGCGCAGCGTCAGCGTCAGCATGCGCTGGCTGACCCCATTGATCAGCCGCTTCAGCTCATTGAAGCGCAGCGTGCCATTATTGCCCAGAATGCCCACCACCATCACGCTCCACTTGTCGCCGATGCGGTTGAGCACGTCGGACATGGCAGTGCAGTTGGAGGATTTGGACGTATCTTGCAGGGACATGGCGCAGCCTTTGAATTCTCTTGTCAGGCACAAATATAGCCGTAGTTACCTTCTGTGCCTAGCCCACCCCTGTCACACTGTCTTGATGGGCCCCGATTTTCCGGCCACCAGACAAAACCGCACAGGGACGGCGCCGGGGAATTGACAGGCTTTGCGGCCATGCTGTCTGTGTGTCGGCAACACCAAATAAGCCGACCGAGGAGAGATCATGAGTGACCGTATTGCCCAGCTTGCTGCCCAGATGACGCTTGAGGAGAAGGTGTCCATCCTCTCGGGCGAAGACTTCTGGTCCGTGCCCGCAGTGGAGCGGCTGGGCATCGGCAAGCTGCGCGTCACCGACGGCCCCAATGGCGCGCGCGGCGGCGGCTCGCTGATCGGCGGCGTCAAATCGGCGAGCTTTCCGGTCGGTATTGCCCTGGGCGCCACCTGGAACACCGCCCTGGTGCACGAGATCGGCATGGCCCTGGCCGACGAGGTCAAATCCAAGAACGCCCATATGCTGCTGGCGCCCACGGTCAACATCCACCGCTCGGTGACCAATGGGCGGAACTTCGAATGCTATTCGGAAGACCCCATCCTCACCGCGCAGCTCGCCACCGCCTATATCACGGGCCTCCAGAGCCAGGGCATCGGCGCCACCATCAAGCACTTTGTCGGCAATGAATCCGAGATCGAGCGCACCACCATTTCGAGCGAGATCGACGAACGCGCGCTGCGCGAGATCTATCTCGTGCCCTTCGAATGGGCGGTGAAATCAGCCGGCACCTGGGGCGTGATGAGCTCCTACAATCGCCTGAACGGCACCTTCACCTCCGAGCACGACTGGCTGCTGACCACCGTGCTGCGTGACGAATGGGGCTATGACGGCATCGTCATGTCGGACTGGTTCGGCAGCCACTCGACCGCCGAAACCGTCAATGCCGGTCTTGATCTCGAAATGCCCGGGCCCCCGCGCGACCGCGGCCAGAAGCTGATCGACGCCGTCAAGGCCGGCACGGTGAGCCAGGAGACGCTCGACCAGCGCGTCATCGCCATGCTGCGGCTGATGGAGCGCGTCGGCTCGCTCGATGACCACCGCCCCTTTGCCGAACGCGCCGATGACCGGCCCGAACATCGCGCCCTGATCCGCCGCGCCGGCGCCGAGGCCAGCGTCTTGCTCAAGAACAAGGGCGCCCTGCCCCTGCGCCCGGACGCGACCATTGCCGTGATCGGCCCCAATGCCAAGATCGCCCAGATCATGGGTGGCGGCAGCGCCCAGCTCAATGCGCATTACCGCATTTCGCCCTGGGACGGTCTTGTAGCCGCGCTGGGCGAGGATCGTCTGACTTATGCACCCGGCTGCACCAACCACCGCTTCGAACCCGTGCTGCGCACGCAGCTCACGGTGGAATATTTTGATAACACCAGCCTCAGCGGAGAACCCGTCCATGTCGGCAGCCAGGAGGAGGCCCAGGCCTTCTGGATTGGCGCCGTGGCCGAGGGCAAGGTTGACCCGCTGCAGTTCTCGGCGCGCCTGAGCGGCCGCTTCACGCCTGAGACCAGCGGCACCTATCGCGTCGGCATCTATGCCGCCGGCTTTGCCAAGGTGTTTGTCGATGGCCAGTTGGTCACCGACGCCTGGAGCAACTGGACCAAGGGCCGAACCTTCTTTGAAGAGGGTTGCGATGAGGTGATTGGCACCGTGCCGATGGAGGCCGGTCGCGCCTATGAGGTGGTGATCGAATTCGCCACCAAGGACTTTGCCACCCTCGGCCTGGCCGCCTTTGCCTGTGGCATCGGCCTGCCGCTGGGCGATGCGGCCATCACCGAGGCCGTGCGCGCCGCGCGCAATGCCGACATTGCCATTGTCTGCGTCGGCCGCAATGGCGAATGGGACACCGAAGGCAGCGACCTGCCCTCGATCGAGCTGCCGGGCCGGCAGAACGAGCTGGTCGCCGCCATCGCCCAGGCCAATCCCAATACGGTCGTGGTGCTGCAGACTGGCGGGCCGGTGGAAATGAACTGGCTTGGCGCCGTCAATGCCCTGGTGCAGTCCTGGTATCCCGGCCAGGAGGCGGGCAATGCCATTGCCGATGTGCTGACCGGCGCTGTCGAACCCTCCGGCCGCCTGCCGCAGACCTTCCCGGTGCGCTGGGCCGACAACCCGGCCCACAGCCAGGATCGCGAGGTCTATCCCGGCGTCGAGGGCAAGGTGCGCTATGAGGAAGGCATCTTCGTCGGCTATCGCCACTATGATCGCCTCGGCATGACGCCGCTGTTCCCCTTCGGCTTTGGCCTGGGCTACACCAGCTTTGCGCTGGCGGACATGACCATCGACGACGCGCGCTTTGAAGCCGATGGCGCGGTGACGGTCTCGGCCAGGCTGACCAATACCGGGGCGCGCGAAGGCGCGGCCGTGGTGCAGCTCTATGTCGGCGATGACGAAGCCTCTGACCTGCGCCCGGTCAAGGAGCTCAAGGGTTTTGACAAGGTGGCGCTCAAGCCGGGCGAGAGCCGGCAGGTGACGCTGACGCTCGACGCGCGGGCCTTTGCCTTCTATCGCCCGCAGGCCCATCACTGGCTGGTGGAAGCGGGCAGCTTCACCCTGCGCATGGGCCTCTCCTCCGCTGACCTGCCGCTGGTGGGCACGGTGTCGCGCAAGACCACGCTGATGCTGCCCGTCTAGGGCGCCAGCCCAAACGACAAAAAAGGCCGGCTCATCGAGCCGGCCTTTCCTTTTGGTTGAACCGATGGCGATCAGCCCTTGGTGGTGACGATCACGTCCTGGCCCTCAAAGGCCACGTCGGCGGGCTGACCATTGACCGTGACACTGGCAAAGCTGCCGGTGAGCTTGGCGCCGCTGAGGACGGTCAGCGGACCGGGCTGGGCGGTTTCGGTGGTGATGGCAAGGGTGGCGCCATCAACAGCCACGTCCCCGGCAACGGTGAGGCTGGCTGCGCCGTCGAGCGCCAGCATCGCACCTT
The DNA here is from genome assembly GCF_020169335.1 of Devosia aquimaris. Classification (GTDB taxonomy): domain Bacteria; phylum Pseudomonadota; class Alphaproteobacteria; order Rhizobiales; family Devosiaceae; genus Devosia; species Devosia aquimaris. Next base: position 49,429 of record NZ_JAIEZN010000002.1, read on the forward strand.
TGGTGAGGCTCAGGGCCCCGCCGATGGCGAGCGCAGCATTGTCCACCACGAGCGTACCGCCGGCGACATAGACATCGCCCGTGCCCAGCGCCGTGGGCGAAGCCGCCACCAGCGTGCCGGCATTGACCAGCGTGCCACCGGCATAGGCATTGTCGCCGCTCAGGGTCAGGCTGCCGCTGCCATCCTTGGTCAGGAGGCCCGCGCCGGCAATGTCATTGCGCCAGCTGTCGGCCGCGTTGAAGCCACCAAGGGCGGCATCCATGGTCACCACCACATCGCCGTCGAAGGCGCCATAGCCATCGGCCGCACCGAAATAGTTGAGGCGACCATAGCCCTCGGCATCATCCATCACCGGATTGCCGGCGGGGAAAGCCGTGGTCTTGAGCACCACCCGGCGCTGCTCGGCACTGAGATAGGGCAGACGGGTTTCGAGCAGCACTTCGGCGCCCTTGGGGACGACCACCGGCGCATCGGCAGCCGCATCGGCGGCGACGATGCCGTAGTCGGCGCGGGCGGCGACATAGTCGGCATTGGCCGCGTGATCGGCAAAGCGGTCTTCGCTCACCGGTGCCGCATGGGCCATGGCCAGCAACTCTTCAGACGAACTTGCCCCGGTCTGGCGCATCAGCCAGGACTGCGCCTGGGCAAAGGCGTCGGCCTTGATGGCAGCATTGCTTTCCATGTTGAAATTATAGACCACGGCAGCCGTGCCCAGCATGCGCCCGCCGATGACATCCATGGGGCTGTGCATGCCGGCCAGGATGCGATCGTCACCCAGCTGATAGGCGCGGGTCAGCATCTCCTGGTACCGCTCGGGCACGAGATAGGCCATGGTCAGGCCATTGCGCCAGGCCTCTGCCGTGTGGCCGCTGGGGAAACCGCCATCCTTGACCGGCGTGCTGCTCTTGGCCGCTTCCAGGGTCGGCACGACGGCCACATCCATGCTCCAGCGCCAGGGGCGGGCATATTTGAAGTAGCGCTTGGTCGGCTCGGTCGAGGCATCCACACCCACCAGGTTCAGCAGGTCCACAGCCAGGCCCAGATCCTCATTGGCCGGCTGGTCATCGACCATGCTGCCCACGCCGACATTGTTGCCATGGTCATCATATTTGACCGCGGTGGCATCGGCTGGGACGCCGGTGATGGTGGTGAACTGCCAGGCGCCCGAGCGCCAGGCGGGGGTCAGCGGCCCCAGGCCATCGACCATGCTGGCATTCTTGCCGCGCCGGTCATCGAGATAGGCATCGACCGCCTGTGCATCGGTGCGGGCGGCAGTGGCGGCGATGACATAGTCGATGTTGGCCGCATGCAGCGCCGCGTCGACCACCGTGCCATCGGTGGCGCTGCCCGGCAGCCCCTCCCAGTCGCTCTTGGCGACGGCGGCGCAGCCATCCTTGGCTTCGGCTTCCACATCGGCATCCACGAAGGGCGTGCGCGGCGTCCACACCTTGAGGAAACCCGAGAGCAGGCGCACCCCAGCATTGGTCTCGAGCGTGGCAACGCAGGCATCGCCGCGCTGGTTGGTGACGCCGGTATCGACATAGGCCGGCACGTCGGCGACGGGGGCACTATCGACCTGGCCCAGGCCGGTTGGCGCGGCAGGCAAATCGGCGGCGCTCTGCGCAAAGGCAGGGTTGGCGGCAAGCGCGACGGTCAGCGCAAGGGCAGAAACCAACCCATGGGCGGCATGAAAACGAAGCATGAGCATTTTCCTTGTCAAGCAATGGCAGGGACCTGCCAATTAGTCAGGCAGGGTGACAAAGGAGCATAGATTGCGTGACAGTTCGATGTCACCCAAGGTTGTGGCCTGTGCAAAAGCCAGCGGCCGCCCCGCAAGAGGCGGCCGCTGTTGAAACGGTTTGCACAAAGATCTGAGCCGGTTCAGGCCGGTTGCGGCATGGCGTCAGCTGGCCGTTGCGGCTGTGGAAAGGCCAGGGCCAGCGCGGCGGCGGCCAGGCCAATCGCAGCCGAGCTGATGTAGAGCCACTGATAGTCCCCGAAGGTATCAAAGATCCAGCCGCCGCCGATCGGGCCGAAGGCCATGCCGATCGAGGAGGTCATGGTGATGCCGCCGAGCACCGTGCCCATCACATGGGCCGGGAAGTATTCGCGCGCCAGCACGCCATAGAGCGGCATCACCCCGCCATAGGCCATGCCCAGCACGGCGGCCAGCATGTAGAAATCACGCAGCTGCGTGACATAGATGTAGGTGAAAATGCCCGCCGCCTGCAGCAGCAGCCCACCCACGATGACGCGCTTGACCCCGAACCGGTCGGCACCGACGCCGAAGAACAGACGCCCGAACAGCCCCGCCACGCCTTCGACGCTATAGATGCTGGCTGCTGCCAGCGAAGAGGCGCCGCAGATCATGGCATAGCTCACCGTATGGAAGATCGGCCCGGAGTGGGCGGCGCAGCACAGAAAGAACGTGCCGGCCAGAACGATGAACTGCGGCGTGCGCACAATGGCGCCAAGGCGGTCGGCCGCCGAGGCGGCGGGTGCCGGAATGTCGGCCAGTTCGGTGGCTCCAGGGGCCGCGGCGCGGGCCGCCGGCGCCGGCCGGACCAGAAGAGCCAGCGGCGCAACAATCACCACCGCGCCCAGGGCAATCGACATCATGGCGCTGCGCCAGCCGATCTGTTCGATCAGCACGCTGGCCAGTGGGGTGACCACCATGGGCGCCACGCCGCCGCCGATGGAGACCAGCGAGACCGCCAGGCTGCGGTTCTTGTCGAACCAGCCGATGGTGGTGGCCATCAGCGGAGCAAAGAAGGCGCCACCGGCCGCCCCGATCAACCCGCCGTAGGAGAGCTGGAACATGACCAGGTCGGTCGCCCGGCTCGACAGCAACAGGCCAAGCCCGAGCAGCACCGTGGCAATCAGCAGCACGGGCCGGGCACCGATGCGGTCGCTGATCGTGCCCCAGAGAAAGCCGGCCACGCCCATGACGAGGAAGCCCAGCGTCATGGCGCCCGAAATGCCGGCGCGCGTCCAGCCGGTGTCATCGGCCATCGGCTGCAGATAGACCGGCAGCGCGAACATCGACCCCGCCGCCACACAGGTGATCACGGCGCCTGCGGCCACGATCACCCAACCATAATGTTTTTCCATTGTCCTGGCCCTCGCCATGCTCACATCATAGCTGCGACGCCCGGCGCCCTGCCAGATCGACAATCACATACGATTATTTTCATCACCGCCTGCCCGAGGCCGCATCAGTGGCCAGGCGCAACCTGATCATGTATCACCGGATGCGCCGTGACCCGGCGCCCAGACGACCTGTGGAGACCCCCCACCATGCGCCATGACAGCCGCTTGCCCCGTGTGCTGCACGCCCTGCTGCATCTTGAGAACATGGCGGCGCCGGCGACCTCGGAGATGCTGGCCATGATGCTGGGCACCAATGCCTCGGTGGTGCGCCGCACCATGGGCGGCCTGCGCGAGGCCGGCATTGTCGCCGCCAGCAAGGGCCATGGTGGCGGCTGGTCGCTGGCCCGGCCGCTGACGTCAATTTCTCTGCTCGATATCTATACGGCCCTGGGTTCGCCGACCCTGTTCGCCATCGGCAGCGATGACGACGACACCACCTGCCTGTTGGCCCGCGCCGCCAATCGCGCCACGCAGGATGCGCTGGCCCAGGCGCGGCAGCATTTCGAGCAGCAATTGGCCGCCATATCGGTCGCCGATCTCACGGCCGGCTGGTCAGCCGACGTCAAGGCCCATGTGCACGCGACGCAGCACTAGCGGTGTCAGGCAAGACTGGTGAGGGCCCTGGGACCGGTGAGCAGACGACGCCAGGCCGTATCGCCGGTTTGCAGCAGCCGCGCCGCGCAGAGCGCCGCATCGCCCTGACGCATGGTGACGGTTCGACCCGCCAGCCGCTGCTCGACCTGTGCGAAGATGACGGGATGCAACTGCAGCACGCCGCCAACCAGGCACACCGGCCGGTCGCCCACCCGCGCCAACAGCGCCTCGGCGAGGTTCGCAAGCTCGTCGCCTGCCCGACCAAGAATGTCCAGCGCCACGCCGTCGCCGGCCTGCGCAGCCTTGGCCACGGCAACCGCAAGCCCGCCGATGCGGCCCCGGTCGCCCGCATAGACAAACTGCCGGACATGCCCCCAGCTCTCTCCGCCGACAGCCGCGAAGATCTCTGCAGCCAATGGCGCCACGGTCGCAAAATTGCCGTCGCGGTCGAGCGCGCGATACATCCGGTCGAGGGCCCGCAGCGCGATCCAGCTGCCTGAGCCGGCATCGTCGATCAGGATGCCGCGCCCGCCGACCCGCACGAAATCGCCATCTGCCGTGGCGTGAAAGCCGATCGTGCCCGTGCCGGCCGAAATCAGATGGCCCTCGCCCGGAGCGAACTGGGCCATATAACCCAGGACGATATCGTCCATCACCACGATAGATTCCATCGGCACGCCGAGCACCGCATGCACGAGCTGTTTGACCGCGTCGGACGCCGCCGCACCAAAGCCGGTGATCCCGCCGGCCAGGGCCTGGACCGCCAGCCCCACCTCTGCAAGCGCCGTCGCCACGCTCTCAAGGGCCAGCCGCAATCGCGCCTGTTCGGCCGGATTGAACATATGGCCGGTGGCGCCACCGGCCTGTCCCCGCGCCAGCACCTGCCCGGCGGCATCGCAGGCCACCCAGCGGCTGGCCGTGCCGCCCACGTCGAGGCCGAGATAGACATCGGTCATGACGGCACGCCCTGGCGGACAAACATGCGGGTGATCTCGCGCGGATTGGTGATCATGGTGCCCACGACAACGGCATGGGCGCCAGCAGCGAAGGCCGATGCCACCAGCTCTGGCCGATTGTAGCGGCCTTCGGCCACCACCGGCAGCCCCGAATGCGAGACCAGCGCCTCGACCAGCGCCAGGTCCGGCCCGTCGGGGCGTGGCTCGCTGGTCGCAGTATAGCCCGACAGCGTCGTGGCCAGGTAATGCGCGCCCCAATCGGCGGCCATCAGCCCTTCGTCAAGACAGGACACATCGGCAAAGACTTCGGCGCCCAATTGGTCGCGGATGTGGCGCACAATATCACGCGGATGCTCGCCGTCGCGCGGCCGCATGGTGCAATCGAGCCCGACAATGCCGGCGCCCGCCGCCACCACTGCCTCGGCGGCCGCAATACTGGGCGTGATATAGACCGCATGGGCGTCGGAAAAGAGCTTGTTGATGCCGATCACCGGCAGGCCCGCCGCAGCAACCGCGGCAATATCGGCCGGACCATTGGCGCGGATCGCCACGGCACCGCCATCGCGGGCCGCCAGCGCCATGGCGCCCATGAACATCGGCCCATGCAGCGGATTGTCCGCCCGCGCCTGGCAGGAGACGACGAGGCCCCGTGGCAGCATTACTTGACCGCGCCCGAGGTCATGCCGGCGATGAACTGGCGCGACAGCACGATGTAGATGACGATGATCGGCGCCGCCGACAGCGTCAGACCCGAGAACAGCACGCCCCAATCGGTGGTATATTCGCCCATGAAGGTGGTGAGCCCCTGTGGCAGCGTCTTGAGCGCATCATTCTGGATGAAGACCAGCGGGAAGAAGAAGTCATTCCAGATCGGCACCACGTTCTGGATGCCGGCAATGACCATGGCCGGCCGCACCAGCGGCAGCATGATCGACCACATGATGCGCGCCTCCGAAGCCCCATCCATGCGGGCGGCATCTTCGAGCTCATTGGGCAGGGTGCGGATGAAACCGGTCATGATGAAGATCGTCGTCGGCAGGCCCATGGCCGTATAGACAAAGATCAGCGAGAGCTGGTTGTTCAGGATCGACAGATCCCGCATCAGCATGAACAGCGGGATGATGGCCAGCTTGAGTGGCAGCGTCAGCCCGGCGACGAAGAACATCAGGATAAAGCCGGCCCCGGTGAACGCATAGCGCCCCAGGGCATAGGCAGCCATGGTGCCCAGCGTCAGGATCAGCACCATCGAGGCGCCGGTGACCACGAAGGAATTGAGCAGGTAGCGCAGGAAATTGGTCTGCGTCCAGATTTTCACGAAATTGCCGACCTGGGTGAGATCGGGAAAGCCGAAGGGCGACTGGAAGATCTGTGGCGTGGTCTTGAAGGCCGAAAAGATCATGATGACGATGGGCGCCAGCATGATGATGGAATTGGCGATCAGGATGATCTGCAGCAAGCCATCGCGGCCCAGCGTGCCCAGGATGCCCTTGCGGTCGTAATAGCTCGTGCCGACGGCGCTCATATCTGGATCTCCCGGGCGCGCAGCCGCACGGTGATCACCGAGGCGATGACGGCAATGAACAGGAAAATCAGCACGGCCAGCGCACTGCCCAGGCCAAAATCCTGCTGTCCGGCCGACACATTGCCAAAGGCGGTGCGGTAGAAATAGAGCCCCAGCACATCGGTGGAGCCGAACGGCGAGCCATCCAGCCCGCCCATGATATAGGGCAGCTCAAACCAGTTGAACGCGCCCACGAACAGAAGCGTGAAGACGATCGTGGCGCTGGGCGCCACCAGCGGCCAGACGATCTTGCTGATCTTGACCCACTCGCTCTCGGTTTCCATGCGCACGGCATCAAGGATTTCCCCGGGGATGCGCTGCATCCCGGCCAGGAACACCAGCGTGGGAAAGCCCACCATGTGCCAGGCCTGGGCGGCGATGATGCTCCACAGCGCCGTGCCGCTCTGCCCCAGCCAGGGCTGCGCCATCCAACCGAGGCCCACATTGCGCAGGGTGATGTTCACCACGCCGAACAGCGGATGGTAGAAGAGCTTGAAGAGATAGGCGACGATGATGGTGGACAGCACCACCGGCAGGAACACCGCGATGCGGTGGAAGCGCGCGCCAGGCAGCTCGCGCCATAGCGCATAGGCCAGGATAAAGCCCAGCCCGTTCTGCAGCACCATCAGCGCAAAGAACACAATGATGTTGTTCTTGAAAGCATTGAGCGTCCAGCTGCGATAGGGCTCGACGAACAGCACGGTGTGGAAATTGTCCAGCCCGACAAAGGCACCGCGCTTGAGCCCCTGCCAGTCAAAGAAAGCATAGGCGAAGGCCGAAATGATCGGATAGACGACGAACAGCGCCACAAAGGCCAGTGGCGGCACGATCAGGGCGGTGATCCAGAGGCCGCGGCCTGTCATCCTCAATTTGGGCATTGGGGGCTCGTTTGCTGCTGGACCGGCGCGGGTCGGAGAGCGAGGGCTGGGTGGTCGGCAACACGGGGCCGCCGACCACCCTGCAGGCGCAGGGAGGACGCCTTACTTCTTGAAGGGCTCGTACCAGGCGGCAAGGCCGGTGGTGAGCGTTTCGCCGATGGCCTCGGGCGTGGTCTCGCCCGCGAACAGCTTCTGCATTTCACCCTGGATCAGCACCGAGCCGGAGGGCTCGCCATAGCGGAAATGCGCCAGCATCAGATAGGGAATGGAATGCTGGTTGAGCTCGGCCACTTCGGCCAGCAGCGGATTGTCAAAGGTAACGCCGGGCACGGTCGAGATATTGTTCAGCGTATTGGCGAAGGCCTGGCCGAACTCGGGGCTGGCCAGATAGTTCACGAACTTGATGGCCGCTTCCTTGTTGCTGCCGGCCGCGTTGACGCCATAGCCGCCGTCGAAATAGAGCGCGACGAGCTTTTCGTCCTCGGCCGTCTTGCCGGGTGCGGCGAACATGCCCAGCTCGATGTCGGGATTCTGGTTCTTGAAGTTGGCCAGCTCATAGGAGCCGCCCACGAACATGCCGGCCATGCCCGAGGAGAACAGCTGCTGGGCAGACGGATAGTCGAGGCCGATAAAGCCATCGGGGAAGTACTGGGCGGCGACTTCGGCCACAGCACCCAGGGCACTGGTGAAGCGTTCGTCGGTGAAGTCGGCCTTGCCGGCCATCAGGTCTTCATAAAAGCCCTTGGTCATCAGCGACGACCCCAGACCGAAGGTGACGGTCTCGTTCTGCCAGGCGGTGGCGGTGCCATTGGCAAAGGGGATGACGCCGGCATCCTTGAGCTTCTGCGCCAGGGCTTCCAGATCCGCCCAGCTCTGGGGTTCTTCCAGGCCATTGGCGTCAAAGATCGCCTTGTTGTAGATCACGAACTGGGTCTGGCTGGCGAAGGGCACGGCATAGACCTTGCCATCCGAGCGCATGGTCTCGGCAGCCAGGGCAGCCGGATTGAAACCGGACAGAGCCGGTACCGTCTCGGTGCTCAGCGGTTCGAGATAGCCGGCAGACGCCACGTTCTCGAGGCCGCCATAGGCACGCACCATGGCCAGATCGGGCCCGGTGCCGCCAGCCAGGGCGGTCGAGAGGATGGTGTTGTAATTGGTGGCCTCGAAGGTCTCGAACTTGACCGTGATGCCGGGATTGGCGGCCTCGAAGCTCTTGATGAAGCCTTCGTAGGCAGCCTTGTCTTCCTGGCGCCAGCTCCACATGGTGAGCTCCTGCGCCATGGTCGGAGCGGCCAGGAGCACGGCCCCCAGCGCCGCACCGATGCGGATAAGATTGGTCTTCATGGTGTTCCCTCTGCTTGCAAAATGTGTCGGCATGGACCTCATCCGGCGCCTCCCAGCACCAGCCGCCGGCCATCCTCGGCGGAAAAGAAATGCGTCGACGCCGGATCGACCTGGACGGTCACCGCTTCGTCGGGCGCAAAAAGGTCATTGGGCGTGGTGCGCGCCGACAGCAGCGTGCCATCGGCCAGACGCGCATACACAAAGGCATTGTCACCCAGATATTCGGTGTATTCGACCACCGCGCGCAGCCCCTCGGCATCGGCATCGCGCACCAGGCGCACGCTGTCGGGCCGCAGACCGAGCTTGAGTGCGGGCACCTGTGGCAGGGCCGACATCACGACCGACCCGCCATTGGCGATGCCCAACCGATTGCCGTCGCGCGTCACATCCACCAGCGTCATGCGCGGCGAACCGATGAAGCCGGCCACAAAGACATTGGCGGGAGTCTCATAGAGTTCGCGTGGCGAGCCGACCTGTTCGATGCGGCCGCTGTTCATCACCACGATCTTGTCGGCCAGCGTCATCGCCTCGACCTGGTCATGGGTGACATAGATCATCGTGCCGCCGATCTCGCGGTGCAGCTTGGCAATCTCGAGCCGCACTTCGGAGCGCAGCGCCGCGTCCAGATTGGACAGCGGCTCATCGAGCAGGAACACATCGGGCTTGCGCACCAGCGCCCGGCCGATGGCGACGCGCTGCCGCTGACCACCGGACAGTTCGCGCGGGCGCCGCTTGAGCAGGGCATCGAGCTTGAGCATCTGCGCGGCCTCGGCAATGCGCCGCTCGACCTCGGCCTTGTCCAGCCCCATCAGGCGGGCGCCAAAGGCCATGTTCTCATAGACATCCATGTGCGGATAAAGCGCGTAGGACTGGAACACCATGGCGATGCCACGGCGCGAGGGCGCGACATCGTTCATGCGAGTGCCATTGAGCACGAACTCGCCCTCGGTGATGGGGTCCAGCCCGGCGATCAGGCGCAGCAGCGTGGACTTTCCGCAGCCGGAAGGGCCGACAAAGACCACGAATTCGCGGTCACCGATCTCCAGATCGATGCCATGCAGGACCGCCGTGTCGCGGAACCGCTTCTTGATGCCGCGAAGCGATAGCTGAGCCAAAGTGCTCCCTCCGTCCCGCCTGCTCGACGCAGGCTCCCCTCGTCACGCCGCACCCGGCGCGCCTGTTGGAATACTAAATTCCTAAAATTTCTTGTGTCAAGAATATTGTATTACGTTCTGGGCGCAATGCAGAGCTGGATGAACAGCCGGAGCCTCTAGCGGGCCTTGAGCACCGTCACTGCGCTTTCGGACTTGTGGATGAAATCATGCGCGCTGCCCTGGCGACCGATCAGCAGGATGAACAGCATGTCCATCAGCATCAGCTGCGCGTCGCGCGAGGTGATGGCCGACGAGCGGACCCGTTCTTCATCGGCCACGGTGAACAGATGGATGTCGGCCAGCTCGATCAGGGGATTGGGCTGCAGCCCGGTCATCGAAATCACCGTGGCGCCCCGTTGCCGGGCAACCTCGGCAATGCGCAGCGTCTCAAGACTGCGGCCGGAGTGCGACAGCGCCAAGAGCACGTCCTGTTCGTTGAGCGCAGAGGCATTGGAAATCTGGATATGGCTGTCGCTGTCGATCAGCGCCATGCGGCCCAGCTTGAGCAGCTTGTACGAGAAGTCCTTGGCCACCAGCGAGGACGCACCCACGCCGGCCAGTTGGATCTTGCGGGCATCCACCAGTGCATCAAGCGCCCGATCGATGGTCTGCTCATTGTTGGCGGCCAGGGTCTCGCGCATCGAGAGCAGCTTGCTGCCGATCAGCTTCTGCAGAATGGTGACATAGCTGTCGCTGGCATCGATCGTGCCATGAATGACCCCGCCCGGCGCATGCCACTCCAGCGCCTTGGCCTTGTTGACGGCCAGCTTGAGCTGCTGATAGCCGGCATAGCCGAGTTTCTGGCTGAACTTGACCACGCTCGACTGGCTGCGTCCGGTGGCCTCGGCCAAGGCTGCAGACGACAGGGTGAGCATCTGCTCGGGATGGTCGATGATGAACTGGGCGATCTGCCGATCCGCCTGGGTCATCGACTCGAGCTTGGCACCGAGGACTTTGAGAATGGACATGCTGGCTTCCGTGACGTCGGCCCCGACCACAGGCCCCCAAGGGGAAGGACTATCGCCGACGCCGCTGCAATTGCAACCAAGTTCAACCCCGCGCCGGGCAGACGCAGCCGGCGGCCAGCCCACTGGGGCCCGACAGAATTAGGAATACAATATTCCGAGTTACGTTGACACCAGGAATATTCATTTCTAACATCGCCTCGGAATTTGAGCATAGGCACAATGGCAAAAACGACCCTGATGGCCGAGCTGGAACAGCTTGTGTCCGAAGCCCGCAACCCGCAGACCCTGCAGATCGACCTGATGTCGACCACGCAGATCCTCTCGGCCATGAACACCGAGGATGCCCGCGTTGCCGAAGCCGTGCGCAAGGTTCTGCCCGAGACGGCCAAGGCTGTCGACTGCATTGTCGACGCCTTCAAATCCGGCGGCCGGCTGATCTACATGGGCGCCGGCACCAGCGGGCGACTGGGCGTGCTCGATGCCTCCGAATGCCCACCCACCTTCGGCGTCCCCGAGGGCATGGTGATCGGACTGATCGCCGGCGGCGACCGCGCCCTGCGCCACCCCATCGAGGGCGCCGAGGATTCGCCCGAAGAGGGGCGGCAGGACTTGCGCAGGATCGAAGTGACCTCGCGCGACGTGGTCGTCGGCATCGCCGTCAGCGGCCGCACACCCTATGTCATCGGCGGGCTCGACTATGCCAAGAGCGTGGGCGCCGTCACGGTCGCCCTCTCCTGCAATGCCGACAGCGCCATAGCGCGGATGGCCGACATCGCCATCTCGCCGCTGGTCGGGCCCGAAGCGCTGACTGGTTCCACCCGCCTCAAATCGGGAACGGCACAGAAGCTGGTGCTCAACATGCTGACCACGGCCAGCATGATCCGCATCGGCAAATCCTATGAAAACCTGATGGTCGACCTGTCGGTGAGCAATGAAAAGCTCGCGGCCCGCGCCACCCGCATCCTGGTCGAGGCCACCGGCTGCACGCCCGAGGCGGCTGAAGGCTTCCTCGTGGCCAGCCGCAACAATGTCAAACTTGCCATTCTGATGGCCCTGACGGGCCTGGATGCCGAAGAGGGCATGCGGGCGCTCGAGCAGTCGGACGGCTTCCTGCGCCGCGCAGCCGCCAGCCACCAGCCCCGCGTCGCCGGCTGAACGGGCCCGACCGCCGGAGCACGCCACAGGCACACGGGCCATGACAACTCAGCTTGAAGCGGCCATCGAGCGCTTCCCCATCGCCGGACATTTCACCATTGCCCGCGGCAGCCGGACCGAGGCCGTGGTCGTGCGCGTCCGCCTCAGCCGTGACGGCCAGTCGGGCAGCGGGGAATGCGTGCCCTATCCCCGCTATGGCGAAACGCCCGAGGCCACCCTGGCGGCTATTGAGGCCCTTGCGCCTGACATTGCCGGCGGCCTGACCCGGCAACAGCTGCAGCAGCGCCTTCCGCCCGGCGCAGCGCGCAATGCGCTCGACTGCGCCTTCTGGGACCTTGAGGCGCGCCTGGCCGGAACCACCGTCGCGGCTCTTGCCGGGATCACCCTGCCAGCGCGCATCGAAACCGCCTTCACCATCAGCCTGGGCACGCCCGAGGCCATGGCCGCGGCAACCGCAAGGGCTGCCCATCTGCCGCTCCTCAAGATCAAGCTCGGGGCGCCGGGGGATGCGACGCGCCTGGCCGCCGTGCGCGCTGCCGCGCCGCAAACCCGTCTCATCGTCGATGCCAATGAAGGCTGGCTGGGCGAGGATCTCCCCCTGCTGCTGGAGGCCTGCCGAGAGGCCGGTGTCGAACTGGTGGAACAGCCCCTGCCCGCCCATGCCGATGCTGCACTTCAGGACCTCAAGAGCCCCGTCCCCATCTGCGCTGACGAAAGCGTCCATGCCCTGGCCGGGCTGGACGCCCTGGTGGGGCGCTATGCCGCCGTCAACATCAAGCTCGACAAGACCGGCGGGCTGACCGAGGCGCTGGCCGTGGCCAATCGGGCGCAGCAGCTCGGCCTCGACATCATGGTGGGCTGCATGGTCAGCACCTCGCTGTCCATGCTGCCCGCGCGCCTTTTGGCCGGCCATGCGCGCTGGATCGACCTCGACGGGCCATTGCTGCTGGCTGAGGATCGTCCGGGAGGCCTCGTCTATGCCGATGGCCTGATTGATCCCGCCGGCGCGCCGCTCTGGGGCGGCTGAGCCCTAGCGCGGATGGGTGACGTCGCGCGTGCGGCGCAGGGCATCCACCGTCTGCTCATAGCGCTGGCTGGCCACGCCCAGGAACAGGCAATCGACAATGGCCAGTTGTGCAATGCGGCTGACCATGGCGCCGGCGCGAAGCCGGCTTTCCCGCGCCCGGCTGACCAGACAGGCATCGGCGGCCACGGCCAGCGGCGAATCGGGCGCACCGGTGACCGCGACAGTCAGCGCCCCCGCCTGGCGGGCGATATCGAGAAAGCGGATGGTGTCGGCCGTGGTGCCCGAATGGGAAAAACCCAGCGCCACCGTCCCCGGCGGCGAGAGCAGTGCCGCTGTCCAGGCCTCGTGCGGATCGGCCAGAAGGAAGGCATTGCGGCCAATGCGGAACAGCTTGTGGTGCAGATCCTGCGCCACGAACTGGCTGGCGCCAATGCCGAACAGCAGGATGCGCTCGGCCTTGTCCAGCGCGGCAACCACCTGCTCAAGCACGCCATAGTCGAGCCCCGAGACGGTTTCATCGATGGCCAGGATTTCCAGCGATGCCACCTTGGAGGCCATTTCCTGCAATGTGTCGGACTGTGCAATCTCGGCGCCCAGCATCAGATCGCTGCCGAACTGCGCCGCCTCCTTGCCCAGTTCGGTCGCCAGCGCCATGCGCAGCTGCGCATAGCCCGACAGGCCCAGCGTGCGGCAGAAGCGCACAACCGAGGCCACCGAGGTGCCGCAGCTTTGGGCCAGTTCGGAAATGGTCTGCTCCAGCACGATGCGCGGCTGGTCGCGGATCACCTTGGCCACGCGCTGCATGGCCGGCGTGAACTTGTCCACCGAGGCTTCGATTGTTGATTGGATATTCAAGGCCATCTCCCCGCACCCTGCCCTGGACCCCGGCAGCGCGATTGCGGCGCGACCCTAGCTGAGCCGTCGCGCCAGGCCCATTGAAACAAAAGTTCAGAGACAACATCAATACTGAAAATTATTGACAGCCGGTTCCGGGACTTCATAGGCTCTGGTCAAGAGGTTGGTGCATGCGGGCGAGGGACCCGTGCCGAAGGCGGCGCACACAACGACCTTGGCCCGGTCCCCGCTGTGGGGCTGGTTGAACAGTGAGGGAACACCGATGATCCGCATTTCGCCCACAAAGATCCTGGCCGGGCTGGCCTTGGCCACAGCGCTGACGGCCGTCTCGACCGCCCTACCCGCCCAGGCCGCCAGCTTGCGCATGGCCTGGTCACAGGACGCCACCGGCCTTGATCCGCACAAGCAGACAGCCTTTTCGTCGCTGCGCCTGCTGGAGCTGATCTATGAGCCGCTGGTGCGCCTGGATGCCGAGCTCAACGTCGTGCCGGCCATCGCCACCAGCTGGGAATTCGCCCCCGACGCCAAGACGCTGACCTTTTCGCTCGACCCCAACGCCAAGTTCTCCAACGGCGCCCAGGTGACCTCGGCTGACGTCAAGGCGTCCTTCGAGCGCCTGCTGAACGAAGAAACCGCTGCGGCCGCACGCTCGAACTTCCTCTCCATCGAGAGCATCGACACCCCAGACGACGTGACGGTGACCTTCCACCTCACGACCGCCGACGTGCCGATCCTGGTGGCCATGGCCACCATCAACGCCGCCATCCTGCCCGCCTCGGAAATCGCAGCCGGCACCGTGGGCACCACCGCGCTGGGCTCGGGTCCGTTCAAGCTCGACAGTTGGGAACCCAATGCCAAGGAAGTGCTGAGCCCCAATGCTGACTGGGCCGGCGGCACGGTCGGCGTGGACGGCATCACCATCTCGGTGCTGCCCGACGAAACCGCGATCCTCGCCTCGCTGCGCGCCGGCCAGACCGATTTCGCTTTGCTCAATGACCCGCTGGTGGCCACGCTGGTGCCCATGGAGTCCAATCTGGTGCTCAACCGGGTCGGCCAGCTCTCCTACAACGTGCTGCAGCTCAACCCCTCGCGTCCGCCCATGAACAATCTCAAGGTCCGCCAGGCCATGAGCTGCGCCATTGACCGCCAGGCCATCATCGATGCGGCGCTTGCCGGCGAAGGCAAGGTGACGGGTCCGCTGACCATGCCGGCCTTCGCCCAGGATCCCTCGAGCCTGTTCTGCTACACCCAGGATCTGGACAAGGCCAAGGCGCTGATGGCCGAGGCCGGCGTTGACGGCTTCACCGCCAAGGTGATCGCCGCCACCGGCGAGCCGCCCGTTGCCGCTTCCGAAGCCCAGGTGCTGCAGTCGCAACTGGCCGAGATCGGCATCAAGCTCGACATCGAGATGATGGAACTCAACGTCTATGTCGACACCTGGCTGGCCGGCAATTTCGACATGGCCGTGGCCCAGAATGGCGGCCGTCCCGATCCCTACCCGATGTACAACCGCTACTTCACCAAGGAGGGCAATCTGGTGAAGGTCTCCAACTTCACCGATGACGAGCTCGACAGCCTGATGAAGCAGGGCCAGGCCGAGACCGATCCGGCCAAGCGCGTGGAGATCTTCCACAGCTTCGAAAGCCGCCTGGCCGAGCTCTCGCCCTGGCTGTGGCTCTCGACCGGCTACAACTACACCGCCCAGCTCAAGACCGTCTCCGGCTTTGAGCCCTCGCCCACCGGCACGCTGTTCGGCCTGACCAAGGTCACCGTGGAATAATCCAAACCTGGACCGGCCCTCGGGCCGGTCCACCCAACAGGTCGATGTCATGAGTTATGTGGTTCAGCGCCTGCTGACCTTTCCGCTGATCCTGCTCGGGGTGTCCATCCTGGTCTTCGTTTCGATCCGGCTGGTGCCGGGCGATGCGATCACGGCCATGCTGGGCACCGAGGCGGGCCTTTTGACCCCGGCGCAGCGCGCCTCCCTCGCCAGCTATTTCGGCATCGATCAACCCATCTGGTCGCAATATCTGCGCTGGCTCTCGGGCCTGGTCCAGGGCGATTTGGGCATCTCCTCGATCTATGGCAAGCCCGTGCTGACGGTGATCCTAGAGCGTTTTCCGCTGACGCTGCAGCTTTCGCTGATGGCCATGGTGATCGCGCTGGGCATCGGCGTGCCGCTGGGCGTGTTGGCCGCCTCGCGCAATGAACGGCCCAGCGACCTGATCGTGCGGGTGCTGGCCATGCTCGGCCAGTCGACGCCCAGCTTTGTCGTGGGCGTGCTCATCATCTATGTGCTCTCGGTCTGGTTCGGCTTCGTGCCGGCCATGGGCACCTTTACGCCGCTGCTGACCGACCCGCTGGCCAGCATTGGCCAATTGATCTTTCCCGCCATCACCCTAGGCTTTGCCTTTGCCGCCTCGGTGACGCGCATTGCCCGCTCCTCCATGCTTGATGTGCTCAGCGACGATTATGTGCGCACCGCCCGCGCCAAGGGCGTCACCCCGCGCAGTGTCATCTGGCGCCACGCCCTGCCCAATGCATTGATCCCGGTGGTGACGCTGTCGGGCGTCGAATTCGGCTATCTGCTGGGGGGCGCGGTGATCGTCGAGCAGATCTTTGCCCTGCCCGGGCTGGGGCGCCTGGTGCTCGACGCCATTACCCAGCGCGACTATGCGCTGGTGCAGGGTACGGTGCTGTTCATCGCCTTCAACTTCCTCGTGGTGAACCTGCTGGTCGATCTCGCCTATGTGGCGCTCGACCCGCGCATCCGGATCGGGGGGCGCTGATGGCAAAGATGCTCGCCGCCCTGTTCCGCCATCCGTCCGGCCGCATTGGCCTGGTCATCATCGGGCTCTACCTGCTGGCCGCCATCCTGGCCACGCTGGGCCTGACGCCGCATGATCCGCTCAAGCTTTTTGCCATCGACCGGCTCAAGCCCCCCAGCGCCACCTATTGGTTCGGCACCGATCTCTTGGGCCGCGACGCCTTCAGCCGCCTGATGCTGGGTATTCGCCAGTCGATGTTTATCGCCTTTGCCTCGGTGGCCATCGCCACCATTGCCGGCACCATCATCGGCCTGCTCGCGGCCTGGTGGGGCGGCCTCTGGGACGGGCTGTTCATGCGCATCATGGATGTGCTGCTGGCCTTCCCGGCGATCCTGCTGGCCCTGCTGATCATTGCCGTGGTCGGCCCCGGCGCCATGACCAGCATTGCCGCCATTGCCATTGTCTATACGCCCATCTTTGCCCGCGTGGTGCGCGGCCCGGCGCTGTCGCTCAAGCAGCGCGAATTCGTCGATGCCGCGCGCACCTTTGGCAGTTCCCAGACCTATGTGCTGACCCATCACCTGCTGCTGAACCTGGTCGCGCCCCTGGCCGTGCAGGTGACGCTGGCGCTGGCCTGGGCACTGCTGACCGAGGCCGGGCTGAGCTTTTTGGGCCTCGGCACCCAGCCGCCGACGCCCTCGCTCGGGTTGATGCTGGCCGAGAGCCGCAACCTGATGCAGCACGCGCCCTGGCTGATGATCTTCCCGGCGCTGACCATCATGCTGGGCATTTTGGGCTTCAATCTCACTGGTGATGCCTTGCGCGATATTCTCGACCCCAGGACGCAGGGGCGCCAGCCATGACCAAACTCCTCTCCGTGCGCGACCTGCATGTCGGCTTTGGCCGCGACCCAAAAGCCAATGAAGTGGTCAAGGGCGTGAGCTTTGACCTCGAACAGGGCCAGACCCTTGGCATCGTCGGGGAATCGGGTTCCGGCAAATCCGTCACCGCCCTCTGCATCAATCGCCTGGTCGATTTCGGTGGTGGCCGCATCACTGCGGGCAGCATCAATCTGGCCCGCGCCGACGGCAGCGTGCTCGACGTGGCCCAGGCCGATGAAAAGACGCTGCTGGGCGTGCGCGGCCGCGACGTGGCCATGATCTTTCAGGAGCCCATGACCTCGCTCAATCCGGTGCACACCATCGGGGCACAGATCGCCGAGGCCTATCGGCTGTCGCAGGGGCTGACCGGCGCTGCGGCAGACCGGGCAAGCCTGGATGTGCTGGAGCGCGTGCGCATCGCCGATGCCAAGTCCCGCCTCGGCTATTACCCGCACCAGCTCTCGGGCGGCATGCGCCAGCGCGTGATGATCGCCATGGCCCTGGCCGCCAGCCCGCGCCTGCTGATCGCCGACGAACCGACCACGGCCCTGGACGTAACCGTGCAGGCCCAGATCATGGCGCTGCTGGCCGAACTGCGGGCCGAAACCGGCATGTCGATGATCTTTATCACTCATGACATCGGCCTGGTCGCCGGCATCGCCGACAACATCATGGTGATGCAGAATGGCCTGGCGGTGGAGCAGAACACCACCGGCGCCGTGCTCGACCATCCCCAGCATGACTATACCCGCCACCTGCTGCGCGCCGTGCCGCATTTCACCGCCGGCGCGGCCGTGCGCAGTGACGGCTCCCGCGCCAACACCGCCGAGCCCATCGTCAGGGTCGACGACCTGGCCGTGCGCTTCCCCATAGGCAAGGCCTGGTTTGCGCCGCGCGGCGCCATCCATGCCGTCGATGGCGTGAGCTTTGACCTGATGCCGGGCGAGACGCTGGCCATTGTTGGCGAAAGCGGCTGCGGCAAGTCAACCACGGCGCGCGCCCTGCTTGGCCTCAACCAGCGCCATCGCGGCACCATCACCGCGGGCGCCGGAAACAGCAGCCACCCGGTGCAGATGGTGTTCCAGGACCCCTTCGCCTCGCTCAATCCGCGCCTGACGGTGGAGGCCCTGCTGGCCGAACCGGCCATTGCCAATGGCCGCAAGCGCGATGCCGCGCTGCGCGAGCGCATGATCTTCCTGCTCGGGCGCGTCGGCCTCCCCGAGGAGAGCCTCACCCGCTATCCGCACCAGTTCTCCGGCGGCCAGCGCCAGCGCCTGTGCATTGCCCGGGCGCTGATGCTGAACCCCGATGTGGTGGTGCTCGACGAGGCCGTGTCCGCCCTTGACGTCTCGGTTCAGGCCAAGGTGCTCGAACTGCTGGTGGATTTGCAGCGCGAGTTCGGCCTCGCCTATCTCTTCATCTCCCATGACATGGCGGTGGTGGAGCGCATTGCCCACCGCATTGCCGTGATGTTTGCCGGGCAGATCGTGGAAATGGGCGAAGCCCGCGCCGTGCTGTCGGCGCCGCAGCACAGCTATACCAAGCGCCTGATCGCCGCCGTACCGGCCATCGAGCGGCGACGTCAGCACTTTGCCGTCGACATGACGCAAGTGCCCTCGCTGGTGCGGCCACCGGGCTATGAGCCACCACCGGCGCGCTGGCAGCAGATTGGCGGCGATCATCTTGTGCGCGAGGAGACCGCCCATGAGCAGAATTGAGCAGCAGCTTGACCGCGCCTTTGCCCCGCTGGCCGCGGCGATCACTGCGGGCCGCATTCCCGGCGGCGTGCTCGGCGTCATCGACAGCACCGGCCAGCGCGCCATCCGCGCCATCGGCCAGGCGCAGACGGTGCCGATGAGCCGGCCGATGGAGACCAATACCTGGTTTGACCTGGCCTCGCTCACCAAGGTGCTGTTCACCACCGAGCGCGTGCTGGCCCTGGCCGAGGCGGGGCGCATCGACCTCGATGCATCGCTGACCAGCGTGCTGCCGGACTTCCGCCACTACAATCTCGACAATTGGGAACGCAAGGTCACCTTCCGCCAGTGCCTGGGGCATCAGACGCCCTTTCCCGCTGTTTTCCCGCTCTATACCTATGGCCGCGACCCCGACCTGTTGCGCACCTTCCTGCTGCAGCATGAGTTCGCGGCTGGGCCTTCGGTCTATTCGGACATCAACTTCATCCTGCTCGGCCTGGCGCTGGAGCGCATCGCGGGACACTGGATCCGCCAGATGGACCCCGGCCCCGGCTTTGCCTGGTCGGCTGATCCTGACCAGTCCGCGGCCACCGAGGATTGCTACTGGCGCCATCGCGTGCTGGTGGGGGAAGTGCATGACGACAATTGCTCGGCGCTCGACGGCGCGGGGCATGCGGGCCTGTTCGGTACCGTTACGAGCCTGCTCGACTTTGCCGCCACGAAGCTGGCCAACGCCGGCGCCGATGCGCTGATCCGCACGCCGCTGTCGGCCCGCCGCACGCACGGCTGGGAGCGCCCCTATGAGGGCTGGTCGGGCGGCGAGCACTGTTCGCCCCAGACCATCGGCCACACCGGCTTCACCGGCACGGGCCTGTGGATCGACTTCGAGCGCGGCCAAGCCTGGACGCTGTTGACCAATCGCGTGCATCCCACGCGCCATTTCGACAGCGGCATCATCGCCCTGCGCCGCGCTGTCGGCGACGCCATCAACGCCAATTAGGGAGAGCAGCATGGAGCCCATCTGGTCCATCGGATTGATGACCGGCACGGTCCTCGACGGCAATATCGATGTGGCGCTGCTGCGCACCGATGGCGAGCGCATCGAGCGCTTCGGCGCCTATACGCTGGCGCCCTATCCGCAGGACATTCGCGACCTGCTCGAGGAGACCCTGGCGCAGGCGCGCGTGTGGAACTTTGAAGGTCCCGAGCCCGCAATCTTTGCCGCGGCTGAAGCGGCGCTGACCACAGCCCAGTCCGCGGCCGTGCTGGACCTGGTCAGCCAGGCCGGGCTCACCCCGGCGGACATTGGCATCATCGGCTTTCACGGCCAGTCCGTGCTGCATCGCGCGCCGCAGCCGGGCCGTATCGGCGCCACCCGCCAGCTCGGGGACGGCGCCCTGATGCACAGGCTCACCGGCATCAGGACCGCCTACGATTTCCGCTCGGCCGATGTGCGGGCCGGCGGCCAGGGCGCGCCCCTGGCCGCGCTCTATCACCAGGCCCTGCTGCGCATGATCGGCGCCACCGACGGCAAGACCGCCGTGCTCAACCTGGGCGGCGTCGCCAATGTGACCTGGTGGGACGGCAAGGATAGCCTGATTGCCTTTGACACCGGCCCGGCCAATGCGCCGATCAATGATTTCATCAAGGCGCATGGACTGGGCGAGATGGACCGCGACGGCACGCTGGCGCTGCGCGGCACGGTGGATGAGGCACGCCTGGCGCGCCTGCTGACCCATCCCTATCTCAGCGCGCCCTTCCCCAAATCGCTCGACCGCTTCGACTTCCTCGCCAGCATGGCCGATGGGCTGGACGTCGAGACCGGCGCAGCCACGCTGACCGCCTTCACCACCGGCGCTGTGGGCAAAGCGCTTGACCTGCTGCCGCAGCGGCCCGAGCGGCTGATTGTCTGTGGCGGTGGCCGGCACAACCCGGCGATCATGGCCATGCTGGGCGCGCGCGCTGGGATCGAGGCGGTGCCGGCCGAAGCCGTGGGCTGGCGCGGCGACGCCATTGAAGCGGAGTGCTTTGCCTTCCTCGCCGTGCGGGTGCTGCGCGGCCTGCCGATCAGCTTCCCCACCACCACCGGCGCGCCTCATCCGCTGACCGGTGGACAATTGGCGGCCTGAGCCATGGACGAATTGTCCGTTGCGGTCACCGAAACGCCAGACGCCGCTGCGCTCGATACCATTGGCAGCCAGTTGGCGCGCTTCAACGAGGCCGATGTCGGCCCTGCCGAGCGGCGGCCGCTGGCCGTGGTGGTGACCGATGGCGCCGGAACGCTGGTTGCCGGCATCTCGGGCTACACCGCCTGGGGCTGGCTCTATGTGCAATGGCTCTGGGTGGACGAGGCCCAGCGCGGCCGGCGCCTCGCCGGGCGGATGCTGGCCGCCGCCGAGGCCGAAGCGCGCGCCCGCGGCTGTCACCACGCCTATATCGACACCTTCAACCCCAAGGCGCTGACGGCCTATCAACGGGCCGGCTATGTGGTGTTTGGCGAGCTGCCCGACTTTCCCCTCGGCCGGACCCGCAGCTTCCTGAGCAAATCGCTCTAGCGTCTCGCGGTCCACATGGCGGACCGGGCGTCAAACAGGGTTTCGCTGCGACTCCCGATTTGCTATCGAAAAGCCGTGGTCTCGTAGCTCAGTTGGATAGAGCACAGGATTCCTAATCCTGGGGTCGTGGGTTCGAATCCCGCCGAGATCACCACCTCCCTGATGCAGAGACGGGCCCCGCAGGGCCCGCCAATAGGTCACAACTGCGGCGCTTCGATCAGGCGCCGTGAATGGCCGCTTCCACGTCACCCACCGCATGGCCGGTCAGATCCTTGGCGATCTCGGCCAGCAGCTTTGCGGACAGCGCCTTGTGGTAATGCTTGCGCATCTCGCCCAGCGCGCGCGGCGCTGCAATGATGACCAGGCCGTCGATCCGGCCCTCAAGCGCCTCCTTGTTGAGGAAGCCAACAATACCGGCCGAAAAGCCGTCTTCGCTGGCCTGGCTGGGATCGGGATTGCCCGAACTGGTCTGGCGCGAGCCGCTGGCATGGGCATCATCCGCATGCGCGTGCTCAAGCGGCGCCAGCTTGAGCCCCGCTTCATCGCCCGCATTGCGGAACAGGTTCAGCTTCTCGCCGTCGGCGACAGCAACAATCGTGCCCTTGGGTAGCATCATCAGTCGTCTCCGCGGTTGGTGAGAAAATCGGCAGCCGGCGCGGGATCGGTCCCGCGCCGCAAAAATCAGGCTGCACTCCAGCCCTTATCGACCGGAAGCACGGCGCCATTAAGGTAGCGCGCGGCATCGGAGGCCAGAAACAGCACGGCCTGGGCAATATCGATGGGCTCGAGCATGCCCGGGTTGCTGGCGTGATAGGGCCCCAGCCGCGCCAGCGCCGCCTGGTCGAGCGCACTGGCGTCGACGCTGTCCATGATATTGGTGCTGACCCCGCCCACGGCCAGCGCGTTGCAGCGCAAACCGGCCTTGGCATATTGATAGGCCGTGCTTTTGGTGAGGCCGATCAGCGCGTGTTTGGAGGCGGTATAGGCTGCCCCCGCCGCGCCGCCGCCAATGGCCGCCACCGAGGCGATATTGACGATCGAGCCATGGCCCTGGGCCAGCATCAGCGGCACCGCCCGGCGCATGGCATACATCGGCCCGTCGACATTGACGGACATGCAACGCCGCCAGGTGGCATCGTCCACCTCGGCGACCGAGGCAAACAGATCCATCACGCCGGCATTGTTGACCAGGATGTCGATGCGCCCGAATTCGGCAATCGCCCGGTCGATCATGGCGACGCAGTCGGCCTCTTCGGCCACATTGCCCGTCATGCCGACGATGGCGCCACCGATGTCGCGCACAGCCGCCGAAATGGCTGGCTCGTGCCAGTCGACGGCGACGACCTTGGCCCCCTCGGCAACAAAAAGCCGGGCGATCGCCAGGCCAATGCCCGAGCCCGCCCCCGTCACAACCGCTACCTTGTCCTTGATCTGCATGACTGCCTCCGCATGGTGCAGAGCCAGACTAGGCCGGGCGGCGTTGATCCACCTTGATGCAGGTCAAGTTCGCATGGACCAAGAAAAAAAGCGGCGCGCCCAAAGGCGCGCCGCAGCATTGGATCAGCGCGCGGCCCAGTTGAGCCCGCGGCGCAGGATGGTGGCCATCTCCGGCACGGCGAATTCGGACGAGACATGGCCCAGCGCCGAATAGAACACCCGGCCGGCGCCATGCTTGCGCTTCCACACCACCGGCATGGTGACGCCATCGATCCAGCTGGCGTGCTCGCCGGTGAAGGTCGTGGTCGCCAGCACCTCGTTGGAGGGGTCGACATGCATGTAATATTGCTCGGAATGATAGGGGAAGCTGGACACCCCAGCCATCACCGGATCATCGGGACGGGTGATGTCGACGCGATAGTCGATGATGTTGCCCGGATGGGACACCCACTGGCCACCCACCATGAACTGGTAGTCCACCGCATCGCGGAAGGCATCGCCCATGCCGCCATGGAAACCGCCCAGGCCAACGCCGCCCTCGACTGCCGCCGTCAGATTGGCGACTTCTTCCTTTTCGATCTTGCTCATGGTGAAGATCGGCACGATCAGGCTCAAGTCCTTGATCGCCGGATCGGCAAAGGCCTCGGTGGTGTCCTCCAGATAGACCTTGAAGCCGTCCTCTTCCAGCCAGCCCTTGATGATGCGGGCGCATTGCTCCGGCTCGTGGCCGCTCCAGCCGCCCCAGACAATCAGTGCTTCACGCATGGCAATTCTCCTCAAAATATGCCCGTCCGGCGCAAATGCCGGACAGTGTGCTTGCTATTGTGCGGCCCGGCGTGCCGGACCGGTCGTGCCCCAGGGCGAACCATAGAGCTCGCCCAGCGCCACAGCTGCAGCGCCCCGGGCCCAGGTCTTGTCGTCGGCCTCGTCGATGACGATTTCGGCCAGTTGCGCCAGGGGCGCCGGAATGGCATTGGCGAAGGCCTGGCGCAGCGGCGCCAGCAGGTGCTCGCCCAGTGCCAGGGTCGAGCCAACCACAATCACCCGGTGTGGCGCAAACAGCGCCACCAGATTGGCCATGGCGATGCCCAGCGCCGCCCCGGCGCGGGCTGCCGCCGTGCGCAGCGCCTCATCGCCCGCCTCAATGGCGCGGCGCACCTGCACCATGCCCTGGCCCAGTTGCATGGCTTCCGCCATGCCCGGGTCATCATGGCTGCCGTTGACGATGGCCCGCTCGCTGGCGAGATCGGCGAGCTTGATGGCGTTGTCGCCACCGGCGCCCATGATCATGTCGCCCAGCGTCAGGCTGAGCCCCCGCGCGCCCCGGAACAGCTGCCCGCCGTGCATCACGCCCAGGCCCAGCGTCTCTTCGATGGCGACCAGCACGAAGTCATCGAGATCGCGCGCCTGCCCGAACCAGTGCTCGGCCATGGTGATGGCATTGGCATCGCTCTCCACGATCGTGGCGATGCCCAGCCGGCTGGCGATGGCGGCATGCAGCGACACATCGGCGTCGCGCAGGACCCCGCTCGACAGCACCTTGCCGGTACCGTGCTCGATAATGCCCGGCAGCGACAGAGCAATGGTGTTGATCTGATTGAGCCCCAGTCCGGCGTCGCGCACGCAGCGGCGCACGCCGTCTTCCACCAGATCGACAATGACCTCGGTGGGGAGGCGATCGACGCGCACCGGCAGCGTCAGATTGGCCAGCACATCGCCCTGGAAATTGGTGGCCACAAAGACGATGCGATTGGCGGCGAGCTTGGCCCCAACCACCCAGGCCGCTTCGGGATTGAGCGCCAGCATGACACGTGGCCGCCCGCGCAGCGTCTGGCTGCGGATATCGCCCTCGTGCTGGACGGTGATCAGCCCATCATCGAGCAAAGACGCCGTGATCGCCGAAACCGTGGTCGCCGACAGATCCGTGCGCTCGCCAATCTCCACCCGGGCGATGGCGCCATGGCGACGGATGGTATCGAGCACAAGAAAGCGGTTGATCGCCCGCATCAGTTCGGGGTCGGCGGTCTTCATGACGGCGGGGGCTCGCTGGGCGGGACCCGATTTAAATCGGGATACAAATTAACTGGCGCAGTTGTAAAGCGAGGCCGCCGGGCAAGGCAAGGACAATTCGTGCCAGCGTTAAGGCATCTGCAGCCCGCACCCTTTAGCATGCGCCACCATGATTTGGCCTTGCTGCGCCCCTAACCGGCAGGCTCACCTTCGCATCAGGATTGCTCCATGACCGTTTCGCGCCTCTTCCAGCCGGCCATTCTGCCCATCGCTGCCCTTGTTGCTGGGCTTACGCTCGCCGCTTGCTCCATGGGCGGCCCCAGCACGGGCGGCGCGCTCGCGCCGGCCCTGTCGGCCCGCATGGACCAGCCCGGCGCCCGGCTCGACGCCGACCAGGCCATCGGCATGATCAATGCGTTCCGCGCCACCCGTGGCGTGCCGCCCCTGACCCATGATGCAGGCCTGGACGGCACGGCCCAGGCTCTGGCCAATGAATATGCCAGCACCGGCACCCCGCCCAAGACGCCGCAGGAACTGGCCGGCATGAAGCTGAGCGCGGGCTATGCCACGTTTGCCGAGACCTTCTCGGGCTGGCGCAACAACCCCGCTGACGCGGCGGGCCTGACCACCAATGCCACCCGCGCCGGCATTGCTGCCACGTTCAGTGCCAGCTCCACCTATGGCACGCATTGGGTGCTGGTCCTTGACCGCTGAAACCATTGATGCACGCGGGCTGAAATGCCCGCTGCCTGTCTTGCGCATGGAAAAGCGCCTGGCGGCCCTGCCGCCGGGCCGCATGCTGACCGTGTTGGCCACCGACCCCATGGCCCGCATCGATATTCCGCTCTATTGCCGCCAGCATGGACATGACTGCACGCACACCGTCGAAAACGACGTGCTGCGCTTCGACATCGTCAAGGGCTAGGCGCCCTTACCCAGGAAGCAATGTCCAGCTAGTCTGCCATTTTCCAATGGGAGGATTTCAGCATGGCCAAGCTGGTCTTTGGGATGAACATGTCGCTCGATGGCTATGTGGACCACGACAAGTTCGGGCCCGACGCGACCCTGTTTCGGCACTTCATCGAGCAGACCAAGACCCTGTCGGGCAGCCTCTATGGCCGCGGGCTCTATGAACTGATGGCCTATTGGGATGGAGATGACTGGAGCCAGGATTCCAACGCCATGGACGACCTCCGCGCGTTTGCCCTGGCCTGGCGCGCCGTGCCGAAATGGGTGGTGTCGAACACGCTGACTACGCTGGGCCCCAACGCGTCATTCCTGCGCGGCGATCTGGCGACCGCGGTGCGTGACCTCAAGGGCAGGACCGATGGCGTGATCGAGGTGGGCGGCACCAAGCTGGCGCGGAGCCTTGCCGAACTCGGCCTGATCGATGAGTACCAGCTCTATGTGCACCCGGTGGTGCTGGGCAGCGGCACGCCATTCTTCGCCGGCTTTCGCCCAAAGCTCCGTCTCGTCAGCCACGAGCGCATTGGCGACAGCTATCTGCGGCTGGTCTACGCACCGGCCTAGCTAGAGATTGGCTGGCCGTGGTCGCGGAAAAGGCACGGTCGGGTCACCCACCACCGGCGTAATGCCCGGTCGCAGGTCGCCGCCCAGGGACGCTGCCGCGACCGGCGCAGCGAACTGCGGCACATGCGGCGGACGCGGGCGCGGCAGGCTGACCCCGGTGGCCAGACGGCCAAGATCGGTCGCCACATAGCTGCGCGGCGCCACCACGTCATTGAGATAGCTCGGCTGGCCTTTCATACCCATGGGGAAGGCGGCCTGCTGCGCCTCGACATAGGCCTTGGCCCCCTTGCCGCAGATCAGCGGCGTCATGTCGACGGGAGGCACGCCAGGATTGTCGGCCAGGGTCAGCACGGTCTGCCCGGTGGGCCGGGCGGAGCCGGACAAGCCCTTGAGCACAAGCTCGGCCGTGCGTTCGTTGCGCTCGCGCGCAGACGAGCCCCCCAGAACCACTGCCAGCAGCCGCCGGCCATTGCGCTCGACCGTCACCACCATGTTCAGGCCCGAGGCGCAGACATAGCCGGTCTTCATGCCCGTGGTGCCGGCAAAGCTGGTCAGCAGCTCATTGTTTGATTCCAGCTTTGCCTTGCCCAGCTGCACGACTTCCGTGCCGAACATGGGCATGTATTCCGGAAAGCTCTGCTGGATATAGAGCGCCAGCACCGCCAGGTCGCGGGCGGACGTGTATTGCCCGGGATCGTGCAGCCCGTTGGGATTGGTGAAACGGGTGGCATTCAGGCCCATGCGGGCGGCCACGTCGTTCATCTTGGCAACAAAGCCCGCCTCATCCCCACCGATGGTCTCGGCAATGGCCATCGCCACGTCATTGGCCGATTTGACCAGCATGACATAGAGCGCATCCTTGAGCGTGAGCGCGCTGCCCACCGGCAGGCCCGACTTGGATGGCGCCTGGTTCACCGCCTTCTTGGACAGGATCACCGGGGTATCGAGCGTCACCGTGCCCTTGGCGATCTCCTCAAAGGCGACATAGGCCGTCATCATCTTGGTCAAGGATGCCGGATGCCAGGGCTGCCCGGCATCTTCGGCATGCAGAACCGCCAGATTGTCCATATCCACCAGCAGCATCGGGTTGGCGGCAACCCGCCCCAGGGCCAGGCAACTGAGAGCGAGGACGAGCACGAGGCGGCGGACAAACGACAAGGGGCGGCTCCGGCAGGACTGCAGGGTGATCGGGAAACAGCGCCCTCATACCAGCGCCGGGGCCCCGGCTCAAGGAAAGCCGGACCGGCTGACAGGCTTTTGAACCCATCACGGAAACGCGATCCCTTCCGCATCGTAATGATTTTTTGCCGCATTGTGGTGCATGGTGAACGAAATCTCTCCGGGACCTGATTTGCTCAAGACAACCCTCGCTCACCTCGCCACGCTGGCCATGCTGTCGTCTGTGTCGGCCGCGGCATCAGCATGCCAGGACCTGACCATGGCCCAGGGTGGCCAGGTGGTGCAGGTGACCGATGGCGACACCATTGTGCTCAATGATGGCCGCATCATCCGCATGATCGGCACCCAGGCGCCCAAGCTCGCGCTGGGCCGCGAGGATTTCGACACCTGGCCGCAGGCGGAGCAGTCCAAACAGGCGCTCGCCGATCTGGTGCTGGGCAAGGATGTGCAGCTGGGCTTCGGTGGCGAACGGGAGGACCGGCACGGCCGTGTCCTCGCCCATGTGATGGTGCAGACCCCCGATGGCACGCTTTGGGCCCAGCAGGCCATGGTCGCCGCCGGCCTGGCCCGGGTCTATTCCTTTCCAGACAATCGGAAATGTCTCGATTTGTTGTTCGCGGCCGAAGGCCGCGCCCGCGTGTCCGGACTTGGCATCTGGAGCGATCCCTATTACAGCGTTCGCTTGGCGGACCAGCCTGCGGCCCTGTTGGCGCGGGTGGGACATTATGAGCTTGTCGAAGGGCGCATCTTGAAAGCCGAGAACCGTGGCGGGCGGGTCTATTTCAATTTCGGCCGGTCCTGGAAGCAGGATTTCACCGCCGTCATGGAGGCGCCTGCGCTTCGGCTGTTTGTCGCAGACGGGCGCGACCCGCTGGTGCTCGAAGGCGCCCTGGTGCGCATAAGAGGATGGGTGGATGACCGGGATGGTCCACGCATCGAGATCACCCATCCCGAACAGATCGAGGTTCTGGCAACGCGATGACGGTCCAGAAGTACATTGCCAAGAATTTTGTCCGCGGCCTGCGCAGCGGTGGCCTGGCCGTTTCGCTGCTGGCCCTGTCGGCCTGCACGACACTGACCAGTTCCAACATTGCCGTCAGCACCACCGGCGACAAGCCGGCCCCGCTGGTGGTTACCCAGGGCACCGACGACGCCTCCATCGGCAGCCGCGAGCATCCGCGCATCATTGCGGCCTATGGTGGCGTCTATTCCGATCGCCCCGCCGAGATCATGGTGGCCCGGATCGTTGGCCGGCTGCTGGCTGCGGCCGACCAACCCAATGCCCAGTTCCAGGTGACCATTCTGGACACCTCCGAGGTCAACGCCTTCGCCCTGCCGGGCGGCTACATCTATGTGACGCGCGGCATCCTGGCCCTGGCCAGCGACACCAGCGAACTGGCCGCCGTGCTGGCGCACGAGATCGCCCACGTCACGCTGCGCCATGCCCGCGCGCGCACGGACCGCACCCGCACCACCGAAATCGTGGACCGCGTCATCACCGGCGTGTTCGGCGGCGACACCTCGACCGATGCCACCGCCAACCGCACCCGCCAGTCCATGGCCTCGTTTGGCCAGCAGCAGGAGCTCGAGGCCGACCGCGAGGGCATCAAATATGCTGGCAAGGCGGGATATGATCCGCAGGCCGCGGCCCGCTTCCTCAGCGTCATGAGCCGCTTTGCCACCTTCTCCGCCGGCTCGGGCAGCAATCAGGAAGGGTTCCTGTCCTCCCATCCCTCGACACCGGCGCGCATCCAGAAGGCCATCGAGACCGCCCGCACCATGTTCGGCCAGAATACGGCCGGCGAAGTGGATCGCGACGGCTACCTGGCGTCCATCGCGGGCCTGACCTTCGGCGACAGCCCCTCGCAGGGCTCCATCATTGGCCGCCGCTTCATCAATCCGGGCGCCAAGTTCACCTTCACCGTGCCGCAGGGCTATACATTGCAGAGCGCCCAGAGCGCCGTGGTGGGCGTGGCCGGGGACGGCGAGGCCGTGCGCTTTGACAGCGCCGACGTCCAGGCCAATGTGAGCCTGACCGATTATCTCAAATCCGGCTGGATCGCCGGCCTCAAGGCGGACAGCGTCACCAGCCGGACGGTCAACGGCATGGAAATGGCCAGCGGCCTGGCCCAGACCGACCAGTGGTTCTTCCGCGTTGCGGTGATGCGGCTCAATGGCCAGGTCTATCGCTTCATCTTTGCCGCCAAGTCCGACAGCCAGCGTTTTGCCCAGGGCGCGGCCGCCACGATCGAGAGCTTCCGCCCCACCACGTCTGCCGACATGGCAGCGATCCGCAAGGTGGCCGTGACAGTCGTCACCGCCCGGCCGGGCGACACAGCCGATTCCCTGGCCAAGCGCATGGCCTCGCTCAGCCGCGGCACCGAATTGTTCTACATCATCAACGACCTCTACCCCGGCGACCCCGTGGTGCCAGGGGAGAAATACAAGATCGTCGCCCTGCAATAGGCCGGCGCTTCTGCTAGTTGATATTGCCCGACTTGTTGTCGAGTGTTTCGGCAACACCGGAATTGAACAGGCCGGTCACGCTGTTGCCGAGCGCCACGAAGGTGCCGATGATCGCGATGCCGATCAGCATGCCCAACAGGGCATATTCGATCGCCGTTGCACCATCTTCGGCGCGCAAGAACGCCCTGACTGTCGATTTCACCGTGCGCCCCCGCGTACCGTTCTGTCCTAGAGCAGATCGCACAATGCGGCGATCAACGGCTCATCGGCCGGTGGCATGGCATAATCACGAAGGGACTGCGGCCGCACCCATTTAAGCGCAGCATGCTCGCGGTTCTGCGGCGCCCCCTGCCACTTCCGACAGACATAGAGTGGCATCAACAGGTGAAATTTCTCATAAGAGTGGCTCGCAAACGAGAGCGGCGCCAGGCAGGCGGCCTGCGTCTGGATGCCCAACTCCTCTTCAAGCTCGCGCATGAGCGCGGCTTCCGGACTCTCGCCCGGCTCGATCTTGCCGCCCGGAAATTCCCAGAGGCCGGCGAGGGACTTGCCCTCGGGCCGCTGCGCAATGAGCACGCGCCGGTCTGCGTCCACCAAGGCGCAGGCCACCACGACAAGCAGGGACTGGGTCATGCGCTCTCCGGGGATCGATAGTGGTAGTCGTACTGGTGCACATAGCCCAGACCGCGGTAGAGCGCCTGCGCGCCCAGATTGTCGGCCTGCACATTGAGCATGGCATGGCGCGCGCCGTTGGCATGCCCCCAGGCGAGGCCTGCGCGCATCATGGCAGCACCATAGCCCTTGCGCCGCTGGCCCGGGTCGGTGACCACATTGCCGGCCACCACAATGCCGTCGGCAAGGGTCATGATGGCCGAGGCCACCGGCGCACCCGACCCATCGCGCAGCACAATGCCGCGCGCCGGTGTATCGAGGGCGGCCAGAAGCGCGGTGAGCCCGGCCAGGCGGCGATCATCATAGTCGGCCAATTTGCGCTGCACGGACAGAAACGCGGGGTCGAAGGCGTCGTAGTCGCTGCCGCGCGGATCGGTCTCGACGCGGTCCAGCGGCATGGCGAAAACATAGCTATGGTCATAGGCCCGCCAGCCCAGCGCATCGAGCGCGGACAGTGTCTGCGGCCCGGTGAGCGGGGTAACGCGGAACACCGGCGTCAGCCCGCGGGCAAGGAACCAGTCGGCGGCCGCCAGAATGCGGTCGCGTGCATTCTCGTCATCGGCTGGATCCAGGCATTGCACGGAATTGGCGCGCTTGGTGTAGCCATTGGCAGCGCGGCGCACCCAGGCGCCATCCCATTCCACCTCGATGCCGGGCCAGGCTGCCAGCCCGCTCCGCTCAAGGCCAGCCACATCGGGCAAACCCATGTCAGCTCCGGTAGTCGCCATTGATGGTGATATAGCCATGCGTCAGGTCGCAGGTGTAGACGGTGGCGCGCCCATCCCCCAGGCCCAGGCTCACGGTGAGCTCGAGCTCCTGCCCCTTCATATAGGCGCTGGTAGCCGCCTCGTCATAATTGCCAGCGCGTTCGCCATCCTTGGCCACCAGCAGGTCGCCAAAGCGGATCGACAGGCGATCGCGATCGGCCGGCTCACCCGCCTTGCCCACTGCCATCACCACGCGGCCCCAATTGGCATCCTCGCCGGCAATCGCCGTCTTGACCAAGGGGGAGTCGGCAATAGCCTTGGCGATGCGGAAGGCCGAGGCGTCACTGGTCGCGCCTTCGACATGAACGGACACCTGCTTGGTCGCCCCTTCGCCGTCGCGCACCACCTGGATAGCCAGATCGAACAGCACATCGCGCAGCGCCTCGCCGAAGACTTCGGCGCGCGGATCATCCAGGCTGGTAATGGGCTCGAGCGCCGCCGCGCCGGTGGCAAACACCAGCAGCGTGTCCGACGTTGAGGTGTCGCTATCGACCGTAATGGCGTTGAAGCTGGTCTGCACATGGCGGGCCAGCAGGGCCTGAAGCACCGGCGCGGCAACCGGCATGTCGGTGACCACAAAGCTCAGCATGGTCGCCATGTCGGGCGCGATCATGCCGCTGCCCTTGGCAATGCCGTTGATCTTGACCTCGACGCCGTCGATCTCGAGCGTCGCGCCATTGAGCTTGGGGAAGGTGTCGGTGGTCATGATGGCCTTGGCCGGTTCCATCCAGGAACCCGCGCCCAGCCGGGTCGCCATGGTGTCGAGCACGCCATCGAACTTGCCCGCATCAAGCGGCTCGCCGATGACGCCGGTGGACGCCAGGAAGATTTCGCTGGGTGCGCAGCCCAGCGCCTTGGCCGCAAAGTCGGCGGTCAGCTCGACGCTGCGCTGCCCCTTGATGCCGGTGAAGGCATTGGCATTGCCCGAATTGACCACCAGGCCGCGTGCCACGCCCCCCGGCAAATTGGCCTTGCACCAATCGACGGCGGCCGAGGAGCATTTCGAACGGGTGACCACGCCGGCCACCGTGGTGCCGGCATCAAAGGCCATCAGCAGGACGTCGGTGCGATTCTTGTACTTGATGCCCGCCTCGGCCGTGGCAAAGCGCACGCCGGCGATGGTCGGCAGGTCCGGATAGGATGTGGGGGCGAGGGGCGAAACCGGATGGGCCATCGGGCAAACCTTGTTGCAAGCAAACAGGTCTGTGGTGTGCCCCAAACATGCGGCATTCGCAAGACAGGCGGCGCCATCTCGGCACTTTGCCAGTTGGGGCGTGTGGAGGCTTGGCGCCTCCACACGCATGTCGGCTTACTGCGCTGCCGGCTCGGCCGCGGCGTCCGTCTCGGTCTGGGCCGACACGGCCGCGGCCAGGGCCGGATCGGGAATGTCGATCTCAACGCCATCCATCAGCTTGGCCACGGTGCTGTCGAACGTGGTCATCAGCAGCTGTTGCTGCAGCTGGGCGGCGACCTGTTCGAAGGCCGGCGGGCTGGACTCGCGCTTTTCTTCGAGGCGAATGACATGCCAGCCGAACTGGGACTGCACCGGATCGGACACCTGGCCCACATCGGTCAGCGCAAAGGCAGCCGCCTCGAAGGGTGCCACCATCATGCCCTTGCCGAAAAAGCCCAGATCGCCGCCATTGGCCGCGCCGGGGTCGATCGACTTTTCCTTGGCCAGGGTGGCGAAGTCAGCGCCGCCATCGAGCTGGGCCTTGATGGCCTTGGCCTCTTCCTCGGTGGCCACCAGGATGTGGCTGGCGCGGATTTCGGGCTGTGGCACGAAGTCGGCGACGAATTTGTCATAGGCGGCGCGCACGGCTTCCTCGGTCACCGAGCCGGCGATGGCATCGGCGAAATAGGCGCGGCGCAGCGCGCGCTCCTTGAGATACTGCAGGCGCAGGGCAAACAGCGGCGTATCGGCCATGCCGGCGTCGGCACCGGCCTTGGCCATCACCTTCATGTCGATCAGCACGCGCACCAGGAACGCCTTGCGCTGTTCGGGCGGCATCTGCTGCAGTTCCTGCGCCAGGTCTTCGGCTGCAAAGCCCAGCTCGGCTTCGGTGATCGCCTCGCCACCCACCGTCGCCACCACGGTATCGGGCGACACCGGCGCGGCAGCTTCGGCAGCAGCTGGAGCCTCGGCGGCAGGCGCCGCATCTTGGGCGAAGGCAGGCGTCAGCGCACTGGCAGCCAACAGCACCACGAGCAGGCTCGCGCCACGGGCGAGGCGCAGGGGGGAAAACATCATTGGGGTCGGTCTCCTTGGCCGGCGCGGAACAGGGTGTCCGGACGGATGTGTGCGGCACTCCTGTGCCATGGCTGTGCTCGGCGCGGCTGGAAATGACAAGTGGGCAAATGCACCACGCCGCACTTCGTGAGCGCGATTGGACAAAAAGCCCAGCATCTGCGCTGTTTCCCGCCAGCACGACTGAGGTTTCGCCCATTTTGCCAGCGTTGACAAGACAAGGGGGCGCTCTTACATCTCACGCGCTTTTCCGCCGCTCGGCGGGAATACAGAAATTCAAAGCCGGAGAGGCTTTCTCATCGCGCCACGAGGCCTGGTCTGGCCAATCCGCAGTGTCCCGCTGCGCCGCGATGAGTTACCGAAGGACCTTGCATATGGCACTTGCTGCGCTCGCCCGGCGGATTTTCGGCTCCCCATCGGATCGCCAAGTCAAACGCTACCAAGGCAAGGTGGCCGCCATCAACGCCCTTGAGCCCGAGCTGGAAAAGCTCAGTGACGAGGCCCTGCGGGCCCGCACGGCCGAGTTCCGGGCCCAGCTGGAAAAGGGCGTCGATCTCGATGATTTGATCGTGCCCGCTTTCGCCACCGTGCGCGAAGCCGGCAAGCGCGTCCTGGGCATGCGCCACTTCGACGTGCAGCTGATCGGCGGCATGGTGATGAATGAGCGCGGCATCGCCGAGATGCGCACCGGCGAAGGCAAGACGCTGGTGGCGACCCTGCCAATGTATCTCAATGCGCTCACCGGCAAGGGTGCCCACCTCGTCACCGTCAACGATTACCTCGTCAAGCGCGACGCGGCCTGGATGGGGCAGATCTACAATTTCCTCGGCCTCTCCTGGGGCGTGATCGTCCATGGCATGACCGATGCCGAGCGCAAGGCTGCGTACGCTGCCGACATTACCTATGGCACCAATAACGAGCTTGGCTTCGACTACCTGCGCGACAACATGAAATATACGCGCGCCCAGATGGTGCAGCGCGGCCATGCCTTCGCCATCGTGGACGAAGTGGACTCCATCCTGATCGACGAGGCGCGCACGCCCCTGATCATCTCGGGTCCCTCCGAAGACCGCTCGACGCTCTACACCACGCTCGACAACCTGATGTCGATCATCGAAGAGGGCGATTTCGAGCTCGACGAGAAGCAGCGCGCCGCCACCTTTACCGATGCCGGTATTGAAAAGCTCGAGGCCCGCATGGCCGCCGACGGCCTGCTCAAGACCGGCTCGCTCTATGATCTGGAAAACGTCGCCCTGGTGCACCACGCCAATTCGGCCCTGCGCGCCCACAAGCTGTTCCGCAAGGACAAGGACTACATCGTCCGCAACGACGAAGTGGTGATCATCGACGAGTTCAGCGGCCGCATGATGCCCGGCCGCCGCTATTCGGAAGGCCTGCACCAGGCCCTGGAAGCCAAGGAACACGTCAAGATCCAGCCAGAGAACCAGACGCTGGCCTCGATCACCTTCCAGAACTATTTCCGCCTCTACGAAAAGCTTGCCGGCATGACCGGTACGGCCGCCACCGAGGCCGAGGAATTCGCCGACATCTACAAGCTCGACGTGGTGACCATCCCCACCAACCTGCCCGTGCAGCGCGTGGACGATGAAGACGCCATCTTCCGTACCGCAGCCGAGAAGTTCGACGCCATCGCCGACCTGATCAAGCAGTGCCAGGACCGTGGCCAGCCCGTGCTGGTGGGCACCACCTCGATCGAAAAATCCGAAATGCTCGCCGAGCTGCTGCGCAAGAAGAACGTGGGCAGCATGAACGTGCTCAATGCCCGCCACCACGAGCAGGAAGCCTTCATCGTCGCCGACGCCGGCCTGCCCGGTGCCATTACGATCGCCACCAACATGGCCGGTCGCGGCACCGACATCCAGCTCGGCGGTAACCTCGAGATGCGCATCCAGCGCGAGACCGAGGGCCTCGAAGGCGCCGAGCGCGAAGCCAAGATCGAAGAAATCAAGCGCACCATCGCATCGGACAAGGCCAAGGCCCTGGCGGCCGGCGGCCTGATGGTGATCGGCACCGAGCGCCACGAAAGCCGCCGCATCGACAACCAGCTGCGCGGTCGTTCCGGCCGCCAGGGCGACCCCGGCCATTCGGCCTTCTTCCTGAGCCTGCAGGACGATCTGATGCGCATCTTCCCGGTGGACAGCATGGATTCCATGCTGGGCAAGCTGGGGCTCGAGCAGGGCGAATCCATCACCCATCCCTGGGTGACCAAGGCCATCGAGCGCGCCCAGGGCAAGGTGGAAGCGCGCAACTTCGATATCCGCAAGAACATCCTCAAGTACGACGATGTGATGAATGATCAGCGCAAGGTGATCTTCGAGCAGCGTCTGGAGATGATGGACGCCGAGGATATCTCCGAGACGGTCGTGGAAATGCGCCACGACGTGGTGGAGAACATCGTCGCCAAGGCCATTCCGCCGCGCTCCTATCCCGAGCAGTGGAACATCGAGCAGCTCGAGGCCGCCGCCAAGACCTATCTCAATATCGAATTGCCGATCAAGGAATGGGCGGCCGAGGACGGCATCGACCCCGAGATCGTCGTCGAGCGCATCAAGGGCGCCGTGGACGAGGCCGCTGCCACCAAGGAAGCCAATACCATCGCGACCATGGAAGCGGCCGGCACGCCCAACCCGACCATCATGCGCCAGGTGGAAAAGTCGATCCTGCTGCAGTCCATCGACGGGCTGTGGCGCGAGCACCTGGTGACGCTCGACCACCTCAGCAAGGTGGTTGGCTGGCGCGGCATTGCCCAGCGCGATCCGCTCAACGAATACAAGCAGGAAGCCTATGAGCTGTTCCAGGCGCTGCTGGTCAACCTGCGTGAACTGGTCACCACCCAGCTGAGCCATATCGTTCTGCAGCCGCGCGCGGCCACCCCGCCCACGCCCGACCTGAGCCGCCTGCAGGAAACCCATATTGACCCGCTGACTGGCGAGAACGACGCTGATGAAGGCGACACCATCGCCGACTCGCTGGGCGCCGTGGGCAGCGATCCCTCGCTCAAGCCCATCGACCCCAAGCTGCTGGTCGGCGTGTCGCGCAATGCCCCCTGCCCCTGCGGCTCGGGCAAGAAGTTCAAGCACTGCCACGGCCAGTTCTAGGCTGGGACAGACCATCGCAACACAAAGGGCCCGGACATCTGTCCGGGCCCTTTGTGTTTGTGGCGTGAGCGCGAAAGGCTAGGCCGGAACCAGCGCAGGCTTGCGGGCGACAAAGGCCTCGATCTCGGCCATTGGCAGATGATCGCCAACATCAGCCCCATAATAGCAGCGGACCAGGCGCCCGTTTTCATCGATAAGGAAATCGGCGGGCACACGATTGAGCGGACCATTGAACATGGCGGGCAGATAGCCTCTGGAGAACGCCTCCATCAGGGCGCCCGGGCGCAGCCCCGCCTTGAGAAAGCCCAGCCAGCTGGTTTCAACGCCATAGCGCTTGTAGTGTTGCATGGCCGGGTCCGGAACGATGGGAAAGGGCGCATCCTGCCGTCCCACATGCTGGGCAATATCGGCAGCAGACGACTGGAACACCGCAACCACGCTGAGCCCCCGCGCCACCCACTCTGGGTGGCGACCGATCATGCTGTGCACCCGCAGATTGCACAGCGGGCAGGATGCATAGCGGTAGAACGACAGCATCACCTTTCGCCCACGCAGGGCCGCCAGCGACACCGGCGCGCCAAACAGGTCTGTGGTCTCCATGCTGGGGGCCATCTGCCCCTCGGTCAGTCGCGTCATCGTGCTCTCCTGCACCTGAAAAATCGCTGGTGTCGCCCTTGTCAGGCGGGTTGTCCGTGCGCGGCCATGGCGTCGATGTCGGCCAGAATATCCTCCACCACATCGGTGACGTGGGTGCGGTCACCGGTTGCATGCGCCAGCATGGCAGCGCCCTCGAGGTCGCGTACCATCTTGCGCCCAGCCCGCCGCGCCGCCTCCCCATCAAGCCCCAATTGCCGGAAATGACCAGACGCCCAGTCGCTGAGCGCCGTGAAGACATGGCCGATATCAGCGGCGCCGGCCTGGTCCTGCTTACCCAGCTGTGCCACCAGCGTGCCGACGGGGCAGCCGTGGCGGGTGAGCATATCGGCCTGTCCCAATGTCATGCCGGCAAAGGCGCGCAGGGCCAGGCGGGAATCGCCCAGGCCATCCCATTCATCCCGTCTGGCCTGTAATTGCCCGGCGACACGGCTGACAGCAGCCCCGACCATGTCGTCCCTAGATTTGAAGTAATAATAGAGACTGCCCAACGGCATCCCCGCGGCCTCGGCCACATTGGCCAGCGTCAGCCCCGCCAGCCCACGTTCATAGGCCACCTGCGAGGCGGCAATCTTGAGAACATCGCCCTTGTTCGCGCGTGCCGCCATAGTCCACTCCATCAACTAAGTAAGTTTTCTTACTAGTTCGGAGATTTGTCAAGCGGGCAACAAAAAGGGGCCGGACAGTGCTGTCCGGCCCCAATCGATGCGCCTGCGACTATTGCGCTAGACCAGCGCCGTTATCGTCTTTTTCCGCCACACAAACCGGTACCAGCAACCCTGGAGCACGAACATCATCACAAAGCTGGCGGCATAGGCCACCCATATGCCCGTAAGGCCCATGCTTGTCTGGCTGAGCACGATGGCGCCCGGCAGCTCGATGCACAGGATGCAAATCAGCGACAGCACCATGGGCGCGATCACCGTGCCGCTTGAGCGCATGATGCCGGAGAACACCACGCTGCCGCCAAAGGCCAGAATGCTCCACAACACCACATGCAGCAGCGTCTCGGCGACGTCGATCACCTCCGGATCGGTGATGAACAGAGCCACCAGATGCTGGCTGAACAGATAGGCCAGAGCAATCAGCGGACCGGTGATCAACAGGTTGAGCACCAGGCCCGTGCGCGTGATGGCGCCGAGCTGATCGCTCTTGCCGGCGCCGATGGCCTGCGCCCCAAAGATCGAGGCGGCGATGCCGATCGACATGGCGGGGAACTGCACATAGCTCATCACCTGGCCCAGGGCGCCATAGGCCGCCGTGGCGCTGGAACCGAAGCGGTTGACCAGGCCGACCACCACAATGCCCGAGATCGACGACACCACCATCTGCAGCCCAGCCGGCAGACCCAGCCGCAGGATGAGACCCAGCAGCGCGAAGTCGGGATGCAGCATGGCCGCCCACAGCTTCCCATCTGGAGCCAGCGGCATGTTGCGCACCCGCAGATAGACGAACAGGAAGACCAGCACGCTCAAGAAACCCGCGATCGAGCCCACAGCGGCGGCAATCACCCCTAGCTGCGGCAGGCCGAACCAGCCCAGGATCAGGGCGGGTGTCACCACCAGACCCACCGCCAGCGACAGCAGCAGCGAAAACAGCGGCGTGATCGTGTCGCCGACACCGCGCAGGACCGAGGTCGCCACGATGAACAGGAAGAAGCCGGGCATGCAGCCCAACATGACCCGGGCATAGCTGGCCGTGATCGGCGCGATATCGGCAG
Source organism: Devosia aquimaris (assembly GCF_020169335.1). Taxonomy (GTDB): domain Bacteria; phylum Pseudomonadota; class Alphaproteobacteria; order Rhizobiales; family Devosiaceae; genus Devosia; species Devosia aquimaris. The sequence continues at coordinate 88,774 of NZ_JAIEZN010000002.1, forward strand.
GCACGCCCAGAACGCTCAGGATCTGGTCTGTCCAGATCACCCCGACGATGGCCACCAACACGCCCAGCACAAAGGCCGTGGCCAGGGTGGTGCCGGCGACCTGCTTGACCTTGTCGATGTTCTTGGCGCCCCAGGCCTGGCCGATCAGCACTGTCGAGCCCGAGGACAGCCCGATCAGGAAGCTGAGCAGGAAGAACATGATGGGGAAGAACGTGGCTGTGGCCGCCAGCGCATCCACGCCGACGAGCTGGCCCACATAAATTGAATTGAGGGTGCCCGACAGCGACTGCAGGATATTGCTCGCCATCAGTGGCAACAGGAAAATCAGAAACCGCTGCCAGAGCGGTTTGGATTGAAAACTCATCTTGAACTCCCAAGACATGAACACGGACGCGTCACGTCACGGCCCCCACGATGGAGCTAGGGGTCAAATTATCGGACTGACCGCTGCGGGGACCTGTTCACATCCTTCAAATACGGGATGCCGGCTGGACGGGCGCTGGTGGCGTGGCAATGACACGGCGCCGTCTCTACGCCCCGGGCCTCAAGGCGTCAACGGCCGCAACGATCTGCAATCACTTCCCGTAATAACGGCGATCACCACTTGTCATGACCCGACCAGCGTTTTGTCGATGCATCGGCCTGTGCGGATCGCTATTGCATAGACCATGCAAACCAGCCCGCCCTCGACACACGGCTTCGCCGACCAGTTCTTTGCAGGCGCCCGCGCCTGCATTCCGGTGGTCCTGTCGGTGGCTGCCTATGGCATGGTATGGGGCGTGCTGGCGCGTGGCGCCGGGCTGACGCCGCTTGAAGTGCTCATGATGAGCGGGCTGGTGTTTGCCGGCTCGGCCCAGTTCGTGGCGCTTGACCTCTGGACAGCCAGACCCGCGACGCTGCCCATCGGGCCACTGATCCTGGCCGCGCTCATCATCAACCTGCGCTACCTGCTGATCACCGCGACGCTCCGCCCGCTGTTTCGCCCCGACCAGACCTGGAAGGGCGCCCTGATGATGGGCATCGTCTCGGACGAGACCTGGGCCATGACCATGCTGGAAATGCAGAGGGGGCGCGGCACCATTGCTTTCCTCCTCGGCGGCGGCGTCTTGGCCTATGTCTGCTGGCTGTTGACCACGCTGCTCGGCTACATGGCCGGCTCAGCCATAGCCGATCCGGCGACCTATGGCCTCGACTTTGCCTTTACCGCCACCTTCCTGGTGCTGCTGTTCGGCATGTGGAAGGGCAAGGCCGACCTGCTGCCCTGGGCCGTTGCCGCGCTCAGCGCCATTGTCGCCGCCCATGTTGTCCCCGGCACCTGGTATGTGCTGATCGGCGGCATCGCCGGCAGCCTGGCCGGCGCCATTGCCGACACGGTGCGCCATGTGGACTAGTCCCCAGGCCCTTGCCGCCATCCTGGGCATGGCGCTGGTGAGCTTTGCGGTCAAGGCGCTGGGTCTGCTGCTGGCCAACCGCCTGCCCCGCCACGGCTTTGCCGCGGCCTGGCTGCGCCATGTACCCGGCGCCGTGCTGGCTTCGCTGGTGGCGCCTGCCCTTGCCACGGGCAATCCCGCTGAACTCCTGGCGGCCCTGGCCACGGCACTGATGTACTGGCGCAGCCGCAGCCTGATCCTGTCCATGGCGACCGGGGTATTGGCTGTCTATGTCGCGCGGCTCGCCCTGGCCGGATAAACACCGGACCCCGTTGCGGACCGGCGCGAGCTAGGCTAGAGACTTTGCCCGTGCCCCTCTGGCGGAATGGTAGACGCAGAGGACTCAAAATCCTCCGCCGCGAGGCGTGCCGGTTCGAGTCCGGCGGGGGGCACCACTTCCAACACATCGCTGCCCGACACACACCAAAGCGTGAACCGCAATGGCGCGCGCGCATTGTGGGAAACACACGCCCAGCCAGCGCGTTAACCCTATTCCTTACCGACCCATTAATCGTTTGCGTCGCATTTTAGCACAAAGTTCACCGCATACCCGTGACGAGGCTAAACCATGAAACGCAAGTCCCTCTTGCTGTCCGCACTCCTTTTGCTCTCGCCGTCCGCAATGGCCGCCGACCTGGGCTGGAACGGTGGAGACTCGGGCTCGATCTATTCTCCCGTGCCGGCCTCGGGCTGGTCTGGCTTTTATGCAGGTATCAGCGCGGGCTATGGCTGGGGCAATGTGCTGCGCAAGCCCACCGCAGGCGGCGCCGAGACGTCCAACGGCACCTCCGGCTTCGTGCTGGGCGGGCAACTCGGGTACAATCTTGACCTGGGCGGCATGGTGATCAGCACCGAGGCCGACCTCCAGGGATCCAACCTGGGCTATGAGGAAGCCATTCCCGGCATTGGCACCTTCAAGACCGGCATGGACTATTTCGGCACGCTGCGCGGCCGCGCCGGCATGAGCTTTGGCCAGGTGATGCCCTATCTGACGGCCGGCTTTGCTGCCGGTCGCGGCACGGCCAGCGTCACCAGCCCGGCCAATGTTGTCACCTCCCAGTCGGCCAATCATCTGGGCTGGACCGTGGGTCTGGGCATGGAAGCCATGGCCACCCAGAACATCACCTTCAAGGCCGAATATCTCTATGTAGACCTCGGCACGCAGAGCTATGCGGGCCTGCCGGTGGGCAATTCGGACATTACCCAGCGCTTCAGCGTCATCCGCGGCGGCGTCAACTACAAGTTCTAGTGCTCGGCGGTTTCGACCGCCGATCCCATGCGACGACGGGCCCGGCCTGGCATCAGCCACGCCGGGCCCGTTGTCATTGCGGGCAGCAGGACGATCATTTGGCCGTTATTCGCTGGAAAAGCGCGCAAGGCCGGTCTATCCAGCGCCATGCTCGATCTTTCCCAATGATGGAACGCCCCATGGCCGCGCTGCTGCATCCCCTCGACAAGAAATCGGCCGCACTGGCCTTTGTGCTCGGTCTGGCGACCATTCTGGGCGCCTGGGGCAGCCAGATCATCGGCGGGCTCTATCCGTGCGAGCTGTGCCTGGAACAGCGCATGGCCTATTACTATGGCCTGCCCCTGTTGCTGATCGTGTTGATTGCCTGGAATCGCCTGCCGCTGGCCGTGTGGTATCTGGCCATGGCCATTGTCGCCGCCATCTTCGCCTGGGGCGCCTACATGGGGGCCTATCACGCGGGTGTGGAATGGGGCTTCTGGCCCGGCCCGACCGCCTGCACGGGTGTCGGCGACGCCATGGATTTCAATGCACTTAGCGACATGAAGCCGGTGATCGGTTGCGACGTGGTGCAGTTCCGCCTGTTCGGCATCTCGCTGGCTGGCTACAACGCCCTGATCTCGGTGGCCATCGTGACGCTTCTGGGCATTTCGATCTGGGCCCAGATGCGCGGCAACCGCCGGGGCTAGTCGCCCTTCGCCTGGGCGCCAAGATCTTGCCCATCATGGACGACCCGGACAATCTGCACCGTGCCGGCAACGACCCGGTGGAGCACAAGATAGGCGCCGATCGGCATCCGGCGGACGCCTTCGCGCAACACTTGGCTTTTGGAGTGGTAGCGGCCGGTCGCAACCAGATCGTTGACGGCCTGCTCGAGGGCCTCGCCCAATTCGGCACTGATCGCCATAGCTCGACCTCCTGATGGTCAACCAATAATAGTTATTGGTCGGCACCCCCAAAAGGACGAGGGATCAGGGCTCGAGCTCGATGTCCCAATAGAGATAATCCAGCCAGCTCTGGTGCAGATGGTTGGGTGGGAAGGCGCGGCCATTGTTGTGCAGGTCATGCACGGTCGGGTGATAGGGCGCCTGGTGCGGGAACATCTTGATCTCGCTGGGCATCCTGTTGGCCTTCTTGAGATTGCACGGCGCACAGGCGGCGACGACGTTCTCCCAGGTGGTCTGGCCACCCTTGGAGCGCGGAATGACGTGATCGAAGGTCAAATCCTCGCGCGAACCGCAATATTGGCACTGGAAGCGATCGCGCAGGAACACGTTGAAGCGTGTGAACGCCGGATGGCGCGCAGGCTTCACATAGTCGCGCAGCGACACCACGCTGGGCAGGCGCATTTCGAAGCTGGGGGAATGGATCACTGTGTCGTAGAGGCTGACGATATTGACCCGGTCCAGACACACCGCCTTGATCGCGTCCTGCCACGACCACAACGAAAGCGGATAGTAACTGAGCGGCCGGAAGTCGGCGTTCAGAACCAGCGCGGGACAGGCCTCAGGCGACACGTGAATGGTCACTTGAGTCTCCCGAAATGGGAATCGAGTAAGTCCATATCCCCTTTATACTAAGCCCTTTGTGTCAGGGCTGTGAAGCCGGGGTGACGGGCTTATTTTTGCATGAGACCGGTAATGAAATCGGTAGCATAACCGAGCCCGTCCGGGGCGATGCCATGCCCGACACCGGGGCTGACGTGATAGCGCACATCCACGCCTGCCGCCCGCAGGGCCGCATCCGCCTCGGCGCTATGGGCCGGGTCGACCACCGTGTCGCTATCACCATGCACCAGGCAGACCGGAGGCTTGGCAAATTGCCCCTCGCCAAAGCCCTCTGGCGGCAGGAAGGCGCCTGAAAACCCGATGATGCCCATCAGCGGCTGTGGCAGCGACAGCCCGACATGGAGGGCCATCATCGCCCCCTGGCTGAACCCGACCAGCAGGGTCTGCGCCGGGGCGATACCGGTTTGCGCCCATAGATCGTCCAGGAACTCGACCAGCACCGGCGCCGCCCCGACGACGCCCGTCTGGCGCCTGGCCAGCCGGTCTTCATCGAAGCTGACATCGAACCATTGATAGCCGGCTGAGAACTGCTTGCAGGCGTCCGGGCCATTGGGCGAAATGAAGACAGCGTCGGGCAACACATCCTGCCAATGCGGCGCCAGGCCGATCAGATCGCTGCCATCCGAACCATAGCCATGCAGCAGCACGACGGCCTGTTGCGGCAGGCCACCGGAACGCGGTGGCAGCATGGGGCCGGAGAGCTTGGTCACAGGGCGATTCCTTCCTTGTCGCGCAGCACGGCAAAATAGCGCCAGAACAGCAATGCCGCCGCCGAGCGATGGGGCGCCCAAGCGGTGGCGAGCCCGATCATGTCCTTGATCGTCGGACGGGCGTCAAGCCCGAGGCCATGGGCGACCGCCTTGAGCAGGGCGAGATCACCGGCTGGAAAAACATCGGCGTGACCGGCGCAGAACATGAGATAGACCTCAGCCGTCCAGGGGCCGATGCCCTTGTGCGCCACCAGATAGGCCACCGCCTCGGCAGCAGGCAGTGACTCGAGATGGTCAAAATCCAGCGTGCCATTGGCCATCGCCAGCGCTATGGCGCGCACGGTGCGATATTTGCTGCCCGAAAAGCCCGCCGCCCGCACGGCCTCTTCGCTGAGGTCCAGATAGCGCAGCGGATCCAGCGCGCCATCGAGCGCTGCAAAGCGGGACCAGATGGCGCTGGCGCTTGCCACAGAGACCTGCTGCCCGCAGATGACCTTGGCCATCCCCGCAAAGCCGGGCTCTGTCAGGCGCGGCTGCACTTCGCCAGCCACGCGGCGCACCGGCACGAGGCGCGGATCAATCTCCACCAACCGGTCCAGCGTCGTGGCGATGGCCGACACGCTGTCGAGCCGTCGTGACGGCGCGATCGCGCCCATGCTATGACCCGGCTGTGCCAAACCGTTCATCCAATCCCATCCTTCGTTTTGCGCCCAGCCCCAATGGCCGGCTGCACCTTGGCCATGCCTATTCAGCCCTGGTGACCTGGCGGGCCGCCGCCACCCTGGGCGGCACGGCGCTGCTGCGCATCGAAGACATCGACGCCGAGCGCTGTAAACCCGAATTTGCCCAGGCGATAGAAGACGATCTGCATTGGCTGGGACTCGACTGGCCGGTGCCGGTGATGCACCAGTCCGATCGCATGCAGGCCTATGCCGATGCCGGCAATGCGCTGCGCGACCAGCGCCTGCTCTATCCGTGCTTCTGCAGCCGCACCGAGGTCGCGGCCCTCGCCACCGGAACGGACCCCGACGGGGCGCCGCTCTATCCCGGCACGTGTCGGCATATGGCCCGCAGCGAGCAGATCGAACGGCTGGAGCGTGGCGACCCCGTGCAGTTCCGCCTCGATACCGAGGCGGCAACGGCGCGCGCCGGCATGCTGACCTATACGGTGGTGGGGCCGCTGGTGACCGACCGTCCGCAGATCCGCCATGCCCGTCCGGAGCGTTGGGGCGACGTCGTGCTGCAGCGCAAGGGGACGCCAACGAGCTATCACCTGGCCGTGGTGGTCGACGACGCGGCCCAGGACATCACCCATGTCACCCGCGGCCGGGACATGGAGGCGGCAACCGACATCCATGTGCTGCTGCAGATGCTGCTGGGTCTCACTTCTCCCATCTACCATTTCCACCGGCTGATCCTGGACGAGGATGGGCGAAAGCTGGCCAAATCGAAAGGCTCGCCATCCCTGGCGAGCCTGCGGGAGGCCGGCTGGACACCGGCCGATGTGCGTCGCGCCGTCGGGCTGGGCGACTAGGCCGCCCGCGCTTTTGCCAGCGGCGCCATGACCTGTGCGATGGCTTGAGGGAACGGCGTCGCAAAGTCCGGGCCGAGCAACGCATCGAGCCGGGGATCGACCAGTTCCATCGGGTTGTTCCACAGATAGCGCATCTTGACGATCTCGCGCACGAAGCCGTTGACCAGCCCCATGGCTTGCAGCAGCACCCAGGGCATGGGCGTGACCTGCAGCGGTGTTGGCCAGGCGCTCTGTATGGCGGCCATCAATGCGCCATGCGTCACATAGTGGCCGGCAAAGTGGAACGTCTCGAATGGCCCGAATGTGGCCCGTTTCTCCGCCAGCACGGCAAAGGCCCGTCCGAGATCAGGCAGATAGGCCCATGCATGGCCGAGGTCGAGCGCGGCCAGATGATGAATCTTGCCCTTGCCGATATCGGTCAGCATGGCCTGGTCGAACCAGTCCCCCACATTGCCGGGCGCATAGAAATCGCCGGCGCGCAGGATGATGGTCTGGAACCGGCCCTCGCGGCTGGCTGCGGCCAGCATCTGTTCCTGCTCCACCCTGATGGCGCCGCGCGGCGTCTGCGGGTTTTGCGGCGTGTCGGGCGTTATCCGCCGGTCGGTTGCGGCATAGTTGTAGATATTGCCCGGATACATCAGCGTCTTGCCGCTGTCGCCCATGGCCGCAATCACCAGCGCCAGCTGGGCGACGGCCCGGCCCTTGTCCCACTTGTCATAAGGCAGGTTGAGCGCATTGACCACGATATCGGCCGGCGCGATGGCCGCCCTGAGATCATCCAGGCTCGCCGCATCGCCGGGCACGAAGCGCACGCCGCTGATCGGATGGCGATTGCTGCGGCCCATGCCGATGACGCTGTATCCGGCGTCCAGAAAGGCCTTTGCGGCGTGATGGCCGATGTGGCCGTTGATCCCCAGTATTGTCACATTGCCCTTGGTCATTTTGGCGCTCCACTTGTGTTGAAAGCAAGCATGCGCCATTCATTCTTGTGGCGCGATTGCCATAAATCGAACAACAGGCATTCAATTATGAATAGAGAGCCGGACTGGGCCCTGTGGCGCAGCTTTGCTGCCGTTGTCGCCAATGGCTCACTCTCCGGGGCGGCGCGCGAACTGGGCATCAGCCAGCCAACCGTGGGCCGCCACGTCGAAACGCTTGAGGCTGATCTGGGCCTGACACTGTTCGAGCGCAGCCTCACCGGTCTCAAGCCCAATGCCACGGCGCTGCGCCTGTTTGATTCGGTGTCGCGCGCGCAGGCGCTGCTGGCCGAGGCCTCCATCGTTGCCCAGGGCGCGCTCGACGATTTCGGCGGCACCGTGCGCATCACCGCCAGCGAGATGATCTCCAACCACGTGCTGCCGCAACTTCTGCTGCCCATCCGCCAGCGCTATCCGCGGATCGCCATCGAGATCGTTCCATCGGACTCGGCCGAGAACCTGCTGCTGCGTGAGGCCGACATCGCCATCCGCATGTTTCGGCCGACCCAGCTTGAACTGGTGACCCGCCGGCTGGGCGCAATCGAGCTCATCGCAGCCGCCCACGCCGACTATCTGGCCCGCCGCGGCACGCCGCGCAGCATGACCGACCTGCTCGAGCACGACCTGATCGGCTTTGACCGCTCGGACGCCATCGAGACCCATGCCCGGAGTATCGGCCTTGCCCTGACGCGTGACAATTTCAAGCTGCGGTCGGACTCACAGACCCATCTATGGGCCTTGATGCTGGCCGGCCTCGGCATCGGTTTCGGCCAGGCCAGGCTGGTCGCCAGCACCCCTGGAATGGTGGCGCTGCCGATCGACCTCGAGATCCCGCCGCTCGATGTCTGGCTCACAACTCACAGGGAATTGTTCACCTCGCACCGGATTCGTGCGATCTATGATGCGCTTGCCGAGGGTCTGGAAACGTATATCAACGGCAAGGCACCCTTTCGGTAGGACTCAATGCAAACAGCGCTCAATATCGCCATCGCTCTTGCGATGCTCTTCGTGGTCATTGTTCTGGGGATGGGCCTGTGGAACATGCTCAAGGCCGGCCCGGGCAATACCAGCCAGCGTCTGATGCGTCTGCGCGTGATTGGCCAGGCCATCGCCCTGGCGCTGCTGCTGGCGGCGCTGTTCCTGTTCGGCGGCCGGCAGGGCTGAGCGGCACCATGGTCAAGCTCAACGTGATCTATACCAAGACCGGTGATGACGGCACCACTGGCCTGGTGCGCGGTCCGCGCCGCCCGAAATACGATTTGCGCGTCGAGGCCTATGGTACGGTCGACGAGGCCAATGCCTGCCTCGGCCAGGCAAGGCTGCACACTTCCGGCATGCCGCGCATCGACATGCTGCTCAGCCGCATCCAGAACGATTTGTTCGATGTCGGCTCCGACCTGGCCACGCCCGGCGCCGACGATCCCGCCGCGGAATATCCCTCTCTGCGCGTCCGGGCGGTCCAGACCGCAGCGCTCGAAAGCGCCATTGACCAGTACAATGCGACGCTCGCGCCGCTGACCAGCTTCGTCTTGCCCGGCGGCTCGCCGCTGGCAGCCACGCTGCATCTGGCGCGCACCGTAACGCGCCGCGCCGAGCGCATCACTGTCGAACTGGCGGCAGCCGAGCCGGACACCAATCCAGAGGCCATCCGCTATCTCAACCGACTGTCGGACCTGTTGTTCGTGCTCTCGCGGGTGGCCAATGGCAATGGCAGCCGCGACGTGCTGTGGGTGCCGGGCGGCAATGGCGATCAGCGCAAGCGCTGATCGCATCGCGCCACGGCCGCGTCAGGCGGCGCGCGGCGGCGCTGCGTCGTCGACGGTCATTTGGGCCCGGTCAAGTTCCAGCACGATCTCGTCCACGGTCGGGCTCAGCATATCGCCAGAGAACACCACGCGGTTGCGACCACCCCGCTTGGCGGCATAGAGCGCCGCATCGGCCTGGGCGAACAGATCTTCGGCCGGCAGATCACCCCTGGCCATGGACACCCCGAAACTGGCGCTGATGTGGATGGGTTGCCCCTCCCAGACCAGATCAAGTCCATCGATGGCCTGGCGCAGGCGCTCGGCCACCTGTTCGGTGATGGCGACCGTGGTATCGGGCAGCAGCACGGCCAGCTCCTCGCCTCCCAGTCGCGATAGCAGATCGCGACCGCGCAGGCTGGCCCGCAGGACGCGCGACACCTGTTGCAGCACATGGTCGCCGGCGGCGTGGCCGAACGTGTCATTGACGATCTTGAAGTGGTCGAGATCGATGATGAGCAGGGCCGCGAGCCTGTCTGGGTGGCGCAGCCCGGCGATACCCCGCTCGAAAGCGCGACGATTGGGCAGTGCGGTCAAAGGATCGGTGAGCGCCCGCGTCTTCCACTCCTGCTCGCGCAGGATCTGCGCCAGTTCGCGCTCGACGAACAGCCCCAGCAGCACCGCCGCCACCACCGACGCCAACAGAACAAAGGGCCCGACCTGGGTGATCAGCGACCAAGCGCTGGCATAGCCCATCACCGCGCCCGTCAGCACATAGCAGGACACGACCACCCCGAGCACGAAGAGATGCCGGGCCTTGACCGCCGAGCGGGGCCGCAGCCAATGGCGCCAGCCCAGGCCCAGCAAGGCTGCCGCACAGATGCCGACCACGCCGGGCAGCGCGCCAGAACCTCCCAGCCATCCGCGATAGGCCGCGGCCATTGCGCCGGCGACCAGTGCCGCCGGCCAACCGCCGAAGGCGGCCGCAAAGCCGATGACAATGCCGCGTGAATCCACCATGACGCCGCCCCCAATATGGGTGGGAGACATGATGGTGACGATGCCGCCAATGCCAAAGACGAGACCCTGCAGGATTGAGCGGGTCCAGCGCGGCCAGTCCTGCCGCTCAATGACGCCGAACAGGATTGCCATCAGCGCGAGAACGCCGGTCCCCTCAATGATGGCGATAAACAGATCCTGCAGGAACATGGTCAATCCGGCTTGGCGTATACTGCCGGCACTTCACCAGACAGGCGTAAGCGATCCATGAAGTTTGTCATGGGGATGCCCAGAGCCTGCACTCAGCCTTAGCCAGGGCTTAACGCGCGCCGCCGCCACGGCAGAACACTCTATTAGGCATTTCCTTCAAATTGACCACAACGGGGAAGTCTTTGTTTAGGGCCGACCGCTACGGTGATGCGATGGACATCAGGCAGAAAGGAGGTCCGACATGAACGCCGACCTCTCCACGCAGATGCTGGCCATGAACACCATCAAGACGCAGAACAGCGTCCAGATCGCGGTGTTCAAGAAGGCCAATGAAATGCAGAACGAACTGCTGAACACACTGACCCAGCAGGCGCTTTCGCCGCCGCTGCCCGGCCAGGGGACGCAGGTGGACAAGCGCGCCTGACCGAAAGGAGCCTGCCATGAGCAATGCCCTGGGGATCGGCCCGACTGTCATGATCAACCGCATCGTCGCCCGCGACGCGACCCCGCTCGCCGCCCATCTCGGCAAGGTCGCCGAGCTGCGCATGAAGCTGGAAAATGCGCGCGCCGCCGAGCAGGCGCAGGCGCAACTGCTCAATCCCACCGAACCAGCCAGCAAACCCCAGATGGTGACCGGCGCCGATGTGGATCGCCTCGTCTAGCTCTGGCTGCCCAGACCCTTGAGCGCCTCCACCACGGCTTCGCCGTCGGGGGTGTTCCATTCAGCGGGGCCCTGCAGCACCGCCAGTTCGCACCCGTTCTTGTCCAGAACAAGCGTTGCGGGAAGGCCGACGGCAACGGCCTCCTGCTTGAGCCGCTCGAAAGCGGCAAAGCTGCTGTCGGCGTAAAGCGGCAGATGCGCGAACTTGTTTTCGTCAAGAAAGGCCTTGGCCTTGTCCAGCCCGCCCGCGCCGATATCGAGATTGATCGGCAGCACCATGAAGTCCTGCCCATTATACTTGCCGGCCAGCGCATCAAGCGCCGGCATCTCGGCCCGGCAGGGTACGCACCAGCTCGCCCAGAAGTTGACCAGCAGCGCCTTGCCCTTGAAATCGGCGATCGTCACCGGCTTGCCATCGGCATCGGCAAATCCAAGCGTAGAATAGCCCCGCCCCTCGCCTGTGCCGTTCAGAGCCGCCAGCTCCCCCACCGCTGCCGCGTCGATTGCCGCGGCGGCGGCTGGCTGGGCGACGCATTCGCCGGCCTGTCCGGCATTGCCGAGCCAGACCCACGTCGCTATAGCTACGCCCAATCCCGCCACACCCAGAGTGACCAGCAGCCGCCTGCGGCCGGATGGTCGGGGGGCTGGCGCTTGCGTTTCGGTCATAACAGATCTCCGAGGTAGTCGATGAGCAACAAGATGTGGGGCGGCCGGTTCGCCACGGGCCCCGATGCCATCATGGAAGAAATCAACGCCTCGATCGGGTTCGACCAGCGCCTGTTCCGCCAGGATATTGCCGGATCAATTGCCCATGCCACAATGCTTGCCGAGACAGGCATTCTGACGCAGGCAGATCGCGCCAGCATCCTGGCCGGTCTAAACGAGGTGCTCGCCGAAATCGAGGGTGGCACCTTCACGTTCTCGCGGGCGCTCGAGGACATCCATATGAACGTCGAGAGCCGCCTGCGCGAGAAGATCGGCGACGCCGCCGGGCGCCTGCACACGGCCCGTTCGCGTAATGACCAGGTCGCCACCGACTTCAAGCTCTATGTTCGCGACACCATCGACACGCTGATCATCCAGGTGACGACGCTGCAGCTGGCCCTGGCCAACAAGGCCGAAGACGAAGCCGAAACCATCATGCCCGGCTTTACCCATCTGCAGAGCGCTCAGCCGGTGACCTTCGGCCACCATCTGCTGGCCTATGTCGAAATGCTCGGCCGCGACGCCAGCCGCCTTGCCGACGCCCGCAAGCGGCTCAACGAAAGCCCGCTCGGCTCGGCTGCCCTGGCCGGAACGCCCTACCCCATCGACCGCCACATGACGGCGGAAAAACTGGGCTTTGACCGCCCGACGGCCAATTCGCTCGACGCCGTGTCGGACCGAGATTTTGTTATCGAGACCGTCGCCGCTGCGGCCATCTGCGCCATGCATCTCTCCCGCTTCGCCGAGGAGATGGTGATCTGGAGCTCGGCCCAGTTCGGCTTTGTGCGCCTCTCCGACAAGTTCACCACCGGCTCTTCGATCATGCCGCAGAAGCGCAATCCCGATGCCGCCGAACTGGTACGCGCCAAGATCGGCCGCATCCTGGGCGCACTCACCAGCCTGATCGTGGTGATGAAGGGGCTGCCGCTGGCCTATTCCAAGGACATGCAGGAAGACAAGGAAGTCGCCTTCGACGCGCTCGACGCCCTGTCGCTGTCCCTGGCGGCGATGACCGGCATGGTCGGCGACATGGTGCCCAATCGCGACCGCATGCGCGTGTCCGCTGCCGCGGGCTTTTCCACCGCCACCGATATTGCCGACTGGCTGGTGCGCGAGCTCAACATTCCCTTCCGCGATGCCCATCACATCACCGGGCAGATCGTGGCCCTGGCCGAGCAGAAGAATTGCGGGCTGGAGGGCCTGACCATCGAGGACTTCAAGTTCATCGACCAGCGCATCGACAGCCGCATCCACAAGGTGCTGACCGTCGAGGCCTCGGTCGCCGCCCGCCAGAGCTATGGCGGCACCGCCCCGGCAAATGTGCTGACCCAGGCCGCGCGCTGGAAGACGATCCTGACCGGCAAGCCGCACGACCCCAGGCCGCTGACGGCGAAGAAGCATGGCGGCCATGGCGATGGCGGGGTTGCTTAGACGCCAGCGCCATCTACTCTTGCAACAGGATTGATTTGGATCGGACCTGATGGCGGGCATTCCCCGGCAGATGAGATTGACGGAACGCCATGTGGGCTATGTCCAGCCCACGGACGTGTCCAATGACATGCCGGCCCCGCCTGAAGGCATGTGGGCTGCCTCCGAAGCCGAACATCACGCCATCATCGAGCAATTGCTGGGGCCGGACCGGGCAGACCGCGAAGTCTGGATCTTTGCCTATGGGTCGCTGATCTGGCGACCAGCCTGCGATTTCGTTGAAAGCCGCAATGGGCTGGTGCATGGCTGGCACCGCGCCTTTTGCCTGGGCTGGAACAACCGCTTCCGCGGTTCGGACGAAAACCCCGGCCTGATGCTGGCGCTGGATCGCGGTGGCGCCTGCAATGGCGTCCTCTACCGCCTGCCGCCGGATCGGGTGGACGCCTGCATGATGGCCTTGCTGCAGCGCGAGATGGCCTGGCTGCCCTCGGCCTTTCCGCCACGCTGGGTCAATGCCCGCTCGGGCGACCGCACCATCCGCGCCCTGACCTTCTGCATCGACCGCAACTCGGGCCGCTATGTCTCGGGCCTGTCCGACGCTGCGATCGCTGAAGTGCTGGCCAAGGCCGTGGGCTCACGCGGCTCGATGGCCGAGTACCTCTTTGCCACCGTGCAGCACCTGGAGGCCATGGGCATCCATGACCCCCATCTCTGGCAGCTGCAGTCCCTGGTCGCGGCGCATATCGAAGCCACTTATGAGGCCAATCGATAAGTCTTGCTTTCGTTTTGGGCGGCGCTGCACTAGGGAGTGATCCCGAAATAATCCACCATCCCGGTGTCCTTCCGGCGCAGGCCGGAACGCCCGCAGAGGTGGCCAACCCTGTTGAGGACGAGTCTTGGTCCACCATTTCCAGCATCGCGACGGCACGCTCTACGCCGAGGACGTCAACCTCAACGCCCTGGCCGAAAAGGTGGGGACGCCGTTCTATGTCTATTCCAGCGCGACGCTGCGCCGCCATGTGCGCGTGGTGAAGGCCGCCTTTGAGGGCATCCCGACACTTCTGGCCTATGCCATGAAGGCCAATTCCAACCAGGCCGTGCTCAAGTTGATGGCCAGTGAAGGTGCCGGCGCCGACGTTGTGTCGCTGGGCGAGCTGGAACGCGCCCTGGCCGCCGGCATCAAGCCTGAGATGATTGTCTTTTCCGGGGTCGCCAAGACCATCACCGAAATGCGCCGCGGCCTGACGGCCGGCATCAAGTGCTTCAATGTCGAGAGCGAACCCGAGCTGGAACGCCTCTCCATGATCGCCGCCGAAATGGGCACTACGGCGCGCGTATCGGTGCGTATCAACCCCGATGTGGACGCCAAGACCCATGCCAAGATCTCCACCGGCAAGGCGGAGAACAAGTTCGGCATCGCCTATGGCCGGGCCCGCGCGGTCTATCAGCGCATCGCCGAACTGCCCGCAGTTGAGGCGGTGGGCGTTGACATGCACATCGGCAGCCAGATCACCGACCTCGAGCCCTTTGGCGACGCCTTTGACCTGCTGGCGAGCCTGGTCGATGACCTGCGCGCCGATGGCCACAACATCCGCCATGTCGACGTCGGCGGCGGCCTGGGCATTCCCTACCATCTCGAGGAAGACGCGCCGCCCCTGCCCGAAGCCTATGCCAAGGTTGTGCGCGACAGGATCGGCCGCCTGGGCTGCACGCTGGTGATCGAGCCGGGGCGCCTCTTGGTGGGCAATGCCGGCATCATGGTCACCAAGGTGGAATATGTGAAGGAAGGCGGCACCAATTTCGTCATCGTCGATGCGGCGATGAACGATCTGATCCGCCCCACGCTTTATGAGGCGCACCACGATGTGGTGCCGGTCAACCATTCCAACCTGCCGCCCATCACGGCCGATATCGTCGGCCCGGTCTGCGAGACCGGCGACTATCTTGCCAAGGCTCGCACCATGCCGGGCGTCAAGGAAGGCGATCTGCTGGCCATCATGAGTGCGGGCGCCTATGGCGCGGTGATGGCGTCAACCTACAATTCGCGCGCGCTGATTCCCGAGGTGCTGGTCGATGGCGACCGCTTCCACGTGATCCGCCCGCGCAAGTCGCTCGATGAGCTGATCGCCCTCGACAGCGTCCCCGACTGGGTCTGACCCCGCCTACAGCGGATCGCGGTGCTGCCGGGCGAGCGAGACCACTTCGACCGGTTTGCCCGCCAAGGCATCGTCGATCTTGGTCAGCAGGTCGGCCAGGGTGAACGGCTTGACGATGACGTCATAGATCAGCGCATCGAGCCCATGGGCGCGTTCGCGCTGGTCGGCAAAGCCCGTCATCAGCACGATGATGACCGCGGGATATTTGGCCGCCACGTCGAGCGCCAGGGCGATGCCGTCCATGATGGGCATCTTGATGTCGCTCAGCAGCAGGTCGAAGCGCCCCTGCTCACTGTCCATGGTCTCGGCTGCCAGCCCACCGTCTTCTTCGGCGACCACCTCATGGCCCTTCATGGTCAGCGCGCTGACCACAAAGGCGCGAACGGAGGGGTCGTCTTCGGCAACAAGTATGCGGGCCATCAATGATGCTCCGGTGTAACGGGGTCGGATGCTGCCGCGCCATGTCCGGCTGCGGCATCTGAGGTGGTGTCGCCATGCGCCTCTGTCGCCGGCGCGGCGTGGTTTGACGCTGGCTCAGCATGCCCATCTGCCGGCGCGGCATGCCCCTCGTCAGGAGCAGCATGCCCATCTGCGGGTGCAGCATGGGCGTCGGCTGGTGCAGCATGCGGGTCAGCGGGCGCAGCGTGGTCGTCCGCGGGAACGGCGTGGTCGGCGGCTGGCGCCGCATGTCCGTCGGCAGCGGCATCATGGCCGTCTGCGGCCGGCGCCACCGTTCCATGCGCGTCCGTGCCGTGTCCGTCTGCCTCGGTGGTGGCCGTTCCATGCCCGTCACCGGCAGTTTCGCCGGCGCCGGCCCTGGCCGCCGTGGGACCGGGTGCCGGTGGCAGCGCCGATTCGGCAAAGGCCAGGCGTACGCGCGCGGCGCTGGCCGGCGGTTGCGAGAGCTGCGTATCCAGGGTCGCGCGCTCGCCCGCCATCAAGTCATGCACCAGCGGGTCCACGCTCCACTGATAGACAGTGTTGCCGTCGTCATCGAGCAGGGTCACCACCACGGCTGGCACCGGCGCCGGGCTGGGGCGCAACCCGACAATCTGGGCCGAGACGATCAGCATTTCCTTGCCATTGCGGGTGGTGCGCAGCGTGCTGAGACCGGCGAAATCGAGCCCCACCACGTTCACGCCCAGGCCTAGCCTGTCATAGATGCCGGCCATGGCCGGGAATTGCTGGACGATCTGCGTGCGCCCGAAATAGGCGCCGGCGCCAGTTCCCAACAGCGCGAGCACCGCGACCACGCGCGCAACCCCGCGGGCGCGCGCCATCGGCAGCTCCGACGTGGACGCACTCTGGGGGCGGGAGAAATTCCGGCGTCGCCTGCGCACCTCGGCCGGGTCAATCTTGCCGGCGCCGCGGGCAGCCGCCAGGGCCTGCTTGTCCGCCTTGCTGCTCGCTTTGCGCGCCTTTGCGGCCGCGTCCTTCTCGGCGCTGGCCATGGCCTCGTCCAGGCTATCCTCGGCAATGGCTTCCTCGGCCTTGCGCACCTCTGGCGAGGCGGGCGGCTCTTCCTTTGGCAGCGGGGCCTGCTGCCAGGCTTCCTGGCAATGGGCGCATTGTACCTTGCGGCCCGTCGCGCCGATGGCCTCGTAGGTCACCTGGTACTTGGTCTGGCAATGTGGACAACTGATGATCATGGGGCCAGACGATGCTTGCGAATGCGACTACAGCGCCCACCAATCTAGCCCGAGGGTGTTAAGACTCCTCAAACCCAAGCCGCGACTGCACAATCCACCACATTTGTGCCGCTTTCATCCCGCCTACGACGGTGCATGCCGCATCGGCCCGCACGCACTGCTATGCTGCGGCCGATCCCTGATTCGCAGGGCCATTCCGAACCTTGGGAGCCAGCAGTCTTGATCGAATTCTCCGATGTGGGATTGCGCTATGGCAACGGTCCTGAGGTCCTGCATGACCTGACCTTCAAGGTTGAGCCGGGCTCGTTTCATTTTCTCACCGGCCCTTCGGGTGCCGGCAAGACCAGCCTGCTGCGCCTGTTGCTGCTCTCGCTCAAGCCATCGCGCGGTCGCGTGACCATGTTTGGTGAGGATGTCAGCAATCTCAGCCAGGACCGGCTGCTGCAGATGCGACGCCACATCGGCATCGTGTTCCAGGAATTCCGCCTGCTCGACCATCTGACCACATTCGAGAACGTGGCCCTGCCGCTGCGCGTCCTTGGCCAGCCCGAGGCTGAGTATCGCCCCAATGTGACAGAGCTGCTCGAATGGGTCGGCCTGGGCGAACGCATGAACGCCCCGCCGTCGCTGCTCTCGGGCGGCGAGAAACAGCGCGCCGCCATTGCCCGCGCCGTGATTGCCCGCCCCAAGGTGCTGCTGGCCGACGAGCCCACCGGCAATGTCGACCCCGAGCTTTCCAGCCGCCTTGTGCATCTGTTCGCCGAACTCAACCGCACGCTGGGCATGACCATCATCCTGGCCACCCATGAACTGCCGCTGCTCGACAAGTTCAGCTATCCGCGCATGCTGCTGAACAAGGGGGAACTGACGATCCATGATTGAGCGTCTCATGTCCCTGCTGCCGCGCCGCGGCGGCGCCGCCCCCATCGTTCCCGAAAAAAGCGTCGCCGGCCGGACGCTGCTGCTGATGATCACCATCATGAGCTTTCTCTCCGCCGTGACCTTGGGCGGCGTGGTGCTGGTGCAGAAATCTGCAATTGCCTGGTCCGCCGACGTCGGGCGCGAGGTCACCATCCAGATCCGCCCGGTGGCGGGAGAAGTCATGGAGTCCAATCTGCGCACCGCTGTGTCTCTGGCCGAGACCACCCCCGGCGTCGCCAGTGCACGCGCCCTGACGGTCGAGGAAAGCCAGAAGCTGCTTGAGCCCTGGCTGGGCGCCGGTCTTGATCTCTCGGCAATCGAGATTCCGCGGCTTGTCGTGGTGCAATTGTCCGACCCCGTTGATGCCGATATCGAGGGCCTGCAGCGCAACCTCGCTGCCATCAAGGGGGCAAGCCTCGACACCCATGCCGCCTGGCGGCAGCAGCTCAACACAATGGCCGGAACCATCGTTCTCTCCGGGTTGCTGGTGCTGGTCCTGATCGGCGCGGCAACGGTGTTGGCGATCATCTTTGCGACCCGCGGCGCCATGGCGACCAACCGCGAGATTGTCGATGTGCTGCATTATATCGGGGCATCGAACAGCTTCATTGCCGGCGAGTTCCAGGGGCGGTTTCTCTCCATTGGCCTGCAGGGCGGGCTGCTGGGCACGGCGGCAGCGCTGGCCTTCTTCCTTCTGGTGGGCACGGCCGCAGGCAACATGCTGTCCAGCGAGGCAGGCGCCCAAATCGGCGTGCTGTTCGGGCGCTTTGCCATCGGCATGGACGGCCTGTTGCTGCTGATAGCCGTTATTCCGGTGATTGCGGCACTGACGGCAGTCACCTCCCGCCAGACGGTGCGCCGCTATCTCAGCCAGACGTCCTGACCGTTCAAAACACGCTCCGGCCTCGCCAACCGGCCATTTGCCCGCTATGACGCTGCCACGGCATCAGGCCGAGGGAGACTCTTTGTGGCGGTGTTTCAGGCAATTCGCACGGCAGTGTTCTACGCGCTGTTCATCGGCCAGACCGCCATCATCGCCTTCATCCTGGGCATTATTGCGCTGATCACCGGTCGGACGCGGCTGAGCTGGGCCATGGCGGTCTATTGGTGCAGCTCCAACCTGGTGTTGCTGCGCGGCCTGACCGGCGTCCGCACCAAGGTGACTGGCGCCGAGCACATCCCGGAGGGTGGCTGCATCATTGCCGCCAAGCACCAGAGCGACTGGGATGTCTTTGCCATTTTCCCCTATACGGGCCGCCCTGCCTATATCGTCAAGAAGGAGCTGATGCGCATCCCCTTCTTCGGCTGGGCCGCGCGCTCGCTGGACTGCATCGAAGTCGATCGCAAGAAGGGCGCAGAGGCCATTCCCTCCATGATGCGCCAAGCCCATGCCGCCATCGAGCGTGGCTGCCGCATCGTGATTTTCCCCGAGGGCACCCGGCGGGCGCCATTGGCATCGCCGGACTATCGCCAGGGCATTGCGCGGCTCTATGCCGAACTCAACGTTCCGGTCGTGCCGGTCGCGCTCAACTCTGGGCTGTTCTGGGGCCGCAACAGTCTGGTGATCTGGCCGGGGACGGCGGAGGCAAAGTTTCTCCCGGCCATCGAGGCTGGCCTGCAGCCCGACGTGTTCATGGATCGACTCAAAAAAGCCATCGAATCAGAATCCGATCAGCTCATTCTCAAGGCTGACGAGCAGGGGCTTTCGCGACCGGTCGGACCAGAATTGCGCAGCAAGCTCGATGCGCTCAGGCAATCGGCGGCGGAACAACGCTAGACACTATATATTGACCCAATCTGCAAACAGCCCCATAGATGTAGTCGTCACCTTGTGGACGAGTTGACACGCCGTGCATTTTGTTCTATTTTTGTTCTAATGCGAACAGCGCTGTGGGGATAGCGTGTGATGGTTGGAAGCGAGAACAAGGTCGTCAGCCATGCCTTCGGGCGGCACAGCCATTGGCAGGGTCGCTCCGGTCGGGCCTATGACCTGATCAGCGAAAATGTCGAAAAATTCGCCATGGGCGACGCGGACCTGTACCTGATCGCCAAGGGCAGCCATGTCATGTGGGTCGGCTCGACCAGCGAGCTGGTGGGTGATCCCCTGAGCCGCTCCCGTTTCCGCCTGGCGCTTGATTGCGCCGACCGCGTTTTCCGCCTGCTGACCCCAGGCGCTGCTGCCGAGCGGCTCTCGACCATCTGGGATCTTGAAGGCGCAGCACCCATGGCGGACGCGCAGGCGGCCTGAGCGCCTTAGGCTGCCGCGCTGGCCTCACTGGTCAGCAGGTCCACCAGCGCCATCAGCTGCCGGTCCCGAATACCCAGTTGCGCCAGGTGCCTGGCGGTATTGACGACATAGTCGATATTGGGACCCGACAGGCCCACCCCCGCACGCACCATAGCCAACTGCTGCTCCAGCGTCAGCTTGCCGGCAAATTGTTCGTGCCGCTCGTCGACCACAAAGGTCAGCGCCGTCACGACGCTGCCACCCTGGAGATGCACCGGGCGCATCACATCGCGGTAAACCGCCGTCACTTGTTCCCGCGCCTCGAGATAGGCCCGCACATCGCTCCAGTCGCTGTCCGCCACCTCGAAGGCCATGCCCCGGCAGGCGCCACCGCGCGTCAGCCCGAACACCAGACCGGGACGCTCCGGCGTGCCGCGATGATGATGGGACACAATCGACAGACTGCGATGGGCGCCGCGGAGCAGGCCCTGCACGGACCGCACATGGGCAAAGCCCGGATTCCAGATCAGGGACCCATAGCCGAACACCCAATGGGTCGGCGACGCCGTCGATGTATCGTGTGTTGTCATGTCCTGGCCCAAAATCTAGGCAAGCCTTGTCGTCAAGGCAATTGCCAACGCTGGATATGTGCCCTGCATGCGGCGGACCACCCGCTTTTGCCGCGACCACGCCAGCCGATAGCGCTTTGCTGCTGCCCCGGCTAAGAGTTTGCACCATGAAAAAACGAATCATCATTCTGGGCGGCGTTGTCATCGCCGTCATCCTGGCCTGGTCGGTCGCCTGGTATGTGCTGTCGGGTATCGTTCAGCAGCAGATCCTGGCGCAGGCCGAGGCCGATGGCATCACCAGCCCCAGGCTGACCTGTGGCACGCTCAGCGTCGGCGGCTTCCCGTTCCGCTTCGATGCCGATTGCGAACAGGCCCATATCGTCACGGGTGACCTGGAGCTGGACGTGCCCGGCATCCGCGCCAGCATCCGCGTCTATGCCCCCACCCATCTGCTGGCCTCTGCTAAGGGCCCGCTGCAGCTGGTGGACAGCTTTATCGGCACACGCAACGCCGTCGCCTGGTCAACGCTGGAAGCCAGCATACGCCTGCAGGACTGGCGCATCGCCCGCGCTTCGGTCTCGGGCAAGGATCTGGTCTGGTCCGACACCCTGCTGGGCGATACCACCATTGCTACCGCGCCGCTGGTCGAGGCCCATCTGTTCGACATTCCGGAGCGCCACGATCCAGAACGACGCCTGGCGGCGCTCGCTGGCTACGTGCTGGCCAAGGATCTGGCCTATCCCGCCCTGACGCTGAGCCAGACCAATGCGGAAGTTCAGCTCGAACTGGGCGGCCTGCCCGACGATGTGCGCAACTGGGGTGCGCCTGACATGCTGGCCCAGATGCAGGCGGCTGGCAGCACGCTCGACATCGTGGGCATCCATGGCACCGATGCAGACTCGGTGCTGGACGCGACCGGCTCCCTCTCGCTGGACGCCCAGGCCCAGCTGGAAGGACAGATCACCATCACCTCGACAGGCGTCGCCGAGCGCATCGGGCCGCTGCTCGAAGAGCCCTGGCGCACCCTGGTGCTGGGCGCGCCCGGCGCCGATGGCAGCTATGCCAACCAGCTCAATTTCCGCAATGGCGGCCTCTACTCGGGCCTTGTGCCAATTGCCATGATCGGCCCGCTCTTCTAGGGCAACCAGACGACGCCGCTAGGCGTCATCGCCACCGCCATGCTCGCGCACGAAGGGCACCTCGGGCGCCGGCGGCGCCTCATGCGGGCGACCGAAATCGGGCGCGGCCGTTTCCTGCCCGGCCGAGATGATGGACCGGCGAATGGCGCGGGTGCGGGTGAACATGGCCTCGAGCGCCGGGCCGTCGCCCATGCGCACCGCCCTCTGCAGCACCGACAAATCCTCGGTGAAACGCCCCAGCATTTCGAGGACGGCATCGCGATTGGTGAGGAAGACGTCGCGCCACATCACCGGGTCGGAGGCCGCGATACGCGTGAAATCGCGGAAGCCGGAGGCCGAGAACTTGATGACCTCGGACTGCGTCGCAGCTTCCAGATCAGCCACCGTGCCCACGATGTTGTAGGCCACCAGATGGGGGATATGGCTGGTGATCGCCAGCACCATGTCGTGGTGAGCGGCTTCCATGCTTTCGACATGGCTGCCCATGGCGCGCCAGAAACCCGCCAGCTTTTCGGTCTGGGCCGGATCGACCTCACCGCCCGGCGTCAGCACGCACCAGCGACCGGCAAACAGCTCGGCAAAGCCCGCCGAGGGCCCCGAATGCTCGGTGCCGGCGATCGGATGGGCTGGGATGAAATGCACCCCCGCCGGCACCAGGCTCTTGAGCACCTTGACCACGTGGCCCTTGACCGAGCCGACGTCGGACAAGATCGCGCCCGGCTCCAGCGCCGAGGCAATGGTCTGCATCACCCCTTCATAGGCGCCCACCGGAGTGCACAGGATCACCAGATCGGCGCCACGCACGGCTTCGGCGGCGTCGAGCGTATAGATATCGCCCAGCCCCAGTTCGCGCGCCTCGTCCAGCGTTTCCTGCTTTCGCGTGGCAATGGAGATCACCTCGACCAGCCCCTGCCGCCGCGCGGCCAGCGCGATGGACGACCCGATCAGCCCGATGCCCACCAGGGCAAGCTTGCGAAAATGAACACTCATGAAATCTTGACCAGTGCCTTGAGAATGCCGACGACGCCCTGCATCGCCTGTTCCGAACCAATGGAAATGCGCAACCCGTGGTCGATGCCATAGGAGCCGGCCACCTCACGCACCACCAGACCACGCTCCATCAGCGTGTCGAAGGCCAGGCGCGCATGCTCGGCATCGGGAAAAAGCACCAGCACGAAATTGCCCTGGCTGGGCACCACATACATGTGGTTGCTGGTCAGCTCCTGGGTAATCCAATCGCGCCATTGCGCATTATGCGCCTTGAGCCGCGCGGTGAACTCGACATCGCGCGCCGCTGCGGCGCCGGCCATCTGCGCCGGCAAATTGACGTTGAACGGCCCGCGGATGCGGTTGATGGCGTCGACCAGTTCGAGCGTGCCCACCATCCAGCCGATGCGCGCCGCCGCCAGCCCCATTTTGGAGAAGGTGCGAACCATCACGACGTTCTTTGCCTCGCGCACGAGGTCGAGCCCCACCGCGAAATCCTCGGCCGTGACATATTCGGCATAGGCATTGTCGATGACGAGCAGGATGTCGGGGCGCATGCCGGCATGCAGCCGCCGCATTTCGGCATCGCTGATATAGGTGCCGGTGGGATTATTGGGATTGGCCAGCCAGACCACCTTGGTCTGCGGCGTCACGGCGGCCAACAGCCCATCGACATGGGCGGTATAATCCACCTCATCGACCATGATGATGTCAGCGCCCGTGGCGCGGGTAATGATCGGATAGACCGAAAAGCCATATTGGCTCATCACCGCATTGTCGCCCTCGCCCAGATAGGTCTGCGCCAGCAGGTGCAGCAGATCATCCGAGCCATTGCCGCAGACAATGGTAGCGGGATCGATGCCATGCACTTCGCCCAGCGCCTCGCGCAGCAGACGCGAGGAGCCCTCGGGATAGATTTCGAGATGCTGGGCCGCAGCGGCAAAGGCTGCCTGCGCCTTGGGGCTGGCGCCCAGCGGGGACTCATTGGCCGACAACTTGATCGCATTGCTGCCTGCCGCGCCGGACTTGCCGGGCACATAGGGCGCAATGTCGAGGATTCCAGGCTGCGGCTGCGGGCGGATATCTTCGGACATGATGCCAATTCTGGGCGGAAAAACCGCGCGGACCATAGTCAAACTGCTCGGCGATGGCAAAGCGCTTCTGCGTCCCCGGCCAGCGAGGCCGTCGATGGCGCCGGGTCAACGCGGCCTGTCCCGATCCGGGACGGTCAATGCCAATGATTGCGAAGAGGCTGTCCATCGCCCCAGCACCAGCGGCTTCCCGCCGGATAACGTCGCGAATTTTTTCGGTGTGCTCCGCATTAACCCCTTGATCACATTTGCTGATTCCGGACCGAATTTAACCCGATGTTAGCACTGGTGAAGCAAAATTGCGCCGATCGAGACCAACCAGGGCCTGCCCGCAAGACGCTGGTGTCCCGATGGTGACATACCCCCCAGCCCTAGCGGTGAACGAAGCAGCATTTTTGAGTCTGCGCCGATTCGAGCCTGTTTCGTTCGCCACCTGTTCTATCCATTAAGCCCTGTGGCAGGACTGTGACGGCCCTGTCCTTTCTTGGGACAATCCCGGGACAATGCGGCGTGCCTCTCGCAACTGTCGCGGGGACCGCTTACATTGGCAGCACATGACCTTCGCGCCCGCCCAGTCCGTCAAGGCGATCCTTGGCCCGACCAATACCGGCAAAACCTATTTTGCCATTGAACGCATGCTGGCCCATCCCACCGGGATGATTGGCCTGCCGCTGCGCCTTCTGGCGCGCGAGGTCTATCAGCGCTGCGTCGAACGGGTCGGCGAGCAGGCCGTGGCCCTGGTGACGGGCGAAGAGCGCATTGTCCCCGCCAAGCCGCGATTCTGGGTCTGCACCGTCGAGGCCATGCCCACCGACATAAGGGTCGACTGCGTCGCCATTGACGAAATCCAGACCGCCACGGACTTCGACCGCGGCCATGTCTTCACCGACCGCATCCTGCACGCCCGGGGCACCAGCGAGACATTGCTCCTAGGTGCCGCGACCATGGAGCCGGTGATCCGCAAGCTGCTGCCCCATGCCGATATCATCGACCGGCCGCGCTTCAGCCATCTCACCTATGCCGGCTCCAAGAAGATTTCGCGCCAGCCGCCCCGCTCGGCCATCGTCGCCTTCTCGGCCCGCCAGGTCTATGCCATTGCCGAACTGATCCGTCGCGAGCGCGGTGGCGCCGCGGTGGTCATGGGCGCGCTCAGCCCCCGCACCCGCAATGCGCAGGTCGACCTCTACCAGAATGGCGATGTC
This sequence comes from Devosia aquimaris, assembly GCF_020169335.1. GTDB lineage: Bacteria > Pseudomonadota > Alphaproteobacteria > Rhizobiales > Devosiaceae > Devosia > Devosia aquimaris. Next base: position 113,925 of record NZ_JAIEZN010000002.1, read on the forward strand.
GATTTTCTCGTCGCCACCGACGCCATCGGCATGGGGCTCAACCTCGATATCCACCACGTCGCCTTTGCCGATGACAGCAAGTTTGACGGCCATACCAGTCGCCCGCTGACCCCCGCCGAGCTAGGCCAGATCGCCGGTCGCGCCGGTCGCCATGCCCGCAATGGCACCTTCGGCGTCACCGGCGGCACCGAGGGATTCGACGAGGAAATGGTCGTGGCGCTCGAAACCCACGATTTTGCCCCGCTCAAAGTGCTGCAATGGCGCAACAATCAGCTGGATTATTCATCCATCAACGCCCTGCTCAACAGCCTCGAAAAGCCGCCTGAGGACCGGGCGCTGACCCGCGTGCCCATCGCCACCGACCAGCGCGCGCTCGAATTCCTCGCCCGCAATGAGGCCGGCAAGCTGGCGCGCGGCCTCGATGGGGCCCGATTGCTGTGGGAATGCTGCCAAATCCCTGATTATCAGGGCATTTCGCCAGCCAACCATGGGGAGATCGTCACCCGTGTCTATTCCGACCTTATGCGCCGCGGCAAAGTCGATGCAGACTGGATTGCCGAGCAGGTCCGCTTTTGCGACAATGTCAGCGGTGATATCGATACGCTAAGCAACCGGATCAGGCAGATCCGCACCTGGACCTTTATCGCCAACCGCAAAAACTGGCTTGCAGACCCTTCACATTGGCGCGAAAAGACCCGAGACATTGAAGACCGCCTGAGTGATGCGCTGCATGAGCGGCTGACCCAGCGGTTCGTCGACCGGCGCACGAGTGTGTTGCTTCGTCACCTGAAAGACAAACGTATGGCATCTCCCGAGATCAATGAGCGTGGCGAAGTGCGGCTGGAAGGCCATCTCATCGGCACGCTCGAAGGCTTCCGCTTCACCCTGGCCCGCAATGATGGCGACGCAGACAGCAAGAGTCTGCGCGCTGCGGCCGACCACGTTGTGGCGCCGGAAATCCACAATCGGGCGGAACGCCTGGCAGGTGCGCCAAACGAAGAGATCGTTCTGGCCACCGATGGCCGCCTGCGCTGGAAGGGCGACCTGGTAGCCGAACTGATCGAAGGCGAGACGCTCTATCGGCCTCGCATTCTGATTCTGGCCGATGAGACGCTGACCGGACCCGACCTCGAACGCGTGCAGGACCGGCTCAACCTCTGGCTGCGCCACCACATCAACACCGTGCTCGAGCCCGTCATGGCGCTGGAGGCCCCGGCTGATCTGGACGGCACCGCCCGCGGCATTGCCTATCAGCTGATCGAGCATCTCGGCCTGATCCCCCGTAGCCAGGTGGCCGACGAGGTCAAGAATCTTGACCAGGACGTCCGCGGCCGCATGCGCAAGCTGGGCATCAAGTTCGGCGCCTATCACATCTACCTGCCGCTCTCGCTCAAGCCCGCCCCGCGCGAGCTGGCGCTCATCCTGTTCGCACTCAAGAATGGCGGCGTACGCCAGCCCGGCGTCACCGATATTCCGCACATCGTGCTCTCGGGCCGTACCAGCTTTGTGGTCGACCCCGATGTCGATACCCGTCTTTATGAGATTGCCGGCTTCAAGGTTGCCGGCAAGCGCGCCGTGCGCGTCGACATTCTCGAACGCCTGGCCGATATCATCCGCCCGCTGATCGCGCTCGACCCCACGCGGCACCAGGGCGAAGTGCCCGCCGGCGCTGCCGAGGGCAATGGTTTCCGCGTCACGGTGGAAATGACCTCGCTGCTGGGCTGCTCGGGCGAGGATTTCGCCTCGATCCTGACCTCGCTGGGCTATCGCGTCAAACGCGTCCCCAAGGTCGCCGCACCGGCGGCGCCGGCTGACGCCAGCCCGGAAGCACCGGCCCTGGAAGAAACCCTGAGCGAGAACCCCGCATCCACCGAACCGGTTGCCGAAGAGCCGCTCGAAGCCACACAGGCAGAAACGACGCCCGCGATGGACGCCGCCATGCCCGAGACGACAATCGTCGAGGCAACCCCGGCCACCGTCGAGGACACGCCGGCGACCCCGGCCGAACCCGAATTCGACGAGATCTGGTCCCCGGCTGGCAAGCGCGCCGACAACAAGCGCCACGAACCCCGCCGCCGCCCCGAAGGCGAAGGCCGCCAGCGCAACCATGCGCCGGCTGCCAAGCGTCGCCCCGAAGGCGAAGTGCAGGACCTCACCAAGGCCCAGCACCTCAACCCCAAGGCCAAGTTCGAGGGCCGCGGCCGCAATGACAATCGTCGCCCCGACGACCAGAAGGGCGATCGCGCCAAGTTCGAACGCCCACGCAACGACAAGGCCGAGCGTCCGCGTGAAGACAAGCGCGAAAAGGCCTTCGACCCCGATAGCCCCTTTGCCAAGCTTGCGGCCCTGCGCGACCGCAAGGCCGAGTAGGCCTTGCCGGGACCTGTCGCGCCAGCCGTCCGCAAGGAGCGGCTCGACAGGTTCCTGTTCTTTGCCCGCGCGCTGAAATCCCGCACGCTGGCGCAAAAAATCATCGAATCGGGCGCTATCCGCGTCAACTCCGAGCGCACCGACCGCAGCGACCACAAGGTGGGTGCCGGCGATGTCCTGACCATGACGCTGCATAACCGCATTGTTGTCTGGCGCATCATCGATCCCGGTACCCGTCGCGGCCCCGCCAGCGAGGCCCAGGGCCTTTATGAGGATCTCTCGCCGCCGTCCCTGCCCAAGGCCGAGCAGAGCCCCTACGAGGCCGCGCTGGCACAGCGCGACGATGGCGCCGGCCGCCCCACCAAGAAGCAGCGCCGCGACACGGACCGGCTGCGGGACAGGGGTGATGATCCATGACCATCATTCCCACCCTGTCGACGGACCGCCTGCGGCTCCGCCCACCGACCTTTGACGATTTTCAGGACTATGCCGCATTGATGCGATCAGACCGCGCAGTCTACATGGGCGGCCCATTCGACGAACGATCCGCCTGGGGCATGTTCTGCAGTGATACCGCCCAGTGGCACCTGTTCGGCCATGGTTGCCTGATGCTGGAACTGGTTCAGACCGGCCAGTGCGTCGGGCAGGTCGGCATCAACCACGGCCCTTTGTTCCCTGAGAAGGAACTGGGTTGGTTCCTCTATGCAGGCCATGAGGGCAAGGGTTTCGCCTATGAAGCCGCGCGTGCCATGCGCGACTGGGCTTTTGATGCACTCCAACTCCCCAGTCTGGTCAGCTACATCGACGCAGAAAATGCCCCTTCAATCGCGCTCGCCAAGCGCCTTGGTGCGACCCTCGATGGCGTTGCAGTTCGCCAGGACCCTGAAGATGTAGTTTTCCGCCACTGGCCACGCACAAGCGCTGGATAAATTATGCCTTCCGCGACGCCCCTAGCGCCAAACCCTGCCTGCTGCTGACCTTGCAGCGACACCAGAAAAAGTTTAGCAACGAAGCCGTTGAGACCTGCCGTGCTGCGCCATCTGCCCCAGCCCGGCTCCTGTTCGGGATGCCCGCCTAGATGACCTATATCGTCACCGACAATTGCATTGCCTGCAAATACACCGACTGCGTCGAAGTCTGTCCCGTGGACTGCTTCTACGAGGGCGAGAACATGCTGGTGATCCACCCGGACGAGTGCATCGACTGTGGCGTCTGCGAGCCGGAATGCCCTGCCGAGGCCATCAAGCCTGACACCGAAAGCGGGCTCGACCACTGGCTGCAGATCAACACCAAATTTGCCTCGATCTGGCCCAATCTCACCGAGCGCCGCGACCCACTCCCTGAGGCCAAGGAGAAGGACGGCGAGACCGGCAAGTTCGAGAAATACTTCTCCGAGGAACCCGGCGAAGGCGACTGATCGCCAGCCGTTCCGTCGATCATTTCAAACCGCCCGCTCCAGACTGGAGCGGGCGGTTTTGTTTGCGCTAGGCCTGGGCCGAAGCGCCCAGCGGCGGCAGCGGCATCAGCCGGCCCATCAGCGCGCGATAGGGCGCCAGCAGCAGCAGCGCCGCCATGAACTTGACCAGGAAGTCACCCGAGGCCAGCGAGACCCACAGCGGCACTTCGGGGCCCACACCCAGCCAGGGCGCCGGAAAGCCCAGCGAACCGTCAGCCAGGCCGAACAGCGCGTCAATGCCCGCCAGCGCCGGGGCAAAGGCCACCGAGAAGAAGATGGCCGTATCGATCATCGAGCCGAACAGCGACCCGGCCAGCGGCGGCAGGAACCAGGCACGGCTGGCCCGCAACCGCGAGAACACTGCAATATCGAGCAGCTGGCCGACGAGGAAGGCCGTGGCCGAGGCCAGGGCAATGCGCTGCGTGGTGGCCGCGGCGTCATTGTCGCTCCAGGGCAGGCTGTGGAAGCTGAGATAAAACGACAGGCCCAGGCCCACAGCAAAGCCGGCCAGCACCACAAGGCGCGCATTGCGCGCGCCATCGAAGCGATTGGTGAGGTCGGTGATCAGGAAGGCGAAGGGGAAGGTGAAGGCGCCCCAGGTCAGCAGATCGGCCAGGTTGACCGAGCCCAGCTGCACCTGCAGCGGATAGAGCACCAGGATATTGGACGCCGCGACAACGACGACCATGGCGGCCACAGCCGCGAACAGACGAGCTAGCATCAGAATGCACCTCTATGTAACCCGCCTGCCGGCATCAGACCGGGGCGGGGGTGCGCCAGGATTGGCGCAAAACAAAACCGCGCAGAGAAGCGCTCCCTACGCGGTCAAATTGTCTGGCGTCCGTGTCGCTTAGGCAGCGAGAGCGGCGCGCACTTCCTTCTTGATGCCCTGGGCGAGCGGCGAGAGCTGCTCGTCGCTCTGCTTGAGCAGGAAGGCGTCCAGGCCACCGCGGTGTTCAACCGAACGCAGGGCATAGGCGGAGATACGCAGCTTGACCGGGCGGTTCAGCGCCTCGGAAATCAGCGTCACGTTCAGCAGGTTCGGGAGGAACCGGCGACGCGTGCGATTGAGCGCGTGCGAAACGTTGTTGCCAACCAAAACGCCCTTGCCGGTGAGTTCACAGCGACGTGCCATGGTTATCTATCCTGTTGCAAAAGGCCACTGTCGCGGGGATCGAGCCCCGCAGCGGGCCTGTCTTGTCCTGAAATCTTGGGCCTCTTTAGAGAAACTGCGGGGCGGCGTCAAGACAATGGAGCCCTCAAACCCCCGCGAGTGCCTTGCGCGGGTGGATTGAGCGCGGCACTTTCGAACATTCCCCTGATTCGCGCAGCAACCGCAGAGACGTCCAATCGTGATCCAGTTCCGTTTTGCCCCGTTGGCAGCCCTGTTGCTGCTGGCCTGCGTTCCTGCCCGTGCTGCCGATGTCGATGCCCGCGCCAGCTATATCCTGACCCTGGGCGGCATCAACATCGCCTCGATGGATATTACCCTCAAGGACGATGGCGCCAGCTATGCGGTGGACCTGTCGGCCAATGTCACCGGGCTGGGGGCGGTGGTCGCCAGCGGCACGGCCAAGGCCACCACCACCGGTCGCTCGTCCGGCTCGCAACTGGTGGCGCGCGCCTTCGGCCTACAGACCCGCGCCAATGGCGATGCCTTCAGGATCGATGTGACCTTCTCGGGCGGCAATGTGGACAGCTTCAAGGTCGAGCCGCCCATCATCGACAATTATGACCGCGTCCCGCTCGAGCGCCGGCACCTGAGTGGCGTCACCGATTTCCTCTCTGCCTTCCTGCTGCGTGGCTCCGCGCTCGACAAGAGCCTATGCCAGCGCCGCGTCGGTATCTTCACCGGTGTCGAACGCTTCAACATCGAGATGAGCTTTGCCGGCACCGACGAGGCCACCTCCCAGCGCACGGGCTATCAGGGGCCGGTGGTGCTGTGCTCGGTCAACTACAAGCCGGTGTCCGGCCATTTCACCAGCTCCGAAATCACCAACTATCTCGCCGACACCAACCGGATCGTCATCTGGTACGCGCCCCTGGCCGAAACCGGCTATTTCATCCCTTATCGCGTCTTGCTGGGCACCAGCATGGGCGATCTGTCGATGGTTCTGACCAGCATGCGGTCCTGAGGCGCCGTCCCGCTTCGGGACGGTCAACGGCCTTTTTGCCAACAAGGGGCGCATGGCGCCCAACAAATCCGCCACGGCTTCCTTAACGGCTGCAGATTCTTGCCGTGGCATCAGGCTCATCATTTGGCAGCACTTTGCCGAAAATCCCCCAAATTAACCGCGCCTTCATCAAGCTGAACGCATCGGCACTGCAAACGGGGTCCGCGGACAGCCACGCTCGGCCTCTGGTGGGTCGGGATCGGGTCAGCCGCTAGATATGGTCGTGAACAAAGCCGCATTGTGCGACCTCGCTCGATTCGCCCCCTGTTCGTTCCCGTTTTGGACCCAGGGTTAACGCCTGTGGCAACAATGGGTCGCCGGCGTGCCGCCGCGGGACAGGCTCTTTGGTCAGCCCTGGCGCGCCGTGGCCGTATTGAGGCCGGGCACTCGCACGAATCGCTCTTCGCGACGGCGGCGCGGCACGGCCGGGAACGCCTCCTTGCGGGCCCGCACGCAGATGACCCCGCTCATGGCTGGCCCCAGCAGCCGGCCCAGCGTTTCGAACACCCGTGCCGATTTCAGCACCAGCGAACTGCGCACCGGCGGCAGGAACAGCCCGTCACGCCAGGCCTCGGGCACAAAGCTGTGGTCGCGTAGCAGCTTGTCCAGCTGCCCGCCCGAATACGGATTGCCCTGACCGAATGGCGTATTGTCGCGCTGCGCCCAGATGCCCCGGCGTCGCGGCACCACCAGAATCAGATGGCCATTGGGCGCGGTGATGCGCCAGAGTTCGCGCATCAGCTCTTCGGCATCGGCGACATGCTCGATGGCATGGATCGCAATGGTCAGGTCAATGGCGGCATCGGTCAGCGGCATTTCCAGCGGATCGCACAATACCGTGTGCGACGGCCCCTCGCGCGGCCAGGCTGAGGCGCCTTGCCGGGCCGGCATGAAGGCGAGCACGCGCTCGGCCCGAGCCAGTGAAAATCGCAGATAAGGCGTGGCAAAGCCAAGGCCCAGCACGCGTTTGCCGGACACATCGCCAGCCAGCGCCGTCACCTGTTCGCGCACCAGGGCGCGGGAAATGCGCCCCAGCGGCGTGCGGTAGAACCCGATCAGGCGATGAACGTCAGCAGTCATGCGCGCAACTCTGCCGCTTTAGGCGGGACTTGTCTAATACCGCCTTGTCATGTCAGGTCGGGCTTCCCAGCTTTCAACTATCCCGAGCATCGGAGCAGCCCCGTGAGTGTGATCGTCGACGTCTTTGCCGCCCGCAGTGACAATTTTGGCTATCTGGTGCACGACACCGCCACCGGCCGCACTGCCGCCATCGACGCGCCGGATGCGGCAGCCATCATGTCCGCGCTGGAACGGCGCCGCTGGGAGCTGACCGATATATTCATCACCCATCACCACATCGATCATGTCGAAGCCATTCCCGAGCTCAAGGCCGAGTTCGGCGCCCGCGTGGTCGGCCCCAGGGCCGAAGCCGACAAGATTGCCGATCTCGACGTGCTGGTGGGCGGTGGCGATACGGTGACGCTGGGCGAAACCAGCTTCGACATCTACGACACCCCCGGCCACACCCTGGGCCATATCGTCTTCCATGACCCGGTGGGCAAGCATCTGTTCAGCGCCGACGCGCTGTTCTCGCTCGGCGTCGGCCGCATGTTCGAGGGCACGCCCGGCCCGATGTGGGAAGGCGTCAAGCTGATGCGCGCTCTGCCCGACGATACGCTGGTCTATTGCGGCCACGAATACACCGCCAGCAATGCCAAGTTCGCGCTCTCGGTCGATCCGGACAACGCCGCCCTGCAGAAGCGCGCCGCTGAGGTCACCGCCCTGCGTGCCGAGGGCAAGCCCACCATCCCGTTCAGCCTCGGTGAGGACAAGGCGGCCAATCCCTTCATGCGCGCCGATGATGCTGGAATCGCACGGCATTTCGGCCTCGAGGGCGCCAGCCCCGCCGAAGTCTTTGCCGCCATCCGCAAGGCCAAGGACAACTTCTAGGCCTTCTCCGCCCCCGCCCCAAGCGACACCAAAATCACAGAGCCGGCGCAGGACCTGCGCCGGCTTTTTCGTGCCTGCTGAAGATCAAAACCCTGGGTAAAACCCCGCCTGTGGCGTTAACCACGCCCTAGTTTCGCCTCCCAAATCGTTAACAAATCGTTAGCATCTGGCACGCCGATTGCAGTGTCAGGGGCATAGGGCGTGCATGACTGTCCCACTTCGAGACAGCCAGCCCCGATTTGGAACAGGCGGGATCACGATGAGCGATATCGAGACAGTTCAGCCAGGATTGCCCATGCTGCTGGAGCCGGCGCGCCCCAGACCCTCGCTGCAACGCAGCCAGGCCGGCGCCGCCTTCGTCAGCCAGCTGCTGGCCGCGCGCGACAACATGCCGACCCAGCGCGCCCGCCGCCGCAGCACGCCGCAAGGCGCCACCAGCGCTTATGCCGAAACGGCACACGTCGCCGTCAAGCGCATGCCCATGGGCTATAGAAAGACCGTTGTGGCCTAGTTCATCGTCACATCGCGCCCGGCGCTGGTGATCGAGACGGTAAAGCCGGCCACCACGTCGATCAGGCTCATCACCATGAGCAGGAAGAACACCGAGCTGGACGCCGCGCCGACGAGCAGAAACTCCACCAGGAACAGCACGAACAGCGCCATCGAGAGCATGTGCTCAACGATCGAGCTGCGGCTCGAATTGGTGGATTTGAGCACCTCGACGAACAGACACACCACGCCGATGACGAGGATGAAGTCCCCGGCCGACACCGCCCAGGGCATGCCCGACGGCATCGGGATGGCGAACATGCCGGCGCCCCAGTTGACCGGGTTGGCGCCAAAGAAGATGAACACCACCACGTTGTAGAGCACGAAGGGCACCACCAGCAGCGGCGGGATGAACCGGCCACGGGGTTGGCGGTGGCTCGAAGTCGGCATGATGACGGTTTCGGTCAATTCGGGGCCTCCGGTGCCATTGGCCACACCATGCCAGAGCTAATGCGCAGGCGAAAGGGGCGCGCGCGCCGCAGATTTTCGCTCTAGCCTGTCCAAATGCCTGCGCCCCGTTCGACGTGCAGGCAAGCGCCGGACGATCCGGCTGCGCAGACAGGCGGCGTGGGCCGCCCAACAGGAGGACGCCATGGCAACCGCCAAGAACACCATCTGCATCTGGTTCGACAGCCAGGCCGAAGAGGCCGCCAATTTCTATGCCGGGCTTTTTCCCGATACCAAGGTCACCGGCGTGCATCGTGCCCCCAGCGACAATCCCTCCACCAAGGAAGGGGCCGTGCTGACGGTGGAGTTCACCGTGATGGGCATTCCCTGCCTCGGCCTCAACGGCGGGCCGGCCTTCACCCACTCGGAGGCCTTCTCGTTCCAGGTGGCCACGAACGACCAGGAAGAGACCGACCGCTACTGGAATGCCATTGTCGGCAATGGCGGCGAGGAAAGCATGTGCGGCTGGTGCAAGGACAAGTGGGGTATCTCCTGGCAGATCACCCCGCGCGCCCTGTCCGAGGCCATGCAGGCCGGCGGTGCCGAGGCCAAGCGTGCCTTCGAGGCCATGATGACGATGAAAAAGATCGACATCGCCGCGGTCGAGGCGGCCCGGCGTGGCTGATCGCTTCGCCGGAACGCCTTAGACTGGACGCACAAGCGCCAGCTGCGCCTCGGCATGGGCATCACGCCAACAGACGGCGGCCTCCCAGGCCGCCGACGCCTGATACACAAGGTCTCGCACGTCCGATGGGTGGTTGGCCCCGTTGTGGGGCAGATTGAGGTCGAGATCCGAGGCGTCGACATGCGCCTCGTCCCAGTCGATGAGGGCAACCCGGTCGGCCGTGATGCGGATATTGCGCGGATTGGGATCGCCATGAACCACCGAACGCGGGCGACCGACAAGCCTGGCCCAGGCGGCGCGGCAGCGCTCGACGGCCTCTGCAGGCATGGCGTCAAGATTGATGCGCGTGCCCGACCGGGCGGTCAGCAGGTCCGTGGAGGATTTCCAGCCGGGACGCTGCGGCCAGTCCCGGGTGAGATCATGCAACTGGCGCAGCGTTTCCGCCACGCGGCGCCAGTCGTCAGCGGTCTCGGGTGAAACGCCCTCGAGATAGGTCATGACGACCAGCCCATCGGCAAACAGCGCCCCATCGGTGGTGGGAATGGGGACCGGCACGGTCATGCCATTCTGCGCCAGATGCACCATCAGCCCGGTTTCCCAAGCGAGATCGTCGGCGCTGCGCTGCCCCAGCCGGCCGACGGCCAGCTGCCCGTTGACGCGCAGGCTCCACACATCATTGGCGACGCCGCCAGCAAGGCGCTCGATGCGCTCTGCATCGGCGCCCCAGCGGCTCAGCGCCTCCCAGCCCATGGCCTTACTTCTTGAGCTTGAGCGGCCCGACCATCTGCTCGGGCTTGACCTCGGCGTCGAATTCTTCGCCGGTCAGCAGGCCCAGCGCGATGGCTTCCTCGCGCAGCGTGGTGCCGTTCTTGTGCGCCGTCTTGGCGATCTTGGCGGCATTGTCGTAGCCGATTTTGCGGTTGAGCGCGGTCACCAGCATCAGCGACTTGTCGACCAGCTCCTTGATGCGCGCACGGTCGGGCTCGATGCCCACGGCGCAATTGTCATTGAAGCTCTTGGCGGCATCGGCCAGCAGCCGCACCGACTGCAGGAAGTTGTAGGCGATGACCGGCTTGAACACGTTGAGCTCGAAATTGCCCTGGCTGGCAGCAAAGCCGATGGCGGCGTCATTGCCCATCACCTGGGCGACGACCATGGTCATGGCTTCCGACTGGGTCGGATTGACCTTGCCCGGCATGATCGAGGAGCCCGGCTCATTTTCCGGAATGGTGATCTCGCCCAGGCCCGAGCGGGGCCCCGAGGCCAGCCAGCGCACGTCATTGGCGATCTTCATGAAGGCCACGGCCAGCTGCTTGAGGGCGCCCGATGTGCCCACAAAGGCATCGTGCCCGGCCAGGAGCGCAAACTTGTTGGGCCCGGTGACGAAATCATGCCCGGTGAGCCCAGCAATTTCCTTGGCCACGGCCACGGCATAGTCGGGATGGGCATTGAGCCCGGTGCCGACGGCCGTGCCGCCCAGCGCCAATTCCTTGAGCTGGGGCAGCGTCGCCTTGATGGCGGAGACGGCATAGTCGATCTGCGCCACCCAGCCCGAGATTTCCTGGCCCAGCGTCAGGGGCGTGGCATCCTGCAGATGGGTGCGGCCGATCTTGACCACATCCATATAGGCTTCGGCCTTGGTAGCCAGCGTGTCGCGCAGCAGCGCCACGCGCTCGAACAGGTAATTCTCCAGCGCCTCGACGGCAGCGATATGCATGGCCGTAGGATAGGTGTCGTTGGACGACTGGCTCATGTTGACATGGTCATTGGGGTGCACGGGCTTTTTCGAGCCCATGGTGCCGCCGGCCATTTCGATGGCGCGGTTGGAGATCACCTCGTTGACATTCATGTTGGACTGCGTGCCCGAGCCGGTCTGCCAGACCACGAGCGGGAAATGGCCATCGAGCTTGCCGGCGATCACTTCGTCGGCTGCCGCCACGATCAGGTCGCGCGTGGCTTCGTCGAGCAGGCCCAGCTTGTGGTTGGCCAGCGCCGCGGCCTTCTTGAGCACGCCAAAGGCGGTGATGATTTCCTTGGGCATCTTTTCCCCGCCAATATCGAAATTGGCGAGACTGCGGGCCGTCTGCGCACCGTAGTACTTGTCGGCAGGCACGTTGATGGTGCCCATGGTGTCCGATTCAACGCGGGTCGTCATGGCAGTCTCCGGGAAAAAACAGGCCGCCGGAACAGGCGGGCAGAACGAGGGGGCAAAGCAAAAGCGGCCGACCCTTCACAGGGTCGGCCGCTTGCATATCAGAACGGAGCGCATCGCGCTGTCCGTCTTTCGATTACTTCTTGGCCGCGAGGATCTGGCGACCGCGATACATGCCGGTCTTCAGGTCAACGTGGTGCGGGCGGCGCAGCTCACCCGAATCCTTGTCTTCGACATAGGAAGGGGCGGCAAGAGCGTCGGCCGAGCGGCGGAAGCCGCGCTTCATCGGCGAGGTCTTTCGTTTTGGCACTGCCATGGTCGGTACTCCGAATTCAATATCATTGCGCCGCCAGAGCGGCCCAGAGACTTAACTCTGTGGGGATTGGCGGTTCCTATAGAGCAAGTGCGGGGGCTTGGCTAGGGGGTTTGTGGAAGCCCGTTCGCCCGGTGCATAAGCCCGCATTGCGGACCGGGCTAGAGCGCCAGACGCCCACCGCTGCCCACGCAGGCCGCACGCTCACCATATTCACCGACACGCTGCACGATGATGCCCGCGATCCGCTCCATGCCTGCCGAGGGACGCCCCGGCTGGCGCAGCAGCGGATTGGGCAGGGCGGTGACCAGCAGGCTGGCCTGGCGCCAGCTCAACCGGTCCGGCGTTATCCCAAAGGCGCGCTCGGCGCCGGCCGCCACGCCAAACTGCCCCTCGGGGCCCCATTCGGCAATATTGAGATAGATTTCCATGATCCGCCGCTTGGGCAGCACCAGATCGATATAGACGGCCAGCGGCACCTCAAGCGCCTTGCGCACCACGCTCTGCCCGTTCCAGAGGAACAGGTTGCGGGCCACCTGCATGGTGATGGTGGAGGCCCCCCGGGCATCTTCACCGGCCAGATAGCGTTCGACCTCGTCGCGCAGCGCCGAGACATCGACGCCCCAGTGCCGACAGAACTGCCCGTCCTCGGAAAGGATCACACCGGCCTTGAGGCGATCCGAAATGCTGTTGATCTCCCGCCACTGCCGGTCCACCGGCCGCCCCGTGAGATAGCGCTCGAGCATGGGCACCGAGACCGGATCGACAAACAGATAGACCGGGGTGAGCACCAGCGGGATGGCCACCACAATGCCGAGCGCAATGCCGATTGCGCGCAGCAGGCGCCATATGCCCTTGGATTTTCGTCTTGCCATGCCTTCCCTTAGCCGAGCCGCCTGCGACATTCCACCCTGGGCCGGCATTGGCATCGAACACGTCTGGCGTCTGCATCTTGCCGCCCGGAATGGGACAGGCTAGCAACAAGCCATGTATGACTTTGACGCCGAAATGGCCGCTTGTGCCAACACCGTAGAACGCGCCCTGGGCAACCGGCTGAGCGCTGCACGCCTGTCTGGCCCGGGTCCTGCTCCTGAGCGGCTGGTGGCCGCCATGCGCCATGGGAGCCTGGAGGGCGGCAAGCGCCTGCGCCCCCTGCTGGTGCGCCAGGCCGCAGCCATTTTCAACGTGCCGGCGGAACAGGCCCTGCAGGCCGGAATCGCCGTTGAAATGGTCCATTGCTATTCGCTGATCCATGACGACCTGCCGGCCATGGATGATGACGATCTGCGGCGTGGTCGCCCCACCGTGCACAAGGCCTATGACGACGCCACCGCCATTCTGGCCGGCGACGCCCTTTTGACCCACGCCTTCGAACTGCTTGCCGAGCCGGACTGCCACCCCGACGCCGCCGTGCGCATTGCCCTGGTGACCGAACTGGTCAAGGGCGCCGGGCCGGGCGGCATGGTCGGCGGGCAGATGCGCGACATCGAGGGCGAACAGGGTGACCTGCAGCCAGCTGAGATTGCCACCATGCAGGCCATGAAGACCGGCGCGCTGATCCGCGCCAGCGTGCGCATGGGTGCCATTCTGGGCGGCGCCGATGCGCGCGCCCTGGCCGTGCTGACCGCCTATGCCGAGGCGGCCGGTCGCGCTTTCCAACTGGCCGACGACATTCTGGACGTGACGGCCAGCGCCGAAAAGCTTGGCAAGGCAGCCGGCAAGGATGCGGCGCTCGGCAAGCAGACGCTGGTGGCCACGCTGGGCCTTGACGGCGCGCGCCAGAACCTGGCCGATACGGTGACGACAGCGCTGTCGGCGCTGCGCACATTCGGCCCCAAGGCAGATGGCCTGCGCGCCACTGCCCGCTACTTTGCCAGCCGGGAGCACTGAGCCATGGCCATAGTGTCGAGCGTTAACGTCGGTCAGCCGCGCCCCATTCCCGGCAAGGCGGCCATGACAGGCATCTACAAGCAGCCGATGGAGGCCGATGTGCAGGTCTCGCGCGAGGGGCTGGAGGGCGATGCCGTGCTGGATCGCCGCCATCACGGCGGCCGCGACCAGGCGGTCTATGTCTATTCCGCCGATGACTACAAATGGTGGTCGGGCGAACTGGGCGAGACGCTTGCCCCCGGAACCTTTGGTGACAACCTCACCATCGCCGGGGTGGAGGGCATTGCCGTGTCCCCCGGCGATCGCTTCGAGATCGGCGATGTGATCCTGGAGGTCACCTCCCACCGCACCCCCTGCAATGTGCTGGCGGCGCGCATGGGCGACAAGGGTTTCGTCAAGCGCTTCCACCAGGCCGGGCGCCCCGGCGCCTATTGCCGGGTGATCGAGGAAGGCACGTTGCGCGCCGGCCAGCCGGTGCTGTTCACCCCCTTTGATGGCGAGCGCGTCAGCGTGCGCGACCTGATGGCGCTGGAGCGGGAGGACAACCCCGAGACCATGCGCCGCGCGCTCAAGGCGCCCGTGCATCACAAGATGCGCAGCGAATATGAAGACAAACTGGCCCGACTGTTCTGAAAGCCCGCCATGAGCCTCCAATCTGTTACAGCCGACCTGGCCACGCGCGCCCCTGACCTCAAGGTCGAAGTCACCGAGCTTTCGACAGCCACGGTGCAATTGGCCGCCCAGGTGCATGGTGTCGAGCCCGGCCAGATCGCCAAGACGCTCTGCATCCGCGTCCGCGACGAAGTGGTTTTGCTGGTGACGCGCGGCGATGCCCGGCTGGACAACCAGAAGGCCAAGGCCGCGTTCGGGGGGCGCCCACGCATGCTGGGCGCCGAGGAGGTCGAGCAATTGACCAGCCATCCGGTCGGCGGCGTATGCCCCTTTGGCCTGCCCGGACCGCTGCCGATCTATCTCGACAGCTCGCTAAAGGTCTATGACGTCGTCATTCCTGCCGGCGGGCACACCCATGCATCAGTCCGCCTCGACCTCGCCCGGCTGGCCGATCTCTGTGGCAATGCCTGGGTCGATGCCTGCGTGCCACCCGGCTGATCGTATTTACCCCTTTGAAATTGCAAGGCTCTATAGTGGAGCCAGGGTGTGCCATCAGCCACCTTGGGGGACAATACCAGCTTGTTAGCATCCAACCCGAACAGTCCGGCGCCAGCGCGAGCCACCAGCGAAGACGCCTATGAGCGCCAATTCGCCAAGGGCTTTGCGACCTTGCGCTTCGAGCCCGAGCTGGAAGCGCAGTATCGACTGGCGCTCGCCGAAGAACAGCGCCCGGCCGCCATGGTCTGCGCCGCCGCCACGCTCCTGGTCTGGGCACTGTTTGCCGGCTATGATTTTGTCCGCCTCGACGTGCTGCGCAATGGCATCCATAGCTGGGACCTGTGGTTCCTGCTGATCGGCCGCTCCGGCACGCTTGCCATCGCGATGATCCTGATTGTGACTCCGCTTCGGCGCTGGCTGCCTTTGAGCAGGCTGGCGGTCATCGTCTATTGCATGGTCGCCATCGTCGCCTCGACCAATGCCATCATCTACAAGTCGCACGGCATTGCTTCGGCAGACGCTGCGCTGGTCGTCGTCGTCATGGGTGCCTTTTTACCTTTGGGCATGGTGGTTTCCCATGCGCTGATTGTGTCACTCACCCCGGTGGTTGCTGCGGCCATTGCCGGCATCCTGCTGCTCAACGACATCACCGGTCGCGGCCATTTCGGGCTCGTCTTCGTGCTGGCCATGGCTGTGCCGGTCGGCGGCATTGGCGGCTATATGCGCGAACTGGCGCATCGCCGGCAGTTCCTGCTCACCGGCATGCTGGCGCGACAGGCCCAGTTCGACCCGTTGACCGACCTGGCCAACCGCCGCCTGTTCCAGCGCCACGCCACGGCGGCCCTGGCGCACGCGGCCCGCACCGACGAACCGGTGCTGCTGGCCATGATCGACATCGACCACTTCAAGATGTTCAACGACAAGCACGGCCACGCCGCGGGCGACGAGGCCCTGTGCGCAGTGGCCGATGCCATGCGCAACCTGGCCCGCCGGCCCATGGACATGGCGACCCGCCTGGGTGGCGAGGAATTCGCCCTGCTGCTTTATGGCACCAACATGGAACGGGCCCGGCCCGTGCTCGAGGCGCTGCGCCAACGGGTGCTCGAAACCACCAGACCCAGGCCGCAGGACAAGGGCGTGACCATCAGCATCGGGGTGACCGAACCCCTGCCGGGGGAAGACCTGATGGCCGTCTATCGTCGCGCCGACGAACTGCTCTATGCCAGCAAGACCAATGGCCGCGATCGCATCACCGAGGGCTGAGCGACACTATTGTGCGGCCTGGCGGGCGCCGCCAAATTTCTTCTCGATATAGTCGGCCACCATCACCTTGAACTGATCGGCCACATCGGCACCGCGCAGCGTGGCGACCTTCTGCCCATCCACGAACACCGGCGCGGCGGGCGTTTCGCCCGTTCCCGGCAGCGAAATGCCGATATTGGCATGCTTGGATTCGCCCGGACCGTTGACGATGCAACCCATCACGGCCACCGACAGCGTCTCGACACCGGGATAGCGCTCCTTCCACTCGGGCATCGAGCTCGACAGATGCGCCTCGATGTCCTTGGCCAGCGTCTGGAATGTCGTTGATGTGGTCCGCCCGCAGCCCGGGCAGGCCGCCACCACCGGCACGAACTGGCGGAAGCCCATGGTCTGCAGCAGCTCCTGCGCCACCTTGACCTCGGTGGTGCGGTCGCCGCCCGGCTCGGGCGTCAGCGAGATGCGGATGGTGTCGCCAATGCCCTGCTGCAGCAGGATGCCCAGCGCCGCCGACGACGCCACCACGCCCTTGGTGCCCATGCCGGCCTCGGTGAGCCCCAGGTGCAGCGCATAATCGCAGCGCGCCGCCAGATCCTGATAGACCGCGATCAGGTGCTGCACATCGCTGACCTTGGTGGACAAGATGATCTTGTCGCGCCCCAGCCCGATCTCCTCGGCGCGCTGGGCGCTGAGCAGCGCCGACTGGATGATCGCCTCGCGCTGCACGGCTGCCGCGCCGAGCGGCGAGCCGGCGGCGGCATTCTCGTCCATCAATTTGGTCAGCAGCTCTTCATCGAGCGAGCCCCAGTTGACCCCGATGCGCACCGGCTTGTCATATTTCAGCGCCAGCTCGATCAGCGTCGAGAACTGCGTGTCGCGCTTGGCCTTGAAGCCCACATTGCCCGGATTGATGCGATATTTGGCCAGCGCCTCGGCACAGGCCGGATGATCGGTGAGCAGCTTGTGGCCGATATAGTGGAAATCGCCCACCAGCGGTACGTCATAGCCCAGCACCGCCAGCCGGTCGCGAATGACCGGCACAGCCGCCGCGCTTTCATCCCGATCCACGGTGATGCGGACAATCTCCGAGCCGGCCCGGGCCAGCTGCATCACCTGGCGCACCGTCGCATCGATGTCGGCAGTGTCGGTATTGGTCATGGACTGCACGACAATGGGCGCGCCGCCGCCCACCATGACGCCGCCAACATTGACCCCAACCGATTGCCTGCGCGTCTGCGGACCAGCCATGAAACACCTCGAATACCTGACCGGAGAGATAGGCCTGCAGCCCTATCAGCGCAATGCTTCTCGATTATGTCGGTCTGGCATCGCCCGCGCACTCGTGTAGCATCCACCCGATCGAGGAGGATTGTGATGAGTTTTGCCGCCTATATGGCCAATATCGAAAAACAGACCGGCGTGACGCCCGACGAATTCGTGCGCCTGGCCATCGAAAGAGGCCTGACGGCGCCGGGCGCCAAAGCCACCCCGATCACTGACTGGCTCAAGGCCGAATACGGCCTGGGCCACGGCCATGCCATGGCCATCGTCAAACTGCTGCGCGACCGGGGCGTCCTGGCATGAGACGCATCCTGACCATCCTGACCCTGTCGCTGGCGCCCGCCTCTGCTTACGCAGAAGCCCTGGGCGGCAATATCTATATTCACGATCCATCCATCGCCGTGCTCGACACCGGCATGGTCTCGTTTGCGACCGGCGTCGAGCGCGCGCCGGATGGCGGCATGCCGCGCACCAAGACCTCGCCCGATGGCATCACCTGGCAGGAAGCCGGCGCCCTGCCCGGCGGCATGCCGAAATGGGTGACGACCGAGCTGGGCTTTACCCCGCGCAATGTGTGGGCCCCGTCCGTCTTCGCCAAGGACGGCACGCACTATCTCTATTATTCGGTCTCGAGCTTTGGCCACAACGACAGCGCCATCGGCCTGATGACCAATGCCGCGCTCGATCCGGCCGACCCGACCCAGGGTTGGGTCGACCAGGGCATGGTCATTCGCTCGCACGAGGGCGAGGATTTCAACGCCATCGACCCGTTCCGCATTGATGTCGGCGACAAGGCCTATCTGAGCTTTGGCTCGTTCTGGGATGGCATCCGCCAGGTGGAGCTTGACCCGGCAACCGGCATGCTGCTGGACGGCGCCCAACCCATGCCCATAGCCTCGCGCGGCGGCGGCGCCATCGAGGCTCCGGCCATCCTCGAACACGACGGCCAATTCTATCTCTTCGTGTCCTTCGACAGCTGCTGCCGCGGGCGCCTATCCACCTATCGGATCATGGTGGGCCGGGCAGACACGGTCACCGGCCCCTATGTGGATGCCACGGGCAAGCCCATGCTGGATGGCGGCGGCACTGAACTGCTGGCGACCAAGGGCCGCATGATAGGCCCCGGTGGCCAGGAGGTCTTCGAGCGCGACGGCGCGCCCTGGCTGGCGTTTCATTTTTATGATGACGATGACGGTGGCCGCCCCAAGCTGGAGCTGGCGCCCATCGGCTGGACGGATGACGGCTGGCCGACACTGCCGGCGCTCGATTGATGGCGCGGAGCTCTTGAACCGGCGCGCGCCGGACCCATTTATGGATCATGATCAACTCGCTCATTCCCCGCGTCATTCTGTTCCGCAAGGAAGTCGTTCAGCTCTGGCACGCGTTTTTCGCGCCGCAGACGCCGCTTTACCTCAAGATCGCGACCGTGCTGACCGCGCTCTACCTGGTGAGTCCGTTCGACATCATCCCCGATGTGATTCCCTTCATCGGCTGGGTTGACGATATCGTGCTGGTGCCGCTGATGGTCAGCTGGATTGTATCCCGCCTGCCCGTGCCGGTGCGCGCCGACCACCGCGAGCGCAACGATCGCGGCCCCAATCGAGGCGGCCCCACCATTGATGGCCGTGCCCGCCGGCTCTAGCCGGAAGCGACCCCGACAATGACCAAGGCCCGGATCGCTCCGGGCCTTTTACTTCGATGCCAGAGCGGCGCGGCAAGCTAGCTTGTTGTGCCTGCTCGCAAGGCGCGCCTAACATATCCGGCAGGTCCGCTAATGCTGGTATCAGATGACGCGTACATGCGTCGCTTGCGCCTCTTGATGAGCTCTGCCATCTGCTGATTTTTGATGGCAAACTTCAGCGATCCATAGTGGCTGCTTCGAAACATCGGAGGCTTGTCCGCGATGTGCTCGGGAACCTCCATGCTCCAATTCAGCGTCTCGTATGCGCGAATAAGGTCGGCAAGAATTTCAAAGCGAACAGCCTCATCCGAGCCCTTTTGGGGTTCGTTGAGAAAATACGGCTCAACCTCGGCGAGAGCCCAGGTCAGGTCCTCCTCCGTTCGGATGGGCCTAATGTTCATCTATGGTACCTGCATCAATCCTGTCGTACTCGGCATGTGTGCCGACGAACTTCACATATATAAGGCCAAAAGTGTAAGCGTTGTAGGTTATCAGTCGGTATTTGTTGCCGCCAATGTCAAACACGCAGCGATTGTCAGCGAGGAAGTCTACATTCCCGCCAAGCTCGTTCTTGATATCCTGCGGTGTGAGCCAATGCGCCTTCGAGGCCAGTGCGTACCACTCGCGCAACGGACGCTCGGCTTGGGGATGCTTCTCCCAAAATGCCTTCAGCGTCCGTAGCGCGAGAATGTGCATAGCTTATTCGAAGCGGATCAGCAGATCCTTGGCGTCGATCTGATCGCCCGGCTTGACCAGCACTTCGGCGATCACCCCGTCGACTTCGGCATGGATGGCGGTTTCCATCTTCATCGCCTCGATCGAGCAGATCACATCGCCCGCCGTAACCTTCTGGCCCGGCTTGGCATTGAGGCCCGAAATCACGCCCGGCATCGGCGCGCCGACCTGCTTGGCATCGCCCAGCGCCGCCTTGGCGCGCACCTGGACTTCGCCGACCTTGAGGCGATCGGGCACGAGGATCGTGCGCGGCTGGCCATTGAGATCGAAGAACACACGCACTTCGCCCTTTTCATTGGTCGGCGCGCGGCCCTGGTAGGTCACGACCAGCGTCTTGCCCTTTTCGATATCGACCAGAAGCTCGTCGCCTTCGTTCAGGCCGTAGAAATAGACCGGCGTGGGCAGCACTTCGGTCGGGCCGTAGCGATCCTGGGTCTTTTCAAAATCGGCATAGACCTTGGGATACATGAGATAGGACGCCAGCCGGAAATCATCGATCGGATGGCCAGCCTCTTCGGCGATCTTGGCACGCTCGGCCTCAAGATCGACATCCTTGAGATAGGAGCCAGGCCGCTCGGTGAGCGGCGCCTTGCCCTTGAGCACCTTCTTTTGCAGCGCCTCGGGGAAGCCGCCCGGCGGCTGGCCCAGATCGCCGGCAAAGAAGCCCACCACCGAATCGGGGAAGGCGATGTCGCGGTTGGGATCTTCCACATCGGCACGCTTGAGGCCCGCCGAGACCATGGCCAGCGCCATGTCACCCACCACCTTGGACGATGGCGTCACCTTGACGATATCGCCGAACATCTGGTTGACGTCGGCATAGGTCTGGGCGACCTCATGCCAGCGGGTTTCCAGACCCAGTGAGCGCGCCTGTTCCTTGAGATTGGTGAACTGGCCGCCCGGCATTTCGTGCAGATAGACTTCCGACGCGCCGCCCTTGAGATCGCTCTCGAAGGCCCGGTACTGCGTGCGCACCGCTTCCCAATAGAACGAGATCTGGCGGATCGCCTTGGCATCAAGGCCCGGATTGCGCTCGCCATCGGCCAGCGCCGCAACCAGCGAGCCGAGCGTCGGCTGGCTGGTGGTGCCGCTCAGGGCATCCATGGCCGCATCGACCGCATCGACGCCAGCATCGACCGCTGCCAGCACCGTGGCCGCCGCAGCGCCCGAGGTGTCGTGGGTATGCAGGTGGATTGGCAGGCCGATCTCCTGCTTGAGCGTGGCGATGAGCTTCTTGGCTGCAGCCGGCTTGAGCAGGCCCGCCATATCCTTGAGCCCGAGCACATGGACGCCCGCCGCTTCCAGCTCCTTGGCGAGGTCGACATAGTATTTCAGGTCATACTTGGCCCGGTCGGGGTCCAGCATGTCGCCGGTGTAGCAGATCACGCCCTCGGCCACCTTGCCCGCCTCGACGACAGCGTCGAGCGACACGCGCATGTTCTCGACCCAGTTCAGGCAGTCGAACACGCGGAAGATATCGACACCGCCCTTGGCCGCCTGGGCGACGAAGAACTTGACCACATTGTCTGGATAATTGGTGTAGCCCACGCCATTGCTGCCACGCAGCAACATCTGGGTCAGGATATTGGGCGCGCCTTCACGCACCTTGGCCAGGCGCTCCCAGGGGTCTTCGTTGAGGAAGCGCATGGAAACGTCAAAGGTCGCGCCGCCCCAGCATTCGAGGCTGAACAGGTCCGGCAGGCCGCGGCTATAGGCCTGGGCAATGCGCGTGATGTCAAAGCTGCGCATGCGGGTGGCGAGCAGGCTCTGGTGCGCATCGCGCATGGTGGTGTCGGTGAACAGCACCCGCTTCTGGTTCTTCATCCAATTGGCCAGCGCCACCGGACCGTCACGATCCAGGATCTGGCGGCTGCCCTCGACAACCGCCAGCGGCGGGAACTCGGGAACCATCGGCGCAGCGGCATCGGCCGGCGGACGCGGCCGGTCGCGCACTTCGGGATGGCCGTTGACGGTGACGTCGGCGATATAGCTCAACAGCTTTGTCGCGCGGTCCTTGCGCGGCTTGAAGTTGAACAGCTCCGGCGTCGTATCGATGAAGCGCGTGGTGTAGCGGTTCTCGACGAAATCGGGATGGGTGATGATGTTTTCGAGGAACGCCAGATTGGTCGACACGCCACGAATGCGGAACTCGCGCAGGGCGCGATGCATGCGGGCGATGGCCTCTTCGGCGCTCGGCGCCCAGCAGGTGACCTTTTCTAGCAGCGGATCATAGAACCGGGTAATGACAGCACCGGCATAGGCCGTGCCGCCATCGAGGCGCACGCCGAAGCCGGTGGCACCGCGATAGGCGGTGATGCGGCCATAGTCGGGAATGAAATTGGCTTCCGGATCCTCGGTCGTGACGCGGCACTGGATGGCATTGCCGTTGAGGTGGATATCCTCCTGCAGCGGCACGCCGGATTCGGGCGTACCGATGACGGCGCCATCGAGCAGGTGAATCTGCGCCTTGACGATGTCGATGCCGGTCACTTCTTCGGTGACGGTATGCTCGACCTGGATGCGCGGGTTCACTTCGATGAAGTAGAATTTGTCGGTGTCGGCATCCATGAGGAATTCGACCGTGCCGGCGCCGCGATAATTGGCGGCCTTGCCCAGGCGCACGGCGGCGTCGGTCAATTCCTTGCGCACCGCATCGCTGAGATAGGGTGCGGGCGCGCGCTCGACCACCTTCTGGTTGCGCCGCTGCACCGAGCAGTCGCGCTCGAACAGATGCACCAGATTGCCATGGTCGTCGCCGATCAGCTGCACTTCGACGTGCCGGGCGCGCTCGACCAGCTTTTCGAGATACATCTCGTCCTTGCCGAAGGCGGCCTTGGCCTCGCGCTTGCCTTCGCTGACTTCGCTCAAGAGGCTCTTTTCGTCCATGATGCGGCGCATGCCGCGGCCACCACCGCCCCAGCTGGCCTTGAGCATCAGCGGATACCCGATCTCGGCGGCTAGGCGCTTGATGGCTTCGGGATCATCGGGCAGGGCCTCGGTTGCCGGCACCACCGGCACATCGGAGGCGATCGCCATGTTGCGCGCGGCAACCTTGTTGCCCAGGTCGCGCATGGTCTGCGCCCGCGGCCCGATGAACACGATGCCGGCCGCCTCGCAGGCATCCACGAATTCGGGGCTTTCCGACAGCAGGCCATAGCCAGGGTGGATGGCGTCCGCGCCCGAGAGCCGCGCAATGCGGATATATTCGTCGATCTGCAGATACGCCTCGACCGGGCCCTTGCCCTTGCCGATCAGATAGGCCTCATCGGCCTTGAACCGGTGCAGGGCCAGCTTGTCTTCTTCGGCATAGGCCGCAACGGTCTTCAGGCCCAGCTCATTGGCGGCGCGGAAGACGCGAATGGCAATTTCGCTGCGGTTGGCGACGAGGATTTTCTTGATGGGCATAAGTGTCCGTCCGAGCAAGAGGGGTTGAGGACCTTGGGGTCCGGCTCAGCAATCTGCGAACGGCGCGGCCGGGTGCCCGGCTGCACCGCGGAGAAGTATCGTCTATGTCCGGCTCAGATGACCGGCCAGGTGGCTCATGTCATAGCCAGCGTCTGCCGCCTGCGCGATGATCGCATTGGCGTCCATCGATCCCGCCTGGCTGAGGGCCCACAAGGTGGTGGACCGCGTCCCGCTGCGGCAGAAGCAGAAGACCGGACCGGCGCTCCCCTCGAGCACCTGTCTGGTCTGTTCGACCATGGCGGGAGACACCCCGTCACGACCCAGGGGGATGGCGTGATATGCCAGGCCATTGGCCTTGGCCGCAGCCTCAATGTCGGCGCCAGCCGGCTGGTCGGGGGATTCCCCGTCCGGACGATTGTTGATGATGGCGACGAATCCGGCGGCTTTGAGCGCAGCGACGTCTTCTGGCCAAACCTGGCCCGAAACACTGACGTGGTCGTTGATCCGCTTCAAATCCAAGTCACTACTCCCGATGCCACCAATCGGCTTCCCCGCTCCCCTTATATCCGTGCGCCGCATCGCGACGCAACCGGGTGCGAGCACAAGCTGTCATCACGCTGTCATCGCTGACAGGATGGCGGGAAGATCAGGCGGCGTTGGCCACGCCCGGCGTCGGCAGGGGCTGCGGGCGCCCCAGGAGATAGCCCTGAAAGGCCGTGCAGCCGGCCTGCTGCAGCAGGCGCAGCTGTTCCTCGGTCTCGACGCCCTCGGCGATCACATCCACCGGCAGCGCCCGGGCAATATCGCAGATGGCCGAGACGATGATCGCATTGATCCGGTTCTCGGCCAGATTGCTGACATAGCTGCGGTCGATCTTGATGATGTCGCAGGAGAAGTTGCGCAGATATTGCAGGCTCGCATGGCCGGCCCCGAAATCGTCGATGGCAATGCGCACGCCCAGCGCCCGCAGCGCATCGACCTGCGCCAGCTCGATGCCGCGCGCCTGCAGCGGCACCGTCTCGGTGATCTCGACAATGATGCGGGCCGGATCGGTACCCATTTCCTCCAGCACCGCGGCAAAGCGCGGCGCGAAGTCGGCGTGGCGCAATTGGGCCGGCGAGACGTTGACGGCCACCGGCGTGCCCAGGCGCATCAGATCGCGGCAGGCCCGGCGCAGCACCCACTCGCCCAGCTTGTCGATGAGGTCGCTCTCTTCGGCAATGGCGATGAATTCGGACGGTGGGATCAGCCCGCGCACCCCGTGGCGCCAGCGCACCAGCGCCTCATGCGAGCGCACACGCATGTCGCGCCCATAGACGGGCTGATAATGCAGCTCCAGCTCGTCCATCAGCAGGGCCGCGCGCAGCTCGCGCTCGACAAAGCGGCGATGCCGCTCGTCGCCGAGCATGTCGCGGTCAAAGGCCACCACCATGCGGCGGCCATTGCGCTTGCCCTTGTAGAGCGCCAGATCGGCCTTGGAGATCAGCTCGTCCGCCTCGCTGGCATCCTGTGGCGCCATGGCGATGCCGATGGTGGCCGACAGGCGCACCGGGCGACCGCCAATGCCCACCGGGCGATCGAGCCGGCGCAAGAGCTCCTCGCCCAGCCGCTTGAGGGCGGGCTTGTTGTCGTGCCCGAAGATGGCAATGCCGAATTCGTCGCCGCCCAGCCGGCCGACGATGGCCTGCGGCATGAGTTCGCGAATGGTCGCGGTCAGATGCACCAGCGCCGCATCACCGGCGCCATGGCCGGCGGTATCGTTGAGCACCTTGAGATTGTCCATGTCGAGCTGCAGGTAGCCCACAGGGCGATAGGCGCCGTGATAGACCTCGTCGCGGAGCGCATCGAGGAAGAACGAGCGCGTGGAGACCCCGGTCAGCGCGTCGCGGTGCACCGAGGCCAGTCGCGCCTGTTCCGCCGTCTGCGCCAGTCGCACGCGGGACCGCAGCACGAAATAGCCCACGACCTGGGTGACCATCAGCAGCGTCACCAGTGCCGCCACCGTAAGCTGGATGGTCAGTTGGGTATTGATGCCATGTGTCTCGCCATAGGCGATCCAGGCGATCAACCCGATCAGTGCGGCCGAGCCGACCACCACCGTGACGGTCAGATAACCGTCCAGAACGCGGGAAAGCGCTATACCATGGCGCATGCAGGCCTATCCTTCAGATCCGATACGCAGGATCGCAGATACTATGTCGCAGCGACTGTAAAAAATGCGTGAATGCAAAATGAATACTGTTTATTGACAGGACTTTAGGCAAGTATTCTTGAGCGCGGAACGCACTTTAGTGAGCCTATGTGACAATTCGCCGACAGCGGAAGACTGACCACAATTGTGGTAAACCGGGCCTTAAGGCGAGCCGGCCCCCACCCAGTTGCGCCAGATGTCCTCACGCTCGGCGACAAAGCGGTCGGCGACACTTTCAACGCTGGCGCCGGGCTCGTTGAGCTGCGCCAGAAGGCCACTCATGGCCTCGACCGGCAGGCTGCTGCGCCGGAAATAGCCGGCCACCACCGGCACGTCGGTTGCCAGCCATTCGCTGATCGCCACCACCACCGTTTCGGGCGCAAAGGCGCTGGGCTTGGGATCGGCACACCCCGCGCGCGCCAGGCATTTGGCGGCTTCGGCATCATAGGCGCCCATGTCGAGCGCGGTGAAATCAAGCTGCGCCAGGATGGCATTGGGCTGCCAGTAATAGAACACCACCGGCTCGCGGCTGCTGACGGCCTGGGCAATCAGCGTATCCATCTCCAGCCTGTTGGCCGGTTCGACCACGTCCACCAGTCCGCTCAGCCCATAGGCGCGCACCAGATTGCGGTTGATCAGGGCGCAGGCCCAGTCGGGTGGACAGGAAATCAGCCGCACGCGGCCACCGCCGGCAATGGCCGGCAGCGCAGCGGCCAGCCCGCTGGCCGCCGTCAGCTGCGGTTGCGCCTGGGCAACATAGTCAGGGATGAACCAGCCTTCGAGCTGGGCCTGGCCATAGCTGGGCGCAGCCGCCCGTAGCATCTGCGCATTGACCCCGGCATTCCATAGCTCGGCAATGCGGTTGGGCCACATCTCGGGCGCGACGGCCGGCTCGCCCGTCGTGCTCATGGTCGAGCCGATGGCGGCAAGGTCGGCCTGCATCACCCAGACCGTGCAACCAAAGGCCTTGGCCAGAATACGCGCGTGGATTTCGGCGAGCAGCTGGGCCGACGGCCAGCCGACCCGCGCAATGCTGACGGTGCGGCTGCCGCAGAGCGGCGCTGGTTGAGCCGCGTCCTCCGTGCCGATGGCGGCGCCACCATCCTGGGCATGGTCGAGCACGGTAAACTGCGCCAGGGTCGGCGAAGCCAGCAGCCCGGCAAACGCCAGCATCAACGCGCCAATCAGACGTTTCATCGCGACCCGGCCATTGCCAAACACACGGGCCAGCTTGCAGAAAACAAGCCTGTTAAGCAACAGCATGCTTGGCGCAGCCACCGGTTCAATACCCGGTGACTCCCTCCCCTCAAATGTGCAACAGTTGGCCCAGCGGGGCGCGGGTTGCGCCCCCTTTATCGCGTTGTTCCGCAAGGAAAGACGTGCCCGATCAAGGGCCGCTCCCCGGAACAACCCAGCAGAGGGACGTACATGCTCAATTTCAAGACAAAGATGGCTCTGGCCGTGGCCGCTTCGGCGCTTGTTGCCGCTGCTCCGGCGATGGCTCAGGACACTGGCGCCACCATTGGCTTCATTGGCGGCTTCACGGGCCCCATTGAATCGCTGACCCCGCCGATCTTTGCCGGCGCTGAGCTGGTGGTCAAGCAGGTCAACGAGCAGGGCGGCATCCTGGGCGGCGAGCTCAAGATCATCTCCGCCGACGGTGCCTGCGACGCGACGGCCGCTGCCGCCGCCGCCGACAAGCTGATCAACACCGACAGTGTCACCGGCATCGTGGGTGCGCTGTGCACCGGCGAGACCATCGGCGCCTTCAACGGCTCGGGCCTGTCGGGCAATGTGGTGTTCATCTCCCCGGCCTCCTCGGCCCCGGCGCTGACCACGCTGGAAGACAACGACCTGGTGTACCGCACCACCCCGTCTGACGCGCTCCAGGGCGTCAAGATGGCCGACCTGCTGCTCGCCAAGGGCGTCCAGGACATCGCCATCACCTATGTGAACAACGACTACGGCAAAGGCTTCGCCGATGCCCTGACCGCAGCCTACACCGCCGGCGGCGGCACCGTTGCAGCCAGCGTCGCCCATGAAGAAGGCAAGGCCGACTACCGCGCCGAGCTGGGCAACCTGGTTGCCAGCCAGAACCTGGTGATCCTGGCCTATGCCAATGCCTCGGGTAACACCATCCTGCGCCAGGCCGTCGAGTCCGGCAATTTCACCACCTATGTCGGCGGTGACGGCATGGTCGGCGACGACCTTCTCAGCGGCATCGACGCTGCGGCTGTCGAAGGCCTGATCGCTACCCGCGCCGGTGCCCCCTCGGGCGGCGCTGTGGACATCTACAACGCCTTCGCCAGCGATGGCTTTGTGGCCAATGCCACCTATGCCCCCCAGGCCTATGACGCCGCGTTCCTCTTGGCCCTGGCCATCGAAAAGAACGGCTCGGCGTCGCGTGACGGCCTCTCGGCCGCCCTGCGCGAAGTCTCCTCCGCCCCCGGCGAGAAGATCCTGCCCGGCGAATGGAGCAAGGCTGTCGAGCTGATCAAGGCCGGCACCGACATCGACTATGAAGGTGCCGGTGGCGCCCTCGACTTCGACGCCGCTGGCGACGTGGACGGCATCATCGTCGAACTGGCCGTCGAAGGCGGCACGTTCGTTGAAAAGGGCGAGATCAAGTAATCTGGTCTGCCCAATCAAAACCACGAAGGCCCGGGAGAAATCCCGGGCCTTTTGCTTGGAGCCGCCATGCCCGACGCCGAAACGCTGAAGTTCTACGCCGACAATGCCGCTGACTATGTCCGGCACGCCGACCGCCCCTCGGCGCAGCTGGCCGGCTTTCTGGCGCGCCTGCCGCCGGGCGGCGCCGTGCTGGAACTGGGCACGGGCAATGGCCGCGATGCCGCCGCCATGCAGGCCGCCGGCTTTGCCGTGACGCCCTCCGATGCCTCCCCGGAACTGGCAGCCGAGGCCGAGAAGCGCCTGGGCATGCCGGTGCGCATCATGGCCTTCCACGAACTGATCGACGAGGCCGCCTATGACGGCGTCTGGGCCTGCGCCTGCCTGTTGCACGCGCCGCGCAGCGAGTTGACCGACGCCCTGGCGCGCATCTTTGCCGCGCTGCGCCCCGGCGGCCGGTTGATGGCCAGCTTCAAGGCCGGCGACGCCGAAGGGCGCGACCAGTTTGGCCGTTACTACAATTATCTGGGCGCCGATCAACTGCACGATCACCTGCGCGCGTCTGGCCCCTGGGCCAGCATCGACATCACCCAAGCCGATGGATCGGGCTATGACGGCAAGACGACCCGCTGGCTCTGGGCGGAGGCGTCCAAGGCCGCCGCGGGGTAGTGGACGGCAAGCGCCGTGCCGCCGCCGCTCCGTTCCGCAGGTAACAGCGCCCGTCGTACCCCCTTGGCAAAACCACGGCGCCCCACCAGAAGGACACGCTGCCATGGCAGAGGACAACGGCCACCCCTGGACCGATCAACACCCCGGACTGGCGGAGATTGCCATTGATGGCCTCTATTGCGGCAAGCCCGCACGGTTCCTGCAATGGCGCGCCATTATCGCCGAAATCGTCGGTGCACCCCTCGACTATGTGTCGCGCCGCCACCCCTTCGAGGGGCCGTCGGACGTCCCCACCCCGCCGCTGACGCTTGAGTTTTGCGAGCCACGGATCACCGACCAGGCCTGGGGCCAGGATCTGCCCACTGGGGTCCGCAGCGGGCGCTGGGACGCCACGCCCGAGGAACCCCTGCTGATTGTCCTTTTGGCCAGAGTGCCCGGCGCCACTTTCCACGCCCGCCACGCCCGCGCCATCGCGCAACGCCTCGATGAGATCGACGAACTGGTGCACGTCGTCGGGAAGGGCTGGGTCACCGGCCTGCACGAACAGGCCCGCCGCTGCTTTGCCGAGCAGGCCATCACCGGCAAGGATATCGCCATGTCCGGCGGCTACGAACCCGGCGGCTGGTGGTCGCCCCGGCGCGCCGACTAGCGGCCCGGTATGGAGAGCAGGCCTGTCGGACTTCCGCCGAGGTCAGCCTCATGCAGGCGGACAGAAGAACACCAGTTCAGGATCGTCGTCATCGAGATTGTCGATTTGGCCGCTCGGCTTGAAGCCTGCCTTGAGCAACAGGCGCTGCATCGAATGGTTGGAGCGGTTTGTCGAGGTGAACAGCTTTGAGCCCCGGCAGATGTCCTGAAAATGCCGGACCAGGCGCAGCCCCAGCCCGGACCGCCGATGGCCGGCGCCAACCACGATCAGGGTGATGAAGGCCTGGCCGAAGAAATGATTGGTCAGGACTCCATAGGCGACCGGCTTTCCTCCGACGTCGCCGACATGGCAGACGCCCTGATCGATCCAGCCGGCGATCTCCGCCTGCCGCTCCACATGTGCGGCGGCATAGCTGTCGAGCCGGACCAGGGCCGGGAGGTCAAGTGCGGTGGCAAGGCGGATGTCCATGCGCGCACCCTGCCAGAGGCCAAGCGCGCAGAAAAGGCCCGAGCAAGTTCAGCGGAACGCCCCCCGTCAGTACGGCGCAATGCCCGCCCCACGGCCACCTCGATCTCAAGACTGCCAAGCACCAGGCGCGCGATCCGCTCGCCAGCGACGCATCACCGTTGACAAAAGACCACCAGTCTCTTAATTAGAGACCATTGGTTTCTTAAAGGGTCTCAGCATGAGCTTCTCCGAACGCGATATCCCCGACCTCACCGCCCGCAAGGCCATTGTCACCGGCGCCACGGGAGGACTGGGCTATGAGACTGCCCGCATGCTGGCCCAGCATGGCGCCGACGTCGTGCTGGTGGGGCGCAGCGCCGACAAGGGTGCGGCGGCGCGGTCGAAGCTGCTGGCCATCGCGCCCGCCGCCAGGGTGGATTTCGAGCGCGTGGACCTGGGCAGCCTTGGCTCTGTCGCCGACTTCGCCGCCCGCATGCACGCCGACGGCACGCCAATCGACATCCTGGTCAACAATGCCGGCGTCATGACCCCGCCAACGCGCCAGACCACGGCCGACGGCTTTGAACTCCAGTTCGGCACCAACTACCTCAGCCACTTTGCGCTCACCGCGCATTTGCTGCCCCTGCTGCGGGCGGCGGCCCAGCCCCGGGTGGTATCGCTGGGCAGCGTTGCCGCGCGCGCTGGCCGGATCGACTTTGATGATCTGCAGAGCGCACGCGACTACAAGCCCATGGAAGCCTATAGCCAGTCCAAGCTGGCCTGCGTGATGTTCGCGCTCAGCCTGCACCGGCGCAGCCTGGCGGCCGGCTGGGGCATCACCAGCATCGCCGCCCATCCCGGCGTGTCGCGCACCGATCTGCTGCACAACGCGCCAGGCCGCACGAGTCTCTCAGGCCTTGTGCGCACCTATCTCTGGTTCCTGTTCCAGCCCGTGGCCCAGGGTGCCCTGCCCCAGGTCTATGCCGCCACGGCAAGCGATGCGGCATCGGGCAGCTATGTCGGCCCCACCAGCCTGGGCGAAACCCGTGGCGCCGTCGGACCGGCCCGGCTACCGGCGGAGGCAGACGATCAGCGCGTTGCCGATCGGCTCTGGCAGGTCTCGGAGGAGCTGACAAAGGTTCACTACTGATCCCCCGCGGGTGCACAGCCGGGGCATGCTTGACGGCATTGCCAGGCCCCTCCTAGTTAGTGCCATGACCGGCTTCCAGCGTGCGCGCCAACCAGAGCAGATCCACCAGCGCCGTGCCCAACTGCTTTCGGCAGCGGCCGAGCTGTTTGACGCTGATGGCCCCAATGGCGCGGGGCTCA
Organism: Devosia aquimaris; assembly: GCF_020169335.1. Classification (GTDB taxonomy): domain Bacteria; phylum Pseudomonadota; class Alphaproteobacteria; order Rhizobiales; family Devosiaceae; genus Devosia; species Devosia aquimaris. Next base: position 145,236 of record NZ_JAIEZN010000002.1, read on the forward strand.
ACGCCATTGCCGCGCGCGCCGGCTTCACCAAATCCAACGTCTATCGCTATTTCGAAAGCCGCGAGCAGGTGTTGCTCGAGCTGTTCCAGCAGGAGTTCGCCCGCCTGACCGAGGCGATGGAGCAGGCCATCAGCGGCAGCGGTTCAGGCGATGCCGGTAGCCTTGCCGACACCATGGCGACGACCTTTCTGGCCCATCCGCGCTGCTGCGCCCTGATGGCGATTCTGTCGAGCACGCTCGAGCAGAATGTCTCGGAAGAGACCATCGCCCATCTCAAGATGTTCATGAGCGACCAGAGCCGGCGCATCGTGGGCGCGCTGCAGGCCCAGATACCATCCGCTTCGGCCGAGGACTGCGCCTGGGCCGTGGCCATGGCCGGTTCGCTCTTGGCGGGCATGTGGCCCGGCGCGCATCCGCCGCCGGCGGCACGGACCGTTCTGGCCCGGCCCGACTATGCCCATCTCCGCATGGACATGGCGCGCGACCTGCCGCGCGCCATCCGGGCCCTGCTCGACAGCATTGCCTGAGCCGTCAGCCCTCGCGGCGGACCACTTCGGGGATCAGCCCCTTGGGCGCGTAGCGCAGGGCGATGGTGATGACGAGGCCGAGCACGAAGACGCGCATCTGTGCCGAGCGCGATTCGATATCGGGAATGGCCGGCCAGCCGACCGTGGTCGACCAATAGCTGACTGTGTCAAAGATGGCCTTGGCCACCGGTTCGGACACAACCCAGACCAGCCAGATCAGCACCGCACCGAACACCGCGCCCCAATTGTTGCCGGCGCCGCCGACAATGATCATCACCCAGATCAGGAACGTGTGGTTGATCGGCTGGTAGCTACTGGGATCAAAGATCTGCGTGAAGCTGACCAGCATGGCGCCGCCAATGCCCATCAGCACCGAGCCGAAGATGAAGATTTCGAGCTGGCGGGATTTGACATCCTTGCCCATGGAGGCGGCGGCAATGTGATTGTCGCGGATGGCCCGCATCATGCGGCCCCAGGGGCCGGCATAGGCGCGGCTGACCAGCCAGATCGCCAGGCCCAGCACGACAATGGCCAGCGCCAGATAGCCGCCACGGGCCATCAGCAACGCCGACATCTGGTCGGCCCCGTCGGCCTGATAGTCCTGCGGCAGCGGCGTCGGCCAGGGAATGGGCGAGACGGTCAGCGTGCCGCGGGTCAGCCAATCCATGTTCTTGATCAGCGCACGGATGATTTCGGAAATGCCGATGGTGGCAATGGCCAGATAGTCGGTGCGCAGGCCCAGGGCGATCTTGCCCACGATATAGGCGACGCCCGCGGCCAGAATGCCGCCAAAGATCCAGCCGAACACGGCATTGAGCCCCAGCCCGCCGACAAAGCCGGCATTGGCCTCGATATAGGCCGCCGCCGGATCGATCTGGCTGCGATAGACGCAATAGGCCACGAACCAGGCCAGCACCACCAGCGCCGCCTTCCAGCGGCCGGTGATGCCGATGCGATCGCTGCGCCGCGCCGCCAGCACCAGCAGCACGCCCACGGCAAAGGCCAATAGGGCCCGGCCCAGCAGCATGGGGCCATCGCTGCCCCAGAAATCAGCATTGACCGGATAGGACATGAAGGTGACGGCAAAGCCGCCCAGCATCAGGAAGCCCATGATGCCGAAGTTGAACAGCCCGCCGTAGCCCCACTGGATATTGAGGCCCAATGCGATCAGCGCATAGGCGGCCGCTTCGACCAGGCGACTGGAGGTAAAGGGCAGGCCCATCAACCAGCCAACCACCAGGATCAGCACGAACAGGCCGGCAAAAAGGCCGAGCGAACGCCGGATCATGACGAGGCTCCCTTGAAGATTCCCGTGGGCCGCACCAGCAGCACCACCACCAGGATCACGAAGGCGACGGTGAGCTTGTATTCGGTGGGCACCAGCGCCAGCGTCGACGGCAGCTGCGCCCATTCGGGCAGCACGGCATTGAGCGGGCGCAGCACCATGGTCCAGTTGAACACGGCCAGCGACTCGGCAAAGCCGATCAAAAGGCCCCCGGCGATGGCGCCATAGGCCTGGCCCAGCCCGCCCACGATGGCGGCGGCAAAGATCGGGATGATGATGTTGAAGGCGAGATCGGGCTTCAGCGTCACGTCGAGGGCCAGCATGGTGCCGGCCATGCAGGCCAGCGCCCCGGCGACGACCCAGGTGACGCGGACGACGAGTGCGGTGTTGATGCCCGAGACCTGTGCCAGATCGGCATTGTCGGCCATGGCGCGCATGGCCTTGCCCAGGCGCGAGCGCGTCAGGAACAGATGCAGCGCCAGCACCGAGATGACCGTGACCACGATCATCAGCAGCTGCGGCTCGGTGATCACCAGCGGCCGGGTGGAGCCCAGGAAACTGGTGTCGATGCGGAACACATCCTTGGTTTCGGTCTCAAAGAACGAATAGCTGCCCGCGCCGAAAAACAGGCGGATCAGCCCCTGCACCATCAGCGTCACGCCGATCGAGGCGATGAGCAGAATGACAGGCTTGGCGCCGCGCTTGCGCAGCGGGGCATAAAAGCCCTTGTCGATGCCCAGCGCGAAGATGGCCGACAACACCATGGCCAGCGGCAGCACGACAAAGCCGGTCGGAATGGGCGTGACAATGCCCCAGCTGGCAAACAGCGCCGCCAGCATGAAGGCAAAGAAGGCGCCCGAGGTCATCAGCTCGGAATGGGCGAAATGGGCAAAGCGCAGGATGCCGAAGATCAGCGTGATGCCGACCGCGCCCAGGGCATAGATGCAGCCCAGCACGGCGCCGGCGATCACGACCTGGTTGATGAAGAAGATGAATTCGGTCACGGCTTAGCCCCCGAGGAAACTTTTGGCGACTTCGGGATCGGCGATGAGCTCGGCGCCCGTGCCGGTGAAGCGGTTCTGGCCGCCGGCCAGCACAAAGCCCTTGGAGGCAAAGGCCAGCGCCTGGCGCGCATTCTGTTCGACCATCAGGATGCCAACGCCCTCGGCATTGACCCGCACGATGGTCTCGAAGATCTCGATGACATAGCGCGGCGACAGCCCCGCGGAGGGCTCGTCGAGCATCAAAAGCTTGGGCTTGCTCATCAGCGCGCGGCCCATGGCCACCATCTGGCGCTGGCCGCCCGAGAGCTCGCCCGCCGGCTGGCGGCGCTTTTCGGCCAGCACGGGGAACATCTCGTAGACCCAGGCCATGGTCTCGGCGAAGCTGTCCTTGCGGGTGAACGCCCCCATCTCAAGGTTCTCTTCAACGGTCATGGAGGTGAAGACGTTCTTTTCCTGCGGCACAAAGCTCAGCCCCTTGGGCACGAGCTTGTCGGGCAGGGAATTGGCGACATTTTCGCCGAGGAAATCAATGGTGCCGCCAGTGACCTTGAGCAGGCCGAAAATGGCCTTGAGCGTGGTCGACTTGCCTGCGCCATTGGGGCCGACGATGACGCCGATGTCGGACTGCTCGATGGCCATGTTGACGCCATTCAGGATCGGCGCGCCGCCATAGCCGCCCACCACATGCTTGAGTTCGATCAGGGCCATCACGCAGCCTCCACCGGCGTGCCGAAATAGGCTTCGACAATCGCCGGATTGGCGCGGATCTCGCTCATTGGACCCTCGGCGATCTTTTCGCCCTGGGCCATGACGATGACCGGGTCGCACAGCCGCCCGATCAGATCCATGTCATGCTCGATGACAAAGAAAGTATAGCCCAGCTCGCGGTTCATGCGCTCGATATTGGCCGCCAGATCATTGAGCAGGGTCTTGTTGACGCCGGCAGCGACCTCGTCGAGCAGCACCACCTTGGCATCAACCATCATGGTGCGGCCCAGTTCGAGGAGCTTTTTCTGCCCGCCGCTGAGATTGCCGGCCAGCTCATTGCGCACATGGCCCAGCTTGAGGAAGTCGATGACATCGAGCGCCTTCTTGCGCACCTCGGTCTCGCGCGAGCGGCTGAGGCCCGGACGGAACCAGGCATTGGCCAGATGCTCGCCCGGCTGGTCGCCCGGTACCATCATCAGATTTTCCAGCGCCGTCATGTTGGAGAATTCATGCGCGATCTGGAAGGTTCGCAGCATGCCGGTGCGGAACAGCTCGTGCGGCGCCAGGCCCGTGACGTCGCGACCATCAAAGATGATCGCGCCTTCATCGGGCACGATATTGCCGGCCACGATATTGAACAGCGTGGACTTGCCCGCGCCATTCGGGCCGATCAGCCCGGTGACCGAGCCGCGCCGGACCGAAAGGGAGCAGTTGTTTACGGCGGTTAGACCGCCAAAGCGTTTGCTGACGTTGCGAACGTCAATAACCAGGTCGGAGGACACCAATAAAGCCTGTTTCCTGAGCCAAGGGTGCCCGGTTTAGTCCGGGCGATTTTGCGGCATCTGCTCATATGGCGGGCACATGGTCAACCATGTGCTGATGCGGAGGCCCCCGCCACGCCTAGAGATAGGCCAGTACCGCATTGGCTGTGGCCTCGTTGTTGGCGCACATCACATCATAGAGCGTGGCCAGCCGGGTCAGCGCCTTGACATCAACATCATGGGGCTGGGCGGACAGCGGATCGATGAAGAAGATCAGCACGTCCAGCCGCCCTTCGGCGATCATGGCGCCCAATTGCTGGTCCCCGCCCAGCGGGCCGCTCTTGAGCAGGGTCACCGGCAGGCCGGTGGCCGCGATCACCCGGCTGCCCGTGGTGCCGGTGCCCCACAGCTGGTGCTCGGAGAGCTTGCGCTTGTGCCGTTCCGCCCAGGCGCACAATTCATCCTTCTTGTCGTCGTGCGCCACCAGCCCGATGCGTGCCATGCCAATCTCCATATTGCCCATCGCTTCAAGCATGGTTCAGGCAAAAAGGGCAATGGCCTCGGCCAGCAGGATCGCCACGTCATCATGTGGCACCGGCGCGCCGGGCAGCAGGCGCAGCACGCGGCCCTTCTTGAGCCCCTCGCCGACCAGGAGCCCGTCGCCATGCTGCAGCAGCCGGCCATGTTCGAAATAGAGCGATACCCGCTCTGGCTGGGCAAACACGGCGCAGACATGACCCGCCTGGGCATGGCGAAAATTGACCGAGCGCCAGCCGGGCATGACGCGGCCAGTGAGCCCGGGATACTGGGCAAGGAACGCGACCAACGCCCGGGCGAGATCGGCGGTAGCCGGGGGCATGGGCGCCAGCAGGTCATCCACCCCGTTCCAGTCGAGCACAGCGCTTCGGCCAGCAGTCATAAAAAAAAGCTCCGCACAGGACAACCAGACTGTCCGATGCGGAGCTTTGCAACAGGGGCCTGACAGGCCCTGTCAGCAGGGCGGAACTAGAACTCGTTCCAGTCCGGCGAAATGGCGGCACTGCTGGTGGTCTTGAGTGCGCGCACCGGCTTGGCCGCTGCGGCAGGCTTGGCGGCAGGTTTGGCGGCAGCGCTGGGCTTGGCCGGCTGGCGGACCGGCGGGGCCACATGACCGGCATCTTCGTCGATGACGAAAACATCCACGATCTCGTCGAGCTGGCTGGCCTGGGCCTCGGTCTGCTCGATGGCCGCATTGGTTTCTTCCACCAGGGCGGCGTTGTGCTGGGTCATTTCATCCATCTGGCGCACGGCCACAGCGATTTCGCCGAGCGCATCGGACTGCTGCCGGTTGGCAGAGGCGATGGTGTCGATGAGCTGCGCACTCTCCTGCGCGCTGGCCAGGATATCGAGCAGCGTATCGGCCGCCTTGGACACCAGCTGCGTCCCGCTGCGCACTTCGGCAGCACTGGTCTCGATCAATTGCTTGACCTCGGCCGAGGCATTGGCTGCCGACTGGGCCAGACGCCGCACTTCGACGGCCACCACGGCAAAGCCCTTGCCGGCGTCGCCGGCACGGGCCGCTTCCACCGAGGCGTTCAGCGCCAGCAGATTGGTCTGGAAGGCGATGTCGTCGATCAGCCCGATAATGTTGGAAATCTTGGACGACGACGCCTGAATGGCCCCCATCGCTCCATTGGCCTCGCCCATCACCGTGCCGCCGACCGTGGCATTCTGGGACACGGCCTGTGCCTTCTCGCTGGCGACGCCCGCCATCTTGGCGTTCTCAACCACAGTGCCTGACAGCTGCTCGACGGCCGCCGTGGTCTCCTCGATGGTGGCTGCCTGGCGGGTCGTGCGATCGGCCAGATCATTGGCGCCGGCCAGGATTTCCCCCGTCGCGGTGCGCAGGGAGCGCGATGTCTGGCGCAGCTGTCCGACGATGGCGGTCAGCCGGTCGGCGACGGCATTGGTGTCGCTCTTGATCTGCTCGAACTCGGGATCGAAGTCTTCGGTGATGCGGCTGGTCAGATCGCCCCGCGCCAGATCCTGCAGCACAGCGCCGGTCAGCTCGACAGCGCGGCTGACCTTCCGCCGGGAGGTCTCGTCGGCAATGCGGGCCTCCGACGTCAGCTTCTCGAAATAGGCAGAAACCCCGATATCGATGTCGAGCAGCATGGATTTGAGCACGTCGGACAGCACCTGACCCATGGCGCGGCTGGCTTCCATCACCTCTTCGGGATTCGGCGGCAGCTTGTTGCCGAAGCGCCCGCGTTTGGGTTCGAGCGCGGCCTGCATCATCTCCTCGATCAGACCCTGCACCAGCGTCTCGGCGATCACCCCATAGCCGCCAATGTGCCAGCGCGGCTCCAGCCCGATCTGGGCATGCCGGAGGCCAACCTTGCCGCTGGCCTCGAAATAGGCGTCGTCGAAGGCGCCGGCGCCGATGGCCTTCCAATGGCCGATCTGCTTGCCTTGCGCCCGATCCATCTGCGGCTTGCCATCAAAGAACCGGGCGACGGCCGGAACGGTCCTGATCTTGGCGTAAAACTTGTCCAGAGCGATCGGCAGGTGCTTGTCCAGAGCCCCCTGTGCGCCCGAGAGTCGTTTGCGCGCAGCGTCATCAAGGCCGATAAAATCGAGGCGATCTTGAAGCTGGGGTTTGTTTGTCATCGTCCGCACCAAATGTTCAATGTTGGGTCATTTGATCAGCATGTCGTTCCCAGGCTGCTTGATGCGGATCAATTGACACCCAGGATACGGCGAACGCGGTTAACCACCGATAAAGAACATACAGATCGGCAAGAATAAGTTCGTTTGGGGAAGGAATAAATATAGCAATTTATAGAGTATTCGTCGTTTTTATTTCAAATCCGATCCATTGCCGGCAAGACGGCGCCGGCCAGTATCATCAATCAATATCAAAGGCTTGGCGGCGATCAGCCGGCGCGACGCGACATTGGGGCTGCGCCGGCATGCCGGTAAAGGCGCACCGCGCCGGGGTTTTCACCCGCAGCCTGGATCTGTCCGGCGATGGCCTTGGCTTGGTGGGAAAGCGACTCAAGACCAGCGACGGACTGGGCCAGGCCCGCGACCATTTCAAGCTCGGCCTGGCTGCGCTGCAGCAGGCTTGAAAGGGTGCCCACATTGCCCGCGATGGCCTGCTGCATGCCCTCGAGCCCGCTGGCAGCCTCGGTCACAAGCCGCGAGCCGCCCGAAACTTCGGCGACGCTGTGTTCGATCACACCCTTGATGTCGGCCGAAGCCGAGGCCGCGGACTGCGCCAGCCGGCGCACTTCCACCGCCACGACGGCAAAACCCTTGCCCGCTTCGCCAGCGCGTGCCGCTTCCACCGAAGCATTGAGCGCCAGAAGATTGGTCTGGAAGGCAATGTCGTCGATCAAGCCGATGATAGCAGCAATCCTGGACGAGGCGGCGCCGATGCGCTGCATGGCCGCTGTTGCCTGATCCATGACCTGGCCGCTGGTTGCAGCGTTCTGCGCAATGGCCTGCGCCTGCGTCCGGGCCTGATCGGCCAGCCCGACCTGGTCGGCCAGGCTCTGCCGGCAGTCGGCCAGGGTTTCGCCGAGGCTCCCCAGCGCGTGGCCATGTGCATCGGCCTCATTCTCGAGGCTCGCTGCGGCAGCCTCGAGCGCCGAGACGCGGGCATCTGCATCGGCCTGGCTCTCGGCCAGTGCCGCTTCAAGCGCCGCGACACGGGCGGCGATCTGCTCGGCCAGCAGGTCTAGCGCTGCCGGACCCGATGGCCCTGCGGCATCGCCCGCCTCAGGGACCACAACGCGCAACGCCTGGGCCAACCGGCCCATGCCATCATCGAGCGCCGCGAGCGCGCCATTGACGCTGCCCACCAGGCGCGCGGGCGCGCTGTCGGCCGCGTTCGGGACAAGGCGGTGGCTGTAGTCCCCCTTGGCGATTGCCTCCATCGCCGTGACGATCTCGGCATGGACCTGCCCCAGCCGGTCGACCTGGCTGACGCGCTCGGCCAGCTGATCCTCTTCCATGGCGCGAAGGGCACGCAGCTTGCGGCCGCGGTCGCGCACCGTCGCCACCGCTTCGGCCATGAAGCCCAGTTCGTCCGCGCGCTCCAGCCCCGGCACGCGCGCATCCAGCTCATTGTCGGCAATATCGGCCATGGCTTCGGTGAGGCCAATCACCGGGCGCATGACCCGCGCGGCAAACACCAGCGCCAGCAGGGCCGACAGCGCCAGCACGATCGCGCCGGCCAGGACAATGCCGTTGCGCAGGCCAGCCAGGCTTTGCGTCACAACCTCGGGCGGCTCCAGGGCCAGCACGGCCCAGGTCTGATCACCAACGGCCAGTGGCAGGGCTGCCGCGCGGAATGGCGCCCCATCGCCCAGCACCACTTCGCCCTCGGCCGGCGTACCGCCCAGGGCCGTCGTGACAGTAGTTGCGGCGATGGCTGTCCCGGCGTCCGGCGCCTGCGCCAGGCCGGAAAGAGCCAGCACCCGTCCCTCGCTGCCCACCAGCAGGACCGCGCCATTGGGCGCCACGGCCTGGGCGCGCAACACCGAATGCTCGAAATAGGCCTGCGGCAGGGCAAGGGCGACAACGCCGGCCACTGCGCCATCGGCCATAACGGGGGTGGCAAGGAAAGCCATCAGCGCATCGCCGGCGGCACTATAGGGCGCAAGCCCGGCGACCTGCAGGCTGCCGCCCGGCGCCTGCGCGGCGGCCCGGACAGCGGTACCCAGCGCTGACCCGGCCCAGGGGCCGGTACCCTCGGCAAAGCCGGTGGCAAAGTCGGCGCGCTTGTCGACCGAATAGATGGCCGTCAACGCGCTGTCGAACAGCATGATATCGGCATAGCCGCGGCCAAGGCGCTGTGCGCGCAGAGCGCCGTGCCAGCGCTGGTGGATGGCGTCATAGGCGCTCTGGCCGGGCGCGGTATCGAGCAGATAGCGCGTCTCGGCAGAATTGGGATTGGCACTGATATAGGCGGCCTGCAACTGCTCGGTCGCATCGCCTGCGGCAGGCAGCGCCTCGGCGAATTGCGCAATGGCCAAGGCTGTGTCACTGCGCCCTGCCAGCAGCGTGAGGTCGAGCCCGGCACGATCCAGCGCGGCCGCCAGATCAACCTGGGCGGCCACGGCAACCGCAGAAAGGCGCTGCTGCGCCTGCTGCTCCACCAGGCTCTGCCCTGCCAGATAGGCCACACCGCCAACGGCGGCGATGCCCGCCAGGGCGACACCCATGATGACGGCCGGCAGTTTGAATGACAGTTTCAGCTGACGCACTTCACAACTTCCCCAATACGGCCCGGCCGGCGCTACAACGAGCAGCCTGGGCCAGGTCCGTGCCGGCACACGCCCCCGGGCGACCGACACGGCTCCACAGTGCCGGGCGCCGCTTAAGTCCAGGTTAAGTATGATTGCGGCAGCGCCGATCAGCAAAAAGGGGCGCCGCAAGCGGCGCCCCTCTGCAAGGGTCTGTGCGATGAACGGGCGCTAGAACTCGTTCCAGTCGGCCGAAATCGCCGCATTGCCCTGGCTGAGATATTGCGCGGCGGCAGCCTTCTGGCGCGACGGCTGCGGCGCGGGCGCACTGCGCTTGGCTGCGCGCGGCGCGGCAACACCAGACACCGGGGCCGAATGGGTGGTGAACACGGCCACGATCTGGTCGAGCTCGCCGGTCTGCCCTTCGGTCTGTTCGATGGCCGCGTTGGTCTCTTCCACCAGCGCCGCATTGTGCTGGGTCATCTCGTCCATCTGCCGCACGGCGACATTGACCTCTTCGATGGCCGAGGCCTGTTCGCGGCTCTCGCGGGCGATGCCTTCCATCAGCGCGTTGTTCTCGCGGGCGGCCTCGAGCATCTTGCTCAGGCGGGCAGCAGCATCGGACACCAGGCGCGAACCCATGGTCACTTCGGTCGCGCTCTGTTCGATCAGCAGCTTGACGTCAGCCGAGGCCGAGGCAGCGGACTGCGCCAGGCGGCGGACTTCCACGGCCACCACGGCAAAGCCCTTGCCGGCATCGCCAGCACGCGCGGCTTCCACCGAGGCGTTCAGCGCCAGCAAATTGGTCTGGAAGGCGATGTCATCGATCATGCCGATGATGTTGGAGATCTTGGCCGAGCTGGCCTCGATGGCCGACATGGCCTCATTGGCCTTCTGCATCACCTGGCCGCTCTCTTCAGCGGTGCGGGTGACTTCGCTGGCATTGACGCTGGCGTCGCGGGCGCGCTCGGCGTTCTGCAACACCGTGCCGGCCAGCTGTTCCATGGTCGCCGAGGTTTCTTCGATGGTCGCAGCCTGCTTGGTGGTGCGTTCGGAGAGGTCGTTGGCGCCGGCCAGGATCTCGCCGGTCGCGGTGCGCAACGTCTGCGACGTGGTCTTGAGACGTTCCACCACATCGCTCAACCGGTCGGCCACCGCATTGGTATCGGCCTGCAGATCAGCAAAGGCACCCTGGAACCGGCCCTCGACGCGTTCGGTCAGGTCGGTATTGGCCAATGCCTTGAGCACGCGGCCGGTTTCGCTGAGGCCGGTTTCCACGGTCTGCACCAGGCTGTTGACGCTGTTGGCCAGGCCATTGAGTTCCGGATCGGGGAATTCGGCATCCACGCGCCGGCTGAAGTCGCCGGCAATGGCCGAATCCACCACGGCGCCGAACGCCCCCTGCAGCTCGCTCATCATGGTGCGGCGCTGCTGCTCATCGGCGATGATGCGGGCGGCTTCCGCCTCGGTCATCTGGCTGACCTTGAGGCCCTGTTCGCGGAACACGCCCACGGCGCGCACCATGTTGCCGATTTCGTCGCGGCGATCCTCGCCTTCCAGCTCGATGTCGAAATCGTTCTGCGCCAGGCGTTCCATATTGGTGGTGAGCTTGGCAACGGGACGGCTGATGGACCGGGCAATCAGGCCACCGAGCACCAGCACCACGGCCATCACGCCCAGGGTAATCACCGCACTGGTCAGCGCCGCCTGCCAGAAGATGGCTTCGACCTGGGTCAGCAGCACGCCCGAGGCAATGGTCCAGCCCCAGGGTTCGAAGGCCTTGGCAAAGGTCACCTTGTCCTTGGACACGCCATCCTTGTCCTTGAAGGCATAGTCCACGAAATAGCTGCCGGCAGCCTTGGCGCCGTCGATCATCTCTTCCATGTAGCGCTTGCCGGTAATGTCGGTGGTGTCGCGCCGGTTCGAGCCCTCTTTTTCGGGCTGATAGCCGTGCATGATATTGTTGTAGTTGAAGTCGTCGATGAACAGATAGCCGCCGTCGCCATACTGCATGTGACGCAGCGTCTCCTTGGCGGCGGTCTGGGCGGCCTCGGTGGTCATGGTGCCAGCCTGCGCCTGATCGTAATAGTCCTGCACGATTGACACGCCGGATTCGACCACGGACTGGAGCTCGGTCCGCTTGAAATCACCCAGGTTCTCGCGCAGCGACATCAGCTGATAGGCGACCACGCCGGCAAAGCCGAGCGCGAAAACCAGCAGCAGGCTGTAGAGCCGACGTGCAATTGAACCGGTAAAGAGGCGTAGCATTCCAGGACTCCTGTCTGGTCAGTTTGACCACCGGCCGGGCCCACAGATGAGGCTTTGCTTGCCGGCTATTGTAGTCTGACGACCATTCACATTGGCGCCGGGCCGGCCTTCTGCCGTCCCGGAGGTTTCTTTTGGAGCCTGAATGAAATATTCGTGCCCCCAATGGAATTTGTATTCAAAGGCAGTTAATGGCTCGTGAATTGTTCCGCGCCGAGACGGTCTGCGCGCCCAGCACAAATCCCGCCTGTGCACAAAGTGTCGGCTGATCAAGGACTTGCCTGAGCTCGCCACCAGCAGGATTTTTTGGCCCCGGCCATGGGGAGGCACGGCGCATTGGCGCAGCAAAAAGGGGCGCCCTCCCGGACGCCCCTTTTGCGCTGTTGCAGACAGAAGTTGCGCTAGAACTCGTTCCAGTCCGTCGAAATGGCCGCATTGCCCTGCGCAAGATAGCTGCGCGCCGCCGTCGCGGTTGCTGGTGCCTTTGGCTTTGCCTGGGGCGCCCGTGCAATTGCTGGGGCCGAAGCCGTGTCGCCGGCCAGCGTAAAGACATCGACCACGCGGTCGAGCTCGCTCGCCTGGGCCTCGGTCTGCTCGATGGCCGCATTGGTCTGTTCCACCAGCGCCGCATTGTGCTGTGTCATCTCGTCCAGCGTGCGCACGGCCACGGACACTTCGTCGATGGCCACGGCCTGGCTGCGGCTGGCGGCGGCGATGCGGTGCATCATGGCCGCGTTTTCATCGATGGCCGACAGCATGCCCACCAATTGCTCGGCAGCGCTCGAGACCAGGCGCGTTCCGCCCTGCACTTCCATGGCCGACTGCTCGATCAGTGTCTTGACGTCGGCCGAAGCCGATGCGGCCGACTGGGCCAGGCGCCGCACTTCCACGGCCACCACGGCAAAACCGGCGCCCGCATCGCCCGCCCGCGCCGCTTCCACCGAGGCGTTCAGCGCCAGCAGATTGGTCTGGAAGGCAATGTCGTCGATCAGCCCGATGATGTTGGAGATCTTGGCCGAGCTGGCCGTGATCCGCTCCATGGCCGCATTGGCCTCGTTCATGGTGACGCCGCTCTGGGCCGCATTGCCCGACACCATCTGCGCCTGGCTGCTCGCCGACTCGGCCATTTCGGCATTGCTCGAGACCGTGCCCGCCAGTTGCTCCATGGTGGCCGAGGTTTCTTCGATGGTTGCCGCCTGCTTGGTCGTGCGTTCGGCCAGATCGTTGATGCCCGAGAGGATTTCGCCCGTCGCCTGCTTGAGCGAACCCGAAATCTGCTTGGCATTGCTGACCACATCTGTCAGCCGGTCGGTGACGGCATTGGTGTCTTCGGCCAGCCGGGCAAAGGCGCCCTGATAGCTGCCGGTCATGCGCTGGCGCAGATCGGTATCGGCCAGCGCCGCCAGCACCTGCCCGGTCTCGGACAGGCCACGGTCGACCGTTTCGACCAGCTGGTTGACGCTTTGCGCCAGTGAATTGAGCTCGGGATCGGGAAACTGGGCATGGACGCGCTTGGAAAAGTCGCCGGAAATGGCGGCATCGACCACTTCGCCAAAGGCGGCCTGCAAGGTCACCATCATGTCGGTGCGCTCCTCGCGGCGGCGCAGCTCGGCCTGCTTTTCCTCATCGGTCATCTGCACCAGGGTCAGGCCCCGGGTGCGGAACACTTCAACGGCGCGGGCCATGTCGCCCACCTCATTGCCGCGATCGAGATAGTCGATCCTGGCGTCATAATCGCCATCGGCCACCTGCTTCATCACCTTGGCCAGGCGCGGCACCGGCGCCATCATCATCCGCGACAGCAACAGGCCCAGTCCGCCAAGCACCACCAGCACCGCAGCGCCCACCATGAGCAGCAGTTGCACCGTGCTCTGGATGCGCGCCTCGATCTCGGCGCGGTCGATGCCCACAAAGATGATGCCGACGGGCGTGCCGCCCTGGTCCACGATGGGCTGATAGGCCGTGTAATAGGGGCGGCCCACGATCTTGGCCTCGCCATAATAGACCTTGCCTTCCATCATCGAGCGGTAGGCGGCGCTGTCCTTGCCCAGCATGGTGCCGACAATGCGCACACCGTCCGCCCCGACGATGGTGGTCGTCATGCGCACGAAATCCTGGTCTGCCTCGCTCCAGCCGAACAGCGTTGCAGCCTCGCCGGTGACCCGCTTGATCGAATCCACCAGCTCGTCATTGGTGAACTGCTTGGGCATGGCCCAGGTGCGGATGGCGGCGATGCCGCCGGTGTCCGTCCATTCCACCTCGGCACCGGGCAGGCTCGACTGAAGCACCGTCGCCGCAGTCTTGAGATTGGTATCCTGCTGCTTGATCGCGTCGTTGCGCGAACTCTCGCTCAGGTTGAGATACAGCGCCAGCGTCACCACCGAGACCGAGACAATGACGGCCGAGATAACCAGTGCGGCGATCATCGTCGTCAGCTTGATACTACCCACAACGGCAGCGATTCGACTGGCCATGCAATCACTCCAGGATCATCCGCCAGGCACAACAAACCCGGCAATCAACCAAAAAAGTAACAGCAGTATCTTAAGCGAGTATTGACCTTGTTTTTCGGCAAGAAGAGCCAGAGAAATTGTCAATACTCACAAAAATGTAAGAAAAATCAAAAGGATAGACTAGAAGATAGATTGCTCGACAGGATTGAAAGACCAAGCGACCGATGGGCCGAGCCTGGTCATGGGCGCGTTGGCGGCGCCTTTCAGACGGCAAAAAGGGGCGTCCGTGGGACGCCCCTTGCTCATGCAGGAAAGGACCTGACTGGCACTAGAACGCGGTCCAGTCACTGTCGAGGGCGGCATTGCCATGGCTCATGGGCACAGGCTTGCGGACCGCGGCAGACGCCGGCCGGGCCGCCTGCAGCGGCGCCCGCCTGGTCGCCGCACGCTCATCGGCAACGGCAAAGACATCAACGATCAGGTCAAGCGCCGTTGCCTGGCTTTCGGTCTGCTCGATGGCCGCATTGATCTCTTCGACCAGCGCCGCATTGTGCTGGGTCATCTCATCCATGGTGCGCACGGCAATCGACACCTGGTCGATGGCGCCGGCCTGCTCGCGGCTGTCGGTGGCGATGCCGCGCATCAGCTCGCTTGAACTGCGCGAGGCGTCGAGCACAGCTTCGATCTTGCCGGCCGCATCGCCCACCAGCGCTGTGCCGCCGCGCACTTCGCTGGCACTCTGCTCGATGAGCAGCTTGACCTCGCTGGAGGCATTGGCAGCCGATTGCGCCAGACGCCGCACCTCGACCGCCACCACGGCAAAGCCCTTGCCGGCGTCGCCGGCACGCGCTGCTTCCACCGAGGCATTGAGCGCCAGCAGATTGGTCTGGAAGGCGATGTCGTCAATCAAGCCGATGATATTGGAGATCTTGCCCGAGGAGTCCGAAATCCGGCTCATCGCCAGGGTCGCCTGCTCCATCACCTGGCCGCCTTCTTCGGCCGCCTGCATGACGGTGGCGGCCACAGAGCTGGCCTTGCCGGCCTGCTCGGCATTGCGCATCACCGTGCGGGCCAGCTCTTCCATGGCCGCCGAGGTCTCTTCGATGGTCGCGGCCTGCCGTGTGGTGCGCTCGCTGAGGTCATTGGCGCCGCTGAGGATTTCGCCGGTCGCGGTCTTGAGCGTTCCAGAAGTGTCGCGCAGCTGCCCCACCACTTCGGACAGCTTGTCAGCCACCGCATTGATGTCGCTTTGCAGCGTGGCAAAGGCGCCTTCGTAGTCGCCTTCCATGCGCTGGCGCAGATCGGTATTGGCCAGGGCCCCCAGCACCGCGCCGATGCCGGTCACGCCGCGGTTGAAATTGGCCACCAGCGCATTGATGCTGCGGGCCAGGGCATTGAGCTCGGCATCAGGGAATTCGGTGTCGACCTGGCGCGTGAAATCGCCCGCGGCCGCCGCATCCACCACCTGACCGAAGGCGGACTGCAGCTCGGTCATCATCTGCTGGCGCGCGTCGCGATCGGCAATGATGCGCGCGGCCTCGGCCTCGGTCATTTCGCTGACGCGCAGCCCGTTGGCGCGGAACACGTCCACCGCACGCGCCATGGCGCCCAGCTCGTTCCCCCGGTTGAGATAGGGCACTTCGGTATCGAACTTGCCTTCGGCAATGGCATCCATGGCCTTGGCAATGCGCGGGATGGGCCGGGTGATCAGGCGCGTCGCCACCAGGCTGATGGTGCCCAGGACCAGCAGCAGCACCAGCCCCAGCAACGCGGTGGAACCCAGCGTCGCGTCGGCGGCCGTTTCGGCGATCTTGGCATCGCTGCCCACAAAGAACGCACCGATCAGCTCGCCCTTGAGATTGCTCATCGGCTGGAAGGCGCCAAAAAAGCGCGTGCCCTGCATGGTCACATCGCCGAAATAGGGCTGGCCCTGGGTAAGCGCAGCATGTTCGGGCGATGCGGGATCGAGCGCAAAGTCGATGATGCGCTTGCCGTCGTCACCTTCAAAACTGGTGGATTTGGCGATGAACTGGCCGCTGGCCGGATCCAGCCCGAAGATGGCGGCAGCGCCCTTCGTGATATGCGTGACCGAATCGATGGCCGCGGTGTCATGGAAGAAGGGCAGCGAATAGGCCTGCAGCGCTGCGATGCTGCCGTCCTCGGCCCAGGTGAGGACCGCGCCGGACAGGCGCTTCTCCAGGATCGTGCCCGCCACCTGCAGATTGGCCACCTGCTGATCGACCGACTGGCGGATGGCCTGGCGCCGCAGATCAAGATAGCCACTCACCGAATAGGCAATGATCGTGACCATGATGCCGCCCAGCACCAGCCCGGCAATTGCCGTGGTCAGCTTGATATTACCCCAGAATCCTGATGTCGCCCTCATCCCGCGCACTCCCCCAATGCCGAATAGCCATAAACTTGTATGGTAGAAACGGGATAGCGCACTGCCCGTTAACATCGCGTTGCCGAACGGCACTAAACTGCTATCGCACAACAAAACGGGGCCTTTCGGCCCCGTTTCAATCAGCATCTGTATGGGCGCATAGCGCCGGACTAGAACTCGTTCCAGTCCTGCTCGACGGCCGTGCTGCCCTTGCTGAAGTAGGACTTTGCGGCACTGCGGATCTTGTCCTGCAGGCCCCTGGCACCCTCGGCTATGGCCCGCCCGGCAGGCGCCCGGCGCGGTGCGCTGGGTTCGGCCTGCGTTTCGCGCCTGTCATCGGTGCCGAAGACTTCGACAATGCGGTCGAGTTCGGTGGCCTGCGTCTCGGTCTGCTCGATCGCCGCGTTGATTTCCTCGACCAGCGCCGCATTGTGCTGGGTCATCTCATCCATCGTGCGCACGGCGGTGTTGACCTCCTCGATCGAGGACGCCTGGGCCCGGCTTTCCCGGGCAATGCCGCTCATCAGTTCGTTGGACGAACGCGCCGCGGCCAGCATGGCCTCGAGCTTGCTGGCTGCATCGGCCACCAGACGCGAACCGCCATTGACCTCATGGGCGGATTCCTCGACCAGCTGCTTGACGTCTGCCGAGGCAGATGCCGCAGACTGCGCCAGGCGCCGCACTTCGACGGCCACCACGGCAAAGCCCTTGCCCGCGTCCCCGGCACGCGCCGCTTCCACCGAGGCATTCAGCGCCAGCAGATTGGTCTGGAACGCAATGTCGTCGATCATGCCGATGATGTTGGAGATCTTGGACGAGGAGTTGGAAATCCGCTCCATCGCCTGGGTCGCCTGCGCCATCACCGCCCCGCCCTCTTCGGCCGTTTGCGACACGCTGGCCGCAGCCTGGCTGGCCTCATTGGCGCGCTCGGCATTGGTCATCACCGTGGCCGCCAGCTGTTCCATGGCCGCCGAGGTCTCCTCGATGGTCGCCGCCTGCTTGGTGGTGCGTTCGGACAGGTCATTGGCGCCAGACAGGATTTCGCCGGTCGCGGTCTTGAGCGAGCGCGAGGTGTCCTTGAGCTGGCCGACCACTTCGGTCAGCTTCTCGGCCACCGCATTGGTATCGGCCTTGAGCCGGGCAAAGGCGCCGTCATAGTCGCCGGTCATGCGCTGCGTGAGATCGGTATTGGCCAGTGCCGAAAGCACATGGCCGGTCTCGCCCACACCGCGATCGACGGTTTCGACCAGATGGTTGACCGAACGCGCCAGGCGGTTGAGCTCCTCGTCGGGGAATTCCATGTCCACGCGCTGGCTGAAGTCGCCGGCAATGGCGGCATCCACCACCGTGCCGAAGGCCCGCTGCAGGTTCTGCATCATATTGGCCCGCTCGGCCTGGCGGTTGAGCACCTGGGCCGCCTCGGCCTCGGTCATCTGTGCCACCCGCAGGCCGTTCTCGCGGAACACTTCCACGGCCCGGGCCATGGCACCGATCTCATCATGCCGTTCGGCGCCACGCACCGCGACATTGAGATCGCCTGCGGCCAGCGCCGCCATGGTGTCGGTGAGCCCGGTGATCGGGCGGCTGACCGACCGCGAGAACAGATAGCCGGCCACGGCCGCGATCGCCAGCAGGCCCGCGCCCACCAGCAGCATCATGTTGCGCATCGCCACCACGGGCGCCTGTGCCTCCTGCTTGCCCACCACGGTCACAACCGCCCAGTCCGTGTTGCCAAAGGTCAGCGGCTTGGCGGTCAGGATCATGTCCATGTCGCGATAGGCGTCCGACGTGCCCGACACGGCATTGCCGGCCAGCGCCGCGGCCACGTCGGGCGTCTCGAAGCGCGTTGCCAGCGCATCGGATTCCGGCGTGAAGCGCGAATCCGAGCGCATCAGGAAATCGGAACCAACCAGGAAGCTCTCGCCGGTCTCGCCCAGGCCATCGGCCTGGCTCATGATGGCGTCCACCGACGCCGTCGAGATGGCAACAGCCAGAACGCCCACCAGCTTCTGCCGGTTGTCGAACAGCGGTGTCGCCATGAAGCTCTGTGGCGAGCCCGCCGCTGCCGCATAGGGCGTGAAATCGGCAAAGGCCACCTGCCCTGCCTCGGTCATGCCCGCGGCAGCCTGGAACGCCTGGCCCAGGCCGGAGTCGGCGCCAGCGCCGCCAGCGGCAAAATTGGTCGCGAAGTCATCGCGCTTCATCACCGAATAGATGAGATTGCCGGCCGGATCGAGCAGCATCAGATCGGCATAGCCACGTGCGCTCAGCTGCCGGCGGAAGGCCGGATGCACCTTGGAATGGGCAAAGTCATAATTGCTGCGCTTGGCATCGGTGGACACATCGAGCAACTCGCGCTGCGCCGGGTCCGGATTGTTCTTGATATAGGCATCCTGCAGCGCCACCACCGGGTCCTTGGGCGGCTTGGCCGTGCCGAACTGGCCCCAGGTGATGTTGAAATCGCGCATGGTGGTCTGCGTGGATTCGGTGGCCGCCGTGATCGCCAGATCCTTGGCAATGCCGTCGAAATAGGCCGCCAGCTCGGACGATGCCTGAGTGGCGATGGTATCGATCTGCCGACGGGAGAGATCATCGACCGTGGCCGAGCCGATCAGATAGCTGGCGATCCCCACGCCAAGGCTCACCAGCAGGGCCGAACCAACCAGCGCCAGCGGCAGTTTCTGGGCAATTTTGAAATGCGGCAACAGTCCCATCAAATACTCCAGCTTCCTCAAGCAATGCTGCGCCCGTCACACGTGATGTGATCTTGGTTCCGGCGCCACGAAAACTGCGCCCATGACAGCAAAAGTCTCCCTCTGCGGGCCTGGCCCGTCTGTGGAAACGATACACATCGCTCATTAACCACTCATTACGACCGCCAGCGCCAGGCAATGGAGCCGACCTGACGACCGCAACGACAGGCGAAAAAACCGAACCCCTCCCGGCCAGGCGCCGGAAGGGGTTCACAAAATGTCATCGACCTGTCGGAGCCTGTGCTTAGCTCAGCGCGCCGATCACAGCCTCGATGCGCTTCTTCATGGTCGAAGCGTCATAGGGTTTGACGATGTAATTGTTCACGCCGAAGGAAATGGCTTCCTTGACCTGTTCCTTGTCGGAGCGGCCGGTGGCCATGATGAAGGGCATGGCCTGGGTGCGCGGGTGCTTGCGGATCACCTTGAGCAGCGTCAGCCCGTCGATATCTTCCATGTTCCAGTCGGAAATGATCAGGTCGACATTGGCCTTCTCAAGCTTGCCCAGGGCATCCCGACCACTCTTGGCTTCAATGATATCCTTAAAGCCCAGTTGGGTAAGAATATACTTGCAGATACCGCGCATGGACTGCTGGTCGTCAACGACAAGAACACTGACAGCGCTGGCTTTAGGCATGGTCTTGATCACCTTCTTGGTGCCCGGGGAAACCGCCCCGTGCATTCTGACAAACACTAGGCAACAAGCGTTACAAATCTCTCAATTGGTACCGCCGTATTGCACATGAGCAGCCTCAGGCCGCAGACTTGAGGCGCACCAGCGCATTGGCCAGGCGCGCCGCAATGGCCTCGACCGGCGCCTGTTCCACCACGGCGCCTTCTTCGAACGCCACGCGCGGCATGCCATAGACCAGCGCCGAGCGCTGGTTCTGCCCGACCGTATAGGCGCCGGCATCACGCATCAGCTTGAGCCCGCGGGCCCCATCGCGGCCCATGCCGGTGAGGATAGCGCCAACCGCCATGGGGCCGACTGCCTTGGCGACCGATTCAAACAGCACATCCACGCTCGGACGGTGGCCAGAGGCCA
Source organism: Devosia aquimaris (assembly GCF_020169335.1). Lineage (GTDB taxonomy): Bacteria > Pseudomonadota > Alphaproteobacteria > Rhizobiales > Devosiaceae > Devosia > Devosia aquimaris. Next base: position 165,651 of record NZ_JAIEZN010000002.1, read on the forward strand.
GATCGTCATGCGTCAGGCGGCACTTGAGCATGCCCGAGGACTTTTCAACCCGCAGATGGAAGTCGCCCTTGGCGACATAGGCATGGCCCGGCAGCAGCTGCATGCGGTCTTCTGCCTCGACCACCTTGATCGCGCAGAGCTCATCGAGCCGCGCGGCAAAGCGCTGGGTGAAACCGGCGGGCATGTGCTGGGCAATGACGATGGGCGGGCAATCTGCCGGCATCTGGGTGAGCACGGCACGAATGGCTTCCACGCCCCCGGTCGAAGCGCCGATGGCAATCAGGGCGCCGCTGGGCGCCGCGGCGGTCTTGACCGCAACATTGGGCACATCGACCCGGTCGGCAGCGCGGCCGCGCACATCCGACTTGGCGGCAGCACGGATCTTGTCGCGCAGGCCGGCGCCGAAATTGTCGAGGCCACCCTGCAGATCGGCGCTGGGCTTGGCGACGAAATCGACGGCGCCCAGTTCGAGCGCCAGCAGCGTCTCGCTGGCCCCCTTGGTGGTGAGCGTCGACACCATGATCACCGGCGTGGGCCGCAGGCGCATGATCTTTTCGAGGAACTGCAGCCCGTTCATATTGGGCATTTCGATGTCGAGCGTGACGACGTCGGGATTGAGCTGCTTGATCTTCTCGCGCGCGTCGATCGGATCGGTCGCCGTGCCGACCACGACGATGTCGCCGTCGCGCGTCAATGTGCGCGACAGCACTTCGCGGATCAGCGCGGAGTCATCAACTACTAGAACCCGGATACTCATGCGGCTGCTCGATTGTTGGATTTAGGCTTGCACTGGTAGATGGTCTTGCCGACGAGGCGGAAACCCTCGCCCCCGGACCCAAGATTTTCGGAATGGCCGATGTAGAGGAAGGCATCGGGGGCCAGCAGCTTGCTGAAACGGCCGAAGACCTCGCCCTGGGTCGGCTTGTCGAAATAGATCGCCACATTGCGGCAGAAGATGGCGTCGAATGGCCCCTTCATCGGCCACTGGGCAATCAGGTTGAGCGGCTTGAACGAGATCAGCTCGCGCACCGCGTCCGGAATCTTGACCGTGCCGTCACCCAGCCGCTGGAACGGCTTGAGCCGCTCGGCGGACAGGCCCGCCGTCTCGTTTTCCGGATAGATGCCGCGCGCCGCCTTGGCGATCACGGCCGTATCGATGTCGGTGGCCAGGATCTTGAAGTCCCAGCGCTTGAGCTCGGGGAAGGCCCCCAGCAGATCCATGCCGATGGTATAGGGCTCCTGCCCTGTCGAGCAGCCGGCAGACCAGATGCGCAGGCGCGAGCCACGCGGCTTGCTGGCAATCAGCCCGCCCACATAGCTGCGCAGATGTTCGAAATGATGGTCTTCGCGATAAAAGCGCGTCAGATTGGTGGTCAGGGCATTGACGAATTCCTGCCCGTCCTGCGCGTTGCCGCCTCTTTCGAGATAGTCGACATAGCTGTCAAAACTGGTCAGCCCCAGGCTGCGCACAATCTTGGACAGGCGCGAAACCACCAGGGTCCGCTTGGCATCGCTTAGCGAGATTCCGGCTACCTTATAGACCCGGTCCTTGATACGCGAAAACTCGCGCTCGCTAAGGGAGATTTCTCCCTGTTCCATACGACGTTCCCCAATTGCCCCAGGCGCCCATGCAGGGCGCCCGTCTAAGCACTGGCTCGCCGCACCGACACACTTGTCGGCTCCGCAGACGCGCCACTCGATCCCATTCGTCCGGCCAGTCGGCCCAAAGCCGTCTCTCCCTGACCAATGGTGGTGGCTATAGTGTCGGTTTCATTACTTAGATTGCGTAAATGGGCTTCGAGATTTGTCAGCATATTCTGCAGTGACAGCGCCTCTGCCACACCCGTTTCTGCCTGGGCGCGGCCGCGCCCGAGTACAGATCGGATATCCTTGGCGGATCGACTGGTGAGCTGGGCCAGCTGACGCACCTCGTCTGCGACCACGGCAAAGCCGGCGCCCTTTTCACCGGCGCGGGCCGCCTCGACAGCAGCATTGAGCGCCAACATATTGGTGCGGAACGAAACATCTTCGATGGCCTGCACCATCTTGTCGATGTCCAAGGTCATCTTGTCGATCTCGACAACGACCTGGCCGGTGCGCTGCGCGGCCAGCTCGGCGTCGCCCGCCAGCTCCTGGGCGATGCGCCCCATGCTCTGCGCCTGGCGAACCTGCTGGGAGCCCGACTTGATGGCCGAACCGAGCGAGCCGACATCGTCGCGATTTTCTTCCGACACGGTTCCCATACGCTTAAGACGCGCTTCAAAGCCCTCGACCAGCTCGCTGACCTGGGCCAGCCGCCCCTCGAGCCGGCGCCGCAGGGCGCGCTCCTCGTCGAGCTGGTCGCCGAGCGCGGACAGCACATCGGCGGCGCGCCGCGCGATCAGCCCCAAGGGCCCCTCGAAAGCATCAGCCAGATCGTCGCGCCCCTGGATCACCCCGTCGAGCTGGTGCAGCCCCGCGTCGAGTGCGCCCAGGCTGGTATTGAGCGCCCCCATGGCCGGATTGCGCTCCACAGCCGCCGCATCGAAGCGAAAGCCGGTCTGGCCGGCGGCCAGGGCGCCCACAAAGGCATCGAGCTCATCATCCTCGATATAGCTGCCCGCCGGCACCAGTTCGATCAAATGACGGTTGGCCGCAATGGCATAGCGGCGGACCGCGTAGCGCCGTCCGCCGAGCATGGCCATGGTTTCTTCCGGCACGCCGCCCCCGGCGTCGAGATAGCCCGGGCCGAACAGCACATCGACGGTGGCGCCCTCCACCACGCCGGCGGCCAATTGGCCCATGCCGGCACTGGCGGCCAGGATCACCCCGCCTTCATCGACCACGATGACCGGCTGATGCACATGGCCAATGGCGCTCTTGAAATGATGTGCCCGCTCGAGCCGTTTGCCCAGCCGCCCGACAATGTCGGAAATGGTCAGCACCTCGTCGGCCCGCTGGCTGAGCCCGGCCGCCAGGGCCACCTCGACCAGCATGCGATTGGCGCGCCGGTCGAGCCAGATCGCCAGGGCCAGCGTCACTGCAATGGCCACGACCAACAGGCCCGCCACGACGCCAAGCTGCACCGGCCCCATCGGCGTCAGCAGCACCAGCACGCAGGCCAGCGCGGCCGCACCCAGCCAGACGGCCGCAATGATCAGGGCAAGGCGCAGACTGGACATGACAGAGCCGAAATACCGAAGAGCGGCATGGTTTTGGACATTCTCCAAACCTAAACCCGCAATGGTTAACCAACTCTATAGCAACGCCCGCATGGGAAAGGCTTTGCTAATCTAAATTGTCAGACTCTCAACTTGTGACCCATTCTGACGCATATTTGCCAGCTGGCTCTCAGGGAACCGCCCAGCAAGCAAAAGGCCGCCAGAGTTGGCGGCCTTTCAGACAAATGCGGTTGGCGAGGCGCCTAGAACAGTTCGATATCGTCCACCGGCGGAGCAACCACGACGCGGCGCTTGGCGATTGCCAGTTCTTCGCGGGCCACATTGGCGCCGACATCGCTGTCCAGGCGCTTGCAGAAGGCCCGGCCGGAATAGGGCTTGAACAGGACCCGGCGGGCATAATTGCCGCCCAGATCTTCGCCCATCATCATATAGCCTTCGTCAGCCATGAAGCTGCGGACGAACTCGATGTTCTTCAGGCCCACATCATCGAGCGAGGCATTGATCTTGCCGCCGCCGAAGACCTTGATCTCTAGATTGGACTTCTTGCCCGTGCCTTTGCTGAGCACCTTGTTGATCAGCTGTTCCATGGCGAAGGCGCCATAGCGGGCCGAGGCACCATAGCGATCCTTGGCGGAACCGGACTGCTCGGCCAGGAGGAAATGGTTCATGCCGCCCACATTGGCGACACGGTCGCGCACGCAGGCAGAGATGCACGACCCAAGAACGGTCGAGAACGTCAGGTCAACATCGCCCGACACGTGGCACTCACCCTGATGCACGGTGGTGACGACGCCACGATCGAATTCAGGTGGCAGGGAATTCGGCAGTGCCATATGCGCTCTCTTGGCCGCGGTAACTTAATTGTTCCGATGGTAGCTTTAAACTCGTTATCCAATCGCTAACCACATCGTTCGATGTCTCAGTTCCCGCCAACAGATTGCAAGGCCTGCTTTAGAAATCCCGGGATAGTGTGGCAGCACGGGGTAAGGACAAGAAGTACATGTCACTGCAAAAACTGGCAAAAGAACTCGATGAGACGGCGCGCCAAAGCGCAGCCATGCTCGAAGGCATTACCGACGCGCTCGAGATTCTTGCCGACAGCAAGCTGAACAAAGATGCTTCCGTCCGCGACGCCGTGGCCATGATCATCACGGCCCTGCAGGGTCAGGACCGAATCGAGCAGCGCTGCCACAACCTGGCGCTGGCCGCACGCCAGTTTGCCATCCTGCCCCCGTCCTCTCCCGAAAGCGTCTATGACGAAGTCTGGGCGAGCCTGACCCTGGATGAACTGCGCGTTCCAGCCCTGTCCGGCATTGCCGCCCACCAGGCCCATGGTGACGTCGACCTGTTCTAGGTCTCTGCCCTCCTAGCCGATGATTTGCGGCCCGGCCGCAGCCAACACCGCGCACCCATAAGGGACGCGGGATTTTGCGTTGCATGGATTTGATCGGCGCCGCTGAGCCGGCAAAAAAAGGGCGCCTCGCGGCGCCCTTGCTGTTTCGGCCATGACTGGGACGGACTAGCCGTCGAGCTTGGCGCCGCTCACCACGGCATGCAGGTCGATCAGCCCGACCATGCGGCTGTCATGGGTGACAATGCCATTGAGCAGTTCGGTATCGACCGAATTGCCCTCGGGCACATTGTGGATGTCCTCGCGCGAGACCGTCAGGATGTCGCTGACCGCATCCACCAGGATGCCGACCCATTTGTCGCCCACGCTCATCACCACCACGACGTGGTTCTTGGTGGGCGAGGTCGGACCGTCGCCGAAACGGGCGCGCAGGTCAAAGATCGGCACGATGGTGCCACGCAGGTTGATCACGCCGCGCACGAACTCGCGGGTATTGGGCAGCGGCGTCGCCCCGTTCCAGGCGCGGATTTCGCGCACGGTGGTGATCTCGACACCATAGGTCTGTTCCCCGATGGAGAACGCGATCAGCTGCATCGAATTGTGAGCGGCGATAGCGGAATTCTCGCCCATGTCGTCGCGCAGATTGAGCGCTTCCATTTCGTCTGCCTTTCTGCCGCCGGTTCTGGACGGCTACGCTTTTACAATCGGCCGTCAGGCCGCATTCTTGTGGATCAGTTGAGTCTTCAGTCCCTGCACATCCACGATCAGCGCGACATTGCCGTCGCCCAGGATCGTGCCGCCGGCGATGCCCTCGACGCGCTCGAAGTTCTCCTCGAGCGACTTGATCACCACCTGCTGCTGGCCAATGATGTCGTCGACGATGAGCGCCACCTTCTGGCTGCCCTCGGCCTCGCACAACACCACAAAGCGGCTGTCCTGATCGGTCTGGCTCTTCATGTCGAAGCGCTTGGCCAGGTCGATCACCTGCACATATTCCCCGCGAACCTGCAGCACCTGGCCGCCGCTGGGCACACGCTCGAAGCTGGCGCGCGACACCTGGATGGTTTCCACGATCGAGGACAGCGGCACCACATAGGGGCTGTCGCCGACCTTGACCAGCATGACATCGAGCACTGCCAGCGTCAGCGGCAGGCGCAGCGTCATGCGCGTGCCCTTGCCGGTGGACGAGCGCACATGCACCGAGCCGCCGATCTTCTTGATATTGCTCAGCACCACGTCCATGCCGACACCGCGACCGGACAGGTCGCTGACTTCGGCGGCCGTCGAGAAGCCAGGCGCGAAGATCAGCTGGTCGATCTGCTCGTCGGTCGGATTGGTATCGGGCGGAATGACGCCCTTGTCGCGCGCCACCTGCAGCACGCGCTCGCGGTTGATGCCGCCGCCATCGTCCTCGACGATGATCAGGATATTGCCACCGGCCTGCTCGGCCGACAGGCGAATGGTGCCCGTCTCGCTCTTACCGCGGCCCAGGCGCACATCGGGCTGCTCGATGCCGTGGTCGGCCGAGTTGCGGATCATATGGGTCAGCGGATCGCTGAGCTGCTCGATCACGGTCTTGTCGATTTCCGTGTTCTCGCCAATGGTCTCGAGCTTGATCTTCTTGCCCGTCTTGGTGGCCAGCTCGCGCACCAGGCGCGGCATGCGCGAGAACACCGATTTGACCGGCTGGGCGCGGATGGCCATCACCGAATCCTGCAGGCCGCGCGTGGTCTGCGCCAGCACTTCAAGGCCGCGCACCAGTTCGGTGTAGCGGGCGCGCAGGGTCTCATCCATCTGCTGGGTGAGCATGGACTGGGTAATCACCAGCTCGCCCACCATGTTGACCACGCGGTCGACCTTGTCGAGGTCGACGCGGATCGACTGCACGCCGACGGCGCGCGTGCCATGGTCTTCGCCCTCGGCGGCCGGAGCGGCAGCCGGCGCGATCGCCGCCGGCTTGGCGCGCGGCGGTGCAACCGGCTTGGGCGGCGGCGCCATGGTTTCAGCCAGCTCGGAAAAGCTCAGGCCCGGCGCTTCTTCAAACTTGTCCTGTGCGGCAGCATCGGCCTTGGGCGCGGCGGCCTTGGCGGCAGGCGCGGCCGGCACGCCCACTTCGTCATCGGCCAGTGCCAGCAGATCCAGTCCATCATCGGCGGCTGCGGCAGGGGCAGCCTTGGCAACGGGGGCCGCCGCAGCGGGCGCGCCAACCTGCGTCACGGTGATGTCGCAGTCGCCTTCGACGAACTCGAAGACTTCCCGGATCGCGGCCTCGGTCACCGTGGGCGAGACAATGCTGATTTCCCAGGTGCAATAGACGGCAAACGGCTCGAAATTGGCCAGCGGCGGAATTTCACCCAGCACGGCGCGGGTATGCATCTGGCCCAGCAGCGCCAGCTCGCGGAACAGCAGCAGCGGATCATTGGCGCGCTCGAACAGCGCGCGATGCGGGGTGAAGGTGACTTCCCAATGGCCCGTTTCGGGCTGCAGCGGCGCGGTATCGAAAGCGTCTTCCGCGGCCGGCGCCTCGGCAACCTCTTCGACGGCGTCCAGATTGACCATCACGGGCGTGAAGTCGATGTCGAACTCTTCGATGCTCTCGCCACCGGTCTCGTCGTCATCGGCAGCCTCGCCGCGCGCCAGGGCGTCGAAGCGCTCCTTTTCCTCCATGCCGTAGTCGGCATCGAGCACGTCGCCGGACTGCGCCGCCTTGACGTGGTCGGCGATGATGTCATTGGCGCGGATGCACAGGGCGCAGACATCGTCGGTCAGCTCGACCCGGCCGTCGCGCACATAATCCAGCAGCGTTTCATAGGCATGGGCGAAACCGACCAGAGCGGAGAAACCGAACGCACCGGCACCACCCTTGATCGAGTGAATGGCCCGGAACACCGCGTTGAGCCGGTCGGAATCGCGTTCGCCCGCCTCGATGGCGGCAAACTGCTCCTCCAGCTCGTTCAGGAGCTCGGAACATTCGTCGAAATAGGTGGCTTTGAAGTCGTCGAGATCGCTCATACGAAACCGTCCAACCCTAGAGGGCTCTGGATGCTTAGTGGACTACACGGTGAATGACGGAGATCAGCTTTTCCGGATCGAACGGTTTGACGATCCAGCCCGTGCCGCCCGCAGCCTTGCCAAGCTCGCGCTTGTCCTGGCTGGTCTCGGTGGTCAGAATCAGGATGGGGAGGCTCTGGTGATTGCCGGTGGCCCGCACATGACGGATGAACTCGATGCCATCCATCACCGGCATGTTGATGTCGGTGATCACCACATCCACCGATTCCTTCATCAGCACGTCCAGGCCCTGCTGCCCGTCTTCAGCCTGCAGGACTTCAAACCCCGCATTGCTCAGCGTGTGATGCAGCATGGCGAGAATTGTTCTCGAATCGTCCACGGTCAGAACGCGCAAAGTCGTCATCCTCTCATCATCCCGGAAAACTGGGCATCAAGGCCCAGCCGCTCGACAGCGGCAGCAAAAGCCGTGCTCGGCTGCTCTATCGCGAATTCAAAATGGTTCCTGCGCGCCGTTTCCGCCGCGCTGATCAGCATGAACAGCGCATTGGTGCTCACCCGCTCCACCGCATTGGCAGAAATAGTCACGGCACCTTCATCAAGCGCATCCACCAGCATGTCGCGGACGCCCTCGAGGGAATCGAGGTCCACGATTGCGGGCAGCGCGACGGATTTTCCGGCCTGTTTGACCATGGCGAATGAGAGCCCCCAGAGTTTCTCCACGGGCAGTTTCCACTGGAACGGTTTAAGAAGTGCTAAATTCCGGTCCGGAACAAACAAGACACGCTGCAGATTGCGTCAAGACAAGGTCTACCAAATCAACATTTGACACATGCCCCTGCAAGGCGTGGCGCAAACCGCTGCGCGCGGTTTTTCTTGCGTTGCACACAGGCTCGGCGCTAGGCAGGCACACCAGCCTCGATCGGACCAGTTATGACTTCATCAATCGCCCTGACCGGACTTGCCCGCGACCTCGCTGCACGGGCGCAAACCGGCAAGCCCATCCGCGTCGGCGTGATCGGGTCGGGTGAAATGGGCACCGATCTGGTGACCCAGATGTCGCTGATGACCGGCATCGAGATGGCGGCCATTGCCACCCGTCGACCGCATACTGCGCTTGAGGCCATGACCATCGCCTATGGCGAGGATTCGCGCGGCAAGGTGGCAGACTCCCCCGCCCAGGCCACTGCCGCCATCGAGGCCGGCAAGATTGCCATCACCTCGGCCGAAACCCTTGTCACCACACCCAATATCGACGTCGTCATCGACGCCACCGGCAAGCCGGGCGTGGCCGCCGACTATGACCTGCTGGCCATGGAACACGGCAAGCATCTGGTGATGATGAACGTCGAGGCCGACGTGACCATCGGGCCCTATCTCAAGGCCCAGGCCGACCGGCTGGGCGTGATCTATTCCGTCGGTGCCGGCGACGAGCCGAGTTCCTGCATGGAGCTCATCGAATTCGTCTCGGCCTTGGGCCTGCCGATCGTGGCGGCCGGCAAGGGCAAGAACAATCCGCTCAAGCATGACGCCGTGCCCGACGACTATCGCGAGGAAGCCACCCGCCGCAACATGAACCCCCGCATGCTGGTGGAGTTCGTGGATGGCTCCAAGACCATGGTGGAAATGGCCGCCATCGCCAATGCCACGGGCCTGGTGCCTGATGTGCCGGGCATGCACGGCCCCAGGACCGACCGCGACGACATGGCCAAGGTGTTGATTCCAAAGGCTGATGGCGGGATTCTGAACAAGATGGGCGTTGTCGACTTCACCGTCGGCAAGGGCGTCGCCCCCGGTGTTTTCGTTATCGTCAAGGCCGAGCACCCCCGCATCATCGAGCGGATGGATGATCTGCACATCGGCCACGGGCCCTATTACGCCTTCTTCCGGCCCTATCACCTGACGAGCCTGGAAGTCCCGCTGACCTGCGCGCGCATCATGCTGCACGGCAAGCCCGACATGGTGCCCCTGCCCAACCCCGTCGCCGAAGTCTGCGCCGTCGCCAAGCGCGACCTCAAGCCGGGCGAAACCTTTGATGCCATTGGGGAAACCTGCTACCGCAGCTATACCATGACCATCGCCGACAGCCGCGCTGCCAAGGCCGTCCCGGTCGGCCTGCTGGAAGGCGGCAAGGTGACCGCCGCGGTCAAGAAGGGCGAATTGCTGACCACGGCCAATAGCCAGCCCGACACCAGCACGCGCCTTTTTGCCCTGCGCCAGGCGCAGGATCGCATGCTGGGCCTGCTCTAGCAGCCCAGTGCGCCAGCAGTCTCTGTTCAGTTCAATCGGCTGACATCGGGTTAGCCCGAACCGCAGCACATCTGTCGCTTGCCCGCAGGCAGGCGGACATGAGAAGAGGATGACACCCTGCGCCCCACCATCCTGGTGGGGACACGTTCAGCCAGAGGCCAGTCCCGTGCACGTCATTCCAACCATCCTCGTCGCCCTGGTGGCGCTGCTGCATCTCTACATCATGGTGCTGGAAATGTTCCTGTGGACCACGCCGCGAGGCCACAAGGCCTTTGGCCTCAGCCCCGAGTTTGCACAGACCACCAAGGTGATGGCCGCCAACCAGGGGCTCTACAACGGCTTCCTGGCCGCCGGGCTGATCTGGGGCCTGGTCTATCCCGATCCCTATTTCGCCTGGCAGATCCAGCTGTTCTTCCTGGCCTGTGTCGCCGTGGCGGGCCTCTTCGGTGCGGCAACCTCGAGCCGCAAGATCCTGTTCATCCAGACCGTGCCGGCGGTGGTCACCATCCTGGCGCTGATCTTCCTCTAGCCCGCCAAACAGCATCGCCATCCCCTGCCGGGGATGGCGAAACGCGCATAGCGATCAGGCCGCGAAGGCCGCCAGGACGCGCACCCAGCTCCGGATGCCGCGGTGGAAGCTCTCGAGATCATATTTCTCGTTGGGGCTGTGGATCTGGTCATCCACATGGGCAAAGCCGATGAGCAGCGTATCGAGCCCCAGGATGCGCTTGAAATCGCCCGCGACGGGAATCGAGCCACCCGAGCCGGTGATGACGGCCGGCTTGCCCCATTCGGCCGAAAGACCTGACAGCGCCTGCTGCAGATGCACGCCATCGCTGGGCACGGTGATCGCCGGCGAGCCGCCATGGGCATGGAAGCTCACCGAGCAATCGGCCGGGATCATTGCCTCGACGTGGCGACGGAACGACGCACGGATCTTTTCGGGATCCATGCCCGACACCAGGCGGAAGCTGATCTTGGCGCTGGCCTTGGCCGGAATGACCGTCTTGAAGCCATCCCCGGTATAGCCACCGATCATGCCATTGATCTCGCAGGTCGGTCGCGCCCAGAGCATTTCGAGCACGCTGCGATTGGCCTCGCCGGCCGGCAGCGACAGCCCGGCTTCGCCCAGGAACGCCTGTTCGTCAAAGCCAAGACCCGCCCACTGCGCCTTGAGCGCCGGGCTGATTTCGGCGACATCGTCGTAAAAGCCGGGCAGCGTCACGCTGCCATCGGGCGCACGCAGGCTGGCGATGATCTCGGCCAGCACCTGATTGGGATTGCGCGCGGCATTGCCGAACATGCCCGAATGCAGATCCTTGTTGGCGCAGGTGACGGTGATCTCCTCGGCCACCAGGCCCCGCAGCATGGTGGTGACCGACGGCGTCTGGCGATCCCACATGTCGGTGTCGCACACCAGCGCCACGTCGGCGGCGCCCAGCACATCCCTGTTGGCTTCCATGAAGGGGGGCAGGTTCTTGCCGCCGCTTTCTTCCTCGCCTTCAAGCATCAGCGAGATGCGCACCGGCAGCGACCCGGTCGCCGCCTTCCAGGCGCGGCAGGCTTCGATAAAGGTCAGCATCTGGCCCTTGTCGTCCGAAGCGCCACGCGCCACGATGATCTTGCGGCCTGCTGCATCGGTGGTCAGCACCGGCTCGAACGGGTCGCTATGCCACAGCGCCAGCGGATCGACCGGCTGCACATCATAATGGGCATAGAACAGCACATGCGGCCCCGCCTGCTCGGGCCCATGGGCCACCACCACCGGATGGCCGGGCGTGGCATGCGCCTTGGCGGCAAAGCCCATACCGTCCAGCTCCTGCACCAGCCAGTCGGCGGCGCGCTGGCATTCGGCGGCATAGGCCGGGTCGGTTGAGATGGACTTGATGCGCAACAGGCCATAGAGGCGTTCCAGGCTCTGCTCGAGCCCGGCATCGACTGCGGCAAGGACCTGGTCAACAGCGGCGGCTTTGGTGTCAGACATCAATGCGATTCCTTTTTGCCGCCACACTGTCCAAGCCGACCCGCCCTGTCCAGCCTTGCTTGTCTCGGCGACGGGGAGCGGCTAGTTCATATAGTAACACTAATGACCGCCGCCGGAACGGCAGCCACGCCAAGAGGGGAACATGCCATGGCCAGCCCACCGCAGGATCAGCGCACATCGGGCGAGCTGATGGCCGCCATCGCCGGGCGGGTGCCGCTGCGCAACCTGCATTCCCAGGTGCTCTGGCATCTGGGCGTGGCCATTGTGCGCGGCGACTATCCCGAAGGCTCGATTCTCCCCTCCGACAGCGAACTTCTGCAGCAATTCGCTGTGTCGCGCACAGTGCTGCGCGAGGCGCTCAAGACCCTGGCCGCCAAGGGCATGATCGAGGCGCGCGCCCGCATCGGCACCCGCGTGCTGCCGCATGCGCGCTGGAACCTGTTTGATGCCGACGTGCTGGCCTGGCACTTCGAATCCGGCCCCGATCTCGCCTTTCTGCGCAGTCTCTCGGAAATCCGCATCGGCATCGAGCTGGAATCGGCGGCGCTGGCCGCCGGGCGCCGCACGCCGGAACAGGCCGAAGCCCTGCTCGACTGCGCGCGCCGCATGGGCGAGGCGGCAACGCCTGAAGAATTCGCCCGCACCGACCTTGAGTTCCACCGCACCGTGGCCGAGGCGACGGGCAATCCCTTCATGGCCTCGATCAGCACGCTGGTGGAACTGGCCCTGACGGCCGCTTTCACCTTCAGCTCGCCGGTGCGCGACCCCCAGGCCATGGAGGCCACCGTGGCCGCCCATGCCCGCATTGCCCAGGCCATAAAGGCCGGCGACGCCGACGAGGCGCGCGACGCGATGAAAGCCGTGATCAGCACAGGCTTTGCCCGCGCAGCTGCCCGCATGGAGGGCGAAGGCGCCTGAGGGCGCCCGGGCAGCCCAATTCGTTTCAAGTCCAGAGTGACGCGATCTAGTCGCGGTCGTCTTCGTCGTCATCCACCCGATCGGGCAGGTCGCTGCGCGATGTGGATGCCAGCTCTTCGAGCTCGGCCTCGCTCATGCTGTCAAACATCTCCCGGGAGGCGCCGACCAGCGCGTCCGGCTTGGTCTCGCCACGCTTGGCCGAAAGGGCGGCACCGGCCGCCTTCTGCTGGGCCTTTGATCGTGCGGGCATGGGTCACTCCTTTTCGTGTTGATTGCTGGCCTTGGTTTGGCTTGCCTCGCCGGGCAGCGCGCCTGCCCGATAGCGATGGCCGACACCATGCGACAGCCGCCGCAGCAGCCACAGCACCACCACCGCCAGCACGGTGGAAAGGATCGCCAGGGGCAAAAGCCCGATGCCACAGGCCAGCCCGATCGCACCGGCCATCCACATGCCGGCGCCCGTGGTGAGCCCGGTGACCCGCACGCCCGAGGTGATGATCGAGCCGGCAGCCAGAAAGGCTACGCCCGCCGTCACCGCCTCGATCAGGCGCAGCGGATCGGTCTGCACGGTGGCGCCACCGCCGGAGTGATCCGCCATGATTTCAGCCGCAATGATGGTGAACAGGCAGGCCGCCATGGCGACAATCATATGCGTGCGCAAACCGGCCGAATTGGCATGAATCTCGCGCTCGAAACCGATCGCCGCGCCCAGGCCGGCAGCAAACAGCAGCCGCAGCACGGCCACCTCGATATGGACGGCAACAAAGGGGTCGCGAAACTCGTCGCTCAGCAGCTGCGCTGCGTTTTCGAACATGGGCATGCTCCGGGGGTGCGTTTCTTTTCAAACCCGCGTGAGGCCGGTCTGTTCCAGAAAACAGGCAAAAAACTTCGGAACAAATGCCGCGCTCACCGGTTTACCCCATGAAGATGCCGCCGCGCCAGACCTGCTGACGCCCGCACCGCGATGCTCGCGCATCCACTGCACGGCGACGACACCGGCGGACCGCTCTGGTCCCCACGCGCCCCGGCACTTTCATCGCCCCCCTTTGCAGGGGGACATATGTCAAACCCAAAGGAGGACATTATGGATCACAGCACCCACACGCTTCTGCCGCGCCAGGACATCAACCAGGCCGTTCTCGCCGACGCCCCCATCTATGGCGCCGACGACCACAAGGTGGGCACCATCTCCCATGTGCATCAGTCGGCCAATCGCACCGATATCGTCGTCGATGTCGGCGGCTTTCTCGGCCTGGGCGCCAAGCCCGTGCTGATCAATGCCGACCAGGTCCGCCTGATGCGCGACGAAAAGGGCGAGGTCCACGGCGCGACCAGCTGGACCAAAAAGCAGCTCGAGGACATGCCCGAGCACAAGGACTAAGCGTCCCGCTGCCAAGCCGGTAATCCGGCGGCATGTTAGCCTGGCGGCGCGGCTGGTCCGCGCCGTCTTTCTATCCCGTGGGCCATGCCGGCACCGGCCGTGCAGCAGGCGCATTCCCCTCAGGCCTCGCATCTGCGAGCCAAAAGGTGTATGATCACGGAACTTATTAGCCAAGACCGGTAGCTCCAATGGATCGCAACGGGAAGCCAACGCCGCCAGATGCGCTCGATCTCTCCAAGCCAGAGACGTCCACGGGCGCCGATATCAGTGCCAAGGCGCGCGGCATCATGGCCGCCGCTGCAGCCGAGCCCGTGCCTGACCGGCTCAGGATATTGGCGCTAGCGCTCGGCGAAGTGCTCGAAACGCCAGCTGCCAACGCGCAGCGCCCGCCAAAGACCCGCCGCGGCACCCACTAGCACAGGAAAAAGGCGCCTGCGCATTTCAGCGCCGGCGCCTGCAAGAACCCCGAAAATTGCTGTGATCAGTCCTGATCGAGCGTGTCACGCAGCGCGGCACGGCCCCGGTTGACCCGGCTCTTGATGGTGCCGATGTCGCAGCCCAGGATCTGTGCCGCCTCGATATAGCTCTCGCCCAGCACGGCAACCAGCATCAGGGCTTCGCGGTACTGGCTGGGCAGATCGGCCATGGCCGCTTCCATCTCGCGCATGCGCAAATGCCAAGTCTGCGTCTCGGCACTGGCCTGCGGCTCCACCGAGATACAGTCCTTTTCACCGGTGGGCTCGCGCACGCGCTGGCTCCAGTTGGTGTAGAAGCGGTTGCGCATGATGGTGAAGAGCCAGGCGCGCAGATTGGTGCCGGCTTCGAACTGGTCGGCGCGCTCGATGGCGCGCAGCAGCGTCTCCTGCACCAGATCATCGGCCTCGACCTGGTTGCGGCACAGCGAACGGGCAAAGATACGCAGGGCCGGAATATAGCCGACAATCTCTTCGCCACGGCGCTGACCGGCAGCCTTGGACGCATTGACGTCACCACTTTCTGGCTGCGTCGACAGATCGTCGTCGCAAACCTGCGACGTCGGGGCGATCCCGCGCCAGGCGGGGGCAGTCGTCGTCAATTTCTGAGCGCTGGTCATCCACTGGGGCATGTAGGTCTCCTGTTCCAGGTCTCGCCGGCCGCGTCTTGGCAAATAAGCCCGGGCGCCTCGCGGGATATCTTCAGGTGATCTGCAATCAGCAGGAAGCCGGATTGCTTTCATTGATATTGATAGGGACCATAGTGGTTTATTTTGTGGCAAGGAAAAGGACTTGCTGAGGCAAGGCCATTGCTGGCGGCCGCGACAGGCAAGGCGCCGATAGTCTGGCGCACCTCCCCACAGCCCGTCTGCACCGCCTGCGGCAAGGGGCGAGACGCCCCCGATAGCAAGAAATGCACGCCGATATTCAGGCACGTGCCAGCGGAAAAATCCTTTTCAATTCAGCGCCATAGACAGGGTCTGCCGCTGCATGTCCAACCGCACCCCGCGTTTTTTTCGACGTCGCTCGGGAACAATCTGCGCCCCCGCCGGTTGGACTGATCGTAGGTCGACGACAGGCGGCGCAGACATCTCCCCCGATGCTGACGCGGCTGACACGGCGACCACCCACCAGGCCGGGCTGCACTTCTTGCGTCCTGGCCATCCGGTGGGGCGCCGCAGGTGCACTGGCTCCCTCAGCCAGACGCGCCTGTGGCCGGCCTCACCGTTCAACCCGCGCCGCCGCGGCCCGGCGGCACGTCTCGAAAGGATATTTCGATGAAGAATCTTCTTGTTACGACGGCCCTTGTCACTCTGCTGGCTGCCGGCCCCGCCCTGGCCCAGGACACCAAGACCCCTGCCGCTGGCGCTGACGCCACCGTGACCACCGACACGACCGTCACCACCGAGGCTGCGCCGGCCGCACCGGCCGCTGAAGTGACCACCCAGACCGAGGCTGCTCCCGCGGCTGAAGTGACCACCGACGCCCAGGTTGCGGCCCCGGCCATGCCCGAGATCAATGCCCCCGAGGGCTTCGTCCGCCAGGACGTGGTGCTGACCGCCGATGATCTGATCGGCGCCACCATCTATGATGCCAATGGCGACTCGATCGGCAATGTGAGCGATCTGGTGTTTGATTCCAGCGCCGCCGTGGAAACCACGGTTCCGGGTACGGAAGCCGCTCCCGCCGATGCCATGCAGCCTGCCGATGGCATGGCCGCAGACCCTGCCGCGTCGGCTGATGCAGCCGTGACGGCCGATCCCGCGGCACCTGCCGCCGAGGCCGATGCTGCTGCCTCGATGACCCCGCAGACCATCACCCACGCGGTGGTCGATGTCGGCGGCTTCCTGGGCATGGGCCAGCACCGCTCGGCAGTGCCGGTTTCGGATCTGACGGTCTATACCAATGACAGCGAGACCCGGGTTTACCTGCCCTGGACGCGCGAGCAGATCGAAGCCCTGCCGGTCTATGACGAAAACGATCCGGCAACCCTGGGCGCCACCACTTCGACCATGGCCAACTAAGCCGGCAATGCGCGCAGCCTAGTCTGCGCGCAAGCCATCAAGGCCCCTGGAGCCCCGTGCTCCAGGGGCTTTTTGTGGGCGACGCATTGCACCGCGAGCGGGGGCAAGACCCCAGGCCCCTGGTCACTCCACGAGGCGGGCGAGTTCGGGCTTCAGCCCTCGCAGCGCCGCTTCCACAGGCTGTTTCTGCGCCTCGAACCGTGCCGCCGGGACGGGAACCGACACCGCATGGATGTCCCCAACCCAGTCCCGGAAGGCAATGCCGATGGCGCAGATGCCCTCGGTGTGTTCGCCCAGATCATAGGCCAGGCCGCTCTGGCGCACCTGTTCGATCGTGGCCATGACGTCGGCGACACTCTCGCTGCGCTGGCGGCGGGACAGCTCCTGCCGGATGAGCTTTTCGGCCTTGTCATTGTCCAGCATGGCCAGGCACGCCCTTCCATTGGCCGTGGTGGTCAAGGGAAACACCTCGCCCACGGACGAGACGGCGCGAAGCCGGTGCGTGCCGGGTACCTGGTCGAGAAAGATCATGCCGCCCGCCCGCAGCACCGAAAGATCGGCGGTTTCACCGGTGCGTTGCGACAGCTCCGACAGCAGCAGGCGGCAGCTTTCGACGATATTGTAGCGGGCCGCCCCGGCAAGCGCCTGCAGCTCGGGGCCGAGGCGCAGCCCGCCAGTGGGGCCGGTGGCGATGACCAGCCGCTCGGTCTGCAGGGCCGCCACGATGCGCTGCACCGTTGAGCGCGCCAGACCCACCTGTTCGGCAATCTGCCCAAGGCTCATGCCGGTCGGCTTGTCCTTGAGGGCCCGCAATATGGCGGCAGCGCGCGCTATGACCTGGATGCCGCTTCGCGATGCGTCGCCCTCGGACGCCTCGGCGGCAGAATCTACCTTCGACAATTTGAACACTCCAAAACCCGCAATACGATACAATGTAACCGTATTGCGGAAATATGTTGACCGCAATGCGGTGCGGTCGTATCACTTTAGGCAAGAAGGCGGGGAGGAACCAGCCTTAGATTTATGAGAAATGCGCCCCGGTGGCGCCACGAGGAGGCATGTCCAAATGACCGTCACCATCAGGGGTATCGACTTCCAGGCCAACCTGGACAACGCCATGGGGCTCGAGTTCTACAACCTCAGCCATCGCTTCGGTTTCCAGAACCCCAACTGGCCCTATTTCCAGGACACGCAGATCGAGCGCATCCACTACATGGCCAAGTCGGGCGTGCTGAGCCAGCGCATCACCACCACGATGCATGCCACCACCCATATCGACGCACCGGCCCATGTGGTGCAGGGCACGCCCTTCATCGACGAGGTTCCCCTACCGCATTTCTTCGGCTCGGGCATCGTGGTCTCGCTGCCCAAGAAGAAGTGGGAACCCATCACCGGCGAGGATCTCGAAAAGGCCTGCGGCCATGTGATCCGCAAGAATGACGTGCTGATCATCAACACCGGCTGGCACAAGCAATATGAGGACGGCGACTACTTCGCCTATTGCCCCGGCTTCGTGCCATCGGCGGGTGAATGGATGGTGCAGAAGGGCATCAAGGTCGTCGGCCATGACACCCAGGCCAATGACCATCCCCTGGCCACCGCCATCGGGCCGCAGCGCAACGGCCCCTTGCTGCCCCATCTCAAGGAAGAATACTTCGAATGGTCCGGCGGGCGGGACTGGAAGGACGACTTCCCGCTCTGGGAGCCGGTGCACCAGATCCTGTTCAAGGCCGGTATCCTGGGCATCGAAAATGTCGGCGGCGACCTCGATGCGGTCACCGGCAAGCGCTGCACCTTTGCCTTTTTCCCCTGGAACTGGGACCGCGGCGACGGCTGCATCATCCGGCTGGTCGCCATGATCGACAAGGCCCAGAGCTACCGGATCGAAGCTGGCGAGTCCTTCTGATGCTGGTCAAACGCTTCGCCGACGCGCAACCTTACCAGGCGCCGAACCATCACGGTGTCGTCGGCCTGCGGCTGCAGGGCTTCGAGCCGGGTGGTCCGGTCAATCAATGGGTTGGGCTTTCCCGCTTCGACCCCGGTGGGGGAGCAGGGCCGGACAGCACGCCCTTTGAGAAAGTCTATGTGGTGCTCGAGGGGGAGCTGACGGTCCGGGTGGGCGGAGTGGAGACGGTGCTCAGCAAGTGGGACAGCTGCACGATTGCGCCCGACGAGGTGCGCGAAATCATCAATGCTTCTGATGGCGTCTGCGCCATCATCGTGGTCATCCCCTATCCACCGGTGACAACATGAGTGCTTTTGCCAATCCAGCCCAGCTGTTCGACATTGCCGGCAAGGTCGCCGTCATCACCGGGGCGTCGGGCGCCTTCGGGGCAGTTGCGGCGCGCACACTGGCGGGCGCCGGCTGCCGCCTGGTGCTTGCCGCCGGCAAGGCCGACCTTCTGTCCCAGATCGTTGCGGAATGCACAGCCCTTGGGGCCGAGGTGGTGGGCGTCAACCAGCGTCCCGACAGCGAAGCCGCCTGCCAGGCCCTGATGCAGGCAGCAACAGATGCATTCGGCGCCCTCGATATCCTCGTGGTCGCCTCGGGCATGAACAAGGTTGCCAAGATTGCCGACATGCCGGTCAGCGATTTTGCGCAGGTGATCGATGCAAATGTGACCCAGTCCTGGATGCTGGCGCGGGCAGCAACACCGATCATGCAGGCCCAGGGCAGCGGCAAGATCGTGCTGATGTCTTCGGCCCGGGGCCTTTTGGGTCATCCGGCCGGCTACACCGCCTATTGCGCCTCCAAGGCTGCCGTGGACGGCATAACCCGGGCCCTGGGCTGCGAACTGGGCCCGATGGGCATCACAGTCAATGCCATCGCACCGACCGTGTTCCGCTCGCCTCTGACCGCCTGGATGTTTGCCGACGCGCCAGAGGCCGAGACGGTGCGGACAGGCTTCCTGTCCCGCGTGCCCAAGGGGCGGTTGGGCGAGCCCGAGGACCTCATCGGTCCGCTGCTGTTCCTGGCCTCCAAGGCCTCCGATTTCTACACCGGCCACGTCCTTTATGCGGACGGCGGCTATACGGCGGGATGATGATGGAAAACCAGCGCGTCGCAGTCATCGGTGCAGGATTGATGGGACACGGCATCGCGCTCTGCCTGGCCCGCGCCGGACATGCCGTTGCCGTCCATGACCCGGTCGCCGCATCGCTGGATGCGCTGGGTGACCGGATCGCCGAAAGCATGGCGTTGATTGGCGAAAGCGAACAGATCGCCGCAGTCCTGGCGCGGATTGAGGCGACGGACTCCCTGGACAAGGCCGTCGCAGACGCCACCTTTGTCACCGAGGCCGCGCCCGAAAACCTGGCGCTCAAGCAGGAGATCTTCGCACGGCTGGAACGCGCCGCCCCGCGCGATGCCATTCTGGCCTCCAACACCTCGGTCCTGCCGATCACCGCGATAACGGCGCAGATGACCACCGGCGACCGGGCCGTGGGCACCCATTGGTGGAATCCGCCGCACCTGATCCCGCTGGTCGAGGTCATCCGCACCAAGGCCACCAGCCAAGCAACGGTCGCGACCACCATGAGCTTGCTGGCCGACGCGGGAAAATCGCCCGTCCGGGTGGAAAAGGATGTCCCCGGCTTTATCGGCAATCGCCTGCAGCACGCCCTGTGGCGCGAGGCCATCTCGCTGGTCGAGCACGGTATCTGCGACGCAGCCGCTGTCGATACGGTGATCAAGGCCAGCTTCGGACGCCGCCTGGCGGTGCTGGGCCCGCTCGAGAATGCCGATCTGATCGGGCTCGATCTGACCCGTGCGATACATGAGAACGTGCTGGCCGATCTGGAGGCCAGCCCCGCACCATCGCCCTACCTCACGGACCTGATTGCCCAGGGACGGCTGGGGATGAAGGCTGGATCGGGTTTCCACGAATGGACCGAACAGGACGCCGACGCCGCCCGGCAACGGGTTGCCCGGCATCTTGTCCAGTTGAACAGGACTATGCCGAGATAACTGCAGCAAGACCGCTGCGTGGAACAAGGCCGAAGCGCCGACCATGCAAGCGGAACAGGAGGAAGAACAATGGGATCCAAGCTAAGCCTTCTCAGACCAAACCGCCGTGCCTTCATGGCGGGAAGCGCCAGCGCATTGGCCATGCCGGCCATCCTGCACGCCACGCGCGCCTATGCTGCCGAACCGGTGATCCGGATTGGCCATGTGAGCCCGCGCACCGGCCCGCTGGCCGGCTTTGCAGAGGCCGATGACTATGTGCTGGAGGCCATCAACGCCAAGTTTGCCGGGGGCCTGGAAAACAACGGCAAGCGCTGGGCCGTCGAGATCATCTCCAAGGACAGCCAGTCCAACCCCAATCGCGCCGCCGAAGTGGCCTCCGAACTCATCCTCGACGATGAAGTCGACATCATCGTTGCAGCCTCCACGCCCGACACTGTCAATCCGGTGTCCGACCAGGCCGAGGCCAATGAGGTGCCCTGCATCACCACCGACTGCCCCTGGCAGCCCTATTTCTTCGGGCGTGGCGGTGTCCCCGGCCAGGGCTTTGCCAGCACCTATCACTTCTTCTGGGGCCTTGAAGACGTGATCGCCGCCTTCCTCGATCTCTGGGGCAAGGCGGGAGTCTCCAAGACGGTCGGCGGGCTGTTTCCCAATGATGCCGATGGCAATGCCTGGGGCGATGCGGAACTGGGCTTTCCCAAGCCGCTGGCTGCAGCAGGCTACACCCTGGTCGATCCCGGTCGCTATCAGCCGCTGACCGATGATTTCTCCGCCCAGATCTCGGCCTTTCGCGACGCCAATTGCGAGATCGTCACCGGCAATATGATCCCGCCCGACTTTGCCACCTTCTGGGCCCAGTCGGCCCAGCAGGGCTTCGCCCCCAAGGTGGTGACCATCGGCAAGGCGCTCCTGTTCCCTTCGGTGATCGAAAGCCTGGGCGCGCGTGGCGACGGCCTGAGTTCGGAGATTTGGTGGTCGCCCGACCACCCCTTCGCGTCGAGCCTGACCGGCGTCAGCGCCCGCGAGCTCGCCGAAGGCTACGCCGCCGCGACCGGCCGCCCATGGACGCAGCCCATCGGCTTCAAGCACGCCCTGTTCGAGGTCGTTGCCGATGTGATTGCCCGCACGGCGGACCTGGAGGACAGTCAGGCCATCATCGCCGCCATCGCCGACACCCAGCTGTCGACAATCGTGGGCGAGGTGAACTGGTCAAAGGGCCCGATCAACAACGTGACCAAGACGCCGCTGGTCGCCGGCCAGTGGCAGCGGAACGGGGAGGCCTTCGACCTCAAGATTACGGCCAACGCGTCCTATCCCGATATTCCGCTGACCGGCGAAATGAAGCTGCTCTAGTCCGGCCGGCCCGCCCCGCGCGGGACAGCCGCCACCAACCGTGGAAGTGCGTTATGGCGACCATTCTGCAACTCGACCAGGTCAGCAAGGCTTTCGGCGCCGTCACCGTCGCCGATGGCCTGAGCTATCAGCTGCAGTCGGGCGAGGCATTGGGCGTGATCGGGCCGAACGGGGCGGGCAAGACCTCCATGTTCAACCTGATCACCGGCACCATGTCCCCCGATAGCGGCCGGATCGTCCTGGCGGGCGAAGACATCACCCGCATGTCTGCGGCCCGGCGCTGTAGGGCCGGCATTGCCCGCTCCTTCCAGGTGCCGCAGCCGTTTGGCGGCATGACCGTATTCGAGAATGCGATGGTTGCCGCGACTCAGGGCGCCGACCTGTCGCTGCGCGCTGCGGAGCGCCATTGTCTGCAAATTCTCGAACAGACCCAGCTGATCGCCAAGGCCAATGTGCCCGCGGGCAAGCTGACCCTGCTCGAGCGCAAGCGGCTGGAACTGACCCGCGCCCTGTGTGCCAAGCCCAAGCTGCTGCTGCTCGACGAGATCGCCGGCGGGCTGACCGAGGGCGAGTGCATTGCGCTGGTTGAGACCATCAAGGCCGTCCACGCCGGCGGCATGACCATCATCTGGATCGAACATGTCGTGCATGCCCTGCTGTCGGTGGTGGACCGGCTGGTGGTGATCGACTTCGGCCGCAAGGTTGCCGACGGCGAGCCGCAGCAGATCATGGCGAGCCAGCAGGTGCAGGAAATCTATCTGGGGATCGACGCCAATGGTTGAGCCCCTGCTTGTCGTTGCGGGCCTTGATGCCCACTACCGGGACTTCCAGGCGCTCTATGGCGTCGACCTGCAGGTCGATCCCGGCGAAGTCATTGCCATCATCGGCGCCAACGGCGCCGGCAAGACCACGCTGATGGCATCGATCGCCGGCCTGTTGCCCAATCGCCCGGACGCGATCCGCTACAGGAACGAGCCGATCGGCCGCCTGCGGGCCGACCAGGTCGCAGCCCGCGGCATCGCGCTGGTTCCCGAGGGACGGCAATTGTTCCCCTCCCTGTCGGTCGAGGAAAACCTCCTCATCGGCGGCCAGCTGGGGCGCCCCGGACCATGGTCGCTCGAGACCGTGTTTGAGCTCTTTCCTATCCTGAGGGAGCGTCGCGCCACCGCATCCACGGCGCTCTCGGGCGGCCAGCAGCAAATGGTGGCTATCGGGCGGGCGCTGATGTCCAACCCGGACCTGCTGCTGCTGGACGAGATCAGCCTGGGCCTGGCGCCCGTGATCATCAAGACCATCTACGAGGCGCTGCCGGGCATCATCGGCACCGGCATGAGCGCGATCATCGTCGAGCAGGATATCGGCAAGGCGCTCGCGGTCAGCCAGCGCGTCTATTGCCTCCAGGAGGGGCGCGTTTCCCTCCAGGGCCATTCCAACCAATTGACGCGCGCCCAGATCAGCCGCGCCTATTTCGGAGTATAGCGTCCATGGATTGGCTCAACGCCATAGTGCAGGGATGCCTGCTGGGAGGGCTCTACGCCTTGTTCGCCGCGGGCCTCAGCCTGATTTTTGGGGTGATGCGGCTGGTCAACATCGCCCATGGCGATCTCATCGTCCTGGCCGCCTACCTGGGCCTGACAGTGACCGGCGCCCTGGGCCTGCACCCCCTGATGTCCCTTCTGATTGTCATCCCCGCCATGGCCCTGATCGGCTACGTCCTGCAACGCGGCATCCTCAACCGCACCATCGGCGACGACCTGCTCGCCCCGCTGCTGGTGACCTTCGGCCTCTCGGTCATCCTGCAGAACGGCCTGCTCGAGGTCTTTTCGGCCGACCCGCAGAAGATGAATGCCGGCGCGCTGGAAACCGCGAGCATCCCGGTGGGCGGCATCACGCTGGGGGTGCTGCCGGTGCTGATGTTCCTCACCGCCGTCGGCGTGATCGCCGGCCTGCAATGGATGTTCTACCACACGGCCCTGGGGCGCGCCTTCCGGGCGACATCGGACAATCAGGCGATTGCCCAGCTGATGGGGCTCAACCGGGCGCATGTCTTCGGCCTGGCCATGGCGCTGGCACTGGCGGTCACCGGCATCGCCGGCGTGTTCCTGGGCATTCGCACCAGCTTTGATCCCTCCATCGGTGGCGGCCGACTGATCTTCGGCTTCGAGGCGGTGATCATCGGCGGGCTCGGCAATCTGTGGGGCACCTTGCTGGGCGGCATCATCCTGGGTGTGAGCCAGGCCGTCGGCGCGCAGATCAACCCCGGCTGGCAACTGCTGGCCGGCCATATCGCTTTCCTGGTCCTGCTGGCCGTTCGCCCAAAGGGCCTGTTTCCGAGGATGGACGGATGAGCGCGTCACGCTACAGAATCGTCCAGAGCTCGGCGGCCAGCCGGGTGGCGGCCACGCTGGGCCTGATCGTCCTGGCGGCGCTGGTTCTGGCCCCCTATTGGGCGGGTCGCTCCGACCTGCGGCTGCTGGGCGAAATCCTGCTCTATCTGTCCCTTGCAAGCCTGTGGAACCTGCTGGCCGGCTATGCCGGTCTGGTCTCGGTGGGCCAGCAGGCCTTTGTGGGCCTGGGCGGCTATGCACTGTTCGGGCTGACCATATTTGGCGGGCTCAACCCGATTGTCGCCGTGCTTGCCGCCGGCGTGATCGGGGGCCTTGTCGCCATGCCGGTGGCGGCCCTGATCTTCCGCTTGCGGGGGGCCTACTTTGCCATCGGCACCTGGGTGATGGCCGAAGTGTTCCGTCTGGTCGCGGCGCAGGTCTCTGCCCTGGGTGGCGGCTCCGGCACCAGCCTGCCGACGGCGGTGGTGCAATCCATCGCCGATGGGCGCGATGCCCGCGAAGCCACAAGCTACTGGCTGGCACTGGCCATGGCCGTTCTGGTACTGGCGGTGATCTATGCCGTGCTGCGCTCGCGCAAGGGGCTCGCGCTCACCGCAATCCGGGACAACGAACTGGCGGCCCGCAGCCTGGGCATCGATATCTGGCGCACCAAATTCACCATCTACGTCATCGTCGGCGCGCTGACGGCCGCCGTCGGAGCCCTGATCTTTCTGCAGAAGCTGCGCATCTCTCCCGATGCCGCCTTCAGCGTCAACGACTGGACGGCCTTCGTCATCTTCATCGTCGTGATCGGCGGCATCGGTACGGTCGAGGGACCCATCATCGGGGTCATCGTCTTCTTCCTGCTGCGCGAGACCCTGGCCGATCTGGGAACCACCTACCTGATCATTCTGGGCACCTTCGCCATCGGCGTCATGCTGCTGGCGCCCAAGGGCCTGTGGGGCATGGTGCGGGCCCGCAGCGACATCCAGCTTTTTGCGCTGCGCCGCAAGGTCGTGGCTAAACTCAAGGACTGACCAGCATGGCCAAGCGCGCCAAGACCATCATCACCTGCGCCATCACGGGCGCCATCCACACCCCGACGATGTCGGATGCCTTGCCCTATACGGCCACCGACATCGCCCAGCAGGCCGAGGACGCGGCAAAGGCCGGCGCCGCGATCCTGCACCTGCATGCCCGCCGACCGCACGACGGCGGCGTCTCGATCGATCCCGATCATTTTGCCGCCTTCCTGCCCCGCATCAAGCAGGCGACGAATGCGGTGATCAATATCTCGACGGGCGGCAGCCTGCAGAACACGATCGAGGAACGCCTCGCCCCAGCGCGCCGCTTTTCGCCAGAAATGTGCTCGCTCAACATGGGCTCGATGAACTTCTCCTTCCATCCGCTGGCCAAGCGCTACGAGACCTGGAAGTTCGACTGGGAGAAGGCCTATGTCGAAAACTCGGACAGCTTCATCTTCCGCAACACCTTCCGCGACATTGCCACCGTCGCCAAGGCGCTGGGGGACGAGCACAGCGTCAAGTTCGAGCACGAATGCTACGATGTCGGCCACCTCTACAATCTCAAGTTCTGCATGGACACCGGCCTGTTCAAGGCACCCATCTTCATCCAGTTCATCTTCGGCATCCTGGGCGGCATAGGCCCGGAACTGGACAATCTGGTCTTCATGAAGCGCACCGCCGACCGCCTCTTCGGCGATGACTACCAATGGTCTGTGCTTGGCGCGGGCGGCGCCCAGATTCCCCTGGCGACCTCGGCCAGCCAGCTGGGCGGCAATGTCCGTGTCGGGCTCGAGGACAGCCTGTTCATTTCGCGCGGCAAGCTGGCAGAGAGCAACGCCCAGCAGGTCGCCAAGATTCGCCGCATCGTCGAAGACCTGGGCTGCCAGATCGCCACGCCCGACGAGGCTCGGGACATGCTGCAGCTCAAGGGCGCCGACAGGGTTGCCTTCTAGACCGATCATGCAGGGGTCGCGATGCGCACAGCAAAAACACGGCGTGGCCTTCGGCGATGGTGGCGCATCCTGCGCAGGGTCGATCGCGAATGTCGCCGTGACATAGCGCAGGCCAAGGCCGACCAGTCCAGCGCACCGGTGAACCGGCCGGGCTGGGCAGGCCTCTACACCGACCTCAAGCAGTGGCGATCCAGAGACCTGGCCGGACTGCCATTCGGCTAGCAATCGATCCGCTGTCCCTACGCCGCCAGCGCGCGCGTCCTTTGTTCACTCACTTGTAGGTGGAGAACCAGGCGATCAGCTCGGCCGTGTTGCGCACCCCCACCAGACGCATCATGCGCAGGCGGTGGGCTTCAACGGTGCGTTTGCTGAGGCCAATCTCGGCTGCGATCGCCGCATTGGTCTTGCCCTGCGCAACAAGGGTCAGGATCTGCCGCTGCCGTCCGGTCACCTTGGCCTCGGTCACCGGCCGGTTCATCGGCTCGAAGCAATAGAGGGCTTCGGCAAACGGATCGGCGCTGTTGCGGGACCGGCCATTGACCCGGCACCAGAAGCGATGGCCATCCGCGCCCTCCATGACCCGCTCGTCGTAATAGACCTGCCCGCCTGGGAGGTGGCTGCGCCACATCTGGCCGGTGCGGACGAAATCGGCCAGCGCCGGGTAAAGACGGGAGAAACTCTGGTCGATCAGCTCGGCGCGCACGAAGCCGAACAGCGCCGCGAACTCGGCATTGCAGTCGCGGATGATGCGATGGGTGGCAAACACCATCGGGACGGGAATGTCGCCCAGCCCAAAGCGCATCGCCGGGCGATCGGGGGCCGGAGGGGAAGCTGTCGCCATAGCGTATAAATACGACTAACCGGGGCGCACAGGCAAGACTTAACCTTTTCCCGACGGCGGGCTGCGGGGAGCGGCCCGGCCGACATCAGAGCAGACACCGAGGAGGACGGGAGATGCAAAAGGTCTATGCGGACGCTGCGGCGGCCATGGCTGGCATGCTGGCGGACGGGATGGTGATCATGTCGGGCGGCTTTGGCCTGTGCGGCATTCCAGAAGCCCTGATTGCGGCGATCCGGCAGTCAGGGGTCAGGGACTTGACCGTCATTTCCAACAATGCTGGCGTCGATGGCATCGGGCTGGGCACCTTGCTGGAGACGCGGCAGATCAGGAAGATGATCTCGTCCTATGTGGGCGAGAACAAGCTGTTTGCCGAGCAGTTCCTGTCAGGGGAGCTTGAGCTCGAATTCACGCCGCAGGGCACCCTGGCTGAACGCATCCGCGCCGGCGGCGCAGGCATTCCCGCCTTCTTCACCAAGACCGGCGTGGGCACCATCATCGCCAATGGCAAGGAAGTGCGCAGCTTTGACGGCGAGGACTATGTGATGGAGCGCGGCCTGGTGGCCGATGTCGCCATCGTCCATGCCTGGAAGGGCGATACGGAGGGCAACCTCGTGTATCGCAAGACCGCGCGCAACTTCAATCCGATGATGGCGACGGCCGGCAAGGTGACCATTGCCGAGGTCGAGCATCTGGTCGAACCCGGTGAGATTGAACCCGACCAGATCCACACGCCGGGCATCTTTGTATCGCGGCTGGTGCATGTACCCGGCCCGGTCAAGCATATCGAGCAGCGCACCGTGCGCGCCCGCGTCGCGGCGGAGGTGAACTGATGGCCTGGACCCGCGACCAAATGGCCGAACGCGCAGCGCGCGAACTGCAGGACGGCTTTTATGTCAATCTCGGCATCGGCATACCCACGCTGGTTGCCAACTACATCCCTGATGGGATCGACGTCAGGTTGCAGAGCGAAAACGGCATGTTGGGCATGGGGCCGTTTCCCTTCGACGGCGAAGAGGACGCGGACCTGATCAATGCCGGCAAGCAGACCATCACTGCGCTGCCGATGACCAGTTTCTTTTCCAGTGCCGACAGCTTCGGCATGATCCGTGGCGGACATATCGACCTGTCCATCCTGGGCGCCATGCAGGTGGCCGAGAATGGCGACCTGGCCAACTGGATGATCCCCGGCAAGATGGTCAAGGGCATGGGCGGCGCCATGGATCTGGTGGCCGGCGTCAAGCGCGTCGTGGTGGTGATGGAGCATGAGGCCAGAGGCGAGGCCAAGCTGCTCAAGACCTGCACGCTGCCGCTGACCGGGCGGCGTGTCGCCGACATGGTGATCACCGACCTGGGGGTCTTCACCCTCGAGCGGCGGGGAGAACCACGCATGGTGCTGATCGAGCTGGCAGATGGGGTGAGCGTGGACGAGATTGCCGCCAAGACGGAAGCCAGCTTCAGCGTCGCACAGAGCCTGAAGGTGCCGGCATGAGCGACATTGTCATTGTTGGCGCGGCGCGGACGGCCGTCGGATCGTTCATGGGCGCACTGTCCACTGTGCCGGCCCAGGCGCTGGGCGCCACGGCCATTGACGCAGCGCTGGCACGCGCCGGCGTTCCGGCACGGGACGTGGATGAGGTGATCCTGGGACAGGTGTTGACGGCGGGGCTCGGCCAGAACCCGGCCCGGCAGGCAGCGACGCGCGCCGGCGTTCCACACGGGGCCACCGCCTGGAGCCTCAACCAGGTGTGCGGGTCGGGTTTGCGTGCCGTGGCACTGGGCATGCAGCAGATCGCCATGGGTGATGCCCGCATCATTGTCGCGGGCGGGCAGGAATCGATGTCGCTGGCCCCGCATTGCCAGAACCTGCGAGCGCCCGCCAAGATGGGCGCGGTCACGCTGGTCGACACCATGCTGGAAGACGGCCTGATCGACGCCTTCGGCGGCTATCACATGGGCATTACCGCCGAGAACGTGGCGCGCCAGTTCGGCATCGACAGGGCGGCGCAGGATGGCTTCGCGCTGGCCTCGCAGCACAAGGCTGCGGCAGCCCAGCAGGACGGGCGGTTCAAGAGCGAGATCGCACCGGTGACGGTCAAGGGCCGCAAGGGCGACGTGGTGGTCGACAGCGATGAATATATCCGCGCCGATGCCAGTGCCGAAGCCCTGGCCAGGCTCCGCCCCGCCTTCGACAAGGATGGCACGGTGACCGCGGGCAATGCCTCGGGCATCAATGACGGCGCAGCCGCCCTGGTGCTCATGCATGCCGACGAGGCAGCACGGCGCGGGCTGTCCCCGCTGGCCCGCATTGCCAGTTGGGCAACGGCAGGCGTCGACCCCGCGGTGATGGGGACGGGGCCGATCCCGGCCTCGACCCGGGCGCTGGAAAAGGCGGGCTGGACTGCGGCAGACCTTGATCTGATCGAAGCCAATGAAGCCTTTGCGGCGCAGGCCTGCGCGGTCAACCAGGCCATGGGCTGGGATCCTGAGCGGGTCAACGTAAATGGCGGCGCCATCGCCATCGGACATCCAATCGGCGCATCGGGCGCGCGGGTGCTGGTGACGCTGCTGCACGAACTTGCCCGGCGCGGCGGGCACAAGGGCCTGGCAACACTGTGCATCGGTGGCGGCATGGGCGTGGCCCTGTGTGTCGAGCGGCCCTGACTGGACTCAGCGCGCGCCGTGCCGCCGGCAAGGACGCGGACGCGGCTGCGCTGCAGGCCGCGTCCGGCTCCATCCTCTGATGGGGGCCCGCACCAACAGCGGCACCAAGGCGGCGGCAGCCCGGCCGTCTTCGCACCCCTAAGCGATCACCTCGGCGGTCTGCTGGACGCCGAAGTGTCCCCGGTCATGGGGGCGCGAAACTGCCCTGCCCGTCGCGGCACTCAGGTCATTGGGTGATTTCAGGTGGACGTCGGATGGTGGAGCTGAGCGGGATCGAACCGCTGACCTCGTCATTGCGAACGACGCGCTCTCCCAACTGAGCTACAGCCCCGTTCCGACGGCACTGATATGGACAAAATCGCGCGCGAGGGCAAGGGGGTCGAGGGGCCCGGCGGCAGGAGAAATTCAGACCAGCCCGAAAGCCTCCAGGCTCTTGCCCGTGGCAATGGCGGCATCGCCCACGGGGATCAGCGGACGTCCAAGGCGCTGCGGCCCCCGGCTGCCGTCGACGCGCTTGATCCGGCCCAGCTCGCCGAGGTTGTCGCGCACATCACGGTCCACCAGCGCCACCAGGCGCAAGAGCCAGTCCGGCAGTTCCCGGGTGGGAATGCGGCGATCGGGAAAATCCGGGCGCAACAGGGCGCCCAGTTCGCTCATGCTGACACTGCCGGCCGAGGCGATGCAGCGCTGGCCGCCAGCCGCCGGATTGGTCATGGCATCGATCTGCAGCGCCGCGACATCGCGCACATCCACCACCGAAAAGCTGATGCGCGGCACGGCCGGCAGCCGGCCATCGAGCAGGCGACGGACCAACATCGAGGACGTGCCCGGATCATCGTCCAGCAGCGGCCCCAGGATCGCGGCCGGATTGATGACGGCCAGGTCGTCATGCCGCCCGGCCGCGTCGACCAGGGCCCAGGCGGCCTGCTCGGCCAATGTCTTGGACGCCGGATAGGCCCCGGTGGCCGGCGACTGCAGATTGCTCCAGTCGGCCTCGGTCAGGGCGCGAGCATAATCGGCATGGCCATATTGGATGGCAGCGATCGAGGAGGTGAGCACGATGCGCTCGACCGCGCTGGCCAGGGCTGCGCTGACGGCACGGCGGGTTCCCTGCACCGCCGGGGCAATGAGCTCCTGCGGGTCGCGCGGCGTGCGCAGCACAAAGGGCGAGGCCGCATGCTGGACAAAGCGCACGCCGGCCATGGCCTCCGCCCAGCCGGCATCACGGGTGAGATCGAGCGCCACCAGCTCGAGGCGGCTTATGTCGGCACCGGCCCGCGCCAGCGCCTGGCGCACCGCCTCGCCCTTTGACAGTTGGCGCACGCTGCCCCGCACGCTATAGCCTGCGTTGAGCAGTTGCAGCGCCAGGTGACCGCCCAGAAAGCCGGAGACGCCGGTGACGAGAACACGATCAGACATGGACTTCTCCCTACAGGAATTGAACGATATATACTATGATCGTTCAATTCGTTCAAGATGCGAGGGGCAATGATGTTGACACCCGCTCAGAGTCGCGCCGCCGAAAAGCGTGACCGGATCCTGGAGGCCGCACGCGAGCAGTTCCTGATCCATGGCCTGCGCGCCACCAGCATGGAGGCCATCGCCCGCGCCGCCGGCGTCGCCAAGCCGACGCTCTACGCCTATTTCCCGGACAAGGATGCGATCTTTCTGGCCATTGTCACCCAGGTGCTGGACGCCAAGGCCGCGGCCTTTGCCCAGGGTCTTGCCGGCAGCGAGCCGGTCGACATCCGGGTGGGCGCGGCCCTCGCGGCTGAATTCGCCGTCATCACCGGCGTCATCGGCAGCTCGCCCCATGCCGCCGAATTCTTCGACGCCCATCGCGCCAGCGCCGAACTGCTGGCCAAGGCCGACGCGGCGGCAACAGAGCAATTGGTGCGCGCGCTGGATGAGGCCGGCGTGGCCGATGCGGCACGCCTGGCGCGGGTGCTGCTCGATGCTTGCTTTGGCCTGGCCCAGAAGAATGCGGGCCGCGACACACTGGGCAGCGACATCCGCCTGTTGGCGCAGCGGTTGATCGCGCCCGAACTGGCCGCCAGGCAACGCTAGATCGCTTCACTCTTCAGAGGATTTTCGGCTCCTTTGCCTCCCTCCCCCTTGAGGGGAGGGAAAGAGGGAGGGGGTCCCTCCGTCGCTCTTGCAACCACCCCCACCCCGACCCTCCCCTCAAGGGGGAGGGGGCGACAGAGCCAGGCAATCTGCGCGCCAGACGATCTAGGCCGGTTGGCCGCCGATGGATTGCACCGCCCTGGCCCCGGCCGCGATACCAGCCTCCAGCGCCGCGGCCTGATCGCGACCCGAAAGCCAGGCGGCAACAAAGCCGGCGGCAAAGGCGTCGCCCGCGCCCGTGCTGTCGCAGACCGGCACGACAGGGGCCGGCAGGCTCATGGTGGGGCCATCGGCATTTCCCAGCACGGCCCCGGCAGCCCCGCGCTTGATCACCACCCGCGCGAAATGCGCCCCCAGCGCCCTGGTCTGGGCGGCAATGTCGTCAGACCCGGTCAGCACCTTTGCCTCTTCGGCATTGGCAAAGATCCAGTCCGATCCGCTCACCCAGCCCAGGAAGGTCTCTGGCCCGACATCGACCAGGAAACCCACCGAGGCCGGATCGATGGCAATGGCAATGCCGCGCGACCTGGCCGCGGCAAACAGGCCCTGCACCGCTGCGCGCGGGCCGGGGGCAAACAGGCTATAGCCCGACACCAGCACCAGCCCGACGCCATCGAGCAGATCGGCCGGAAGGTCCGCCGCGCAGAGATTGAGATTGGCGCCGCGATCGGTGAGGAAGCTGCGCTCGCCATCGGGGTCGACAATGGTCACCAGCACGCCCGAAGGCAGGTCCGGGTCACCCGCCAGCACCGGCACCACATCGCGCCCGCGGAAATAGTTCTCATAGGGGCTGCGGTCATCGGCGCCCACCCGGGCCGCAAACAGCACATCGGCCCCCATGGCACCCAGCCAGACCGCCTGGTTGGCGCCCGATCCGCCGGGCCGGCTGCGCACCGTGGCGCGCCGGTCACTGCCTTTGATGATCGGGCCCTCGGGGACGACGATGACATCGGTCATCACATCCCCCACCACCAGGACGCGAGCACTCATGCGCGGACAATGGCAGGCTTGTTGGCCTTGCGCGCCGCCAGCGCCACGGCGATATCGGCGCCGACCCGGGCGTTGTTTTTCACCAGCGCGATATTGGACTCCAGCGACTTGCCGCCGGTCAGCTCGAAGATGCGCTTGAGCAGGAAAGGCGTCAGCGCCTTGCGGGTCACCCCGGCGCGCTCGGCATCGGCAATGGCCTCGGCGATGCGCGCCTCGATGCTGGCGGCGTCAAGCGCATCGGCCTCCGGGATCGGATTGGCGACCAGAACGCCGCCCATGCCCAACTCGGCCTGGATGGCAATCAGCCGGGCAATGTCGGCGACATCGTCGAAACGGTGATCAACGGGAAAGCCGCTCTGGCGCGTCCAGAAGGCGGGGAATTCGTCGGTGCCATAGCCCAGCACCGGCACGCCATTGGTTTCGAGCACTTCGAGCGTCTTGGCGATGTCGAGGATCGACTTGGCGCCGGCGCAGACCACGGCGACCGGCGTGCGGCCCAGTTCCTCGAGGTCGGCGGAAATATCAAAGGTCTCTTCGGCGCCGCGATGCACGCCACCGATGCCGCCGGTGGCGAAGACGGAGATGCCGGCCAGAGCGGCAATCTGCATGGTGGTGGCGACGGTCGTGCCGGCCATGGCGCCCTTGACCAGCAAGGCCGCAATGTCGCGCCGGCTGGCCTTGGCGGCTGTTGCCCCTTCCAGCGCCAGCCGCTCGAGGTCTTCGCCCGACACGCCGACGCAGAAGCGCCCGTCCATGATGGCGATGGTGGCGGGCACGGCGCCGCGGGCGCGGATCTCACCCTCGACTTCGCGGGCCATCGCCAGGTTCTGCGGATAGGGCATGCCATGAGTGATGATGGTGGATTCGAGCGCCACCACCGCCTGGCCGGACGCCAGCGCCTGTTTGACTTCCGCACTGATCGACAAATAGGCCTTGGCAGACATGGTTCCTGAGCTTTCCATCATGGTGGGCAGGCGCCCCCGGGGGCGCGGTTTGCGCGGGTTTTGCGCCTTGTTGCCGCAGGGCGTCAAGCCCCGCAGATTCATGGCCTCTCGTCCCTTGTCCATGGGGGGATTTCGCTCTAGGGTTTGCCCAGCATCCAACGGAGAAAGGGCACTTCGCTGACCGCACACAGGGTTGATCGCGCCACGAGCGCCGATCGATACGCGCCCCGCATGGGGCTCAGGCCAGCCAAGACCCCAAGCGCCCCCGGGCGCCCCTTTCCTGTACGCCGCATGTCGGACCGGCGGATGCCGTGCCCACAAAGATGAGCCCAGCCCCGTGCCGTTGCCCGGCACAGGATCACCCCGTGTCGCCCACAGGCGTCATGCATTGACTGACCAAGACCATAGTAAACTGGAGACCCGCACCCGATGAACAAGTCGCTCGCCCTTGCCCTTGGCACCATCATGATCGCCAGCCCGGTGCTGGCCCAGGAAGAGCCGGTCCTGAACGTCTATAACTGGTCCGACTATATTGCCGAAGACACCATTGCCAATTTCGAGGCCCAGACGGGCATCAAGGTCAATTACGACGTCTATGACAACAACGAGATCGTCGATGCCAAGCTGCTCGCCGGCAGCTCGGGCTATGACATCGTCGTGCCCTCGGGCAATTTCCTCGAACGCCAGATCAAGGCCGGCCTCATCCTGCCGCTCGACAAGTCCAAGCTGACCAATCTGGGCAATCTGGACCCCGCCGTGATGGCCACTGCCGCCGCGCAGGACCCCGACAACGGCCATGGCGTGCCCTATATGATCAACACCATCGGCTATGGCTACAATGTCGCCAAGGTCAAGGAAATCCTGGGCGATTCCGCCCCGACCGACAGCTGGGACCTGATCTTCAAGCCCGAGTTTGCCGAAAAGCTCGCCAGCTGCGGCATCAGCCTGCTCGACAGCCCGTCCGAAGTGATGGGCATTGCGCTGAA
This sequence comes from Devosia aquimaris, assembly GCF_020169335.1. GTDB lineage: Bacteria > Pseudomonadota > Alphaproteobacteria > Rhizobiales > Devosiaceae > Devosia > Devosia aquimaris. Next base: position 200,376 of record NZ_JAIEZN010000002.1, read on the forward strand.
CTATCTCGGCCTCGATCCCAACTCGGAAAAGGAAGAGGACCTGGCCAAGGCCGAGGAACTGCTGACCTCGATCAAGCCCTATATCCGCTACTTCCACTCCAGCCAGTACATCGATGACCTGGGCAATGGCGAAACCTGCGTCGCCCTGGGCTATTCGGGCGACATCTTCATCGCTGCCGACGCCGCCGCCTCGGCTGACCGCGGTGTCGAAGTGCAGTATGTCATCCCCAAGGAAGGCGCTGCGACGCTGTTTGACTTCCTGGCCATTCCCGTGGATGCCCCGCACCCGGACAATGCCCACAAGTTCATCAACTATATCCTGGAGCCCCAGGTTGTGGCGGCGATCACCAACTATGTGTTCTACGCCAACCCCAACCTGGCTGCGACCGAGTTCGTCGCCGATGAAGTCAAGACCAACCCCGGCATCTATCCGCCGGCCGAGACCATCGCCAAGGCTTTTGTGATGAAGGCCCACAACCCTGACTTCGAAGAGGTCTTGACCCGGACCTGGACCCGCATCAAGACCGGTCAGTAAAGTTCGATCCGGGGGCGGCCGGTGGCCGCCCCCCATTTTCTATGGGGCCGACATGGTCAAGAAGCCGCAACTCGCAATCGACACCCGTCCCTGGCGCGATCCCGCGGCCAAGCCTTTTGTCCGCATCAAGAACGTCACCAAGAAATTCGGCGACATCTTCGCCGTCTCCGATGTCTCGCTCGACATCTACAAGAGCGAGCTGTTCTGCCTGCTCGGCGGCTCGGGCTCGGGCAAGTCGACCCTCTTGCGCATGCTGGCCGGCTTTGAGGAGCCCACCAGCGGCACCATCGAGATCGACGGCCAGGACATGACCCATGTGGCGCCGTACAATCGCCCCGTGAACATGATGTTCCAGTCCTATGCGCTGTTCCCGCATATGAATGTGGAACAGAATATCGCCTATGGCCTCAAGCGGGATGGCCTGCCGCGCGCCGAGATTGCCGAGCGCGTGCGCGAGCTGCTCGCCCTGGTCAAGCTGAGCGACTATGGCAGCCGCAAGCCGCACCAGCTCTCGGGCGGCCAGCGCCAGCGCGTGGCCCTGGCCCGCGCGCTCGCCAAGCGTCCCAAGCTGCTGCTGCTCGACGAACCGCTCGGCGCGCTCGACAAGAAGCTGCGCGAGGAAACCCAGTTCGAACTGGTCAAGATCCAGGAAACCCTGGGCGTCACCTTCATCGTGGTGACCCACGACCAGGAAGAGGCGATGTCGCTCGCCACCCGCATCGGCGTGATGAACCAGGGCGAAATCGCCATGATCGGCGAGCCCACCGACATCTATGAATTCCCCAATTCCAAATTCGTCGCCGGCTTCATCGGCTCGGTCAACATGGTCGATGGCGTGGTGACCGAGGACGAACCGGCGCATGTGCGCATTCGCTCGGACGAACTGGGTTGCGACATCTATGTCGGCCATGGCGTGGACTGCGCCCCCGACCAGCACCTGAGCTGGGCCATCCGCCCCGAAAAGATCATGCTCAGCCGCGAAAAACCCGAGGGCATCCACGACGCCAATGTGACCCGCGGCATGGTCGAGGATATCGGCTATCTGGGCGACATGAGCGTCTACCAGGTGCTGCTGCCGAGCGGCAAACGCCTGCGCGTGACCCAGACCAATGTGACCCGCGGCAATCCCGATGCCATCACCTGGGACGAAGAGGTCTATCTCTCCTGGGGCGACAGCGCCGGTTCGGTGCTGACCGTATGAGCACCTTCGACGCACAATCCCCGCCGCCGCCGCGCCCACGCGCCTGGTCCGGCGTCGAGCGCGCCCTGGCCGCGGTCGGCCTCTCGGGCAAGGCGCTGGTCATTGCCGCGCCGGCGCTATGGCTCACCGTCTTTTTCCTCGTGCCCCTGGCGGTGGTGTTCGGCATTTCGCTCACCATCAAGCAGTTCGGCCGCCCGCCCTATTCGCCCCTGCTGACCAATGAGGACGGCACGGTGCAGCTGACGCTGCACCTGAACAATTATCTGCGCCTGTTCACCGACGGGCTCTATGTCGCGGCCTATCTCAGCTCGATCAAGATCGCGCTGATCTCCACCATCATCACCCTGCTGATCGGCTATCCGATGGCCTATGCCATCGCCCGCGCGCCCGACCAGTGGCGCAACATCCTGCTGATGCTGGTCATCCTGCCGTTCTGGACCTCGTTCCTGCTGCGGGTCTATGCCCTGAGCGGCTTCATGCGCGGCAATGGCGTCATCAACCAGTTCCTGGGCCTGTTCGGCATTCCGCCGGTGGTGATGATGCAGACCGATTTCGCCGTCTATGTCGGCATCGTCTACACCTACCTGCCCTTCATGATCCTGCCGCTCTATACCAATCTGGTAAAGCTCGACGGCGCGCTGCTCGAAGCTTCGGCCGACCTGGGCGCGCGGCCCGTGCGCACCTTCCTCTCGATCACCCTGCCACTGTCGCGCCCCGGCATCATCGCCGGTTGCATGCTGGTGTTCATCCCGGCGATCGGTGAATTCGTCATTCCCTCGCTGCTGGGTGGCCCGTCCACGCTGATGATCGGCCGCGTGCTCTGGGACGAGTTCTTCGCCAATACCAACTGGCCCCGCGCCGCAGCCGTGGCCATTGCCATGCTGATCGTGGTGGTGGTGCCCATCATGCTGCTGCAGCGGGCGCAGGACGCCGTGCAGGACAAGGAAAGGGGCAAGTAGGATGAAACGCGGCTGGTTCCTTCCCATCGCGGCAACGCTCGGCTTTGCCTTTCTCTATGCGCCGATCGTCTCGCTGGTGGTGTTCTCGTTCAACGAAAGTGACCTGGTCACGGTCTGGTCGGGCTTTTCGACCAAATGGTATGGCGCCGTGCTGGCCGATCCGCAGATCCTGGGCGCCGCCTGGCTGAGCGTGCAGATCGCCTTCTCGGCCGCCAGCATCGCGCTGGTGCTGGGGACGCTCTGCGCCGTGGCGCTGGTGCGCTTTCGCAAGTTCCGCGGCCGCACCTTGCTCGCCGGCACCGTCTCGGCGCCGCTGGTCATGCCCGACGTCATCACCGGCCTGTCGCTGCTGTTGCTGTTCGTGGCCATGGAAGCCACCATTGGCTGGCCATCGGGACGGGGCCTGCTCACCATCATCATCGCCCATTCCACCTTCTGCATGGCCTATGTGGTGGTGGTGGTGCAATCGCGCCTGGGCGACATGGACGTGAGCCTTGAGGAAGCGGCCATGGACCTGGGCGCCACCCCTGTGCGCGTGTTCTTCGACATCACCCTGCCCATCATCGCCCCGGCGCTGATCTCGGGCTGGCTCCTGGCCTTTACCCTCTCGCTGGACGATCTGGTCATTGCCAGCTTCGTCTCGGGGCCGGGTTCGTCCACCCTGCCCATGGTGATCTTCTCCAAGGTCAAGCTGGGCGTTTCGCCCGACGTCAATGCCCTGGCCACCATCATCATCGCCATTGTCGCCCTGGGCGTTCTGGCCGCCACCATCGTGCAGCTGCGCAACCACAATAACCGCGCCAAAGCCCACTAGAGACCGCGCAATCGGCCTCTGGACAGATGCGAAAAATCGGCGCACCATCCTCGTCATGTTCAACCAACGTGAAGGAGGTGATCCAATGTCTTATGAGATTACGGCGCTCGAAGAAGGTCTTGGGTTTTTGGTGTCTGTGCGGGAGATGCTCGACTGACACCCCTCCTTAGGCCTCGAGGCCGAAACTCAGGAAGGGCCGCCCATGGGGCGGCCCTTTTTGCTGGGACTTGACGACCGGCTCCAACCCATTGATACCGCTGCCCAGAATTACTGGAGTGTCTGCCATGTCCTCGGCCAATTTCGTCCTGACCCTGTCCTGCGCCGATCGTCCCGGCATTGTGGCGGCGGTCACCACCGAATTGGCCGCGCTCGAGGCCAATATCGCCGAATCCAACCAGTTCTGGGATCGCGAAACCGGGCGCTTCTTCATGCGCCTGGCCTTTGCTGCGCCGAGCGGCGTCGCCCGCGAGGCGATCGAGCGGGCGCTCAAGGCCCCCATCGAGCGCTTCTCGATGAAGACGAGCCTGGTCGACCAGGGCCGGCGCAAGCGCATCGTCATCCTGGTGTCCAAGTTCGACCACACCCTGCTGCACCTGCTCTACCAGATCCGCGTCGGCTGGCTCGACGCCGAGGTCGCGGCGGTGATCTCCAACCATGCAGATGCGCAAAAGATTGCCGAGGATGCCGGCATCCCCTTCCACCTGCTGCCCGTCAGCAAGGACACTAAGGCCGCCCAGGAGGCCCAGGTGCTCGAGATCATCCAGAAGTCCGGCGCCGATCTTGTCGTGCTGGCGCGCTATATGCAGGTGCTGTCCAACGAGCTCTCGACGCGCCTGTTCGGCCAGGTGATCAACATCCACCATTCCTTCCTGCCCAGCTTCAAGGGCGCAAAGCCCTATCACCAGGCCCATGAGCGCGGCGTCAAGATCATCGGCGCCACCGCCCACTATGTGACGCCCGACCTCGACGAAGGCCCGATCATCGAGCAGGAAACCGCCCGCGTCACCCACGCCATGAGCGCCGAAGACCTGGTAGCCGCCGGCCGCGACATCGAAAGCCGCGTGCTCGCCCGCGCCGTCAAGCTGCACCTGGAAGACCGGGTGATGCTCAATGGTCGCAAGACCGTGGTGTTTGGATAGATTGGTTCACCCTTAGGTGGATTTCCGGCTCCTTTACCTCCCTCCCCCTTTAGGGGCTTGGGCGCGGCCCAGAGGGACAAATCGCTCCTGCGGAGCGATTTGAGCAAGAAAGGCCATTCGGCTATGCCGAATGGCTGGAATGAGGGAGGGGGTCCGTCAGTGCGCCTCAGAACCACCCCCACCCCGACCCTCCCCTCAAGGGGGAGGGAGGACAAAAGCAAGCAATCGGTGTGTAGTGGGGAAAGACTAGACCGGCAGCTCTTCGAGGCGCAGGGAATCGGCCAGCGTGGTGGTGTCGAGCACCGCGCGGGTGGCCAGCGTCACCCGTTCGAACACATGCCGGATCTCGCAGCTGCCTTCGTCGCGGCAATCCTCGCATTTGCGATAGGCAATCTTGCTCAGGCACGGCAGCGGCGCGATGGGACCATCGATCAGCCGCAACACCTCGCCGAACATGATCTCCTCTGGCGCCCGCAGCAGCTCATAGCCGCCGGAGCGACCGCGCCGGCTGGCAACAAAGCCGGCCCGCTTGAGCTCGAGCAGGATCTGCTCGAGGAACTTCTTCGGAATCGCCTGGGCCTTGGAGATCTCGCCGATCATCATGGTTTCGCCGCGCGGTATGCGCGCCAGCGAGACCAGCGCCCGCAGGGCATATTTGGCTTTTTGCGAAATCATTGGTCCGGACTATTCCAATCGTCGGCTGACTTGGTGCCCGCCAAGGCTAACGCGACCTGGCGGCTCGACAAACGAAAAATCCCGGCCATAGTGAATTTCACAGTCCCTAGGGCTTGGGCTCCGGCTCGACGGGCGGCACCACCGGCCCACCTTCGCTGATCTCTTCGGCCACCTGCTCGGCCTCGGTCAGGGTGTCGTCGACCGGCGCGTCATGCACCACGACCACGTCGTCGCCATCGGACTTGACGGTCTCGACCCCATCGGCCTCCTCGACCGGCAGGGCAGGACCGCCTTCGCTGACGAGATCTTTTTCCTGCTCGTCCGCGCTGAGCACCGCCTCGGGCGCGGCATCGGCCACCACGACAACGGCGCTGCCGTCGGTCTTGACCGTTTCGACCAGCTCGGCATCGCCCGGCGGTGCGGCTGGGCCGCCCTCGCTGACCAGGTCCTGTTTCTGCTCGGCCACCGTCAGCGTCTCGTCAGGCGCGGCATCCTTGACCACGATGACCTCGGGGCCATCACTCTTGACTGTCTCGACCATGTCATCCTCCTCGGGCGGCACAACCGGGCCACCTTCGCTGATTTCCTGGTTCACCTGGCTGGCGGCATCCAGCTCGGCCTTCGGCGCGGCATCCGCGACCACCACGACGGCGTCGCCGTCGGTCTTGGCGGTCTCGATCACCGCGTCCTGTGGCGGCACGACAGGGCCGCCTTCACTGATCTCCTCGGCCACCTGTTCGGCGACGGTCAGCGTCTCGCTCGGTGCCGCATCGGTCACCACGACAGTGGCCGGGCCATCGCTCTTGACCGTTTCGACGACCGCGGCGCCGGCTGCAGCCTTGGACAGCAGGTTCTCCCCGCTGGGCAGGCGCGGCTCAACAGGCGGCGTCGCGGCAGCGTCAACTTCCACGCGCTCGCCGCGCAGCCAGGCCAGCATGCCCAGGCCGATCTCGCGCTCGCCCATGATCACCGTGTCAGCACCCAGATGGCGCAGATGCTCGGCCTCCTCGTCGGAATGGGCGCGGGCAATGATGCGCACCGACGGGTTGAGCTTGCGACCCACTTCGCACACCGTCCCTGCCTCAAAGCCATTGGGGATGGCGATCATCAGACAGGCAGCGGCCGGCAGATTGGCCAGCTTGAGCACTTCGACATCGGCGGCATTGCCAAACACCACCTCGATGCCCGTGGCGCGGGCCGAAGCGACGGAATGCTCGGTATCCTCGATGACCACCAGCGGCGCACCGGCGGCATGCAGCCCCTCGCCCACCACCCGGCCAACGCGGCCAAAGCCGACCAGCACCGTATGGCCGGTCTGGATGCTGGCTTCGGGCATGTCGTCGCTTTCGCCCTCGGTCTCGGTCACGGCCTGGCGCGGCTCCGCCACCACTGTCGCGGCATCCTCCGATGTCACTGGCGGGTCGACGCGCTCGACCTCGCCGCCGCCACGGGCGGCACGGCGCTGCGCCACGCGCGCCTCCAGATGGGGCTTGGCCAGGTCAATGGCCCAGAACACCACCGGATTGAGCACGATGGAGATCAGCGCGCCGGCCAGGATCAAATCCTGCCCCTCGCTGGGGAGAATGGCCAGCGACACACCCATGCTGGCCAGGATGAACGAGAACTCGCCGATCTGCGCCAGCGAGGCCGAAATGGTCAAAGCCGTGGCCAATGGACGCCGCGCCAGTAGCACGATGCCCAGTGCCGCAGCCGACTTGCCGATGACGATGATGAACACCGTCGCCAGCACCGGCAGCGGATTGGTGACGATGATCGAGGGGTCGAACAGCATGCCCACCGACACGAAGAACAGCACGGCAAAGGCGTCGCGCAGCGGCAGCGTTTCCTGCGCGGCACGATGGGACAACTCGCTCTCGGACAGGATCATGCCGGCAAAGAAGGCGCCCAGCGCCAGCGACACGCCGAACAGCACGGCCGAGCCCAGCGCCACGCCCAGGGCAATGGCCAGCACGGCCAGGCGGAACAGTTCGCGGCTGCCGGTATGGGCCGTGCCATGCAAGGCCCAGGGAATGACGCGGCGCCCCACCACCAGCATGAAGCCGACAAAGGCTGCGACCTTGACCAGGGTGAGCCCCAGCACGCCCCAGATGCCGACATTGCTGCCGATCATGCGCTCGACAAACGAGACAAAGGGATCATGCACGCCATTGTCGCCGCCATTCAGGCTCGCAATGGCCGGGATCAGCACCAGCGCCAGCACCATGGCCAGGTCTTCCACGATCAGCCAGCCCACCGCGATCCGGCCGCGCTCGGTCTCGATCAGACGTCGGTCCTGCAGCGCCTTAAGCAGCACCACGGTGGAGGCCACCGAAAGCGCCAGGCCGAACAAGAGCCCCGCGCCCAGGTCCCAGCCCAGGAGCGTCGCCAGGCCCAGGCCCAACAGCGTCGCCAGGGCGATCTGCGCCAGCGCACCGGGGATGGCCAGCGCCCGCACGCTCATCAGATCCTTGAGGGAGAAATGCAGGCCCACGCCGAACATCAGCAGGATCACGCCCAGCTCGGCCAGTTCGGCGCCCAGCGCCTGGTCGGCCACGAAACCGGGGGTGTAGGGACCAGCCAGGATGCCGGCAAACAGATAACCCACCAACGGCGGCATCTTCAGCCGATTGGCGATCATCCCGAAAATATAGGCCAGCACCAGACCTGCCACGATCGTTGTGATCAGGGGAGTGTCGTGGTGCATGTTGCCTCCGTGGCGGGTTCGGACCTGGTGCTGAAATCAATCTCTAGCGCCAAGATGGGGTATAGGGCGCTGATCTGCAAGCGCTTTAGCCCAAGTCTGTGGCAGCAAAGCGGCTTGCCGCCACAGTTTTTGCCATGCGCGCAGCGCTGGTCTCCCCGGCATCGCCGCCACGTATTCGTCGCTATTGTCGTGCTAGGGTGCTTCCCATTTCAGCAGATCCGCACGGGCATGTTCCCAGCACGGCGGACCACGACAAGGATGTGCCGTGCGTTTATCCGTTGGATGCCAGATCGCCTATGACGTCATCGAAACCTCGACCCTGATCTTCAACATCGAGGCCATGCAGGGCGGGCGGCAACGCCTGCTCGACGAGAAGCTGACGATCACCCCCGCTATGGCCTTCGACGAAAAGACCGCCGAGGAAAGCGGCAACCGGTACCTGCGCCTGACCGCACCCGCCGGACCGCTGCAGCTGCACTACCAGGCCGAAATCGAGCTTGATCCGCTGCATCTGGCGCCGGCCGTGGTGGGCGAAGTGCCCGTAGCCACCCTGCCGCTCGAGACCCTGGCGTTCCTCAACCCCTCGCGCTACTGCCCCTCCGACGAGCTGGCGCGCTTTGCCACCCGCCAGTTTGGCAATATCGCGCCCGGCTTTGGCCGCGTGGTCGAAATCTGCAACTGGATCAACAGCGAAGTCGACTATCAGTTCGGCACCAGCGACACCACGACGACGGCCGCGGACACCTTCTCGCTGCGCGCCGGCGTCTGCCGCGACTTTGCCCATCTGGGCATCACCTTCTGCCGCGCCCTGGGCATCCCAGCCCGCTTCGTCAGCTGCTACGCCTGGCAGCTCGAGCCGCAGGATTTCCATGCGGTCTTTGAAGCCTATCTGGGCGACCGCTGGTATCTGTTCGACCCCACCCGCATGGCCGCGCTCGATGGCCTGGTGCGCATCGGGATCGGCCGGGACGCTGCCGACACCTCCTTTGCCACCATCTTCGGCCCGGTCAATCCGCAGCAGGTGCAGGTGTGGAGCCGCGCCATCGACAAGGGCACCGAGGCCGAATGGACCACCGACGCCATCAGCGTGGCCAACAACTGAGCCCGCCCGGGCTCAGGACACCACGGTGATCTTTTCGGCGGCGCGGGTGATGCCGGTATAGAGCCAGCGCGCCCGCTCCTCGCGGAACACAAAGCTCTCGTCGAACAGATAGACATTGTCCCACTGGCTGCCCTGCGCCTTGTGCACCGTCAGGCAATAGCCAAAGGTGAATTCGTCGAACTGGCGCCGCTCCGGCCAGCTCATGGCGTCTTCCTCGCCGGCAAAGAAGGCCTTGTGGGTGAGCACCTTGGCCTCGCCCTTGCCCTCGTCGGCGCCCAGCAGCAGGCTCCACTTGCCATTGGTGCGCCGCGTCGCCTCGGTGACGATCCAGATCTGCCCGTTGAGCAGCTTCTTGCGCGGATTGTTGCGCAGGCAGACCATGCGGTCGCCCTCCACCGGCTCGTGGAAGGGCAGGCCCTTGAGCTCACGCAGCCGGTCATTGTACTGCAGCCGCGTCTTGTTGCGGCCCACGAGAACCTGGTCGGCCTCCAGCACCGCATTGCGGTCGACATTGTCGCGCCCCACCACGATGGATTCGCCATAGCTGCCGCGCTCGAGAAAGCCGCCTTCGCGCACCTGCATGGACAGGTGAATAATCGGATTGTCCGCCGCCTGGCGGTGGATCTCGGTGAGCATGATGTCGGGCTCGTCGGCCGTGAAGAAGCCCGCGCCCTGCACCGGCGGCAGCTGGAACGGATCGCCCAGCACCAGAACCTTGACGCCAAAGCTCAAAAGGTCCCGGCCCAGCGCTTCATCGACCATCGACACCTCGTCGATGACGATGAGATCGGCATCGGCCGCCGGGCTTTCGGGATCGAGCACGAAGCGCGGTTCGCCATCCTTTTCGCTGACCAGCGAATAGATCAGGCTGTGGATGGTCTGCGCGCCCTTGCAGCCGCGCTTGCGCATCACTAGTGCGGCCTTGCCGGTGAAGGCGGCGTATTTGACACTGCGGATATCCTGCGCCAGATGCACCGCCAGGGTCGACTTGCCCGTGCCGGCCCAGCCAAACAGGCGGAACACCTGCTTGCCATTGGGCTCCTTGAGCCAATCGGACACCGCCTTGAGGGCGGCATCCTGCTGGGGCGACCAGACCGGCATCAGAGAATGGACGTGCGCACGCTGCCGACCCCGGCAATGGCGCCCTCAAGAACATCGCCGCGCACCACCGGCCCGACGCCGGCCGGCGTGCCGGTCATGATGAGATCACCCGGCTGCAGCGTGACAAAGCCGGAAAGATGGGCAATCGCCTCGGCCACGCTCCAGATCTGGTCGGCGAGATCGCACGACTGGCGCACCTCGCCATTGACCTTGAGCGTGATGGCGCCGCTGCCCGGATGGCCGATGCTGGCGGCCGGCTCGATGGTGCCAATGGGGGCGGAGAAATCAAAACCCTTGGCCATTTCCCACGGGCGCCCAGCCTTCTTGGCTTGTGCCTGCAGGTCGCGCCGCGTCATGTCCAGGCCCACCGCATAGCCATAGACATGGTTGAGGGCATCGGCGACCTCGATATCGGCGCCCTCGGCGCCGATGGCCACCACCAATTCGATCTCATGCTGCAGATCATCGGTGCGCGGCGGATAGGGAATGGCGGCGCCCCCCGCCACCACGGCATCGGCCGGCTTGGCGAAGAAGAACGGCGGGTCGCGCGTGTCATTGCCCATCTCGATGATGTGCTCGGCATAGTTGCGACCCACGCAATAGACGCGGCGCACCGCAAACAGCCCGCCGCGGGCGATCGGCACGGTCACCGGATTATACGGCGCAAACAGAAAATCACCCACGCTTGAACGCTTCCACATAAGGGGTCAGGAGATCGGCATCGGCAGCACCCAGCCGGTCGTTGGCGGTGTACGTCTGGTGCCAATAGGGGTAGAGCAGCGGCGGCTGGCTGACTGCATCGAGCCGCTGGCGCTCCTCGGCGGTGAGGCGCAATTCGGCCGCGGCCAGATTGTCCTTGAACTGCGCATCGCTGCGCCCGCCGATGATGACAGAGGTAACGCCCGGCCGGCCCAGCGACCAGGCCAGGGCGACCTGCGCACCCGACACGCCCCGCTCCTGCCCGATGGCGACGACGACATCGACAATGTCATAGAGTCGCTCGCGATCGGGCACCGGCGGCTCGCGATAACCTTCGACATGGCGCCCGCTCTCGGGGCCGCCATCGCGACGATATTTGCCTGACAACAGCCCACCGGCCAGCGGCGACCAGATCAGGATGCCCAGGCCCTGGTCCTGGCTGACGGGTACCAGCTCATATTCGGCTTCGCGCGAATAGAGCGTGTAGTGGATCTGCTGGGAGACAAAGCGCTCGGCCTGGCGCCGCTCGGCAGCGCCCAGCGCCTTCATGATATGCCAGCCGGAATAGTTCGAGCAGCCGATGTAGCGCACCTTGCCCTGGCGCACGAGCGTATCGAGCGCCTCCATGGTCTCCTCGATGGGCGTCTGCCCATCCCATTCATGCACCTGATAGAGATCGATGACATCGGTCTTGAGGCGTTTCAGGCTCGCCTCGGCCTGGGCGATGATGTGATGGCGCGACAGGCCCACCTCATTGGGCCCGTCGCCCATGCGGAAGCGCACCTTGGTGGCCACCAGCGCCTTCTGCCGGCGCCCGTTCTCGCTCAGCGCCACACCGATCATCTCCTCAGAGACCCCGGCATTATAGACATTGGCCGTGTCGAGCAGGTTGATGCCGGCATCCAGGCACAGATCGATCTGCCGCGTCGCATCGGCCTGATCGGCCGCGCCGATCTTTTCGGAGCCGCCAAAAGTCATGGTCCCCATCGTCAGGGTCGAGACCTTCAGGCCCGACCGGCCCAGATAGCGATACTCCATCGGCATTCCTCCTTTGTTCCCGTCCTAGCGCTAAAGCGCAATCAGAGTCGGGTCAATCGCACTGTGCAGTGCCCCGGGCCACAGCCCATTGTTCCGGTTGCGCCAGGCCGATTTGACCGTATTCTGCACCCATCGCCTGGGAGGGTTTGCCATGATGTATGCCGTGCTTTGCTACAGTGATGAAAAGGCTGTGTCCGCCTGGACCAAGGAAGAGGACGACGCCTGCATGGCGCGCCTGGCCACCGTGCAGCAGACCATGAAGGCCAAGGGCAAGCTGGGTCCGGTGGTGCGCCTGCAGAACACCGACACAGCGACCACGCTGCGCAAGACCAATGGCGCGCCCGTGCTGCTCGATGGCCCGTTTGCCGAAACCAAGGAGCAGTTTCTGGGCTTTTATGTCGTGGACTGCGAGACGCGCGAAGAGGCGATCCAGTTCGCCCGCGACCTGACCGCCGCCAACCCGGATGGCGGCGCCTATGAGATCCGGCCACTGCGCATCTACAACCCCGTCTGAGGCCAGCCGACCCCCGAATCAATATTTGCGCCGACCCTGTCCGACCCCTTGCTTTCCGCCGGGCACTAACCTCCTTATGCGGGTCTCAAAAGTCGTCTGGGAGGACAGCATGGCCATTGGTCTTGGTGTGGTGCGTTGGGTTGGCGTGGCGCTGGTCATGGGGCTCGGCCTCGCCCAGCCGGCGACGGCCCAGTCCGAAGTCACGCTGCTGCAGGGCATGGACCTGCCCGGCTATGACTATGCCATCGTCAAGAACACCGATCTGGACACCTGCAGCGCCAGCTGCGTGGATGACAAGATCTGCCAGGCCTTCACCTTCAACGAAAAGTCCAAATGGTGCTTCCTCAAGGGCGCCGTGGGCGAACAGACCCAGTTCAAGGGCGCGACCTCGGGCAAGATCAGCCGCGTCCCCTCGGCCGCCGTCATCCAGGCCGAGCGCCAGGCCGAACTGCCCTTCCCTGCCCAGGACGTGATCGACGCCGCCCGCCAGTTCGCCAATGAACTGCCCCAGACCGACGCACCGCCGCCCAAGACCACCTATGCCGATCTGGTTGCGGCCGGCGACGAGGCCTATGGCGCGGAAAACCACGCCGGCGCCATCATCGCCTATCGCCAGGCCCTGGCCATCAACCCCAATGACGGCATGGTCTGGTTGAGCCTGGCCGATGCCCTGCTGACCCGCGCCAATACCGTTGCGGGCCAGTCCGAAGGCGACAACAGCTATGATCTGGCGGTGACCGCGTCTTCGGCCGCCATGAACGCCTTTCTGCGCGCCGAAGCCCCGCAGGCGCGCGCCGATGCGCTGCGCGACCTCGCCTATAGTTTCGAGTATCGCGAGATGTGGCGCCAAGCCATTGCCAGCACCCGGCTGAGCCTGTCGCTGGTCGATGACCGCGAGCTGGCGGCCCATCTCGACGACATCGTGGCCCAGCATGGCTTCCGTGTCGCCGACCACAGGGTCGATGCCGAAGCCGCCGCCCCGCGCATCTGCGCCGTTTTCTCCGACCCGGTCGGCAGCACGGACCTGTCCGCCTATGTGGTGGTGGCCGATGCGCCGCAGGTGTCCGTCGAAACCGAATATGACCAGGTCTGCGTCGAAGGCGTCCAGCACGGCAGCCGCTATGCCATCAAGCTGCGCGCCGGCCTGCCCTCTGCCGATGGTGAAGTGCTTGCCCATGACGTGGACCTCAACGTCTATGTCCCCGACCGCGCACCCTTTGTCGGCTTTGCCAACAATGCCTATGTCATGCCCGCCGGCCTCGGCGGCGGTCTGCCGATCACCTCGGTCAATGCCGACACCGCCGAGCTCAAGATCTACCGCATCGGCGACCGCGGCGTTGCTGCCGCGGTGCGCGACGGCATCTTCCAGGGCAATCTGACCGACTATGCCGCCGAAGACATTGCCGACCGCGTCGGCGAACAGGTCTGGACCGGCGAGATCGACCTCGCCCGCGGCCAGCCCAATGAACTGACCACCACAGCCATTCCGGTGGCGGACGCCATCGGCGACATGCCCGCCGGCGCCTATGTCGTCACCGCCCGCATCAAGGGCGTGCGCGACGACGACTATTGGAGCGAAAAGGCCACCCAGTGGTTCATCGTCACCGATCTGGGCCTGACCACCATTGCCGGCGATGACGGCGTGCATGCCTTTGTGCGCAGCCTGAGCTCGGCCCAGCCGCTGGCCGACGCCAAGGTGCGCCTGGTGGCGCTAAACAATGATATTCTGGGCGAAGCCACCACCGATGCCGATGGCCAGGCCGTGTTCGCCCCGGGCCTGGCCCGTGGCACCGGCGGCCGCGCGCCGCAATTGCTGGTCGCCGAAACCGCAGACGGCGACTATGCCTTCCTCGATCTCTCCAAGCCCGCCTTTGACCTGACCGACCGTGGCGTCGAGGGCCGTCCCTCGCCTGGCCCGCTCGACCTGTTCGCCACCACCGAGCGCGGTGTCTATCGCCCCGGGGAAACCGTGTTCCTCACCGCCCTGCTGCGCGATGACCATGCCAAGGCCGTCGCCGGCCTGCCGCTGACCCTGGAAGTCGAGCGCCCCGATGGCGTCGTCGCCAGCAAGCAGCTGCTCGATGACACGGGCCTGGGCAGCTATTTCACCGCCCTGCCCATGGCCGAAGAAGCCATGCGCGGCTCCTGGACGCTGCGCCTGTTCTCCGATCCCAATGCCGAGGCCCTGTCGTCCACAAGCTTCCTGGTCGAGGACTTCGAGCCTGAACGCCTGGCCTTCGAGGTCTCCACACCCGACGCCGCACCCTTTGTGGCCGGCGCCGTCACCCCCATCGATGTGGCGGCCAAATATCTCTACGGCGCCACCGCGCCGGACCTGGCCATCGAGGCCGATGCCATCATCCGCCCGGTCAAGACCCTCGCCGATTTCCCCGGCTATACCTTTGGCCGCGAGGACGACACCATGGAAACCACCCGCGAGCCCCTGGGCGTCGTGGGCACCACCGATGCCGATGGCAAGGCCGTGGCCGAGGTCACCCTGCCCGAGATGCAGACCACCACGCGGCCGCTCGAGGCCCAGGTGCTGCTGCGTCTGATCGACACCAATGGCCGCAGCATCGAGCGCTCGATCAGCCGCCCCGTGCTGGCCAGCGCCAATCGCCTCGGCATCAAGCCGGTGTTCTCCGACCCCTCCGGGCTCGCCTCCGGCAGCCAGGCCGATTTCCAGATCATCGCCGTCTCGCCCGAAGGCAAGGCCGTCGCCGAGACCGGCGTCAACTGGACGCTGCAGCGCCTGGAAACCAACTACCAGTGGTACCGCAATGGCAGCACCTGGCAGTGGGAAGCCATCACCACCACCCGTGACGTCGCCAGCGGCACCGTCGATACGCCCGATGGCGGCCCGGTCACGGTCGGCGCCAATGTCGATTGGGGCCGCTATCAGCTGACCGTGGAAACCACGGGCGATAGCGCAACCTCATCGAGCTATGAGTTCTACGCCGGCTACTACTATGCCGAAGCGGGTTCCAACACGCCCGACACCCTGTCGGTCGCGCTCGACAAGCCGGCCTATCGCGTCGGCGAGACGGCCAAGCTCAAGCTCGACCCGCAGTTCGCCGGCACCGCGCTGGTGATGGTGATCGACAACCGCGTCATCGCCATGCAGGCCGTGGACGTGCCGGCTGAGGGCACAACCGTCGACCTCACGGTCACCGACGACTGGGGTCCGGGCGCCTATGTGACGGCCGTGCTCTATCGTCCGGCCGATGCCGGCGAGAAGCGCATGCCCTCGCGTGCCCTGGGCCTGGCCTTTGCCGATGTCGAGCCGGGTGACCGCAAGCTCGACGTCACCCTGACCACGCCCGAAGTCTCCCTGCCGCGCCAGACCGTGACGGTCGATGTCGCCCTGGGCAATCTGGCCGCCGGCCAGACCGCCTATGTCGCCGTCGCCGCTGTGGACCTGGGCATTCTCAACCTCACCAACTTCGGCGTCCCCAGCCCCGACGGCTGGTATTTCGGCCAGCGCCAGCTCGGCATGGACATCCGTGACCTCTATGGCTCGCTGATCGACCCCACCCAGGGCATGGCCGGCGCCATGCGCTCGGGCGGTGACGGTGGCGGCGCACGTCTCGGCACGCCCCCGGCCACCTCGGTTCTGGTGGCGCTGCACTCGGGCATCGTCAAGACCGATGCCGACGGCAAGGCAACCGTGACCTTCGACATGCCCGACTTCACCGGCACGGTGCGGATCATGGCCATGGCCTGGTCGGAAACCGCCGTGGGCCATGCCTCCGCCGATGTGGTGGTGCGCGACCCAGTGGTGGTGACGCTGAGCCCGCCGCGCTTCCTGCGTGTCGATGACGCCTCGCGGCTGCTGGTGGAAATCAACAATATCGACGGCGCGCCCGGCAGCTATGGCGTGGCGCTTTCGACCGGCACCGGCATTGCCACATCTGGCGGCGCCCAGTTGGTCGAACTGGCCAAGGGCGATCGCACCGCACTCAACGTGCCCCTGACCGGCGTCTCGATCGGCGACTGGCCGGTGGTGCTGACCATCACCGCGCCCGACGGCAGCACACAGACCAAGGAGCTGACCCTGGGCGTGCGCCCGATCAGCGCTCCGATGACAACCAGCACGCTGATCCCGATCAAGGCCGGGGACAGCACCACGATCGATGACTCCATCTTTGCCAGCTACATGGCCAATACCGGCGCCATGACCCTGGCGGTGGGGCCGCTGGCCCGGCTCGATGTGCCCGGCCTGCTGCTGTCGCTGGACCGCTATCCCTATGGCTGCGCCGAACAGGTTTCGAGCCGGGCCCTGCCCCTGCTCTACCTCAACGACGTGGCCAAGCTGATCGGCGTGGCCGGCGACGACAAGCTCAGCCAGACCGTCCAGGATGCCATTGCCAACCTGCTCAGCAAGCAGAATTCGGGCGGCGGCTTCGGCCTCTGGGGGCCCTTCGATGGCGGCGACGCCTGGCTTGATGCCTATGTCACCGACTTCCTGCTCCGCGCCAAGGCGGCCGGCTATGCCGTGCCCGAACAGGCCATGAGCATGGCGCTCGACAACCTGGCCAACCAGCTCGCCTATGCATCCGACTTCGAGAAGGGTGGCGAAGACATCGCCTATGCGCTCTATGACCTGGCCCGTGCCGGGCGGGCGACCATGGGCGACCTGCGCTACTATCTCGAAGCGCGCCTGGATGCCCTGGCCACGCCGCTGGCCAAGGCCCAGCTCGGGGCGGCCCTGGCACTCTATGGCGACACCACACGGGCCCAGACGGCCTTTGAGGCCGCCGTTACCGCGCTCTCCGAACCGGTGGACGACCGCGCCTATCGCGCCGACTACGGCACGCACCTGCGTGACACCGCAGGCGTGCTGGCGCTGGCCGCCGAGTTCAAGCCCGCCGGGATCGACCTGGTGGACCTGGCCAACCGCCTTGCCAAGCTGCGCGACCGCGCCGCCTATACCTCGACCCAGGACGACGGCTGGACCCTTCTGGCCGCCTCCGCCCTGGGCGCGGCGACCACGGACGGCTCGATCAGCATCAATGGCGAAGCGCTGACCGGACAGGTCTATCAACGCCACGAACAGGCTGGCTTTGCCCCACTCGAGGTGACCAACACTGGTACGGCCGATACCCAGGCCAAGGTGACGGTGACGGGCTATCCCGCCACCGCCCCCGAGGCCGCCAGCAATGGCTTCACCCTGACGCGCGAATACTTCCTGCCCGATGGCACGCCGATCGATCCGACGGCCAGCTCGCTGGGGCAGAACGAGCGTCTGGTGGTGGTGCTGACGGCCTATCCGGACACGCTGGGCTCGGGCCAGTACATGCTGGCCGACCCCCTGCCCGCCGGCTTCGAAATCGAGAATCCGGACCTGTCGGCCGGCAATGGCGCGGCCGACATCGGCTGGCTCACCCTCGACACGCCCACCCATGTGGAGTCACGCACCGACCAGTTTGTGGCAGCCTTCCGCTACTATTCGCACACCGACAGCTTCACCACCGCCTATATGGTTCGCGTGGTGACGCCGGGCACCTTCACCCTGCCCGGCACCACGGTGGAAGACATGTATCGGCCCGAGCTGCGTGCCAACACGGCCTCGGGCAGTGTCGAGGTCATCGCGGCCGGGCAGTAGTCGGCCCATGAACCGGCCCGACGCATCACAAGGTCAGAAGGCCCCGCACCCTTGGGTGCGGGGCCTGACCCTGGCCGGGTTTGGCCTCTTCCTCCTCGGCTTTGCCGGCACGATCCAGCTGGCCTCGATGACAGCCGAGATCACAGCAACCCTGCCGCCGACGCCGCATGCCGAAACCCTGCCGGTCTCAGCCGAGGTCACCGACCGCGATGGCAATCTGCTGCGCCCCTTTGCCACCGCCGATGGGCGCTGGCGCCTGCCGATCAGCCGGCAGGAAGTCGACCCGCGCTTCATCGACATGCTGCTGGCCTATGAGGATCGCAGCTTTGCCAGCCACGACGGTATTGCCTGGACGTCCATGCTGCGCGCCGCCGGCCAGTTCATCGCTGCAGGCGGTCATGTGGTATCGGGCGGTTCGACGCTCACCATGCAGGTGGCGCGGCTGATCGAGGGCGAGCCCACGCGCAATGCCTGGGGCAAGCTGCGCCAGATGGTGCATGCCCGGACGCTGGAACAAAGCCTGAGCAAGGACGAGATCCTCGACCTCTACCTGACGCTGGCGCCCTATGGCGGCAATATCGAAGGCATCCGCGCGGCGAGCCTGGCCTATTTCGGCAAGGAGCCGACCCGGCTGACCACCGCCCAGGCGGCGCTGCTGGTGGCGCTGCCGCAATCGCCCGAGGCCAGACGGCCTGACCGCGACCCCGTCGCCGCCCGCGCCAGCCGCGACAAGGTGCTCGACCGTCTGGTCGCCCTGGGCGCCCTGCCCTTCGAGGAGGCGCTCGCCGCCAAGAACGAAGCCGTGCCCACCGCGCGCCGCGACTTCCCCATGCTCGCGGCCCACATGGCCGAGCAGGCCGTCAGGACCCGGCCCGACGAGCGCACCATCCACCTGACCATCGATCGCAAGCTGCAGGACGCGCTGGAACGTCTCGCCGCTGCGCGTGCCCGCCTGATCGATCCCAGGGTGTCCGTGGCCATTGTCGCCGCCGATATCGACAGCGGCGAAATCCTCTCCTCGGTGGGCTCGGCGGGCCTGTTGGCCACCCAGAGCGCCGGCTTCGTCGACATGACCCGCGCCGTGCGCTCGCCGGGTTCGACGCTCAAGCCGCTGATCTATGGCCTCGCCTTCGAGCAGGGCCTGGCCCATCCCGAAAGCCTGATTGAGGATCGCCCCACCGCCTTTGGTGGCTATGTGCCGGTCAATTTCGATGGTTTTAGCCGCGGCACGGTCACCATCCATGATGCGCTGACCCTGTCGCTCAATATTCCCGCCGTGGTGGTGCTCGATGCCGTGGGGCCGGCGCGGCTGGTCTCGCGCCTCAAGCGTGCCCATGCCGATCCGCGCCTGCCGGTCGATACGGCGCCGAGCCTAGCCGTCGGCCTGGGCGGCGCCGGCATCTCGCTGCGCGACCTGGTCTCGGTCTATGCCGCCATCGCCCATGGCGGTGAGCCGGTGACGCTGAGCGATGGCATCACCCCGCCGCCGCCGCCCAGCCTCTCGGCTCCGGTGCTCGACCCGGTGTCGGCCTGGTACGTCGCCGATATCTTGGCCGACGTGCCGCCGCCGCTCAATGGTTCGCCCGGCCGGGTGGCCTACAAGACCGGCACCTCCTATGGCTATCGCGATGCCTGGGCCATCGGCTTTGACGGCAAGACGGTGATCGGGGTTTGGGTCGGTCGCCCCGATGGCGCGCCGGTGCCGGGCCTGTCGGGTATTCTGGGCGCCGCGCCGATCCTCTTTGAAGCCTTTGACCGCCTGGGCAATCGCCGCGCCCCGCTGCCACGGGCGCCCAAGGGCGCGCTGATCGCCTCCAATGCTGACCTGCCGGCGCCCCTGCGCCGCTTCCGCCACCCCGATGACGACATGGTGGCCCGCGATGCGGCGCCCGAGATCGCCTTTCCCGGCGATGGCGTCGCCGTGGAACTCGGGCTCGATCAGGGCAGCGCCGCGCAGCTGATGGTCAAGGTGCGCAATGGCGTGCCGCCCTTCACCTATTTTGCCAATGGCGCGCCCTTCGGCCGGCCCAATTTTGCCCGCCAGGAAGCCTGGACACCCGACGGCCCCGGCTATGTCACCCTCTCGGTGGTGGACGCCGAAGGCCGGGGCGACAGCGTGACGGTGTTTCTCAACTAGCCAGCAAAAAGGCCCGCAACCGGGGTTGCGGGCCTCAAATGCTGTGACGGTCAGGCTCGCTTAGCCGACCTTGGCCAGGGCCTGCTCGACATCGGCGATGATGTCATCGATATGCTCGATACCCACCGAGATGCGCACCAGATCCTCCGAGACGCCGGCCTTGGCCAGTTCCTCGGGCGCGAGCTGACGATGGGTGGTCGAGGCCGGGTGGCAGGCCAGCGACTTGGCGTCGCCGATATTGACCAGCCGCAGGATCATGTTGAGCGCGTCGATGAACTGGCCGCCGGCGGTCGCCCCGCCCTTGATGCCGAAGCTGACAATGCCCGAAGCCTGACCCTTGGTGATCTTGTTGGCTGTGGCATTGTACTTGCTGTCCGGCAGGGCAGCATAATTGACCCAGCTCACCTTGGGATGTGCCTTGAGGAAATTGGCCAGCGCCAGGGCGTTCTCGCAATGGCGCTCCATGCGCAGGCCCAGGGTTTCAAGGCCCATCAGGAACAAGAAGGCGCTGTGCGGCGAGAGGGCCGCGCCGGTATTGCGCAGCGGCACCACGCGGCAGCGGCCGATATAGGCCGCCGGGCCGAGCGCCGCCGTATAGACCACGCCATGGTAGGACGGATCAGGTTCGTTGAGGATCTTGAAGCGATCCTTGTTCTTGACCCAGTCGAACTTGCCGCTGTCGACAATGATGCCGCCGATCGAATTGCCGTGCCCGCCGATATATTTGGTCAGGGCATGCACGACGATGTCGGCGCCGAATTCGATCGGCTTGCAGAGATAGGGCGTCGCCACGGTGTTATCGACGATCAGCGGCACGCCATGCTTGTGCGCGATTTCGGCCAGACGCTGGATATCCACGACATTGCCGGCCGGATTGCCGATCGATTCACAGAACACCGCCTTGGTGTTCTCGTCGATCAGCGCCTCGAGCCCGGCGAAATCGCCCTGGTCGGCCAGGCGCACCTCGATACCCTGGCGCGGGAAGCTGTGGACGAAGAGGTTATAGGTGCCGCCATAGAGCTGGCTCACCGAAACGATATTGTCGCCGACGCCGGCGATGGCCTGAATGGCATAGGTGATGGCGGCCATGCCCGAGGCGACGCAGAGCCCGGCAATGCCGCCCTCCATCTCGGCCACGCGCTGTTCCAGCACGGCCGTGGTCGGGTTCATGATGCGGGTATAGATATTGCCCGGGACCGCCAGGTTGAAGAGATCGGCGCCATGCTGGGTGTCGTCGAACGTATAGGACGTCGTCTGGTAGATCGGCACGGCAGCCGATTTGGTGGTGGCCTCGGCGGTATAGCCGTGGTGCAACGCAATCGATTCAAGCTTCATCGGTTTCCCCTCTCGCTTTGGGCGGATCTTGTGTCCGCGCCACCACTACCATCACCACGCGGGCTTGGGCAGCCATGGCATGGCCTTTCCAAACCTTTGGGAGGGCGCGGCGCAGTGAGGGAAAATCTGCGCCGCTTGAGGCGATTAGTTCATCAGATCAAAGGCATCGCCCCAGGTGTCGGCCACCGAATAGCCCAGCTGATAGGGGTCTGTGGGGTCCACGCCAATCTGGTGGATGCCATGGATCCAGCCGCGCCCCGAGATGATCGGTTGCACGGCCGGGCGGCCGGCCACCGTAGTGTCGCCGGCATAGGTGACCTCAAAGGTCGAATCGATGATCGAGCGCGCCGTGAAGCGGTCGCCGGGCTTGGCGAGGCCGCGCGCCGCCGCCACCGCCAGCCGCGCCGAATTGCCGGTACCACAGGGCGAGCGATCGATGCGGCCGGGCGGCATGATGGTGGCACCCTTGAGCTCGCCAGCGTCGTTGTGGCTGACGAACATGGTGTAGGAAATGCCCTTGATGACGTCGATCTCGGGATGGGAAATGCTGAGCTGGGCATTGACGGCACGATGGATGGCGCTGCCGGCTTCCACCAGCTTCTTGGCCTGGTCGGGCCGGATTTCGAGGCCGAGCTGGGCCGGATCGATCAGCGCATAGAAGATGCCGCCAAAGGCGATGTCGACCTTGACCTTGCCATAGCCCTCGACATCGACCACCGCATCGAGTTGGTCGGCGTAGGACGGGTTCATGGTCAGCGTCACGCGCTCGCATTTGCCATTGCGGCAGGTGGCGCGGGCGGTGACGAGGCCCGAGGCGGTGTCGATGCGCACGATGGTCTCGGGCTCGACCATGGGCAGCATGCCGGTTTCGAGCAGCACTGTGGTGAGGCAAATGCTGTTCGAGCCGCTCATGGCATGGGCCTTGTCACCCTGGAGGATGATGAAGCCGATGTCGGCATCCGGCCGGGTGGGCGGAAAGATCAGGCACGTGCTCATCTGCGCCGAGGCGCGCGGCTCGAACACCAGGAAGCGGCGCAGGCTGTCGTCCACCTCGTTGAGATGCTTGATCTTGTCGGCAATGGTTGCCCCCGGCACGGTGATGACGCCGCCGGTGACGATGCGGCCCACTTCGCCCTCGGCATGGGCTTCCACCAGCGTGACAGTCTTGGACCAGTTCATTGAGGGCATTCCTTGTCGACGATAGAGATTGCGGCAGTGACCGAGCGCGGCCGTTCTAGCCTTCGCGCAGCCAGACCACCATGCCACCGGCCTCCCGATTGGCCCAGAGGTGATAGGGGATCGCGGTCAGTGTGGCGGGCCGGGTCTGTGGCCGGCTGGTGCGATAGAGCTGGCCGCCCCAGTCACTGGCCTCGGCCGCCCGCGCCGGCGCGCTGAGGCGCACTGCACCACCAAGCAGGTCCGGATCAAAACGCGCCGTGATTGCGGCATCGGCGCCCAGCGTCAGGCTTTGCGGCGCAAAGCCCAGATCGGCCTCTTCCACGCAATAGACCACCGGGCCACGCTTGAGCGCCACGCGGCCGGCATCCTCGCTGACCGCGGGATGCGCATAGAGGCGCTCGACCGGCATATCGAACTGGAGCCGCACCACATCGCCCGCCTGCCAGGTCCGCGCGATGGCGAGATAGCCCTTTTCGGCCGCCGCGACATCGACACTTTCGCCATTGACCGAGACCTTGGCCGAGCGGCACCAGCCGGGGATACGCAGGCGCAGGGAGAAATCCACCGGCGCCGCGGGATCCAAGCTCAGCGCAATATCGCCATCCCAGGGATAGGCGGTCTGTTGCGCCACCCGCACGCTCTGCCCGCCCAACACAATCGTCGTGCTGTTGGCAGCATAAAGATGCACGGCCAGCTCATCAGCCTTGGTGGAATAGACATAGCTGCCCAGCGAGGCGATCAGCCGGGCAATATTGGTCGGGCAGCAGGGGCAATAATGCCACTTCCAGCGCCGGTGTTGGCCATGGCTCTCGAGCACATTCTCATAGAAATAATGTTCGCCGTCGCGGGCAATGCCCGACAGCGCGCCATTGAAGATCGCCAGCTCCACATGGTCGGTGAAGCGGGCGTCCAGCGTGATCTGCGCCATGCGATGGCCCCAGAAGGCCAGCGCCACCGCCGCACAGGTTTCGGCATAGGCAGTTTCATTGG
Organism: Devosia aquimaris; assembly: GCF_020169335.1. Lineage (GTDB taxonomy): Bacteria > Pseudomonadota > Alphaproteobacteria > Rhizobiales > Devosiaceae > Devosia > Devosia aquimaris. Next base: position 224,103 of record NZ_JAIEZN010000002.1, read on the forward strand.
GCAGGTCATAGGGCCGGGTAAAGCCCTCGTTGACCCCCGAGGGGCCCAGCCCGCCGGTGACATAGAGCTGGCGCCCCGTGAGATTGTCGAACAGCCGGTCACAGGCCGCGAGCAGCGTCAGATCGCTGGTTTCCACCGCCAGATCGGCCATGGCCGAGAACAGATACATGGCGCGCACCGCATGGCCCACCACCTCGGTCTGCTCGCGCACCGGCATATGCCCCTGACTGTAGGAATAGTCCTTGTAGACATAATCCTTGGGGTCATCGCCGCGCTGGCGTGCCTCGGCGTCGTAATAGGACGGCATCTGGCCGCGCTCATCGACGAAATACTGCGCCAGCGCCAGATGCCGGGGATTGTTGGTGACGCGGTAGAGCTTGACCAGCGCCAGCTCGATTTCCTCATGCGCATCATAGCCGCGCAGCTTGCCCGGCTCGCGCCCGAAGGTGGCATCGATATGCTCGACCGCCCGGATCATGACATCGAGGAACGCCCGCTTGCCGGTCGCCTCGAAATAGGCCACCGCGCCTTCCAGCAGGTGCCCCATGGAATACATTTCATGCAGGTCGCGCAGATTGGTCCAGCGCTTGTCGGGCTCGCGGCGGATGAACCAGGAGTTGAGATAGCCATCCGCCATCTGCCCCTGGGCGAGCTTGGCGACAATGGCGTCGATCTTGTCTTCCAGCGCCGGATTGGGATGGGCCTTGAGCGTATAGCTGGCCGCCTCGATCCACTTGCCGAAATCGCTGTCGAAGAAATGCTGCATGGAGAGGCCCGAAGGCTGGATCGGGCGCGCCAGCGGGCCGGGTGGCTGATCGAAATTGAGCACTTCGAGAAAGCGCTCCTCATCGAGCCGCTGGTGCTGGCTGGGCACGGTGACCTCGCGCACAACGCGGCTCCAGCTCTCCCAGAAGCCACCGGCGAAATCGACGCCGGCATGGTCGACAGGAACAAAGCGCTCAATGCGGGGGCTATTGGCTTGGTCGGTCATCGGACAACTTTCGGGGGGGCTTGGGCGGCGCTCAGCCGGCAGGAAACACGGGCGCGGTGGCGCTGTCGAGCCAGCTCTGGGCGCGCGGCGTGAGCCGTCCGCTCAGCGCTGCCCGCACCTGGGCATGGTATTGATCGAGGAAGCGCACTTCGGCGCGGGTCAGCTCATCACGATTGACCATGCCGAGATCGATCGGCACCAGCGTCAGCGTCTCAAAGCGCAGGAAGCCGGGGGCAGCCGCGACCACCTCGACCTGGTTCTCGACGCGCAGGCCAAAGCCGTCCTCGCGATAATAGCCCGGCTCGATGGTCATCACATTGCCCGGGGCGAAGGGATGCGCATTGACCACCTTGCCGAAGCGATGCGGATGCTCATGCACCGACAGGAAATGCCCCACGCCATGGCCGGTGCCATGATCGTAGTCGAGCCCCAGATCCCACAGCGGCCGCCGCGCCAAGGCATCGAGGTGATGGCCGCAGGTACCCAGCGGGAACTGCGCCGTCATCAGCGCGATGAAGCCGCTGAGCACCGCCGTATAGGTCTGGCGCACCGCCGCATCGGGCGTGCCCAACATCACCGTGCGCGTTACATCGGTGGTGCCGCCGAAATATTGCCCGCCTGAATCGATGAGATAGGGCAATTCGGCCGTGATCGGCGCGTTGCTCTCCGGCTTGGCGTTGTAGTGGCACATGGCGGCATTGCTGCCGGCCGCCGAGATGGGGGCGAAGCTCTCGTCGACAAAGCCGGGCTGTTCGGCGCGGAAAGCGCGGAGCCGCGTCTGCGCCTCGATTTCGGTGATCGGATTGCCCGCAGCGAGCCGCAGAGGCGCCGTCTCGGCCAGCCAGGCCAGGAACTCGACCATGGCCACGCCATCGGCGACATGGACCTGGCGGAAGCCATCGAGCTCGACATCGTTCTTGACCGCCTTGGTGAGCGTGATCGGGCTGAAACCGAACACGGGCTTGCCGCCCACCCCCTCCACAGCCTGCCGCACCGCAACCGGGGCGAAGGCCGGATCGATGGCCACCACAGCCTTGCCAGCCCGGGCGCTCAGCCGCGCCAGGAGGTCATCAGGCCCAGCCAGCGTCAGGCCGGGCGCATCGAGGCCCGCCCGGTCATTGGGCAGCTTGCGCGCGTCGATAAACCACTCAACGTTCCCCTGGGCATCGAGCAGCAGCGTGGAATGCGCCACCGGTAGCATGGGCACATCGCCACCGCGGATATTGAGCAGCCAGGCCACATTGTCCGGCTGCGTCTCGACCATCAGATCGGCGCCCATGTCGCGCAACTTCGCGGCAATGCGCTGGCGCTTGGCCGGGCTGTCCTCGCCAGCATGATCGAGGGGAAACACTGTCACAGGCGCCAGCGGCGGCGCCGGCTGGTCGGGCCAGATGGCATCCACGGCATCGTCCAGCAGCGGCACCAGCCTGCCGCCGCATGTCGCCATGGCCGTTTCGAGCCGCTCATAAAGACTATTGGGCACCAGGCCCGTATTGACCCCGACCCTCATCCCCGCCGTGCCGTTTGCGGCCAGCCATTGCTCGATCGGGGCGTCGAAGAAATGGGCAATCTCGAACTGGTTGGTATTGACCTCCTGGCGCACCTGGATCTGGTAGCGACCATCCACAAAGATGACAGCATCGTCCTGTGTCACCAGCGCAATGCCGGCCGAGCCGGCAAAGCCGGTGACATAGGCCAGGCGCGCGTCGTGCTCGGCCACCACCTCGCCCTGATAGGCATCAAAACGCGGAATCACCACGCCATCCAGCTGCAGCGCGCGCAGATGCGCGCGTAGCGCGGAAACACGCTCGTCCCGGGCAATGGGCAAGGAATATGGGGTCATCCGGGGCTCGGGCCTCATGGCTGTCGCAGCTATTGTCGACAAAGTGAATACTCTATAGGCTGGGCCGTGTCAGCGAAAAAAGCGCGTTCGCGCCTGCGCACATTTGGTCTGGCAAACTTGACTTCGCCCCGGGCCTGTCGGAGGCAGGTGTAACAGATGCTTTTGCCCGGAACGCACCAATGGTAGCCAAAGACTCCAAGCCCAGCCGCCGCAAGACGACACAGCCCACCCCCGAGGGGGCCGCGCCCGTTGCTCGCGTCCGCGGCTCTGGCGCCAAGACCGTCTATGACCAGTTGCGCCAGTCCATCCTCGAACTCTCCCTGCCGCCCGGCAGTCCACTGGATGAAGTGACGCTGTCAGAACAGTTCCAGATGTCGCGCACCCCGATTCGGGAGGCCTTGGTGCGCCTGAGCGCCGAAGGCCTGGTGCGCACCCTGCCCAATCGCAACACCATCGTCTCCTCGATCGATTTCGTGCAGCTGCCGGTCTATTTCGAGGCGCTGCGCCTGATGTATCGCGTCACCACCCGCGCTGCCGCCGTGCACCGCACAGCCGAACACCTGGTGGTCATTCGCGGCTATGAGGCGGCCTATGCCGATGCCGTGCGCCGCCGCGATGCCTTGGCCATGATCCAGTCCAATCGCGATTTCCACGTCGCTATCGCCCAGGCCGGCGGCAATCCCTATTTCGTCAACCTCTTCGAGCGCCTCCTCGACGAAGGCCGCCGCATCCTGCGCATCTACTACCAGAGCTTCGACGATCGCCTGCCGCTGCAATATGTCGACGAGCACAACATCATGGTTCGCGCCATCGAGGCCCAGGACGCAGAGACCTGCGACCGCCTGGCCGCCGAGCATGCCGACCAGATCATCCGGCAGATCCAGGCCTATATGGCCCGCGACACCGTCTCCAACATCACGCTGAACGACTAGACAGGGACAATATGGCAAGGATTGCGGTCATCGGAGCAGGCATCATCGGCGCCGCCGCAGCCACGAGGCTGATCGGCGACGGACACGATGTGACCGTCTATGACGCCGATCCCGATGGCCTGCCCACCTCTTCGGGCAATGCGGCCCTGCTGGCCTTTCCCGAGATCGCACCCATCGCCAGCCCCGACATGCTGACTGCCGTACCCCGCTGGCTGCTCGATCCACTTGGGCCCCTGACGCTGCGCTGGATGGATGTGCCGGCGCTGATGCCCTGGCTCCTGGCTTTCCTCGGCTCGGCCACGCCCGCAAAGGTCGCCCGCACGCGCCAGGCCCTGACCATGCTGATGCGCACGGCCCTGAGGGATCATGAGGATCTGGCCGGCATTGCCGGCATCTCCGGCCATCTGCGCCAGACGGGCTATATTTCGGTGCATGACAGCGAAGCCAGCATCAAGGCGGCGCTGCACGAAGCCCAAAGCGTCGAGCAGGCGCTGGGCTATCCCTTCGAACGGCTGAGCGCCGAAACCGCCCGCGCCATGGTGCCGCAACTGGAAGGCGCCTTTGCCGGCGCCGTGCACCAGCCCATCTACTGGATGGTCAGCAACCCCCTCACCGTGCTGCGGCAATACCAGGCCTTTGTCCGCACCAGGGGCAGCCTGGTTGCCGGTCGGGTGACGGCCATCCGGCGCAATGCCGATGGCCTGACCCCCATGGTGGATGGCGCACCGACCGCCAGCTTTGACCGTGTCGTGGTCGCTGCGGGCGTCTGGTCGCGCGATCTGGTGCGCCAGCTGGGCACCAGGGTGCTGCTGGAAAATGAGCGCGGCTACAACACCACCTTCACCGACCTGGGCTGGAACCTGTCCATGCCGGTGGGCTTTGCCGACCATGGCTTCATTGCCTCGCCGCTGGTGGACGGGCTGCGCGTTGGCGGCGCGGTGGAACTGGCGCGTCCCCAGACCAGCCCCAACTACAACCGCGCCAAGGCCATGCGCGCCAAGATGCGGCGCTATGTGCCATCGCTGCCCGAAGGCGGCACGCAATGGATGGGCCGTCGCCCCTCGACGCCCGATTCCCTGCCGGTGATCAGTCGCGATCCGCATGAGCCGCGCGTGGTCTATGCCTTTGGCCATGGTCATCTCGGCCTGACGCTGAGCGCCGTTACGGCGCGGCTGGTTGCCGATCTGGTCAAGCCCAAGGCGCCCGAGGCGACTCTCGCCCCCTTGTCGATCAACCGCTTCCAGTAGCGGCCCCGCACGTCTCACCCACCCGCCTGCCGCGGCCAGCACCGGCACCAGCCGGCGCAACATGCCGTTGCGCCGGTCTGCCGCCGCGCGCCGTCACACTGCCGACATGACACCCGACGCAATGTATTTAGTTTGTCGACAAATTCGTTGACTCGCTTGTCTGCATCTGGTGTCTTGCTGGCGCGGGGCAGCGCCAACCTGCCCGGCCCGAAGATTTTTCAGCGCTCGGAGGGAGCTCATTCAAATGTCCGGTATCACTCGACTGGCCCTGGCAGGCCTCATGGCAACCACCAGCGTTCTCGGTCTGACGACGCTTGCAAACGCCCAGGACGGCACCCCCGGCGGCACATTGCGCATCCTGGGTACGGCCGATATCGATCACTTTGACCCCACCTCGGGCGCCCTGGTGACCACCAATAATTTCCTGCGTGCCGTCAGCCGCCAGCTGATCAGCTACCAGGCCTCGACCGACGAGAATGTGCGCATCACCCCCGAGGGCGATTTGGCTGTCGAAGTGCCGCAGCCGACCAATGACGGGCTGACCTACACCTTCAAGCTGCGCCAGGGCGCGATGTGGAATGCCCCCTCGGGCCCGCGCCAGATCACCTCGGTCGATTTCGAGCTGGGCATCAAGCGGCTGTGCAACCCTGCGCTGGGCTCCGCCGCCCTCACCTACTACCAGGACCTGATCGTCGGCCTGGCTGATTTCTGTGCCGGCTTCTCCGAGGTCGAGCCGACCGTGGAGGCCATGAAGGCCTATATCGAGGCCAATGACGTCACCGGCATCGAAACCCCCGACGACGAAACCATCGTCATCAACCTTACTCAGAAGGCCGGCGACTTCATCTACATGCTCAGCCTCCCCACCGCTGCCCCGGCTCCGGTAGAAGTACTCGACTACATGCCCGATGGCCCGGACTACCGCGCCAATTTCATTGCCAGCGGCCCCTATACCCCCGGCAACTACGTGCCCGACAGCCAGCTCCAGCTGGTGCGCAACCCCGCCTGGAGCGCCGAGAGCGATCCGCTGCGCAAGGCCTATGTCGACCAGATCGACATCACCTTCGGCGTCCAGCCCGACGCAGCCCTGCAGCAGCTGCAGTCCGGCGACGGCGACATGACCTATGACATCACCATTCCCCCGGCCATCCTGCAGCTGCTGACGGCCACGGGCGATAACAAGCTGATGACGGTGTCCTCGGGCAATACCGCGTTCCTGTTCATCAACACCGTGTCGGACAACAACAATGGCGCGCTCAAGGATGTCCGCATCCGCCAGGCGCTGAACTATGCCATCGACAAGACGGCCATCGTGCAGCAGCAGGGCGGCCCCACCGTCGGCCAGCCGGTGCATGGCATCTTCGGGCCCGGCGTGCTGGGCTATCACGAGTTCAACCTTTATCCCTCTCCCGAGGACAAGGGTGATCCGGAAAAGGCCAAGGCCCTGCTGGCCGAGGCTGGCTATCCTGACGGCATCACGCTCAAGATGCCCTTCCGCAACCAGAACAATGAGCCCGCCATCGCCCAGACCATCCAGGCGAGCCTGGCCAAGGCCGGCATCACCATCGAGCTGACCCCGGTGGCGCCGGCAGACTATTACTCCAAGTTCATGACCAACCCGGTCAACACCAAGGACGGCACCTGGGACATTGCGCCCGTGGGCTGGACGCCCGACTGGGCCGGCGGCTCCGCGCGCTCGGTGTTCCAGCCGCAGTTCACCTACAACGGCACCCACCAGACCTATAACTACACCGACTACAACAACCCCGAGGCCACTGCGCTCGGCCTTGAGGCCGTCAACGCCACAACGCCCGAGGAAGTCGCCGCGCTCTGGAGCAAGGTCGACGAACTGGTGATGGCCGATGCCCCCGTCGTGCCCTACCTGGCCAACAAGGTTCTGCTCTATCGCGGCCCGGCCGTGCAGAACTTCCAGCCCTATGCGCTGGGTGTCCAGGGCGACTGGACCAACGTCTGGCTGCAGCGCTAGTTTTCGACAGGCCTATGGCTCGGGCATTTGCCCGGGCCATTTTTGTTTTCCTCTATGACGGAGCGGCTCATGCCAGTGCTGGAGGCCCGCGCGCTAACCGTGTCGATCCCCACCGAGGACGGCGTCGTCCACGCAGTCCAGAATGTCTCCTTTGCCATCGAGGCGGGAGAATTGTTCGGGGTCGCCGGTGAATCGGGGTCCGGCAAGAGCGTGATGATGCAGGCCATATTGGGCCTGCTGCCCAATGCAGACATCTCCGGGCAGGTGCTGTTCGAAGGCCAGGACCTGCTGCAATTGCCAGCACGCGCCCTGCGCCAGATGCGCGGTGCGCGCATCGGCATGATCTTTCAGGATCCGCTGTCGAGCCTGCACCCCTACTACACCATCGGCAGCCAGATCACCGAAGCCATCCAGGTGCATGAAAAGGTCAGCGCCACGGCCGCGCGGGCCCGCGCCGTCGACATGCTGGCCAAGGTCGGCATCGCCAATGCCAGCGAGCGCTTCGACAGCTTTCCGCATCAGTTTTCCGGCGGCATGCGCCAGCGCGTGATGATCGCCATGGCGCTGATCCTGAACCCGGCGCTGATCATCGCCGACGAACCCACCACCGCGCTCGACGTCACCGTGCAGGCGCAGATCGTCGCCCTGCTCGACCAGATGCGCCGCGAGTTCGGCACCACCGTGGTGATGATCACCCATGACCTGGGGCTGCTGTCCTCGGTCGCCGATCGCATCATGGTGATGTATGCCGGCAACCGCATGGAATATGGCCCGGCCGAACCGATCTTCAGAGCGCCCGCCCATCCCTATACGGCGGGCCTGCTGCGCTCATCCCCCGCCCACTACGCCGCTGGTGCCGAGGTGATCGCCATTCCCGGCAAGCCGCCCAGCCTGCTGCACAAGCCCGCCGGCTGCGTCTTTGCCCCGCGCTGCGCCAATGCCATGCCCGTCTGCACCACACAGCATCCCCCCGTGCGTCAGTTCAGCGATGGCGTGCATACCCAATGCTGGCTGGAGGCCACCCCGGCTGCGCCGGCCACCCGCCTTGCCGCTGAGCAGGGACGCGGCGCCAGCGACGGCGCGCCGGTCGTGCTCGACATCAGCGACATTGAGTTGAGCTTCACCACCGGGGGCGTGTTTGGCCGCACCGGCAAGTTCCAGGTGCTCAAGGGCATCAACCTCTCCGTGCGGCGCGGCGAAACCCTGGGACTGGTGGGCGAAAGCGGCTGCGGCAAATCCACCCTCGCCAGGGTGATCGCCGGCCTCATCGCCCCCAGCAGCGGCACCGTTGTGCTTGATGGCATTGAAATGTCGAGCCTGGACCCTGCCGGCTGGCGCGAGACGCGCAAGCATGTGCAACTGGTGTTCCAGGACCCCTTCGGCTCGCTCAACCCGCGCCGCCGCGTCGGCGCCATCATCGGCGACCCCTTCCGCATCCATGGCGTGGCCAAGGGCGCCGAACGCAAGCGCCGCGTGCAGGAGCTGATGGAGCTCGTCGGCCTCAACCCTGAGCACTATAATCGCTTTCCGTCCGAATTTTCCGGCGGCCAGCGCCAGCGCATCGGCATTGCCCGCGCCCTGGCGCTCAATCCCGGGCTGATCATCTTCGATGAGCCGGTGTCTGCGCTCGATGTCTCCATCCAGGCGCAGATTCTCAACCTGATGCGCGACCTGCAGCAGCGGCTGGGCCTGACCTATCTCTTCATCTCCCACGACCTGGCCGTGGTGCGCCAGGTCTGCGACCGCATCGCGGTGATGGACAAGGGCCAGATCGTTGAACTGGCAGCCGCCGAAGACATCTACACAAGGCCGCAGCACGACTATACCCGCACCCTGCTGGCCGCCTCGGTCGTGCCCCCGCGGCCTGAAGACCATGCCGACCGCCAATTGGTCGAGACAATCCAATGGGTGGCCGCATGAGCGCCGACACCGAGGCCACAGAGGCCCCCACAATCGTCCAGCGCGGCGCCCTGGCGCTGACCGTCCGCCGCCTGTTGCGCGACCGCGCCAGCATGGCTGCCGTCATCTTCATCCTGCTGCTGGTGGTCTTTGCGGCTGCGGCGCCTCTGGTGGAAGCCTGGACCGGGCATTCGCCCATCGAACAATTCCGCGATACCGGACTCTCGACCATGGGACTGCCCGTAGCGCCCAATGGCGAATTCGTGCTCGGCACCGACCAGCTTGGCCGCGACGTGCTGGTGCGCCTGGCCTATGGCGCGCGCGTCTCGCTGCTGGTGGGGGTGGTCGCCTCGCTGGCGGCGGCGCTGGTCGGCATCACCATCGGCGTCATCGCCGGTTTCTTCGGCGGCTGGATCGACGCCGTTCTCAGCCGCACCATGGATCTGGTGATGAGCGTGCCCTTCCTGCTGTGCGCCCTGGCGCTGGTGTCGGTGTTCGGGCCGAGCCTGGCCCTCAGCATTGGCGTCATCGTCTTTTTCAGCTGGACCACCATGGGCCGCGTCATCCGCGGCCAGGTGATCTCGCTGCGCGAGCGCGACTTCGTCCAGGCCAGCCGCTCGCTCGGCGCCGGGCCGCTCTCGATCATGCTGATCGACATCCTGCCCAATCTGAGCGTGCCGATCATCGTCTACACCACCATGATGATCCCGAGCTCGATCGTGTTTGAAGCGACACTGTCCTTCCTTGGCCTGGGCATCGTGCCGCCGGCGCCAAGCTGGGGCGGCATGCTGGCCGACGCGGCCGCCAATTCCATCTATCTGGTGGCCTGGTGGCTGGTGATCGTGCCGGGCACGGTGCTGCTGCTGACCACGCTGTCGTTCAACATCCTGGGCGATGGCCTGCGCGATGCCCTCGACCCCAAGGCGCGACCCGTGCGCCTGCGCCGCAAGCGAGCCAAGCCATGATCCGATTTCTTGCCGGGCGCCTCGCCTTTGCCGCCCTGATCCTGTTTGCTTTGAGCACCTTTGTCTTCGTGCTGTTCTTCGTCGCGCCCGGCGATCCGGCGCGGCTGGTGGCCGGCGACAAGGCCACCGAAACCCAGCTCATCCAGATCCGCTCCAATCTGGGGCTCGATCGCCCCATTCATGAGCAATATCTGAGCTTTTTGGGCCGCGCCGCCCAGGGCGACCTCGGCTATTCCTATCGCAACCAGCAGCCGGTGCTGACGCTGATTGCCAACCGTCTGCCGGCCACCGTTTCCCTCGTCATCGGCGGCGTCATCCTCTGGCTGAGCGTGGGTATCCCCGTCGGCATCATGTCGGCGCGCCACCCCGGTGGCTGGCGCGACAGGCTGGGCCAGGGCTTCATCCTGGTCGGGCTGAGCTTTCCCACCTTCGTGCTGGGCATGGTGTCGCTCTATGTCTTCTACTTCCTGCCGCGGCAGGCCGGCTTCACCCTGTTTCCCGCGGGCGGCTTCAAGCCCTTCTGGCCCAATCCGGCCATCTGGGCCTGGCACATGGCTCTGCCCTGGGCGACCGTGGCGCTGACCACTGCTGCCGTCTATGCCCGGCTCACCCGCGGCCAGATGCTCGAGGTGATGAGCGAGGACTATATCCGCACCGCCCGCGCCAAGGGCGTGCCCGAGCACAAGGTGGTCTACAAGCATGGCTTGCGCGCGACGCTCACTCCGCTGGTGACGCAATTGGGCGCCGACATCGCCTTTCTCCTTGGCGGCGCCATCGTCATCGAGCAGGTCTATGGCCTGCAGGGCGTTGGCGCTTTGGCCATCCAGGCCGTCAACAACCAGGACCGGCCGGTGATCATCGGGGTGGTCCTGCTGGGTGGCTTTTTCATTGTGATCTCCAACATCGTGGTGGACATCATCTATTCCCTGCTCGACCCCCGCGTGCGCTAGAAGCATCGCGCCATCGCTGCCACCATTTCTGCCTTCCGGAGCCTAAAGTGACCCTATCCAGCTACACCATTCCCGGCATGCACATCACCGACCGGATGATCGAGGTGCCGCTCGACTGGTTTGGCGGGCGCGACGGGCCCACCATCAAGCTCTTCGCGCGCGAGGTGGTCGATCCGGTCAAGAAGTACGCCGACCTGCCCTTGCTGGTGTTTCTGCAGGGCGGCCCGGGCGGCAAATCCCCCCGCCCCACCGGCGGCGGTCCCGGCTGGCTGGCCGAGGCGATCAAGACCCACCGCGTCATCCTGCCCGACCAGCGCGGCACCGGTCGCAGCACCCCCATCAATGCCGCGACGCTCGCGGGCATGGATGGCCAGACCGCCGGCGACTATCTCGCCCATTTCCGCGCCGATTCCATCGTTGCCGATTTCGAACACCTGCGCAAAACCGTCTATGGCGGCAAACGCTGGGAAAGCCTGGGCCAGAGCTATGGCGGCTTTCTGACGCTGACCTATCTCAGCACCGCGCCCGAGGCGCTGGCCGCCTGCTATGTCACCGGCGGGCTTGCCGGGCTCAATCCCTCGGCCGACGAAGTCTATCGCCGCACCTATCCGCGCGTCGCCGCCAAGACAGCCCGCTACTACAAGCGCTATCCCGACGACATCGCCACGATTGGCGCGATTGCCGATTTCATTGACGCTCATGACGTGCGCCTGCCCGATGGCGACCGGCTGAGCGTGAAACGCCTGCAGACCATCGGCATCGACTTCGGCATGGCGCCGGGCTTCGAAAATATCCACTGGCTGATCGACGAGGCCTTTGCCACCCCGGCCCGCGACCGGCTGAGCGACCATTTCCTGTTCAGCGTGATGACAGCCACCAGCTATGACACTGGCCCGCTGTTCATGGTGCTGCAGGAGAGCATCTATGGCCAGGGTGACGGCGCCACCAATTGGGCCGCCCAGCGCGCCTATGACAGCCGGCCAGAATTTGCCACCAGCCAGCGACCGCTGCTGTTCACCGGGGAAATGATGTTCCCCTGGATGCTGGAGGAGATCCGCTCGCTGCGGCCGTTCAAGGCCGGGGCCGAGGCGCTGGCACAGCGCCAAAGCTATTCCCGGCTCTATGATCCGGCGCGCCTGGCCACCAATGAGGTGCCGGTCGCCGCGGTGATCTATCACGACGACATGTATGTCGATGCCGGGCTGTCGCTAGAGACCGCCGCTGCGGTCGGCAATCTCGAGCACTGGATCACCAATGAGTTCGAGCACGATGGCCTTCGCCAGAGCGCCAGCGTGTTCCGCACGCTGGTCGACAAGGTGGCCCAGCGCGGCGGCCCGATCCGGGGCTAGCGCGGGGAGAGGTTTGCTCACCTTGGCGTGCACAGGCACGCCAGAGATTGCAAGCCGGGGCTGATGGGATACAAGCTTGGACACCCAGGGACGGGCCGCTCGACGGCCTGTTCCCGTCATGTTCGAGCAGGATGATCCGCGTGACCTCGCCATTCGCCTTTGTCTCCGGCGCCCTCGACCGGGCCGCCCATCTGCGCAGCGACGCTGGCCCGACCGGCGATGTCCATGCACGCACGCTCGTATTCTGGCGCGGCAAGCTGCTGACCGCAGACGGCGGCAGCCCGCTCTGGGTGCCGCTGGATCATCCGGCCCTCAAGGATGCCGTCGAACCGCCGGTGTTCCTCGGCTTGCGCCCTGCCGGCCCGGCCTTTGCCAGTGAGCTGACCCTGTGGTCTCCGCCCGAGGACGCCACCACCATTGGTGAGTTCACCGATCGCTCCCAGCAGATCCATCCGGCCTGGCCCGAAGCGCGGCTGGTGGAGCTGCGCGCCATGATGCCCGAACTCGATGCGCTCGATGGCGAATGTGCTGCTGTGGGCAGGGCCCTGCTCGGCTGGCATGCGAGCCATCGTTTCTGTGCCCGCTGCGGCCAGCCCAGCCAGCCCGACACCGCCGGCTGGGTGCGCAAATGCCCGCAATGCGGCGCCCAGCATTTTCCTCGCACCGACCCGGTTGTCATCATGGCCATTACCCATGGCGACCGCCTGCTGCTCGGTCGTGGCACCACCTGGCCCGACCGCATGTATTCCTTGCTGGCCGGCTTCGTCGAACCTGGCGAGACCATCGAGAGCGCGGTGCGCCGCGAGGTGCGCGAGGAGAGCCATATCCAGGTGGGAGCGGTGCGCTACGTCACCTGCCAGCCCTGGCCCTTCCCCATGTCGCTGATGTTTGGCTGCCAGGGCGAGGCGCTGAGCCGGGAGATCACTGTCGATCCCATGGAATTGGCCGATGCCCGCTGGCTGAGCCGCAGCGAGGTGCAATCCATGCTCGCCGGCACCCACCCCGACATCGCCCCTTCGCGCCCCGGCACCATTGCCAATGCACTGATCACCGCCTGGGCCGAGAACCGGCTGGACGACGCCGACAGCTGGCGCAACTGAGCGCTGCCGGCGCCGCTACGCCGCCTAGCTGCGCTTGATCGGATTGAGCTTGCGCCAGGCCTCGTATTCGCCCTGCGCATCAGGATGGAGCGGGTAGTAGCGCTGCAGCGGCTCGCCGGCCATGAGTTTCATGCGCGAGAACTCCTCCCACTCTGCATGCTTCTGGCCGTCCTCGATCACCTGCGCGGCCATCGACACCGGCACCACCACGGCGCCGTCGTCATCGGCCACGATGATGTCACCCGGCATCACGGTCACCCCGCCACAGGCGATCGGCACATTGACGGCATTGGGATAGATGTCGGTCTGCACATGGTAATTGGGCGACCAGCCCTTGAGCCACAGCGACAGATCGAGCTTTTCGACATTGGGGCGGTCGCGCATGACGCCATCGATGATGATGCCGGCCCCGCCGCGCCCCTTGAAATAGGTGCTCATCATGTCCCCGAAGATGCCCGAGCGCATGTCGCCACGCGCATCGACCACCACCACGTCGCCCTCCTGCACATGGTAGAGCACGTGGCGGTGCAGCTGCGTTTCGGGGTCGGCATATTCGCCTTCGTTGAAGATGTCCGGCCGCTGCGGCAGGCACTGCAGCGTCAGCGCGGGGCCACAGATCGACTTGCCCTTGGTCTGCGGCAGGATGCCGGTCATATGCGGATTGCGAAAGCCCATATGGCCCAGCGTGCCGGCGATGGTCGCCGCGCCCAGGTTGCGCAGGCCCTCGATCAGATGCTGCGGCGGGCGCACGATATCGGCCGTCGTAATCATGGTCATTGTCTCCCTTGTGCCGGCCGACCTACCAATTGGTCACCGAACCGTCGTTGCGGCGCAGATGCGGCGCTTCCCAGAAGGCAAAGCTCTGTTGCTCGAGCAGTGCCTCATTGACCTCCACGCCCAGCCCGGGCGCATCGCTGACCGGATAGACCGCGCCTACCAGACGCGGCTGCACCGGAAAGAACTCGCTATTGTCAAAACCCAGCGCCCGCTCGGGCGCCCGCGTTTCCAGCCAGGCGAAATTGGCCACCGCAGCAGCAAAATGCACCGTTGCGGCCGTGCACACCGGTCCGAGCGGATTGTGCGGCATCAGGTCAACATAATGCGCTTCGCTCCAGCCAGCCACTTTCATGGCCTCCGTCAGCCCGCCCACGTTGCACACATCGATCCGGTTGAACTGGTGGATGCCCCGCTCGATATAGGGCAGGAATTGCCACTTGCTGGCAAACTCCTCGCCGATGGCGAAGGGAATGTCGGTCATGCTGCGCAGCGATTCATAGGCCTCGGGCGTTTCATCGCGGATCGGCTCTTCGAGGAAATCGAGGACGCCGCGATCCAGCCGGGCACAAAAGCTCGCCGCCTCGGCCACCGACAGGCGGTGATGATAGTCGATGCCTAGAACCACCTCGCTGCCAAGGGTTTCCCGCGCCCGATTGAGCAGCCGTGCCGTAGCCGCGATGGATTGGCGCGGCTCGAAAATATCCGGGCTATCCTGCCCGATGGGAAAAAAGCGCACGCAGTCAAAACCGGCCGCCATCAACTCCTGCGCCCGCTCGATGGCGCCTTCGCCCGCCGAGTCGCCCGTCGAGGCAAAGCTGGGGATGGCATGGCGCTGCTTGCCGCCCAATAGCTCATAGACCGGCACGCCGAGCGCCTTGCCCTTGATGTCATGCAAAGCAATGTCGATGGCCGAGATTGCGGCCTGCAGCACCCGTCCGCCTTCGAAATACTGGCTGCGATACATCTCCTGCCAGATCCGCCCGATCTGCATGGCATCCTGCCCGATCAGGAACTCGCGATAATGTTCGATGGCCCCTGCCACCGCCTTTTCGCGCCCGGTCAGCCCGCTCTCGCCCCAGCCGAATACCCCCTGGTCGGTCTCGACCTTGACCAGGAACTGGTTGCGAATACCCACCCGCACCGGAAATGACTTTATGTCGGAAATCTTGAGCTTGGGCGGCATGAGGGGCCTCGGGGTCGGTCAGCTGGCGCGCAGCGCCATCTCGGTTTCGCCATCGAACAGGTGAATGCGCTCCTGGTCGAATTCCAGCCACACCTGGTCGTCTGGCGCAACCTCGGCCGTCGGCGGCAGGCTGATATTGACCACCGCGCCCGCCAGGAACGCCTGCACGAACGTGATGTCGCCGGTGGGCTCCACAGTGTAGACCCGGGCCGGCACGGCGCCCGGCACCTGTTGCTTGTGCAGGCGGATGGTGGAGTGCCGCGCTCCCAGCACCACCTTGCGCGACTTGGCCGTGGCGACCTTGCGGGCATTGGCATCCGACAGCGGCAGGCTCCAGCCCTCGGCGCTGCTCAGGGCCACTGCGCCATCCACGCTGGCCACCTCAAGCGGCACCAGGCTCATGGCCGGACTGCCGATGAAGCTGGCCACGAACATATTGACCGGATTGGCGAAGACATTGGCCGGCGAGTCATATTGCTGCAGCAACCCACCATTCATCACCGCCATCTTGTCGGCCATGGTCACGGCTTCGAGCTGGTCATGCGTGACATAGATGATGGTGGCGTTGAGATCCTGATGGAAGCGCTTGATCTCGCTGCGCATCTGCACGCGCAGCTTGGCATCGAGGTTGGAAAGCGGCTCATCCATCAGGAACACCGCCGGGTCGCGCACCAGCGCCCGGCCCAGCGCCACGCGTTGCTGCTGCCCGCCGGAAAGTTCGCGCGGCTTGCGCTCGAGCAGATGGGTGATGTCGAGCACGCGGGCCGCCTCGCGCACCTTGGTGTCGATCTCGCTCTTGCCCAGCTTGCGCATCTGCAGCGGGAACGCCAGGTTCTGGAACACCGTCTTTTGCGGATAGAGCGCGTAGTTCTGGAACACCATGGCGATGTCCCGGTCCTTGGGGTCGAGATCGTTGACCACGCGGTCGCCGATGACGATGTCGCCCGATGTGATCGGGATCAGCCCGGCCACCAGGTTGAGTGTGGTCGTCTTGCCGCAACCGGACGGCCCGACCAGGGCGACAAACTCGCCGTCATTGACGGTCAGCGAGACGTCCTTTGCGGCATAGATCGAGCCATAGGTCTTGACGAGATCCTTGAGAACCACCTGGGCCATTGGAGAACCTTCTAGTGTTTGACGGCGCCTTCGGTCAGCGCACGCACGAAGTATTTCTGGAGGAGGAGGAAGAGCACCACGACCGGCACGCTCATCATGAAGCTGGCCGCCATCAGCCCGGGGAAATCCGTGGTGTTCTCGGAAAAGAACCGCTGGATGCCCACGGGCAGGGTGAGCTGCTCGTTCTTGGTGAGGAAGGTGGCGGCGTAGATATATTCGTTCCAGGCTCCGATGAACGAGTAGATGGCCGTGGCAATGATCCCTGGCACCGATAGCGGCATGACGATGTAGAGGAAGGCCTGAAAGCGGGTCGCACCATCGATGCGCGCGGCCTGCTCGAGCTGGAAGGGGATATTGTCGTAGAACCCCTTGAGCAGCCAGATGGCCAGCGGCAGGCCAAAGGTGAGATAGGTCAGGATCAGCGATCCATGGGTATTCACCAGGCCCAGCCAACGCATCAGGATGAACAGCGGCACCAGAAAGATCACGGCCGGAAACATGTTGCGCAGCAGAACGGCGAAGAACAGGAACTTGCGGCCCGGAAAGCGGAAGCGCGAGAAGGCATAGGCCGCCGGCACCGCCACGGCGACTGCCAGGATGGTGGTGACGGTCGACACGAAAAGACTGTTCCAGAAGAAGCGCAGGAAATCCTGCCCCACGCTGTTCTGCGGATCGAGCAGCTTCTGGTAGCTCGCCAGCGTCGGCTCGGACGGCCACCACTGCGGCGGAAACTGCATGGCGGCAAAACCCGACTTGATCGAGGTCAGCAGCATCCAGACCATCGGCAGGGCCGTGTAGAGCAGCATGAAGGCAAGGAAGATGCGTCCGGCCCAGCGCCAACCGTCTATGCGCCTGGCGCCGCGCGGCGCGCCACTCTGTGCTGTCGAAGTCATGGGCTGTCCTCCTTCCGCTCATTGCCGCTCAAGGCGCGCACATAGAAGTAGCCCAGCGACATCACGATGATGAACAACAGCACCGAATAGGCCGCCGCCACGCCCCAGCGCTGGCGCCCGAAGGCCAGCTCGTAAATGTGGGTAATCCAGATATGGGAGGCATTGGATGGCCCGCCGCCCGTGGTGATCCAGGGCACGATGAAGGAATTGAAATTGGCCACAGCCAACAGGAGGATGGTGACGGTCGAGACCCCGCTGAGATAGGGAAAGGTCACGTGCCAGAACCGCTGCCAGGCCGATGCGCCATCGACCCTGGCGGCCCGCAGCAACTGCTCGGGCACGGTCTGCAGCCCAGCCATGATCATGATCATGGCAAAGGGAAACTCGCGCCAGATATTGACCACGATCAGCGACGGCAGGACCGTGTGCACATTGTCGATGAAATTGGGCTGCCGGTCGACAAGGCCCAGTTGCACCATGACGGCGCCGATAATGCCGAAATCGGAATGGTACATCCACTTCCAGATATAGGAGGCGGCAACGGCGCTGATGACCCAGGGAATGATCAGGATGGCGCGCAGCACGGCGCGGCCGGCGAAATCGCGGTGCAGCGCCAGCGCAGAAGCATAGCCCAGCACGAAGGCGATGAGCGTGGATGCCACAGTCCAGATCACCGTATTGAGCGTCACCTTCCAGAACACGTCGCTGGACAGGATTGCCGTGTAGTTCTCGGTGCCGACGAAGACCTTGTCGCGCAGTTGCAGGCCGGGCGGTGTTTTGAAGAAGGACAGATCGATCGTGTAATAGACCGGATAGGCGATGACGATGAGCATCACCACGATGGCGGGCAGCACGTAGAGATAGTCGGCGCGGGCGGTCCACATCTGGCTCAGCAGGCCAGGCTGCCTGATGACTGGTTTGCGCGGAGCGCCGGCGGGGCCTTCCAGAATGGTCAATGACTTGCTCCTCGTGGCAGGGGAGAGAGACCGGCAGCGCCAGGGCGCCGCCGGTCATTGGCATGAAGGGGGCTAGAGCCCGCCGCCGTCGGTGATGTCCCTGACCTTCTGGGCCGCATCAGCCGCAGCCTCATCGACGGTCATCGCGCCGGTCAGCACATTCTGCAGCATGTCCGGGATGATGATATTCATGATCTCGGGCGTTTCGGGCAGGGTGGGGAACGGAATGCCGTAGGGCAGCATCGAGGTCGTCACATCGAGGAACTTGATGCTCTCGAGGCGCTCCTTCATCCACTTGGTCTTGAAGCCGTTGAGATTGCCGGGGTTGGAGCCGGCATAGGCCATCTTGAGCGACCATTCCGGGCTGGTCCAGAAGCAGACCATGGCCTTGGCCGCTGCCTCGTCCACAACGCCACCCTCGACATATTCGGGGTTCAGGATGTGGATGTTGGAGCCGCCGAACACCACGGCGCGCTTGCCGTCCGGGCCGGTGGGGATCAGGCCATACCGCATGTTGTCGATAACGGTCTGGGCCTTTTCCTTGTCCGAACCGGTCGCCTTGGCCTGGAGGTCCAGCATCACGTTATAGTCGGACGGATGGCTGATCATCATGCCCAGTTGGCCAGCCAGGAACAGCGGCTGGTTGTCGGCCTGCTGATTGGTCAGGGCCGAGACCGGAACCGACTGGTCGCGGACATACATGTCATAGGAGGCCTGCAGCGCCGCCTTGCTGGCATCGCTGTCGAGCCGGACTTCGCCATAGGTCGGGCTCGGATCGGCCTCGTCAAACACGCCGCCGCCATAGGCCCAGAGCTGTGGCATGAAGCGATAGGGCGTATTGCCGGCATTCTTGCGGGCCACCAGACCATAGCCGGACACGCCCAGCTTGTCGTGGATCTGCTTGGAATAGGCGACCACGTCATCCCAGGTGGCGGGCGGCGTTTCGGGGTCGAGGCCGGCACGTTCGAAGATATCGGCGTTCCAGATCAGGGCCATGGTCTCGTTATTGGTCGGGATGCCATAGGCCTTGCCCTCCCACATCACGGACTTCATCGCGCCCGGCCAGAAATCCTCGGTCTTCCAGCCCACGTCCTCGGGGCTCAGCTCCTGCAGATAGCCCTTGGAGGCAAATTCCACGCCGCCCAGGATCTGCAGGCGCACCACCATCGGCCCGGCATTGCCCAGCAGGGCCGTGCGGAACTTGTCCAGCAGGTCGTTGTAGGTCAGCGCCTGTTCCTGCAGGTCGATATTGGGATAGGTGGCGCGGAACGCCTCGAAAAATTCCTTGTAGTACTGGCGCAGCAGATCGGGGTCGCCCTCGAACACGCCCTGATACCAGAACGTCAGCTTGCCCTCGTAGTCGAGCGGCGTCACCGCGCCGCATTCCTTGGCAGTGTCGTACTCCTCGGTACCAGCGATGGATCGCACATATTCGGGCGACCACTTGCTGAGATCGACGCTTTGAGCGTGCACCGAGCTGTTCAGCATCGACACCGCAAGCGCAGAGACGACTGCGCCGCGCGCAAGCGCACGGCCCAATGGGTAATTCCTCATCTAGTCCTCCTGTCACCCTGCCGGCGTTACGCGCGGCAGGTCCCTATGCGGCGGCACACCGGGGGCTTTGCCTCTCCTGGGTATGCGCAGCCTTTGTAGCGTTGCAGATGACATATTGCGTGTCAACTGGATTGGATTATACATTATCCATGACTTTTGACGTGCGATATGCTGCGGTTGTGTTTTGCCTGGCGACCGGATCCGGCTATGCTGCCGGTCGAAAGCCACGCA
The DNA here is from genome assembly GCF_020169335.1 of Devosia aquimaris. Lineage (GTDB taxonomy): Bacteria > Pseudomonadota > Alphaproteobacteria > Rhizobiales > Devosiaceae > Devosia > Devosia aquimaris. Next base: position 244,076 of record NZ_JAIEZN010000002.1, read on the forward strand.
GAAAAAGGGACTTGGATGGACACCTACAAGGCGCAGCCGCCGGCCGGCATGGAGCCCAGCGGCGCCTCCAACGAGGGCGCGTCGATCTATATGCAGATTCGCGACGACATCATTTCGGGCCGCCTGAAGGCCAACGAACGCCTGGTTGTCGCCGACCTCGCCAAGCGCCTGAACACCTCCACCAACCCCATTCGCGAGGCGCTGCAGCTGCTGCGCGGCGAGGGCTTCGTCATCATCTCCCCCAATCGCGGCGCTCGGGTCCGTCCCATCGACCAGAACTTCGTCCGCGACATCTATGAGATCGGCGTGCTGATCGAGCCAGCGCTCACCCGTTGGTTCGTCGGCATGGCGACACACGAGGACATCGCCGAACTCGAACGCGTGCAGGGCGAGATCGAGGACAACAATTTCGCCGACGCCCTGCGTCACAGCGAGCTCGATACGCGCTTCCACACCATCATGTATGAGCGGCACTACAATCGCCACGCCGCCGAGCTGTGGTGGAAGCATCGCGAAGTGCTGCGCGCCGTCAGCAGGCGTTTCAACTTCACGCTGGCGCGTCGCGCCCAGGTGATGCGCGAACACCGCGACCTGATCCAGCACATCAAGAACGGCGAGGCCGATGCCGCCGCCGCCCTGGTGGCGCAGCATGTCGAGGGCTCGGGCCGGCACATTCTCGAACACATGCGGGCGGCCGAGGCCGCGCGAGCCAGCTAACGCGCCGCGCCTGACCGGGAGGGTCGGGCCGGCCAAGGGGGGAACGATGAAGATAACGGGCGTCAGGCCGTGGCTGATCAAGACCACGGCGTCCTATTGGGGCGAATTCCTGTTCGTGGAGGTCACCACTGACGCCGGCGTGTCCGGCTGGGGCGAGATCACCACCACCACCTATGTGGCAAACCGCGCGCTCTGCGTCATGCTCAAGCAGATCAGCAAGATCGTCGAGGGCGACGACCCCAGCCAGATCGAGCGCATCTGGCACAAGATCTTCCGCAACTTCACCTATATGGGCAGCCGCGGCGCGGCTGTGGAATGCGTCAGCGCCATCGACATCGCGCTCTGGGACATTCGCGGCAAGGTGCTCGGACAACCCATCTATGAGCTGCTCGGCGGCCCGGTGCGCGACGACATCCTGCTCTATACCCACCCCGACCAGAGCAAGTTCACCAGCACCGAAGGCGTGGTCCGCGAAATCAAGGACATCATCGCCTCCGGCCACACCGCGCTCAAGTTCGACCCCTTTGCCCAGCAGGGCCCCATCGGCGCGGACGGTCGCGCCCGCGAACAATCGGAGGGCTATCTGGATGGATCGATGACGCGCAAGGACGAGCGCGAGGCCGCCGAGCTCACCGCGCTGATCCGCGACACTGCTGGCCCCGACATCGACATCCTCATCGATGCCCATGGCCGCTTCGACGTGCCGACCGCCATTCGCCTGTGCCGCACGCTCGAGGACGCCGGCGACATCGACTGGTTCGAGGAGCCCGTGCCGCCGGAAAGCGTCAAGGCGCTCAAGCAGGTCCGCGACAAGGTCAATGCCGCCATATCCTGGGGCGAACGCGGCCACACCAAATGGGACTTCGTGCCTATTCTCGAGAACGGCCTGGCCGACTTCATCATGCCCGATGTCACCTGGACCGGCGGGATCACCGAGCTCAAGAAAATCGCGGCGCTGTGCGAGGCCTATTACATCCCAGTGTCGCCCCATGATGCGGCCGGGCCGATCAATGTGGTGGCCGGCGCCCAGGTGATGATGACGGTGCCCAACTTCTACCGGCTCGAAACCTCCGAATGGAACCTGAGCAAATACGACCATCTGATCGACCGGCCACTGGACAATTCCAATGGCAGCCTCAAGCTCAACAAAGCCCCGGGCCTGGGGATCGAGATGAACCGCGACTACCTTGAGGACAACCAGCTGGCGCTCGACTGAACCGCCAATCCAGCACGGGAGGGGAACCCATGGATGATCAACTGGCCGCCGAGAGCATCGGCAACAACGTCAACACGGCTTCACGGCCCAGCCAATTGCGCATCACCGACATCCGCGTCGCCGAGATCGAGGGCGCGCCCTTCACCTCGGCCCTGCTCAAGATCTATACCAACCAGGGCCTGGTCGGCCTGGGCGAGGTGCGCGATGGCGCCAGCGCCACCTATGCGCTGATGCTCAAGAGCCGGCTGCTGGGCGAAAACCCCTGCGACATCGACCGCCTGTTCCGCCGCATCAAGCAGTTCGGCGGCCACGGCCGCCAGGGCGGTGGCGTCTCGGCCATCGAGATCGCCCTGTGGGATCTGGCCGGCAAGGCCTATGGCGTGCCGATCTACCAGATGCTGGGCGGCAAGTTCCGCGACAGGGTGCGCTGCTATTGCGACACCGATGCCGACAAGCCCAGCGGCACCGAGACGGGCAAGCGCCTCAAGGCCCGCATGGACCGCGGCTTCACCTTCCTCAAGATGGATCTGGGCCTGATGCAGATTGCCGATGTGCCCGGCGCCGTGGTGGCGCCGGCGGAATCGCTCGAAGGCTATCGCTTCCATCCCGAACGCGGCCCGGCCCGCTCGCTGGAGGATCGGCGCAACCGCAACGCCGTCTATGACACCCACAATGTCCGCCATCCCTTCACCGGGCTGCACTTCACCGACAAGGGCATCGACCTGCTCGAGCAATATATCCACGAGGTGCGCGAGGTCATCGGCTACGAAGTGCCGCTGGCCATCGACCATGTCGGCCATATCTCGCTGCAGAATGGCATCCGCCTGGCGCGGCGCATCGAGAAATATGTGCCGGCCTGGCTCGAGGATGTCGTGCCCTGGCAATACACCGAGCAATATCGCCAGCTGCAGCAGGCGACCACCGTGCCCATCTGCACCGGCGAAGACATCTATCTCAAGGAAGGCTTCGAGCCCCTGCTCAAGGCCGGGATCTCGGTGATCCATCCGGACCTGCTGACCTCTGGCGGCATTCTCGAGACCAAAAAGATCGGCGACATGGCGCAGGACCATGGCGTGGCCATGGCCATCCACATGGCCGAAAGCCCGATCGCCGCCATGGCCGCCGCCCATGTCGCGGTGGCCACCGAGAACTTCATGGCGCTCGAATATCACTCCGTCGAGGTCGACTGGTGGGACGATATCGTCACCGGCCTGCCGCGCCCATTGGTGCAGGATGGCTTCATCACCGTGCCCGAAAAGCCGGGCCTGGGCATTGATGACGTGGTCGACGAGGTCATCAGCCGCCACCTGCAACCGGGCGTCACCGGCATCTGGCAGCCAACCGACCATTGGGACCAGGAATATTCCTGGGACCGCACCTGGAGCTGAGGCGCACGGCGCTCCACCGGCCTATTCGAGGACACTATTCTCCATGATCTACGAACTCAGAATCTATGATTGCCTGCCCGGCCGCCTGCCGGCCCTGCTCACCCGGTTCAATGACCACACGCTGGCGCTGTGGGAGCGACACGGCATTCGCCAGGCCGGGTTCTTCACCACCATGGTGGGCGAGAACAGCAATCGGCTGACCTACCTGTTGGCCTGGGAATCGCTGGCCGAACGCGAGGCCAAGTGGACCAGCTTCATCCGGGATCCCGACTGGCTGGCCGCGCGCGACGCCTCCGAACGGGACGGCCCGATCCTGGCCAATGTGCGCAATGAACTGCTCGCACCCACTGCCTTCTCGTCCGTGAAATAGGGCGCATCATGAAGATCACCGATCTGCGCTGTGCTGTCATCGGCAAGCACCCCATCGTCCGCATCGTCACCGACGAGGGGCTCTATGGCCTGGGCGAGGTTGAATATACCAAGCCCTATCTCAAGCCCTTCGTGCTGCACTTCCGCGACGCGCTGATCGGCCAGGACCCCACCGATGTCGAGCGCTGCATGTTGGCCATCCGCCAGCGCGGCAGCTTCAAACCCTATGGCGCAGCGGTGAGCGCCATCGAACATGCGCTGTGGGATATTGCCGGCAAGGCGGCGAACGTCCCCGCCTACAAGCTGCTCGGCGGCAAGGTGCGCGACAAGGTGCGTGTCTACAATGGCTCCATCCGCCGCAAGCGCGGCGGCGACCGGCCGGAGGACTATGCCGCAGACGTCAAATGGATGATGGAGCGGCCCGAAAACTTCTTCATGGTCAAGCAGGGCATCAGCTTCCACTCCAACATGAAGGACTCGATCGAGGACTTCCACTATGGCGTGCGCCAGACGCATGCCGGCTACCATGGGGCAATGGACCAGGGGCAGATTTCCGAGCGCGGCTTCAACCACATGCTCGACTGTGTCGCCGCCATGAAGGAAGTGCTGGGCGACAAGGTGTCCCTGGCTCTCGACTGCGGCCCCGGCTGGTTCCTCAACGACGCCATCCGCTTTGCCCGCGCCGTCGAGAAATACGACCTGATGTGGCTCGAGGACATGCTGACCGGCGACTATGTGCCCTGGGTCAATCCGCAGGCCTATCGCGAGCTGACGGTGTCGACCTCAACGCCCATCCACACCGGCGAGCAGATCTATCTCCGGCACAATTTCAAGGAGCTGATCGAGACCCAGGCCGTGCGCGTCATCGGCCCCGACCCCGCCGATATCGGTGGCATCGCCGAGCTCAAATGGGTGGCCGAGCACGCCTATATGCACTCCATCATGATGGCCCCGCATGGCACGGCCAATGGGCTGCTAGGCCTGGGCGCACTGATCAATATCTGCGCCACGCTGCCAGCCAACTATATCGCCTTTGAGTATCCCAGCGCCTCCGATCCCTGGTGGACCGATATTGTCGTCGGCCTGCCCGACCGCATTGTGGTGGACAGCCATATCGACCTGCTGCCCGGTCCCGGGCTGGGGCTCGACATCGATGCTGACGGCGCGCGCCGCTATCTGCAGGACGAGGATGCCGGCTTCTTTGATCCCTGAGGCCGGCGGGACCAATAAGCCCCTTGCCTGCCAATGCCGGCGCCCCGATTGCAAACCACGGGCACCGGCCTTTCTTGCCGTGTTGGGCATGTCTGGTTTTTTGTGAAGTCACTCCGTTAAAGCACTGGACCATGCGGCAAAATTCCAGTGTGATCACCCCGCGTTCAATTGGGAGTCATCATGCGCGTGCTCATTGTCGATGACAGTCGATCCAGCCTTGCCATGATTTCAACCATCATAAAGGCATCGACCACTGCCGATGTCGAAGCGGTGCTGCATCCGCGTGAAGCGCTTGATCTGTGCGACCAGACTCAGTTCGATCTGGTGCTGGTGGACCACATCATGCCCGACATGGATGGCGTGCAGTTCACCAGCGCGCTGCGCCACCACGCCGACTATCGTTCGGTACCCATCATCATGGTCACTTCCGATGTCGATCCGCACACGCGCATCGACGCCATCCAGGCCGGCGCCACAGATTTCGTCAACAAGCCCTTCGACCCCACTGAACTTCAGGCCCGCGTCGCCAACCTGCTCGCCCTGCGCAGCGCCCAGGTCGAGCTGGCCAATCGCGCCAGCTGGCTGCACCAGGAGGTCGAACGGGCCACGACCCACCTGCTCGAGCGCGAAGAAGAGATCATCTGGCGGCTCGCCCGCGCCATCGAATATCGCGATGGCGACACCGGGGAGCATGTTTCGCGTGTCGCCCGGATTGCCCAGCTCGTCGCCGCCGGTGTCGGCCTGGACCCGCAGCGCTGCCGCATGATCTACCTGGCCGCGCCGCTGCACGACATCGGCAAGATCGGTATCGCCGATGCCATACTGGGCAAGCCGGGCAAGCTGACGCCCGAGGAATTTTCCGTCATGCGGCAACATGTCACCATTGGCGCACGCATTCTGGAAAACGGCTCGTCCGAGCTGATCCGGACCGCCGAACTGATTGCCCAGAGCCATCACGAGCGCTGGGATGGCACCGGCTATCCTGACCGGCTATCGGGTACCGATATTCCGATCGAAGCACGTATTGTCGCCATCGCCGACGTGTTCGATGCGCTGTGCTCCGAACGGCCCTACAAGCCCGCCTGGCCTATCGAAAAGGCCGCCAGCGAGATCCGCGCCTGCAGCGGCAGTCACTTCGATCCCGATTGCGTTGCCGCTTTCATGGCCAGTTGGCCGGAGATCGAAAAGATCATGGGCCAACCGTCCCTGGCGGCGGACTGATCCGTTCGGACTGCGACAAATTGGTACGTATCAGCAATTTAGCTGAGTGCGTTTGATTGCAGCGATATACTGCCGTTCCAGCTGTTAAATGACATGTCTGATGGGTTGGTAGAGTATTTTCTCACCCGGACTGACAAATCTTCCAATTGAATCGAAACGAACTGGGCAAGTATATCGCCCCGTAACGAAGCCGTGTGACTCAAGCACCCGCGCTGAAGACTCTCGTATCGGCATAGCGAGACTCAGACGTGATTCTGGCAAGTTGAAATAAATCAGAAATATATAGCATGAAGATTTGGGATCGATCGAGGCTTTGCGCTGCAAAAATCAAATATCGCGCAGTAATATATACTTAATCGAGACCAACTACATTCATATCCACGCCACTGGAAAAGTGGTCCAAAGAGAAAAATCGACAGCTTGAGGATTCAGCCTCGGGGCGCCGTCTGACGACTGCGCAACGAGCAGGATCGTCACATCCAGCGGAACCCGCCATGATATTTGTTCTGTATTCTGCCGACGGATCATCCAGATGACCGATGGCAGCGCATTCGTCGTCACCCTCTCGGGCGAAGCGGGGCTGCGAGCAGCGCAGGAAATAGCCGAAACCCTGCGCAAGGCCCTGGCGACCCACCAATCCATCGCCATCGCCACCCAGGCGATCACGGGCGCCGACATCACCACTATTCAGCTGCTGCTGGCAGCCCGCAAGCTGGCGCTCGCCAGCGGCAAGTCCATCGCCCTGGCTGGCTCGCCCGCCGGCCCGCTGCGCGAGGCACTGATTGCACTCGGTTGCATTGACGCCCAGGGGCGCCCGCTCAGCGACGATGGCGACTTCTGGGCACCCAGCTCCCACCCGAACCAAGGCAAGGCCGCATGAGCAAGACCATCCTGACAATCGATGATTCCGCATCCATCCGACAGATGGTCAAGATGACACTGAGCGCTGCCGGTCTGAACGTCATCGAGGCCATCAATGGTTCGGACGGCTACGACAAGGCCACCGGCAATACCGTCCATGCCGTCATCACCGATCTGAACATGCCGATCATGAACGGCATCGAGTTCATCCGCAAATATCGCCAGCACCCCTCCAGCAAGGGCATTCCGATCATCCTGCTCACCACCGAGTCCGACGAGGAACTCAAGCGCCAGGCCAAGGAAGCCGGCGCTACGGGCTGGATCGTCAAGCCCTTCAAGCAGGACCAGTTGCTGGCCGTCATCAAGAAGGTCACCGGCGCATGAGCTTCTCCGATCCCAATGAAACCTTCCGCCAGGAGGCGCGCGAGCTGCTCGAACAGCTCGAATTGTGCCTGCTCGATCTCGAGCACACCCCTGGCAACGACGATCTGGTCAACTCGGCCTTCCGCGCCCTGCACACCATCAAGGGCTCGGGCGCCATGTTCGGCTTCACCGCCGTGGCCGCCTTCGTGCATGAGTTCGAAACCGCTTTCGACCAGGTGCGCAAGGGCCAGACCCAGGCCACGCCGACGCTGATCGCGGTGGCCCTCGACGCCAAGGACCACATCGCCAAGCTGATCGAACATCCCGACCAGGATCACGACGGGTCCGATGCCATTCTGGAGGCGCTGCGTGCCACCATAGCCGGCACCGACGTGGTACCGGCCGCACCCAAGGCCGCCACACCCGAGGCCGCACCGGCACAAGACGCGCCTGCAGCCGACCCCGGCCGCTGGCGCATTCGTTTCCGCCTGCCCGGCGATGCCCTGGTCTATGGCACCAATCCCCTGCTGCTCCTCGATGAGATCAAGGCCATCGGCCCCTGCACCATCACGGCGCTGACCGACACCATCCCATCCCTGGACATCATCGATCCCGAAGTCCCCTATCTGGGCTGGCAGGTCGATCTCGAGGGCCCGGACCCGCACGACGCCATTGATGACGTGTTCCTGTTCCTCAAGGATGGCATGGAACTCTCCATCGAACCGCTGGCTGCGGACACGGCGACGCCTGCCGCGCCAGAGGTGACGGCCGTTGAAGAGGCGCCGGTCGCTGCGTCTGAACCGGTCCCGACTGTCGCCGCACCGCCCGCTGCCAAGCCCGCCCGCACCGCAAAATCGGGCGAAGCCGAAGCCGGCGGTGGCGAGCGCGCAGCGTCGTCCTCGATGCGCGTCGACGCCGAGCGCCTCGATGAACTGATGGACCGTGTCGGCGAGCTGGTGATCGCCCAGGCGCGGCTCACCCAGATCGCCAACATGAGCAGCGACGGCAATCTCAAGACCATCGCCGAGGAACTCGAGCGGCTGAGCTCGGGCCTGCGGGACACCACCATGGGCATCCGCATGGTGCCCATCGGCACCCTGTTCAGCCGCTTCCGTCGCCTGGTGCACGATCTCTCCCGCGATTTGGGCAAGGAGATCGAGTTCATCACCACCGGCGAAGATACCGAGCTCGACAAGACCATGATCGAGCGTCTGGCCGATCCGCTGGTGCACCTGATCCGCAACTCGGTCGACCATGGCCTGGAAAGCGCCGAAAAGCGCCTTGCTGCCGGCAAGTCCGCCCACGGCACGGTGCGCCTGTCGGCCGTCTACGCCGGAGCGGAAGTGGCCATCTCGGTCATCGATGACGGAGCCGGCCTCAATGCCGAGCGCATCCGCGCCAAGGCCGAGGAAGCCGGACTGCTCGCGCCTGATGCCAAGATTGCCGAGCAGGATCTGTGGCAGATGATCTTTGCGCCCGGCTTCTCGACGGCCAAGGAAGTCACCTCGCTGTCCGGCCGCGGCGTCGGCATGGATGTGGTCAAGCGGACCATCGATGGTCTGCGCGGCAGCATCGATGTCTCCACCACGCCGGGCCAGGGCTCGACCATGACCCTGCGCCTGCCGCTGACCCTGGCCATCATCGATGGCATGCTGGTGCGGGTCGGCAATGGCCGCTTCACCATCCCGCTGGCAGCAGTTGAGGAATGTGTCGAACTGCCCGAGGGCATTGAAGCCAATGCCCGTGGCCGCAACTTCCTCGACATCCGCGGCAGCCTGGTGCCCTTCCTCCGCCTGCGCGAGGTCTTTGGCACCACCGCACCGCCCGAGCCGCACCAGAAGGTCGTCATCGTCTCGTCCGGCGAAGGCCGCGTCGGGTTGGTCGTCGATCAGATCATCGGCAACAACCAGACCGTCATCAAGCAACTCAGCAAGCTGCACTCGTCCATCAAGTCGTTCTCAGGCGCGACCATTCTGGGCGACGGCACGGTGGCGCTCATTCTCGATACCTCGCACCTGGTCGCCTTCGGCCAGGGCTATGTCGACCAAGGGAGAGCAGCATGAGCGAAATCAAGGCAGGCACCATGACGGCGCTGACCCTGCGCCTGCAGGATGAGCTCTTTGCCGTCGAGGCCGAGAGCGTGCGGGAAATCCTTGACCTGGTGCCGATCACCGAGGTGCCCAATGCATCGCCTTTCGTCAGCGGGCTGATCAATGTGCGGGGGCGCGTCGTGCCCCTGGCCGATCTGCGCGTGATGTTCGGCATGGATCGGCCCGAGCCGGATGAGGACACCCGCATCGTGGTGATGGAAGTCACCATCGACGGCGAGCCGACGGTGGCCGGCATTCTGGCCGACAAGGTGCACGACGTCACCGACATCGAAGCAGCGTCCATCGAGGAGGCGCCCAAGGTCGGCATGCGCTGGCGGCCCGAGTTCATTCGCGGCATCGGCAAGCGCAACGGCGGCTTCATCATCATCCCCAACCTGGGACGGATTTTCGAAACACAAGGGGGCAGAAGCCCCTCCTCGGCAGCATCAGAAGAAAGGTCTGCATCGTGAGACTGACAATCAAGACAAAACTGGCCACCACCTTCGCGGTGATTGTCGCCATGACCGGTGTGGGGATGTTCATGGGCATCCAGAACCTGGGCACCCTCAACCAGTCCCTGAACGGCATTGTCGAGGGCAATGTGCAGCGCGTGCAGACAGCCGCCAGCATCAATGCCCACTCGCTGCGGATTGCGCGTGACGAAAAGAACTACATTCTCGCCCGCGCCCCCGAGGAAATGGCCGCCCTTGGCGAATCCATCGCCAATGAGGAAGCCGCTCTGCAGTCTGAGATCCAGAAGCTCTACGACCTGTCCAGCGAACAGGGCAAGCCGCTGGTGGACGCCTATCGCACCAGCTGGAATGCCTTCATGGCCATCCACAACCAGGTCGAAGATCTGGCCGACAAGAATTCCGCCGTTGTCGCGCGCACCCAGGTGGAAACAGCCCGCGCCCTGCAGACGCAGGCCCTCGACACCATCTCGGCTGTCGACAAGCGCCTCGAAGAACGCCTTGCGGTGTCAACCGACCCGGCAAGCGTTGCGCTCTATGGGCGCATCCTGCACCTGGAATCGGCAATGGTCGGCCTGGCACGCGATGTGCGCAACGTCATCATCTCCATGGATGATCCCGCGCTGCAGCAGGATTATGCGGCGACCGTCGACAAGAACGCCGCCAGCCTGCGGGCAGAGGCCCAGTCCATTGGCGCCCTGGTACCCGTCAGCGAAGCGGCTGCCTACCGCACGTTCACCGAGCAGTTGAACACATGGCTGCCCGAAATCCTCAAGGCGCGCGACCTGGCCCTTGAGAACGGCAATTACTTCGCCACGCAACTGGCCAACAACGAGGGCCGGAACGCCCGCAACGCGTCGGTTGAAGAACTCAACGCCATCATCGATCTGAACACCGAGCAGATGGCTCAGGCCGCGGCGGAGGCAACCAATATCTATGAGCAGAGCCGCATGCTGCTGATCGCCCTGTTGATCGGCTCGGCGGTGATTGCCGGCGTTGCCGCAACCTGGATCGTGGTCTCGATCTCTCGTGCCATGACCAGCGCCGTGCAGCTGGCCAGCGAAGTGGCCAATGGCAATCTGAGCGCCACGGCCTCGGTCAAGGGCGACGACGAAGTCGGCGACCTGATCAAGGCCCTCAATGGCATGACGCTCAAGCTGCGAGAAATCGTGGGCGAAGTCACCGTTGCCGTCCGCAATGTCGCTGCCGGCAGCCAGGAAATGTCTGCCACGGCCGAGCAGCTGAGCCAGGGCTCGACCGAACAGGCGTCTTCGACCGAAGAAGCGTCTGCATCCATGGAAGAAATGGCGGCCACCATCAAGCAGTCGGCTGACAATGCCAGCCAGACTGAAAAGATCGCCCGTCAGTCGGCCTCTGACGCCATCGCCTCGGGCGAAGCGGTCAACAATGCCGTCAACGCCATGCAGACCATCGCCGAAAAGATCATGGTGGTGCAGGAAATCGCCCGCCAGACTGATCTGCTCGCCCTCAACGCCGCGGTGGAAGCCGCCCGTGCCGGTGAACATGGCCGTGGCTTTGCCGTGGTGGCCTCCGAAGTGCGCAAGCTGGCCGAACGCAGCCAGGCTGCGGCAGCCGAGATCTCGACCCTGTCGGGCACGACCGTTAAGGCTGCCCAGTCGGCCGGCGAAATGCTCGGCAAGCTGGTGCCCGATATCCAGCGCACTGCCGAACTGGTGGAAGAAATCTCCGCCGGCAGCCGTGAGCAGAATGCGGGTGCCGCACAGATCAACACCGCCATCCAGCAGCTCGACAAGGTGACCCAGCAGAACACCTCGGCCGCCGAAGAAATGTCGGCAACCTCCGAAGAGCTGGCCAGCCAGGCCGAACAGCTGCAGGCCGTGATTAGCTACTTCCGCATTGAAGCCAGCGACCAGCATGGTGCTGCCGGTGCGATCGCCCGCAAGGGCAAGGCCGCCGATGCCCGCCTGCGCGACGCCGTCATGGCCAAGGCGCCACACCTCAGCGGCGCCAAGCCCGCCCTGGGCAAGAAGGCAGGCTCGGGCGGTGGCTTTGACCTCGACCTCGACGATGGCCACGACGACCTCGATGGCGAGTTCAGCCGCCGCGGCGCCGCCTGACACGTCAATCAACCGGGACCGTGCTGATCGCAGCATGGTCCCGGTGCACCACCATAGATTACAGCCACACCAACATCGCGGGCACTGAGCGGCCCACCCAGGCAAGAAAGACCTACCAATGAGACTAACAATCAAGGTGAAGCTAATCGCTGCATTCAGCGCGCTTGTGCTGTTGATGGCGGCCATCGGCCTGTTCGGGCTGTGGCAGATGCAGCAGATCAACGGCAAGTCGTCCGAGATTGCGCAGAACTGGCTGCCCAGCGTTGACGTCGTCAACCGCCTCAACACCGTCACGTCCGACCTGCGCGTGGCCGAACTGCAGCATCTGACCCTGACCGACGATGCCGGCATGCGGACCTGGGCCGACAATATCTCTACCAGTATCGACAGCATTGCCGAACTGCGGGCCAAGTATGAGGCACTGATCTCGAGCACTGAAGAACAGGCTCTGTACGACCAGTTCGCCAGCGAGATGGATCGCTATCTGCAGCAGCATCAGCGCGGCTTTGCGCTGTCGTCCTCCAACCAGAACGAAGCGGCTCTGCAGGTCTACAATGGCGAAGCACTGCAGCTGTTCAACGACCTCTCGGCCAACCTGGCCAAGCTGGTTGAGCTCAATACAGCCGGCGCCGACAAGGCAAGCACCGAGGGTGATGAGCTCTACAGCCTGGCCACCACGCTGGTGATCACATCGCTGATCATTGCCACCATTGTTGCGGCCGCAGCAGCCCTCTGGATCATTGTCGGCATCAGCCGTGGCCTGAGCAGCATCAACCAGGTGGTCAGTGCCGTGGCCATCGGTGACCTCGATCAGCGCATCGAAATCAAGAGCAATGACGAGATCAAGGACCTGGTCGACACCGTCAACACCATGACCGAGAACCTGCGCAACACCGCCTCGCTGGCCGACCAGATCGCCAGCGGCAACCTGACGGTGACGCCCAAGCCGCTGTCCGACAAGGACACGCTGGGCATTGCCCTGCTCCGCATGGTCGAAAAGCTGCGCGACGTCATCGCCGACGCCATCGCTTCGGCAAACAATGTCTCGGCGGGCAGCCAGGAAATGTCGGCCACGGCCGAACAGCTCAGCCAGGGCGCGACCGAGCAGGCATCGTCCACCGAAGAGGCATCCTCCTCGATGGAAGAAATGGCGGCCACCATCAAGCAGTCGGCTGACAATGCCAGCCAGACCGAAAAGATCGCCCGCCAGTCTGCGGCCGATGCCATTGCCTCGGGTGAAGCGGTCAACAACGCCGTCAGCGCCATGCAGACCATCGCCGAAAAGATCATGGTGGTGCAGGAAATCGCCCGCCAGACCGATCTGCTTGCCCTCAACGCAGCGGTGGAAGCCGCCCGTGCCGGCGAGCATGGCCGCGGTTTCGCCGTGGTGGCCTCTGAGGTGCGCAAGCTGGCCGAACGCAGCCAGGCTGCGGCAGCGGAAATCTCCAACCTTTCTGGCACGACCGTGAAGGCTGCCCAGTCGGCCGGCGAAATGCTGGCCAAGCTGGTGCCCGATATCCAGCGCACCGCCGAACTGGTGGAAGAAATCTCGGCTGGCAGCCGCGAACAGAGCGCCGGTGCAGCCCAGATCAACACCGCCATCCAGCAGCTCGACAAGGTGACCCAGCAGAACACCTCGGCCGCCGAGGAAATGTCGGCGACCTCCGAAGAGCTGGCCAGCCAGGCCGAGCAGCTGCAGTCGGCAATCAGCTACTTCCGCATCGACTCCAATTCTGTCGCCCACGCCCAGTCGACCTCGACCAGCAGCAGCAAGAGCAAGGCGCGCAGCGCCGGCCTGCGGGACGCGGTGATGGCCAAGGCGCCCCATATGGCCCCTGCCAAGGCCGACTCGGGCAAGAAGACCAAGGGCGGCGGCTTTGAGCTGGACCTCGACGACGGCCACGACGAGCTCGACGGCGAGTTCAGCCGCCGCGGCGCAGCGTGAGGGCGGGGCATGGCCGAGCAATCACAATACGTCACCCTGGGGGTCAGCGACGAGCTGTTCGCTGCCCCCGTTGAGAAGGTCCAGGAAATCCTGGACATGCGCCCCATCGCGCGCCTGCCCCAGGCGCCCGATACCCTGCTGGGCATGATCGACGTGCGCGGCCAGGGCATTCCCGTTGTCGACCTCAGGCTGGCGCTCGGCCTGCCTGAGGCGTCCGACACCGAGAACACCCGCATCATCGTGCTGACCCTGGCTGGTGCAGAGGGCGAACTCAAGATGGGCCTGCGCGCCGACCGCGTCTTCGAGGTCACCGTGCTCGACGAGGCCGAGCTTGATCCGCCACCTGCCGTCAGTGGCAGCTGGTCGGGGCGCTGCATCGCCGGCATCGGCCGGCGCAATGGCCGCTTCGTCACCGTGCTCGACCTCGAGCGTCTGCTCGGATCGGTCCAGCACCTGACCCAGGCCGCCTGAACGTTCCGGCACGCGACTGTCGCGTGCCGCCTCTTCCCGGAGTTAAGTTTTGTCCCTGCGTGCTCACGAAATCCAGACATACGCCTCCAGCGACGACGATCATCTGTCCACACGCGACTTCAAGCGCATTGCCGACCTCATCGGCGCCGAGGTCGGGATCAAGCTGCCGCCCGGCAAGCGCCTGATGGTGGAAGGCCGCCTGCGCAAGCGTGTTCGGGCCCTGGGCCTGTCGGGCCTGGATGAATATGCCTCGCACCTGTTCGAACACGACGGCCTGGTTGCAGAGCGGGTTCATCTGATCAACGCGGTGACCACCAACAAGACCGACTTCTTCCGCGAACCCGAGCATTTCGAGCTGCTGCAGCAGCGCCTGGTGCCCGAACTGCTGACGCTGCGCAGCCGCGAGCGCAACCCGCTGCTCAAGATCTGGAGCGCCGCCAGTTCAACAGGAGCCGAGGCCTATACCCTGGCCATGGTGCTGTCCGATCTGGCCGCCCAGCGCCAGGATTTCCGCTTTTCCATTCTGGGCACTGACATCTCGACCAATGTGCTCGAGCAGGCCGTGCGCGCGGTCTATCCCAGCGAGCAGATCGCGCCGGTGCCCGCCACCATGCAGCAGCGCTACCTGATGTTCGCGCGCCGCCCTGGCTTGCGTCCGGAAGTGCGCATCGTGCCCGAACTGCGCCGGTTGACCCGCTTCCAGCGCCTGAACCTGATGGATTCCAGCTATCCCTTCGATCAGGACGTTGACGTCATCTTCCTGCGCAACGTGCTGATCTATTTCGAAAAATCCGACCAGGAAAAGGTCATTCTGCGGCTGGTCAGCCATTTGCGCAGCGGCGGGTACCTGATCTTAGGACATTCCGAGTCAATGATCGGCACAAACGTGACGATGCGCCAGGTTGCTCCGGCGGTCTTCCAGAAGGTGTGAGAACACAGCCATGATGGTTTCCCGCAAGATCCGCGTGCTGATCGTGGATGACAGTGCCTCGGTGCGCATGACGCTCAGCGAGATCATCGCTGGCGACCCCGACCTTGAAGTGATGGCCACGGCTGCCGATCCCTATGTCGCGGTCGAGCGCATTCGCCAGGAAGTGCCGGACGTTATCTTCCTCGACATCGAACTGCCACGCATGGATGGGCTCACCTTCCTGCGCAAGATCATGAGCCAGCGCCCGATCCCGGTGGTCATCTGCTCAAGCCTTGCCGAGGCCGGTTCGGAGACGCTGATGCAGGCGCTTGAGGCGGGCGCAGTTGACGTGGTGGCCAAGCCGCGCGTCGACACCACCCAGTTCCTGCAGGAATCGCGCATGCGCATCTGCGACGCCGCCAAGGCCGCCGCCCATGCCAAGTTCCGCGGCATGCAGAAAGCTGCGCCGCCGCCGATCAATGTCGAGGCCAAGCTGACCGCCGACGCGATCATTCCCCCGCTCTCGGCCACCCGCGCCGCCACCTTGCGCGCCAACATGCCCGAAACCGATCCGGTGGTCTGCATCGGCGCCTCCACCGGCGGCACCGAAGCCCTGCGCGACGTGCTCGAGCCACTGCCGGCCAATAGCCCGGCCATCATCATCGTCCAGCACATGCCCGAAAAATTCACCAATGCCTTCGCCCGTCGCCTCAATGGACTTTGCGCCATCGAGGTCAAGGAGGCCGAGGATGGCGACGTCGTGCAGACCGGCCGCGCCCTCATTGCGCCGGGCAATCAGCACATGCTGCTGCGCCGCGCCGGCAGCCGCTACACCGTCAATATTGTCGACGGGCCCCATGTCTCGCGCCATCGCCCCTCGGTGGATGTGATGTTTCGCTCGGCCGCCCAGAATGCGGGACGCAATGCCATCGGCATCATCTTGACAGGCATGGGCGACGACGGCGCCCGTGGCCTGCTCGAGATGCGCCAGGCCGGCTGCCACACCATCGCCCAGGACGAAGACAGCTGCGTTGTGTTCGGCATGCCCAAGGAGGCCATCCAGCGCGGCGCCGCCGCCAAGGTCGTGCCGCTCAAGCGCGTTGCCGACGAGATTGAAGCCTTTGGCCAGCGGCCAAACCGCACCGGAGCCCCAGCATGACGGCCACCGCCCTGGCAGCAGCCACCGCGCACCCCCGGGCCGAGACCCTGCACGGCCTCGCCCAGGCCCTGGCCGGCCCGCGCGAACAGATAGAATCCACCTTCTTGGACGTCGGCGCAGGCCTGGCCGAAGGCGCTGACATTCTCAACCGCGTGACCCGCGCCTTCGAGGCGCTGCCCGCCCAGCTGCAGTCGCCCGACATGGCCGAAGCCTCTGCCCGCCTGGCCGAAGTCGGCGCGCAGGCCCAGGCCATGGCCGAACTGTTTGCCAATGAGCAGGCCGACCTCGCCCGGCTGCACGCCGTGGTGGCCGCCGCCGCCCATCCGATTGCCGACCTGCGCCGGGCGGTCAAGATGATGAACATCGTCGCCATCAACGCCCGCGTCGTGGCCGCCGGAATCGCCGTGCGCGGCGACGATTTCGAGGTCTTTACCACCGACATCGCCCAGCTCTCCGAAAGCGCTGCCAGCACCATCCAGGCGTTTACCCAGGTCTATGAGCGGCTGACCATCGAGGTTGCACAGGCCGCCCAGCAGCGCGGCCAGTTTGAAAACGCCCATGCCGATACCCTGGCAGCCCTGGCGCAGAGCATGCAGCAGGCGCTCGACGCCCTGGCCAGCCAGCGCGCCGTTGCCGTCAACAGCGCATCGGAAACCAGCCGCATCACCCGACAGATTGCCGACCGGATCGGCAACGCGGTGATGGCCCTGCAGGTGGGGGATTCCACGCGCCAGCGCATCGAACACGTCGAAAGTGGCATCGATGCCCTGTGTGGCCTGCTGCGCGATGCTGAAATGGGCGCCGACGACCAGTCCGTCGCCATCACCGCCATGGGTGGACTGCAGGCCAAGCAGCTGGACGCCGCCGCCGATGCCTTCGAGCAGGACGTGGCCGATGCCGCCGCGGCCCTGACCGACCTGGCCGCCGATGCCAGCGGCATCGTGCGCCGCAGCCGGGAAACCTATGGCCATGACGATGGCGGCGAATCCGCCTTGGCGACGCTGAGCCGGGCTGTCAGTGCGGCCGCCCGCGTGCTGCATGATTGTGAAGCCGAACGCGGCAAGCTCGAACAGGTTGCCTCTGCCGTGCTCAGCACGGTCGGAGTTCTGCTCGGTCATGTTGAGGCCGTGCAGGAAATCGAGGCCAATATGCGCCTGGTGAGCCTGAATGCGGCAGTCAAATGCGCCCAGCTCGGCCCGCGCGGCGCCGCCCTCAATGTGATTGCCCGGCAATTGCGCGAACTCACCGGCGAAACCGTCACCGCCGCCGAGGGCGCCATGCAGGGCCTGCACGAAGCCGGCGGGCTGGCGCGCGCCTTTGGCGAGGCCGCCAGCGGCGACACCACCAGCCGCATCGGCCGCCTTGAGCACGATGCAACAGCCTCACTGCTGCTGCTTCAGGGCGTCGAAACCGCCTTGGCCGAGGCACTGGGCGGCCTGGAACGCGACGTGCCCCGCGTGCGGGCACTGCTGGAAGATGCGGCGGGACGCTTCACCACCCAGGCGATGATCTCCGACGGCATGCGCAGCCTGCGCGAAGAACTCGATGCGCTTTGCCCCGGGGTCGATATTGATGCACCCAATGCCGCTTTGGCCCAGCTGATCACCGAGCACAGCCGCCGCTACACCATGGACGGCGAACGGCGCATCCATGAACAGATGTTTGGTACGAGCCTGTCCATCGCCGCCCCGGCGCCTGCCCCGGCCACCGACACAGCGTCGGACGATCTCGACATCTTCTTCTGATCATTCCAGGCATGCGGGCCTTCCGCATGCCATGTACGGGCGCAAGTCTCGAACGCACCAGTCCTGACTGCCCCATCCAGGCAGTTTTGGCAGACCTTGTGACGGCTGTGGGAAAGGAACTGGCGGAGAGAGAGGGATTCGAACCCCCGATGGAGTTGCCCCCATGCCGCATTTCGAGTGCGGTGCATTCGACCACTCTGCCATCTCTCCGCGAGATCGGTGAACCATCCCAAAGGGATCGTCGGTCGATACGGGGCGGCTTATGGCATAGCTCAACACCGCCTGCAACTCCCCTGATGGGGTTTGCTGCAGCTTTGCGACAGCGGCCCGACGCGATCACGCGCCAGGTCTCATGATGGAGCGCGACCCGCCAGGCCAACCTGGTCACAAAATCGTGGGTGCGCGAACCGACACGTTCCGCGTTACGTATAGGGTGCGCACGCCCATCGATACGAGGAATACGATATGACCAACCGTCGCACGATAGTCGCCGGCATGGCAGCGCTTCCCCTGCTGTCGCTCTCGACTGGTTTTCTGACGCCGCTGCTGGCGGCCACGCCGGCCCTGGATGGCGATGCCATCTCAACGCCCGAAGGGGATATTGTCATTCACCCGGTCGACCACGCCAGCCTGCTCATCGGCTTTGGCGATCAGGTGATCTATGTCGACCCCGTCGGCGGCGCGGACCGCTACAAGGACCTGCCCGCCCCTACCGCCATCCTGATCACCCACGGCCATGGCGACCATTTCGACGTGCCCACGCTTGAGGCCATCGCCGGCACCGCCCCGATCATCACCAATGCCGACGTCTTCGGCAAACTGCCCGAGGCACTCAAGGCCCAGGCAACAGCCCTGGCCAATGGCGAGGACGGCATGCTCAATGCCATCGCCGTCAGCGCCGTGTCTGCCCACAACACCACGCCGGACCGCATGAACTATCACCCGGTGGGTGTCGGCAATGGCTATGTGATCAGCCTGGGCGGCAGAAAAGTCTATGTTGCCGGCGATACCGAGCCTACGCCCGAAATGCTGGCCATGACCGATATCGCAGTGGCCTTCCTGCCCATGAACCTGCCCTACACCATGACACCCGAACAGGCGGCCGAGGCGATCAACACCTTCAAGCCCGCCATCGTCTATCCCTATCACTATGGGGAAAGCGACCTGACGGTGCTGCAGCCGGCGCTCGCCGAAGGCATCGATCTGCGCCTGCGCAACTGGTATCCCAACGGCGCCTGATCGTCCGCAGGCGCTTGACTCTTTGGGCATTTGCCCCGATAAGCCGCATCGGAATTGCGCGCTGGCTTGTCTGGCGCGCTTCCTTTGTTTGAAAACGCTGTTCGAGGCTGCCCGCCGGTTTGATCGCCGGCACGCATGTCAGTAGACCGCAGGATCTGGGCTTAACCTGCGGCGCCACAGAGCGCGACACAATGGGACCGGGCGTTTGACGCTCCCGGTTATGCTATGACTTTTGCCGTGATCAAAACCGGTGGCAAGCAGTACAAGGTTGCCGCCAACGACGTTCTCAAGATCGAAAAGCTCGATGCCGAAGCCGGCACCATCGTGACCTTTGACCAGGTTCTGATGGTTGGCGACGAAGTCGGCGCCCCGCTGATCGAAGGCGCGCTTGTCGCTGCCGAACTGCTTGAGACCAAGAAGCAGAAGACGGTCATCATCTTCAAGAAGAACCGTCGCCACAATTACCGTCGCCGTAACGGCCACCGCCAGCTGCTGTCGACCGTGCGCATCACCGAAATCCTGACCGGCGGCGCCAAGCCGACGATCAAGGCTGCCGGTGCAACGGCCCCGGCCGCTGCTGCAGTGTCCACCAAGCCTGCCAAGGCCCGCGCCGCCGCCAAGGCTGCCGCTGCGACCGAAGCCACCGAGGCCAAGGCCCCGGCAAAGAAGGCTCCGGCCAAGAAGGCTGCGCCCAAGGCCGCTGCAACCGAAGAGACCGCCGCTGAAAAGCCGGCGAAGAAGGCCCCGGCCAAGAAGGCCGCACCCAAGGCCGACAAGGAATAAGGAGCTAGACCATGGCACACAAAAAAGCAGGCGGTTCATCCCGCAACGGTCGTGATACCGCTGGCCGTCGTCTCGGCGTGAAGAAGTTTGGTGGCGAAGCCGTGATCGCCGGCAACATCATCATCCGCCAGCGTGGCACCAAGTGGCACCCCGGCACCGGCGTCGGCCTGGGCAAGGATCACACCATCTATGCACTGGTGGACGGCAATGTGTCGTTCCGCACCCGCGCCAACTCGCAAGTGTTTGTCTCCGTCGACCCGGCGAAGGCCGCCGAATAACCCGGCCGGTCCGTCGAACCAGCCGGTGACCAGTTCCCCGGCTCGCGTTCGCAGACAGCGACATTGAAAAGGGGAACCGGTTCGCCGGTTCCCCTTTTCGTTTTGGCACAGCAGAGCAGCAGCATGGACAGCCTTTCCTATCGCCTCCCCGCGTCGATCACCACCGATCGCCTGGTGCTGGACACGCCTGCGCTCGCGCATGTGCCCGAAATGGCCATCCAGGCCAACAACCGGGCCATCTTCGAGGTTCTTGCCCGCCTGCCGCATCCCTATGCGGAGAGCGACGGCCGTTTCTTCGTCGAGACCATCGCGCGCGGCGAAAGCGAATTTGCCTGGTCCATCCTGCATCAGGACCGCTGGATCGGCGTCATCAGCCTGATCGGCGTTGATCTCAAGGACAGCCCCGTTCCCGAGATCGGCTATTGGCTGGGCCAGCCCCACTGGGGCCAGGGCTACGGCACCGAGGCGGCGCGAGCCGTCGTCGCCGCAGCGCGCGATGCCGGCCTGCCTGCCCTGCGGGCCACGGCGCTGACCAGCAATATGGCCTCGCGCCATGTGCTGGCCAAGGCCGGTTTCGTCGAGACCCACCAGGGTCTGGGCCAGCGCGGCAATACCCTGGGTAAGCCCACAACCTATATGCAGATCGAGTTGAGCTGATGACTCGCGCCCTGCCCGGAACCATCGCCTGTGCCCGGTTGACGCTGCGCCCCCTGCGCGCGGACGATGAAGCCGACATCATCGCCATGGCCGACAACCCCAAGATGCTCGAGACCACCGCCACCCTGCCCCATCCGTTCACCCCGGCCGATGCCCGGGCGCTGATTGCCCAGGCCGGGATGGAGGGCCAGCAGCACATCTATGCCATGGCCGGATCTGACGATCGCTTCATGGGCGTGCTCATGCTCCGCTTCAAACCCGATCAGGCCCCCGAGGTCGGCTATTGGCTCGGCGAGCCCCATTGGGGGCACGGCTACGTTGCCGAGGCACTCAAGGCCTTGCAGGTCGCTGTCGCCGGGCTGCCCGGCTTTGGCTTGATCTCCGCCCGCGTGCTGCAATCCAATGCCGCCTCGGTGCGGGTGCTGGAAAAGGCCGGCTTTGCCGTCGTCGAGCACACGGTGGGCGTTCTGGAGCGCCACCGCGGCAAGCCGCTTTACGTGATGCAGTGGCGGGCACGATGAACACAATCCTGCGCACAGAGCGCTTCCTGCTGCGCCCGGCCCAGATGGGCGATGCCGAGCCGATTGCGCGCTATCTCAATGACTTCGAGGTCGCCGGCAACCTCGCCCGCGTGCCCTTCCCCTATCATCTCAGCGATGCCAGGGCCTGGCTGCGCACGCGCCTGCCCAACCTGCCGGTGGAAGAGACCAGCTTCGCCATTGACCTGCCCGACCATGGCTTTGTCGGCCAGGTGGGCTTTCACCGCGGGGCGCAGGGCACCATCATTGGCTATTGGCTGGGCCGCCCCTTCTGGGGCCAGGGCATCATGACCGAAGCCGTCACGGCGAGCCTCGACTGGTTCTTTGCCACCACACAGGCAGACACCATCTATTCGGGCGTCTTCATCTTCAACGGAGCCTCGCTGGCCATTCAGGACAAGCTTGGCTTTACCCAAACCGGCCGCTCGCGGCTGCTCTGCCTTGCGCGCGACGCCGAGGTGGAGCATATCGACACCAAATTGACGCACAGCGTCTGGAAGGCCAGAGAAAAATGAAATTCCTTGATCAGGCCAAGGTCTATGTCCGCTCGGGCGATGGCGGCGCCGGCGCCGTGTCTTTCCTGCGCGAAAAATTCGTCGAGTTTGGCGGCCCCAATGGCGGCAATGGTGGCCGGGGTGGCGATATCGTTGTCGAATGCGTCGACGGGCTCAACACGCTCATCGACTATCGCTACCAGCAGCACTTCAAGGCCAAGACCGGCACCCATGGCATGGGCAAGGACCGGGCGGGCGCCAATGGCGAGCCCACCGTGCTGCGCGTGCCCGTCGGCACGCAGATCTTTGAGGACGACAACGAGACGCTGATCGCCGACATGACCGAAGTCGGCCAGCGCATCGTGCTGCTCTCGGGGGGCAATGGCGGCTTCGGCAATGCCCATTTCAAGACCTCGTCCAACCAGGCACCCCGCCATGCCAATCCGGGCATTCCGGGCGTTGAAAAATGGATCTGGCTGCGGCTCAAGCTGATTGCCGATGCCGGCCTTGTCGGCCATCCCAATGCCGGCAAGTCGACCTTCCTTGCAGCCGTGTCTGCCGCCAAGCCCAAGATCGCCGCCTATCCCTTCACCACGCTCCACCCCAATCTGGGCGTGGTCTCGATTGGCGAACGCGACTTCGTGCTGGCCGATATTCCCGGGCTGATCGAAGGCGCCAGCGAAGGCATCGGCATTGGCGACCGGTTCCTCGGCCATATCGAGCGCTGCGGCGTTCTGATCCATCTGATCGATGGCACCCAGGATGACGTCAAGCACGCCTATCAGGTGATCCGGGCCGAGCTGGCCGCCTATGACGAGCGCCTGGCCGAAAAGCCCGAGATCGTGGTGATCAACAAGATCGACTCCATCCCGCCAGACGAGCTCAAGGAAAAGGTCAAGATCCTCAAGAAGGTCAGCAAGCAGGACGTGCTGCAGGTTTCCGGCGTCACCGGCCAGGGGACCGAGCAGGTGCTCTATGGCGTGATCGAGACGCTCGACGCCGAAAAGGCCGCCAGGCTCGAGGCTGAACGCCGCAAGACCGAACCCAATTGGACGCCCTGACGGACTTGGCCACTGGCCCGCACACCTCTCCCCTGAGGGGAGAGGTCGACCCGAGGGGTCGGGTGAGGGGTTCAGTGGTCGGTTTGACCACCTTGCCCGTGCCGACATCTGAACCCCTCACCCTAACCCTCTCCCCTCAGGGGAGAGGGAACTCAGATCGAGTTTGAACTGAAATGAATGCCCTAGCGCCCTATAGGCGCCTGACCATCAAGATCGGCTCGGCCCTGCTCGTCGACAAGCAAGGCAAGCTGCGGGCCGCCTGGCTTGCGGATCTGGCGAGCGACATTGCCGCGCTCAAGACGGCGGGCTGTGAAGTGGTGATCGTTTCCTCCGGCGCCATCGCCCTAGGCCGCGGCCTGCTGGGCCTGTCGGCCGTTGCCCTGACGCTCGAGCAGAGCCAGGCCGCCGCCAGCGCCGGGCAGATTGCCCTCAGCCAAGCCTGGGCCAGCGCCCTGGGCGCCCACGGCATCGTCACCGGGCAAATCCTGATCACGCCCAATATCACCGAAGAGCGCCGCTACTACCTCAATGCCCGCACCACCATCGCCACGCTCCTGGGCCTGGGCGCGGTGCCGATCATCAATGAGAACGACAGCGTCGCCACCGCCGAGATCCGCTACGGCGACAATGATCGCCTCTCGGCCCGCGTTGCCACCATGATCGAGGCCGATTGCCTGGTGCTGCTCAGCGATATCGACGGGCTCTATACTGCGCCGCCGGCGCAGGACCCCAACGCCACCCACATTCCCGAGGTCCGCGCGATCACGCCGGCCATCGAGGCCATGGCCGGGGGCGCGGCCAGCCATCTCTCCCGTGGTGGCATGACCACCAAGGTCGAGGCCGGCAAGATCGCCACCCAGGCCGGCACCGCCATGATCATCGCCAAGGGCACCGAGCCCCATCCCTTGGCTGCCTTGACCCAGGGCGGCCGCCACACCCTGTTCCACCCAGCCCAGAGCCGCGCCCAGGCGCGCAAGCGCTGGATCATGGGCACGCTGGCGCTCACCGGGTCGCTGCAGGTGGACGCCGGCGCTGCCCGCGCCCTGCTCACCGGCAAGTCGCTGCTGCCGGTCGGCGTCACCAAGGTGGGCGGCGAGTTCGAGCGCGGCGATGCCATCGCCGTGCTCGGTCCGGACGGCGTCGAGATTGCCCGCGGCCTGGCAGGCCTCGACAGCGACGAGGCGCGCCTGGTGATGGGCAAGCACAGTGACACGGTGATCGAGCTGCTGGGCGTTGCCAATCGCGCCACTCTTATCCATCGCGACAATCTGGTATTGGTTGGCGCCAAGGAGGACCGCAATGACCACGTCTGATGCCGATGCCGCCATTGCCGAGGTGATGGCCGAACTGGGCCGCAATGGCCGCCAGGCGGCACGCGCCCTGGCTATTGCCACGCCCGAGCAGAAGCGCCTGGCGCTGCAGACGGCCGCCGGCGCCATCAACGCCCATCGCGCCAAGATCCTGGCCGCCAATGCCAAGGACATGCAGGCAGCCCGCACCAAGGGCATTTCCAAGGCCTTTCTGGATCGCCTTGAACTCAATGACGCCCGTATCGACGGCATCATCGAGGCCGTGCGCACCATCGCCGAGCTGCCCGATCCCGTCGGCAGCGTCATCGCCGAATGGGACCGGCCCAATGGCCTGCATATCGAGCGTGTCCGCACCCCTTTGGGCGTGATCGGCGTGATCTTTGAATCCCGGCCCAATGTGACGGCCGACGCCAGCGCGCTCTGCATCAAGGCCGGCAATGCCGTGATCCTGCGCGGCGGCAGCGACAGCTTCCATTCCAGCCACGCTATCGTCGAATGCATGCTCGATGGCCTGCATGCCGCGCGCCTGCCGGTCGAAGCCGTTCAGCTCGTGCCCACCACCGATCGCGCCGCGGTCGGCGAAATGCTCAAGGGCCTTTCCGGCAATATCGATGTCATCGTGCCGCGCGGCGGCAAGACCCTGGTTGCCCGCGTGCAGGACGAAGCACGCGTGCCCGTCTTTGCCCATCTCGAGGGCCTGGTGCATGTCTATATCGACAAGGCTGCGGACCTCGACACCGCCGTCAAGGTAACGCTCAACGCCAAGATGCGCCGCACCGGCATCTGTGGCGCCGCAGAAACCCTGCTCATCCACAAGGATGTGGTGGCGACCCACCTCAAGCCCATCATTGACGCGCTGGTCGCCAAGGGCTGCGAAATCCGTGGCGACGCGACGGTGATGGCCATGATCCCCACCGCCGTCGCGGCCACCGAGCTCGATTGGCGCACCGAATATGAGGATGCCATCATCTCGGTGAAGGTGGTCGACAGCCTCGACGAGGCCATCGCCCATATCGAGCACTATTCCAGCCACCATACCGAGGCGATCATCACCGAAGATCCCGCGGCGGTGGAAACCTTCTTCAACCGCATCGACAGCGCCATCCTAATGCACAATGCCTCCACGCAGTTCGCCGATGGCGGCGAATTCGGCTTTGGCGGCGAGATCGGCATTGCCACCGGCAAGATGCATGCGCGCGGTCCGGTTGGCGTCGAGCAGCTCACCAGCTTCAAATACCGCGTCCGCGGCACCGGCCAGACGAGACCCTGACCCTTTTGACCCTGCGCCATCCCCTCCGCATTCCCGGCATCACCGCCCTGCCGCCTTCCGGGCGGGGCATGCGCATTGGCCTGTTTGGCGGCAGCTTCAACCCCATTCACGACGGCCATCGCCTCGTGGTGGAAGAAACGCTCCGCCGGCTGGACCTGGACGCGCTCTGGGTCCTGGTGACCCCCGGCAATCCGCTCAAGACCCACAATGACCTCGCCCCCCTGGCCGACCGCGTCATCGCTGCCCGCCAGCTGCTGGACAATCCCAAGGTGCGCGTCACCGGCTTTGAAGCCGCGCATGGCTTCACCTATTCCTGGCAGACCATCCGCTTTCTGACCTCCTCCCTGCCGGACCGCCGCTTCGTCTGGATCATGGGGGCCGACAATCTGGTCGATTTCCATCGCTGGGAGCGCTGGCGCGATATCGCCGCCATGGTGCCGATGGCCATCTATGTCCGCCCCGGTTCCGGGCGACTGGCACCGGTTTCCATGGCCGCCAGTGCGCTGGCCCAATGGCGCTATGACGAGACCGATGCCACCCGCCTGGCCTTCGCCAATCCCCCGGCCTGGGTCTATCTGCATGGGCGCCAGTCCGCGCTCTCTTCCTCGGCCATAAGGGCGAGACGGCAACACGTTAAGTCAAAGTGAAGCCGCAATCTTGCGAAACCGTCATCAAACGCGCATATTGAGGGCGTGTGATCTTTGTCACCAAAACAGGAACTGACTGCTTGCCGTTTGCAAAGACGCCTGCACATTCCGATCAACCACCAAGGATGCTGATCCCCCGCATGACCCATGCACTTGCATGGGCGGAAGGCCAATTGTGATGGCCGCGCTGCCCGAAAATACCGCCACGCCCGTTCCCACGCCTATTGCGACTCCGGACCGTCCCATGATCGATGTCATTCTCGGCTGCCTTGATGATGCCAAGGCCGAGCAGATTGTTTCTGTCGACATCATGGGCAAGTCTTCGCTCGCCGACCACATGGTGGTTGCCTCGGGCCGTTCGCAGCGCCATGTCGGCGCCGTGGCCGACCAGATGGTCACCGCCCTGCGCGACGCCGGCTATGGCAAGCCGCGCATCGAAGGCCTGCCGCATTGCGACTGGGTCCTGGTCGATGCTGGCGACGTGATCGTCCATATCTTCCGTCCGGAAGTGCGCGAGTTCTACAACATCGAAAAGATGTGGCAGGCCGACTTCGCCGCTGACGCACACTAGTCGGCAATATGCGACTGACCATCGCGGCTGTCGGCCGCATGAAGGCCGGCCCGGAGCGGGAAATGGTCGCCCGCTATCTCGAACGGGCCGTGGGCGGCGGCAAGCCGCTGGCCCTGACCGGGTTCGACGTGATCGAGCTGACCGAGTCACGCGCCTCTTCCAGCGCCAGCCGCAAGGCAGATGAGGCCAAGGCGCTGCAGGCCAGCCTGCCCGACGGCATTGTCGTCGCGCTCGACGAGCGCGGCAAATCGATCGGTTCGGAAGTCTTTGCCAACCAGATCGGTCGCTGGCGCGACGATGGCCGCCCGGCAGCCAGTTTCGTCATCGGCGGCGCCGACGGGCTCGATCCGGCCTTTGTCGCCAAGGCCGATCTGGTGCTGAGCTTTTCGCCCCTCACCTGGCCACATCAGCTGGTGCGCATCATGCTGGCCGAGCAGCTCTACCGCGCCACCACCATTCTGGCCGGCCACCCCTACCACCGCGGCGATTGACCCCGCACAATCACGGTATGGTTAAGCAGCGTTAACCTGCATTTTCCAGCCCGCTTGCTATGGTGCCCGAATTGATTCGGGTGCCCGGTGCGCCCTTGCTGGAGACGTCATGGCATTGCGGCCAGGCAGGACTGTGGGACGATTGCTGGCCGGCGTGACGCTGGCCCTGGCTGCGTCCCTGCCGCTGCTGGCGCAAACCGAGGCGCCCCAGGCGGACGGCCCGACCGCCTCGCCAGCCCAGGCCACACCCGCGCCCGAGGCCACGACAGACGCACCGTCCGCCGAAGCGGTGGAGACGCCGGCGTCAGACCCCAAGGTCGATCTCGAAACCGTCCAGTCCTCCATCAGCCTCAGTCAGAAGCGCATTGATGAGCTCAAGGCCGAAATCGCGGCCATGGAAGGCGACCGCACCAAGCAGAACGCCGCGCTGATTGCGGCCGCCCAACGCGTCAAGCTGGCCGAGATCGAAGTCGCCGATGTCGAGGACCGCCTCTCCCAGCTCATCATCCAGGAACTTGAAGTTCGTGGCCGGCTCGATGGCTCCAATGCCCAGATCGCCAATGTTCTGGCGGCACTGGAGCGCATCTCGCTCAATCCGCCCCCGGCGCTGATTGTCGACCCGGCCGATGCGCTTGGGTCAGCCCGCAGCGCCATCCTGATCTCGGCCATCGTGCCGCAACTGCGCGCCAAGGCCGACGCCGTCACCGCCGACTTGACCAAACTCACCGACATCAAGGCCGCTGCCCAGGCCGAAGAAGCCACGCTCAAGGCCAACCATGCCGTGCTGGAGGAAGAGCAGCTCCGCATCGCCACGCTGATCGCCGCCCGCAAGCAGGGTATCGGTATGCGCAGCGCCCAGCTCGAGGCCGAGGAACAGCAGGCCATCGAGCTGGCGGCCCGTGCCGCCACCCTCAAGGAACTGGTTGGCAGCCTCTCTGCCCAGGCCAATTCGGTTTCGACCGCGGCTGCCACGGCCGACGCCGGCCTCGACCCCACCGCGCCTGTGATGACCGCCCAGGAAATCCAGGTTGCGCTGGCCAATACCGCGCGGACCGAACCCGCCATCCCCTTCGGCGCTGCCCGCGGCTACCTCACCATGCCGGCCAATGGCGTCAACGTTGCCGACTATGGCACCAGTGACGGCTTTGGCGGCATCAGCCATGGCATTTCGCTGATGACCCGCGCTGATGCCCAGGTTGTGGCCCCGGCCGATGGCTGGGTGCTGTTCAAGGGCCCCTACCTCAATTACGGCCAGATCATCATCTTCAATACCGGCCAGGGCTACACCATGCTGCTGGCGGGCCTTGACAAGGTGAGCGTCGATATTGGCCAATTCGTACAAATGGGAATGCCGCTGGGCGCCATGGGATCACGGACAAGTGGCCGGACCGTAACCACCAACGCTGGCGCTGACCAACCGACCCTTTATATTGAACTCCGAAAAGACAACGAGCCCGTCGATCCCACCGGATGGTGGGCGACCCCGACACAGAGTGGATAGACCCCTCATGCGCCTAAATTCCGTTTCGACTTTGGCCCTTGCGCTGGCGCTGTTGGTGCCCACCGGACTGTCCATGGCCCAGGAGGCGCAGCCCGCCCCCGCCGAGCAACAGGCCCCGGCCGATCCGCAGGCCCCTGCTGCAGATCCGGCCGCGCCGGCTGAGGCGCCTGCTGACACCCAGGAACAGGAAAAGCCGCGCGACCCGCTCGAGGTCTATGCCGATCTCAACCTGTTCGGGGAGATCTTTGATCGCATCCGCGCCGAATATGTCGATGCGCCGGATGAGCAGAAGCTGATCCGTGCCGCCATCCAGGGCATGCTGACCTCGCTCGATCCGCATTCGAACTATCTGCCGCCGGCAGACTACAAGGACATGGGCGTCGACATCTCGGGTGAATTCGGCGGCCTGGGCATCGAAGTCACCATGGAAGAGGGCATCATCAAGGTGGTCTCGCCCATCGACGATACCCCCGCCGCCAAGGCCGGCATCCTGGCCAATGACCTGATTGTCGAGCTTGATGGCATCCAGATCCAGGGCATGAGCCTGGACGATGCCGTCGCCAAGATGCGTGGCCCGATCGGCACGACCATCAAGGTGACCGTGGTCCGCGAAGGCGTCGACAAGCCGCTGGACTTCGAACTGACCCGCGCCACCATCGCCATGCGCGCGGTTCGCTCGTCGCTGGAAGGCGATGTCGCCGTCATCCGTCTCTCGCGCTTCTCCGAACAGGCCTTTGTCGGCATCGAGAAGGCCATCAAGGACATGTTCAGCGGTGACGGCCCCAAGCCCAAGGGCATCATCCTGGACCTGCGCAACAATCCTGGCGGCCTGGTCGACCAGTCGGTCTATGTCGCCGATGCCTTCCTCAAGCAGGGTGCGGTGGTGCTGACCCGCGGTCGTGTGCCCGAGGAAAGCGCTCGCTACGACGCCCAGCCCGACGCGCTCGATGCCTTGATCGCCGATGTGCCTCTGGTGGTGCTGATCAACGGTGGCTCGGCTTCCGCCTCCGAAATCGTCGCTGGCGCATTGCAGGACCACAAGCGTGCGACCCTGGTGGGCACGCGCTCCTTCGGCAAGGGTTCGGTGCAGTCCATCATCTCGCTGGGCCCCGATGGCGCCATGCGCCTGACCACGGCGCGCTACTACACGCCCAACAACCGCTCCATCCAGGCGCTGGGCATCACGCCCGACATCGAGGTGCTGCAGGAAGTGCCCGAGGAGCTCAAGGGCCGCGACGAGATCATCGGTGAGGCAGGCCTCGCCGGCCACATCAAGATCGAAGGCCAGGAAGAAACCACCGTTGGTTCCTCGGTCTATGTGCCGCCCGACAAGGCGGACGATACCCAGCTGCAATATGCAATCCGCCTGATCGATGGCGCGGAAACCAATCCGGCCTTCCCAGCCAAGGCGGAATAGCGCCGGTCTGTGCTAGAAATCGATGGGGCGAGGCGGCTGATTCGCTGCCTTGCCCCATCTGCGTCTGGAACCCCCTGCGATGTCCGATAGTCTGAGCAAGCCGCTGACCGGAAAGAAAGGCAAGACTGGCCCCAGGCGCCATCTGCCGATCGCCAGGGTCCTGTTCGGCCTGCTGGCCCTGATCGGCATCGCCTTTGTCCTGCGCATTACACTGGTCAACGACCCAACCGGCGGTCGTCCGGTGCAGGAAGCCGACATCACCAGCACTCGCAATGGCAATACGCTTGCCAATGATGTGGTCTCCTCCGAGCATTCCGGCCCGGTCACCATCACGGCCGATCCCCAGCAATATCCGGCCGGCGAGACGCCGCCTGCTGACACCCATGGTGGCACACCCGCCGTCAGCGAGATGGGCCAGCCCGACCTTTTCGGCGCCCTGCCTGACCTGAGCGAAGAGACCGCGGATGGTCCCATCCCGCGCATTTCGGCGACCGGCCTGACGCCATTTGCCGCCTACCAGCGCCCGGCGGCCGAAGCCGTGGCCAGTGGCGACCCGATGATTGCGGTGATCGTCACCGGCCTGGGCATCAACGAACTGGGATCGCTGGGCGCCATCGACCAATTGCCGGCCGACGTCACCATGGCCTTCGCGCCCTATGGCCGGACCCTGGGGACCACGGTGGCGGCTGCCCGCGCCGACGGCCACGAAATCCTGCTCGAAGTGCCCATGGAGCCGTTCGACTATCCGCAGAATGACCCGGGCCCTCAAACCCTGTTGAGCGGCGAGCCGGCCCGCGCCAATCTGGACAAGCTGTTCTGGCTCATGGCCCGCTTTGGCGGCTATGTCGGCCTCATCAACAACATGGGTGCCCGCTTCACCGCCTCAGCCGCCGATTTCTCCACCATCATGGAAGAACTGGGCGCGCGCGGACTGGGCTATCTCGACGATGGCTCGTCCAATCGGTCGCTGGCGCCGCAGCTGGCCGAGGGCAACAAAGTACCCTTCGCCAAGGCCGACGTGGTCATCGACGCCAATCCCTCGCGCACATCCATTCTTGCAGCGCTTGCCAGCCTTGAGGCCAAGGCGCTGGAGAACGGGCATGCAATCGGTATTGTCAGCGCGCTGCCCATTTCTGTCGCCGCCGTGGCCGAATGGGCACGCGACCTGAAGGCCAAGGGCATTGCCCTGGTGCCCGCCAGCGCCCTGATGAAATAGAGTTTCGCCATGACCACGCCCCGCCCCGACCGCCAATCCATGCCCTATCGCGACTGCGTGGGGGTCGCTGTCTTCAACCAGCAGGGCAATGTCTTCATCGGCCGGCGCAAGCCCGACCCGACCCCGGAGGACCAATCGGTGGTCGAGGCGCCCTGGCAAATGCCCCAGGGCGGCATCGACAAGGGCGAGGACCCGCTGCGCGCCGCCCTGCGCGAACTGCATGAAGAGACCAATATCAGCAGCGTCAGCCTGTTGGCCGAAGCACCGGAATGGATCTATTACGACCTGCCCGACGAAGCGCTCGGCATCGCTCTGCGTGGCAAGTATCGCGGCCAGCGCCAACGGTGGTTTGCCTTTGCCTTCACCGGCCAGGAGCGCGAGATCGACGTGGCCACCCCTGGCGGCGGCAAGTTCGAGGCTGAGTTCGACGCCTGGCGCTGGGAGCGGCTGAGCCGCACGCCTGGCCTGATCGTGCCGTTCAAGAAGACGGCCTATGAACAGGTGGTCGCCGCCTTTGCCGACATCCCGCAGCGCTTCACCCACGTCTGAGCCATGAAGACCATTGGTTTGATCGGTGGCATGAGCTGGGAATCCACCGCCCATTACTACCGCGTGCTCAACCAGGAAACGGCGGCCATTCGTGGCGGCCTGCACTCAGCGCCGGTGATCGTGCATTCGCTTGATTTCGCGCCCATTGCCGCCATGCAATCGGCTGGCAACTGGGACGGCGCAGGGCATGTGCTCGCCCAGGCCGCAAGCGGGCTTCAGGCGGCGGGCGCTGAAGTCATCGGGCTGGCGACCAACACCATGCACCTTGTCGCCGACGCCATCACATCGGCCATCGATGTTCCCTTCATTCACATCGCTGACCCCACCAGCGATGCGCTTCTGGCCGATGGCTTTGATACCGTGGGCCTGCTGGGCACCCGCTTCACCATGGAGATGGGCTTTTACCGCGACCGGCTGACCGAACGTGGCCTAGCGGCGATGATCCCCGATGTGGACCGCACCAATCTTAACGCCATCATCTATGAAGAGCTCTGCCGGGGCATCGTCAGCGAGACGTCCCGCAAGACCTATGTCGCGGCGATCGAGCGGCTGGCCGCCCGGGGCGCCCAGGCCGTAATCCTGGGCTGCACCGAGATCGCCATGCTCATCGATGATGCCGTCAGCCCCTTGCCGGTCTATGACACCACAGACCTGCACGCCCGGGCGCTGGTTGCAGCGGCGCTGGCCTAGAACTCGTTCCAGTCCTGCGCCACTGCGGCATTGCCATGGCTCACAAAGCCCTTGGCGGCCTGCATCACGCGATCCTGCAGGCCCTTGATGCCCGTGCGCGGCGCGGGTGTGACGGCACTAGACTTGGTCGCACGCTTGCCCGTCTCGCCATCGTCCAGCACGAAGATGTCGACGATCCGGTCGAGCTCGCTGGCCTGGCCTTCGGTCTGCTCGATAGCCGCATTGGTCTGTTCCACCAGAGCGGCGTTGTGCTGGGTCATTTCGTCCATCTGCCGCACGGCCAGATTGACCTCATCGATCGAGGTGGCCTGTTCGCGGCTGTCGCGGGCGATGGCCTCCATCACGGCACTGTTCTCGCGGATGGCCGACAGGATCTGCGTCAGCTTGCTGGCCGCGTCCGACACCAGCTTGGAGCCGGTGGAGACTTCGTTGGCGCTCTGTTCGATCAGCAGTTTGACGTCAGCCGAGGCGCTGGCGGCACTCTGTGCCAGGCGACGCACTTCCACCGCCACCACGGCAAAGCCCTTGCCCGCATCACCGGCACGCGCCGCTTCCACCGAAGCGTTCAATGCAAGCAGATTGGTCTGGAAGGCAATGTCGTCGATCAGCCCGATGATATTGGAAATCTTGGACGAGGAGGTGGTGATGCGCTCCATGGCATTTGTCGCCTCGTCCATGGCCACGCCGCCCTCTTCGGCCGTCAGGGACACGGCCTTGGACTTGACGCTGGCCTCATTGGCCTTTTCGGCATTCTGCTGCACCGTCGTCGCCAGTTGCTCCATGGTGGCCGAGGTTTCCTCGATCGTGGCCGCCTGCTTGGTCGTCCGCTCGCTCAGATCATTGGCACCAGCCAGGATTTCTCCCGTTGCCGAACGCACGCCACGCGAGGTGCGGCGCAACTGGGCGACGATGTCGGTCAATTTGTCCGCCACTGCATTGGTGTCGTCACGCAGCCGGCCGAAGGCGCCCTTGTAGTCGCCCGTCACGCGCCGCGTCAGATTGGTTTCGGCCAGCGCCGAAAGCACTTCTCCGGTCTCGGCCAGGCCCGTATCGACAGTCTGGACCAGATTGTTGACGCTGCCCGCCAGCTCGTTGAGCTCGGCATCGGCAAAATTGGTTTCCACGCGCTTGCTGAAGTCACCCACGATGGCGGCATCCACCACATCGCCGAAGGACTGGCGCAGCGAGGCCATCATGGCCGCGCGCTCGGCGGCGGTGCGATTGCGCTGTTCTGTTTCGGCCAGGCCCATCTCCCCGATCCGCACGCCATTGTCGCGGAACACGGCAACGGCGCGGGCCATCTCGCCCAATTCGTCCTTGCGCTGCGTGGACGGCACGGTATCGACCGAAAGCGGGTTGTCGGCGATCTGCGATGCGGTGCGAACCAGCTGCAGCATCGGACCGGTGACCGACATGCGGATGAACACATAAAGGGCCGCGATCAGCACCACGCTGACGCCAACGCCCACCAGGATCGAGGTGATCAACGCCTGGTGCAGACTGGCCAGGCCCTTGCTGATGTCCCAGGCAAAGGTGGCCACGCCCACAGTCGCCTTTTCGGGCCCGAATTTGGCCGGCACGGCGACATAGGCAATCGGTCCCACCTGCTGCACTTCCACGGCGTTGCTGGCCAGTGCCTTGCCCGCAAGGTCGGTCAGCACGGCCATTTCCGCCGCGTCTTCTGTGGTGCTGGCAATCAGTTGCGCCTGCTGGCTGAAGCTCGCGCCCGCGGCGAAACGCTCCCCCAGGGATTCCTCAAGTGCCGTGTAGGACGCCAGAATGCCGTCACTCTTGCCAAAGCGGATACCGCCGGCGAGTTGCTCGGTGCTGGCTGTCGACACGGTGACATTGGCCTCTGACAGTTCGTCCTGCAGCAACGCAGCGTTCTGCGTCGCGCCCATGTAGGTGATGGTCGCCGAGCCGGCGATCATTGCCAGCACGACAAGGCCAATGATCTTGCGGATGAGGGTGAGCTTGAACATGAATTGCCTTCAGAGAACCGACAGAACTGAGGCGGCGGCCGTAGCCGCCGCCGATGGCACTAGAGCATCGAGACGTCGACGCCCACGGTGATGGCACCAATCAGATTGCCCGTGGCCGGATCAGCGATCGGCACGGAAACCTGGCTCTGGAAGACCTGGGTGCTTTCGTCCTGCTCGACATCGCTGACATGAACAGCGCCGGCGCCCGCGCCAAAGCTGGCGGTGAACTTGTCTTCGTCGCCCTGCCAATAGTCGGAGGTCAACGTGCTCTGCGCAACGTTGAGGCCCTTGGCATCCATCACGAAGATTTCGGTATATTTGCCGGCAGAGGCGTCCTGCACGCCCTTGAGATACTGCGACGCCGCATTGGCCATCGTGGCATCGATCAGCGGCTTGCTGGCAGCGTCCACTTCGGCGCGCCACTGCGTGTCCAGCTCGTCAATCTTGGCCTGGTCATAGCTGCCGCTCACCGCGTTCTGGGCCATGATCGCCGAGATCACAGCGGGATCGCTGGCAAATGCGGCGATCTCGGACTGCGCCAGGGCAGTCAGGGGCGCGGTGAACTCATCCTCGGCCTGCGTGGCAGCGCCAAAGGACATTACAGTGACAAGACCGAGCGCATAGGCGCCGGGACGCAGCAGATTGGTAATCGACATAGATAGTGCTCCTCACCGTTCGAGACGGCCTGGAAACACAATGACGGCAGAACGTAAACAGCAGATAAATATCACTAGCCGCAGAACTTTTGCAGTTTAAGCGGCGCGTGAACGATCCATCGACAATTTCGCAGAGGCATCCAGGCGGAAAATATCTACGATTTCGTCCAGTTTGCGGGCCTCCGCTTCCGTCTGTTCAATGGCGGCATTGGTCTGTTCGACCAGCGCCGCATTGTGCTGGGTCATTTCATCCAGAATGCGGACAGACTGGGAAACTTCCTCAATGGCATTGGCCTGATCGCGGCTGGCGCGGGCAATGCTGTCCACCAGCTCGCTATTGTCGCGCGCCGCGCCAAGCATCATGCCCAGCCGCTGCGCCGCATCGGTCACCAGCTGGCGACCACCCTGCACTTCCCGGGCGGACTGCTCGATCAACACCTTGACGTCGGCCGAGGCGCTCGCCGCGCTCTGTGCCAGCCGGCGCACTTCCACGGCAACCACGGCAAAGCCCTTGCCGGCATCGCCCGCCCGCGCCGCCTCCACCGAGGCGTTGAGGGCCAGCAGATTGGTCTGGAAGGCAATATCGTCGATCATGCCGATGATATTGGAGATCTTGGCCGAGCTGGCCGTGATCCGCTCCATCGCATCGCTGGCCTCGGCCATCACGTTGCCACTCTCGGCTGCCGAGGAGGATACGGCGCCGGCCTTGCTGGCAGCGTCCTGCGCCATGCGCGAATTGCCGGCCACTGTTCCGGCCAATTGCTCCATGGCCGCGGATGTCTCCTCGATGGTTGCGGCCTGGCGCGTGGTGCGTTCGCTGAGGTCATTGGCGCCCGAGAGGATTTCGCCCGTCGCCGAGCGGACCGAGCGCGACACCGCCCGCAACTGCCCGACCACGTCGGCGAAGCGATTGACCGTGTCGTTGAGCGCCAGGCGCAGATCTTCGAATTCGGCCGAGAAGCGCGTCTCTATGGTCTGCGTCAGGTCGCCCTGCGCCAGCTCCAGCAGGGCCGTGCGTACGTTGGCCACAGCCTGCACCCGCGCCGTCACGTCGGTGGCAAACTGCACAACCTTGTAGGGTGCGCCATCCACACCCAGGATCGGCGCAAATGTGCTCTGGATCCAAACTTCTCGACCATCGCGGCTGCGCCGGCGATATTCCCCGTTCTTGGAGGCGCCGCCGGCCAGGTCCAGCCAGAACTGGCGGTAGGTCATCGAGCTGGGGTCGGCGTCGAACAGGATCGCCGCATTGGGGCGCCCCACCAAATCCTCGAGACGGTAGCCCAGCCGGTCCAGGAAGTTCTGGTTGGCCGTGAGAATTTCGCCGGTGAGCGTGAATTCGGCAACCAGTTGCGCTGCCGAGATGGCGTTGAGCTGGCCGGTATGATCGGCCGCAGCATCCAGATGGCTGCGGGCTTCGGCACCGAGCTCGGCCACCCGCACCGTGCTGGCACGCAGCACATCGACCGCGCGCGCCATGTCGCCCACCTCATTGCCCAGCTCGACAAAAGGCACCGGTGTATCGCTCTTGCCGGCAGCAATGGCGCTCATCGCTGCTGACAACTTGGGGATCGGTTGCGTCAGGCGACGCGCCAGCAGCAGCGCCACAGCGCCAATGACCACAAAGGCGCCACCGCCCACCACACCGAGCATCAACAGGCTGCTGCCCATCACGGCTTCGATGGGCGCTCGCGCCACCGCCACCATCAGCGCCCCGATGACCGTGCCATCAGCCATGGCGATGGGCTGGTACTGGGTGAAATAGTCGGCACCCGCGATGGTCTCCTGCGCGCTGACGGGCGAATTGGCCATCAGCGCGTCGAACAATGGCGTACCGGCGGCGATGCTGGCATCGAGCCGGCGTTCGCCGTCGCTCTGCAGCAGGCTTGTGGTGCCGACCGTAAAGTCCGGGCTGACTTCACTGTTGAAGACATAGATGCTCGCGTCCTGTCCGGCGACCATGGCGATGGTGTCGATCACCCCATGATTGCGGAACTTGGGCATCGAGCGCATCGTCAGCGCGGCGACCGTGCCGGTTTCATCAGCCGTCACCTCCAGGCTCGGCAGGTTCACGCGCAGAATTTCGGCGCTGATGCGTGTGGCATCCTGGACGGCCTTGGCGGCATCAGCCTGCGTGCTCTGCGAGAGATTGATGTAGATGCCGGCAACCACAGCGCCGATGGCAATGATGATCGAGACAATCGCCAGGGCGGCGATGGCGAAGGTCAGCCGGATGTTGGCCAGCACAGAACCCATTGTGAACCCCAGGTCATATCGGTCGCCTCAAGGCGCCGTTTGGAGGGCAGTGTGCGGCCACCGGGTTAACAGATCGTTGTCGGCGCTCAATTTCTGTTATTTGCCAATGGTTTGCCTGTTTTTTGGGCGATCTGCGTCTATCGCGGGCAAGGCGATGCGCTGTTCCGCCCGACCAGCAGACGCATAGAGCGACAAAAAAACGCCCGCCGGCATGGGCCGACGGGCGCTTGAATTTGGATCGATCCAGACCGTCTAGTGGACGTGACCGCCGTTGATCTGGCCGGCTTCGATGGCCAGATTGGCCAGCGCGCTCACCACTTCCTGGGCGTAGGACTTGTGCTCGGGCGTGGCAGCATTGGCCAGCTCGGCCTCGGCAGCCTTGATCTGGGCGGCCAGGTCGGCATGGTCGAACTCGGAGAACGGCGCCGACTGCTCTGCCAGGATGGTCAGGCCATCCGGGGAGACATCGGCAAAGCCGCCCTTGACGAAGAAGATCTCGTCCTTGCCGTTCAGGCCGTTCACGGTGATGAAACCGGGACGAAGCGTGGTCATGAACGGGGCATGATCATTCATGACCGTGAAATAGCCTTCGGTGCCCGGAACGGTGACCGAGGTCACGACTTCCGACAGCACCAGACGCTCCGGCGACACGATCTCGATCTTGAGGCCTTCAGCCATAGTTTTGGTCCCTTAGCGGAAGTTCGGGCTCGCCCCCAGGGCAAGCCCGATCATGGAATTAGGCAGCCTGAGCAGCCAGCTTCTGGGCCTTCTTGACGGCATCTTCGATGGTGCCGACCATGTAGAAGGCCGCTTCGGGCAGGTGATCGTACTCGCCAGCCACCAGGCCCTTGAAGCCCTTGATGGTGTCTTCGAGCTGCACGAACACGCCAGGCGAACCGGTGAACACTTCGGCCACGTCGAAGGGCTGGCTCATGAAGCGCTCAACCTTACGGGCGCGGGCCACGACCAGCTTGTCTTCTTCCGACAGCTCGTCCATGCCCAGAATCGCGATGATGTCCTGCAGCGCCTTGTACTTCTGCAGCACTTCCTGCACGCGGCGGGCCACCTGGTAGTGCTCGTCGCCCACGACCAGCGGATCGAGAATGCGCGAGTTCGATGCCAGCGGATCCACGGCCGGATAGATGCCCTTTTCCGAGATGGCGCGGTTGAGCACGGTCACGGCGTCGAAGTGGGCGAACGAGGTGGCCGGCGCAGGGTCGGTCAAGTCGTCGGCCGGCACATACACGGCCTGCACCGAGGTGATCGAGCCCTTGTTGGTGGTGGTGATGCGTTCCTGCATCGCGCCCATGTCGGTCGCCAGCGTCGGCTGATAACCCACGGCGGACGGGATACGACCCAGCAGAGCCGACATTTCGGCGCCGGCCTGGGTGAAGCGGAAGATGTTGTCCACAAAGAACAGCACGTCCTGGCCCTGGTCGCGGAAGTTCTCGGCGATGGTCAGGCCGGTCAGGGCCACGCGAGCGCGCGCACCCGGGGGCTCGTTCATCTGGCCGAACACCAGGGCGCACTTCGAACCGGCAGCAGAACCGCCATGCTCGGTCGGGTTCTTGTTCACGCCCGATTCGATCATTTCGTAGTACAGGTCATTGCCTTCGCGGGTGCGTTCACCCACGCCAGCGAACACCGAGTAACCACCGTGCGCCTTGGCGACGTTGTTGATCAGTTCCTGGATCAGCACGGTCTTGCCCACGCCGGCGCCGCCCATCAGGCCGATCTTGCCGCCGCGTGCGTAAGGAGCGATCAGGTCCACCACCTTGATGCCGGTGACCAGCACCTGGCTTTCCGGGTTCTGCTCGGCGAAGGCCGGAGCGTCCTGGTGGATTTCGCGGCGATCGGTCGAACCGATCGGGCCGGCTTCGTCGATGGGCTCGCCGATCACGTTCATGATGCGGCCCAGCGTGGCTTCACCAACCGGCACCGAGATGGCGGTGCCCAGGTCGATCACTTCCGCGCCGCGGACGAGACCTTCGGTGGTGTCCATGGCAATGGTGCGCACGGCATTTTCACCAAGGTGCTGGGCAACTTCCAGAACCAGACGCTGGCCATTGTTCATGGTCTCAAGCGCGTTGAGAATCGCCGGCAGGTGACCGTCGAACGTCACGTCGACGACGGCACCGATGACCTGCGATACGCGACCGGCCTTTTTCTCTGCCATTTGTTTCGTCCTTCGCTTCGATTGCTTAGAGCGCTTCCGCGCCCGAAATGATTTCGATGAGTTCTTTGGTGATCTGGGCCTGGCGCTGGCGGTTGTAGCTCAGCTGCAGCTTGCCGATCATTTCGCCGGCGTTCCGGGTCGCATTGTCCATTGCCGACATCTGCGCGCCATAGAACGAGGCACTGTTTTCCAGGAGCGCCCGCAGCACCTGCACCGCAATATTGCGCGGCAGCAGGTCTTCCACGATCGCTTCTTCGCTCGGCTCATATTCATAGGGCACGCTGGGTGCCTCGACCTGGCCTTCCGCCTTGGTCGCCAGCTTGGCGGGGATCAACTGCTGGGCCGTCGGCACCTGGCTGATCACCGAACCGAACTTGGCGAAGAACAGCGTCGCCACGTCGAATTCGCCGGCATTGAACATGGCCAGGATCTTGTCCGTCACCAGTTGGGCCTGGGTAAAGCCCACCTGCTTGACTTCGCGGAAGTTGAACGTGTCCACGATATGGTCAGGATACTGGCGCTTGAGGATATCGTTGCCCTTGCGGCCAACGGTGAGGATCTTGACCGTCTTGCCCTGCGCCAGCAGCTTGGCAGCATGATCGCGCGCCATGCGGGCGATCGAGGAGTTGAAGCCGCCGGCCAGGCCGCGCTCGCCGGTGGCAACCACCAGCAGATGCACCTGATCCTTGCCCGTGCCGCCCAGCAGCACAGGCGCATTTTCCTGACCGTCATAAACGGCACCAAGCGCAGCCAGCACCTTGCCCATGCGTTCAGCATAGGGGCGCGCGGCCTCGGCAGCATCCTGGGCACGGCGGAGCTTGGCCGCCGCGACCATCTGCATGGCCTTGGTGATCTTCTGGGTCGATTTGACCGAGTCGATCCGGTTCTTGAGGTCCTTTAGCGAAGGCATTGGCCGTCGATCTCCCTGCTGGCCTTAGGCCGCGTAGGTCTTCTTGATCTCGTCGAGCGCAGACTTGAGCTTGGCACGGGTGTCGTCGCTCAGGGCCTTCTCGGTCGCGATGGTCTTGAGCAGGTCGGCATACTTGCCGCGCAGTGCCGACAGCACCGTCTGCTCGAAATCACCCACCTTGTTGGCCGGGATGCTGTCGAGATAGCCATTGGCGCCGGCAAAGATCACCGAAACCTGCTCTTCCATCTTGAGCGGGCTGAACTGGGGCTGCTTGAGCAGCTCGGTCAGACGCGCACCGCGGTTAAGCAGACGCTGGGTGGCTGCGTCCAGAT
Source organism: Devosia aquimaris (assembly GCF_020169335.1). Taxonomy (GTDB): domain Bacteria; phylum Pseudomonadota; class Alphaproteobacteria; order Rhizobiales; family Devosiaceae; genus Devosia; species Devosia aquimaris. Next base: position 285,337 of record NZ_JAIEZN010000002.1, read on the forward strand.
CCGAACCGAACTGGGCGAAGGCCGCCATTTCGCGGTACTGGCTGAGCTCGCCCTTGAGCGAACCGGCAACCTGCTTCATCGCCTTGACCTGGGCCGAGGAGCCCACGCGGCTCACCGACAGACCCACGTTCACGGCAGGGCGGATACCCTGGAAGAACAAATTGGTCTCAAGGAAGATCTGGCCGTCGGTGATCGAAATCACGTTGGTCGGGATATAGGCCGACACGTCGTTGGCCTGGGTCTCGATCACGGGCAGCGCAGTCAGCGAACCCAGACCGTGGTCTTCGTTCAGCTTGGCAGCGCGCTCGAGCAGGCGGGAGTGCAGGTAGAACACGTCGCCCGGATAGGCTTCACGCCCCGGGGGACGACGCAGCAGCAGGCTCATCTGGCGGTAGGCAACGGCCTGCTTGGTCAGATCGTCATAGGCGATCACGGCATGCTTGCCATTGTCGCGGAAGAACTCGCCGATCGCGCAGCCGGTGAAGGGCGCGATATACTGCAGCGGTGCCGGATCGGACGCGGTAGCGGCGATCACCACAGAGTACTGCAGCGCACCGGCTTCTTCGAGCTGACGCACGAACTGGGCAACGGTCGAACGCTTCTGACCCACGGCGACGTAGATGCAGTAGAGCTTGTCGGTGTCCGAAGCATTGGCGTCATGCGCCGGCTTCTGGTTGAGGAAGGTATCCAGGATGATGGCGGACTTGCCGGTCTGGCGGTCGCCAATGATCAGCTCGCGCTGGCCACGGCCAATCGGGATCAGCGCGTCGATGGCCTTCAGACCGGTCGACATCGGCTCATGTACCGACTTGCGCGGCAGAATGCCAGGAGCCTTGACGTCGACGCGGCGACGCTCGGTGTGCTCGATCGGACCCTTGCCGTCGATGGGATTGCCCAGACCGTCGACAACACGACCCAGCAGGCCCATGCCAACCGGAGTGTCCACGATCGAGCCCGTGCGCTTGACGACATCGCCTTCCTTGATGGAACGGTCATTGCCGAAAATCACGACGCCGACATTGTCGCTTTCAAGGTTCAGGGCCATGCCCTTGATGCCGCCCGGGAACTCGACGAGCTCACCGGCCTGCACCTTGTCCAGGCCATAGACGCGCGCAATGCCGTCACCGACCGAGAGCACCTGACCAACTTCGGAAACCTGGGCTTCCTGGCCGAAATTCTTGATCTGGTCCTTGAGGATCGCAGAAATTTCCGCGGCTTTGATGTCCATTATCCGACCTCTTTCATGGCGATCTTCATCGCAGCGAGTTTTGTCTTAATCGAGCTGTCGATCATCTGGCTGCCGACCTTCACCTGAAGGCCGCCGATCAGGGACGAATCGACGAATTGGTTGAGCGTGACGGTCTTGCCGACCTTGGCCTTGAGCGTATCGGCCAGCGCCGACGCCTGCTCGGCGCTCAGCGGCGCAGCCGAGGTCACGTCTGCAGTGATTTCACCGCGGGCCTTGGCGGCCAGTTCGCGGAAACCGGCGATGATGGCATCGAGCGCGAACAGGCGACCGTTCTTGGCGATCAGGCGCAGGAAATTGCCGACCAGCGGATTGGTCTTGGCCTTGCCCAGAAGCGCATCAAGCGCCTGAGCCTTGGTGTCTGCGGTAATCACCGGCGACCGCAGGAAGCGCGCAAAGTCTGCGCTTTCCCCGATCAGGCGGGAGACGTCGGAAAGCGACGTCTCGACCGATGCCAACTGGTTCTCGCTCTCAGCGAGATCGAACAGCGCCGACGCATATGGCCGAGCGATCTGGGTAAGCACTGAATTCTGCGCTGCCAATGCCGCATCACCCTCTTGGTTGCTTGCCTGCTTGCCGCCTGTTCTGGTGGGATAACCCGGGCGGTCGCTGACGCTTATTCTTGTTTGGGAAAGGGGACGTCCGGAGACCCCTTCAAAGTCGCGCCCGCTCTAGCACAAGGCTCGCGCGCCTTGCAAGGCTTGGTCCGATGATTCAATTGCGGCGAAAGTGTCGCAGGCCCGGCTACATAAAGCTCATCGGATCGATATCCACCTGCACCCTGAGATTGCCCGTGGGCTTCTCGGCCGCGCCCAGCCAGAATCGCACATAGCCCGAGAGATCAAAGTCCTTGCCCGACTGGGCCAGGAGCCGCACCCGGTGACGGCCGCGCACCATGGCAACGGGGGCATCGGCCGGGCCGAACAGGCGCACGCCCTCGGCCATGGGCGCCGCCGACAGCAGACGCCTGGCATAGCCCATGGCGGTATCGTGATCATTGGCCGAGACGATCAGTGCTGCCAGCCGGCCAAAGGGTGGCAAGCCGCCCGCCTGGCGCGCCGCCAGCTCATGGGCGTAAAAAGCCTCGCGGTCGCCGGTCACCATGGCGCGCATCACCGGATGATCGGGATGATAGGTCTGGAGGAACGCCTTGCCGTTTTTGGACGCGCGCCCGGCCCGGCCCGCCACCTGCGTCAGGATCTGGAAGGTTTTTTCTGCCGCCCTGGGGTCGCCATGCGCCAGGCCCAGATCGGCGTCGAGCACGCCCACCACGGTCAGCTTTTCGAAGTGGTGCCCCTTGGACACCAATTGCGTGCCGATGATCAGATCATATTCACCATGCTCGATTTCGGCGAGGCGCTCGCGCAACTGGGCATTGCTGCCCATGTCCGAGGACAGAATCACCCGCCGTGCATCGGGGAAGCGCGCCGCGGCCTCCTCGGCCACCCGCTCGATGCCCGGCCCCACAGCCACCAGCGCATCGGCCTCGCCACAGGCACTGCAAACCGTGGGCGTGCGCACCTCGTGCCCGCAATGGTGGCACATCAAGACGCCGCGGAAGCGATGCTCCACCATCCAGGCTGAACAGTCCGGACATTGATATTGGTGGCCGCAGGAGCGGCAGAGGGTCAAAGGCGCATAGCCGCGCCGGTTGAGGAACAGAAGCGCCTGTTCACCCCGGTCGAGCGCCGCAAACACTTCGCGCGCCAGTTCGGGGGCAATCCACTGCCCCTTCTCGGGCCCGTCGATGCGCATGTCGATGGTGGTGATATTGGGCATGGCCGCCGCCGCATAGCGGCTGGTCAGCAGCACATGGGCATAGCGGCCGCTATTGGCATTGTTGCGTGTCTCGACCGACGGCGTCGCCGAGGAGAGGATCACCCGCGCCCCGCTCAGATGCGCCCGCACCACCGCCATGTCGCGGGCATGATAGGTAATGCCATCAGCCTGCTTATAGGCGCCGTCGTGCTCTTCATCGAGCACCAGCATGCCCAGTTCGCGGAACGGCAAAAACAGCGCCGAGCGCGCGCCCACCACAGCCCGCACCGAACCATCAAGCACACCGCGCCAGACTTTGGCGCGCTGCACCGGCGTCATGTCGGAGTGCCATTCGGCCGGACGCGTGCCGAAGCGCTTGGTGAAGCGGTTGATGAAGGTATTGGTGAGCGCAATCTCGGGAAGCAGGATCAGCGCCTGTCGCCCCGCCCGCAGCGTATCGGCCACCGCCTCGAAAAAGACTTCCGTCTTGCCGCCGCCGGTGACCCCATCGAGCAGGGCGACGCCGAACTGCTGCGCATCGAGCGCCAGAATATCATTGAGCGCCGCCTGTTGACCTTCGGACAGGGTCGCCACGGCTGCATCGGGATCGGGCAGCTCGACAATTGGCCCCGGCGGCATTTCGATGCGTTCGATCGCGCCGGCCTTTTCCAGCCCCTCGATCACCGATGACGATACGCCCGTGGCCCCGATCAATGCGGTCTTGGGCCAGGCCAGATCATCATTGAGCGCATCGAGCACCCGCAGCCGCGCTGGCGTCAGCTTGGCGGGCTCCTGCCCCGTGCGCCGATAGGCCACCACCGGCTTGGGCGCATCAAGCGCCTCGGTGGAACGCAGCACGGCGCGCAGCACCTGGCCCGGCGCGGCCAGCGTATAGCGGGCGACCCAATCGACCAGCTTGAGCAACTCATCGCTGAGCGGCGGCACCTCATAGGCCATGGCGATATCGCGCAGGCGATTGTGTGCCACCATATCCTTGGGCGGCCCCCAGACGACGCCCGGCACCAGCCGTGGCCCCAGCGGCACCGACACGATCGAGCCGCGCTCCACCGCCATGCCGGCGGGCACGCGATAGCTATAGGGGCCTTCCACGGCCACGCTGACCATGACGGCCACGATGTCAGGACGGTGTTCCATTTGTGCCCGGTCTGTTCGCATCAGACCATATGGGGGCGCAACTGATTCTGCCAAAGCACCGGCAGTGCGATTTCCCTCTTGTGACGGCTAGAAGCGGCCGCGCAGGCCTGCGGTGATTTCAGCGCTGCGCAGGTCAGCGCCACCGATATTGTCGTCCACAATGGTGCGCACGCCGGTCCTGGTATCGAAATATTCGGACTTGCCACGCATCTGGAACGCCTGGTCATAGCGGGCGGCGACCACGAATTCCGCCATGGGGCCGAACGAGAAGCCGACATCGAGCCCGGCGGCAAATGTCGGCGCGGGACGGAAATTGTCCACGATCAGCAGGTCGCGCAGCCAGTGATTGTCCCGGCTCTGCGCCAAGACGGTCAGGCCGCCGCGCAGCATGCCGCCGACGCGGATATTGCCATAGGTCTGGTCACCGTCGAAACCGACGAAAACCTCCGGCAGCATCTGGCGATAGCTGCCCGCTATTGTGCCGTCGGGGATATTGCCCGTGACATTGCGGAAGCCATTGGAGCTATAGATATAGCTGCCGCCATAGGCCGACCATTTGACGTCGCTGTATTTGACGCCAGCCTGCATGCGCACCACCGCATCAGGGTCCTTGACCAGATCATAGCCCACCATGGCCGCGCCGGTCACATAATGCTCCATGCGCGTATCGGGATGCTGCGAGCGATGCGTCCAATTGTCGAAATTATTGGTGCGCACCAGCCAGTCGTAGTCTTCCATATAGCTTGAGCCGAAGCCGGCCACGCTGCCTTCGGCCGACAGGCTGAAACCGCTGCCGACATCGACGGCCAGACTGCCGCGCAGCACCGGGGCCCGCGTTTCCCAGATCAGCTGGCTGAGCGTGGCATCGCCGGTGAACACATATTCATTGCCGCGCAGATAAAGGGCGCCAATGCCGCCATTGATGCGGACCGCACTGTCGGGGCTGGTATAGCTATAGTCCTGCGCCGCGGCGCCCGACGTCAGCAATGCCAGCACAAGCGCGAAGCGGCAGGCGGCGTGCGTCATGGTCATAGGCTGGCTCTCCTGTCAGATTTCACGGTAATGCCAGCCAGTTAACGATGAGTTTACCATCCCAACCGAGAGTGACGATATGGTCGACTCCGCCTTTGCCACCGATGCCCTCGTCCGCAGCCAGGTCGACGCCTGGCAGCGCGAACTCGGCTCGGTGCGACGCCTGGCGAGCAATACGCTGGAAGCCTATGGCCGCGACCTCGACCAGTTCCTGACCTTTCTGGCCGGTCATACCGGCGGGCCGGTGACGCTGGCAACCCTCAAGGCCCTGCGCGCCGCCGATATTCGCGCCTTCATGGCGCAGCGCCGCAGCGAAAGCCTCGGCTCGCGCTCGCTCGCACGGGTGCTCTCGGCGCTCAAGAGTTTTTTCGGCTTTCTCGAGCGCGAAGAGGTGATGACGACCGAGGCGCTCAACGTCATCCGCACGCCCAAGCTGCCGCGCTCTCTGCCCAAGGCGCTGACGGTGGCCGAAGCGCGCGCCACCATCGACACCACCCATGAGCTGGAAGACCGCCCCTGGGTCGCCGCCCGCGACATGGCCGTGCTGTCGTTGTGCTATGGCGCCGGCCTGCGTATCGCGGAGGCACTGTCGCTGACCAGGGGCGACCTGGATTCCCAGGTGCTGCGGGTCACCGGCAAGGGCGGCAAGACGCGCATGGTGCCGCTGATCGACCCGGTGCGCCAAGCCATTGATCTTTATATCGAACTCTGCCCGTTCAAATCCTGGCCCGAGGAGCCGCTGTTCCGCGGGGTCAAGGGTGGCGTGCTCTCGCCCCGGCTGATCCAGCTGCGCGTCGCCCAATTGCGCGGCGCGCTGGGCCTGCCGGCCTCGGCTACGCCCCATGCCCTGCGCCATTCCTTCGCCACCCATCTGCTGGGCAAGGGTGGTGACCTGCGGGCAATCCAGGAACTGCTGGGCCACGCCAGCCTCTCCTCGACCCAGATCTATACCGCCGTCGATACCGATCGCCTGCTCGACAGCTATCGCAAGGCCCATCCCCGGGGCTGAGCGATGGCCTCTCGCACCCTGCTGGAAAAACAATATCACTTCGCACCGAACCGATAGCGTCCCGTTAGCCTTGTCATCACCAATCCATAGCCGCTAGGACACAGCCATGCGCACCACGGCCATCATCCTGCTTTCGATTTGGCTTTCTGGCTCCCCACGGGACCGGAACGAGCGCTGACGTCAGCCCTTCGTCTCACCGGTCCGCCCCTGGCGGTCGGTGACTGACAAAGGCGGACCTCTTCAGGAACCGCCTCATGTCTACCCCGCACCAGACCAATTCCGCCGCTGCCGATCCGCTGGGCTATGCCTTTGCCGTCGCTGGCGCCGTGCTGTTTTCCACCAAGGGCATCTTCATCAAGCTCGCCTATGGTGAAGGTGTCTCCACCGAGATGCTGCTCAGCCTGCGCATGCTGGTGGCCTTGCCGGTCTATCTGGTGATTCTAGTCACAATCCTGCGGCGCGAGCACAAGCTGGTTAGTCTGCTCACCCCGCGCCTGGTGCTGACCAGCATGGCGGTGGGCCTGCTGGGCTATTACCTCTCGAGCTATCTCGATTTCCTTGGCCTGAACTTCCTCACCGCCCAATATGAGCGGCTGGTGCTGTTCACCTATCCCTTTTTCGTGCTGCTGTTCGGCGTGTGGCTGTTTGGCGACCGCATGGTCTGGCGCGTGGTGCCGGCCATGCTGGTGTCCTATGCCGGGCTGCTAGTGATCTTTGGCTGGAACCTGGCCATCAATCCCGATGGCCTCGTCGTCGGCACGCTGCTGGTCCTGGGCTCGGCCATCACCTTTGCGCTCTACCAGCACCTGGCCAAGCGGCAGATGCTGGTGCTGGGCTCGGCCCTGTTCACCTGTATCGGCATGTCCACCGCAGCGGTCGCCGGTATCGCGCAGAACCTGATCCTGGCCGGCCCCGCCAGCTATTGGATGCTGTCACCCGAAGTCTGGGTCTATGGCCTGGCGCTGGGCATTCTGGGCACGGTGCTGCCGAGCTTTCTGATGAATGCCGGCATGGCCCGCATCGGCGCCCGCGCCACCTCGTCCACCGCCGCCTTTGGCCCAGTGGCGACCATTGTCATCGCCGTCTGGGTGTTGCGCGAACCCTTCACCATCTACCACGCCCTGGGCACGGCACTGGTGTTGCTGGGCTCTGTGCTGTTCAGCCGCGCCGAACGCCGCGCCCGCCAGGCCGCCGCCTGAACGCCCGGTTAAGCCTCGGGGCGATTCTTTGACCCCGGGGCTTTTGGCGGCCCCAAAGCCGCTCTAGTGTGCAGGCAAGAGACTGGCTGACTGTTAAGCGAAGGGACACAATGATGGCTTTCAAGACATTGCTCGCGCGCACGGCGCTGGGCCTGGTACTGGTGGTCGGCGGCGTCGCACCGGCCCTGGCACAGTCTGGCACCACTCCAGCGCCGACTGCAGCCAGCGATTCGGATATCGATTTTGGCGACGATTCCAGCCAATGGGCCAATGATGGCGAGTGCGACGATCCGCGCTTTACCGGCACCGGCTCGGCCACTGAGCTGCTGGACGCCGACCGCCTGCACGATGCCACCGACTGCAAGGCCGCCTTCGAAGCCGGCACGGTGACCCTTGCGCCCGAGACGGCGACCGACACACCGGTGGAAACGCCCGCCGCGACCCTGCCCGACTTCGGCGACGACAGCAGCCAATGGGCCAATGACGGCGAATGCGACGACCCGCGCTTTACCGGCGCCGGCTCGGCCGCTGAACTGCTCGATGCCGACCGCATGCATGATGCCACCGACTGCCGCACGGCCTTCGAGAACGGCACCGTGACCCTGGTTGACGAGACCGGCGACAGCAGCCCCGTCGACCAGACCCCCGCCACCAGCAGCAACCCGATGACCAGCCGCATCAACTTCGGCGACGATTCCGGGGAATGGGCCCATGACGGGGAATGCGATGACCCCGACTTCACCGGCGCCGGCATGACCGCCAAGCCCTCGCCCGAAAGCCGCATGCGCGACGCCAGCGACTGCCAGGCCGCGTTTGAGGCCGGTACCGTGACGCTGCGCCTGTCGGGCGCCGACATGCCCGCTTTCGACTACGGCACCGACACCAGCATGTACGCCAATGACGGCGAATGCGATGACCTGCGCTTCACCGGCCCGGGCACCGACAAGAAGCTGCTCAGCGAGGACATGGGCGCCGACGCCAGCGACTGCCGCGCCCTCGAGGCCTCTGGCCAGGTGAGCATCCGCACCGTCTATACGCCTGAATATGTCGCCGGCGCCCCCTATGACAGCAGCGGCATCGACTTTGGCGACGATGAATCGAGCTATGCCAATGACGAGCAGTGCGACGACCCGCGCTTCGAGGGCCCCGGCGTCGCCTCGGTGCTGCTCGACAGCGACAATGGCCATGACGCCAGTGACTGCCGCACGGCCTTTGAGGATGGCCGGGCCGTGCTGCGCTAGGCGACAGGCATGATCGACTGAAATCAGCAACGGCGGGGGCGACCCCGCCGTTTTTTTGCGGCCTACCAGGCGGCGAATTTGCCCGGCTTGGCGACAGTGTCATTGGCACAATCGAAATCGCCGGCCTTGTCGGCCGCCGCGCGGGCCAGCTCATTGGCATTGCTGTTGGCCCGGGCATCGACATAGGCGATGTGGCAGGTATTGCCCTCCACCAGCTGGGTCACCACCAGCACCTGCTCGCTGTTCTCGCCGGTCTCCGGATCGGCCAGGTGATAGCGCACGATGGTGGCCACCGGCATCCAGCGGCCCAGCGCATTGCTCAGCCGCCACTCCATCTTCTCGCCCAAATTGTTGAACGGCCCGAAACCCTGGCTGGGTGGCTCCTTGTCGATGTTGTAGCCATAGGCAATCGTAAAGCGCAGGTCGCCCTCGCTGACCCGCACCGGATAGCCCTTGTAGCCCGGGCAGGACCAGCTGGCCCCGAAGTCGTCGGCATCGAGCACCAGGCAATCGGTGTCCAGCCGCAGATCGGTATAGGCGCTGGTGAAGCCGGACTGGGCCAGGGCCGGCCCGGCGCTGAGGCCGCAGCCCAGCGCCAGGGCGGACAGGGCAATGGCCACGGGGCGGACCCGGAAAACGGGCTTGGACATGGTTGGACCTCCTTGGGTGCCTGGGGGCGACAGCGGCGCGACGGCCCGATGATCCAGATCAATGTGACGCCAGCACGGCCATGGCAAGCTCTGTTGCACAAGGAGGCCACGGCCATGTTCACATCGCTTCTGATTGCCACTGACGGATCGGACCTGAGCAACAAGGCCCTGGCGGCCGGGCTCGACCTGGCGCGCCTGCACAACGCCGGCGTGACCATCATGACCGCCACGGACCCGGTGAGCACCACGCTGGGCGCCGGCGGCTTTGGCGCCCTCGACGCCGGCCCGATCCTCGACCAGCTCGACGCCGCCTATGCCGCCCAGGCCAGCCAGATTCTGTTGGCGGCCCGGACCATGGCCGAGGCAGCCGGAATCGCCGCGCAGACACTGCATGTGGCCCAGCAGCGGCCGGCCGACGCCATTGTGCAGACCGCGTCCGAGCGGGGCTGCGACACCATTGTCATGGGCTCGCATGGGCGACGCGGCATCGAGCGCATGCTGCTGGGCAGCCAGGCCGCCGAAGTGCTGGCGCGCGCCACCGTTCCGGTGCTGATCGTGAAATAAGCATAGGGCGGTTGCATGGAATTGCCTTGCCTTTGAGGGGCGTATTGGGCAGAACCTGCCCCTGCTCCGACCCCTCATCTGAACGGCAAGCAGCCCATGAATATCGACGCCATTGCGATCGGCAAGAACCCGCCCGACGACCTCAACGTCATCATCGAAGTCCCCATGGGCGGCGAGCCGATCAAATACGAGATCGACAAGGCCAGTGGCGCCCTGTTCGTCGATCGCTTCCTGTACACCCCCATGCGCTACCCGGGGAACTACGGTTTCGTGCCCCACACGCTGTGTGGCGACGGTGATCCGCTCGACGTGATCGTGATGAACTCCCGCCCGCTGGTGCCCGGCGCCGTGGTGCGCTGCCGCCCCATCGGCGTGCTGTTCATGGAAGACGATGGCGGCCAGGACGAGAAGATTCTCGCCGTGCCGGTGCAGAAGCTGACCCGCATGTATGATGCCATCAAGGACATCGGCGACATGCAGGAGATCCAGATCGAGCGCGTGAAGCACTTCTTCACCCACTACAAGGATCTCGAGCCCGGCAAATGGGCCAAGATCAGCCATGTCGGCGGCTATGACGACGCCAAGAAGGTGATCCTGGACTCCATCGCCCTGGCCGAGGCCGCCAAGAAGTAAGCCGGCAAGACGCTGGTTGTCCGAATTCTGAACGGGGGTGAGCAATCGCCCCCGTTGTCGTTTCAGGGAAAGCGCATGACCGGCCGCATCGTCATCCTCAACGGCGCCCCCCGCGCCGGCAAGTCCTCCATCGCCGCTGCGCTGCAGTCCGGCCTGGCCGGCAGCTGGATCAACCTGGGCGTCGATGCGCAGAACCGCGCCCTGCCGCCACATCTGCTGCCCGGCATCGGCTTGCGTCCGGGCGGCGAGCGCCCTGATCTCGAGCCCATGGTCCGCCCGCTGTTCCTGGCGCTCTATGCCAGCATTGCTGCGCATGCCCGCGCCGGTTTTGACGTGGTCGCCGATGTCGGCCACCACGACCACTACACGCGCCCCCTCGGCATCCTGCCCGCCTGCGCCCAAAGCCTTGAGGGGCTCGACGTGCTGTTCGTCGGCGTCTACTGCCCGCTCGAGGTCATCATGGCGCGCCGCAATGCAGGTACAGACAGCATGTATGTACAGGGCGAGGGCGTTCCCGCCCCGGTGCAGCGCTGGCAGGATGCGGTGCATGTGCCGGGGATCTATGACCTGAACCTCGACACCAGCCAGATGACGCCGGAGGCCTGCGCCCAGGCGATCGGCGCGGCACTGGCCGCCCCGCCGCGCCCCAGCGCGTTTGAGCGCCTGGCCGAAATCGGCCAGACGCGGCGGCGCGTCTAGTCCGCCTTGCGATAGGTCGAGACCACATTGCCCTTGGCGGTCACCACGCTGCGCACCAGATCGAGCCGGGTCGTCGGGTCATCGGGCTCGAACAGATGCCGACCTTCGCCGGCCACCACCGGATGGGTGATCAGCGTCAACTCGTCCATTAGGCCCGCGAACAGCAATTGCCGCACCAGCGAAATGCCGCCCATGGCCGCTATCGTGCCGCCCGGCGCCGCCTTGAGACGCCGCACATGCTCGAGCAGGTCGCCGTCGATGAGATGGGAATTGGACCAGGTGAGGTCTGCCTGGGTCAGCGTGCTCGAGGCGACATGCTTGGGCACGGTATTGATGAAATCGGCAAAATCACCGTCCTGGCTGGCGGTCGGCCAATAGCCGGCCCATTCCGACCAGCCCACCCGGCCCATCAGCACCAGATCGGTCTCGGCCTGGATGGTGGTGAGCATCGCACCCAGATCATCATCGAAGCGATCGAACTGGAACTTGTAGGGCGCTTCCACCACGCCATCGACGGAATGAAACAGGCCGGCCATCACTTTGCGCATTTTGAACTCTCCCAAGGCTGCAGCCCGTCCCATCGGACCGGCCATTCGACAGCATGACGAACGGGCTATGGTGATTTCGACGCCGTGAGCGCCGTCCCGTCAAGCCGGGACCCGCCAGCCAGACCGCTCCTGCGACGGGACGATGGCGGCGATGGATATCGGCTTTTCGGTCCAATTGCCGGGCCGGGCGGTGTACAAAACGGGATTGCACAATGACGAGGCGCTTTTCATGAAGTTCATTGCCATTCTCACGGCCGCCGCCGCTCTGGCCGCGCCCGCCCTCGCGCAGGAGGCCAGCTTGCCCACGGACAGCACGATCGCCAGCATCCTTGTTGATCGCATCGAGCGGGACCAGGCCAATGTCGGCATCGCCGTGGCCGTGATTGAGAACGGCCAGACCCGCTTTGTCTCGCATGGCACGCTGACGCGCGATGGCAGCGCGCCGGTGACCGAGCACACCATTTTCGAAGCCGGTTCGATCACCAAGCTTTTTACCAACCTGGCGCTGGCGCAACTGGTCAATGCCGGCCGGATCGATCTCGATGCACCGATCACACGCTATCTGCCCGACGGGTTCGAGCTGCCGCAGGCGCCCGGACAGGCCATCACCGCCTTCGATCTGGCAACGCACAGCGCCGGGCTCTCGGGCCTGCCGCCGGACCTGCTCGCCCGCGGCACCGACAATCCCTATTCCGGATATGGGGCGGAGGGGCTGCAGGCCTGGCTGGCCAGCTACACGCTGCCCCGGCCCATCGGCGAGCGCTTTGAATACAACAATGCCGGCACCGCCCTGCTCGGCCTGGCCATTGCCCATGTTACCGGCGCCGACTATGCCGAGGTGATCACCGACACCATCCTGGCGCCGCTCGACATGGGCGAAACCCGTCTCGAACTGACCGGCAGTCCGCTGCCGGCAGCCATGGCGCAGGGCCACAACGGCGCGCGCGAGCCTGTGGCCAATTGGGATTTCGATGTCTTTGCCCCCGCTGGCGCCCTGCTCACCTCCAGCAGCGACCTCATCAAATTCATCGCCGCCGCCAGCGGCCAGGCCGCGCCCGAGTTGGCGCCGGTCTTCGACACCATGCTGGCGCGCACTAGGCCGGTCAGCGACGACACCGAGATTGGCCTGGGCTGGTTCATCACCACGACGCCGGGATCACAGATCGTCTGGCACAACGGCATGACCGGCGGCTATGCCAGCTTTGCCGGCTTTGACCGCAGGAGCGGCAAGGGCGTGGTGGTGCTGACCAATATGGCCGCGCAACAGGGCGTCAATGACATTGGCATGCATATTCTTGACCCGGCCATCCCGCTGGCGCCCCAGCCCAGGCTGCGGACCGCAGTGGCCATCGATCCGGCGCTCTATGCCGGTTACGTCGGCGACTACGTGCTGGGCCTGGGCATGGTGCTCACCGTCACGCGCGAGGGCGACCAGCTCCTGGCCCGCTTGACCGGCCAGGACGCCTTCCCGATTTTCCCCGAGAGCGAGACGCAGTTCTTCTACAAGGTCGTGGACGCGCAGATCACCTTCGAGGTGCAGGATGGTGAGGTCAAATCCCTCACTTTGCACCAGAATGGCCAGGCCATGCCGGCGCTCAAACTGCAGCCGTGAACCGCGCCGCGCCAAGGACGCAACCGTTCCCTGACGAAAAAGCCCGGAGCACACGCCCCGGGCCTTCGTCATTTATGGTCGAGACGCCGTCTGGTCAGCCCAGATGGGCCAGCACCGCCAACAGCAGCAGCGCCACGATATTGGTGATCTTGATCATCGGGTTGACGGCGGGGCCCGCCGTGTCCTTGTAGGGGTCGCCGACAGTGTCGCCGGTAACACTGGCCTTGTGCGCGTCGCTGCCCTTGAGGTGCTTGACGCCATGGCTATCGGTGAAGCCGTCCTCAAAGCTCTTTTTGGCATTGTCCCAGGCGCCGCCACCGGCGGTCATGGAAATGGCGACGAAGAGCCCGGTGACGATGACGCCCATCAGCATGGCGCCCAGGGCCGAGAAGCCCGCAGCGGCCCCGGCGATCCAGTAGATCACGAAGAACACCACGATCGGGCTGAGCACCGGGAGGAGGCTGGGCACGATCATTTCCTTGATCGCCGCCTTGGTCAGCATGTCGACGGCCCGGCCATAGTCGGGCTTTTCGGTGCCGGCCATGATGCCCGGCCGTTCCTTGAACTGGCGGCGGACTTCGACCACCACCGATTGCGCGGCGCGGCCCACGGCGGTCATGCTCATGCCGCCAAAGAGGAACGGCAACAGCCCACCAAACAGCAGGCCCACCACCACATAGGGATCGGCCAGCGAGAAGGTGAGCGTGCCCATGCCGGCAAAGATCGCCGGGGCATCGGGCAGACCCGAGAAGTAGATGAGGTCCTGCGTATAGGCGGCGAACAGCACCAGGGCGCCCAGACCCGCCGAGCCAATGGCATAGCCCTTGGTGACGGCCTTGGTGGTATTACCCACCGCGTCGAGCGCATCGGTATTGTGGCGCACCGCCTTGTCGAGCCCGGCCATTTCGGCAATGCCGCCGGCATTGTCGGTAACCGGACCAAAGGCGTCGAGCGCCACCACGATACCGGCCAGGGCCAGCATGGTGGCGACGGCAAAGGCGATGCCGAACAGGCCCGCCAGATTATAGGTGACGATGATGCCCGCAATGATGACCAGGGCCGGCAAGGCGGTGGATTCGAGCGATACCGCCAGGCCCTGGATCACATTGGTGCCATGGCCGGTGACCGAAGCCTCGGCAATGGAATTGACCGGGCGGCGGCCGGTGCCGGTGTAATATTCGGTGATGACGATGATCAGACCGGTGATGACCAGGCCCGCCACGCCGCACCAGAACAGGCTCATCGGTGTAAAGGTCTTGTCATTGGCGGCAATGGACACATTGAGATCGCCGAAGACGAACCACAGCACCGGCAGCAGCGCCACCAGCGACAGCACGCCAGTGGCAATGATGCCCTTGTAGAGCGCGCCCATGATATTGTTGTCGGCGCCCAGCTTGACGAAATAGGTGCCGATGATCGAGGTGACGACGCAGGCGCCGCCAATAGCCAGCGGCAGCACCATGCCCATCAGCCGGAATGGCTCGGGCAGGATGATGGCGGCCAGCACCATGGTGGCGACGATGGTCACCACATAGGTTTCGAACAGGTCGGCCGCCATGCCGGCGCAGTCGCCGACATTGTCGCCCACATTGTCAGCAATGGTGGCGGGGTTGCGCGGATCATCTTCGGGAATGCCGGCTTCGACCTTGCCCACCATGTCGCCGCCCACGTCGGCACCCTTGGTGAAGATCCCGCCGCCCAGACGGGCGAAGATAGAAATCAGCGAGGCACCAAAGCTCAGCGCCACCAGCGCATCGATGACCACGCGGTCATTATAGGCAAAGCCCAGCAGCTGGGTGAGGACGATGAAGTAGAGCGTGACGCCCAATAGGCCCAGCCCCGCCACCAGCATGCCGGTGACCGCGCCGGACTTGAACGCCAGGTCCAGCCCATGGCCGAGCGAGGAAATCGCCGCCTGGGCCACGCGCACATTGGCGCGCACCGACACATTCATGCCGATGAACCCCGCCGCGCCCGAAAGCACCGCGCCCAAAAGGAAACCGATGGCGGCATAGATGCCCAGCAGGAAGAAGGCGGCGACCAGGATGACCACGCCCACGATGGCGATGGTGGTATATTGCCGCTTGAGATAGGCCGAGGCGCCTTCGCGCACCGCCGCCGAAATCTCCTGCATGCGGGCCGAGCCGCTGTCGGCGGCCAGCAATTGCTGCGTGGTGATCACGCCATAGACGATGGACAGAGCGCCGCATACGACGATCAGCCAGAGTGCCAAAGTCATAGAAAGTCCCTCTAGATGTTCCTCCAGGGACTCAACGCTGACCCGGCCGGGTCCTCCAACCCGTCGCGGGACGCCCTCCTTAGAGCCCCCTCCGACTATCGAGATTAGCCGGATTGCTTGGTTAAGCAATGGAGAATGCGATGAATTGTCGCGGGGCTAGAGCGCGGCGAGTTTCGCCACCAGCGCCGGGCCATCGCCCATCACCGCCAGCGTCTTGAGCCGGGCGGTGTCGCCGCTGGTGACGGAAATGGCCGATTTGGGTACGCCCAGTGCCTTGGCCAGCACGACGATGACGGCTGCCGTGGCCTTGCCCTTGTCGGGCACGGCCTTGACCCGCACGCGCAGCACGGCGGTGCCATCGTCGCGGATTTCGACGCCATCAATGCCGTCGCGGCCGGCATTGGGAGTGACGCGAACAAAAAGGCTCAGCCCGGTGGGGCTGAGCCGATAGCAGAGCGGCGTCGATGTCACGGCCGATCAGAGGCCGGCGCGCGCCACGGCGGGATAGACATAGTAGCCGATCAGCTGCTGGATGAAGAAGATCAGCAGGAACGCCACCAGCGGGCTGAGATCGAGCCCGCTCATATTGGGCAGGAAGCGGCGGATGGGGCGCAGCACCGGCTCGGTGAGCTGGTTGAGCACGCGCCACAGGCCTTCGACAAAGGCATTGCGCGTGTTGATCACGTTGAACGAGATCAGCCAGCTCATGATGATCATGGCGATCAGGATCCAGCGATAGAGATCAAGGATCACAAGGATGATGTCGAGCACGGCGCGCATGGGCGTCTCCGGAACAAAAACTGTGCTTTATCTAGTGGGTAGCGGCCCCGGCCACAAGAGAGGCCGCCCAAAAGCATGAAGACCCCGCTCCTGTCGCACGGAACGGGGCCTCAATGACTTTGGATCCGGTACGCAAAACTAACTCTCCGGACGGCTCCATCAATGCATGAAGCGTGCCAGTTGCCCGAGCCCCGCAAACCGGGGGCCAGATGTTAAAGTCTTGTGAATTCTCGCAATTTGCGGCGAACCCCGCGATGCAGAATGCGAGGCATCTCGCATTTTGCAACGCAGAGGGCAATCAGGCGGCGAGGCTTTCGCGCGCGCTGACGCCCAGCATCAGATTGAGATTTTGCACGGCGGCGCCCGAGGCGCCCTTGCCCAGATTGTCATAGACCGCCACCAGCACCGCCTGGGCCCGCGCATCATTGGCGAACACATGCAGCGTCATGGTGTTGGTGCCATTGTGTGCCTGGGGATCGAGCGCCGGCGTCTTGGCCAGGGCTTCGTCATAGGGCGCCACGACGACAAAGCTGTCGGGGATGGCGGCATAGTGATCGGCGATGGCGGCATGCAGCTCGCGGCCGGTCGGCACGCGCGGCAACTGGCCGAGCTGCAGCGGCAGGAAGGTGGTCATGCCCTGGGCGAAATCACCCACCGTCGGCACGAACAGCGGCGCGGACTTGGTGCCGGTATAAAGCGTCATCTCCGGCACATGCTTGTGCTGGAAGGTGAGGCCATAGGGCATGAAATGGCTGGCGGCATCGCCGGCCGTCTCATATTCGGCAATCATCTGCTTGCCGCCGCCGGTATAGCCGGAAATGCCATTGTAGCTCAGCGGATGATCGGCCGGGATCAGCCCGGCTGATATCAGCGGCCGGGCATGGGCGATCAGCCCCTGCGGCCAGCAGCCGGGGTTGGAGACAAAGCGCGCGCCGGCGATCCGCGCCGACTGGCCCTTGTCCATTTCGGCAAAGCCATAGGCCCAGGCCGGATCGACGCGATAGGCGGTCGAGGCATCGATGACGCGGGTGGTGTCGTTCTCGATCAGCGAGACACTTTCCTTGGCCGCATCATCGGGCAGGCACAGGATAGCCACATCGGCCGCATTGAGCAGCCGCTTGCGCTCGTCCATGTCCTTGCGCTTGTCGGCGGCAATGGACAGCACCTCAAGATCCCGGCGGCCGGCCAGGCGCTCGCGGATCTGCAGACCCGTGGTTCCGGCTTCTCCGTCGATGAAAATCTTGGCGACCATTGGCTTTTCTCCCGTCTGGAGGCCGTAAATGGACCGCGAAAGTGACGGGGTCAAGACGCTGACCACTGCCGCTGGCGCAGAGCGGCCCCGCTTTGGCCGCCACCGACGCCCCCTGCGAGGCGGAGGGCGCGGGTCGTACCGAGCCGCAAGACTTGCCCATCCCCAACACCAGTGGCAATGCTTGGGCCAAACCACACCAGCAAGGACAAAATCATGACGCCGCACAACCATGCCAAAGCCGGTGCCTATGCTGAGGCCGTGCTGCTGCCCGGCGACCCGCTGCGCGCCAAATGGATCGCCGAGACGTTCTTCGAGAACCCAAAGCTGGTCAATTCGGTACGCAACTGCCTTGGCTATACCGGCACCTGGAAGGGCAAGCCCATCTCGGTGCAGGCCAGCGGCATGGGCCAGCCTTCGCTGTCGATCTATGTGCATGAGCTGATCAACACTTACGGCGCCAAGACGCTGATCCGCGTGGGCACCTGTGGCGGGCTCAATGCCAAGGTGAAAGTGCGCGACCTCGTGCTGGCGCAGGGCGCGTCGACCGACAGCTCCATCGTCAAGGGCCGCTTCGGCGCCTTCAACTTTGCCCCGCTCGCCGATTTCGGCCTGTTGCGCGCCGCCGCCAACAAAGCCGAGGCCGCCGGCATGCGCTATCACGCCGGCAACATGCTCTCGAGCGACATCTTCTACCATGCCAATGGCATGGCAGGGTACGACGCCCTGCCCCAGCACGGCGTGATCGGCGTCGAAATGGAAGCAGCGGCGCTCTATACGCTGGCGGCACGCTTTGACGTGCGCGCCTTGACCATCTGCACCATGACCGACTGCCTGATCACAGGCGAAGAGATCGACGCCGAACAGCGCCAGACCTCCCTGCGCGACATGGTGACCATCGCCCTCGACGTCGCCGTCGAAGCCTGAGCGCTTCCGTGAGCATCACCCTGCGCCCCGCCGGGCCCGCTGATGCCGACGCTGTCGCGGCGTTGCACAATCGGGTGTGGCAATCCGCCTTTGCCACCCTCGCGCCGACCGAGGCGCTGGCAAAGCTTGACCTCAGGAGCCGAGAGGCCAAGTGGCGGCGTCTGCTGGCCGAGCCTGTCGCCGACCAATTGGTGCTGCTGGCCGAGGACCACGGGGTTCTGGTCGGCATGGCCGCCACCGGCGCTTCCGAAGACCCCGCCTTCGGTGGCCGGGCGGAAATCCACTCCGTCTATGTCGATTTGGGTCAGCAGGGGCGCGGCATTGGCGAAAGCCTGCTGCGGGGCCTGGCCCGGCATCTGCGCGCCGTCGGCCGCGACGCCGCCGCGCTCGACGTGGTGGTGGGCAATGACGGCGCCGCCCGCTTCTACCAGCGGCTGGGCGCCCGCGAGATTGCCCGCACCATCGACGCCGGCCCGATCTGGAAATCGCACAACATCATCTATGCCTGGGACAGCCTGGCGCCCCTGCTCGACTGATGGCGCCGCCGTGCCCCTAGCCGCCCGCCACCAGCGCAGAGGCCAGGGCCAGCCGCTGCGCCGGGGTGCCAACCACCTCCACCACCCGCGGTCCATCGGCCAACAGGCCCAGATCATCCTCACCCAGCATGGTCTTGAGGCGCCGGTCGACGCGGCGGCGCAGCTTGGGTTTCTCGATGGCAACGGCGATCTCGTCGGGCGATGTTAATGGCGTAAACATGACCAGATCCAGCGTGGCCAGCGCCCGGCCGATCTGCGCCAGCTCCCGTCCGCCGGGCAGCCACTCAAAGCCCTCGGCGGCGCTGACCACCTCGAGATAGGCGAGGAAATCGAGCGGGCAGCGATCAAAGATAACATTGTTCACATTGGCATGGGCGCTGATCAGCCGGCAGCTTTCGGCCAATTGTTGCTCAAGATCGGCAATGGTGGCGCCATCGGCAAAGGGCAGGCCCTGCTGCGCCAGCAGCCAATAGGGCTCGGCCACGCTTTCATAGGCCGGATGGGCCGCCGCGAAATCGGCAATCAGGGTCGACTTGCCCACCCCATGCGTTCCCGTCACCGCAATGCGCATACCGTCCTCCCAAAAGCGGCATCTAGGCCGTTGCGGCGACGGGGGCAAGTGGGGGGACAATGGTCAGGCCGCGGGCGGCGCAGGGCCTGGCTTTGACCGAGATCATCGCCCGGCACCAAGCGCCATGCGACCGTCCTTCAACACTACTGACAAAAGCCGCGCCAAGGGCCGTGCATTCCTGTTGGGCCGGGCGATCGGCGGCACCGCCCGGACCACATCAGTTTTTTTGAGAAGGAGACTATTGATGGAAGCCAATCAACTGCACCGCGGTCGGCTCATCGACCATATCCAGCTGGTGGTCGCGGACCTCAATGCCAGCCAGGACTTCTACACCGCCATCCTGGCCGTGCTCGACATTCCCATTGTCGGCACGGAGCATGATTTCTTCTGGGCCGATGAACTCGTGGTCTCCTCTGCCAGCAGCCCCGCCGCCCTGGGCGTGCTGACCGGGCGGCACCATCTGGCGTTCCAGGCCAAGGACCGCGCCACGGTGGACGCCGTCTATCGCGCGGCACTGGCCCATGGCGGCCGCGACAATGGCGCACCGGGCGAGCGCCCCTATCACCCCGGCTATTACGCCGCCTTCGTGCTGGATCCCGATGGCAACAATATCGAGGCCGTCTATCACGGCGAGGCCAAGCGCAGCGCGGCCTCGGTGGTCATTGATTTCTAGGGGCCGGATGCGGGCGCACCCGCGACTGACTGCGGCGCCGCGCCCGACCCGAACAAATACATGCCACGCGGGAAACTATTTTTAGCATTTTGACAGCTAGACTATGCGCCTGCCTGCCATCGCAGGAGTGGGTCGAGAGCCGATGCAAATCGAGAAAATCTTTGAAATCAAAGATATGAGGCGCATCTATCAGCTCACCATGCTGATCACCGCCTTTACGGTGGCTGTGCCTGTCGTCTCGATTGGCACGGTCATCTGGCTGCTCGGCGGCCGCAATCCCCTGCTCTACCTCGTCTATATCGGCCCCGCCTTTCTCATCCCGCTGCTGATCACGCCGCCGATCGCCATAACCATCCTGAACATGTTCAGGATGCAGACACTGACCATCCAGAAGGTGGACGAATATATCCGCTATGACACGCTCACCGGCGTGCTGACGCGGGCCTATCTGCTGGGCAAGATGAAGGAAATCCTGCCCTCGGGCGGCGCCTTCCTGATGGTCGATGCGGACCATTTTAAAGCCGTCAACGACACCTTTGGCCATGACGTGGGCGACGAGGCGCTGAAAAAGCTCGCCGAAGTGCTGCGCAAGGCGCTGACCACCGACGCCCTGATCGGGCGTTTGGGCGGCGAGGAATTCGGCGTGTTTCTGCCCGGCGCAGACGACGCCATGGCGGCAAAGGCGGCGAGCGATCTGTGCACGCTCATGCGCCAGGAGGCCAAGGTCATCGCCGGGCTCGAACTCAACCTGACGGTGAGCATTGGCTGTGCCGTGCACCGCACCCAGGAATCGCTGGAAAAGACCATCAAGCTGGCCGACGCGGCGCTCTATCACGCCAAGAGAACCGGCCGCGACCGCTATTTCGTCGCCGGGGCGACGGACACCATGCCGGCGCTGATCCTGAAATCGAGCACACCAGGCTGAGGGCAGGATCGAACGCGACGCAGTTGGGAGCCACCGGAGGTGGTGCTGGAGCGGCCGACCAGACCGACAAAGAGAGCAAGACAGCGCCCCTGTTCTCAATTTTGAGCATCGCACTAGCCCACAATCACCGGCCCCACCCCAATGCCAAAATACCCGCAAGCAGATGGCTGGGGCGCTTTTCTCTTTCACTGACAGTTCTTTAGCTGCGATTGTGTCGCAGCGTCGACAGGCGCCACCACGCCACTGTTCTGCCGGTTTCGCTGTGTTAACCTCCCCTTAAGCCCCGGGGACCCGCGCAGATGCAGCTCAAGCCGAACGCCTATCGTCTCAACGAGACCGTCAAGGGCATAGAGACCATGACCCGCTTTGCCCTGGCCGTGCTGGCCCTGGCATCGGGCGTCTATACCTATCTGGGCGTGCGTGGCCTGCTCGATGGCTCGGCGAGCTTCGTGTTCTTTGCCGCCATCGTCTATTCCAGCGCGGTATCGGTGGCCATCTACGCCTTCTGGAGCTTCATGCTGCGCTTTGTGCCGCTGGTGACCTCGGGCGTGCAGCGCATCGGCCTGTTTGTCACCATGGCCATCGGCTGCGTGATGATCATGGCTATGTCGAGCTGGCTCAATGCCGCTGCGCTGGCCGGTTCGGCGGCGCTGGAACAGCATATGGCGGTGACCCTGCAGGGCTATGCCGAAGACCTCGACGCCGCCCATGCCAATGCCCTGGCGAGCCAGAGCCTGCTGCCCGACGTGCAGCGCGCGGCCGAACGCTTTGCCGGCCTCGCCGCCGACGAGCGCGAAACCGGCGCTTTGACCGGCACCACCGGCTCGGGGAGCGTGGTGCAATTGCTCACCCAGATGAGCGCGCAGATGAACCAGCTGGGCGCCAGCATCACCGGCAGCCGCGAAGGTGTCTCGACCCTGTTCACGGATGGCTCGACGCGCCTGGCCACCATGCGCGAACTGGTCTCGACGCCCGGCGCCATCGAGCCGCGCTCGGACAGTTTCCAGGCGGAAGCGGTGCAGCTCTCGGCCGTGATCGCCGCCCTGCAGCAGACCGATATTGCCGCCTCGGTGAAGCGCGCCGCCGCCGATCTGTCGGCGGGTTTCATCGCCCCAGTGGCCAATGGGCAGACGGCGGACCTGGCCAATCGCCAGGACCAGGTGATGGAAACCGTGCGCAACTCGGTGGCCGCCCAATCGGCGGCGCTGAGCGCAGCCGCCGATGAAATTCTCGCCACCCCCGCGGTCGAACAGCGCCGCTTCGTGCCGCTGTCGAGCGCCGAGGCCGTGCTGCGCTATTGGAGCGATTTCATCCCCAGCTGGGCCGGCGCCATTTCCATCGACCTGCTGCCGGTGGTGCTGGTCCTGGTGCTGATGATCGTCAACGATGCCATGCGGCGCGATTCCGAATCCATGGTGGAGGCCGAAAACATCACCGCTGCCGAAATGCTGCGCGCCATGCGCATGTATCGCCAGATGGAGGCTGCCGGCATCGATGTGGAGACCGGGCGGCCAAGGGCCGAACCGCTGCCCGAACCCGCGCCGCAGACCGATGTACAGCCTGAAGCGCCGCTGTCCCAAACCCCAGCGGCAACCACTGGCCAGGCCGATGACGCCACGGTCACTCCGATCGAATCCGCCCAGCGCAAGCGCACCGACGGGCCACGCCCGGCATGAAGACCGCGGCCAATGCCCGCCTGCCCAGCCGCAGCGCCCCGCTCTATCGGCGGCTGATCGACCGCTTCATCGCCACCGACGATGGCGCCATCCTGCGCGTGGCCTTCTATGCCCTTTTGGCCGGTACGGCGGCCATTCTGTTCGTCGACTATCGCGAATTGACCAGCGCCGAGCCGCCGGCAATGACCGCGCCCCTGCGGCCAATCCTGCCACCGGCGCAGGACGGCCCCGCCGACGGCGCCATGCCCAATGTGACCACTGCGCCCGAAACCCTCGAACAGCCGCTGGCCATCACCCTGGGCAGTGGCGGCGTGCTGAGCCTGACGGGCACCATCGACCCCGGCGCGGCCGAGCGCTTTGCTGCAGAGCTCGACGCGCGCGGCGAATATGTAAAGACCGTCGTGCTCGATTCGCCCGGTGGCTCGGTGACAGATGCGCTGGCCATGGGCCTGCAGATTCACGCGCGGGGCCTTGGCACCCGCGTCAATGCCGGGGCGCTCTGCGCCTCATCCTGCCCCATTGTCTTTGCCGGCGGCAGCACCCGCAGCGCCAGCCCCCAGGCCGCCATCGGCGTGCACCAGATCTATGCCGCCGCGCTCGGCCAGACCAGCCAGACCGGCGAGCAACTGGCCGGCATGGTGATGAGCGACGCCCAATCGACCACCGCCAAGATCATCGGCCAGCTGACCGATGCCGGCGTCGATCCGGCGCTTTGGCTGCATGCCCTGCGCACCCCGCCCGAGCGGCTGTATTATTTTACGCCCGAAGAGATGACTGGTCTCAAACTCGTCACAGAGTTGGATGAGGGTTGAGGTCTGCCAGAAGCGTATCGGGGAGGACTGATTCGCATCCGGTGTGGTTCTTTTGGAGGGGAAGCCAAATGCCGCATACTCTGACGCGTCACCGTGACATTCAAAACTGGGTTGCCGCCCGCCAGGGCACGCCAGCCATCGCGCGCCTGCGCAATGGCTATGGCCAGGAACGGGCGCAGCTGCGCCTGCGCTTTGCCAGCCACCGCCTGCCGACCCCGCTCGACGAGCAGGCCGCCACCAGCCCCATATCCTGGACCGCCTGGCTGGCCGAGCTCGATCGCCAGCAGCTGGCGCTGCAGATCGACGACGAGGCCGATGACTTCGCCCTCGTGGAACGTCGCACCACCAACTAGCGCCCCAGCCGGACCAACTAGCGCCCCAGCCGGCCCTTTGGCGGCACGGAGCGGAGCAAACTCGCCCCGGGCCGAGCCGAGAATGGGCCGGAATCGGCTGTGCTGACGCGGTTCCGACCGTCCGACTTGGCCTGATACAGGGCCCGGTCGGCGCGGCGCATCAGGTCGGCCAGCGGCTCGTCGGCGCGATATTGTGCCACCCCGAAGCTGGCGCTGATCACATGGCCAGGCGCTTCCGACCCTATGGGATCGTTGACAAAACTGCTGCGGGCGCTCTCCGCGAACAGGCGCCCGGCGGCCAGATTGCCGCCCGGCAGCAGCGCGGCAAATTCCTCGCCCCCCAGCCGCCCCAGCACCAGCCGCGGATCGGCCAGGCTGCGCAGGATGGCCGCAAATCTGACGATCACCCGGTCGCCCATGTCATGGCCGAACGTGTCGTTGATGATCTTGAAGTTATCCAGATCGGCCACCACCAGCGTCACCGGCACGCCAGCCCGTTGCGCCGTCGCCAGCAGCCGCTCGGCCCGATCTTCAAAGCCACGCCGGTTGAGCAGGCCAGAAAGCACGTCGGTTTCGGACCGCGCCGTCATTTCGGCCATCGCCCGGCGCACCACGATCAGCAACACCATCAGCCCATTGGCAATCAGCAGCACGGCGCCCACCGTCTGCGAAATGGCCGCATAGGTGGTGCTGAGATAGGCCTGGGGGCTCGCCCCCGACCCGATTGCCGCCGCCAGCAGCGGCTTGCCCAGAAACTGCAGCCCCGCCAGCGCCGACAGCAGCAGCAACAGCAGATCGAGCGCCCCGCGCCGCGGCGCCCGCAGGATCACGCTGACGCTGAGCGCCTGCATCAAGGCGTAGGGCGCCTGATAGAGCATGGCGCGCACGAAATTGCCGCGCTCAAGCCCGATGATCAGCACGATGGTGACCAGCGACGCGCCGACCAGGAGGCCCAGCAGCCGCCAGGGCGGCGTGACCGCATAGTGGCGCGACAGGCCCACGACATTGAGCGCCTGGGCGCCCAGGAACGAGCAGAAAATGCCAATGCCCACCAGGCGGGCATCGTCTTGCAGCGGCAGGATGAACTCCAGCACACTGTCGAGCATGCCCAGGGCATAGGCAGCCGCCATCCAGCGCGCGCTCACACCATCGCGCGCGGTAACGGCGACCACGGCAAAAGCCGTGGCAAAAATGCCGGCGATGCAGAAGTTGATCGCCAGGACGAAGACAGCCGCGCTCATCGGGGATCCGCCAGTTCTGCTGCGCGCAGCATAAGAGCACGCCGCAAAGGATAAGTTAACAGATCAACAATGCGCGCGGAAAATCAGGCGGCATCAGCCCCTTGGCGACACCCCGAAAGCGTCGGCAACCAGGGCATAGGAACGCCGCCGCAATTCATAGGAGTGAATGGTGGTGGTGATCATCACCTCATCGGCCTCTGCCGCCTCGGCCTTTTCAGCAATGGTATCGCGCACGGTCTCCGGCGACCCCACGATCCACAGGCTGGACTGGTGGTCGATCACCGCCTGCTGCTGGGCGGTGAGCACGCGGGCATGCGCCTCTTCCGGGCTCATCAGCTTGCGCTGTTCGCCCGTGGTGAACAGCGCCCAGCTCACCGCCTGCGAGCGCGAAAGATACTGCGCTTCCTCATCGGTGGGCGCGCAGATGACCGAGACGCACAGGATCGTCTTTGGCTGCGGGAAGGCCGCGCTGGGCACAAAGCCGGCGCGATAGGCATCGAAGGCCGGACCCGCCGGGGTGTGGCTGAAATGGGCGGCAAAGGCATAGCCCATGCCCAATTGCCCGGCCGCCTGGGCACTGGCGCCCGACGAACCGAGCAGCCACAGTGGCGGCAGGCGCACGCCACCAGGCGACACCGGCACGCGCGAGAAGGGGTGGTCGGGCGGAAAGCCCTCCTCATCAAAGGCCATCAGCTCGGCCAGATAGGCCGAAAACTCCTCGCCTCCACCGCTGCGCAGGGCCCGCATGGCATAGCCATCCCCGCCCGGCGCCCGGCCCAGCCCCAGATCGATGCGGCCCGGATGCAGCGCCTCGAGCGTGCGATAGGCTTCGGCAATGCGCAGCGGCGCATGGTTGAGCAGCATGACGCCGCCCGAGCCAACGCGGATGTGGCGCGTATGCGCGGCGGCGCTGCCGATGAGGATTTCCGGTACGGAGGAGGCAATCGAGGGCATGCCATGGTGCTCGGCATACCACAGCCGCGTATAGCCCAGCCGGTCGGCTGCCTGCGCCAGGGCGATGGTTTCGGCCATGGCCTCGGTGGTGCTGGTACCCTCGGCAATGGGGGCAAGATCCTGCAGGGAAAGGGCAAAGGGGGCAGCCATGGCAATCACCGATCTGAAAACACTGCGCCCCTTCTATCGGTAAATTGCGATGAAAGCGAGACGTGACGCGCCGCGGCCACGCCAGCGTAACAAAGTCTACATCAGGCCATGCGCAAGATTGACTCCGCCGCCCGTCTGCGGCTTTTACTGTGGCGTCACTTCGGAGTCCCCACGTGTCCAAACTGCATGCCGTCTTCGTGGCGCTGACCATCGCACTGGGATGGGGCAGCACCGCCGCCCAGGCCCAGAGCCTGAACCAGGCCCAGCTGCTCAGCCAGGACCAGAGCCTGATGGCGCCATCGCCGTTTGCCAATGTGGTCAGCGAAGTGCGCCTGGGGCTGAACTACCACATGGTCTATTACACCATGTTGCCGCCGCCCGATCCGCGCAGCCTCTATCTGACCCGGCTCGAGGATGTGTCCTTCGACGTGCTGTTCACCACGCCGGACCTCGATGTGTTCCGCTGGCTCGGCTCGCCCCGCCCGGAAATCGGCACCACGCTCAACATCAATGGCGAGGACAGCCTGCTGCACGCCGGCCTGACCTGGACCGTGCCGCTGTTTGACAGCCCGTTCTATTTCGAAGGCACCTTCGGCGCCGCTGCGCACAATGGTTATCTCGGCAACGAGGCCCCCGCCGGACGCCGCAAATATGGCTGCCGCGTCAATTTCTACGAGCGCTTTGGCCTGGGCGTGAATGTCACCGAGAATGTGACGGCAACCCTGGCCTATGAGCACATGAGCAACGCCGGCCTGTGCGACTTCAACGCCGGCATCTCCAACCTCGGGCTCAAGCTCGGCTGGAAGTTCTAGGGCGCCGGGCGGCAGCGTTAACGCCCGGTTAGCAGCAATTTGAACTAAAACTTGCTCACTGGCGCCCCGCGGCGCCCAATGGCCCTTTGTGCAAGGAGGGCCAGAGCCATGATCCGCAATCTGCTGACAGGCCTGGTGGCCACCTTGGCCCTGCTCTGCGCCGCGCTGCCCACGGCGGCCCAGGTGAACCTCTTGCCCGAAGTGCGGGCCGGCCTGTCCGCACGCGGCATCGATGGGGGCGGCACCCTGCTCGACCCCAACCGCATTGCCGACGCCAATGTCGAACTGCTGTTCGCCCCGCCCGGCATTAACCTGCTCAACCTCACCGGCGAAATTCGCCCCCATATCGGCGCCACGATGAATTTCCGCGGCCAGGATTCCTATGGCTATGCCGGGTTGAGCTGGACCTTTTCGGCCCCGGCGCTGCCGGTCTTTGTCGAAGCGAGCCTGGGAGGGGTAGCACGCACCAGCCTCTTCACCGCGCCGGCCAATAGCCCGGCCCGCAACATCGGCTGCGGCGTCGGCCTGCGGGCGGCGGCCAGCCTGGGCGTCGCCCTGCCGGCCGGCATGTCGGTGATCACCACGCTCGAGCACCTGCCCGATTTCGGCACCTGCGGCGCGCCCGCCAGGGCCAATACCAATCTGGGCGTGCGGCTGGGCTTTCGCTTCTAGGGTTTAGGCGGCCTGGCCGGCGGCATAGCCCGAGGCCCACGCCCACTGGAAATTATAGCCACCCAGCCAGCCGGTGACATCGACCACCTCGCCGACGAAATAGAGCCCCGGCACGTCGCGCGCTGCCATGGTCTTGGCGTCGAGGTCGCGGGTGTCGACCCCGCCGAGCGTCACCTCGGCCGTGCGATAGCCTTCCGAGCCCACCGGCTTGAGCGTCCAGTCCTTGATCAGCGCTTCGACGGCAGCCAGCTTCTTGTCGGAAAAATCCCCCACCATGCCGGCCATGTCGAGCTGTTCGCCCAGCAATTGCGCCAGCTTCTTGGGCAGGAGCCCCGCCAGCACCGTCTGCACCTGCAGCTTGGGCGTGGCCTTGCGTGCCTCGCGCAGCAGTTCGGCGGCATCCTGATGCGGCAGCAGATCGATGGCGATGGCATCGCCCTCGCGCCAATAGGACGAGATCTGCAGGATTGCCGGGCCCGACAGCCCGCGATGGGTGAACAGCAGCGCCTCTTCAAACGCCGTCTTGCCGTGCCGCACCACCGCATCGGTGGCAATGCCGGCCAGCGGCTTGAGCCGCTCCAGCGCCCCGGTCTCGAAGGTGAGCGGCACAAGGCCCGGCCGCGTTTCGACCAGCCGCAGGCCGAACTGCTCGGCCAATTGATAGCCCAGGCCCGTGGCGCCCATCTTGGGAATGGACTTGCCGCCGGTGGCCACGATCAGGCTGTCGCAGGTGATCGACGACGTCGTCAGTTGCAGCGCAAAGCCGCTCTCGGCCCTGGCGACGCTCTCGACGCCGGTTTCGAGCACCAGCGTCACCCCGGCCTTGCGCATCTCGCCCAGAAGCATGGTGTTGATCTGCGTCGCCGGCCCGTCGCAGAACAACTGGCCCAGCGTTTTTTCGTGGAAACTGATGCCATGCTCGCGCACCATGGCGATGAACATCTCGGGCGTGTAGCGGCTGAGCGCGGACAGGGCAAAGCGCGGATTGGCGCTGAGGAAGCGATCGCGCGCGCGATCGGTGGTGGCGTTCACATTGGTGAAATTGCAGCGCCCACCGCCGGAAATGCGGATCTTTTCGCCGGCATATTTGGCATGGTCGACCACCAGAACCGACCGGCCGCGCCGGCCGGCCTGGATGGCGGCCATCATGCCGGCGGCACCAGCGCCGAGAATGACGATGTCGTAATGGGCCATGGGGTCTGCCTTTGCTTGTTGGCGCAGTTACCCCCAGCCCGGCCGTTCCGACAAGGGGGAGTACAGGAGCACGC
Organism: Devosia aquimaris; assembly: GCF_020169335.1. Classification (GTDB taxonomy): domain Bacteria; phylum Pseudomonadota; class Alphaproteobacteria; order Rhizobiales; family Devosiaceae; genus Devosia; species Devosia aquimaris. The sequence continues at coordinate 314,521 of NZ_JAIEZN010000002.1, forward strand.
CATGAGTGTCCTCAAAGAGATCGTGTTCGAGAGCCGCAAACCGTCGGCACTGGCCAGGTTTTGGGCGCAGGTGCTCGATGGCTATGCGGTGCGCGCCTATGATGCGGACGAGATTGCCCGGCTCGCCGGACTGGGCCTGACGCCGGAGACCGATCCCAGCGTGATGGTGGACGGGCCCGGACCCAGCCTGTGCTTTCACCGGGTACCGGGGCGCGACGACCGCAGCAACCGGCTGCATCTGGATGTGCGAACGCCGGACCGCCGCGCCGAGGTGGCGCGGCTGATCGCGCTTGGGGCCACCATCGCGCGGGAGACGCCGGACTATACGGTGATGAAGGACCCCGAGGGCAACCAGTTCTGCGTCGTGCAATGACAGGGGGGCAGCGCCCGCGGCGCCAAGCACATTGACTATTTCCTATTTCGGAGTATGACTTCGCCTGCTTTCCAACCAAAGCAGTCACCCGATGCACAGCATGTTCGACATTGCGACCCTCGCAAACCTCCGGCCTGATGCCGGCGGTGTCGCTGCGCCTGTGACCAAAACCACCAAAACCGCCTGACGCTTTTCCCCGGGTCGTCTCCCGACGGGGAGAGGCCGAAACCGAATGGCCGCAAGCACAAGGCTTGCGCGGGGGCGAAGATGGTAAGGGACTGGAGTTCCAACAAATGGGTTATCGCGTCGCCGTCGTCGGTGCCACAGGCAATGTGGGCCGTGAAGTTCTCAACATCCTGGCTGAACGCAAGTTCCCGGCCGACGAAGTGGTGGCGCTTGCCTCTTCGCGCTCGATCGGCCGCGAAATCTCCTATGGCGACAAGATCCTCAAGGCCAAGAACCTTGACGATTTCGACTTCAAGGGCGTGGACTTCGCCATCATGTCGGCCGGCTCGGCCATTGCCAAGGACTGGGGCCCGCGCATTGCCGCCTCCGGCTGCATCGTGATCGATAATTCCAGCTTCTGGCGCTATGATTCCAACGTGCCCCTGGTGGTGCCCGAAGTGAATGGCCATGTGCTGGCCGAATGGCTGGCCAATCCGAACCGGCTCAACATCATTGCCAATCCCAATTGCTCGACCGCCCAGCTGGTGGTGGCGCTCAAGCCGCTGCACGACTTTGCCAAGATCACCCGCGTGGTCGTCTCGACCTATCAGTCGGTGTCCGGCGCCGGCAAGGAAGGCGTGGACGAGCTGTGGAACCAGACCAAGGGCATCTTCGTCAACGACAGCCCGGGCAATGGCACCAAGTTCCCCAAGCAGATCGCCTTCAACGTCATTCCCCACATCGACGTCTTCATGGAAGACGGCTCGACCAAGGAAGAGTGGAAGGTGATGGCCGAGACCAAGAAGATCCTCGATCCCAAGATCAAGGTGACCTGCACCGCCGTGCGCGTGCCGGTGTTTGTGGGCCATTCGGAAGCAGCCAATATCGAATTTGCCAACCCCATCACGGCCGACGAGGCCCGCGATGTGCTGCGCGAGGCGCCCGGCGTCAGTGTCGTGGACAAGCGCGAACCGGGCGGCTACGCCACGCCGGTGGAATGCGTGGGCGAATATGACACCTTTGTCAGCCGCATCCGCGAAGACGCCACCATCGAGAACGGCCTCAATATCTGGGTCGTCTCGGACAATCTGCGCAAGGGCGCCGCGCTCAACACCATCCAGATCGCCGAAGCGCTGATCGAACATGGCCTCAAGCCCCGCAGCGCGGCCTGACCCGACCCATGGCACCGCAGCCTCTAGGCTGCGGTGCCATTTCACATCCGGGCCCGAGGGGAAGGCGCAGCATGGAGCTTGTCTATCGCCCCGGCCAGGCCGCTGACCTGCCGGCCGTGGTTGATCTCTTGGCGCGCTGCCGGGCCATTGCCATGCCTTATCTGCCGGTGCTGCACACGCGCGACGAGGACCTGGGCTTTTTTGCCCGCTATCTCGAGAACGCGGCGCTGACGCTGGCCCTGGCGCCGCAGGGTCTGGTCGGCTTCATGGCCACAACGCCCGGCTGGATCGAGCAGCTCTATCTCGACCCCGACTGGCGCGGCCGCGGCATTGGCGCAACTTTTCTCGGCCGCGCCAAGGCCAACCAGCCCCGCCTGCAGCTCTGGTGCTTTGCCGACAACCACGCCGCCCAGCGCTTCTACCTGCGCCACGGCTTTGTCGAAGAACGGCGCACTGCCGGCGATAACGAAGAGCAGCTGCCCGATATTCTCTATGGCTGGACCCGGCCCGATTGGCTAAGGGATCGGCCATAGACGGTTCTGCCCGTCCGCTCCGCTTGTGAAAGCCCGACATGTCTCTGCGCGATATCGGCCTGGCCCTGGGCGTCATCCTGATCTGGGGCCTCAATTTCGTCGCCATCAAATGGGGCGTCGACGAAGTCTCGCCCTATATGCTGACCGCCTTGCGCTATCTGGGCTGCGCGCTGCCGGCCGTGTTCTTCGTGCGGCGCCCCAAGGTGTCCTGGACCCTGCTGATCGCCTATGGCACCACCGTGGGCGTGCTGCAGTTCAGCTTTCTGTTCTCGGCCATGAAGCTGGGCATGCCGGCGGGCCTGGCAAGCCTCGTCATGCAGATGCAGGTGTTTTTCACCATGGGCCTGGCTGTCCTGTTCCTGGGGGAGCGCCCGCCCCTGCTGCGCCTGCTCGGCGCCGCCATCGCCCTGATCGGCCTGGGCACCATCGCATTGGAGCATCTGGGCGGCGCGGTGCTGATCCCCCTGGTGATGACGCTATCGGCGGCGTTCTTCTGGGCCAGCTCCAATATCATCACCAAGCGCGCCGGCCGGATCGACATGTTTGCCTTTGTGGTCTGGGGTAGCCTGGTGCCGCCCCTGCCCATGCTGGCTCTGGCGCTGCTGCTTGAGGGCCCTGCGGCGGTGACATCGCTGGCCGCCATCAGCCCACAGGCCATCGGCTCGATCGCCTTTATCGCCTATGGCTCGACGCTGTTCGGCTATGGCATCTGGGCCATTTTGCTCGGGCGCTATCCGGCCAGCCTGGTGGCGCCCTTCACCCTGCTCGTGCCCGTGGTCGGCTTTGCCGCCGCCTTCGTCCTTTTGGGCGAGGAGATGACCATGCTTGAGGTGATCGGTAGCCTGCTGATCTTTGCCGGCCTCATCATCAACGTGTTTGGACCCGGGCTCCTGGCCCGCCGGCGCGTGGCCTGATGCCGCTTCGTCACATCGCCATGGCCCTGCTGGTCGTGGTCATCTGGGGCTTCAACTTCGTGGTCATCAAGCTCAGCGTCGCGGCGCTGCCGCCACTGCTGGCCGCGGCGCTGCGCTTTCTGTTTGCCGCAGTGCCACTGGTGTTCATCATCAAGCCGCCCAAGGTGGCCTGGCAATTGGTGGTGGCCTATGGCTTTGCCTTTGGCGTCGGGCTCTATGGCTTTTTGAACCTTTCCATGGCCTGGGGCATGTCGGCGGGCCTCAGTTCACTCACCCTGCAGACCCAGGCCTTTTTCACCATGGCGCTGGCCTTTGTGCTGCTGGGCGAACGCCCGCGGCCAACCCAGATCCTGGGCGCGGCCATCGCCTTTGCCGGCATTGCCGTAATCGCCAGCGAACGGCTGGGCGGCACGGCATTGCTGCCGCTGGGGATGAACTTGATGGCCGCCCTGAGCTGGGGCCTGGCCAATGTGCTGATCAAGAAGGCCGGTCGCGTTGACCCGGTATCACTCACCGTCTGGGGCGCGCTGGTCGTGCCGCTGCCGCTTCTGGCGCTGTCGCTGCTGGTCGAGGGCCCCGGCACGGTGATGACGGCCCTGGCCGGCTTCAGCTGGGCCGATGCCGGGCTCATCGCCTTTCTCGCCTATCCTGCCACCCTACTCGGCATGGCAATCTGGAGCTGGCTGATGGCGCGTCACCCCGCCTCGGTGGTGGCGCCATTCACCCTTCTGGTGCCGATCACCGGCCTTGCCTCGGGCTATCTGGTGCTGGGGGAAACCGTCACCCCCATCGAGATTGCCGGCGCCCTGCTGGTGATCGCGGGCCTTGTCGTGACCCTGCTGCGCAGCCGACCGCGCCAGACGATCTGAACCGCAACGCCCCAACAAAAAGCCACCCCCGCGCGAGCAGGGGTGGCTCTCGATGCTCGCGATTGCGAGCGCCGGCTTACTTGGCGGCTTCAGCAGCAACCAGGGCAGCGAATTCTTCAGCGGTCAGCTCGCCATTGGCATCGGCGTCAACCTTGGCGAATTCTTCAGCCGTCAGGGCCGGCCAGGCAACCTGGGCCTCAACCAGCGACACGGTGCCATTGGCATCGGTGTCGACAGCGGCGAACTCGGGAGCAGCAACAGCTGCGGTCTCAGCAAAGGCAGCGCCCGACAGAGCCAGGGTAGCGACAGCGGCAAGAACGATCTTGTTCATGGTATTCAACTCAATGTTTGTGGAGGTGTTTGGCGGTTACCCCTTGGGGTTCCGACGCACCGCTCTCCTGCAGTGCGCGTCATCACATGATCGTGACACTGTGACCGGACAATGCCGGATTTCGAGCAATTCCGCGGAAAATATCAGGCAAAATCAAGGCGTTAGTAGATTTTCGCCAGGGTCCGTGCCGGCATAGTCTTTCCCGCCGAGCGCGCAGAATCCAGATTCAATTGGTCGTGATTTATCGTCCGCGCCACGATGCTCGGGCCAATCGAGCCACAGCATATCCGGGCCTGATCTTGCCCCGCGCATTGGGCGCGAGCAGCGCACTGGCCCGCTCTATTGCCGACGCACAAGGCGTGATCTTGCCGCCCGACGCTCGACGCCGCCAAGGCGCGCTAAACTGCTGTGATGACGCCGAATTGCCCGGCGGCAGGCGCGGCTCAAGGCGGACAAAACCCATGTGCCGGGCCGCATGGGGCGGGGACGACACGCAAAAAGACCACCCCAGGCGAACCTGGGGTGGCCACGACATGCCCACGGGGCGGGTGGGCGTGCCGTCTTAGTTGGCGGTTGCCGGGGTGTTGGCACCCGAGCTCAGCAGGCCGAACTCTTCAGCCGACAGCTCACCATTGGCGTCGGTGTCAGCGGCAGCGAAGGCCTCGGCAGTCAGATCGGGCCAGGCAACCTGGGCCTCTTCCAGAGTCACGCCACCGCTGGCATCGGCGTCGACCGTGGCGAACTCAGGGACAGCTTCTGCGCCCTGCGGCGTTGCCGAAACATTTTCCTGCGCAAAGGCAGCACCGGACATACCGAGGACGATGAGGGTGGAAAGGACGATCTTGTTCATGGGAGTTTAGCTCCAATAATGTGGGAGATGAATTCGGCGACCGGTTAGCCGATCCCCGACGGGCTGATCTCCTGCAGCCCGTGAGACAGACAATGATCGGGCAATGTGGTCTGCAATGGCCGAAAATTCGGCGGGCCGCGGGAAAATATTGGGCCATTTCGGGGCAGCATAGATTCGTCTAAAATCGACGCATATCAGTCATTTAGGATGGTTGTTTTCGCCACAGTTCAAGTTGTTGGCGATATGATCTGCGCGCCAGGAAGCATCGCGCCAAAGACAGCGCAAAACACTGCGAAATGTTCGCGTTGTGCTTTACTTCACACTGGCGCGATGAATGGTTCGCCGGCGTCTCACGCCGGCGTGACCACAAGTTAACCGATTGGAAATGTCAGATCACGGGGCGGACGAAGTCGCCGCTTTCCCCATCCATGACCCACAACTCGCCCGTGGAAATGTCAAACCAGGCGCCATGGACGGCCAGCTTGCCGGCCGCCTCGAGGTCGGCGACATAGGGGAAGGTGCGCAGATTGCGGATCGAATTGCGGATCGAGATGCGCTCCAGAGCCGTCTGGCGCTCGCCGGCTGTCATCAGACCATTCTGGCCCACCTGCTCGGGCAGATCGCCCAGCATGCTCATCCACTTGCCGATGAAGTCGCCGCTGTGCAGCGGGCTGGGGGCCGGATTGAGTGCCGCGCTGATGCCGCCGCAGCGGCCATGGCCCATGATGACGATATTGGAAATGCCCAGGCCCTTGACCGCAAATTCGATGCCGGCCGAGGTGCCATGCTGGCCGCCATCGGGCTGATAGGTGGGCACCAGATTGGCCACATTGCGCAGCACGAACAATTCGCCCGGTTCGGCGTCAAAGATCATTTCGGGAGCTGCACGGCTGTCGCAGCAGGCAATGATCATGGTGGTTGGGCTTTGGCCGCTCGCCGCCAGTTCGCGGTAGCGGTCCTTCTCACGGACGTAACGGCCCGCCATGAAGTTGGCGTGACCCTTGAGCAAATGATCCGGAAAGTTGTGCATGGCGTACCGATTATCTGTATCAAGGTGCTATATCAATACGGCGTTCGGCACGCCACTGCATTGGGGATATGCATGCTTATCTACCGCTTCCTGACTGGCGAGGACGATGCTGCCTTCTGCCACAAGGTGACCAAGGCCCTCAGCGAAGGCTGGCAGCTCTATGGCAGCCCGACCTATGCCTTTGACGGCCACGCAAAGAAGATGAAGGCGGGGCAGGCCGTGACGCGCATCGCGCCCGACCAGCCCTATGACCCCGAAAAACGCCTGGTGGACTTCTAGGGAGCCGGCGCAGCCAGAAGGCGCAGTCTGAGCGCCTGCAGCAGCAGAACGGTCTTGGCATCGGCGATCTCGCCGCTTTCCACCATGGCCATGGCCGCGTCCAGCGTGATCTCGATCACCTCGATGTCCTCGCCCTCCTCGGCCAACCCGCCGCCGTCCTCGGTTTTCTCGCCCGGAACATAACGGCCGATAAAGCAGGCGCATTTCTCGGTGAGGGAGCCGGGGCTGGAATAGGCATTGCTGACCAGCACCAGGTCCTGCGGGCTATAGCCTGTCTCTTCGAGGGCCTCACGCCGCGCAGCGATTTCGGGCGCTTCGCCATCGAGCATGCCGGCGGGCACTTCGATCATCCAGGCGTCATCGCCGTTCAGATGCGCCGGCAGGCGGAACTGGCGGGTGAGGATCACCGTGCCGGTCTCGGCTGCATAGAGCAGCACGGCGGCCGAGCTGCCATGATCATAGATCTCGCGCGTCACCCGCTGCACGCCGCCATCGCGCCGGCCATGGCTGAGCTCGTAATTGTCGAAGCGCCCCCAATTGTGGCTCAGCTTGGTGACGGAATGGATGGTGACGGTCTTGGACATGGGCGCTCCGGGAATTTCCGGCGCGAGATATGGCCCATGTTGCGCAGCAGGGCCAGTGGGGACGGGCTCAGGCCGACTGGCGGCGCACGATCTCAAAGCCGATATCATGGACAGCCTGGCCAACCGCGCCGGATCTGAACCGGTCGATCAGCGCATTGGCGGCCACCTGGCCCAGCACCTGCCGGTCGATGCGCAGGCTCGTCAGCCCCGGCTCGGTCATGGCGGCAAATTCCTGATCGCCGAAACCGATCACCGCCACGTCCTGCGGAACCTTGAGCCCGCGGGCACCGGCCTCGATCAGCACACCCTGGGCAAACTGGTCGGAACTGCAAAAGATCACCGCGCCCTTGGGGAGGCCGTCGGTCAGCAGGCGCTGCAACCCGTCACGGCCCAGCCCAAGCGTTGCCGAAACAGAAAAATCGACACGCTGCACGCGCTGGCCGGTCAGGCGCTCGAAATGCCGGGCAAAGGCCAGCTGGCGGCGCATGGCACGCTCGTCGCCGGCCGTGATGGTCGCCGCGCGGACATAGCCCGCCTTGACGGCAAAGGCGGCAGCGGCCTCGCCAGCGGCCGCATGCGAAAAACCGACACAGCAATCGATCGGCGTATCGGACATGTCCCAGACTTCCACCACCGGAATGCCGGCATTGACCAGCATGCGGCGGGAGCCGGCGCTGTGGTGGATGCCGGTGAGCAGCATGGCGTCCGGCCGGCGCGACAGATGCGTCGCCACGGCCTTTTCCTCGCGCTCGGGATCAAAGCCGGTCTCGGACAGCATGATCTGATAGCCATGCTGCCACATGATCTCGGAGAAGGCATGCAGCATGCTGGCATAGACGACATTGGTCACCGAAGGCACCAGCGCCCCGATGAGGTTGGACCGGTTGGACGCCAGCGCGCCGGCCACCGCATTGGGCACAAAGCCGGTCTGCGCTATGGCCTGGCGGATGCGCTGGAGTGTCTCGGGCGATACCTTGTCGGGTGATGACAGCGCCCGCGATACCGTGACCTGGGAGACGCCGGCCAAGCGCCCCACCTCGGCCATGGTGACGCCGCCGCGCCGAATCTGTGCTGGGTCCCGGGGTGTGTTTGCCATGTGCCGCTCTTAGCCGATGCCCCGGTGCGGCGGCATCAATGCCGCCCGATGTATGCGCATCCAGTTGATGTGCGACGGCTCGGCAGCGAAGTCAAGGTCAGCACTATATGCCCACAGGCCAGGGCGTTGACGCGTCCTTATGAATGCGCATACATAGATGCGTTTCGGGAGGACGCAATGGCTGGCATAAGGGTCAAATCCCCTGCGCAATTGCGCTCGGCGCGCTGGTTTGCGCCCGACGATCTGCGCAGCTTCGGTCACCGCTCGCGCATGATGCAGCTGGGCTATTCCGAGGACGATTTTCTCGGCAAGCCGGTGATCGGCATCCTCAACACCTGGTCCGAACTCAATTCCTGCCACAGCCACTTTCCCGAACGGGTGGCGGCGGTGAAACGTGGCGTGCTGCAGGCGGGCGGCCTGCCGGTGGAACTGCCCACCCTGTCGGTGGACGAGAGCTTCACCAAGCCGACCTCCATGCTCTATCGCAACATGCTGGCCATGGAGACCGAAGAGACGATCCGCAGCCACCCCGTCGATGGCGTGGTGCTGATGGGCGGCTGCGACAAGACCACGCCAGGCCTGGTGATGGGGGGCATTACCGCAGGCGTGCCGATGATCTTCCTGCCGGCCGGGCCAATGCTGCGCGGCAATTACGCCGGCCAGTCGCTGGGCTCGGGCTCGGACGCCTGGAAATATTGGGACGAGCGGCGCGCTGGCCATGTCAGTGACGATCAGTGGCGCGGCGTCCAGGGCGGCATCGCCCGCTCGGCCGGCGTCTGCATGACCATGGGCACCGCCTCGACCATGACCGCCATTGCCGATGCGCTGGGGCTGACCCTGCCCGGGGCTTCGTCCATTCCGGCAGTGGATTCCGCCCATGGCCGCATGGCCGCCGACTGTGGCCGCCGCGTCGTGGACATGGTGTGGGAGAATTTGACGCCCGACCGCATCGTTACCGACGCCGCGGTGCGCAATGCCGCCATCGTCGCCATGGCGACGGGCTGCTCGACCAACGCCGTGGTGCACCTGATTGCCATGGCCCGCCGCGCCGGCGTCGACCTGACGCTCGATGACCTTGACGCGCTGGGCCGCACCACGCCCCTGCTGGCCAATGTGCGGCCCTCGGGCAAGGACTATCTGATGGAGGATTTCTACTTTGCCGGCGGCCTGCTCGCGCTGGAAAAGCAGATTGCCGATCGGCTCGATACCAGCGCCATCACGGCCAATGGGCAGACGCTGGGCGTCAACATTGCCGGGGCGACGGTCTATAATGACGATGTGATCCGTCCACTCTCCAACCCTGTCTATCACGAGGGTTCGCTGGCCGTGCTGCGCGGCAATCTCTGTCCGGACGGCGCCATCATCAAGCCGGCCGCCTGCGACCCCCGCTTCTATGTGCACCAGGGGCCGGCGCTGGTGTTCGACTCCTATCCCGAAATGAAGGCAGCCATTGACGACGAGACGCTCGATGTCACCCCCGAGCATGTGCTGGTGCTGCGCAATGCCGGGCCGCTGGGCGGACCGGGCATGCCCGAATGGGGCATGCTGCCCATCCCCAAGGCGCTGATCAAACAGGGGCATCGCGACATGCTGCGCATTTCGGACGCCCGCATGTCGGGCACCTCCTATGGTGCCTGCGTGCTGCATGTGGCGCCCGAAAGCTATGTCGGCGGGCCGCTGGCCCTGCTGCAAACCGGCGACATGATCCGGCTCGACCTGCCCAACCGGCGTCTCGACATGCTGGTGGCCGAGGACGAACTGGCCGCGCGGCGGGCTGCGCTGGTGCCGCCACCGCCACGCTTTGAGCGCGGCTGGGGCTGGATCTATTCCAAACACGTCACGCAGGCCGACAAGGGCTGCGACTTTGACTTTCTCGAACGCGGCTTTGGCAAGGCCGCCGGTGAGCCCGATATCTTTTAGCAAGGCCTGGGCGGCGGCGAAGGTGAGGCGCCGGGGTGCTGCTTATCTGTTTCGCCGTCATTGCCCGGCCTGTCCGGGCAATCCAGTTCGCCGCGGCATGGACCACCGGGACAAGCCCGAGGGGGACGGGGACAAGAATTGGAACACACGCGTATCGGCAATGCCGGGCGCGACTGAAGGGACGAGACTATGCAACGCACGCTCGATCAGGCCCTGACCGGCATTTCCGGCATCCTGGTCACCCCCTATGACGACAAGGGCGATGTCGCGCCGCAGCGGCTGGCGCCCATCATCGACCGTGCCCTGGCGGCGGGGCTGCACATGCCTGTGGTCAATGGCAATACCGGCGAATTCTATGCGCTGACCACCGAGGAAGCCACGACCATGGTGCGCGAAGTGGTGCGCCTGGTGGATGGCCGCGCGCCTGTGCTGGCCGGCATCGGCCGCGGTGTGCGGGACGCCGCGGCGCTGGCCCGGGCATCGGCAGCGGCCGGCGCCACTGCCCTGATGGTGCATCAGCCCCCCGACCCCTTCGTCGCCCCGCGCGGCATTCTCGACTATCTCCGATATGTGGCCGATGCCTCGGGCGGCCTGCCGATGATGCTCTATCTGCGCAATGACGCCATCGGCACCAAGGCCATCGCCGAGCTCTGCGCCCTGCCCGAGGTCAAGGGCATCAAATGGGCCACGCCCAATCCGCTCAAGCTGGCCGAGGCCAAGGCCGCCTGCGACGCCAGCCTGGTCTGGGTAGGCGGGCTGGCCGAAATCTGGGCCCCGGCCTTTTATGCGGTGGGCGCACGCGGCTTCACGTCGGGGCTGATCAATGTGTGGCCTGAGCGGTCCCTGGCCATCCATGCCGCGCTTGAGGCGGGGCAGTTTGCCGAGGCCAATGCGCTGATTGCCGGCATGAAGGCCTTCGAGGAAATCCGCGCCGAGGAGATGAACGGCACCAATGTGACCGGCGTCAAGGCGGCGCTCCGTGCGCTGGGTCGCGACTGTGGCCCCACCCGGCCACCGTCGGCCTGGCCACTGACATCGGCCCAGCAGGCCAAGCTCGACGACTTCATCGCCCGCAACAAGCTGACTTGAGGGAGGGCCGCAATGGACCCGGCACTGCGCGACAAATTCATGGGTGTTTCGGTGGCGACACTGGCCACAGCACTGTTCCGGCGCGGCCTGCGCAACCAGGTGATCCAGGGCGTGCACCCGGTCAGGCCCAAGGGCGCCAACATGGTCGGCCCCGCTTATACCCTGCGCTATATTCCGGCGCGGGAAGACCGCAACCAATTGGTTGAATTCCGCAACCCCGAACACCCCCAGCGCGTCGCGGTCGAAACCTGCCCGGCCGGGCAGGTGCTGGTGATGGACAGCCGCAAGGACCCGCGCGCAGCCTCGGCCGGCGATATTCTGGTGACCCGGCTGATGGTGCGCGGCGTTGCCGGTGTCGTCACCGATGGGGGCTTTCGCGATGCCACGACCATCGGGGCGCTCGATATTCCGGCCTATCACACAAGGCCCTCAAGCCCGACCAATCTGACCCTGCACGAGGCGCTCGATCTCAACGTGCCCATTGGCTGCGGCGATGTGGCGGTGTTTCCCGGCGATGTGGTGGTGGGCGATGATGACTGCGTGATTGTCGTGCCCCAGGCCATCGCTGCCGAGGTCGCCGACGAGGCCGTGGAAATGACCGCCTATGAGGACTTCGTGGTCGAAAAGGTCAAAGCGGGCACGCCCATCATCGGGCTTTATCCCCGCACCAAGGATGAGTTCACCAGCGAATTCGCCGCCTGGCGCGCCCAGAACGGCCGCTAGGCGCCGCCAAGGGTGCGATTGCGCCAGCGGTTCCAAGGCAGGCCGTGAGTCGGAATTTCGTCCGAGACGCCGCAATCGGGTGGGCCGGCGGGGCTATTCCGGCCATTTCCCGTCCACACCCCGCACATTCCGTGCGCTATACGAACAAAGTGCGCAATCCGCCAAAAGTGGTAGCTGCGGCGGGGTTAACCGCTTTGATTTTGTAACCTTTGGGCGCTAGAAGTCTCGAACCATTCCAAACTGCGACGGCCCTGACCGCTCGCCAGCGAGGCCCCATGACGGTTCGATCCCGCCCCATTTCGCCCCATCTGCAGATCTATCGCTGGACCATCACCATGGCCATGTCGATCGCCCATCGCGCCACCGGCATTGCGCTCTATGCCGGCACGGTGCTGCTGGTGATCTGGCTGGGTGCCGCCGCCAGCAGCCAGCAGGCGCTCAATGTCGTCAACGACATCTATGCCAGCTGGTTCGGCCAATTGGTGCTGTTCGCCTATACCTGGGCGCTGTTCCACCACATGCTGGGCGGCATCCGCCATTTCATCTGGGACTTCACCATCGGCATGCTGCCCGGCCAGCGCGAGATGCTCGCCTGGGCCAATCTGATCGGCTCGATCGTGCTCACCGTCCTCGTCTGGACCGTTTTTGTGTGGACCGCCTAAGATGACCGCAAACCGCACCCCTGATGCCGTCGTTGCCAATCCCAAAACCAAGTATGGCAATGCCAAGGCCTCGACGCGCCATTTCATCACCCAGCGGGTGACCGGCGCGATCAACATCGTCTTCATCGGCTTCCTCGCCTATCTGGTCATCCGCCTGGGCGGCCAGGACCGCCCCGACATGGTGGCGACCATCGGCAATGGCTGGATCGGCCTTCCGCTGGCCGTGCTGCTGGTGATCGTGGCCATCCACATGCGCAACGGCATGCGCGACACGCTGGAAGACTATTTCCACGGCGCGACCTATCGCCTGCTGATGGGGCTCAACACAGTCTTCTGCATCCTGATCGCGGTGGCCGGCGTGGCCGCCATTCTCAAGCTCGTCTTCTGGGGTTAAGTCCATGGCGCAATACGAACTCATCGACCACGAATTCGATGTGGTGGTGGTGGGCGCCGGCGGCGCGGGCCTCCGCGCCACCCTGGGCATGGCCGAACAGGGCCTGCGCACCGCCTGCATCACCAAGGTGTTCCCCACCCGCAGCCACACCGTGGCGGCGCAGGGCGGCATCGCGGCGAGCCTGCAGAACATGGGCCCCGACAGCTGGCAGTGGCATATGTATGACACCGTCAAGGGCTCGGACTGGCTCGGCGACAACGACGCCATGGAATATCTGGCGCGCGAGGCCCCGGCGGCCATCTATGAGCTGGAGCACTATGGCGTGCCCTTCTCCCGCACCACCGAGGGCAAGATCTACCAGCGTCCCTTCGGCGGCCACATGACCGAATTCGGTGACGGCCCGCCGGTGCAGCGCACCTGCGCCGCTGCCGACCGCACGGGCCATGCGATCCTCCACACGCTCTATGGCCAGAGCCTGCGCAACAATGCCGAATTCTACATCGAGTATTTCGCGCTCGACCTGATCATGGGCGATGATGGCGCCTGCCAGGGCGTGATCGCCTGGAAGCTGGACGACGGCACGCTGCACCGCTTCCGCGCCAAGACCACGGTGCTCGCCACCGGCGGCTATGGCCGCTCCTATTTCTCGGCCACCTCGGCCCATACCTGCACCGGCGACGGCAATGGCATGGTCGCCCGTGCTGGCCTGCCCTTGCAGGACATGGAATTCGTGCAGTTCCACCCCACCGGCATCTATGGCGCGGGCGTGCTGATCACCGAAGGCGCACGCGGCGAAGGCGGCTATCTCACCAATTCGGAAGGCGAGCGCTTCATGGAGCGCTATGCCCCCAATGCCAAGGACCTGGCCAGCCGCGACGTGGTCAGCCGCTGCATGACGCTTGAAATCCGCGAAGGGCGCGGCGTTGGTCCCAAGAAGGACCACATCTACCTGCACCTCGACCATCTCGACCCCAAGGTGCTGCATGAGCGCCTGCCGGGCATCACCGAGAGCGCAAAGATCTTTGCCGGCGTGGACCTCACGCGCGAGCCCATCCCGGTGCTGCCGACCGTGCACTACAACATGGGCGGCATCCCCGCGAACTACCATGGCGAAGTGCTCAACCCGACGCCCGAGAACCCCGACGCCATCGTGCCCGGCCTGATGGCCGTGGGCGAAGCCGCCTGCGCCTCGGTGCATGGCGCCAATCGCCTGGGCTCCAACTCGCTGACGGACCTCGTGGTCTTTGGCCGCGCCGCCGCCATCCGCGCCGGCAAGGTGATCGACCGCGCGGCGCCGATTCCGGCGATCAACAAGGCGCAGGACGAGAAAATCCTCGCCCGCTTCGACCGCCTGCGCAACGCCTCGGGCAGCCAGCCCACCGCCAAGCTGCGCGACGCCATGCAGCGCACCATGCAGGAAGACGCTGCCGTGTTCCGCACCGGGGAAACCCTGCAGTCCGGCGTCAAGCGCATGAGCGAGATCTTCGCGCAACTGCCCGACGTCAAGGTGACCGACCGCAGCCTGATCTGGAACTCGGATCTGGTCGAGACTCTCGAACTCGAGAACCTGATGGCCAATGCCATGGTCACCGTGGTCTCGGCCGAAGCGCGCCAGGAAAGCCGCGGCGCCCATGCCCGCGAGGATTTCGCCAGCCGTGACGACGTCAACTGGCGCAAGCACACGCTGAGCTGGATCGACACCAATACCGGCGCCGTCACGCTGGGCTATCGCCCGGTGCATGTCGATCCGCTGACGCCCGAAAGCGAAGGCGGCATCGACCTCAAGAAGATCGCGCCCAAGGCACGCGTCTACTGATGATCCGCAAGGAGCTGAGATGAAACGCCTGAGCCTGTTGGCCGCTTTGGCCCTGCTGACCACGCCCGCCTTTGCTGCGGCCCCCACCGCGGCGCAGAAGGAAGAATTCTACCGCGTCTGCATGGGCATCGCCCAGGATGCGAAGCTCTGTGGCTGCAAGGCCGAGGCGGCCATGACGCTGATCGACGAGCGCTTCATGGGCGTGGTGATCAAATCGATGAAGGGCGCCGCGCCCGCCGACAGCGATTTCGTCGCCTACAACACCTATGTCGCCAAATCCAACCAGATCTGCAAACCAAACTACTAGGCCCGGGGACCCGTCCCCGACCCGGCAAGCCGGCTGTGCCGGCATACCAGCGCCAACAGACCAATTCAGTGCCGGTTGCGCGGCACCCAGAAAAGGAAGACCGACCCATGGTCGAACTGATGCTCCCCAAGGCCGACCGGCCCACCCAAGGCAAATCCTGGCCCAAGCCGGCCGGCGCCAAGCGGCTGCGCGAGTACCACATCTATCGCTACGACCCCGACCAGTCGGCCAATCCGCGCATCGACACCTATTTCGTCAATCTCGACGATTGCGGCCCGATGATCCTGGACGGTCTGCTGTGGATCAAGAACAACATCGACCCCACGCTGACCCTGCGCCGCTCCTGCCGCGAGGGCATTTGCGGCTCCTGCTCGATGAACATCAACGGGCTCAACACCCTGGCCTGCACCAAGGGCATGGACGACTCCACCGGCCCCATCAAGATCTATCCGCTGCCCCATATGCCGGTGGTCAAGGATCTGGTGCCGGACCTGAGCACCTTTTATGCCCAGCACCGCGCCATCGAGCCCTGGCTCAAGACCACTTCGCCCACCCCGGCCAAGGAGTGGACGCAGACCGTGCCGCAGCGCGCCAAGCTCGACGGGCTCTATGAGTGCATCCTCTGCGCCTGCTGCTCGACCTCCTGCCCGAGCTATTGGTGGAATGGCGACAAATATCTCGGCCCCGCCGCCCTCTTGCAGGCCTATCGCTGGCTGATCGACAGCCGCGACGAAACCACCAATGAGCGCCTCGACGACCTCGAGGACCCCTTCAAGCTCTATCGCTGCCACACCATCATGAACTGCGCCAAGGTCTGCCCCAAGGGCCTGAACCCGGCCAAGGCCATTGCCGAAATCAAGAAGATGATGGTCGAGCGCAAGGTCGCCTGAGACCCGGATCGATCGCTGACAAACCTGCAGCCCCTGGAGCGATCCGGGGGCTGTTTTGGTTTTGGGTGCGGAAGCCTTGATCGTTCAGCCGCCGTCATCACCCGGCTTGTCCGGGTGATCCATAAGTCGGTGCTGGATTGCCCGGACGAGCCGGGCAATGACGGAGGGATGGGGTTGAACTGAACTGATATGGCATGCAGCCCGCCATTGGGCCCCTCCCCCTTGATGGGGAAGGTCGGGTGGGGCTTGCCGAGACGCAAAAACCCTAGCTGGCGCTGCCGATCTGTTTGCGCAGGATGGTGCGGTCGCGGCTGGAGACGCCGATCAGCTCGGCCACGCGCCAGACCATATTGTCTTCCATCTCGTGGTTTTCCTTGTCGGCGAACACCACGGTCCACATCATGCGGATGATGTTGATGCGCTCGTCCATCTCCATCCCCGACAGGGTGGAGGTGAAATTGTAGAAATCCACGGCCTCGGCGTCGCGCGCTGCGGCCTCCTTGATCAGCCGCTCCACGCTGGCCTCATCCAGGCCATATTGCTCCATCAGCGTAGTCTTGATGGTCTCGCGCTCTTCGGCGCTCATCTGCCCGTCCACGGCGGCCAGATGCACCAGAAGGGCAGCCACGGCCAGTTTGGGGTCGTGATTGGCAAGCGGTTCAGGCTTGGTAAACAGGCTGGTAATGGCCTCGAACATTGGCGCGCCTCCGGCGGGAGCTTGGGTCAGCAATGGGCCGGCTGGGAGGCAGGCCCACCGACACTGAACAACGCGCTCGATTTGCTCAATGGCCTCACGGGCCTGCGCAACACTCTGGCCACGGGTTGATGCGCAATGGCCACACAAGTGCCCGGAACAGGCCGATTAAGCGCCTAAGCGGCATCAAAAAGGACTCGACTCCGCGCAGATTCGGAGTCTAAATGTTCCTGTTTTGTTCACATCACCCGGTTGCCGATGGCCCCCTCCGATCGCCAACAGCGCCTTGCCGCGCTGCGCGACACCATTGCCGATATTGAGCGCAAGCCAGCGTTGGCCGAGGCGCGCCCGCTGCTGCAGCCCGGTGCGGAGAGCGATTTTCCCATGCCCGCCGCCGGCCTGCTGCAGGAGATCTTCACCGATGAGCAGCGCCATGCCGGGGCGACGCTGGGCTTTGCCCTGGCCCAGGCGCGCAGCCTGATCACCCCGGCCCGCCCGGCGGTGATCTATCTCCAGCTCGCCCGCCAGGCCCAGGACAGCGGCCTGCCCTATGGTCCGGGCCTGCGCAGCTTCGGCTTTGACCCAAGCGCGTTGTTGCTGGTGCGCACCCAGACCATCACCGACCTGCTCTGGGCCAGCGAGGAGGCGCTGGCCTGCCGCGCCGTTGCCGCCGTGGTGGCCGATGTCGCCGGCCAGCACAAGGCACTCGATTTCACCGCCAGCCGGCGCCTGGGCCTGCGCACGGCCGGCATGGGCAGCTCGCTGCTGCTGCTGCGCTATGGCACCGGGCGGGAGGCCAGCGCCGCCCATCTGCGCTGGCGCCTGACCCCCGTGCTCAGCGCCCGCCGCCGCTTTGATGCCCTGGCCCCCGGCGCCCCGCGTTGGCTGGCCCAATTGGAGAAAGGCATTCTCCGCCAACAGCAGACCCAATGGCTTGTGGGATGGACGCACGATGGACTTGTCACCCAGGATGCCGGCACGATCACCGGCCGAACCGACGCCCCCTGGCCTGCTGCCGGCACGGCGCTTCCTCAGCCTCTATCTGCCCAGCTGGCCAACCGATTACCTGAAGCGGGTTGAGCCGGGCCTGGCCGGGGCCCCGCTGGCGCTTTACGAACGCATCAAGGGCGGGCTGCGCCTGGCTGCCATCGACGCCGCGGCGGCCCAGGGCGGACTGCGCGTCGGGCAGAACCTGGCCGATGCCCGCGCCCTGCTGCCCGGCCTGGTCGTGCGCGAGATCGACCGCCCGCTGCTGGCCGCCGCCTTTGCCGATTTTGCCGACTGGCACTCCAATGCCAGCCCGCTGGTGGCGGTGCTCGAGGACATGAACGCCTTTGGCGACCTGGTGCTCGACATCACCGGCGTGGATCATCTGTTCGGCGGCGAGGCGCCCATGCTGCGCCTGCTGCTGAGCCGGCTGCGCGCCCTGGGCTATACCGTGGCCGGCGCCATCGCCTCTACCATTGGCGGCGCCTGGGCGGTGAGCCATTTTGCCCGCAGCCAGGTGGTGGCTGACGACGCCCTGACCCAGGTGCTCGATGCCCTGCCGGTGGCCGCGCTGCGCCTCGATGACAGCCAGGTGGCGGGCCTGACACAGATGGGGCTGACCACGCTGGGCCAGGTGCGCCCGCGCCCGCGCAAGCCGCTGCAGGCCCGCTTTGGCCTCAGCCTCCTCACCCGGCTCGACCAGGCCTATGGCCAGCAGCAGGAACGGCTCAACCCGCGCCTGCCCTTGGCCGAGCGCCATGCCGAACGCCGCTTTGCCGACCCCATCGGCCTGCTCGACGATGTGCTGATGACAGCGCGCGACCTGGCCATCCGGCTGGGCCTGCAGCTCGAGGGCGAGGGCCTGGGCGGCCAGGCCTTTCACCTGTTCCTCTATCGCGTCGACCACAAGGTGATGACCCTCTCGGTCAATTCGGCCCGGCTGACGCGCGATCCCGATCATATCAGCGCCCTGTTCAACAACCGCGCCGAGCGCCTGTCGGGCGAATATGACCCCGGCTTCGGCATCGACATGATCCGCCTGGCGGTGAGTTCGGTGGGGCGCCTGGATGCCGCCCAGTTGGGCGCTTTTGCCGACGACGACGGCACCGCCGATCTCGACCAGCTGCAGGATCGCATGAGCAGCCGGCTGGGGACCATGGCCGTGCTGCGCACCCAATTGCTGGCCAGCCATATCCCCGAGCAGGCGGCGCGGCTGGTGCCGGCCCTGGTGGGCGCGGCCGCCCCCGACGATCCGCCCGGCCCGCCGCGCCTGCGGCCGCTGCGCCTGCTGCCGGTGCCCGAGCCGGTGGCCATCAATGCCGAAGTGCCCGATGGCCTGCCCGCCTCCATGATCTGGCGCCGCGTCAGCTATCGCATCACCAAGGCGGCCGGACCCGAGCGGCTGGGCGCCCAATGGTGGCGCAGTGGCCAGCGGCTCGACCTGCTGCCCCTGCCAGCAGCGCCCGAGGCCGATGGCAAGCCCGCCGCCGCGCCGGCGCTGGCCCGCTTTGACGCCGAGGCCGGCACGCGCGACTATTATCGCATCGAGGATGCCCAGGGCCGCCGCTTCTGGATTTTCCGCAACGGGCTCTATGTGCCCGACAGCACGCCGCAATGGTATCTGCATGGGCTGTTCGCATGAGCCAACCCATTGCCCTGATCCCGCCCGGGCGTGGTCCCGCCCAGCCGGCCGCCCCGGCGCCGGAATTTGCCGAACTGGTGGCGATCAGCAATTTCTCCTTCCTGCATGGCGGCTCGCACCCCGAGGAGCTGGTGGCCCTGGCGGCGCATATGGGGCTGAGTGCCTTCGGCCTGGCCGACCGCAACAGCTTTGCCGGCGTGGTGCGCGGCTATGTGGCGGCACGTGACCTCAGCCCGCAGCCGGACAATTTCCGCTATCTGGTGGGCGTGCGGCTCTGCTTTGCCGATGGCACGCCCGATATTGTCGCCTATCCCAGCGACCGCCAGGCCTATGGCCGGCTGTGCAAGCTGCTGACCCGCGCCAACCAGCGCGGGGACAAGGGCAAGCCGCGCCTGTTGTTCTCCGACCTGTTCGGCGCCGCCCCGCTCGACAGCGGGGGCCTGCAGGGCCCCGAGGAAAACCATAGCCAGGGGCAATTGTTCATTCTCGTCCCCGACGAGACCGACTGGGGGCTGAGCGAACGCACGCTGGCCACCCTCTGCGCCGAGGCGCCCGGCCGCGTCTGGGTGGCGGCCAGCCATCGCTTTGATGGCGAGGACCGGGCCCGGCTCAACCGCATCGACCAATTGGCCCGGCGCCACCAGGCCGCCATGCTGGCCAGCAATGACGTACGCTATCACCACGCCAGCCGCAGAATCCTGCAGGACGTGGTGACCTGCATCCGCGAGCACATGACGCTCGAGACCGCCGGCTGGGCACTGAGCGCCAATGCCGAGCGCCAGCTCAAGCCGCCGCGCGAAATGGCGCGCCTGTTTGCCGACTATCCCCAGGCCGTGGCCGAGACACAGCGCCTGATCGCCCGCATCGGCTTTTCGCTCGACCAGCTCAAATACAACTATCCCGAAGAGACCGTGGGCAATGGCGAGACCGCCCAGCAGACGCTGGAGCGCCTGACCTGGGATGGCGCCAGAAGGCGCTATCCGCAGGGCATTTCCGACAAGGTCAAGCGCTCGATCTGGTCCGAGCTGTGCCTGATTGGCTACAAGGGTTATGCCGCCTATTTCCTGACCGTGCACGACATCGTCCAGTTTGCCCGGCACGAACGCAAGATCCTCTGCCAGGGGCGCGGCTCGGCGGCCAATTCCACGGTGTGCTTTTGCCTTGAGATCACCGAGGTCGACCCCGAGGTCAGCACGCTGGTGTTCGGCCGCTTCATCTCCACCGAGCGCGACGAGCCGCCCGATATCGACGTCGATTTCGAGCATGAGCGGCGCGAAGAGGTGATGGCCTATATCTATGCCAAATATGGCGGCCGCCGCACCGGACTGACCGCCAATGTCATCTGCTACCGCGCCAAGAGCGCCCTGCGCGAGGCCGCCAAGGTGTTTGGCGTATCCGAGGACACCGTGGCCGCACTCAACCAGCTGCACTGGGGCTGGGGCAGCAGCCTCGACACCTCCGACCTGGCAAGCCTGGGGCTCAACCCGGCCGACCCCACGCTGACGCAACTGTTCGAGGTGGTGAGCGTCTTGCGCGGCTTTCCGCGCCATCTCAGCCAGCATGTGGGCGGCTTTGTCATCACCCGCGATTCGCTGGAAAGCTTGGTGCCCATTTCCAAGACGGCCATGGACAGCCGCACCATCATCGAATGGAACAAGGACGACATCGACGCTTTGGCCATCCTCAAGGTCGACGTATTGGCGCTGGGCATGCTGAGCTGCCTGCGCCGGGCGTTCGAATTGATGCAGACCCATTACGGGCAGAGCCTAGCGCTGGTGGACCTGTTGAGCGAAGAGGCCCTCCCCGACCAGTCGAGGAAGGCCGAAGTCTATGCCATGATCCAGCGCGCCGACACGCTGGGCGTGTTCCAGATCGAGAGCCGGGCGCAGATGAGCATGCTGCCGCGGCTCAAACCGGAGAAATTCTACGATCTGGTGATCGAGGTGGCCATTGTCCGTCCCGGCCCCATCCAGGGCAATATGGTCCATCCCTATCTGCGCCGCCGCCAGGGACTGGAAGAGCCCGTCTATCACGACGACAAGCTCAGGGGCGTGTTGGGCCGGACCCTGGGCGTGCCACTGTTCCAGGAACAGGCCATGCAGATTGCCATCGTCGGCGCCGGCTTTTCCCCCGGCAAGGCCGACAGCCTGCGCCGCGCCATGGCCGCCTGGCGCCGCACCGGCCGCATCGCCCAGTTCGGCGACGAATTCCTGGCCGGCATGCAGGCCAATGGCTATCCGCGGGAGTTTGCCAAGAACTGCTTTGCCCAGATCCAGGGCTTTGCCGAATATGGCTTTCCCGAAAGCCACGCGGCATCCTTTGCGCTCTTGGTCTATGCCTCGTGCTGGCTCAAGTGCCACTATCCCGATGTCTTTGCCACCGCCCTGCTCAATTCCCAGCCCATGGGCTTTTACGCGCCATCCCAGATCATCCGCGACGTGATCGAGCATGGCGTGGAGGTGCGCGCGGTGGATGTGAACCTGTCCGACAGCGACTGCGTGCTCGAAGGCAACAGCCGCCCAGCGCGCGAGCATCTCTGGCCGCAGCATCAGTCCATGGTCGGCCATATCCATGCCGACCGGGCCATCCGCCTGGGCCTGGGCCAGATCGTGGGCCTCTCCGACAATGACATCAACATTCTCGTGGCGCGGCGTGGCCGGGGCTATGATTCGGTGCGCGACCTCTGGCTGCGCACCAAGCTGCCCATTGCGAGCCTCGAAAAGCTCGCCCGTGCCGACGCCTTTGCCTCCCTGGGCCTGAGCCGCCGCGAGGCGCTCTGGGCGGTCAAGGGCCTGATCGGCACCCATGGCGCCGACACCCTGCCGCTGTTTGCCGCCGCCGGACGCGTCGAAACCGAGGCGGACATCGAGGCGGGCCTGCCCACCATGCTGCCCGGGGAAGAGGTGATCCACGACTATTCCACCCTCTCCTTCTCGCTCAAGGGCCATCCGCTGCAGTTCATCCGCCCCAAGCTGGAACAGCGCCGCACCCTGCCCGCCATCGGTCTGCAGCAGGCGCGGGCCGGCAGCCGGGTGGAGGTGGCGGGCCTGGTGCTGGTGCGCCAGCGACCGGGCACCGCCAGCGGCGTGATCTTTGCCACGCTCGAGGACGAGACCGGCGTCGCCAATATCGTCATCTGGCCAAAAGTGTTTGAGGCCAATCGCAAGACCGTGCTGGGCGCCCGCATGCTGGCCATCCGCGGCCAGGTGCAGCGCGAAGGGCTGGTGATCCACCTGATTGCCGAGCAATTGACCGACATGACGCCGCTGCTGCTCGACCTGGCCCATGGCAAGGACATTGGCGAACGCATTCTGGCCCGCGGCGACGAGGGACGCTCGGGACCCCATCCCGGCCGCGACCACAAGGCGCTGCTGGAGATCGAGCGGGCCCGCCGCGCCGCCTATGCCGCCCTGCCCGAGGGTCGTAATTTTCACTGAGGCCAGCAGGCGTCAGCCGGCAGAGGCGGGCTTAGCCAGCGATGGCGTCGATGGCCTGCGCCAGATCAATGTCGCGGGTGCTGATGCCGCCGGCGTCATGGGTGGACAACCGCACGGTCACCTTGTTGTAGCTGTTGCTCCAGTCCGGATGATGCCCGGCCTTTTCGGCGGCCAGCGCGACGCGGGCCATGAAGCCGAAGGCCGCCGAGAAATCGGCAAAGGAAAACACCCGCACCAGCATATCGGCACCATCGCCGTTCTCAAGCCGCCAGGCCGGCAGATCATGCACCGCCTGCGCCAGGCGGGCCGCATCGAGACGTTCGACCATTTCTTCATCCTCCTGCATCAAGGCATCATCACAATAGGGGCAGCAGCGTCCAAATTAAGACCGCTGCAACGGCTTTGCGTCATCCTGACCATCCCGCTGCCAGCACGCCAATCACGCTCCTGATGATCACTGTTTCCCGCCGCCGGGGGCGACCCGCTGCAAATCGGCCCGGCGCCGCGCATCTGCGCGGCGTGATCGCCGCCCTGGTCGTGGTCCTGGCAGCCAGTCTTTTCTCCCAGCCGGCGCAATCGGGCGACCTGCTGATCATGCACCGCTGGTACACCCCGGCCGAGCTTGCCGCCCTCAATATCCTGCGCGAAAAAGTCGAGAGCCGCGGCGACCGCTGGATCCCGCTGGCCATCAACGCCAGGGGCAAGCCGGCCAAGACCGTGATCGACCTGATCGCCGATGGCATCTACCCCAACGCGTTCCACGAAATGCATCCCGGCATCTACCGGCCGCTGGCCGAGACGGGCAAATTGCTCAGCCTGCAAGACCAGTTCGCCGACAGCGGCCTGCTGGCGCAGCTGCCCGACCTGGTGCGCGACGCCATTACGGTGGACGCGGACGTCGTCAAGATCCCGGCCGCCCTTCATGCCGATGCCACCATCTACTACAACAAGGACGTGGCCCGCGCGGCCGGTGTCGATCCGCAATCCTGGACCAGCCTGGAGGCCATGTGGGCCGATTTCCCGGCCGTCCGCGACGCCGGCTACCTGCCGCTCGCCATCGGCGAGCAGCCCTGGCAGGTCACCTATCTGGCCATGTCGCTGCTGGCCAGCCTGGGCGGCGCGGAGGTTTATGACGGCATTTTTGGAGCAACACCCGACCCCCAAGGACTGGACGACCCGGCCTTTGCCGAAATGCTTGTCTGGCTGCGCCGCTTCGAGCGCGAGGCCGACGACAGTGCCCCGGGTCGCGACTGGAACATCGCCACCGGCATGGTGATATCGGGCCAGGCGCTGATGCAGGTGCAGGGCGATGGCATGCGGGCCGAATGGCAGGCCGCCGGCAAGACCGAGGCCGACGACTATGGCTGCCTCTTCCTGCCCGGCGCCAAGGCCGTGCCGATGAGCGTCGAAGCCTGGGGCCTGGTGGGCGGGCTGTCAGCGGAGTCCGAAGCAACAGGCCGCGCCTTTGCCCAGGACGTGACCGCTGTCGACACACAGATCCGCTTCGCCAGGGCCATTGGCGCGGTTCCGGTACGCCGCGATGCCTGGATCGACCTTGATCCTTGCGCGCGCCAGGTGGCGACCGCCATCGACACAACCGGCCACGCCGTGCTCACGCCCCTGCTCACCACGCCGGCGCCCTGGATCGCGGCGATCCAGCGCGCACTCACCGACTATTGGGACACGCCCGAGATGTCGCCCCGGCACGTCATCGCGGCCCTGCACGCCGCCGCGGCCCGGCCCCCGCTGCTGCCCGCCGCCCATTAGCACCGCATTTACTCTTATGGCGGAAGATGCTGCCGCTCCTCTGCGTTTTTCGCGCCGGAAACGCCGCATTAATCCCTTGGGGTCCCTTATAGCACGGCAACGTGGGGGTAGTGTGTGTTCAGCTCGGCCCGGAAGACAATGCCGGCCCTCGACTATGTATCGATCATGCGGTCGGTATATGGCGATCGCCACGCCATGCTCGCAGGGGCCATTGCCAGCGCCATTATCGGCGGCCTGAGCGCCTACAAGGCCCAATCCCTGCCATTGATGCTGTGCGCCATCGCCTTCGTGGTGATCGGCACGGTCCGCTATTTCGACATGCGCAGCTTCTGGCGCGCCGGCGTCGGCAATGAAGACGCTGCCGCAGCCGAGCACTGGGAAAACCGTGCAGTTGTCATCGGCGGCCTGCTGGCGGCGGTCTATGGCGTCTGGTGCTACATCGCCATGGCCGTGGAGCAGGATCCCTTTGCCGCCCTGTCGAGCGCCTCGATCTCCATCGCCGTGATGGTGGGGATCGTCGCCCGCAATTTCGGCCTCGACAGGCTGGTGACCATCCAGATGATCGCCGTCATCGTGCCACTGTCGCTGGGCTATGCCGCCTATGGCGACGTCTATCACCTGGTGCTGGCGGCGCTGCTGGGCATGATGCTGGTCAGCTTCCGCAAGCTGGCCGCCGATATCCGCTCCATCCTGCTCAGTGCTGTGCACGGCCGCGTCGAGGCCTCGCGCCTGGCCAGCGAACTGGACATGTCGATCAGCATTCTCGAGCATGGCCTGTGCATGCTTGACGAGCACGGCCGCATCGCCGTGATCAACAAGCGCGCTGTGCGCCTGTTTGGCCTGGTGGGCCTGGATGACCTGGTCCATCAGAGCTTTGATGCGGTCATCGACCGGCTCAGCGCCGCTGCCCCGCTGTCGCGCGAAGCCATTGCCCAGCTCAGCCAGATGGTGGCCGGCAAATCCACCGGCAAGGTGCTGATGCACCTGCCGCCCGGCTATTACTATGAAATCACCGTAAGCACCCGCAATCAGCGCGTCGTGCTGCTGTTCGAAGACATCAGCGAACGCATCGCCTCGGAAGAACGCATCACCTATCTGGCCCGCCACGACACGCTGACCGGCCTGCCCAACCGCAGCCATTTCGGCGATCTGACCGAGGCCGACCTGGCGGCGCGCCAGGCCGAACCGGAACCCGCCCGCCGCGTCGCCCTGATGCTGGTCGACATTGACGACTTCAAGCATGTCAACGACAGCTTCGGCCACCTGGCCGGCGACACCCTGCTGGCCCAGGTGGCCCGCCGCCTGAGCGATTGCGCGCCAGCCGGCGCCGTGCTGGCTCGCCTGGGGGGCGATGAATTCATCATCTATTGCCGCGACCTGGAGACCGACGCCCAGGCCGATGCACTCGCCCGCACCATTGTGGACAGCTTCAACCAGCCCTTCGTCTTTGACGGCGTGACGTTGCCGGTGACCGTCAGCGTTGGCCTGGTGACCAGCGCCTGCGACACCGATGCGCTTGATGACCTGATGACCAAGGCCGATCTGGCCCTCTATGCCGCCAAGGCCGACGGCAAGAGCCGGACGCAGATCTTCCATGGCCAGATGGACATCGACTACCACTATCGGCAGCGTCTCAAGACCGACCTGGCCCTCGCCGTGCGCCAGGGCCGGCTGACGCTGGCCTTCCAGCCGCTGGTCGACATCAACACCCGCAAGGTGGTCAGCTGCGAGGCGCTGGCACGCTGGGAACACCCCGAACTGGGTGCCATTCCCCCCATGGTCTTCATCCCGCTGGCCGAGGAAATGGGCCTGATCTCCGATATCACCGCCTGGGTGATCGAACAGGCCGCCGCACAATGCGTGCTCTGGCCCGGCGAGATCAGCGTGGCCGTCAATGTCTCGGCCCGCGATTTCCGCGGCGCCGACCTCGAGGCGCTGGTGCTCGACGCGCTCGACCGCAGCGGCCTGGCACCCTCGCGCTTCGAGATCGAGGTGACCGAAACCGCCGTGATCGAACAGCGCGAGATTGCCCAGCGCGTGCTGCAGCGCCTGGCCGACCAGGGCATCGCCATTGCCCTGGATGATTTCGGCACCGGCTATTCCTCGCTGAGCTACCTCAACGCCCTGCCCTTCACCAAGCTCAAGATCGACCGCTCCTTTGTGGCCGATATCACCACCAATCCGCGCGCCCTGCGGCTGTTGGCCAATGTGGCGCGGCTGGGTCGCGACCTCGACCTGATCGTGATTGCCGAAGGTGTCGAGACCGAAGAACAGCTCAATGTCATCCAGGGCCATACCCAGGTGCAGCAGGTGCAAGGCTATTTCTTCAGCCGCCCGTTGCCGCAGCGCGACATCGGCGAGCTGATTGGCCGGCTCAACACGGCACCGCGCCGCATCGGCGCAAAACGCCGACACGGTTAATGTCAATTAACTATCTGGAAAACAACGGGAAAGCCGGCTGGAACCCGGCTAGATTCCACGCTCATACTTAACAAAACTCTGCCGCTATGGCTAACAAGAGATTAATGTCGCGCCACTGCATGAGGCGCGTAACAGTATGACCACCGTGAGTTCGGCACCCGCCGGCACTTCCCAGTTCGCCCTGACCCTGATCGACCTTCTTGACCGTGTGCAATACCGGCGCGTCACGCCCAGCGTGCAGCTAGATCCGGTCTATCGCCTGCGCTACGAAGCCTATCGGCGTGAGGACTTCATCCCCGTCAACTCCCAGCGCATCACCCGGGACGCCTATGACGATGCCGCCAATTGCTATTGCTTCGGCGTCTATATCGACGACCGCCTGGTCAGTTCGATCCGCCTGCATATCGCCACCAAGGACGACCCCACCTCGCCCAGCCGGGCCATCTGGCCCGATGTACTGGGTGACATCATCGACAAGGGCGGCAGCTATATCGACCCCAGCCGCTTCACCGCCGACCACGAGGCCTCGCTGGCCTTTCCGGCCCTGCCCTATCTGACGCTGCGCATGGCGGTGATGGCCTGCGAACACTTCAAGGCCACCTATTGCATCTCCTCGGTGCGGCCCGAGCACGCGCCCTTCTACAAGCGCGTCTTCGGCTCCACCCAGCTGGCCGGCGAAGGCTATTGGGGCGAACTGACCTTTCCGGTGTGCCTCTATGCCTCATACATTCCGGTGATGTATCCGCGGGTGATTGCCCGCTATCCCTTCTTTGATTCCACGCCCGAGGAACGCGCCATCCTGTTCGGACCGGCGGGTGAGGCCATCTCGGCCATCAACCCCACTGCGCGCCAGGCCCAGCGCCTGCGCCAGCTGGAAACCCAGGCCTGACCCACGCCGGCACGGCCACGCGCAAACGCCGGCCAATCGGCAGCGTCAAGAACCTGTTCTGTGAGTGGGAATGGTGCCGCATAGGTGACTCGAACACCTGACCCCATCATTACGAATGATGTGCTCTACCAACTGAGCTAATGCGGCAACGCGTGGCCTTTTACGTCGGGTTTTGGGCCGGTGCAAGAGGCAACGATGCGGGGACGGGCAATTGTGCCGTTGCCGCGCCCTCGGCGCGTGCCGTGGATGCCGATTGCACCATGGGCACTTTCCACTCGAAGGCATCGAGCCGCCCGGTCACCGGCGAGAGCGGCTCCCATTCGTCGCTCACCATGCCATCGGCCGTCCAGGCCGGATCGCGCGGCGCCCGCACGGCACGGGCCAGCCATTCGCGCGCCTTGCCCTGGTCGCCATGTTCGCCTTCTTCGATCTCGGCCATCAGGCTGGCGACGCCTTGGGTGGCATCGGGACCAGAAAAGGGCGCCAGCGCCTGACGTGCCAGTGGCCAGTCATAGGCATCGATGGCCGCCCGGGCCAGCGCCATGCCGGCGGCACGATGCGGGGGCGGCGTCTCGATGATCTCGCCCAGGCGCTTGAGCCGGTCGACCGCCGAAGCGCCCGGCTGGGCATGGGCATAAAGCGCGGCCACATCGGGATGGCCGGTGGCCCGCCAGATGCGGCGCAGCAGGCTCATGGCCTTGCGCGTGTCGCCCCGATTGATGTGGATGCGCGCGGCAATCAGCGCCGCCGGCACGAAATCGGGCAGCAGCTTGAGCGCGGTCAACGCATGGTCGAGCCCGGCCAGGGGATCGCTGGTTTCCGCTTCGCGCGCCCGCGCCGTCTCGATCACCGCCTGGCGGCGCCGCTTGGCCGCCCTGGCCTCGCGCGACTGGGCCGGCTCGACATTGACCATGGCCACGGCCTGCGCCCATTGCCCCCGGCGCGTCAGATCCCCGAACACCGCTTCCGCCGCCCAGGCGCTACCCGGCGCCAGCGCCAGCGCCTTGCGGGCAAAGGTCAGGGCTGCTTCGGGCCGCTGCTGCGTCCGCGCCTGGTCATAGAGCCCGGTGAGCGCCGCCAGCGCTGTCTTGTCGCTGGCGATCAGCGCCCGATAGTGCTCGCGCGCTGCCGGCATGTCGCCCAGCGCCAGATCGGCCCGCGCCTCCAGCAGCCGGGCCGCGGCATTGTCGGGCAGCCGCGCCTGCGCTTCGCGCGCCAGCACCCGCGCCCGGGCGGCGTCGCCGGCCTGCAGCGCCACCACCGCATCGCCCAGCGCTTCCACACCCTGTTCGCGCCGCCGCTCCTGGCTGCGCCGGGCCAGCGCCTTGGGCGCGGAAATGATGCGCCGCACCACCGCCCAGACCAGAATGACCACCAGCGCCACGCAGATGAAGATGAACACCGCCGTGCCCAGGCGCGGCTGCATGCGATAATTGGCAACTTCCAGCGTCAGCGTGCCCGGCAGCGAAATCATCCACGCTGCCAGCGCGGCGATGACCAGGCTGCCCACAATCCAGGAGGCAAGACGGATCATGGCTGCACCTCACCGGCCAGCGCCTGGCTGCGCAGGGTGGACAGGAAATCCTGCGCCGCAGCCTGGTCGGCCACCAGGCCCGGGACCTCGCCTGCCGCCGTGCGCATACTGGCCGGCAGGCTCTCGATCAGCGACTTGGCGGCGGAAAAATCGCGACGGTCCACGGCGGCCTTGGCCCGCGACAGCAGGGCATCGGGCGAATCGCCCTCGATCTCGCCACTTGGCTGCAGCGCGATGACGCCGGCGAACCAGTCGAGCGCCCCCGCCTGCCAGCCGGCATCTGGATCGGCCGGGCGACCCGCCAGCATGGCCGGGATCACATCGGCAAACCGGCGCGCAATCACGTCGGGACGCGGCAGACCTGTAGCGGCCGCATTGGCAATCACTGTGGGGACCGCGGCATCCGGCAGGCCGGCGCGCAGCGCGGCCAGTTCCGTCTCATAGGGCCGGCCGCTTTCAAATGCGGTTTCAAGACCCGACAGGATCAGCGGCAATTGCAGCACGGCGCCGATGTCGCTGGGCTGCTGGGCCAGGGCATCGCTTGTCGCCGACACCGTGCCTTCGAGCGTCTTGAGGCTGGCTTCGCTGCTGCCAACGCGGGCGGCCACTTCGTCCAACCGGTTGCCCAGGCCCGCCAGTTCGACGCGCAGGCTTTCGAGCGCGGCACTGTCGCCGGCGCCTGCCGGCGCCGTGGCCAGGTCGTCAATGCGGGCATTGAGCGCGGCAATGCTCTCTTCGATGCCGCTGACATCGGGCCCGGCATTCGCACCCTCTGCGGGCGGCGTGGCCGCTGCGGATTCGAGGGCCGCGATGCGCTGGCTGGCGCGCGCCAGTTCGGACTGCGTCGTCTGCGTCACGGTTTCGAGCTCGGGCACGGCCTGGCTGAGCGCGGCGATCTGCGGATCAGCAACCGGCGCCGTCTGTGGCGGCACCGGCCACAGCCCCGCGACAGCCAGCCCATAGGCGCCACCCAGGCCCAGAACACCACCGACAATGGCGGCCCCGACCAACCCGCCAGGACCGGCGCCCTTTGGCTGCGGCGGCGCGCCCGCAGGCTTGCTGGCGCTGCTGCTGGCCGCAGGGGATGCGCTGGCGGCCGGCTTGTCATCGGCCTTGCCGGCGGGCGGCACGCCTGGCTTGGGCGACGCAGCCGTGCCGGACGGCGGAACGGTGGACGACTTGGAGTCTGCAGCGCCGGCTGTCGCACTCGGCCGGGCCTTGAGGTCGAGGACGGGCGGCTTGACCGCGCCCGAACCGCTCTCGCCTGCCTTGGGATCCTTGCCAGTGCTATCCGCCATTGCGCCTATCCTTGTTGTTGTTCGTTGACTATGACCGAGTCTGGTCCCTGGAAAAACCCAGCGCCAGGCTCATCATCGCCTCTTCGTCTGGCCGATCGGCCAGGCTGATGCGGCTGAAATGCGCCGCCAGCAGCGGCTCGGCCACCGCTTCGCTCATGCACAGCATGGCCAGACCTTGCCGGCTGTGCCGATCGAGCCCAGCGGCGAGCTGCGCGAAAATCTCCGCCGTACGCCGCGAATAGACCAGAACCGCCGAGATCCCGCCATTGCCCAGATCGGCCAGCACCGCTGCAGGCAATGCATCCACCGCCACCATGTCATAGATCTTGGCTGTGACCACCATGACGCCGAGCGGCGCCAGCGCATGGGCCAGGTCGGCACTCTGGTGCTTGCCCGCCGGATAGAACAGCGGCCCGCCAAGGCCCGAGAGCTCAATGGCATTGACCAGATCGCCGAGGGCGCCCGCCGCGCTGCTGACACGAACAAAGCCTGCTGCTTCTGCATCGCGCGCCGTGCGATCGCCCACCGCCAGCACCGGCAGATGGGCATAGGTCGCCACCACACCCCGATCGACCAGGCTCCGCACCGCATTGGCGCTGGTCAACACCATGGCCCGGAAACCATCCGCCGGCGGCAGCGAGCAATCCAGCGTCTGCCGCTGCATCAGCGGCGCCACGCTGGCGGCAATGCCCAGCGCCTCGAGGCGCGCCGCGCTCGATTGCCCATCCGGCTCGGGGCGGGTGACCAGCATGCGCATCAGCTGCGCGCCCACTGCGCCAGCCACTCGGTGCCGGCCTGGGCAATGAGGTCCTCGCCCACCTTGCGCCCTACTGCCAGCGGATCGCTGCCACTGGCCTGGCTTTCGAAAGCGGTCTGGCCATCCAGACTGAGGATCTGCCCCTTGAGCGTCAGGCCCCCAGCTTCGAGCCGGCTCAGCGCCCCCACAGGGGTGCGGCAGGACCCATCGAGCACCGCCAGCATGGCGCGCTCGGCCGTTATCGTGGTGTGCGTCGGCGCGTGATCGAGCGCAGCGACCAGCCCGGCCATGCGCGCGTCGTCGCCGCGCACGGCCAGCCCGATGGCGCCCTGCGCCGGGGCCGGCAGGAAGATTTCGGGATCAAGAAGGGCGGTCGCACGATGGCCCTCGCCCAGCCGGTTGAGCCCCGCCGCCGCCAGCATGGTGCCGTCGGCCACATCATCGAGCAGCTTTTGCAGCCGCGTGCCGACATTGCCGCGGAAGGGCACGATCTCGAGGTCCGGCCGCTGCCGCAGCACCTGCGCCGCGCGGCGGATCGAGGACGTGCCGAAGCGCCCGCGCTCGGGCAATTGATCAAGGCTCGCCGCCTTGACCGAAATGAAGGCGTCGCGCACATCCTCGCGCTCAAGAAAGGCCACCAGCGCCAGCCCGTCGGGCAGGCCCGTGGCCACATCCTTGCTCGAATGCACGCCGATATCGACCCGGCCACTCAGCATGGCCTCATCGATTTCCTTGGTAAACAGACCCTTGCCGCCAATATCACTCAGGCTGACATTGCCGGCCTGGCTGCGGTCGCCACCGGTGGAAATCACCTCGATGGCGATATCATCTTCGCTCACCCCATGCGCCTGCGCCAACAGGCGCCGCACCAGCCGGGCCTGGGCCAGGGCGAGCGGGCTGCCACGGGTGCCGATGCGAGCAAAAGTCTGGGGCGATTGCATTGTAATTTCGTCCTATAGTAGGCAGAGACACCCTTGAGGGAGTAACCAGTTCATCGTGACCGGGCAAGCACAAGCGACCATTCTTGGTATCGAGACCAGCTGCGACGAAACCGCCGCGGCCATTGTTCTGCGCGATCAATTTGGCCATTCCACGATTGCCTCCAATGTGGTGCGCAGCCAGCTCGATGAACATGCCGCTTTTGGCGGCGTGGTCCCCGAACTGGCCGCCCGCGCCCATGTGACCTATCTCGACCATATCATCGCCCAGGCCTGCCGCGAGGCGGGCGTCAGCCTTGATCAGGTGGATGCCATTGCCGCGACCGCCGGCCCCGGCCTGATCGGCGGCGTGCTGGTGGGGCTGACCACCGCCAAGGCGCTGGCCGCCGCGCTTGGCAAGCCGCTGATCGCGGTGAACCACCTCGAAGCCCATGCGCTGACGGCGCGGCTGACCAACAATGTCGCCTTTCCCTATCTGATGCTGCTGGTGTCGGGCGGGCACAGCCAATTCGTGCTGGTGCGCGGCGTCGGCGATTACGAGCGCTGGGGCAGCACGATCGACGATGCGCTGGGCGAGGCCTTTGACAAGGTGGCCAAACTGCTCAGCCTCGGCCATCCCGGCGGGCCGGCGGTGGAGGCCATTGCCAGCAAGGGCGACCCCAGGCACTTCAAATTCCCCCGCCCGCTGCTGCGCGAAGCACGGCTCGACTTTTCCTTTTCTGGCCTCAAGACCGCCGTGCGGCTGCAGGCCGAGGCGCTGGCGCCGCTGAGCGACCAGGACGTCGCCGATATTGCCGCCAGCTTCCAGGCCGCCGTGGCCGAGATCGTGGCGGTGCGCGCTGGCCAGGCGCTGGCGCGCTTTGCGGCCGAGCTGCCCGGTACGAGGCCAACCCTGGTGGTCGCCGGTGGCGTGGCGGCCAATCGCCGCATCGGCGCCGCCCTGGGCGAGGCCTGTGCCGCCGCCGGCGCCGAGCTGGTGGTGCCACCCATGGCGCTCTGCACCGACAATGGCGCCATGGTCGCCTGGGCGGGCGCGGAACGCTTTGCCCTGAACGCCACCGACGGCCTTAATTTTACCGCCCGTCCGCGCTGGCCGCTCGACCTGCCCGACATGAAGGTGAACCATGAAGCCGCTTGAAACTGTGCTCGTTATCGGCGGGGGCGCCTGGGGCACGGCCCTGGCCCAGGCCGCTGCCATGGCCGGACGCCAGGTGCAATTGCTGGTGCGCGAGGCTGCCCAGGCCGCGGAAATCAACAACCAGCGCACCAACCGCGCCTATCTGGGTGACCAGGCACTGCATCCCGCCATTGGTGCCACCACCAGCGCGACGGCCGCCGACATGATCATCCTGGCCGTGCCCGCCCAGGCCAGCCGGGGCGCGCTCGGCGCCATCGACCCCGATCTGCTGACGCATCGCCCGGTGGTGCTCTCGGCCAAGGGGCTCGAAACCGGCACGCTGGACCGCCAGAGCGAAATCCTGGTCGACATGGCGCCCCATGCCATTCCCTTCGTGCTGTCGGGCCCCAGCTTTGCCGCCGACGTTGCCGCCGGCCGCCCCACTGCCGTGACGCTGGCCGGTGATGACGCCGACCAGACCTCGGCCCTGGCCGCGGCGCTGGCCGGCCCCAGCTTCCGCCCCTATGCCAGCGATGATCGCATCGGCGTCGAGATCGCCGGGGCGCTCAAGAATGTCTATGCCCTGGCCGCCGGCGCCATCGACGGTGCATTGCTGGGCGCATCTGCCCGTTCTGCCCTGATTGCCCGCGCCTATGCCGAAATGGCGCGCATGGTGCAGGCCATGGGCGGGTCCGCCTCGACGCTGACCGGGCTGGCCGGCCTCGGGGATCTGACGCTGACCTGCACCTCGGTGCAGTCGCGCAACTATCAGTTCGGCATGGCGCTGGGGCGCGGCGAGCGCCCGCAGGAGATCATCGCTGCCGGCGCCAAGCTGGCCGAGGGCGTCAGCACCACCCCCGTCGCCGATGCCCTGGCCCGCAGCCTGGACGTCGACGCACCGCTCATTGCCGCTGTCCATGCCGTACTGGCTGGCGAGGCATCGATTGCCACTGTTGTCGCGGGGCTGATGTCCCGCCCGCTCAAGCGCGAGGATTAAGAAACATGCTGTTTGTATTTATCGGCCGGGACAAGCCCAATGGGCTCGATCACCGCATGGCGGTGCGTCCTGTGCACCTGGAACACCTCAAGAGCCTGGGCGACAAGCTCGTGCTGGCCGGGGCGCTCTGGGACGCCGATGACAAGCCCGAGGGTTCGGTGATGGTGCTCGAGGCGGAGAGCCTTGAGGCCGCAACGACAGCCTTCTCCGCCGATCCCTTCGTGCAGCAGGGCGTTTTTGCCAGCTGGGAGGTCAAGCGCTGGAACCTGGCGATCGACAATATGTCGGGCCGGAGCTGAGCGGCATGGCCTATTGGCTGATGAAATCGGAGCCCAATGTCTTCTCGTTCGACGACATGATGGCCAAGACGGCGCGCGGCGAGCCCGAGCAGTGGCACGGCGTGCGCAATTATGCCGCCCGCAACAACATGAAGGCCATGGCGCTGGGCGACGAGGCCTTCTTCTACCATTCCAACATCGGCAAGGAGATCGTCGGCATCATCCGCGTCATCGCCCTGGCGCATCCAGATGACACTGCCGAGCTCAATGCCAAGGGCGAAGTGGTGTGGGAATGCGTCGATGTCGAAGCGGTCAAGCCGCTGCCCAAGCCGGTGACCCTGGCCACCATCAAGGCGACGCCGGAGCTGGCCAATATCGAGCTGATCAAGCTCTCGCGCCTGTCCGTCTCCAAGGTATCGCCGGAGGAATGGGCCCTGATCTGCAGCATGGGCGGGCTCTGACCCGCCTACACAGGGCCCTGCCGAGGGTCTAGACTTGCACGGTCATTCGATATTGGGGGAGATCACGTCATGACATATCTGTCCGTGAACTGGCTGGCCGTCATCCTGGCCGCCGCAGTCGCCTGGGCCTTTGGCGCCGGCTGGTACATGGTGCTGGCGCGCCCCTGGCTGGCCGCCATCGGCAAGACACCCGAAGAGATCGACCGCTCGGACTATACGCCCTATCTGTGGTCCGTGCTCTGCGTGCTGCTGATGGCCTATTTCGTCGCCCTGCTGACGCCGCTGATCACCGGCGCCATGACCCCGGTCAATGGCCTGCTGGTCGGCGCCCATCTCTGGCTGGGCTTTGTCATCACCAGCATGGTGCTCAACCACCGCTATGAGGGCAGAAGCTGGACGCTGACGGCCATCAACGGCGGTTATCTGCTGGCGGTCCTGCTGATCGAAGGCGGGATCATCGGCCTGTTCGGCTAGGCGCAAGGCCGGCTAGAGCTCGACAACGATCGGCGGGACGTGCTTGGGCTCGTCAACCGGCGCATATTTGCTCAGCAGCGACACCTGGCTGATCGAGAACAGCACGGTCAGCGGCATCACGCCCCACACCTTGAAGGCCACCCACAGATCGGTGGCAGCCTTGGGGTCCGTAGCGAAATAGGCGTTCGAGCCGCGCCAGACCACCTCGTTGATCACGGCCAGCAGCACAAAGAACAGGCCCCAGTTGCGGGTCAGCTTGCTCCAGCCTTCCGGGCGCAGGCGATAAACATCGCCGAACACATATTTGAGCAGGGACTGGCCGAACAGGAGCCCGCCCAGCAGCACCGCGGCGAACAGGCCATTGGTGATGGTGGGCTTCATCTTGATGAAGGTATCGTCCTGAAGCCACAGCGTCAGCCCGCCGAACACCAGCACCACCGCCCCGGTGACCAGCGGCATGACCGCGACCTTTTTCAGGATCAGCCAACTGGCCGCCAGCGAAACCACCATGGCGCCCATAAACCAGGCCGTGGCCACGAAGATGTCGGCCCGCGCATTGGCGACAAAGAAGATGACCAGCGGCCCCAGTTCCAGCGCCATCTTGATGATCTGGGGGCGCAGCTCGTCCCACTTGATCTCGGGTTCGGCTTTTTCGGTCATGGACATGTCTCAAATCGGCTTTCTGACAATAGTGGGCGCTGAGCCCGCATCATGCAAGCTTTGGCTAGGCCGCAAGCTTGGTCAGATTAGGGCTAATCGCGCCCGGCAATGGCCTGCGCAAACTCGGAAGCGGTAAACGGTTCGA
Organism: Devosia aquimaris; assembly: GCF_020169335.1. GTDB lineage: Bacteria > Pseudomonadota > Alphaproteobacteria > Rhizobiales > Devosiaceae > Devosia > Devosia aquimaris. Next base: position 351,014 of record NZ_JAIEZN010000002.1, read on the forward strand.
GATCGCCAACCCCCTCACCCACGCCGATAAAATGCACCGGCAGGCCGAACTGCCGCGCAATGGCGACCAGAATGCCACCCCGCGCCGTGCCATCGAGCTTGGTCATTACAAGCCCCGTCACGCCGGCGCGCTTGCCGAAGATTTCCACCTGCTTGAGGGCGTTCTGCCCGGTGGTGGCGTCCAGCGTCAGCAGCGTCGCATGCGGCGCGCTGGGATCGACCTTCTTGATCACGCGAATGACTTTTTCGAGCTCGTTCATCAGCTCGTCGCGGTTCTGCAGCCGTCCCGCTGTGTCGATGATCAGGACGTCGCGGCCTTCGGCCCGCGCCTGGGTCACCGCGTCAAAGGCCAGGCCCGAGGCATCGGCGCCGGCGGGGCGCGAAATCACCTGGGCGCCGGTGCGGTCGCCCCATATCTGCAGCTGCTCAATGGCCGCGGCGCGGAAGGTGTCACCGGCCGCCAGCATCACCGAGCGGCCTTCGCCGGCATATTTCTGCGCCAGCTTGCCGATGGTGGTGGTCTTGCCCGAGCCATTGACCCCGATCATCAGGATGATGAAGGGCTTTTGCGTGCCGTCGATCTCGAGCGGCCGCGCTACGGGACCGAGCACTTTTTCCACCTCGGCGGCCAGAACGGCGCGCACGTCCTCGCCCGACACATCCCGGTCAAAGCGGTCGCGGCGCAGCGTCTCGGTGATCGCCGTGGCGGTTTCGATACCCAGATCCGCCTGGATCAGCACATCCTCAAGCTCTTCGAGCGTCGCCGCATCCAGCTTGCGCTTGGTGAAGACCGCCGTGATTGATCCGGTGAGCTGGTCGGACGAGCGCTTGAGCCCCGAAGCGAGGCGGGCGAACCAGCCCTTGGGCTCGGTCGCAGCAGACGCAGGGGGCGCGGGGACTGGCGCCGCCGGTTCCGGCTGGCGGGCATGCGCCGCCTCTTCCACCGCCTCGATATAGTCGGGCGTGGTTTCCGGCGGTCCGGGCAAGGGTGGACGCGCCGAAGGCACTTCGCTGGGCGGCGCGACCGGGGTAACCGGAGGCGGCGCGGGCGTCTCGGCTGGCGGCACCGGCGGCTGGGCCGGCGCATCGCCGCCGAACAGGCGCTTGAAGAAGGACGGTTTCTTGTCGGTCATCGGCGCTCTTTCTGCTGTTTCAGGCGGCGTTGCGCAGCGCATCGCCGGCCAGGCCATCGGCCGTGGTGGCGGTGATCCGCACGCTCAGCAACTCGCCCGCCTGGGCACCCGGCACCTGTACCGGCACGAATTGTTCACTGCGACCCATGCCATCGTGCTCGACCAATACGGTCTCGACACCACCGACACGGCTGGCACAGAGCCGGGCAAACTGCTGCGCCCCGGCCGCCCGCAAACGCGCGGCGCGTTCGCGCGCCACAGCACCGGGCACCTGCGGCATACGCGCCGCCGGCGTGCCTTCGCGCGGCGAATAGGGAAACACATGCAGATGCGTCAGATCCGCTTCGGCGACGATGGCCAGCGTATTGGCGAACATCGCCTCGTCCTCGGTGGGGAAGCCGGCAATGATATCGGCGCCCAGCACCATGTCGGGCCGCAGCGCCCGCAGCTTGGCCGCAATATCAAGCGCATCGGCGCGGCTGTGCCGGCGCTTCATGCGTTTGAGGATCATGTCATCGCCCGACTGCAGGCTGAGGTGCAGATGCGGCATCAGCCGGGGTTCGCTGGCGACGACGTCATAAAGCGCCGGATCGGCCTCGATGCTGTCGATCGAGGAAATACGCAGGCGCGGCAGGTCTGGCACATGGCGCAGGATGGCCTGGCTGAGCTTGCCCAGCGTCGGCGTGCCCGGCAGGTCCGGACCATAGGAAGTGATGTCCACCCCGGTCAGCACCACTTCGGCATAGCCATTGTCGACCAGCTTTTTGACCTGATCGACCACCAGGCCCATGGGCACCGAGCGCGAGGGGCCGCGGCCGAAGGGGATAATGCAGAAGGTGCAGCGATGATCGCAGCCGTTCTGCACCTGCACAAAGGCGCGGGCGCGCCCATCCATGCCCTCGATCAGATGGCCTGCGGTCTCCCGCACGCTCATGATGTCGTTGACCTGCACCTTGTCGTTGAGCGGCGCGCCAAAGGCAATCGGCGCATAGCTGGCGGCCTTCATCTTGTCGTCATTGCCGATGACCAGATCGACCTCGGCCATGTCGCCGAAGCTGCGCGCCTCGGTCTGCGCTGCGCAGCCGGTGACGATGATGCGGGCATCGGGATTGTCGCGCCGCGCCTTGCGCACGGCCTGGCGGGCCTGGCGCACCGCCTCGGCGGTCACCGCGCAGGTATTGACGATGATGGCATTGTCGAGCCCGGCTTTTTCGGCCTCGGCCTTCATCACCTCGGCTTCATAGGCATTGAGCCGACAGCCGAATGTCAGCGTCTCCACCGCCATCAGGCTGCGGCCCCGTCGCGCGTCCAGGCGCCGGTCTGCGGATCAACCATGCCGGTCCATTCCAGCTCTGCCGGGCCGGTGAGCACCACATGGTCATCATCGCGCCAGGCAATGCGCAGATCGCCACCGGGCAGCGTCACCGTGACATTGCGCCCGGTGCGCCGCGTGCGCGCGCCATTGACCGCCGCAGCGCAGGCCGCAGTGCCACAGGCCTCGGTCAGCCCGGCGCCACGCTCCCAGGTGCGCAGGATGATGCGGTCGGGCGCCACCACCTGGGCAATGGAAATATTGGCGCGCTCGGGGAAGATCGGATGATTTTCCAGCATCGGCCCGAAGCGGTCGAGCGCATAGCTCCACACATCGTCCTGCACCCAGAAGGTGGCGTGGGGATTGCCCATCGAGGCCACCGAAGGCGAATGCAGCACCGGTGCCTCGATCGGCCCGATCTGCAGTTCGATCTGGCGGGTATCCATGAACTCTTCGGCCAGCGGAATCTCGTACCAGGCGAACTTGGGCGTGCCCATGTCCACCGTGATCAGCCCGTCCTCAAGCTCTTCGCCGAACAACAGGCCCGCCACGGTTTCGAAGGTGAAGCGATGCCGGCCCTGCTCGGCGGTCAGCGCCTGCACCACGCAGCGCATGCCATTGCCACAGGCCTGGGCGCGCGAGCCATCCGAATTGACGATCTCGATATAGTTGGCGGTGCCCGGCGTGCGCGGATCGTGGATGGCCATGATCTGGTCGAACTTGGTGCCCGCCGTGCCATTGATGGCGATGGCCGCCGCCGGCGTCACGCGATCAGCGCGGCCGCGCATGTCGACAACCACGATCTGGTTGCCTAGCCCGTTCATCTTGAGAAACGGCACGCCGTTCACAGTCTGCCTCGTTCGCGCTGGGAGTGAATGGACCCTATATGGCCGATGCCGCGCACAATTGCCAGTGGCGGGGGACGCGAGGGCGCCATGCGGGCGCCGCGCCGCCGCCCGACCGACCCGCGACAGCTATAATTGTTCATATTTCTTAAGGGTTTCAGCATTCATGGCGGCTTAACCAGCCCAAGAGCTTGGCCGCGCCAATCGGGCCGATCCGGGTTAGGGTGAGACAATGACAATGGGCCCAGACCCATCTTTGCCGCGCTATCGGAGTGTCCGACCATGAACATGCCCGTGATCACCGATCAGATCATCACCAATTGGCAGCCGCATTTCCCCTCGCTGTTTGGCAACCATTCGCTGGCCCTGAGCCACCGCCTGGCGAGCTCCCCGCTGTTCACCGATGAGGCTCTGGCGGCGCTGATCGACGCGACCCCGCGCGAGCACTACCACGTCAACTATTCGCAGAAGACGCCGGGCAATCCGCCCAAGCGCCGCGAAGGCGAGATCAAGGGCCTCACCGGCGCCCAGGTTCTCGAGGTTGTGCGCAACGGCAACATCTGGATCAACCTGACCGCCCCGGCCAAGACCAACCCGGCCTATGGCGACATGCTCGACAGCCTCTATGCCGAATTCGAGGAGCGCGTGCCGGGCTTCAAGAGCTACAAGCGCAATCTGACGCTGCTGATCTCCTCCCCCAATGTGTCGGTGAAATATCACTCCGACGTGCCGGGGCAGAGCCTGTGGCAGGTGCGCGGCACCAAGAAGGTCTATGTCTATCCCGCCAAGGCCCCGTTCATCTCCCAGCCGGCGCTGGAAAAGCTGATCCTGGGCCAGCTGCGCGAAACCGACATGCCCTATGAGCCCTGGTTCGACGACTATGCCGAAGTGCATATGCTGGAAGCCGGCAAGATGCTGCATTGGCCGCTGAACGGACCGCACCGCGTGGTCAACGAGAACATGCTCAATGTCAGCTTCACCACCGAGCACTGGACCGACGAGCTGCGCAAGCACTACGCCGTCAACTACGCCAATGGCATCCTGCGCTCCAAGCTGGGCATGACCAATCTCAGCCAGCAGGTCACCGGCCTGTCCTACTACGCCAAGCTGGCGCTGGCAGGCCTGGTCAAGTTCACCCCGCTCAACCCGCAGAAGAAGAAGGTCTACACCGTCGACTTCCAGGTCGACCCCGCCGCCCCAGAAGGCGTGCGCGACATCGAGGCCTATACGTTCAGCAAATGACCTCCCTCAGCGCTGCACCCAGAGCCAATGAACGGCGACGTCCCCCGTCCCCGGCTGTCCAGTCCGGTGCCCGCAGCCATGTGCTGCGCACCGAACTGCTGACCAGCCGCGCGGCCGTGGACGCCATTGCCGTGCAATGGGAGGGCCTGGAGGCCCAGTCTGATGGTGCGGTGCTGTTTCAGGGCTGTGGCTGGGCCCGGGCCGTGTTCGATTTCGAGGCGGCGCGCGGCAATGCCGACTTCGCCCCGGTGATCGCTGCGTTGCTCGATGGGCAGCGCCTGGTCGCCATTCTGCCCATGGAGCGCATCCGCACCAGGGCGCGCACCATGCTGGTGCCGCTCGGCCATGCCTTCAGCCAGTATTCGGACGCCCTGCTGGCGCCCGGCACCGACGCCGCCGAAGCCATTGCCATGCTGCTCAAGGCGGCTATCGAGGCCGTGCCCTGCGATGCGGTGAGCTTTCTCAAGGTGCGCTCGGACAGCGTGCTGGCGCGCGGCATGCCCGCCAATCACATCGTCACCGGCACCGAACAGGGCGCGCCCTATGTCGCGCTCGACGCCTTCCCCGATTTCGAGGCCTATTTCGCCACCATCAAGCCCAAGACGCGCAAGAACATGCGCAATGCCCGTAACCGGCTGGAACGCGACGGCGCGGTGACGCATCACGTCGCCAGCTCCACCGCCGAGCAGCTGGGCGTCATCACCCGGACCCTGACCGGCCGGGCCGAGCGGCTCAAGGACCAGGGGCTGACCTCGCGCGCCTTCCGCGACACCGCCTTCACCGATTTCTGCAAGTCCCTGGCCGGCCGCGCCGATACGCCGCTTCTGGCCATGTCGCTGCACCACAAGGACGTGGCCATTGCCGAGCAATGGGGCTTCATCCACAACCAGCGCTATTATGCCTTTGTCGCCAGCCGGGATTTTTCCAATTCCGACGAGAGCCCGGGCAAGATGCATCTGGGTGAGGTGATCCGCACCTGTGCCGACCATGGCCTGCGCGGCGCCGATCTGATGGTGCCCGCCATGCCCTATAAGCTGACCTGGGCCACCGAAGTTGTGACCGTGTCGGACTTTGCCGTACCGGTGACCCTGCGCGGCCGCGTCGTGCTGGGCCTGTGGGACCAGATCGCGCGCCCCTGGCTCAAGCAGGCCGTGCTCAACATGCCCTCGGGCCTGCGCACCACGCTGATGAAACTGGCCGGCCGCAGCCTCTAGACGCCGACTTGACCGGCGCGATAGCGTTTCCTCATGGCTGTTACTGCACGACATGCAGCCGCTGTAGCGGCCCTTGACCTTGACGGTACCGAGGATGTGCTCGAGATCGGGTGCGGCCATGGCGTCGCGGTACGGCTCGTTCTGGAGCGCCTGACCACGGGCAGGATTGTCGCCCTGGACCGATCGCAGGCCATGATCGATCGCGTTCTGACCATTGCCGACGATCGGATAACGACCCGCCTCGGCGCTCTCGAGCATGTTGATCTGGGCGACCAGCGCTTTGACGCGATATTTGCCGTGAACCTTGATCTCAACCTCCGGATGGGCGCGGTCTGGACCACCATCATCCAGCGTATTCTCAGGCCAGCCGGGCGGCTCGTCCTGGCATTTGAAGCGCCCCCTGGCAGCGCAAAGGGCGAGGTCTTTGCCCGCACATGCGTCGAACGGCTGGGTATGGAAGGCTTTGCTGTCGAACGCCTTGCCGCCGACAACCCTTTGGTCCTCCTGCGCGCAATGCGGACTGCAGCCGCCTTTCCTTGACTCCCCGGTCCATTTCCCGTACAGCCACCCCATTCATCAGGCTTTGCTCCTGACCCGCCGACCGGGACCCCGCAAGGGTCTAGACGATCCCGGAGGCCACCATCCGCCAGCGCGTTGCGCCCGCGGGTGTGCTTGGCGTTTGGGCTGATGGATCCTATCTCTGCCGGATCGACCGGCGGAAACAAGGACGGACAATGTTTGAGAGCTTAAGCGACCGGCTTGGCAAAATCTTTGATGGACTGCGTGGCCGCGGGGCTCTGAGTGCCGCGGACGTCGAGGCAGCGCTGCGCGAAATCCGCCGCGCGCTGATCGAGGCCGACGTCTCGCTCGAAGTTGTTCGCGCCTTTGTCGAACAGGTCAAGGACCGCGCCGTCGGCGCCGAGGTGACCCGCTCGGTCACCCCCGGCCAGCAGGTGGTCAAGATCGTCCATGACGAGCTGGTGGCCGTGCTCGGCGACAGCGCTGTCGCCATCGATCTCAACGCCCCCGCCCCGGTGACGCTGCTGATGGTGGGCCTGCAGGGCTCGGGCAAGACCACCACCACAGCCAAGATCGCCAAGCGCCTCAAGGACCGCAACAAAAAGAAGGTCCTGCTCGCCTCGCTCGATACCCGCCGCCCCGCCGCCATGGAGCAGCTGCGCGTGCTGGGCGAACAGGTCAGCGTGGATACGCTCCCCATCGTCACCAGCGAAACCCCGGTGCAGATCGCCCGCCGCGCCGAGCGCGAGGCGCGCCTGGGTGGCTATGACGTCCTCATTCTCGATACCGCCGGCCGCACCCATATCGATGAAGAGCTGATGGTGGAGACCGTCAGCATCAAGGACATCGCCAAGCCGCATGAAATCCTGCTGGTCGTGGACTCCCTGACCGGCCAGGACGCCATCAACGTGGCGCGCTCCTTCGATGGGCGCCTGGACATCACCGGCATCGTGATGACCCGCGTTGACGGCGACGGCCGCGGTGGCGCCGCACTCTCGATGCGCGCTGCCACCGGCAAGCCGATCAAGCTGATCGGCGTCGGCGAAAAGATGGATGCGCTGGAGGATTTCCACCCCAGCCGCATCGCCGACCGCATCCTGGGCATGGGCGACATCGTCAGCCTGGTCGAAAAGGCCGCCGAGCATGTGTCGGCCGAAGACGCCCAGAAGATGGCCAAGAAGCTCAAGAAGGGCTCCTTTGACCTCGACGATCTGCGCAACCAGCTGATCCAGATGAAGAAGATGGGCGGCATGGGTGGCCTGATGGCCATGATGCCCGGCATGGGCCAGGTCAAGAAGGCCATGGCCGGCGCCAATATCGACGAGAAGGTATTCGACCGCCAGATCGCCATCATCAACTCGATGACCAAGAAGGAACGGGCCGAGCCCGACCTGCTCAATGCCAGCCGCCGCAAGCGCATCGCTGCCGGCGCCGGCGTCGAGGTCAGCGAGATCAACAAGCTCACCAAGCAGCACCGCCAGATGGCCGACATGATGAAAAAGGTCGGCAAGGGCGGCATGGGTGCCCTTGGTGGCATGATGGGCGGCAAGATGGGCCAGATGATGGGCGGCATGGGTGGCATGGGTGGCATGCCGGACCTGTCCAAGATGGACCCGGCCCAGCTCGAGCAGATGGCCCGCCAGGCCGGCATCGACCCCGCCCAGCTCAAAGGCCTGCCCGCCCCCAAGCCGCAGCTGGCCGAAAAACTCCCGACCGATGTCGGTGCCCTGTTCAAATCCGCCGGAACCGGTCTGCCCGGGCTTGGCGGCGCTCCCCGTTTCCCTGGCCTGCCTGGCCTGGGCAAGAAAAAGTAATCGTTCAACCTAACCTAGGATACCAATATGTCCCTCAAGATCCGTCTGGCCCGTGGTGGCACCAAGAAGCGCCCGTTCTACCAGATCGTCGTTGCCGACGCCCGCTCGCCCCGCGATGGCCGCTTCATCGAAAAGCTGGGCACCTTCAACCCGCTGCTGGCCAAGGACAATGAAGGCCGCGTCGTGCTCGACACCGAACGCGCCAAGCATTGGCTGAGCGTTGGCGCCCAGCCGACCGACCGCGTGCTGCGCTTCCTGGATGCCGTTGGCGTTGCCAAGCGCGACCCGCGCAACAACCCCAACAAGGCCAAGCCGGGCGACAAGGCCACCCAGCGCGCTGAAGACAAGGCTGCCAAGGCTGCCGCCGTCGAAGAAGCCAAGAATGCCCCCAAGGAAGAAGCTGCCGCCGAATAAGGCTGGCTTCCCTCTCGGACAACAAAGCCCCGGTGGAAACACCGGGGCTTTTGTTTTGGCTCCACGGACGCTGCGGGAGCTTCTATCATCCAGCGGCGCGACCAATATTCTGGCACGCATCAGACTGGCGCGAGACAGGGGACGCCTATGATCGCAGACAGAACTCTGACCGTCGTCCACGACGGCCAGGAACGCCCCGTGCGCATCCAGATCATGCAGCCCGAGCAGGTCGGCCGAAGCTGGAACGGCCGCTACACTATCGACTGGCCAGACGCCCCAATTGAGAGCTTTTGCGGCGGTAATGACGCCATTGCAGCCCTGCATGGTGCCATCCTCAAGGTGGGCATGGAACTCTACATGAGCCGCTACCACCATGAGCGGACCATGTGGTGGATCAAACCCTGGGTCGGCTACGGCTTTCTCCTGCCCAAAGGCGCCCGCGATGAACTGATCGGCGACGACCAGCGGTTCTATGGGCTTGATACGCCCTAGGCAATGCTGACTGCTGCCAGCCTCTGTCAGGGGTTCGCCTTAGTGATGCGCCACCTAAACAAATGAGGCGCAACATGAAATTTGCATCGATCCGCGTCGTGACCCCCGACGTCGAGGCGCTCAAGGGCTTCTATGCCGCCCTGACCGGCGTGGCGCCGACCGACCTGGCACCAGGATTTTGCGAGATCCGGCTCGACGGCTGCACACTCGCCATATCGAGCGAGGCGATCATCAATGCCGTCAACGGCGGGGCCATCGTGCCCGGCGCCAATCGCTCGGCCATGATCGAACTCCAGGTCGATGACGTCGAGGCCGTTCAGGCCAAGGTCGCCGACCTTGCCCTTGGCGAAATCGTGCAACCGCCCACGACCATGCCCTGGGGCAATGTCTCCATGCTGCTGCGCGACCCTGACGGCGCCATCGTCAATATCTTCTCGCGCCCCGCCCGCTGAGCCGAGGGCCAAGAAAGAAGCCCCGGCGCATGGCGCCGGGGCTTTTCAATCTTTCGGCTGACCTCTCATCGAGAGCCCGCCAGAGGACCGCGGTCCATCAGGCCTTGAGCTTGGCCAGGATCGCGGAGCCCATTTCTTCGGTGCCAACCGTCTTGCGATTGTCCTGGGCGATGTCGCCGGTGCGCAACCCGTCGCTGAGCACGGCCGAGATGGCGTTCTCGATACGGGTGGCCAATTCGATCATGCCGAAGCTGTAGCGCAGCGCCATGGCCACCGAGGCGATCATGGCGATGGGATTGGCAATGCCCTTGCCGGCAATGTCGGGGGCCGAGCCGTGCACGGGCTCGTAGAAGGCCTTGCGCTTGCCGGTGACGGGATCGGGCGCGCCCAGCGAGGCAGAGGGCAGCATGCCCAGCGAACCGGTGAGCATGGCCGCCACGTCCGACAAAATATCGCCGAACAGGTTGTCGGTGACCATCACGTCGAACTGCTTGGGATTGCGCACCAGCTGCATGGCCGCGTTGTCGGCCAGGATGTGGTGCAGCTCGACGTCGGAATAGTCCTTGGCAACGCCCTTGACCACTTCGTCCCACAAGACGCCGGACTTCATCACATTCTTCTTGTCGGCCGAATGCACCTTGTTGTTGCGGGTGCGGGCCAGATCGAACGCGACGCGGGCGATACGGTCGATCTCATAGGTCTCATAGACCTGGGTATCGATGGCGCGCTTCTGGCCCTCACCGAGATCGGTGATGGTCTTGGGCTCGCCGAAATAGACGCCACCGGTCAATTCGCGCACGATCAGGATATCGAGGCCTTCCACCAGCTCGCGCTTGAGCGAGGAGGCATCGGCCAGCGCCGGATAGCAGATGGCCGGGCGCAGATTGGCGAACACGGCCATTTCCTTGCGCAGGCGCAGGAGCGCGGCTTCCGGACGGTGCTCATAGGGCACATTGTCCCACTTCGGCCCGCCCACCGCGCCAAAGATCACCGCGTCGGCAGCCTTGGCCTTCTCGGTGTCTTCATCGGTGATGGCGACCTGGTGGGCATCATAGGCCGCACCACCGGCCAGGCCGCGGTCGGTGGAGAAATCGGTGAGCTGCTCGCTATTGGTCCAGGCGATCAGCTTGTCGACCTCGGCCATGATTTCGGTGCCGATGCCGTCGCCGGGCAGCAGGAAGAGGGAATGGGTGGCCATGGTGGCTCCTTGCCGTACTGATGGTTACGCCTGTGGCTGCGCACATAGCCTCAATTGGCAGTGCCGCGCAAGCGGGAGGGCTTTTCTGCCCCGCTTGCTCAGCTGTGGCTGGTCGCGGCGCCGATGCGGGCGGTGACTTCGATCTCGATCTTCATGCCGGCTTCGATCATCTGCACGATGAGCATCGAGGCGGCCGGGCGGATGTCCTTGAACACCGGACCGACGGCCTTGACCACGGCGTCCACGTCATTGCGATCGCCCACATAATAGACGACGCGCACAGTGTCCTGGATGGACGAGCCGGCTTCCTTGAGGGCCTTGTCGATGGTGGCCAGGGCATTGGCTGCCTGCTGGCCGACATCATCGGGCATGGTCATGGTGGCATAGTCATAGCCCGTCGTGCCCGAGACATAGACAGTGTCCTCATGCCGCACGGCACGGGAATAGCCGAAGGTGGCCTCGAAGGGGGAACCGGTGGAAACGCGCTGGACCATGATCAACTCAGGAGTTTTTGCAGGAAGAATCGGCTTGCGCCGGGCGGATAGTGGGTGATTTCGCCGAAGACGCTGAAGCCCAGGCGAGCATAGAAACCGGGCGCCTGGAAACTGAACGTATCCAGCCAGATGCCGGCGCAACCAGCTTCGCGCGCCAGCGCTTCGGCCTGGGCCATCAATTGTGTGCCCACACCCTGCCCGCGCAGCCGCGCCGGCACAATGAGCATTTCGACGAACATCCAGTTGAAGCTGATCCGGGCGGTCAGGCCGCCATCGATCACCGCGGTCTCGGGATGGCGCAGCGTCAGGCCCAGGGTGCGCGGCGCCGGAAAGTCCGGCACCTGCGCGCGGTTGAAGGCTATCAGGGCGGCCCCGATGGCCGCTTCGCTGTCAGGCTGCAGAACGGCTTCGTAGCCGATCTCGACCATGGCTCACAGCCAGGGGCGATCTGTCGCCATCTTGTTTTCAAAGCTGGTGATCGAAGGATCGGACTTCAGCGTGCCGGCAATATCGTCGAGGCCCTCAAGCAGGATCTGCTTGCGGCTGGGGTCGATGTCGAAATGCAGCGTGCCGCCATCGGGCCCCTGAATGGTCTGGGCTTCCAGGTCCACCGTCAGCGTGGCGTTCGAACCGCGCTCGGCATCATCCATCAGCAGCTTGAGCTGCTCGGGCGTCACCACCACCGGCAAGATGCCGTTCTTGAAGCAGTTGTTGTAGAAAATGTCGGCAAAGCCGGTGGAGATCACGCAGCGAATGCCAAAATCGAGCAGCGCCCAGGGCGCATGCTCGCGGCTCGAACCGCAGCCGAAATTGTCGCCGGCAACGATGATGCTGGCCTGGCGATAGCCGGGCTTGTTGAGCACGAAGTCGGGGTTTTCCGTGCCGTCTTCGTTGTAGCGCATCTCCGAGAACAGCGCGGTGCCCAGACCGGTCCGCTTGATCGTCTTGAGATACTGCTTGGGAATGATCATGTCGGTGTCGATATTGATGATCGGCAGGGGCGCCGCGACACCGGTCAGTGTGGTGAACTTGTCCATGAGGAAACCTCGCTTTGCCCAGCGTCTTGGCGCAAAAGCCGGCTCCGGGTCAAGCCAGCAAACGCACAATCCGTTCGGCTAGCTGCGCGCCGTGCTCGGCCGCCAGGTCACAACCTTGATCAGATAGAGCACAACGACCAGCCCCAGCACGATATAGGTCAGCGGATCGAGCACCACTTCGATCACCTCGTAATGCTCGTGCAGGATAAAGCCGGCCATGGTCAGAATGGTGTTCCACACCAGCGCACCGGCGGCCGAGGCCAGAAGAAAGATCGGCAGGGGCATGCGCGACAGGCCCGCCGGAATCGAGATCAGGGTGCGGATCAGCGGGATCAGCCGGCCAAACAGCACGATGACGGGCCCGAACCGGGTGAACCAGCCCACAGCCATGTCGATCTCGTCGGCATTGAAAGCCATCACTCGACCAAAACGGTCCGCCATGACCCGGACGCGGTTGAGCCCGAACAGCCGCCCGGCAAAATACCACGGCAGCATGCCCACCACGGCCCCAACGGTGGCCGCGGCGATGACCCCGAACAGGTTGAGCTCGCCATTGGCGGCGGCGAAGCCGGCAAAGGGGATGATCAGTTCGGAGGGGATGGGTGGGAAGATGGATTCGGCCAGCATCACCAGAAAGATGCCAACATAGCCGAAGTCGGAAATGGTCTGGATGATCCATTCGGTCATGCTGGCTGTCTCCTGTTCGCCCGGACGCACACTGTCGGCAAAGCACCAACAAAAAGTTAGGGCCCCCGGTTTTCCCCAGGAGCCCCTATTGGCTTAGGCCGACTTGGAGGCGCGGCTCATGCGCTTGCGATCATTGGGGTCGAGCCAGATCTTGCGCAGGCGCAGCGACTTGGGCGTCACCTCGACATATTCGTCTTCGGCGATATAGCCGAGCGACTGCTCGAGGGTCAGCTTCTTGGGAGTGGTCAGGCGCACCGCCTCGTCCTTGGACGTGGTGCGGATATTGGTGAGCTGCTTGCCCTTGAGCGCATTGACCTCAAGGTCATTCTCGCGGGAATGCTCGCCGATGATCATGCCTTCATAGATGTCGACGCCCGCATCGATCATGATGGCGCCACGGTCTTCCAGGTTCCACAGGGCGAAGGCCACCGACTGGCCGGTGCCATTGGAGATCAGCACGCCAGTGCGACGACCGGGCAACTCGCCCTTGAACGGCACGAAGGAGTGGAACAGGCGGTTGAAAATGGCCGTGCCGCGGGTGTCGCTGAGCAGTTCGGGCTGATAGCCGATCAGCGAACGGGTGGGCACCAGCAGCTGGATACGGGTGCGGCCGACGCCCGAGGGACGCATGTCGGTCAGCTCGCCCTTGCGCTCGGTCAGCTTCTGCACAACCGTGCCGGTGAACTCGTCGTCCACGTCGATGATAACTTCCTCGACCGGCTCGAGCTTGACGCCATTCTCTTCTTTGAACAGCACCTTGGGGCGACCGATGGTCAGCTCGAAGCCTTCGCGGCGCATGTTTTCGATCAGCACGGCCAGCTGCAATTCGCCACGGCCAGCCACGTCATAGCTGTCGTTGTCGTCGCCGGGGGTGACGCGGATGGCCACATTGCCCTCGGCTTCGCGCATCAGGCGCTCACGGATAACGCGCGACTGCACCTTGTCGCCTTCACGGCCGGCCAGCGGACCGTCGTTGATGCGGAAGGTCACCGACAGGGTCGGCGGATCAATCGGCTTGGAGGCGATGGGCGTGGTCACCTGCGGGGCGCACAGCGTATCGGCCACCGTCGAGGTGACGAGGCCGGCAATGGCAACGATGTCGCCGGCTTCGCCAACGTCCACCGGCGTGCGCTCCAGGCCACGAAAGGCCAGAACCTTGGAAATGCGGCCCTTTTCGACTTCCTTGCCTTCACGGTTGAGCGTGTGGATGGCGTCGTTGGCCTTGACCGTGCCCGAGGTGATGCGACCGGTCAGGATGCGGCCCAGGAAGGGATTGCGCTCGATGGTGGTGACCAGCATGCGGAACTGGCCCTCTTCCACGACCGGCTCGGGCACATGCTCGATCACCTTGTCCAGCAGCGGACCGAGGTCATCCTTGGGGCCTTCGGGCTCCATGGCCATCCAGCCCTGCTTGGCCGAACCATAGAGCACGGGGAAGTCGAGCTGTTCGGGCGAGGCATCCAGCGCGATGAACAGGTCAAAGATTTCTTCCAGCACTTCCAGGTGCCGTTCGTCGGACTTGTCGATCTTGTTGATCGCCACGATGGGACGCAGGCCCTGGGCCAGCGCCTTGCCGAGCACGAACTTGGTCTGCGGCATCGGGCCTTCGGCCGCGTCCACCAGCACCACCACGCCGTCCACCATCGAGAGAATGCGCTCCACCTCGCCGCCGAAGTCGGCGTGGCCGGGGGTGTCAACGATATTGATGCGGGTATCCTTCCACATCAGCGAGGTCACCTTGGCCAGGATGGTGATACCGCGCTCGCGCTCGATGTCATTGCTATCCATGGCGCGTTCTTCGACGCGTTCGTTTTCGCGGAAGGAACCGGACTGCTTGAGCAGCACGTCGATAAGCGTGGTCTTGCCGTGGTCAACGTGGGCGATGATAGCGATATTGCGCAGGGACATATGGATCCGGCCTGTTGGCATGATCCCAAAACCTTGGGCCGCGATAGGGGCGGCAACAAACGGCTGAACCATGCAGGAATGAAGACGCGCCAACCCTCCGCAGCGATGCGGAATTGGCGCATTTGGCGCTGCATTACAGGAAGACGCGGTTTTCCACAAGCGCAGGGGGTGCAAAGGTGGGTTGCGACCGGCCACCGCCGCCCACCATGGTTACCTGAGGAGGCGCGGCAACGCGCCGGGCCAGCATGCTCCCAGTCACCTACTCTGCCGCCGCCGCCACATCAATTGCCAGTTCATCCAGCGCGATATCCTCGCCATTGGCCAGCAGGATGACGGTCAGGCCGGTATCGAGATTGCGCTGATAATAGGTGGACGTTCCCATCCAGCTGCCGCTGTGTGTGGCGTAGTTTTCGCCGCCCCAACTCTCGAGCACCCAACCAAAACCATAGCCGGCGCCGTCATCGTCGATCGGCGACCCATCATCGAGCGTACCGTTCTCAAACAGTGTCTTGGTTGCCTGCTCGTCGAGCAGCGCTCCATCGCTCAAGGCCGCCTCATAGAGCGCCAGATCATCAAGGCAGGTCAGCACATTGCCGTCGCCCTCCAAAAGGCTGGGCACATGGCTGAGTTCGAAATCGCCACCAAAGCCAC
The DNA here is from genome assembly GCF_020169335.1 of Devosia aquimaris. Classification (GTDB taxonomy): domain Bacteria; phylum Pseudomonadota; class Alphaproteobacteria; order Rhizobiales; family Devosiaceae; genus Devosia; species Devosia aquimaris. Next base: position 366,425 of record NZ_JAIEZN010000002.1, read on the forward strand.
TATAGCCCGCGGCCATGCGGTCGGGGTCCACCCCCTCGGCCAGCTCCACCAGATTGGTCGAACCCATGCCCAGACCATCCCAGATCCGCGCATGCAGCACGGCATTGAGGCTTTCGGCGCCATCCGCCTTGGCCACCAGACTACCCAGCGTGGCATAGCCGCTGTTGGAATATTCGTACTGTGTGCCCGGCGCATGATCGAGCGGCTGCTGGGCCAGCCAGTTCATCACAATGGCATTGGTCGCCTCGGTGCCCGACACGGACTCCTCATCGGCATCGATATAGTCGGTGAGCCCAGATATATGGTGGATCAGATCGCCCACGACGATGGCGCGGTCGTCCGAGTCCTGATCGGCGAATTCTGGTAGGATTTCGGCGACCGCAGTGTCTTGCTCATAGAGCCCGTCCTCCATCTGAAGCCGCGCGGCCAACGCTGTCATTTCCTTGGACACCGAGGCCAGATCAAAGATGGTTTGCGAGGTGACCGGCAGTTCCGCGTCAATATCGGCAAAGCCATAGCCGCTCTTGTGCAGCACAGTCCCGTTCGACATCACCAGCACCGCCAACCCGGGCGTGTCGGCCCCCACATAGGGCTCGACCACATTGTCCACGGCAGCAAGATGCGGCGCATCGGAAGCCGTGGCACCGGACACGACAACCGGAAGACACGCGATCAGAACTGCAGCAAGACGGACCATCAGCAACCCCGGATAAAGCATCATCCTTGGTCGTGCCGCAGCCATGCCGGACTGTCAATCGGGCCGTCACCGAGACCGATGGCAGACCAGTCGCGGCGCCCCGGAACCGGCCGCTCAGCGGTTGTGATAGAGCGAGATCCAGGTGCCATCGGGATCGGCGACATAGGCCACCCTGTTGCCCGCCGGGCTGTCAAAAGGCGCCTTGAGGATGTCCACGCCAGCCGCCTGCAGCCTGGCGACCAACGCATCGACATCGTCGACCTTGAGGCCGACCTCAAAGGGATGGCCGGCGCTGGGCCCGGGCATGCCATGCGATGCCAGCCCCTCTGGCGAGCTGATGGCAATGCGCGCTGCGCCCACGCTGTATTCGACATGCTCGGGGACGCCGCTGGAGGGGAAACGGTAGCTTTCGACCAGCCCTAGCACCGTTCCGTAGAATTGCGCGGCGCGGCCAATGTCCCGGCTATAGATGGTTGCAACTGCACTGATGAACTGTGCCATGACCGGCCTCCAGCCAAACCTGCTGGCTGAATTATCGTCCTTTCCGGCGCGCCGTCCAGCAGGCAGAAGACGGCGGGCGGCCAGGGCCGCCCGCAGGGATTATTTGACCGACCGGGGCAACTCACCCGACTGCCAGAGGCCGATGCCGAAGCCATCGGGGTCAAGGAAGTCGGCACTCCAGCCACCGGGAGCCTCCGAAACCGGCGTGACCATGATCACGCCCTGTTCGGCCAGCCCGGCCACGACATCATCGATGCCGCCTTCATCGAGCGTGAACACCAGCGCCGGGCTGGTGCCGCGCACCGCCTCCATTTCGAAGAAGATGAGTTCCAGCCCGTTCTCCAGCTGACCCGACAGCCAGAAGGGCTCGGCCCCTTCCTGGCGGGCCAGGTCAAGACCCAGGGTGGCCGTGTAGAAGGCCTCGGTGCGGGCAATATCGCTGACATAATAGACGATGCTGGCCGTTTTCGGTTTCAAGCGCATAGGAACCTCCAGTGTGGAACAATAGCCTATTGCCGCCGGTCGACGGTTTGTGAGGGGGTGACGATAAAAATATGGCCATCGGGATCATGGCTGCCGAACTGGCCACCATGCCGGGACAACCCCGCACCCAGCGCCTGGCGGATGCGCCCATAGGCCAGATCGTGACTGAGCCCCGTCATTTCATGGGGAGCAACCAGCCCGCGCGCCTGCAACTGGCGCTTGAGAGCCAGGATGCGCTGGCGCAATGCCGTATCGGTCAGCCCCAGCAAATAGGCGATCTCGCGCCGATTGTGCCCGCTCAGCACCAGGGCCGCAACCAGCGCCAACGCTGGCGGCAGGCCGGCCAGCTGCAGCGGGACAGCGGCATCGCTGGCGCTCGGAACCATGGCCTCATGCCAGGCCGTGTCGCGCCGGCGGCCGCGCAAGGCCTGACGGGTCATCATGCGGGCCCGGTTGCGCACGGTGCCACCGAGCCAGCGCTGCGTCTCGGCATTGCTCCAGTCGTTGCGCCCTGCCGCAAGGGCGGCCAGCAGCGCATCCTGCACGATATCCTCCACCGCATGGGCATCGAGACAATGGCGCCGCGCGATGACACACAGGCGCAGGAACAGACCCTGGCGCGGGCCGGGACTGGAAAGACGTGTCGCGCTCAGGACGCCCTGCGCTGATGTGAGACCGCCCGGGCCACATCCGCCCGCAGCAGATTGACCAATGCCTCCGGCGGCAGCGGCGGCGAGAACAGGAAGCCCTGGACTTCGGTGGCGCCCTGGGCCCGCACCAGCGTCAGCTGGTCCTGTGTCTCCACCCCCTCGGCGGTGGTCGACATGCCCAGCGACCGCCCCAGCCCGATCACCGCCTGCATGATGGCCTGGCTGTCCTTGCGTTCGGTCAGGTCGTGCATGAAGGAGCGGTCGATCTTGATCTTGTCGAACGGGAAGCTGCGCAGATAGCTCAGCGACGAATAGCCGGTGCCGAAATCGTCCATCGAAATGCGCACGCCCATGGCCCGCAGGTCATGCAGGGTTCGCAGCGTCGCGTCATTCTCGGTCAGCAGCAGCGATTCGGTGATCTCGAGTTCGAGCCGCGCCGCCGGCAGTCCGGCCGCCGCCAGGGCCGATTTGACCATGCCCACCAGGTCCCGGCCCTTGAACTGGATCGGCGACAGATTGACCGCCACGCGCACCGCTCCCGGCCATTGCGCGGCCGCCCGCGTGGCCTCGCGCAGCACCCATTCGCCGATCTGCACGATCAGCCCAGTCTCTTCGGCAATGGGGACGAATTCGGTGGGCGATATGGTGCGGTCGTCATGGTCCCAGCGCAGCAGCGCCTCCACGCATGTGACCCGGTCTTCCTCCAGCCCCAGCAGGGGTTGATAGACCAGCCGCAGCTCCTCGCGCTGCAACGCCAGGCGCAGCCCGGCCTCGATGTTGCGCCGCCGCTGCAGCTCGGCATCCATGCCATTCTCGAAGAAGTGGTAGGTCGAGCGCCCCTCGCTCTTGGCGCGATAGAGCGCCAGATCGGCATTCTTGACCAGGGTGTCGGTCTTGTCCCCGTCTCCCGGACCCACGGCAATGCCGATGCTGGCGCCAATCTCGATCTGCTGGCCACCGATATTCATGGGCGCGCTGATGGCCCGGATAATCCGGTCGGCGACCTTGGCCGCTGCCGACGCATCCTCGATCTCCCGCATCAGCAGGGCGAACTCGTCGCCACCCAGCCGCGCCAGCACATCGGTTTCCCGCGTGGCGCCCCATAGCCGCGCTGACGCCTGCTTGATGACCTCGTCGCCCACGGCATGGCCCAGCGTATCATTGACCGCCTTGAAGTGATCCAGGTCGATATAGAGCACCGCCGCCATTTCGCCGCGACTGAGGTTCTGCTCGGTCTTGGCCATCTGCTCGAGGAACTCGATGCGATTGGGCAGGTCGGTCAGCGCGTCATGCCGCGCCAGATGGCGGATGCGGGCCTCGTTCTGCCGCTGCTCGGTAATATCCTCATGGGTCGACACCCAGCCGCCATCCTTCATCGGATGGTGCTGCATCATGATGGTGCGGCCATTAAGCTCGTGGATGTTCTTGCCATATTCGCAGCGCGCAATGACGTCGCGGCGCCAGGCCAGATATTCCTCGCGCGTCATGTCGGCGCTCATGCCGACATCGAACAGATGGTTCAGGATGTCGTCGAGCTGCGTGCCGGGCGTGAGCAGCTCGGCCGGCAGATTATAGATGCGGGCATAGGGCTCGTTGCAGATCACCAGCCGTCCGCGTGCATCCATCATGCACAGGCCCTGGCTGATATTGTTCACCGCCGCATCAAGGCGGATATTCTGTCGCTCCAGCTCCAGCTTGCGCTTTTGCGCCACTTCGCTGCGCGCCACTTCCTCGGTGATGTCCTCATGCGTCACCACCCAGCCCAGCGCCGGCGAATAGACATGGGCGGTCTCGACCGTGCGCCCGCCATCCACCACCTCGGTATTCTTCACCCGTGCGCCGCTGCGATTGGCCAGCAGCTCTGCGGTATAGACTTCGTAGAATTCGTCTGCCTTGAGGTCGGGATGGTTGCCCAGGCTGCTGCTCAGCTGCACCACCTCTTCCAGGCTCATGCCCCGGCGCAGCGCGCTTTGCGAGAAGCCATAGATGTCGCGATAGTGCTTGTTCCACATCACCAGGCGGAACTGTGGCGACCAGACGCAGAAGCCATAGGGGATGTTCTCGAGGGCAGCGTCGAGCAGCAAGGCTTCGGCAAGACTTGCCACTTCGCTGAGACTGTCTGCTTGCACCCGCATTGCCTCCACGCGCGCCAGTCAGGCCGCATCACCGGCGAACGCTAAACTCTTCTGCTTAAGGAGAAATAAACCGCAGTGCGGAAGTCATTGACGGCTTTCGCTGCATAGGGGCCAGCAGCGGGCCCCGGCCGGACCAATAGTATCGGTCCGGCCAGGTGCTGAGAGTGGTGTAATCAGCCTGCAGACTTGGCGTTGCGCGCCGCCCAGGTCTTGAGGCGCAGGCCGTTGAGGCGGATAAAGCCCTCGGCATCGTGGTGGTCGTAGGCCACGGCGCCCTCTTCAAAGGTCACCAGATCCATCGAGTAGAGCGAATAGGGCGAGGTGCGCGCGATCACATTGGCGCTGCCCTTGTAGAGCTTCACGGTGACTTCGCCGGTGACATAGGTCTGGCTCTTGTCGATCAGGGCCTGCAGCATTTCGCGCTCGGGCGAATACCAGAAGCCATTGTAGATCAGCTCGGCATATTTGGGCATCAGCTCATCCTTGAGATGGGCTTCGCCACGATCGAGCGTGATCGATTCAATGCCGCGGTGCGCCGCCAGGAGGATGGTGCCGCCGGGGGTTTCGTAGAGCCCGCGGCTCTTCATGCCCACGAAGCGGTTTTCCACCAGGTCGAGCCGGCCCACGCCATGCTTGCCGCCCAGCTCGTTGAGCTTGGTGAGCAGCGCGGCCGGCGACAGGGCCTCGCCATTGATCGAGACCGGATCACCCTTTTCAAAGCCAATGGTGATGATCTCGGCGGCGTCGGGGGCCTTTTCCGCGTCGACCGTGCGCTGCGGAACATAGTCGGGATAGGGCACAGCCGGATCTTCCAGCACCATGCCTTCGGACGAGGTGTGCAGCAGATTGGCGTCCACCGAGAACGGGGCCTCGCCGCGCTTGTCCTTGGCAATCGGGATCTGGTTCTTCTCGGCATAGTTGAGCAGCGCCGTGCGCGAGCGCAGGTCCCACTCGCGCCAGGGGGCGATGACCTTGAGACCGGGCATCAGCGCATTGGCGGTGAGCTCGAAGCGGACCTGATCATTGCCCTTGCCGGTGGCGCCATGGGCAATGGCGTCGGCGCCGGTCTCGCGGGCGATGTCGACCAGATGCTTGGCGATCACCGGGCGGGCAATCGAGGTACCCAGGAGGTACTGGCCTTCATAGAGCGCGTTGGCGCGGAACATGGGGAAGACGAAATCGCGCACGAATTCCTCGCGCACGTCCACGATGCGGATGTCGTTGATGCCGAACATCTCGGCCTTCTTGCGGGCCGGCTCCAGCTCTTCGCCCTGGCCCAGATCGGCCGTGAAGGTGATGATCTCGGCCTGGTAATGCTCCTGCAGCCATTTCAGCATGATGGAGGTGTCGAGCCCGCCCGAATAGGAAAGCACGATCTTCTTGATGTCTTTTGCCATGGTTCGCCGTCGCAGTGATGGGTGGCCGCAGAGGGCCGGAATTTTGGCGCACCCTATTCAGGTGCAGGCGCGCGTGCAATTGTCGGCGCGCAGATTCTTGAGATCACCATGCCCGCCTTTGTCCCCGACCTCTCCGTCATCCTGACCTTTGCCCTGGCCGGTTTCGTGCTGGCCATCACCCCCGGGCCGGACATGGCGCTGTTTGTGTCCCGCACCATCAATTTCGGCCGCAGCCACGGCATGGCAACAGTATTGGGCGCGCTGACCGGCATTGCCGTGCACACGAGCCTGGTCGCCTTCGGCATTTCCGTCCTGATCGTCGCCGCGCCTGCCGCCTTCTGGGTGCTCAAGATCGTCGGTGCGCTCTATCTGGTCTGGCTCGCCATTCAGGCCATCCGCGAAGGCGGAGGGCTTTTGGTCAATCGCGCGGCCGGCCGGCAGCCGAGTTTTTTCCAGAGCTACATGACCGGACTGGGCATCAACCTGACCAATCCCAAGGTGGCGCTGTTTTTCGTGACCTTCCTGCCCCAGTTCGTCTCTGCTCATGATCCGGCCGCCGCCGGCAAGCTCTTGTTTCTGGGCGTCGAGTTCGTGGCCGTGTCGCTGCCCATCGTCATCGCCATCGTGCTGGCGGCCGAATGGCTGACCACCACGCTGCGCGACAACGCCTGGGTCTCCAAGGCGCTCAACTGGAGCTTTGCGGCGGTGTTCATGGCCTTTGCCGCCACCATTTTGTTGGCGGAAGGCCGCAAATAGCGCCGCATTTGCCCCCTAAGGATGCCGCAACCGTATCAAGGGGCAAAAACCTATGGACGTACTGCGCATCATCCTGTCCGTGATCATCCCGCCGGTGGGCGTGTTCCTGCAGGTGGGCCTGGGGCTGCACTTCTGGCTCAATATCCTGCTGACGCTGCTGGGCTATTTCCCCGGCCTGATCCACGCCGTCTGGGTCATCACCCGCAAGTAAACAGGCGACACATCGTAGCGTCGCGCATTACCCCGGCCGTTTCTGGCTCATGATGGCGACGGGACGCGCCTCATTGTCATTGAAGAACGCCATCCATTCCTCGGTGCCATCGCCATGGCGATGGATCATGTGGGGTGCGCCGATGAACTGTGCGCCGCGGGCAGCCAGTTGCGCATGGGCGGCGTCGATGTCGATCACGCGGAAATAAAGGACGCTCTCGGCCCTGGGCTGGCCCGCCTCGGCACTCAGCATCAGCCGGGTTCCGGCACAGTCGAAAAAGGCCAGATTGCCGAAGGTGTAAAGATGCGGCAGGCCGACAATGTCGCGCCAGAAGGCTTCGGCCGCACCGATCTCGCCGACGCTGCGGCTGATCTGCCCCAGGGCACCGATGTCCAGTGATGTCATCTCCATGTCTCCCATCACGCCTTTGACGCCGTTCTTGGGCCCGCCGATCCAATGCTGCAGCGCCGCCCGATCGGCGAGGCCAAGCTTGCCCAGAATATTGCGCAGATGAAACTTGACGCCATCCCGGCTCATTCCCAGGCGCCGGGCCATGTCAGCCGGCGCCATGCCGTGTCGCACCGCATGGGCTATCCGCCATTCGGCGGGCGTCAACTGATCGTCATGCGGTGGGCGGCCGCGCATGGCTCAGGCTCCTGTTTCAACACTGACGCTAGCAGAAGCGCAGGGGATTTTCCCTCCCCCACCTAGCGCTCCTTGCGCGCATCCCGCCTGGCCTTGGTCATCCTGGTGGGCGCATGAAAACTCGGCGGCTTGCCGGCGACCCAGGCGATGAAACTGGCGATCTCAGGATCGCTGCGCAGCGCCTCGATATCATGGAGATGACGGGCGAGCTCGGCCTCCGAGAACCGGGCATGGATGGCGCTGTGGCAGATCTGGTGCAGCCGCACCGTCCCCTTATGCGTGCCACCCTTGAGGCGGGGCACCAGGTGATGCCGACTCGATTTTGCCTCGGCCGGAATGAGCCGCCCGCACAGCGGACAAATCGGCGGTTGTCGCTGCGCGGCGCTGGCATCGGCCGCCGCGATAGCGGCATCGACACGGCGCAGCGACGGCCGCGTACTACTGCGCATAAGGTCGTTGTCGACCGGCGATCACCATGCAAAGCCGGGTTGATCAAAGCTTCGCTTCTGATAGCCCCTGAAGTTTGGTGATCTCGCAGATTCGCCACTCCGGATAAGCATATCAATGCCCTCAACATATACCTGAAGAAGGCGATCAACCTCGTCGATACTTGGAAGACGGCGATCTCTTCCAAGAATTGAACGAAAGGAGCGCTTTCCTGTGCCGCCTGGACCCGCATATAAATATTCGATGTCCGCCTCTTCATAGTCATCGCGAGCTAAGTGGGCGCTAGTGATTGCGCAAGCCACATCGATCTCTCGCTCACTTGGCTCATGTGACATCCGAAATCCTGGCATTACCAAATTTGCCGAACGACCATCAATGCGAATGAACGGCGCTTTGATGCCGACAAAAACAGACTTCCCAGAAGCCCGGCCCACTTCGACTGCCAGAAAGCCAATCTTGTGGCACACTGAGACATTCGCCAATGCATAGTCAGCGATCGACTTCACAGCCGATGCATTTTGCTCTCTGCCCTTCGGATTTCCATTACTAAGGCAGTATCGAATGGCTTCATCCTTGCCTACCGCGCCACGGAAGAGGTCATAGGCGGCTAGGAAGGCCGGATCGTAGTTAAACCTTCCACCTCGTTTGTTGAGATACTGCTCAAGAAACCAATCATGAACAGATTTTGGAGTTGCGCTGAAGGGATCAGGCCCCAGAGCTCTAGCGGTATCAAGGACGTTGGTCAGAAGAAAGCTAGACAATGTAGTCTCCTCAGATGGCGCTACAACGTCCTCCACCGCAGTAGCAATGCCTCAAGATACAAGCCCTTGACCGAGTCGCGCAACAAAGTGACTGCGGATTTCCTCATTACGTATTCGCATCCCCAGTCGACCAATTGGCTCTGAAGAGTTCCACACTTCATCCCAAGGCGACCCATGTTCGTGTGTCATATCTGACAGCGCCCATCCGTTGTATTTCGAATAGGTCCGAAACATCGCCTCGACATGTTCGAGGTCTGAGGCATGAATGCTCTCAACGATCTCCTCAAACTCGTTCGTGAAGATGTTTAGTTTTTTTGCCCTGGCGGTAATCGGCTTCGAACCAAAATCTTTGAAGCTATCGCGCACGACTTTGACTACAGGCCCATACCTCCACGCTTCAAACTGTTGCTTTACGAACGGCAGTCCCGTCCTAGCCAAATACCATCCGTGTGAGAAGTAGATTATCTTAAGCAAGACCATTTGTGTCACCGGCACCTCGTGACGGTCACCCAAGTCTAGCACTAGGTTGGCAATCAATCGGCCGTCATATGGCGCGGACATGCCTTACCTACCCTGTTCCCCGAATCAATACTGCGCCAACGCCAAGCACAATTACAGGCTAAACACCCGCCAGCGCGTCCCGGTCTTTCTTGCTCAGCCGTTCGCTTTCGCTCTTGAGCTGGCCGCAGGCAGCAAAGATGTCACGACCGCGCGGGGTGCGCACGGGAGACGCGTAGCCGGCCTTGTTGACGATATCGGCAAAACGCTCGATGCGGCTCGAGGGCGAGGTGCCGTAGTTGGCGCCCGGCCAGGGATTGAACGGAATCAAATTGATCTTGGCCGGAATGCCGGCCAGCAGCCGCACCAGCTCGCGCGCTTCCGCATCGCTGTCATTGATGCCATCGAGCATCACATATTCAAAGGTGATGCGGCGGGCATTGGAGAGGCCAGGATAGTTGCGGCAGGCCTCGAGCAGCTCTTCGAGCGGCCACTTCTTGTTGATCGGCACCAGAACGTCGCGCAGGTCATTATTGGTGGCATGCAGCGAGATCGCCAGCATGACATCGATCTCGCGCCCGGTCGGCTCGATATAGGGCACCACGCCCGAGGTCGACAGCGTGATGCGGCGCTTGGAAAGGCTCATGCCGTCACCGGCCGAGGCGATCAGCAGTGCCTGCTTGACGTTGTCGTAATTGTAGAGCGGCTCGCCCATGCCCATCATCACGATATTGGTGATGGCGCGGGTCTCGCCCGACGGCACCAGGCCGCCATCGTCCGGTCGCACGCCGCCAGGGAAATCGCCCAGCCGCTCGCGCGCCATTAGGATCTGGCCTAGGATTTCGCCCGCGGTGAGATTGCGCACCAGCTTCTGCGTGCCGGTGTGGCAGAACGAACAGGTCAGTGTGCAGCCCACCTGCGAGGAGACGCAGAGCGTGCCGCGGTCTTCCTCAGGGATATAGACGGTCTCGACTTCGACCGGCGGATAGTTGGGATTGGCCGGATCGCGAAAGCGGAACAGCCATTTGCGCGTGCCATCGCTCGAGACCTGCTCAGAGACGATCTCGGGGCGGTCGAGGTTGAACGCATCGCTCAGCTTCTGGCGCACCGGCTTGGCCACATTGGTCATGCGCTCGAAATCGGTGGTGCCATTCACATAGAGCCAGTTCCACAACTGGCTGGCCCGCATGCGCGCTTCCTTGTCGCTGGCGATGCCGGCCGTGGTCAGGGCCTGCGCCAGCTCGGGCTTGCTTAGCCCGATCAGCGAGGGACGGCTGGCGACAGCCGGACGGACAGCGGTCGAATGGTCAAGGTTCAGCGCGATGCTCATGGCAGGCCAAGGTTCACTTCAGGACAGCAACAATGCGGGAAAGCCTGCGCGCCATAGCACAGCCGGCGGCAATTATCAAAGTCACGGCGGCGGGAGGCGGCTTTGCGCCAGCCGCCGGACCGGGCTGATGGGACGAAAAAGCCTAGCAGCCGGAGGCGATCGACTGCTGCGCGGCGGTGGCGCCCGAAAGCGAATAGGCTTGCGTCACCTTGATGCCGCCGGCCGTAACGCCTTCAACGGTCATGCTCGAACCGGCGCGGATGGCAGACGCCAAAGTGGCAGCCTGGCCGGCGTCGTCGAGCCAGGCGGCGTCATTCTGGGTGAACAGGTTGAACACCTGACCACCCACATTGACCGTGGCCTTGCTGTCGGGCTGGAAGGTAAAGCCGGCCACCAGATTGAATTCGGTGTCGATATTTTCGGCCGGGCGCTTGGTCACATAGACATAGGCCTGGGTATAGCCGTCGGGCGTGGGGACGACGCTTTCCGGCTTGGTCATGGCAAAGCACACCGTGCCGGTCGTGTCATTGGCGCTGTAGCTCGACCAGGCGCGATGCTCACCCAGCAGCCGCACCTGCTGGGCCTGGACGGCAGCAGTGGAAATCAGGCTGGCGACAAGGGCGAGCGCGACGGCGAACTTGGTCATCAGGGCCTCGGCAGGAACATCAGGCGACGGGCCCTTCGGCCCAGCGCCCAGTTATGGCGGATTGTCCGGCTGGGGCAACCCGCAATGACGGCTTATTTACAGGCCGCGTCGATCGCGTTCATCGCGGCCGTGGCGCCGCTGAGCGAATAGCTGTCGGTGGTGTTGGTGCCGCGCTGGCTGGTGCCCTTGACGGTCAGCTTGCTGCCCGCCTTGAACGCCTGCACAAAGCCGCCTTCATCACCGGTCGAGGCCAGCCAAGCCGCCGAGCCTTCGGTGACCATGGGGTAGGACTTGCCATCGATGGTGGCACTGGCCTTGGCATCGGTGGTGTTGAACGGATAGCCGATGATGGTCTGCACCTCGTTCTTGGTGCCCATGCCCTTGCGGTGGATGATCATGAAATGGATCGGGTCGCGGTTGGCACCCGCCGGCTCGCTGCTCTGCGGCGTCGCCGAAATATAGCAGATCAGCCCGCTCGCATCGGTCGCCGACCAGGCGCTCCAGGCGTTGAAGGTACCCAGTTCGGTGGCCTGCTGTGCCTGTGCGGCAGGGGCCAAGGCCATCATCGCGCCCAGCGCGAGGCCCGCAACCAGACTGCCGGATTTCATCGTCATCGCCAATCTCTTCCTCATCTTGAAGGTCCGCTGCCGGGGGGAACTGCCCGCCAAGTTTGCCCCCAACATGGTTACCAAGGTGTCAAATGCCGCCGCATAAGATTGCTTTTGCATCAATAGCAGGCCAATCGCGGCGGGATTTTGGCAGCATCTGCCATGTGTTGTCCGGTTTGCGCCGTCAGGGTTAACATCGCGCTAACGATGCCGTGAGCCCGGCGGCCGATCCCCGTCCATTTGCGCGCGATCAGGCCGCCAGCGGATAGCTCTGCTCGACAACATAGGGCCCGCCGCCTACCGAATCCCGGCTGGAAAACAGCACGAAGCGACCCACCGGAAACTGCAGCGGTTCGAAGCGGCCCGCCTCGGCCATGAAGCGCGCCGCATCCATGGCGCTTGAGCCGCGTAGCCGCGCCAGCGTCACATGCGGCACGAACTTGCGCCCGTCCGGCGGCAGGCCGGCCCGCTGCAACACCCGCTCATGCGCCGACTGCAGCTGGCTGAGCGCGGCACTGGGCTCCACCCCTGCAAACAGGGCCCGCGGCTTGTCACCGCCAAAGGTGCCCAGATGGGTCAGACGCACGTCAAAACGCATCGAATTGGACAGTCGGTCCAGGCTGGCGGCCACCTCGTCGGCGGTCTGGTGATCGACGTCACCGATGAATCTCAACGTTATGTGATAGCTGTCGGTATCGATCCAGCGGGCGCCAGACAGTCCGCCCCGCTTGAGCGAGAGCGCAAAGGCCACCGACTCGGGGACCTCTAGACCGGTGAAGAGCCTGGGCATTTGGCCCTCCTCTGTTCGGGATCAGCACGATTCGCCACCCAGCCTAACACAGCAAAACGCCCCGGCCAGTCGTTTCGTCGCACTCTTCCATCAAGTCTTGTAAACCCCCGGGGGGCCATCCATATTGATCGGCAAGTGGCAGTTAGTGCCCACCGGCGGTAAAAACACCGCTCCATGATCGAAAGGAACCGAAATTGGCTCAATATGACCGCCAGACCCTCGGAGCACGGGCCGGATCGGCCTTGGCCATTGACGAAGGTTTGCGCAGCTACATGCTGCGAGTTTACAATTACATGGGTATTGGTCTTGTCGTGACCGGCCTGGCAGCCTGGTTTGCCGCCGCTGCCGCCGTCACCACCAATCCCGACGCCGCCGTTGCCACGCTGAACAACGGCACCATGCTCACCCAGTGGGGTTACCTGCTGTTCGCCAGCCCGCTGCAGTGGGTGGTGATGCTGGCGCCGCTCGCCTTTGTGCTGGTGCTCAGCTTTGGCATCAACAAGCTCTCCGTGCCGGCCGCCCAGGCCACGTTCTGGGGCTTTGCTGCCATCATGGGCCTGTCGCTGTCGTCCATCTTCCTGGTCTATACCGACGCTTCGATCGCCAAGGTGTTCTTCATCACCGCCGCGACCTTTGGTGCGATGAGCCTTTACGGCTACACCACCAAGCGTGACCTGACCCAGATGGGCAGCTTCCTGATGATGGGTCTGATCGGCCTGATCATCGCGTCGCTGGTCAACATCTTCATGCAGTCCTCCATGCTCGAGTTTGCCATCTCGGCTGTGGGCGTGCTGATCTTTGTCGGCCTGACCGCCTATGACACGCAGAAGATCAAGGAAGGCTATTCGGAGTCCTATGGCGCCGATGTGCTGGCCAAGGGTGCCGTGATGGGCGCGCTCAGCCTCTACCTCGACTTCATCAACCTGTTCATGATGCTGCTCCGCCTGTTCGGCAACCGCGAGTAAGCATCGCCAGCCTGGTAATGGCATCAAGCTGGCTTGATGCTGCTATCAAGCAATTTGGTTGGACGATGATCCGGACCGCAGCCTACAAGGGCTGCGGTCTTTTTGTTTGCCTGTCGAGCACCCGTCCAAGCCATGTCCGAATTCCAGCCCCAGCCGATCCTGCGCCCCTTTGTCTGGAGCGACGTCCCCGCGATCACGGCGATCTACAAGCATTACGTCGAACAGACCGCGATCACCTTCGACACCGAAGTGCCGGGCGAAGAGGCCATCGCCGAGAAATATGCCGGGCTCAAGCGGCTCGGCCATCCCCTGATCATTGCCGAATTGGACGGCGAAACCGTTGGCTATGCCTATGCCAGCTTCTATCGGCCGCGCGCCGCGTACCGCTTCACCTGTGAGGATTCGATCTATCTGCGTCCCGACCTCAAGGGGCGTGGCCTGGGCAAGGCACTGCTGACCGAACTGCTGGCGCAGTCGCGCGCCTTCGGCTTCAAGCAGATGATTGCCGTCATCACCGCAGACACCGCCAATTCCATCGCCATCCACGAAAAATTCGGTTTCCGCCACGTCGGGCGCTATGAGGCGGTTGGCTACAAGTTTGACCGCTGGCACGACATCGTGCACCTGCAGCTGGCACTCTAGACCCCGCTAGAGCGGCTTGTGCATGGCCAGCCCCGTGCCGCCCATGCAGGCAACCGGCGCGGCATCGGCTGTCCAGCCCATGGCACGATAGAAGTCGGCTGCCGTATAGGTGCTGGTCAGATGCGCCTGCGTCACGCCCTGAGCGCGCATATGCGCCTCCATGGCCCCCAGCAGCGCCTTGCTGACGCCGCTGCGCCGCGCTTGCGGCGCCACATAGTTGAGCGCCACCTCCGCGCCCCGCACGGCACCCACCGCCACGACGGCGCCGTCGCGCTCGGCAACCAGCATCGTCAGTTCAGCATCGTCCAGCATCGCCAGCACGCCGTCGGGCGACTTGTTGGCCGTCCAGCGCGCGATGGCTTCCGGATCGTTCTTGTGGTCGCTGGCGCACAGTTCGGTGATCGAGGCCATGAGCACAGCGCTCATGGCCGGTGCGTCCGCCGCAAGCGCGGGCCGGATCGCCACCACCTATCCCACCACCGCCAGCTGCGGATCGAGCACGCGCAGCACCAGGCCCAGCTCATGCCCGCGCTTGAGAATACGGCCCTGCTGGTTGGTGACGCTATACTGCCCCTGTCGATTGCGCAGCTTGGGCGTCTTCTCGATGATGAACAGGGGCCGCTCTGACACCCGCGCATAGACCGAGAACACAGCCCGATCGCGCAGGAAATCCATGGCATAGTCGCGCCACTCGCCCTGCCCGACCTTGCGGCCATAGATGGCCAGGATCTGCGCCAGTTCCTTGCGATCAAAGGCGGTGATGACAGGCGGCTTGCTCGACGCCGCATTTGCAACAGGCTCGCCGGCATGCACCAGCGAGAGCGGTACGGCTTTGTCGTTCGGTGTGCGGCCCTGCACCGGTCCGGATGCTCCCGTGTCAACGAACCGTCATGATTGCGGCATTTGCGCCCAGGCGCAAGGGGCTCCGTCGTGGCACAAAATCCCCAATATCGTCACATTTCTTCCCTGATGGCGCCAGAATGGGATGTCAGTTTGTGAGCATTGCCTCCAGTGGCGGGCACCTGAGCCGACTGAGCCCCCAAACCTGAAGCTTAGGTGTCCGCCCGTCATTCTTTATGACCTATGCGACTTGCCCTGACCTTTCCCCCAAAGGTCGGGGCTTTTTCTTGCCCGTCTGGTGGCGCGATAGCGGGCCGCTCAGCGCTCGAAAGCGGCCGCGCCAAGGATAGGCCCGGGCAGGCCATTGTGCTCCTGCTGCACGATCACGGCGATGCCATTGCTGGTATCGGCCAGCATCTCGGGAATGGGCAGCTTGAGGCTTGCGCCGCTATTGCTCTCCCACAGGCCCAGCGCCTGCCGGCCCGTCACCACCTGGGTATAGACCATCGACTTGCCGGCATTATTGCCCTCGGCAATATCGACATCGGCGCGGTTGATATAGGTCACCAGCCACACCACGGCATCGTTGAGCGCGGTGTCGGCCGGAATGGAAACCTTGAGCATGTTGCGGTCCTGCGTCACCGCCACGTCCAGCGGCAACTGCGCCCGGTCGATGGCCCCGTTGACCTCGTTGCGCCTGGACCCCACCACACCGATGGCGCCATTGACCACCATCTGCGGCGTATAGATGCGCGAGGAGCCCCAGCTCTGCGCATAGGCGCGCTGGCGGTCCGAATAGGCGGGAGAACCGAAAGTGTCCTTCCAGCCAACATAGTCCCAATAATCAACGTGATAGGCCAGCGCCAGCACGTCGCCACGCTCGGACAGGCTGGTCAAAAGCGCGTCGGCCGGCGGGCAGGACGAGCAACCCTGGCTGGTGAACAGCTCTACCACCGCCTTGGGCTGCACGCGCAGGCTGTCGGCGCTGGCCGGAAGGGCCAGGCTCAGCGCAACCAGGAGTGTGCCCAGCAGGGCTGAAACGGCGGGCCGGAAGATCATGGCAAGGTTGTAAGCCGCCGCCGACCGGACTCGCTAGTCAAAAGAGGGTGAGAAAGCCGATATTCCTTTCGCCCAACGAAAAATGGCGACCCCGGAGGTCCGCCATCGTCTCATGCAGGCTGCATTTCCGCTTATGCGGCAACCAGGCTGCGCAGCACATACTGCAGGATGCCGCCGTTCTTGTAGTAGTCCAGCTCATTGGCCGTATCGATACGGCAGCGCGTCTCGACCGAGAGCTCGCTGCCATCGGCGCGGGTGATCTTGACGGTGACCATGGCGCGCGGCGTGATTTCGGTGACGCCGGCGATGGTGACGGTCTCGCTGCCATCCAGGCCCAGGCTCTGCCAGCTGGTGCCCTCTTCGAACTGCAGCGGGATCACGCCCATGCCCACCAGGTTGGAGCGGTGGATGCGCTCGAAGGACTGGGCAATCACGGCGCGCACGCCCAACAGGTTCGTGCCCTTGGCGGCCCAGTCACGGCTCGAACCCGTGCCATATTCCTTGCCGGCAAAGATCACCAGCGGCGTGCCGGCGGCCTGATAGGCCATGGCGGCATCATAGATGGTCATCTGGCTGCCATCGGGGCCCTTGGTGTAGCCACCTTCGACGCCATTGAGCATCTGGTTCTTGATGCGGATATTGGCGAACGTGCCGCGCATCATCACCTCATGGTTGCCGCGACGGGCGCCATAGGAGTTGAAGTCACGCGGCGCCACCTGGCGCTCTTCAAGATATTTGCCGGCCGGGGTGCTGGCCTTGAACGACCCCGCGGGCGAGATGTGGTCGGTGGTGATTGAATCCAGGAACAGTGCCAGGATCTTGGCATTGTCCACATTGGTGATCGGCTTGGGTTCCATCGACATGCCCTCGAAATAGGGCGGGTTCTGCACATAGGTGGACGAGGAATTCCACTTGTAGGTCTCGCCACCATCGACGGCGATGCCCTGCCAGTTCTTGTCGCCCTTGAACACGTCCGAATAGCGACCCTGGAACATCTCCTTGGTCACATGGGTGCGCACGATCTCGGCGACCTCGTGATTGGTCGGCCAAATGTCCTTGAGATAGACCGGCTTGCCATCCTTGGAGGTGCCGATGGCATCCTTGGTGATGTCGATATTCATAGAGCCGGCAATGGCATAGGCAACCACCAGCGGCGGCGAGGCGAGGAAGTTCGCCTTGACGTCGGGGTTCACGCGGCCTTCGAAATTGCGGTTGCCCGAGAGCACCGAAGCGGCGACCAGATCGCCTGATTGCACGGCCTTGGAGATCTCGGCCGGCAGCGGGCCGGAGTTGCCGATACAGGTGGTGCAGCCATAGCCCACGAGATTGAAGCCGATGGCGTCGAGGTCTTCGGAAAGCCCTGCGCTATCGAGATAATCGGTCACCACCTGGCTGCCGGGGGCGAGCGAGGTCTTGACCCAGGGCTTGGAATCCAGCCCCAGCGCACGGGCCTTGCGGGCCACCAGACCTGCTGCCACCAGCACGGACGGATTGGACGTATTGGTGCACGAGGTGATAGCCGCAATCACCACATCTCCGTGACCGATTGCGTAATCGGTGCCGTCAACAGCAATGCGCGGATTGTCGGTCTTGCCGAATTCCTTGGGCAGGCCGGTGACGAACTTGTCCTTGGCCTGATCGAGCGCGATACGGTCCTGCGGGCGCTTGGGACCCGAGATCGACGGCACAACGGTGGTGAGGTCGAGCTCGAGGGTCGAGGTGAACACCGGGTCGGGCGAATTGGTTTCGCGGAACATGCCCTGGGCCTTGGAATAGGCCTCGACCAGCGCCACGCGATCGGCATCGCGGCCCGAGGTGGTCAGGTATTTCAGCGTGTCGGCATCGACCGGGAAATAGCCGCAGGTGGCGCCATATTCGGGGGCCATGTTGGCGATGGTCGCCTGGTCTTCAAGGCTGAGGTAATCCAGGCCCGGGCCGTAGAACTCGACGAACTTGCCGACCACGCCCTTCTTGCGCAGCATTTCGGTGACGGTCAGCACCAGGTCGGTTGCGGTGATGCCTTCATTGATCTTGCCGGTGAGTTTGAAGCCCACCACTTCGGGGATCAGCATGGTGATCGGCTGGCCCAGCATGGCCGCCTCGGCCTCGATGCCGCCGACGCCCCAGCCCAGAACGGCCAGGCCGTTGACCATGGTGGTGTGAGAATCGGTGCCCACCAGCGTGTCCGGATAGGCGACGGTCTCGCCATTCTCGGTCTTGGTCCACACCGTCTGGGCGAGATATTCCAGGTTCACCTGGTGGCAGATGCCGGTGCCGGGAGGCACGACGCGGAAATTGTCAAAGGCCGACTGGCCCCAGCGCAGGAACTCATAGCGTTCGCCATTGCGCTCATATTCGAGCTCGACGTTCTGGCCAAAGGCCATGGGCGTGCCGAAATTGTCCACCATCACCGAGTGGTCGATGACCAGATCGACGGGCACCAGCGGGTTGATCTTCTGCGGATCGGCACCCAGCTTGGCAGTGGCGTCGCGCATGGCGGCCAGATCCACCACGGCGGGGACGCCGGTGAAATCCTGCATCAACACGCGAGCCGGGCGGTAGGAGATTTCGTGCTCGGAGGTGCGGGTGACCAGCCAGGTGGCCACGGCCTCGATATCGGCCTTGGTCACGGTGCGGTTGTCTTCGAACCGCAGCAGGTTCTCGAGCACCACCTTCATCGAATGCGGCAGGCTGGAGACGCCCTTGAGGCCGTTCTTTTCCGCTTCCGCGATGGAGTAATAGGTGTAGGTCTTGCCGCCGACCACAAGGGTCGATTTGGACTTGAAGCTGTTTACCGAGGTCACTTTGTTCCGCCCGTCATCTGGTGTTGCGGCAGACGCTCCGGTTTGGGACTTTCGCCCGCGCAACCGTCCAAATGCGCCGCCTTTCCTGGAATGACTCCAATCTATAGGCGCTTATAGAGAAAGACGAATGGGCTTGCCAGCCCGACCCGTGGTTCAATACGAGAAGGGGTCATGACTGATCGGCAAGTCTTTTCCCCCCTGCGCCTGTCTGCGAGCGGCCTCAGCTGTGGCCGTGGCGGCATTGCGCTGTCCACCGACATCGGCTTTGAGCTGGCCAACGGCCATGCCCTGCTGCTGCGCGGCCCCAATGGCACCGGCAAGACCACGCTGCTGCTGACCCTGGCCGGCGTCATCGCGCCCCTGGCCGGCAGCTTTGCCGCCGAGGGTGCCGATCCCGACACACGCTGGCTGCATTATTGCGGCCATCGCAACGCCATCAAGGCGCGGCTGACCGTACTCGAAGACCTCAGTTTCTGGGCCGAAATCAACGGCCCCACCGGCATGGCGCCACGCGAGGCCCTGGCCGAAGTGGGCCTGGGCACGCTCGATGGGCTGGACGCCGGTTTCTTGTCCGCCGGCCAGTCGCGCCGCTTGGCGCTGGCGCGCCTCCTGGTCAGCCTGCGGCCGGTATGGCTGCTCGACGAACCCACCGCCGCGCTCGACACCGAAGGCCATGCGCTGGTGACGCGCCTGCTGGATCGGCACCTCGGCATGGGGGGCCTCGCCATCGCGGCGACGCACGACCCCATTACCCTGTCCGACCCCACACGTCTGGGCGTGCTGCAGCTGGAGCGCGCGCCATGAGTGGATTTGCCGCCATGCTGCGCCGCGAACTGCGCCTGTCCCTGCGTGGCGGCGGCGATGTGCTGACGCTGGTGCTGTTCTTCATCATCGTGGGCGCCATCGTGCCCTTTGCCGTCGGGCCCGACCGAACCCTGCTGGCCGCCATTGCCCCCGGCATTGTCTGGATCGCGGCGTTCCTGGCCATGCTGCTTGGCCTCGAGCGCCTGTTCCGTCCCGACCATGAGGATGGCGCCCTGGTGCTGCTGCGCCAGGCCGAGCTGCCGCTCAGCGCCATCGTTGCCGCCAAGCTGATCGTCCACTGGCTGGTCTCGGCCGTGCCGCTGCTGCTGGCGACCCCGGTTCTGGCGGTGCTGCTGGCCATGGACCTCGACAGTTTCGGACGCACCATGATCTCGCTGGCCCTGGGCACACCGGCGCTGGCCGCCTTTGGCGCCATTGGCGCGGCGGTCACTGTCTCGATCCGCCGCGGCGGGCTGATCGCGCCCATCCTGATCGCGCCGCTGTCCATCCCCGTGCTGATCTTTGGCGTGGGCAGCATCACCTCGCCGCAATCGGGCGCGGCGACATTGTTTCTTGCGGCATTGAGCCTCATGGCCGTGGCCTTGGCTCCCTTTGCTGCCGCGCTTGCGATAAGCTCGGCTGAAGACTAGAGCACTGATCCCATGACCCCAGATACCGAACCCAGGCTCAATTGGTGGAACCGGATGGCCAATCCGGGGCAATTCGTCGCCTGGACCACGCCGCTGCTCTGGCCGCTGGTGATCCTGACCGCCGTGCTCTTCGTGCTCGGCTTCTGGTTTGCCTTCTTCAATTCGCCCGAGGACTACCAGATGGGCGACACCGTGCGCATCATGTATGTCCACGTGCCCAATGCCTGGCTGAGCCAGTTCGTCTACGCCATCATGAGCGTCTCGGCCCTGGGCACGCTGGTCTGGCGCCACCCCATGGCCGATGTCTCCATGAAGGCCGCCGCCCCCCTGGGCGCGCTGTTCACCGCGCTGGCCCTGTTCACCGGCGCCCTGTGGGGCCGCCCCACCTGGGGCACCTTCTGGGAATGGGACGGCCGCATGACCTCGACCCTGGTGCTGCTGCTGATCTATCTGGGCCTGGTCGCGCTGTGGCGCGCCTTTGACGACCAGCTCCGCGCCGCCCGCGTCATCGCCGTCTTTACCCTGGTGGGCGCCATCAACATTCCCATCATCAAATTCTCGGTCGACTGGTGGAGCACGCTGCACCAGCCGGCCAGCGTTTTCCGCCCCGATGGCCCGCGCATGCCGATGTCGATCCTCGTGCCGCTGTTCGTGATGTTTTTCGCGTTTACATTCCTGTTCCTGGTCCTCCACCTCAAGGCCATGCACACCGAGGTCAAGCGCCGCCGGGTAATGACGCTCAAGCGTCGCCTGGCCCAGGGAGGCCCGGCATGATCGATCTGGGACCACACGCCGTCTTCATCATCTGGGCCTATATCGGCGTGATGCTCGGCATTGCCGGGCTGATTGCCTGGACGCTGTTTGACGCCCGCCGCACGGCCAGCGAACTCAGCCGCCTCGAGGCCCGCGACCCGCGCCGCCAGCGCCCGGCGGGCACCACCCCATGATGCGCTATGTGCTCTTTGGCCTGCCGCTGATCGCCCTGATTGCCCTGGTGGCGGTGTTTGCCGGCTCGATCAACCGCGACCCCAATCTCGTCCGCTCGGTGCTGATCGACAAGCCCGCCCCGGCCTTCGCCATGCCCGCGGTCGACGGCCTGGGCGTGCCCGGCTTTGACACCGAAGCGCTCAAGGGCCAGGTCAGCGTGGTCAATGTCTTTGCCAGCTGGTGCATTCCCTGCCGCGCCGAACATCCCCTGCTGATGGCGCTCAAGGATGTCACAGAGGTGCGCCTGCTCGGCATCAACCAGGCCGATGCGCCGGAAAATGCCCGGGCCTTTCTCGAAGAACTGGGCAATCCCTATGACGCCGTGGGCGCCGATCGCGATCGCCGCGTCTCCATCGACTGGGGCGTCTATGGAGTGCCGGAGACCTTTGTGGTCAATGCCGAAGGGATCATCACCTTCAAGCATGTCGGCCCGCTCGATCCGCAATCCTTCGAGACCGATTTGCTGCCCGCCATCGCCAAGGCG
The DNA here is from genome assembly GCF_020169335.1 of Devosia aquimaris. GTDB lineage: Bacteria > Pseudomonadota > Alphaproteobacteria > Rhizobiales > Devosiaceae > Devosia > Devosia aquimaris. The sequence continues at coordinate 388,215 of NZ_JAIEZN010000002.1, forward strand.
CGGAACTGACCTGTCCTGGATTGTTTCAAGGTCAGATTGACGTAGTTCCGTCGCCCCCTCTCGCTTGAGGGGAATCGGGGTGGAGGTGGTTCTGCGGGCGACTGACGGCCCCCCTCCCTCGGTCCCTCCCTTCAAGAGCTTGCACTCGGGCGCGCCGAGGCGCGACCCGGGGTGGGGAGGGATGTGAAGGAACCGCAGACCCAGTAGAGATTAAGACGATCTCGCTGCGTTCAGCCTGGGTTCAGGCCGACCTTGCCATGCTCTTGGCATAGTTTGCGTGTTCAGGGCGTATCATGTCGAAGACCATCAAGAATTTCATCCGCGACGAGGCCGGGGTCACGCCCGTGGAATATGCCCTGATCGCGGCCATTCTGGTGGTGGTGATGACCTTTGCCGTCTCGGCCGCCGGCTACAGCCTCGCCGATTTTCTCGACTGAGCATGACCTGCGACGGCTCAGAAGTCGCTGGTGAGTCCCTTGATCTCCCAGTCGCCATAGCGCGCCGGTTCCAGCCCGCCGCGGCCGCCCACTTCCTTTTGCGCAAAGGCGCCCTTGGCGTCGATCGCCTGGCGCCGCGCCTCGGCTTCGGCCAGCGCGCGCTTGGCTGCCGCGCTCAGCGGCGGTCTTGGCGTTTCAGCTGGGGTCTGATTGTCGTCCGGGCTTGTCTTGTCAGTCATGCTCATTTCCGCAACCCAACAGGGGTCTGATGACATCTTGTGCAACCCGCTTGCACCGGGCCGCCATTGACCCAACATAATTGTTCGACACCACGAACCCAAGGGCTTCCGATGTTCAACGCCTTTCGCACTACCGTTCTTCTGGCCGCGCTGACCGCGCTGTTCATGGTCGTGGGCTATTTCATTGGCGGCACCAGCGGCATGGTGATCGCCTTCCTGTTCGCGCTGGCGACCAATCTCTTCGGCTACTGGAACTCCGACAAAATGGTGCTGCGCATGCAGAACGCCGTGCCGGTGGAGCGCAGTCGCGTGCCCGAGCTCTATGATATGGTCGATATTCTTTCGCGCAAGGCCGGCCTGCCGACCCCGGCGGTCTATCTGATCCAGTCTGACCAGCCCAATGCCTTTGCCACCGGCCGCAATCCGCAGAACGCGGCCGTCGCCGTCTCGACGGGCCTGCTGCGCCATCTCGAAACGCGCGAAGTGGCCGCGGTCGTGGCCCATGAACTGGCCCATATCCGCAATCGCGACACGCTGACCATGACCATCACGGCCACCTTTGCCGGCGCCATTTCGGCCCTGGCCCAGTTCGGCCTGTTCTTTGGTGGCGGTGACCGCCGCGACAATCCGCTGGGCGGCATCGGCGCGCTGCTGATGGTGTTCCTGGCCCCCATGGCCGCCATGCTGGTGCAGATGGCGGTGAGCCGCACCCGCGAATACGAGGCAGATCGCATCGGCGCCGAGATCTCCAGCGACCCGCTGGCCCTGGCCTCGGCCCTGCACAAGATCGCCACCCTGGCGGGCCGCGAGGTCAATGTCGCGGCCGAGCGCAACCCGGCCATGGCCCATATGTACATCGTCAATCCGCTCTCCGGGCAGCGCATGGACAATCTGTTTTCCACCCACCCGGACACCGGCAATCGCATTGAAGCGCTGCGCGCGCTTGCAGCATCCATGCATGTGGACGATAAGGGCCGCAGGCCTCAGCCGCGCCCAGCCCCGACCAGCACCGGTCGCGACATTGGCGGCGGCTGGCGCGTGCCGACCGTCGGACGGACCGACGAGGACGGCGGACAACGCGGTCCCTGGGGATAGAAAAGAAGCGTGGCTTACAAACCTGAACCGGCGGGGCTCAAGCTCCGCCTCGTCGCCGCACAGCGGCTGAAATCCGTTCTGGCCGGGGAGAACTTTGCTCCCCTGACCCAGGCCGACCTGGCTGACGGGCGCGACCGCGCCCTCGCCAACCGGCTGATCACCACCGCCCTGCGCCGCCATGGCCAGCTCAACTTCATCATCCATGCCCTGCTCGACAAGGGCATGCCGGGCAAGTCCGGCACCTTCGAGGCTGTGCTGCGCCTGAGCCTGGCGCAACTGGTGTTCCTGCCCGATCTGGGCGCCCATAGCGCGCTGTTCCTGGCCGTCGAGGCCGTCAAGCGCGACCCCAAGGCAAGGCACCTCAGCGGCCTCATCAATGCCGTGCTGCGCAGCGCCCAGGCCAATTCGGCCAAGTTCGGCATGCTGAGCGATGATCTGCTGATCCCCGACACTTTTGGCGATACCTGGCTGGACGCCTATGGCGAAGAGGCCATTTCCGGCTTCTCGGCGGCGCTTCTGGCCGGCGCCCCGCTCGACCTCACCCTCAAGACCGACGATGCCGAGCTGATCGAGGCGCTGGGCGCCCAGCCCGTGCTGGCCGACACCGTGCGCATCGAGCAGCGCGACCGACCGGTCGAGGCCCTGCCCGGCTTTGCCGAGGGGCAATGGTGGGTGCAGGACACGGCCTCGGCCATTCCCGCACGCCTGCTTGGCCTCGAGCCCGGCGACCGCGTGCTCGATCTCTGTGCCGCCCCCGGCGGCAAGACGGCGCAGCTGGTCAAGGCCGGCTATGCCGTGACGGCGCTCGACAGCGATGCCAAGCGCATGGAACGCCTGCGCGAGAATCTCGGCCGCCTCAACTACAGCGCCGAAACCGTGGTTGCCGACGCGGGCAATTATGCCCCCGCCAGCCCCTACAGGGGCGTGCTGCTCGATGCCCCCTGCTCGGCCACCGGCACCTTCCGCCGCCACCCCGAAGTGATCTGGCATCGCTCGGTGGGCGACGTCGCCGGCCGCATGCGCCTGCAGCGCGCGCTTCTGGCCAATGCCTATCGTTGTCTTGATACCGGTGGCGTGCTGATCTATTGCGTGTGTTCGCTCGAACCCGCCGAAGGCGAGGAGCAGGTCGACTGGGCGCTCGAATCGCTGCCCGGTCTCAAGCTCTGGCCCGTGGCCGCGGGCGATCTGCCGGGCCTCGAACAGGCGGTTTCCGATCGGGGTCTGGTCAGGACACATCCGGGCATGAACCCGGGCGGACGGGACGGCGGCATGGACGGTTTCTTCGTCGCCCGCTTCCGTCGGACATAAGAAGCAAAAGAGAGAACACGCAGGCGGTGCCGTGGGGAAGGGCACCAAACCGGGAATCAGGTCTTTGACGGGCAAACAGGCAGCGACGCAGGCTCCGGCCGCGGCGGACAATCGCACAACGGCAATGGCCCGGCTCGGCCATGGCCTGCGCCGCTTTGCCTATGGCCTGGCCGATGCCGTGGTGACCCTGCCCGTGCTGCGCTGGACCTGGCGGGGCCTGGCCGATGACGCCTTTGCCGGCGACCTGCCCGAACTCCGGCCAGCCGACCGCGAGGCCGTGCGCGACATGATGGCCGGCCGGTACCTGCTCGCCAGCAAGCTGATCGAAACCGGCGGCGGCTCGCCCTTTGCCATCGATGTCGAGCACATGGACTGGTGGCTGAACCTGCACGGCTTCTCCTGGCTGCGCCATTTCCGCGATGTGCGCGACACCGGTGAACGCCACTTTGCCCGCACCCTGGTGCTCGACTGGATCGGCCGCGAAGGCGGCTTTGCCAGCGACAGCTGGGCGCCCATGGTCACCGCCCAGCGCGTGCTCAACTGGCTGCGCCACCTGCCCCTGCTGCTCGATGGCGCCACGCCCGACCAGGCCAAGACCATCCAGCGCGTGCTCGGCGCCCAGATCCAGAGCCTCAAGCTGCGCGGGCGCCTGGCCACCAATCCGGCTGATACCCTGTTTGCCGCCATTGCCCTTTTGGGCGCCGAATTCTGCGAACAGGGCGACCGCACCGACGTGCCCGGTCGCATCGCGCGGCTCAATGCCCTGCTCGCCCGCCAGCTCGACAGCGATGGCCTGCATCTGTCGCGCAGTGCCAAGGTGCAGCTGCAATTGCTGGTTGAGCTGGTCAGCGTGCGCCGGATCGCCAGCCTGGACAAATCCGAGGCCGGCAACGAGCTGATGGCCCAGATCGACCGCATGCATGATTGCCTGGACGCGCTGACGCTGTCGAGCGGCGAGCCCGGCTATTTCAACGGCACCGGCCACCTGCCCCATGATGTGCTGATCGCCATCCAGGCCAATGCCGCTGGCCGTCGCCGCCGTTCGATGCTGCTGGGTGGCTATGGCATCTTGCGCGATGGCGACGCTGTGGTGATCGCCGATTCCGGCCTCATCCCGCCGCCCGGCTTCGACCAGGATGCCCATGCCAGCGCGCTGGCCATTGAGTTTTCCCATGGCAGCGAGCTGATCCTGGGGAGCTGCGGCCCAGCCCCGGCTGATCTGCGCGCCAGCCAGGCCCTGTTCCGCCAGGGCGTGGCCCATTCCGCACCCACCATTGACGCCGAGGACGCGGCCACCGCCCCCATCCCCACCATCGGCCTCGACAGCGCCGACCAGCTGCTGTGGCTGACCACGCAGGGCTATGCCAAGCGCTTCGGCGTCGACATCGAGCGCCGCATCACCCTGCTCTCGGGCGGCACGACGCTGGTGGGGCAGGATCGGCTGATCCCCCATGGCACGCCATCGGGCCTGTTGGCCGTGCGCTTTCACCTGGCGCCGGGCGTGATGGTGCGGCGCAATCGCGGCGAAGCCATCGTGCGCCTGGTGCTGCCCAATGGCGCGGTGTGGAGCTTTTTGTGGGAAGGCGCCAGCTTCCGCGAGGAGGAAAGCGTGCGCCAATCGGCCTATGTCGGCCTGCACAAGACGCGCCAGCTGGTGCTCGAGGCCGATGTCACCGCCAATGGCGAGATCGCCTGGATCTTTACCCGCGAACAGCAATAGCCGGTTGGCGCGCGGGGCGCTTCGTGCTAGCGAGCGGCCAAACTCACCACGATAGGGCACACACCTCATGGGCAAGACGGTCAAGGTCGGGCGCGCACTGCTTTCTGTTTTTGACAAGTCCGGCATGGCCGACTTCGCCAAGGGCCTCAGCGCTGCGGGCGTGGAACTGGTCTCCACCGGCGGCACGCACAAGCTGATCGCCGACGCCGGCCTGCCGGTGCGCGAGATTGCCGACCTCACCGGCTTCCCCGAAATGATGGACGGCCGCGTCAAGACGCTGCATCCCAAGGTGCATGGTGGCCTGCTGGCGGTGCGCGACAAGGCCGACCACGCTGCATCGATGGCCGAACACGAGATCGGCGCCATCGACCTGGTGGCCGTCAACCTCTACCCCTTCGAAAAGACTGTGGCCTCCGGTGCCGGCTATGACGACATCATCGAGAACATCGACATCGGCGGCCCGGCCATGGTGCGCTCCGCCGCCAAGAACCATGCCTATGTGACCGTGGTGGTCGACCCGGCCGATTACCCGGCCATTCTGGCCGCCATTGCCGAGACCGGCGGCGTGCCCTTTGCGATGCGCCAGAAGCTGGCCGCCAAGGCCTATGCCCGCACCGCCGCCTATGACAGCGCCATTTCGACCTGGTTCGCCAAGGCGATCGACTATCCCGAAATTCCCTATCGCAGCTTTGCCGGCACGCTGCGCGAAGTGATGCGCTATGGCGAGAACCCGCACCAGTGGGCGGGCTTTTATGCCAATGGTGACAGCCGCCCCGGCGTGGCCACCGCCACCCAGGTGCAGGGCAAGACGCTGAGCTACAACAATATCAACGACACCGACGCCGCCTTCGAGCTGGTGAGCGAATTCGACGCCGCCGAAGTGGCCGCCGTCGCCATCATCAAGCATGCCAATCCCTGCGGCGTCGCCGTCGCCGGCGACCTGCTGACCGCCTATCAGAACGCCCTGCGCACCGACCCCGTCTCGGCCTTTGGCGGCATTGTCGCCACCAATCGCGAGATCGACGCCGCCACCGCCACCGAGATCGTCAAGGTCTTCACCGAGGTGATCGTCGCCCCGTCGGCCACCCAGGAAGCCCAGGACATTATCGCCGCCAAGAAGAACCTGCGCCTGCTGCTCACCGGCGGCCTCGCCGATGCCAAGGCCGATGGCCTGATCGTCAAGTCGGTGGCGGGGGGCCTCTTGGTCCAGTCGCGCGACAACCGCAATATCGATGATTGCGACCTCAAGGTCGTGACCAAGCGCCAGCCCAGCGACGCCGAAATGGCAGATCTGCGTCTCGCCGCCAAGGTGGCCAAGCACGTCAAGTCCAACGCCATTGTCTACGTCAAGGGCGGCGCCACCGTGGGCATTGGCGCCGGACAGATGTCCAGGGTCGATTCCGCGCTGACCGCCCACCGCAAGTCGATCGACGCCGCCAAGGCGGCCGGCATCGAGGGCGCGCTGACCCAGGGTTCCGTCGCCGCGTCGGACGCCTTCTTCCCCTTTGCCGACGGGCTTGAGGCCCTGGTGGCCGCCGGCGCCACCGCCGTGGTGCAGCCGGGCGGCTCGATGCGCGACGACGAAGTCATCGCCGCCGCCGATGCCGCCGGCATCGCCATGGTGATGACCGGCATGCGCCACTTCCGCCATTGAGGTCTTGTGCACAGCGGCAAATGCGGGTGAACTGACGCCCTGAGCGGGGGAGACAGCATTGGCCAATTTTGGTTGGGACCTGGCCATCATCGCGGCCCTGGGCCTGTTTGGCATTGTATGCTTCAAGCTGGCCTATGGCCTGGGTGCACCCGTTTGGCCCAAGCAGTTTGCCACCCGGCTGCCGACATTGCCCTGGCTGAGCAGCGGCGAGGTTGGCGAATTGGCCAATCTCGGCCTGATCGCCGCCATCTTGCTGGTGCTCCTGGTGCTCACGCCAGACGCAAACCTGCTGGATCTGATCCGCCTGAACTGGGTGGACGCGCTTGCTGTGGTTCTCATCGTCACCGCGGGGGTCACGCTCTACAGCGTGATCGCCGTCCGCAAGGTGCGGCGTGCCAATTTCCGGCCCGGCATCAAGAAGACCGAGCACAATCTGCGTCTGTTGGCGCGCGGCTATCGCTTCTATATCGGCTACGGCGCGGCGATCTCCCTGCTGATCATGGCCATTTTCGGCATCACCGTGCATCAGATCTTCATCGACTACGATCGCTTCCAGCTTGTCAGCACCAAGGTTGATGCCATTCTGCAGGAACTGCGCGGCATGGATGATGCCGCCGGCTCGGCCCTGCAGACCCGCTTTGAGGTGCTGTTCGGCACCCAGCGCGTCGCAGAGGGCTACATTCTCGATCAGGTCAACAGCCTGCTGATGCTGCTGCTCTGCGTCATGCTGGCCTATTCCATCGTCTATGGCACCAGTATTCGCCAGGTCTTCGCCGAGGAGGCGCTGCATGTGCTCAGGATCATCGTGGCCATTCTGGTCGCCGTATGCCTGATCTATGGCTGCGCCATCTTTTTCACCCTGCATATCAACTTCGTCGACAACCTCCTCGGCCAGCTTGGACTCTATGAGTCGCGCATGAACCAGGGACCATGGGACGTGACCCAGCGCTATCATGAGCTCATTGCCGAACTGTCGCGCCAGCGCGGCATCTTCGGTTTCCTTGTGGCGCTGACCACCGGACGGGGTGGCCTGATCCTCGTCACGCCGGTCGCCGGCTACTTCCTGCAAAGCATGCTGTCCGGCAGGGGCAACCAGCAACCGTCGCCCAACACCGGAACCAAGTGACTTTGAAAAGACCAATTCGTAGCGTTCTGCTGGCCTCAGCAGCCGTTCTGGCGGCCTATCTCGTCGGAGTCTATGTGATCAATTCCACCCAAAAGCCCGTTGCCGAAAGCACTACGCCCCCCGCACTGGCGACCCTGCCCTCGGCCATTGGCGACCAGATCACCCTCACCACGTGGAATCTGGGCTATGCCGGCCTTGGCGCCCAGTCCAACTTCATAGCGGACGGGGGCAGCGCGCTGCTACCGCCATCGCGCGCGACAGTGGATGACAATCTGGCAGGCATCGTTCGCACCATCGGCGAGGACAGCTCCGACATTCGCCTGTTCCAGGAAGTCTCCAACAAGAGCCCTCTCAGCTATTGGGCGCCGGTACGCGACGCGGTGGCGGGCCAATTTGCCGACTGGCAGACATTCTATCGCCCCGATGTGGCGACGCGTTTCATTCCCTTCCCGCTGGCGCTCGACCATGGCACGTTCCTCGCAGCGCGCTACAATCCGCTGAGCGTGGAGACTCTTCCCCTACCCTCCGAGCCGGGCGCCATGCTGGGGTTTCTCAAGCGGCGCTATGCCATTCAGATCGCCCGTTTCGCCTTGCAGGATCGCCCGGGGCAGCTGGTCGTGGGCAATATTCACCTGTCAGCCTTCGACGATGGCGGCTCCACACGCCAGGCCCAGATCAGTGCCGTATTGGCCTTTGCCGAGGCGGAGTTCGCCAAGGGCAACCACGTCATTATCGGCGGCGACTGGAACATGGTGCTGGCCGATCCGGCATGGCCCGACAATACCGACCAGAAATACCTGTTCTGGATCTATCCTTTCCCGCGCGAGGCGCTGCCAGCGGGATGGACCATTGCTGCAGATGCCACCACGCCCAGCGTGCGTACGCTCTACAAGCCCTATGTCGCTGACGAGAACTACACCACCAGCATCGATGGCTTCCTTGTGTCGCCCAACGTCTCAGTGGTGTCGGTGTCCACACGCGACCTGGGGTTTGCACCCTCTGACCACCAGCCGGTCACCAGCGTGTTCAATCTGGCGCGGTAACCAATCGCTTTGAATTAACAAACCGTAATACTCCTCGCTCTGGAGCTTATGCGTTTTTGCAGGTAGCCATGGGATAGTGCATGTCGGGGCCAGTGCCCCGATTCCGAGACATATCCATGCGGCTTGGACTCCCTCCCGAAGTCACCCAATTGCTCAGCTCGGGCCTGGCGCGCTCCGCCGGGTCGCTGGGCATCAAGGTGGCAACGGCAGGCCTCACCTACATCACCTATGTGGTGCTCTCGCGCACCATGACGCAGAGCGAATACGGCCATTTCGCCTTTGGCCTGGCGCTTGCGACCGTGCTGGCTATCGCTGCCGCCGTCGGCCAGCCCACCGCCATTCTGCGCTTCTGGCCCGAGGCCCTGGTCGCCGGCCGACGCGACGCGGCCCTGCGCGCCATCCGTTCGGGCACGACGCTGATCATCATTGCCTCGCTGGCCATTATCGCGGTGCTGGCAGCGCTGGTCTTTGTCGTCACCAACACGGTGACGCTGGATGACACCACCAATCATTTCTATGGCGCCGCCTTTCTGGTGCTGCCCATGGCCCTGGCCGAATTCAACTCGGCGGCCCTGCGCGCACAAGGCTCGCTGTGGACCGCGCTTCTGCCGCGCGACATCATCTGGCGCCTGTCCCTGCCCATTGCCGTGATCGCGCTCTATGCCATGGGCATCGTGCTCAGCGGGCCCGATGCGCTGGTGCTGTCGGCGGCGCTGCTGATCGGCGCCCTGGGTGTGCAATACTGGTCCGCCATGCGGCAAAACCTGGAGCTGCGCCTGCAATGGGCCGGCACCCGCGACTATTGGGTGGAGAACGGCGCCGTCAGCCGCTGGCTGCTGCTTGGCGCGCTGATCGAAACGGCCGCGCTCAACATCGACATCATTCTGGTTGGCCTGATGGACAGCCTGGAAGACTCTGCCCTCTATTTCAACGCCTTCCGCACCGCCGGGCTGATGACGCTGATCAGCTATGCCATCGTCCTGGTCATCGCGCCCATGATTACCCGCGCCTTCTATGCCCGGGAAATGCGCAAGGCCCAGCTTCTGGCCACGGCCAGCGTCTGGGTCGGCTTCAGCTTCGCCCTGGTGGTCTTCCTGGCATTTCTGCTGTTTGGCGGTCCCATCCTGTCGCTGTTTGGCCCGGCCTATGATGATGGCCAGCTCGTGCTGGTGCTGCTGGCCATTGGCCTGTTGGCCGACGCCGCCACCGGCCCGTCGCGCACGCTGATGATGACCACCGGCCATGAGCGCACCTATGTCTATGGCCTAGGCGCCATCACCCTGATCGGCTTTGTCGTGCAGGTGCTGGTGCTGCCCTATTACGGCATGGTCGGCCTGGCGCTGGTCAACATGATCACCCGGCTGGTCTCGCAGGCCTTCATGGCCATCTGGTGCATCGTCCACATCAGGATCGATCCCACCATCTTTGGCGTGCTGCGGCTGCGCCGGCCACTGGCCGCCTGAGGTAATCCCGGCGAGCGCGCCGCCTCACGCGAAGTCGAAATCGACGCCCTGGTAGCGGCTGAAGACCACGCTGTCGTCCGGATTGACCAGATCGCGCAGATCCAGCGTCATCGGCGATGGCCGCAGCCGATCCGGCAGGGCAAAGCCCGGCAGCGCCGGCATGATCGAATCATGCCCGATATAGATGCCCAGCCGCGCCTTCTGCATGTCGCAGGCGGCGCGCATGGCATTGCGGACATCGCTGGCCACCGGCGCCGCGTCCCGGGCCGGAAACAATGCGCACAGCAGGGTGAAGTCCACGCCCTTGCGCTCGCGCCGCGTCGACACGGCCAGCAACCGGTCATTGTAGTGGATGGCGTAATCCTGCGTGCCGGTCAGGCGCGAGAACAGGCCCTGCGCCGTCCACGCCACGGCATTGTCGGGCGCCAGGTCAAAGCGCTCGAACAGGGCAATGGCGTCGCCATGATCGACATCCTTCATCTGGCGCGAGACCATGTCGCCCGTGCCCAGGAAGGGCAGGCGCCAGCTCGCCCGGATATCGAGCTTGAGATAGGGGATCATCTTGAGAAAGTGATCATTGATCGAGCGCGCCGAGGTATTGGGCATGCCCAGGATGAAGCGCACCCCGCGGGCCTGGCAGTTCTCGAGCACCTGGGCAAACAGATCCACCAGCACCTGCCGGGATCGATATTTTTCCAGGATGAACAGATCGGTCAGCAGCACGGCCTGCTCGGCCTTGCCCCGGACGTCGATGAACTGGTGGATCAAGGCGATCTGCCCGACCTTGCGGCCATCGGCATGAGCCGCCAGCACCGTGGTGCCATGCGAGAAGCTGTCATTGTAGAGCCAGCGCATCTGGTCGGCGGTGAACACCTTGCCGCGCGCCGAGAAAGCCTCGGTCGCGATCTGCGCCGTTTCCTCGAAATTGACCACCGATTCGCGGCGCACCGCCGGCAGGCTGGCTGCCATTGCCAGACCCAGGCCGAGCTTGAGCGCAGACCCGAGCATAAGCACGCCCTTGCCGACAACGGCCGCACCGACGACAAGCATGAAAGTTCAACCTCTTACGACTAACGGCATGATACTACTGCCGTTGACCTTTGGCGAAGCCGACACGTTGGTGTCGTTAACGCTTTGCCGCTGGCACGATCTGGCCGGATGAACCGTACCGGTGAGTACGGTATTGCTTGACCCCTGCGGCACTCCGGCTTAGAACCGATCCAAACTTTCCCCGCCGGAATACCGCCATGACCAAGGCTCGCACGCTTTACGACAAGATCTGGGACGACCATCTGGTCCAGAACAATGCAGATGGCACCTCGCTCATCTACATCGACCGCCACCTGGTGCATGAAGTGACCAGCCCGCAGGCCTTCGAAGGCCTGCGCATGAGCAAGCGCAGCGTGCGCCACCCCGAGCGGACCCTGGCCGTTGTCGACCACAACGTGCCCACCACCGACCGGTCCCTGCCCAATCCCGACCCCGAGAGCGCGATCCAGATCGCGGCCCTGGCCGAGAACACCAAGGACTTCGGCATCGAATATTTCGACCCCTTCGACAAGCGTCAGGGCATTGTGCACATCGTTGGCCCCGAGCAGGGCTTCACCCTGCCCGGCATGACCATTGTGTGCGGCGACAGCCATACCTCCACCCACGGCGCCTTCGGTGCCCTGGCCCATGGCATCGGTACCTCCGAAGTCGAGCATGTGCTGGCCACCCAGACGCTGATCCAGCAGAAGGCCAAGAACATGCTGGTGCGCGTGGACGGCAAGCTCCCGCCCCATGTCACCGCCAAGGATATCATCCTCGCCATCATCGGCGAGATCGGCACCGCTGGCGGCAATGGCCATGTGATCGAATTTGCCGGCGAAGCCATCCAGTCGCTGTCCATGGAAGGCCGCATGACGGTCTGCAACATGACCATCGAGGGCGGCGCCCGCGCCGGCCTGATCGCCCCCGATCAGACCACCTTTGACTACGTCAAGGGCCGCAACCGCGCCCCGACCGGCAAGGCCTGGGACATGGCGCTCGACTACTGGAAGACGCTCTACACCGATGAGGGCGCCGTCTATGACAAGGTTGTGATCCTGGACGCGGCCAATCTGCCGCCGATCGTCTCCTGGGGCTCTTCGCCCGAGGACGTCATCTCGGTGCAGGGCCAGGTGCCCAATCCCGACGACATCGCCGACGAGAACAAGCGCGCCTCCAAGTGGCGGGCGCTCGAATACATGGGCCTCGAGCCCGGCACGCCGATCACCGACATCGCCGTCGATCGCGTGTTCATCGGCTCGTGCACCAATGGCCGTATTGAGGATCTGCGCGCCGCTGCCGCCGTGATCCAGGGCCGTACGGTTGCCGCCACGGTCAACGCCATGGTCGTGCCTGGCTCGGGCCTAGTCAAGGATCAGGCAGAAGCCGAAGGCCTCGACAAAATCTTCAAGGATGCCGGCTTTGAGTGGCGCGAGCCCGGCTGCTCGATGTGCCTGGCCATGAACCCCGACAAGCTCAAGCCGCATGAGCGTTGCGCCTCGACCTCAAACCGCAATTTCGAGGGCCGCCAGGGCTTCAAGGGCCGCACCCATCTGGTATCGCCCGCCATGGCCGCTGCGGCCGCCATCGCCGGCCACTTCGTCGACATCCGGCAGTGGCAGTAAGCCAGGCCGACTGGGGGGCGCGCTACGCGCCCACCCTTGACGACATCGAGGCCCTGGCCAGCCAGGCCCTCAAGGAACTGCCCGAGCCTTTCCGCTCCTTGGCGGCCGACGTCACCTGTTCGGTGGCTGACTATGCCGAGGACGATGTGCTCGAAGGCTTCGGCATGGAGAGCCCCTTCGAGCTGATGGGGCTGTTCGTGGGCATCGGCATGACCGAGGACGGCGCCGTGCCCCAGACCGGGCAACTGCCCAATACGGTGTTTCTCTATCGCCGCGCCATTCTCGACTACTGGGCCGAGAATGACGACAACACCCTGGGCGAAGTGGTGACCCATGTGCTCATCCATGAGCTGGGCCACCATTTCGGTTTTTCCGACGAAGACATGGAAGCCATCGAGGCCGCCGCTGACAGCAGCGACTGACCCCGCACCGGCGGCACCCGTCCGTCAGTCGCGCTGCACGAACTCGAACTCGGCCTCATTGCCGCCCGATGGATCGTCCGACACGCGCACGGCCAGATTGTTGGCATCAAGCGCATCGAACCACTCGTCCCAGCTCACCAGCTGGAAGCCGCCGATGCGGTCGGGTCCTTCATTGCCATCGGTATTGAGTTCATACTGGCCAAAGGTCAGCTGCAGCAGCGTGCGCGAGCCGGCGCCATCGGGCGTTTCCATCAGCATCGGGTTGCCGGCGCGGGCCGCGGCCCACTGGCGAATGTCTTCTCGTTTGGTCAAAATCTTGGCCATGCTGTGCACTCCTGCTTTGGCAATCCCGAAACGGGCACCCTGCCCGTTCGGCCTGGCAATTCCCAATATGGGTATTGCCTGCTAAGAGCACCATAGACTCCCCGGAGCTGTCATGACCACCAAGACCAATTCCATCCTGCTTGGCCAGATCGGCGCCGCCCATGGCATCAAGGGCGCCGTGCGCATCACTGCCCACACCCAGGATCCCCTGGCCATCGGCGACTATGGCCCGCTGGCCACCGACCGACCGGGCCTGACCGTGACCATAACCAAATTGCGCCTGCACAAGAATGTTGTCGTTGCTCACATCAAGGGAATCGATGATCGCAACGCCGCCGAGGCGCTCAATGGCGTGAGCCTCTTCGTCGACCGCGATCGCCTGCCCGATCCCGAAGACGAGGACGATTTCTACCACACCGACCTGATCGGCCTTGAGGCGCGCATCACCTCGGGCGTGGTCATCGGCAAAGTCGTGGCCGTGCCCAATTTCGGCGCCGGTGACCTCATCGAAATCCGCGATGAGCAGAGCGGGGACACCTTCCTGTTCCCCTTCACCAAGGCCGTGGTCCCCTCCATCCACCTGGCCGAGGGCTATCTGGTGATCGAAGTGCCGCTCGATGCCGAAGAGGGCGAGGAAGAGCCCGATTGAGCTTTTCCGCTGACATCATCACCCTGTTTCCCGAGCTTTTTCCCGGGCCGCTGGGCGCCTCGGTGCTCGGACGGGGCCTGACCGACGGCCTGTGGTCGCTCAATGCCACCCAATTGCGCAGCTTTGCCACCGACCGCCACCACACCGTGGACGACACACCCTCGGGTGGCGGCGCCGGCATGGTGCTCAAGCCCGATATCCTGGCCGGCGCCATCGACGCCGTCGCGCCGGCGGGAGACCCGCGTCCGCGCATCCTGATGTCCCCGCGCGGCACGCCGCTGACGCAGAAGCGCGCCCGCGAGCTGGCCCTGGGACCCGGCGCCGTCATTATCTGCGGCCGCTTCGAGGGCATCGACCAGCGCGTCATTGATGCCCGGGCGCTCGAGGAAATCTCGATTGGCGACTATGTGCTGGCCGGCGGCGAAGTGGCGGCCATGGTGCTGCTCGAGGCCGTGGTGCGGCTCATTCCCGGCGTACTGGGCGGCGCCGACAGCCATGCCGACGAGAGCTTTGAGAACGGCCAGCTCGAATACCCGCAGTACACAAGGCCACAGACCTTCGAGGGCATGCCCATCCCGGCTGTGCTCACCTCGGGCGACCATGGCAAGATCGCCCGCTGGCGCGCCGAACAGAGCCTGGCGCTCACCCGGGCACGGCGGCCAGACCTGCTGGACCGCGACAAGTCATAAAACTGTCCGAAACACTGGACTCTGCGCCCGTTTTCCCCTATAGCCGCGCCACTATCCGCAGGCCGGGCTAATCGGACCCGACCTGCACCAATAAAAAGACGACAACCCTCCGTTACCAACCAAGACCGGGCGGTCGGGCCGCAAGACCCGAACAACGCTCCTTTGAAAAGATTCAGAACGGAATCATCGATGTCCAATATCATTCAGCAGCTCGAAGCCGAGCAGATGCAGGCTGTCGCCGAGAAGCGCCAGCTCCCCGAATTCACCCATGGTGACACCGTCAAGGTGTGGGTCCGCATCACCGAAGGCAGCAAGGAACGCCTGCAGGCCTATGAAGGCGTTGTGATCGCCATCAACGGCGGCGGCCTGATGGAAAGCTTCACCGTGCGCAAGATTTCGTACGGCGAAGGTGTCGAGCGCGTGTTCCCGCTCTATTCGCCCAATATCGCCAGCATCGAAGTGCTCAAGCGCGGCAAGGTGCGTCGCGCCAAGCTCTACTACCTGCGCGATCGTCGCGGCAAATCGGCTCGTATTTTCGAATCGACCAACTCGCGTACCAAGAAGATCGAGGCCACCGAGCGTGAAAACGCCCAGGCTGCCCGTGAAGCCCGCGAAGCTGAGAAGATCGCCGCTGCCGAGGCCTTTGCCGCCGAACAGGCTGCCAAGGACGCTGAAGCCGCAGCTGCTGCCAAGGCAGCCGAGGCTGCTGCAGCCGCCGAAGGCGAAGCCAAGAGCGAATAAGACAGGGCGACATAACCGCCCTTGCCTGATCACGAGATTGGAGCCCGGCCCCGCAAGGAGCCGGGCTTTTTCTATTGGGGAGACCACAACGATGCAGACAGAGGGAACACTCAAGCAGCGTGCAGAGGCGATCCTGCGCGATACCGGCTGGCTGGACATGTTGATCGGGCGTTTTGGCGCCTGCGCGGTGACCGGCAGCGTGCGTTACGACCTGATGGTCTGGCCCGACATCGACATCCATATGCCGGTGCCGGCCAGCGCCCGCCTCGCCTGGGCGAGGCTGCTTGGCGACCTCAATGACGGGCTGGAGCGGGCCGGTTTGCGCCTGCACAAGGCCCAGATGCTCGATGACTATGTTGATCCCCACCCACTTGGCGCGGGGCTCTATTGGGGCGTCCAGTTTGTCGCCGGGGACGGCACGGCCTGGAAGGCCGATTTATGGGGTTGGGAGCCCGACGATTACGCGCGACGCCAGCAATCGGACGCCCGGCTGATTGCAGCGCTCGACACCGCCGACCGCGCGCTGATTCTGCGCCTCAAGACCCAGGCCCGGACGCGGAAGGACTATTATGGGGTTATTGTGAGCAGCTGGGACATCTACCAGTTCGTCCTGGCCGGGGCCGGAACCACACTGGACGAAATCGAGGCCTGGAAGGCGCGCGCGACGGCAAAGCCCTGACCGGTCGCGACAGCGATTCACGTGAAACCATGCCAGGGCACGGCCCATCATTGGCGAATTCCGGCTTGTCCTTGGCGCTCGGCTTGGCGATAACTAGGCCCCCGCCAGCCAAAGGCCCGTCATGCCCGTCTCCGTCGTTACCTGGAACATCAATTCGGTCCGCCTGCGCCTGCCCATGGTGCTCGACTTCATCGCGCAGTATCGCCCCGACGTGCTGATGCTGCAGGAAATCAAATGCACCAATGACCAGTTCCCGACCAATGCCTTTGCCGAAGCGGGCTATCCCTACCAGGCCGTGCATGGCCAGAAGGGCTACCATGGCGTGGCCATCGTTTCGAAGTTTCCGCTGACCGACATTTCGAGCCGCGTCTTCTGTGAAATTCCCGAATCACGCCATGTCTCGGCCGTGCTCGACCTCGGCCATGGTCCGCTGACGGTGCATAATTTCTATATTCCGGCCGGCGGCGACGAGCCGGACGTGACCATCAACCCCAAGTTCAAGCACAAGCTCGATTTCCTCAGCGAGCTGACCAGCTGGTTCAGCGAGCCCATGTTCGCCAGGGGGCACCTGATTGCGGGCGATTTCAACATTGCCCCGCACGAGAACGACGTCTGGAACCACAAGCAGCTGCTCAAGGTGGTGAGCCACACGCCCATCGAGACCGAGGCGCTCAACGCCATCCTCAATGGCGGCCATGGCTGGACCGACCTGGTGCGCAAGCACGTGCCGCATGACACCAAGCTCTATTCCTGGTGGAGCTATCGCGGTCAGGACTGGAACGCCTCCGATCGCGGCCGGCGGCTTGACCACATCTGGGCCACCGGCGATGTCGCCGCCCATTGCATTGCCGCCGAGATCATCCGCCCGGCCCGCGGCTGGACCGACAAGCCCAGCGACCACGTTCCCGTCATCGCCACCTTTGCCGGCATCTAGAACGCGGGCTCGAGCCCGTCGTCATCGGCATTGAGGAAGTGCTCTTCCCATTCGTTTTCCGGCACGATGGCGCCCGGGGTGAAGGCAAAATCGGTCACCGCTGACAGGTCCGGCGCGGCCGTGCAGTCATAGTTGACATGGTACCATTGCTGCCCCTGCCGAAACGCCCCGCCGGGGGCGCCAAGGTGGTTGCCGGCAATGTCCATGTCGCCAAAGGCATAGCCCACGACCGTGTTGGGCTTCGGTTCGCCCAGCGTCTGGCCCAATTGCTCCAGCGCCTCGATGTTGCAAAGCTGGATCAACTGCTCGCCACTGCCCAGAAGCCCGAAATTGCGCTGCAACTCCCTGTTGCGCGGATCGTTCAATATGCCGGCGGCATAGAACTGCGTGGCCCGCTGCGGGCTAGGACGATCGGCCTCAACTGGCGGGGCGTCTTGTGCGCCAACGGATTCGGCATCTCCCTCACCGGGCGCGTCCACAGACCGGGCTATTGGCTCGGTCTGCGACGCTGCCGGCTGTTGCGCGACCGCTGCAGACGCTTTTGCCGGCGGCGGTGGCACGAGATCGACATTGACCACGCTGAGAAGCGGCGGAGCGAGCGCGTGTGAGAGATAGACATGCGCCAAAGCCGCCAGCAGCAGGCCATGGGCCAGCAGCGACAGCACGACGCCATTGGCCCCGACAGGGTTCTGGATATGTGGGAGCTTGACCATGCCCTGCCCGCTTGCCGTTGAGCAGGCGTGGCGCGAGTTTGTGGCCAATATGCGGATGTGAGAAGGGTTTAGCTGACGCTGTCGCGCGGCTTCATCTTGCGGCCAACCGGCTCGAGCGCGCCCAGATAGCTGCCCAGGTCGCGCTCAATACGCGCGACCGCCTTCTGCGCCAGCTCGGGCGACTGCTGCACCAGCTTCATGAAGGCATGGCGGGGCACGAACAGCGTCGTGCACTCGGTCACCGCGGAGATGGTGACCGGCCGCGGCTTGGACAGGATCAGCGCCATGGTCAGCACCACGCTGCCAGGCTCGGAAATGGCATAGGGCTTGCCGGGTATCTCGCCTTCCGGCTTGGCCTTGAGCGTGCCCGAAATCAGCACATGCGCGCCATCGGGCACGTCGCCGGCCTGATAGAGCACGGCGTCGGGCTCATGCTGGCGGCGATCGCCAGCAAACGCCAGCAGCTGGCGCTGCTGGTCGTCGCAGATATCGAAGAATTCGGCCCGTGCCAGCGCATCGGCCGCATCGTCGCTGATCATGTGCCCCTATCCGGATGCGCCTTGGCCCCGCACTGCGGGGCCACTGCATCCTATAGGGCAATTCGCGCGGATTTGTACCGGATTTTGTGTTTCCGGCACGCCGTCCACGGCTTTCAGGGCACCAGGCGATAGCCACCTTCTTCGGTGACCAGCAAACGGGCATTGGAGGGATCCCGCTCGATCTTCTGGCGCAGGCGGTAGATGTGGGTCTCCAGCGTGTGCGTGGTCACCCGATTGTTGTAGCCCCAGACTTCCTTGAGCAGGATGTCGCGGCTGATCGTCTTGGGGCCCTGGCGATAGAGAAACTTCAGGATCGAGGTTTCCTTGTCCGTCAGGCGGACCTTGCTGCCTTCATTGGTCTCGAGCACCTTGGCCGACGGCTGGAAGCTGTAGTGGCCAATGGTGAAGACCACGTCCTCGCTCTGGTCGTGCTGGCGCAGGGCCGCATTGATGCGGGCCAGCAGCACGGGGAAGCGGAACGGCTTGGTCAGATAGTCATTGGCCCCCGAATCGAGGCCACGGATCTCATCGGCTTCACTGTCGTGTCCGGTCAGCATGAGGATGGGGCTGTTGTAGCCCTCTTCGCGCAGAACCTTGACGGCTTCCCGGCCATCCATGTCGGGCAGGCCGACGTCCAGGATCATCAGGTCGATATTGTGGTCGCGCGTCGCTTTGAGGGCATCATTTGCCGTTTCAGCCTGAACAATCTCGAATTCAGGAAGGGTCTCGAGCTGTTCGACCAGGTTCTGGCGCAGATCCGCATCATCGTCTACGAGCAAGATGCGTCGCTTGTTCATTGTTATCTCCGGTCTTTTTGCCTCTGCCCGCCCGTGGTCACTTTATTGCGACCCGATTCGGGCCAGCCAATCACATCGGCGTTATGGGAGGAGGAACGAAGACTTAACCGGACAAGTTGCAGGCAATAAGGCAGAGCTTGGGGCCGAAGTAGACCCAAACAAGTCTCAGTCGCCGCTGCGAAGGGCCGGGCGCGCGCCAAACAACGCCGAGCCAACGCGAACATGTGTGGCGCCCATGGCGACGGCGACCGGGAAATCCGAACTCATGCCCATCGACAGCTGCGCGACGCCGGCGGCTTTGGCCAGGCCCACCATCTGCGCGAAATAGGGCCCGGGCGGCACGCCCTCGGGCGGAATGCACATCAGCCCGACGATATCGAGCCCATGCACATCGCGGCAGCGGGCGACGAACTCGACGGTCTCGGCCGGGGCAATGCCGGCCTTTTGCGGCTCGAGCCCGATGTTGACCTGCACCAGGCAAGGGAGCCGGCGACCGGCGCGCGCCATCTCCTCGGCCAGCACGCCGGCCAGCTTGTCGCGATCAACCGTCTCGATGACATCGAACAGCGCCACGGCATCGCGCGCCTTGTTGGTCTGCAGCGGCCCGATCAGATGCAGGCTGACGCCGGCAAAACGCTCGCGCAGGCCGGGCCATTTTTCCTTGGCCTCCTGCACCCGGTTCTCCCCGAACACACGTTGCCCGGCCTCGAGAAACGGCACGATGGCCTCGGCTGCAAAGGTCTTGGACACGGCCACCAGCGTCACCTGCTCGGGCGGCGGCCCGAAGCGCAGGCGGGCGGCCTCGATCTGGGCGGTGATGTCGGCAAGCTTCTCGGCGGCACTGGCATCCATGCTTTCGCCCTGTTCCTGTTGACCTTGCGGGGGATTTCTGGTGATGGTCCGGTAGACAAAATCCCCCATAAACGCAAGCCGGACCCAAGCTTCCCTCAGGCATTGCGGCACATTCCCAAGGACGACACAAGTGAGCGGCGAACGCTACAATCCGCGTGAAATGGAACCCAAGTGGCAGAAGGTCTGGAACGACGCCCAGAGCTTTGTCACCTCCAATGACGATCCGCGTGAGCCCTACTATGTGCTCGAGATGTTCCCCTATCCCTCGGGGCGCATCCACATGGGCCATGTGCGCAACTATTCCATGGGCGATGTGGTGGCCCGCTACCAGCGTGCCCGCGGCAAGAATGTGCTGCATCCCATGGGCTGGGACGCTTTCGGCCTGCCGGCGGAAAATGCCGCCATCGAGCGCAAGACCCACCCGGGCACCTGGACCCGGCAGAACATCGCCTCGATGAAGGCGCAGTTGCAGTCGATGGGCCTGGCCATCGACTGGACGCGCGAAATCGCCACCTGCGAACCCGAATATTACCAGCACCAGCAGGCCATGTTCATCGACATGATGGCGGCCGGCCTGGTCACCCGCAAGCAGAGCAAGGTCAACTGGGACCCGGTCGACATGACCGTGCTGGCCAATGAGCAGGTGATCGACGGCAAGGGCTGGCGCTCGGGCGCCCCGGTGGAGCAGCGCGAGCTGACCCAGTGGTTCTTCAAGATCTCCGACTATGCCGAGGACCTGCTGGCAGGCCTGGATACCCTGACCGAATGGCCGGAAAAAGTGCGCATCATGCAGCGCAACTGGATCGGCAAGTCCGAGGGCCTGCGCCTGCATTTCGAACTGCTGGCCGACAATGCCACCAGCGCCCGCACCATCGAGGTGTTCACCACCCGGCCCGACACCATTTTCGGCGCCTCGTTCATTGCCCTGTCGGCCGACCACCCGCTGACCAGCCAGTTGGCGGCGAACAATGCCGAGCTGGCCGCCTTTGTCGCTGAATGTCATCGCCAGGGCACGGCCACCGAAACGCTGGAAAAGGCCGAGAAGAAAGGCGTCTTCACCGGGTTGCGCGTCAAGCATCCGGTGATCGAGGGCGCGACCCTGCCCGTCTATGTCGCCAATTTCGTGCTGATGGATTATGGCACCGGCGCCATTTTCGGCTGCCCGGCGCATGACCAGCGCGATCTCGACTTCGCCCGCAAGTATGACCTGCCCGTCAAGGCCGTGGTGCTGCCCGCCGGCGCCGACGCCCAGAGCTTTGCCGTCGATGATGTCGCCTATACCGACGCCGGCACCATCTTCAATTCCGGGTTCCTGGACGGCATGAGCATCGAGGCGGCCAAGACGGCAGCCGCCGAGCACTTTGCCGCCCGCACCCTGGATGGCCATCCCCAGGGCAAGGTCGAGGTCAACTATCGCCTGCGCGACTGGGGCGTGTCGCGCCAGCGCTATTGGGGCTGCCCCATCCCGGTGATCCATTGCGAGGTCTGCGGCACCCTGCCGGTGCCCAAGAAGGACCTGCCGGTGGTGCTGCCCGAGGATGTGACCTTCGACAAGCCCGGCAATGCGCTGGACCACCACCCCACCTGGAAGCATGTGAACTGCCCGCAATGCGGCGCGCCGGCCCGGCGCGAGACCGACACCATGGACACGTTCGTGGATTCCTCGTGGTATTTCGCCCGCTTTACCGCCCCCCAGGCGGCGACGCCGACCGAGCCCACCGTTGCCAACCGCTGGCTGCCGGTGGACCAGTATATCGGCGGCGTGGAACACGCGATCCTGCACCTGCTCTATTCGCGCTACTTCACCCGCGCCATGAAGGCCACCGGCCACGTCGGGCTCGACGAGCCGTTCAAGGGCCTGTTCACCCAGGGCATGGTGACCCACGAGACCTATAAGGGCCCCGCCGGCGAATGGGTTGCCCCGGTTGACGTGGTCATCGAGACCTTCGGCGAGGGCCGCCGCGCCAAGCATCTGCGCTCGGGCGAAGCGGTGTCGATCGGCTCCATCGAGAAGATGAGCAAGTCCAAGAAGAACGTCATCGACCCCGACGAGATCGTCGCCACCTATGGCGCCGATACCGCCCGTTGGTTCATGCTGTCGGACTCCCCGCCGGAGCGCGATGTGCAATGGACCGAGGCGGGCGTCGAAGGCGCCAGCCGCTTCCAGCAGCGCATCTGGCGCCTGGTGAGCGAAACGATCGAGATCGTGAAACAGTCTTCGGACGTTGTTCGCAGTTCTGACGACGATGAGGGCCTGGGCCTGCGCAAGATCGTGCACCGCGCCGTGCACAATGTCGGCAACGACATCGAGGGCCTGCGCTTCAACCGCGCTGTAGCCCAGATCTATGAGCTGACCAATGCCCTGGTGCGCCAGGCCGGCATCTGCTCAGCCGCCCCCGCCGGGCGCCTCGACGCGCTGGAACAGGGCGTCAGCCATCTGATCCAGCTGATCGCGCCAATGATGCCGCATCTGGCCGAGACCTGCTGGGAAGCCCTGGGCAAGCAGGGCCTCGTCGCCGATGCCCCCTGGCCGACGGTGGACACAGCGCTGCTGGTCGACGACACGGTGACCGTGCCGATCCAGATCAATGGCAAGCGCCGCGGCGAAATCGCGGTGGCCAAGGGCACGCCGGCGGCGGAAGTGGAGAAACTGGTCTTGTCTCTGGACGAGATTGTCCGCATTCTCGACGGCAAGGCACCCAAGAAGATCGTCATCGTCCCGGACAGGATCGTCAATGTCGTGGTCTAAGGCTCTGCGTGCATCGCTGTTGACTGGAATGCTGCTGGGCACGGGCGCCTTTCTGGGCGCCTGCAGCTTCAGCCCGGTCTATAGCGGCACGCTGGCCAGCCAGCCGTCGCTGAACTTGGCCTATGCTAAGCCCACCACGCGGCTGGAGCAGATCGTCTATCAGGAACTCTCGTTCCGCCTGGGTGAATCGACCGCCGAAACGGCACCACTGGCCAGCGTGACGGTCTCGAGCAGCGCCGGCGACATGATGGCCACGGCCACAGCCAATCCGGCCAAGGCCGTGCGCGTCACGGTGACAGCCAAGCTCACCATCACCCCGCGGGACGGCAAGGACGCCACGCCAATGGTGTTTTCCCGCACCGCCACGGCGCAATATACCCGCAATGGCCAGGTGCTGGCGGACAATGCCGCTGCCGACGAAGCCGCCGAGCGCGCCGCCAGGAGCGCTGCCGAATCGCTGCGCCTGGCCGTGCTGGCCTCGCTCAGCCGGACATGACCGCACTCAAGGCGCATGAGGTCGCGCGCTTTCTGGCGCGACCCGATATAGCGAGCGGCATTTTCCTCGCCTATGGGCCCGACGCGGGCCTGGTGCGGGAGACAGCGCAGCGCCTGATCCGCCAACTGAGCGGCAATGACCCCGAATCGGCCAGCCTTGTGGTGCTCGACGGCAGCGAAGTGGACGCCGACCCCTCCATTCTGGCGGTGGAAGCACGCAGCGTGTCGTTGTTTGGCGGCAAGCGCATCGTCCGCGTGCGCGGCGCCGGCAAGTCCCTGGTGATGACCCTCACCGAGTTGCGCGATGATATCGGCGACGCCGCCATCGTGCTCGAAGCCGGCAATCTGACCCCCAGGGATGCCCTCAGAGCCCTCGTGGAGGCCGCAAAGAATGGCCGTGCCCTCCCCTGCTTCCCCGACAGCGACGAGGCCCTGCAGGCCCTGATTCGCGAGACATTCAACCAGCAGGGCATTCGGGTCGACGCCGATGTGATTGCCACGCTGCGCGAAATCCTTGGCAATGACCGCGAGATCACCCGGCGCGAACTGGAAAAGCTCTGCCTCTATGCGGCCCAGAGCAAGGTGCTGACCCGCGAGGACGTCCTTTTGCTGTGCGCCGACAACGGCATGCTGGTGATCGACGCCATTCTGGACGCCACCGGCGGCGGCCATGCCGAAAAGCTCGAGCTGGCGCTCAACCGGGCGCTGTCCTCGGCTGTTGATCCGCAACGCCTCCTGGCCATGAGCAATATCCACTTTGCCAATCTGCGACGCTGGCGCACCGAGGTCGACGCTGGCAAGCCACCGCGGGCCGTGCTCGAAGGCCAGCGGCCCAAGCCGCACTTCTCCCGCATTGGCGCGCTGGAACAGCAATTGCGCTTGTGGTCTGACAGCGCCCTGGCCACAGCCTCCGGCCGCATCCTACAGGCAACAGCTGATTCGCGCCGCCGCCCGGCCTTGGCCGAGACCACGCTGCGCCGCGCCCTGCTGGCCATCTGCATGATGGCCGCCACCCACTAGACGGACCACCAGGCACGAAAAAGCCCGGCTCCAGAGACCCGGTGCCGGGCTTGTGTTACTTCTGTGGCCGTTTCACGTGAAACTAATTGGCATATCCGGTGAGCTTGACGCAGAGCCCGTCGAGCTGTTCGAGCGTCTTGTAGCGGATCTCCAGCTTGCCGCCGCGTTCGCTATGCGCCAGCGACACCGAAAGCCCCAGGGCATCGGACAGGCGGCGCTCCAGCGCCACCGTATCGGCATCGCGCTCCTGCGCCGAAGCGCTGGGCTTCTTTGTGCCGGCAATGTCGCGCTGCTGGCTGAGGGCTTCGGCTTCGCGCACCGACAGGCCGCCGCTGACGATCTGCCGCGCCAGGGTGGCCGGATCCTCGGCGGTGATCAGCGTACGGGCGTGGCCGGCGGTCAGCGAGCCGCTGGAGACCATTTCACGCACATCTTCGGGCAGGCGCAGCAGACGCAGCGTATTGGCCACATGCGAGCGGCTCTTGCCGATCACCTGCGCCAGATCCTGCTGGGTATAGTCGAACTGCTCGATCAGCTGGCCATAGCCCATGGCCTCTTCCAGCGGATTGAGATCGGCACGCTGCACGTTTTCGATGATGGCCAGCTCGAGCGCTTCCTTGTCATCGACATCGCGGACGATCACCGGCACGTCATGCAGGCCAGCGCGCTGCGCGGCGCGCCAGCGGCGCTCACCAGCGATCAGCTCGAAGATATTGGGATCATTGCTCGGCCGGACCAGCAGCGGCTGCATCACGCCCTTTTCGCGAATCGAATTGGTCAGCTCTTCGAGCTGTTCGCTGTCGAAGGTGCGGCGCGGATTGGCGCGGTTGGCAATGATGAAATCGACCGGCAGGCGCTTCACACCACCCGATTCGGTGACCCTGGCGCCCTCGACAGTGGCCATATCGCCAATCAGGGCAGCCAGCCCGCGGCCAAGACGTGTGGGTTTATCGTTCATGGACGGGCTCCTATGCCGCGTTGAGCTGCCGCTCGCGGCGGATCACTTCGGTGGCCAGGCGCAGATAAGCCTGGCTACCGGCACATTTCAAATCATACAGCAGCGCGGGCTTGCCATAGGAGGGCGCCTCCGACAAGCGCACATTGCGCGGGATGACCGTGTCATAGACCAGGTCGCCCATTTCGCTGCGCACGTCATGCAGCACCTGTTCGCTCAGATTATTGCGCTTGTCGAACATGGTCATCACCACGCCCTGGATGGAGAGGCGCGGATTGAGCGTCGAACGGATCTGTTCGATCGTCTGCAGCAGCTGGCTGAGACCTTCGAGCGCAAAGAACTCGCACTGCAGCGGCACCAGCACAGCATCGGCCGCCACCAGCGAATTGACGGTGAGCAGGTTCAGAGACGGCGGACAATCGATCAGGATATAGCTGACCGGCTTGTCATTGATGCTGAGCTCATTGAGCTGCTTGAACGCGTTGCGCAGCTTGAAGGCGCGATCGGCATGACCGGCAATGGTCAGCTCGACGCCCAACAGGTCCATCGTCGAGGGGACGATGGCCACATTGGGCACGCTGGTCATGATCGCCGCCTGCGCCACGCTGGCCTCGCCAACCATCAGGTCATAGGAGGAGACTTCACGATCCGTGCGGGAAATGCCCAGACCCGTCGAGGCATTGCCCTGGGGATCGAGGTCAACAATCAGCACGCGTTCGCCGATAGCCGCCAGGGCCGTGGCGAGATTGATGGCGGTTGTGGTCTTGCCCACGCCGCCCTTCTGATTGGCCAGTGTCAGGATACGGGGTGCCACTATCGGCCTCCAGCTCGTTCGCCGCTAACTAACTGATTTCTCTCGCAAATTGCTTAGCGTGAGAAGGACACCGCTTCGATCGGTGTCGCTAGGGCTTATTAGCACGTCATAGTCCCAGCGCGTAGCGCTTTCGGCGATTTCTTCAACATGTTCCCGCCCTTTGTGCAGGATTGCCCGGGTTTTCGGCGTCATGAAAGGCGCCATCCAGCTGCACAATTGCGGCAGGCTGGCCAGCGCACGGGAGGTGATGACGTCGGCCGGTGGTGTTTCACGTGAATCAATCTGGTCGGTTCGCCGCCCTTCTACAGTGACCATCAACCCCAGTTCACGCGCCACGGTGCGCAGGAAGCTGACCTTGCGGCCATTGGGCTCCATCAGGGTGAAGTGGCGATTCGTCCCCTTGAGGGCAATGGCCAGGGGCAAAGCCGGCAGCCCGCCACCGCTGCCCATGTCGATGAAGCTCTTGTCGGCCTCGGTCAGCAGGTTGAGAACCTGCAGGCTGTCGGCAAAATGCCGTGTCCAAACCTCGTTCAGTGTTTCACGTGAAACAAGATTCTGTATCGACTGCCACTTGCGCATCAGGACAGCATAGGATTCCAGATCGGCGGCAACGGCCTCGATCGGTCGCGCCAAGTGGCGCTCATAGGGCGCGATTGCGGATAGATCGGCCATGTCAGCTCGCCTTGCGCAGTTCGCCGCGCCGAATCACGGCCAGCAGCAGCGTCACGGCGGCTGGCGTCATGCCATCCATGGCCTGGGCCTGGGCAATGGTCTGCGGCCGCATCTGCTTGAGCTTCTGCCGCAGTTCCATGGAAAGGCCCGGAATGGCGTCATAGTCCATGGCTTCGGGGATCGCCTTCTGCTCGTCGCGCCGGACCGTTTCGATGTCGTCGCGCTGACGGTCGAGATAGACCGCATACTGGGCGTCCACCACCAGCTGGTCGAGAACCGCCGGAGCAATACCGGCAATTTCGGGCCATAGCCGCGTGGCATCGGCGGGCGTCACGTCGGGGTAGGACAGCAGGTCAAAGGCGGACCGAAGCTTGCCATCCTCATTGACGGCAATCCCCGCCTTGCGGGCCACGCTGGGGGTTGCACTGAGCTGATGCAATAGGGCGCGGCCCGTGGCGAGGGCCTCGGCCTTCTCCAGATAGAGCTCGGAGCGCTGTTCACCGACCAGGCCAGTGGCCATGGCCAGCGGCGTCAGCCGCTGGTCCGCATTGTCTGCCCGCAAGTGCAAGCGGAATTCGGCGCGCGAGGTGAACATGCGATAGGGCTCGGAAACGCCGCGCGTCACCAGATCATCGACCATGACGCCGAGATAGCTTTGCGTGCGCGACAATACCAGCGGCTCACGGCCCGAACTGGCCAGAGCAGCGTTGGCGCCGGCCAGCAGGCCCTGGGCGCCGGCCTCTTCATAGCCCGTGGTGCCATTGATCTGGCCAGCCAGATAGAGCCCGGGCTGGCGCTTGACCTCCAGCGTCGACCGCAGCTCGCGCGGATCGACATAGTCATATTCTATGGCATAGCCCGGTCGCACGATGCGCACGTTTTCGAGCCCCGGCATGGAGCGCAGGAAGGCCTCCTGCACATCGGCGGGCAGCGAGGTGGACAGGCCGTTGGGGTAGATGGTCGTATCGTCAAGCCCTTCGGGCTCCAGGAAAATCTGGTGGCTGTCGCGGTCCGCGAAGCGGACGATCTTGTCTTCGATCGATGGGCAGTAGCGGGGGCCGCGGCTCTGGATGCGGCCAGAATACATGGCCGAGCGATGCAGATTATCGGCAATGATCCGGTGCGTTTCCTGCGTGGTGCGGGTGATATGGCAGGCAATCTGCGGCGTGGTGATCGCCGTGGTCAGTGCCGAGAACGGCTCGGGCTGTTCATCGCCTGGCTGGGCTTCGAGCACCGAGAAATCAATACTGCTGCCATCGAGCCGCGCCGGCGTACCCGTCTTGAGACGCCCCAGTGCCAGACCCAAAGCCTCGAGGCGCGTGGAGAGGCCCAGCACCGGCGCCTCGCCCACCCGACCGGCTGGGACAGTTTCCTCGCCGCGATGGATGAGCCCGCGCAGGAACGTCCCCGTGGTGAGGACAACAGAGCGGGTGCCGAAGGCACGGCCATCCAGCAGGCGAACGCCGGTGATGGTGCCGGCATCGACGACGATGTCATCAACCTCGCCCTCAATCACCGTGAGGTTCGGCTGTGCCGTCATGGCCGCCTGCATGGCCAGTCGATAGAGCTTGCGGTCGGCCTGGGCGCGGGGGCCGCGCACGGCCGGGCCCTTGCGGCGATTGAGCACGCGGAACTGGATGCCGGCGGCGTCGGCGACGCGACCCATTAACCCGTCCATGGCGTCGATCTCGCGCACCAGATGGCCCTTGCCCAGACCACCGATGGCGGGGTTGCAGCTCATTTCACCAATGGTGGCGAACTTGTGCGTGATCAGCGCCGTTGGGACACCCAGACGCGCAGAAGCAGCCGCGGCTTCACACCCGGCATGGCCGCCCCCGACGACGATAACTGCAAAATCGCTCATGGCTGTGCACTCCAGGCGCGCTCAATAGGGCAATGTTTCACGTGAATCAAATCTCGCCTCATCACCAAATGTTTCACGTGAGTCATTTTCCGATGCAGAAGCTGGCGAAGAGCCGGTCCAGAACACGTTCGGCATCTATCCGGCCGATCAGTCTTTCCAGCGCCTGCGATGCCAGGCGCAGGCTCTCTGCGGCGAGTTCAGGCTGGCCGAGCTGCGCCGATGCCTGGGACAAGGCTGCAATCGCAGATGTCAGCGCCAGCCTATCACGTTCGCGACTGAGAAGCATCGACCCCGTGCCGATGAGATCACGACCGATGGCGTCGATGGCCGCGAGCAGCGCGCCGATGCCGTCGCCCGTCGTCGCCGATACGGCAATGCCATCGCCCTGGCCCTTTGCCAGATCGCTCTTGGTCGCAACGATGATGTCGGCCCGCTTGGCCAGGTCGTCTTCGGCGTCGGTAATATCGGGCGCCTGCAGCCACAGGACAATATCGGCCTGTTCAATGGCAAGGCGCGCCCGACGCACGCCTTCAGCCTCGGCCTTGCTGTCGGTGTCGCGCAGCCCAGCCAGGTCGAGCAACACATAGAGCTGGCCATTGATGTCGAGCGGCACTTCGCGCACATCGCGGGTGGTGCCGGCCTCGTCGGTGACAATGGCAATATCGGACTTGGCCAGGGCATTGAGCAGGCTGGATTTTCCGGCATTGGGTGCACCGGCCAGCGCCACGCGTATGCCCTCGCGGACGATCCGGCCATGCTCGATGGACTTGAGGGCCTCATCCATTTCAGACCGCAGACTGGCCAGATCCAAACCGAAGTTGGGCGGCAAGCTGTCGCCGACATCGCCTTCATCGGAAAAATCGAGATTGGCTTCGATTTCGGCGCGCAGATCCAGCAATTGGTTGCGCCAGCCATCAATGCGCTGGCTGAGCCCGCCCTCAAAGCGGGCCAGCGCCTGGCGGCGCTGATTCTCCGTCTCTGCCTCGAGCAGATCGCCCAGGCCCTCGATTTCGACGAGGTCAAGCTTGCCATTCTCAAAGGCGCGGCGGGTGAACTCGCCGGCTTCAGCCAGGCGCGCGCCTTTTGATGTCAGGAGCTTGAGGATGGCCCGGACGCCGGCGGGTGACCCATGCACCTGCAACTCGGCGCAATCCTCGCCAGTGAAGCTGGCTGGGCCCGGAAACCAGGCCACAAGGCCGCGATCGAGGAGGGACTCGGCCCCGATGGGCCGGAGCGTCAGTTTACGCGGTTCCGGCAAGGGTCCGGCAATGTCGCGCAGGATCGGTGCAACATCGGGCCCCGACAGGCGCAGGACCGCAACACCGGACGGCGTTGCCCCGGAGGACAACGCCACAATTGTATCGCCCGACCGCATGCGGTCAGGTCCGACCGGGGGCAGCGCCGTATGACGTCGCGCCCATGGTTGTCAGGTGTTCATTGAATCGAAGAAGTCGGAATTCGTCTTGGTCTGGCGAACCTTGTCCATGAGGAATTCCATGGCGTCGATCGTCCCCATCGGATTGAGGATGCGGCGCAGCACATACATCTTCTTGAGAATATCGGGCTCGATGAGCAGCTCTTCCTTGCGGGTACCCGACTTGGTGATGTCGATGGCCGGGAAGATGCGCTTGTCGGCGACCTTGCGGTCGAGAATGATTTCGGAGTTGCCGGTGCCCTTGAACTCTTCAAAGATCACTTCGTCCATGCGGCTGCCGGTATCGATCAGCGCCGTGGAGATGATGGTCAGCGAACCGCCATCCTCGATATTGCGGGCGGCGCCGAAGAAGCGCTTGGGGCGCTGCAGCGCATTGGCATCCACACCACCGGTCAGCACCTTGCCAGAGCTCGGCACGACAGTGTTGTAGGCCCGGCCCAGGCGGGTGATCGAATCGAGCAGGATCACCACGTCGCGCTTGTGTTCGACCAGGCGCTTGGCCTTTTCGATGACCATCTCGGCGACCTGGACGTGGCGGCTGGCCGGCTCGTCAAAGGTCGAAGAGATCACCTCGCCGCGCACAGAGCGCTGCATATCGGTCACTTCCTCGGGGCGCTCGTCGATGAGCAGCACGATCAGATAGCACTCAGGGTGATTGGTGGCGATAGATTGTGCAATATTCTGCAACAATACTGTCTTACCGGTACGCGGCGGCGCAACAATCAGAGCGCGCTGCCCCTTGCCCAGCGGGGCAACCAGATCCAGCATGCGGGCCGAGCGATCCTTGAGCGTCGGATCGGGCATTTCCATGCGCAGGCGCTCTTCGGGATAGAGCGGGGTGAGATTGTCGAAATTGACCTTGTGGCGAACCGCCTCGGGGTCTTCGAAATTGATGGTATTGACCTTGAGCAGCGCGAAATAGCGCTCGCCATCCTTGGGAGACCGGATCTGGCCTTCGACCGTATCGCCGGTCCGCAGGCCAAAGCGGCGGATCTGGCTGGGGCTGACGTAGATATCATCGGGGCCCGGAAGATAGTTCGCGTCCGGGGAGCGCAGGAAACCGAAACCGTCTGGGAGAATTTCGACCACACCTTCACCGGTGATGTCGACTTCCTGGGCGGCCAGTTCCTTGAGAATGGCAAACATCAATTCCTGTTTGCGCATGGTCGAAGCGTTTTCGACCTCGTGTTCTTCGGCGAACACCAACAGTTCGGCCGGGGATTTGGCCTTGAGCTCACTGAGCTTCATATTCTGCATGTAGCGGATAAACCCTTGAGGGAAATCTGGACGGCTGGTCGTTTTGGGAGGGTAGGCACCGCGCAGCGACCGTGGCCGGTCAGCTCATTTTTGGGATGCGTTGAAACCCATGTAAACCGATCCGCCGCCAGTTTCAAGGTTGAAACCGTGGGCGGACCGGCCGATTCACGTGAAACAGGCCTAGAACGGCTTCACGATCACCGCGATCACAATAACAGCTGCGATCACGAAGGGGATTTCGTTGATGGAGCGGTAGAACTTGTGGCTGCGCGTATTGCGATCCCCGGCAAAGGCCCGCAGCAGCGAGCCGTAGAAGCCGTGCATGCCGCTCAAGGCGATCACCATCACCGCCTTGAGCCACATCCAGCCCTGCGAGAAATCGACCAGACCATAGCCGAA
The DNA here is from genome assembly GCF_020169335.1 of Devosia aquimaris. Lineage (GTDB taxonomy): Bacteria > Pseudomonadota > Alphaproteobacteria > Rhizobiales > Devosiaceae > Devosia > Devosia aquimaris. The sequence goes on from NZ_JAIEZN010000002.1 coordinate 419,953, forward strand.
GGCCAACCAGAGCCCGAAGATCCAGGTGGCGATCATCGCCGGCGTCATGATGCCGCGATAGAGCCGGCGCTCCATCACCTTGAGCGTCTCGGAGAGCTCAGACCCCACCGTGGCGCTGGCGTGATAGACAAACAGCCGCGGCAAATAGAGCAGCGCCGCCATCCAGGCGATCACTGAAAGCACATGCAGTGCCTTGACCCATTCCATCGTGCAAATCCCCTAAAGCGCCGTCCCTTAGCCGTTCTTGACCCGATCGATCAAGCGCGCCACGTGCTCGATGGGCGTCTCGGGCACAATGCCATGGCCGAGATTAAAGATATGCGGCCGGTCGGCGAAGGCGGCAATGATCGCATCAACCCGTTCGTCCATCTGTGCCCCGCCAGCCACCAGGCGCAGCGGATCGAGATTGCCTTGCACAGCCAGACCAGCCGGCAGGTGTCCGGCGGCAAAATCGAGCGGCGTTGCATAGTCGAGGCCCAGCGCATTGACCCCCGTGCCGGCCGCATAGCGCGCCAGATTGCCGGCGGCGCCGCGCGGAAAGCCGATGATCGGCGCATTGGGAATGCGGGCCCGCACGCCCTCAACGATCCGGCGATTGGGCGCGATCACCTGCGTTTCAAACGCCGCGTCGTCCAGATTGAGCGCCCAGCTCTCGAACAGCTGCACCACATCGGCGCCCGCCTCGAACTGCCCGACCAGATAGTCGATGCTGGTTTCGACCAGGATATCGATGAGCTGCGCAAAGGCCTCGGGATGGCGCAGGGCAAACAGCCGTGCGGCTGCCTGGTCGGTCGAGCCGCGGCCACCGATCATATAGGTCGCCACTGTCCAGGGTGAGCCGCAGAACCCAATGAGAGTCTTGTCGGCAGCCAGTTCGGCGCGAAGCCGCGACAGCGTCTCGAACATCGGCGCCAGATGACCCAGCGCGCGCTCGGGCTTGAGCGCTCCAATGGTCTCGGCAGTCACCGCCTCAAGGATGGGACCTTCGCCCTGTTCGAAGCGGACTTGCTGTCCCAGGGCATCGGGAATGACCAGGATGTCCGAGAACATGATGGCCGCATCCAGATCAAACCGGCGCAGCGGCTGCAGCGACACTTCCACAGCCAGATCCGGCGTGTAGCAGAGATCAAGGAAGTCACGGGCCAGGGCACGGGTCTGGCGGTATTCGGGCAGATAGCGCCCGGCCTGGCGCATGATCCACACCGGTGGCCGCGTCTGACGTTCGCCCAGAACCGTGGCGAGCAAAGGCTTATGGCTCACGTCAAACTTCCCTTCCCAAAAACCCCAAAGAGTCTTTCTGACTTAGTATTTGCATTATCATGGCGGTGTTTTGAGCCAATTCATTGCTCTCCACAATCGCGACGGTGGCGGCACAAGCGCGCAGGCTCATGGTTAATGCCCTGTTAACAGAGTCTGGCGCCGCGCTCATCAACCACGTCGTCACAACTGTTAACGAAAGCTTAACGCGGCGACTCCGGAGTCAATGATTCGCTTTGCCATGTGCAAAACCCCTTGGCGTCGCCCACTGACCCGAAAGCAGTTTTCCCCAGAGCTCTCCACCGGCCTGCTGGACCCTCCCCGGCAGTCGGGGTGTTAACACTTTGGTAACCAACGGGGACAAGTTTGGCGTCCTGGCAAAACCATGAGTCATTGTCACAGCTTGGGCTTGAGCTGTGCATGACAGTGTGGAAAACATGGTCCCATGTTGATCCTTGCATCCCGCAGCGCGACCCGCAAAGCCTTGTTGCAGCAGGCCGGATTGCGCTTTACCGCCGTTCCGGCCGAGGTCGACGAACGTGCACTTGAAGCCGATGCCGTTGCGGCCGGTGGCGATGGGCGAGACGTGGCAATCATCCTGGCGCAGCGCAAGGCAGAAGCTGTTTCTGCGCTTCATCCCGGCGCCATTGTGATCGGTGCCGACCAGACGCTGAGCCTGGGCAGCGAACTTTTGCACAAGCCGACCAGCCGCAGCGATGCCGCCAGCCAGCTCGATCATCTGCGGGGCAAGACGCACCGACTGCATGCCGCCGTGAGCCTGGTGCGAGACCGCGCCGTCATCTGGTCCGATATCCAGACCGCCGAGCTGACGATGCGCGACTTCACCCCCCAGGAGCGCGACGATGTGCTGGACCGTGAAGGCGAGGCGGCGCTGACATCAGTCGGCGGCTATCGCCTGGAAGGGCCGTCCATTCGCCTGTTCGAAACGGTCACCGGCGACTATTTCACCATTCTGGGCCTGCCGCTCCTGCCGCTGCTGGCCGCCCTGCGCAGCTTTGCGCCCGAGACATTGCAGTGACCATCAAGGCTTTTGTGATCGGCCATCCGATCAACCATTCGCGTTCGCCGCTGATCCATGGCACCTGGCTGGCCGAGCACGGCATCGACGGCAGCTATGAGGCGATCGATGTTGCCCCGGCTGACCTGCCGCAGTTTTTCGGGCGCCTGCGGACGGGTGAATTTGCCGGCGGCAATGTCACCATTCCGCACAAGGAAGCCGTCTTTGCCCTGTGCGACAGCATTGATCCGCTGGCCCGCACCATTGGCGCGGTCAATACGCTTGTGGTCACCGATGGCCATATCGCCGGCAGCAATACCGACTATCTCGGCTTTCTGGGCAATCTCGATGCCGGCGCAGCCGGCTGGGACAAGGGCACGGGCCCGGCCATGGTGCTGGGGGCCGGCGGCGCGGCGCGGGCCATCCTTGTGGCGCTGCAGAGCCGGGACATTCCGGTGATCCTGCTCAACCGCACAGTGGCGACGGCCGAAAAGCTGGCGCGGGAGCTGGGCGGCGCCATCACGCCCGGTGCACTGGCCGACTTCAATGCTCTCGCCGGCGATGCCCGCCTTGTGGTCAACACATCCTCGGTGGGCATGCACGGCAGCCGCTTTGAGGATCTTGATCTCAATCGCCTGCCGTCCACGGCGCTGGTGACCGATATTGTCTATGTGCCGCGCACCACCCCGCTGCTGGCCGACGCGGCAGCGCGGGGTCTGCGCACAGTCGATGGCCTGGGCATGCTGCTGCACCAGGCCGTGCCGGGCTTTGCGGCCTGGTTCGGCACGCGGCCAATTGTGACCCCCGAACTGCGCGCCGCCATCGAGGCGACACTGGAGCATTGAGCATGTGGCGCATTGGCTTGACCGGCTCGATTGCCACCGGCAAATCCACGGTTCTCAAGGCCTTTGCCGATCTGGGCGTTCCGGTGCTCTCGGCCGATGACGTCGTGGCCGAGCTCTACGCCGGCGCCGCCGTGGCCCCGGTGGCCGCTGTCTTCCCCGGCGTGGAGCGCGACGGCAAGATCGACCGCGCCGCGCTGTCGGCCCGGCTGGCGGCCGACCCCACGGGCTTTGCCGTGCTGGAAGCCATTGTGCATCCCATGGTGCGCGCCGGTATCGCTGATTTTCTGGCCAAGGCCGAGCAAGCGGGCGAAGCCCTGGCGGTGGTTGAAGTGCCGCTGCTGTTCGAGAGCGGGCACGACTATGGCTTTGACGCCATTGGCGTCACCTGGGTCGATCCGGCCATCCAGCGCCAGCGGGCGCTCGCCCGACCGGCAATGAGCGGGGAAAAGCTCGACACCATCCTTGCCCGCCAGATGCCACAGGACGACAAGAAGGCGCGGGCCACCTATCTGTTCGATACCGGCCTGCCGATCGACAAGACCCGTGAACAGGTGGCCGCCCTGGTGGCCGCCATCCGGGCCAGGAAGGCCACGCCATGACGCGCGAAATCGTGCTCGACACCGAAACCACCGGCCTGTCGCCCGCTGCCGGCGACCGTCTGGTGGAAATCGGCTGCGTCGAGCTGATCAACCACATCCCGACCGGCCAGCACTACCACGTCTATATCAACCCGCAGCGCTCGATGCCCGAAGAGGCCTTCCGCGTGCATGGGCTGAGCGAGGAATTCCTGGCCGACAAGCCGTTGTTTGCCGATGTGGTGGACGATTTCCGCGCCTTCATCGGCGACGCCACGCTGATCATCCACAACGCCGCCTTCGATATCGGCTTTCTCAATGCCGAGCTGGAAAAGGCCGGCCAGCGCCCGCTGGCCAATAGTGTGATCGACACCGTGCATCTGGCCCGCCAGAAGCACCCCGGTGCCCGGGTGAGCCTGGATGCCCTGTGCAAGACCTATGGCATCGACAACTCCCGCCGCACCCTGCACGGCGCCCTGCTCGACAGCGAGATCCTGGCCGAAGTCTATCTCGAGCTGATCGGCGGCAAGCAGGTGAGCCTGGCGCTGATCGCCGAAAGCAATGTTTCGGGCGCCGATGCCATTGCCGGGCGGACCGTTGCCCTGCCCCGCCCCACGGCGCTGCCCCCGCGCATCAGCCAGGCCGAGCGCGATGCCCATGCCGCCTTTGTCGCGGGGCTGGGGCCCGAAGCGCTCTGGGCAAGCTACGATAAATAACCCGGCTTTGACGCCCCGGGGATAACAAAACCCCCGGATTGCTCCGGGGGTTTGCAAGGCTTTGCGCTTGGGCGAAAATCAGTTCGGCTTGTCGGCGGCCGGCTGGGGCGTGCCCTGCTGGGCGGCCAGCTTGGCCAGATTCTGCCGATAGATGGCAGCGAAGTCGACCGGCTCCATCATCAGCGGCGGGAAGCCGCCCTGCTGGGTGATGCTGGCCAGGACCTGGCGGGCAAACGGGAAGATTAGCCGCGGGCACTCGATCATCAGCAACTGGCTGAGCGTGGCCTCGGGCACATTCTTGAGACGGAACACGCCGCCATAGATCAGCTCGACATTGAACAGGATGGTCTGTTCGCGATTGGCCTTGGCGTTGAGCGTCAGCTCGACCGCATAGATCTCGTCGGTCTGCTTCTTGACCGCCACCGAAATGGAAACGTTGAAGGCCGGATTGCCGCCGCCGGCCATGATCGAGGCGGGCGCGCCCGGATTCTCGAACGACAGGTCGCGGATATACTGGCCCACCATGTTCATCGAGGGCATGTTGGCCTGGGCTGTTGCGTCGCCCTGGGTCTCGTCGGACATTGACGGTTCCTTTGTCGAAAAACGTTGAAGCTGGCTACCACCTTTGCCGGGCCGTCACAAGCATGTGCGCCATGGAAGGGTTACCGGCGGCGGGCCTTTACTTGGGGCGGTATTGGTCATCGTCCAGATCGATGACATCGGGCCCGTCAACGCGGCGATCCTGCGGCGGCACACCGGCGCCATAGCCGCTGTAGCTGCTCGCGCTGACGACGGTGATGCGGCGGGCCAGGGCGTCATAGATGAGCCCGCGAACCGGCGGCAGCAGCAGGGCCAGGGCGACGATGTCGCTGAGAAACCCCGGCAGCACCAGCAGCAGCGCCGCCATGCCGATCATCATCGCATCAGCGATGTCGCGGGCCGGCAGCCGCCCGCTGGACATGTTGCTGCGCATCTGGCCGACGATTTGCAGACCCTGCAGGCGCAGCAGCAGCATGCCGGCGACCCCTGCGCCGATCACCAGCGCCAGGGTTGGCCACAGGCCGATGGCCTGCCCCACCTTGATGAACAGGGCAATTTCGATGATGGGCAGGGCCAAGAACCCCAGGGCAAAAAATCGCAGCACGTCAGGTTTCCTTCCCGCATCGGCGCGGCAAATCAGCGTTCGCCCCATCGTGAACTGGTTTTGGGGTGAGGCTTTCCCTATATATAGGTCAATTCCTGCGCTCAGCGAGCGTTCCCGCGTCATTTCTTGGCGCAACTGTCGGTAAGGTGCATTGCCCAATGGACGAATTCTTCGATCTGCCCACTCTCATTGTGATCGCCATCGCGGTTTTCGTGCTGTTCCGCCTGCGCTCCGTGCTGGGCACGCGCACCGGCACCGAGCGCCCGCCGGTCGAACGCCGCAAGCCGGCTGACCCGGTGGCCAAGGACGATGTGGTGGTGCCCATGCAGCCCCGCGGCACCGCCGCCCCCGAACTCGACGACGAGCGTCGCAGCCGCAAGCTCGAAGCCGAGATCGAGCAATATTCCCATGGCGATGCCGAACTGGCCAATGGCTTCCGCGCCGTGGCCGAGGCCGACCCCACCTTTACGCCCAAGAGCTTCCTCGAAGGCGCCAAGCAGGCCTATGAGATGATCGTGACCGCCTATGCATCGGGCGACCGCACCACGCTCAAGAACCTGCTCGAAAAGGACGTGTTCGACGGCTTCCAGGGCGCCATCGCCGAGCGCGAAGCCGCCGGCCAGACGGTGGACTTCACCTTTGTGGGCCTGCCCAAGGTGGAATTCTCCGACGCCGAATATGACCGCAAGAATGTGCTGGTGACCGTGCGCTTCCACGCCGAAGTGGTCTCGGCCACGCGCGACAAGGCCGGCACGCTCGTTGAGGGCAATGCCGACCAGGTGCAGACCATCGCCGACGAATGGACCTTCCAGCGCAATCCGAAGTCGCGCGACCCCAACTGGAAAGTGGTCACCACCAGCCAGCTCGACTGAGGACCAGGCCAAAGCCGGGCGGCTCACTTCCATGTCCAAGCGCGACAACAAGCGCCTGCCGCATGACTTCCATCTGTGGACGGCCGTGGCCGCTACGGTCGATCCCCTGCGTCGCAAGGGATTGCTCAAGCTGGGCACCGGCCCGCTGCCACTGCCTGAGCCCGAATCACCGGCCCCGGCGGCCGGAACGGCGCCACCCCCGCCCAAGCGGCAGCCGCCCAGGCGGGCCTTCTTGCCGCCATACCAGGCGCCGGCGCCACAAGCCAATCTGCCCGACAAGGCCGTCGACCCGGCCATCCGCAAGAAGGTCGGCCGCGGTCGCATCGAGATCGATGGCCGCATCGACCTGCACGGCATGACGCAGAATGAAGCCCGCAGCGCCCTGCATGGCTTCATCCACGCCCGCTTTTCGCGCGGCGACCGCACGGTGCTGGTGATTACCGGCAAGGGGCTCAAGACCGACAATGACTATATCGCTGCCATGACCGAGCGCGGCGTGCTGCGCACCATGCTGCCGATCTGGCTGAATGAACCATCGCTGTCGCCCATGGTCTCGGGCTGGAGCGTCGCCGCGCGCGGCCATGGTGGGGAGGGCGCCTGGTATGTGCGCCTGCGCCGCGCATGACCCCGCTGGGCGCCCGCATCCGCCAGCTGCGCGAGGAGCGCGGCATCTCGCTCAAGGATATGGCTGCCGCCCTCAATGTCTCGAGCGCCTATCTCTCGGCCCTCGAACACGGCAAGCGCGGCAGGCCCACCGGTTTTCTGCTGCATCGCATCATTGCCTTCTTCAACGTCATCTGGGACGAGGCCGAGGAGCTGCAACGCCTGGCCGAAGTCAGCGACCCAAAAGTCACCATCGACACCGGCGGTATGCTGCCCGAGGCCACCGAGCTGACCAATCGGTTGCGCGATGATATCGGCAAGCTCGAGAGCGAGGATTTGCGGTTCTTGCGGGATGAGCTGGTGAAGCGCGCAGGGCGGAAGCGCTAAGCGCCTTGAGGGGGGCCGAACCCCTCACCCGACCCTGCGGGTCGACCTCTCCCCAGAGGGGAGAGGTAAGGGCGTCACAACACGAACTTGCTGAGGTCGGTGTCCTTGGCCAGCAGGCCCACCTTGTCGCGCACGAAGGCGGCATCGATGGCGATGGTCTGGCCCTGCTTGTCGGGGGCCTCGAAGCTGATGTCTTCGACCAGCCGTTCCATCACCGTCTGCAGCCGGCGGGCGCCGATGTTCTCGACCGAGTTGTTGACCAGCACGGCCGCATCGGCGATGGCCTCGATGGCGTCCTGGCTGAAGGCCAGCGTCACGCCCTCGGTGCCCATCAGCGCCACATATTGCTTGATCAGGCTCGCCTCGGTGTCGTTGAGGATGCGGATGAAATCCTCGCGGGTCAGCGCCTTGAGCTCGACCCGGATCGGCAGGCGACCCTGGAGTTCGGGCAGCAGATCACTGGGCTTGCTGACATGGAAGGCGCCCGAGGCGATGAACAGGATATGGTCGGTGTTGACCGGGCCATATTTGGTCGAGACCGTGGTGCCTTCGATCAGCGGCAACAGATCGCGCTGTACGCCTTCGCGCGACGGACCGCCCTGGGCGCCACCCTCGCGATGGGCCACCTTGTCGATCTCGTCGATGAAGACGATGCCATGGTTTTCCACCAGTGCAATGGCCTCGGTCTTGAGCTGGTCCTGATCGAGCAGCTTGTCGGCCTCTTCTGATATCAGCGGCTCATAGGCATCTTTGACCTTGATCTTGCGCTTGACGCCCCGCCCGCCCATGGCCGACTTGAACATGTCGGAGAGGTTGATCATGCCGATGCCGCCATTGGGCATGCCCGGGATCTCGAAGCCGCCGGTATTGGGCGCCGGGGTCATCTCGATCTCGATTTCGCTGTCATCGAGCTCATTGTTGCGCAGCTTCTTGCGGAAGCTGTCACGGGTCGAGGGCGCGGCCGACTGGCCGACCAGCGCATCGAGCACGCGGTTTTCCGCATTTTGATGCGCCTGGGCCTGCACATCGGCGCGGCGCTTGTCGCGCAGCACGGCAATGCCGGCTTCCACCAGGTCACGGATGATCTGTTCGACGTCGCGGCCGACATAGCCCACTTCGGTGAACTTGGTGGCTTCCACCTTGATGAAGGGCGCCTGCGCCAGACGCGCCAGGCGGCGCGAAATCTCGGTCTTGCCGACGCCGGTGGGGCCGATCATCAGGATATTCTTCGGGCTCACCTCGCGGCGCAGCTCGGGCGGCAGCTGCTGACGGCGCCAGCGATTGCGCAGGGCCACGGCCACGGCGCGCTTGGCGTCGTTCTGGCCCACGATATGGCGGTCCAGCTCGGATACGATCTCGCGGGGGGAGAAATTGGTCTCAGTCATTTTGGTCTCCAGGTGCCTTGTCTAGGAAGCGCACCATCAGGTGTTCGTCGCAGTAGCGACCGTTCACGAAGAGATAGCGGGGCTCGGTGGCATAGGTTTCAAAGCCCAGCTTCTGGTAGAGGCGGAGGGCCGCTGCGTTTTCGGTCCAGACGCCCAAATGGAGTTGCAGCATGCCCCAGTCACGGGCGCTTGCGATGGCGGTCTCGATCAGCCTTTGGGCCATGCCGGTGCCGCGCAGCGCGGGCCGCGCATAGACCTGGATCAGCCAACCGCGGTGCTTTTCCTTGGGATTATCACTGCGGCTGAGCCCGACGATGGCATCGACCCCGCCGTCCGGCGTCACGGCGGCAAACACCGCCATGCTGTCGAGCATGGCGCCGACATTGTCGTCGTCCCGTCCGGCAAAGCCCTCGGGGGTTTCGACAAAGGCTTCCGGATGGGCGATGAGCGCTTCCGCGCGGATCGCCCGATAGGCAGCCAGATCGGCCGAGGTCAGGCGGCGGATGACATGGGTCACTGGCCCAGCTCGATGCTTTCAACCGTCACATTGCCATTGGTATAGACGCAGATTTCCTCGGCAATCTTCATGGCGCGGCGGGCAATGTCCTCGGCGTCGAGCTCGGTGGCCTGATGCAGGGCCAGCGCGGCCGAATGGGCATAATTGCCGCCCGAGCCGATGGCGATGACGCCATGGTCGGGGGTGAGCACATCGCCATTGCCGGTCAGCACCAGCGTATCGCTCTTGTCGGCCACGATCATCATGGCTTCGAGCTTGCGCAGATAGCGATCAGTGCGCCAGTCCTTGGCCAGTTCGACCGCGGCGCGCATCAACTGGTCGGGATATTGCTCGAGCTTGGCTTCGAGGCGCTCGAACAGGGTGAAGGCGTCGGCAGTGGAACCGGCAAAGCCGCCGATCACCTTGCCGCCGGCGAGGCGCCGCACCTTCTTGGCGCCGTGCTTCATCACGGTCTGGCCCATGGACACCTGGCCATCGCCGGCGACCACGACCTTGTTGCCCTTGCGCACGGACACGATTGTCGTCCCGTGCCAGCCGGGGAATGCTGAATCACTCATGGTGGGAGATACTCCGAATTGTTGAGTGATATTTAGGAGCCCCCGAACGGAATGCAACCGACACGCGTCAGCGCAGCCCGGCACCGCACCCCGCGGGTTCGGTGTGCAAGGGCGCCCGCGCGAGCGCCCCGGCAGCGCCAGGGCGCCCGGGGGGACACGGTATGAAGCGGCTTTCGCCCCGGACGGCTTGCGCCGCCAGTTTGAATTGTTGAAGGGGCGAAAGCCGCTTCACACGAGCTGGTATTCCTGCGCACGCATCGAGCGGCCGCCCTTTCGGGTTGGACCTGCCGGCGTAGGGCGGGGCACCCAGCCCCTCTCTCCCCATGCCCAGCGTCCGGCCGGTGGTCAGCATACACGCATCGGCCTGGGCGACCCCATGCAGCCAGCCTCCCCGCCCGATGCTTCGTCGGCACCGCGTGAGCGGCGGGAACGGCGCCATGATAGTCCTGGCGGCGCGGGCGGGGACAAGTTTTGCGCGGGCCCCCTGCCAAATTGCGCAGCGCAGGCGCCAGACCGCTCGGCAGCCCTCAACCCAATCTTCACGCCATCATGCCTATCTGCTAGAGAGCCGCCGTATTCCGGAGACCATCCATGCGCACAGCCACCATCGCCCGCAAGACCAACGAGACCGAGATTGCCGTCTCGATCAACCTCGACGGCACGGGCGCCCATGCCATGGCGACCGGGGTGGGTTTTTTCGATCACATGCTCGATCAGCTCAGCCGCCACTCGCTGATCGACATGGATGTCTCCTGCAAGGGCGATCTGCACATCGACTTCCACCACACCGTGGAAGACGTCGGCATTGCGCTGGGCCAGGCCATTGCCCAGGCGCTGGGCGACAAGAAGGGCATCCGCCGTTATGCCAGCGCCGACCTGCCCATGGACGGCACGCTGACCCGCGCCGCGCTCGACGTCTCGGGTCGGCCCTTCCTGGTGTTCCGCGCCGAGTTCACCCGCGACAAGGTGGGCGAGATCGACACCGAACTGTTCCGCGAGTTCTTCCAGGCCTTCGCCATGAATGCCGGCATCACGCTGCACATCGAGAACTTCTACGCCGACAACAACCATCATCTGGCCGAGTCCATGTTCAAGGCCGTGGCCCGCGCCCTGCGCGAGGCGATCGAGATCGATCCGCGTCAGGCTGACCGCGTGCCCAGCACCAAGGGCACGCTCTAGGCCCCAGTGCCACTCACGCGAGTGGTGGCAACGCGGGCTTTCGTTTGCGGCCCTTTTGCACTAAGTCCAAAACCATCGCGGTGACGCCCCGGCCAAGGCCGGGGGCCATGCTGAGATTTCGATAGGTCTTCCGGTTTCTGCCGGCAGGCCATCGGGCTTGATGGACGGCGCCGCACGGGAAGCGATGTCATGACCCTCTACGCCATTTTCGACCCCAAGCCCGGCAGCAAGGATTTGCCGATCGCCGTGCCAGAGCAATTCTCCTGGCTGGCCGCGCTGCTGCCGCCGGTGTTCCTGATCAGCCACGGGCTCTGGCTGGAGCTGGTGGCCTTTGTGCTCAAGCTGGTCGCGCTCGTGGTACTGGCCGACTATATCGGTGGCGACGCGGCCTTTGCGCTCTATCTGCTGGCGGTGATCTGGCTCGGCTTTGCCGCGCCGGGCCTGCGCCGCCATGCCCTAGCCTGGCACGGCTGGACCCATCGCGGCACCCGCATCGCCATCACAGCCGAGATGGCGCAACTGGAGGCATTGGCATGAGCCTTGTGACCATTATCGATTATGGCGCCGGCAATCTGCACTCGGCCGCCAAGGCCTTTGAGCGCATGGCCGATGGCCTGGGCGGCATCACCGTCGAGGTCACCTCTGACCCCGAGCGCGTGCGCCGGGCCGACCGCATCATGCTGCCCGGCGTCGGCGCCTTTGCCGACTGCAAGGCCGGGCTCGATGCCGTGACTGGCATGACCGACGTGCTGACCGAGCGGGTCATCACCGGCGGCGTACCGTTCCTGGGCGTCTGCGTCGGCATGCAATTGCTGGCCAGCGAAGGCCGCGAAAAGACCGTGACCCCGGGCCTGGGCTGGATCCCCGGCGCGGTGCAGCTCATCAGGCCGACGGACCCGGCGCTCAAGGTGCCGCATATGGGCTGGAACACCATCACGGTCACCCGCCCGCACGCGCTACTGGACGGCATCGCCACCGGGCCCGATGGGCTGCATGCCTATTTCGTGCACTCCTATCACCTGGTGACCGAGAGCCCCGATACGCTTTTGGCCACCACCGACTATGGCGGGCCGCTGACCGCCTGCGTCGGCCGCGACAATATCTTTGGCACCCAGTTCCATCCCGAAAAGAGCCAGGCACTGGGGCTCAAGCTCATCGAAAACTTCCTGAGGTGGACGCCATGATCCTGTTTCCTGCCATCGACCTCAAGGACGGCCAATGCGTGCGGCTCAAGCTGGGCGACATGGACCAGGCAACCGTCTTCAATGACGATCCCGCCGCCCAGGCCAGGAGCTTTGAGGACCAGGGCTTTGAATATCTGCACGTCGTTGATCTCAACGGCGCCTTTGCCGGCGAGAGCGTCAATGGCGCGGCGGTCGAGGCGATCCTCAAAGCCGTGGACTTTCCGGTGCAGCTCGGCGGCGGCATCCGCACCCTGGCCCATATCGAAAGCTGGCTCGACAAGGGCCTGGCCCGGGTGATCCTCGGCACCGTTGCGGTGCGCGATCCGGCGCTGGTCAAGGCTGCGGCGCAGAAATGGCCCGGCCAGGTGGCCGTCGGAATTGATGCGCGCAAGGGCATGGTGGCGGTGGAAGGCTGGGCGGAAACCTCCGAGCTCTCCATCATCGAGCTGGCCAAGCGCTTCGAGGGCGCGGGCGTCGCCGCCATCATCTATACCGATATCGACCGCGACGGCGTGCTGGCCGGGATCAACTGGGACTCAACGCTCGAGCTGGCCCGGGCCACCTCCATTCCGGTGATTGCCTCGGGTGGTCTGGCCTCCATGGCCGATATCGAGCGGCTGACCCGGCCCGATGCCGCGGTGCTCGAAGGCGCCATCTCGGGCCGTGCGCTCTATGATGGTCGCATTGATTCACGTGAAGCACTGGCCTTGCTGAAGGCGGCGGCATGAGCACCCCGGCGGCAGGACGTCCGCGGCGCTTTCCCTGGGGCATCTATGGCCTGATCAGCCTGGGCATTGCCCTGCTCGCCGCCCTGCCCCTGTTCTCGGTGCTGTTCACCGCCTATGTCGCTGACGCCAATGGTTGCCAGGTCGACGAAGGCAGCGTCCACCCCTGCATGGTCATGGGCCAGGACTGGGGCGAGACGCTCTATTTCACCGGCATGATGGGCTGGCTGATGCTGGCCACGCTGCCGCTGGGCACCATGGGCCTGGTCGCCATCATGGCCATTGCCATCATCCACCGCCTCATCTGGGGCCGCCGGCAGAAGGAGACGCGCTGATGGCCAATCCGCCCCGCCCGATCCTGATCACCTCCATCAACTTCCTCTGGTACCTGCTGGCGCCGATCCCCATATTGGCGCTGGGCTATGCGGCGCTGGTCAACTGGCTGCCCGGCTGGTTCCTGCTCATCGCGCTTTTCGCTTTCTTCATGTGGCTGTTCTCGCTGGCATTCGCGGCCTATGCCGTGCTGCGCCGGCGCGGCGGCCAACACAAGGATCCCCGACAGTGACGCTCAAGACCCGCCTCATTCCCTGCCTCGACGTCATGGGCGGCCGTGTCGTCAAAGGGGTCAACTTCGTTGACCTGCGCGACGCCGGCGACCCGGTGGAGGCCGCCATGGCCTATGACGCGGCCGGCGCCGATGAACTGACCTTTCTCGACATCACCGCCAGCCACGAGGGCCGCGACACGATTTTCGACGTCGTCGCCCGCACGGCCGAGCACTGCTTCATGCCGGTGACCGTCGGTGGCGGCGTGCGGACCATCGAGGATATCCGCAAGCTGCTGCTGGCCGGCGCCGACAAGGTGGCGATCAATTCGGCCGCCGTCAGCGACCCCGATTTCATCGCCCGCGCCGCCGACAAATTCGGCAACCAGTGCATCGTCGTCTCGGTCGATGCCAAGCAGCGCCTGAGCCAGACCGTGGGTGGCGACAACCGCAGCGAGTGGGAAATTTTCACCCATGGCGGGCGCAAGCCCACCGGCCTCGATGCCGTGGAATTTGCTGCCCGCATGGTCGAGCGCGGCGCCGGCGAACTGCTGGTGACCTCGATGGACCGCGACGGCACCAAATCGGGCTTTGACCTCAAGCTGACCCGCGCCATTGCCGACGAAGTCCCGGTGCCGGTGATCGCCTCGGGCGGCGTCGGTTCGCTGCAGGACCTGGTCGATGGCGTGGTCGAAGGCCATGCAAATGCGGTGCTCGCCGCCTCGATCTTCCACTTCGGCACCTTCACCATTCCCCAGGCCAAGCGCTATCTGGCCGACCATGGCGTGGCGGTGCGCCTGGACGGCGCCGCCTGAGCCAGAGGTCGCAGATGACGCGGCGGCAATAATTTGCTCTAAGCCAGACCAACACGGTGTTCCCGGCCAAGGCGGGGGACCATCCCCCGATCTCAAGATGGCGCCCGACACCGATGGGACGCCAATCGCGGATGAGGAGCCTTGACGACAATGACCCTCGACGACCTCGACGCCCGCATTGCCAGCCGCGCGGCGGCCTCCCCCGATGAGAGCTACACCGCCAAGCTGATCAGCCGCGGCATGGAAAAATGCGCGCAAAAGCTGGGCGAGGAAGCGACGGAAGCCGTGATCGCGGCGGTGACCGGCAATGGCCCCGAACTGGTCAAGGAAAGCGCTGACGTGCTCTTCCACCTGCTGGTGGTGCTGCGCGCCGCCAATGTGCCGCTGTCGGCGGTGATGGCCGAACTCGATGCCCGTACCGCCCAGTCGGGCCTGGCCGAGAAGGCCGCCCGCAAGGACCAGGCATAATGAGCAAGCGCAAGCCGGTATTGGCGCCCTATCATCAGTTCACCAAGGCGCAGTGGAGTGCCCTGCGTGCCGACGAGCCCATGACGCTGACGGGGGAGGACATCGCCCGGCTGCGCACGCTCAGCGACCCCATTTCGCTCGAAGAGGCCGAGCAGACCTATCTGCCGCTGACCCGCCTGCTCTCGTTTTATGTCGAGGCCATCCAGAACCTGCATTCGGTTTCGACGCGCTTCCTCGAAACCGCCGACCAGAAGGTGCCCTTCATCATCGGCGTCGCCGGCTCGGTGGCGGTGGGGAAATCCACCACCGCGCGTATCCTCCAGGCGCTGCTGCAGCGCTGGCCGACCAGCCCCAAGGTGGACCTGGTCACCACCGACGGCTTTCTCTACCCCAATGCGGTGCTCGAAGAGCGCGGCATCATGGCCCGCAAGGGCTTTCCCGAAAGCTATGACCGCACCCGCTTCGTGCAGTTCCTGGCCGATATCAAATCGGGCAAGAGCGACGTCAAGGTGCCGGTCTATTCGCACCTGGTCTATGACGTGGTGCCCGGCAGCGAGGTGGTGATCGACCGCCCCGACATCCTGATCGTGGAAGGGCTCAATATCCTGCAGCCCGGCGAGCTGCCCAAGACCGGCAAGCCGATCCTGTTCGCCTCCGACTTCATCGACTTCTCGATCTATATCGACGCCGACAATGCCGATCTCGAAGACTGGTTCATGGAGCGCTTCTTCCGCCTGCGCGAAACCGCCTTCAAGGACCCGACCTCCTTCTTCCGCCGCTTTGCCGAGATGAACGAGGCCGAGGCCGGCGAATTCGGCCGCATGGTGTGGCGCACCATCAACCTGCCCAACCTGCTCGACAATGTGCTGCCCACGCGCGGCCGGGCCGACCTGGTGCTGAAAAAGGGCAAGGACCACCTGATCGAGATGGTGCAGCTGCGCCGCGTCTAGCGATCCTGCCTCAATAGGTGCCGTGCTGGGGCTGGCTCATGATGATCTGGTTGCCATCGGGATCGCGGAACTTGGCGGTCTTGAAGAAATCGCCCATCGATTTGGCCACCGGCGTCAGACCCTGCAGGCTCAGCCTCCCGAGATCTTCGGAGAGATCGTCCACGATCAGCGTGAGCAGGCTCGCCCCGGCCCGGTCGGCATCGGCAGTCACCTGCACCCAGCCGCCGCCGGGCAGCTTCCATTCGGCGACATCGCTGATCGGGCGGGCATCGGGCGGGCGCCCGAACAGACGTTCGTAAAAATCGAGGGCCTCTGTCAGATCGTCCACCGCGATACCGGCCAGCGCGTTGGTGATGGTCAATTCAGCGTCCTTGGTTTTGGCATCATCACAACCCTATCATGTTGACGGCAATGGGGCACCGGTGTTGGCGTTTGGCCATGGCGCTGCTATAGGCGAAGCCCGATCAAGGAGTTGGACCATTGGCTGATCTCAAGGTGGTTGTGGCGGGCGCCGGCGGGCGCATGGGCGTGGCCAATATCCGCGCCGTGGCCGAACGCAGCGGCATGAGCCTGCATGGCGCGCTAGCCAACCGCCTGTCGCTGCATGCGGCGCTGGATCGGCCGGGCAGCCCGGCCATCGGCCAGGACGCCGGTCTCTATGCCGGCATTGGCGCCTTGGGCGTGGCCATCACCGACGATATCGACGCCGCGCTCGCGGGCGCCGATGCGATCATCGACTTCACCGCTCCGGCTGCCAGCGTGGCGCTGGCCGCCAAGGCCGCAGCCCTGGGCCTCACCCATGTGATCGGCACCACGGGCTGTTCCGAGGACGACGAGGCCGCCATCGCGACCGCCGCCAGCCAGGGCGCCGTGATCATCAAGTCCGGCAATTTCTCGATGGGCATGGTGGTGCTGGCCAATCTGGTCGAAAAGGCCGCGGCGGCGCTGGCCGACTACGACATCGAAATCCTTGAAATGCACCACAACAAGAAGGTCGATGCCCCCTCAGGCACCGCCCTGATGCTGGGCGAGGCGGCGGCCAAGGGCCGCGACATCAGCCTCAAGGACCATTCAGTGCGCGTGCGCGACGGCCACACCGGCCCGCGCGAGGCCGGCACCATCGGCTTTGCCACGCTGCGCGGCGGCAATGTGATCGGCGATCACCTGGTGATCCTGGCCGGTGCCTCCGAGCGCATCGAACTCAACCACCGCGCGCAGGACCGCACCATCTATGCCAATGGCGCCACCCAGGCCGTGCTCTGGGCCGCCGGCAAGGCGCCGGGCCTCTATTCCATGGTCGACGTGCTCGGCCTCAACGACACCAAAAGGACCTGACACATGACCGGAACGCTGATCCTCGTCCGCCACGGGCAGAGCGAGTGGAATCTGAAAAACCTCTTCACCGGCTGGCGCAATCCGGACCTGACCGAGAAGGGTCAGGGCGAGGCCCGGGCCACCGGCAAGGCGCTCAAGGCCAAGGGCATCGTGCCCGACCTCTACTATACGTCCGCCCTGCGCCGCGCCCAGCACACGCTGGACCTGATGCTCGAGGAGATGGACATTCTAAATGTCACCATCACCCGCAATATCGCGCTCAACGAACGCGACTATGGCGATTTGAGCGGCCTCAACAAGGACGACGCCCGCGAGAAATGGGGCGAGGAACAGGTGCATATCTGGCGCCGCAGCTTTGACGTGCCCCCGCCGGGCGGCGAGAGCCTGAAAGACACCGCAGCCCGCACCCTGCCCTATTACGAAGCCGAAATCCTGCCCCAGCTCAAGGCCGGCAAGACCGTGCTGATCGCCGCGCATGGCAATTCGCTGCGCGCGCTGGTGATGGCCATCGAGGGTCTGACGCCCGATGAAATCCTCGCGCGCGAGATCGGCACGGGCGAACCCACCGTCTATCGCATCGGGCCGGACGGCAAGCTGGTCGAGCGCGTGGTGCTCTAAGACGTTTCTGGATTTGCGGCGCCTTTGCCTCCCTTCCCCCTTGAGGGGAGGGACCGAGGGTGGGGGCCATCGGTGGACCTCAGAACCACCCCCTCCCCAGCCCTCCCCTCAAGGGGGAGGGGGCGATAGAACCAAGTCCACTTGAACTTTAAACGGTCTAGCAATCCAGGGGCGGCGCAGGGCGCCCATGGATTCACGTGAAACGTGGACCCGGCCGATCGGCCCATTCGCTACAGTGGAGCGATTGGCGGCGAGACGGCCATGAGAGTTCTGCTCGAATGGCTAGTGGGCGGCGGAGATCACACCTGCCTCCCAACCCAGGATGGCGCGCTTGCGCGGCACGCCCCAATGATAGCCGGTCAGCGCGCCCGAGGTGCCCACCACGCGGTGGCAGGGCACCACAAAGCTGATCGGGTTCTTGCCCACGGCTGCCCCCACCGCCCGCGAGGCCGTGGGGCGGCCGATGTGGTTGGCGACGGCTGAATAGGTGGTGGCCTGGCCCACCGGGATCTTGAGCAGCGTCTCCCACACCTTGACCTCGAAATCGGTGCCGATCAGCACCACCCGAACCGGGCGGTCAGCCGACCACAGGCCGGGATCGAAGGCCTGCGCCACCATGGGCGCGATACGGGCATCGTCGCGGGTGAAGCGCGCATTGGGCCAGCGATTGGCCAGATCGGCAAAGGCCTGCTCGACGCTGGTGTCGGCATCGGCAAAGCCCAGACCCGACATGCCATAGGAGGTGGCCGTGACCACGGCGAGGCCAAAGGGCGAGGGCGCGGCGCCCCAGATCATGTCGAGGCCCGCGCCGCCGGCGCGGAACATGCCGGGCGGCATAGCCTCATAGGTCACGAACAGATCATGCAGCCGCGAGGTGGAGCTGAGGCCCACCGCATAGGTGGTGTCGAGCACGCTCTCCTGCGCCCGCAACAGGCTCTTGGCATGGTCAAGCGCCACGGCCTGGGCAAAGCTCTTGGGGCTGAGGCCACACCAGCGGCGGAAGAGATCGGTCAATTGCCGCTCGGTCAGCCCCAGGGCGCGGGCGAAGCGGCCGAGATCGACCACATCGGGCCCGTTCTCGCTGAGATAGCGGATGGCGGCCTGGATGCGCTCATAGTCGCTGGCCGAATCGATGGCGACAATCTGGTTCATTGGGGCACCCGGTGATGCTGGACAGTCAGGGGTGTCGGTCTAGCGCGCCGCATCCTGCGCGGCGACCCGGTTTTTACCGGCTCTGCGTGCGGGCCCGGCGCAGCGCCGTGCCCAGCGCCCGCCCGAAGCTCGAGCGATCCTCAAGGCTGAGGAAGGCCCCGACCTCGACCACATCCTTGCCATGGCGCAATTGCACGGCGGTGGTCTTCTCATCGGCATCGCGGGTGAGCAGCAGGCGCACCCCGGATGGCTGGAAACGCTTGAGCGTGCGCAACCCGCGCTCGTCGGTGGACAGCAGCTCCACCTGATCGGCCCAGACGGTGATGTGTTCGCGGCGTCGGCTGTTACCGCGCCGCGCCAGGGTGACAATGATTCCCAGCCCGGCCAGAGCCATCACGCCGGCGACCACCGGCAGTGCGTCCGCCAAAAGCAACAGCCAGGGCGCAATGAACAGCACCAGCGACAGCCCGCCCAGCATCCAGCCGTCACCCCGCGTCAGGCCGCGATGGGGCGTGAGTTCGGCCGCGAACAGCGGCGTTGTCGTGGTCTTGGTATGCATTGGCGTGGCGCTCTCTGGACATTAACTATAGCGCCAGAATCGGAGCCATGAGAATGCCCACCAGCAAAAAAGTGAAGCCCCTGCCCAAGGCCGATGTCGCCGCCATTTTCGAGCGCTTCCACGCCATCGACCCCGAGCCCAAGGGGGAGCTGGACTATAGCAATGCCTTTACCCTCCTGGTGGCGGTGGTGCTGTCGGCGCAGGCGACGGACATTGGAGTCAACAAGGCGACCAAGCGGCTGTTCGAGCTGGCACCCGATCCGGCCGCCATGGTGGCGCTGGGCCAGGCGGCGATCGAAGAGCATATCCGCACCATTGGCCTGTTCCGCACCAAGGCCAAAAACGTCTTCCTGCTCAGCCAGCAATTGCTCGAACACCATGGCGGCGCGGTGCCATCCGACCGCGCCGCGCTCGAGGCCCTGCCCGGCGTCGGCCGCAAGACGGCCAATGTGGTGCTCAACATCTTCTTCCAGCAGCCCACCATCGCGGTGGACACCCATCTGTTCCGCGTCGGCAACCGCACCGGCATGGCGGTGGCGGCAACGCCGCTGGCGGTGGAACAGATCCTGCTCAAGACCATCCCGGCGCAGTATATGCTGCATGCCCATCACTGGCTGATCCTGCACGGGCGCTATATCTGCAAGGCCCGCACGCCCGAATGCTGGCGCTGCCCGATTGCCCAGTGGTGCCGCTATTCACCCAAGACGCCGCCGCCCAACAAGCCGCTGCCGCCCCATGTCTAGGGCAGTGTCCAGGCGCTAGACGGCGCCATAGCCGCGCGCCATGGCGGCGGCAAACAGGGGAATGAGCGCCAGGCCCATGACTTGGAGATGGATGAAGCGCCGGCTGCGGGCCACGGCGGCATCGGGCACCACATAGCCCGGATCAGCCTTGAGCTGCCGGGCCCAGGCCAGGAACGCCACGGTTGGCTGAATCGAGAGCAGGCCCACGATCAGGAACAGGCCCATCTTGCCCCAGAAGACGTGATTGGTGAGGTAATACTCGGCGCCGCTGCGCCCCAGGAACACCCGCCCGATGCCCGCGGCCAGCACCAAGACGGCGACCAGGCCATAGGCGCGGTCGATGGCGGCGAGCTGGCGCAGCCGGGCGCCGGACAGGCCCGGGCGCAGCAGGGCGAACTCGGCGGCAATGATGCCGACAACAGCAAACACCGCCAGATGGTGCGCCATGGCCAGCACCAGATCGATATCCATTTGCGGTTCTCCGCCTCAAGATGTAAACAGTGCATACATACAAGCAGACACATGTGAGCAATGTCAACATCAAGCAATGCCCCCTATCACCATGGCGACCTGCGCAACGCGCTGCTCACGGCAGCGCTGGTCATTCTCGAGCGGGAGGGCGAAGCAGGCCTGGGCCTGCGTGACCTGGCGCGGGCGGTGGGCGTCTCGCCGGCGGCCCCCTATCGCCATTTTGACAGCCGCGCCGGCCTGCTCGAGGCGCTGGCGGTGACGGGCTTCCAGAAATTCAGCGCCGAGATGCGCGCCGTGTCGGAGGCGCATCCCGCCGATCCGCTGGCGGCCATGGGCCGCACCTATCTGCGCTTTGCGCTGGACAACCGTGCGCTGTTCCGCCTGATGTTTTCGCCCCAGCTCAAGCGCGACAACCGCCCCGGCCTGCGCATCGCCGCCGAGGCGGCCTTTGACACGCTGCGCAAGGTCAGTGGCGGCTATACCACGGCGGGGCGCATCGCCGCGCTCGCCGCCTGGTCCAAGGTGCATGGCCTGGCGGTGCTGCTGCTGGACGAGCAGATCGCGCTGCGGCCCGGCGAAACCGTGGACCAGCTGATCGCCCAGGTGATCGATCAGCGCTGATCCCCGGCGTTGCACCCCGCGCCATCATGCTCTAAACCGGCTGTCGGCCTGTTTCCCACTGGATAGCTGCATGACCCAGACCCGCTTTGACGTCCTCACCATCGGCAATGCAATCGTCGACATCATTGTTCCGGTGGATGAGAGCTTCATCATCGAAGAGGGCATGAACAAGGGCATCATGCACCTGATCGACACCGATCGGGCCGAGGACCTCTATGGCAAGATGCCGCTCAACCGCCAGCAGATCTCGGGCGGCAGCGCCGCCAATACCGCTGCCGGCGTGGCCTCGCTGGGCGGCCGCGCGGCCTTTGTCGGCAAGGTGGCCGATGACGGGCTGGGCGATGATTTCGAGACCGATTTCAACGAGATGGGCGTGCACTATGCCACTACCCGCCTCAAGAATGGCGCGCTGACCGGCCGCTGCATGATCTTCGTCACCGAAGACGGCGAGCGCACCATGAACACCTATCTGGGCGCCTGCCAGCAGCTTACCGAGCAGGATATCCGCCCCGATGACATCGGCGGCGCCGCCATCACCTATATGGAAGGCTTTCTGTGGGACCCGGTGGAGGCCAAGAAGGCCTTCGTGCTGGCCGCCCACTATGCGCACAAGAACGAGCGCGCCACCGCCTTCACCCTCAGCGATCCCTTCTGCGTCGATCGCTATCGCGCCGAATTCCTCGACCTGATGCGGTCCAAAACCATCGATTATGTCTTTGCCAATATCCATGAGCTGAAATCGCTCTATCAGACCGATGATCTGGGCGCCGCCGTGCGCGAGATCGCCAAGGATGCCGAACTGGCCGCCATCACCATGGGCGCCGATGGCGCCATGGTGATCTACAATGGCGAAGTCACCTCCGTGCCCGCCTTCCCCATCGACAAGGTGGTCGATGCCACCGGCGCCGGCGATCTCTTTGCTTCCGGCTTCCTGCTCGGCATGGCCCGCGGCCAGACGCTGGAAACCGCGCTCAAGACCGGGTGCCTGGCGGCCAGCGAAGTCATCTCCCACATCGGCGCCCGCCCCCTGGTGGCGCTCGACGGTCTGGTCGAAAAGCACGGGCTGGCCGGCTAGCCCGCTTATCCCCTGCCCCTGAGGCCATGAGACATTTGCTCCGGACACGATCCGGGGCGAAGCATGGTGTCGACCAATTCTGAGAACAGCCAGCCGCTGATCGGCCTGGCCCGGCGCCGGGCCTTTGAGCTCTATCTGCGCACCGGGCGCAAGCCGGACGCCCCACGCTTGGCTGAGCGCAAGTACACCGGGTCCGCGCAGGCTGCTGCAGCCGCCGACCGCGGCACATCCACAAGCCACTATGTCTGGCGGACCATGCTGGACGACAGGGTCCGCAGGCGGCACCTAGAGCGCGAGGGGCATGTATTTGCCCGCGCCGAGCCACCCTCCGGTGGTCCGCCCGGTACGGAGCCCAATTGCCGTTGCTGGGCCGAGCCCTACTACGGCGATCCCGCCGTACCGGATGCGTTGCAGCCACTCGCCCACGCCTATCACACCGATCCGACGGGTTCTGCACCCTGGGCGAGCATCGAGACCTTACGCGGTCCGATGGCAGCATCGCGCAGAGCATCGTGCTCGCGCGGGACGGCACGCAAATCCGCTCCGCCTTCAGCGGAACATTGGTCTCGCGGCAGATCACGCTGCCAACGGGCGATGTCGTGCGGGTCAATACCAGCGGCGGCGTGCTGTCGATCTCCCTCGGCGATGACCCCCGGCTTCTGTTGCAGTCAGCCTGGACGGCGCGCGGTCCGCGGGTTATCCGCGCCCGGCAGCACCTGGCCTTTCTGGGTGATGAGCAGACCATCATTGATCCCGAGGTCGGGGCTGGTCCTGGGACGTCGGCGCGTGGGCCTAACGTCATTACGGTGCTGCCCAATCTGGGGGCCCTTATCGCCCTGGCGCTGGTCTCGCTCCACTCGATGCTGCGGGCGGCGCCTGCAAGCCAGGGATTGGGCGAGAAGGATCGACCGATCCTGGTACCCAAGGCATGGGCCTGGGAGGGCGACAACGGGGTCGTGCCAATTATGGTCGACGCACTGCCGGCGGACCGCGTTCGGCAGGCCTGCAAATACTTGCCTGATGTTCAGCAATGGACCGATTCCGCCGCACTGCGGTTAGCCCCACAAAGGCCAACCATGACAGCTCGGCAAGGGGGCACAAAGGTGCACTACGCCGTAAAGCAAACAGTGGAAGCGGCCAGGGCAGCATCTCCATTGGCGCGAGCAATATTACACGCAGAGCTGAGCTTCACGGCTGAAGCTGGCATCGTCCGCTATGGGACCCTAGGCAGTACGCGATTGGACGTCTTTGAGGACAGCCGCAACGATATGGGCGCTATATGCGTCTATGATATCAAGACGGGGCAACGGGGAATTGGGGCAGATCAGCTCAGGGCAATCGCGGACGTGATCAAAGCTCGCTATAATGGTGCGCCCTTCTATATTTTGGAGGTACGACCAATCCCATGACCACGGTGGCTGAAGTCAAGCGCTGGACGCGGCCGATACTGGCCGAGCATCCCGATCTTGTCCTTGAGAAGCGCGATCTTTATCTCAAGCCGCTCCGTCACATTTACAGGGCGATCGAGTTTCTCGGTTCTTCGCAGCGAACCTTTCCTACACCAACGGCGCGATTCGGCGTCTTGTTTGCGCCTCCGTCAGTGCAGATGAGTCATTCCATGGGGCTCGACTTGCCCGTTGGCTATTCGACCGATCCGCATTTCCAGGCGCTGCTGGAGAGCGAAACCCGCAAGGCCCTGGACGGAACATTGCGCCGCCTCGATACCATCGAGGCCTTCTATGAACTGACCCGGGAAGACAATCTGATCTGGCGCGTGTTGTGCACGGGGCTCTCCTGGTCACCCATGCTGCAGGCGGCCGTGCTGGTGGCATTGGGGAAGTTCCCCGAGGCCCGTCAGGTGACAACGGCCTATATCGAGCAGGCCAACGAGCCCGCTCTGCGCGCCGCGCTCGCCTCCGGTCAGGCGCTCCTAGCCAAACGGTCCAGGAGCAGCGACGCAAAATATCGCATCAGCGACGCGACCACTTTTCTCAAGCGCCTGAGCGATGTCCGGCTGCTCGACGCGGGTGCCCAGGCCAATGACCGCAGTGGCCTTGCGGCGCTGCTGCGGATCTGGGAGCAGGAGCGCGTGCGGCGTCTCGGCATTGAGCATCTCTGGGAACCGACGCCATTTCCGCTCGAGCGGAGCCCATGACCACAGCAGCGCAGGTCAATCGTTGGCTGAGGCCCGTTCTCCAGCAGCGCAGTGACCTTATCTTGCGTAAGCGCATGCTGGTGGTGCGGCCGGTGCGCCACGTCCTGCGCTGGATTTATTTCAACGGTGCCTCTTGGGACAAAAACCACCCCAAGCCTTACTGGTATATCGACTTTCTGCCATCGCCGCCCTTTTGGCGCGGGCGTCCCTGGTTCGACGAGATATGGGTTGGCTATACGAGCGATATCAACTTCGAGACCAGCTTGAACGCCAGTGTCTCGCAGACCATTACGCGCAGACTCGACCAAGTTCCGTCCATAGAGGCGCTTCTCGACAAGACGCAGGGCAGCACTGGGTTCGGCGACGTGGCCGGTCTCACGCGGCTAGACGGCCTTGTCGCCTACCACGGTCCCGTACTGGCGGCGGCAGGGCGGATGGCCGAAGCGGCGAAAGTCATCGATGATTGGGTCGGCCGGACTGAGGCTGGCTATCTGAACGAGCTGGCTGAAGGCCGGCGGTTGCTCGCCAAACGGCCCAATAGCCGCCTGGGACAAGTAACTTTGCGCCTGGCCACGGAGTATCTGGACTTGCTTGGTGCGCTCAAAGCACTCGCAGCGCTGTGCAAGTCAGGGGATCGCGCGGAAATTGGAGCCCAGCTACGACAATGGGAGGCCCACAACATCACCCGTCTCGGCCTGCTCGACCTCTGGGAGCCCTCCCCCTATCCAGTTGAACTGGGCTGCGGAGATCAGGCCTAGTCGCCTATCCCTGCCCCCGACGCCGCAAGATACTGTCCCGCGCATATGCGGGCAGAGCATGGCGTGCGACATTGCTCCGGCCCTGACGTCTCGATACCGTTAGGTGGCACTCTACATCATCGAGGTGCGCCCAAGGCCATGACGACGATTGCTGAGGTGAAGCGTTGGACGCGGCCGATACTGGCCGAGCATGCTGATTTGGCCCTGAAGCCCCGCATGCTTTACCTTCGTCCGGTCCATCATATCCATCGGCGCATTCGTTTTCTTGGTTCTTCGGACAGGACCTTTTCCAAGCCCCTGGCAGAATTTCTCATACTGTTCGGCCCGCCGACGGGACGGTTGAGCGATAATTGGAGCCGTGAGTTGATCGTCGGCTGGTCGACTGACGCTGGTTTTCAGGACACCCTGGCGGCGCATGTGAGGCGGACGCTAGATTACCCCTTCCGGCCCCTGGCGCAGATAGAGGACCTCTACCGCCTGATGCAGGAAAGCCGGCTGCACTGGCAGCATCAGGCCGAACTGCCTTTGGCGCATGACGCCTTCCTCCACGCCTCCGTCCTCGCCGCCCTTGGCCGCTTGCCGGAGGCCTGCGCTGTGGCACAGGCCTATATCGACAAGGAGGAGGGGAGCTGGCGGGAGATCAGGGCGGAGGCCGAAATCCTGCTCGACAAGCCGAGAAAGCGATCCGAGGGACAATCGCGCATAAGGCTGGCAGACCATTTTCTCAAGCCGATGGACGACATGCGGCAGCTCATCGCCCGCGCCAGCATCAACGACCGGCGCGGAGTAGCAGACCTGCTGCATGACTGGGAAAAGCAGAATGCCCGGCGCCTTGAGATAGAAGACGATTGGGAGCCGACGCCGTTCCCGCTCGAACGGGACCTTTAGGACGTTAGCCCAAACTCCCCCGCATCATCGCCAGTGCATCGGCTGTGCTGCCCGTTGGCTTGAACTCCAGCCCGACGGGGCCGGCATAGCCCTGGGCTTCGAGCCAGGCGAGTTTCTGCTTGAGCGGGAGCGTGCCGCTGCCGGGTTGGTTGCGGCCGGGGTGATCGGCGATGTGGACGTGAAAGACATGCTCGAGCCCACCGGCGAGGACCGTTTCGGGGTCTTCGCCCATCACCATGGAATGGTACATGTCATAGGTCAGCCCGATCTCGGGCCGGTTGACGGCGTCGCAGATGGCCAGGCCCTCGGCGGTGCTGGTGAGATAATAGCCGGGGTGATCGACGCGATCATTGAGCGGTTCGAGCGCCAGGCGCACGCCGCTGCCCTTGAGCACATCGGCAGAGCGGGCCATGGCCTTGGTCAGCGCATCATGCTGGCTGACGCGCTCGACGCCGGCCAGGAAAGGCCCGGACTGGCAGATCAGGATCGGCGCGCCCAGGCGCAGCGCCACGTCGCGGCTTTTTTCGAGACCGGCGAGAAAGCGGTCGTGATCGCCCTCCCGCGTCAGCTCGGCAAAGGGCTCGGCGACGATGCCGGCCAGTTGCACGCCGGTGTCGCCGAGGGCGCGTTCGATGGCGTCCAGATTCTTGTTGGACCACATCCAGAACTCGAAGCGGTCAAAGCCGGCGGCCTTGGCCAGGGCAATGCGCTGGGCAAAATCGTCCGTCTCGGCGACGAACAGCATTTCGATGCAGGCGGAAAAAGTGGTCATGCCAGGCGCGTCCCGCTGTTCATGTTCTCAAGGATGGCGCGCGCAGCGGCGGCCGGATCGGCTGCGGCAATGATGGGCCGCGCCACCACCAGATGGCTGGCGCCATTGCTCAGTGCCTCGCCGGGCGTGGTCACCCGCTTCTGGTCGCCCATGTCACCACCGGGCAGGCGAATGCCCGGGGTGACCACGGCCATGGTCGGCCCGACGATCGAGCGCACCATCTGCGCTTCCTGCGCCGAGGCGACCAGCCCGCCGATGCCGGCGTCGCGCGCCTGCTGCGCCCGCAGCGCCACCAGCCCGGCGGTATCGCGGGCAAAGCCGGCTTCAGCCAGATCGGCATCATCCATCGAGGTCAGCACCGAGACGCCCAGCACGCAGAGATTGCTGCCGGCGGCGCCGCGTACGGCAGCGCGCATGCACTGCGGATAGGCATGGACGGTCAGCATGGTCGCGCCAGTCTCGGCGATGGCGGCGACGCCCTTTTCGACCGTATTGTCGATGTCGAGCAGCTTGAGATCGAAGAAGACCTTCTTGCCCGCCTTGAGCAGGTCCTTGCCCAGGGCGAAGCCATCGGCGCCATAAAAGCACTCATAGCCGATCTTGTAGAAATCGACGCTGTCGCCCAGAAGCGCGACGATTTCCTCGGCGCGCGCGCGTGACGAAACGTCCAGCCCCACGATGAGTTGGCCAGCCATGGTCTTTCCTCCGATGTCGATTGATCGGCCCGGACTAGACCAATTTGCCGCGCGCCGCAACGGCTTCAGGCAAACCAGCCGGGCTTGAGATCTTCCATGGCGGTCCAGTCGCAGCCCAGACGGGAGGCTTCGAGATCGAACACGAAGCCATTGCCGCCGCCCCGATGGGCATGGCGGCTCTGGTCCTCGCGCCGGTCGATGCGACGGCCACCGACATGGCATTTGAGCAGCGTGCCCACCGCCCCATGGCCGCAGAACACAGCCGGCGTGCCCCTAGGGACACCAGCCAGCGCCGTCGTCACCGTATGGACGATGCGCCGCTGCGCATCGATGGCCCGCTCCCAGCCATCGATGCTCTCGCGCGGATGGGCAAAGAAGCGGTCGGCGGTCTCTTCGAACAGCGCCGGCGGCAGAAAGCCGGTGGCGCTGCGATCATTCTCGCCCATCAGATGGTCGGTCAGCACCAGCGCCCCGCAGGCCGTGGCGATGATTTCGGCCAGTTCCATGGCCTTGGTCTCGCGGCTCGAAAACACCATGGCGCCCATGGGCACCACGCCCCGAGCCGCAAAGGCTTCGGCGCGCTGGCGGCCCTCTTCGCTCAGCCCCCACAGCGGCACCGGCACATTGGCGTCTATGCGGACCTGCGGATGGGTGACATAGAGCGCCAGCATGGCCTAGCCCCGCGAAAAGGTCGTCAGTTCGGTGACCATCTGCTCGACCTTCTTGATGATGGCCGGCTCGACGAAATCGCCCTTGTCGTCCAGGGCCTGGTCGGCCGGGCCGATCCCCAGCAGCGTCGGCACCACCAATGCGCCAACCTTGGTGAGGGATTCGCGCAGATGGCTGAGGCCCCAGATGGTGCCATATTTGCCCGAGCTCACCCCGCCGATGCCGAAATTGGCATGGCGGAAGGGGCTGGGACGCTGGCGGCTGACCCAGGTGATGGTGTTGACCAAAAGCGGCGTCAGCCCGCCATTGTATTCTGGGCTGGCGATGAAGATGATGTCGTGGCTGCGCCACAGCTCGGCCATCCGCACGGCGGCCTCGGGCACACCATCGGGCTCCAGATCCTCGTTGAAAATCGGCATGGGGAAATCGCTGAGGTCGACGGAGTTGACCGCAACACCCGCCTCGGCCAGTTTCCTGTCCATATAGGCCTGCAGCGTCTTGTTGACGGAGCCCTTGCGGATCGATCCGGAGAACGTCAGTGCGGTTTTCATGCCTACCTCGTGAAACTGAATGTCGAAACTGGCCCGGCCCGACCGTAGAGGCAAGGGTATTGAGCCATTTGCGGCAATGCCAAGGCCATTGAGGCCCCGTTTTGAGAGGAAAGGAAATTGCCATGTCGACAATGATTTTCGTCAACCTGCCCGTCCGTGACCTGCCGGCGGCCATGGCCTATTACAAGGCCCTGGGCTTTGACCACAATCCGCAGTTCACCGACGAGACGGCAGCCTGCATTGTCATCAGCGACACGATCTTCGCCATGCTGCTGACCCATGACAAGTTCGCCCAGTTCTCCAGCGCCCCCATTCCCGATCCCCAGCAGCAGACGCAGGCGCTCTATGCGCTGTCGCGCGACAGCCGCGCGGCTGTCGACGCTATTGCCGAAGCCGGGCTCAAGGCGGGCGGCCGCGAGACGCGCGATGCGCAGGACTATGGCTTCATGTTTTCCCGCGCCATCGCCGATATCGATGGCCATGTCTGGGAATATGTCTGGATGGATATGAGCCAGGTGCCGCAAGAGTAAGGCTGGGGCTTTGCCGGCGTGGCGCCGTCCACTGATCGTCACCACCGGGATTGTCCCGTTGGTCCTTGGCGCCAAAAACGGAATTGCCCGGACAAGCCGGGCAATGACGATAGGGAGGAAAGTTGGGGCGCTTGGCCCAGCCATTCGAGCGGAGCGCGCATGGCCTTGAGGCCTGAAATCGCGCCACCGGCGCGATTTTTTCTATGCCCCTAGGCTTCGAACATCTTCTTGATCTTGTCGAAGAAGCCGCCCGAGGTCGGGTTGGTTTCCTCGGTCTCGAGCTTGGCGAATTCTTCGAGCAATTCGCGCTGGCGACGGCTGAGCGCCTGGGGCGTCTCGATGTCGAGCTGCACATAGAGATCGCCGACATCCTTGCTGCGCAGCACCGGCATGCCCTTGCCCTTGAGGCGCACACGCTGGCCCGGCTGCGTGCCGGCGGCGACCTTGACCTTGGCGCGGGCGCCATCGAGCGTGGGAACCTCGAATTCGCCGCCCAGGGCCGCAGTGGTCATGGCGATGGGCACGCGGGCATAGAGATCGGCGCCGTCGCGCTGGAACAGATCATGCGGGCGCAGCGAGATGAAGATATAGAGATCGCCCGGCGGGCCACCGCGCAGCCCGGCCTCGCCCTCATTGGCGAGGCGAATGCGGGTGCCGTCCTCGATGCCTTTTGGAATATCGACGCTGAGCTTGCGGTTTTCCTGTCGGCGACCCTGGCCACCGCAATCGGTGCAGGGCTGGTCCATCATCTGGCCGCGACCCTGGCACACCGGGCAGGTGCGCTCGATGGTGAAGAACCCCTGCGCCGCGCGCACCTTGCCATGGCCATTGCACTGGCGGCAGGTATGGGTGCCGGTGCCGGGCTTGGCGCCGCTGCCATCGCAGGTGGTGCAGCCCACAAGGGTGGGCACGTCGATCTCGACGGTGCGGCCCTCAAAGCTTTCTTCGAGGCTGATTTCCAGGTTATAGCGCAGATCGCTGCCGCGCAGCTTGGAAGCCCCGCCGCCACCGCGCCGGCCGCCGCCCATGAAGTCGCCAAAAATGTCCTCAAAAATATCGGACATCGACGAATTGAACTCCGGACCAAAGCCGGAGGGACCACGCCCGCCGCCATTCTCGAAGGCGGCATGGCCGAACCGGTCATAGGCGGCGCGCTTCTGGCCATCCTTGAGCGTGTCATAGGCCTCGTTGATTTCCTTGAATCGCGCCTCGGCCGCCGCATCGCCAGGGTTGCGGTCGGGGTGATGCACCATGGCCAGCTTGCGATAGGCGCTCTTGAGAGCGGCGTCATCGGCGCCCTTCTGCACACCGAGCACCTCGTAGAAATCCCGTTTGGACAAGAACCTGTGTCTCCAATACGTTGCCGTCGCGGCGCGCGCGCCCGGCCCGAACCTGGCCCCTAGATGGCAATCGACGGCACGACTCACAAGGGGCACGGGCCACGGGCATGGCCTTAAGCGCGTTTTGCGGTCGTTTTCCGCCCGATTGGCCGCGATGGCGACCGGGGCAAACCAATTGCCGCTGATGTATCAATTGCCGGCCCTGGCTTCAACATGGCTGTTGGCAAGGCTTTTGCGCGCCTGACGCGGGCCTGCTGGCGGTCCGTCCCGGCCAGCGGCGTCTGGATTCACGTGAAACCAAACGCCCGATCTGGCCTCAGCCGATCACGTCGGCGACGGCTACGCCCTTGTCCATCAGCTTCTTGCGGGCGGCATTGACCACATCGACGCTGAAGCTGTCCTCGTGGCGCATGACGATGGCTTCGCCCGTCAGCGCGGCCTTGCCACCGGCCACCAGCTGGTCGAAGCCGTCGCTGATCGCCTCTTCCATCATCTGGTCGGCCAGCACGCGCTCGGCGCCCACCCGCTTGTGCTTGGCACGCACCTTGACCAGCCGCGTCACGCGGCCGTTGTCGGCGGTGCGGAATTCCTCGGCAGCCACCAGGCTGGTCCAGAATTCGCGTTCGATATCGCCGTCATGGGCGTTGCCGGCCAGCTCGGCAATGCGGATCTGGCAGGCAAAGGCCAGGTCCGGATAGCCAAGACGGACGGCATTGGCCATCAGCTTGCGCAGTTTGTCGGGGTCGGTGAAGCTTTGGGGGTCTGGAATGTTCATGGATCACCTTACCCAGTTCCCCGGCAAACAAAAAGGGGCCCGGCTGGCGCCGGACCCCAATATCTGCTCGGTCAGCCCGCTTATGCGGACTTCTTGTCGTCGTCGTCCTTGACCTCTTCGAAGTCGGCGTCGACCACATCGTCGTCGCTGTCATCGGCGGTGCCATTGGCCTTGGCTTCGGCTTCCGCCTGGCTGGCCTTGTACATGGCCTCGCCCAGCTTCATCGATGCCTGGGCCAGCGCCTCGGTCTTGGACTTGATGGCTTCGGCATCGTCGCCCTCGAGCACGGCCTTGAGATCGGCAATCGCCGTCTCGATGGCGCCCTTGTCCTCGGCCGAAACCTTGTCGCCATATTCACTCAGCGATTTTTCGGTCGAGTGGATCAGGCTCTCGCCCTGGTTCTTGGCTTCGACGGCTTCGCGCTTCTTCTTGTCCGCCTCGGCGTTCTGCTCGGCTTCCTTGACCATGGCCTCGATGTCAGCGTCGCTCAGGCCACCCGAGGCCTGGATGCGGATCTGCTGTTCCTTGCCGGTGCCCTTGTCCTTGGCCGAAACCTGGACAATGCCGTTGGCGTCGATGTCGAAGGTCACTTCGATCTGCGGCACGCCGCGCGGTGCGGGGGGAATGCCGGTCAGGTCGAAATTGCCCAGCAGCTTGTTGTTGGCGGCCATTTCGCGTTCGCCCTGGAACACGCGGATGGTCACCGCGCTCTGGCTGTCCTCGGCGGTCGAGAAGGTCTGGCTCTTCTTGGTCGGAATGGTCGTGTTGCGGTCGATCAGACGGGTGAACACGCCGCCCAGGGTTTCGATGCCCAGGCTCAGCGGGGTCACGTCGAGCAGCAGCACGTCCTTGACGTCGCCCTGCAGCACGCCGGCCTGAATGGCCGCGCCCAGCGCCACCACTTCGTCCGGGTTCACGCCCTTGTGGGGCTCCTTGCCGAAGAGCTGCTTGACGATTTCCTGCACCTTGGGCATGCGGCTCATGCCGCCCACGAGCACGACTTCGTCGATCTGCGCGGCGGTGACACCGGCATCCTTCATGGCCAGCTTGCACGGCTCGATGGTCTTCTGGATCAGATCATCGACCAGGCTTTCCAGCTTGGACCGGCTCAGCTTGAGCGTCAGGTGCTTGGGGCCCGAGGCGTCGGCGGTGATGAAGGGCAGGTTGATTTCGGTCTGGGTCGAGCTGGAGAGCTCGATCTTGGCCTTTTCAGCCGCTTCCTTCAGGCGCTGCAGCGCCAGCTTGTCGCTGCGCAGGTCAATGCCCTGTTCCTTCTTGAACTCATCGGCGAGGTAATCGACCAGACGCATGTCGAAGTCTTCACCACCCAGGAACGTGTCGCCATTGGTGGACTTCACCTCGAACACGCCGTCGCCGATCTCGAGGATCGACACGTCGAAGGTGCCGCCGCCAAGGTCATAGACCGCAATGGTGCCGGTGTTCTTCTTGTCCAGGCCATAGGCGAGCGCGGCAGCCGTGGGCTCGTTGATGATGCGCAGCACTTCAAGGCCGGCAATCTTGCCGGCGTCCTTGGTGGCCTGGCGCTGGCTGTCGTTGAAATAGGCCGGAACCGTGATGACCGCCTGGGTGACATTCTCGCCGAGATAGGATTCGGCGGTTTCCTTCATCTTCTGCAGGATCATGGCCGAGATCTGGCTGGGCGAATACTTGTCGCTCGCAGCTTCGACCCAGGCGTCGCCATTGTCGGCCTTGACGATCTTGAAGGGCACAAGGTTCTTGTCCTTGGCCACGACGGCGTCGTCGAAGCGGCGGCCGATCAGGCGCTTGACCGCAAACAGGGTATTTTCCGGGTTGGTGACAGCCTGGCGCTTGGCCGGCTGGCCCACGAGACGCTCGCCATCCTTGGAGAAGGCGACCATCGAGGGGGTGGTGCGCGCCCCTTCCGCGTTTTCGATGACCTTGGGATTGGTGCCATCCATCACAGCCACGCAGCTGTTGGTGGTGCCCAGATCGATACCGATAACTTTAGCCATTACTTAGCCTCTCTTTCAGCAAACCCATTTTGCAACCCCTCTCGCGAGGCAGTTCCGTGGCCGCCAGGGGCCGGGTTCCTTGCAATCAGATTGTGCCCATCGCTGGGCCTGCGGCGTATATAGGGGGGTCGCCGAGTGGCTTCAAGCGCTGCCGTGGCAGAATTGCCGCAGATCTGCGGGCCAGCGGCGCGCGGCGCCGGCACGGGCCATTGGGCCGCCGCGCCGGCGCATTTGGGGGGCGGCGTCCCGGCCGGCCCCCCGCGCGTGCATCAATCGTTGAGCGTGTAGCTGTTCAGGCTGCAGATATCGATCTGCGGCACTTCCAGCACGGCGCCCTCGCCGGTCTCGAAACGGAAGTCATACAGGCACTGGTCCGAACCATCGCCAATGGTCACGGTGCCCTGCATGCCGGGCTCAAGCGTGCCGTCGGCGCCCAGCAGGTCATCGCCCCAATGATCTTCATTGCTGGGCGTGGTGTAGAAATAATGCAGGGATTGGCTGCTGTTGTTGATCAGCGTGAATTCCACGGTCTGGGCAGCAGCAGGCAGGGCGCTGACCAGCAGCGCGAGGGCGGCGACGCCGCCCTTGAAGTAGGCGTTCATTTTTTAGGTCTCCCCGAAGCCGGCGGCACCTGCTGCCGGCGCCCTAATATCTCTCGAAAAGGCAATTAAACAAGGCGTCTGCGGCCCCCTCGACGGCTTTTCTTTATGCCGCCAAGGGCCTAGAAGCGCGCCATGTTCACGCCCGGTTCAGTTTTGCTGCAGGACAGCCTCCAAGAGGGGGCAAACAACCTGCTGTTCACCGCGCCACGGCGGATCCTGGAGGCCCATGGCGCCGCCGGTGTGCGGGCTGCCCTGACCGAGCTTGAGGCTGCACTGGCTGAGGGTTCTTGGGCTGCCGGCTATCTGGCCTATGAGGCCGGCTATGTCTTCGAGGAGCGGTTGGCGCCCCGCCTGCCGGAGCCCGGCCCCCTGCCCCTGGTCTGGCTGGGCATCTATGATGCCCCCCAGCGGCTCGATGCTGACGCGGTTGCCGACCTGCTGGCCGCCAGCGTCACTGGCCCGGCCCGCGTCCACGACATCGTGCCCGGCCTCACCCCAGAGGCCTATGGCGCCATCTTTGAGCAGGTCAAAGCCTATATTGCCGCCGGTGACACCTATCAGGTCAATCTGACACTGCGGGCGCAGTTCCAGCTCGAGGGCGATCCCATCGCGCTCTATCGCGCGCTGCTGCAGCGCCAGCAGGTGGCCCATGGGGCGCTGATCGATACGGGCCGCCACCATATCCTGTCGCATTCGCCGGAATTGTTTGTCTCCAGCCAGGCCGGCCGCCTCGATGCCCGGCCGATGAAGGGCACCATGGCGCGCGGCCAGACGGCAGAGACCGACGCCGCCAATCGCGCAACCCTGGCAGCCGACCCCAAGAACCGGGCCGAGAACCTGATGATCGTTGACCTGCTGCGCAACGACTTGGGTCGCGTGGCGGAAATGGGCTCGGTTGAGGTCACCGACCTCTATACCGTGGAAACCTATCAGACGCTGCACACGCTGACCTCGGGCATCACAGCCCGGCGCCGGGCCGATGTCGGCGTGGCCGAACTGCTGGAAAAGCTCTTTCCCTGTGGTTCCATCACCGGGGCGCCCAAGCTGCGCGCCATGGAGATCATCGCCGATCTCGAGACCGATCCCCGGGGCGTCTATACCGGCTCGATCGGCTATTTCGCGCCCAATGGCGATCTCAAGCTCAATGTCGCCATCCGCACAGCCGTGATCGACCGCAGTGGCGCCGGCACCATCGGCATCGGCGGTGGTATTGTCGCTGATTCCACCGCCGAGGACGAATATCGCGAGGCCCTGCTCAAAATGGCATTCTTCACCCCGCAACCCGAGCCCGTGACCCTGATCGAGACCCTGGCCTGGACGCCGGAGACCGGATACGTCCTGCGGCAGCGGCACCTCGATCGCCTGTTGGCATCGGCTGCCGTCTTTGGCCTCGCCCATGATCCCGACGCCATCAATGCCCTGCTCGACGCAGAGGCCTTTGATGCGCCCATGCGCGTGCGGCTGACACTCGACACCGGCGGCCCCCAGCTCAGCGCCGTGCCGCTGCCGCCCAATCCGGCCGTGTTCCGCTTCATGCTGGCCGAGGACACGCTGCAATCGGACTCGATCTGGCTGGCACACAAGACCACCAACCGCGCCTTTTACGATGGCCCGCGCCAGGCCGCCCACGCGGCGCACGGCGTCGACGAGGTGCTGTTCCGCAATGAGCGGGGCGAATTGACCGAGGGCTCGATCACCAATCTCTTCATCGAGCGCGATGGTCGCCTGCTGACGCCGCCCCTGTCATCGGGCCTCCTGCCGGGCACGCTGCGCGCCGAGCTCATCGCCAGCGGCCGTGCGGTCGAACAGGTTTTGCACCTTGCGGACCTCGAGACGGCCGATGCAATCTGGCTGGGCAATTCCGTGCGCGGCCTGTTGCCGGCGCAATGGATCAGGCCCTGACACACTGCGGAGAGACACGTCCATGACCATCGAGATTTCGCCCCGCGACGTGCTGGTGGTGGTGGATGTGCAGAATGACTTCCTGCCCGGCGGCCGGCTGGGCGTTGCCGGTGGCGACGAAATCGTGCCGCTGATCAATGCGCTGGCCAAGAAGTTCACCCAGGTGATCTTCACCCAGGACTGGCACCCGGCCGATCACATCTCCTTTGCCAGCCAGCATGCGGGCAAGGCGCCCTTCGAGATGATCGAGCTGGATTATGGCCCGCAGGTGCTCTGGCCCGACCATTGTACCTGGCACAGCCATGGCGCCGAACTGGCCGCGGGGCTCGATATTCCCCATGGCCAGCTCATCATCCGCAAGGGCTATAACCGGGCCATCGATTCCTACTCCGGCTTCCAGGAGGCCGATCGCGAGACGCTGACGGGCCTGGCCGGCTATCTCAATGAGCGCGATCTCGACCGGCTCTATCTCGTGGGGCTCGCCACCGACTTTTGCGTGGGCTGGACCGCCATCGACGGCGCCGCCGCCGGCTTTGACGTCACCGTCATCGAGGACGCGACGCGGGCCATCGACAGCAATGGCAGCCTTGCCAGGGCCTGGGCCGACATGGAAGAGGCTGGCGTGCAGCGCATCATGAGCCGGCAGATCCTGGGATGATCGAGGGGGCCTGCCATTGTGGCGCCGTGCGCTGGCGCTTTGACAGCGCACCCGATGCGGCCACCGCCTGCAATTGCACCGTCTGCCGCCGCTATGGCGCGCTGTGGATCTATGGCCATGAGAACGAAGACGTCTTTGTCTCCGGCCCTACCACGGCCTATGTGCGGGGTGAGGGGAGCCTGAGCTTCAATTTCTGTCCGCACTGCGGCTGCATTGCCTATTGGCGCGGGCTGGACACGGACACCGACGGGCGGCGGCGTCTGGCCGTCAATGTGCGGCTCGCCGAGCCCGAGGCGGTCACGCATATCCCCATCCAGCGCTTTGATGGCCTGCACAGCTGGGACGACCTGCCCCAGGACGGCGCCACGGTCGGCGACCGCTGGTTCTGAAACGGTCGAGAGCTGACGATTCACGTGAAACGTTGCCGGTGCTGTGGCCTCAGGCCAAGGCGCAGATAAGGACCTGCCGCATGCTGGTGGGCATGAGCGGGCTGCGATCAAATCCACCAAAACGCTCGACAACGGCAAATCCACCGCGCTCCAAAAGGAGCAGCAGTTCCTGCGGGTAAATCTGGCGCATTTCCAGCTTGGTATGGCGGAACTCACCCTTTCCGGGCTGCGACCAATACCAGTCGATATGACTGATCTGGGTGATCGGATCGTAGGCGATGGTCTCTTCGACCGTGATCATGCCCAACTGGGGATGGGTGAACGCTCCCATGTGCTGGCGATCGCCGTGTGGCCGGCTGAGCAGCCGGGCGCTGGGAACGAAAATGTCGAATATCAAGCGCCCATCCGGCTTGAGGTGCCGCTTCACGGCGGCCAGGAAAGCCAGGATTTCGGACGCTTCGGCGAGATGCAGCAGCGAATTGGCCGCGATGGTCACCGCATCGAAACGGCGCCCGAGATCGAAGTCGCGCATATCCAGCGCGACAAAGCTGATGGCGAGAGCTTCTGCTGCCGCTCGCTGCCGGGCTGCCGCCAGCATGCCTTCGGACAGATCCCCGCCTGTCATCGCGGCGCCCGACCGCGCCAGCGGCAGGGTGAACCGTCCGGTGCCGCAGGCCAGGTCCAGCACCTGCCGTCCGGCACCGCCGGCAGCCTCGACATAGAACCGTTCCATTTCGGGGTTTGCCGGCAGGACGAGGTCATAGAGTTCAGGCCAGTCATAGAGCCCATCCGCCATGTCATCCTCCCCAATGCAAAAAGGGCGCCATTGCTGGCGCCCTTCAGATTGATGCCCGGAATCTCCGGCGTCAAACGCTCTTGTCGATGGCCTCGTCGGCGGGGGCGTGGCTGGGGCCGCCCTTGGCGACGCCGACCATGGCCGGGCGCAGGATGCGGTCGCCGATGGCAAAGCCGGCCTGCACCACCTGCACCACAGTGCCCTCGGGCTGGCTGGGGTCGGGGACTTCGAACATCGCCTGATGCTTGTGGGGGTCGAACTTTTCGCCCTGCGCCTCGATCGGCTTGACGCCATGCTTGGCCAGCAGGCGCTGCATTTCGCGCTCGGCCAGCTCGATGCCCTCGATCAGCGTCTTGGTGGTGGCGTCGCCTGATTCGCGCGCCTCGGCCGGCAGCATCATCAGCGCGCGGCTCAATGCGTCGGTGGCGCTCAGCATGTCGCGGGCAAAGCCGGCGATGGCATAGGTGCGCGTGTCGCTGACTTCGCGTTCGGTGCGCTTGCGCAGGTTTTCCATCTCGGCGACGGTGCGCAGCACACGGTCCTTGAGCTCAGCATTTTCGGTGCGCAGGGCTGCGGTGGGGTCAATGCTCTCGATGTTGTCTGGGGTCTCTTCGACCGGGATCTCGACTTCAGGCGTTTCGCCCGAGGCGGCGTTTTCGTCGCTCATCATCGCTGTCTTCCGCAATTACCAAAGGATTTGCCCCGCATATCGGCCAATATGGGGGCGATTTCAAGCCCAAGGCGTGTTGCCGCGGCCGCGCTAGCCGGCGGCGGGCGCCAGAGCATGGCGGCGCTGGCGCGCCAGCAGCAGCAACAGCACAAGCGCCAGGCCGCAAAACCCCATGGTTGTGGCCAACAGGGCGGTCGGGCCCGGCCCGGTGAGCAGGCTGGCGAACAATGGCGCAGCCAGCGCGGTCAGCACATTGAGCGGCAGCGCGATGCGCATGCTGGCCCGGGCAAAATCGGCCCCATCGTAAAAGGTCAGCGGCATGATGGCGCGCGTGACCGCCAGCGAGCCGGCGCTGAGGCCATAGATGACCACAAAGGCGCCGATCAGCAGCGGCGTGCCCTGGCCCAGCAGCAAGAGGGCAAAGGCCATCATGACCCCTGCGGTAGCCAAGATGCCGGTGGTGATGGCATCCCAGCGGCGGGCGCCGACAAAATCGAGCAGCCGAGCACCCACCTGCAACAGGCCCAGCATGGACGCGAAGGTGATCGCCTGGCCAGGCGGCAGGCCCTCGGCCTTGAGCAGTTCGATAAAGAGGGCATTCAGGCCAAAGGTGACGATGGCATTGAGCACGATGGCGCCGGTGATCAGGACAAAGATCGATTTGGGCACCGGCCGGGTGATTGGCTTGGCCGGCTCGGTGGCGCTCGGATTCGGCGCTGGCGGCGTTCGTCGCGGCAGGGCCAGCCCATAGAGCGGGATCGAGACCAGCCCGATCAGCGCCGCCAGAACCAGGCACAGCCCGCGCCATCCCAGATGGTCCGATACCAGCGCCGAGACCGGCCAGAAAATACTGCCTGAAAGCCCCGTCACCAGCATCAGGGCGCCAATGGCCCGGCGGCTGGCGGCGCCGGCCACTTCATTGACCAGCACATGGGAGGTGGTGGTCAGCGTCGCCGCGCCCGCCAGGCCCAGCAGCGCCCAACTCAGATAATAGCCGATTGCGCCGCTGGCCATCGACAGCAGCACAAAGCCCGGCGCGGCAAGTGCCGAACCGGCCAGCATGACCCATCGGGCGCCCCAGCGCGCCATTGGCCGTGCCAGCAGCGGCGAGGCCAGGCCCATGGTGATATAGAACACGGTATTTCCGGCAAACACTGCCGGCACGCTCAGCCTGAGGTCAGCGGCGATAGCGCCGGCCACCACGGCCAGCAGCCCCACCGAGCCCCAGCCGATGTTCTGAGTGATCCCCAGAACCAGCAGCGTCTGGATGATGCGACGCGTCGTGTCCTGCGTCTTGGCCGTGTTCACCCGTCGATCCCATCAGTTGCAAATCATTTGCATCTGCACTGACCAGATCTTCATGACAGCGTGAATACGCCCCGCCGGCGAACCGATCCTAGCGCTTGCGCGCCATCATGGCGGTGATGACATGGGCGGTGTAATCGACCACCGGCACGATGCGGGCATAGTTGAGCCGGGTCGGCCCGATCACGCCCAGCACGCCCACCACCTTGTCATTGGCGTCCTTGTAGGGGCTCAGGATCACCGACGAACCCGAGAGCGAAAAGAGCTTGTTCTCCGAGCCGATGAAGATGCGCACGCCCTGGGCCTTTTCCGCATCCCCGAGCAGGTCGAGCAGGCCATCCTTGCTTTCCAGCTCGTCGAACAGCTGACGCATGCGGGACAGCTCGTCGCTCGCCATGGCGTCATTGATCAGGTTCGCCCGCCCGCGCACGATCACCGTGGGCTGGCTGCCGGGCGAATCCTGGCTGAGCGTGGCAATGCCGGCGTCGACCAGGCGCTGGGTCAATTCGTCGAGCTCTGCCCGCTGTTCGGCGCGCTGCGCCGCCAGCACCTTGCGCGCTTCGGCCAGGGTGCGGCCCACCACATGATGGGCGATATAGTTGCCGGCCTGGGTCAACGCGCTCGAGGTCAGTCCTGCCGGGGTCTCCATGATGCGGTTCTCCACCTGCCCGTCCTGGCCCACCAGAATGGCCATGGCGCGGTTGGCGTCGAGCCGCACGAATTCGAGATGCCGCAGCACGAGATCGGCCTTGGTGGCGATGACCACGCCGGCGCCCTGGCTGAGCCCGCTGAGCAATTGGCTGGCTTCGGTGAGCACATCTTCCACCTGGCCGCGGCGCTGGCCCTCGATGGATTGGGCAATCTGGCTGCGCTCGGC
Organism: Devosia aquimaris; assembly: GCF_020169335.1. Classification (GTDB taxonomy): domain Bacteria; phylum Pseudomonadota; class Alphaproteobacteria; order Rhizobiales; family Devosiaceae; genus Devosia; species Devosia aquimaris. The sequence continues at coordinate 460,594 of NZ_JAIEZN010000002.1, forward strand.
CTCGTTGACCGCGCCGACCTCGAGCATGGCATCGACGAAAAAGCGCAACCCCTCCTGCGTCGGGGCCCTGCCGGCAGAGGTATGCGGCGCCGCGATCAGCCCGAGATCTTCGAGATCGGCCATGACATTGCGCACCGAGGCCGGCGACAGCCCGCCCTGCAGCATGCGGCTCAGATCACGCGAACCCACCGGGCTGCCAGTGTCGAGATAGCGCTCGACAATCTTGCGAAAGATGTCCTGGCTGCGGCTGTTGAGCACGCTCAAAAAATCTTCTGCCGGCTTGCTCATGCGGTTTTGCTAAAATCGTTCGTTTTAACTGTGGTGCATCATTTAAGCGCATTGCAGCCTCCCGCCAAGCGCCCGCGGCTTGTGAGGCGGACCGAGGAGGGTTAAGAGGCGGTTAACAGCAATTGCAGTCGGAGAATCCATGCGCCCGTCCGGACGTGAGCCCAACCAGATGCGCAGCGTCAGCATCGAACGCAATGTCTCCATGAAGGCCGAGGGCTCTTGCCTCGTCAGCTTTGGCAACACCAAGGTTCTGGTGACGGCGTCGGTCGAGACCAGCGTTCCGGGCTGGCTGCGCGGCAAGGGCCAGGGCTGGGTCACCGCCGAATATGGCATGCTGCCCCGCGCCACCGGCAGCCGCACCCGCCGCGAGGCGACCGCCGGCAAGCAGACCGGCCGCACCCAGGAAATCCAGCGCCTGATCGGCCGCTCGCTGCGTGCCGTGGTCGACATGCAGCTCTTGGGTGAAGCCCAGATCACGCTCGACTGCGATGTGCTGGAGGCCGATGGCGGCACCCGCACCGCTGCGATCACCGGCGCCTATGTCGCCCTGGCCGATGCCATCGCCTGGATGGACGAGCGCAAGCTGACCAAGGGCAAGGCCCTGCGTGATTCGGTGGCTGCCGTGTCCTGCGGCATCTATCGCGGCACGCCGGTGCTCGACCTCGATTATCTCGAGGATGTCGAAGCCCATACCGACGCCAATTTCGTCATGACCGGCGCGGGCCGTTTCGTTGAAATCCAGGGCACAGCCGAGCAGGTGCCCTTTACCCGCGATGAACTCGACAGCCTGATGAGCCTGGCCGAACAGGGCATTGGCGAACTGACCGTGCTGCAGAACAAGGTGCTGGCAGCATGATGGGCTGGTTCAGGAAAGCCCTGGCCGCCAAGCCGGCCGCCCGTCCCGCCACCAGCCCGCGCCAGGTGTCGCCGGAAAACTGCGCGCTCTGGCGCGATGTGACCCGGGCCCTTGACGCCAAGCCCAAGGGGTTGAGCAAATGAGCATTCCGCGCCTGGGTCCTGGCGATCGACTGGTGCTGGCCACCCACAATGCCGGCAAGCTCAAGGAATTCCGCGAACTCTTTGCCCCCTTCGGCCTTGAGATCGTTTCGGCAGGCGAGCTGGGCTTGCCCGAGCCGGAAGAAACCGGCACCACCTTTGCCGAAAATGCGCGGCTCAAGGCGCACGCTGCGGCCCAGGCGACCGGCCTGCTCGCGCTCAGCGATGATTCGGGCCTCTGCGTGGATGCGCTCAATGGCGATCCCGGCGTCTATACCGCCGACTGGGCCGGCGTGCCGCGCAATTTCGACCATGCCATGAAGCGGGTGGAAGATGCGCTGCAGGCGGCCAATGCCACCTCGCCCGGCCTTCGAGGTGCCTCGTTCAATGCCACCATGTGCCTGGCCCATCCCGATGGCCGCGACGTGCTCTATGTCGGCAAGGTCGAGGGCACGCTGGTCTGGCCACCGCGCGGCACGGTCGGCCATGGCTATGATCCGGTGTTCATGCCCAAGGGCTATGACATCACCTTTGGCCAGATGCCGGCCGAGATGAAGCACTCCTGGGCGCCCGGTGAACCCGGCCTCAGCCATCGCGCCCGCGCCTTTGCCCAGTTCTACGAGGCCCAGATTGAAAAATAACCCCAACGATCTGTTCGGGGTTTATGTGCACTGGCCCTTCTGCGCCAGCAAATGCCCATATTGCGACTTCAACAGCCATGTCCATCGCGGGCCGTTCGACGAGGATGGCTATGTCGCCGCCTATGAGCGCGAGATCGCCACGGCGGCCGCGCTGGTGCCGGGCCGCGTCGTGCAGTCGATCTTTTTCGGCGGCGGCACGCCCTCGCTGATGTCGCCCAGCGCCACCGGGCGCATCATCGATGCCATCGCCAAGCACTGGACGGTTGAACCGGGCGCTGAAATCACGCTCGAAGCCAATCCCACCAGCGTCGAGGTTGACCGCTTCCGCGGCTTCCGCACCGCCGGGGTCAATCGTGTGTCGCTCGGCGTGCAGTCGCTGCGCGAAGGGCCGCTGGCCGAGCTGGGCCGTCGCCATACGGTCGACGAAGCCATCGCCGCCGTGCGCATCGCCCAGTCGGTGTTCGAGCGTTCGAGCTTTGATCTGATCTATGCCCGCCCGCGCCAGACCCTTGAGGACTGGGAAGACGAGCTCAAGGAAGCGCTGTGGATGGCGCGTGGCCATATCAGCCTCTACCAGCTGACCATCGAGCAGGGCACGCGCTATTTCGACCTGCATCGCGCCGGCAAGCTGATCATGCCCGATGAGGACCTGGCGGCCGATTTTTATGAGCTGACGCAGGAACTGACGGCGGCGGCGGGCCTGCCGGCCTATGAGATTTCCAACCATGCCCGCCCGGGCCAGGAGAGCACGCACAACATGCTCTACTGGCGCTATGGCGAATATGCCGGCATCGGGCCGGGCGCCCATGGAAGGTTGATGATCAACAACCAGCGCCATGCCACGGCCGCCGAAAAACTGCCCTTTGAATGGCAGAAGCAGGTGCTGGCCAAGGGCCACGGCATGGTGGTCGACGATGTGTTGACCTGGGAAGAACAGGGCGACGAATTCCTCGTCATGGGCCTGCGGCTCAAGGAGGGCATTTCGCCCGCCCGCTTCAGCGCGCTCTCGGGCCGCCAGATCTCGCCGCGCCAGATCGATGCGCTCAAGGGCTATGGATTTGTCGAGACCCTGCCCAACGGCAATATCCGCGTCACCGACCGCGGCTGGCCCGTGCTCGACGCCGTGGTGGCGGACCTGGCCGCCTAAAGCGCGGCCGGTTCGACCTGCTGGGGGCCAGCGGGGGTCACCCGCTTGATGGCCAGGGCATAGTCGGCGCGGCCATCGCTGTTGAAGCGGAACATGCCGTCCCTTCCATTAAAGCCCGTCGGCGCCGTCATGATCATCGGATTATAGGGCGGGCTGGCCAGCGACAGCGTCTTGGCATTGGCCAGGATCGTCGCCGTGTAGGCGATGGTGGTCAAGGCATGCGGCGGGCTGCCGAAGCGGGCCTGGTAGTCCAGCGAAATCGCCTTGAGGCCAGTATCATCGACGCCCGGATAGATGGCGCCGGCCAGAGCCGGCGTACCCGAGATGGCGGGATCGCCCTGCCAGTCGGCAGAGCCGACGATCACAACGTCGTCGGGTTTTACCCCGGCCTGGGCGAGGAGATTGGCGAAGCTGGGGGCGCTGAGTCGGTCGGGCAGGAAGAAGCTGTCGATCAACCCCTTGTCGATCAAGGGCTTGGCCTGATCGATGATGCCCTTGGCCTCGCTGACATCGGAAAAACTATAGACCGCCGAGGGCGAAAAGCCGGTGGCAATGGCCTGCTGGCGGAACGCGGTCTGCTGCGCCTGGCCATAGGCCGTGTTGGGAAAGGCCCCGGCCACGCCGCGCCGGCCCTGGGCCTTGAGATAGGTCAGCGCGCGTTTCATCTCGGTCTGGGGCAGGACGCTGAGCAGATAGACCCCCGGCCCGGCCGCACTGGCATTGTTGGAAAAACCAATGAGTGGCAGGCCGTTAGAGCGGGCGACCGCGCCGGCGGCCGTGACTTCATCGCCCCTGAGCGGCCCCAGGATCAGCTTGGCGCCCTGCCGCGCGGCAGTCGTCACCGCGCTGGTCGCGCCGGCCACCGTGCCGCCGGTGTCGTAGAGGGTGATGGTGGTGTTCTCGGCGATATTGGGATTGGCCTCGATAAAGCTCATCGCCAGCCGGCTGCCATTGGCCATGGACTGGCCGACACTGGCCAGGGCCGGATCACCGGACAGCGGCAGCAGCAGCGCCACCTGCACTGGCCCATGACCGAAAACCTGTTGTCCGCCAGCTGTTTGCAGCGGTTGCATCATTGCGGGCGAGTTGCCATTGGCCGGGGTCAGCGTGCCGGGCGGGCGCGCGCCACCGCCGAAATCGATGGTGCGCGACCCCAGTTGGATGGGCGAACAGCCCGCCAGCACAATCAGCGCCACGCCGGCCCATACCCGTGCTATGCCGTGACATGCCATGCGCTTGCCGGTCACTCCTTGCCCCAATTGGTGAGCAGTGTGTTAACACTCTGGCCGCAATTGCTTAACCAAGTCTTGTCCCGCAAGGCTTCAGCCGAGGAAAACCCCGCCCATGGCCGATGCCGCCCCAGGCTACTTCATCTTTGGCAGCGCCTTTACGGCGCCGCCGCTGGCGCCCGGTCTCTATGTCGTGGCGACGCCCATCGGCAATCTGCGCGACATCACCATCCGCGCGCTCGAGACGCTGGCGGCGGCCGATGCGATCCTGTGCGAAGACACGCGCATGTCGGCGCGCCTGCTCGACCATTATGGCATCAAGGCGCGGCGTATCGCCCTGCATGAGCATAATGAACGCGCCAAGGCGGACGACATCGTCGCGCGTATCGCGGCCGGGCAGAGTCTGGCGCTGATTTCGGACGCCGGCACACCGCTCTTGTCGGACCCCGGCTTCCCGCTGATCCGCGCGCTGGCCGAAGCGGGCCTGCCGGTCTATCCCATTCCCGGCGCCTCAGCGCTGCTGTCGGCACTGGTGACGGCGGGCCTGCCCACCGATGCCTTTGCCTTTCACGGTTTTTTGCCCCCCAAGGCCGGCGCCCGGGCCAATGCCATCCGGGCTCTCAGCGATTCACGTGAAACGCTGGTGTTCTATGAAAGCCCGCGCCGGCTCGACGATACGCTGGCAGCCATGGCCGAACTCTGGGGCGACCGCCAGGCTGCCGTGGCGCTCGAACTCACCAAGCGCTTCGAGCGGGTGATGCGCGGCACGCTGGCCGAACTGGCGGCCCAGTTCGCCGATGCCGAAACCAGGGGCGAGGCCGTGATCGTGGTGGCCGGCGCCGCCGAAGCCGCCCAGCCTGACGAAGCCGACTGGCAGGCCGCGCTTTTGGCCGAAATGGCCAGCCAGCCGCTGCGCGCCGCCGTTGATGCGGTGACGGCCCGGTTCGGCCTCAAGCGCAAGGAGGTCTATGATGCCGCCCTCGCCCTCAAGGCCGAAAAGTAAGGCCCGCATCGCCGCCCAGCGTGGCGGCCACCTGGCCGAATTTCTGGCCGGCTGGCTGCTGCGCGCCAAATTCTATCGCCTTTTGGCCCGCCGCTACAAAACGCCCCTGGGCGAGATTGACCTCGTCGCCGAACGCTTCGGCACCATCGTGTTTGTCGAAGTCAAGGCGCGGGCATCGGCCCGGCTGGAGGCCGAGGCCCTCGAGGCCGTCAACCAGGCCCGCATCCTGCGCGCCGCGGCCTATTGGCAGGCGCGCCACCCCAGGCTGGCCGACCGACCCTGCCGCTTCGATGTGATTTTCCTTGCGCCCGGCCACTGGCCGCGCCATGTCATCAACGCCTTCGACGCCAATTGAGAGACACCATGACGCTCAAAGTCGCGGTCCAGATGGACCATGTCGCCACCATCAACCCCATGGGTGATTCCACCTTCGCCATGATGCTGGAGGCGCAGGCGCGCGGCCATGAGCTGCTGCACTATACGCCCGATACGCTGGCGCTGCGCGGCCATGAGGTGAGCGCGCTGGCCCAGCCCATCACCGTCTTCGACAAGCCCAAGGGCGAGCATTTCACCCTCGGCGAGGCGCGCCGCGTCGATCTGTCGACCCAGGACGTGATCCATATGCGCCAGGATCCGCCCTTTGACATGAACTACATCACCCTCACCCATCTGCTCGAAAAGCTGCATCCCAAGGTGCTGGTGGTCAATCCGCCGGCTGCCGTGCGCAATGCGCCGGAAAAAATCCTGGTCACCGACTTTCCCGAGCTGATGCCGCCTACCCTGGTGACGCGTGACCGCGCCATGATCCATGCCTTCCGCAAGGAGCACGGCAACATCATCGTCAAGCCGCTCTATGGCAATGGCGGCGCTGGCGTCTTCTTCATCCAGGAAGGCGATCATAACCTGGCGAGCCTGCTTGAGCTGTTCGAGAGCAATTACCGCGAACCCTTCATGATCCAGAAATACCTGCCCGACGTGCGCAAGGGCGACAAGCGGATCATCATCATCGACGGCGAGCCGGTGGCGGGCCTCAATCGTATTCCCGCCGATGGCGAGGCGCGCAGCAATATGCATGTCGGTGGCCGGCCCGAACTGTCGCCGCTGACGGAACGCGAGCGCGAAATCTGCGCCACCATCGCCCCGGCGCTGAAAGAGCGCGGCATGATCTTTGTAGGCATCGACGTGATCGGAGACTATCTCACCGAGATCAATGTCACCTCCCCCACCGGCATCCGCGAGATCAAGCGCTTCGGCGGGCCCGACATTGCCGTCATGATCTGGGACGCCATCGAAAAGCGCCGCGCCTGATGTGGCTGGCGCTGACGGCCCTGGCGGCGGGCATCGGCTGGTTCCTGCTGCGCCGCTGGCGCCGCGGCCTGCCCGTCGATGAGCGGCTGACGCTGCGCTACTGGCGCGATTCGGCCATTGTGCTGGGCGCCTATCTGCTGCTGGTGCTGGCCGGCGCCGGCGTCACCCGGGTCATGGTGGGGTTCAACCGCTCCGGCTGGGCCGACCTGCTGATGGTGGCCTTCTTTGCCGTCTGGGTGCTCTATGGCGCGGTCTGGCTGCTGCGTTTCCTGCCCAGCTCGCGCCCCCGCCCCGCCTGGCTGGTCCGCTCGCGCGGCTGGCTCGACGGCCTGGCGCTGGTGTTGCTGGCGGCGCTGGCCACGGGCGCACGCATGCTGTGAAAACGCGGCCGGTTGCGGCTAGCCCGCCAGATGCCGACCGTGGATCAGCAGCGTGTGCAGGATGTGGCAGACAAGGAACCCTGCCGCTGAAATGGCATAGCCCCGACCGACCCAGCGCTGCAGCCGTGTGTCGGCACGCGTCCCGATCAACCCGATCCCAGCCAGCCAGAGCATGGGCGTATAGGCCGGTGCGGCAAACCCCACAGCGCTCGTGCTCCAGGCACTGTCCGGCATGGCGATCAGCGGCCACCACGCAAGGGCATAGGCCAGCACGCCCAGGCAATAGATGACAGCGCCCAAGCGCTGACGGGGTGTTTGCAGGCTGAGGGGCATCAGCAGCGGCAGGCCGGTGACCAGAACGCGGAGCACCGATTCGGGCCACGCCAGAGCCGGCGGAATGTCGCGCCAGAACACATCGGGCTGGAAAACGGGCGGCAGCAGGCCGCCCAGCAACCCGCTGATGGCCAGCGGCGGCAGCATGAGCCAGAAGCAATTGGCGGCATATCGGGCAAACCGGCTGTGTTGCATCTGGTCCTCGGGTGTCGGCGTACCGCATGGATCGTGTCGCAAGTCCCGTTGCCGGGTGCAAGCCAAGGTTCTGAGCGGGGTGGGCAAGGCCGCCACAAACCGCTAGGTCTAGTCAGAGCCACAGGAGACCCAGCCATGCCCACCACGACATTCCTGGTTGCCTTTGCGACCCTGTTTGCCACCGTGGGCGTGGCCGATATCGCCTTCATCTTTGCCGCGCTGACCAAGCACAATACCGCCCAGCAGCGCTTTGCCTTCGCCACCCGCGGCGTCATTATCGCCGGGCTGATCCTGCTGCTGTTCGCGGTATTGGGCAGTGCGATCCTGGAAGTCTTCGGCATCACCATTCCGGCCCTGCGCACGGCCGGCGGCCTGCTGCTGTTCCTGATCGCCATCGACATGGTGTTTGCCCGCCATTCGGGCGGCACCGACATCACCGATCAGGAAGAGGTGGAAGCCCGCTCGCGCGACGACATCGCCGTCTTTCCGCTGGCCATGCCACTGCTGGCCGGGCCGGGCGCCATCAGTGCGGTGATCCTGCTCACCACCGGTGCACGCAGCGATCTCGAGTTCTGGGCGGTGTTGCTGGCGATCGTGGTGATCCTGTTCCTGGCCTGGCTGACCCTTCTGGTGGCCATTCCCATCCAGCGCCTGCTGGGCGTCACGGGCCTGGCCGTGGTGTCGCGCGTGATCGGCATCCTGCTGGCCGCCCTGGCCGTGCAGTTTGTCTTTGATGGCGTCAAGGCCAGCGGCCTGCTCGCCGGCTGAGGCCGACGGTCTTAATATTGGGTAAAATTCTATCGTTAAGCACGTCTTAACAGTGCCGTTGACCACCGCCTGAGGCGGGCGCAATCCTGAGCCCTGTCGTGGCAAAGGAGGAACGGTGCCATGCGTTTTGCGGCGCTTCTGTGCCTTGTGATCATCGCCATGATGGCGGCCAGCGGCGGCAATGTCGCGGCGCTGATGCCCCTCGACCCGCCGGCGCCGCTGGCGCACGCGCTTTAGAGCATTTCACACTTGAATTGATTTTCGGCTTCTTTGCCTCCCTCCCCCTTGAGGGGAGGGACCGAGGGAGGGGGTCTCACAGTGGCCCTCAGAACGACCCCCACCCCGACCCTCCCCTCAAGGGGGAGGGGGCGACAGAGCCGGGTTAATCTGAACATGAAACGATCTGGCGCGTAGGCAAACAAAAGGCGGCCGACCCGTGTCGACCGCCCAACATGCATCAGGTCTGGCTGGCTTACTTCTTGCCGGTGTGCCCGGCACTGCCTGCGCCCAGGCCGGTGATCGGCTTGGCGACCTCGATCTTGTCCTTCTTCGGCTTCTTGGCCTCTTTGTTGCTGCGCATCTGACCCTTGGCCATCTCACGTCCTCCTGCCTCCGGGCCCCGTGGCCCGGATCGAATACACCATCACGCTATGCCTGTGCCCAGACGCTGGCAAGGGCCGGCAGCGGCGCCCGGCGTGGCCGGATCCCTTATTTTGAGGGCAGGCAGCGGCCGGTCGGCATCAGCGCGGAAATGGCGCGCGGATCGCATCCCGTCTGCAGGAACATCAGCCAGTCATTCTGGTTGCCGAAGAAGGCATTGCGGTCCACCTGGCCCTTGACGCCACGCACCAGCCCGGTCTGCGTCCACTGCCAGAAGGTCCAGGTGCGGTTGCGATAGCGCTCATGCGGCTCGGCCGCCGTCGAGCGCAGCCAGAAGGCATTGGGGAAGTATTCGCCCTCCAGCACATCGCGGTGGAAATTCATGTCGGTGTAGATGATGGGCAGCTTGCCGGTATGGCGCTCCATGGCGTCGAGCATGACGCGGATCTTTTCCAGGGCATCGGCGCGATTGGGCTTGGTCTTGCAGGAAGAGTGGTTGTTCCACTCCAGATCGAGCACTGGCGGCAGCGCATCGGCGTCATTGGGCACATTGGCGACAAACCAGGCCGCCTGTTCGGACGCCAGCGAGCACCAGGTCATGAAGTGATAGGCGCCGCGCGGCATGCCGGCCTCGCGCGCCCGCACCCAATTGGCGCGGAAATTGGGGTCGACATAGTCCTTGCCCTCAGTGGCCTTCATGAACACGAAGTGGATGCCGGACTGGAAGGCGGTGCGGAAATCGACATTTTCCTGGTAGCGCGCCACATCGATCCCCTGGATGGGCATGTTGCGCGCCCGATCGACACCGGAATGCGGGCGGGCATCGCCATCGATGGCGCCATAGAGCCCGCCGCCCGATGAACACGCCACCAGGACCCCCGCCAGCAGCGCCGATGCGGCGGCCTTGGTGAATGCGGTCAGACGGAAAAATGGCCGGCTCGAAGGCATGGGAAACAAACTCTGCGCAGGAAACTCAGCCTTTGATTCAACATGACGCGGTTAACGCCTGCTTAGGTTAACCAGTGTGGCAACCGGCATGGTTAACATGCCGTATTGCGTTCGCTATACGTTCTTGTTGCCCGGCCCCGCCTTTGCTAAACTGGCCCTAGGCTTGAGGATCAAGGCATGGTCACGCGTGTCCCCACTGTCGCTTTTCAGGGCATTGAGGCGGTGCCCGTGGATGTGCAGGTGCAGATTGCGCCCGGCATGGCCAAGTTCATTCTCGTCGGCCTGCCCGACAAGGCGGTCAAGGAAAGCGGCGAGCGGGTCCGCGCCGCGCTGGTGGCCTCGGGGCTGGGCCTGCCGCCCCGCCGCATCACCGTCAACCTGGCGCCGGCGGACCTGCCCAAGGAAGGCAGCCACTATGACCTGCCGATCGCCTTGGGCATCATGGCCGCCATCGGTGCCATTCCCCAGGATGCGCTGGACGGCTATCTGGCCCTGGGCGAACTGGGGCTCGATGGGCGCCTGGCCCATGTGGGCGGCGTGCTGCCCGCCGCCATTGCCGCCCAGAGCCGCGACCTCGGGCTGATCTGCCCGGCGCCATCGGGGCCTGAAGCCGCCTGGGCGGGCGACGACATCGACATCATCGCCGCCGACAGCCTTTTGGCCCTGGCCAATCATCTGACCGGCCACCAGCGTGCGGCCAGGCCGCAGCCGCGCCGCCAGATCGCTGGCAGCACCCTGCCCGACCTCAGCGACGTGCGCGGGCAATTGGTGGCGCGGCGGGCGCTCGAAGTGGCGGCTGCGGGCGGGCATAACCTGCTGATGATCGGCCCGCCCGGCGCCGGCAAATCCATGCTGGCCTCGCGCCTGCCCTCCATATTGCCGCCGCTCGATGCGCGCGAACTGCTCGATATCTCGATGATCCAGTCCATTGCCGGCGAACTGGTGGGCGGGGCCATTTCCGACCGGCGGCCGTTTCGGGCGCCGCATCACTCCGCCTCCATGGCGGCGCTGGTCGGCGGGGGCCTGCGCGTGCGGCCCGGCGAGGTGAGCCTGGCGCACAATGGCGTGCTGTTTCTCGACGAACTGCCCGAATTCGCCCCCGCCGTGCTCGACAGCCTGCGCCAGCCGCTCGAAACCGGGGAAACCGTGATCGCGCGGGCCAACGCCCGGGTCAGCTATCCCAGCCGCGTGCAGCTGGTGGCGGCCATGAACCCCTGCAAATGCGGCCTGGCCGGCACGCCCGGCCACACCTGCAAACGCGGCGATGCCTGCGCCAGCGACTATCAGGGCCGCGTTTCCGGCCCCTTCATGGACCGCATCGACATCCGCATCGATGTGCCGGCGGTGAGCGCCGCCGACATGATTGGCCCCGCCGCTGCTGCGGAAAGCTCGGCCGACGTTGCTGCGCGCGTGGCCCAGGCCCGCGACCGCCAGAAGGCGCGCTATGCCGCTTTGGGCGCCGACACTGTGCTCACCAATGCCGCCGCCGGGCCGACGCTGATCGAGCAGGTGGTCAATCCCGATGGCGACAGCCAGAAACTGCTGCTGCAGGCGGCCGAGCGCTTCAATCTGTCGGCCCGCGCCTATCACCGCGTGCTCAAGGTGGCGCGGACCCTGGCCGATCTCGCCGGGGTCGACCGGGTGGGCCGGCCCCATATTGCCGAGGCCCTGAGCTATCGCCTGCCCATCATGGGCGGGCACTAGACGGGGCCTGTGCACAAGTCTGTGGAGAAGTGTTTCACGTGAATCCCGCGCGGCCCCGGTCGTGCGGGGGGACCAATCACATTTCTTTCAGTGATTGTGACAGGGTAACGTTTCAGATTGCCAATCACGGCAATCCAGACTATCGCAGGCCCGGTAAAAGTTCTGCCGACAATGTTCGGCCGGAACCTGACTGTCAGGTGCAGTTTCGGGCGGCCATGCGTAGATCCGGCAAACTGGTGCAATGGAATAATAATGCCGGCTTTGGCTTTGTCCGCGACAGTGCCGGCAATGATTTCTATGTGCATATTTCCAAGCTGAAACCCGAGCAGCCGCGCCCGCGTGTCGGCGATACGCTGGAGTTCGCCCTGGTCACCGGGCGCAAGGGCCGGCCTGCCGCCAGCGACATCACCGTGACGCCCGCTGCCGCGCCGCCGCCTGATCGTGGCATGCGCGATGTGACGCGGCCGCCGCCGGGCGTCTCGCGCTACACCATCGGCCTGCGGGTGGTTGCCGCCACCATGATGACGCTGCTGCTGCTGCTCGCCATGGTGAGCCAGCACGCCCCGGTCTGGCTGGGTGCAACCTATGCACTGATGGGGGCGGCCTCGGCCCTGCTCTACCGCTTCGACAAGCTCTACGCCCTCAGTGGCCGCTGGCGCGTCAGCGAGACCAATCTGCATGTGGTCGACCTGTGCTTCGGCATCATTGGCGGGCTGGCCGCGCAGGAGCTCTATCGCCACAAGACCGTCAAGCCGGCCTTTGTCGCCACCACCTGGGCCATTGCCCTGCTGCATCTGGTGGGCATCACGGCCGTGGCGCTGGGCTGGTTCAACGCTGCGCTGGCCATGCTGTGACAATCGCGCCGCCCGGATGGGCAGCGCGATCGACGTCCGGCATCAGTGGAACTGCGCCGTCTCGGTGGATTCACCCATCGCCGTGGTGGCGCTGCGCCCTTCGCTGACCGCCATCGACACGGCATCGAAATAGCTGGTGCCCACTTCGCGCTGGTGCCGCACGGCGGAGAAGCCGTGCTTTTCGGCGGCGAACTCGGCCTGCTGCAGCCGCGAATAGCCCGCCATGCCATCCTGCTTATAGGCCCGGGCCAGCTCGAACGTGGTCAGGCTCAGATTGTGGAAGCCGGCCAGCGTGATGAACTGGTATTTGTAGCCCATGGCCGCGATCTCGCGCTGGAAGCTGGCCATGGCCGTTTCGTCCATATGCTTGGCCCAGTTAAAGCTCGGCGAGCAATTATAGGCCAGCATCTGCTCGGGATGTTCCTTGCGCACGGCTTCGGCGAATTTCCGCGCTTCGGCCAGGTCGGGCTTGCTGGTTTCGCACCAGATCAGATCGGCATAGGGCGCATAGGCAATGCCGCGGGCAATGGCGGCATCGATCCCGCCCTTGAGCTTGTAGAAGCCCTCGGGCGTGCGCTCATCGGTGACGAAGGGCGCGTCATAGGGATCGATATCGGAGGTGATCAGCCGCGCGGCCTCGGCATCGGTGCGCGCCATGATGAGCGTCGGCACGCCCATCACATCGGCCGCCAGCCGCGCCGAATTGAGGGTGCGGATGAACTGGCTGGTCGGGACCAGAACCTTGCCGCCCAGATGGCCGCACTTTTTTTCGCTGGCCAATTGGTCCTCGAAATGCACGGCAGCGGCGCCTGCCTCGATCATGGCCTTCATCAGCTCAAAGGCATTGAGCGCGCCGCCAAAGCCGGCTTCGGCATCGGCAATGATGGGCACGAAGAAATCGAGATCGGTGGTGGCGATGCCCTCGGCCTGTTCCATGGTCTGGATCTGGTCGGCCCGCTGCAGCGCCTTGTTGATGCGCTTGACCACCGACGGCACGCTGTCGACCGGATAAAGGCTCTGGTCGGGATACATATTGCCCGAGCTGTTGGCGTCGGCCGCCACCTGCCAGCCGCTGAGATAGATCGCCTTGAGCCCAGCCTTGACCTGCTGCACTGCCTGGTTGCCGGTGAAGGTGCCCAGCGTGGGCACGAAGTCCTCGCTGTGCAGCAGCTCCCACAGGCGCCGGGCGCCATTCTCGGCCAGGGTATGGCGAATGGGCATCGAGCCGGACAGCCGCGCCACATCGGCCTGGCTATAGGTGCGGGCAATATTGCGCCAGCGGTCGGGCGCATAATCGGGGGTGGGGAACAGGGGCTTGTCGAGCATTTGGGGTTTTCCTCCTCATCGGAAATGGCTGGAATTTGGACATGGCTGCGCCGGTCCGGCGGGCCGGTATCGACGGTGATTCACGTGGAACAGGGGACGGGATGGGCCGGGACGAGCCGGCCCGGAATGGGCCTAGCCCAGGACCTTGCGGCTGAAGGTGGCGGCGATCATGCCGTCGCCGGCGAACAGCGACGTGCTGCCCTCCTCACCCACCAGCGAAATCTGGTGCCGGCCGATCTTGCCGGTGATGGCATAGCCCTGGGCATCGAGCCCCTGGGCCTTGAACTGCGCCATGGCCTGGCTGGCCGTAGGCGCGATGATGGTCAGATATTCTTCGCGTTCGCTGATCGACGGGCTCATGGACACATCTCCTCGTTGTGTTGATGTAAAGATTTGACAAAACGCTGAGACATGCAAGAAATAAGCGAAGATGGCTCTGTAAACCAGTAAATCGCTACACAGATCGCGCGGCGAATTCTGTAAAGCGTGTAAAGCTGAGGGGCCGGGAGGAGTGCGATGAACGAGAGTGGAGACCGCCAGATCGGCGGCCGCATCAAGCGCCTGCGGCGCATCCGCAAGCTGGCCCAGGCGGACCTGGCGGCCGCGCTGGGCATTTCGGCCAGCTATCTCAACCTGATCGAGCACAATCGCCGCAAGGTGACGGTGCCGCTGCTGTTTTCCATCGCCGGCTATTTCGGCGTCGAGCCGGGCGAACTGGTCGACAGCGACGATGGGCGGCTGCTGGGCGATCTGATGGAAGCCTTTGGCGACGACATCTTTGCCGATAGCGACGTCACCAATCTCGAAATCCGCGACCTCGCCCAGGCCAATCCGGCCGCCGCCCGCGCCATTCTCAAGCTTTATGACCGCTATCGCGCCGTCACCAAGCCGGGCCTGGCCAATCCGGTGGAGCCGGGCACCGAACCCTTTCACCTGGCGACCGACGCCATCTCGGATTTCCTCCAGGAAAACGCCAACCACTTCCCCTCCCTCGAAGCGGCAGCCGAACGCATGCGCGCCGACATTGATCGCTCGGGCGAGGGTTTTGAGGCGGCGCTGCGCAGCTATCTGTTCAATGTGATGGGCGTTGAGGTGCAGCTGGCTTCCCTGCCCCATGGCATTGCCCGCCAGTTCGACGCCGCGCGCCAGCGCCTGCTCGTCTCCGACCTGCTGCCGCCCGAATCGGCGCTGTTCCTGGTGGCGCACCATCTGGGCCAGGCCGCGGCTGGGCCCGAGATCGCCGAGATCATCGCCGCCTCGAGCCTGCCCGAGGGCGATGCCCCGGCGCTGGCGGCCAATGTGCTGGCGGCCTATCTGGCAGCGGCGCTGGTGATGCCCTATGCGCCCTTCCTGCGCGCCTGCCGCGACTATCGCTATGATATCGAGCGCATCGCCCGCCGCTTCGGCGCCAGCTTCGAGCAGGTCTGCCACCGCATGACCACGCTGCAGCGGCCCGGCGCCAGCGGCATTCCGCTACATTTGGTGCGCACCGATATTGCCGGCAATATCTCCAAGCGCTTTTCGCTCTCGGGCATTCATATCCCGCGCCATTCCGGCGCCTGTCCACGCTGGAATGTCTATGCGGCGTTCCTCTCGCCCGAGCGCATCAATATCCAGCTCAGCCAGATGCCGGACGGGCAGCGCTATTTCTGCATCGCCCGCACCATCGCCAAGGGCGACTACCGCTACAATGCGCCGCGCCGCTACATGTCCATCGGGCTGGGTTGCGCCATCCACCATGCCCGCGAGATGATCTATTCGGACGGCATGGACCTCAATGGCGACAGCCAGCTGGTGCCCATCGGCGTGGGGTGCCGCATCTGCCCGCGGCTGGAATGCGGCCAGCGCGCCCATCCGCCCGCCGATCATCGCTTTGCGCTGGACCCGACCAATCGACCGGAAAGCCTTTATGGCCGCATTGGCTAGGGATTGTGCTCCCAGCCATCGCGCCATTCCTTTTCCAGCACGGCGCGGCGCTTGCCATAGCGCTCCTCGGTGACGGTCAGGGCAAGGATGCGATCGGTGCGGAAATTGCGGAAGGCGTCGCGCAGGCAACACCAGGCGGCAATAGTCTGCTTGCCCTCGTAATAGGCCAGCTGCACCGGCCAGATGGTGCGCTCCGAGGCCTGGCCGGCCTCGTCCTCATAGCTGATGCGCACGGCCTTTTCGGTGCGCATGGCCAGGCGCACCTGGCCCAGAATGGGCATGGGCGGCCGCGACCGTGCGCTCCACACCGCCACCGGCCACAGGCCCGTGTCATTGATGCGGTCGCGCAGATCCTCGGGCGAAGCGGTGGCAATCTTGGCCAGGGCATTCTTGGCGGCAGCGCCCAGCCCGTCGTCGGGCTGCGCCCCCACCCAGCGGGCGCCCAGCACCAGGGCTTCGAGCTCTTCGGGCGTGAACATCAGCGGTGGCAGGAAAAAGCCGGGCTTCAGCATGTAGCCGACCCCCGCTTCGCCATCGATTGGCGCGCCCAGCCCCACCAGGGTCTGCACGTCGCGATACATGGTGCGGACGGAAACGCCCTGTTCCTCGGCCAGTCTTGCCGCCGTAACCGGCTGGCGGTGACGCCGCAATGCGTCCATGACGGCAAACAGCCGCTCGGTCTTGTCCATGCCCGGCTCCCCTGAACAAAACCGGAATGCCAGATTCCCCCGGTGTCGCCAAGGCCTTGCCGCACAGCATTTGCGGCGGGGTCGGGTCCATATCTGTCCGAAGCGATTGGTCTTTGGGCCATGGCCCGCTCCCCTGCTGGTCAGGGAAGCAGTCTCTCATGGCCTGCTGACGGGGCGCGGCAGCAGTCGATCCGGCGGGACGGCAGCGGTCGTCAGGCGATCTCGATGTCGCACCAATGCTGATAGGGGCGCTCGGGCGTGCAGATCACATTGGGGAAATGCGGATTGTGCACGGCATCGGCAAAGGCCTGGTCTTCCAGGCACAGGCCGGAATGCTTGCCATAGTGGCGGCCGCCCAGGCCCGGCACTGGGCAATCGGTCCAGACGCCATTGTAGACCTGCAGGCCCGGCCGATCCGTCCAGAGCTTGAGCGTCAGCGCCTTGTCCGGGCCCACGACGGTGGCGACGGGATCGCTGGTTTTGCGGCCGGAATCGAGCACCATGCCAATGTCATATTCCACCGGATTGCCCTTGGCGTCGCGCATGGTGCGCGCCTGGCGCAGATCATACTGCGTGCCGCGCGAGGGCAGGATGGCGCCGGTCGGCGCCAGATCGGCACCCAGCTCGGTATAGGCGCTGGAATTGACCTGGATGGAATGGTCGAGCACGTCATCGCCGGTGCCCAGGTTGAAATACTGGTGCTGCACGAGGCTAATCGGCGTCGCCGTATCGGTGGTGGCGCTCAGCTCAAGCCGCAGCTTGTTGCCCTTGAGCGAATAGGTGGCGGCAAAATTGACATTGCCGGGATAGCCC
This sequence comes from Devosia aquimaris, assembly GCF_020169335.1. Taxonomy (GTDB): domain Bacteria; phylum Pseudomonadota; class Alphaproteobacteria; order Rhizobiales; family Devosiaceae; genus Devosia; species Devosia aquimaris. The sequence continues at coordinate 477,742 of NZ_JAIEZN010000002.1, forward strand.
ATGGCGCCATCGGGGCTGAAAAAGGTGAAGCGCACGGCATTGTTGGCCTCGTCCACCTGCCCGTCCCAGACCTGGCGGCCCAGGCCCTCGGTGCCGCCATGCAGGTGCAGTTCACCGGCATTGGGCGGCAGCTGATAGGTCTTGCCATTGAGCTCGAAGGAGGAATTCTTGATGCGGTTGGCGACTCGGCCGGCCAGGGCGCCAAAATGCGGGCTGTGCTCGATATAGGGGGCCAGCGCATCAAAGCCGAGCACCACGGTGCGTTCGCCGCCGGCCACCGGCACGCGCCAGTCCCGCACGGCCACGCCATAGCCGATGATGTCCACGCTCACGCCGGTGTTGCTGACCAGCCGGAACTGGTCCACCCGCTTGCCGTTGACGTCGCCGAAAGTTGAAACCGCGATGGCCATAATGGCACTCCCCCTGAGTTTTGCGCAGTGGTCTACCCTGCTTTGTCGGTGGTCTGCAACGTCGCACTTGACCTTTTGCAGGCGCCTGCCGAAGCTTGGCGGATGACGGCCGGGGACCCAGCGTGAACGAGATCGAACTGAAACGGCGTGCGACGGTGCATGATGTGGCACGCGCAGCAGGGGTATCGCTGGCCACGGTGGACCGCGTGCTCAATGGCCGCGCCGGCGTGCGCGCGGCCACGGCCGAAAAGGTCGCCGCCGCCATTGCCGCCATTGGCTTCCAGCGCGATCTCTCGGCTTCGCTGCTGGCGCGCGGGCGCGACCTGCGGCTGACCTTCATCATCCCCGACGGGTCCAATGAGTTCATGGCCAGCCTTGCCGATGCGGTCAGCGCCCGCGCCGACCAGGCCCTGGCCGAACGCATGCATATCCAGACCCGCCGGGTGCGGGCGCTCGACGGCGCAGCCTTGGCCGCGAGCCTTGACGCGCTCAATCCGCATGACTGCGACTGCGCCATCATCGTGGCCAGCCAGGAGCCCGCCGTTGTCGCCGCCGTCGATGCGGCCAGCCGGCGCGGCGTGGCGGTGATGACGCTGGTGTCGGACCTGCCGGGCACGCAGCGGCGGCTGTTCATCGGCATCGACAATGTCGCGGCCGGCCGTACGGCGGCCTCACTGATGGGCCGTTTCCTGCCCCAGGGTGGCAGCGTGGCGGTGATCGCCGGCTCGCTGCACCTGGCCGACCATATCGATCGCCTCGCCGGCTTCCGCGCCGCGCTGGAGGCCGAATTTGCCGACATCCCCCTGCTCGGCCCCATCGAGGGGCATGACGAGCGCAGCGAAACCCAGGCGATTGTCGGCGACCTGCTCAAGCGCCATCCGGACCTGGGTGGCATCTACAATCTGGGCGCCGGCAATGGCGGCCTGGTGGCGGCGCTCGAGGCCTCGGGGCGCGGTGGCGCCATTCGCGTCATCGCCCATGAGCTGACCGAACCGACGCGGCGCGGCCTCAGATCGGGGGCGATCGATGTCGTGCTCGACCAGAATCCGGATGGCGAAATCCGCGCCGCTCTGGCCGCCGCCAGGACCCTGGCGCTGGGCGACAATCGCACTGTTGTTGCCGACCCCATTGAAATCGGGATTTTCCTGCGCGACAATCTGCGCTAACAAGACGCCATTCACAAAACCGGCGGGACCCGAAAATCGGGTCGGGAGGACGTTCCGATGTTTGACTTTCCTGCTCATGAGGTACGTGCCTCATGACCTATCTCGGCATTGATATCGGCACATCGGGCGTCAAGGCGCTGCTGATCGACGAACACGGCCGCGCCCTGGGCGAAGCCTCGGCCGCCGCCGTCGAGCCGGTGCGCCCGCACCCCGGCTGGTCCGAGCAGAACCCCGCCGACTGGTGGAAAGCGACCCTGGCGGCCATCGATGCGCTGTCCAAGTCGCACCCGACCGAACTGGCCAGCGTGCGCGGCATTGGGCTCTCGGGTCACATGCATGGCGCGACCCTCCTCGACAAGAACGACGAGGTGCTTCGCCCCTGTATCCTCTGGAACGACGGCCGCTCGGCCGCCGAATGCCGCGAGATGGAAGCTGCCCTCCCCAGCCTGCGCGATATTGCCGGCAATATCGCCATGCCGGGCTTTACCGCGCCCAAGATCGCCTGGGTGCGCAAGCATGAGCCCGAGATCTTCGCCCGCATCGCCAAGGTGCTGCTGCCCAAGGCCTATGTGCGGCTGCTGCTGACGGGCGAACATGTCGAGGACATGTCCGACGCCGCCGGCACGCTCTGGCTCGATGTCGGCAAGCGCGACTGGTCCGACGAGCTGCTGGCCGTCACTGGCCTCGACCGCAGCCACATGCCGCGCCTCGTCGAAGGCTCGGCGCCCTCGGGCGCGCTCAAGCGCGAATTCGCCCAGCGCTGGGGCATGGACGCCAATGTGGTGGTGGCCGGCGGCGCCGGCGACAATGCTGCGGCGGCCTGTGGCATCGGCGCCATCCGGCCCGGCGAGGGGTTTGTTTCACTCGGCACCTCGGGCGTGCTGTTTGTCTCCAACGACCGCTTCCGTCCCAATACCAAGGGCGCCGTGCATGCCTTCTGCCATGCCGTGCCCGACACCTGGCACCAGATGGGCGTGATCCTCTCGGCCACCGATTCGCTGAACTGGCTGAGCCATATCACCGGCCAGAAGCCGGCGGCGCTGTCGGGCGCGGCCGAAGCCCAATTCACCGGGCCGGGCGAGGAAATCTTCCTGCCGTATCTCTCGGGCGAACGCACGCCGCACAACAATGCCGGCGCACGCGGCTCCTTCGTGGGCCTCAGCCATCTCTCCGATCCGGCCAAGCTGGCCCAGGCGGTGATGGAGGGTGTGACCTTTGCCTTCCGCGACAGCCAGCGCGTGCTCAAGGACGCCGGCACGCGCATCGATCGCCTGCTGGCAGTGGGTGGCGGCAGCAAGTCGGCACTGTGGCTCAAGATGATCGCCACCAATCTGGACATGGAAATCGCCCTGCCCGAGGACGGCGATTTCGGCGGCGCGCTGGGCGCGGCCCGGCTGGGGCTCTGCGCTGCCGAAGGCGCCGACCCCGCAAGCGTCATGACCATGCCGCCCATCGCCAAGACCATTGCGCCCGACCGTTCGCTGTCGGCCGCCTATTCCGATCAATATGCGCGCTATCGCGCGCTCTACCCTGCCATCGAGGAGGCACGTTCGTGACTGATTTTTTCAAGGGCCTGAGCCAGGTCAAGTATGAAGGCCCGGAGAGCCGCAACCCGCTCGCCTTCCGGCACTACAACAAGGACGAGGTGATCGCCGGCAAGCGGATGGAAGACCATGTCCGCCCCGCCATCGCCTATTGGCATACCTTCGCCCAGGAAGGCGGCGACCCCTTTGGCGGCCGTACCTTTGATCGCCCCTGGTTCGACAAGGGCATGGACGGCGCCAAGCTCAAGACCGAAGTCGCCTTCGAGTTCTTTGACCTGATCGACGTGCCCTTCTTTGCCTTCCACGATGTGGACGTGGCCCCCGAGGGCGAGACCCTGGCCGAAAGCAACAAGAACCTGCGCATCATCGGCGACCTGATCGCCGCCAATATGCAGAAGAGCGGCAAGAAGCTGCTCTGGGGCACGGCGAACCTGTTCTCCAACCGCCGCTATATGGCAGGCGCCGCCACCAATCCCGATCCGGAAGTGTTCGCCTATGCCGCCGGCCAGGTGAAGGCCGTGCTGGAGCTGACCAATGAACTGGGCGGCGAGAACTATGTGCTCTGGGGCGGCCGCGAGGGCTATGAAACGCTTCTGAACACCAAGATCGGCCAGGAACAGGACCAGATGGCCCGCTTCCTGACGCTCGTCATCGAGCATGCCGAAAAGATCGGCTTCAAGGGCCAGATCCTGATCGAACCCAAGCCGCAGGAACCGAGCAAGCACCAGTACGACTACGACGTCGCCACGGTCTTTGGCTTCCTGCAGAAGTATGGCCTGGAAAAGAAGGTGAAGTGCAATATCGAGGTTGGTCACGCCTTCCTCGCCGGCCACTCCTTCGAGCATGAACTGGCTGTTGCGTCCTCGCTGGGCATGCTCGGCTCGGTCGACGCCAACCGTAACGACCTGCAGTCCGGCTGGGACACCGACCACTTCCCCAACAATGCGGGCGAAATGGCGCTGGCCTTCTATTACATCATCAAGCAGGGCGGCCTGGGCAAGGGCGGCTTCAACTTCGACGCCAAGGTGCGCCGCCAGTCGCTGGACCCCGCAGACCTGCTGCACGGTCACATCCTGGGCCTCGATACCCTGGCCCGCGGCCTCAAGGGCGCTGCCGCGCTGATCGCCGACGGCGAGTTCGACAAGCTGCTCGACGAGCGCTATGCCGGCTGGAACCAGAAGGGCGCCGCCGCCATGCTCAAGGGTGAACGCTCGCTCGAGGAGATCGCTGCCTGGGTGCATGCTGAAAACATCAACCCGCAGCCGCGCTCCGGCCGCCAGGAATATCTCGAAAACCTGGTCAACCGCTTCGTGTAAGACCGGCCCCGTGGGCGGGGCATGATTGTGCCCCGCCCACTGACCGTCACCCTCGGGCTCGACCCGAGGGCTCTTTACTTGGCCGGGCCCCCGCAAGTGCAGTCCCCTCGGGTCAGGCCCGAGGGTGACGCGCGGTGGTTGTGGCTATCGTGAGCGCGCCCAGAGGAAAGCCACCATGTCCCAGATTACCAATCCCATCCTGCCCGGCTTCAACCCCGACCCTTCGATCCTGCGGGTGGGCGAGGACTATTACATCGCCACCTCGACCTTCGAATGGTTCCCCGGCGTGCAGATCCATCACTCCAAGGACCTTGCCAACTGGACGCTGCTGACCCGGCCGCTGACGCGCCAGAGCCAGCTCGACATGCGCGGCGATCCCGATAGCTGCGGCGTCTGGGCGCCCTGCCTCAGCCACGACGGCGAAAAATTCTGGCTGGTCTATACCGACGTCAAGCGCAAGGACGGCTCGTTCAAGGACGCGCATAATTACATCGTCTGGGCCGACACCATCGAAGGGCCCTGGAGCGATCCGATCTACATGAATTCCTCGGGCTTTGATCCGAGCCTGTTCCACGATGACGATGGCCGCAAATGGTTCGTCAACATGCTGTGGGACCATCGCCGCCGGCCCCTGCTGTTTGCCGGTATCGCGCTGCAGGAATTCGACCCCAAGGCCGGCAAGCTCGTCGGGCCGATCAAGAACATCTATCAGGGCACCGACCTCAAGCTGGTCGAGGGCCCCCATCTCTACAAGCGCAAGGGCAAGGACGGCACGCCCTGGTATTATCTGCTGACCGCAGAAGGCGGCACGGCCTATGACCATGCCTGCACCTTCGCGCGCTCGCGTAATATCGATGGCCCCTACGAGACCCATCCCGAGAAGTATATCCTGACCTCCAAGGACGCCCCGCTTGCGCCGCTGCAGCGCGCCGGCCATGGCGATTTGGTGGAAACGCCCGATGGCAAGACCTTCCTCGTGCATCTCACCGGTCGCCCGACCACCCAGGAGCGCCGCTGCGTGCTGGGCCGCGAGACGGCCATCCAGGAAGCCTATTGGGGCGATGACGACTGGATTCACGTGAAACACGGCCCCGTGCCGTCCCTGCATGTCGAGGTGCCCGGCACGCGCGACGACGCGCCCTATTGGGCCGAGCAGCGCTATAGTTTCGACAAGGGCCTGCCGCTGGACTTCCAGTGGCTGCGCACGCCCGAGACCGAGCGGATCTTCCAAGTTGCGGACAACAAACTCCGCCTGTTCGGCCGTGAATCCCCCGGCTCCTGGTTCGAGCAGGCGCTGGTCGCCCGCCGGCAGCAACACTTCTCCTATGATGCCGAAACCACGGTGGATTTTGCCCCCACCGATGAACGCACCATGGCGGGGCTGACGGCCTATTACAGCCGCTACAACTTTTTCTATCTGGCAGTGACGGCCCATTCGGACGGCAAGCGCGAACTGCTGATCATGAGCTCGGAAATGAGCTGGCCGGATGGCCACCTCACCTTCCCGGCCGCCCCGGTGTCCATCCCCCAGACCGGCAAGATCCGCCTGGCGCTGAGCATCCGCGGCCGCGCGCTGCAGTTCTTCTATGGGCTGGAGGGGGGCGAGCTCACCCCCATCGGCCCGGTGCTCGACGCGTCGCTGCTCTCGGATGAATGCGGCGGCCACCAGGCCCATGGCAGCTTCACCGGCGCCTTCGTCGGCGTCGCGGCCCATGACCTCAACGGCACGGCCAGCCCGGCGGACTTTGACTATTTCGTCTACCGCCCGGTGCGCCACGAGAGTGACCGCTACGAGGTCTAGGGGCCCGGCTGGGGTGCTGGATTGCCCGGACGAGCCGGGCAATGACGGGGACATGGGGCTGGGGGAGAGGGAGAGCACTTGCCACCTCATCTCGCCAGACGCCCCCACCTAGCCTCCCCCTGAAGGGGGAGGAATCCGCCCGGGGGGTGGGGCGAGATCGAGGAAATCCACAGCGTGACCCCTCCCCCTTCAGGGGGGGCGGGGGATGTCAGAGCCCTGATGGGAGGCTAGCGCCCCACTTTGAACCCTCGACAACCACCAGCGTCATCACCCGGCTTGTCCGGGTGATCCATGGACGGCCCGTGAACCTGGTGCTGGATTGCCCGGACGAGCCGGGCAATGACGCGGCGAGGGGGGGGCTAGCCTAAGCGCCTGACCCGCAACGCTTCCTGCTTAAAACAGGACAAAAACACTCTTGTTTTCTTCGGCCTGCTGCGGCAGTGCTGCGCGGTCTGTTGTCCTGTTCGGATTCCCGCGTGCCGGTTCATCCCTTTCTGCTGCTGTCCAACCAGCTGGTCTTTAATCTCGGCTTTTACATGGTGGTGCCGTTTCTGGCGGCCTATCTGCGCGATGACCTGCTTCTGGCCGGTGCCAGCATCGGCCTGGTGCTGGGGCTGCGCACCTTTTGCCAGCAGGGGCTTTTCGTCTTCGGCGGCGCCCTCTCCGATCTTCTGGGCACGCGACGGCTGATCCTCCTGGGCTGTGTCGTCCGCGTGCTGGGCTATCTCTGCCTGGGTCTGGGCGGCAGCCTGGGCATGGTTGTCTTGGGCGCCTGCCTCACCGGCGTCGGCGGCGCGCTGTTCTCGCCGGCGATTTCAACGCTCGTGGCACAGCTTGGCGCGGCGAGCGAAGCCAGGGGCAAGCGCACGCGGGCGCAGTATTTTGCCCTCCTTGCCGTCTGGGGCGAAAGCGGCGCCGTGCTGGGGCCGCTGCTGGGCGCGCTGCTGATCGGCATCGGCTTTCAGGCCATCGCGCTGATCGGCGCGGCGGTGTTTGTCGTTGCCGGGCTGATCCTTGCCCGCTTCCTGCCGCAGGATGCGCCGGCGCCCTCCCCCACGCCGCGCGGGCTCGACTGGGGCACCATCTTCACCGACCGGCTGTTCCTCGCCTTTGTCACGGCGCATGCCGCGTTTCTCTTCAGCTACAACCAGCTCTATCTGGCCCTGCCGGTCGAGATCAGCCGCACCGGCGGCAGCGACCATGACCTGGCGCCCATGTTCATGATTGCCTCGCTGCTGGTCATCACCCTGCAATTGCCGATCGCCCGGCTGGCGCGCGCCATGGGCTATCATCGCAGCCTGCCGCTGGGCTTTGCGCTGATGGCGCTGGGCTTTGCCGCCGTGGCGCTCAGCGCCCCCCAAGAAGCGGCGCCCGGGCTCATGCGCCTCGCGCCGGCGGTGACGCTGGTGGTGCTGCTGACGCTGGGCCACTGCATCGTCCGCCCCATCGGCATGGATCTGGTGCCCCACTTCGCCCAGGGGCGGGCGCTGGGGGTCTATTATGGGGCGCTCGCGTCCTCGGGTGGCATCGCCGTTCTTGTGGGCAATGTGGCGCTGGGTGGCCTGCTCGACCGCGCCCTGGTCCCCGGGGTCGACGCGGCCCTGCCCTGGTTCGTGCTGGCCGCCGTGCCCGCCGCCAGCGCCCTGGCCATGCTGCTGATTCTGCAGCGCCTGTCCCGCCGCGTCGACGCACCACAGCCCGCTTGACAGGCCCAAGGCTGGCACCATAAATGCTGAGTATTATACTCCACTTATAGGAATGCCATGTCTTTTCATCATGTCCTGCGGGCTGGCCTGCTGACGCTTGCCCTCGCCCTGAGTGCTCCCGCCCAGGCGCGCGACATTACCCATGCCATGGGCACCACGACGGTGCCGGACCATCCGCTGCGCGTGGTGACACTGACCAATGAAGCGACCGAAGACATGGTGGCGCTGGGCATCATTCCGGTGGGCGCCGCCCGCTCGGCCAATTCCGATCCCTGGTATGATTATCTCCAGACCGACCTTGCCGACACCGTCGTGGTGGGCGAGGAACTGGCGCCCGATCTCGAGGCGATTGCCGTGCTGCAGCCCGACCTGATCCTGGGCAACAAGCGCCGCCACGAAAAGATCTATGACCAGCTCGCCGCCATCGCCCCGACCGTCATGGCCGACACCATCCAGGGCACCTGGAAGCAGAACATGGCGCTCTATGCCGATGCGGCCGGGGACGCCGACAAGGGCCAGGCCCTGCTCGATGCCTATGCTTCCCGCGTCGCCACCATCCAGACCGGCCTGGGCGAGCATGCCCATGACGTGATTTCGGTGATCCGTTTCCTCGCCGGGCAGAGCTACGCCTACTATCCCGCCAGCTTCTCGGGCGCCATTCTCGCCGACATCGGCTTTGGCCGCCCCGAGGCGCAGCAGGCCGAGGGCCTGGCCGGGCTGATCACCAAGGAGCGCATCGGCGAACTGGCGGCCGACCATATCCTGCACTTCACCTATGAAACCGGTGACGGCCAGGCCGACAGCGAGGCCCAGTCCTGGCAGGCCGAGCCGCTGTGGCAGAATCTCGAGGCTGCCAAGGCCGGCCATGTCCATGCCGTGTCCGATGCCGTCTGGGCCACCGCCGGCGGCATCATGGCCGCCAACCTTGCCCTGGACGATATCGAAAAGATCTATGGCCTGCCCGCATCGCGTTAATTGGGGTGGCCCTCACCTGGCCTCCCCATCAGGGGAGGCCGGGTGGGGTGTGAGCGCCCGGACAGAAGGCCCGCGCGCCCGTCTGTGAACCCTCGACAACCACCGGCGTCATCACCCGGCGTGTCCGGGTGATCCATGGGTGACCCGGCGTCCAGGTCTGGATTGCCCGGACGAGCCGGGCAATGACGAGGTTGGATGGAAAAGGCGCTGCACGAGCGCGAAGGCTCCAAGCGCCAGGCGTGACCCACCTAGATTCCTTCACAACCACCGGCCTCATCACCCGGCGCTGTTGCGCCCACCTAAAGCCGAGCAAATCTGTCCTGCGCCCGGTTGGCTTATCGGTCACAAACGCCTAAGTTCGCGCCTTGTTTGCCCGAACCGCCCGAGCCCATGGACCACTCCACCACCGCGGCCATCGCCAGTTCGCCCACCGCGGCGCTGACGCCCATGATGGCGCAATATTTCGAGATCAAGGCGGTCAATCCCGGCTATCTGCTGTTCTATCGCATGGGCGATTTCTACGAGCTGTTCTTTGAGGACGCCGAGATCGCCAGCGCCGCCCTGGGCATTGTGCTGACCAAGCGCGGCAAGCATCTGGGCGAGGACATCCAGATGTGCGGCGTGCCCATTCATGCCGCCAATGATTACCTCAACAAGCTGGTCAAGCTGGGCCACCGCGTCGCCATCTGCGAACAGGTGGAAGACCCCAAGGAGGCCAAGAAGCGCGGCGCCAAATCGGTGGTGAAGCGCGATGTGGTGCGGCTGATCACCGCCGGCACGCTGACCGAGGATGATCACCTCGACGCCCGCGCCTCCAATTTCCTCGCCGCGCTGGCCATGCTGCGCCATGGCGAGGCCGACTTTGCCCTGGCCTGGGCCGATGTCTCGACCGGGGAGACCTTTACCGCCGATCTCGGCGCTGAACAATTGCAGGACGAACTGGCCCGCATTGCCCCTGCCGAATTGTTGCTGGCCGATGCCACGCGGCAGGCGCTGCGCGAAAGGCATTTGTTTGCCCCGGCCTGGGACGCCATCGCCCATGCCGCGCCACCCGAGAACTTCGACAGCCAGGCCGCCGGCGACAGCCTGCGCACCGCCTTTCCCGCCGAAAGCTTTGATCCCACCAGTCTCTCGCGGGCGGCGCGCGGCGCGCTTGGGGCGCTGGTGGCCTATGTGCGCGACAGCCAGAAGGGCGTCGGGGTGGCGCTGCGCGCCCCGGTCGCGGAGGCTGCCGAGAGGCACATGGCCATCGATGCCGCCACGCGGGCCAGTCTCGAACTGCACCAGACCCAGCGCGGCCAGACGCGCGGCGCCCTGCGTCATGTGATTGACCTGACGGTCACTGCGCCCGGTTCGCGCCTGCTGTCCGCACGATTGGCGGCGCCACTGGCCGACGCCAATGCCATCAATGCGCGGCTCGACGCGGTGGACCGCCTCAGCAATGACACCATGCTCACCGCCCGGCTGCGCAGCGACCTCAAGGCCGTGCCGGATCTGGCGCGCGCACTGACCCGGCTGGCGCTCGACCGTGGCGGCCCGCGAGACCTGGCCGCCATCGGCAAGGCCATCCTGGCGGCCAGCGCCGTGGCAGCGCAATTGCAGCGCCTCGAGCTTGCGCCCGAGGTTTTGGCCCGGCTGGGCGCGACCCTGGCCACGGCACCGCGCGATCTCGCCAGCCAATTGGCGCTGGCGCTGGACGATGATTTGCCGCTGTTGGCGCGCGACGGCGGCTTTGTCCGCCCCGGCTATGACCAGGGGCTCGATGACGAGCGTGCGCTGGCCAGCCAGACCCGCGAGGTCGTGGCGGCGCTGCAGGCGCGGCTGATCGAGGAGACCGACGTCCGCTCGCTCAAGATCCGGCACAATGGCGTTCTGGGCTATTTCGTCGAAGTGCCCGCTGCCCATGGCACGCGGTTGCTCGAGGAGCCGCATCGCCAGAGCTTCATCCACCGCCAGACGCTGGCCAATGCCATGCGCTTCACCACCACCGAGCTGGCCGAGCTCGAGGGCCGCATCGCGCGGGCGCATGAGGCTGCGCTCGATATCGAGCTGCGCCTCTTTGCCAGCCTGCGTGGCGCCGTACTCAACCAGACAGGCCTGTTGCGCAGCCTCGCCGATGCACTGGCCGAGCTGGATGTGACGGCGGCGCTGGCCCATCTGGCGGCCACGCGCAGCTACACAAGGCCCGAGATCGACAACTCGCTCGCCTTCGAGATCGTCGGCGGCCGCCATCCGGTGGTCGAGGACATGGTAATGGCAGAAGGCCAGAGCTTTGTCGCCAATGATGCCGACCTCTCGGGCGACGAGGCTAGGGGTGGCGGACGGCTCTGGCTGGTCACCGGGCCCAATATGGGCGGTAAGTCCACCTTTTTGCGGCAGAACGCGCTGATCGCCATTCTGGCGCAGATGGGCAGCTTCGTGCCGGCCAGCAGGGCCCATATCGGCGTGGTCGACCGTGTCTTCTCCCGCGTCGGCGCCAGCGACGATATCGCCCATGGCCGCTCGACCTTCATGGTTGAAATGGTCGAGACAGCAGCGATTTTGAACCGCGCCACGCGGCGATCCCTGGTGGTGCTCGATGAAATCGGCCGCGGCACGGCGACCTTTGACGGGCTCTCCATCGCCTGGGCGGCGGTGGAGGCCCTGCATGACGCCACCGGCTGCCGGGCGCTGTTTGCCACCCATTTCCACGAGCTGACCAGCCTCGCGCGGACCCTGGCCCGGGTCTCCAATGTCACCATGAAGGTGCGCGAATGGGAGGGCGAGGTGGTGTTCCTGCACGAAGTGGGCCCCGGCGCCGCTGACCGCTCCTATGGCATCCAGGTGGCCCGGCTCGCCGGCCTGCCCGAGCCGGTGCTGGCGCGGGCCCGCCAGGTGCTGACCGTGCTCGAACAGCGCTCGAGCGGAACCGCCTCTTCCAGCCAGAAAGCCAGCGTGCTAGACGATCTACCTCTGTTTGCGCACCAAACGCCGCCCAGGCCGGTGCCGAACGACCCCGTATTGACAGCGCTCGACGCGGTTCGCCCGGACGAGATGACCCCAAAGCAAGCGATCGAAGCGCTCTACGAACTAAAGAAACTCCGCGATGACGCTCGCCGAAGCTGACGCAAAACCGCGAAAATCGCTGTTCGTGCTCAAGTCCGCCGAAACCATTGTGGGCGAACTCGATGCCGTGATCGGCGAGAATGCGCCCAAGTCCGCGGCGGCCCGTGCTGCCGTTCTCGCCCATATCCGCCAGACCCTGGCCGAAGCGCGCAAGAGTGCTGAGGCCGAGCTGCTGGTGTCCGGCAAGGGCCAACGCTGCGCGCAGAACCTGAGCAATGCCCAGGACGAGATCATCACCGCCGTGCATATGTTCGCCACCCGCCGGGTCTATCCGGTGGACAATCCCTCCGGCGCCGAGGCCATCGCGCTCTCGGCCGTCGGTGGCTATGGCCGCGGCACGCTGGCGCCGGGCAGCGACATCGACCTGCTGTTCATCCTGCCCTACAAGCAGACGCCCTGGGGCGAGCAGGTCACCGAATATATTCTCTATATGCTCTGGGACCTCGGCCAGAAGGTCGGCCACGCCGTGCGCTCGGTGGATGAGTGCATCCGCATGGCCCGCGCCGACATGACCGTGCGCACGGCCACGCTCGAAGCCCGGTTCCTGACCGGCGACAAGGCGCTGTTCAGCCAGCTCGTGCAGCGCTTCGAGACCGAGATCATGCCGCGCACGGGCCCCGAGTTCATCGCGGCCAAGATGAGCGAGCGCGACGACCGCCACAAGGCCATGGGCAATACCCGCTATGTGGTCGAGCCCAATATCAAGGACGGCAAGGGTGGTCTGCGCGACCTCAACACGCTGTTCTGGATCGGCAAATATTTCTACCAGGTCAAGACCAGCCATGAGCTGGTCGGCAAGGGCGTGCTCAGCGCCGCCGAATACCGCCTGTTCTTCCGCGCCGAGGATTTCTTGTGGGCGGTGCGCTGTCACCTCCACTTCATCACCGGGCGCGCCGAGGAAAAGCTGACCTTTGACGTGCAGCCCGAGCTGGCCCAGCGCATGGGCTATGCCCAGCGCGTCGGCATGCTGGGCGTCGAGCGCTTCATGAAGCGCTATTTCCTGGTGGCCAAGGATGTGGGCGACCTGACCCGCATCATCTGCGCGAGCCTTGAATTCAACCACGCCAAGGACATGGACCTGGTGGGCCGCGTGCTGGCCCCCTTCCGCCCCGGCAAGTCCAAGATCAAGGGCGAGACCGATTTCGTGCTCGACACCGGCCGGCTCAACATCGCCGACAAGGACGTGTTCGAAAAGGACCCGGTCAACCTGATCCGCATGTTCCTAGTGGCCGGGCGCGAACAATTGCTGTTCCACCCCGATGCCATCAAGCACATCTCCCGCTCGCTGCGCCTGATCGACAACAAGCTGCGCAATGACCCCAAGGCCAATGAGCACTTCCTGACCATTCTGACCGCGCCGCAATCGGTCGAGCGCATCCTGCGCCAGATGAACGAGAGCGGCGTATTGGGCAAGTTCGTGCCCGAGTTCGGCAAGATCGTCGCCCTGATGCAGTTCAACATGTATCACCACTATACGGTGGACGAGCATCTGATCCGCTCGGTGGGCGTGATGGCCGATATCGCCAATGGCGGCCTGCGCGACCAGTTGCCGCTGACCCATGAACTGCTGCCCCAGCTCAATGACACCCGCCTGCTCTATGTGGCGCTGTTCCTCCACGACATCGCCAAGGGGCGCCCGGAAGACCATTCCATCGCCGGCGCCCGTGTGGCCCGCCGCTTCTGCCCGCGCCTGGGCCTGTCGGATGCCGAGACCGATACGGTCGCCTGGCTGATTGAATATCACCTTCTGATGAGCGAGATCGCCCAGGCCCGCGACATCCAGGACCCCGAGACGGCCAAGGCCTTTGCCGATGTGGTGCAGTCGCCCCAGCGCCTGGCGCTGCTGATGATCCTGACCGCCTGCGATATCCGCGCCGTTGGCCCCGGGGTCTGGACCGGCTGGAAGGGTAGCCTGTTGCGCGCGCTCTACTATGCCACCGAGCCCCTGCTCTCGGGCGGCCATAGCCAGGTGACCCAGTCCGACCGCATCGGCGATGCCCGCCAGCAGCTGGCCCAGGGCCTCAGCGCCTGGCCGCAGGACGACGTGCAGGCCTATCTGGCCCGCCACTACGACCATTACTGGCTGCGCGCCGAGCCCGAACTGCAGCTCGAACACGCCCGCATGATCCGCCAGGCCGACAAGGCCGGCGAGGCCTTTGCCGGCTCGATCCGCATCAAGGCCTTCGAGAGCATCACCGAGGTGAGCTTCTATACGCCCGACCACCCGCGCCTGCTCTCGCTGATCGCCGGCGCCTGCACCATGCAGGACGCCTCCATCATCGGGGCGCAGATCTTCTCGACCCGCGACGGCCGCGCCATCGACACCTTCCGCCTACGTCGTGCCTTCACCAGCGACGAGGACGAAAAGGTGCGCGCCACGCGCATCATCGACACCGTCAAGCAATTGCTGCAGGGCAAGCGCCAGGTGCAGATCGACCAGAGCAAGGACAGTCGCCACAACCGGCGCCTCAAACCCTTCTCCCTGCCCGCCCAGGTGTCGGTCTCCAATGCGCTGAGCGAGAAATTCACCGTCATCGAGGTTTCGGGCCTGGACCGCACGGGCCTGTTGCACGCACTGACCCACCAGATCTCCGACCTGAGCCTCACCATCGGTTCGGCCCATATCGGCACCTATGGCGAAAAGGCCGTGGACGTTTTCTACGTCACCGACCTGACCGGCCAGAAGATCATGAGCAAGCCGCGCCAGCGCAAGATTCACGACGCGCTGATGGGCGTGTTCCACCCCCGCGGCGCCGAGAAGGCCAGCAATGGGTAATTCAGGGCCTTCGGCTCCATGGCTTCCCTCCCCTCTGAGGGGTGGGTGGGCAAGCGGCCCGGTTCCGGCCCGTTCCCGGCCATGAGCCTTTATCGCAATTTCCTGTCGGTGGGCGGGCTGACCCTGGTGTCGCGCATCGCCGGCTTTGCCCGCGATGCCCTGATGGCGGCGGTGCTGGGCATCGGCCCGGCGGCGGACGCCTTCAACGCCGCCTTCCGCTTTCCCAATCTGTTCCGGCGCCTGTTTGCCGAAGGCGCCTTCAACACCGCCTTTGTGCCCATGTTCTCCTCCGCGCTCGAAACGCAGGGCGAAGAGCAGGCCAAGCTGCTGGCCAGCCGCATCATGAGCTGGCTGGTGGCGGCCATCATCGTGATCACCATCCTGGCCGAAATCTTCATGGAACCCATCATGCGGGTCTTCGTGCCGGGCTTTGCCGATCCGGACAAATTCGCGCTGACGGTGTTCCTCACCCGCATCATGTTCCCCTATCTGGCCTGCATGTCGCTGATGGCCGCCTATGGCGCCATCCTCAACACGCTGGGGCGCTTCTTTGCCGCCGCCTTTGCCCCGGTGATCCTCAATATCGTCAATATCGCCGCGCTGGTGCCGCTGGCCATTCTCGTGCTCGAGGACAAGGCCGACGCCGCCTTCTGGGTGGCCATCGCCACCATGCTGGGCGGCATTGCCCAGCTGGCGCTGGTCTATGCCGCGGTGCGCCGCTCGGGCTTTGTGCCGCGACTGGGCCTGCCCTGGCCCAATGCCGAGGTGCGCCGCTTCTGGCTGCTGGCCATTCCGGCGATCCTGGCCGGGGGCATCACCCAGATCAATATCGTGGTCGGTACCGTCATCGCCTCGACGGCGCCGGACGCCATTTCCATCCTCTCCTATGCCGACCGGCTCTATCAGCTGCCGCTGGGCATCATCGGCATTGCCATCGGCACGGTGCTGCTGCCCGAGCTCAGCCGCCATCTGAGCGCGGGACGGAATGACGAGGCCAAGGCCAGCCAGGACCAGTCGCTGCTGCTGGCCATGCTGCTCTCCATGCCGGCGGCGGCGGCGCTGGCCTCGCTGGCCCTGCCCATTGTGCGGGTGCTGTTCGAGCGCGGTGCCTTTGACGCCAGCGCCACCGCCCATGTCGCCGAGGCGCTGGTGGGCTATGCCTGGGGCCTGCCGGCCTTCGTGCTGATCCGCGTGCTGCAGCCGGGTTTTTTCTCGCGCAAGGACACTGTCACCCCCACGGTTTTCGCCGGCATTTCGGTTGTGGCCAATATCGGCCTGTCGCTGCTGCTGTTCCCCAGCCTGCAGCATGTCGGCATTGCGCTGGCCACCACCCTCTCATCCTGGCTCAACGCGGCCATGCTCGCCTTCTTCCTGGCGCGGCGCGGCTACTTCGCCCTGCCGCTGGCCTCGCTGCGCAAGCATGTGCTGACCATTGCCAGCAGCCTCGTGATGGCCGGCGTGCTCTATGTGCTGGCCCACCGCGCCAGCGCCATCTTCGCCCCCGGCGCCAGCTTTCCCATCCAGGCCGCGGCGCTGTTTGCCATCTGCGTCTTCGGCACCGTGCTCTATTTCACCCTCGTCCATATCTCCGGCGCGCAGCCGCTGGGCATGCTCTGGCGCCGCTTGCGGCGGCGGGGCTGACTTGCTCCCTTTGGCCTGCGGGTGTACTTCGGCAGGCTGCTAAACCTGATCGGTGTGACTTATGACTTTCACTCCCCGCGTCTTTTCGGGCATCAAGCCCTCGGGCGATCTGCATCTGGGCAATTTCCTGGGCGCCATCCGGCGGTTCGTGCCGCTGCAGGAGACGCATCAGACCATCTATTGCGTGGTCGACATGCATGCCATCACGGTCTGGCAGGACCCCGAGGATCTCAAGCGCTGGACCTATGAGATCGCGGCCGCCTATATCGCCTCGGGCCTGGACCCCAGAAAGTCGATCATCTTCAACCAGTCCCAGGTGGTCGAGCATGCCGAGCTAAGCTGGATCTTCAACTGCGTCGCCCGCATGGGCTGGATGGCGCGCATGACCCAGTTCAAGGACAAGGCCGGCGAAAATTCCGAGAATGTCTCGCTGGGCCTGTTCGCCTATCCCAGCCTGATGGCGGCTGACATCCTGCTCTACAAATCCACCGCCGTGCCGGTGGGCGAGGATCAGCGCCAGCATCTCGAACTGACCCGCGACATCGCCAAGAAGTTCAACCACGACTTCAAAAAGCAGATCAAGGCGCAGGGCATCAAGGGCGACTTCTTCCCCATCACCGAGACCCTGGCCACCGGCCCGGCCATGCGGGTGAAGAGCCTGAAAGACGGCACCAAGAAGATGAGCAAGTCCGACGCCTCGGACCTCTCGACCATCTATATGATGGACGACGCCGACCTGATCGCCAAAAAGATCAAGCGCGCCACCACCGATGCCGACGCCCTGCCCAGCGAAGCTGCGGGACTTGAGGGACGCCCCGAGGCAGAAAACCTCGTGGGCATCTATGCCGCGCTCGCCAACAGCAGCGTCGATGACGTGCTGGCCCAATATGGCGGCCAGGGCTGGGGCAGCTTCAAGCCGGCGCTGGGCGATCTCGCCGTGTCGGTGCTGGCCCCGGTGGCTGAGGAAATGCGGCGCCTGGTCGCCGATCGCGGCGAAATGGATGCCATCCTGCGCGACGGCGCCGAACGCGCCCGGGCCATTGCCCAGCCGGTCATGGAAGACGTGCGCAGAATTGTCGGCTTTGTTCGCTAGGGAGGTCCGGCCATGTACGCGACCGAATACAAGCGCAAATTCCTGGTGGTGATCGACGAGACCGTCGAATGCGATCGGGCCCTGACCTTTGCCGCCTATCGCGTCAAGCGCACCGGCGGCACGGTGGTGCTGATGAGCATCGTGCAGAAGCCCGAATTCATCGGCCTGGGCGTGGAGGACGTATTGCGCGCCGAGGCCGTGGAACAGGCCGAGCGCAACCTCGACACCCGCCTCGCCCGCATCCGCGACATCGGTGACGTCAAGGTCGAATCGGTGATCCGCGAAGGCGAAGGCGCCGAGGAAATCGAGCGGCTGATCGGGGAAGACCGCGACATCGCCATCCTGGTGCTGGCGGCCTCCACCGGCAATGAGGGCCCCGGCCCGCTGGTGACCCATTTTGCCGCCCGCGCCCATGCGCTGCCCATTCCGCTGACCGTGGTGCCCGGCCGCATGAGCGATGACGAGATCATTGCCATCTGTTAAGGCGCACAGCCGCCATGCAGGCGGACGGCAAGCGGGGTTTTCCCTTGCATCCTGAGCCCAGAAGACTATTTTAGAAGCGTTCTAATCGTAAACCGCAGGCGCCCCGATGTTCATTCAGACCGAAGCCACGCCCAATCCGTCCACGCTCAAATTCCTGCCCGGACGCGACGTGCTGGTGGGCGAGCCGCGTGATTTCCGCGGCCCCGAGGCCGCCAGCGCCTCGCCGCTGGCCACCGGCCTGTTCGCCATTTCCGGCGTGACCGGCGTGTTCCTGGGCTCCGACTTCATCTCGGTGACCAAGGACGACACCAACTGGGCCCATATCAAGCCGGCCATCCTGGGCGTGATCATGGATCACTTCCTCTCCGGCAAGCCGGTGATCGCCGAAGGCGGCCCGGCCATTGCCAATCTCGACGAGGTCGATGAGTTCTTCGACGACGACGACAGCGAGACCGTCGAAGTGATCAAGGAGCTGCTGGCCACCCGCGTGCGTCCGGCCGTGGCCATGGACGGCGGCGACATCACCTTCAAGGGCTTCAAGGAAGGCACCGTGTTCCTGCACATGCAGGGCGCCTGCTCGGGCTGTCCCTCCTCCACCGCCACGCTCAAGAGCGGCATCGAGAACCTGCTCCGCCACTTCGTGCCGGGCGTGGAATCGGTGCAGCAGGTCTGATCGACCCGCCAGCGGCTGCGGGCTCCGCCCCCGCCAGACAGATATGCAAAAGGCCCGGTGAGTGATCACCGGGCCTTTTGCTTGTCATATTCGTCTTGGGGGCCGGGCCAGTGTCGCGACAGCAGTGAACTTCGCTTCGGTGACTACGGATTCCGAAGCAAGGCGCCCCGCTGTCGCGGCATTGGCCCGGCGGACGTGATCAGGCGTTGATCACGACCACGCGCGTCCCGGTGGGCACGCGGCCATAGAGGTCGATAATATCCTGGTTCATCAGGCGGATGCAGCCCGAGGAGACATTGGTGCCGATGGTATAGGGTTCGGTGGTGCCATGCAGGCGGAACAGCGTGTCGCGGCCATCCTTGTAGAGATAGAGCGCGCGCGGCCCCAGCGGATTGGTCGGGCCGCCTTCCATGCCGCCGGCATAGGGGCCATAGCGCTCGGGTTCGCGCTTGATCATGGACTGGGTCGGCGTCCAGCGCGGCCATTCGGCCTTGCGGCCAATGGTGGCGGTGCCGCGGAAGACCAGGGCCTCGCTCTTGCCCACGCCCACGCCATAGCGCAGCGCACGACCGCCTTCCATCACCAGATAGAGGAAGTGGTTGGGTGTATCGACCACCAGCGTGCCCGGCCGCTCGGAGGTGACATAGGGCACTTCCTGACGCCAGAACTGGGGATCGACGCGGCGCAGGTCCATGGCCTGCACGACGAACTTCTCATTGGTCATCGTGCCGTACATCGCCTGGTAATAGGGGTCGATGCGCGGTTCGGTGGTCACCGGAGTACGGGTGCTGGAGCAGGCTGCGAGTGTGACGGCCGGCAGGCCGATCATGAACATGCGACGAGAAAGCAAGGTAAAACCTTATTGCGGAGTTCGAGCGTTGCGGACGATACTTGATCTGTTCACTAGGGGTTGCCGGGAAGCTCGACTAGTGCAGGAAAGCCTCAATACGAAGCTGGCGTGTGCCCGGACCGGTCTCTCTCGAAGATGTGATTGCAATCACGCCGCCAGCCCAGGCCACGACAGCAAAAAGGCCCGGATTGCTCCGGGCCTTGATGTGTGAGGAAAGCGCCCCGATTACTCGGCGGCTTCTTCCTTGAGTTCCTTGCCGGTGGCCTGATCGACCACCTTCATGGACAGGCGCACCTTGCCGCGCTCGTCAAAGCCGAGCAGCTTGACCCAGACCTTGTCGCCTTCCTTGACCACATCGGTGGTCTTGGCGACGCGCTGTTCGGCCAGCTGGCTGATGTGCACCAGGCCGTCCTTGGCGCCGAAGAAGTTCACGAACGCGCCGAAATCGGCGGTCTTGACCACGGTGCCCTGGTAGATGGCGCCCACTTCGGCTTCGTCGGTGATCGACTTGATCCACTTGATGGCCGCTTCGATCTGGCTGCCGTCGCTGGAGGCGATCTTGATGGTACCGTCGTCCTCGATGTTGATCTTGGCGCCGGTCTTTTCCACGATCTCGCGGATCACCTTGCCACCGGTGCCGATCACTTCACGGATCTTGTCGGTCGGGATCTTCATGGTCTCGATGCGCGGTGCGAACTCGCCCACTTCCGAACGGGACGCGGTGATGGCCTTGGCCATTTCGCCCAGGATGTGGATACGGCCGCCCTTGGCCTGCTCGAGGGCGATCTTCATGATCTCCTCGGTGATGCCGGCGATCTTGATGTCCATCTGCAGGCTCGTGACGCCCGCTTCGGTACCGGCCACCTTGAAGTCCATGTCGCCCAGGTGATCTTCGTCACCCAGGATGTCGGACAGCACGGCGAACTTCTCGCCTTCCAGGATCAGGCCCATGGCAATGCCGGCCACCGGACGCGCCAGCGGCACGCCGGCATCCATCAGGGCCAGCGAGGTGCCGCACACGGTTGCCATCGAGGACGAGCCATTGGACTCGGTGATCTCGGACACCACGCGAATGGTGTAGGGGAATTCCTCGATCGAGGGACGGATCGGGTTGATCGCGCGCCAGGCCAGCTTGCCATGGCCGATTTCGCGACGGCCCGGGGAACCCATGCGGCCAGCTTCACCCACCGAGTAGGGAGGGAAGTTGTAGTGCAGCAGGAAGTTCTGCTTGTAGGTGCCTTCCAGGCTATCGATGTACTGCTCGTCATCGCCCGTGCCCAGCGTGGCCACGACCAGCGCCTGGGTTTCGCCACGGGTGAAGATGGCCGAACCATGGGTGCGCGGCAGCACGCCCACTTCCGACACGATCGGACGCACGGTCTTGAGATCGCGGCCGTCGATGCGCAGGCCGGTGTCGAGCACGTTCCAGCGCACGATCTTGGCCTGGAGGTTGTGCACCACCTCGCCCAGATCTTCCTTGGAGAATTCGCCGGCCTCGACGCGGGCGGCAAAAGCCTCCTTCACCTTGGCATTGGCGGCATCCACGGCAGCATAGCGCTGCTGCTTGTCGGTGATCTTGTAGGCAGCGCGCAGGTCAGCCTCGGCAACAGCCAGGACTTCCTTTTCCAGCGCCGAGTAATCGGGCGGGGTAAAGTCGCGCGGTTCCTTGGCAGCGAGCTCGGCCAGCTTGATGATGGCCTGGATCACCTTGCGGCTCTCGGCATGGCCGAACATCACGGCACCCAGCATCACTTCTTCGCTGAGTTCCTTGGCTTCGGACTCAACCATCAGCACGGCGTCGTCGGTGCCGGCCATGACCAGGTCGAGCTTGGATTCGCTGCGACGATCAACGGGCAGGTTCAGCACATACTGGCCATCGACATAGCCGACGCGGGCAGCGCCGATCGGGCCCATGAAGGGCACGCCCGAAATGGTCAGGGCAGCCGAGGCGGCAACCATGGCCAGCACGTCGGGATTGTTTTCCATGTCGTGCTGCAGAACGGTGACGACCACCTGGGTCTCGTTCTTGTAGCCTTCGGGGAACAGCGGGCGGATCGGACGGTCGATCAGGCGCGAGACCAGGGTCTCGTTCTCGGTCGGACGGCCTTCGCGCTTGAAATAGCCACCCGGGATCTTGCCGGCGGCAAAGTATTTTTCCTGGTAGTTCACGGTCAGCGGGAAGAAGTCCTGGCCCGGCTTGGCGGACTTGGCGCTGACAACGGTGGCCAGCAGCACGGTTTCGCCCAGGGTGGCGAGCACGGCGCCGTCGGCCTGGCGGGCAATCTTGCCGGTCTCAAGGGTCAGCGGCTGGCCGCCCCAGTTGAGCTCGACCTTGTGGTGATCAAAATTGATCGTCATTGCTATCGTCTTTCCATTCTGCCGGCTGAGCGGTAACGCGGGAGGCGTAGGTCATCCCGCGAACTCATCCGGTGCGCCCGCACCTGCGACCCCACCCCATGTGTGGCCCAGGCTCAAAATCAGGCACTGTTGCGTCTGGCGAAGACGAAACATGGGCAAGACAACAAGCAGCTCCCGGTCGAAAACGGGATGCCTCACGAGACCAAAACCAGGGACTGATTTTGCCAAGCGTGAGGCGAGGGAGCGGCCAATAATCCTGCCATGCTCCGGCATGCGCCGGTCTACGCTAGTCGTTGCGCCGCCTGGGGCGGCAAAACGTTGGCGAGTGCGGAAGGCATCCCCCCGCACCCGCAATTCAGCTGGCGCGCCTTAGCGGCGCAGGCCGAGCTTTTCGATCAAGGTCTTGTAACGAGCCTCGTCGACCTTCTTGACGTAGTCGAGAAGGCTGCGGCGGGTCGAAACCAGCTTGAGCAGGCCGCGGCGGGAATGGTTGTCCTTGGCGTGGCCCTTGAAGTGCTCGGTGAGGTTGGCAATGCGCTCGGACAGGATAGCCACCTGAACTTCCGGCGAGCCGGTGTCGTTGGCAGTGGTGGCGTATTCCTTGATCAGAGCGGTCTTGCGCTCGGCAGTGATCGACATCGGATAGATCCCTTCAACAGTGAGGATTGCGGTCGCCCCGGCCGGGATGTCGTCCAGGAGGGGCCATGACTGCCGCGGCCCGATGGGCGCGCGACAGGCGTCCCTATAGTGCAAATGCCGCGCCAACGCCAGACCATATTGAGCCGCACTGCGGCCCACAGCCCCGGCCAGCGGGCCTGTCCCGCCGCAAGCCTCTTCGCCTTGCTGGCCTGAAAGGCGCTGCCAGACCGCTTTCAGCGGCTATGACGCTCACCGCAAAGTCTGGTAAAGAGCCGGCATGACCGAGATGACCCCGACCCGCCCCAACACCAAGAAGCTGTTCATCAAGACCTATGGGTGCCAGATGAACGTCTATGACAGCGACCGCATGACCGATGCGCTGGCGCCGCACGGCTATGAGACCACGCTCGACATGGCCCAGGCCGACCTGGTGCTGCTCAACACCTGCCATATCCGCGAAAAGGCATCTGAAAAGGTGTTTTCCGAGCTGGGCCGGCTCAAGGAACTGCAGACCGAGCGCCGCGCGCTGGGCGGCGACATGCTGATCGGCGTGGCCGGCTGCGTGGCCCAGGCCGAAGGCGAGGAGATCGCCCGCCGTGCGCCGGTGGTCGACATGGTGTTCGGACCCCAGGCCTATCACAAGCTGCCCGACATGCTGGCCCGCGCCGAAGGCCAGCGCCACATGCACCCGGCGCTCAAGAAAGCCATCATCGACACAGACTTCCCCGAGGAAGACAAGTTCGAGCACCTGCCAGCCGCCCGCAAGGAAGTGACCATCAAGCGGGGCCTGACCGCCTTTCTGACCGTGCAGGAAGGCTGCGACAAATTCTGTAGCTTCTGCGTGGTGCCCTATACCCGCGGCGCCGAAGTCAGCCGCCCGGTGCACCAGGTGCTGGCCGAAGCGCGGGGCCTGGTCGACGCCGGCGTCAAGGAAATCACCCTGCTGGGTCAGAACGTCAACGCCTATCATGGCGACGACAAGGGCCGCGTGGTGGGCCTCGGTGAGCTGGCGTATCTGCTGGCTGAAATTCCCGGGCTCGAGCGCCTGCGCTACACCACCAGCCATCCCCGCGACATGGACGATGCCCTGATCGCAGCCCATCGCGACCTCGATATCCTGATGCCCTATCTGCACCTGCCGGTTCAGTCGGGCTCCGACAGCATTCTCAAAGCCATGAACCGGCGCCACACGGCAGCCGAATACCTGGCCGTGATCGAGCGCATCAAGACCGCTCGACCCGACATGGCGCTCTCGGGCGATTTCATCGTCGGCTTCCCCGGCGAGACGGACCAGGATTTCGAGGACACGCTGAGCATCATCCGCGAGGTCGGTTATGCCTCGGCCTATTCCTTCAAATATTCCACCCGCCCCGGCACGCCGGGCGCAGGCCTCTCCGATCAGATCGCCGAAGAGGTCAAGACCGAGCGGCTCTATCGGCTGCAGGAACTGGTCAATGCCCAGACCACGGCCTTCCATCTCAGCTGCGTTGGCAAGACCCTGCCCGTGCTGATCGAACGCCCCGGCCGCATGCCCGGCCAGGTCGGCGGCCGCTCGCCCTATCTGCAGGCCGTGCATCTGGAAGGCTCGACCGACCTGATCGGCGCGATCCATCCGGTGGAGATCATCGGCACCAGCACCAACTCGCTGGTCGGCCGGCTCAAGCAGGCGGTGGCGGCTTAGTGGCGCCATGAGCAAGGGCGGCTTGCTCCAGACAGCACTTCCCGGCCTGGACCTGCGGCCGCTGACGGCAAGCGATGCCCCCGCCCTGCACCGCCTCGTCGCGGAAAACGCCACGCACCTGACCGCCCATGGCGACTATGCCGACCTCTTGGCCGCCACCCAACAAGCCATGGAACTGGCGCTGTCGGAGGCTTCCAATCGCCATCTGCGATTTGGTCTTGTGGTCAATGACCAGCTGGTGGGGCGTCTCGATCTCGTTCCGGTCGAGCCACCGCGCTATGGCATCGGCTATTGGCTCGCCAGCGCCGCGACCGGCAAAGGCTATGCCACGGCGGCCATCACCGCGGCCTGCGCCTATGCCAGGGATGATCTGGGCGCGTCTGACATTTTTGCCGGCGTGACCCATGGCAACCACAAGAGTGCTGCCGCGCTGGGCCGCGCGGGCTTTCGCAAGGTCGAGACTTTCGAGCGCTATGCGCGCTTTCACCTGTCCTTGCGGACATAGGCCCCAGCCTCAGCCCGCCAGTTCGACAAGGATCGCGTCGAGCTGGGTGAACTGTTCGGGCGCGGCGTCGAGGCCACCCAGGGAGGTTTCGAGGGCGGCCTTGCTGGGATAGACCTCGCTGAAGGTCAGATGCGTTCTGCCATCCTGTTCCACCAGGGTGACGGTGGAAATGGCGCCGTCCGGGCCTTCATCATTGCTCCAGACGATGCGGTGGGGCGGGACGACATCGAGATAGCGGCCGAAAAAGGCAAAGCTGCTGTCGCCCTCGCCGGCGAATTCGAGGCGATAGGTGCCGCCGGTGCGCACATCCATCTCGCAGGAACGCAGGGCAGCGCCCAGTGACTTGGGCACCCACCAGCGTTGGAACAGCGCCGGATTGCTCCAGGCCTCGAACACCAGCCGCGCCGGCGCATCAAACACGCGCGTCACCGCCATTTCGGTGTCGGACACGCGCCGCACCACCGTCTGGCCAAGGTCCTGGTTCATATCGACCTGCCTAGTGTCCATTGCTGTTCTCCCTGCGTTTGAGTTCGTCCACGACTGCGTCCAACCGGTCAAAGCGCTGGTCCCAGAGCTGGCGATAACGCTCGATCCAGGCCGCTTCCTGTTCCAGCCGGCTGCTGCCCAGCCGGCAGGTGCGCACGCGCCCAACCTTGTGGGTGGTCACCAGCCCCGCCCGCTCCAGCACGCCCACATGCTTTTTCATGCCGGTGAGCGTCATCTGGAAGCGCGTTGCCAGATCGGTGATCGAGGCATCCGAGCGCGTGAGCTGTTCGAGCACGCCGCGGCGCGTGGCGTCCGAGAGGGCGGCAAAGGCGGTATCGAATTGTGTCTGCTGAAACTGAACCATGTAGTTCAGTATAGTGCCTGTCCCGTGAGGAGCAAGCCCAAAAGAGGGCCGTGGCTCGCCCTTGCCGTTCATCGGCCTTGTCACAATATTGCTACAGACACGGGCGCCAAATCATCCTAGCCTCGTCAATGTAGTCGCGGCGCAAGCCCGCAGCCGCGCTGAGCGTGGAGCCACACCAGTTTGAGCAGGCATTTGTCCCCGACCGCAGACAACGCACTCGCATCCCAACTCGAACTCGCTTTTGAAGACAACCGCCTGGCTGCCCAGCTGTATGGCGACTTCGACCAGAACCTGGCGCTGATCGAACAGCGTCTGAAGGTAACGGCCACCCCCCGCGGCAATCATGTTCTGCTCAAGGGCGCTGCCAGCGCCGTCGACCAGGCGCGTCGCGTGCTGGAATCGCTCTATGGCAGCCTCGAGGAAGGCCACAGCATCGATATCTCCGATGTCGATGGCGTGATCCGCATGATCCAGACCGAGGACAGCCAGCTCACGCTCCCCACGCTGGAGCGCAAGGGCAAGGTGCGCATGGCCCAGATCGCCACGCGCAAATCCACCATCGTCGCCCGCACCCCCTCGCAGGACGCCTATATGCGCGCCATGGACCGCAGCGAACTGGTGTTCGGCGTCGGCCCGGCCGGTACCGGCAAGACCTACCTGGCGGTGGCCCATGCAGCCAGCCTGCTCGAACGTGGCGATATCAACCGCATCATCCTCTCCCGCCCCGCCGTCGAAGCCGGCGAGCGCCTGGGCTTTCTGCCCGGCGACATGAAGGAAAAGGTCGATCCCTATCTGCGCCCGCTCTATGACGCGCTCTATGACATGATGAAACCTGAGACGGTGGAACGCTGCATCACCTCGGGCATCATCGAGGTGGCGCCGCTGGCCTTCATGCGCGGCCGCACCCTGGCCAATGCCGTGGTGATCCTGGACGAAGCCCAGAACACGACGTCGATGCAGATGAAGATGTTCCTGACCCGCCTGGGCGAGAACTCCAAGATGATCGTAACCGGCGACCCCACCCAGGTCGACCTGCCGCGCGGCGAGAAATCCGGCCTTGTCGAAGCCGTCAACCTGCTCGATGGCGTCGAGGGCGTGCATATCTCGCGCTTTGGCGACAAGGATGTGGTGCGCCACGCCCTTGTGGGCCGCATCGTGCGCGCCTACGAAGCCGACACCGCCAAGCGCCTAGCCGACAATGCCACCGACGGTGCCGCCCGCTGAGGGCATTGGCGCCTGACCACCGCAAGTGCACCGCGGCCTGACCTGAGATTTCGGGCCAGGCCGCAGCGCATATGCGGCGTGACACCGGGGATCGCCATGGCGTATGCCATGCCCCTGAGCTGAACAGATTGAGTGGCATGCCCCCAACCCCACCCCTTGATATCGCCGTCATCATCAATGACGAGGCCTGGCCCGACACCATGGAGCCGCTGGCCGAGCGCGCCGTGCTCGAGGCGCTCAAGCAGTCCAAGGCCAAGGTCAAGGGCGCGGCCGAGCTGGCCATCGTGCTCACCAACGATGCCGAGCAGCGCGAGCTCAACCAGCAATGGCGCGGCAAGGACAGCTCCACCAATGTGCTGAGCTTTCCCCAGATCGAGCCGTTTGAGCCAGTCATTGGCATTCTGGGCGACATCACCCTGGCCCGCGAGACCCTGATTGCCGAAGCTGCCGACCAGGGCACCAGCTTTGAGGATCACTTCACCCACCTTGTGGTGCATGGATTTCTGCACATTTTAGGCTATGATCACCTCACCGACGACGAGGCCCACATCATGGAAAGCCTTGAGACCCGGATTCTGGCCAGCCTGGGGATTGCCGATCCCTATGCAGATTGAGGCGGACCGATCCGCCTGCCGGCCCAGAGCAATTTTTAGGACAGTGAGCTGCTGTTGTGGCGGCGAGAAAACATGAACGATAGCGACAGTCTGGGCCCCGTAGCGCCCGCCAATCCCGAGCCTCCTTCTAGCACCGCCTCCGTGCCCGCACGGAGGCCATCGATCTGGAACCGCGTCCGGTCCATGCTGGCCCGGGGCACGGTGTCCCTGCGTGACGATCTGCAGGTTGCGCTCGATGAACAGGGAAGCGCGGAAGCCGCCGACTTCTCCGAAAGTGAACGCACGATCCTGCAGAACGTGCTCAAGCTCTCCAATGTCTCGGTGGGCGACGTCATGGTCGAACGCAGCGACATCCAGGCCATCGAGGCCGATGTGAACCTGGGCACGCTGCTCGCCCGGTTCCGCCAGGTGGGTCATTCCCGCCTGCCCGTCTATGAGGACGGGCTCGACAATATTGTCGGCTTCATCCACGTCAAGGATGCCCTGGGCAAGATCACCGAACCGGTGACGGACCCGGCCAAGGACGTGCCGGTCAAGCTGGTCTCAAGCGTGCTCAAGCAGAAGATCGGCAAGTTCGACCTGGTGCGCACGGCCATGTTCGTGCCCACCTTCATGCCGGTGGGTGACCTGCTGCAATCCATGCGCGCCAGCCGCGTGCACATGGCCATTGTGGTCGATGAATATGGCGGCACCGATGGCCTGGTCACCATCGAGGACCTGCTCGAGGCCGTGGTCGGCGAGATCGAGGACGAGCACGACGAAATGGCCGCTGCGCTCATCCGCAAGGTCGGCCCCGATACCTATATTGCCGACGCCCGTGCCGAACTGAACGATGTGCAGCAGATGCTGGGCCCCGAGTTCGACCCCGGCGACTATGCCGAAGAGGTCGATACCATTGGCGGCCTGGTGTTTGACCTGGCCGGCCATGTGCCCAAGCGCGGTGAAAAGGTCACCAAGCTGGACGGCTTCCAGTTCGAAATTCTCGCCGCTGACAGCCGCCGCATCAAGCGCCTGCGCATCCGCCGCGTACGGGAAGAGGCCGCCGAGCCGCTGGCCATCACCGACCAGCGCAGCGACGCCGAAAAGGCCGCTGCCGAGTAGCCGCTCAATCAGAACCAGACATGAAAAAGGGCGCGGTGTGAACCGCGCCCTTTTTGTTGTGATTGCAGAGGAGACTACAGCGTGCGCTGCACGGTCTCGACGCGGAAGCATTCGATGACGTCGCCCTGGCGCATGTCTTCGTAGTTTTCGAAGGCCATGCCGCATTCCTGGCCGGTCTGGACGTCCTTGACTTCGTCCTTGAAGCGCTTGAGCGTCTTGAGCTTGCCTTCGTGGATCACGACGTTGTCGCGGATCAGGCGCACGCCGGCGCCGCGTTCCACGATGCCCTCGGTGACACGGCAGCCGGCCACCTTGCCCACTTTGGTGATCTGGAACACTTCCAGGATCTCGGCATTGCCGATGAAGGTCTCGCGACGTTCCGGCTTGAGCAGGCCGCTCATGGCGTTCTTCACGTCATCCACGAGGTCGTAGATGATGTTGTAGTAGCGGATTTCGATGCCGTCGCGGGTGGCGAGATCGGTCGCCTGCTTGTTGGCACGCACGTTAAAGCCGATGACGATGGCATTGGATGCCGACGCCAGGGTTACGTCCGACTCGGTGATGCCGCCCACCGCGCTCATCAGGATCTGCGCCGACACTTCGTCGGTCGAGAGCTTGTTGAGCGAGGCAACAATGGCTTCCACCGAACCCTGCACGTCGCCCTTGATGATCAGCGGGAACTTGGCAATGCCGGCCACCTTGAGCTGATTCATCATCTGCTCGAGGCTGGTGGCGCCGCCGCCGGCCGTCTTTTCACGGATGGCGCGCTGACGATATTCGGTGACTTCGCGGGCACGGGCTTCGGTCTCGACCACCGAGAAGCGGTCGCCTGCGCTCGGCACGCCGGTAAAGCCCAGCACTTCCACGGGCGTGGAGGGGCCGGCCGTCTTGACCTGCTCGCCCTTGTCGTTGATCAGCGCACGGACGCGGGCAAACTCGGTACCGGCGACCAGGATGTCGCCGATCGCCAGCGTGCCGCGCTGCACCAGAACCGTCGCCACCGCACCGCGGCCGCGATCGAGCTTGGCTTCGATGACCAGGCCCTCGGCACGACCATCGCGGGCCACGCGCAGTTCGAGCACTTCGGCCTGCAGGAGGATGGTCTCGAGCAGCTTGTCGAGGCCCTTCTGCGTCTTGGCCGAAACCTCGACGTCCAGCACGTCGCCGCCCATGGATTCCACGAACACTTCATGCTGCAGCAGTTCGGTCCGCACGCGCTGCGGATCGGCATCGGGCTTGTCCATCTTGTTGATGGCCACGATGATCGGAACGCCTGCCGCCTTGGCATGCTTGATCGATTCAATGGTCTGCGGCATCACGCCGTCGTCGGCGGCCACCACCAGAACAGCAATGTCGGTCGCCTGTGCACCGCGGGCACGCATGGCGGTGAACGCCTCGTGGCCCGGAGTGTCGAGGAAGGTGATCTTGCTGCCGTTCTTTTCGACCTGATAGGCGCCGATGTGCTGGGTGATGCCACCGGCTTCGCCCGACACCACATTGGCCTCGCGGATCGCGTCCAACAGGCTGGTCTTGCCGTGGTCGACGTGACCCATGATGGTCACCACCGGCGCGCGATCGGTCAGATCCTCGGCCTTGTCGTCGGCGGGGATGTCATACAGACCTTCTTCCACGTCGGCATCGCTGACGCGGCGCACGGTGTGGCCCAGCTCCGAAGCGATCAGTTCGGCCGTATCGGCATCGATCACATCGTTGATGGTGGCCATCTGGCCCTGCTGCATCAGCATCTTGATGACGGTGACGGAGCGTTCGGCCATGCGGTTGGCCAGTTCGGCGACCGTAATGGCTTCCGGGATCACCACTTCGCGGCTGATCTTGGGCGCATCCTGCTGGTTGCGGCCCATCTTCTTGTCGCGGCGGCGGCGCATGGCGGCCAGGGACGGACCCTTGTCGCGATCGCTCTCGGCGCCGGCATTGGTGACAGTCAGGCGGCCACGGGCATTGTTGTCCATGCCGGCCCGGCGAGCGGGACGCTCCGGCGTGGCGCGCGAGGCGCGACGGGCATTTTCCATTTCCGCTTCGGTGGTCGGACGCACCTGGGGTGCGCCGGTCCGGGTCTTGCGGCCATCGGCTTCGCTCGGCGGTGCGGGGGGCACATTGCCGATCGGCGCCATGCCGGCACCGGCAGGGCGACGCTCACCGGCCGGCCGCGTGGCCGTGCCGGAGGGACGGGCACCGGCAGTACCGGGACGGATCAGCGCATTGGCGCCGCGCTCGTTCTCGGGGCGGGTATTGCCGCTGGGGCGTTCGCCGGCCGGACGGGTCGGGCGCGGCGGCTGGCCGGGACGGCCGGCAACCACGCGCACGCTGGACGGGCCAGGATTGCGCTGCGAGGCGGGAACAGCCGGGGCCGATTCTGCAGCGGGCGCAGCAGCGCTCGGGGCTTCGGCAGCCGGCGCCTGTTCGACAGGCTTGGCTTCTTCGGCTGGAGCAGCCGATGCAGCAGCCTCGGCAGCCAGGCGTTCGGCCTCGGCGCGGGCAGCTTCTTCACGAATCTGCCGGCGGCGGGCGTCTTCTTCCATGCGGCGGGCTTCTTCAGCCGCGAAACGCTCACGGTCCTCAGCCTGGCGGGCGCCGGCCAGCGCCAGAGCCTGGCGGCGGGCTTCAGCCTCGGCAGCCGACAAGCCCAGCGGCGCGCGCGGCGCCTGCTGGCCCGGGCGTCCACCCTGCGGCCGGCTGTTCTGGCTCGATCCGCCGGCAGCGGGGCGCTGGGCACCACTGGGCACATTGGGCTTGGGGACCAGGCGCGTGCGTTTCTCAACGACCACCGTCGAGCGGGAAGGACCGCGCGACATGCCGGGACGGTTGCCCAGGCCTGGGCCGCCCTTCAATGTCAGCGTCTTCTTCGCGCCATTGTCGTCGGTGCGCTTGTCGTCGTTATCAGCCATGTATCTCGCGTCTTTCGTCTTGTTCCTCGGGCAAAAGGTCACCGTCAACCGCAGGGCGGCCGGTGTCCGTTTCCGTCGGTTTGGCAGTGAAAACAGCCAGTCTTCTGGCCTTTTCTACTGCCGCTTGGGCTGCAGCCCCTCTTGTGAGGGCAGCATGTATCACATTTTCTATCCCGAGTGCCAAACCCATTTGCTCTGAGGAGAGCAATTCGAAATGGGGCACCGAAAAGCCGGCAATTCCTTCTTCGGCAGCGGCATAGTGCAGCGCCTTGAGCGGGCCGAGCATCTTGTTGCGTCCGTCTTCGGCTGCATCGGTCGCCGTAATCAGCGCGACCAGGTCACCGGTGGCCAACAGGCCGCGCACCTTGGTGGCGCCAAAGGTCAGCTGCCCGGCCTTGCGGGCCATCCCCAGCGCACTCAGATAGCGCTGCTGCAGGCGCAGCTCGGTCAGACCCGGCAGATCATCGGGCAAACGCACGGCAGTTTTGAGGCTGCGTGCGAAAATATTCTTCTTTACCGCCTCGGCGACAGCCGTGCGGCTCAGACTGATCCAGACGCCACGGCCTTCGGCCTTGGCGTCGGTATCGGGCACCAGCAGATCATCGGGCCCGAGGACAAAACGGATCAGCTCTGCCACGGGCTTTTCAACCCGTGTCAGCGCGCACATCCGTTCCGTTTCCTCGCGCCGGGCCATTTCTGGTGCCCTCGCCCGGTTCCGGCCGTTAGGCCGAAACCTCATCGCCATCGACGGCCACTTCGCCGTCGTCTGCACCGGCAACATCCTCGGCATTGATCCAGCCGGCCTTGATACGGGCCTGCATGATCATGTCCTCGGCTTCTTCCCTCGAAACCGGGAAGTCCTTGAAGGTGCCTTCAAAGCGCTTGGTCTCGCCATCCTTGCGTTCGCTCCAGCCGATCAGGTCGTCGGCGGCGCAGCCGGCAAAGTCTTCCACCGTCTTGACGCCATCCTTGCCCAGAGCCACCAGCATGGAGGCGGTGAGCCCGGCAATCTCGTAGAGCTCGTCCTCGACGCCAAGCGCCTTGCGCTCTTCGTCATGGGCGCGGTCGATGGCAGCCAGATATTCGCTGGCGCGGTTCTGGATCTCGCCGGCGGTCTCCTCGTCGAAGCCCTCGATGGAGGCGATTTCATTGGTGTCGATATAGGCCAGCTCTTCCACCGAGGAGAAACCCTCCGAGGCCAGCAGCTGGGCCACCATCTCGTCAACGTCGAGCGCCTGCATGAACAGGCTCGAGCGCTCGGTGAATTCCTTCTGGCGGCGTTCGCTCTCTTCCTGCTCGGTCAGGATGTCGATGTCCCAGCCGATCAGCTGGCTGGCCAGGCGCACATTCTGGCCACGACGGCCGATGGCCAGGCTCAGCTGCTCGTCGGGCACGACCACTTCGATGCGCTCGGCCTGCTCGTCCAGCACCACCTTGGCCACATCGGCCGGCTGCAGCGCCGAGACCACGAGGTCGGCAATGGTGTCGGTCCACGGGATAATGTCGATCTTTTCGCCCTGCAGCTCGCCAACCACGGCCTGCACGCGCGAGCCGCGCATACCAACGCAGGCGCCCACGGGGTCGATCGAGGAATCCGAGGAGGTGACGGCGATCTTGGCGCGGCTGCCCGGATCGCGGGCGATCGAGCGGATGGTGATCACGCCATCATAGATCTCGGGCACTTCCTGCATGAAGAGCTTTGCCATGAACTGCGGATGGGTGCGGCTGAGGAAAATCTGCGGGCCGCGCTGTTCGCGGCGCACGTCATAGACATAGGCTCGCACGCGATCACCATAGCGGAACATCTCCCGCGGGATCAGCTCGTCGCGACGGATGATGGCTTCGCCACGACCCAGGTCGACAATGACATTGCCATATTCGACGCGCTTGACGGTGCCGTTGACGATCTCGCCGATGCGGTTGAAGTATTCGTCATACATGCGCTCGCGCTCGGCATCGCGCACCTTCTGCACGATGACCTGCTTGGCCGACTGGGCGGCAATACGGCCGAACTCCATCGGCGGCAGCGGCTCGGTGAGGAAATCGCCGATCTTGGCTTCGGGCGACTTGATCTGCGCGTGCTTGAGATCGACCTGGCGGCCGGGCTCTTCGACCGATTCCACGATCTCCAGCAGGCGCCACATGCGCGTCTCGCCCGAGCGCGGATTGATCTCCACCTTGATCTCGGTCTCGGCGCCGTAACGGCCCTTGGCGGCCTTTTCCATGGCATCCTGCATCGCCTCGATCACGACCATGCGGTCGATCGACTTTTCGCGGGCAACGGCGTCTGCGATCTGCAACAGTTCAAGGCGGTTCGCGCTAACGGCCATTTAGTGTGTCTCCTCGGAGATAGTGTCGTCGTCAGTATCGGCGACTTCGACCGTTTCGGTCTCGTCGTCATCAAGGGGATGCTGTTCCTGGTCGATCCGCGCCTTTTCCATCAGGGCGTCGGTCATCACCAGCTTGGCCTCGGCCAGGGTGGACAGCAGCAGGCGATGGTCGGGATCGGTGCCGCCGGGGGCGTCGGGCAGGGTGATGGTGACGCTCTCGTCATCCACCGCCTTGATGAAGCCGCGATAGCGCTTGCGACCATTGATCATGTCGCTGAGCTCGATCTTGGCCTCGTGCCCGATATAGGCGGCAAAGTCGCGCTGGCGCACCAGCGGGCGGTCGATGCCGGGGGAGGAGACCTCCAGGTGATATTCGCGGTCGATGGGATCTTCGAGATCAAGGACCGGCGAGACGTCCTTGGACAGCGTCTCGCAGTCAACGATGGTGAAGCGACCATTGGCGTCTTCCGCCATGATCTGCAGCGTCATGCCATTTTCCTGCGTGATGCGTACGCGCACCAGCGCATAGCCCAGGCCATTGGCAACCGGCTCGACGATACGAGCCACGCGAGCCTCCAGGCCCGTCTCTTTGATAAAGCGTGGTGCAGTGAGATCGAAGCTCATCGGTCCCTTCAGGTAATAAAAAAGAGCGGGGCCGGGCGGCTCCCACTCTGCAAACTTGCTGAGATGTTGTCGCCTTTATAGCGCCGTTGGCCGCATCTAGCAAGGCCGCGCGCCCAGACGGTCCGGGCCGGGGCAGGGACCTGTGCAGCCAAGTCCGGCCCCTGGTCGGGCCGATTACCCATCCGCATGCCGCAATTGATGCGTTTGGACGAGGGCGCGCACCGGTCCTGGACCGGTGCCAAGCGGCGGTTCACACTAAAAAAGCGTCGAGGCATGATTTTTTTCGCTTTTTGTTGGACTGTCACGCGCCTGTGATGTCATGCTTCCAAAAGGGCCACAGCCTGCTTTGAGGCGCGGTGATTTCACCGTGCTCGAACCTGTTTTGCGGATGCAAAACCGGCGCAGACCCCAGCGGTTCCGGACCGTCACTCCCAGCATATCTGGTTGCTAAAAGGAAACCGAGGCACGTTTTAATGCCTTGATTTCCTTAGAAAAACTCTCGTGACGATTGCGCGGGTTTCAACCCCTTCAATGTGCAAAAAGCCCCCTTGAGGGTTCGGCCGGGCAGGATCATTTCCAGGGTGTTCAAAACGAAAGGAACACTGAAATGATCAAGAACACTGTTATCGCCCTTATCGCTGCTGCCTCGTTTGCTGGTGTGGTTGCACCCGCCATGGCCGACACCGAAGCCTTCGGCACGGGCTCGACCGAAATGCGCGAGTTCACCGCCGACAGCATCCTGTCCAGCCTGCAGCAGAAGGGCGTGAACGCAACGTCCGTGGAAGAATGGGGCGGCCTGATCCGTGCCTATGTCACCCTCGACAACGGTCACCAGGCCATGGAACTGTTCCAGCCCGGTTCGCTGGAAAAGGTCTCCCTGTAATTTCGGCCGACCACGGCGCCGCCGGATCTTTCCGACGGCGCCCGTAGATCAGACGGGATGGCGAAGCTCGATTTCGGGCTCGCCACCCGCTGCATCGAATCGCTCACGTGCTGCGTGGATTTCCGCCCGGTGGCGCACCGTAAAGACGCGCAGATGGTCGGCCAGCTCAAGCAGGCCCCGACCCAGTTCGGTCAACTGATAATCGACCCGCGGCGGAATGGTGGCGAACATCGTGCGCTGCACAAAGCCGTCCCGCTCCAGCTCCCGCAGGGTAATGGTCAGCGTCTTTTGTGAAATGCCACCGGCATTGCGCCGGATTTCGCTGAACCGCAGCGTCTGGTCACGCAACAGCGTCACCACCGTCAATGTCCACTTGCCAGGCCTCACCGTCAGCGCATCATCACCTGTCGGGGAACTGGCTGGAACGGACATTTGACGCCTCAAAGATGTGGTAGAGGCCCCGCATATGGGGCCAAAACCTCAATTATCCAGTCCTTTGAACATTAAATTTGCGAAAGTCCGCGCCGGTATACCGGCGCGACCGGCGTTCAGCGTGCCGCGACGCGGCGGAACGTGAAGTAGAAGCTGACCATGCGCCCCTCGCGGCGCGCCTTCTGCTCGTAGCGTGTCGCCTGCCAATCGGGATAGGGCTGATGCCAGTCACCGGGGGACTGGGTTTCGAACGCAAAGCTCGGCTCCCGCAGCACATGCGCCAGCGTCCAATTGGCATAATCTTCGATATCGGTGGCAAAAAAGAAGCGACCACCCGGGCGGATCACCCGCGCCAGCTCGGCCAGCGTCGTGGGCGAGACAAAGCGCCGCTTGTGATGACGCGTCTTGGGCCAGGGATCGGGATAGAGCAGATAGACCGCATCCAGGCTCGCATCCGGCATGGCCATCAGCAGCTTGAGCGCGTCATCGGTAAACAGGCGGATATTGTCCAGTTCCCGCGCGGCGATGGTCTGCACCATCTTGCCGATGCCCCCGGTGAACACTTCGCAGCCAATATAGCCGGTTTGGGGATGCAACCCCGCCTCAAGGGCCAGGTGCTCGCCGCCGCCATAGCCGATTTCGACCACGAGTTCCTTGGCGTCCGGGAACAGGCTGCGCGGATCAAGCGGTCCGTCCAGCACGATTTCGAGTGCAGGCAGGCTGGCGTCAAAGATTGCCTGCTGGCCACCATGCAGCTTCTTGCCCGAGCGGCGGCCGAAAAACGCGCGCGGCTCGCCCGAACGGGTCTTGGGCAATTGATGATCGGGCTTGGCGGTCATGAGCGGGCCTGGGCGAAAGAGAAGCTGAGCTGCCCCTTAGCAAGCCAACCCGGGGTCAGGCCAGCATTATCCAAGCAGGACAAGGCCCGGACAGCACAGCGCGGCGTCCCCGTTGCCAAGGCGCCGCGCTGGAAATGAGCATGCGCCGAGCGCTTATGCGCTGGCCTTGACCGCGGCCTTGAGGGCCGAGACCAGATCGGTCTTTTCCCAGGAGAAACTGCCGTCGCGGCCCGGCTTGCGGCCGAAATGACCATAGGCCGATGTCTTGGCATAGATGGGCTTGTTGAGGTCGAGATGGGTGCGGATGCCGCGCGGGGTCAGGTCCATCACCTTGGACAGCGCAGCCTCAACCACCTCTTCATCGACCGTGCCTGTGTCGTGCAGATTGACGTTGATCGAGAGCGGCTGTGCCACGCCAATGGCATAGCTGAGCTGGATGGTGGCGCGTTCCGCCATGCCGGCAGCGACCACATTCTTGGCCAGGTAGCGCGCCGCATAGGCCGCCGAGCGGTCAACCTTGGTCGGGTCCTTGCCCGAAAACGCGCCGCCGCCATGCGGGGCTGCGCCGCCATAGGTATCCACGATGATCTTGCGACCGGTCAGGCCCGCATCGCCATCGGGGCCACCGACGACAAACTTGCCCGTCGGGTTGACGTGCCAGACGGTTTCTGCGGAAATCCAGCCCTCGGGAAGGACCTGGCGGATATAGGGCTCCACGATCTTGCGCACATCGGCCGAGGTCAGTGTCTCGTCCAGGTGCTGGGTCGACAGCACGATTTGCGTCACGCCGACCGGCTTGCCGTCCTGATAGCGCACGGTCAGCTGGCTCTTGGCGTCGGGGCCCAGCGCCTTGGCCGGGCCGGTGCCTTCCTTGCGGGCCTGGGTCAGCACCTCAAGGATCTTGTGTGCATAATAGACTGGCGCCGGCATCAGCTCGGGCGTTTCGCGCGATGCGTAGCCAAACATGATGCCCTGGTCGCCCGCGCCGACATCCTTGTTGCCCGATTCGTCCACGCCTCGGGCAATATCGGCCGACTGGCCGTGCAGCAGCACGTCAATCTTGGCCGTCTTCCAGTGAAAGCCGCTCTGCTCATAGCCGATGGCGCGAATCGCCTTGCGCGCCGTCGACTTGAACTTGGACGGATTGACCGTCGGCGCGCCGGACGCATCCAGGATAACATTGCCGTCCCGGTCTTTCTTGAGCAGGGACGGGGGCACGCGCACTTCGCCGGCGATCACCACGCGATTGGTCGTCGCCAGGGTCTCACAGGCGATTCGGACCTGCGCCGGGTCCATATTGGCCTTCTTGGCTTCGCGGAACACCAGATCAACAATCTCATCGCTGATCCGATCGCAGACCTTGTCGGGATGTCCTTCAGACACCGATTCCGAGGTGAAGAAAAATGACGATCGGACCACGAGAAATCCCCTGAGCTTGTCAAAAGCGGCCCAAAACGAGCCATTATAGCGAGTTTGTGACACCCAACGCCCAACCGGTCAAGGCGGATATAAAGAAAGCTTGATATGATGCGGGACGAGGTCAACGGGAGGTTACGGAGGCCTTTTGGCGCGTCCGCATGGACCGATACGGACTTGTGGCCCTTGGGGGAGGGGCCCGGAAAACCAAAACCCCGGCCCAACTTGCGTTGGACCGGGGTCAAAACTTGGTGCCCAGAAGAAGACTCGAACTTCCACACCTTGCGGTACACGGACCTGAACCGTGCGCGTCTACCAATTCCGCCATCTGGGCAGGCAGGGGGTAACTATTGGCAGTCATGCCCGATGTCAATCACCTATTCGCACGCAATCAGAAGTTCGCACCGTCCCAATGCGTGATCGCACCCGGATCGACCCGCACCGTGGGCTCAAGACAGTTGATGTTGATCATCACCAGCTCATTGCCGCGCCCGTCCGTGCCGCGGGCAAACGACTCAATGCCGCAGACGCGACAGAAGCTGTGGTCGATCGTCTCGGTATTGAAACGATAGGGCGTCAACGCCTCAGCACCGCTGATCAGCGTGAACGCGCTGGCCGGCACCGATTGCATGATCCAGCCCAGGCGTCGGCAGTGCGAGCAATTGCAGTCGCTCGGATTCGACAGGTCGCTCACCACGCTGAACCGCACCGCGCCGCAATGGCACTGGCCATGGTAGGGCCGCGCCGGCGGGATAGCTCCGTCTGGCGCAACGCGGGTTTTGGATTTGTCGTCCGATTTGTCCTGATCGGTCATGGTCGTCTCCTGTTGTGAGAACATAACAGGAACAAACGCCAGGCCGAGTCAAGGCGATTCCTGCCCTTGGCCCTCGACAGTGTCGCGCCGCCTGGGCTAGAAGCGGACACAATTGAACCTTGCCGGAGTTCCCCATGGACAGCCTTGATCCAAAGCTCGTGACCGTTTTCGGTGGTTCGGGTTTTGTCGGCACGCAGATCGTCCAGCTTTTGGCCCGCAATGGCCATCGCGTCCGCGTTGCAGTGCGCCGCCCCGACCTGGCCGGTCATCTGCGCACGCTGGGCACCGTGGGCCAGATCGTTCCGGTCCAGGCCAATATCCGCAATGAAGCCTCCATCCAGCGTGCTGTTGCCGGTGTCGACATCGTCATCAACCTGGTGGGCATCGCTGCCAATCGCGGCGCTCAGACCTTTGATGCCGTCCATACCGATGGCGCCGCCGCCATTGCCCGGGCCGCCAAGGCAGCCGGAGTTACCCAGCTGGTGCACATGTCGGCGCTGGGCGTCGACAAGGCCGCCGAGGTCAGCCGCTACGCCGCCTCCAAGCTGGCCGGTGAAGAAGCCGTGCTGGCGGCCTTTCCCGAAGCCATCGTCATGCGCCCCTCGCTGCTGTTCGGGCCGGGCGACGGTTTCTTCAACCTGATGGGGACCCTGGCCCGCCTGCTGCCGGTCATGCCGGTGATCGAGGGCAAGACCCTGTTCCAGCCCGCCTATGTGGGTGATGTGGCCCAGGCCTTTGTGCTGGCGGCCGAAGGCAAGCTCAAGCCGGGCAAGATCTACGAACTGGGCGGCCCGCAGGTCGAAACCCATCGCCAGCTGCTCGAGCGAGTCCTGCACGAGGCCATGCGCAAGCGTCCGCTGCTGCCCGTGCCGTCGGGCCTGGCCAAGTTCAAGGCGGCGCTGCTCGGCATCCTGCCCTTCCCGCCGCTGGTGACGCCGGACCAGGTCGAGCTGCTGGGCGTCGACAATGTCGTCTCCGAGGCTGCCATCAAGGACAAGCGGACCCTGGCCGGCATGGGCATCGTGCCGACATCCATGGATACCATCCTGCCCGGCTACATGTGGCGCTTCCGCAAGCATGGCCAGTTCGACAAGACCGCGCCCGCTGCCGTAGAGCAGGAAAGCCTCTAGCCGCCAGCCGCCGCGCCGAATTCGGAAAGCCCGCGACCACACTGGTCGCGGGCTTTTTCATGCCCGATTATTTCGTAAGATATATCTTGAATGACGGCGGGCCGCGCACGATCTTGGCTGCAACGCAGTCAACGATATATCGGAGACACATCATGAGTACCTATTGGAAGAATGGCGAACCCAACTGGCGGCGCATGGAAGCCATGGCGCGCCGCGGCTGGGGCCGACTGGCCTCGGGCATGGACAATGCCGATCGCTGGGGCAATGCCGGCGGCAATTTCCGCATCGGCCGCATGCTGGCCTCGGGCGACCTGCGCCTGGTTGCGCTCTATCTGATCGAGCAGCAGCCGCGCCACGGCTATGACCTGATCAAGGTGATCGAGGAGAAGTCCGGTGGCTTCTATTCCCCCAGCCCGGGCGTGGTCTATCCGGCCCTGACCTATCTCGAGGAAGCTGGCTTTGCCACGGCCGAGGCCGACGGCAACAAGAAGCTCTATGCCATCACTGATGCTGGCCGGGCCCATCTTGCGGACAATCGCGAGGCCATCGAATCAACCCTGGCGTTCCTCGCCAAGGCTGGCGAGCAGATGCAGCGCTTCCGCGATTTTGCCCGCTCCGAATGGCCATTTGACCGCGAGCGCGGCCCCGAGCACGGGCATGACGCGCCTCATGGGCAAGGCGGCGACCCTCGGCCCGGTCCGGACACGGATCGCGACATGGCCGATGTGGTGCCCGAGCTCAACCACGCCCGCCGCGCGCTCAAGGCCGCCATCAAGAAGGCTCGTCGCGGTGGAGACGAGCAGCAGCATCGTGCCGCCGAGATCCTGCGCCGCGCCGCTGCCGAGATCGATGCGCTCGACCAGGACGACGTCGACATCTGACGCCTCGTGCCCCGGCAACGGCGACTATCGTGTCGCGGTTGCCGGGCGCGCGCAAAACTGCGCGGGGCAGTGACGGAATCCCTTCGCAGCTGGGCGCTAACATGTTAGTGCTGGTGCATGCAGCAAGCCCCTCTCGCCCCCCTTCATCACATTACGCCCGAGCGCCACGCCGCCGGTCAGCGCCTGGTCAGCCGCCTGGCCGGCCAGGTTCGCGCCGCCATGCATACCGATCCGCTGATGACCTATGCCTGGAGTGGCGATGCCAGCTCCTATCGGCTGATCCCGGCGGCGGTGGTGTTCATCAACACCGAAGACGAAGTGCGCGCGGTGATGACGGCGGCACGGGCCGAACACCTGCCCATCACCTTCCGGGCGGCCGGCACCTCGCTCTCGGGCCAGGCCGTGACCGATGGTGTGCTCGCCGTGCTCGGCGATGGCTGGCGCAAGCTCGAAATCCATCCCGGCGCCGACCAGATCACCCTGGGTCCGGCCATTATCGTGGCTCAGGCCAATGGCGCGCTCAAGCCTTTCAACCGCAAGATCGGTCCCGATCCGGCTAGCCAGGCCACCTGCAAGATCGGTGGCGTGGTCAACAACAACTCGTCCGGCATGTGCTGCGGCGTGGCGCAGAACACCTATCACACCATGGCGCGGCTGCGCATCGTGCTGGCCGATGGCACCATGCTCGATTCGGGCGACCCACAAAGCTGCGCGGCCTTCCGCCAGAGCCACGCGCCCATGCTAGCGGCGCTGCACGATCTGCACCACCAGGTGATGGCCGATGCCGAACTGGTGTCGCTGATCCGGCGCAAATACGCGATCAAGAACACGGTCGGCTATTCGCTCAATGCCCTGGTCGACTACCACGACCCGCTCGATATCCTCATCCACCTCATGGTGGGGTCCGAAGGCACGCTCGGCTTTGTCTCCGAGGTGACCTACAACACCGTGCCCGAGCATCCCTTCAAATCGACGGCGCTGGTGCCCTTTCCCGATCCGCAGTCGGCTGGCCGCGCCATCATCGAAATGGCCAATGGCGGCGTGCAGGTGACGACGGGCGTCACCGCCGCCGAATATATCGAGCGCCGCGCCCTGGCCACGGTGGAGCATCTGCCCCCCATGGCGCCGCTGCGACCCTGGCTGACGGACAATTCGCCCGCTGTGCTGATCGACGTGACGGCGCCGGACGAGGCGACGCTGCTGGTCGAAGTGGCCAAGGCCGAGGCATTGCTGGCGCGCCACGCCGCCACCCATATCGATTTCTCCACCGACCCCGACCGCAGCCATGCGCTCTGGGATATCCGCAAGGGCTTCTTCGCCTCCGGTGGCGCCGCGCGGCCCAAGGGCACATCCATGCTGACCGAGGACGTGGCGGCGCCCATCGAACGCCTCGCCGAATTCGTCATCGACATGCGCGCGCTGCTCGACGAGCACGGCTATGAGGATGCCATCATTTTTGGCCATGCCCTGGCGGGCAATCTGCATTTTCAGATGAGCGACGATTTTTCCCGCCCGGACTCGGCGGAGAAATTCGACGCCTTCTCCAAAGCGCTGAGCGATCTGGTCTCGATCCAGTACGGTGGCTCGCTCAAGGCCGAGCACGGCACCGGCCGGGCCATTGCGCCCTTTGTCGAAGCCGAATGGGGCAGCAAGGCCTATGGGCTGATGCGCCAGATCAAGGCGCTGTTCGACCCCGAAAACCTGCTCAACCCTGGCGTCCTGCTCAACACCGACGACAAGATCCACATCAAAAATCTCAAGGTCATGCCGCTGGCCGATGACCTGGTGGACCTCTGCATCGAATGCGGCTTCTGCGAACCGGCCTGCCCCAGCCAGCACATGACGCTGTCGCCGCGCCAGCGTATTGCCGTCACGCGCGAACGCGCCCGCCTGCGCGAAACCGGCGAGGACGATGCCCGGCTGGCGCAGCTGGACGCCGATTTCCAGTATCCCGGGCTCGACACCTGCGCCGCCTGTAACCTGTGTTCGCTGCGCTGTCCGGTCGGCATCGAGACCGGCACCATGATCCTGGGCCAGCGTGCCGAACGGCGTGGCAGCACGGCGCGATCCATCGCCGGCTTTGTCGCCGACCATCGCGGCGCAGTGGAATCCATGATGCGCGGTGGCGTTGCCCTGGCCGATGCGGCCAGAACCATTATCCCCGCCGCCGCCGTGGAAGCCATCACCGAAACGGCGCGCCGCGCCACCGGCAAGCGCGTGCCCCGTGTGTCGCGGGCGCTGCGCCATGGTCCGGGTGCGCCCAGAGCCAGGACCACGCGCCAGGATGCCCGCGCCACGGGCTTCCCCGTGCCCATTGCCCAGAGCGGGCGACCATCGGTGGTCTATTTCCCCAGTTGCGCCACGCGCATGTTCGGGGCGCCCAAGTCCGAGCATGACCTGCTCGCGGTGCCCGATGCCATGCTGGCTCTGCTCGAGCGGGCCGGCTTTGACGTCATCGTCCCCGAAAACCTCAATGGCCAGTGCTGCGGCCAGCCCTTCCAGTCCAAGGGTTTTCCCGAACAGGCAGCCGGAGTGGGCGGCGATCTCAAGCGC
Source organism: Devosia aquimaris (assembly GCF_020169335.1). Lineage (GTDB taxonomy): Bacteria > Pseudomonadota > Alphaproteobacteria > Rhizobiales > Devosiaceae > Devosia > Devosia aquimaris. The sequence continues at coordinate 521,061 of NZ_JAIEZN010000002.1, forward strand.
AATCTCTCCGCCCTCTCTGACGCCGGGCGGTTGAGCGTGGTCACCGATGCCTCGACCTGCGCCAAGCATCTGCGCGATTTCCCCGGCGATGCGCCGGTGCTGGATTCGGCGCAGTTCCTGCTCGCCCAGGTGATGCCGCGGCTGACCATCACGCGGCAATTGCCGGTGGTGGCGGTGCATCACAATTGCTCGGCGCAGCGCTTGAGCGAACAGCCCATGACCGAGGCCATTGCCCGCGCCTGTGCCAAGCAGATCGCGGTGCTCAGCGCCGTGACCTGCTGCGGCTATGCCGGCGACAAGGGCCTGTTCGTGCCCGAGCTCAATGCCCATGCCACGCGCTTTGCCAAGGCCAACATACCGGCAGACTGTACCCTGGGTGTCTCGACCGTCAGCACCTGTGCCTCGGGCTTGAGCGAACATGCCGGCGTGCCCTTTGTCGGGCTGGCGAGCCTGCTCGAATGGGCGAGCCGACCACTCTAGGGGCGTCGGGGATGGGCCACGTCATGGCTGTCCCCGCGGCATCGGCCCTTGCGATGGCTGGCTGTGGCGGCTACTGAACCGCCTCAGCAAGCCCCGGATCGTCATGACCATCACCACCACCATCTCCAGCCTCGGCCATAAGGGCGAAGGCATTGCCGACGTCGATGGCCGCAAGGTCTTCGTGCCGCTCGTGCTGCCCGGCGAACGGGTGGAGATCACGGCCGATGGCGAACGCGGCACGCTGCTGGGCGTCATCACCCCGGCCCCCAACCGCATCGAACCGATCTGCCCGCATTTCGGCGCCTGTGGTGGTTGCCAGCTGCAGCACATGGATCGCGCCAGCTACGAGGCCTTCAAGACCGGTCTGGTGGAAACGCCGCTGCAGTTTGCTGGCATCGACGTCAAGGTCAGCCGCTTCATCGATGGCTCGGGCGCCGGCCGCCGCCGCGCCACCCTGCACGCCCGCAAGGAAGGCGCCGGCTATATGCGCCTGCGCAGCCACCAGGTGCATGACCTCGACGCCTGCCCGATCCTCGTGCCGGGCCTGGCCAAGGCGCCTGACATTGCCCGGGCCGTGATGCAGGCGGTGGGCGAGGCCGATGTGAGCTTTGTCGCCTCGCTGACCGGGCTCGACGTTGCCATCCGCACTGAAAAGAAACAGGCCCGGCCCGACCGCGTGGCGCCGCTGGTCAGCCGCTTCAAGCTGGCGCGTCTGGCGCTCAATGGCGAAATGGTGCTGCAGGCCCAGCCGGCGATCATCGCCATGGGCCGCGCCCAGGTGGAACTGCCCATCGGCAGCTTCCTCCAGGCGACCGAACAGGCCGAGCACCTTTTGGCCGACTATGTGCTGGCGGCGGTCGGCCCCAAGGTCAAATCCGTCGCCGATCTCTTCTGCGGCATTGGCCCCTTCGCGCTGCGCCTGGCCGAACGCTGCACCGTCTCGGCCTTTGACAGCGACAAGCCCGGCATCGCCGCGCTCGACAAGGCGCGCCGCTTCACCAAGGGCCTGCGCGACGTCACCGCTAAGGCGCGCGACCTGTTTCGCGATCCGCTGACCCAGTTCGAGCTGCCCTATGATGCGGTGGTGCTCGATCCGCCGCGGGCCGGTGCTGAGGCGCAGGTACGCGAACTGGCCAAGTCCAAGGTCAAGACCGTGGTGATGGTGGCGTGCGACCCCCGCACTTTTGCCCGCGACGCGGCCATCCTGGTGGGCGCGGGCTATGTCATGAGCGATCTGATCGCCGTCGATCAGTTCATTCATTCCACCCACATCGAAATTGCTGCCACATTTCGCCGCTAACAGGAGCGCGTCGCGTGCTCTGATCCTTTTGTCGGGCTGCGACGTTTAACCTTTCAACCGTGAACTGCGACGCGTGGGGCGGCGCTGTCGACGTGGAGACCGAACATGCATTTCTTCAAGACCAGCCTTGTTGTCGGCCTGCTGTGTGCGGCCAGCATCGCGCCAGGCTATGCCGACAGCAAAAACGTGCCGACCGGCCAGTTCAAGGATTCCTATGGCACGGCGTTCAAATTCGCGCCCTGCGGCTCGGGCACGGATCTGTGCGGCGTGCTGCTCGATATCCAGGGCCAGTCGCGCACCAAGGAAAACCTCGCCCTGGTGCAAAAGCAGGTGGTGAAGGCCGAGCAGGTGTCCGAGAACCAGTGGAAGGGCACCGTGGAGCTCAATGGCAGCGTGGCTGAAGCCACCATCACCCAGGTCAGCCCCGACCAGGTGGAAATCCAGGGCTGCCGCGCCGCCATCCTTTGCCAGACCCTGGTGTTCAACCGCGTCTGATCGGCGCCTCGGCCTCTCGATCGTCACAAAAAACCCCCGGCGACGGCCGGGGGTTTTGCTTTTTGGGCCTGGAGCCGCAGGTGCCTAGCACACCGTCGCGACGCGCTCCTTGATCACCGCGAGCACCTCGTCGCCATCGCGCTTCCACCAATTGTCCTGGCTGAAGATCTCGACCTCCTGCGGGCCGAAGAAGCCGGCATCCTCGATCATCTTGCGGATGGCGGGCAGGTCGATGACGCCATCGCCCATCATGCCGCGATCAAGCAGCATGTCCTTGGTGGGGACCAGCCAGTCGCAGATGTGATGGGCAAAGATGCGGTTCATCCGTCCGGCCCGGGCAATGGCCTGGGCCAGCCTTGGGTCCCACCAGACGTGATAGACGTCGATGGCCACGCCAACCGTTTCGCCCAGGGTCTCGCAGATATCGAGCGCCTGGTCGATGGTGTTCACACAGGCCCGATCGGCGGCATACATCGGATGCAGCGGCTCGATAGCAATTTTGACGCCACTGGCCTTGGCATGGGGCAGCATGGCCGCGATGCCATCGTTGACCATCTGCCGGGCGCCCGGCAAGTCTTTCGATGACCCCGGCAGCCCGCCCACCACCAGCACCAGGCAATCGGCATTGAGTGCCGCGGCCTCGTCGATGGCGCGCAGATTGTCGTCGATCTGTGTCTGCCGACCCGCAGCCGTCTCGGCCGGGAACATGCCGCCCCGGCACACGCCGGTGACCTGGAGCCTGTTCTCGCGGACGATGCGGGCAGCTTCATCCAGCCCGATCGCCGCGATCTGGTCGCGCCAGGGCGAGATGGCGGTGATCCCGGCACGCAGGCACCCCTCGACGGCCTCCTTGAAGCCCCAGACCTGGCGCGTGGTGGCCAGGTTCAGCGAAATGGCGCGCGGGCTCATGCCGAAACACCATTGACCTTGAGCACCGCCTGCATGCGCTGGACGGCCAGCTCCGGATCACCCAGCACGCCGGCCTTGTCGGCGAGGCGGAACAGTTCGGCCAGATGCTGGACCGAGCGCGTCGACTGCTGCCCGCCAATCATGCTGAAATGATCCTGCAAGCCATTGAGATAGGCCAGGAACACCACCCCCGTCTTGTAGAAGCGGGTGGGCGCGGCAAAGATGTGCCGGCTCAGCGCCACGGTGGGTTCGAGCACCGCATGGAACGCCTGGGTGTCGCCCTTGCCCAGTGCCGCCAGGCCCGCCGAGGCGGCCGGGGCAATGGCGTCGAAAATGCCGAGCAGGGCGTGCGAATAGCCCTGCGCATCGCCGGCGATCAGCTCGGCATAGTTGAAGTCGTCGCCGGTATACATCTTGACCGATGCCGGCAGGCGCCGGCGCATGGCGATCTCTTTTTCGGCCGAGAGCAGCGAAATCTTGATGCCATCGACCTTGTCGGCATGGGCGGCGATGACGTCCAGGCACACATCCATGGCCGCGTCGTGATCGGCTTTCCCCCAATAGCCGGCCAGGGCCGGATCGAACATTTCGCCCAGCCAGTGCATGATCACCGGTTGTTTGACCTGGCTGAGGATGCGGCCATAGACCTTGGCATAGTCATCCGGCGTCCTGGCCGCTGCCGCCAGCGCGCGGCTGGCCATCAGGATGACGCGGCCGCCCTGGCCCTCGACAAAGCCGACCTGTTCTTCATAGGCGGCGATGATCGCATCAATGGTGACGTCGGGGCCGGGCAGGAGATGGTCGGTGCCGGCGCCATAGGCGATCAGGCTGTCGTCGCGCGTCCGCGCTTCGGCCTGGGCGCGGCGGATCAGCTCCTGCGCCTCGGCCCAGCCCAGGCCCATGCCGCGCTGGGCGGTGTCCATGGCTTCGGCAACGCCCAGGCCGAGATCCCACAACCGATGGCGGAATTTCAGCGTCGTGTCCCAATCGATCGCCGGGGTGAGCCAGGGATCATTGCTGGCCAGCGGATCGGCCACCACATGGGCCGCCGCATAGGCGATGCGGTTGAAGTCGCTCGCCTTGTGCTGGACGAAGGGGATGGGCGTGCCGGTCAGTGTATAGGCGCTGATGGACCGGTCGGCATTGGGCAGGCTTATGGTGGTCATGTTCGACTTCCTCAACGTCTCACCAAAACGCGGTGTCATCCCGGCTCAAGGCCGGGATGACACCGTGGGTGGGCTGGATTGTGCCATGCACTGTGTGTGTCAGAACTCGAGCTTGGGCACGTCGAGCCAGCGGCGTTCCGCCCAGCTCTTGAGACCCAGCTCGGCCAGCTGCACGCCCTTGGCGCCCGCTTCCAGCCCATAGGGCCAGGGCGCGTCCTCGGCGACATGGCGCAGGAACATTTCCCATTGCGCCTTGAAGCCATTCTGCGCCGGCCAATTGTCCGGCACCTCTTCCCAATCGGCAAAGAAGTTCATGGTCTGCGGCTGGTCGGGGTTCCACACCGGCTTGGGCGTATTGACGCGATGCTGGCTCCAGCATTTGTGCAGCCCGGCGACGGCCGAGCCATGTGTGCCGTCGACATGGAAGGTGACCAGGTCATCGCGGCGCACGCGGGTGGTCCAGCTCGAATTGATCTGGGCGATCACGCCGCCCTCGAGCTCGAAGGTGGCATAGGCGGCATCGTCCGTATCGGCCTTGTAGCGATTGCCCTTTTCGTCGACGCGGCTCGGGATATGCGTGGCGCCCAGGCAGGAGACCGCCTTGACCTCGCCGAACAGATTATCGAGCACATAGCGCCAGTGGCACAGCATATCCAGAATAATGCCGCCGCCATCGGCCTTGCGATAGTTCCAGCTTGGGCGCTGCGCCGGCTGCCAGTCGCCTTCAAAGACCCAATAGCCGAACTCGCCGCGCACCGAGAGGATCTCGCCGAAAAAGCCGGAGTCGCGCAGCATCTTGAGCTTCATCAGGCCGGGCAGGAACAGCTTGTCCTGCACCACACCATGCTTGAGGCCGGAGGCGCGGGCGGTCTTGGCCAGGTTGACGGCAATCTCGAGGGAATCGCTGGTGGGCTTTTCGCAATAGACATGCTTGCCGGCGGCCAGCGCCTTTTCGATCAGCGACGCACGCATCAGCGTGGTGCCGGCGTCGAAGAACACCGTGTCGTCGGGATTGGCCAGCGCCGCGTCGAGATCGCTGCTCCAGCGCTTGATGTCGTGCTTTTTGGCCAGGCGCTCGATCTTGTCGGCGTCGCGGCCCACGATGATGGGGTCCACCACCAGCCGGTCGCCATTGGCAAGCGCAATGCCGCCCTGGTCGCGGATCGCCAGGATCGAGCGCACCAGATGCTGATTGTATCCCATGCGGCCGGTGACCCCGTGCATGATCAGGCCAAGACGTCTATCCGCCATCGCAGAACCTCCCTACGCTCTATCGCGTGTAACTGATTAGTTACTTAGCTACACGCAGCGCTGCATACTCGTCAAGCAGGCGCAATTGGATTCCGGCAAGTGTTTGCATTTTGGGCGCTTGCGCGGGCACGCGACGCCGACACGCTGGCGCGATTGTTCCGGGCAAACTCACCGGCCCGTTCTTTACCGCCCGCTGGGGGACTGCTATCTGAAAACAAGGGCATGGGATGGACCATGCCGGAAAGCCAGGCGGAGCCGAAGTGACCGAGCCGACCCTATCGCGAGACGGCGCCGCAAGGCCCAAGGCGCGGACGCGTTCCGCCGCCGGCGCCGCCACGGGCAAGCGCCCGCGCGATAGCGCCCGCACCAAGGCGGAGATCCTGGTGGCGGGACGCGCCGAATTTGCCGAACGGGGCTTCGAGGGCGCTCGGGTTGACGCCATTGCCGCCCTGGCTGGCGCCAATAAGCGGCTGCTCTACCATTACTTCGGCAACAAGGAAGAGCTCTACCGGGCGGTGCTGCTCGATGCCTATCAGGAAATCCGCCGCGGCGAACGGGCGCTGAGCCTGGATCAATATGGCGCCGTCGAAGCCATGGACCGTCTGGTGCGCTTCACCTTCCGCCATTTCCTGGCCAATCCCTGGTTCCCGCGCCTGCTCAACACCGAGAACATCGAGAACGCCCGTTTCCTCAAGACCATGCCCGATATCCAGGCGCTGCATTCGCCCTTGGTCGGGCAGATCACCACCATTGTCGAGCGCGGCGCTGACGCCGGTGTGTTCCGCCGCGATGTCGATCCGGTCCAGCTCTACATATCCATCGCGGCGCTGGGCTTTTTCTACGTGTCCAACATGGCCACGCTGTCGGTGATCTTTGCCCGCGACCTCAGTGGCATCGACATGGTGCAGGAGCGCGAGGCCCAGGCCGTGCAAATGGTGCTCGACTATCTGCGCACCCGGCCGGCCTAGGGCTGGCTGGCAGGCAGGGCGGCATTGGCCGCGCCCTTGAGCCAGCCGATCAGTTCCACAACGCGCGGCTCGTCCGCCCGCTCGTCGAGCACATAGAGCCCCACCTGGCTCTCCCGCGTGGCTTCTGTCACATCGACCCGCCTCAAGCCGCGCCGGGCAAAATCGGCCGCCATGACGGCCGTGTGGTTGATCACCGCATCGGTGCGGGCGACATAGTCGACGCAGGCCGCCAGGGAATTGGACGCAAAGGCATATTTGCCCTGGTCAAAGCGGGCGCCGGCCGCGGTGGTGCGGCTCCAGGTTTCAAAGAAGCGCTGGTGCCGCGCCTCGGGCAGCGAGCTGGTGACGGCTGGAAAAGCCTCGATCTCGGCTATGCTGCGCGGCTTTTCGAGCAGGGCATGGCCGACCCGAACGAAATAGCCATGGTCCACGCGCGCCAGCGGGATGAAGCGCGCGCCAGTGCTGCGGTTGAGCCCCTCGATCTCATGGCCGACGAAAACCGAGATGTCCCCGCTCAGCAACTGGTCCATCAGGCGAAGCTGGTTGCCCAGGCTGACATGCACCCGCGCATTGGCGAAGCTGCGCGAATAGTCCACCACCATGTCGCGGATGAACAGCGTCCACCACGAATAGCCCGTGCCGATATTGAGGCCCTGTTCGATCCGCCCCTGCTGCTCGGCAATGGCCTTGAGCGTATTGTCGTAGAGCCGCTGCATCAGCCGGGCGTTCTGATAGAGCGTTTCACCATAGGCGGTCAGCGTCACCCCGCGCCCGGAGCGGTTGAGCAGGGGAACGCCCATGGTCCCTTCCAGCTTGCGCATGTTGAAGGTGAGCGTTGGCTGGGTGATGAACAGCGCCGTCGCCGCACCGCTGATCGTGCCTGCCTCGGCCACCGCCACAAACTGGCTCAGCAACTTGTCCATCATGCACCCATAGAAACAATCTATATCTCAAACGATATTTCGTATTTTTCTTTTGGTCCAGCCTGGTTCAGACTTGGGGGCGTCGGACAAGTCTGCCCAGCAAGGGTGACGCTGACAGCCAGCACGCGGCGCGACACAGGGTCGACCGGGATGCACAGGGAGGGGTTCAACACCCGCAAAAAGCCAAGGCGCTGATTGGGCGCAGCAGCGGTGTTCACGACGTCGGCAATCTTCCATACAAGTCGATTGCGCGCCGTCAAACCAGTGTGCTATGTCGTAACCAGTCGGTTATTTGCGGAACTGCCGGACTGAAAAAACCGCAAAAAACGCGAAACTCCGCTCTGGACATGGCGGAGTGCTTGCGGGAGTATGTAACCGATTAGTGACTTAGCGGCGGGAGGCTGCTGGTCAACCCGCATTCCGGACGCCGGAGTGCTAGAGTTCATGGGAGGAAACCTTATGACAATTCGTATCGATCGCCGTCAGTTCCTGATGGGCAGCACGGCGCTGGTTGCGGCCGGTGCCGCCGGCGTTGTGCCGGCCTGGGCCCAGTCCGACAGCCTGCGCCTGCTCTTCTGGGGCGGCCAGGCCCGTGCTGATCGCACCTATGGTGTGACCGACCTCTATACCAAGGCCAATGGCACCGCCGTTGAAGGCGAGTTCCTGGCCTGGAACGACTACTGGCCCAAGCTGGCCACCCAGACCGCCGGCGGCAATGCCCCCGACGTGGTGCAGATGGACTACCGCTATATCGTTGAATACGCCAAGCGCAACGCCATCGCCCCCTTGGACGAATTCGTCGGTGGCGCCCTCAAGCTCGATACCTTCGATGCCGACCAGCTCGAAGGCGGCAAGGTCGATGGCAAGCTCTATGGCATTTCGCTGGGCGCCAACTCGGTGGCCATGATCTACAATCTGGCGGCTTTCGAGGAAGCTGGCGTCGCTCCGCTCACCAATGCCTGGACCTATGATGACCTGATGGCCGTTGGCGAGGCCTTCAAGGCCGCCAACATCCGTGGCGGCATGAAGGCCATCATGGACGGCTCCTATTCTGAGCCTATGCTGCAGAACTGGCTCCGCCAGAAGGGCAAGGACCTCTACACCGCCGACGGCAAGCTGGCCTTTGACGAGGCCGATGCCGTGGAATGGTACACCATGTGGGCCAAGTTCCGCGATGCCGGCTATTGCGTCTCCGCTGAAGACCAGGCGCTCGACACCGGCCCGCTCGAAACCACCATGCTGGTGCTGGGCAAGGCGGCCATGATCCCGTCCAACTCCAACCAGCTGGTGGCGTTCCAGACCCTGATGCAGGACAAGCTGGGCATGAACGGCTTCCCGCGCGTCGCAGCCGGCGTTGGCGGCGGTCACTACCGCAAGCCCTCGATGTTCTTCTCGGTCGGCGGCACCTCCGCCAACAAGGAGAAGGCAGCAGAGTTCCTCAACTTCTTCATCTCCGATCCGGAAGCGGCCAAGATCCTGGGCGTCGAGCGCGGCATCCCCTGCATTCCGGCAACCCGTGACGCTGTTGCACCCACTCTGGACGAGCAGAGCCAGGTCGCTCTGAACTTTGTGTCCTCCCTGGGTGACCTGCTCGGTGCCCTGCCGCCGCCGCCGCCGGCTTCGGCGGGTGAAATCGACGCCTCCCTGATCCGGACCCTCGGCCAGGAAGTCGGTTTTGGCGCCAAGACGCCCGAACAGGCTGGTGCCGAGCTCATCAGCGGCGCCAACGACATCCTCAGCCGAGCCTAAGACATGACCGCGCGCTCTCTTCAATCGGGCGCTCCCGCAGGGGAGCGCGCGGCCACCACTCCGTCGCTTTGGGCTCGGATCTGGCACAACGATGCCCCGGGCTACCTGTTTCTGCTGCCCTGGCTGATCGGTTTCCTCGGGCTGACCATCGGTCCGATGATCACCTCGTTCTACCTTAGCTTCACCGATTTCGACCTGTTGACCTCCCCCGACTGGGTGGGCGCCAACAATTACATCCGCATGTTCTCCAACGACCCCAAGTTCTGGGCGTCCATGCGGGTGACCATGTTCTTTGTGGTGTTCTCGGTGCCGCTCAAGCTGGCCTTTGCCCTGGCGGTGGCCATGCTGCTCAACCGCGGCATCCGCGGCCTGCCGCTCTATCGCGCGCTGTTCTATCTGCCGAGCCTGTTGGGCGCGTCGGTCGCCATCGCCATCCTGTGGCGCCAGATCTTTGCCAGCGACGGCCTGATCAACAAGCTGCTCGCCATGGTGGGCATCATGGGGCCGAGCTGGATTTCCAACCCCAAGACCTCGCTGTGGACGCTGATCATCCTGTCGATCTGGCAGTTCGGCTCGCCCATGATCATTTTCCTGGCCGGCCTGCGCCAGATTCCGCAGGACATGTATGAGGCGGCTAGTCTGGATGGCGCCAGCAAATGGCGGCAGTTCGTCAAGATCACCCTGCCGCTGCTGACCCCGGTGGTCTTCTTCAACGCCATCATCCAGACCATCGAGGCCTTCAAGAGCTTCACCCCGGCCTTCATCATCTCGGGCGGCACGGGCAACCCGATCAATTCGACGCTGTTCTACACGCTCTATCTCTACCAGGAGGCCTTCGGCTTCTTCCGCATGGGCTATGCCTCGGCCCTGGCCTGGGTGCTGCTGGCGCTGGTGAGCGTGTTCACCGCCGTCTCCTTCCTGACCTCGAAATACTGGGTGCACTACGATGAGTGATGCTACCGGGCTGACGGTTGTCACCGGCGCGGTGTCGCCCACGCGCAAGCGCCTGACCTCCATACTGATCCATGTCGCGCTGCTGTCGGCATCGGTGTTGATGCTCTATCCGCTGCTCTGGCTGCTGGCCGCCTCGTTCCGTCCCGAAAACGAGATCTTCACCTCGGCCAGCATCATCCCCTCGTCCTGGAGCATCGATTCCTATATCCGCGGCTGGAACGGGCTGCGCACCGGCTTTGGCACCTTCTACCTGAACAGCTTCATCATCTCGGGCCTGTCGGTGATCGGCAATGTCATGGCCTGTTCCATGGCCGCCTATGCCTTTGCCCGCCTCGAGTTCAAGGGCAAGAACTTCTGGTTCGCCATGATGCTGATGACGCTGATGCTGCCCTATCAGGTCACGCTCATCCCGCAATATGTGCTGTTCCGCCAGCTGGGCTGGGTCAACACCTTCCTGCCCCTGGTGGTGCCCAAGTTCCTGGCTGCCGATGGCTTTTTCATCTTCCTGATGGTGCAGTTCTTCCGCGGCCTGCCCAAGGAGCTCGATGAGGCCGCCCAGATGGACGGCTGCTCGCCCTGGCGCATCTATTGGAAGATCATCCTGCCGCTGTCGACGCCCGTTCTGGCCACAGCCGCCATCTTCACCTTCATCTGGACGTGGGACGATTTTTTCGGGCCGCTGATCTATCTGAGCGAGATGAAGTCCTACACGGTCATGCTGGGCCTGCGCACCTTCACCGACAGCACTGGTGAAAGCGACTTCGGCGGATTGTTCGCCATGAGCGTGCTCAGTCTCGTGCCGATCTTCCTGTTCTTCCTCTTCTTCCAGCGCATGCTCATCGAGGGCATCGCCACTACCGGTATGAAACGCTAGACCCATGACTGATATCAAGTTTGCCGCGATCGGCATCAACCACGCCCATATCTATGGTCAGGTCGACTGCCTCAAGCGCGCCGGCGCCCAGTTCGTCGCCTTCCATGCCGTCGAGGATGATCTGGCGGCCGCCTTCTCGGCAAAATTCCCCGAGGCGCGCCGCGTGGCCGACCCCAGGGAAATCCTGGAAGACAGCTCCATCTCGGTGATCACCACGGCGGCCATCCCGGCCGATCGTGCCGCCATCTCCATCGCTGCCATGCAGCATGGCAAGGATGTGCTGTCCGACAAGCCGGGCATGACCACCTTTGCCCAGCTCGACGAGATCAAGCGTGTCCAGGCCGAGACCGGCCGCATCTATGGCGTGCTGTACTCAGAGCACTTCGAGGTGCGCGCTGCCGTCGAGGCCGGCAATCTGATTGCCCAGGGCGCCATCGGCACCGTCATCAACACTGTCGGCCTGGGGCCGCATTCGCTGCGGCTCAACAACCGCCCCGAATGGTTCTTCACCCGCCAGCGCTATGGCGGCATCCTGTGCGACATCGCCAGCCACCAGTTCGAGCAGTTCCTGTTCTTCTCCAATGCCATGGATGCCGAAGTCGTGTCGGCCAGCGTTGCCAACCGCGGCCACCCCGACAAGCCGGGCCTGCAGGACGTGGGCGACGTGCACCTCAAGACCGCCAATACCTCGGGCTATATCCGCGTGGACTGGTTCACCCCCACGGGCCTGCCCACCTGGGGCGACGGACGCCTGACCATCCTGGGCACCGAGGGCTATATCGAGCTGCGCAAATATATCGACATTGCCGGCCGCCCTGGCGAGGACCATCTGTTCATCGTCAACAGCGAAGGGCCGCGCCACATCGACTGCTCCAAGGTTGACCTGCCCTTTGGCCGCCAGTTCCTTGACGACGTGCGCAACCGCACCCAGACCGCCATGCCGCAGGAGCGGTGTTTCAATGCCATGAAGCTGGCGCTGACCGCCCAGCAACTGGCCGAACGCGGAACGGAGTGGGCCCAATGAGCCGGATTTTCAACGTCGCCGTCGTGGGTGTCGGCATCGGCCGCAGCCATATTGTCGAGGGCTATCTGCCCAATTCGGACAAGTTCAAGGTGCTCGCGCTCTGCGATCTCAATGAAGAGCGCATGGCCGCAGTGGCCGATGAGTTCGGCATCGAGCGCCGCATCACGGCCTTCGAGCAGTTGCTGACCATGGCAGACATCGACGTGATCGACGTCTGCACCCCGCCCATGCTGCACCATCCCATGGTGCTGGCTGCGCTCAAGGCCGGCAAGCATGTGATCTGTGAAAAGCCGCTGGTCGGCTCGCTCGCCCAGATCGACGAGGTCATGGCCGCTGAAAAGCAGTCCAGCGGCAAGCTGATGCCGGTGTTCCAGTATCGCTTCGGCGATGGCATCGAGCAGGCCAAGGCCGTGATCGATGCGGGCCTGGCCGGCAAGCCCTTTGCCGCCACCGTGGAAACCTTCTGGCGCCGCGACGCCGACTACTATGCCGTGCCCTGGCGCGGCAAATGGGCGACCGAGCTGGGCGGCGTGCTGATGGGCCATGCCATTCACCCGCACGACATCTTCACCTATCTGATGGGCGATATCGACCGCGTGTTCGGCCGCGTCGCCACCCGGGTCAACCCTATCGAGGTGGAAGACACCATCTCGGCCTCCGTGCTGCTCAAGAGCGGTGCGCTCGCCAGCCTCACCGCCACCCTCGGCGCGGCGGACGACACCACCCGCATTCGCCTGGTGTTTGAGAATGTGATGATCGAGAGCGATCACGCCGCCTATAATCCCGGCGAGAAGTTCTGGAAGATCCAGCCGCGGAATGAGCAGACCAAGGCCGCCATCGACGCCCTGCTCAAGGATTGGAAGCACGTTCCCTCGCGCTTCCAGACCCAGATGGCCCGGTTCCACGATGCCCTCACCGGCGCCGGCCCGCTGCCCGTGACGTCGGCCGATTCGCGCCGCTCGCTCGAGCTGGTCACCGCCTTCTACCATTCGTCCAGCACGGGCACGGATGTGGTGCTGCCGCTTGGCGCCGACCACCCCCTTTACCAGAGCTGGGTCCCGGCCCAGTTCCGGACGGCATAGGAGTTCGCCATGGCGACCAACATCGAACTGCGCAAGATCGTCAAATCCTACGGCGACGTGAAGGTCGTTCATGGCATCGACCTGACCATCAACCCCGGTGAGTTCACGGTTTTCGTGGGTCCGTCAGGCTGCGGCAAGTCCACCCTGCTGCGCATGATCGCCGGGCTCGAGCCCATCACCGGCGGCGAACTGCTGATCGATGGCGAGCGCATGAACGAAGTGCCGGCGGCCCGCCGCGGCATCGCCATGGTGTTCCAGAGCTATGCGCTCTACCCGCATATGAATGTCTATCAGAACCTGGCGTTCGGCCTTGAGACCGCCAAGATGCCCAAGGCCGAGATCGCCCAGCGCGTCGCCAAGGCTGCGGCCATCCTCAAGATCGAGCCGCTGCTGCAGCGCAAGCCCAAGCAGCTCTCGGGCGGCCAGCGCCAGCGCGTGGCCATTGGCCGCGCCATCGTGCGCGAGCCGCGCATCTTCCTGTTCGACGAGCCCTTGAGCAACCTGGATGCCGAGCTGCGCGTGCAGATGCGCGTCGAGATCGCCAAGCTGCACAATGATCTGGGAAACACCATGATCTATGTGACGCACGACCAGGTCGAGGCCATGACCATGGCCGACAAGATCGTGGTGCTGCGCGCCGGGGTGATCGAGCAGGTCGGTGCCCCGCTCGAGCTCTACAATTCGCCGCGGAATCTCTTCGTGGCCGGCTTCATCGGTTCGCCCAAGATGAACTTCCTGGCGGCCACCGGCTCAGGCAATGCCGTCAATGTCGCCGGCGGGACCATTGATGTGGGCCGGCCGACCACCGGCACCGTGACCCTGGGCGTGCGCCCCGAGCACATCACCCTGGCTGAAGGCAGCGGCGTCAAGCTGGCCGATGTCCGCGTCGACCTGGTCGAAAGCCTGGGCGGCCAGACGGTGATCTATGCCACCACCGCTGACAACCAGCCGATCAATATCGTGCTCGAAGGTCAGCGCGACGTGGCGCTTGGCACCATGGTGTCGGCCCATATCGACCCGGCCCGCCTGCACCTGTTCAATGCCGAGGGCAATATCGTCTGAGCCCTCGCCACACCTTGTCTTCAGGCGCCTCTGCACCAACATGAGCGCCTGACCGACAGGAGCACGGCGTGACAGAGCAGACATCGGCCGTGCGCATGGCCCTCAAGCGCGACATCGTGGTGATCGGCGCCGGCCAGGCGGGCCTGAGCGCCGGCTATCACCTCAAGCGCCTGGGCCTTGAGCCGCAACGGGACTTCACCATTCTCGATGCCGCGCCCCGGCCCGGCGGCGCCTGGCAATACCGCTGGCCCTCGCTGACGCTCTCCACCGTCAACCGCGTGCATGACCTGCCGGGCATGAGCTTTGCCGAGCGGGCAGGGGGCGATACCAGCGTGCTCGCCTCGGTGGCCGTACCCGACTATTTCGCCGCCTATGAGGAACGCTTTGCCCTCGCCGTGCAGCGCCCCACCAATGTGACCCTCGTCTGCAATCGCGGTGACCGCCTGCGCATCGAGACCGACCGGGGCCTGCTTTCGGCCCGCGGCATCATCAATGCCACCGGCACCTGGGAAAAGCCCTATATCCCCGACTATCCCGGCAAGGACAGCTTTGCCGGTCGCCAGCTGCACACCCATGACTTTCACCGGGCCGAGGATTTTGCCGGCCAGCATGTGCTTGTGGTCGGCGGCGGCATTTCGGCCATCCAGCTGCTCGACCAGATCTCGGCGGTCACCCGCACCAGCTGGGTGACCCGCACCCCGCCCCGCTTCCGCGAGGGCCCATTCGACGAGGAGGCGGGGCGTGCCGCCGTGCGCATGGTGGAAGAGCGCGTCCGCGCCGGCCTGCCGCCCAATTCGGTGGTCTCGGTTACCGGCCTGCCCATGACGCCAGCTATCGCCGCCATGCAGCAACGCGGCGTGCTCAATCGGCAACCCATGTTCGATACTATCACCCCCACGGGCGTGCGCTGGGCCGATGGGCGCGAGCTGGCGGTGGATGTCATCCTGTGGTGCACCGGCTTTCGCAGTGCGCTCGACCATCTGGCGCCGCTGGACCTGCGGGAGCCTTCAGGTGGCATTACCATGACCGGGCGGCTGGCCACCCAGGTCGCAAGGGACCCGCGCATCCACCTGGTCGGCTATGGCCCCTCCGCCTCGACCATTGGCGCCAATCGCGCCGGCGCGGCTGCGGCTGCCGAGCTGGTGCAGACGTTGGGAGAGGCTGCCAGTGCCTCTCCGTGAGGCCAGACCCAAAATGAGGGTCGCCCTGGCGCTATGTTAGCGTTAACATAGCAGCCTGTTCGCTCGTGATTCCGGAATACTCATCCATGAAGACCTATCGCCTGCCCCATTCAGACCGCGTCCTCTCCAGCGTCGTGCTGGGCCTGATGCGCATCGTCAAGATGAGCGACGCCGAAGTGCAGGCGCTGTTCGGCGCCGCGCGTGAGGCCGGTATCGACACTTTCGACCACGCCGATATCTATGGCGGCGAGCGCCATGCCTGCGAGGCCCGCTTTGGCGAGGCCATTCACCTCAGCGCTGCCGAACGCGACGCGGTGTTCATCCAGTCCAAGGCTGGCATCCGCAAGGGCTATTTCGACTTCTCGGCCGAGCATATCCTCAATTCGGTCGATGGCTCGCTCAAGGCGCTGCGCACCGACTATCTCGACCTGCTGCTGCTGCACCGCCCCGATACGCTGGTGGAGCCTGAGGAAGTTGCTGCGGCCTTTGACAAGCTGGCCACCTCCGGCAAAGTGCGCCACTTCGGTGTCTCCAACCAGACACCGGGCCAGATCGACCTGCTCAAGACTGCCGTGACCCAGCCCCTGGTGGCCAATCAGGTGCAGCTCTCGATCACCCATGCGCCACTGTTCGCGCAGGGCGTGGCCGCCAATATGGCCGGGCTCGACCAGTCGATCAGCCGTGACAATGGCCTGCTGGAATATTCGCGCATCAACAAGATGATGCTGCAGGCCTGGTCGCCCTTCCAGAAGGGCTTCTTTGATGGCGTCTTCCTCGGTGACCGGGTCAATTTCCCCGAGCTCAACGACGCCATCGATGCGCTGGCCAAGAAATATGGCGTCACGCCCACCGGCATTGCCGTCGCCTGGATCACCCGCCATCCCGCCAATATCCAGGTGGTGCTGGGCACCACCAATCCCGGCCGGGTTCGCGATTCGGCCGCCGGCTCCGATGTCACGCTGACACGTGAAGAATGGTATCGCCTGTTCACCACCGCCGGCCACACCCTGCCGTAGGGCAGCGCGCGAATCGGTCGAAAACCCCGGGTAGGACCCGGCCCGGGGCGTGCCTCTTAGGGCTTTGTTAACCATGCCGACACTTCATGGATCAGGGGGATGCTCCCCTGATTTGGAGTGACGGACATGGGTGGAAACGGCGCACATATCATTGCCGTGGGTAACGAAAAGGGCGGCTCGGGCAAATCGACCACGGCGCTGCACCTGGCCGTCTACCTGCTGCACCTGGGCCACCGCGTCGCCACCATCGATGTCGACAGCCGCCAGCAGACGCTGACCCGCTACGTGCGCAACCGCCGCGCCACTGTCGATGCCACGGGCCGCGACGTGCCCATGCCGCGCCATGTGCATCTGCCCACCGCCTGGGGCGATTCGATTGCCGAGAATCAGCGCGCCGAGCGCGACATCTTCACCCGCGCCCTGGCCGAGCTGCGCGACAGCACTGACATCATCGTGATCGACACCCCCGGTTTCGACGGCAATCTGGCGCGGCTGGCGCATGGCTTTGCCGATACGCTGGTGACCCCGGTCAACGACAGCATGATCGACCTCGATGTGCTGGCGCGCGTTGACGCGGTCAGCGGCGAACCCATCGAGACCAGCCCCTATTCGCGCAATGTGCAGAAGGCGCGCGCCGAGCGCCTCGCCGCCACCGGTGCTGGCATCGACTGGGTGCTGGTGCGCAATCGCATTTCCAACCTGGGCTCGCGCAATGCCAGCCAGGTGCAGTCCACCATCGAGCGTGTTGCTGAGCGCCTGGGTTGCCGGGTGGCCGACGGCATCGCCGAGCGGGTGATCTTCCGCTCGCTGTTTTCTATCGGCATGACGGTGTTTGATCCGCTCGATGCGGCCATGCTGGGCGGCGCGCCGTCCATGTCGCACGTCAATGCCCGCCAGGAGTATCGGGCGCTCGTGGCCGCGCTGCGCCTGCCTGCCCCGGTCCATAGCCAGGCTGAACCGGTGCGCCTCTCCGCCTGAGGGGCGCGCGCCGAAAAAGCACCAATCGGAAAAACGAAAGGCCAGGCACGAATGCCTGGCCTTTTCATCGTGTCTTCTCTTGCGAAGGAGAAGATTGGAGCGGGCGAAGGGATTCGAACCCTCGACCCTAACCTTGGCAAGGTTATGCTCTACCCCTGAGCTACACCCGCACTCCATATTGTCAGCGCCAGCGTCTTGTTTGGCGGCGACGAGGCGCTATATGCCCAATCACTTGCCCGAATGCAACCCACATTTTGACGTGAACGTCATCTTCGTGTTGCTCTGTGGATTGTGGGGCTTGTCACACCGCCGTCTGCGGGCGCAAGAAAGGCCCGCATCATTGTCATTTTGCCTAGCTGCAAGGGCCTTTTCGCCATGTCTTCCCCGTTCAACGACATTGCCCCCGCCAACACTGGTTCCGCCCCGGCCGGCGCACTGATCAAGGAGTCCAGCGATTCCGCGTTCAAGGTCGATGTGATCGACGCCTCGCTCGAACAGCCAGTGCTGGTCGATTTCTGGGCGCCCTGGTGCGGCCCCTGCCGCCAGCTGACGCCGTCGCTGGAAAAAGTGGTCAATGAGAAGGCCGGCGCCATCAAGCTGATCAAGATCAATATCGACGAGCATCCCCAGATTGCCGGCCAGCTCGGCGTGCAGTCCATCCCGGCCGTGTTCGCCTTTGCCGGCGGCCGCCCGGTCGATGGCTTCATGGGCGCCATGCCCGAGGGTGAGGTGCGCCGATTCGCCGACAAGGTGATCGCCGCTGCGCCGCCCGCCCCGCCGGCCCGCGGCTCGCTGGAAAACCAGATTGCCGACGCCCTGGCCGCCGCCACCGAGGCGCAGACTGCCGGCGACCTCGGCGCCGCCGCCCAGATCTACGGCATGGTGCTGCAGCACCAGCCCGAGAATGCCCCCGCCCTCATCGGCCTGGCCCAGGTCTATCTGACCGCCGGCGAAGCCGAGCAGGCCCAGGCCATGCTCGACATGGTGCCCGAGGCCGAGCGCAAGGGCGACGCCTATAGCCGCGTCGCCAATTCGCTGCGCCTCGCCGCCGAGGCGGCCAATGTCAGCGAGACCTCGGCGCTTGAAGCCGCCATCGCCGCCAACCCGGACGACCACCAGGCCCGCTATGACCTGGCCCTGGCCCTCAATGCCGAAGGCAAGCATGTCGAGGCCGCCGAGGCGCTGGTGGCACTGTTCAAGCGTGATCGCAGCTGGAACGACGACGGCGCCCGCAAGAAGCTGCTGGAATTCTTCGATGCCTGGGGTCCAAAGGATCCTGCCACACTCAAGGGCCGCCGCATGCTCTCGGCGGCGCTGTTCTCCTAAGGAAGGCTGCCGCATGCTCAAGCGCCCCACATCTCCGGCTGACCTGCCCAAATCGGTGCCGGTGTTCCCGCTGTCGGGGGCGCTGCTGCTGCCATTTTCGCACCGGCCGCTCAATGTGTTCGAGCCGCGCTATATCGACATGGTCGATGCCGCCCTGCGTGGCGACCGGCTGATCGGGCTGATCCAGCCCGAGGACACCTCCGAGGAAAGCCCGCGCGGGCCGGGGGCCTTGCAGCCGATCGGCTGCCTGGGCCGCATCACCCATTTCGAGGAAAGTGGCGAGGGCCGCTACTTCATCATCCTCGAAGGAGTGACGC
This sequence comes from Devosia aquimaris, assembly GCF_020169335.1. Classification (GTDB taxonomy): domain Bacteria; phylum Pseudomonadota; class Alphaproteobacteria; order Rhizobiales; family Devosiaceae; genus Devosia; species Devosia aquimaris. The sequence goes on from NZ_JAIEZN010000002.1 coordinate 540,116, forward strand.
GCTTCCGCCTGACCCATGAGCTGACGGTGATGACGCCCTATCGTCAGGCCACCATTTCGGCTGAGGAATTCGCCACCGATTTCACCCGCGCCTTTGGCGAGGAGGCGGTGGACCGCGAGCGCTTCGTCAAGATGATGCGCGACTATGCCGAATTCGCCAATATCGAGCTCAACTGGGACGAGATCGAACGCACCGGCACGGCCGAGCTGGTCAATTTCTGCTGCATGGTGGGCCCCTATGGCCCGGCCGAAAAGCAGGTGCTGCTTGAAGCCACGACGCTCGAGCAGCGCGCCGAGACGCTTATCGCCATGACCGAATATGAAATGGCGCGCGGCGCCGGCGGTAGCGGGACGCCGCTCAACTGATGGCCGAGCCGACCCCAGATCCGCGGCATGTCTTCGACGTCAAGACGCTCGAAATGCTGGTCTGTCCGCTGACCAAGACGCGCCTGGTGCTCTCGGCCGATCGCAGCGAGCTGATCTCGGTGGCGGCGCGCCTGGCCTTTCCCATCGTCAAGGGCGTGCCGCTGCTGGCGCTGGACGAGGCGCGCAATGTCGATCCGCAGACCCTGCGCCGCCTCCCCGAGCTGGACGGCGGCGCTGCCCCGCGCGCCGCGCTGCCGCCGGGGGCCAAAGGCTAGATCGGCAGGCCGCTGAGCAGGCGCGGGCCGCCCGAGGTCAGCCCGGAGGCGGTGCGGATGAGGGCCGACTTGACCGGTCCGGTGCGATCGACAAGGCCCAGTCCGAAATCGCGCAGCGCCCGCACCGGCGCCACATCATTGGAGAACAGGCGGTTGAGCGTATCGGTCATGGCCGCCATGCTGGCGACATCGAGCCGCCGCCAGGCCTGGTAGCGCTCCAGCACCTCGGCACTGCCATGGTCGAGCCCCAGGCGGATGGCCGAGACCACAACTTCTGCCAGCGCGGCCACGTCCTTGAGGCCCAGATTGAGCCCCTGGCCGGAAATGGGATGCACCACGTGGGCGGCGTCGCCAATCAGCGCCAGGCGCGGCGCCACGAAAGAGCGCGCGATCTGCAGGCGCAGCGGGAAACCCGCCAACTGGTCTTCAACCGTCACCGCGCCCAGCGACGATCCCATGGCCGCCTCGATCTCGAGTGCCAGGGCAGCAGGGTCGAGCGCCAGCAGGCGCTTGGCCTCGTCCTGCCGCTCGGTCCACACCAGCGAGGAGCGCTGGCCGGGCAGGGGCAGGCTGGCAAACGGGCCGGCGGGGCGGAAATGCTCATAGGCCACGCCGTCATGGGGCAGGGCATGGCTGATGGTCGCCACCAGCCCGGTCTGGCCATAGTCGCTGGCAATGACATCAATGCCGGCCATGCCGCGCAGCATGGAGCGGGCGCCATCGGCGGCAACCAAGAGCGGCGCGGTCAGCACGCGCCCATCGGCCAGCACCAGCCGGGCGCTGCTGCCGTCGGCACTGTAGCTGGCCACTTCAGCTGGCGCGATGACACTGGCCTGCTCTCCAAGCTGGTCAAGCAGGGCGCGAGCGCTGGTCTGGTTGGGCACCATATGGGCAAAGGGCTCGCCAGGCGCCACTTCGCCCTCAAACGTGAGGAACAGCGGCCGGGAGATATCGCCCTGACCCGAATCGGTGATGCGCATGGCCGTGATCGCCTGGCTCTCCGCGATCATCTGTGGCCAGGCGCCCAATGCCTCGAACACCCGCCGCACGCCGGCGGCAATGGCTGAGGCGCGATTGTCGCGCGGCACTTCCAGCGGGCGCCGATCGACCAGCGCCACTTTGATGCCACGCGCCGACTGCACCAGCGCCAGCGCCAGGGTCAGCCCAACATGGCCACCCCCGACAATGATGACATCGAACGAATTCTGCTGCGGCGCTGCGGTCTGCATGGGCATCTCCATCTGACGGCTTCGACCCCTACGCCCATCGGACGAGCCTGCCAAGCGGCTGGCGGGGGTGGGGACGGCACACGTGCCGCTATGTCGCGGCTGTCTGCTCAGAGCTGCCTCACCGCCACATCTTTGCCTCAATATTGCACACGGTTTGAACAACTTGCCTATTTTGCGGGCAAAATGACGCTCAACTGCTGAGCCATCCGCAAGGCGTGTTTCTAACATATTGGTATCAAAGACAATTTTATGGCGCGCCAACTTGGCACGGCTCTTGAGTCTACTGGGGCTATCCAGACCAAGCGCCAAGCTGAAAAGGGGCACACATGAAACTGGTGATCGCAATTATTAAGCCATCACGCCTCGAAGAGGTTCGCCAGGCTCTCAACTCGCTCGACGTGCACGGCATGACCGTCACCGAAGTGAAGGGCTACGGCCGCCAGAAGGGCCATTCGGAAATCTACCGTGGCACCGAATATGCCGTGCATTTCCTGCCCAAGCTCAAGGTTGAGATTGCCGTCGACGACACCATTGCCGACGCCGTTTCCACCGCCATTCGCGACAGCGCCCAGACCGGCCGCATCGGCGACGGCAAGATTTTCGTGCTCGACCTGCTGGCCGTCACCCGCATCCGCACCGGTGAGACCGGCGCGGCAGCCCTCTAAGCGTCATCGGGAGAAACAACAGATGAAGATGTCAAAGATCCTGGGGAGCGCCGCGCTGGCCTCCCTCCTGCTGGCGGTGCCAGCTTTCGCCCAGGACGCCGCAGCTCCCGCAGCTGAAGCCGCCGCCGTTGTCGACAAGGGCGACGTCGCCTGGATGCTCGTCTCCACCATGGTGGTGATCGTCATGACCGTGCCGGGCCTGGCCCTGTTCTATGGTGGCCTTGTGCGCGCCAAGAACATCCTGTCCGTGCTGACCCAGGTGTTCCTCGGCTTCTCGATGATCTCCATTCTCTGGGTCGCCTATGGCTACTCGCTGGCTTTCGCCGGCCCGACCGAAGGGGGCCTGTCGGCCTTCTATGGCGACTTCTCGAAGTTCTTCCTCTCCGGCGTGACGCTGGACTCGCGTGCAGCGACCTTCTCGGCCGGCTTCGAGCTGCCAGAAATGGTGTTCGTGATCTTCCAGCTCACCTTTGCCTGCATCACCTCCACCCTGATCGTGGGCGGCATTGCCGAGCGCATGAAGTTCGGCGCGCTGATGGCATTCCTCGCCATCTGGTTCACCTTCTCCTACATCCCCATGGCGCACATGGTCTGGGCTGGCCCGGGCCTGCTGTTCGGCCTGGGTGCCTATGACTTTGCCGGCGGCACGGTCGTGCACATCAACTCCGGTGTTGCCGCCCTCGTGGCTGCCATCGTGCTCGGGCCGCGCCTGGGCTACATGAAGGAACCGATTGCCCCCCACAACCTGGTCTGGACCTATGTCGGTGCCGGCCTGCTGTGGTTCGGCTGGTTCGGCTTCAACGCCGGCTCCAACCTGGAAGCCAACGCCCTGACCGCCGTGGCCCTGGTCAACACCATCGTGGCGCCTGCTGCTGGTGCCCTCGCCTGGGCCCTGGCTGAACGCGTGACCCGCGGCCATGCTTCGGCTCTGGGTGCTGTCTCGGGTGCTGTTGCCGGCCTGGTTGCCGTCACGCCTGCCGCCGGCTTTGCCGGTGTGGGTGGTGCCATCATCCTGGGCGCTGTGGCCAGCGTCATCTGCCTGTGGGCCGTGGTCAACCTCAAGCCCATGCTCAAGTATGACGACAGCCTGGACGTGTTCGGCATTCACGGCGTCGGCGGCATCGTCGGTGCCCTGGGCACCGCCATTGTCGCGGCTCCCGGCCTGGGCGGCTATCCGCTCGGCGATGCGGAAGCCTATTCGATCGGTGGCCAGTTCATGATCCAGCTGACCGCTGTCGGTATCGCTGTGGTCTGGTCCGGCGTGGTGGCTCTGATTGCCATGTTCATCGTCAAGGCCATCTTCGGCGGCGCCCGCGTGGCCGAATCGGCCGAAAGCGACGGCCTGGATCTCTCCAGCCACGGCGAACGCGCCTACAACTAAGCCTTTCGGGGTCGGCGGCATTGCCCGCCGGCCCCACCTCCTCAGGTTGATCGTGGCGTGCGGTTCGTGTCCCTCTTGGCCCGCCACAGAGGCTTCCCACTCGCAAAATGCACGGGCCGCACTCCACGATCAATTTCTCCGCTGCCTATCCTCCCTCTCCAGGCCAGCGGCTATCTGGGCCCGCCCTTCCGGCGGGCCCTTTTGTTTGGGCCCGCAGGCTTTTGTGCTGGCGCCAGCGGTTTGGGCAGCCGCACAAAGGGTGGGCGCTGGCGCGGGCTTAGCCTTGGGTTAACCCTACCGGACTAGCATGACGCCAGATCGCGCCCGGACCGTACCGGGCCACTCCGGACACGCCCATGCCCAGTTCTCCCTCGCCCGTCCTCGACGAAGTCCGCTCCATGCCCCAACGCAGCAGCCGCAGCGCGACCAAGGCCCTTCCGGCCCCGCCGCCGGCGCTGTCGATTCGCATTCCCGTGCGCCTGGCCGGCCTGATCCTGCTGGCGCTGGTGGGCATCTGCCTGGCGGCACTCGCGTCCTGGTCGGTCGATGATCCGAGCTTTTCCTATGCCACGGCCAAGCCCGCCGCCAATTGGCTGGGCTTTCCGGGCGCCGTCATTGCCGACACGCTGTTTCAGGTCTTTGGTCTGGCCGCGCTGGTGATGCTCGTGCCGCCGGCGCTGTGGGGCTGGGCCTTTGCCCGTCGCCGCATGCCCAGCCATCTCGGCTTGCGCCTGCTCGGCTGGATCGGCGCCAGTGTTCTGGCCGCCGGGGCCTTCGCCTTTGTCGCCATGCCGGCCACCTGGCCGCTGCCCACCGGCCTGGGCGGGCTGGTCGGCGCCGGCTTCATGGGGCTGGCCACCCTGGTCAGCGGTGCCCAGCCGCAGGCGGTCACTGAAGTGCTTTTCGCCATTATCATTGCCGTGCCGGCGCTGGCCCTGTTCTGGATTGCCATGGGCCTGGGCAGCTCGGTCCCCACCGGACCGCGCAAGCCTGCGTCTGCCGCGACAGGCCGCAAGGGCGCCGCTGCGGCTGCCCAGGAGGTCGATGAGCCTGAAACCAACCCGATCATCGATGTTGCTTTGGGCGCCATGGTGCACATGGGCTATTCGCTGCGCACCGCCTATCGCCGCGCCCGCGCCAACCACGCTGAACGCCGTGCCGCTGATGCTGCCACCTGGCGCGACGAAGAGGTCGAGCCCGGCCTCGAGACCGCCCCCGCGGCCCGCACGGCCGGCGCCGAGCGTCGCGAGCCCGCCCTGACACCGGCACCGCGCCGTATCCACGCCCCGGTCGAGCACGCAGTCGAACCCGCGTTCGAAGACGAGCCCGGCTTGGCCGCCGCGCCCGAAACGGCCTCGCGCATCAATGCCCGTCCCAGCTATGACGAGGACGAGCTCGACTATCCCGACGAGGCCGACGACGACATTCCCTTTGTCCCCGACGTGCCCGCGCCCGCCGTCAATCATCGCCAGCAGGGCGACTCCCGCTTCCACCCGGTCGATCCGGCCAAGCCGCGCGTCACCGCCCCGGCGCCTCGTCCCGCCCAGGGCCAGCGCATCATGCGCGAAGCCCAGACGTCGTTCCTGGACGAGCCCGGTGGCTTCGAGCTGCCGCCGCTCAGCCTGTTGGCCGAACCCAAGCACAAGGGTCCTTCGCCCGAGCACGCCCCCGAGCGGCTCGAGGAAATGGCTCGCCAGCTCGAAGGCGTGCTGGAGGATTTCGGCGTCAAGGGTGACATCATCAATGTCCGCCCCGGCCCGGTCGTGACCCTGTTCGAGCTTGAGCCGGCACCTGGCATCAAGTCGAGCCGCGTCATTTCGCTGGCTGACGATATCGCCCGGTCGATGTCGGCAATCTCCGCCCGCGTCGCCGTGGTGCCGGGCCGCAATGCCATCGGCATCGAGCTGCCCAACCAGATGCGCGAGACCGTCTATTTCCGCGAGATGCTGGCCAGCTCTGACTTCGAGAAGATGAAGGGGAAGCTCCCCATCTGCCTGGGCAAGACCATCGGCGGCGAGCCGGTGATCGCCGACCTGGCGCGCATGCCGCATCTGCTGATCGCCGGCACCACCGGCTCGGGCAAGTCGGTGGGTATCAATACCTTTATCCTCAGCCTGCTCTATCAGATGACGCCCGAGCAGTGCCGCATGATCATGATCGATCCCAAGATGCTCGAACTGAGCATCTATGACGGCATTCCCCATCTGCTCACGCCCGTGGTGACCGACCCGCAAAAGGCCGTGGTTGCGCTCAAATGGGCTGTGCGCGAGATGGAAGACCGCTATCGCAAGATGAGCAAGATCGGCGTGCGCAATATCGACGGCTTCAACCAGCGCGTCAGCGAGGCCGCCGCCGAAGGCAAGACCATCACCCGCACGGTGCAGACCGGCTTTGACCGCGAGACCGGCGAAGCCATCTTCGAGAGCGAGGAATTCAACCTCGAAGTACTGCCCTATATCGTGGTCATCGTCGACGAAATGGCCGATCTGATGATGGTGGCCGGCAAGGACATCGAAGGCGCCATCCAGCGCCTGGCCCAGATGGCCCGCGCCGCGGGCATTCACATCATCACTGCCACCCAGCGCCCGTCGGTGGACGTGATCACCGGCACCATCAAGGCCAACTTCCCCACGCGCATCTCGTTCATGGTCACCTCCAAGATCGATTCGCGCACCATCCTGGGCGAACAGGGCGCCGAACAGCTGCTGGGCAATGGCGACATGCTCTACATGGCCTCGGGCGGCCGCACCAAGCGCCTGCACGGCCCCTTCGTTTCGGACGCCGAGGTGGAGGCCGTGGTGGCCCATCTCAAGAGCCAGGGCCAGCCGGACTACCTCGATTCCATCACCGAGGATGAGGACGAGGCCGCAATGGCGGCCGAGGGCGGCGCCGGCGGCGGTGACGATTATGCCGGCTCGGGCGACGAGCTCTATGACAAGGCCGTGCACATTGTGCTGACCGACAAGAAGGCCTCGACCTCCTATGTGCAGCGGCGCCTGGCCATTGGCTATAACAAGGCCGCGACCCTGATCGAGCGCATGGAGCGTGAAGGCGTCATCAGCCAGGCCAACCATGCCGGCAAGCGCGAAATCCTGGTGGGCGGGGATCAATACTGATCCCCGCTGCCCAAGCCGCTATTGGCTGCAGGCCGGCGTGCCCAGCACGACCTTGAACTCGCGCGGGCCGGCCCAGCCGGCGTCATGCGTATTGGGCAGGTCCTCGATGGTGACCGACAGCACGCAGGCGCCGCCGCGCACCAGATAATGGTCTGGCGCAATCAGCTCGATGGCATCCACGCCCGCAAAGCCGAAGGCTTCGGCCACGCCCATGTCGGCGATGATGGCCGCCAGTTCGGCCTGGCGCTGGTATTGTGGTGGCAGCGCCGCCTCAACAGGCAGGGCGGCTGTCAGCCCGGCGAGAACCGCAAGGCCGGGCAAGGCAAAGGCACGCATGACTCAAATTCTCCCTCGTGGCGGCGGTGGCTCTGGGTCCCGAACCCGCTGTTGCCGCAATTGCTTTCTAGGCTAGCCTGAGACGAACCAACAGTCAGGAACTTCAACCATGATTCGCCGCGATGCCTTGTTGCTCGGACTTGCAGCCGTCTTTGCGATGGGAACCTCGGCCTGGGCGCTCGACAGGGCGCTGACGCCTGAGGAACAGCAGCTGATCGACAGCATTGGCGCGCACAATTCCACCATCCGCAGCATGGTTGGCCGGTTCCTCCAGATCGACACCAATGGTGGCCGCACCGAAGGCACGTTCTTCCTGGAGCGCCCCAACAAGATCGCCTTCCGCTATGCCCCGCCCAGCCGCGAGGAGATCGTCTCGGTCGGCAATGGCTTTTATGTGCTGAACCGGCGCGACGAGACCTATTACGCCTATCCGCAGGACACCATTCCGCTGCGCCAGTTCCTGGGCGACAAGATCAACCTGATGAATGCCAATGTGGTCAATGTGGCGACCTCAGACGGCTACATGACCGTCACGGTGATCGACGAGACGGTCGCCGGCACGGTGCAGGTATCACTGGTGTTTGGCACCGATACGCTCGATCTGGTGCAATGGAGCCTGGTTGAGCCCAGCGGCGCCGAGCTGACCTTTTCGCTCTATGACGTTGAAAAAGACGTCAAGATTCCCTCGACCTTCTTTTCCATCCCCGCCAACTACAAGGCCGTCCAGCGCGGCTGAACGGCCTCCCATGAGGCCTAGTGCATGGTGAGCAGCGCGACGATGCCCGCGCCGCCCACCAGGATGCGCCACCAGGCAAAGGGCGCAAAGCCGTAGTTGGAGACGAAGGCCAACAGGTATCGCACCACGATGGCGCCAACCACGAAGGCCGCTGCAAAGCCGACCGCCACGTTGAGCGCGATGCTGGTGTCGATCAGGTCGCGGCTCTTGTAAAGGTCATAGCCAAAGGCGCCCACCATGATGGGCAGGGCGACAAAGAAGGTGAATTCCGCGGCGCTGCGCTTGCTGGCGCCGAACAGCATGGCACCCACCACCGTCGAGCCCGAGCGCGACACGCCGGGAATGAGGCTGAGCATCTGGAACAGGCCGATGATCAGCGCCAGATGCCAGGGGAAGTGGTAGATGTCGTCATAGGTCTCGCGCTTGGGCATGCGGTCGACCAGCAGCAGCACAATACCGCCAACCACCAGCGAGACGCAGATGGTCATCGGCGATTCCCAGAGCGCGCCCTGGATGAAATCGCGCAGCAGCACGCCGGCAATGATCGCCGGGATACAGGCCAGCAGCACCGAGCCGGCGAACTGCCAGGCATAGGCCTTGCCGCGCAGTGCATCGCCGATCAACTGGGCCAGCTTGGCGAAATAGATAGTCACAATGGCCAGGATCGCGCCCAGCTGGATCAGCACGATGAAGGTGGCCGGCTGCGTCAGACCGAAAAAATGGCCGGCCAGCAGCAGATGACCTGTCGAGCTGACGGGTAGGAATTCGGTAAGCCCTTCGAGAACTCCGAGCACCAACGGCACAAAAAGACCTTGATCGGCGTTCATTTGATCCCCTAATTCTGTCCATTGGTCCCAAGCGGATGGGCAAGCTCTATCGCGCTTCGCAAAAGCCGCCAAGCTGGCTTGCCGCGCTGGACCCAAAAAGAGACAAGCATCATATGCCAAGCCTGTTGCACCATCCCCTCGATCCTTCCTCCCGGCTGATCCGCCTCATGTGCGCCGAATATGGCGTGCCGCTGGACATGGAAGAGATCAAGCCGTGGCTGCGCACGCCCGAACTGCTCGAGATCAATCCGGCGGCAACGCTGCCCATCATGATCGACGAGACCGACGAGCCCATCATTGGCCTATTGGCCAATATCCACACCATCGAGGATCTGCACACGCCCGCCGTCGTCACCGGGCTTATTCCGGCCGAGGCCGTGCGCCGCGCCGAGATGTGGCGGATGATCGAATGGGTGATCTCCAAGCTCAATGACGAGGTCACCCGCTATGTGCTGGAGGAAAAGATCGTCAAGCGCGACCAGCGCGGGGCGACGCCCGATCCGGCCGTTCTGCGCGTGGCCAAGGCGAACCTGAACGAGCACATGCTCTATTTCAACTGGCTGTTCGCCAACCGCTCCTGGCTGGCCGGCGACGAAATGACCCTGGCCGATTTTGCCCTGGCGGCCCATTTGTCCACGCTCGATTATCTGGGCGATATCGACTGGGGCAAGGCCGGGGAGACCCGCGACTGGTATTCGCGCATCAAGTCCCGCCCCGCCTTCCGGACTCTCCTCAACGACCGCGTCGTCGCCATGCCGCCGCACAAGGGCTATGCTGACCTCGATTTCTAGTCTCTTGCGAGAGTGTATATGCAGTCGTATATACAAATCATCGATGCAGCAGGATTTGACTGGGACGATGGCAACAGCCTGAAGTGCCAAAAGCACGGCATGTCGCAGAGTGATATCGAACAGGTGTTTGCCGATATCATCCACGTCGCCATGGATGAGGCCCATTCGATGACCGAGCCGCGGCAATTGGCCATCGGCCGCACTGCCGCCGGAAGGCCAGCTTTCGTGGTCTTCACACTCAGGGTGGTTGAGGGGCAAACCATGATCCGACCGGTGAGTGCCCGCTACATGCACGACAAGGAGCTCAAACGCTATGACCGGTAGGCGCGTTCCCCATTTCGAGACGGACGAAGAAGCGGCAGCCTTTCTCGAGCAGGACCTGTCTGATCTCGATTTCAGCCAGTTCAAACCCGTCAAGTTCGAGTTCAGTCCCAAGGCGGCGCAGTTGAACATGCGCCTGCCCGAGGCGCTTCTCGAGGCCGTCAAAAGCAAGGCCAAGGCGCAGGGCATTCCCTATACGCGCTATATTCGCCAGTTGCTCGAGCACGACATTTCCCGGCGTTGACCTCCGCCCAGACCATTGTCGCCGAGCTGAAGACGCGCGCCCGGGCCTTGGGCTTTGAGAGCTTTGGCATTGCCGCGGCCGATGCGCGGCCGGACCTGCCCGAAAAACTGCGGGCGGCGCTCGATGCCGGCTGGCATGGCGATATGGACTGGATGGAAACCACCGCCGATCGCCGCGGCAGCCCCCGCGCCATGTGGCCCGCGGCGCGCTCGGTGATCGTGCTGGGCATCAACTATGGCCCCGAAGCTGATCCGCTGGCGCTGCTCGACCAGCCCGACCGCGGCATCATCTCGGTCTATGCCCGCAACCGCGACTACCACGAGATCATCAAGGGCAAGCTCAAGGAACTGGCGGGCCTCTTGGCGCGTCGGGCCGGGGCCCAGGTCAAGGTGTTCGTCGATACCGCCCCGCTGATGGAAAAGCCGCTGGCAGAAGCTGCGGGCCTGGGCTGGCAAGGCAAGCATACCGTGTTGGTAAGTCGCGATTTCGGCTCCTGGCTGTTTCTGGGCGCCATCCTAACCGATGCGGACTTGCCCGCGGATAAGCCGCATGCCGAGAGCTGTGGCAGTTGTACGCGCTGCCTCGACATCTGCCCGACCAATGCTTTCCCGGCGCCGTTCCAGCTCGATTCCCGCCGGTGCCTCGCCTATCTCACCGTCGAGCACAAAGGGCCGATCCCGCTGGAGTTTCGTGCCCCCATGGGCAATCGCATCTATGGCTGCGATGATTGCCTGGCCGTCTGCCCCTGGAACAAGTTTGCCAGCGTCAGCCGCGAGGCGCGGCTGCAGGCCCGGTCCGAGCTCGATGGCCCCGCGCTGGCCGATCTGGTGCGGCTGGATGATGCGGGCTTTCGTACGCTGTTCGCCGGCTCGCCGATCAAGCGCATCGGCCTACAGCGTTTTCTGCGCAATGTCTTGATTGCCATCGGCAATTCGGGCGATGTGAGCCTGCTGCCGCTGGTGGAAGCGCGGTTGGGCGATTCTGCGGATGTGGTGCGCGGCGCTGCGATCTGGGCGCTGCGCCGGCTCGATGCGGATCGTGCAGGGGCATTGCGGCCCGCCGCTTTGGCCGGTGAGCAGGACGACGCCGTGGCGGCCGAATGGACAGGTGAACTGGCATGAAGACGTTTTTCTTTGGCATGGGCTTTTCCTCGTCTGCGGCGGCCGATTTTTTGCGCACCCAGCATCCCGATGCGCCAATAGCCTGCACGGTCCGTACGTCGGAAAAGGCCGCGCGCCTGAGCGCAGAGGGCTTTTCGGCCCATGTGTTTGACGGCACGGCGCCGGGCCTGACCCTGGGGCCGGACCTGCGCGCCTCGACCCATGTCGTTTTCTCCATCGCCCCCGGTGCCGAGGGTGATCCGGCGCTGGTCCACCACCGGGCCGATCTCGACGCCGCGGCTGGGCTTGAGTGGCTCTGCTATTATTCCACAGTCGGGGTCTATGGCGATTTCGGCGGTGCCTGGATCGACGAAAGCGCTCCGCTGGTGCCGCGCAATGATCGCTCGGACCGACGCGTATTGGCCGAACAGGCCTGGCGCGACTATGCCGCGCAAAGGGGCGTGCCGCTGACCATCCTGCGCCTCGCCGGCATCTATGGTCCCGGCCGCTCGACCTTCGACAAGCTCGAGGACGGCACCTCGCGCCGCATCGTCAAGCCGGGCCAGGTGTTCAATCGCATTCATGTCGCCGATATCGGCCGTATCACCGCGCTGGCCGCAGAGGCGCGGCTTGACGGCACTTTTAACCTCAGCGACGACGAACCGGCGCCGCCCCAGGACGTCATTGTTTATGCCGCCGAGATGCTGGGCATGGCCCCGCCGCCGGCGCAGGATTTCGCCACCGCGCCGATGACGCCGATGCAGGCGAGCTTTTATGCCGATAACAAGCGCTGCTCCAATGCCGCCATCAAGGCCGCACTGGGCATTGAGCTGCTCTACCCCACCTATCGCGAGGGCCTGGCCCAGATTCTGGAGACGCGATCATGACACCCACGCCAGCCAAGTCTGCGCCGGAACGGATCGATTTGGCGGGCCGCTTTGTGCGGCTCGAGCCTCTGGCCGCCCAGCATGCCCGTGACCTGTTCGAGGTTTCCACCATGCCCGGCGGGCCGGAGCGCTATCGCTGGCTGTTCAGCAATGCGCCCGAAAGCCTGGCGGAACTTGAGGCGCGCATTGCCGAGATGACCTGGGGCGAAAACCGCTATGTCGCCGTGGTCGATCAGAAGAGCGGCAAGACGGTGGGGCAGCAGGGCTGGATGCGCATCCGCCCCGAGCATGGCTCAATCGAGATCGGCGGCGTCTATTGGGGCCTGCCCATGGCCCGCACGCCGCTGGCCACCGAGGCGCTGTACCTGTTTGCCCGCCATGCCTTTGACGATCTGGGCTACCGGCGCTTCGAGTGGAAATGCAACAATCGCAACGAGCCCTCCAAGGCCGCTGCGACGCGCTTCGGCTTCACCTTCGAGGGCATTTTCCGCCAGGATATGATTCTGAAGGGCGAAAGCCGCGACACCGCCTGGTTTTCCATGCTCGACAGCGAATGGCCGGCCCTGCGCGCCGAATATGAGCGCTGGCTGAGCCCGGACAATTTCGACGCCACTGGCCAGCAGAAGAGCCGGCTGGCGACGCGGTGAGCCTGTTTCACATCAGCGAGGATCCGGCGATCCCGTTGTTTGTGCCCCGGCCATCGGCCTATACCGCCGAGCCGGTGGTCTGGGCCATAACGCCCGAGCGCCTGGTCAACTACCTGCTGCCGCGCGACTGCCCGCGCGTCTGCTTCTGGGCGCGTCCCGACAGCACCGTCGGCGATCGGGAGACGCTATTGGCTGATGATGCAGCTGTCGTCGCCATCGAAGCGCGCTGGCTGGAACGCGTGCGGCAGGCGAGCCTTCATTGCTACACCATGCCGCCGGAGGGCTTTGTCGAACTGGACGCCAACGCCGGCTATTGGGTCAGCGCCAAGCCGGTTCGGCCGATCGAGAATGTGGTGGTCAGCGATCTGCCCGACCAGATCGCTCGCCGCGGCGCCAGGCTGCGCATCTTGCCACGACTGGTCGCGTTGCAGGCGGCGGTTGCCGCCTCCAGCCTGGGTTTTTCCATGATCCGCATGCGCAATGCCGCGCCGGAGCTTTAGGGCGTCCGACTAGCCGGCAGTGCCCGTGGCCTTGGGCAGTTCGGGTTCGGAATAGAACAGCGCGCTGACCGATTCCCCGCTGTTGATACGGCGGATGGCTTCGGCCAGGGCCGGGGCCACCGACAGCACGGTCAGCTTGGGGTGCCGCTTGCCGGCCGCGATCGGCACGGTATTGGTGCAGACGATCTCAAGAATATCGGCTTCTGCCGCCAGCCGGGCGATGGCCTCGCCGGCAAAGACGCCATGGGTGGTCGCCACACGCACCGAACGGGCACCATGCGCCCGCAGATGCTGCAGCAGTTCCAGGATCGAACCGCCGCTGGCAATCTCGTCGTCCAGCACGATCACGTCACGATTGCGCACTTCGCCGATCAGCGTCGAGATGCGCACCGTGGTGTCATTGATGCGCTCCTTGGCGCCGGCGGCGACCGGAAGGCCCAGGCGCTTGCCGAAGGCTGCAGCATTTTTGGCATTGCCCAGATCGGGCGACACCACCACGGCATTGCTGAGGTCATAGGCGCGGAAATGGGCGGCCAGCTCGTCCAGCGCATGCAACTGGTCCACCGGCACGCTGAAAAAGCCATGCACCTGGGGGGAATGCAGCGCCATGGTCAGCACGCGATTGGCGCCGGCCGTCGCCAACAGGTCGGCCACCAGGCGCCCGCCCAGCGAAATGCGCGGCGCGTCCTTCTTGTCCGAACGGGCATAGGAATAATAGGGAATGACAGCCGTGATGCGGGCGGCCGAGGCGCCGCGCGCCGCATCCAGCATCAGCATCAGCTCCATCAGATTGTCCTGCACCGGCGCAGTCAGCGGCTGGATGATGAACACATCCTGCGCCCGGCAATTGGCCTGCAGCTGGACTTCCAGACAATCATTGGAGAAGCGCTTGACCCGGGTCGGCGCCAGCGGCACGCCAAGATGGCTGCAGATCTGCTGCGCGAGTTCGGGATGGGCATTGCCGGTGAAAACTGCCAGTTCGTTCATGCCACGACCTCGGTTCCCGATAGCAGCCGATTACGGCATTTGGCCCCGACAATCAACCGCGCTGCAGCATGCGCACCATGCAATTTCCGCCCGGATGGCGCCTATTTGGACTGAGCCAAGGCCAGTACGGCCTGCCGCAGGCGCACCAGATCCTCGTCGCGGCTCAGGCGATGGTCGCCATCGGGGATCAGCGTCAGCGTCACCGGATCGTGCAGGATATGGGTCACCAGTTCGATCGCATGCGCTGGCGGCACGTCCGGATCCTGCCCGCCCTGCAGGATGGTCACCGGACAGCCTGTCTCCACCACCCCGCCGAGCAGCAGATGCCGCGCACCATCTTCGATCAGCGTGCGATTGATGCGATAGGGCGTGTCCGAATATTGGCTGGGCTGGTCCACATAGCCCTGGCTCTTGAGCGCCTGCCGCTCGTCGGGGGTGAAGCCGGGCAGCATCAGCGCATGGGTCATGTCCGGCGCCGGCGCCACCAGCACCAGGCCATGCGCCGGCGTGCCGGCTGCCAGCAGCGCCCGCGCCAGCAGCAGGGCGATCCAGCCGCCCATCGATGAGCCGACGATGATCTGCGGGCCGCTCGTGGTGGCCAGCACTGCCTGGGCCTCTTCGAGCCAGCGGCTGATGGTGCCCTGGTTGAAGTCCCCGCCCGATACGCCATGCCCGGAATAGTCGAAGCGCGTGACGGCCAGGCCCTGCTCGGCGCCCAGCGCATCGAGCGCCATGGCCTTGCTGCCCGCCATGTCGGAGCGGAACCCGCCCAGCCAGAACAGGCCTGGCCCTTTCCCCTGCCGCTGTTCGACGGCAATGTCGCGGGCCGCCGCGCCTGCGCCGACAGTGAGGGTGAAACGGGTCGAGCTGGTCATGAACGGGCCTTTCATCACATCGCGAACTGGGGATTAGCCATTCGGCCAATCAGGGGCTATAATGGCGCTTCAATGGCCCAATGGGCCTGAAATTGTGCGGTTTAGCCAGTTGACTTATGGTGCGGCTAACACGATTTTATGGCGCAATTCACCCCTTGGCTAAACAACAAAAGGATCGTTTGCCATTCGCCGTCCAATGAGACCAGTTGCGCCCCAAAAAGATGGGCCGCCGTCCAACGAAGATATCACCAGCCCCGATGTCCAGCTCATCGATGCTGAAGGCGAGAACCGCGGGATCGTAAACACCCGTGCTGCGCTCGCTGAAGCCCAGGAACAGGGCCTCGACCTTGTCTTGATCTCTCCCAATGCCAATCCTCCGGTCGCCAAGATGCTCGACCTGGGGCGCTTCAAATATGCCGCGCAGAAAAAAGCTGCCGAGGCCCGCAAGAAGCAGAAGGTGATCGAGGTCAAGGAAGTCCAGATGCGTCCGAACATCGACACGCATGACTACGAGACCAAGATGAAGGCCGTGCAGCGGTTCCTCGACGATGGTGACCGGGTCAAGGTGACGATGCGCTTCCGTGGCCGCGAAATGGCGCACCAGGACCTGGGCATGCAGGTGCTGCTCAAGGTGCGCGAGCAGACCGAGACCATTGCCAAGGTCGAGAGCCAGCCGCGCTCAGAAGGCCGCCAGATGGTCATGGTGCTGGCGCCCAAGTAAGGGCAGCCCCACGACAGCTAAAGCATTTCACACTTGAGCTGATTTGCGGTTCTCTTGCCTCCCTCCCCCTTGAGGGGAGGGACCGAGGGAGGGGGTCTCTCAGTGGCCCTCAGAACCACCCCCACCCCGACCCTCCCCTCAAGGGGGAGGGGGCGACAGAGCCGGGTCAGTCTGAACATGAAACGATCTCGTGCAAAAGGCAGGTCCGGTGGACCTGCCTTTTTGTTTGCCGCTGCCTGCGCCAAGAGCGCCACGCGCAAGACATGCGCCGGCGGGACACGGTATGAAGCGGCTTTCGCCCCGGGGGCTTGCGCCCCCTGATTGGTTATTGAAGAGGCGAAAGCCGCTTCACACGAGCTGGTATTCCTGCGCACGCATCGAGCGGTCCCCCTTTCGGGGTGGGCAATTCCGGTTCTGGCAGCTGTGCCCGCTCGTCCGGCACCCACTCCGCCCCCGTCTGCCCGACCGGTGGTCAGCATACACGCATCGGCCTGGGCGACCCCATGCAGCCAGTCCCCCCGCCCGGCGCTTCGTCGGCACCGCGTGACCGGCAGGGGTGGCAGCAGTATGCGGGCGCTGGCGAGGACCGGGGATAAGATTTTTGTTTGTTGGCGCTGCGCGGAGGTGGCGGCGGCCTGCCGCCGCAACAATTTTCGATCACGTGCACAGCAGGATAGGTCCACGCCGAGCCCAGAGTGCCCAATGCTGCAAGGTGTTTGAAGGGCAGCTATTTCGACAGGACGAATCGGGTCATCCCGGCACCCAGCTTGTCGGTGGGGCGCTCCTGGAAGCCAAAATGCCGGTAGAAGGTTTCCTTGCCCTTCGCAGACATCAAACCAATCGTCGCGCCCATCGCAGCGCGTGCCAGGCATTCTTCGAGAAGCTTTGACACAATCTGTCGCCCGATTGAGCGGTTCTGATGGCTTGGTCGCACGATGATGTCTTGCAGGTAGAAATACAGCACCCCGTCCCCGACCACGCGACCCATGCCAATGAGCTGTTCACCTTCAAAACAGGTGAGATCAATGACACTGCGCTCCAACGCTCTCGTTGCCGTGTCGAGACCGATCTCGCCCCATCCGCAGTCAGACCGCAGCTTTACGAAATCGTCCGGTCTTGGTGGGGTAAATCGGTATGAAATCTGATCATTTGGCAAAGCCAGGGCCCTCTGCTCCAAGCTGAGATTCCCCTAGTGGCGTCCCGCTTGCCGCAAGCGGTCGCACGAACCCGGCCGCTGGACAAGGGCTCTTTGCGCCGAGCGGCGGCTGCGGTCGCGCGAACTCCTGGAACAGGCGGATTCGGCAGTCAAGCCAACCTGTTGTCGCCCGGCGGTCATGTTTTCAGCGCAGCAAGCAGAGCTGTCCTGCCGCTTTGGTTCATTTTGGGTACAGAGTGGATAACGCCGATCTGGCCGTCGTACGCTTGTCCGTTTCCGACCCCTTTTCAGTCGTTCGAGTAGCCATTGGGTTAACCCAAAAGCGGACTTGGCGCACTTCAAGTGAAGTACCCCCCAAGCTGCGCTAGAATGAGCGCTGCGACAGTTTTGTAGAGCGGTAGAATTTAATCAAATTGGTAACCCTTCAAGCCTAATTATATGTCCATGAACGTGGTCCGAATGTCCGCGTGAGGCTCGCTAGAATGCGCCAAATGGCTCCAGCGTTTATTTTCTCGGCTGTTTCGGTGCTACTTGTTGCGGCCTTCATGCTGGCGCCTCAGGGCAAGGGCCAAATGGCGGTCGCCTTTCCGCCCTTCACCAGCGAAGAGACAGCCTGGTCGATCGTGCGCGCTGCTGGCGGATATGTCGTGGCACCAACCACCCTTCCCAATATCGTCGTAGCCTATGCTGTCGACGCCGATTTCCAGCAGCGGGCCAGACGCCTTGGTGCGCTTTTTTTCCTCAAGGCTGCCGGGCTCTGTGCTCCTCAACCAGATCGCGAAACAACATGACACTTGACACCATCCGCAGTCGCGCATCGATCTTTGTTGCCGCTTTGGCGGCGACCATGGCCGCGATCGCACTCATCTCTGAACTGAGGTTTCAGGGGGCCTTGGGCCTGGCCAGCATGTTGGCCGGCCTGGGCCTCGCCGCGCTAGCCATCACCTATCTGATCAGCCGCCAGTCAGCCGCATTCCGCTATATGGCAGTCGCCGTCATGATGGCGCAGGTTATGGCCATTTTGATTGCCACTCGGGGTCAGCCCGAACAGAACGACATCCACATGGCTTTCTTTGCCGGGTTGGCTGTCTGCGCCCTGCTCTACGATACCAAAGCCATCTTACTGGGTGCAGCGCTGGTTGCCATGCACCATCTGGTGCTGGGCATGACGCTCGACGACCTGATCTTCTATGGTGGCGGCGGCTTTGGGCGTGTGCTCTTGCACGCCGTAATTCTGATTATCGAAGCGGTCGGCCTGGTCTGGATGACCGTCAATACCCACCACCTGCTTCAGATAGCCGACGAGCGTTCACAACAGGCCAGGTCCAGCGCCCAGGAAGCCGAACTGCTTGCCGACGAAGTACAGCGCACCACGGCCGCCAGCCGTCAGGAACGCCGATCGACGATGCAGCAGCTGTCCAGCGACTTTAACCGCGTGGTAGATGCAGCCAGCAATGGCGACTTCTCGGCCCGCATCGAAACCAGCTACAGCGATCCTGAACTGGCCAATCTGGCCACATCGATCAATGGGCTGATCACCACCATGGACGAGAGCCTTGGGGAAACCGGGCGGGTGCTGTCAAGCCTGGCTGACACCAATCTGACGCAACGCGTTAGCGGCCAGCACAATGGCGCCTTTGCCAAGTTGCGAGAGGACACCAATGCAGTGGCTGACAAGCTGACAGATATCGTGGGTCAGTTGCGCAACACCTCCCGCGGCGTGCGTGCGGCGACCGGCGAGATTTTGGCCGGCGCCAATGATCTGAGCGAGCGGACGACCAAGCAGGCTGCCACGATCGAAGAGACCTCGGCGACCATGGAGCAATTGGCAACCGCGGTGCAGCAGAGCGCCAAGCAGGCCCAGGATGCTAGCGTGAAGTCTCGGGAAGTATCGCAGGCCGCCGAAGAAGGCGGTGTGGTCATGACCCAGGCTACTGGGGCGATGGAGCGGATTACGAGTTCCTCATCCAAGATATCCAATATCATCGGGTTGATCGACGACATCGCCTTTCAGACCAACCTTTTAGCGCTAAACGCTTCGGTGGAAGCGGCGCGCGCGGGTGATGCTGGCAAGGGTTTTGCCGTGGTGGCGGTGGAAGTGCGGCGGCTAGCGCAGTCAGCGGCCAGCGCGTCCTCGGATGTCAAGTTGCTGATCGAGCAGAGCGCCACCGAGGTGGCGGGCGGCTCCAAGCTGGTGGCCGAAGCGGCCAGTAAGCTGGAAGCCATTCTGGCGGGGATCCGCGAGAACAGCCTGGTGATGGAAGCCATTGCACGCGACAGCAAGGAACAGGCATCTTCGATCGAGGAGGTCAATGTCGCGGTGCGGCAGATGGACGAGATGACCCAGCACAATGCTGCCTTGGTGGAACAAACCAATGCGGCAATCGAGCAGACGGAGGGTCAGGCCAGCGAGCTCGACCGGATCGTTGATATCTTCGTACTCGATGAAAGTGTCCGACCGGCGAAGGCTGCGCCGGTGGTCGTCCCGGCCCAGCGCATCGGGATCAAGGGCTTGCAGGAAAAGGTCAAGCACGCGGCCAAGGCCTACATCAGCCATGGCAATGCTGCTGTTGCCAAAGACTGGAACGAATTCTAGACGTAGCCATCGATATGATTGACCAAAGGGGCGCCAAGTAGGCGCCACTTTGTGTCTTTATGAGTGCATTGCTGCGCAGCAATAGCGCAATTGTGCGGCAGCCCTTTCGGTAAAACTGACGTCGGCCCGACGCCCGATCATCGACTTGATGTATACCGAGATTCTGTGGGGCAGACTTGCTTCGACATCCGTTCGCCAAAGTGTCCGCTCTTGCACTGCGAACCACCTCCGCTGTGCGAAGGAGATGGGGCGCGCTGACGACGAAACTCATTGATCATGTAAACGGCAGGCGTTGTGCCTTGTTTGCCCAAAACCTGCCCTACCGCCTCCCACCCCTATCCCGCCAGCAGCGAATCTACATCGGCAGCCAGTGGAGTGGGCGGTCGCGCGCCCGGCTTGAGACAGGCCAGCCGCGCTCGGTAGGCCGCGAGATGGTCATGGTGCTGGTGCCCCGATGAGCGCCGGCCAGGCCAGAAAACAAAAAGGGGCAGGTCCGTCGGACCTGCCCCTTTTGTCTGGTGTCGCCTTTAGGCCGGGAGACGAGCCCAGGCGGGCGCGATCAGGGTGCCTTGGCCCAGGCCATAGCCGAATTTGATGTTGAGTAGGCCCAGCGGCTCGAGGAGGCGTGCGGTGGCGAGGGCCCCGG
Organism: Devosia aquimaris; assembly: GCF_020169335.1. Lineage (GTDB taxonomy): Bacteria > Pseudomonadota > Alphaproteobacteria > Rhizobiales > Devosiaceae > Devosia > Devosia aquimaris. Next base: position 560,517 of record NZ_JAIEZN010000002.1, read on the forward strand.
TTTCTTCCGGGACAAAGCCGGACAGCGTGACCAGCTCGGACACCGATGCCACGGCATCGGCATCGTCGCCTGCGAGGAACACCGGCAGGGTCGCGGTCTCGTTCACCGGCTGGTCGAACAGGGCCGAGAAGATGGTGTTGTAGGCCTTGACCACCTTGGCCTGGGGCGCAGCGGCCTGGATGGTCTCGGCGGCCGAGGCGTCAAAGCCCAGCAGCAGATTGGCAAAGTCGGGCGTGATCGGGTTGCTCATGTCGACCACGATCTTGCCGGCGAGGGCCGGATTGGCCGCAGCCTCAAGCGCCTTGGCATAGGGCATGGCCAGGACCACGATATCGGCGCTGGCAATGGCGGCATCGGTGGTTTGCGCCCTGGTGCGGCTGCCCGGCAGCTCGGCGGCAAAGGCTTCGGCTGCAGCCAGCTCCCGCGTGGCAATCAGCAGGTCAATCTTGCCGGCGAGGCGGCGGGCCAGGCCCTTGCCCATATTGCCCAGGCCGATAATGGCGAGTGTGGTCATCTCAAGTCTCCATGCAACGCATATCTGTGATGGCCGCAAGCTGCGCCCTTTCGATTAGAAAGAAAATTGCATGGATATGCGCGATACAATTGCATAGAAGTATCGAATGGTTGAGCTTGAACACCTGCGCACGTTCCTGGCTGTGGTGAGGCTGGGCAGCTTTGTTGCCGCAGCGCGCTTTCTCAGTGTCTCGCCTGCCATGGTCGGCCGTCGCATCCAGTCGCTGGAGGAGCGCTATGGCACGCGGTTGATCGAACGCACGACCCGCAACCAGCGCCTGACGATGGCGGGCGATGACTTTCTGCTGCGCGCCACGGCCATCATCGAGGCCACCGAGGCGCTTGACGAGCTGACCCATCCCAACTCCGGCCGGCTCGCCGGGCGCATCCGCGTCAGCGCGCCGACAACGGTCGGCATCAAGCGATTGCCGGCCATCATCGCGGGCTTTGTCGAGCGCCACCCCGATGTCATCGTCGAGATGAGCCTGAGCGACCGCCGCGTTGACCTTGTGGCCGAAGGGTTCGACCTGGCGGTGCGCATCGGCCAATTGCGCGGCGCGGCGATGATCGCCCGACGCGTCGGCACCTATCGCTTTGCCTGCTGTGCGGCGCCGGCCTTTCTGCGCCGCCATGGCACGCCAGACCATCCCGACCGCCTGCGGGACTTGCCGGCCGTGCTCAATCTCAACCTGACGCCGCGCAACCGCTGGCCATTCCAGCAACTGGATGGCACGCCCTTTACCGTGGAGGTGAATGGCAATGTCGAGATCGACAATGGCGAGGCCCTGCGCGCCGCGGCGCTGGCCGGTGCAGGCCTGGCCTATATTCCGCGCGATCTGGTCGCCGACGATCTCGCCGATGGCCATCTGGTCGCCGTGCTGGAAGACTGGACCTTGCCCAGCCTGCCCATCCACACCATTCACCCCTCGCGCCAGCTGGTGCCGCGCCGGGTCATGGCCTTTATCGATGCCGTCGCCGAAGGCTTTCGGGACTAGGTCTTGAGCGCCGCATCCACCTCGGACGCTAGCGGAATGGCCGGCTGCGCCCCGGGCTTGAGACAGGCAAGGCTCCCCGCGGCCGCTGCGCGGCGCAGGGCGGTTTCCAGATCCAGCCCGGCATCGAGCCCGGCGGCGAGATAGCCGCAGAAGGTGTCGCCGGCGCCCACGGTATCGACCGGCTTGATCGGCAGCGCCTTGACGTGCAGCGCCTTGCCGTCGCGAATGGCTTTGACGCCATCGCCACCCAGGGTGACGATCAGCGTCTGGTTATGCGCTTTGGCCCAGTCGGCCATGGCGGCATCAAGCTCGCTCTCGGGCCGGCCGCTGAGCAGGGCAAATTCGGTTTCATTGGCCACCACAATGCTGGCCAGCGGCGCCACGGACGCGGTGTCGGCGAGGAAGGGCGCGGTGTTGAACACGCTGGTGATGCCCCGCTCACTGGCCAGTTCGAGCGCGCGGCGGCTGGCGGCCTGGGGGATTTCCTGCTGCACCAGCAGCACATCGCCGCTGGCCATGCTCGTCACGGCGGCCTCGGCATCGGCGGGCGTCATGGTGCCATTGGCGCCCGGCAGCACGGCAATGCAGTTTTCACCGGCCGCATCGACAAAGATCATGGCAATGCCGGTGGCCTCGGTGGTGCGGCGTACCTCGGCCAGATCGACCCCGGCGCCCTCGAGAAGCTCCAGAGCGGGCGCGGCAAAACTGTCCTGCCCCACGGCCGAGACATGGCGTACCTTGGCGCCGGCGCGGCGCGCCGCCAGCGCCTGGTTGGCGCCCTTGCCACCGGCCGCCATGGAGAAGGTGCCGCCGGCCACAGTCTCGCCCGCCTGGGGCAGGCGCGGCACGGTGCCGATCTGATCAAGATTGGTGGAGCCGAATACGGTGATCACTGCAAAATCTTCTCTATCGTGTTCCAGTTGCGCATGGTGTCGAGCCAATCCTTGCCGACCGCGGCGTAGAGCGGCTTGAGCACCTCCTCGACATGCTCTGTATAGCGCCCGTTGGCCTGGCGATAGGTCGCCAGATAGAGCTCCCGATCATCCATGCGGACGATCTCAGTATCCTTGGGGCGGCCCTCGAGCGCGCAGCTCTCGGGAAAGGGCCGGTCCGACAGCAGCACATGGCGTGTCAGGTCAGCATCCGGATCGAGCCCGGCAAAGGGCGCCGCCGCGACCATGGCCGCCAGCGCATCGGCCGAGCGGACAACGGCGCGCACCGGAAAGGCAAAGCTCTTTTCCATCGCGGCCTCGATGCGGTGACGGACGTCCGCCTCGTTGCCCTCAGCCTCGAACCGCACATTCCCGCTGGCCAGAAAGGTCTTGACTGCGCCCAGGCCCGCGGTCTCGAGGCACGCCTTGAGCTCGGCCATTTTCATTTGCCGCTTGCCCAGGTTGACCCCGCGCAGAAAGCCGCACCACACCGCCATCAGCCCTTGTCCTTTTGCGGATAGATGGTTTCCCCGCGCGCCAGCATGTCGACAAAGCCGGCGATCTTGTTGGTCCGCCCGGCTGCGGTCTTGAGGCTGTTGGTGCGGAAGATCACGGCAAAGCGGTTTTGGGCGGAGAGGCCCTCATAGGTCTTTTGCGCCGCGGGATTGGCGGCGATGGCCGCCAGCAGATCGGCCGGCGCATCCTGCGTCGTCTTGTAGGCCGCGTCCCAGCGACCATCCGCCTTGGCCGCCGCGACATGCACCCGTCCGTGCTCCGTCATCAGGCCGGCGGCTTCGAGCCGCGCGACATTGTCGCGGTTGATCTGGCTCCACACCGATTTTGGCCGCCTTGGGCAATAGCGCTGCACAAAGCTGGTCTCGTCCCAGCTCTTCTTGATGGCGTCGATCCAGCCCCAGCACAGCACCACATCGATGGCCTCGACCGGCGTGATGCTGGGCACGCGGCTGGCCTTCTTGAAGATACGGATCCAGATTTCGTCGGCGCTATCGTGGTTGGCGCCCAGCCAGTCGTAGAAGCTCTGCCGGTCGGCAAATTCCAGCACCTTGGCCGGGTCCACGACGACGGGCGCCATGTCAGTCGACCGTCGCGCGCGCCGGCGCGGCGGTGAGCACGCGCTGCAGGGCCGGCTCGAAATCCTCGCCCGTCGGCAGGGTAATGCGGAACACGTCGGCCAGCATGGTGCGCAGCCCGGCCACGTCCTCGGCATAGCGTCGCTCGGGGTCCTGGCCGGCCCGGTAAATGCTCAGCCGGTTGCCGGAGAGGGCATACTGCACCTCCTTGTCCACCCGGGCGGCGAACAGCAGCGCGCGACTGTAATATTCCTTTTCCACCAGGCTGTTGATGGCCGCGATGTCGCCCTCGCTCTGCTCGACTGGCTCGAACTGATAGATGCCGCGCCAGTCCTCGCCCAGTTTCACATCCAGCCGCCAGAGGTCATCCACCTTGCTCAGGCGGAACAGGTTATCGCCCACCTGCTGTTCGACGCCGTCGCGCAGCTTGAGTGGCGCGGTGAGCGTAAAGACGCTGCAGCCCACGTCGCACAGATAGCTGCTGCCGGAAATGTCCACGACCAGCACCATATGGCTGATCATGCTCGCCCCGCCCTCGCCATGGCCCCACAACATGCGGGCGGCGTGGCCGCGCACGCTGTAGTCGAGTTCGCGCAGCTCGTTCATCAGCAGCGTATTGTGCTCAAAGCAATAGCCGCCACGTCCCTTGTGCAGCATCTTCTGCTCAAGGCTGGCCTGATCGAGCTGCACCGGGCGCCCCATCAGCGGATCAAGATTTTCAAAGGGAATGGCCACCGGGTGCAGGCCATGAATGGTTTCGAGTGTCGCCAAGGTCGGGGCGATTGAACCAGCAAAGCCGATTCGTTCGAAATAGGCGTTCAGATTGACCTTTTGGCTCATTGGCCACCCTTGCCGCTATTGTCGTTCAGCCTGCAATATGGGTCATGGCTCAGGCTCTGTCACCGCCACCGCAAGGCGTTTTTGCCGCGACGGGGGCTGGACAGCCCCATTTTGTTCACAGCAGGAGCGCGCCGTCACGCAGTCACGTGGCGCCGATTCCGGCCGTAAACCTCTTTGATGCAACACTATTGTCGCGCTGTGCTGCGCCGGCCCAAGGGGCTCAGGCCTGCGTCTTGCGCACCCGGATAACCACGTCCACATGGCTGACCTTCATGCCCTTGGGGGGCTCGGGCAGCGCCAGGAACTCCACCGAGGCGGCCGGAATATCGATCATCCGCTGCTCGTCCTCGACGTAGAAATGGTGGTGGTCCGACGTGTCGGTGTCGAAATAGGAGCGCGAGGCATCCACCGCCACTTCGCGCAGCAGCCCCGCTTCATGGAACTGGTGCAGCGTGTTGTAGATGGTGGCCAGCGACACATTGACCCGTGCCTCGCCCGCCTCGCTGTGCAGCTGCTCGGCACTGACATGGCGATGCGGCCCGCCAAACAGCAGCTCGGCCAGAGCCACGCGCTGGCGTGTCGGGCGAAGTCCGGCCATGCGCAGCACCGCGGTCAGGCACGGCTTGCGCGAAGGAATCGACCGGGCGGTCTGGCTGCGATCAGTCATGGGTCCTTGGGGTCCTCGGGTACACGAAAGGGCCTGTATTTGTGCCCTATCTTATAGACAGCACGGGACATCGATACAAGCGCCGCTGCAGTCGCAGCACGGGCAAAGCCCCGCTGGCGCTGGCCTTGCCGCCCTTGACCCCCCTGTTGCACCGCTATACGAGACGAACACAAGGTTAACCGGGGTTAGGTGCATGGCCGAGCGGCAGAGCGCATTTGGGTATCAAGAGCTGTTGGCGCATGGTCGCGGCGAACTGCCCGGCCAGGGCGATGCACGCCTGCCTGCCCCACCGATGCTGATGTTCGACCGCATTACCTCGATCACCGAGGACGGCGGCGCCTATGGCAAGGGCCAGGTGCGCGCCGAGCTCGACGTCAATCCGGACCTGTGGTTCTTCAAGTGCCATTTCATCGGCGACCCCGTCATGCCCGGCTGCCTTGGCCTGGACGCCATCTGGCAGATGACCGGCTTTTTCCTCAGCTGGATCGGCCAGCCCGGCAAGGGCCGCGCCCTGGGCGGGGAAATCAAGTTCACCGGCCAGGTGACCGATGACGTCAAGCTGGTCGAATATGGCATCGACCTCAAGCGCGTCATGAAGGGGCGCCTGACGCTGGGCATCGCCGATGGCTGGGTCAAGGCCGACGGCGCAGTGATCTATGAAGCCAAGAACCTGCGCGTGGGTCTGTTCACGGACGCGCCGATGCAGGGCGAAAAGAGCGCCTGATTACACCGGTGCCTTTCTGTAGCCACCAAAGAACAATAACCGCCCATTCAAGGGCGTCCGATCAAGACGGAGCGAGGCCACTATGAGACGAGTTGTCGTCACCGGCATGGGTATCATTTCCTCGATCGGCAATTCGCTGGACGAGGTCACCCAAAGCCTGCGAGACGCCCGGCCCGGCATTGTGTTCGCGCAGGACTATGCCGACCTGGGCTTCCGCAGCCAGGTCAAGGGCGATCCACGGCTCGATCCTTTCGAGCTGCTCGACCGCCGCGTCACCCGCTTCATGGGCAAGGGCGCGGCCTGGAACTACCTTGCCATGCAGCAGGCTATTGCTGACGCGGGCCTGGAGGAATCCGACATCTCCAACCCCATGACCGGCATTGTCATGGGCTCGGGCGGCGCCTCCACCCGCACGATCGTGGAAGCTGCCGACACCACCCGCAAGAACACCAGCCCCAAGCGCATCGGCCCGCTGGCCGTGCCCAAGGCCATGGGCTCGACCGCCTCGGCAACGCTGGCCACCGCCTTTGGCATCAAGGGCGTGAACTATACGATCACTGCCGCCTGCGCGACCTCCAAGCATTGCATCGGCAATGGCATGGAACAGATCATGCTGGGCAAGCAGGACATCGTCTTTGCCGGCGGCCATGAGGATCTCGACTGGACATTGTCCAACCTGTTCGACGCCATGGGCGCCATGAGCTCGGACTTCAATGCCACCCCCGAAAAGGCCAGCCGCTGCTATGACGCGGCGCGCGATGGCTTCGTCATCTCGGGCGGCGCCGGTGTCCTGGTGCTCGAAGAGTATGAGCACGCCAAGGCGCGCGGCGCCAAGATCTGGGCCGAGCTGGTGGGCTATGGCGCTACCTCCGATGGCCTCGACATGGTGGCCCCCTCGGGCGAGGGCGCGGCCCGCTGCATGCAGATGGCGTTGCGCAACGCCGGCCCGCGCATCGACTACATCAATCCCCATGCCACCTCGACGCCCGTGGGCGATCTCAAGGAGATCGAAGCCATCCGCGCCGTGTTCGGCAATGGTGACGCCTGCCCGCCCATCTCGGCGACCAAGTCGCTGACCGGCCACAGCCAGGGCGCCACCGGCGTGCACGAGGCGATCTATTCGATCCTGATGATGAAGCACCGCTTCATCGCCGCCAGCGCCAATATCGACACGCTCGACCCGGCCTTTGAGGACATGCCCATCGTCCGCCAGCGCCGCGACAATGTCGATCTGGGCGCCGTCTTGTCGAACTCGTTCGGCTTCGGCGGCACCAATGCCGCCCTGGTGTTCAAGCACCCCGACGCCTGAGCCGCCGGCTGATCAGGTCTTGCCAAGTCCGGTCGCCGCGATGACAGCGGCGGCCATGGCGCCGGGCGCCGCTGTCGAGAGCACCAGCGCATCGCCCTCCGCCCGGTACCGCGCAAAGCGCGTGCGGAACTTCTCGCTTTCGCTCTCTGCCTCAAAACCAAAGCCGCGCGTCAACTGCCGCGCCACCACGATGCGGCAGGCCAGGTCGATATCGAGGCTGGGCAGCAGCACCATGCCATAGCCACCCCAGATCAGCGCCCGGGCCTGCTGATAGTCCTCTGTTTCAGGCGCGGCCGCCAGAAAACCCGACGGGGTGACGAAGACCTGTGGGCCAACGGGTTTGGCCGCCATCTCCTGCGCCAGCGCCAGATTGGCGGCGCGGTAGGCCCCATAGCCATGGGCGGCAATATAGTCGCCGATCACGGCGATCCGCGCGCAGAACTCCAAGTCCAGATCGAGCAGGGGCCAGCCGAGCTGTTGCGCCAGCGCGCGGCCAAGCGTCGACTTCCCCACGCCGCCCGGCCCGAGCAGAAACAGGGTTTCCCCGCTGTGCCAGGCGCGCCGTGCGATGACCTGGGTGTCGCTCGCAGCGGGCGGCGCCGCGCTCAGAACGCGAACTCGGAAAAATGCGCGCCCTGGCTGTCATAGGTCAGCACGCGCCCGATCAAGGGCGTGCCGATGCTGGTGATCAGCTTGATAGCCTCCATGGCCATCAGCGTGCCAATGACCCCGGTCAGCGGCCCCAATATGCCCGTCGCCTCGCAACTGGGCAGGTCGGCATCGTCGGCCCCTATGGGATAGAGCGCATCAAACCCCGGTCCCCCCGGAGCAAAGACGGTCACCTGGCCGTCGAACATCGAGACCGCGCCCGAGACCAGGGGGATGCCGGCTTTGGCGGCGGCAGCGGCCACCGCACGGCGCGTGACGAGGTTGTCGGTGCCGTCGAGCACGATGTCATAGCCGGCCAGCTCGGCGTCGGCATTGGCCGCCGTCAGCTGCGGATGCAGGCGGATGGCCACATGCGGATTGAGCGCAGCGGCGAAGTCGCGCGCGCTCTCGGCCTTGCCGCTGCCGATGCCGGCGCTGGTGTGGATCACCTGCCGCTGCAGGTTGGACAAGGCGATCTCGTCATGCTCGGCTATGCCCAGCGTGCCGACCCCGGCGCCCGCCAGATAGGCAATCACCGGACTGCCCAGCCCGCCGGCGCCGACCACCAGAACGCGCGCCGCCTTGAGCGCCTGTTGCCCGCGCCCGCCCATGCCCTTGAGCACCAGATGGCGCGCATAGCGGCGGGTCTCTTCGGGCGACAGCGGATCAGAAGCCAAGGGGCACCGCAAGAAAGCGCCGGTCCGGCCCCTCGAAGCCCTGCGCATAGATCGAGATCAGCGCCACGGCATGGGGCAGGGGGTCATCGACCCAGGGCGCCAGCACGGCATAGATGCGGTAGTTGACCGGGCAGCCGCGCGAGCGTGGCAGCGTGTCGTCCTGATGCACCAGCCGGGTTTGGTCCCCGTCTGCCACGGCCAGGGAAAAGCCGATGGCACGGGCGCCGAACCAGGCGTTGCACGGGGTCATGGCCTGCACCTCCCCCGTTGACAGGGTCAGCCTGTAGTCGCCCATCACATCGCCAATGCCATAGCCGGGCAGGCCGAAGTGCAGGCTCTGCCCGTCCATGTCCGGGGCGCCATCGGCCGCCATGGCCAGCACCTGCACCGGCGCATCGATGCCAAGCGTCGCCAGCGTTTCGCCGGCCTTTTCGCGCGCCTCTGCGCGCACCTCGAGCAGGGACGTCTCTTCCTTGTCGGCCAGCTTGCGGATCGGGGTGCCGACCACCCAATTGTCCTCGACCAGATCGATCACATAGACGGTCGAATAGGCAAAGCCCGAACCATCCTGGATGCCGAATTCCTCAAAGGCCAGGTAATGACTGTCCCGCGAATAGCCGATGACCTCGATCAGCGCCCGGTCGCCGGCCAGGGCCGGGATGACCAGCAGGACCAGCGCGCCCAAAAGGCCCAGCAGACGCCTAGCGACCCGTTGAACCATGTCCGCCCTCGCCGCGTTGCGTTTCATCAAGTGTCTCCACTGCATCGATCCTGACGGCGCTCACCGGGGCCACCACCATCTGCGCGATGCGGTCTCCGCGCTGCACCACAAAGGCCTGGGTGCCGTGATTGATCAGCATCACCTTCACCTCGCCCCGATAGTCCGCATCCACCGTGCCGGGGGCATTGAGCACCGTCACGCCGTGCTTGGCTGCAAGGCCCGAACGCGGCCGGATCTGCGCCTCAAAGCCGATGGGCAGGGCCATGGCAAAGCCGGTCGGCACCATGGCATGGCGGCCCGGCGCGATCTCGAGGCTTTCTCCTGCCGGCAGCGCTGCCGCCAGATCGAGCCCGGCCGCCCCGGCGGTCTGCTGGGCCGGCAGCGGCAGGCCGCGGCCATGCTCCAGCCAGCGCAATGCGATCGAGACGGGGCTGGACGGCATCAGGAGACTCGCAAAATGTTCGGATTGTTCGACAATCTAGGGGCAAGGGCGCAAGCGGACAAGCGCCCTAGACCCCCGGCAGCATGACAAGACGCCAGAGCCCGATCAATAGGATAAGTCCGGCCAAACCCATCAGACCCAGCAACATGGCGCGCAGCAGCGGATCGGCCGGGCGGTGCTTGTTGGCGTGGTAATCGGCCAGGGCCAGTTCGGCCTGGCTGAGGATGGTCGGCAGCCGACCGGCGGCCTCGGCAGCGGTCTTGACATGCTCCTTGAGGGTTTCGATCTGCCCCAGCGGGCCGGCCTCGCGACGCAGCCAGTCGCCGACAACCGGCTCGGCCACGGTCCAGATGTCGAGATCGGGGTCGAGCGCCCGCGCCACGCCCTCCACCAGCACCATCGATTTCTGCAGCAGCACCAGCTCGGGCCGGGTCTGCATGTCGAAAAGGTCCGTGATGGCGAACAGCTGGCCCAGAACCCGCGCCATGGAAATGTCGCGCGCGGTGCGCCCATGCAGCGGCTCGCCGATGGAGCGGATGGCCAGCGCGAAATCATCCACCGACTTGTTGGCCGGCACATAGCCGATCTCGAAATGCCGCTCTGCCACCAGCCGGTAGTTGCGGGTGATGAAGCCATAGAGAATATCGGCGAGGAACCGGCGTTCCCGCCGGTTGATACGGCCCATGATGCCGAAGTCGACCGCGATCACGCCATTGGTGCGCGGATCGGCGAACAGATTGCCCGGGTGCATGTCGGCGTGAAAGAAGCCGTCGCGGATGGCATGCTTGAGAAAGCTTTGCAGCAGCGTCGCCGCCAGCGCCTTGCGATCCACCCCGGCCGCGTCGAGCGCGGCATGGTCGCGGATCGGAATGCCCTCGACCCAGCTGGTGGTCAGCACATTATGCGCCACATGATCCCAGCTGACGGTGGGGATGACAAAGCCGGTGTCGTCCTTGATGTTCTCGGCCATTTCGGAAATGGCGGCGGCCTCGAGCCGCAGGTCGAGCTCGAGCTGGGCCGAGCGGTCGAGCGTCTCGACCACCTCGATGGGCCGCAACCGCTTGGTGGAGCGCACGAAGCGATCGGCCAGCCGGGCCACGGCATAAAAGCTCTCGATATCGGAGCGGAAGCGCTGTTCGACGCCGGGCCGCAGCAGCTTGACCGCCACGGCGCGGCGCGGGCCCTCGGCGGGCACCAGCATGGCCTTGTGCACCTGGGCAATGGAGGCGGCGGCAATGGGCGGGCTCATTTCGGTGAGTTCGGCGGCCTTGTCGCCCAGCGCGTCGGTGAGGATGGCCGGCACCAGCGCCGGATCAAACGGCGCCATCCGGTCCTGCAGCCCCGCCAGATCCTGCGCCACGGCGGCGCCCACCACATCGGGGCGGGTGGCCAGCGTCTGTCCGAACTTGACATAGGTGGGGCCCAGCCGGTTGAGCGCGGCGTTGAGCCGCTCGACATGGCCGGTCTTGCGCACGCTGGGGCGCTCGATCAGCCGCCCCAGCCAGATACCCAGGCGCATCGGCGCCAGGGCCGGGGGCAGGCCGTCAATCGAGATGATGGACAATGCGCCTTCGCGCGCCAGCACATAGCCGGCCCGCAGCAGGCGGAAATAGGCACCGAACAGCATGGGCTAGAGCTTCCATCCCGAGAACAGCGTGGCCACATTGCCCGTATAGGATGTGTGCTTGCAGCGCTTGAAACCCGCTTCGGCCAGCATGGCCTCGAACTGCGGCGGGCTGGGGAACTTGCGGATCGATTCCACCAGATATTGATAGGGCTGGGCGTCCCCGGTCACCAGTTTGCCCATGGGCGGGATAATGCTGTCGGAAAAGGCCTTGTAGACCACGTCCATGCCGGGCACATCGACCTGGCTGAACTCGAGCACCAGGATGCGGCCACCGCGCTTGAGCACGCGATGGGCTTCGTTCAGCGCCTTCTGGATGCGCGGGACATTGCGGATGCCGAAGGCGATCGTATAGGCGTCAAAGCTGTTGCTCTCGAAGGGCAGCTCCTCGGCATTGGCCTCGACGAAGCTGGCCTGGGCCGGGAACCGCCAGGACTTGGCGCGCTCGGCGCCGACGCGCAGCATGTCCGAATTGATGTCGCTGACCACCACCTCGGCATAGCCCACCGAGGCATTGATGATGCGCTCGGCGATGTCGCCGGTGCCGCCGGCCATGTCGAGCACGCGATAGGGCCGGCTGCCGGACTTGGGCGGCGCCAGATCGGCGACCATGGCATTCTTCCACAGCCGGTGGATGCCCATGCTCATCAGATCGTTCATCAGGTCGTAGCGGTCCGCCACGCCGTGAAACACCTTGTTGACCAGGCCCTGCTTGTCGTCGAGCGCCACGGTCTGCTCGCCAAAATGGGTGGTCTCGTGGGCCTGGGTCATGGCATGGGTCCAATCCGCCTGAGGGAAACACTTCTATAGTCTGTCGGCGCGCACCATATTCAACCCCATCCGGCTTTGCCATGGCGCAAAGCGGCACAGGTGAAAGAGATCCAAACATGCCCGAACTGCCCGAGGTGGAAACGGTGCGCCGGGGGCTGGAGCCCTGGCTGGCCGGCGCCCGCATCCAGACCGTCACGCTCAACCGGGCCGATCTGCGCTTTCCCTTTCCGGTCAACCTCAAGGCAGGGCTGGAGGGCGACACCATCATCGGCGTCGGCCGCCGCGCCAAATATCTGCTGATCGGGCTCGAGAGCGGTCGCACCCTGCTCAGCCACCTGGGCATGACCGGCTCCTGGCGCTTCGCCGAACACGGCATCGACAAGGCGCCGCGCTATTATGAGCCGGGCCTGGCACCCAAGCATGACCATCTGGTCTTTGACATCGCCCATCCGGCCCATGGCCAGAGCCACCTGATCTATGCCGACCCCCGCCGCTTCGGCTTTCTCGATCTCTATGAAGATCTCTCGGCCAGCCCCTATCTCGCCGGCCTCGGACCCGAGCCCCTCGGCAACGATTTTCACGCTGCGGCATTGGCCCAGGCCTTTGCCGGCAAGAAGACGCCGATCAAGGCGGCCTTGCTCGACCAGCGCATCGTCGCCGGCCTAGGCAATATCTATGTGTCCGAGGCGCTTCATCGCGCCCATATCCTGCCCACGGTGATGGCCGGCAGCCTGGTGACGCCCACCGGCCGGCCCAAGCGGGCGCTCGATGATCTTGTGCGGGCCGTGCGCCAGGTGCTCGACGAGGCCATTGTCTCGGGCGGCTCCACCCTGCGCGACTTCCGCAATGCCCAGGGCGGCTCGGGCTATTTCCAGCACAATTTTGCAGTCTATGACCGCGAGGGGGATGCCTGCCCCACGCCCGGCTGCCATGGCGTCATCCAGCGGATCGTGCAATCGGGCCGCTCCACCTTCTTTTGTCCCGTGTGCCAGAAGCAACCCTGACCCGCGCCGGGGCTGAATCCAGTTGACGCTAACCCTGGCTTCCCCTATAGACCCACCAACTTGGCGGCAGTCGAAAGCCGCCGATTTCATTTCATCCCGGACGCATGCGACCTCGTGGCGCGATCGGCCGGTTGGACGCCAAGAGGACCATCATGGCCAATACGCCGTCAGCCAAAAAGGCTACCCGCAAGATCGAAGCCCGCACCGCGGTCAACAAGTCGCGCCGTTCGCGCGTGCGCACCTTCATCCGCAAGGTTGAAGAAGCCATTGTTGCCGGCGACCACAAGCTGGCCATGGAAGCCCTGGCTGTTGCAGCTCCCGAGATCAACCGGGCTGCTTCCAAGGGCATCGTTCACGCCAATCTGGCCGCCCGCAAGGTGAGCCGCCTGAACAGCCGCGTGAAGGCCCTCAGCGCCTAAGACAATTGTCCCCGCCGTGCGTTCCGCACGGTTGGCGTGACCCGACAAATGGGCTCCTTGCGGAGCCCATTTTCTTTGCCCGGTCACACGGGCATGCTTTTCCGTCTTGCGGCCATCGTGTCATTTGCGTGACAGCCGGCCAGGCGCCCTGTAGAGCGCCTAAGTACGGGCTTTTGTTGAGTATTGTCAGGAGTTTGTTGCCGGCCCGCGGCGTCGTGAAAATGTCTTCATGACGCTTGAAGGCGAGCCGAAAGGTCGCACCGGAAAAATTATTTTGGGGTGCCGGAAAGCCCGTTTTGGGGATTCTGCATTGAGTCACAAACGCTTGGTTTGGATCATCGCGGAGGGGGGTGCGGATGGCTAAAATTCTCACTCAGAGTCAAGCCCCCATTTTTCCGATTCCACGGTTGCGAGCCCAAAATCGTCCCTCTAAAGTAATCTCGTCAGCTTGAAAAAGACGCCACTTACGAGCGATCCAACACAGGCTGGCGGGGCACTATGTGGGGCAGTTTTTACTCGGTTCGGTTCCGGCCGGAAGTGGTGACAGGTGAGGGTTGTGTTCACAACTCATGCGCTTGTGCGTCCATTTCGGCGACCATGTTGTAGTTTATCGACACAGGCCAGCTCTGGCCGGGTTCACGATAGATAGGCGTAAGACGCCGGCGGCACACACCGACGGAGAGAAAAGGCGTGTCCGCGCGAGCGGATGCAGGGGCGAAGCCATGGCCGCGTGGACCACACGTTACGGCCATGGAGAAACAAGAATGCTGCTGGCGGGACTTTGCGGACCGGCCGGCGAGAAGAAACGAGGCTGACAATGACGCGACAGGCGACCGCCGGACAGCCGGATTGGGACTCCTCCCACCCGGCAACCATCTCCCTGACCACCAAAGGCGATACTCCTGTCATGACCACAACCGACTCCTCCGAAGGCCAGCGCGAACTCTGGAACCGCGTGCGTGCCCGGATCAAGGCGTCGGTCGGTGCCGATGTGTTCACCTCCTGGTTCGCCAGCCTCGAGCTGGAAGAGATTGTCGACGACGTGGTGCACCTGTCCGCGCCCACGCGCTTTTTGTGCTCCTGGGTGCAGTCCAACTATGCCGACCGCATCCTGGAGGCCTTCCGCCAGGACGCCGAAACCGTCAGCCGCATCCAGGTGACGCTGCGCGTCAATGGCCAGGCCCGTCCGCGCCTGGCGCCGGTCGTCACCGAGACGCCGGCCGCCGAGGAGACCGCGACCCCCGCAGCCCCCAGTGCGCCGATGCTGGCTTCGACTGTGGCGCGCTTTCCGCGCGACGCGGCAGCACAGCCCAAGGGTGATGCGCTGTCGGGCAGCGCCATCGATCCGCGCATGACCTTCGACAGCTTCGTGGCCGGCGAAGCCAATGAAATGGCCTTTGGCGTTGCCAAGCAGATCGCCAATGCCGCCGCCAACAATGCCGTGACCTTCAACCCGGTCTATATCCACTCCACCGTCGGCCTGGGCAAATCCCACCTGCTCAACGCCATCGCCCATGCCGTGCAGTCGGCCGATGCCTCCAAGAACATCGTCTATCTGACCGCCGACCACTTCATGTACCATTTCATCACCGCCGTGCAGCGCCAGTCCGCGCTCGGCTTCAAGGAATGGCTGCGCCGCGTCGACCTGCTGCTGATCGACGACATGCAGTTCCTGCAGGGCAAGTCGGCCACCGAATTCGGCCATACGCTGGGCACGCTGCTCACCGGGGCCAAGCAGGTCGTGGTGGCCGGCGATGCGCCGCCGCGCGATCTCGAAATGCTCGATGAGCGCGTCCGCTCGCGTCTCTCGGGCGGGCTGGTCGTGCCGATCTCGGGCTTTGATCTCGAACTGCGCCGCGCCATCGTGCAGCGCCGCGCCGACCAGGCCACCGCGCGCTATGGCATGCACTTCCCCGCGCCCGTGATCGACTATATCGCCCGCGCGGTCATCAGCCATGGCCGCGACCTCGACGGCGCCGTCAATCGCCTCGTCGCCGCCAACCAGCTCACCGGTGAACTGGTCACCGTGCCGCTGGCCGAAAAGACCCTGGGCGACCTGATCCGCAGCCGCGAAGTGCGCCGCGTGCGCATCGAGGACATCCTGCGCATGGTCTCGCGCCACTACAAGGTGCCGCGCAATGAGCTGCTCTCGGCCCGCCGCTCGCGCGATGTGGTGCGGCCGCGCCAGATCGCCATGTTCCTGGCCAAGGCGCTGACCTCGCGCTCGCTGCCCGAAATCGGCCGCCGCTTCGGCGGACGCGACCACACCACCGTGCTGCATTCGGTGCGCAAGGTGGAACAGATGATCAAGGATGATGTCGAACTGGCCCAGGAGATCGAGCTGCTCAAGCGCATGCTCGAGGAATAGCCGCCGTTCCACCGACAGGTCGGTCGTTCAGCCCCGCGCCTGTGGCGCGGGGCTTTTGCTTAGCCGAGGACCTATTCGGCGGCGAGCAGGTCAGCGATTTCGGCCATGGTCTGGGCCCCCAACGGTCCCTTCTCCAGCGTGCCCATATTGTCGCGCACCTGTGCCACGCTGCGGAAGCCGGGCACGGGCAGGGCCCGGTCGGAACTGGCGAGGATCCAGGCCAGCGCGCCCTGCGCCAGCGTGCGCCCATCCGTCTGCAACAATTCCCGGATGGCCCCGAGGCGCTCCAGATACTCGGCACTGGGCTTGCCATCCCTAAAAAAGCGCAGCCAGGCAAAGTCCTGCGCGCGCACATCGTCGCGGCCCAGCGTGCTGTCGGGCGCATATTTGCCGGTCAGCAGGCCCATGGCCAGCGGCAGGCGGCTGATCGAGACCAGATTGCGCGCGCTGACGAAATCCATGAGCGCCCGTGCCGGGGTGAACACATTGTAGTCGTTCTCGATGGCCACGAAGTGCGGATAGTCCGCGCCGGCCCGCGCTTGCGGCATGAAGTCGGTGCTCCAGCCATAGGCGCCGATCCAGCCTTCGGCCACCAGGGTTTCGAGCGTATCGAACACTTGCGGCGCCAGGGCCGGGTCCATCTCGTTGAGATGCAGCAGAGCCAGGTCGATGCGGTCGCGTTTCAGTCGGCTGCGGCTGCCGCCGATGACGCTGCGGATGCCCTCGGGCGTCACATTCACATCGCCATTGCGGCGATTGGCATGGTCCACCTCAAAACCAAACTTGGTGACGATGACGGCGTCGGCGTGCCGGGCGATCTCTTCGCCGACCAGCACTTCGGAATGCCCCGCGCCATAGCCGGCTGCGGTGTCAAAGACACGTGCGCCCATCTCATAGCCGGCCTGCAGCGCCGCCCGCGACTGCGCATCGTCGGTGGCGCCATAGGAGGTGGAGGGCCCGTCGTTGAGCGTCGGCCCGCCGATGGCCCAGCAGCCCAGGCCAACGCGGGGCACGGTCTGGCCGGTCCACAGGGTCATTGTGCTCTTGGAGACTGCAGTATTCATCGGCTTGATCCTGTCTTGGGCATGGTGCTGTCGTCAGCCATGAAGGCGGCAAACGCGTCCTTGTAGTCACTGTGCCAGCGCGACAGCGCCGGGCGGTTCTCGATGATGTCGAGCGCATTCCACAGGATGCGCTTGTGATCGACGGCGTTGGGGGTCTCGTCGTCCGGGCAGAGGATGAAGAAGCGATTGTCCGCAATGGACTGCTCCATCAGGTCAATCACCTGTTCGGGCAGCCAGGCGCCGGGCCGGTGTTCGGCGTCGCCCGTTGTGGTCCAGCCCGGGATCAGCAGATGGGCTGTGATCGAGCAACCATCGCGCTCGCGCAGGTCACGCGCCAGGTTTTGTGTGTAGGCATTCACGGCCGCCTTGGAGGTATTATAGGCCGGATTGCCCGGGGGATTGGTCAGACCCTGCTTGGAGCCGGTATTGACGATGACCCCGGCCTTGCTGGACGCCAGCATGGCGGGCAGGAAGGCCTGGACGCCATTGACGGGGCCCAGCACATTGACCGCGAACAGGCGCTGCCAATTGTCATTGGGGTCCAGAATGCCGCCGGCGCCGCCCGAGACGAAGGCCGCGGCATTGTTCATCAGCAGCGTCACATTGCCCAGCCTGTGCTGCACTTCGTCAGCCAGCGACAACATGGCAGAGGGGTCGGCGACGTCGATATTGGCGGCCAGCACGCGATCGGCCCCCACCACGCCGCCCAGCTCTTCGGCGAGGCTCGCCAGCTTGACGTCGTTGACGTCCACCAGGGCCACGCCCATGCCCGCTGCAGCGGCGCGCCGGGCGGCCGCCCGGCCGATGCCGCTGGCGCCCCCGGTTATCACCGCAACGCCGTCTGCCTGGAAACACGCGCTCATGTTCACCTCCTCGATTTGACTGCTGCGGAGCCTAACCAGATTTGCCGCGTGATACAGCCCGTCAGGCCCAGCGCATTTGCCGGGGGCAAAATGCCGCCCGCACTTGCGTTTTGGTCACCAAATTGTAAATGTCCAACCCCGGCTTGCCGGGGGTTTTTGCTGCCCAGACGCAGCCGCGTAGTGCCAGGGATATTGCCGCATGAAAGTCACGCTCGAACGCAATCATCTGCTCAAGTCGCTGAGCCATGTGCACCGGGTCGTGGAGCGGCGGAACACATACCCCATTCTCGCCAACGTGCTGTTCAAGGCCGGCGATGACAAGGTGGAGCTGCGCGCCACCGACCTTGATATCGAAGTGACCGAATCGGTCCCCGCCATGGTCGCGACCCCGGGCACCACCACGGTGCCGGCCCATACGCTCTATGAAATCGTCCGCAAGCTGGCCGATGGCGCCGAAGTGCGCCTCGAAACCGATGGCGGCGAGAACATGGTGCTGACCTCGGGCCGCTCGCGCTTTAACCTGGCGTGCCTGTCGCCCGACAGCTTCCCCGATCTCAAGTCGGGCAGCTTCGGCCATGAGTTCACCATGCCGGCCGCCGCGCTGCGCGAGCTGATCGAGCGCACCCAGTTCGCCATCAGCAATGAAGAGACCCGCTACTACCTCAACGGCATCTATTTCCACACCATCGACGTCACGGGCCTCGGCACCGTGCTGCGCGCCGTGGCCACCGACGGCCACCGCATGGCGCGTGCCGAAATCGAGGCCCCCGATGGCGCCAAGGGCATGCCCGGCATCATCGTGCCGAAAAAGACCGTTGGTGAGGTCCAGAAGCTGCTCGACGGCGCCGATGGCGATGTGACGGTGGAAGTCAGCGACACCAAGATCCGCTTCACCGTCGGCTCGGTGGTGCTGCTCAGCAAGCTCATCGAAGGCACGTTCCCCGACTATGACCGGGTGACGCCCAAGAACAACGACAAGCAGATGAATGTCGACCGCGCGGCCTTTGCCACGGCCGTCGACCGCGTCTCGACCATTGCCTCCGATCGTGGCGGCAAGGCCGTCAAGCTCCAGGCCAAGGATGGCCTGCTCGAGCTCTCGGTGACCAATCCCGATCACGGCACGGCCAGCGAGGAGCTGGCGGTGGAGTTCGAGACCGACGGCTTCGAGATCGGCTTCAATGCCCGCTATCTGCTCGACATCATCGGCCAGATCCGCAGCGACAGCGCCGTGTTCATGTTCAACGACGCCGGCTCGCCGACCCTGGTCAAGGACGAGGGCGAAACCCGCGCGCTCTACGTGCTGATGCCGATGCGTGTTTGAGTGGGCGATATTGCTCGCGCCAACCTCGATCGTCACCCTCGGGCTTGACCCGAGGGCTCTTCAGTTGCAGATGCAATTTAAGTGCAACGCCCTCGGGTCAAGCCCGAGGGTGACGGGCGGTGGGTTGAATAACATGATGGCCGGCAGACACACATGATCCGCCACCTCTCCCGCCTGCGCCTCACCGCCTTTCGCAACTATGCAACGGCGGCGCTTGATCTCGATGGCCGCCATGTCGTGCTCACCGGGGCCAATGGCGCCGGCAAGACCAATCTGCTGGAGGCCATTTCGGTGCTCTCGCCCGGGCGTGGCCTGCGTGGCGCCAGTTTCGAGACCCTGCAGGCCCATGGCAGCGACATCGGCTGGGCCGTGGCGGCGACGGTCGAGACCGATGATGGGCCCGCCGACATCGGCACCGGCGCCGCGCCCGATGGCGGCCGCCGCGTGCGCATCAATGGCGCCAATGCCCGCTCCATCGAGGCCATGAGCGACTATCTGCGCGTGCTCTGGCTCACCCCGGCCATGGATGGCCTGTTCTCGGGCCCGGCTGGCGATCGCAGGCGGTTTCTCGATCGCCTGGTGACCACGCTCATCCCCAGCCACTCGGCTGCCGTCAGCGATTATGAAAAGGCCATGCGGCAGCGCAACCGCCTGCTCGAGGACAATGGTGATACCAGCTGGCTCGGCGCCATCGAGGCGCAATTGGCCGAACTGGGCGCCTCCATCCATTTGGCCCGCACCGATAGCCTGGGGCATCTGCAGGCGCTGATCGGCCAGAGCCTGGAGGATGCCAGCTTCCCCGCCGCCCATCTGGCGCTGACGCCGCTGTTCGAGGACACGTCCGAGCCCGCGGCATCGGCAGCACTTGAGGCGGCCCTGGCCGAGGGCTGGCGCCAGAGCCGTGGCCGCGACCGCGCCGCCGGCCGCACGCTGGTGGGCCCGCATCGCGTCGATCTCGAGGTCACCTACGCACAAAAGGGCATGCCGGCGGCCCTGGGCTCCACCGGCGAGCAGAAGGCGCTGCTGATCGGGCTGATCCTGGCCCATGCGCGCCTGGTGCGCCTGCGCACCGGGATCACGCCTTTTCTGCTGCTCGACGAGATCGCCGCCCACCTCGATCCGGACCGGCGCCGGGCCCTGTTTGCCGCCCTCGACGGGCTGGGCACGCAGTGCTTTTTGACCGGTACGGACCGCATGCTGTTCGAGGCGCTGGGGTCGCGGGCACAGGTGCTGACAGTGCGCGACGGGCGCCTCTCCGCCGACTGAGTCCTGCCCCGGCAAATTCGCGTGCCCAATCCCCCGCAAAAGCCCTCCAAAAGGCCATTTTGCTTGGGGATGCCACCCCGTTCCGCTAGAACAAATGCACTCTGAAACGACTGATTCGGACCCCATGACCGATAGCCAAAATCCCCTTCCCGAAGAATATGGCGCCGACAGCATCAAGGTGCTCAAAGGCCTCGATGCCGTGCGCAAGCGGCCCGGCATGTATATCGGGGATACGGATGACGGCTCGGGCCTGCACCACATGGTCTATGAGGTGGTCGACAATGCCATCGACGAGGCCCTGGCCGGTCACGCCGATCTGGTGACCGTGTCGCTCAATCCCGATGGCTCGGTGACCGTGATCGACAATGGTCGCGGCATTCCCACCGGGATCCACAAGGAAGAGGGCATTTCGGCAGCCGAGGTCATCATGACCCAGCTCCATGCCGGCGGCAAATTCGACCAGAACTCCTACAAGGTCTCCGGCGGCCTGCATGGCGTGGGCGTTTCGGTGGTCAATGCGCTCAGCCAGTGGCTCAAGCTCAAGATCCGCCGCGATGGCGGCATTCACGAGATGAGCTTCACCCATGGCGTGTCCGACGCGCCGCTGGTCCAGACCGGCACCTATGTCGAGGACAAGCAGCCGGGCACCTATGAAGGTCGCAGCGGTAGCGAGATCACCTTCTTCCCCTCGGCCGAAACTTTCACCATGGTGGAGTTCGACTTCAAGACCCTTGAGCATCGCCTGCGCGAGCTGGCCTTCCTCAATTCGGGCGTGCGCATCCTGCTCAACGATCTGCGCCACACTGATCCGGTCAATGTCGAGCTGTTCTATGAGGGAGGCCTTGAGGCCTTCGTGAACTATCTCGACAAGTCCAAGGTGGCGGCCATTGACCGGCCCATCACCATGACCGCGGAAAAAGACGGCATCACCGTGGAAGTGGCGCTGCAGTGGAACGACAGCTACCACGAGAACGTGCTGTGCTTCACCAACAACATCCCCCAGCGCGACGGCGGCACCCATCTGGCCGGCCTGCGCGGCGCGCTGACGCGCCAGGTCACCAGCTATGCCGAAACCTCGGGCATCGCCAAGCGTGAGAAGGTCTCGCTGACCGGCGATGACACCCGCGAAGGCCTGACCTGCGTGCTCTCGGTCAAGGTGCCTGATCCAAAATTCTCGTCGCAGACCAAGGACAAGCTGGTCTCCTCCGAAGTGCGCCCGGTCGTTGAAAACATCGTCAACGACAAGCTCGGCCAGTGGTTCGAAGAGCATCCCAACGAGGCCAAGATCATCGTCGGCAAGGTCGCCGAGGCTGCTGCTGCCCGCGAAGCCGCCCGCAAGGCGCGCGAGCTGACCCGCCGCAAGGGCGCGCTGGAAATCTCCTCGCTGCCCGGCAAGCTGGCCGATTGCCAGGAACGCGACCCCGCCAAGAGCGAAATCTTCATCGTGGAAGGTGACTCCGCCGGTGGCTCCGCCAAGCAGGGGCGTGACCGCTCCAACCAGGCCGTGCTGCCGCTGCGCGGCAAGATCCTCAATGTCGAGCGCGCCCGCTTTGACCGCATGATCTCGTCCGACCAGGTCGGCACGCTGATCACGGCGCTGGGCACGGGCATCGGCCGCGAGGAATTCAACGCCGACAAGCTGCGCTACCACAAGATCATCATCATGACCGACGCCGATGTGGACGGCGCGCACATTCGCACGCTGCTGTTGACGTTCTTCTATCGCCAGACGCCCGAGCTGATCGAGCGCGGCCACATCTACATCGCCCAGCCGCCGCTCTACAAAGCCATGCGCGGCAAGTCCGAGCAATATCTCAAGGACGAGCGGGCGCTGGAAGACTATCTGCTCGACTATGGCCTGGAAGACGCCGTGCTCAAGACCCAGCACGGTACCGAACATGCCGGCGCCGACCTGATGAGCATCCTGCAGCAGGCCCGCGACATCGTCAAAGCCATCGACAATCTCAACACCCGCTACAACCGGAGCCTGGTCGAACAGGCCGCCATCGTCGGCGGGCTGGACCCCGAAGGGCTGAGCGACCCCGAGCGGATCGGCAAGACCATGGAGCGCGTCGCCAACCGGCTCGATCGCATTTCCGATGAGCTTGAGCGCGGCTGGTCCGGCGCGATCACCGACGAAGAGGGCCTGGCCTTCTCGCGCACCGTGCGCGGCGTGACCGAGACCCACCAGCTCGACCGCGCCCTGCTGCAGAGCGCCGACGCCCGCAAGCTGCGCCAACTGGCCGACCGGCTCGACGAGATCTATGGCGGCGTGCCCACCCTCACCCGCAAGGGCGAGGTGACCCCGATCTATGGTCCGGCAAGCCTGTTCAAGACCGTGACCGATGCCGGCCGCAAAGGCGTCACCATGCAGCGCTACAAGGGCCTGGGCGAAATGAATGCCTCCCAGCTCTGGGAAACCACGCTCGATCCCAATGCGCGCACCCTGCTCAAGGTCGAGATCAACCAGACCGACGAAGCCGACCAGATCTTTACCGCCCTGATGGGCGATCTCGTCGAGCCCCGCCGCGACTTCATCCAGGACAACGCGCTGAGCGTTTCCAACCTCGACGTCTAGGGATCAGCGGGCAGTGGCAATGCCTCTGCGTATTGCCACGGCACAGAGTCTGATCACGGCCGATGTGGCCGCGAACGGGCAGCATATTCGCGCCTTGATCACCGAGGCCAGGGCGGCTGGGGCGAGGCTCGTTCATTTCCCTGAAGGCGCGCTGTCGGGCTATGTCAAAGCCCAGGTTACCGATTGGGCAAAGGTCGATTGGCCTGCCATTACCGATGAACTGGCCAAGACCCAGGCGATGGCGCGCGACCTGGACATCTGGGTGGTCCTCGGCTGCAACCACCAGCTGACCCCGCCCAATCGGCCGCACAACAGCCTCTATGTGATCTCGCCAGCAGGCGAGATCCTCACCCGCTACGACAAGCGCTTCTGCTCGCATACCGAGATCACCGACTGGTATAGCCCCGGCGCCGAAGCGGTGGTTCTTGATATCGATGGCGTCCGCTTCGGCTTTGCGCTGTGCATCGAGGTGCAGTTTCCCGAACTCTTTGCCGAGAACGCCCGGCTGGGAGTCGAGTGCATGCTGTTCTCGGCCTATGCCGCGGACCCGATGTTTGCCGTGTTGGCCCAGGCGCACGCCGCGACCAACAATGTCTGGCTGTCGCTCTCCACGCCGGCACAATGCGGCGCGGCCCTGCCCAGCCGCTTCATCGGGCCGAACGGGTACGTCGCAGCAAGCGCGCCCGAGCATGCGGAGGCCACCGTTGTTATGGGCACCATTGACCGCGACGACCCCCGCTACGACATCGCCTTGAACAAGGCCCGCCCCTGGCGCAAATTGGCGCGAGATGGCGAGATCTATCGCAGCCGTGCCGTCGAGGACACGCGCAGCACCAGTCGCGACGTCCTTTAGGGTCTGTCCGACGCAAGCGCACCGGACCGGAGGAGGGCAGGCATGGAAAGCACCGAGACAGTCCTGCCCGGCGGCCAGATCAATCAGGTCGTGCGCATTGGCGATACGGTGCGGCGCAGTGTGACGGGGGATCGCAGCCAGCAGCATGCGCTGCTGCGCCATCTCGAGGCCATTGGCTTTGATGGCGCCCCGCGGCTGCTGGGCCTTGATGAGCAGGGGCGGGAAATCCTGACCTTCCTGCCCAGCGACCTGGCTGCCGAAGCCAGCGGCTTTTCCGATGCGCAACTGAACGCCGCGGCCTGCCTGTTGCGCCGCTATCATGATGCCACAACGACATTTGTTGCGGTTGTGGCCAGCGGTGCCGAGGTCATGTGCCACAATGACTGGACGCCGGCCAACACACTGTTCCGCGCGGGCATGCCCTATGCCCTGATCGACTTCGATACCGCCCGGCCCGGCACAAGGCTCTGGGATCTGACCTATAGTGTCTGGACCTGGCTCGATCTCAGCGACCCCGCCTATTCGGGCCCTGAACAGCTGCGCCGTATTGCTCTGTTCTGCGAGGCCTATGAGCACCCCAGTTGCACCCTGGCCCATGTCGCGGGCTATCTGCCGACCCGCCAGGCGGGTGTTGCCCAATGGGCCCGGGCCAATGATCGCGCTGCGGGCGCGGAGTGGGCGCTCAACTGCCTGGATTGGACGCTGGCCCATATCACCGACGCGATCCATCCCAACGGGCGCCCGTGACACTGCGCCGTTCACTCCGGTGAACAATCCGTTCCGCCCAGGGCCCTTGGCGGTTGCGCCCCAAGGGCTTAGCTAGGTTGCAGTTTCGCCATTGATGCGGCCATTGCCGCGACACCCAGGGTCATGTCCCATGAAAAAGATCGGTTTCCTCTCCTTCGGCCATTGGTCGCCCTCGCCCCAGTCGGGCACGCGTTCGGCCGGCGATGCGCTGCTGCAGTCCATTGACCTGGCCGTGGCGGCCGAGGAACTGGGCGCCGACGGCGCCTATTTCCGCGTGCATCACTTTGCCCGTCAGCTGGCCTCGCCCTTTCCGCTGCTGGCTGCCGTTGGCGCCCGCACCAAGAAGATCGAGATCGGCACGGCCGTGATCGACATGCGCTACGAAAACCCGCTCTATATGGCCGAGGATGCCGGCGCAGCCGATCTGATCTCGGGCGGCCGCCTGCAGCTGGGCATCAGCCGCGGCTCGCCCGAACAGGTCATCGAGGGCTATCGCTATTTTGGCTACCAGCCTGCCGAGGGCCAGACCGATGCCGACATGGCGCGTGGCCAGACCGAAGTGTTCCTCGAGGTGCTCAAGGGCAATGGCTTTGCCGAGCCCAACCCCAGCCCCATGTTCCCCAATCCGCCCGGCAAGCTGCGGCTCGAGCCGCATTCACCCGGCCTGCGGGAGCGCATCTGGTGGGGCAGCGCCACCAATGACACCGCCATCTGGGCGGCCAAGCTGGGCATGAATTTGCAGAGCTCGACGCTCAAGTTCGACGAGAACGGCAAGCCCTTCCACATCCAGCAGGCCGAGCAGATCCGCGCCTATCGCGCCGCCTGGAAAGAGGCTGGCCATGCGCACGAGCCGCGCGTTTCGGTCAGCCGCTCGATCTTTGCCCTGGTCAACGACATGGACCGCGCCTACTTCGGCCGCGGTCGCCCCGAGCAGGACCAGTTCGGCTATATCGAACCGGAAAAGCGCGCCGTCTTTGGCCGTGGCTATACCGCCGAGCCCGATGCGCTGATCAAGCTATTGGCCGAGGACGAGGCGATTGCCGAGGCCGATACGCTGCTGCTCACCGTGCCCAATCAGCTGGGCGTCGACTACAATGCCCATGTCATTGAATCGATCCTGACGCATGTGGCGCCGGGCCTGGGCTGGCGCTAAGCGCACGAGATCTGGTCTGCCAGCCGATGCTGGCAAAGGCGCCGACGGCGAGCACGCCGGCGCCGGCCGCCAGCAGCAGGGCGGGCGCGGTGCCCAAGAGGCTCGCCAGGAGCGAGAACAGAAACGGCGCCAGTGCCGAGGCCAGTTGCCGGCCGGCATTGACCATGCCCAGCCGCTGCCCATACCCTTCGGTGCCAAACAGTGTCAGCGGCAGCGTGCCGCCGACAATGCTGAACAGGCCTGAGCCGAGCCCGAACAGCACGGCAAACACCATGGCCCCGACGGGCGAGGGCGCGGTGAGCACCAGCACCAGGGCGCCCAGCGGCATCAGGCTCGCCGCGATCACCGCCAGCCAGGGCTGCGGCAGCCGGCTGCCCCAGCCCATGTTGATCAGACGGCTGGCCACCTGAGCCGGCCCGAACAGGGTCGCCACCGCAACGCCGGTGGAACCCACGCCCAGACCAGCCAGCAGCCCCACCATGTGGATGGTCACCGACGAGGCCAACACCCCTGTCAACGCAAACCCGGCCAGCATGAGCCAAACCAGCAGCCGGACCTGCCCGGGCCGGGCGATCCCCAAGGCGATCGCCGGTACGCGGCCGGTCGCCCGGCTCTGGCGCACATGGCGCGCCAGGGCCAGATGCAGCGGCATGCAGACGGCCAGGTTCAACCCGGCAAAGACCAGATAGGTGCCGCGCCAGCCCAGCTGCGCGATGAGAAATGTGGTCAGCGGCCAGAACAGGGTGGAGGCAAAGCCGGCAATCAGCGTCAGATGCACGATCTGGCGTTGCGCGCCGGCGCCGGCAATTTGCGCCAGGGCGGCAAAGGCCAGCGGATAGAGCACGAAGGCGGAGGCAAGCTCGATAGCCAGCAGGGCCGCGGCAAAGGCAGGGCCATTGGGGGCAAGGGCGCAGCCCACCAGGGCCAGCGCTGCCGCCAGCGAACCCAGGCCCATCATCGGCCCGGCGCCATGGCGGTCGGCCAGCCGGCCGGCCCAAGGAGCCAGGGCCCCGCTGACGAGCAAAGACACCGCCAGCGCGCCATAAAGTGCCGTCTCGGGCCAGCCGAAGCTGGCCGCCAGATGCGGCGCCAACGGGCCGAAGCTGTAGTAGAGCGTGCCGTAGCCGATCACCTGGGTCAGGCCCAGGCTCCAGATCAGCCAGGCCGGTGCCCGGGGCGGAATGGACGTCATTTCGGTTGTGCCGGAAAAATGGAAATAAGGGTCAAAAGAAAATTCAGGCGGCCGCCTCAGCCCGGGCATCGGCGCAGCAATGGCTGGAGAGAAAATCCACCAGGCCATCCATCGCCGCAAAATTGGCGCGACAGAGCAGCTGCGTCCCCTGCCGCTCCCGGATCACCAGATCCACGCCCACCAGGCGGCGCAGGTGATGTGACAGGGTGGAGGCCGGAATGCACAGAGCCGCCTGCAACCCGCCCACCGGCAGCCCTTTTGGCCCGGCCCGCACCAGCAGGCGATAGGCCGCCAGCCGGGTCGGATTGCCCAGCGCCTCGAGTTGACTGGCAATAGTTTCAAGCATGGCAACCTCACCTGCTATTTCGAGAACTATCGAACAAGCAGATGACAGGCCCGTGTCAGGGCAGGCTGAAGGGCGATTGCTGGCACCGGCTGGCCGCCCAATAGGCATCGACCGGGGTAAAGCGCCCCGACGCCAGCACCTCGACATGGGCAGCAAAGGCCATGGCCTGACATTCGTCACGCCCGGCCACGACATGCACCATCTCATGCAGGATGGTCAGGGCGCGCAGCGCGTCGGCACCCGGTGCGAAGAATTGCGGGCAAAGCACCAGCGGCACCACGCCATCCTCGGGCGGCATGCGGACGAAGGCGGCGAACTTCGCGCACGAGCCGGTCGCTTCCGTGCGGATGGTCAGCGAGGGCGTGACCGGACCGTCCCAGGCGCCGCCCGTAAATGTCTGCAGCAGAAGGGCCTTGCGATAGGCGGCAACGTCAACGCCATGGGCCGTGGCACCCAGTTGCGGCAGCGCTCGGGCGAATTGTGCCCGCGCGCTGTCCAGAGCCCGATCGAGCAAAGCCTGGTCACTGGCCTGGGCAGGCGCGACCAGACAGGCCAGCGCCAGTGTCACGACAAATCGGCGCAGCATGGTCAGCACTCTCAACCCCGGGCGGGCCGCAACACATTGCGGATGGCAAAACTGGACTGGATGCGTGTGACGCTGGGCAGGCGCGACAGCACCTCGGTGTGCAGCCGCTCGTAGTCAGCGACACTGGCGGCTTCCACCCGCACCAGATAGTCGGTGAGCCCGGCCATCAGATAGCATTCGCGCACCTCGGCGCAGCCGCGCAGGGCCTGCTCGAACCGGCGCAGCACATCGTCGGTTTGCCGTTCCAGCGTGATCTGCACGATGGCGATAATGGCCGCTTCCGGCGTTGGGCTATCGACGATGGCGGTATAGCCGCGAATGACGCCGGTCTCCTCCAGCGTGCGCAGGCGACGCAGGCAGGCCGAGGGCGACAGGCCCACGGCGGTGGCCAGTTGCGCATTGCTGATGCGTCCGTCGCGTCGCAGCTGCGCCACGATCGCGCTGTCGATCCGGTCCATTGCACGCACACTCCTGCGGTTGCGCAGCATAAGATTGCGCAACTCAGCTATGCTTGCAACTTAACTGCGTCGAAAAGAAGGACATTTCCTGTCCCTTGCGCCACACTAAGGTGGTGCGGGCATGTCAGGCCCGTCCAAACCATGCGGGGGCGGTCATGCGGGTTATCGTTCTGGGCGGCGGCGTCATCGGCACGACGACAGCCTATTATCTGGCCAAGGCCGGTCACCAGGTCACCGTGCTCGAACGCCAGCCCGGCGTCGCGCTGGAGACCAGTTTCGCCAATGCCGGGGAAATCTCGCCGGGCTATTCCTCTCCCTGGGCCGGCCCGGGCATTCCGCGCAAGGCGCTCAAATGGCTGTTCATGGAACATGCCCCGCTGATCATCCAGCCGCTGCTCGACCCGGCCACCATTCGCTGGTGCCTCGCCATCCTGCGCAATTGCACACTCGCTCGCTACAAGATCAACAAGTCGCGCATGGTGCGCCTGGCTGAATACAGCCGCGACCAGCTTATGGCCCTGCGCGAAGATACCGGCATCAGCTATGACCACCGCACCCAGGGCACGCTGCAGCTGTTCCGCACCGAAAAGCAGGTGCATGACGCGCACAAGGACACCGAAGTGCTGCGCGCCGACGGCGTGGAGTTCGAAGTGCTTGATCGGGCCGGCTGCATCGCCGCAGAGCCCGGTCTCGCCAATGCCCGCGACCGCATCGCCGGCGGGCTGCGCCTGCCGCATGACGAGACCGGGGATTGCTTCATGTTCACCACGCGCCTGGCGGAAATGGCCCACGCGCTGGGTGTCGATTTCCGCTTCGGTGTCGACATCAGGCGCTTGGTGACCGAAGGCAGCCGCGTGTGCGCCGTCGAGACCAGCCAGGGCACGCTGGAGGCCGATGTGTTCATCGGCGCATTGGGCAGCTATACGCCCGCGCTGGTGCGCCCCCTCGGCCTCGACCTGCCGGTCTATCCGGTCAAGGGCTACTCCATCACCGTCCCGATCGTCAACGAAGCCAGCGCGCCGGTCTCCACCGTACTCGATGAAAGCTACAAGGTTGCCGTGACCCGGCTGGGTGACCGCATCCGCGTCGGCGGCATGGCCGAGATCGCCGGCTTTGACACCACATTGCATGATCGCCGCCGGCGCACGCTCGAGCATGTGGTGACCGATCTCTATGGCGATGCCGGAGATGTGAGCCGCGCCAGCTTCTGGACCGGGCTGCGGCCGATGACCCCCGACGGCACCCCCGTGGTGGGCGCCACGCGCTACCCCAATTTCTATCTCAACACCGGCCACGGCACGCTCGGATGGACCATGGCCTGCGGCTCCGCGCGGGTTATTGCCGACTTGGTGGGCGGCAACCGGCCCGAGATCGCCACCGATGATCTGGGCCTGGCGCGCTACGCCTGAACCAGCACCGGCGCTGTCATCGCGCGGCCACACCGGCGGCGCAACTGTGCGCAGCCCCATAAACCAGCCACATTTGCCCCGGACAAGCGGCTGAATGACCGCGCCAAAAGCGCCCGCCGCTTGGTGGCGCCCGGCGAGTCGGTCAGTATTGGCGTTAATCAACTGCTAACCTCCGGTTTCCCATTGCTGCGGAACGGAGTAGAAGCGGCCAAGACAGTTTCGTGGGTTCGCTGATGGATTTTCGCATTTCCGCCGATGATCGTGTGGGCGCCGGCCCGGACAAGGCCGGCAAGGGGCGCAAGGCGCCTGCCACCAAAGGCCAGCGTGTTGAGCCCTCCATGGGTGGTTCGCTGGGCAGTCTGGGCGGTGCGGATCGCAGCGGCGGCGGTGGCGGCAAGCCCCCCAAGCCGCCGCGCCGCGGCAAGGCACAAACCGCCAAGGCCAAAAAGCCGCGCCGCTCGCGCAGCGGCGGCTTCCTCATGGGCCTGCTCTGGTGGGGCTTTGTCGCCTGCCTGTGGGGCGGCATCGCCGTCATCGGCATCATCGTCTATTACGGCGCGCAGCTGCCGGCCTCCAACACCTGGGCCATTCCCGAGCGTCCGCCCAATATCCGCATCCTGGCCGCCGATGGCACGCTGATCTCCAATCGCGGCCAGACCGGCGGCGAAGCCGTGACCTATCGCGAGCTGCCCTATTATGTGCCGGCGGCCTTCATCGCCAGCGAAGACCGCCGCTTCTTGAGCCACTTCGGCGTGGACCCCATTGGCCTGTTGTCGGTGGCCATCGAGTCCGTGCAGGCGCGCGGCGTCACCCGTGGCGCCTCCACCATCACCCAGCAGGTGGCCAAGAACCTGTTCCTCACGCCCGACCAGACCCTGGGCCGCAAGGTGCAGGAAGCCATTCTGGCGGTCTGGCTGGAGCAGAACTACACCAAGGAAGAAATCCTCGAGCTCTACATGAACCGCGTCTACTTCGGCGCGGGCGCCACCGGCATCGAGGCCGCGGCGCAGACTTATTTCGGCGTCTCGGCGCGCAATCTCTCGCTCGGCCAGGCGGCCATGCTGGTGGGCCTGCTGCCGGCACCATCGGCCTATAATCCCAAGACCAATCCGGAAAAGGCCATCGAGCGCCAGCGCATCGTGCTCAACCTGATGGCGCAGGAAGGCTATATCACCAAGGAAGAGGCCTCCGCCGCCCAGATCGACCCCAACCAGAGCGTGCGCACGCGCATCGCCGGCTCGGAATCCTATGTCGCCGACTGGGTCGAAAGCCTGATGACCGCCTATATCGGCGAGATCGACAGTGACGTGGTGGTGCAGACCACCATCGACTACAAGATGCAGAAGGACGCCGAGTTCATCGTCAAGGAACAGGTGGCCACCGAGGGTCCCAAGCGCGGCTTCACCCAGGGTGCCCTGGTGGCCATGGATGTGGACGGCAAGGTCCGCGCCATGGTGGGCGGCGTTGACTACCAGGCCAGCCAGTATAACCGCGCCGTAACGGCCAAACGCCAGCCGGGTTCGACCTTCAAGCCCTTCGTCTACCTGGCGGCCATGGAAAAGGGCTATACGCCCGATACCCTGGCTGAAGATGCCAAGTTTGACTACAACGGCTGGAGCCCGCGCAATGCCTCGGGCAAATATGCCGGCACCGTGACGCTGCGTCAGGGCCTGGCCTATTCGCTCAACACCATCGCGGCGCGCCTGGCCATCGACGTCACGCCCGAAGCGGTGGTCGATGTGGCCACCCGCATGGGCATTTCCAGCCCGCTCACCCCCGTGCCCTCGATCGCCTTGGGCACGCAGGAAGTGAACCTGCTCGAGCTGACCAGCGCCTATGCGCCCTTCGCCAATGGCGGCTTCGGCGTCATCCCCAATGTCATCACGCGCATTGAATCCAAGGATGGCAAGCTGCTCTACGAGGCGTCCGATGCCGGCCCCGGCCGCGTGATCGCGCCCAATGTTCTGGCCGAAATGGACGACATGCTCGAGACCGCCGTCGAGGTGGGTACCGGCAAGCGCGCCAGCGTCAATGGCTGGGAATTCGGTGGCAAGACCGGCACCAGCCAGGAGGCCAAGGATGCGCTGTTTGTCGGCTTTACCTCGGCCATGGTCGCCGGCGTCTGGCTGGGCAATGACGACAGCACCAAGACCACGCTGTCGGGCGGCAATGTGCCCACCATCATCTGGTCCGAATTCATGACCAAGGCGCATCAGGGCAAGCAGATCGCCCCCATTCCGGGCGGCAGCTATGAGGGCGAGCTGGTGGCCCAGCAGCTCATCGACCCCAACACCGGCCAGCCGGTCATCGATCCGGCGACCGGCCAGCCGCAGGTGCAATATGTCGATGCCGGCACCGGCCAGCCCGTGCCGACCGCGATCGACCCCACCACCGGACAGGTGGTGCGCATTGATCCGGCGACGGGCCAGCCCATCGCCGGGGCGACTGCCGTGCAGCAGGCGCCCGTGACCACCACGGACAATGGCCTCAACACCGGTGGACTGATCATCGATGCCAATGGGCAGCAGATTGACCCGACCACCGGACTGCCTGTGGGCCAGATCGTGCAGGACCAGGCGATTGATCCGGTGACCGGCCAGCCGCTGCAGCCGCAGTCCAATGGCGTCGGGCAGGCGCCCATTGACGCCGACACGGGCCTGCCCATGGTCTTGGTCACCGATCCGGCGACCGGCCAGCAGGTCTGGGTGCCCAGCGCCCCGGCTCAACAGCAGCCGCAGCAGATCCAGCCGCCGGCCAATGTCGAGCAGCCTGTGCAGCAGGAGCGGCCGCGCACGCTGATGGACATGCTGTTCGGCGGCTAGGCCAGGCGCATAGCGACAAGAAAAAAGGGCCGCCCGGTGGGGCGGCCCTTGCCTTTACTGGATCACCACGATGGGGCTGCCCGAGGGCACCCGCTCATAGAGATCGATCACGTCCTGGAACAACAGCCGCACGCAGCCGCTGGAAACAGCCCTGCCGATGGAGTGGATGTCCATATTGCCATGCAGGCGATAGAGCGTGTCGCGATTGCCCTGATGGATGTAGAGCGCCCGCGCGCCAAGGGCATTGTCCAGCCCCGGCGGCTGCCCGTTGCGATAGATCTCAAGCTCGGGCTGGCGGTCAACCATCTCGCTGGGCGGGGTCCACACCGGCCACTTGCGCTTGTAGGCGATGTGCGCGCGGCCACTCCAGGCAAAGCCGTCCCGACCGATGCCCACGCCATAGCGCATGGCCCGACCGCCGGGCATGGTCCAGTAGAGGAAGCGGTTGGGCGTATCGACCACCACCGTGCCCTCGGGCTCGCCGGTGATGTTGTCGACCTCCTGGCGCCAATATCTGGGGTCCAGCTCCCAGATGGGCGCGGCGGGCACGGGAAATTCCTCATTGGGCAGCGGACCATACATGGCCAGCACCTCGGGCGGCACCGGCGGCGGCGTGGTGACGACCGGACGGGGGGTGGAGGTGGCGCAGCCCGCGAGGGCCAGGGCGGAGACGCTCGCCGTACCGGCGAGAAAATGGCGCCGCGTCAGCGACGGCAGCGCGATGGAACGATACATGGACAAAACCTTCTGGCGGCCGAGCGGCCGCAATGGTGGGAAACATCAAGGGATGGGAAGGACGGCCTCAGGCCGCTATCGGCGGGCGCAGGGACACCGGCTGCACCCATGGCCCCTCGATCGGGGCGACAATCCCAGTGTGCGATGCGCGCGGCAGCATGGGCAGACGCAGGCTCGTCTCGGACAGCACGCCAACCTGCGGCGGGCAGGGCATCACCAGACCGGAGCTTTTATGGCCGCAGGACTTGAAGAGGACGGCACTGGGTACAGTGCTCGCCTCGGCGCAGCTGTCCGTGGACCGCTGCACCACCGGCACGCTGGAAAAGGCCATGGCATTGGTCGTGGCCACGCCACCAACGGCGGCGAAGGCAAAAAGGGCAGCGATCAGGCACATGAGGCGGCGCATGCCGGCAAACTAGGAGAGTTCGTGCGTCCAGCACAGGTCCTCACGCAGCCGTGTCCGTCAGCCGCCGTGCGCCATCAGCTCCCGTCCATGTGCCTTGAGCCAGGCGCGGCCGCGCTCCATGTCGGGCAAGGTGCGTTTCACCGCCGCCCAGAAGGCCGGCGAGTGGTTCATCTCCACCAGATGGGCCACTTCATGGGCGGCCACATAGTCGAGCACATGCGGTGGCGCCATGACGAGGCGCCAGTTGTAGTTAATGGTGCTGGTCGATGAGCACGAGCCCCAGCGGCTGGCCTGGCTGCGCATCTTGATGGCCTTGACGCTCACGCCCAGCCGCTCGGCATGGATGGCGCTGCGGATCACCAGGTCCGCATGGGCTTCCGCCTTGAGCCAGTCGGTCAGCCGCCGCGCCTGATGGGCGTCGTCGCCCGGCACGAACAGGGCCGCATGGCCGTCCTCGTCGGTGCCGACCTCGACCCGCCCGCGCAGCCGGCCGGTGCCGATGATCCGGTGGTCGACCCCGCGCAGGGGCACCAGGCTTCCATGGCTGAAGCTGGCGCCGGTGGGCTGGCGGGTGATGCGCGCGGCCAGCCAGGCGCGCTGGCGCAGCAGAAAGGCCTCGGCCTCGCTCCATTTGCCGCCCGGCGGCAACGTCAGCACCGGCCCGGTCGCCGGCAAGGACAGCCGATAGCTGCGCGAGCGCGCATTGACCCGCACGCTCACCACCACCGGCGCGCCATCAATGGTGATGGTCGTGCTGGCCGGGATCTTGGGCTTGGAGCGGAAGAACAGGTTCATGGGCATCTGGGAGGGGAATCGCCAGGACAGTCTAGCCCGATTTGTCGCGCCTGACTGCCGCAAGCGCGCAGCAGAGGGCGCACAAAAAAGGCGCCCCTTGCGGGGCGCCAGGTCAGTCGTGGGAACGACCGGCTTCAGGAGGAGATGGGCTGGGGTCAGCCGTTGTTGCCCCAGCCATTGTTGGTGTCGCCATTGTCCGGACGGGGCTGATCATAGCCCTGGCGGGAGCCGCGGCGTTCATTCATGAAGCGATCGAATTCTTCGCGATCCTTGGCCTTGTTCAGATTGGCCATGTATTCGTGGAAGGCTTCGATCTCGGCGTCCAGGCGCGCGCGCTCTTCTTCGAGGCGCTTGAGCTGTTCGGCGCGGTATTCGTCAAAGGCTGCATTGCCGCTCGAGTTCATGCCGTAGCTCCTGTGGTTCTGCCAGCCGTGATGGCGGCTCTTGTTGCTGCTGCACCAGGCGCGGCCCTTGTTCCAATAGGCCTGTGCCTTTTCCGGCGATCCGCCGAACTTCTCGCCCCACAGGATGTAACCCAGGACGAGCAGGCCAAGCGGCCAGAAGGCGATAAAGCCCAGAACCATGAGGGCGATGGTCAGCGGGGACCATTGAGGTTTGATGATTGCTGTGTTCATTTCGGTTGCATTCTCCCAGTCACGATGACCCTAAAGTGGCCCGCACCGGGGTAGGATCAAGCGTGTGACCATGGAAAATCGGTTCTTGAAATGACACATCTGCATGACTATGGCGTCTGCGTTCAGGCCGTCTGGAGGGCCTTTTGATGGCCATGATCCACGCCGACGGACTGCCCCTGCCCAGCACCTGGCGGCCATTGCGCCTGCAGACCCTGGTGCTGATCCGCTGGCTGGCCGTGGGCGGGCAGGCCATTGGCCTGTTGTTCGTGGCCTTCGGTCTGGGCTTTCCGCTGCCACTGTTTGAATGCCTGGCGCTGGTGGCGGTGTCGGCCGGGGTCAATCTCTGGCTGGTGCTGCATTTTGGCGCTGCCTACCGTCCCAGCTCCCAGTTCGCCGCCGGCCAGATCGTCTTCGATCTCTGCCAGCTCGGCTGCCTGCTGGCGCTGACGGGCGGGCTGCACAATCCCTTCTCGCTGTTGCTGCTGGCCCCGGTTTCGGTATCAGCCACAACGCTCTCGGCACGGGCCACCTTTGCCATCGCCTTTCTGGCGGTCGTGCTGGCCTCGATTCTGTCGGTCTGGCATCTGCCGCTGCCCTGGGTCCCGGACGAGCCGATCACCTTCAACCGCATCTATGTGATCGGCATCTGGGTCTCGATCGTCTGCGGCGTGGTGTTTATCTCTGCCTACACCACCCGCGTTGCCCATGACGCCCGCCAGATCGCCGACGCCCTGGCGGCCACCGAACTGGCCCTCTCGCACAAGGAACAGCTCTCCGCGCTCGACGGGCTCGCCGCCGCCGCGGCCCATGAACTGGGCACGCCGCTGTCCACCATTGCCCTGGCCGCCAAGGAAATGCGGGCCGACGCCCCGCCGGGCAGCGATCTGGCGTCCGACGTCGAGCTCATCATCG
This sequence comes from Devosia aquimaris, assembly GCF_020169335.1. Taxonomy (GTDB): domain Bacteria; phylum Pseudomonadota; class Alphaproteobacteria; order Rhizobiales; family Devosiaceae; genus Devosia; species Devosia aquimaris. Next base: position 596,403 of record NZ_JAIEZN010000002.1, read on the forward strand.
CCCAGGCCGCGCGCTGCCGGGCCATCCTCGCCAAGCTGCGCAATCTGGGCAATGAGGCCGACGACCCCTTTGCCGCCGTGCCGCTGACCGACCTGCTGTCGGAAGTGGCGCGCCCGCACGAGGGGCACGGCAAGGCAATCCTGTTCTATTCCGAGCGCTCGGCCGGTGAGCCCCCGGTCTTTGCCCGCTCGGTGGGCCTGCTCTATGGCCTGGGCAATCTGATCGAGAATGCCGCCGATTTCGCGCGCCAGACCGTGCGCATCGATTCCGCCTGGGACAAGGACTCCATCTCGGTGAGCATTACCGATGACGGCCCCGGCTTTGCCCCCGAGCTGATCGCCAGGCTGGGCGAGCCCTATCTCACCAGCCGTCCGCGCGACCCCCAGGGTCCCGATGCCAGCAATCCTGGCGGGCTGGGACTGGGCGTCTTCATCGCCAAGACCCTGCTCGAGCGCACCGGGGCACGCCTGGCCTTTCAGAACATCGCGCCCGAGGGCCATGCCCAGGTGCGCATTGTCTGGCCGCGACAGGCCATAGAGGCAGTTTGACGCTGCGCCGATCCAAGCGGTCGGCTTTGACGTATCAGTGTCAAACCCTTATGGGAAAGCCATGAGCACGATTGAAGATCTCCTGGCCACCGACCCCAGCCTGTTGCTGGTCGACGATGATATGGCCTTTCTCCAGCGCCTCGAACGGGCCATGACCCGCCGCGGCTTTTCCGTCCGCATTGCCGGCTCGGTTGCCGATGGCCTGGCCGCCGTTGCAGCCCAGCCGCCGGCCTATGCGGTGGTGGATCTGCGCCTCGAGGATGGCAATGGCCTCGAGGTCGTCTCGGCCCTGCACACCAAGCGGCCCGATGCGCGCGCCGTGGTGCTGACCGGCTATGGCAATATCGCCACCGCCGTCACTGCGGTTAAGCTCGGTGCAGTCGACTATCTCAGCAAGCCCGCCGACGCCGACGACGTCATCAACGCCCTGCTGGTGACCGGCGAGGACAAGCCCGAGCCGCCGGAAAATCCGATGTCGGCCGATCGCGTGCGCTGGGAACATATCCAGCGCGTCTATGAGCTGTGCGATCGCAATGTCTCCGAGACGGCGCGGCGCCTCAACATGCATCGGCGCACGCTGCAGCGCATCCTGGCCAAGCGCGCGCCCAAATAGGCGGGCAGGGCAATCTGCCCTGCGCCCACCCTCTAGCGTGCTGAAATCATGGTGCTGAAGCCGCCATAGATCAGGCGCTTGCCGTCGAACGGCATGCTCGTGCCGGCCATGGTGGCGTCGCTCATCATCAGGCTCTGCACCTTGTCCCGCGTGGCCTTGTCGGGATATTCGACCCAGGAGAACACCACGACCTCGTCCGGCCCCGCTGCCACGGCGCGATGAAAATCGGTCGTTTCGCCAGTCGGCACGTCGTCGCCCCAGTTCTCCACCACCCGTGTGGCGCCCCAAGACAGGATCAGCTTTGCCATCGTCTCGGCAAAGGCGATGTATTCCGCCTTCCTGGTCTTGGGCACTGCCGCCACGAAGCCATCGACATAGCTCATTTTGTCTCTCCTCTGCTTGTGCTGGCCCGCACCAATGGACACATCCATCCACGGGCCGCCTCGACAACGACGAAGTTGGAAGGCTAACTCCGACACAAGCGACAAGAAAAATCCAAAGGAGTCCGCGCCATGACTGTCACCCTGCACTTCCATGGCGCCGCCGGCACGGTAACCGGCTCATGCTATCGCGTGGTCTATCCGGGCGGACAGTTCCTGGTCGATTGCGGCCTGTTCCAGGGCAACAAGAGTGTGCGCGACCTCAATCTCAAGCCCACGCCCTTTGACCCCAGGGCCATCGGTTTCCTGCTGCTGACCCACGCCCATATCGACCACGCGGGCCTTCTGCCCAAGCTCTATCGCGAAGGCTGGCGCGGGCCGATGTGGATGACCGAGCCGACCGCGGGCCTGCTCGAATATCTGCTGCCCGACAGCGCCGGCATCCAAGAATCCGAGGCCGAGCGCGAGACGCGCAAGCACGCGCGGCGCGGTGACGAACCCGCCCGCCCGCTCTATACGCTCGAGGACGCCCAGGAGGCGCTGCAGCATCGCCAGACCTGCCGCTATGGCGAGTGGATCACCCCGGCCCCGGGCGTGCGCGCCCGCTATTGGAACGCCGGCCATATCATCGGCTCGGCATCCATCGAGGTCGAGGTGGCCGATGGCGACAGCACGGTGCGCCTGATGTTCTCCGGCGATATCGGCCCGGACGAAAAGGTCTTCTACAACGAGCCCGAGGGCCCCTCGGGCTTTGACTATATCGTCTGCGAATCCACCTATGGCGGGCGCGAGCGCGACGACTATACGCTGGTCCAGCGCCGGCAAGCGCTCAAGACCGAGATCAACACCGCCCTCGCCCGCGGCGGCAATCTGGTCATCCCCGCCTTTGCCGTCGAGCGCAGCCAGGAGCTGCTGCATGACATCGGCTATCTGATCAAGACCGGCGAGATCGACCCCAAGCTGGTGTTCCTCGATTCACCCCTCGCCAGCAAGGTCACCGGCGTCTATCGCAAATACGCGTCCATGTTCGACGATGTCGAACTGGGGGCCGACGAGCTGTTCAACGATCCCCGCTTCCGCATCATCGAAGCCGTCGAGGATTCCAAGGCCATCAACGCCATCCGCGGCGGCGCCATCATCATGAGCGCCTCGGGCATGGCCGACGCGGGGCGCATCAAGCACCATCTGCGCAACAATCTGATCCGCCGTAACGCCACCGTGCTGTTCGTCGGCTATCAGGCGCCTGGCACGCTGGGCCAGATTATCCTCTCCGGTGCCAAGGAAGTGCGCATCCATGGCGCGCTGGTGCCCGTCCGTGCCGCCATCCGCTCCATGGGCAATTACTCCGCCCATGCCGACCACAGCGAGCTGATGGACTGGATCAAGGCCCGCCTGCCAGCCCATGGCGCCATCTTCCTCACCCATGGCGAAGATGAGGAGCGCCAGGCGCTGCGTGCCGCCATTCTGGGTATTGGCATTGCCGGCGACCAGGTGATCCTGCCGCAGCTGGATGACTATTTCGAGCTGACCGCAGCGGGCATTGCCGCGGCCAAGGCCACGACCGCGCCGCGTATCGACCCTGCCCAGGTGCATTCGGACTGGCACAATGCCTTCTCCGATTTCACCATTCGCCTCAGCCAGCGCCTGCAGTCGGGCAGCGATGCGGAAAAGCTGGCACTGATGCGGGCGCTGCAGGCCGAGCTGACGGCGCTGGGTGCGCCACCCTCGCCGCCGCCCCGCCCCAGCGCCATCACGCCGGTGGAGAGCCAGTCGGTCGACGAGTAGGGTCCAGCCGACCCGCCATCACCATGGTCAGCGTGAGCAGCGGCAGCAGCATGGCAAAGGCCAGCCGAATGCCAAAGCTCTGCGCCATGGCCCCGATCAGCACGGGAGACCCCATGTTGACGAACTGGAAGATCAGCGTCGTCGCGGCCACATTCTGCGACGCCGGGCGGTCGCCCAGCCGCGCCGCCGCCGACAGCATCAGCGGATAGAGCACGCAGATGCCGGTGCCGACGAGGCCAAAGCCCAATAGCGCCACGCCGGCATTGGGCGAGACCACCAGCAGCACCAGCCCGGCAATGGCAATCCCGGCCAGAATGCGGGCCACCAGCACCGGGCCGAAACGGTCGATCCAGCGGTCCGCCACCAGCCGGCCGATGGCCATGGTGGCCAGCAGCGCCGGCAGGGCCAGCGACTCGATCCAGGCGGCGACCGAGAAACTGTCGCGCAGGAAGATGATCGACCAGGCCCGTGCCGCCCCTTCGGTGAGGCCGGCACCCAGCCCAAAGGCCACCAGACCCATGGTCGCCAGTGTCGGCCAGGCCAGCCGCCGGCGCGTGTCGCCACTATGCGGCCGCGGCGGCGTCACCGGCATCGGCAGGGCAATCAGCATCAGCAGCCCGATGATCACGGGCGCCAGCGTCCACAGGTGAATGGCCGGCGAAATGCTCATCCCGCGCAGGGCCGCTCCCAGGAGCGAGGTGGTGAGAAACCCCACGCTCCAGGCGCCGTGGCAGGTATTCATCACCCGCATCCCCGTGGAGGCCTCGACGCGGTCGGCCTCCACATTGATGGCGATATTGGTGACTGAAAAGCCCACCCCATTGATCGCCAGCAGCGCAAACATGGCGATGGGGTGCAGGATCACTGTGATGAGGGCCGCGCTGATGCAGACCACCGGCAGCATGACGAGCAGCACGCGGCGCGGGCTGAAACGCTCGATGATGCGGCTGGAAAACAGGAACATGCCCAGCCCGCCCAATGGCTGGCCAATCAGCACCAGCCCGAGCTGGGCTTCGCTCAGCCCGTTGAGCAGCTGGATATCGGGAATGCGCGTATGAATGGCGCCCAGCGCCAGCGCATGCACGAAGAACAGGGCGATGATGCGCCAGCGCAGCCGCAAAGCATCCGTCATTGCGGGCCCGGGTCCATCAGGGCATGGATGCGGTCTGCGCCCAGCCGCGCCAGCTTGAGCATCAGCGCCTTGCGTCGCGCCGGAGCCATTGGCGTCAGCGGGCTGTCGCGCAGGATGGCTCCGTCATGGCCATCGGCCACGATCAGCCCTTCGCTTTGGGGGAATATGCCGCCATCGAGCTCCGGCGGTTTGGCGAAGAAGAACTTGTCGGAGAATTCCCGGTATTCCGGCCACTTCTTGTCGACCTGGAAATCGATCAGGCTCGACTTGATCTCGACGATCCAGATCTCCCCCTGCGGCCCCACGCCCAGCACATCGGCGCGGCGACCGCTCTTGAGCGTCACCTCGGCAAAGCAGGCCATGTCATGGCTCTCGCGCAACAGGCGCATCACGCCCCTTTGCACGCGCAAGGCGGTGGCCGACTGGCGCAGGTCAACGATGGGTGGCAGCGACGTCCCCATCAACCCAGCGGTGTCGCCGGTTCAGGTGCCAGCGCCGCAGGCGTATCGACCGCCTTGGTGCCCAGGGCGCGGCAGGCGATCAGGCCCAGCACGATGACCGGCAGCACCACCAGATAGGAGGTGCGGATATGCAGGTGCTCGGCCACAAAGCCCAGGAGCGGCGGCGCCAGGAAGAACACCACGAAAGTCACCTGGCCAAGCGCTGCCACATTGACGGAACTGGGCCGGTCGGTGCGCTGCGCGGCGGCCGACACGGCCAGTGGATAGACCGCCGAGCAGCCGATGCCCAGCAGGGCAAAGCCCACCAGCGACACCCAGGGCATCGGCGCGCTGGCCACGGCCACCGCACCGATGGCGGCCAGCGACAGCAGCGTCGTGGCGGTTGCCCTTGGACCGAAGCGCTCGACAATCGGGTCTGCCGAAAGCCGCGTCGCCGCCATGAAGCCCGAGAACAGCGTCAGGCCGAGCCCGCCGATGAACGGTTCCACCGGCGTCTCGAAGGCATCGCGCATGTAGATGGTCGACCAGTCGATGCCGGCACCCTCGATCAGGAAGGCGGCAATGCCGATCATGCACAGGGGCAGCAGGCCCAGGTTGGGGAACGCAAACCGTGGCGTCTCGCCGGTATGCATATTGGGACGATGCGGCGCCGTGGTCATGCCGGCAATCATGACGATTCCGACCACAACCACGATTGCGGCGGCGAGGCCCACGTGGAGCTCCATGGACATGCCAGTCTGGCGCACAGCGGCCCCCAGCAGGGCCGTGATGAAGAAGCCCAGGCTCCAGCTGCCATGGGCGCGGTTCATGTAGCGCCGGCCATATTGCGCCTCGAGCCGATCCGTTTCGACATTGAGGTTGATCTCGAGCGCCCCGGCCAGCAGGCCGGCGCAGAAGAGCGTGATGAACACCGCAACGGCCGATGGCAGCCAGGGGATGATGGCATAAAGGCTCGCCGTGCCCAGCACGGTGATCATGGCCGTGGTGCGGGCCCCCAGCCGTTCGATCAGAGGCGCAGAAATGGTCAGCGAGATCAGCGAGCCGATCGACATGCCGATCAGCGTCAGGCCGAGCTGGCCTTCGGCCACCTGCAGATGGGTCTGCAGATCCGGCATGCGGGACAGCAGGGCGCCCAGCGAGAAGGCGAAGAGGAAAAAGCACGCGTAGATGCGGACATGCGGGGCGATTTTCATTCTGCGGCCACCACCTTGGCCTGGCGGCGCGGGGCCAGCGAATCGGCGAACAGCAGACCCAGGATCACCAGCGGAATGCCGATGCCGAATGCCCAGCGAATACCGAAATGCTCAGCCACAAAGCCAAGCAGCGGCGGCCCGACCAGGAAGGATACGAAGGAGATCTGGGCCAGGGCGGCGACATTGATGGCCGCCGGGCGGTCGGTGCGTTGCGCCGCCGCCGACATGGCCAGCGGGAACAGCGCACTGGTGCCAGCGCCGGTCAGGGCGAGGCCGAGATAGGCCAGCGGCTGCCAGGGCGCAAAGAACACCAGAACCGTGCCCACGCCGAGCAGGCCCAGCAGGCTCCGCGCCACGACCTGCGGGCTCCAGCGCTCAACAAAGCTGTCGGCAAAAAAGCGAGTGACGGCCTGCGACCCCGCGCCAATGGCCACGGCCAGTCCGGCCCAGAAGGGTTCGGCGATGAATTCCTTGGTCATGAAGATGGCAGACCAGTCGATGATCGCGCCTTCCATGATCATGGCCGGCAGACACACCATGATCAGCGCCAGAATGGCCAGCGTCGGGCGAGCCAGCATGGGCGAAGGCTCGCTGTTGCCGCCGGCGCGATGGGCGGCGGGTTCGAACTTGCCGAGCACCAGCGCGGTCAGCACGGAAATGATGGGGATCATCAGGGCCAGGTGCCACTGCGGCGACAGGCCCATCTGGGCCATCAGCGCGCCGAACACGCCGGCCGAGAAGAAGCCGAAGCTCCAGAAGGCATGCGCCCGGTTCATGATGCGACGCCCGATGGCATGCTCCACCCGGTCGGCCTCGAGATTGACGATCAGCTCGATGCAGCCGATCACCAGGCCCACCGGCACCAGCAGCAGAAAGAAGGTGACCGGCGAGGGTGCCCAGACGGCGATGGCGTAGAGCGTCGCCAGGAGCGGCAGCGCGGCCAGCAGCACGCGACGATGGCCCAGGCGATCCAGCAGCGGCCCGGCAAAGGTCAGCGAAATCAGCGTGCCCGTGGCGGCGCCGATCAGCGACAGGCCCAGCGCGCCTTCGGCGACGCCCATGAACTCCTGGATGGCCGGCAGGCGGGGATAGATGCTCCCCATGCAAAATGAATAAATGAAAAACGCCCCGAAGACCTTGATCTGGGGCGGCAGCGTCATGCCGAAACTCATCTGAATGCACTCAGTAAGGCGTTGTAAGCGGCAAGCTATGCCAAAATCGATGGCAAAGAAAGCAGCCACGAAATCGTTTTACATTGCGTTTTGTAACGTTGCATTTTTGCCGCCCTGCTCTAGCCGGCGACATGTTTCGGCTGCGGCTGGACATAGTCGTCGCGCAGCACATGCACGCCCGATATGACGTTGCGGATGAAATCGATGTGCCTTTGTTGTCCGCTGAGCGGCGTCTGGCTGCCGGGCCTTGCGGCCGGATTCTGGCTGCGCCGGTCGGGCCCGAAATAGCCCGGCGTTTCAAAGTAGCGCAGGGGCTTGCCGATCTGGCGGTCGATGCGGGCCTGCAGCCGCGCGCGGCTGAAGGGCATGGTAATGACGTCATCAAAGCCCATGCTTGCGCAGCGCCGGATGGTCTCGCCTGACGGGCTTTCGGAAAAATAGATCAGCGGCGCATAGCGCACCTGCCGGCGTGGCGAAAAGCGAATCGCCTGGGCCACGCCGCGCAGCGCCTCGACATCGGGCACGGCCGCAAACAGAAAGAAGCAGATCGGTGTGCGCGAGATCTGGTGCTCGACCTGCATCATGCCGGCATAGGGCAGGACAGCGGCAAAATCGATCCCCCGCGCCATGGCCATCAGTCCGGCCCCCGAGCCATCCTGAGGTCCCACCACATAAGCGGTAATGTTCATCTGCCCCGTCCCTGCATTCCCCACCGCCACACTAGGGCGGGAGTGCTAAGGCAGGGCTAACGGCAGGGCGCCGCCAAAAAGCGGCGCATGCGATTTCAGCAGTGTCGCGAGGCGTTCGGCGACAGCCTTGACGGCCGGTTCGTGGCGGCCCTCGTGGTGGCTGACCAGCCACTGGTCCGTGGCAAGTTCGGCAATGGGCGGGGCCACCCGAACCAGCCGTGGGTCGCTGTCGCCGACAAAGCAGGGAAAGACCGATAGTCCGGCCCCGGCGGCCACCAGTTCCCGCACGGCCATGGCGTCATTGCCGCGCAGCGCAATGCGGTCGCCATGGTGGGCCTCGAGCCAACGCTCGGAATGCATGGATTTGCCGGCAGTGCCGACGAAATAGCCCGCCTTGACGCCATTGATGAGGTTGCGGCCTGCGTAGATGCCATAGGCAACGCTGCCGACCTGCCGGCCGGCCAGCCATTGCTCCGTCGGGCGTTGGTTGCGAATGCCGATGTCGGCGTGGCGGCGGCCGATATCCACCTTTTCGGTGGCTGTGACGAACTCAACCACGAAACGGTCCGCCACGGTCCAGACACTGTCGATCCGGCTGGCGATAAAGGCAGACGTCCAGGGTCCCGCCGAGATCCGCACCACGGGCAGGCCTGCCACGCTGTCCTTCCAGCGCATCAGGCCGCGCATGGCCGTCGCGACCTCCTCTGCGCGTTCGAGCAGATTGGTTCCGGCCTCGGTCAGCTGATAGCCGGTCTGGCTGCGCACAAACAGCCGCTCGCCCATCTGGCGCTCAAGCGCCGTGATGCGTCGCCCCAGCGTGGCAGCACTCAGGCCGGTGACCTGTGCGGCCGCGCTCAGCCCACCCAGGCGCGCGACCTCTAGGAACAGGCGGAGATCGTCCCAACTGAAGTTCATTTTGCATTTCTGAAATATGACTTGCGACCATGATCATAGCGCAACGCCAAGCGATTGCGCAATAAACGGGTCGTGGCAGGCGGCAACGTGCCGTCGCCCGACAATCCATAGTTCAGAAATGAAACGCTGCAGCGCCGAGGTGTCCGGCACGCGTGCGCTGCGCCTTTGCTCGGAGATCAAGGATGCTTATTGGCAATGTTTGGCGTCAGGTCAAAACCTGGCTCGATTTGCGCGTATCGATCGACGCGGTCAGTCGATTGGATGATCGGCTGCTGCAGGACATGGGCATTCCACGCGATCGCATCGCCGAGACTGTGACCCATGGCAAGGCGGCAGGCGCACTGCCGGAACATCAGGTGCTCCGACAGTGGTTCCGGCCGGTTGCATCGGCCTGCAATACGCATGTCGCCAAGGCGGCTCCGGCCTGCGCCGCGCCTTGACGACAACCCGGTTCGGCTAGAGCTGGCTGATGCACACCGAAGTGGTGCCGCGGTTGCGGAAGCCCAGTTCGGTGGCGGCGGCCTTGGAGAGGTCGATGATGCGCTTGCCCACAAAGGGGCCGCGGTCATTGATGGTGACCTGGATGGCGCGGCCGGTACGCTGGTCGGTGACGAGCACCTTGGTGCCGAAGGGCAGCGAGCGGTGAGCGGCGGTCATGGCGTTTTCGTTGAAGGTTTCACCCGAGGCGGCTTTTTTCCCGTTGAAGCCGGGACCATACCAGGAAGCACCACCACATTGGGCATAGGCAGCAGAGGAAAACGAGAGGACGGTCGCAGCAACGGCTGCAACAACAACGGCTTTTCTGATCAAGTCTGGAACTCACATAGTCTTAGGTAAGCCGCTGGTTAATGCAGGCTACGGGCCAGAATGTGCCCAACTTTGCCACAAATGGCCCGTCAGCCCGATGTGTTGCCCTGATGTCGCAGAATCCGGCGGATATGCTGGCCGCAGTCTCGCCAGGATTGGCCCGATCTGTAGGATATGAATCCACAACTCGACAGATATGGTCGTGTCTGCGGCAGCAGAATTGCCCGAATCCGGATTCATCTTGCCCACTGTGGCCGTATGGTCACAAACCCACCCCGGGTGATCACAAAGGCCGGATTTCTGCGATTTTTCGACGTGGAGACCGGGTTCGGGTGCCCCGCGAGGCCCAAATGTGGCGAGAATGGGGCGGATTTATTCCGCGTTGGCGTATTTGAGGGCGGGGCGGCGCTGCGATAACCCTTTGCCAACCCCTTGGCGCCATACTGCGCGGGCAGGGGAATGCGACGATGCGGCGGCCATCCAACAGGCTCCCGGGCTGGTTCAGCCAGGCTCCGGTCGACACCGATGCCGGTATGCGGGCCATCGGTCGCCTGGTCATTGCCTGCATGGTGGCGTTGGCCTGCACCGCCATTCTCGTCGGCACCACTGCCATCAATGTCACCCAGGCGATCGATCAGGCCAACCAGAGCGCCGAACTGCGCCGCGCGGCCAATGCGCTTGACGCAATCGTGGCCCAATATGGCGAACTGACCCCGTCTGGTGCCGTCCGGGTGGGGCAGCTTGCGGGCCTGCGCAACAGTCGGCTGACCGCCGAGCGCAGCACCGATCCGGGCGAAGCCCAGATTCCCCTGCTCAATGGCCAGGGGCCCTCAGGCAGCTTCCTCACATGGCGCCGCGAGTCCACCGGCGCCCAGGTGTTTGCCCGCTTCGCCCCCGTCCGCCTGCCGCTGATTGGCGGCACGATCCTGCTGGCCATGGGCCTGATGCTGGTGATGCACAATCTTGCCCGCCGCATCGAGCGCCAGCGCCGGCTTGCCCATAACCAGTCGCGCATTGATGCGCTGACCGGCCTGCCCAATCGCCTGGCCTTCGAAACGCGCGCGGCCTCGCTCACCAGCCAAAAGATCCCCTTTGACGTGCTGCTGCTCGATCTCGATCACTTCAAGCCGGTCAACGACGCCTTCGGCCACGCCGCAGGCGACGCCGTGCTGCGCGCCGTGGGCCAGCGTCTGCAGCCGCTGCTGCAGTCCAGTGACATGCTGGCGCGGCTGGGCGGTGATGAATTCGTGCTGCTGGCCAGCCCTGCGCGCGGTGCCGAAGGTCTGGCCGATCTGGCGCATGCCTGTGTCGCGGCCATTGCGGCGCCAATTCGGACAGCGGCGCACACCGTCACGGTCGGCGCCAGCGTTGGCGTGGCCACCTCGCCCGGCGGCGACCTGCCGGTGGCCACCGTCCTGGCGGCGGCTGATTCTGCGCTGTATCGCGCCAAGCGTGTGGCCGGCAGCAGTGTCAAGTTTGCCGACGAGGCGCCCGGCCCCGCAGGAGCCTGGCAACTGCGCCGGGCCTAGCCGGCCTTGGGTGTGCTGCGCGGCGTCAGCCCGTGCAGGAACAGCCCCTCGAGATAGCGGGCTGCGTCCTCGAATCGCCCCTCGCCGCCCCGCGCCGGCCCCAGTACGGCGCGGACCTGCACGTCGAAATCGGCATAGTGCTGGGTTGTGGCCCAGATCGAGAAGATCAGGTGATAGGGGTCGGTGCGGGCCAGCTTGCCCTGGTCCATCCAGGTCAGCAGCACCTTGGCCTTTTCATCGACCAGGTTCTTGAGGTCCACCTCGATCATCTCGATGATGCGCGGCGCACCCTGCAGCATTTCATTGGCAAACAGCCGACTTTCGCGCGGATAGTCGCGCGCCATCTCCAGCTTGCGGCGAATATAGGAGCGAATCTCGGGAAAGGGATCGCCATCGGCATTGATCTCGCGCAGCGGCGCCAGCCAGGTGTCGAGCAGGGCCGACATCAGCCGGCGATGGATCTCTTCCTTGCGGGGGAAATAATACAGCAGGTTCGGCTTGCTCATGCCGGCGACCTCGGCGATCTGGTCGATCGTGGCGCCGCGGAAACCGTGCATGGAGAACACCTCCAGCGCCGCTTCCAGAATCACATCCTGCTTCTCGCGCTGGATACGCGTCTGCGCCCTTGGCTTGGCCGGACCATGCGACCCTGCGGCCGCGCGGGCGTCCGCCTTGTGCTGGCGCCTGGGTGTTGTCGCGACTTCGGCACTTTTCACTTTGATCGGCGGCATTTTCGCCTTGCTAGAAAGATTGGGAGTGCTAACATTTTTCCAACTGGTCAAAATTCTGGGCATTGCGGCCCCGCGTCAAGCGCCAAATCATGGCCGGCAGCAGATTCAACGGGAGCGAGGATTTCGTGTCCAATTCTAGCGCAGTGGTACCCAACGACCTGAGTGCGTTCTGGATGCCGTTTACGGCCAACCGGCAGTTCAAGAAAGCCCCGCGCATGTTCGTGGCGGCCAAGGACATGCATTACACCACCGCCGACGGCCGCCAGGTTCTGGACGGCACGGCGGGCCTGTGGTGCGTCAATGCCGGCCACGCCCGTCCCAAGATCGTCGAGGCCATCGCCAAGCAGGCCGCCGAACTCGACTATGCGCCCGCCTTCCAGATGGGCCATCCCAAGGCTTTCGAGCTGGCCAACCGCATCGTCGACATCGCGCCCAAGGGGCTCGACCATGTGCTGTTCACCAATTCGGGCTCCGAGTCGGTGGAGACCGCGCTCAAGGTGGCGCTGGCCTATCATCGCGTGAAGGGCGACGGCGCCCGCTCCCGCCTGATCGGCCGCGAGCGTGGCTATCACGGCGTCAATTTCGGCGGCATTTCGGTGGGCGGCATTGTCACCAACCGCAAGATGTTCGGCACGCTGCTGACCGGCGTCGACCACATGCCGCATACCCATAACCTGGCCAAGAACGCCTTCTCCAAGGGCCTGCCCGAGCATGGCGTCGACCTGGCTGACGAGCTGGAACGCATCGTCACCCTGCACGATGCCTCCACCATTGCCGCCGTCATCGTCGAGCCGGTGGCCGGCTCCACTGGCGTGCTCATTCCACCCGCCGGCTATCTCAAGCGCCTGCGCGAGATCACCAAGAAGCATGGCATCCTGCTGATCTTTGACGAGGTCATCACCGGCTTCGGTCGCCTGGGCACGCCCTTTGGCGCCGACTATTTCGGCGTGACGCCCGACATCATGGTCACCGCCAAGGGCCTGACCAATGGCGTCATCCCCATGGGCGCGGTTCTGGTGTCCTCGGAAATCCACGATGCCTTCATGGATGGCCCCGAACACGTCATCGAGTTCTTCCATGGCTATACCTATTCGGGCAATCCGGTGGCTTCGGCAGCGGGTCTGGCCACGCTCGAAACCTATAAGGACGAGGATCTTTTGACCCGCGGCGCCGCGCTGGCCCCCGTCTGGCAGGACGCGCTGCATTCGCTCAAGGGCGAGCCGCATGTCATCGACATCCGCAACATCGGCTTGGTCGGCGCCATCGAGCTCGAGCCCATCGCCGGCTCGCCCACCAAGCGCGCCTTCTCGGCGTTCCTGAAGTGCTTCGAAGATGGCTATCTGATCCGCACCACGGGCGACATCATCGCCATGAGCCCGCCGCTGATCATTTCCGAAAGCCAGATTGGCGAACTCATTGACGGCGTGCGCAGCGCCCTGCGGAGCATTGCATAATGCAGATCATCGAAAACGCCGTTGCCGGCAAACGCTATGTCTCGGCCTCCACCCGCCGCGTGCCGGTGTTCAATCCGGCCACCGGCGAAGTCTCGGCCGAGCTGCCGCTGTCGACGCTTTCCGAACTCAACGATGCCGTGGCCTCCGCCAAGAAGGCCCAGGTCGCCTGGGGCAATACCCCGCCCATGAAGCGGGCGCGCGTCATGTTCAAGTTCAAGGCCCTGCTCGATCAATATGCCGACGATCTCGCCCGCGAGATTTCGCGCGAGCACGGCAAGGTGCATGACGATGCGCTGGGCGAAGTGGCCCGCGGTATCGACTGCGTCGATTTCGCCTGCGGCATTCCGCAGCTGCTCAAGGGCGAGTTCAGCCGCAATGTCGGCCCCGCCATCGACAGCTATTCCGATCGCCAGCCGCTGGGCGTGGTGGCCGGCATCACCCCGTTCAACTTCCCGGCCATGGTGCCGATGTGGATGTATCCGGCGGCGATTGCCTGCGGCAATGCCTTTATCCTGAAACCCTCCGAGCGCGACCCCAGTGCGCCCATGCTGGCCTGGAACCTGTTCATGGAAGCCGGCCTGCCCGAGGGTATTCTCAACATCGTCCATGGCGACAAGGAAATGGTCGATGGCATTCTCGACCACCCCGACATCAAGGCGGTGAGCTTTGTCGGCTCGACCCCCATCGCTGAATATGTCTATCAGCGCGGCACCCGCGCCGGTAAGCGCGTCCAGGCCCTGGGCGGCGCCAAGAACCACATGGTCATCCTGCCCGATGCCGATCTCGACCAGGTCGCCGATGCGCTGATGGGCGCCGGCTATGGCTCGGCCGGTGAACGCTGCATGGCCATTTCAGTGGCCGTGCCGGTGGGCAAGGAGACCGCCGATGCGCTGGTCGCCAAGCTCAAGCCGCGTGTGGAAAGCCTCAAGATCGGCCCCTCGACAGACAAGGACGCCGAAATGGGCCCGGTGGTCACCAAGATGCACCGCGACAAGATCGTCGGCTATATCGACGCCGGCGTGGAGCAGGGCGCCGAACTGGTGGTCGATGGCCGCGGCTTCAGCCTCCAGGGCTATGAAGGCGGCTACTACGTCGGCGGCACGCTGTTCGACCACGTCACGCCCGAGATGACCATCTACAAGGAAGAGATCTTCGGCCCCGTGCTCTCGGTGGTGCGCGCCGATGACTATGCCCAGGCGGTGAAGCTGATCAACGACCACGAATATGGCAATGGCACCGCCATCTTCACCCGCGACGGCGACGCCGCCCGCGAGTTCGCCGACAAGATCGAAGTGGGCATGGTGGGCATCAATGTCCCCATCCCGGTGCCGGTGGCCTATCACTCCTTTGGCGGCTGGAAGCGGAGCCTGTTTGGCGACCACTCCATCTATGGCCCCGAAGGCGTTCACTTCTACACCCGCCTCAAGACCGTCACCACCCGCTGGCCCGCCGGCATCAAGGGCGGCGCGGAATTCTCGTTCCCGAGCGTCAAATAGAAAGCACAGCCCATGTCTGCCCCTGGAGAAAACCTTCGTATCAACGGTGATCGGCTCTGGGATAGCCTGATGGACATGGCCAAGATTGGCCCCGGCATCGCCGGGGGCAATAACCGCCAGACGCTGACCGACGAAGATGGCGAAGGCCGTCGCCTGTTCCAGTCCTGGTGCGAGGACGCGGGCCTCACCATGGCTGTCGACAAGATGGGCACCATGTTCATGACGCGCCCCGGCACCGATCCCGATGCGCTGCCGGTCTATGTCGGCAGCCATCTCGACACCCAGCCCACCGGCGGCAAATATGACGGCGTGCTGGGCGTGCTGGCCGGGCTCGAACTGGTCCGCTCGATGAACGACCTGGGTATCAAGACCAAACATCCCATCGTTGTCACCAACTGGGCCAATGAGGAGGGCGCCCGCTTCGCCCCCGCCATGCTAGCCTCGGGCGTCTTTGCCGGCATCCATACCCTCGACTACGCCTATGGCCGCAAGGACATGGACGGCAAGACCTATGGCGATGAACTGCAGCGCATCGGCTGGGTCGGCGAGGAGCCGGTGGGCGCGCGCAAGATGCACGCCTATTTCGAATATCACATCGAGCAGGGCCCCATTCTCGAAGCCGAGAACAAGCAGATCGGCGTCGTCACCCACGGCCAGGGCCTGTGGTGGCTCGAGTTTACCCTCACCGGCAAGGAAGCCCATACCGGCTCGACGCCCATGCCCATGCGTGTCAATGCGGGCCTGGCCATGGCGCGCATCATGGAGGCGGTGCAGACCATTGCCATGGCCAATCAGCCCGGCTCGGTTGCCGGTGTCGGCCAGGTCAAGTTCTCTCCCAATTCGCGCAATGTGCTGCCCGGCACGGTGGTCTTCACGGTCGACCTGCGTTCGCCCGACCAGGGCAAGCTCGATCGCATGCGGGCCGAAATCGAGGCCAAGGCCGCCGAGATCGCGGCGTCGCTGGGCGTCGGCTGTTCGGTTGAAGCGGTGGGGCATTTCGATCCCGTGGCCTTTGATCCGACCCTGGTCGCCCGCGTCCGCGCCGCCGCCGAAAAGCTCGGCTACAGCCACATGGACATCATCTCGGGCGCCGGCCACGACGCCTGCTGGACCAACAAGGTTGCCCCCAGCACCATGGTGATGTGCCCCTGTGTCGGCGGGCTCAGCCACAATGAGGCAGAAGAGATCTCCAAGGAATGGGCCGCGGCGGGCGCCGATGTGCTGTTCCACGCAGTGGTCGAGACGGCGGAGATCGTTCAGTAAAAATGGCCCAGCTCTCCGCCCCTGCCGACCTGAACCTTGGCACCATCCCTATGGTGGCTATGGGCCTGGCACGGACGGGCGGGGGTTCCCACCTCTCCCTTTGGGGGAGAGGTCGGCCCGCAGGGCCGGGTGAGGGGGCCTGATGTCCACACTCAAGACCCGCTTTTCCGCCTCTGCCGCAAAACGCCTTCGTGTCGAGATGACCGACGCCGAGAGCAAGCTCTGGTCCGTGCTCCGCAACCGCCAGTTCCGCGGTCTAAAATTCGTCCGCCAACTACCCATCGGTCCCTATATCGCCGACTTCGCCTGCCGACAGGCCGATCTGGTCGTCGAGCTGGACGGCGGTCAGCATGATCAGAACCCTGCCGATCATGCCCGGACACAGGTCCTTGCTGCGCATGGCTACGACGTGATCCGTTTCTGGAATCACGATGTTCTCTCAAACAGTGACGGCGTGCTCACCACACTGGGTGCGTACATCGATCAGGCCCCCTCACCCGGACGTCGCTTCGCGACGACCGACCTCTCCCCCAGGGAGAGGTGAAGAAAGGAAACCACCCATGAGCAAAGTCATCAAGAACGGCACCATTGTCACGGCCGATCTGACCTACAAGGTCGATGTCAAAATCGAGGGCGAGACCATCGTCGAGATCGGGCCGAACCTCTCCGCCGACGAGGTGCTGGACGCCACCGGCTGCTACATCATGCCGGGCGGCATTGACCCGCATACCCATCTCGAGATGCCCTTCATGGGCACCTATTCCGCCGATGATTTTGAATCGGGCACCCGCGCGGGCCTGGCTGGCGGCACCACCATGGTGGTCGATTTCTGCCTGCCCAATCCCAACCAGAGCCTGCTCGAGGCCCTGCAGATGTGGGACAACAAGACCGGCAAGGCCTCGGCAGACTATTCCTTCCACATGGCGATCACCTGGTGGGGCGAGCAGGTCTGGCGCGAGATGGACGAGGTCGTCAAACGCGGCATCACCAGCTTCAAGCATTTCATGGCCTATAAGGGCAGCCTCATGGTCAATGACGATGAGATGTTCGCCAGCTTCCAGCGCTGCGCGGAACTCGGCGCCCTGCCGCTCGTCCATGCCGAAAATGGCGATGTCGTCGCCGCCATGACGGCCAAGCTCCTGGCCGAAGGCAACAACGGCCCCGAGGCCCATGCATATTCGCGGCCCCCGGAAGTGGAGGGCGAAGCCACCAATCGCGCCATCATGATTGCCGACATGGCCGGCGTGCCGCTCTATGTCGTCCATGTCTCTTCCGAACAGGCGCACGAAGCCATCCGCCGCGCCCGCCAGAAGGGCATGCGCGTCTATGGCGAGCCGCTGGTGCAGCATCTGACGCTGGACGAAAGCGAATATGCCCATCCCGATTGGGACCATGCCGCCCGCCGCGTCATGTCCCCGCCCTTCCGCAACAAGCTGCACCAGGATTCGCTCTGGGCGGGCCTGCAGGCCGGCTCGCTGTCTTGTGTCGCCACCGATCACTGCGCCTTCACCACCGCGCAGAAGCGCAATGGCATCGGCAATTTCTCCAAGATCCCCAATGGCACCGGCGGCCTCGAAGACCGCCTGCCCGTGCTCTGGACGGCCGGCGTCAATACCGGTCGCCTGACCATGAATGAATTCGTGGCCGTCACCTCGACCAATATCGCCAAGATCCTGGGGCTCTATCCCAAAAAGGGTGCGGTGCTGGTCGGCGCCGATGCGGACCTGGTGGTCTGGGACCCCAAGCGAAGCAAGACCATTTCGGCCGCCAGCCAGCAGTCGTCCATCGACTACAATGTGTTTGAAGGCTTTGAGGTCACGGGCCTCCCGCGCTTCGTGCTCAGCCGCGGCAAGGTCTCGATTGTCGAAAACGAGATCAAGGCCGAGCCCGGCCATGGCAAGTTTGTCGGCCGCGAGCCAAAGAACCCTGTGAACCAGGCCCTCAGCCAGTGGAAAGACCTCGTCGCACCGCGCAAGGTGGAGCGTACCGGCATTCCGGCCTCGGGGGTTTGATGCAGCAGCCGCAACTGGGCGAACCGATCACCATCGCATTGGCGGCCATCGTCAATTCGGCCAACCAGATGCTTTTGGTGCGCAAGGCGGGAACCACAAAGTTCATGCAGCCGGGCGGCAAGATCGACGCGGGGGAAACCCCGCGCCAAGCGCTCGACCGCGAACTGCTCGAAGAGATCGGCGTTCGGCTCGATGGCGATGTCGCCTTTTGCGGCGTGTTCGAGGATGACGCCACCAACGAGCCGGGGCGCCGGGTGCGCGGCCACGCCTTTTTTGCCCGCCGCGACATCAGCGCCACGCCCTCGGGTGAAATCGAGGAATTGCGCTGGGTGCCGCTGGCGGCGCCCGGTGATCTGCCGATCGCCCAGCTTTCGGCCAACCACATCTTTCCGCTGGCACGGCGCCTGAGCGGTACCGACCACAACACTCACCAGGATGGAGCGGCGCGCCCGTGACCGAACTCGCCCCCCCTTCGCAAGACGCCATGGCCGTGGTCCGCGCCCAAAACCTCGGGCTGACCTTTTCCACCAATGATGGTGACGTCATTGCGCTGAGCGACGTCAATCTGACGATCAACAAGGGAGAGTTCGTCTCCTTCATCGGGCCATCGGGCTGCGGCAAGACCACCTTTCTGCGCACGATTGCCGATCTTGAGCAGCCGACATCGGGCACGCTGACCGTCAATGGCACCACGCCGTCCGATGCCCGCCTCAACCGCGCCTATGGCTATGTGTTCCAGGCGCCGGCGCTCTATCCCTGGCGCACCATCGCCCAGAACGTCGCCCTGCCGCTCGAAATCATGGGGCTCGCCGACAAGGCCGAGCGCATCGCCCGCACGCTGGAGCTGGTCAACCTCACCGGCTTTGAGAACAAATATCCCTGGCAGCTGTCGGGCGGCATGCAGCAGCGCGCCTCCATTGCCCGCGCCCTGTCCTTTGATGCCGATCTGCTGCTGATGGACGAGCCCTTTGGCGCGCTCGACGAAATCGTCAGGGATCACCTCAATTCCGAGCTGCTCAAGCTCTGGGCCCGCACCAGAAAGACCATCGCCTTCGTCACCCATTCCATTCCCGAGGCGGTCTATCTCTCCACCAAGATCGTGGTGATGAGCCCGCGGCCTGGCCGGGTCACCGACATCATCGAGAGCGACCTGCCCGCCGAACGCCCGCTGGACATCCGCGAGACGCCAGAGTTCCTGCGCCTCGCCGCGCGGGTCCGCGACGGGCTGCGCGCCGGCCATAGCTACGAGGAGTAGGGCGTGCAACAGCTTCTCGCCGGCAAGACAGCCCCCATCCTGATCGTCCTGCTGGCCATTGGCCTGTTCTGGTATGCTGCCGCCATCTGGATGAATGCCCCCTGGCAGACCACGCTGAACCAGCGCGCCGGGCTCGAAAACGTCAGTGCCACCGAGTTCATCGGCCAGACCTGGAGCCAGGACAAGCCGGTCCTGCCCGCGCCGCACCAGGTGGCGGGCGAAATCTGGAATGCCACCGTGGGCACCGATATCGCCTCCAAGCGGTCGCTGGCCTATCACGCCAGCATCACCCTGTCGGCGACCCTGCTCGGCTTTGCCCTCGGCACGCTGCTGGGCATTGGCCTGGCCGTGGTCATCGTCCACAACGACGCCTCCGAGCGCTCGCTCATGCCCTGGATCATCGCCAGCCAGACCATTCCCATTCTGGCCATTGCCCCCATGGTGGTGGTGGGTCTGGGGGCCGTGGGCGTCACCGGCCTTTTGCCCAAGGCGCTGATTTCGATGTATCTCAGCTTCTTCCCGGTGGTGGTCGGCATGGTCAAAGGCCTGCGCACGCCCGAGGCCATCCAGCTCGATCTCATGCACACCTATAGCGCCACGCCCTGGCAGGTGTTTTCCAAGCTGCGCTGGCCGGCTTCCATTCCGTTCCTGTTTGCCTCCATGAAGGTGGGCGTTGCCATTTCGCTGATCGGCGCGGTGGTGGGTGAGCTCTCCAACAATGCCGGCGGTGGTCTGGGCGTCCGCCTGCTCACCGGCTCCTACAATGGCCAGACCATTCAGATCTGGGCGGCGCTGTTCATCGCGGCGGCCCTGGCGGCCGTGCTGGTGATTGCCGTGGGCGCGGCCGAGAAACTGGCCAATCGCGCCATGGGGGTGCGGGCATGAGCGCGACGACCAACACCGGCCTGAGCCGGTTGCAGCTGTGGCTGGCGCTGGGAGCCGGGGCCGTCTCGGTCCTGGGCCTGGCGCTGGCGCTTGTGGCGGGCGATGCGCCGGTTCACCTGCTGGCTTTCCTGCTGCTGGGCACGGCGACCCTTCTGCGCCTGCGTCTGCCCGTCCCCCTGTGGATCGATGGCCTGCTCATGCTCATGGGCGCCATTGCGCTGTTGCTGACGCTGCCGCTGTTCGTGGCCGAACCCAGCTATTTCTGGCTGGCGCTTCTGGCCTGCTGGGCCTTCGCCTGGCTGTTCGTCGAGCGCCTGTCCCAGGCCATCCGGACGCGCCAGCTCTCCGGGCGCGTCTTCGGTCTGCTCATTCCGGTGCTGTTTGGCGTCGCACTGCTGTTCATCTGGGAAGTGGTGACGCGCGGCGCCAATGTGCCCCAGGTGCTGCTGCCCGCGCCCAGCCAGATCTGGACCCGGCTGCTCGCCTCGGTGCCAACCCTGGTGGCCGATTTCCAGCAGACCTTCCTCAAGGCCGTGCTGGCCGGCTATGCCATGGGCTGCGGCGCCGGCTTCATCGTGGCGATCCTGGTGGATCGCTCGCCCTTCCTCAAGCGGGGCCTTTTGCCCATCGGCAATTTCGTCTCGGCCCTGCCCATCATCGGCATCGCGCCCATCATGGTGATGTGGTTCGGCTTCGACTGGCAGTCCAAGGCGGCGGTGGTGGTGGCGATGACCTTCTTTCCGATGCTGGTCAACACCGTGGCCGGGCTCAATCAGGCCTCGTCCATCGAGCGCGACCTGATGCGCACCTATGCCGCCAGCTACAGCCAGACGCTGCTCAAGCTGCGCCTGCCGGCGGCGGCGCCCTTTATCTTCAACGCCCTCAAGATCAACTCGACTCTGGCCTTGATCGGCGCAATCGTAGCGGAGTTTTTCGGAACCCCCATCGTGGGAATGGGGTTCCGGATTTCGACCGAGGTCGGCAAGCTCAATATCGACCTGGTCTGGGCAGAGATCGCCGTGGCGGCGGTGGCGGGGTCTGCCTTTTATGGGGTGATAGCGCTCATCGAAAGGGCGGTCACCTTCTGGCATCCGTCCGTCCGTGGTGGACGGGCATAACTGGGGTAAGGGACGACAGAAATGAAGAAGCTTCTATTGGCATTGACCGCCAGCGCCTTCGCGCTGGCTGCAACCGCCGCGCATGCGCAGGACAAGCTGACGCTCCAGCTCAAGTGGGTCACCCAGGCACAGTTCGCCGGCTACATCGTGGCCAAGGCCAAGGGGTTCTACACCGATGAGAACCTGGACGTGACCATTGCGCCCGGCGGCCCCAACGTTGCCCCCGAGCAGGTGATCGCCGGCGGCGGCGCCGATATCATCGTCGACTGGATGGGCGGCGCCCTGGCCGCGCGCGAAAAGGGCGTGCCCCTGGTCAATATCGCCCAGCCGTTCAAGCGCAGCGGCCTGATGATGATCTGCCCCAAGGAAACCGGCATCACCACCGAAGCCGATTTCAAGGGTCACACCCTGGGCGTCTGGTTCTTCGGCAATGAATACCCGTTCTTTGCCTGGATGAACAAGCTGGGCCTCAACACCGCCGAAGGCGGCGACGTCAAGGTGCTGCAGCAGAGCTTTGACATCCAGCCCATGATCCAGAAGCAGGCCGACTGTATCTCGGTGATGACCTACAATGAATATGGTCAGGCCCTCGATGCCGGCTACGGCCCGGACAATCTGACCATCTTTAACTACACCGACATGGGCAATGACCTGCTCGAGGATGGCCTCTACGTGATGGAAGACACCCTGGCCGATCCGGCCAAGGTCGATGCCTATACGCGCTTCGTGAAGGCCTCGATGGAAGGCTGGAAATACGCCCTCGACAATCCCGAGGAAGCCGCCCAGATCGTTGTCGACAGCGACGACACCGGCGCTGCCGAACTGGCCCACCAGCTCTACATGGTCGGCGAAGTCAGCAAGCTGGTCGATGCGACCGACCCGGCGCTGAGCATGGCCACCTATGACCGTACGGTTAAGGCCCTGCTGGACCAGAAGATTATCGAGAAGCAGCCCGAGGGTGCCTACACCACCGTAGTTACCGACGCGCTCAAATAAGTCGTCATACAACACGTTCAAGATGTGATCGGGGAAAGGGCGGGGCAAACACCCCGTCCTTTTTCTTGCCTTTTTTCATCTCTAAGTTGGTTTGCATCGGTACCGGCGTGGTGGGTATTTTCAACCACGATGCCGACAATAAAACTTACAAATAAACTAGTACTTGAAATGAGGGCTATTATGAACTCGATTATTTATCTTGTTGGTCTCGTTGTTATTGTTATGGCGATCCTGTCGTTCATTGGTCTTGCCTGAGCCTGCCGCGCTTCACGCAACCAATCAAATCAGGAGCTCCAGCAATGAGCATTGACACCCCCACCGGCGTCATCGTCACCGATGCCGCAACATCTACGCGCGACCAATCGAGCTATGTCGACTGGTCAGCCATCATCGCCGGCATCGTGCTGGCCTCAGCCATCAGCCTGGTGCTGATCAGCTTTGGTTCGGCGGTTGGCCTCAACTTCCTCGACTTCACCTACCGCAATGGTCCCAATCCTCTGGTGATCGGCATTGTCGCCGCCAGCTGGTTCCTGTGGGTTCAGATCTCCAGCTTTATGGCTGGTGGCTATCTCACCGGTCGTCTGCGTCGTCGGCATTTCGACGCCACCGAAGACGAGAGCGACCTGCGCGACGGCGCCCATGGCCTGCTGGTCTGGGCTGGCGCCGCGATCCTGGGCACCGTGATTGCCGTGGGTAGCATCGGCGCGGCGGCAAACGCTGTCGGCTCGGCCGCCAGCACGGCGACCATCGCTGCGTCCAATGTGGCCGAGGGCACAGCCGCTTCGCTCGATCCCAATGCCTATCTGGTGGACACCATGTTCCGCTCCACCCGGGCCACCGACACCGCTGCCGCGCGCAGCGAAGCCTCCGGCATCTTTGCCCAGGCAACCCTGGGTGACGGAACCGTGCCGGACGCTGATCGTGCCTATCTTGCCGAGGTTGTTGCCGCCAATACCGGCCTCACCCCGGAAGAAGCCACGGCTCGTGTCGATCAGGCCGTGACCAGCTACGAAGCGGCTCGTGCCGAAGCCGTCAAGGCTGCGCGCCTGGCCCGCAACACCACCATCATCGGTGCGTTCCTGCTGGCCGCCTCCCTGCTGATCTCGGCGATTGGTGCCTTCTGGGCAGCCCAGAAGGGTGGCAATCACCGCGACAACAATACCGCCTTCGTTGACGTGTTCCGTCGGTTCTAGAGAAAGGACATCTGATGTTTAGAGGACTTGCTCTGTGGCTGCTCGGCGTGCCGATCTGGCTGATCATCATCATCGTGTTCTTCCTGCACTAGGGAAGACACAAAAGAGGCGGGGATCACTCCCCGCCTTTTTTCTTGCCTAGTTGAACACCCGCCGTGGCCGGAACTGGCCGAATTCCACCCATCCGGTGGCCAGCACCTCGCCCTTGTGGCTGGCCCAGCATTCATCCAGCGACACCGGCGCCCCCGCCCCGGTCAGCAGCACCGGATTGCCGTGGCGCACGCCATTGGCCTGATGCGGATCAAGCCGGATTTCCGGCAAATCCGCAAACCCGGCCCACACCGGCTTGAGCAGGCTGTCACGCCCGTCCTGGTCGAGTGCTTCGAGCTGCTCGATGGTGACGGCGTCTGCGTCGGTAAAGGGCCCCACGGCTGCGCGGTGCAACAGGCTCACATGGCCCCGCGTGCCCAGCGCCTCGGCAATATCGCGCGCCAGCGAGCGCACATAAGTGCCCTTGCCGCAGCTGACTTCCAACATGGATTGCTCGGGGCCATGCTCGACCAGGGTGATGGCGTCCACCACGATTTCGCGCGGCTCCAGCGTCACGGTCTCGCCGGCCCGGGCCAGGTCATAGGCGCGCTCGCCATCGATCTTGAGCGCCGAATAGATCGGCGGCCGTTGCAGGATCGTGCCCGTAAACTGCGGCAGGATCGCTTCCAGCGCCGCCCGGTCCGGCCGCACATCGGAGGTGGCGATCACTGCGCCCTCGGTATCGTCCGTGGTGGTGGCGCTGCCCCAGGCAATGGCAAAGCGATAGATCTTGGTGCCATCCTGCACCTGTGGCACGGCCTTGGTGGCCTCGCCCAGGGCGACGGGCAGAATGCCGGTCGCCAGCGGGTCGAGCGTACCGGCATGGCCCGCCTTGGCCGCGCTGTACAGCCAGCGCAGCTTGCCCACCGCCTGGGTGGACGTCATGTCATAGGGCTTGTTCAGCACCACCCAGCCGGAGATGGGGCGCTTGACGCGTTTGGGCGCGCTCAATCGGTCTCGCCGCCGTCGTCATCAAGATCGCGCTGCACCTTTTCAGAGCGCAGCAGCGCGTCGATGCGGCTGGCCTCCTCGAAAGTCTCGTCGACCATGAAGCGCACTTCAGGCGCAAATTTCAGGTTCACCTGCGGCGCGACGCGGCCACGGATATACTTGCGGTGCCGGTTCAGCGCGGCCACGATCTCGTCGGCATGGGCGCCGCCCAGCGGCATGATATAGGCGTTGGCGATCTTGAGGTCCGGGCTCATGCGCACCTCGGGCACGGTGATCACCGCGCCGCGCAGGGCGTCATCGTCGATGTCGCCGCGGGCGAACATGGCGGCCAGCGCATGGCGCACCAGTTCACCCACGCGCAGCGAACGTTGGGTCGGACCGCTGGATTTGTTATCTTTGCTCATGGCGGGGAATTATGCCCTCCCCGCGCTCCCGTCAATCCGCCAGCGTGAGCCGGGCCTGCGTGGCCAGTTGTTCGGCACGCTGCTTGACGCGTTCTCCATCCACCGGCCAGGTCGCAGGATCGGAGGGATCGAACGCCTTGCCGCGCCATTCCTGATAGACGATGGCCACGCCCTTTTCGGTCTTGGAAAAGCTCATCACCATAACCTGACCCTGCCCCTTGTAGTCGGCCAGATGGTCAAGATAGGCGCCGCAGACATAGCCCAGTGGCGCCAGCGTATCGCCCTGGTCCTCGCCAAAGGTGAAAAAGCCGGTCAGCTCGGGCTTGCAGCTCTGGCTGTAGCCAAACATCACCGCCTTGCGATAGTCGGCCAGCGGTCGCCCGGCATCGAGCGTGATGCGGGCAGCATAGAGCGTGGTCCAGGCCTTGGCATCCTCGCCCGCTGGATAGATCTCGAGCAGGGCCTGCTTGTCATCGGCGTTATAGACCGGCGCTACCAGCGGCAGCACCTTGCCGCTCAGCCGCTCCGCCGGCGTCAGCCAATCGGGCAGGGGCACGCTGAAGCTGTGGCCAAGGGCATCGAGCACCAGACCATTGCCGGCTTCTGCCACGGGAATGTCGGTGGCCTCACCGGCCATCGCCGGCCAGGTGGCCAGCAGCGCCAGGCCCAGTCCTGCCAAATGGCCCCATTGCTTCGCCATCGCCCGCATCTCCTCAACCAAACCGGCCACCCATCGGGCGCGTCCTCCTCAGGGGCGCCCATGACCGGGCCGAGCAATAGGCGAGATCACCCACACCCGGCAAGCACCAATGAAATCGATTGCGATCACGTCTCCGGGCGCTAGCGGCGCGGTTCTAGGCGCGCATGCGGCTTTCGGGCAGCACGCGGTGGGGCGGCTGGTGGCCGTCCATGAAGGCGCGGATATTGACGATCACCGTCTCGCCCATCTCCACACGCGCTTCGAGCGTTGCCGAGGCCATGTGCGCGGTGAGCACCACCTTGTTGGCTTCGGCCAGCGCCAGCAGGCGCGGATCAATGCCATTGCGGTTCTCGAACACATCCAGCGCTGCGCCGCTCAGATGGCCCGATTCGATTTCGTCCATCAGGGCCCGCTCGTCCAATAGTTCGGGCCGGCTGACATTGACCACAAAGCTGCCAGGCCGCATGGCGCGCAGCCGATCGGCCGACAGCAGGTGAAAGGTCTCCCGCGTCAGCGGCGTGTGCAGGGACACGATGTCCACGGCGCGCACCATGGCGTCGAGATCGGGCCAATAGGTGGCTTCCAGAGGGGTTTCGATCGCCGGCGGGCGGCGATTGCGTGAGTAGTAATGAATGTTGAGGCCAAAGGCCCGGGCACGCTGTGCCACGGCAGTGCCGATGCGGCCCATGCCCACGATGCCGAGCGCCTTGCCGCGCAGGCGGTGGCCGAGCATGGAGGTCGGCGACCAGCCGGCCCAGACGCCGTCGCGCACCAGCATCTGCGTGCCTTCCACCAGCCGGCGCGGTAGCGCCAGCATCAGCACCATGGCCATGTCGGCGGTGTCCTCGGTCAGCACCGAAGGCGTATTGGTCACCGTCACCCCGGCGGCGCGGGCGGCCTCGACGTCGATATTGTCGGTGCCATTGCCGAACTGGGCGATCAGCCGCACGCTGGGCGGCAGCCGCTTGATCAGATCGGCGTCAATGCGGTCGGTGATCGAGCTGACCAGCACATCCTTGCCCGCCAGGCCCTCGATGATGTCGTCGGCCGTCAGCGTCACATCGCCTTCGTTGACATCGGTTTCGAACAAGGTCGCCATGCGCGCCTCGATCGTCTCGGGCAGGCGCCGGGTCACCAGGACTTTGGGTTTGTGACTGGCCATAAGGTTCCGGCTTGGGACCGCCCGGGGTGTGGAAAACCGCACCCTTCAGCGACCATTAATCATCATGGGCTAGTGATAAGGCAATTCTGCACCATCTGCAAAGCCATGTTTGACCAGACCCCGACCGGCGTCTTCCGTCGCGTTTTTTCATTGCTCGTCCGCCCCATCGCCCTGGTGCTGCTCGCGCTTCTGACGGTTCTGCCTGCCCTTGCCCAGTCGGCCAATCCCAGTGGTCTGCCGCTGCCGCGCTTTGCTTCGACCCGGTCCGAACCGATCAATATCCGCGTCGGCCCCGGCACCAAATACGAGGTCGCCTGGACCTATCTCAAATCCGGCATTCCGGTGGAAATCATCCAGGAATTCGATACCTGGCGGAAGATTCGCGACGTCGACGGCGCCGAGGGCTGGGTGCACCAGAACCTGCTCTCGGGCACGCGCATGGGCTATGCCACGCCCATCGCCGCCAATGGTGAGGCCGCCCTGCGGGCCAGCCCCTCCGATGATGCCGCCCTGCGGGCTCGGCTGGGCGCCGGCTTCAAGGTGACCATCAAGGCCTGCGATGGCGAGTGGTGCGAAGTCTCCGCTACAGCCCAGGATGCCGGCCAGCGCAGCGTCAACTATTCCGGTTTCCTGCATCAGGTCGAACTCTGGGGCGTCTACCCCGACGAGGATTTCGACTAGAGCGTTGCCAGCAAGAGTGGACACCGCTTTTGCGGTTCGGAAACGCGACCAAACAGGACTCTAGCCCAGCTCCGCCAGCGCATTGGCAATCTGCCGTCCGCGCCGGAGCGCCTCCGGCTGTTTGGGGCAGGTGGCGCAGAGCTGGTCGGGCGTGATCAGATAGTCCAGGCAGCAACCCTTGCGGTTGACGATCAGCACCACGCGTCCATCCGGCGTCGTCACGGCCTCCAGCGCGCCTTCGCCCGCAACGCCTGCCGCCCGCAGCCACTGTTCGGCATAGTCCAGCACCTGTCCGGGCGTCAGGCTGGGCTGGCGGTGATGCAGCCACACCATCAACCGCAGCAACCGGTCCGCCAGCAACCGCCGTGTGGGCAGTGGCTTGAGGCGCACCAGCGCATTGATTTCGCCCAGCAGCTGCTCGGTGAGCTGCGCCAGGTGCGCGCCGGCATGGGCAATGCCGGCTTCCGGGCTCATCGCGGTCTGGCGCTCGGGCCTGAGGCGAAAGCCATCGACATAGATGCCGCGCCGCCGCTGGGTCAGGCTGCTCAGATCCGGCAGCGCGCCATGCAAATGTGCGGCGATCACCGCCAGATAGGCTGGTTGCCAGATCAGATTGGTATAGAGCCGCACCGCCCAGAAGGCCGGGCCGGCCTGGGCATGGGTGGCCATCAGCGCGCCATGCAGCTGGGCGAGAAAATCGGCATTGTCGCCGCCTGGATGATACCAGCCGGACAGGGGCCCCCCCGGTTCACCCTTCATGAACCCGGTCGCTTGCGCGGCCAATGCCAAAAGGCGCGTGGTGGCGACATCCGCATCGCTGGCGGCAAAGAGAAAAGATCGGGCCATGGCCCCGCTTCTAGCGCCGGCGCGGCGACCTGAAAAGGCCGTCGCGTGTTGGTCGGCTAGACCGCGGCCCGCGCTGCCGCAATCGTGGCCCGCACCGCTTCGGTATCGGTGACGGTCACTTCATATTCACGCTCGATGGCCGTGCCGCCCATGCCCACATGGGGATTGCGGAAAGTCATGCCGCTCTTGAGCGTCTTGAGCGCGGCGAAGTGCATTTCGTCGACGCCCGTCGCCCGGCGCACGCCGGCGATATTGTTCGCGTCCAGCGCGCCGCAGGCCATGATGACGATCCGGCCTTTGGCCGCATCCATGGTGTCCTTGAGAATGTCCTGGCCCTCGACAGCCGTGTCGCGCTGGCCGCTGGTGAGCACGCGGTCGACACCGGCGCGGATCAGCGCCTCGATGGCGGCGCGGTAGTCCTGTGTCATGTCAAAGGCGCGGTGGCAGGTGACGGCCATCGGCCGGGCGGCCTCGACCAGCGTCCGCGTGCGCGCTTCGTCGATCTTGCCGTCTGCGGTCAGGCAGCCGATCACCACGCCTGCAATGCTGCCCATGTCGCGCAGTGCCTTGATGTCTTCCACCATGCTGTTGAACTCGACCTCCGAATAGAGGAAGTCGCCGCCGCGCGGGCGGATGATCACATGGAAGGGAATCGTGGCCACACGCACCGCCTCGCGGATCACGCCCATGCTGGGCGTCAGCCCGCCTTCCAGCAGGCTCGCGCACAGTTCCACCCGGTCAGCGCCGGCATTCTGGGCCGCGATCAGCCCGTCGGTGCCTTCAACGCAGATTTCGATCTTGAACGGGTGCTGTCCCATGAGTGGTCTCCAATTGGTATTGCATTGGTAAAGCGGGGCGCTGGCGACAGCAAGTCGATTTCGCATCGAACGGGCATCGAACACCATTGACTCGTTGTCATAGTGTGCTAGTTATGTAGCACACTAACTAGGCAAAGCACATGGATGACTTTCATACCAGCCAGCCCATCTTCCTGCAGATCCGCCAGCGGCTCGCGCAGATGATCCTGGCTGGCACCGTCGCCGAAGGCGAAGCCTTGCCTTCGGTGCGCCAGATCGCTGCCGAGCTGTCCGTCAATCCACTGACGGTCACCCGGGCCTTCGAGGCGCTCGTAGATATCGGGGTCGTGGAAAAACGCAGGGGACTGGGCATGTTTGTCAAACCGGGCGGTCGCGCCGAACTGCTGACGCAGGAGCGCACCACCTTTCTCAAGCAGGAGTGGCCGCGCATCCTGGGCCAGATCAGGGCCCTGGGGCTTGAACCGCGCGATCTTCTGACGGCGCCCGAGGGCGCAGCAAAATCAAGCAATGCCGAGGGGCAGCATCATGAGTGAACAGTTCACCACCACAGCGTCGACGTCGACGTCGGCCGCGCCGATCGTGTCTGCCCGCGGCCTGCGCAAGAGCTTCGGCCGCAAGGAAATCCTGCATGGCCTGGATTTCGACATCCCGCCCGGCCGCATCTATGGGCTGATCGGCCACAATGGCGCCGGCAAGACCACCACGCTCAATGCCATGCTGGGCCTGACCAATTGCGAAGGGACCATCCGCGTGCTGGGGGAGGACCCCTTCGCCCGCCGTGCCCAGCTGATGGAAAACGTCGCCTTTATCTCCGACGTCGCCAGCCTGCCGCGCTTCCTGCGGGTGCGGGAGCTGTTTGCCCTGCTCACCAATATCCATCCCAACTTCAGCCAGGAGAAGGCGCGCAGCTTCCTCGAAGGCACCGACATCAAGCCCGAAATGAAGGTCAAGCACCTCTCAAAGGGCATGGTGGCGCAATTGCACCTGGCCGTGGTCATGGCCATCGACGCGAAGCTGCTGGTGCTCGACGAGCCGACGCTGGGCCTCGACATCACCTATCGCAAGCGCTTCTACCGCCGCCTGCTCGAAGACTACATGACCGAAGAGCGCACCCTGCTCATCACCACCCACCAGGTCGATGAGATCGAGTTCATGCTCTCCGACATCATGTTCATCCGCGACGGCAGCCTGATCCTGCACATGCAGATGGAAACCGTGAACGA
This sequence comes from Devosia aquimaris, assembly GCF_020169335.1. Classification (GTDB taxonomy): domain Bacteria; phylum Pseudomonadota; class Alphaproteobacteria; order Rhizobiales; family Devosiaceae; genus Devosia; species Devosia aquimaris. The sequence goes on from NZ_JAIEZN010000002.1 coordinate 626,905, forward strand.
CAAGTTCACCCAGCTGGTGGTGAACGACGCCCAGGCGCAGGAGGCTGCGCGGGCCTATGGCCCGGTCTATGAGGAAACCCGCTTCGGCCAGACCGTGATGATCTTTGACGGCGTGGACCGCAGCCTGCTCGAACCCTTCGGCCGGCTCTCCACGCCCACGCTTTCAGACCTCTTCGTGGCGCTCATGCAGCGGCCCACCGCCAATCCGGAGACCGCCCGATGAAAGCCTTCATCGCCCTGGTTCATCGTGAATATATCGAGCACAAGGGCGCCTTTCTGCTCGGTCCGCTGATCCTGCTCACGCTGCTGTTCGGCATTATCATCCTGGCCTTCACGGTGGGCCGCGTTGACGCGCGCCTCTCCGGTGCCGTGCTGACGGTGGTGCCGCTGATCGTCTATGAGATCGGCTTTCTGGGCCTGGGCTTTGCCTGGCTGCTCTATCTGGGCGCGACGCTGTTCTTCTACTGCGCCGATGGCTTTGCCGCCGATCGGCGCAACAACGCCATGCTGTTCTGGAAATCCATGCCGGTGTCCGACTTCACCGTGCTGATGAGCAAGCTGACCGCCGCCATCACCGTCCTGCCGGGCATCGTCTTTGCCATTGCCCTGCTCAGTGGCGTGCTGCTCTATGGCGTGGCGTTCACCACCATGCTGATCAATGGCACCGCCACCTTCGGCGCCCTTGGTGCCATTTTTGGCATCTATCTCCAGGTCGCGCTGGCCCTGCTGGTGGCGCTGGCGGCAGCCTTGCTGTGGTATCTGCCCTATATGGCGCTTGTCGGCGCCATGGCCACCGCTGTCGGGCGCTGGGCCATCCCCATCGCATTGCTGTTGCCGGCCCTGGCCGCCACGGTCGAATGGGTGACGCTGGGCGGGCAGCACCCCTTTGCGACCCATACCTGGCGCTTCCTCGAATACCGCTCGACGCCCCCGGCCACGACCTATTCCGACATATGGTTCTCCGGCGTGGATGGGCCGTCAGGGGCCAATCTTGGCGCACCGCGCTTTGATGGACTGGCCTTTGCCAGCGACCTCCTGGGCCATGTCGACTGGCTGCAGGTGGGTCTGGGCGCGGTGTTTGCCGTGGCCGTCATCTACCTCGCCAGCGAGTATCGGCGGCGCAGCAACGATAACTGACATACCCTGTACCAGACACGTCCTCGGCCGGCGCCGCCAGCGCCGGCCGTTTGCCATTCCAGCACTGTCGCATCACGGCAACGATCTACTTGCGAATGATTTGCAATTGCACTAGAACAGGCGCGGTCCCGCCTGGAGTGTTCGATGCGTCGCCGCCAGTTCTCTGCCATCCTGTTGTCCAGCATAGCCCTTGCCGCCCTGCCGGCCCGTGCCCAGCAGGCCACTTCGCCCCGGCTCAAGGTCATCACCAGCTTCACCATCATTGCCGACATGGCCCGCAACGTGGCCGGCGAGGCTGCCGAGGTGGTCTCCATCACCAAGCCGGGCGCCGAGATCCACAACTACCAGCCCACCCCGGGCGATCTGATCGCCGCCCAGGGCGCCGGGCTCCTGCTGTGGAACGGACTCAATCTCGAGCAATGGTTCCAGCGCTTCCTCGACAATCTGGGCGATGCGCCCTCGGCGGTGGTCACCGAGGGCATTGTGCCGCTGGGCGTGGGCGAGGGACCCTATGAGGGCAAGCCCAATCCCCATGCCTGGATGTCGCCCACCGACGCGCTGATCTATGTCGAGAACATCCGCAAGGCGCTGGTCGGCGCCGACCCGGCCAATCAGGCGATCTACGACGCCAATGCGGTGGCCTACGCCGCCGAGATCACGGCCAAGGTCGCCCCCATCCGCGTCGCCATCGAGGCCATTCCCGCCGAGCGGCGCTGGCTCGCCACCTCGGAAGGCGCCTTCAGCTATCTGGCGCGCGACTTCGGCCTCAACGAGCTTTATCTCTGGCCCATCAATGCCGACCAGCAGGGCACGCCCCAGCAGGTGCGCCGCATGATCGATGCCGTGCGCGAGCACCAGATTCCGGCGATCTTTTCGGAATCCACCATCTCGCCCAAGCCCGCCCAGCAGGTGGCGCGCGAGACCGGCGCGGCCTATGGCGGCGTGCTCTATGTCGATTCCCTGTCCGAGCCCGACGGGCCTGTGCCCACCTATCTCGACCTACTCACGGTCACCGCCACAACCATCGTCAAAGGGCTTTCGCAATGACCGCTTCGTCCGCGCCCGGCCTTGTCGTTGACGACATCACCGTGGCCTATCGCAATGGCACCACGGCCATGCGCCACGCCAGCTTCACCATTCCGCGCGGTTCCATCACGGCCCTCGTGGGCGTCAATGGCTCGGGCAAATCCACCCTGTTCAAGGCCATCATGGGCTTTGTGCCGCTCTCTGCCGGCGCCGTGACCATTCTGGGCGTGCCGGGCCAGCAAGCCCTCAAGCGCAATCTCGTCGCCTATGTGCCCCAGTCCGAAGATGTCGACTGGAATTTCCCGGTGCTGGTCGAGGACGTGGTGATGATGGGCCGCTATGGCCACATGAACATCTTCCGCCGCCCCCGCGCGGTTGACCGCGACATGGTCACCCAGGCGCTCGAACGGGTGAACATGCTCGCGTTCCGCCATCGCCAGATCGGCGAGCTCTCCGGTGGACAGAAAAAGCGCGTCTTCCTTGCCCGCGCCCTGGCGCAGGAAGGCCAGGTGATCCTGCTCGACGAGCCCTTTACCGGCGTCGACGTCAAGACCGAGGACGCCATCGTGGCCCTGCTGCGCGACCTGCGCGACGAGGGCAAGGTCATGCTGGTCTCGACCCATAATCTGGGCTCGGTGCCCGAATTTTGTGATCGCACCGTTCTGGTCAAGGGCACGGTGCTGGCCTCTGGTCCCACCAGCGAAATCTTCACCCGCGAATGGCTGGAACAGACTTTTGGCGGCGCGCTGCGCCACTTCGTTCTGGCCGGCGCAGGCCTGCATGATGATGACGATCCGCGCCATCTGTCGGTGCTGACCGACGATGAGCGGCCGCTGGTGCTCTATGGCGAAAAGGGCAAGATGACCACCCAGCAGTCGGGGCCCGTCGACAAATGATCGACACCCTGCTGCTGCCCTTCTCCTATCACTACATGGTCAATGCCATCTGGGTTTCGGCCCTGGTGGGTGGCGTCTGCGCCTTCCTCAGCGCCTATCTCATGCTCAAGGGCTGGTCGCTGATCGGCGATGCGCTGAGCCATTCCATCGTCCCCGGCGTGGCCGGGGCCTATATGCTGGGCCTGCCATTCTCGCTGGGCGCCTTCTTCTCGGGCGGTCTCGCCGCCGGCGCCATGCTGTTTCTGACCCAGCGCACCAAGCTCAAGGAAGATGCGGTGATCGGGCTGATCTTTACCGCCTTCTTTGGCCTGGGCCTGTTCATGATCTCGCTGTCCCCCACCTCGGTGAACATCCAGACCATCGTCATGGGCAATATCCTGGCGGTGACGCCCGAGGATACGCTGCAGCTCGTCATCATCGCCGTGGTGAGCCTGGTCGTCATGCTCTTCATCTGGAAGGATCTGATGGTGACCTTCTTTGACGAGAGCCATGCCCGCTCCATCGGCCTTAATCCGCCGCTGCTGCGCGCCATCTTTTTCACGTTGCTGGCGGCCTGCACTGTTGCCGCCATGCAGACTGTGGGCGCCTTCCTCGTCATCGCCATGGTGGTGACGCCCGGCGCTACGGCCTATCTGCTGACCGACCGCTTTTCGCGCCTGATCCTGATCGCCATCGCCGTGGGCACGCTCTCGGCCCTGGTGGGCGCCTACATCTCCTTCTTCCTCGATGGCGCCACCGGCGGCGTCATCGTCGTGCTGCAAACCGCTGTGTTCCTGCTCGCCTTTGTCTTTGCCCCCAAGCATGGCGTGCTGGCGGCGCAACGCCGCCGCAATGCCAATGTGGCCAGTGAGGACACGCCATGAGTGACTTCCTCGTCTATGCCCTCTGGCCCTTCCAGTTCTCCTTCCTCACCTCGGCCATGCTCATCGCCATCATGGTGGCGGTGCCCACGGCTTTGCTGAGCTGCTTCCTCGTGCTCAAGGGCTGGTCGCTGATGGGCGACGCCATCTCCCATGCCGTGCTGCCCGGCGTGGTGCTGGCCTATATCGTCGGCTTGCCGCTCGGCATCGGCGCCTTTGCCGCCGGCATGAGCTGCGCGCTCTCGGTGGGTTTTCTCAAGCAGAACAGCCGCATCAAGGAAGATACGGTCATGGGGGTGGTGTTCTCGGGCATGTTTGGCCTGGGCATCGTGCTCTACACCTCCATCCAGACCGATGTGCATCTCGACCACATCCTGTTCGGCGACATCCTGGGCATCAGCACCGCCGACATGATCCAGACCGGCATCATCGCGCTGGTGGTCACCGCCATCGTGCTGGCCAAATGGCGGGACCTGCTGCTCTTCATTTTCGATCCGCAGCAGGCTGGCGCCATCGGCCTGCCGGTCCGCGTCCTGCACTATGGCCTGTTGGCACTGCTCTCGCTGACTATCGTGGCAGCACTCAGTGCCGTTGGCATTGTGCTGGTCATCGCCCTTCTGGTGGCGCCGGGCGCCATCGCCTATCTGCTGAGCAAGCGCTTTGCACCCATGATGCTGATTGCAGTTACCGTCTCGGTGCTCTGCTCGGTGGTGGGCATCTATCTCAGCTTCTTCATCGACTCCGCCCCGGCCCCCACCATCGTGCTGCTGATGAGCGCGACCTTTATCGTCACCTTCCTCAGCCGGTCGCTGCGCCGCGCCGTGCCGGCAACAGCCTGACGACGGGGCGTCCGGTCCCGTTTGTCCCCGCTCACCGCGCCGATCCTAGACTGGTCTCTCCCTGAGGAGAGACCAGATGGACCAGAGCCCAAGACTGTCACTGCCCTTCATCATGCCGGGCCAGGCGCAGAAACACATCACCCACAATGAGGCGATCCAGGCGCTCGATGCCCTGGTGCAGGCCGGCGTCGAAAGCCGCAGCCTCGCCGCGCCACCCGCGTCCCCGCTGGAGGGGGAATGCTGGCTGGTGCCCAGCGGCGCCAGCGGTGACTGGGCCGGCCACGCCACTGAGCTTGCCAGCTGGCAGGCCGGTGCCTGGCTGTTTCTCGATCCGGCGCCCGGCTGGCTGGTCTATTGCAAGGCCGACCAGGCCTTGCTGGTGTTCGACGGGGCGGCCTGGCAACCCCTTGCCGCGCTGGGCAGTGCCCTGCCGCGCCTGGGCATCAACACCACGGCCGACACCACCAATCGCCTTGCCGTCGCCGCGCCGACCACGCTGCTGACCCATGCCGGTAATGGCCACCAGCTCAAGCTCAACAAGAACGCCGCCGCCGACACGGCAAGCCTGCTCTACCAGACCAATTGGTCCGGCCGCGCCGAAATGGGCCTGGCCGGCGATGACAGCTGGCGCCTCAAGGTCAGTGCCGATGGCAGCGCCTGGATCAATGCCGTCACCGTGAGCCCGGCGACGGGCATCGCCAGTTTCGCGGCCTCGCTCCGGCCGGCCGTGGACAATGCGGTGACGCTGGGCGCATCGGGCGCGCGCTGGTCATCGGTGTGGTCGGCCACCGGCACCATCCAGACCTCCGATATCAGGCAGAAGATCGACATTGAGCCCTGCGATCTCGGGCTCGATTTCATTGCGGCCCTGCAGCCGGTGCGCTTTCGCTGGGCCATCGGCGGTACCCAGGCCGACGGCTCGTCCCGGCCTGGTCGGCGCATCCACTATGGATTTCTGGCCCAGCAGGTGGTCGACGCTCTGGCCGGCCGGGATTTTGCCGGGCATGTTCTGGCCGATCCGGCCGACCCGAAAAGCGAACAGGGCCTGCGCTATGATGCCTTCATCGCGCCGCTGGTGGCCGCCGTCCAGCAATTGGCCGCTCGGATCGAGCAGCTCGAGGCGCATCGCTGAGCAGGACCCTCATGCCTAGGCCTTGAGGCCGCGCACCAGCGCCTTGATAGCCTTGCGATAGTCGGCCTGCTCCTCTTCGGGGGCCTGGGCGGCACGGTCGACCATGGCGCGCAGAAGCTGCGCCAGCGGCGCGATGGGCAGGCGGCGCATGACACCGAGCTCCATCGCCTCGCCCAGCCCGCGCACCGTCGCGGAGAGCCCATATTGGCTCTCGATCCGGCTCAGCGTCTGGCTGCCCAGGACGGCGGGCGCGTCCATCAGCATGATGCGCCGCCGGCCCGGGTCAGCCATGGCATCGAGAAACGCATTGCAGCTCCCCAGCACCGCCTTGATCGGCCCGGGTTCGTCTTCGCCTGCGGCTGCGCTGTTGATCGCCATGGCAATCAGCAGATGCTCTTCTTCTACCACGGCGATGAACAGCGCAGCCTTGTCGGCGAAATGGTGGTAGAGGGCCCCGCGGGTAACCCCCGCCGCCTCGGCAATCTCGGGGGTGCTTGTACCGGCAAAGCCCTTGTCGGCAAAAAGCTGGCGCGCTGCGGCAACGAGCGCCCGTCGCGTCTGTTCTCGCCGCTCCGCCTGAGTTCTGGTCGCACGCATTGCAGACAGCCTGAATCCATTTTTATGCAGCCTGTATGTAACCGGCTGCGCGCATTCCGAATGAAGGCCACATCACAGCGTTGGTGGGGGGAAAAGCAGGCTGCGGGCCGCATGGATCAGGGCACGCCGGCACATTCTGCGCAATCCAAATAAAATACTGCGACCGTCTGGCGCAGCGCGGGCGACCCCGCTAGTTTGCCGCAACCATCTGAGGAGGATTGCGCAATGACCACCAAGCGCCTCGGCGTCGGCTTCATCGGCACCGGCAATATTTCGTCGGCCTATCTGCGGGCGATCACCGGCCATGACACCATGGCGGGCTTTCCCATGCTCGACATCAAGGGCCTGGCCGACATGCGCCCCGAGGCCTCCGAGGCCCGCGCGGCCGAGTTTGGCCTCAAATCGATGTCCATCGACGCCATGCTGGCCGATCCCGAGATCGCGCTGATCGTCAATCTCACTATTCCGCGCGCCCATGTCGAAGTCGGGCTCAAGTGCCTGGCCGCCGGCAAGCATGTCTATTCGGAAAAGCCGCTCGGTATCAATTACGCCGAAGGCCGCAAGCTGCTCGACGCTGCCAACAAGGCTGGTCTGCGCATCGGCTCGGCACCCGACACCTTCCTGGGCGGCGCACATCAGCAGGCCCGTGCGGTCGTCGATAGCGGTGCGCTCGGCCAGATCGTCGGCGGCACGGCCTTTTTCCAGTGCCCCGGCCATGAGAGCTGGCATCCCGATCCGGCCTTTTACTACGATATCGGTGGCGGCCCGGTGCTCGACATGGGCCCCTACTACATCACCGACCTGGTCAATCTGCTGGGGCCGGTCGCGCGCATCTCGGCCATGGCTTCGCGCCTGCGCCTGGAACGCCCCATCACCTCCGAGCCCAAGCAGGGCCAGATCATGCCGGTCAAGGTCGACACCCATGTCACCGGCGCGCTCGGCTTTGCCAATGGCGCCATCGTCCAGGTCGGCCTCAGCTTTGACGTGGCCGCGCACAAGCATGTGCCGCTCGAACTCTATGGCACCGACGCCAGCCTGATCGTGCCCGATCCCAATTTCTTCGGCGGTGATGTCGAGCTGCGCAAGCGCGGCCGGGACGAGACCTGGGCCAATGTGCCGGTCACCCAGCCCTATGCCGATGGCAATTATCGCTCGCTCGGCGTCGCCGACATGGCCCTGGGCATTCTGGACAATCGTCCGCACCGCGCCAATGGCGATCTGGCCCTGCATGTCCTCGAAGTCATGGAAGCCTTCGAGATCGCCTCGCGCGAGGGCCGCACCATCGACATCAAGACCCCGGTCGAGCGCCCGGCCCCGCTGGCGACCTCGCTCAGCAACGGCGCTCTCGGCTAGTCGAGGCGCTCCGGGGGTGACAGGGCAGGCGCTGCTGGGCTAACACAGCCCCCGCATCTACCCTGTCACCCGGACTGCCATGACCTCCGCCCTGCCCACTATCGTCAGCTTCTGGCACGGACCCATGAGCTGGCTGGAGCGGCTGAGCATTGCCTCCTTCCACCGGGCCGGGCACCGCGTCGAGGTCTATGCCTTCGACCCCATCGCCGGCCTGCCGCCCGAGGCCGTCGCCTGCAATGCCGCCGATGTGCTGCCGCGCGAGACGCTGGTGTTCTACAAGGGCAAGGGCACGCCGGGCGTGTTCTCGGACTATTTCCGCATGATGGCGCTGCGCCAGGGCCGCGGGGTCTATGCCGATCTCGACGTCTATTGCGTGCGCCCCATCGAAGGCCCGCCGGACTACCTGATGGCCTATGAGCGGCCCGGCTCCATCAACGGCGCCGTGCTGCATATTCCATCCGATGCGCCGCTGCTCGATGACCTGCTCTCGATCTTCACCGATCCCGATCGGCCGCTGCTTGAACCGCATCTGCCCATCTTCCGGCGCCTCGAGGTCGCGGCGCGGCGCCTGCTGGGCCAGACCGTTGCACCCGAAGACATGCAGTATGGCGCCACTGGCCCCATGGCGCTGACCCATTATATGGTCCGGCGCGGTCTCGCCGATCAGGTCCGCCCCAGCAGCGTGCTCTATCCCATTGCCTATGAAGGCATTCCAGCCCTGATGCAGGCCGGCTCCAGCGTCGATGACGCGATTGGTCCGGATACGCTGGCCATCCATCTCTGGCGCAGCCAGCTCACCCGCCGCGGCCGCGCCGACCTGCCGCTGCCCGAACCCGGCAGCGCGCTGTGGACACTGTGCCAGCGCGAAGGCATTGCGCTGGGCTGAACCGGCTCAGGAGAGCCGCAGTTTCTTCTTCCACCAGCGTTTCCAGCGGTGCCGGGCGAAGCGGTAGAACAGTTCATTGGTCATCACATGCCGATAGAGTCGGGCAAAGGCCACGGACTGCAGCATGCCTGAGAGCACGCCCCAGGGCTTGGTCTTGCCGGTATAGTGCAGGATCGCTGGGTCGAGCCCTTCGTGGGCATGGCGGGCGTCGATCGTGTTCCAGCGCCAGGGTAGCTGCAGCCAGTTGCGGGCAAACACCAGGTTGAGAAAATCCTGATCGTAGTAGATGCGCGCCATCACGCCGTCGGCCAGCGCTTTTTCCATGCGACCGATCAGATCTGCGGCGCGCCACTGCTGGACGTCGATCAGCACCATGCCGGCGTTGAAATAGGGGTCGGCGATATTGAACAGGTCACTGTTGGAGCGCAGGTCGCGTCCGCCGGTAATGAAGGCGCCGATACTGTCGCGCACCGCGGCGATCGGATGCCCCTCCATGTCGATGTCATAGAGCTTTTCGATATTGTCGCGCACCAGCATGTCGCAATCGAGATAGAGCACCCGCTCCACCTCCGCCCCCACCAGCCGATCGATCATCAGCCGCGCATAGACGATGTTGCTCAGGCGCTTGTTCTCCGGCATGCGCTTGGCCACGTCCCGGAACAGCGGCGAGGCATCCAGATCGTACCAGGCCAGCGTCACCGGAAACTCGCTGGTGATGGCGGCGATATCGGCACGATGCGCATCGGTCAGCGTCCGATGGCACAGGTGAAACACCAGATCGCTGCGGCGGTGGCTGAACAGGCACACCGAACGCATGGTGGCATAGGCCGGCGCCCAGAAATTGTCGTCAAAGGTCAGGGCGATATGGATCGGTGTACCGGTCACGGCATGTCTCTCGGGGCAGGGGCGGCAAGGGTGGCCATCAGCGACAGGATGACACCATAGAGCACCGTCTGCGTCAGGATGCCGAACATGGCATTGGTCAGTCCCATGGTGAAATAGCCCAGGCTCGTCACCACGCCAAGATAAAGGATCATCCCGCGGTTCGGGCCACGTGCGCTTAACCCGCCCACCAGTGGCGCAGCCAGCAGCAGGCCATAGCAGGCCAGGCCCAGCACCCCGCCGATCACGGCGAAATCGGCGATGTCATTGTGCAGGTGCCCCGAGGGCGCATAATCGTATTGCGGTGGCATATAGGGCGCCACCAGCGTGGTGAAGTCGATCATGCCAAAGCCGAACCAGGGCGACGCCTGAAAGGCATTCCAGGCGGTCTGATACATCGACAAGCGTTCGGTCACCGCGCCGTCGGTCGGCTCGCCGCGAACCAGGGCCAACGCAACGTCCAGCAAACCGCTGATCCGGCCGCCCAGGCCGAGCGCGAAGGTTGCGCCCAGCGCCACGATGATACCGGCGACGCCCAGCGCGACCAGTTGCCAGGCCCTTCGCCGAGGCAGGATGAGAAACGCCAAGAGGCCTCCGCCGATCACCAGCATGGGCACCAGCGCAACCAGCGCCCCGCGTGCGCCGGTGTAGCCTATCGCCGCACATACGAGCGCAGGCCCGGCCAGAAAGATCACACGTAGCGGCCGCCGGTCAAACAGGCCCACCAGCGCGACAAAGCCCAGCATCAGCGTCAGATCGGCCAGATGGATCGGATTGTTTACCAGCGAACCGCCCCGGCCCACCTGTCGGACAATCACGTCAAATGCGGCGATGCCCGCGCCGATGGCGGTCCCGGCCAGCGCAAAGCTGCCGATCACGGCCGGGGTCAATCGGTCCCGGATCTCGCCCAGCAGCGCGGCATGGCCCCCGGCAAACCAGAGTGGCGCCAGCACCAGGATGACCAGGACATGCAGCGGGGATTTCGCGGTGATCACCAGCGCCAACAGCAGCAGGGCGCCCGCCGCGAGCGGCAGCGTCACCACCGGCAGCCGCAGGACCGCCCGGGCCGAAGGCCGCGCCATCAGGATGATCACGCCGACCCCGATCAGCACCAGCGTCGTGACATTGGCGATTTCAGGCGTTGGGGTGGGCAGGCACAGCCCGGCGAACAGGGCTGCCCAGGCCAGCAAGCGGAGCAGTTTGGGCAACACGGTGATGGTCCCGGATCAGTTCGGCGCGGACAATGTCGTCTGGTCCGCGCCGCGTCAACTGCCGCCGGCAGGCGATTTTACCAGCGCCAGGTCAGCTTGGCGGCCGTGTCGGCGTCGAAATGCAGTGTCACGGGCGTGTCCCGGCTCTCGTCATAGCTGCCATTGACATATTGCCGCTGCAGCAGCGTCACCGTCTGTGCCGCCGCATCGGAGCCTTGCCAGAGATAGTCAAAGCAGCTCGTGCCATTCTCTCTCTGGGAAATGACCTCGGCAATCTCCGCCTTCAGCGTCGCCAATGGCCGCCCGCCGACGGTGCTGCCGTCTGCGCGCAGGCTGGCGCGCACGCTGGGCACCCAGTCAAACCCGGTTTCGCAGATGTAGCGGTCGTCCTTGAATTCGCCCTTGTCGACGAAGGCGATGTCATGGGTGATGTCCCAGGCATTGCTGATTTCATAGACGGCGCCGGTATCGCTCACGTCCAGATAGATGTCCGACCAGTCGCAGGTCAGCCCATCCTGATTGTAGCACCAGCGTTCACTCGCCCGCATCAGCACGGCAACATCGGTGATGCTGATCGGCTTGCCCGCCTTGTGATGCGACACGATTGCCTGTGTTGCCGCGTCAAAGGCCAGGCTCGGCGTGACACAGCCCAGCACCAGGGCCGCAATACTCAGCAGTCTCTTCACGCTCCGTCCCTCCGCTGTCATTGGGCGCCAGCATAGCACTGCCCATGCCACGCGGAAGCAGCAACTGCGCAACAGAGTTGACGACGGCAATATCATGTAACATATAAAAGCACATGAATTGCCGTTTGCGGTCGTCCAAGTCTGGCTTTGCCGCCGCAGAGAAGGAAAAACTCCATGTCCATCAACGACGTCGTCATCATCGGCGGCAGCTTTGCCGGCCTGGCGGCCGCCCTGCAACTCGGGCGGGCCCGCCGCACGGTCACGGTCCTCGACACCGGGCAGAACCGCAATCGCTTTGCCCATCACTCCCATGGCCTGCTGGGGCACGACCACCGCTCGCCAGCCGATATTCTCGCCGATGCCCGCGCCCAGCTGCAGCGCTACCCCACTGTCAGCCTGGTCAATGCCAGGGCGACGAGCCTGTCGGGGGCGCTCGATGGCTTTGTAGTCGAGACGGACAGCGGTCCCGCGGTGCGGGCCCGGCGGGTGCTCCTCGCCTATGGGGTCGCGGACCAGATGCCCGCCATTCCCGGCTTTGCCGAATGCTGGGGCACCTCGATTGTCTCATGCCCCTTTTGCGATGGTTTCGAAGTGGCGGACCGCCACTGGGGGCTGCTCTGGTCGGGCGATCACAGCGCCCACGCGGCAGTGCTCTATGGCTTCTGGACGGGCCGTCGCACGGTCTTTGCGAATGGCCACGCCATTCCCGACGCTATCCGCGCCGATCTGGCGCGCCGTGGCGTCGCCGTCGTCGAGGGCCGCGTGACCCAGGTGCGGCATAGCGATGGCCATCTCTCCGAACTTCGCCTCGATACCGGCGCAGCCGTCGGCATCGACGTGCTGTTTGCCCATCCGCGCTCGGCGCCGTCAGCAAGCCTGCATGACAGGCTGGGCATTGCCATGGTCGACCATCCCCTGGGCCAGGTTGTCGCCGTCGATGACCGGCGCCAGACCAATGTTGCTGGCATCTACGCGGCGGGCGACCTCGCCAATCCCATGGCCTCAGTCACCCTGGCGACGTCCCAGGGCGCCATGGCCGGCATTTACGCCCTGCAATCCATGCTGGAATGATGTTTCGGGCGGTGCGCGGCCGCCAAAGGGGCTTGTCCAAAGATTAGAATGGTTCTAGACAATGTTTAGAACCATTCTAAAAAGTGCCCTGCCATGCTCAGCTTTTTGCCCGATAGCCGCCGGCCGTTTTCCTCCCTGACAGAGCGGGAAATCCTCGCTCTGGCCATTTCCGCGGAGGAGGAAGATGGTCGCATCTATGCCGAGTTTGCCACCAAGCTGGTTGGCAACTATCCGGGCTCGGCGGCGCTGTTCGAGGGCATGGCGGCCGAAGAAAACGAGCATCGCCGGCGCCTGCTCGATCTCTATGTCGAGCGCTTCGGGCCGCAGCTGGCGCCCATTCGCCGCGAAAATGTCCGGGGCTTTCTCGCCCGCAAGCCGATCTGGCTGATGAACAATCTCAAGCTGGAGGATGTGCGCCAGCTGGTCTGGGAAATGGAGGAATCGGCCTACCACTTCTATCTCGAGGCCGCCAAGCAGTCCGACGATGCCAATGTGCGCAAGCTTCTGGGCGATCTGGCTATGCAGGAGCGCAAGCACGCCGAAGCCGCCGATCGCATCGATGCCGCCGTGCTGGGCGCCGAGGGGCGGCATATCGAGGCCGGTGAATCCCATCGCCAGTTCGTGCTGACCTATGTGCAGCCCGGCCTGGCGGGCCTGATGGATGGCTCAGTCTCCACGCTCGCCCCAGTCTTTGCCGCGGCCTTTGCCACCGGCGATACCCACCAGACCTTCCTTGTCGGCCTGGCCGCTGCCGTTGGCGCCGGCATTTCCATGGGCTTTACCGAAGCGGCCTCCGACGATGGCAAGCTCACCGGGCGTGGTTCGCCCATCAAACGGGGTCTGGCTGCCGGGATCATGACCGCCGTTGGCGGCCTGGGCCATGCGCTGCCCTATCTCATCCACGATTTCACCATCGCCACCGCCGTGGCCTTCATCGTGGTGCTCGTTGAGCTCTGGGCCATCGCCTTCATTCAGAACCGCTATATGCAGACCCCGTTCTGGCGCGCCGCCCTGCAAGTGGTGCTGGGCGGCGCCCTGGTCTTTGCCGCCGGCATTCTGATCGGCAGCGCCTAGGGCAGTGCGTGTTGCCGGGCTCCTGGCGCGCTAAGCCGCGCCGATCAGGCTGGCCGCCTTGCTGCCGATGGCCATGGCCGGGGCATTGGTATTGCCCGACACGATCTGCGGCATGATTGAGCAGTCGATCACCCGCAATCCGTCGATGCCCTTGACCCTCAGATCCGGCGTCACCACGGCGCTCGGGTCGCTGTCGAGCCCCATGCGCAGCGTGCCCACCGGGTGGTAATTGGTCTTGACCGTCTGCCCGCAATAGCGCTCCAGCGCCACCGGGTCGGCCATCACGTCTGCCCCCGGCAACAGTTCCTCGGCGATCTTGCTCCTGAACGGTTCGGTGGCCAGCAGCGCCCGCGCCGTTTCCAGCGCGGCCATGGTCAGCCTGAGATCGTCGCGATCGCCGAAGAAATTGCAATTGACCAGCGGCTGGTCGGCCGGGTCGGCCGAGCGCAGCGTCACACTACCGCGCGCCTTGGGCCGCAACAGGCACGAGGTGAAGGTCACCCCCCATGTCGGCTCGGCGGCGCTGACATCACGGTCGAGATAAACGATGGGCGCGCAATAAAGCTGGATCGTCGGCCGCTCGCCGCCATCGGGGTCAAAGAACAGGCAGGCCTCGATGCCCGTGGTGGTCACCGGCCCCGAATTGAACGCCAGATATTGCAGCCCGTTGCGAACCATGTTCCAGCCCTTGTCCTGGCCGAAATAACCCGACTTGCCGCGCGTGGTGGCAATCACCGGCACTTCATGATGGTCCTGCAAATTCTGTCCGACGCCCGGCAGGTCCGCCAGCACAGCAATGCCATGCTCACGCAAGTGGGCGGCCGGCCCCAGCCCGCTCAGCATCATCAACTTGGCGCTGTTGTAGCTGCCCGCCGCCACCAGCACCTCGCGCCCCGCGCGCACGGTCTGGCTCTGCCCATCCCTGGAATAGTCAACGCCAACGGCGCGGCCATTCTCGATGACGATACGATCCACCCGCGCATCGGTGATGATCGTCAGGCGCGGATCGTCTTCGAGCGGCACGAGGAACGCCTTGCGCGCGTCCGACCGCTCGGTATAGCGCCCCCATTGCCCATAGGTGTGCTGCATGATGCCCACCCCATTCTGGCGGGCGCCATTGAAATCGGGGTTATAGGCGTGCCCCAGGCCCTGCGCCGCCCGCAAAAAGTCCTCGGTGGTCGGGGAGATATGCGCCGGTTCGGACACGCGCAGATTGCCATCGATGCCGTGGAACTGGTCGTTGAAGCGGCTATTGGCCTCGATGCCGGTGAAATGGGGCAGCATGTCCGCATAGGACCAGTCGCCACGATTGCCCAAGCCGGCCGCCCAGCCGTCATAGTCTTCAGCCTGGCCCCGCATATAGACCATGGCGTTGACGGCGCTGCCGCCGCCCAGCGCCTTGCCCACCGGCACGATGGGCGCCCGTCCACCCAGTTGCGGCTGTGGCACGGTCTTGTGCATTTCGAGAAAATCGTCCCGCGCCAGGAACTTCATATAGCCCGCCGGCATGTCCATCAGCCGATGCGTGCGCTTGGGCCCGCGCTCGATCATCAGCACGGAACAGCCGAATTCGCGCACCAGCCGCATGGCGGCGACACAGGCGGCCGAGCCGCCGCCCGCGATCACAAAATCATAGTCGGCCATTCCCGCCGTCCCCCCTCACGCCTGGTCGAGCATCTCGTCCAGATGGTCCTCGATGATGATGCCGACATTGGCGCATTCATGGGCGATCTCGCGCACGAAATCGGCCAGCACCGTGCGCTTGAGCGCGGCCGCCGAGCGCACTACCATGGCCGTGTCGCGGTGCAGGGGCTCGAAATGGGTCGGCGCGATCTCCACCAGCCGCCCCGCCGCCACGTCCTCGGCAATGGCCGACTGCACGAAGAACCCCAGCCCCTGGCCCTTCATCGCCAACCGCCGCGCCGGGCCGGTGGGCAGGTCGACGCTGGTCTGCGCCATGCGCGCCAGCGCCGCCGCCTGTTCGGGCTCGGCCTGCCACCAGCGCAGCGAGATGACGCGCGGCACCAGCGCCAGCACTTCGTCGATCTCGGGCTGTGCCGAAAGCTGCGCCGCGATCTCGGGCGCCACCACCAGCGGCACCCGCTCGCGCATCACCACCAGTGGCTGCAGGTCCACCACCAGCGGATCCAGGTTCGGCCAGCACAATATGCCCATTTCCACATTGCGCTCATGCAGCATGGCCACGATTTGCGACTGCCGCCCCTCGTTCACCACCACATCGACATGCGGATATTTTTCCTGGAAGCGCAGCAGGGACTCGGTGATCAGCGGCGACACCAGGGTGCGCAGCGAGGCAATCGCCACCCGTCCGCGTTCGGCCAGTCGCAGCGCTTCGCGTGCTTCCTGCGCCGTGCCGATGATGCGCCGTGCAAAGGGCAGAAAGGTCATGCCCTGGTCGGTCAGCGTCACCGTGCGCCCGCGCTGGAACAGCGTCACGCCCAGCAATTGCTCCAGCGCCCGGATGCGCATCGAGGCGGTGGCCTGGGTAATGTTCAGATGCGCCGCTGCACGGGTGAAGCTCTGCTCGCGCACGATACGGTCAAAAGTGCGGAGCTGGTCTATGTCCATTGGATTGGCTTATGTCAGGTAGGGTTTTTCGGCGCAAAATCCAGCCTAGCATTGCCTTTTGCTATGTCAATTGACACCGCGCCACCGGCTGCCGTCGGCTCGCCTTGACGCTTTGTGTCCCACCGGCCAGCTTGGCCGCATGCGCCCTGATTCGCCGAGTGCCCGGCCATGACCTGGCTTGCCGAAACCGCCATGCTCAGCCATGGCTGGCGCCGTTTTCTGCTGCTCGTGCTGGCCGGCGCCATTGCCGGCCTGTCGGTACCGCCGCTGTTCGTGCTGCCTGCCATTTTCGTGGCCTTCCCCATCTGGGTCTGGTGCCTGGATGGCGCGACGCCCGGCCGTGGCTGGCGGCGCCTGTTTGGTCAGGCCTTCACCATCGGCTTTGCCTTTGGCTGGGGCTATTTCACCGTCGCTTTCCATTGGCTGGGCGCCGCCTTTTTCGTCGATGGCGGCGTCATGCTGGTCATCATGCCCTTTGCCATTCTGGCTCTGGCGGCGCTGATCGCCTTCTTCTGGGGCCTCGCCAGCGCGCTGGCGCATCTGTTCTGGTCACACGGTCCCTGGCGCATCGTCACACTCGCCACCTTCCTGACCATGGCCGAATGGGCGCGCGGCCATGTGCTGACCGGCTTTCCCTTCGACCTCTTGGGCTATGCCCTGACGCCGAACGATGAGATGATGCAGCTGGCTGCCGTCATCGGTATCTATGGCCTCACCCTGCTGGCCGCGCTGCTGGCCATGACGCCGGCGCTGATCTGGCCCGCCGATGGCCGCAGCCTCAACCGGCGCCTCTTGCCGTTTTTCCTCGCCATCGGCGTCATTGCCGCCCAGCTCGGCTATGGCTCCAACCGCATCAGCGGCACCATTGTCACGCCGCGCACCGATGTCAGCATGCGCCTGGTGCAGCCGCTGGTCTATGAACATGCCGACTGGGCCAAGGCTGATCCTGTCGCGCTGATTGATCGGCTGCTCATGCTGTCGGAAATGCGCATGGACCCGGCCGACCAGGGCCTGGCCGACATCAATACGCTCGTCTGGCCCGAATCCAGCCTGCCCTTCTTCCTCTCGTCCTATCCGGACGCCCTGGCGCGCATCGCGCGCATGTTGCCCAGTGGCACCACCTTGCTGGCTGGTGCGCCGCGTCAGGATTATCTGCCCGGTGCCAGTGCCAGCGCCGGCCCGCCCTACAATGCCCTTTTGGCCATCGACACCAATGGCGAGGTCATCGCCAGCTATGACAAGTCCCATCTGGTGCCCTTTGGCGAGTTCCTGCCCTTTTCATCCTTCTTTGCCCAATTGGGCATCAAGCAGTTCGTCCCCGGTGCAGAAGGCTGGGCCCATGGCGATCCCCGCCGCCGGCTCATGAGCCTCCCCGGCATGCCGGTGTTCCTGGCCGTCATCTGCTACGAAATCCTGTTCTCCGGCGATCTGGGCGACACCGATACGGCGCAATACCTCCTCAACATCACCAATGATGCCTGGTTCGACCATTCCATCGGCCCCGCCCAGCATGCCCTGCATGCCCGCGTGCGTGCTGTCGAAGAGGGCATGAGCCTGATCCGCGCCGCCAACTCCGGCCTCACCTTTTCCACCGATCCACTGGGCCGTATCACGGCGCAATTGCCGCCCCTGGAGATGGCTGTGCTCGATGTGGTGCCAGACGAACGCCTGCCGCCCACGCCCTTTTCGCGCTGGCGCTACTGGCCGCTGCTGGGCGCGCTCCTGCTTGGCCTGGCTATCGCTATTGTGAGCAGCCGGCGGCGCAAATCGCCCTTCTGAGGCCCTCGGCAGGCCGTAGGGCGGGTGCCCATGCCTTTCCAACGCCTTGATGCTGTGTCATCACCACGCAAGGCAAACCACGAGTTCACCATGGCTATCCGACTGCATCGCGGCGATCTGCCCAACCTGTCCAATTACGATGGCCGCGCTGTCGCCATCGATACCGAGACAATGGGTCTGGATCCCCATCGCGACCGTCTCTGCGTCGTCCAGCTCTCGCCCGGCGATGGCAGCGCCGATATCGTGCAGATCCCCAAGGACGCCACCGAGGCGCCCAATCTGGTCAAGCTGCTGTCCGATCCGGCCGTCACCAAGATCTTTCATTATGCCCGCTTCGACGTGGCCGTGCTGCGCCAGCGCTTCGGCGTGGTCACGGGCCCGATCTATTGCACCAAGATCGCCTCGCGCCTCGTCCGCACCTATACCGACCGGCATGGGCTCAAGGACCTCTGCCGCGAACTGCTGAACCTGGACATCTCCAAGCAGCAGCAGAGTTCGGATTGGGGCAGCGACAAGCTCAGCGACGCCCAGCTCGACTATGCGGCCGCCGATGTGCTGCACCTGCACGATCTGCGCCGGCATCTGGACCGCATGCTGGCCCGCGAGGGGCGCACCGCCCTGGCCCAGTCCTGCTTTGAGTTCCTCAACACCCGCTGCGAGCTTGATCTTCTCGGCTGGGGCGAAGTCGACATCTTCGCGCATAGCTGATGGCAGCAACGGGCTTTGATTTCTCCGCTGATGCGGCCCGGCGCGCCGCCATCTACAAGGGGCTGGTCAAGCGCAATCGTCGCGTTGGCGTGCTGCGCCTGGCGGTGCCGCTGGCAGGTGCGCTGGTGCTGGCCGCGCTGCTCGGCGAAATCTATCTCTCGAGCCTGGGCACGCGCTTTGGCGTCGGCCGTATCGCCGTTACCCGCGACAGCGTCTCCATCGACACGCCCGAATATTCCGGCGTGCTCGACAATGGCACCACCTATCGCGTCTGGGCCGGCCAGGCCAAGGCTGCCATCGGCAGCACCGAACTGATCGCCCTCAAGGATGCCCGGCTCGTGCTGCGCAAGCCCGATGGCATCACCACCACCATCACGGCCGTTGATTCCACCCTCGACATGTCGGCCGAGACGGTGACCATTCCCGGCGTGGCCAATGTGTCGGAATCCACCGGCACCACCGGCACGATCGTTGATTCCGTCTTCGACTATGCCAACCAGCTTCTGGTCGGGCAGGGCCCCGTCCATGTCGATCAGGCCGATGGCACCACGCTCGACAGCGTCGGCATGACCTATGATACCACCGCCGCACGCTGGACATTCTCGCGCGCCAACGTCACCCTGCCGTCGACGCCCGGATCAAAGACACCATGATGCTACGCTCGTTGCTTTTTCTCGCCCTGGCCCTGCTGGCAACGCCGGCCCTGGCGCAGAACAAGGTCAATATCACGGCCGATCTCTTCGATCTCGATGAGGTCAACCACACCGCGGTCTTCACCGGCAATGTCGTGGTCGTCCATCCCACGGTGACAGTCTGGGCGCCCAAGGTCGTGGCCACCTATGGCGATGGCGGCACCAGCGACATCAAGACCTTTGAAGCCACCGGCGACGTCAAGCTGCAGACCGTGGACCAGACCGCCACTGGCAAGCGCGCCGTCTTCACCCCCGGCGACCAGCTGCTGCGCCTCACCGGCGATGTGGTCGTGGTCAACGCTGGCGGCACGGTCAATGCCAGCGAGCTGGTGGTGAACCTCGAGACCAATGTCTCCACCTTCACCAGTGGCCAGTCTGGTCGGGTTACCGGGGTGTTCAACTCGCAATGACCCAGGAGTCCAAGGCCCGTCTTGACCGCACCGGCTGGCTGGTCGCCCACAGCCTTGCCAAGAGCTTTGGCAAGCGCGTGGTGGTGCGCGATGTGTCCATTGCCCTGCGCCGGGGCGAGGCTGTCGGCCTGCTGGGCCCCAATGGCGCGGGCAAGACCACCGTCTTCACCATGATCATGGGCCTGGTCAAACCCGACGCCGGCAGCATCCAGATCGATGGCCGCGACATCACGCGCCTGCCCCTGTTCCAGCGCGGCCAGCTCGGCATCGGCTACCTGCCCCAGGAGCCCTCGATTTTTCGGGGGCTGACCGTCACCGGCAATATCATGGCCGTGCTCGAAAACCACATCTCGGACCGCAAGGCCCGCAAGGCGCGGCTGGCCTCGCTGCTCGAGGAATTTTCCATTCAGCATCTGGCCAAGTCCAATGCCCTGGCCCTCTCCGGCGGGGAACGTCGCCGTGTCGAGATCGCCCGCGCCCTGGCCGCCGATCCCGCCTTCATGCTGCTCGACGAGCCCTTCGCCGGCGTCGATCCCATTGCCGTGGCCGAGGTCAAGGGCCTGGTGCGCCAGCTCACCCAGCGCGGCATTGGCGTGCTGATCACCGACCATGCCGTGCGCGAGACGCTGGGCCTGGTCGATCGCGCCTATGTCATCCATGGCGGCAAGGTGATGATTCAGGGGCGCCCGGAAACCATCAGCGCCGACCCCGACGCCCGCCGCGTCTATCTGGGCGAAAATTTCGAGATCTGAGCACATCACGCCGCGCTGCAGCGCCGCAGCTCCGTGAAATTGGCATGAAACTTGCCCACACCTTGCCCGCTAGATGATTTTGGGGCATGGTCCGCGCTGGGAAGTGGCTGGAAACAGCCAGATTTTGCGCTAAAGGTCTCCGCCGTATGGCTCTTTCGCCGCGTCTAGAATTCCGCCAGGCCCAGAGTCTGACACTGACGCCGCAGCTGATGCAGTCGATCCGCCTGCTGCAGCTGAGCCATCTTGAACTCAACGATTTCGTCGAAGCCGAGCTGCTGCGCAATCCGTTGCTGGAGCGCGAGGATGGCCCCGAACCCGGCGAGGCCGAACCGGCCCAGGTGCCGGAGCGCTCCACCGAAATCAGCGCCTATGAGGACACTGTCGATCGCGGCGACCGCATCCAGGATGCCGCCTCCATCGCCGATGGCTATGACACGGCCGTCGAAAATGTCTTCCCCGACCAGGGCGCCCAGGATCAGCTGGTGCCCACCTCGCGGCTCGATCGCAATGGCGCCAGCGAGGGCGGCGAGGCGCCCGACATCGACCAGTTCGTTGCCGCGCGCCCCGTCCTGGGGGAGCACCTCGAGGCCCAGGCCAATATGCTGCTGCGCACCACCGCAGACCGCCTGATCGCCCGCCATCTGATCGATGGCCTCAATGAGGCCGGCTATCTGACGCTGGACCTCGTGGCCCTGGCCGAGCAGCTGGGCGCCGAGATGGCCGACATCGAGGCCGTGCTGGGCGTGCTGCAGGGCTGCGATCCCATCGGGGTCTTTGCCCGCACCGTGCCGGAGTGCCTGGCCATCCAGCTGCGCGACCGCGACCGGCTCGATCCGATGATGCAGGCCCTGCTCGACAATATCGGGCTTCTGGCCGAGCACGACATGCTGGGCCTGATGCGCGCCGTGGGCTGCGACCGCGAGGATCTCACCGACATGCTGGCCGAGATTCGCCAGCTCGATCCCAAGCCGGGCCTGGCCTTCGATTCCGGCCCGGTGGAAACCGTGGTGCCCGATGTCTTCGTGCGCCGCAGCAATGATGGCGCCTGGCAGGTCGAGCTCAACACCGAAGTGCTGCCGCGCGTGCTGATCAACCGCGTCTACTATGCCACCGTGTCCAAGAAGACGCGGAACCCGGAAGAAAAGGCCTTTCTCTCAGACAGCCTGTCGACGGCCAACTGGCTGACCAAATCTCTCGACCAGCGCGCCCAGACCATTCTCAAGGTCGCCAGCGAGATCGTGCGCCAGCAGGATGGCTTCCTCACCCATGGCATCGCCCATCTCAAGCCGATGACCCTGCGCATGGTCGCCGAAACCATCGACATGCATGAATCCACCGTCAGCCGCGTCACGGCCAACAAATACATCGCTACCCCGCGTGGCCTTTATGAAATGAAGTACTTCTTCACCACCGCCATCGCTTCCAGCGACGGTGGCGTCGATCACTCGGCCGAGGCCGTGCGACACCGCATACGCCAGCTCATCGCCGCCGAAGTGGTCACCGATGTGCTCAGCGACGATACCATCGCCGAAATGCTCAAGCAGGAGCAGGGAATCGATCTGGCGCGGCGCACTGTGGCCAAATACCGCGAGGCCATGAACATCCCGTCCTCGGTCATCCGGCGCCGCCAGATGAAAAATCTCGAGCGCATGGCCTGAATCAGCCAGCCTGCCGGGAATTCCGCCCGCGAAAGTTAAGGCCAATTTCGGGCGAAGTCCAAAGGATAAACGAACCACAACCGGTTGTTGCGCATTGCGCCTGCGTTGGACGCAGGTCTAGCATTGCAGCAGTTGCATACCCACATCCAGGGGGTAGGCAACAGGCGCGAGACCCGATGTCCGCAATCCGGCTTTCGGCAGCTCTCGCGTCGAACAACGACGAGAAAGAAAGAGGAAGCCATGACCTTACGCGTTTCGGGAAAGAACATGGATGTTGGCGATGCACTCCGCGGCAAGGCGGAGGAGCATTTCGAGGCTGTCGTCGGCAAATATTTCGACGGCGGTTATGACGGACATTTGACCCTCACCCCCGATGGCATTGGCTTCCGCGCCGACTGCGTGGTGCATCTCGATTCCGGCGCGACCTTGCAGGCCAGCGCCCAGGGTGGCGACGCCACCGCCGCCTATGAAGTCATGGCGCTCAATATCGAAAAGCGTCTGCGCCGCTACAACCGCAAGCTCAAGCAGCACCGTCGCGGTGCCAATGGCGATGGCGAGCTGCTGGCGCAGTACACCGTTTTCGACTCGGGCGACCAGTATGACGAGCTCGACGCCGACTATGCGCCCGCTGTCATTGCCGAAACCACCAAGAACCTGCGCCAGCTCAGTGTCGAAGAGGCCGTCATGGAGCTCGATCTCAGTGGTGGCCAGGTTGTGATGTTCCGTCACGCTGGACATGGCGGGCTCAATGTGGTCTACCGCCGCTCCGACGGCAATATAGGCTGGATTGATCCGGCCCTCGGAGCCAATTGACGGCTGCCGCGCCGACAATTGTATGATTGATTTCAGGGCGAATTGTATGGAATTGGCCGATATCCTGGCTGAGCGTGCTGTGCTTTGCTGTACGGGCGTAGAAACGAAACGCCAATTGTTTGAACTACTTGCCGAACGGGCTGCCGAATTGACCGGCAGCCCCCAAGCCGAAATCCTCTCCGCCATCGTCGGTCGCGAGGAGCTCGGTTCGACAGGTCTCGGCAATGGAATCGCCATTCCGCATGGCAAGATCGCCGGCCTGGCCGGTGTGACGGCCCTGTTCGCCCGCCTCGATCAGCCGATCGACTTCGATTCGCTCGATGATCAGCCGGTCGATCTGGTGGTCATGCTCCTGGCCCCCACCGGGGCCGGGGCCGATCACCTCAAGGCATTGTCCAAGGTCGCCCGCCTGCTGCGCACCGAATCGGTGGTCGACGATCTCCGCCGCACCGATGATCCCACCCGCGTCCATGCGCTGCTGACCGCGCCGGTCGCCACGCACTACGCGGCCTGATCATCACCACACAAACAAAGACCCTCCGGCCTTGCGGTCGGAGGGTTTTTCTTTTGGCCGGTGCTGGCCGCTGCGCCTAGTGCAGCGTCGCCAGGCCCAGGCTGGTCTCTTCGAGCCAGTCGGTCACGCTTTCGGTGGAATCGGTCACCAGCAGCGGCTTGCCATCGGCAGACATCAGCAGCTGGTATTCGCCCTCGGGCTCAAACGTCGCGTCTTCGATCATTTCGCCGAGCACGGCGCCGCTGACGGCGCGGGTATAGGCGACAGCATTGCCGCCCAGCGCGGCAAACTGCGCGCGGGTCAGAGACTTGAGCGGATGGATCACATGATCCCTGGTGGCCTGGTCGTTTCTTTTTTCATACATGGTCGGCCCTTTCCTCAAAGTGAGCGAATGTCGATACGGCGGGCGGTCTTGGCCAGCTTTGGGCGCTCGATCTCGATGACCAGCATACCATGTCCCAGCGTGGCGTCCTTCACGATCATGCCATCGGCCAGCAGAAACGCGCGCTGAAACTGCCGGGCGGCGATGCCGCGATGCAGGAACTGGCGCCCGCTGTCGTCCTTCTGCTTGCCGCGCACCACGATCTGGTTGTCCTCGGCCATCACGTCCAGTTCCTGGGCGCTGAATCCGGCGACGGCGATCGACACCATGAACCTCTCGGTTCCATCGGCATCCACATGGCGCTCGATATTATAGGGCGGATAGCCATCGGCGGACTTGGCGAGCCGGTCCACGCGCTCCTCGAAATTGTCAAAGCCGAGGAGAAAGGGGGCGGAAAACACCGATATGCGCGTCATTCAGGCCGTCCTTGAGATCAAGCAACGTATCGTGCGCGGCCCGATTGGAGTGGCACCGCGCGTCTGCCCAAGATATGGGACATGCCACAACTCGGTTCAAGTCCGGTGCCTTGCCCATGTCCGCTCCCTTTGCCGTGGTCACCCCAGCGTTCCAGGCCCAGGCCACCATCGTGCCCACGGTGCGCAGCCTGCTGGCCCAGACCTGCACCGACTGGCAGCTCTGGCTGGTCGCCGATGATGGCTTTGACTATGCCGCCTTTCTCTCCGACGCCGGCATCAATGACCCCCGTATCCGTTTCCTCGATAGCGGCGGCATCGGCCTGGGCGCCTCGCGCGCGCGCAATGTCGCGCTCGATGCCATCACCGCGCCCTATGTGGCGATCCTGGACGCCGATGACCGCTTCAAGCCGCGCAAGCTCGAACTGGCGCTCGCCGCGCTTGCCGACCATGCCATTGTCACCTGCGCCCTCGATGTGATGACCGACAGCTTCGTCCACCTGCGCCATGTTGGCGACGGTCCGGACCGCGTGCTGACACCCGGCCAGCACAAATTCGTCAGCCTCTCGATGGATTCCATGGTGGTCTGGGACAGGCGGCGCACCGATGCCCGCTATGATGTGACCATGAGCAACATGACCGACCTCGAGCTGCTGCTGCAGCTCTATGGCCCCGTCGGCAGCTCATTCCACCTTGGTGCGCCGTTGCACGACTACATCAAGCGCGCCAGCTCGATGAGTAATGGCGCCAATGTCGCCGCCGGCATGATCGCCTCCAAGACCACTCTGCTTGATCGTCTGCGCGAGGGTGCCTATGGCCTGCCCGCGTCCGACGTCGCCGGACTCGTCGGATTTCTCGAGATCTCGCTCGGCGCCGAGGCGGAATATGGGGCGGCGCTGGCCGCCCGGCCGGGCCTGCTGTTCGAGGATCATCTCCAGCCGCGCCTCCAATAGAAAAGGCCGGCCCCGAGGGGCCGGCCATCGTCACAACGGGGAGGACGCTGTGGAAAGCTCTTACAGGGCGTAGAGGGTCAGGCTGTTCTGCTCGCCGCTGACACCCACGATCTGGTCAACCGAGTAGCCCTGGCGTTCGATGGATTCGACCAGCCACTTGTTGTTCTTGATGTTGGCCTGCACCGAGGCCACGTCATTGTCGCCACGAAGCGACAGGGCCTGGCCACCGCCCAGCTTCTGCACATTGGCCGTGGTGGCTTCCTGGATGGCGCTCAGCGATTCGACGCCGCCCATGACGTTGTAGGGGCTCGCGGAAGCGGCCGAAGCGCCGGCAAGCAGGGTGGCGGTGATGGCGATGATCTTGAACATTTTCATAATCTATTCCTTTCGGTATTTTGCGCTCGCTGTCGTCCCGAGCTGTAGGAAACTACGCAAGCTGGTCCGGATAAGTTTCACCGCTGTTGCAGAAAACTGAACGGACCGCTGCAACTCAATGGTTTTCAGCTCCGCCAAACCCCTTGCCAGCCGGGCGCTTTGCTCCTATAGAGCCCACTTCTCCGGATCGCCCGGCCAAAAGGCATGCCGTGGCGATCTCTGAATGCGATGGGCCCAAATCCATCCAAGTTTCTTACAAGGACCCGCAAAATGCCCAAGATGAAGACGAAATCTGGCGCCAAAAAGCGTTTCAGTTTCACAGCGACCGGTCGTGTCAAGGCAGGCGTCGCCGGCAAGCGCCACCGCCTGATCAACCACAATGCCAAGTACATCCGCACCAACCGCGGCACCAAGATCCTGTCCAAGGGCGACGAGGGTCTGGTGAAGTGGTACATGCCGTACAACCGCTAACGCTGAAAGGAAGCTGACACATGTCACGCGTTAAAAGAGGCGTTACCAATCACGCCCGTCACAAGAAGGTTTTGAAGGCTGCGGAGGGCTATTATGGCCGCCGCAAGTCGACGATCCGTATCGCCAAGCAGGCCGTCGAAAAGGCCGGCCAGTACGCTTACCGCGATCGTCGCGTTAAGAAGCGCAACTTCCGCGCCCTGTGGATCCAGCGCATCAACGCTGCCGTCCGTGATCACGGGCTGACCTATGGTCGATTTATCGACGGCCTCAGCAAGGCTGAGGTTGCCGTTGACCGCAAGGTGCTGAGCGATCTCGCGATCACCCAGCCCGAAGCGTTCGGCGTGCTGGTCGCAAAGGCCAAGGCTGCCCTGGCGTATCTGGAAGGCGTGGACGCTACCACCCACGCCCGCGTCACCGCCTAACACTCCCAGCTCTGCTGAGGTCAAAATAGCGCCTTGCGCCGCCCTTTGGGCTGGCGCGGGGCGTTTTGTTTTGCTCTAAAGCCACTGCATTTCCTTTAGACCTCATGGCGCGCCTGTCGAACCACGAGGTCGGTCACCCCGCTCCTGCCAAGCCGCCCCTTTGGGCGGCCGCTGGATAAGGCCCACTGAGAGTTTCTGATGTCCCTCGAGAACCAGATCGCCACCCTGCGCGCCGAACTGGGCGCCGCCATCGCTGCCGCCGCCGATGAGGCTGCGCTCGATACCGTCCGCGTCGCCGCCCTGGGCAAGAAGGGCAGTGTTTCCGCGCTGCTGGCCTCGCTGGGCAGCATGGCCCCCGATGAACGCAAGAGCGCCGGCCCCGCCATCAATGGCCTCAAGACCGAGATCGCCGGGCTCATCGAGGACAAGTCGACCGCCCTCAAGGCCGCGGCCCTCGACGCCCGCCTCAAGGCCGAAACGCTCGATGTCACCCTGCCGCTGCAGCCCGCGCCCACCGCCCGCGGCCGCATTCACCCCATCAGCCAGACCATCGACGAGATCACGGCGATCTTTTCAGACATGGGGTTCTCCATCGCCGAAGGTCCCGATATCGAGACCGATTATTTCAACTTCACCGCGCTCAATTTCCCCGAGGGGCATCCGGCGCGCGAGATGCACGACACCTTCTTCATGAAGCCCGGTGCCGATGGGGTCAAAAAGGTGCTGCGTACCCACACCTCCCCGGTGCAGGTCCGCGTCATGCAAAAGACCAATGAAAAGCCGGCTGCTGCCTATATGACCCCCGCCATGGATCCGCCGATCCGCGTGGTCATTCCCGGCCGCACCTATCGCAATGACAGCGACCAGACGCACACGCCCATGTTCCACCAGGTCGAGGGCCTTGTCATCGACAAGTCCAGCCACATCGGCCAGTTGCGCTGGGTGCTCGAGGAATTCCTCAAGGCCTTCTTTGAAGTGCCCAATGTCACGCTGCGCTTCCGCCCCAGCTTCTTCCCCTTCACCGAGCCGTCCATGGAAGTGGACGTGCAGTGCGATCGCTCGGGCTCCGAGGTCAAGATCGGCGAAGGCAATGACTGGCTCGAGATCCTGGGCTGCGGCATGGTCCATCCCAATGTCATCGCCAACGCCGGGCTCGATCCCGATGTCTACCAGGGCTTTGCCTGGGGCATGGGTATCGACCGCATCGCCATGCTCAAATACGGCATGCCCGACCTGCGCGCCTTCTTCGACGGCGACCAGCGCTGGCTCGATCACTACGGCTTCCGCCCGCTCGACCTGCCGACGCTCTTCGGCGGCCTGAGCAGCTAAGCCCGCTTTCCCATGCCCTGCAGCCCCTGCGCGCAGCACACCTGACTTCCACTAAAGGCGATAGATATGAAATTCACCCTCGACTGGCTCAAGGAGCACCTCGATACCGACGCTTCGGCCGACGAGATCGGCACGACGCTGACGCTCATCGGGCTCGAACTGGAAGGCGTCGAAGATCAGGGCAAGGCGCTCAAGAGCTTCGTCACCGCCCATGTCGTTTCGGCCGAGCAGCATCCCAATGCCGACAAGCTGCGCGTCTGCAAGGTCGATGCCGGCACCGGCGAGTTGATCGACGTCGTCTGCGGCGCCCCCAATGCCCGTAAGGGCCTCAAGACCGTCTTCGCCTTCCCCGGCACCTATATCCCGGGCAAGGACATGACCATCGGCAAGGGCAATATCCGCGGGCAGGTCAGCAATGGCATGCTCTGCTCCAATGCCGAGCTGGAACTGTCCGAGGATCATGACGGCATCATCGAGCTGCCCGCCGATGCGCCCATCGGCGTCAGCTATCCCGCCTATGCCGGCATTGATGGCGTGGTGTTCGACATTTCCATCACCCCCAATCGCGGCGACGCCACCGGCGTCTATGGCATTGCGCGCGATCTGGCCGCCTATGGCCTGGGCACGCTCAAAGCCACCGACACGAGCCCGGTGCCCTCCAAGGGCAAGAGCCCCATTGCGCCGCTGCCGCACCAGTTTGGCGCCGATGAGCCCAAGGCCATCCGCCGCTTCGGCGGCCGCTATATCAAGGGCGTCAGGAACGGTCCGTCGCCGGCCTGGCTGCAGCAGCGGCTGCGCGCCGTCGGCCTGCGGCCCATCAATGCCATTGTCGACATCACCAACTGGGTCTCGCTCGGCTGGGGCCGTCCGCTGCACGCCTATGATGCCGACACGCTCAATGGCCAGCCCGTGCTGCGCAATGCCCGCAACGAGAGCTTCGATGCGCTCGACAACAAGGTCTATACCCTCGACGAGACCATGACCGTCATCGCCGACGATACCGGCCCGCTCTGCCTGGGTGGCATCATGGGCGGCATCCGCTCCGGCGTCACCGACGGCACGGTCAATGTGTTCATGGAATGCGCCAGCTGGGATGCCGATCTCATCGCTCGCACCGGCCGCAAGACCGGCATTGTCAGCGACGCCCGCTATCGCCTCGAGCGCCATGTCGATCCGGCCCTCACCGATCCCGGCCTCGAACTGGCCACGCGCCTCGTGCTCGAGCTCTGCGGCGGCGAGGCCATGGAGCCGGTGTTTTCGGGCGAGGACGTCTATCCCGACACCACCATCGACTTCCCGCTGTCCGAAGTGCGCCGCCTCACCGGCCTTGATGTCGAGCCCATGGTGGCGACCGCCATCCTCACCCGTCTCGGCTTCACCGTGACGCCCAAGGGCGAAAGCTTCTCGGTCAAGGTGCCGAGCTGGCGCCCGGACGTCACCCTCAAGGCCGATCTGGTCGAAGAGATCATGCGCATGGTGGGTGTCGACAATGTCCCGGTCGAGCCGCTGCCGCGCCTCTCCCATGTCGCCCCGCGCATGCTCACCACCATCCAGAACCGCCGCCGCATCGTGCGCCGGGCGCTGGCCGCGCGCGGGCTTGATGAAGCCGTTACCTGGAGCTTCATCAGCCATGCCGAAGCCACCCGCTTCGGCGGTGGTCAGGAGAGCCTGCAGCTGGCCAATGCCATTGCCGCCGACATGACCGACATGCGGCCCTCCCTGCTGCCGGGGCTGCTCGCGGCCGCCCGCCGCAATGCCAATCGCGGCCTTGCCGATCTGGCCCTGTTCGAAGTCGGCCAGGTGTTCCTCTCCGATGCGCCCGAAGGCCAGCACACCCATGCCACCGGCATTCGCACCGGCAGCGCGGGTCTTTCCGGTTCAGGCCGCCATTGGGCGGCCAAGGCCGCGCCGGTTGGCGTCTATGATGCCAAGGCCGATCTCGGCGCCGCGCTCGATGCGCTGGGCTATGACATCGACAAGATGCAGATCCTGGCCGAGCCCGCCCCCTGGAGCCATCCTGGGCGCGGCGGCCGCATTGCCCAGGGCCCCAAGACCATTGCCTGGTTCGGCGAGCTGCACCCGGCCTTTGCCGCCGAGCTCGATATCACCGGCCCTGTCGCGGCCTTCGAGATCGATCTCGACGCGCTGCCCGAGCCGCGCCGCAAGCCGACGCGCACCAAGCCGGCCCTGGCCCTGTCCCAGCTCATGCCGCTCAGCCGCGACTTCGCTTTTGTCGTGGATCAGTCGGTCACCGCCGCGGTGATCCTCAAGGCCGCGCGCGGCGCCGACAAGGCACTCATCAAGGACGTGACGATCTTTGACGTCTTCGCCGGCAGCCATGTTGGCGAGGGCAAGAAGTCCGTCGCCATCGCCGTGACGCTGCAGCCGCTCGACAAGACGCTGACCGACGAAGACATCGACAAGGTCTCCGCCGCTATCATCGCCGCCGTCACCAAATCCACCGGCGGCGTCCTGCGGGCCTGACACCGGTCCGCCGCGCCTGGCACCATGGTGCCCACCCACTACTGTCATCACCCGGCTTGTCCGGGTGATCCATCGGCGTGGGCATCTGCGTTCGGTGGTGGATTGCCCGGACAAGCCGGGCAATGACGGCGGGTGGGGATGACCGAGATCGACGAGGCACCACATGTCAGGCGCCCAGTCTCCCGCCTCGCCACAAAATCCCCCCGCTCTTGCCTCGGGAACACTCTCCGGCTCATATCGCGCCATGAGCGACACCAGCCGATTCCCCGATGTCATGCTGCTGGCCGCTGGCCTGGGCAGCCGCCTGCGGCCCATCACCGACACCCTGCCCAAGCCGCTGGTGCCGGTGGCCGGCGTGCCGCTGATCGAGCGGGTGATGGACAATGCCAAGGCTGAGGGCGCCAAGCGCTTTACAGCCAATGGGCATTATCGCGCCGATCAACTGCTGGCCCATTTCGGCGGCCTGCTCAAGCTCAGCCGCGAGGAGGCCCTGCTCGATACCGGCGGTGGCGTCAAACAGGCCCTGCCCATGCTGGTCTCCGACCCCTTTGTGGTGATGAACACCGATGCCTTCTGGCCACTGGGCAGCGACCAGCCCATCGCCCGCATGCTGGCGCGTTATACCGGCCCCGAAGATATCGTCCTGCTCTGCGTGCATCCGCGCGATGCCCATGGCTTTGCCCGCAGCCATGATTTCTGCCTCGCCCCCGATGGGCGCATCACCCGCGACTATGGCGCGCCGGTGATCTATGGCGGCGTCGCCATCCTGGGCAAAGCGCTCTTTGCCGATACGCCCGACGGCGCCTTCTCGCTCAACCTGCTGTTCGAGCGCTGCCTGGAGCGGGAGACCCTGTTTGGTGTGGTGCTCGATGCCCCCTGGTTCCATGTCGGCGATCCCGCCGCGCTGGCCCTGGCCGAAAGCGCCCTTGCGGCCCCCACAGCGCCATGACGCTGTTTTCCATCGCCCCGCACGCCCCTTTCATCGCCACCCTGGCTGATCGCATCATCGATGGCACGCTGCTGGGCGGCGCCGACCGCAGCCAACCCTTCTGGCTCACCGACGTCACTATCGTGCTGCCCACCCGCCGCGCCAAGCTGGCCCTGGCCGATGAATTCGCGCGCCGTAGCCTCGGGCTCCTGCCCGATATCCGCACCTTTGGTGGCGAAGTCGCCGACGAAGAGCCCTTCCTGCCGCCCTTTGATGCGCCCACCCCGCTGCCGGCCGCCAGCGCGCTGGAGCGGCGTCTTGTGCTCTCCCGCCTCGTCCATGCCTGGGCCAATACCGAGGGGGGCCAGCGCGCCTTTTCCACGCCCCCCACGGCCGGCGAAATCCTCTCCATGGCCGAATCGCTTGGCCATCTCATCGATGATCTGCTGACCGAGGAGCGCAGCCCGGCCGACATCGCGGCCATTGCGCCCACGCTTGAAGCCAATCTCAGCGACTATTGGCTGCAGACCATCAGCTTCCTCGATATTGCCCTGCGCTATTGGCCCGAGCATCTGGCCGGCGCTCGCGCCGACACCGCCGCCTTGCGCGGCCAGCGGCTCGACCGCCAGGCCATGGCGGCGCCGCTGGTCTATCGTGATCGCCCGGTGATTGCCGCCGGCTCCACCGGTTCCATTCCCGCCACGGCGCGGCTGCTGGCGGCCATCAACGCCCTGCCGCGCGGCGCCGTGGTGCTGCCCGGGCTCGATTGCGCCATGACCCCGGCCGATCACGCGGCCTTGCTGCTGCCAGACAGCAATCCGCATGGCCATCCGCAATATGGCCTCGCCCGCCTGCTGCGCAGCCTGGGCGCAGCGGTCAGCGATGTCACCGAACTGGCGCCGGGCGATCATCCCCGCACCACGCTGGTGCATCGCGCCCTGGCGCTCACTGAGGACACCGCCCGCTGGAACAGCCAGCGCCTCACGCCCGAGCAACTGGCCGCGGCGGGGGAGGGCGTCACCATCATTCGCGCCCGCACCGAGGACGAACAGGCCCGCGCTATTGCCCTCGCTGCTCATGCGGCCCTGAGTGACAAACAGACTGTCGGTATCGTCACCCCCGATCGTAATCTTGCCCGCCGCATTGCCGCCGAGCTGCGCCGCTTCGGGGTGGTGGTCGATGATGCCGCTGGCGTGCCGCTGTTCCAGTCCGCCGCCGGGCGCCTGCTGCGCCAGATCCTGGCGCTGGCCAGCTCCAATATCGCCGCCGTGCATCTGATGGCGCTGCTGCGCAACCGCGCCACCCGCTTCGGCCGCGACCGTGCCGAGATTTCCCGCCTGGCCGATGATATCGAGCTGGGCCTCCTGCGTGGTCAGCGGCCCAATCCTGGCTTTGCCGGCCTGCGCGCTGCCCTCTCGGCCAATATCGACAAGACCATCACCCATCCGGCCCGCCGCCTGTCCGAGGGGGATCGCGCCCCCATCACCGGTCTTCTCGACGCCATCGCCGCCGCCATTGCGCCGCTCACCAGCCTCCTCGAAACCCCCGTCATTACCGCCAGCAGCCTCGCCGCCGCCCTCTGTGCCGCCTTTGATGCCGTGGCCGATGGCGCCGAGATTCCCGGCCGCCGTGAACTGGCCGACTGGGCCCAGCAGATGGCGAGCCACACTGGCGAAGGCCACAGCTTTGCCCCGCGCCAGCTCGATGGCGTCCTCAGCGCCCTCATGCTGGGTGCCCAGGTCCGCACTATCGAGGAACGCCGCAGCGACATCGCCATTTGGGGCCAGCTCGAAGCCCGCCTGCAGAACCCGGACCTCCTGGTACTGGCCGCGCTCAATGAGGACAAATGGCCCGAGCCGGCCGATCCCGGTCCCTGGCTCAGCCGCGGCATGCGGCTGGCCGCCGGGCTCGATCCGCCGGAGCGCAAGCAGGGCCTCGCCGCCCACGACTTTGCCCAGGGCCTGGGCAATGCCAGGGTCATCCTCAGCTATGCCGACCGCGTCGGCGCCAGCCCCGCCATTGCCTCGCGCCTGCTGCAGCGCCTCACCGCCTTTGCCGGCACCGAGGAGGCTGCGCGCTGGGTTGCACGCGGCGCCCATTGGCTCGATCAGGCCCGCCGCCTCGACATGGTGCCCGAAACCCGGCCCGCCCCGCGTCCGGCGCCCAATCCGCCGGCGGCGACCCGCCCGCGTGCCCTCTCGGTCACCGAGATCGAAACGCTGATGCGCTCGCCCTATGACATCTACGCCCGCCATGTGCTGGGCCTGCGCGCGCTCGATCCCCTGGGCGACACGCCCGACGGGCGCGAACGCGGCACCATCATCCACGATATTTTTGCCCAGTTCGTCATCGATGGGCATGACGTCATGGCCCCCGGTGCCATCGATGTGCTGATGGCCATCGCGGTGGAAAAATTCTCCGGCCTCGACGCCATTGGCGAGCGCCGCGATATCTGGCTGCGCCGCTTCCACACCGCCGCCACCCAGTTCCTCGCCTTCGAGCGCGCCCGCGAGCCCATGGTGGCCCGGCGCCATGCCGAAATCCGCGGCGAAATGGTGTTTCCCATGGCCGAGCCCTTCAAGCTCAGCGGCCGCGCCGACCGCGTCGATGCCCTGCGCGATGGCACGCTGGAGATCATCGATTTCAAGACCGGCTCGCCCCCCACCAAGGGCGCCATGCAGGCCTTCGAGGTGCCGCAACTGCTGCTCGAGGCGCAGATGGCCGCCGCCGGTGCCTTCCCCCAGCTCAGTGCCGCGCCCACCACGGCGCTCACCTATATCAAGGTGGGCCTGGGGCCCGACGCCTTCACCGCCAAGCCCTTCATTCCCCATGACGAGCACGACGTCATGTCCGCCGCCGACGAGATCGCCCGGCGCATGCAGCGCCATGTCGAGCTCTTCCTGATGCACGATACGCCCATGCCCGCCCGCCTGCTGCCGCTGCCCGGCCAGCGCTTTGCCGGCGCCTATGATCATCTGGCGCGGCTGGCCGAATGGACTGCCATTGATGGCGGGGAGGGCGAGCCATGAGCGAGCGCGGTCCTCTCGTTGTCCCCTTCGACACCAGCCGCCACCAGGCGCTGGCTGCCGATCCCGCCTGGTCGATCTGGGTGTCGGCCAATGCCGGCTCGGGCAAGACCTTCGTGCTCACCCGCCGCGTGCTGCGCCTACTGCTCTCGGGCGTCGCGCCCGAGGCCATCCTGTGCCTCACCTATACCAAGGCCGCCGCCGCCGAAATGCGCCGCCGCGTCGCCGATCGCCTGGCCGAATGGGCCCTGTTCGACGATGCTGCGCTGGACAAGGCGCTGCGCGACATCGAGGGCCGCGAGCCCGACGCCGCCCTGCGCAATCGCGCCCGCACCCTTTTCGCCCGGGCGCTCGAAACCCCCGGCGGGCTCAAGATTGTCACCATCCACGCTTTCTGCGAATCGGTGCTGCACCGCTTCCCGCTCGAAGCCGGCGTGCCCTTTGATTTCTCCGTCATCGAGGATGACGAGCGCACCGCCCTGCTGCTGGCGGCGCGCGAAACCGTTTTGGCGCAGGGGCTGGGCGTCGCCGGAGCGGTGGAAACCCTGTTTCAGACGCTGAGCGACGAGCAGATCAAGAACGCCATCAATGCGGCCCTCGCCGATGGCCGCAAGCTCAAGCTGGTCCTCGCCGATCCCGCCCGCGCCAAGGCCAATCTGCGCGCGCTGATCGGCGCCGCGGCCACCCGCTCGGTCGAGGAGATCGAAGCGGCCATCACCGGCGAACGCCTGATCGGCCCCGCCGAGATCCAGGCGCTCTTTGCCATCACCCCGCCCAAGGGCGGCAATCGCAGCCTTGAGGACAAGCTGGCCGCGCTCGATCCCGCCAGCCCCGCCTCCGACGCCTGGCTGCGCGCCTTCCTCACCAAGGATCTGACGGTGCCGTCTCGCTTGGTGGTCAAGGCGGTCACCACCGGTAATCCCGATCTGGCCGATCAGCTCCAGGCCGAAGCCGAGCGCCTGGCCGCCCTGGCCGCAGCCCGCAGCGCCGCTGCGCTGGTCGATCGCAGCGAGGCCCTGCTCGATATCGTTGCCGCCGTCGGCCAGCGCTACGAGGCCACCAAGCGGGCGCGCTCCCTGCTCGATTTCGACGATCTGGTCGAGCGCCTTGCCGATCTCTTCCAGAACCAGTCCGGCGACTGGGTCCGCTACAAGCTCGATTCCGGCATCGACCACATCCTGGTCGATGAAAGCCAGGACACCAATGGCGAGCAGTGGCGCGTGGTCCGCGCTATCGCCGAGGAATATTTCGCCGGGGCAGGGGCCGTCACCCGGCCGCGCTCGCTGTTTGCCGTGGGCGACCAGAAACAGTCCATCTATTCCTTCCAGGGCGCCGAACCGGCCCTCTTTGGCCAGACCGGTGGTGACTACCAGCTGCGCGCCAGCGAAGCCGAAGTGCAGTTCCAGCCCGTGCCGCTGCGCACCAGCTTCCGCACCCTGCCCGAAATCCTGGCGGCGGTGGATCTGGTCAGCGACCGCCCGGATATCCAGGCGGCCCTGCTGGAAACCGAAAAAGTCCATCACAACACCGCCCGCACCATGCGCGGCGGCAGTGTCACGCTCTGGCCACCCATCCAGCAGCCCGGCGAGGCCCGGGCCGATGCCGATTGGCCCACCAGCGTGCTCGATCTGCAGCCCAGCGCGCCCCGCCAGGTGGCCGAGGCCATCGCCGCCCGCATCCGCGGCTGGATCGATGCGCGTCGCCCGCTCACGGGCCGTGGTCGCGCCGTCACCGCCGATGATGTGCTGATCCTGGTGCAGTCGCGCGGGCCGGTGTTCCAGGAGGTCATCCGCGCCCTGCGCAAGGCGGAACTGCCCACCCCCGGCGCTGATCGCCTGGGGGTTACCGGCCATATCGCCGTGCTCGATCTTCTGGCGCTCTGCGACGTGCTGCTCAATCCGGCGGACGATCTGCAATTGGCTGCCCTGCTGCGCTCGCCTCTCTTTGATATCGATGAGGCGCTGCTGTTTGCCGTGGCCCAGCCACGCGCCGACCGCCAGACGCTCTGGCAGGCGCTGGCCGCCCATGCCGACCCGGCTGCTATCGCCGCCGCCGAGCGCCTGGCCCGCTGGCGTGGCGAGCTCGATTTCGAACGCCCCTTCGAATTCCTCGCCCAGGTGCTCTATGCCGAAGGCGGCCTCCGCCGCTTCCACACCCGCTTTGGTCCCGAGGTCGATGACATCGTTGCCGAACTGCTCGAACTGGCCCTCAGCCACGAGCAGGGCGCCCAGCCTTCGCTGCAGGGCTTTGTCGCCGACATGCGCCAGCGCTCGGGCACCATCAAGCGCGAATTGCCCGATGCCGGCGCCGGTGTCCGCGTCATGACCGTCCATGGCGCCAAGGGTCTTGAAGCCCCCATCGTCATCCTCGCCGATGCCGCCACCAAGCCCAGCAAGCAGATGCTGGGCAAGCCGGTTTATCTCTTGGCCGAAGCCCCCGGCCCGCTGCTGGTCCATGCCGCCGGCAAGGGCGATCATGTCGAGGCGACGCTGGGCATCAAGCAGGCCGTCGATGACAATCTGGAGCGCGAATACTGGCGCAAACTCTATGTCGCCATGACCCGCGCCGAAGACGAGCTCTATGTCACCGGCGCGCTGACCCCCGGTTCCGAAGCCGCCACCCAATTGGCCGGCAGCTGGTACGAGGCCGTTGAAACCGCGCTTCGCCCCTTGTCCGAGACGCAGGCTGACGCTGTCGGCGTCGAGACGGCCATCATCTACCCGCGCGAACGCGTCGCGCCCGTCCCGGTGCGCGATTCGGCGCCCGCTGTCGGTGCCGGCATGGTGCCCCTCATCCTGCCGCCCTTGCCGCCGGCGCCGGTTGTCACCCGCGTGTCGCCCTCCCAGGCCGCCAGCGGCATCAGCACCACCACTGCGCTCGATAGTCTTGCCGAACAGGTGCGCGATGCCGAAGCCGCCCGCCGCGAGGGCATCGCGCTCCATGCCCTGCTGCAACATCTGGGCACGCTCGACCCTGCGATCTGGCCGGCGATTGCCGACAAGGCGCTCATGGCCCTGCTGCCCGATTCGCCTGCCGATCATCCGCGCCTGGCCGCCAAGGCCATGTCCATTCTGCGCCGCCCCGATCTCATGCGCCTGTTCGGCCCCATGAGCCGGGCTGAAGTGCCCTTCGCACTGGACCTTTTGCGCGATGGCCAGCCCGTCCGTCTGAGCGGTCGTATTGATCGTCTGGTGATTGACGAACAGGGGGTGTTGGTGGTCGACTACAAGTCCGACGCGTCGGTACCCGACAGGGTTGCCGATGTGCCGGGGAACTACATTACCCAGCTCGGATTGTATGCGTTGGTTGCAGGTCAGCTTTTCCCTGGACAGGTCATACGGGCGGCAATTCTGTGGACGAGTTTGGAATCATTGATGAATCTGCCATCGGATATGCTGGTGGCGGGCGCCCGCGGCTTCACCATGCGGTGATCTGCGTTGTGCCTGCGCTGGACTCTTCCCAGCTTTAGGCGCACACAGTCCGCCGCTTTCAACAAAAGGCAAAAACCCATGACTAGTCACGTTTCCGATGCCAATTTTGGCGAGGAAGTCCTGAACTCCAAAGAACCCGTCCTCGTGGATTTCTGGGCGGAGTGGTGCGGGCCCTGCCGTGCGATTGCACCCGTGCTCGATGAGCTGTCTGTCGAACTGGCCGGCAAGGTCAAGATCGTCAAGCTTAATGTCGATGACAATCCGGGTACCGCCAGCAAGTATGGCGTGCGCTCCATCCCGACCATGATCCTCTTCAAGGGCGGCGAAGCTGCCGACATGAAGATCGGTGCAGGCACGCCCAAGGCCGGCCTCACCAAGTGGCTCGAAGGCCACGCCGCCTGACACCAGGCGCCTGAGAAATTTGCAAAGCACCGTCGGGTCTCCCGGCGGTGCTTTTTCATGGTCCCAGCGCCTTGCCCGGCAATTGCCTTGGTTCCGCTGCAACACGGCTTCTGCTAAGCCTTGCAGCCAACAAGAAGACTGGGGAGGAAGCCAATGGCTCCCATCGATCTCGCCGCCGCGCCGTTCCACCTTGATGATGCCGCCATTACCTGGGTCCACGCCACCCGCGACGCCCTGAGCCCGCGCGACAAGCTGGCCCAGCTCTTTGTTCTGCTCGCCCGCGGCACGCCCGATGAAACGATCGAGGCCGTGCGCAGCTTCAAGCCCGGCGGCATCACCCGCATCTATTCCGACGATCTCATCGCCGAATACAATCTTTCGCGCGAACTGGCCGAGCTGAGCAGCATTCCGCTCCTGGTCAGCGCCGATCTCGAAGGCAGCCGCATGAGCCTGCCGCTCGGCACCAGCGTGCCCAATCCGCTGGGCCTGGCCGCTGTCGACGATCTCGAAGCCACCACCGCCATTTCCACCCTCATGGCGCGCGAGGCCAATGCCATTGGCCTGAACTGGAGCTTCACCCCCGTCATCGATCTCAACATCGCCTGGCGCAGCGCCATTGTCGGCACCCGCTCCTATGGCAGCGACATCGACAAGGTCGAGCGCCACGCCCTGGCCCAGATCGCCGCCTTCCAGGCCAATGGCGTCGCCGCCACCGTCAAGCACTGGCCCGGCGAAGGCTTTGATGATCGCGACCAGCATCTGGTCACCACCGTCAATCCGCTCTCCATGGCGGATTGGGAGGCCAATTTCGGCCGCCTCTATCGCAAGGCCATCGATGCCGGCGTGCTCTCCATCATGTCCGCCCATATCGCGCTGCCGGCCTATGCCCGCGCCATCGATCCCGATTGCGGCGCCGAGGCCTATCGCCCCGCCTCGCTGTCGCGCCTGCTCAATCACGATCTGCTGCGCCGCGAGCTGGGCTTTAATGGCCTGATCGTCTCCGATGCCACGCCCATGGCTGGCATGGGCGATTGGGGCCCGCGCGACCAGACCCTGCCCGAGGTCATCATCTCGGGCTGCGACGTTATCCTGTTCAGCGACGATCCCAATGCCGACCTGATGCGCCTGGTCAAGGCCGTGGCCGATGGCCGCCTCAATCAGGAGCGGGTCGACGAGGCCGTGACCCGCGTCCTGGCGCTCAAGGCCCGCCTGGGCCTCCATGCCGCGCCTGCGGCCCCGAGTCTGGAATCGGTCGCCGGTCTTGTCGCCTCCGACGCCCATCTGGCCACCGCCAAATCGGTCACCGCGCGGGTGCCCACCCTGGTCAAGGACACCCAGGGCCTGTTGCCGCTGTCGCCCTCGCGCCATCATCGCGTTCTGGTCTTTTCCACGGGGGCCGTGGTCCCCTTTGTG
This sequence comes from Devosia aquimaris, assembly GCF_020169335.1. Lineage (GTDB taxonomy): Bacteria > Pseudomonadota > Alphaproteobacteria > Rhizobiales > Devosiaceae > Devosia > Devosia aquimaris. The sequence goes on from NZ_JAIEZN010000002.1 coordinate 666,499, forward strand.
CCCCAGCCGCTGCCGCTGAGCCTGCCCGACCGGCTCGCCGCCGAGGGCTTTGAGGTGACGCTCTTCACCCCCGAGCTCGACGTCAAGCCGAGCGATTTCGATCTGGTGCTTTATCTCTTCGCCGAAGAGACCACGCTCACCCGCAGCCGGATCTTCCTCGATTGGGTCAAGCTCACCGGCTCGGTCTTTGGTGGCATGCGCCGCTATTGGCACGACCTGCCCACCCTGATGGTGTCGCTGGGCTATCCCTATTATCTCTACGACGCCCCGCGCGTGCCCACCTATGTCAACGCCTACGGCTCCTCGGAGGCTATCCAGGCGGCCGTGCTCGAGGCCCTGCTGGGCCGCACGCCCTTTGCCGGCACCAGCCCTGTGGACCCCTTCTGCGGCAGCGATCAGGCCCGCTACTGATCGGGCCTGGCCATCAGTCCGGCGGCGTGTGGTTCTTGGCCAGTACGTCGCCGGCCAGATAGAGCGAGCCACAGATCAGCACCCGCGCATTGGGTACGTCGGCGGCAGCCTTGAGCGCCGACAGGATCGAGCGCTTCGGCGCTGCTGCAAAGCCGGCGCCGCGCGCCTTGTGCGCAATCTCGTCGGCCCGGTGCGAATTGGGCTCGCCCGGCACTGTCAGCGTATAGATCTGCTGCACCTGGCCGTCAAAGGGGGCCAGAAAAGCTGCGGGATCGCGCGTGTTCATCATGCCCATGATCAGCACCAGCGGCGCGGGCCGCGTGCGGTTCATATCGGCAATCGCTGCTGCCAGCGCCGTGGCCCCATGCACATTGTGCCCGCCATCGAGCCAGAGTTCGCTGCCGTCATGCAGCATGTCGCGCAGCTTTCCATGCAGCGGCATCATCCGCGCCGGCCACACCACCGATCGCAATCCCTTGGCAAGGGCCGCCGCATCCACCGGCAGCCCGAAATGCCGCGTCGCGGCAATAGCCAGCGCCGCATTGTGGAACTGGTGCGCGCCGATCAGCGCCGGCGGCGGCAGGTCGAGCAACCCGTCCTCGTCCTGATAAACCAGCCGCCCGTCCTGGGACTGGCCATGAAAATCTTCGCCCTGCCAGATCGGGCGCACGCCCAGCCGGTGCGCTGCCCTTTCGATCACGGCACGGCCATCGGGCTGCTGCAGCCCGATGACGGCCTTGCTGCCGCGCTTGAGAATGCCGGCCTTGCTCACCGCGATCTCGGCAATGGTCTTGCCCAGGAACCCCTGGTGATCGATGTCCACCGGGGTGATGATCACCCCCAGGGGATGCTCGACAACATTGGTGGTGTCATAGGTGCCGCCCATGCCCGTTTCGAGCAGCAGATAGTCGGCCCTGTTCTCGGCATAGAGCAGCATGGCCGCCACTGTCGTCACCTCGAAAAAGGTGATCGAGCGCCCCGCATTGACCGCCTCGACCCGCTCCAGCGTGGCATTGAGCCGGCGCGTATCCACCAGCTTTCCGGCCAGCCGGATACGCTCGTTGAAGCGCACCAGATGGGGCGAGTTATAGACGTGAACGCTCTTGCCGGCCGCTTCCAGGAACGCCCGGAGATAGGCGATGGTCGAGCCCTTGGCATTGGTCCCGGCCACATGGATCACCGGCGGCAGATGCTGGTGCGGATTGCCCAGATCAGCCAGCAGCGGCATCATCCGGTCCAGGCTCAGGTCGATCAGCTTGGGGTGCAGCGCCGAAAGGCGCTTGAGAATGGCATCGGTACGCGACATGGGAGGTCCTGTCGGAGACGGGAACCCCCGTTTACGCCAGACACGCTTGTCGTCTCAAGGGTTTGTCGCCATGCCGGGATACGAATGTTGCCCCGGTCTGCACCGGGGCAACCGAATGTGTCGGCGCGGCCTGGCTAGAACTCGTTCCAGTCCGCCGAGACCGCCGCATTGCCATGGCTGAGATACTGCTGAGCGGCCTTGCGGGCAGGCGCAGCCGGGGCAGGGTTCGGCCGCGCAGCCGCTGCTGCCCGGGCCGGGGCCCGGCCCGGCGTGCCGCCATGGGTGGCAAACACGGCCACGATATCGTCCAACTCGGTGGCCTGGCTTTCGGTCTGCTCGATGGCCGCATTGATCTCTTCGACCAGCGCCGCATTGTGCTGGGTCATCTCGTCCATCTGACGCACGCCCACATTGACTTCCTCGATGGCCGAGGCCTGTTCCTTGCTTTCGCGCGCAATGCCTTCCATCACCAGGCTGTTCTCGCGAATGCCTTCAAGGATCGCTTCGAGCTTGCCCGCGGCTTCGGCCACCAGCCGCGAACCGCCAGCGACCTCGGTCGCGCTCTGCTCGATCAGCAGTTTGACATCCGCCGAGGCCGAGGCGGCCGACTGCGCCAGGCGCCGCACTTCCACGGCCACCACGGCAAAGCCCTTGCCGGCATCGCCGGCCCGTGCCGCTTCGACAGACGCGTTCAGCGCCAGCAGATTGGTCTGGAAGGCAATGTCGTCGATCAGCCCGATGATGTTGGAGATCTTGGCCGAGGAGCTGGTGATCCGCTCCATGGCCCCGGTCGCCTTCTCCATCACGACGCCGCCTTCTTCGGCCGTCTGCGACACGGCCTGCGACTTCAGGCTGGCTTCCCCCGACTTGTTGGCATTGGCCAGAACCGTTGCCGCCAGCTGCTCCATGGTGGCCGAAGTCTCTTCGATGGTCGCGGCCTGCTTGGTGGTGCGCTCGCTCAGATCATTGGCGCCTGCCAGGATTTCGCCGGTGGCGGTGCGCAGGGTCTGCGAGGTGTGCTGCAGGCGCCCGACCACATCGGTCAGGCGATCGGCGACCGCATTGGTATCGACCTGCAGCTCGGCAAAGGCCCCCTGGAACTGGCCCTCGACGCGTTCGGTCAGGTCCGTATTGGCCAGCGCCTTGAGCACGCGGCCGGTTTCGCTCAGGCCCGTCTCGACGGTCTTGACCAGGCTGTTGACGCTGCTGGCCAGCCCGTTGAGCTCTGCGTCCGGAAATTCGGCATTGACCCGCTTGGAGAAGTCACCGGCAATGGCGGCATCCACCACATTGCCAAACGCCTGCTGCAGCGCGCTCATCATCTGGCGCCGCGCATCCTCGTCGGCGATGATGCGCACCGCTTCGGCCGCGCTCATGTCCTTGACCTTGTTGGCATTCTCGCGGAACACCTCGACCGTGCGGGCCATGGTGCCCATTTCGTCGCTGCGCGCGGTGTCATGCACCTTGACCTCGAGATTGCCCTTGGCGAGCTCGTTCATGGTCTGCGACAGCCGCGCAATGGGCTTCCGCACAATGGTGCGCGATGTCACGAGGATCACGCCCAGACTCACCAGCAGGATGATGACGCCGCCGATGATCGCAGACTGGATCTGCTGCAGCACCGGGCCGCTGAAGATCGCTGCCGGCACATCGAGAATGGCCGCCCAGGTGGTGTTCATGCCCGGCGCGGTGAACGGATAGACCAGGCGCACGGTGCCATCCGGCATGTCGCGGATAACCCGCATCTGGCCATCGGCCAGCGACTGGCTCACCAGATCGGCGCCGGGATCGGCATAGGCGGTGGTCAGCTTGGTCTTGTCGGGATTGGCCAGCCAATTGCCATTGCTGGCGACCAGCATCACGCTGCCGCCCTCAAAGGGCTGCATCCCGGCCAGCAGCGCCGTCAGGTCGTTGAGCCGGATATCAACGCCGGCGATGCCCACGATAGTGCCGTCGACGGTCACGGGCGAGGACACCGAGGTCAGCAGGTTCTCGCCGCTGGCGGAGAAATAGGGGGAGGTGATGAGCGTCTTCTTGGTGCTCATCGGGCCGGCATAATACTCGTCCTCGACATTGATCGACCAGGTCGAGAACGCCATCTCGCCGGCGTCGTCCTTGGTCCAATAGGCGGTGAAGACGCCCTGGTCATTGGTGCCTTCAGTGCCCGCGAGCAGGCGGGGCGCCGTCGGGCCCGGCAGTTCCATCATCCAGGACCCGAACACGAAGTCATACTGCGGCGCCACCTGTTCCAGCAGGGCCACGACATTGCTGCGCGTGGTTCCGGCCTCGCTCATATAGCCCGAGATGGTGGCGGCCAGCGTGGTGCCGGCCGACGTGGCCTCGGTGAGGTTCACCGCAAGCTGATTGGCAACGCTGTTGGCGGTCTGCGTCGCCAGGGCCATGACCTGCTCTTCGGTCTGGCTCTTGGCGTTCAAGACATTGATGGTGGTATAGGCGGACAAAATGAGCGCGATGGAAATTCCAGACGCCAGAACAAGTTTGCCAGAAACGGTGCGGGGGAGGAGCGCCATATTTTTGGTCCGGTTGTACACAGGTGGTACACAACACTTCGCACAACAACTTTGTTGAATGCTTAACCACGCGCCCCTGCAGGGCGCGAATACGGCGTGGTACTGCGCTAAGGCTGGTCGATACGACAAAGGCCCCGCCAAGGGGTGCGGGGCCTCCAGATAGTCAGGCAAAGCCTGCGCCGCCAGGAGGCGGCGCCCGGCCGTCCAGCCTCGGCCCTAGAACTCGTTCCAGTCCTGCTCGGCCGGGGCTGCATTGCCGCGGCGCAGGTAATTGCCCGCCACCGCCTTGAGCTTGTTCTGCATGCCGCGCACCACATTGCCAGCGCTGGCCGCCGGTGCCTTGGTCGCTGCAGGCTGCGCCGTGGCCGTGCCAATGGTGAAGATATCAACGATCCGGTCGAGCTCGCTGGCCTGCGCCTCGGTCTGCTCGATGGCGGCGTTGGTTTCCTCGACCAGCGCGGCATTGTGCTGGGTCATCTCGTCCATCTGCCGCACGGCGATATTGACCTCTTCGAGCGCACTCGCCTGCTTGCGGCTGTCGTCCGATATGGCGCGCAGCGCCAGCGTGCTGCCACGGATGCCGTCCAGCATGCTGGCCAGTTTGTCGGCCGCGTCGCTCACCAGCCGGCTGCCGGTGTGCACTTCGCCTGCGCTCTGTTCGATCTGCGTCTTGACGTCGGCCGAGGCGCTGGCGGCGCTCTGCGCCAGGCGCCGCACTTCCACGGCCACCACCGCAAAGCCCTTGCCGGCGTCACCGGCACGGGCCGCTTCCACAGAGGCGTTCAGCGCCAGCAGATTGGTCTGGAAGGCGATATCGTCGATCAGCCCGATGATGTTGGAAATCTTGGTCGACGACTGGGTGATGCGCTCCATCGCCTCGGTCGCCTGCGCCATCACCGCACCACCGGCCTCGGCGGTTTCCGACACGGTCGTGGCCTGGACGCTGGCCGTCTCGGCCTTCTTGGCATTGCCCAGCACGGTGCTGACCAGCTGTTCCATGGTCGCCGAGGTTTCCTCGATCGTGGCCGCCTGGCGCGTCGTGCGTTCGCTCAGATCATTGGCGCCCGACAGGATTTCGCCCGTGGCGCGCTTGAGCGCCCGCGAGGTGTCGCGCAACTGGCCGACGATCTCGCCCAGCTTCTCGGCCACGGCGTTGGTGTCGTCCTTGAGGCGGGCGAAGGCGCCGTCATACTGGCCCTCAACGCGCCGCGTCAGATCGGTATCGGCCAGCGCCGCCAGCACCTCGCCGGTCTCGCCCAGCCCGCGATCCACCGTTTCCACCAGCACATTGACCGAGCCGGCCAGGGCATTGAGTTCGGCATCGGGGAAGCGCGCATCCACGCGCTTGGAGAAGTCGCCGGCAATGGCCGCGTCCACCACATGGCCAAAGGCCTGCTGCAGCTCGGTCATCATCGCCGCGCGCTCGGCCTGGTTGCGGATGATCTGGGCCGCCTCGGCCTCGGTCATCTCGGCCACCTTGATGCCATTGGCGCGGAACACTTCCACGGCCCGCGCCATGGCGCCCAATTCGTCGGAGCGGTCGGCGCCGCGCACCTCGACATCGAGCTGCCCCTTGGCCAGCGCCTCCATGGTGCCGGTTAGCCGGGTAATCGGCCGGGTAATGCGCTGCGAGAAAATCAGGCCCAGCGCCGCCACCACGGCCAACAGGCCCGCGCCGATCGCCAGCATCAGATTGCGCATATTGGCAACCGGCGCCAGGATCTCGTCCTTGCCCATCACCGCCACGGCAGCCCAGTTCTGGCCCGGCGTGGTGATCGGCGCCGCCGCCACCAGCATGTCCATGCCGCGATAGCTGCTGGTCTCGCCATCATTGCGCTGGCCCGCCAGCGCCGCGTCGAGCACCGGCCCGGCAAAGCCGGTCACCATGGCGTCATTGTCGGGGGTAAAGCTTGAATCATTGCGCAGCAGCCCGTCCGAACCGGCCACCAGCACTTCGCCCGTTTCGCCCAGGCCGGTGCGGTCGCCCACCACGGCGTCGAGCCGTTCGGAGGGCAGTTGAATGGCCAGCACGCCCACCTTGCGGCCCTGGGCATTGAACACCGGCTTGGCAAAGAACGCCGCCGGCAACCCGCCCGCCGGCCCATAGGCGGCAAAATCGGCAAAGGCGATGTCATCGGGGTTTTCGATGGCCAGCGCCTGCGCCACCACGCCACCGAGGGTCGAGGATGCAAAGGGGCCACCCTCGGCAAAGCGGGTGCCGAAATCAGCCGATTTGGTCACCGAATAGACCAGGAACCCCTTGAGATCGAACAGATAGAGGTCGCGATAGCCGCGCGCAGCAATGGTATTGCGGAAGCCGGCATGGAAGCGGGTATGGGTCGCGTCATAGGCGCCCGTCGTCCCCAGCGTTTCCAGCGCTGCCAGATTGTCCGGATTGGGATTGGTGTCGACATAGAGCTTGCGCACTTCGGCAGTCGGATCGACCTTGAACTGCAGCCAGGCGCCACCGAAATCGCGCAGCGACTGCACGGTCGCTTCCGAACGCGAGGTGGAGACCAGATCGTCCCGCACCGCCTTGAGATAGGTCGAGACCGCCGCCGCGCGTTCGCTGGCCAGCGTCATCAAATTGGTTTCGGCCGCACCACGCAGCGCCTGGCTGCCGATCATATAGCTGCCGATGCCGACGCCCAGGCTCACCAGCAGGGCGCTTCCCAACAGGGCCAGTGGCAGCTTGCGGGCGATGGGCAGCGAAAAAACCGACATGAACACACCCTCTTTGCTACGCAAAACGAGACCGGCCGCGGACATGCGGCCGCCCCTGCAGCTGCGCGCTACGTTAAGGGAGGGTTATTAAGCTGCCGTAAAATCTATTCGGCGTGCGCGGCCGCCGGGGAGGGCGCAAGATCGGCGTCATCGCCCTCTGCCGCCACGGCCGCATCGCGCAGGCTGGTGCCCCGCACAACGGTCGGGCTCATGGCGCTGGCCAGCGCTTCGGGCGCATCGGCCTTGGTCAGGATGGCCGCCAGCGAACCGATGGTCGGGCGCAGATTGTGCCGGTGCACCACCATGTCCACCATGCCGTGCTCGAGCAGGTATTCCGAGCGCTGGAAGCCCTTGGGCAGCTTTTCGCGAATGGTCTGCTCGATGACACGGGCGCCGGCAAAGCCGATCACGGCGCCCGGCTCGGCCAGATGCACATCGCCCAGCATGGCATAGGATGCGGTCACGCCGCCGGTGGTGGGGTTGGTCAGCACCACAAAGAACGGCAGGCCCGCTTCGCGCAGGCGCAGCACGGCAACCGTCGTGCGCGGCATCTGCATCAGGCTGAGCACGCCTTCCTGCATGCGCGCGCCGCCCGAGGCGACGAACAGCACGAAGGGGGTCTTGCGGGCGGCAGCGGTCTCGAGCCCGGTGATGATGGCCTGGCCGGCCGCCATGCCCAGCGAGCCGGCGAGGAAGTCAAAGTCCTGCACGGCGACGGTCACCGGCCGCGAAAACAGCTTTCCGGTGGCCACGATGACGGAGTCATCATAGCCCGTCTTGGCGCGGTTTTCCTTGAGCTGGTCGACATAGCGCTTCTGCGCGCGGAATTTCAGCGGATCGGCCGGGGCCGACGGCACGGGCACCAGCTCATAGGCGCCATCGTCCAGGAACGTCTTGAGCCGGTCCACCGGCTTGATCTTCATGTGATAGCCCGAATTGGGCACCACCCACTGGTTGGCTTCCAGATCCCGATAGAACACCATTTCGCCGGACTCGGGGTCCTTCACCCACAGGTTCTCAGCGATCTGCGGCTTGTTGCCGAGAATCGAGCGAATCTTGGGGCGGACGAAGTTGTCGATCCAGTTCATGGCAGGCCTCGTGCGGTGACGCTGAGGCCACCTAAGCTAGAATTGTGGCAATTCTTATCAGGGTGGCGGCATCTGCGCAAAGGGCGCCGCCATGCGCCTGTGGACAGCGGGCCTCCTGTGCCCGCCGCCCATCAGTGAAAAGACCTTGGGGCGGGTCAGCCCCGCGCGCGCTTCACGCCGCTGAAGATCTCGGCCACCAGGTCGCGCACGGCGCCGACCGTCTGGTCGGTCGCCTTGCCGTCCTTGAGCGAGCGGGCCACGGCATCGACCAGCACCGAGCCCACCACGATGCCATCGGCATGCTTGCCGATCTCGGCGGCGTCCTCGGCGGTCTTGATGCCAAAGCCCACCGCCACCGGCAGGTTGGTGTGGCTCTTGATGCGGTCCACCGCCTCGCCCACGGCGCCGCGCGACTTGATCACCGCGCCGGTCACGCCGGTCATGGAGACATAATAGACAAAGCCCGAGCTGTTCTTGAGCACGGCCGGCAGGCGCTTGTCGTCGGTGGTCGGCGTGGTCAGGCGAATGAAATTGAGCCCCGCCGCCATGGCCGGCAGGCAGAGCTCCTCGTCTTCTTCCGGCGGCAGGTCGACGATGATCAGACCATCGGCGCCAGCGGCCTTGGCGGCCTTTACAAAGGCCTCGACGCCAAAGCTGTAGACCGGGTTGTAGTAGCCCATCAGCACGATGGGCGTGGTCTCGTCCTTGCGGCGGAAATCCTCCACCATGCCCAGTACGCCGCGCAGCGTCTGCCCGGCAGCCAGCGAGCGCTGGCCCGCCAGCTGGATGGCGACGCCATCGGCCATCGGGTCCGAGAAGGGCATGCCCAGCTCGATGATGTCGGCGCCCGCCTGCGGCAGGGCTTCCAGAATGGCCTGGCCGGTGGCCAGGTCCGGGTCGCCCGCCATCACATAGGTGACCAGGGCCGGGCGGCCCTCAGCCTTGAGGGCGGCAAAACGAGTATCGATACGCGTGGTCATGACTAGAGCAGCCCCAGATATTTGCCGACGCTCTCGACGTCCTTGTCGCCACGCCCACTGAGGCACAGCACGATCGATTGGTCCTTGCCCATGGTGGGCGCCACCTTCATCAGCTGCGCCAGCCCATGCGCCGACTCCAGCGCCGGGATAATCCCCTCGAGCCGTGTGCACAGCTGGAAGGCTTCCAGCGCCTCGTCATCGGTGATGGGCGCATAGGTCACGCGCTTGCTGTCGTGGAGGAACGCATGTTCCGGCCCCACGCCGGGATAGTCCAGGCCCGCCGAGATCGAATGACCCTCGAGGATTTGCCCGTCCTTGTCCTGCAGCAGATAGGTGCGGTTGCCGTGCAGCACGCCAGGGCGGCCGCCGGTCATGCTGGCGGCATGGCCGTTCTCGACATCCACGCCATGCCCGCCCGCTTCGGCGCCATAGAGCTTGACGTCGGCATCATCGAGAAAGGCGTGGAAGGTGCCGATGGCATTGCTGCCGCCGCCCACACAGGCCACCACCGCATCGGGCAGCTTGCCCTGGGCTTCGGCGAACTGGCTCTTGATCTCGCTGCCGATCACCGACTGGAAGTCGCGCACCATTTCCGGATAGGGATGCGGCCCTGCGGCCGTGCCGATCAGGTAATAGGTGCTGTCCACATTGGTCACCCAGTCGCGCAGCGCCTCGTTCATGGCGTCCTTGAGCGTGCCCGCGCCGGCCGTGACAGGGCGCACTTCGGCGCCCAGCATTTTCATGCGCAACACATTGGGCATCTGCCGTTCCACGTCCGTGGCGCCCATGAAGATGGTGCAGGGCAGTTCGAACTTGGCGCAGACCGTGGCCGTGGCCACGCCATGCTGGCCCGCGCCGGTCTCGGCGATCACCCGCGTCTTGCCCATGCGCTTGGCCAAAAGGATCTGGCCCAGGCAATTGTTGATCTTGTGGCTGCCGGTGTGGTTGAGCTCCTCGCGCTTGAACCACACCTGCGCGCCGCCCAGGTGCTTGGTCAGCCGTTCGGCGAAATAGAGCGGGCTGGGCCGACCGGCATAATGCACCGACAGATCGTTGAGTTCGGCCTTGAACGCCGGATCCTTCTGGGCAGCGCGGTAATGCGCCTCCAGGTCCAGGATCAGCGGCATCAGCGTTTCGGCGACAAAGCGCCCGCCAAAGATTCCGAACCGGCCGTTGTCGTCAGGGCCGTTGCGTAGCGAATTGATACCGGTGGTGTCCACGTCTGCCTCAAGAATGCTCTGGCGCCCGATCATCCGGCCCGGCGGGGCAGGGTGGTGTCTGGCGCCAACAAGGGTCTGGCCATGGCCTTGTGCGGTGGCGCATGCCACCAGGCCGGTGCGGCCATCCTCCCCGCTTGGGGGGAGGGGCGAATGTCTTATACGGCGGCGCGGGCGTTTCGGATGAACGCTTCGATCAACCGCTTGTCCTTGACGCCCGGCGCGCTTTCCACGCCCGAGGACACATCCAGCCCCATGGGGCGCACGGTCCTGACGGCGTCGGCAACGGTGTCAGGCGTCAGCCCACCCGAAAGCATGAAGGGCACGGAAGGGTCAAGCGCCTTGAGCAGGCCCCAGTCAAAGGTCTCGCCCAGCCCGCCGGGCCGGTCGGCGCCCTTGGGCGGCTTGGCGTCGAGCAGCAGCCGGTCGGCCACTTCGACAAAGTCGGCGACATGGGCCACGTCCTCGGCAGTGCCGATGGGCATGGCCTTCATGATTTCAACGCCCGCTTCGGCGCGGATGGCCGCGACGCGATGCGGGGTTTCCGGTCCATGCAGCTGGATCCAGTCCGGCCCCAGCGCCGCCACCTCGGCCACGCAGCTGTTGTCGGGATTGACCAGCACCACGCAGGTTTCCACCCGCCCGCGGGCTTCGGAAATCAGCGTGGCGATGTCCTCGATCGACACATGCCGGGGCGAACGCGCAAAATGCATGAAGCCCACCATATCGGCGCCTGCCGCAATGGCAGCCTCAAGGATATCGGGGGTCTTGATGCCGCAGATCTTGATCACAATAGGGTCGGCCATAGGGGTGCTCAGCGCAGCTCCAGCAGATCGTCGACTTCGGATTTGGGTGTGTTCTGGCGCTGCGTCTTGCGCAGGCCCTTGAGCTCTTCATTGAGCAGGTGGGCTTCGCGTCGCCAGTGCTTCTCGCGACGACGATGATGCCCCTGGGCAAACCAGGTGGCGGTGCCGCCCATCAGCACGCCCACCAGCAGCGCCACATAGAGCACCACGAACAGCGGCACGCCGAAGCCCGGCAGGGCGGCCGCATCGACATTGCCAAAAGGGTTGAAATTGACCACCACCAGATGGGTGTTGGCCAGGGCAATCAGAATCAGCCCCAAACTCAATGGAACCAGAACGAGCCAGCCGACGATTTTATTGACCATGCCTATGGTTGCCTATGGAGCCCTGGCCCCGTTACGAGCGGTTCAGCCGCTCGCGAATTTCCTTGCCGGCCTTGAACTGCGGCACGTATTTCTCGCCCACATCCACCTGCTCGCCGGTGCGCGGATTGCGCCCCACGCGGGCCGGGCGGTTCTTCACCGAAAAGGCGCCGAAGCCGCGCAGCTCAACCCGGTCACCCCGGGCCATGGCGTCGCCGACCTCATCGAGGATCGCATTGACGATATTCTCGATATCGCGCTGGAACAGATGCGGATTTTCCGCCGCAAGTTTCTCGACGAGTTCCGATTTGATCATCATTGTCTCCAGATCACAGTCGTTTGGCCTCGCCGGTTCATGAGGCTGATCCAACCTGCCAAAGCGAGACAAGGCCGTCAAGCGGCATGGCGCCCTGACCAAGGCCCAGCAGACTCTTCGCCTGCCCGCCCAAAATCGTGCCGACCAGGTCAAATCCGGTCTCGGGCCGCGGCCAGGCGGTGTGCACATCAAGGTCCTTGGTCACGCCCTTTTCGGCTTCCAGCCAGGCAATGGCTTCCAGCTCGCCGCCGATGGCGTCGATCAGTCCGGCCTCAATACCCATCCGGCCGGTGACGATGCGGCCATCGGCCAGCGCCAGCGCTGCCGGTCGCGCCAGGCCGCGGCGTTCTGCCACAATATCGACGAACCACTGGAAACTGTCGTCCACCAGCGCGGCGATGGCGGCCCGTGGCGCGCCCTCCATCGGCTCGTCGAAATCGGGCTCCGCCTTGAGCGGGCCCGAGGCCACCTTGTCAAAGTCCACCCCGATGGTGTCGAGCAGCTTGCCCGCGTTCACATGCTGGAACAGCACGCCGATCGAGCCGACGATGGACAGGCGCCGCGCAAAGATGCGGTCGGTGGCAATGGCCGTCATATAGGCCGCCGAGGCGCCCAGTTCCTTGATCACCGCCACGGTCGGCTTGGTCGCGCGCAATTGCCCCAGCGCCTCATAGAGCTCCTCGCCGCCCGCCGTGGTGCCGCCCGGCGAATTGATCGCCACGATCACCGCCTTGACGCTGTCGTCCTCGGCCAGGGCATTGATCGCCGCCAGCCGCGCCGGATCGGTCGAAATCGTGCCATCGATCACCAGCCGGGCGATGTGATCCCCGCTCGCCTGCGGCAGGCCGAAGCGCCCCAGTCCCAGGATCACGGCCAGTGCCAGCGCCATGAATGCCAGCACGCGCCAGAGCCCGCGCGACTTGCGAAAGCGCTCCGTCGCGATGATGGTGTGCGGGTCCGTCGGCTGGGGGGCGGTGGGGGCGTGGTCGGTCATGGCCGGCTCCGGATAATGGGTCCTATGGGCTAGTCCGCCAGTATCTGTTTGGCAAGCGATGCGCCCCCGGGCCGATTGCCTCAGGCCGGCTTGACCATGAAGCGCGCGCTGTCCTCGTAACTGCTCAGCGTGTCTTCCAGCGCCGGAGCCTTGATCGCGCGAAACCCGTGCTTGTGCCAGAAGGGCACCGAGCCGTTGACGGCAACCAGGCTTGTGGTCGGCAGGCCGCGCGCCCGCCCGTGCCGCAGGATCGATCCCACGATGGCGGCCGCCGCGCCGGTGCCGCGCGCCTTGGGCATCAGCGCCAGATCATGCACATAATAGGTGTCGGCATCCGCCGGCAGGCTGCCCAGCAGTGCGTTGAGCGGGGGCACCTGCATATAGCGCCAGGGGTGGCTGAGCAGATAGCCCGAGGCCACGCCGTCGATTTCGAGAAACTGCGTGCCGTCCGGATACAGCGCCAGCCGCTCGGCAAACACCGCGTCGTCCTCGGGAAAATCCGGATGCACCTGCCGGGCGATCTCGATCACGGCGGGCAGGTCGGCTTGTGTCAGGGGACGCCAAAGCAAGGGGCTGGTCATATCTGTCCTTAACGGCAAAAGGCCCGCGCTGTGAAGCGCGGGCCCATCGATTGCTGCGAACCAGGATTACTCCTTGTCGCGATCCTTGAGGGCCGCGCCCAGGATGTCGCCGAGCGAGGCGCCCGAAGCGGACGAACCGTAGTTGGCCACGGCTTCCTTTTCCTCGGCGATTTCCAGTGCCTTGATCGACAGCTGGATGCGCTGGGTCTTGCGGTCGTACTGGGTGACGCGAGCGTCGACCTTTTCGCCCTTCGAGAAACGCTCGGGGCGCTGGTCGTTGCGGTCGCGGCTGAGGTCCGCACGGCGGATGAACGCGGTCATCTCGCTGTCGGCGATGCGCACTTCGATGCCGCCATCGTTGACCTCGGTCACGGTGCCGGTGACGATCGAACCCTTGCGGATGCCGCCTTCGGTGCCGGCTGCGTCGGCGACTTCGCCGGTCGACAGCTGCTTGATGCCCAGGCTGATGCGTTCCTTTTCGACGTCAACATCGAGGACCTTGGCCTGAACCATGTCACCGCGGTTGTAGTCTTCCAGGGCCACTTCGCCCGACTTCTGCCAGTCGAGGTCCGAAAGGTGAACCATGCCGTCGACATCGCCGTCCAGGCCAATGAACAGGCCGAATTCGGTCTTGTTCTTGACTTCGCCTTCGATGACGGCGCCCACGGGGAACTTCTCGGCGAAGCTTTCCCACGGATTGGCAAGGGTCTGCTTGAGGCCCAGCGAGATACGACGCTTGTCGGGATCGACCTCGAGCACGACGACTTCGACTTCCTGGGAGGTCGAGACGATCTTGCCGGGGTGGACGTTCTTCTTGGTCCAGCTCATCTCGGACACGTGGATCAGGCCTTCGATGCCCGGCTCCAGCTCAACAAATGCACCGTAGTCGGTGATGTTGGTGACGCGGCCGGTAAACTTGGCCTCGATCGGGTACTTGGCCTCGATGCCTTCCCACGGATCAGCCTGCAGCTGCTTCATGCCCAGCGAGATACGGTGGGACTCGTGGTTGATGCGGACGATCTGGACCTTGATGGTCTCGCCGATCGTGAGCACTTCGGACGGGTGGTTGACGCGACGCCATGCGATGTCGGTGACATGCAGCAGGCCGTCGATACCGCCCAGGTCAACGAACGCACCGTAGTCGGTGATGTTCTTGACCACGCCGTCGACAACCTGGCCCTCTTCGAGCTGCTGCACGATTTCCGAACGCTGTTCGGCGCGCGACTCTTCGAGGATGGCACGACGCGACACGACGATATTGCCGCGACGCTTGTCCATCTTCAGGATCTGGAACGGCTGCGGCACATTCATGAGCGGCGCGATATCGCGGATCGGACGGATGTCCACCTGCGAACGCGGCAGGAAGGCCACGGCGCCTTCCAGGTCCACGGTGAAGCCACCCTTGACCTGGTTGAAGATGGTGCCTTCAACGCGCTCGTTGTTGTTGTACATGACTTCGAGCTTGACCCAGCTCTCTTCGCGGCGGGCCTTTTCGCGGCTCAGCACGGCTTCGCCAGCGGCGTTCTCGACGCGGTCCACATAGACCTCGACGACCGAACCCACCTTGATGGTGCCGTCACGGCCAGCCTGGCCGAATTCCTTGAGCGCAATACGACCTTCGGTCTTCAGACCAACGTCGATGATCGCCAGGTCCTTTTCGATCGCAACGACCGTGCCCTTGACGACGGCGCCTTCCAAAGGCTCGTTGTCAACGAACGAGTCCATCAAGAGGGCTTCAAAGTCTTCTTTCGTCACAGTTTGCTGTGCCAAATGTCTTCTCCAGTCGTACCGGTGGTTGGGGGGTGGCATCGCCAGAAACGAGACCCGCCTGCTGATCGGGTCAGCAGCCGGTACACGGGGCTCCGTTCGGAAACGGCGATGGAATTGTATAAGTCCGCCTGGCTACGCTGAAGGCTGACCGTCGGGGCCGGGTTGGCGCAAGGTTGGATTTAGGGCTGTTGCCCTGCCTTGCGCGCCATGGTCCCATCGACAATCGCGATGGCTGCGCGGAGTGCGGCCTCTATATCGAGAAGTGTCGTATCGAGCAAGTGCGCGTCCGCCGCTTTGTAAAAGCCGCCATGCGGATTGGCCATGTCCCGGGCGTCACGCTCTTCTATCTGGTGATAGAGGGCATAGCGGTCAACCACCTGGCCGCGCGCTTCCAGCTGCCGCGCCCGTCGCTCCATGCGCGCCTTGCTGTCGGTCTGGATGAAGAGCTTCACATCGGCATCGGGGGCAATCACCGTGCCGATGTCGCGCCCGTCCAGCACGGCCCCGCCCGGCTGCCCGGCAAAGTCGCGCTGAAAGGCGAACAGCGCCTGCCGCACTTTTTCGATCACTGCCACCTTGGACGCCAGGACGCCCGCGTCCGCGCTCGTCAGCGTTGCCGTGTCGGTCAGGTGCGCCGCGTCCAGCCCTTCGGCCGCGGCGATGGCCTTGGCCTCAAATTCGGGCGTGTCCACCGCGTCCCGCACGGCCCAGCCCACGGCGCGATAGAGTAGCCCCGTGTCCAGGTGGGGCAGGCCATAGTGGCGCGACAATCCGCTGGCCAGCGTCCCCTTGCCTGATGCGGCCGGTCCATCCACGGCAATGATCATCGTCTAGCGTCCCTTCATGCTGGGAAAATGCCCGCCCAGGGCCACAAGGGCCTGCACGAAGCCGGGAAATTCTGTGTCGATGGCGCCGGCGTCCTCGATCACGACCTTGTTCTTGCTGCCCAGGCCCAGCACGGCAAAGCCCATGGCCAGATGCGCATTGCCCTGGCTGGCCACCGCGCCGCCGCCGGGCACCTTGCGCTCGCCGCTCACCAGCAGCCGTTCACCCTCAAAGCGCGCCTTGACCCGATTGGCCGTGAGCCCAGCGGCCAGGGCCGTGGCCGGGCTGGCACTGTCCAGCCCCTCGATCGTGGTGTCGCCCTCGGCAAAGGCCGCCGCAATCGCCAGCGGCACCATCTCGTCCGCCAGCAAGGCGCTGCGGTCCCGATCCAGCGCCAGTCCGCGCAGAAAGCTCGAGCGCACGCGCAGGTCCGCCACATGCTCGCCCATCATCTCGCGCTGGTTGGTGAAGGTAATGTCCCCGCCCATTTCGAGCAGCGCATCGATCAGCCCGGTGCGCTGCGGATTGACCAGCACGCCCTCGACCACCACATCGGCCCCCGGCACGATCAGCGCGGCGACAATGCCAAAGCCGGCCAGCGCCGGGTCTGCCGCGACGGTCACCATGCGCGGCGTCAGGTCTGCCCCGTCGCGCAGGCTGATGATGCGGGTGCCGTCCGGCTGCTCGTCCACACCGATGGCGGCACCAAAACCCGCCAGCAGGTTTTCCGTGTGATTGGCCGCCGTCGCCGCCGCCCGGATCTGGGTGAGCCCCGGCAGGTTCAGCCCCGCCAGCAGCAGCGCCGAGAGGCAATCACCATCGGCAATCGGTGCAGCGGCCGTGATGGGCAGTGCGCGCATGGCCCCGCGCCAGGTCGAATGCCCGTCGGGCCCGTCCAGAAGGCGCGCGCCGATGGCCTCGAGCATTGGCAGCACGCCTTTGCGCAGTTCCCCCGATTGACCCAGCGTCACCGCGCAATCCATGTCGTGGCTGGCCAGCGCCCCCAGCAGCAGGCCTGCCGCCGGTCCCAGCCCGTCGAGCGCCAGCGGCGCGCAGGGGGCCAGCAAGCCGCCCGTGCCCAGGCCCTGCACCTGCCAGTGGCGGCCCTCGCGGCGGATCACCACGCCCAATTGCGTCAGCGCCTGCGCCAGCCCGGCAATGTCGGCGCTCTCGGGCATGCCGATCAGCGTGCTGCGGCCCACCGTCAACGCGGCCACCAGCAGCGCCTGTGCCGCCAGGCGCCTGTCTCCAGGCACGGCAAAGCGTCCGGTCAGCGGGTCGGCGCCGTGGGCGGTCAGCGGGGCAGGGCTTGGGCTTTTGTCTGTCATGGGCGGCTTGGGCTTAGCATGCGCGCCCGCCCGAATGCCATCACCCCATTGGACTGCAGCCCAGCTCTCCACATTTTCGGTTTGACAGGACCCGGGTTTGCCCATAACCGGACTGACCGAACACGGGCCGAAACGCCCCCAAAACCCTACGAAAAGGAACATCGATGGCCAGTTCCGAACGCGGCACCAAACGGACCGACCCGGAAACGGGGAAAAAGTTCTACGACCTCAACCTCGATCCGATCGTCTCCCCCTATACCGGCAAGAGCTATCCGCGCTCCTATTTCGAGCAGGCGCTGACCGCCAAGGCCGCCGCGGTTGCCGCTTCGGCCCGCAAGACCACCGACGACGAAGATGAAGTCGAAGAGGAAATCGAAGACGTCACCGCCCCGGTGATCGTTTCCCTCGAGGAAGCCGATGCCGAAGAAGGCGTCGATGATGACATCCCCGAGACCGATGATGTCGACGTCGAAGTCGAGGAAGACCTGGGCGACGATGACGCCGACGTGTTCCTCGAAGAGGACGAAGACGAAGACGATGAACTGGGCTTTGACGTCGGCGGCGACGAAGAGCCTTGATTTTCAATGCGGATTCGGCCGGCTGTGACAAACAGCCGGTCGAATAAAAAAGTGTCATTTAGGCACTTGCGGTCTGCGGAATCATCCAATAGGTTCCGCCTCGCTTCGGACGGCAACCGCCGCCGAGACCCACGGAATGGGGCCATAGCTCAGCTGGGAGAGCGCTTGCATGGCATGCAAGAGGTCAGCGGTTCGATCCCGCTTGGCTCCACCAATTCCACTCCGGCCTGCGGGCCAGTCCCCCGACATGTCTGATACACCGGCGACCTGAAGCGGTCGCTGCGTTCGGCTGCGCCCCGCGGCCAAGGGCCGTTGCGCCACCATTTGCCACGCTTTGTTGAACACTGCGGTCGCGCTCTGGCGATTGTCCAGGCCGGCGTTCAACCCTACCTCAGCCCGTCCCCTCTCTGACACGACGCCGACCCGAGGTATTTCCTGCCATGACTGCCGCTTCCCCCCGCAGCACTGAACACCGCATCGATCCCGATATGCTGGCCCGCTGGTCGCCCCGTGCCTTCAGCACCGAGATCATGCCCCAGGCCGACCTGTTGACCGTGCTCGAGGCCGGGCGCTGGGCGCCATCGGCCTTCAACGCCCAGCCCTGGCATTTCATCTATGCCCGTCGCGACAGTGCCGCCTGGGATGGTTTTGTCGATCTGCTCAACCCCTTCAATCAGGATTGGGCCCGTCACGCCTCGGCGCTGGTGTTCATCGCCTCCAATCTCACGCGCGCTGATTCCAAGGGCCAGCGCCTGCCCGTGCGCTCGCATGCCTTCGATGCCGGCGCGGCCTGGGGCCTGATGGCGCTGCAGGCCACCAAGCTGGGCTGGCATGCCCATGCCATGGCGGGCTTTGATCACGATCGGGCCATGGCTGCCCTGGGCGTGCCCGAGGACTGGCGCCTCGAGGTGGCCGTTGCCATCGGCCGCCGTGGCGAGGCCGCCAGCCTCCCCGAAGGCCTGCGCGAGCGCGAAGTCCCCAGCGCGCGCAAGCCCCTGGCCGAAATCGCCACCGAAGGCCGATTCTCCTGACCAGCGTCTAGACCGTTTCACTCTTGAGTGGATTTGCGGCCCCTTTGCCGCCCTCCCCTCAAGGGGGAGGGGGCGATACAACCGCCTCAATCTGAAGGTGAAACGATCCAGGTTTGCGATGACGCCTGGCTCTGGCAGTGTGCAGCTTTGCCCTGCCGGAGCCGACTCACCTTGGCCAGATCACCCGTCTCCATCGACGCCGCCCGCGCCCGCCACATCTGGATTGCGGCGCAGCGGCTCGACACGTCCGAGCCCTTTGGCAGCGGCCCGGCAGCCACCAGCGCCGCCATAGCCCATCTGGGCTATGTGCAGATCGACACCATCAATGTCATCGAGCGCTGCCACCACCACATCCTGTTCTCCCGCATCCCCGGCTATCGCCGCAGCGATCTCGCGCAGGTCCAGTCGTCGGACAAATCGGTGTTTGAATACTGGACCCATGCGCTGAGCTATGTGCCCAGTGCCGATCTGCCCTTTTATGTGCCGGCCATGAAGGCCCAGCGCAGCGGTCTCAGCCGCTGGTTCGGGTCGGTCACGCCGGCCGAGACCAAGGCCATGCTCAAGCGCCTCCGCGCCGAAGGCCCGCTCTCCATGCGCGACATCAGCGATGAGCCCCTGGTCGAGAAAAACCATCCCTGGGCCAGTCGCAAGCCGTCCAAGCGCGTGCTCGAGGCGCTGTTCTATCAGGGGCTGGTCACTGTCTCGGCCCGCCAGGGCATGCTCAAGAGCTACGATCTGATGGACCGCCACTTCGGCTGGACCACGCCGCCCAAGCCCGCCACCGCCCGCCAGATCGCCGCCTACAAGCTCGATCGTGCCCTGCGCAGCCAGGGCCTGGTGAGTCTCGATTCCATCTGCCACCTCGATGCCCCCGGCAAGGCCGATGTGCTCGCGCTGATCGAGAGCCGTGTCCGCACAAAAAAACTGGTGCCCGTGACGATTGGTGGCAACGACAAGGTGTCCCATTGGGCCGCGCCGGACACGCTCGACAGCGCCGCCGGCGAGTCGCCCCATCTGGTCCATATCCTGTCGCCCTTTGATCCCCTGATCATCCAGCGCAAGCGGCTCAAGCTGGTCTTCGACTATGACCATCTGTTCGAGGCCTATGTCCCCGCGCCCAAGCGCAAGCTGGGCTATTTCGCCCTTCCCGTGCTGATGGGTGACACCATCGTCGCCGCGCTCGACCTCAAGACCGACCGCGCCGCCGGCAAGCTGCTGATCCAGCAGGCAACCTGGCTGGAAGACGTCGGCGCCGAAGGCCGGGCAGCGGTGGACGAAGCGCTCCACCGGTTTGAGCGGTTTCAGCTCGGGGCGTGAAGGGGGAGGCGTCCCCGTTGGGTTCAGACGATCAGCTTGAACCCCAACGCACCGTTGATCGCATCGCGCACCGCCGTCAGGGCAGCATTGACGATGCGTTCCGCCAGTCCCTCGACCTTCATGAGGGCCGCTGCCAGCGTGGCGATGAACTGCAGGCGGATCGTTTCAAGATACTTCGTCACCTCTGCCTTGGTGAACTCTCCCGCGACAAATGCCTGGCCGACCAGCACAAGCTGGCTGGCAAGTGACCAGCACGTATTGATGGAGAATTCCTTGGCCTCCTCCCAGAGCTCTGCGGCCTCCTCCCGTGCACCCTGCATGAGACCGGCGAAGATTTCGTCTGCGCTTGGCATATCAAAGATCCTTTGCTCGCAGCCCTGACAGGGTCGTCGCCACGGCTTTGTTGATGTCATCAATGGCAAGTTGACCCCGGATCGGGCCGATCTTTTGATGGTCGCGATGCGAGGCCTCAAGATCGGCGAGTACGTTCTGCAGCGCCAGCAGCGTCACCACTGCGCAATTGCCTGTCACCACGGTCTTGGGCGTATCGGCTGCAATTGTCTCGCCGCCTATTTTGATCGTTGGCAGGCCAATACTGTTGGCGATGCCATTGATTGGGCACTGCCGGCTGCTGAGCAGACCGGCTTTGACGACGATGTTGGATAATGTGCCGCTGGCCTTGGGGTAGAAAGCCTTGGCAGCATCAGAGGTGAAAGCGCCTGCTGGGGTCCCAGAATTGAGCCGCATGCTGGCAACGAAGGTGACGGCCTCAATCTGGAAAGCGCTCAGGTCATCGTCGAGCGACTTGTCATAGCGCTCACCCAGCTGAAAGCTGCTGCAGCCTGACACAACAAGCACGACTAAAAGGACGACGATGGCCCGGAGCATGATGTGCACTGCAGTTCACTCGGTTAGCGCCACAGATGGCCCGTCCAATAGAGGATCAAACGCAGCCTGTTCCAATTCGCAAACCTACCGACCGTAGGACTGCATAGGCCGCGACCAACACCCCACCGAACCGATCCGCGCCCGCGCGCCTTTCCAAACCCCCGCTTGCCGCGCTAAAACCCTTGCCGCGAAGTGGGGATTAGGTATGGCGACTTTCACTGACATGGCCCGCCGGGTGTACAACCACACCTGGAAGCTCGATCCCATCGTGCGCAGCCTGCTCGATACCGATTTCTATAAGCTCTTGATGTTGCAGATGATCTGGGGCCTCTACCCCAAGGTCGATGCTACTTTCTCGCTGATCAACCGCACCCAGTCGGTGCGCCTGGCCGACGAGATCGATATCGACGAGCTGCGCGCCCAGCTCGACCATGTCCGCACCCTGCGTTTCACCAAAAAGGAAATGATCTGGCTGGCCGGCAACAGTTTTTACGGCTCCCAGCAGATCTTCTCGCCCGAATTCCTGCGCTGGCTGGCCGATTTCCACCTGCCCGATTACCGCCTTGAGCGGCGCGATGGCCAGTTCGTGCTCGAATTCCCCGGCCGGTGGCTGGAAACCACCATGTGGGAAATCCCGGCCCTGGCCATCATCAACGAGCTGCGCAGCCGCGCCGCGCTCAAGCATTACGGCCCCTTCACGCTTGATGTGCTCTATGCCCGCGCCAAGGCCAAGATGTGGGAAAAGGTCGAGCGCCTGCAGAAGCTGCCCGATCTCAGGATTTCCGATTTCGGCACCCGCCGCCGTCATTCCTTCCTCTGGCAGCGCTGGTGCGTCGAAGCCCTCAAGGAGGGCATTGGCGACAGTTTTACCGGCACCTCCAATATCAAGCTGGCCATGGACAATGACCTCGAGGCCCTGGGCACCAATGCCCATGAGCTGCCCATGGTGCTGGCCGCGCTTGCCCCCAATGATGATGCCCTGCGCGCCGCGCCCTACCAGGTGCTCACCGATTGGGAGAGCTATTATGGCGGCAATCTCAAGATCGTCCTGCCCGATGCCTTCGGCACCGACGCCTTCCTGCGCAATGCCCCCGACTGGGTCGCCGACTGGACCGGCTTCCGCCCCGACAGCGCCCCGGCCATTGCCGGTGGCGAGCGCATCATCGAATGGTGGAAGAGCCGCGGCCGCGATCCCCGTGAGAAGCTGCTGATCTTTTCCGATGGGCTGGACGTCGACATGATCGAGGAAGCCTACCTTCATTTCGACGGCAAGGTGCGCATGGCCTTTGGCTGGGGCACCAATCTCACCAATGATTTCGAGGGCTGCGTGCCCAATGGCCCCAATCCGGGCCTGGACCCGATCTCCATTGTCGCCAAGGTCAGCCAGGCCAATGGCCATCCGGCCGTCAAGCTCAGCGACAATCCGGCCAAGGCCACCGGCACGCCCGAGGAGATCGCGCGCTATCTCCGAATTTTCGGCGACGCCGGCCGCGTGGAGCATGCCGTCAAGGTCTGACCAGTTTCACACCACCAAAAAACCATCAGCTGTGGATAGAGCCACAGCAGCGTCCCGCGTTAGGCGCTTGGGAACGCCTGCGGCATAATTTTGCCGCCGGGGGCTCCCATGGAGCCAGTATGACTTTGCAATTGATCGATATTTCCGTCCAGGACAAGCAGGCCCATCCGCGCCTGCCCGGACGCAGCACGGGCCATGTCCGCGCTGTTCTCACCGAAACCATAGATGGCCAGCAGCAGACCCATGAATTGACCGTCTCGGCCTGGGCCGATCACGCCGCCGATGCCACGCCCGAGGATATCGACATGGCGCTCATGCTGCGCGCCGCCCGCATCATTGCCCGGCTCAAGGGCAGTCTGGACCTGCCGGTCAGTTCGACTTGATCATGGCGTTGAGAAAGGCGCGCTGGCTTTCGCTCAGCCCGCCGGTGCGCACTGCCGGCCGGGCCAGCGGCACGGCCGGCTGCAGCTGCAGCAGAGAACGGCCGGGCTGCCGCGGCGATAGGGCCATGCGCGGGCGGTTGGCCCAGGCACGCGCCTGGCGCATCTGGCCTTCACTGCGCAGGAAATTGACCACCACCGGAACCACGATGATCCAGATCGCCAATACCTGCCAAGCCATATGCGCCTCCATGGAAATGCGCATCGGCTATAGCTAACAAATCCCTAACGGCCCAGCACGGCTTGCCGTTAGCCTTACTGGCTAAACTTGTATGTTCTGGCTCACCGGCGGCAGCGGCTTGCCGCGGTTGAGCGCCACCAGCATGGCGCGCACGTCATCCTCGGCAGCCTTGGTCACCACCTTGCGGTTGTCCGTCTCGCGCAGCGGGCGCGGCGTACCGAAGGCCACGGTCACTTCCTTGCGTGGGCCAGACAGGATTTCGATGATGTTCTGCTTCACCGATTTCGACTTGATCCAGGCGATCAGCGAGCGCTCATTGCGGGTCACCGGCAGGCCCTGCAGGGTCGTATAGGCCACCGTCAGCGGCTGGATCAGCACATCGGTGGCGCCAGCCTCGATCATGGCATGCTGGGCCGCGCCCACCAGCGCCGAGCGGAACGGCAGCACATGGGTGCCGATATCGCTCTGCCCCTCGGCAAACAGCAGCACCGCATTGCCGCCCGCCATATGCGCACCCATTTCCCGGCTGGTGCGCCCGGCATCGGTGCGCCGGGTGCGATCGACGAAAATGGTCTTCTGCAGCCGGGCCATCATGCCCACGAAGAACCATTCGCCCACTTCGCGCTTGGCCACAAAGGTCACATCGGCCACCGAGCCGATGGCCACGATATCGGTCCAGCTCACATGGTTGGAGACCAGGAGCGTCGCCCGGCCCGTCGCCGGCTGGCCCAGCACGGTGACCTTGAGCCCCAGGAAGATGCAGCCCATGCGATGGAACAAGCGGGGCAACACCTGCCAGGCCGGCAGGTTCAGCGCATTGATCAGGGCCTGCAGCGGGATGATCACCACCATCACCGGCAGCAGCACGAAGATGAAGAACAGCACGCGGAAGATCATGTCTTGCTCTTGTCGTCTCCAGCAATCGGCACCGCATACAGCTCCAGCCGATGGTCCACCAGCCGGTAGCCCAGCCGCTTGGCTATCACATCCTGGATGGCCTCGATTTCCTCGTTGCGGAATTCGATCACCGTGCCGCTGCGAATGTCGATGAGATGGTCGTGGTGTTCGTCCGGGATCAGCTCGAAGCGCGCCCGTCCGTCCTTGAAATCATGCTTGGTGACGAGCCCGGCTTCCTCGAACAGGTTCACCGTGCGGTACACTGTCGACAGCGAGATGCGGTCATCCACGGCCGAGGCGCGGCGATAGAGCTCTTCCACATCGGGATGGTCATCGGCCGCTTCGATCACGCGGGCAATCACGCGCCGCTGGTCGGTCATGCGCATGCCTTTGGTGACGCAGGCCTCTTCCAGCGTCGGGTCAGTCTGGCCCCTGCTCATGCCATTGCTCCGAACCGGTTTGTCAGGCTTCCGGGTTACCCAAGATCACGCGACATGACAAGCGCGGTGGCCGCAGACCCGTCCGGCTTGGGGTAATAGCCCTGGCGCCGCGCCACCTGGGCAAATCCCTGCCGGCTATAGAGCTTGATGGCCGCCACATTGTCCTCGCTCACCTCGAGAAACATGCGCCGCGCCGGGCTCATCATCAAGTCGGCAAATGCTGCGTTGAGCAGGGCCTGGCCGATTCGCTTGCCGCGCCATTTGGGGTCCACGGCAATGGTCAGCAATTCGCTCTCGTCGGCCGCCAGCCGCACCACGGCAAAGCCGGCAATGCGCCGCTTGGCGTCACAGGCCACATAGACCCGGCTTTCCGCCTCGCCGAGAAAGCCCATCATCTCCTGGCTCGACCAGCCGCGATAAAATCCCTTGGCATGGATGCGCGCCAGCGCCTCGGCGTCCGCGCCCTGGCCGGGTTCGATATGCAGCCCTGCCGGCGCCATCCACAGCTTGATCACGCGCCCGTCCTTTCCACCCGCCCCGCCGTCTGCGGCTTGGCATCGGCCTCGCGCACATAGGCCGCCTCGGGCGGGTGCGTCGCCGGGTCCGCCGTGGCGCCATGGCGGGCCACGAGGGCAATATCGACAAAGGGCTCCCCGATCACCACCGTGCCGGGGGGCACCGCCGCCTGCGCCAGCACCAGCGGCACGATATCGGCCTCGGTCAGCGGCTGCGCCGGCCCGGCAAAGATCTGGAAATAGGCCTCGCCCCGCCGCGCATCGAGCAGCACGGTCGAGGCACCCGGCACCGCCAGCGACAGCGCCAAAAGGCTCGGCACCCCGATCACCGGTATCCCCCGCGCCAGCCCGATGCCGCGCGCCGCGCTCAGCCCGATGCGCAGCCCGGTGAACGAGCCTGGCCCGGTGGTGGTCACCACCCGCGTCAGATCGGCATAGGTGAGGCTATTGCGCGCCAGCAGCGCCGCAATGCGCTCAAAGATCAGCTCGGCATGGCCCGTGGCAATGGCGTCGATCGACACATCGACGTTTCCATCCGCCAGCAGCAGCCCCAGTTGCAGCCTGGGCGCAGCCGTGTCGATGGCCAACACCACAGGCGTCTTGGTTGCCGCGGTCATGCCCCACCGGCCTGGTTGCGCTGGCGCGAAGCCTCGGCCAGGGCGCGCTTGCGTTCCCGCGCCGCTTCGGCGGCCGCCGCTGCCGCATCGCCCAGATGCGCGCCGCCACGCTTGCGCGCCAGCTCCATCTGCTTCTGCCGCTCCTGGGCTGCCGCATGCTTTTCTGCGTCATCGGCGCAATGGGGGCAGCTCACGCCCTCCACATAGGCGGGCAGGGCGCGCTCGGCTGGCGTCAGCGGATGCCGGCAGGCGCGGCACAGCGTGGCCTCACCCTCCACCAGCCCATGGCCCACCGACACGCGCTCGTCGAACACGAAGCACTCCCCGGCAAAGCGGCTCTCCGCCTCGGGCACCACTTCGAGATATTTGAGGATCCCCCCCTTGAGGTGGAACACCTCCTCAAAGCCCTGGCTCAGCAGATAGCTCGAGGCCTTTTCGCAGCGGATGCCGCCGGTGCAGAACATGGCGACCTTCTTGTCCCGCTTGGGGTCGAGATGGGTCGCCACATAGTCCTTGAACTCGGTGAAATTGGCAGTTTGCGGGTCCAGCGCCCGGCTGAACGTGCCCAGCCCCACCTCATAGTCATTGCGCGTATCGACGAGCACCACGTCGTTGCGGTCAATCAGCTCGTTCCAGTCCTCGGGCTCGACATAGGTGCCCACCTGCAGCGCCGGATTGGCCTCGGGCGCCCGCAGCGTCACGATCTCGGGTTTGAGCCGTACCTTCATGCGTAAGAACGGCATCGCGCTGGCGAAGGAATATTTGACTTCCGCACCACTCAGCCGCCCGCCGAACGGGCCGGAGACGAACAGGAACTGCGCCAGCGCATCGATGGCCTCGGGCGTGCCCGCCACCGTGCCATTTATCCCCTCCGGCGCCAGGATCAGCGTGCCCTTGATCCCCTTGCCGCAGCACAGTTCCGCCAGCGGCTTCTGCAGCGCTTCGGCGTCGGGCAGGTCGGCGAATTTATACAGCGCCATCACCTTGTATGGCAGATGCGCTTGGTGCAGATTGTCGGTCATATCAGTGTTCGGGCGGGTCATTGGCTCGCTCATATCACTGGCCGCGCCTGCGGCCAAAGCGAGAAATCACCCGACGGGTCCATCGCGCCCCGTCCCACACAGACCTAAACAGGCATCTTCGGGAGACCACCATGACCTATCGGGCCGATCCGGCACGCTATGACTCCATGCAATATCGTCGCTCGGGCCGCTCGGGCCTCAAGCTCCCCGTGGTCAGCCTCGGCCTCTGGCAGAATTTCGGTGGCACGCGCGACTACCCCTCCGCGCTCGAAATCCTCGCCCATGCCTTTGATGCCGGCGTCACCCATTTCGACCTGGCCAACAACTACGGCCCGCCCGCCGGCTCGTCCGAAGAGCTGTTCGGCCAGGTCATGGCGCGCGATTTCCGCCCCTATCGCGATGAGCTGATCATTTCCACCAAGGCCGGCTACACCATGTGGCCCGGCCCCTATGGCGATTTCGGCAGCCGCAAATACCTGCTTGCCAGCCTCGACCAGTCGCTCCAGCGCATGGGGCTGGACTATGTCGATATCTTCTATTCCCACCGCTATGACCCCGAGACCCCGCTGGAAGAGACC
Source organism: Devosia aquimaris (assembly GCF_020169335.1). GTDB lineage: Bacteria > Pseudomonadota > Alphaproteobacteria > Rhizobiales > Devosiaceae > Devosia > Devosia aquimaris. Next base: position 693,758 of record NZ_JAIEZN010000002.1, read on the forward strand.
ATGGGCGCCCTGGCCCACGCCGTCCGCTCCGGCAAGGCGCTCTATGTCGGCATTTCCAGCTATCCCGAGGCGCAGACGCGCCAGGCCCATGCGATCCTGAAAGAGATGGGCGTCGCCACCACCATCCATCAGCCCTCCTATTCCGTCATCAACCGCTGGATCGAGAACGATCGCACCATCGATGCATGCGGCGATCTCGGCATCGGCATGATTGCCTTTTCCCCGCTCGCCCAGGGCGTGCTCTCGGGCAAATACAATTCCGGCGGCGCCCAGGGCAGCCGCGGCGACAATCCCAATGGCACGCTGCGCGCCAGCCATATCGAGCCACGCGTGCTCGATGCGGTCGACAAGCTCGGCGAAATCGCCAAATCGCGGGGCCAGTCCATGGTCCAGCTGGCACTGAGCTGGGTGCTGCGCCGCCCCGAAATGACCTCGGCGCTGATCGGCGTGCGCACGCTCGATCAGCTCAAGGATAATCTCGGCGTGCTCAACAATCTCGATCTTTCGCCCGAGGAGATTGCCGCCATCGACGACGCCACCAAGGACGGCCAGATGGAGCTCCATCCCCGTCCCTCCGGCTGGCTGCGCTGATCGCCATGGCTCTTACGCGTCAACGCCTCATCGCGCTGATCGGCCTTAGCGAACCCGCCATCGCGCTGGTTTCGTCCACCACGGTCGAGCATGAAGATTATGCCGTCGAGACCCTCACCCTGCGCATCGGCAATGCCGATGTGCGCGGCTTCCTCACCCGGCCGCTCAAGCCAGAGGGTCGCCTGCCGGCGATCCTTTATGCCCATTCCCATGGCGGCGGCTATGCCATCGGCGCCGCCGAACTGCTCGACGGGCGCGAATATCTGCTCGATCCGCTCGGCCCGGTCTTTGCCCGCGCCGGCTATGTCACGCTCTGCATCGACATGCCGGTCTTTGGCCTGCGCTCGAATGTTACCGAGTCCGCCGCGACCAAGGCGCTGCTGTGGATGGGCCAGTCGCTGTTCGGCCAGATGCTGAACGAAGAGGCTGCCGCGCTGACCTATTTGGCCACTCGGCCCGATGTCGATCCCGCCCGCATCGGCGCCTATGGCATCTCCATGGGGTCGACCCTCAGCTATTGGCTGGCCGCCATGGACACCCGCATCAAGGCGGTGGTCCACCTCTGCTGCTTTGCCGATCAGCGCACCATGATCGAACTGGGCGCCCATGATGGCCATGGCATCTATATGATGGTCCCGGGCCTGTTGGCCGAAGCCGACGCCGGCTCGATTGCCGCGCTCATCGCCCCGCGCCCGCAACTGGTCTGCATCGGCGAGGCCGATAGCCTCACCCCGCCTCTGGCCGTCAGCCGCGCCTGGGCCGAGCTCGAACCGGCCTATGCCACCACGCCCGACCAGCTGCAGCTGCTCAGCGAACCCGGCATCGGCCACCAGGAAACCCCAGCCTCCCGCGCCGCCGCCCTCAGCTTCTTCGCAGCTAACCTCTAGTCGGGCAGGGCGCTGCCCCGCGCAGCGCCCCGCCGCTTGCGGCCGCGGACTGCCCTCAGGCCCGGGGCCTCTCGATCAGGCTCTCCCCGGCCGCGATGATCGATTGCGCAGCCGGACGCGGCGTCCAGCCGAGCAGGTCCTGCGCCTTCTTTGCGCTCATCTGGCGGCTTCTTCCGAGTTCCGGCACGAGGCCGGCAATCTGGGGGTTCATCAGCCCCAGCAACCGGAACAGCCAGTCCGGCATCTGTCGCAGCGAGACCTTTTGCGCGTCTTGTCCCAGGTTTGCCCTGAGGATAGCCGCCATGTCCCGGAACCAGAGAAAATCGCCACTGGCAATGAAGCGCTCGCCCGCCGCCTGCGGCAACATCATCGCCAGGATATGCAGGTTGGCGAGGTCGCGAATGTCCACGATCCCCATGCCGATATTGGGCAGGGCCGGCATCTTGCCGGCCAGCATGCGGGCGATCAGGCCAACGGAGTCCGAATAGGTGCCGTCCAGCGCCGGCCCCAGGATGAAGCCGGGGAGAATTGTCACCAGCTCCATCCCGACGCCGGGGCTGCGGGCAAAGGCCCAGGCATCCTGCTCGGCCATGGTCTTGGCCCGCATATAGTCGCCGATGCCGGCCTGGCCGAGGTCCGTCCAATGCGTTTCGTCGATCGGCTGGCCCGGCGCGAGCGATCCCTTGGCCGGGCGGCTGGCGGAAAAGCCCGATGACGTCAGCACCACGCGCTTGGCGCCTGCTGCCGCGCTGGCCCTGAGCACGCGCATCGTGCCCTCGCGCGCCGCCGAAATCACGTCCTTGCCCGTCATGGGCGATGCCTGATGCAGCACGAAGTCGACGCCTGCGAGCGCCTCGTCCCATCCCGCGTCATCGAGCAGATCGGCGCCAAATAGACGCAGCCCCGCCGTGTTGCCCGTGTACCGGCCAATGCGCCGGCGCAGCGCCTCTTCGCTTTTGCGCGAGCGGACCGTCGTGCGCACCACAAAACCCCTCTCGAGCAGCGCGACAATGGTCCAGCCCGCGAGATAGCCCGTGCCGCCCGTCACCAGGACGGTCTGTTGCTCTGGCGCAAAAATGTCTGAAGTGGTATCCGGCATCTCAATTGGTCTCCATTAGAGACCATAGGATGTAATTGAGACCGGGCGCTTTGCTAAGGAGGCACTTTGATGAGACTAGGAAACGTCGACGTCCCCCGCGACACCTGCCAATTGGTCGGCAACATCCTCGGCCATCTCGGCGACAAGTGGTCGGTGCTGATCATCGTGTTGCTGCGCGAGCGCCCCATGCGCTATTCTGAGCTGGAACGGCAGATCGAGACCGTCTCCAAGAAGATGCTCACCACCACGCTCCGCCATCTCGAACGCGATGGCTTCATCTCCCGCGCGGTCACGCCCACGATCCCGCCGCGGGTTGACTATCAACTGTCCGAGCTGGGCCGCGAGGTCATGGAGCCGCTCGACGTGCTGGCCAGATGGGCCCTGCGCAACAGCGACCGCATCGTCGAGGCCCGCTCGCGCTACGACTCCGATCATGAGCCCTAGCGCAGACCTGCCTGCTGGAGATCGATGGGTGATCGACGGCACTGGGGATCGGGATGGACACAGCCCGGCGTGACCATCCGCAGCTGCAATGTTCTTGAGATCGCAAATTGGCCTTGCCGCATGGTCACAAGGGTATTGGACAGGCTGCTCCCGGCCTCCGGATGTGCCGGGCCCAGGAGCGGCTTTCACACTGTCCGGATAGTGCCGCCATCAATGACGAACTCAGCGCCGTGGATCGCCGCCGCCCGGTCGGACGCAAGATAGGCGATAAGGTCGGCCACCTCTTCGGGTTTGGCGCCGCGCCCGATCGAAATTCCGCCCAGGGCATCGAGCACGGACTGGCGCGCGTCCTCGATCGTGCCGCCATTGGCCGCCCGCAGCATTTCGAGAAAGTCTCCGGTCCCTTCGGTCAGGATCCAGCCGGGAGAGACGGAATTGACCCGCACTCCCTTGGGACCGAGCTCTTTGGAAATCGACTTGCTATAGGTTCGCAGTGCGGCTTTTGCAGCAGCATAGCCCGTCGTGGATTCGGGCAGCGGCAGGACGGACTGGATCGACGTGATATGCACCACCGTGCCCTTGCCCCGCGCCAGCATCTGCGGGATCAGCAGGCGATCCAGGCGCACACTGGCGAGCAGGTTGAGGTTCAGCTCTGCAAGCCAATGCTCGTCCGTCAGCGCAGCAAAGCCACCTGCCGGCGAGTCGGACCCGCCGATCACATGGGCGAGGATGTCGACCCCGCCCATCCGCTCGATTGCCGCCGTGCTCAGCGCATCGCTGCCGGCCGTCGTGGTCAGGTCGGCCTGCACATAGTCAACGCCCGCGATAGGGTCCTTGATGGTGCGGGCGGCAGTGATGACCCGGGCTCCGCCGGCGAGGAAGCGCTCGACCGTGGCGCGGCCGAGGCCCTTGGTGCCGCCGCTGACAAGCACGCGCTGACCGGCGAACTCGCTGGGATTGGCCTGGACGCTCATACCGTCGCCTGCAGCGTCTGGATGGCGCCGTTCGCCAGCGTGAAGCGATAGGTGAAGCGGATCGGGCTGCCGGGGAACTCGCCGTGAGCGGGGCCTTCGAGCACGATATCGCCGTCTTCTTCCCGAACGGACTCGGGTGCGAAGATCGCCTTGACCGGGATCACTTCCTGTTCGAACAGGCGGCGGATTGCCGCCTGTCCCGCGAAGGGCTTGCCGTTGTCGATGAACAGGGCATCGGGCAGGAACGGCTTCAACATGCCGTCGATATCGAGACGGGCATTTGCCGCGATATAGTCGGCGATGGGACTGGGAAGGTTCAGGGACATGGTCATCTCCGTATTGGTGATGACGCAAACATAGCGATGGACTTTTCACCTGATAATCGAGACAAAGCAGCATAGCGTGTCACGGAAACCGGGATAATGGCTCGCCATTCGCTGATTGAACTCGAGGCCGTTCTCGCCATCGATCGTTGTGGGTCGTTTCGCGCCGCGGCGCTGGATCTGGGCATGTCGACCACCGCGATCAGCAACGCCGTGGGCAAGCTCGAGCGCGAACTTGATGTGCGGTTGTTCAACCGCACCACGCGCAGCGTCTCGCTCACCCATGCCGGGCGAATCTTTGTCGCACAGATCAAGCCGTCGCTGGACGGCATCCAGAAAGCGATGAACACGGCGCGCGCGCAGCAGGAAACGCCGTCGGGCACCCTGCGCATCAATGCCTTTGCGACCGCAGCGCGCGAGATCATGTCGCCACTCGTCCTTACCTATCTGGAGCGCTATCCCCAGGTTCACATCGACATTGTCACCGAGGGACGGCTTGTTGACGTTGTGGCGGCGGGCTTCGATCTGGGACTGCGCAGCGCCGATCTGGTGCCCAGCGACGCCATCGCCATTCCGCTGGGTCGGATGCGGCAGATTGCGGTGGCCGCGTCCCCAGCCTTCTTCAGGGACAGGGCGATTCCCAAGGTGCCGCAGGACTTGCTCTCCTACCCCTGTATTCGCGCGCGCCTGCCCGACGGAGCATTGCTGAAGTGGCGATTCAGCAAGGACGGCGAGGACCTGCAGCTCGACGTCGAGGGGCCTATCACCCTTGATGAAGCGTCTGTGACGCGGATCGCGGCAATCAATGGCGTGGGGATCGGCTATTTCATGGAAAGCGATGTCCGCGAAGACCTGTCCGCGGGCCGGCTTGTGCGCATTCTTGAGGATTGGACGCCGCCGCTCCCGCCGCTGTGTCTCTATTTCTACAATCGGCGCAATTCATCCGCCGCCTTCCAGGCCTTTATCGCCCTCGCGCGTGACTTTGCCGCCGGGCGGCTCAGCCAGCCTTGAATAATCTGATCAAGGCGCGCTCGCGCGTGATCATGCCCATGCCCTGGATGTCGAGCAGGGCGGGGGTCTCGAGTTTTTTGAAATGGCCCTTCGCCTCGCGGCCACAGCGTCGCCGCCGCTGTCCGGTGCCCGCCGCCCCCAACCCACGCGGGTCACCCTTGGGCTTGCCCCGAGGGCTCTTCACCTCACAACCAAGAAACCTCAGCTAATGTTAACATCGTCAACATTAGATATGTGTACAGTGTAAACATGCCCTCAATAGCCACCACCCTCAGGTGGCCAAATCCCCCGCGACATCCCGTCCACAAAATATGATATTTCAACTCTTGTTATTATCCTGTGTCCGGGCCTATACCCCCGCGCAGTTGACGGCGAGACCACCCGCCGCACGCACAGGATATCGCAACGCTATGAAACTGCCCGTTTTCGCCGGCCTCCTCGCGCTGGCTGGCCTCGCCGCCACTCCGGCCCTTGCTGCCCCCACCACCTATCCGCTGACCATCGACAATTGCGGCGTCAGCATCACCTTCGACAAGGCGCCCGAACGCGCCGTGGGCCTGGGCCAGAACAGCGCCGAGATCCTGCTCATGCTGGGCCTTGAGGATCGCATGGTTGGCACGGCCTTCTGGCCCAACAAGGTGCTGCCCCAGCTCGCCGAGGCTAATGGCAAGGTGCCGGTGCTGACTATTGAGTTCCCCACTTTTGAATCCATCCTGGCCACCAATCCCGATTTCGTCGCTGCCGCTCTGCCCAGCCTGATTGGTCCGTCCAGCAAGGTCGCCAAGCGCGAGGATTTCGATGCGCTGGGCATTCCCAGCTACATCTCGCCCAGCACCTGCGTGGCCGATGGCAATGCCACTGACAAGTTCGGCTATGGCGACCGCAGCGCCCTGTGGAACATGGATACGCTCTACAAGGAGATCGACGATCTCGCCCGCATCTTCGACGTGGCCGACAAGGGCGAGGCCGTGATTGCCGACCTCAAGGCCCGCGAGGCCGCCCTGCGCGCCGATGCGCCCAAGGACGGCAAGGCGCTCTCCTATGTCTTCTGGTTCTCCAGCCCCGAGCCTTCGGCCGATGCTTATGTCGGCGGCAAATACAGCGCCTCCGGCTTCATCGCCGATGTCCTGGGCGGCACCAATGCCATCACCAATGACGCTGAATCCCCTGCCGTCGGCTGGGAAAGCATCATTGCCAGCAATCCCGACGTCATCGTCGTCACCCAGGTGGATCGCAACCGCTGGGAGCTCGATAAGGCCCAGGCCAAGATCGACTTCCTCAAGTCCGATCCGGCCACCAGCCAGATGCCGGCCGTGCAGAACAATGCGCTCATCATCATGCCCGCCCAGGCGATGAACCCGAGCGTCCAGACCATCTTTGGCGCCGAGACGGTGGCCGAGCAGCTCAAGGCTCTCGGCCTCAAGTGACGACCACTCTCGCCACCATCAGCGCGGCGCCGCCGCTGCGCCGCTGGCTTGTGCCCGCGGCGTGGCTGCTGGCGAGCCTGCTCGCCATCGCGCTGGTGGTCGCCATCAGCGTGGGGGTCGGCGATCTGCCGATCTCCATGTCGACCACCTTTTATGCCATCACCAACAAGCTCGGGTTCACCGCCGTCGCGCTCAACCCCATGCATGAGACGGTCATCTGGGAATATCGGTTGAGCCGGGCCCTGGTCGCCGTGTTCTGCGGCGCGGGCCTGGCCCTCTGCGGGGCGATTCTGCAGTCCCTGCTGCGCAACCCCCTGGCCGAGCCCTATGTGCTGGGCATTTCCGCCGGCGCCTCCACCGGTGCGGTGGCCGTGGTCATCCTGGGCATTGGCGCCGGCGCCATCTCGCTCTCGGCCGGCGCCTTCGTCGGCGCCTTTGCCGCCTTCTTCTTCGTTGCCATTCTCTCCAATGGCGCGCGCGGCGGCGCTGACCGCACCATTCTGGCCGGTGTTGCCGCCTCCCAGCTCTTCAACGCCGCCACCGCCTATGTCGTCACCACCTCGGGCAATGCCCAGCAGGCGCGCGACGTCATGTTCTGGCTGCTGGGCAGTTTCGGCGGCGTGCGCTGGCCCGAGTTCGTGCTGGTGTCCATCGTTGTCGGCGTCGCGCTGGTCATCTGCCTGCTCAATGCCCGCGTGCTCGACGCCTTCGCCTTTGGCGACGAGGCCGCCGCATCGCTCGGCGTCGATGTCGGCCGCACGCGCATCCTGTTCTTCGCGCTCACCGCCGTCATCACCGCCACCATCGTCAGCATGGTCGGCACCATCGGCTTTGTCGGCCTGGTCGTGCCCCATGCCGCCCGCTATGTCGTCGGGCCCCTGCATGCGCGTCTGCTGCCTGCCTGCGCCATTGCCGGGGCCATCTTCATGGTGCTGGCCGATATCGCCTCGCGCAGCCTCATCCCCCAGCAGGTGCTGCCCATTGGTGTTGTCACCGCGCTCGTCGGCGTGCCCTTTTTCGCCATCATTCTCTATCGGCTGCAGCGCCCGTCATGACCATCAAGGCCGATAATCTGATCTGGAAGATCGGGTCCAAACCCATCGTCAACGGCGTATCGCTCGCCGTGCGTCCTGGCCAGACGCTGGGCCTGCTCGGCCCCAATGGCTCGGGCAAGACCTCGCTGTTGCGCCTGCTCACCGGCCTGCGCCGCCCCCATGCGGGCGCCGTCACGCTCGATGGCACCGACATCGCCACCATCGGCCGCCGGGCCCTGGCCCGCCGCGTCGCCTTCATCGAGCAGCATGCCACCACCAGCGCCAATCTGCGCGTCATCGATGTGGTCAAGCTCGGCCGCTTCCCGCACCAGACCATGTTCTCCGGCTGGACCGCTGCCGACGCCACCGCCGTTGCCGAAGCCCTGGCGCGCACCGGCCTCACCGACAAGGCCGACCAGTCCTGGCAGAGCCTGTCGGGCGGGGAGCGCCAGCGCGCCCAGCTCGCCCGGGCCCTGGCGCAATCCCCGCGCGAACTCATTCTCGACGAGCCCACCAATCACCTCGACGTGCAGCACCAGATCAGCCTGTTGCGGCTGGTGTCAGACCTGCCGGTCACCAGCATCATCGCCCTGCACGATCTCAACCACGCCGCCATGTTCTGCGACGAGCTGCTGGTGCTGCAATCGGGCCAGGTCGTCGCCGCCGGCACGCCCGAAGCCGTGCTCACCCGCGACCTCCTCGCCGACGTCTTTCATGTCGACGCCCATGTCGAGCCCTCCCCCCACCACGCCCGCCCGCATATCCACTTCACGCGCTAGCGGCAGGGCAGGGGCCGCGACCGTCCACCCCGGCGCCCAAACCGCGCGTATCTGCTCTGCCTCGGCCAGCCCCTCTGAGCTTGGCTCTCGCCAAGGCTGTCGTTCACCCAAATGCGCTGCTAATAGGATGAATCTGTGGGGCAAAAGCCCCAGGCGTTTGAGTGGACCGAGACGAGACGGATCGATGCTCTTTTCCCAGGTGTTTGGCTGCGGTTGGCCGTGGTCCAGGGGGCAAGCCCATCGCCACCAGGTGCCATCCCCTTCACCAATACAGCGCTCGTCCCGACGCACGGCTGCGTCCGGATCGGACGCTGATATCCCCACCATGCAACCTCAAGACCAACCAAAGCGGACCATTCCACAAATGCCCAGTCAGACACCCAAGGGGCGAGGCATGACCTCCAATATCGTCGCGGCGCTGCTGGGCACGGCGCTGCTCAGCCTGGTGGCCGCCGGTCCGGCCCAGGCGGTGATCATTCTCGACAGCACCTGGGCCGATCAGGGCGGGGCGGAGGGTGCGGAAGGCGACGGCTTCGGCGCCGCCAAGGCGCTGGCCATGGAGCCGCAATTCTGCGCCATCATGAGCTTTTTCGACGGCGAGCAGATTGGCGGCTCCGGCACCTGGATCGGCAATGATCAGGACGGCACGGCCTATGTGCTGACGGCAGCGCATAATTTCGGCGACTGGGACGATCCCGCCACCTGGACCTATTACACCCGCGCGGGCACCGAGTTCACCGGCAAGGCCGTCCATATCCATCCCAATTACGACGCCAACAGCGAAGAGACGCCGGGCTACGACATCGCCATCGTGGAATTGGATGGACCCGTCGAGGATTGCGACACCCCGCCTCTTCTCTATGGCGGCAGCGATGAGCTGGGTCAGCTCGCCACCATGGTCGGCTTTGGCTCGCGGGGCATTGGCTCGGTCGGCCAGGATGACAAATACTACACCAGCCAAGATGCCGCTGCGGCGCGCAACATCATCGACGTGGTCGAGGATCCGGCCCCCGATGGCAAGGGCGGCAATCAACTGCTGGTCGATTTCGACAGCGAGGATGGCGCCAGCAATGTCTTTGACAACAGCGATCCCCTGCCGGTTGATGATTATGAAGGCGTGCTGGGGTCAGGAGACAGCGGCGGCTCGCTCTGGATCGAGACCGACGAGGGGTGGGCCATTGTCGGCGTCAACGACTGGGGCGACGACGCGGTCTATGGGTCCACCGGCGGCTTCGGGCGCATCAGCCCGCAATACGACTGGGTCAAATCCATCTTCGACGCGCATTTCACCAACGAATAGCGGCGGCGGCGAACGGCAGCTGGCGACCCCATTGCGGGCGTTCAACGACCGTTCAACGCTACCCAAGACCTGCCATTGGTCGTCGCTTCGCAAAGTCTGGCTTGTTCAACATGCAGCGCTGTGGGACATCCGGAGCAAGCTTGCGGCTCTTTGTTAGAATAGCGGCTGGTCGGCAAACAGGTCACCAATGATGCGATGAACTTTGTACCGCGCATATCCTTCTTGGCCTTCGACAAGTTCGCTCACCAAGCCGATGAGCACGTACCTTAATTTGGCCCCTTGGTACTCAAATTCAAACGAGGGCGCGCTGATTGCAACCCTAGGGATAGTACCATCGACGAAAATGTCGGCGGCCTGTTGGTCTAGCCAGCCGCTTAGGCTGATCCTCACAGTCTCCCCACCTTTGCGCTGCACCAGCAATTCCTCACCCTCCGGAATAAAGGTAAATTCCGCCGCAGGATCGGGCTCTCCCGGATGGGCCTCCTCGACCCCACTGAAGCGGCCATGATAATAGGGGGTTCCCGTAAGGTTGACCGGCTGCTTCCTCAGACCTGAGTCGAAGTCGACGCCGTTACCCCCGATCAAGGCACTCTTCATCGCTTTCGCTATCCGCACCGTGCTGGTGGGTACTGCCCTGGTCCGGTTGAAAGGTAGTTCCGCAGTTAGAAGCACCCCAGTGAAACTATCGAGCACCGGCCAGATTGCGTCTGGATCTGACGAGTCTGGATGCCTCTCAGGCAGTTCGGAGAAGGCAGCGCCCAACTCAACGAGATCGGGACGCCACACCTTGGTCAAGCCAACAGCGACACTCGTCTGCACGTATTGATAGGGGATGTCGGCAATATCGAAGTTGAACGAATATGGAGCGATTTCGTGCAGCCCCTCCTCGGTTGGCAAGGGCTGATCGGCGATCGCCTTCCGAACGTCTATGGTGGCAAATCCGTCGCCATAAGCCTGCACGAGAACGTTCCAGCCGTGTGGCTCCATCGAGTGGCCGCACACCATAGGGCGATCAATGATGTCGCCATAGCCCGGCCCACCCCACAGTATTCCAATGAGTATGGGCGTAGAACTGAGATCGAGCAGCACCGGATAGGTTGCCGAATAGCCTACTTCCGTCGCGGCGGGGACGGTCGCATACCATCCGTCGTCGCCCAATGCCGCGTTCGTATCGTTCAGGTAGGCCTCCATCCGCCGATCCTGCTCAGCTTCGAGGCCAGGAGGAACTGGGCAGGCATAGAGGTTGATGTTGGGAGCAGGTGGCGAGGCAATAGGATCAACTGCAAATGTATGGCTCTGGCCAACTAATGCAAGAATGAGACCTATCGAAAAACTGCGCACGGAGGTCTCCTAAATCCACCACAATAAGCTGCGCACAACTGGGACCAAGTCAAGCTTTCGCATACCCACTACAGCGGGAATCGCTCCACAGACGCTGCATGTAGCACTGCCGGACGATGTGATAGTTCCGGGCAGGGCCCGATACGTAACGCGCGTGGTATGGTCGCCATTAGGTTCGCCGGGATACGCCGCATGGTGGTGGCAGTAGCTGTTCTCACGACGTCTCGCCACCTTCCACTTTGGCGGGCTTTGCTCCGAAACCCGTCAGTCCGCTTCCCACCCACCTCAGCCGTTCAGGCAGGCCTGTGCCCAAGGAACCTCAAGCCCGACGGCGCAGCCGCCATTGGCTCCCTGTCTGTCCTACGCCTGGTCTTCATCGCCGCTGTCGCGCTCAGGCTTGTCATAGTGGCCTTTGATGGCCTTCTCGCGCTCCCGATGCAGGTCCAACTGCGAACGCACCATCGCGCCGCTGCTGATGCGCAGATACCGCGCAAACCCAACAACAAGAAGCAGGACGACCAGCAGGACGGCGTAATCCAAAAAGCTCATGTGCCGCGGCTCCAAAAAATGTTTTAGGTATCAATAGGTTATTTGCTTAGGCGTTGAGCCCGGCCGCCGCCCACGCCCAGCCCCCAGCCCACCCCCCGGCGTGACCCGCCGCCCACATGCCGGGCGCAGCGCTGCCCGGCGGGTGCGGGCATTTCCCCCTTGCCGCCAGGTCGGACTCTGACCCAACAGCACGCCGGGCATCTCCCCAATGCCCTCGGCCTTAACGATGCGTGAATTGTGCGCGATCATTCCCGGTCGCGGCTAAAGGTCCCATAAAGAAATCCTGTGCTATCAAGAAGATCGGTGCAACAACCATTGTTCGACTGATGCAGCGTCAAACTGAATCGAGCGATCTCTACAAGGCCCTCGTAGAGGCTCTGTCCGACAATGTGCTGCCAACAGCGTCCATTGGGTTGATCCTTTTGGGCAGCGGTCTTTACACCTACAGCCAGACCAATGATGCCGTTGCCCTGGCCCTGACGATCTTCGGGGGCCTGGCGTCGGTTCTCAAAGTCTTTCTGATCTTCTTTCATCGTCGGACCATGCGTGTTCAATCCCCCACGCTTTCGGTCATCAGGCGGTTCGAAACCAGTCACGCCATTGCGACCTGGTGCATGGCGGCGCCCATTGGCGGCTTGAGCGCGCTCATGTTCTCTTTGCCCGAGCTGCATCTCCATGTCGTGGGGACCGCCCTGCTCTTTGGGTACTGCGCCGGCGTAGCCACCCGCATATCGGTGCGCCCCGTGATCGCCATGGGCGCCGTGATCCTCGCCGCGGCGCCGGCCATTGCTTCGGCGCTGATGTTTACACAGGATGCGCGGGTCCTGATCGCTGCGGTCTTCGTGCTGTTTTTCCTGAACGCTGTGGAGACCATTACCCATCTTCACCGGAACGCGAGCCGCCTCATCGCGATGCGCCTGAAAGTGGCAAATCTGGCGCGGCTCGATCCACTAACGTCACTCAGAAATCGTCTTGGCTTGCAGGAGGCCTTCAACGCCTTGCCGCCAGATCGGGGCGGCGCGATTGCGGTCCATGCCTTCGACTTGGATGGCTTCAAGTCGGTCAATGATCAATTCGGCCACGCGACAGGGGATCGGTTGCTGCAGGCGCTCTCCGAAAGATTGCGCCGTGTTGTTGGGCATAACGGTGTGGTCGCTCGCGTCGGCGGAGACGAGTTCGTGGTCTTGCAGACAGGCCTCGATAGTGAGTCCGGTCCGGGCCTTATGGCCAGCAATATCCATCGTGAACTGACCCAGCCTTATGAAGTTGGCACCGGCCAACCTGTCCACATCGGCCTTAGCCTTGGCTTCAGCATTGCCGACGAAAGCGGCGGATCGCTGGACGCGCTCGTCCGCGAAGCCGACGCGGCAAGCTATGACGTCAAGAGAAGCGGCGGCGGTTTTCGCGCCCACCTGTCACCACAGTGGGTCCAGACAGAAGCGCCAAGAAGTGGGCATGCGCGGCGGAAGCCCGAGGTCCTGACACCGCAAGGACGTCTCGCCATTTGAAGGCCTGACATCCAAAGCGCGACCAGGGCGATAGGCCGACGAACTGTCAGCGCCTGACGTGCCCTGCGCAAGAAGTTGCCTATTCCCCGCACACCCCAAGGCACCCGGCCTATTCCGGCAACGCCGTCTCCCCACCCCATAGCGGCCCCAGCTCTGCCCCGGCAGCCACGATCGCCCCCATGCCCCCCGGTTCCCCCGGGAACAGCCGCCCACGCAGACAGGCGATATCCTCAGGCCAGCTTTCATCAGGAGATCGCCCATGCCCGCCACCGCACCGTCCATCCCCACCAGCACCCCAACGCGCGCGCCGATTCCCGCAGCCAAAGCCGTCCTGCTGGCCGGGTTGTTTGCCGCGCTGTCTGTCTCGGGCGCCGCCGCCAGCGATCTCGCAACCCCCCAAGCCGCCGTTGCGGCCTATCTCGATGGCGTGGCCGACCATGATCTGGCGGCGGTTCTGGCGGCCAGCGCCGTCGAGCCGATGAGCGAGCGGTTCGATTTCCCCGCCTATGTCGATCGCTATCAGATGCTCAACGTCGCCGTGCCCGCGCCGGCGACCGATCCCATGCTTGTGGCGATCAACCGCGCCAATTTCACCGCCCAGATCGCCAAGCAGGTGCAGTTTCTCACCTATGGGTTGCTGAGCACCGTGGATATCGATCATGGGCGCCCGCTCACCATGGACGCTGCCGGGGCGTCCGCCTTTGCCGCTGAGATCGATCCGTCCCGGCTTAAGGCTCTGGTCGTGCGCCAGATCGGAGAATTCGATCTGCCGGCCGACAAACAGCCGCGCTATCGCGCCAATGCTGCCGCCCAGGCCGTCACCTATGGCGCCGACGAACAGGTGGAACTGGGCGCCGTGCTCGACTTCGAGGGGGCGACCTATCAGGTGGGCTTCACCGTGCTGCGCTACGGCCAGACCTGGGGCGTCAGCAGCCAGTCATCGGCTCTGGTGGGCACCAGCAGCCTGGGCACGCCCCAGCGGGTCACGCCCTAGCTGCGCGTGGCTCTGCCGGAATAGGCGATGGGGCAGGGCCCCGCCTATTCCGGAAATTCCCGCTCCACTCGCACATAGCCCGGCGAGGTTGGCCGGCGTCGGCGTTCGGTGGCCTTGCATTTCTTGATGATGGCGCGCACCCGCTTGATCACGCCGATGCCCATGCCCTCGATCTCGAGCAGTTCGGGCCCGGTCAGCTTGTCGATCTGGCCCAGGGTCTTGAGGCCGCAGAACTGCAGCCGCTTGCCGGTGCCGTCCTCGTCCCGCAGGTCGATGACGTTGATCTCCTGCCATTTGACGGCGCCGCGCAGCCACGCCCGATAACTATCTGCCATGGTTGTCCATACAACCGCGCGGGTCGGCAACGCCAGCCTCCGCGCGCTGCTGCTGCAGATAGCCGCCCACGCTGGCGGGCACCTCCTGCGCCAGCCAGCGGCGCAGCGCGCGGATCTTGCCGCTTTCGCGCTTGCCCCGGCCCACCACCAAAAAATAGCCCTGCGGTCCGTCAACGCTCAGCCCGAAGGGGCGCACCAGCCGCCCGTCGCTCACCGCGTCGGCGCTCATCATGTCCGCCGCCATCAGCACACCCTGCTCGGCAATCGCTGCGTCAAAGGCCAGCGAGGCATCCGAATAGACCGGACCATCGAGCACCACCGTCTCGTCCAGCCCCGCCGCCGCCCGCCACGCGTCCCAGCTCAGCATGGTCGTCTGGTCCTGGATCACCGGCACCTTTGCCAGATCGGCCACGCGACCGAGGTGTTGCGCCACCTTGGGCGCGCACACCGGTTGATAGCGCGTGCCGCCGATCAGGCTGGCCTGCACGCCCGGCCATTGCCCCAGCCCGAAGCGGATGCCGCAGTCGACATCGGCGCGGCTGAGATCGACCATTGTCGCCGACACATTGAGCCGCACCTCGATCTCGGGGTGTAGCCGGGCAAATTTGGCAATCCGCCAGATCAGCCAGCGCGAGGCGAACACGCTGCCCACGGTCAGGTTGAGCACGCCGTCCTCGTCGCCCTTGAGACTTCCCAGCCCCTCGGCCAGCGCCGTGAACCCAGCCGTCAGCTGCGGCAGCGCTGCGCTGAGCGCGGGCAGGGGGCGCAAGCCGCCGCCACTGCGGTCAAACAGCGCCACGCCCAACCGCTCCTCGGCCCGTCGCAGATGCTGGCTCACTGCGCCAATGGTCACGCCCAGTTCCTCGGCCGCCGGGGCCAGCGCCCCGCGCCGCGCCACGATCTCGATGGCGCGCAGGGCATTGAGCGGAATGGGAAATGGGTTTGTCATATAGATTTTCTATAACGATGCCGCGCCACTGTCCATTGTGATGGTGCTGTCACAGGCGCAAAAGAGGGGCAAATCTTACCCACCCCATCTGGAGACCACGACAAAATGTCTGTCCTGCTGTATCATCTTCATCGGCTTCTGGCCGATTGGCTGCGCCCGGAGGCGCCCGCGCAAGCCCCGCAATTCTCGTCGCGCGATTGGGCCGATCTGCCCGTCTATCATCCGCAATGCGACACGGCGCCGTTCTGAAGCCACATTCGGCTCGTTCAAGAGGGGCAACCGATCCGCAATCAGGAAGTGCCCATGATCCGCCCTGCTGTTCTTCCCCGCCCGTCGCGCCTTGCGCCGCTGGCGCTTGTCGCCCTTTTCGGCCTTTGCCTCGGCGCCGCCCAGGCGCAGGAGGCAGCCCCGGCCGCCGCGCCCGAGGCGCCCGCCAATGTGGTCATCGATCCGGCCGCCGACGTCTCCAAGGCCCCCAAGCAGAGCAATCTGCTCACCGGCTTTTATGCCACCCAGGCGGTGATCGAGATCTGCGCCCTGCCCATCGATGATGCCGTCAAGACCGGCATGGCCGGCGACCTCAAGCGCCTGGAAACCAGCGTTGGCCTCGACGACGCTTCCGCCGCCACGGCCTATGCCAAGGTCAAGGCCGATGTCGAAAAGACCCAGCCCGATTGTGCCGAGGGCAGTGCCGATCGCGCCAGTGTCGATGCCGTCACCGCCATCTATGCCGAAGCAGCCGCCAAGGCCGCTGCGGCCACCGCAGCTGCCGCTGCCGGCACCGCCGTTCCCGTCGATCCCGCTGCTGTCCCGGCCACCCCGGCCCAATAAGCCCATCCGGCGCCGGGCCTCTGCGGGCCCGGCCCGGCGCCTATTGGCAGAGCTGCGCCGTGCAGCTCTGGCCATGGCAGCCCAGGTCGAGATGCAGATGGTCGGCATGCTCGGCATTGGCCTCCGGCCCCAATACGGTGGTGAAGCTGCCGCAGGCCGCATCATGCGCCAGGCGCCACAGCCGCCCCGCGGGCGCATCGGCGTCTCGCCAGTCCGCCGCCACGTTCAGCGCCCGCCCGTCTTCCAGCACGAATCCGGTGACATCGAGCGCATTGGCAAAGCTATGCTCGGACATCAGCGCATCGTCGCCGCCCACCCGCGCCCGGCACAGATAGCCCGTTCCGGTCACCACTTCGGCCAGAGGACTGCCCAGCATGCTGCCGGCAGAACCATCCACGGTGGCGAGCCAGCCGGGCAGGGCGCTGGCCATGGCGCAATTGGTGGTCACCGGTTGGCTCAGGCTCACCATGCGCCCCCGGCTCTGGATTGCCGTCACCAACAGCGGCGAGCGCTCCCCGCAGCCCTCTTCGCTGATCGGCGGCAGCATGGTCGCCTGCACCAGCCCCGCGATCACCGCCGGGCACGCGCCCTGATAGATGCGTGTCTCCTTGGGCGCAGCGGTTTGCTCGGGCGCCGCAACAGGCGCGGGCTCTGAAGCCGGCGCCGCTTCGGTCGCCGGCGCCGCTTCCGTCAAGGGCTCCGTCTCCTCTGCCGGCTTCGCCTCGTCCGCGGGTGCCGCACTTTCATCCAGCGCCTCCGGCCGTGGCCGCGGCACCGGCGGCGCCACGGGCGCCACCACCGGCACATCCACTGTCGGCTCGCTCGGCCGTTTCGGCGGCACCGGTCCCTGCGCCTTGGGCTGGGCCCTGGGCGGCTGCAAGGGCGCCGTCAGCTGCTCCATGGCATTGCCCATTTGGTCCAGCCAGTCCTGCGCCCGGGTGGTCGGCGTCAGCAGTGTGGCGGCCAGCGCCAGGCTCAGTGTCAGCGTCCGCATGTCAATTCCCGCCGCAGCGGTCCCTTTGTTGCGCAATCGCGCAGTTAACCTGCGCTAAACCATCTTTGCGCGCCCCCGGGCTTCTGCTATCAGCGCCCCATGACAACGCCGCTTTCCCACATCCGCAATTTTTCCATCGTCGCCCATATCGACCATGGCAAGTCCACCCTGGCCGATCGGCTGATCCAGTCCACGGGCGGGCTCGACCTGCGCGAGATGAAGGCCCAGGTGCTCGATTCGATGGATATCGAACGCGAGCGCGGCATCACCATCAAGGCGCAGACCGTCCGTCTCACCTATAAGGCCAATGATGGCGAAACTTACGTCCTCAACCTTATCGACACGCCCGGCCACGTCGACTTCGCCTATGAGGTGAGCCGCTCCATGGCCGCCGTCGAGGGGAGCCTGCTGGTCGTTGACGCCTCCCAGGGCGTCGAGGCGCAGACCCTGGCCAATGTCTATCACGCGCTCGATGCCAATCACGAGATCGTCCCCGTCCTCAACAAGGTCGATCTGCCCGCCGCCGATGTGCCGCGCGTCAAGCAGCAGATCGAGGATGTCATCGGCATTGATGCCTCGGACGCGCTGGAGATTTCCGCCAAGACGGGCCTGGGCATCGATACCGTGCTCGAGGCCATCGTCACCCGCCTCCCCGCCCCCAAGGGCGACGTCAATGCCCCGCTCAAGGCCTTGCTGGTCGATAGCTGGTATGATGCCTATCTCGGCGTCGTGGTGCTGATCCGCGTCATCGACGGCACCGTGCGCAAGGGCCAGAAGATCCGCATGATGGCCGCCAATGCCAGCTATGAGCTGGATCGCGTCGGCGTCTTCACCCCCAAGCTGGTCGATGTCGGCGAGCTGGGCCCAGGCGAACTCGGCTTTTTCACCGCCTCGATCAAGGAAGTGGCCGATACCAATGTCGGCGACACCATCACTGATGATCGCAAGCCCACCGCCGAGCCGCTGCCCGATTTCCGCCCGGCCCAGCCGGTGGTGTTCTGTGGCCTGTTCCCTGTCGATGCCAGCGATTTCGATGAGCTGCGCGCCGCCATGGGCAAGCTGCGCCTCAATGACGCCAGCTTCTCCTTCGAGATGGAAACCAGCGCCGCCCTCGGCTTCGGCTTCCGCTGCGGTTTCCTCGGGCTTTTGCACCTCGAAATCATCCAGGAGCGGCTCAGCCGCGAGTTCGATCTTGATCTCATCGCCACCGCCCCCTCGGTGGTCTACGAGGTCGCGCTCACCGATGGCAGCACGCTCATGCTGCACAATCCGGCCGATCTGCCCGATGTGATGAAGATCGACGAGATCCGCGAACCCTGGATCAAGGCGACCATTCTCACCCCCGATGAGTATCTGGGCTCCATTCTCAAGCTCTGCCAGGATCGCCGCGGCGTGCAGCGCAATCTGAGCTATGTCGGCAATCGCGCCATGGTGGAATATGATCTGCCGCTCAATGAAGTCGTGTTCGATTTCTATGATCGGCTGAAGTCCATCTCCAAGGGCTATGCCAGCTTCGATTATACGCTCAACGATTATCGCGCCGGCGATCTGGTCAAGCTCTCGGTGCTGGTCAATGCCGAGCCGGTCGATGCGCTCTCGATGCTGGTGCACCGCACCGTCGCCGAAAGCCGCGGCCGCCAGATGTGCGAAAAGCTCAAGGAGCTCATTCCGCCGCATCTGTTCGTCATTCCCATCCAGGCGGCCATCGGCGGCAAGATCATTGCCCGCGAAACCGTGCGCGCCATGCGCAAGGACGTGACGGCCAAGTGCTACGGCGGCGACGCCACGCGCAAGCGCAAGCTGCTCGAAAAGCAGAAAAAGGGCAAAGCCCGCATGCGCCAGTTCGGCAGCGTCGAAATCCCGCAGGAAGCGTTTATCAAGGCGCTGAAGATGGGTGACGACTGATCGGTTTGCGTTAGCAAAGCCGAGGCGCCAGTGGCGCCTTGGCAGATCAGTCGCCGGGTCGCTGCCAAAGGCAGCGGGCACCCGGTCAAATAGCGGTTCCTCCTTCACCTCTCCCCCAGGGGGAGAGGTCGGATCGCACAGCGATCCGGGTGAGGGGGCCTTCGGGCGTCCTGCATGGCATCATCACCGCCCACCGCGCGTCACCCTCGGGCCTGACCCGAGGGCTCTGCACTTTCGGGTGCGCCGCACCCGCCCCACCCCCGATGTCATCGCGGCCTTGAGCCGGGACCCATTCTGAGGTCTCTCTGCCGCACCCGATCGCGGTGTCTCCGCTGCCCCACCTCCCCCTTCAGATGAGAGGCGCCTCACGCCTTAAAGCAATGCTCCCGGTGCCAGTTCAGAAATGCCGGATGCGGCCGATCCCGCGCCGCCAGCGGGCCGATTAGCCGGCCAGTCTTGTTGATCAGGCTCTCCACCCCGTCGCGGTCATTCACCTGGCGCGAGATGATGATGCTGAGATCATCGGCTACCCCGATCAGCCCGCGATCAAACATCCAATGCGCCGTGCCCGACAGCGCCAGCCCATTGCCCACGCTGTCCGGCCCATTGTGTTCCACCGGCCTGATATGCGCCGCCGCCACTTCGGCCCGGCCGCCGCCATTGATCAGCTTGAGCCCGGTCACCGCGCAGCGCTCGTCATAGGCGCGCAACACCACGCGGCGAAACACCCGGTCGCGCAGCGTCCGTGTCGTCATCGCGCTGATCCGCTCGCGCTCCTGCTCGAACACAAAGGGCTCTTGGCTCTCATCGATCTCGAACGGCTGCACCGCTGGCGCCTCCGCTGTGCCCACGCGCGGCAGCAGCGGGTGCGCCTCCTCCAGCCCGCGCGCCAGGATGCGGTCCAGATCGCGCGGCGATATCGGGCGCACAGCCGCCTGTGCCCGCCCGGAAATCCGCCCCTGCTCATTGAGCAAGCCGCGCTCCACCACGCCATTGGCGTCGGCAAAGGGCACCGGATTGGCAAATTCGAGATAGCTCCCGGGCACCATCAGGGCCAGATACATATTCGGCGCCGTCGGGTCCGGCACAATGCGCTCCACTTGCGCCAGGGCATAGTAGCCCTTGGAATCGCGGACCTTCACCGGCTCGTAATAGACAATCCAGTCGCCCACACAGGCCGACGCGCGCTCAAGATAGGGTTTGGGGAATTGATAGCGTTCAGCCGGGCTGTCGTCGTAAATCGAATCCGCCCGATGTATGAAAACGCCGAAAGTCATACTGTCCGCCCTTAGTGCTAGCACCATTCATGGAATGCGCGCAGCAAGGCCGCAAGCCGCGGCCGCGATGAACCAACGACCAGATCACCAAAATCGGGCCCGGAGCTCCAATCTCATCCCACCCACCACGCGGTCCCTCCCCCTTCAGGGGGAGGCTAGGTGGGGTGCCCAAGCACACACAGCACTCAGCAAAACCCCCGATGTCATCCCGGCCTTGAGCCGGGACCCATCCTGAGGTCTTCCAGCGCGCAAGGCACGCGCCATCATCTCACGATGGATTCCGGCCCTCGCTCTCCTGCGCTTCCTCTATTTTCTTGAGGGCCTTCCTGCATGCCGCCGCCTCCTTCTTGGAGTTCATGCTTTCATGCACGCGGACAGCGTTTTTCATATGATTTGCTGACTGATCCAAATCGAACTTTGCTATCTTTGCTTCAGCTACGTGTGAGTGCGCGAAGAATATTCGACTTAATTCTGCTTGAATGAAGGCCCAATCCGAGGGATGGCGCTCTTCGTCTAGAATATTGGCGGCCAGATGATAGGAACCCAGCGCTCGGACTAGGTAGAGCTCCATCAGCTCGGCGCTGCATTTCAGCCCGTGCTGAACAAGGGCTTCCCCCAGCCGCAAGTGCATTTGAGCATGGGGCATTGGAAACAAGACCGTCGGGTAGGTCTCGATAGCTGTCTGGAGAGCACTAATCCCCCTTACGCGCAAGAAATGAGCGTCTTCGGTGTCCGTGGTGCTTGCAGCAAGAAGTATTAGGGCTCCTCCCATATTACCATGCGCCACACCCCAGACCTCGGTGTTGGAGCATTGTTCAGCAGCAGCGATGGCTTGCTTGTATGACTGAATGACCTCTGTCAGGGCTGCGGAAGTCGCTGTGTCCTTCCTTGCTTCGAGACTTGTCATGAGAGCGCTGCCAAGGCTGTTGGCGGCATGTGCCTTGAGTTCGTACATACCGTCCAGTTTGCTGAGTCTGCTAACAGTAGCTCTAAACATCTGAACTGTTTCTTCGAAAGTTTTTGCATCCCTATGAAAGCGAGCTTTATCAAATAGCGAGTTCCCGAGCGCAATTTCCGCAGAAATTAGGTCAAACAGTTCTTCCTCTGAATCGGCTTCGATTGAAGAGAATGCCGTCACTGCTTCTCTGGCATATTGGATGGCTTTTTCGTTGTACAAAATTCGATCGCGGTCGCCTTTGCTTCTGAGCGATGCCTCGTTCCGAAAAATCAAGCTAATCTGATAGGATGTCTTCGATGATTGGTGTTTGTTGCCTTGAATGCTCTCAAAGGTTAGGCACTTTTCTAGTAATTTTGCTGCAACCTCAAAATGTGAACGCAGAGATCTACGGCCTGATTCGTACAGTGCATGAGCAATCTCGTTGAGCAGATCAGCTGCCCGGGCCTCAGACAGAGGCCGCAGCATTTCAGCGGCCGAGAAATAGTGCGATAGCGCCGTTGTAGGGTCGCCAGCAGTAAGCTTTACGTCGCCTCTCGTAACTCTGAGTTCGACGAGTTTGCCAACCTCACGCAACGCACTACCATTGAGTTGAGTTTCTTCGGCTTTTTGAAGGGCCTCGTCAGCTTCTGTATAGTCTCCTTGGTCAAGAGCATCGATAGCACTGGCCTTGAGGTCAGCTAAGTCCAAGTCCGCTTCATCAAGTCGTTCTATCCGCGCTCGAAGATCGCTCCACTCCTTTGCCTTTGAGCGCAGATAGTCTTCCAATTCAGCCAGTGTGGAGGCGGGATTTGCATTCTCAAACTGGCGAGCGACAGCCTCAATCATGTTCCGCGCCTCCCGATATGCGCGATCCAGCGCTGGATCAGGAAGGGCTGAGGTTCTGGAGGCGCATGCCTCCAACTCTTTGTTGGAAATGCCGAGTGCAGCCACCAGCGGGTCGAGCGTTCTTGGGTGTGGATTTGCGACAAGTCCTCCCTCAAGTTCGCTAATTCGCCGGGTCTTCGCGCTGGTGCCGTACGCGTCCTCCGCAAGCTGAATTTGGGTGAGACCCTGCGCCTTCCTGCGCTGCTGAATTAGTTGCCCGACAGCAGCACCAAAGGTCTCACGGCTCATTTCCGCATAGACTCCGCATTTTTCCGCGGCCAATCCGCATACGGCTCGGAGGTTCATCCAGCAAAGTCTCATAGTCAACATCGCCCTGGCAGGGCTCAACGCCGGAGACTACGACCATGAAATTTAGCGATGTCTTTTCGGTGGTTGCGGCGACCATTGTGATGCTGACTGCACCTTCTTTGACCGCTGAAAGCCTCGCAGCTGCGCTTGCACTTTTGAGCGCGCTCTTTGCTATCAACGGCATGTGAGGCCACCAATAGTCGATTCACAATTTCGTTGGCTAATCTTTGTCCAGAACCTGTTGAGATCGCCGGCGCTACTAAAGTATGCGCCTCTCCACCCCGCCTTACCCTCTCCTGTCCGGCACAACGCCGCAAATGACAGGAGAGATCATGCCCCACCCCTTCCGCTACGCCGCCAAAGCCGCGCCGCAGGACGATGAACCCGTCCTAAACCCCGCAGACTCCAGGCCCCCCGTCTTCCCGGGCTCCGTTCCGCCGCCGCCGGCAGCTCAGCACGTCGCATCCCACCTTCTCGCCCCCTTCATTCCCTGTTAACCTCCACGCCGGGGCATAAGCCGCGCCTTGGGCGGGCAGGGGGATTGGGATGGATAAGCGTCTGGCGCGTCTGGTGATGGCGGTCGTGGTGATCTTGGCGGGGTCGGCCACGCTGGCCCAGGCGCAGCAGTTTGACAGCTATTGCGCGCAGATTTCCGAGCAGGACAAATTCGCTTCCGATGGCTATCCGCTCACCGATGCCGGCTCCATCCTGCGGCAGGATCGCGCCAATTATCATCGTTTCGGCCGGCCCGATGATCTCGATCAGACCGATGTGACCTTTGCCAGCAGCAAGGCGCGGTCTGCCATTCCCGCCATGCTCGATGCCGGCAACACCGATCCCTATGTGCTCGACGCCATCGTCAACGATTATCCCTTCGTCTGCATGGACGTCTACGCCCGCTCCATCGATGCCTATATCATCGATCCCGTGGGCGATGCCGGCGATGACTCCGGCCCCGCCTTCCCCTTCAATGGCCGCTGGGATTGCGAAGTCGCCATTTTCACCTTCGATGCCTATACCTACAACAATGGCGAGGAAGACCTGCCGATCCAGGACATCCAGGAAAATTCCGACGGCAGCTATACGCTGTTCTTTGCCGGCGATTACTTCATCACCGTCGGCGATTTCACCGCCACCACCATGACCTGGCTGTCGGGGGAAAGCGGCGACAGCTTCAGTTGCACCCTGCTCGAACCCTGATCCCGGGCGGCGCCGCCCCCGCTTTCCTTGCCACACGGGCAGGGGAGTGCTAGACAGGATGACGTTTTCAGCCTTTCAAGGCTTGCCATCCGGCCCGGCTTGCCGGCCTGCGGCGATCCCCAGAACTTTGCGAACGTTGCTGCCGTCGCGTGCATGTTGCCGCGGCGGAAAATGCTCGTTCGCAAATGCGCGGGCTTTTCGGGATTTCTGTCATGGCCACCAACGGCACCGTCAAATTCTTCAATTCCACCAAGGGCTTCGGCTTCATCCAGCCCGATGGCGGCGGCGAGGACACCTTCGTGCACATCTCCGCTGTCGAGCGCGCCGGCCTCTCCGGTCTCAATGAAGGCCAGAAGGTCAGCTTCGAGATCGAAAAGGGCCGTGATGGCCGCGCCAGCGCCACCAATCTGGCCGTTCTCTAGAGATTTTCTGCGGGCCGCTGTCCTTTCTGGGCAGCGGCCCGTGCCGTTTTGCGGAGCCATCCGATGCACAAATATGCCGTCGACCAGACCCTGGACCTGCTGCCCAGCCACGGCAGCACCACCCGCCGTGCCGCCCCCTGCCGCATCGTCGCCCTGCTGCCCTATGAGGGTCGCCAGGTGCAATACAAGGTGCAGTCGAGCCTGGAGAGCTACCAGCGCATCGTCAGCGAAGCCGATCTGCGCCTGCCCGCCCAGCTCGATCAGGCACAGGCCTGAGGCGCGACAAAATAACTGTCGCGGCCGGCCCGCAATGGGCTAGCATCGGCTCATGACCCAGACACAGACGCTTTCCGATTTCACCCTTCCGCGCCTCGATGGCACGCCGCAGGCCCTGTCGGCCTATGCCGGCAAGCTGGTGCTGATCGTCAACACGGCTTCCAAATGCGGCCTCACCCCGCAATATGAGGGGCTCGAGGCGCTCTATCGCCGCTATGGCGAGCAGGGCTTTGTGGTGCTGGGCTTTCCCTGCAACCAGTTTGCCGGGCAGGAGCCGGGCACGGCCGACGAAATCGCCAGCTTCTGCAGCCTCACCTATGATGTGAGCTTTCCCATGTTCGCCAAGCTCGACGTCAATGGCCCGTCCGAAAGCCCGCTCTACACCTGGCTCAAGGCGGCCCATCCCGGCGACATCGAGTGGAACTTTGCCAAGTTCCTCATCGATCGCGACGGTACGGTGGCCCAGCGCATCGCCCCCGATACCCAGCCCGAGGCCATTGTCCCCGCCATCGAGCGGCGCCTCTAGCCAGCATCATGGATGCCCCCGCGCCCAAGCCGAGCGTCGCCATCGCCTATTGCACCCAGTGCAACTGGCTGTTGCGCTCGGCCTGGATGGCCCAGGAGCTGCTCTCCACCTTCAGCCTCGAGCTGGGCGCGGTCACCCTGGTGCCGGGCACCGGCGGCATTTTCGAGATCGCCATCGATGGCGAGCTGGTCTGGGAAAGAAAACGCGATGGCGGCTTCCCCGACGTCAAGACGCTTAAACAGTTGATACGCGACAGAATCGACCCCGAGCGCGATCTGGGCCATATCGATCGGGACAAACTCCCCCCTTCCATTTGATCGCGCAGCGGCTAGTCTTTCCCACATCGGCGCCACAGCGCCACATCATGGGGGAGGATGGCCAGATGGCCCACAAGTTCAAGATCAGCGCCGCTGCCGGCGATCAGTTCAAGTTCGCCTTTGTCTACAATGCCGAAAAGATCTTCTGGTCCGAGAGCTACAAGGCCAAGGCCAGCGCCAAATCGGCCATCGAGTCCCTCAAGTCCCATGCGCCGGGCGCCGCCACGGTCGATCTCTCCAAGGGCGAGAGCGGGTCGGGCTATCGCTTCGAGATCGTCGCCTCCAAGGATGGCCAGCATTTCGTCCGCTTCGTCGCCAGCAATGGCGAGACCATGGTGCGCACCGAGACCTACAAGTCCAAGTCCAGCGCCCGCAATGCCATTGCCTCGCTGATCAAGAACGGCCCGCCCGCTGCGGTTGTCGAGGAAAGCTGAGCCTGTCGACAGGCCGAAATCTGAGGTTTCAAGCCGTGATGCCGTAGTTTAATCTCCCGGTCACAATCACTGTCCGGGAGCCTGCCGCCTCATGTCCAACTTCCTTGTGCGCGCCGCCGCTGTTGTCGCCACGCTTGCTCTGGCCATTCCGTCCGCCCAGGCCCAGGGCCTGCCCGATCTGGCGGGGCGCGAGATCGTTGCCGTCACCGAAAACGCCTATGTGCCGCTCAACTTTGCCGATCCCAAGACCGGCGAGGGCATCGGCCTCGAATACGACCTCTTCAACGAGATCGCCAAGCGTCTCAATGCCAAGGTCAAGTGGGAGCTCTCGAGCTGGGACGTGATGATCCAGTCGGTCCGCGATGGCCAGTTCGAGGTCGGCATGGATGGCATCACCATCAATGACGAGCGCAAGGCCCAGGTCGATTTCTCCGACAGCTATCTCACCAGCCAGCAGCTGATGCTGGTGCGCGCCGACGAGACGCGCTTCACCGATGCGCCCAGCTTTGCCGCCGACGCAAATCTGCTGGTCGGCGCCCAGGCCGGCACCACCAATTTCTATGTCGCCGTCTATGACGTGCTCGATGGCGACGAGGCCAATCCGCGCATCAAGCTGTTCGACACCTTCGGCGCCTCCGTCCAGGCGCTGATGGCCGGCGACATTGATACCGTGCTCATGGATCAGACCTCGGCCGACGGCTACATCGGCGCCAATCCCGGCGCCTTCAAGGTCGTCGGCACGCCCCTGGGCACCGAAGACTTCGGCTTCATCCTCACGCCCGGCTCCGACCTGACCGCGCCCATCAATGCCGCCCTCGCCGCCATCAAGGCCGACGGCACGCTGGACGCCCTCAAGACCAAGTGGTTCTACGACTACAACGCCGCGCAGTAAGCCGCCCATCTGGCCAGGCACCCCTCTTGGCTTTGAGAGGGGTGTCTGGCCGCCAGCTGTCCGCGCGTCCCCTGCGCCATTCCGATCGGCTCTGATGCCCTATACCCCCCGCAAGCCCAGCATGCTGTCCCGCCTGCCCTGGTGGCTCATGGCCATTCTGCTGCTGTTTGTGCTCGGCTATTGGGGCATTGCCACCGACGCCACCTATTCGCAGATTTTCCGCACCGTCTCGGGCGGGCTGCAGACCACGCTCTGGGTCACGCTGGTGGCCTTTGTCTCGGCCACGGTCCTGGGGCTCCTGGTCGCGCTGGCGCGCACCTCCGGCAACCGCATCCTCGTCGAACTCGCCACCTTCTATGTCGAGATCATTCGCGGCATTCCGGTGCTGGTGTTCCTGTTCTATGTCGCCTTCGTCGGTGCGCCGGCCATGGTGGGCGCGGTCAATTGGCTGCTCCAGCCCACCGGGCAATCGATCACCGTGCGCCAGTTCGATTTCGCCTGGCGCGCCATTGTCGCGCTCACCGTCTGCTATTCCGCCTTCATCGCCGAGATTTTTCGCGCCGGCATCGAGGCGGTCACCCGCGGCCAGCTCGAGGCGGCCAGTGCCCTGGGCCTCAGCCGCTGGCAGCGCTTCCGCCACATCACCTTCCCCCAGGCCCTGCGCACCATCCTGCCGCCGCTCGGCAATGACTTTGTCTCCATGATCAAGGACAGTGCCCTGGTCTCGGCCCTGGGCGTGCAGGACATCACCCAATTGGGCAAGGTCTATTCCTCGGGCAGCTTCCGCTTCTTTGAAACCTATAACGTCGTCGCGCTGCTCTATCTGTCGCTGACCATTTCGCTGTCCCTGCTCGTGCGCCTGCTCGAGCGCTATCTCGACCAGTCCAAGCGCTGACGCCACCCGGGCCAATGCCGGACGGCGGCGCCCCTTGCGCTGCCCCCCGGCTTCCCCCATGTGTGCATCACAACTCTGGGAGCCACACATGAAGCGTATCGCCGCCACTGCCGTCGCCGCCACTCTTGCCATCACCCTGGCCGCCTGCGGCGACAGCCGCGAAGTCGGCTCCGTGGGCGTCGACTGGACCGGCAATGACATCGCCATCGATGCGCTTGCCGATCCCGAGGTGGATGGCGTTGTCTGCCACCTCGCATATTTCAACCGCTCCTTCATTGATCGCGTCAGCCAGGGCAATTGGTTCGAGGACCCGTCCTATTCCGCCCTCGACTGCTCGGTCACCGGCCCCATCACCATTGGCGATATCGCGACCAAGTCCGGCGGCGAGGAGATTTTCCGCGAGGCCCGCTCGCTGATTTGGAAGTCGCTGCGCGTCACCCGCATCTATGATGCCGCCAACAATTCGCTGATCTACCTGGCCCATGCCCGCCAGATCCAGCAGGGCAGTGGCAAGATGAGCCTGTCGGTCATTCCGCTGGCCACCGAGCAGGTCACCTGGAGCAATGGCGCGCCGGCGCGCAACTAGCGCCATCCTCGCGGCAACGCACCACATGGAACGCCATGGCGTTCCAACCCGCGACAACATAAAAACATTCCGCTTCCCGCCGCTTCAATGCGCAGTGGGGGGCACGATATTATCCTTAGGCAGTTCAAGGGCCCTCTGGGGCCCCAAGAGGAAGAGCACGATGTCCATTTTGATTGGCGATACCGCCCCCGATTTCACCGTTGAGTCCACCGAAGGCCCGATCCACTTCCACGACTACATCGATGGCTCCTGGGCTGTGCTCTTCAGCCACCCCAAGAATTTCACCCCCGTCTGCACCACCGAGCTGGGCTTCACCGCCAAGCTCAAGCCCGAGTTCGACAAGCGCGGCGTCAAGGTGCTGGGCCTGTCGGTCGACAAGCTCGAGGATCATGCCGGCTGGGCCAAGGACATCGAGGAAACCCAGGGCACTGCGCTCAATTTCCCGCTGCTGGCCGACACCACCGGTGAAGTCGCCCGCAAATACGACATGATCCATCCCAATGCCGACAACACGCTGACCGTGCGCTCGGTCTTCGTCATCGGGCCCGACAAGAAGGTCAAGCTCAAGATCGAGTATCCGGCGTCCACCGGCCGCAACTTCAATGAAGTGCTGCGCGTTATCGACAGCCTGCAGCTCACCGCCAAGCACTCGGTGGCAACGCCCGTGAACTGGGAAAATGGCGACGACGTCATCATCGCTGCCTCGGTCAACAACGAAGCCGCCAAGGCCAAGTTCCCCGAAGGCTGGAAAGAGCTCAAGCCCTACCTGCGCATCGTCCCCCAGCCCAAGGGCTGATCGCCCGACCGGCCGGCTCATGCGGCGGCCCCCCGCCTCATGAGCCCCCAACTCTTTGCCTTTTGGCCCCCAATCCCTCCACCCGTCATTGCCCGGCTCGTCCGGGCAATCCATCTCTTCGCCGGTGCAAATGGATCACCCGGACAAGCCGGGTGATGACGCCGGTGTATGGTGTTGCTTTGGCGCAAAGCCTCTCAGTCGTGTCCGTCGCCCTTTAGGGGGGAGGTTAGGTGGGGGCGTGTTGGGCCATCCAGCCTCGCCCCACCCCGATGTCACCCCGGCCGTGAGCCGGGGCCCATCCCGAGATGCCCTGAGCTCCAGCCCGCATCTCTCCGCCGTTTGGCACCCAAACCCTCCACACGTCATTGCCCGGCTCGTCCGGGCAATCCGCTCTGCGCCCAGGCCAATGGATCACCCGGACAAGCCGGGTGACGACGCCGGTGTGTGGGAGGCAAGAGGCACGAGAGTCTCACTCGTCTCCCTTCCCCTCAGTGGGGCGGGATCAAGGGTGGGCGCCTCCCTTACCCAGCCTCCCCGGGCAATCCATCCGCCAGCATCGCCGCATGGCCGTGCTCGGACTGTTGCATCAGCCCCACCATGCGCCAGGCCGCCAGCAGCGCCAGCACGGCAACGACAAAGCCCAGCGCATAGACCGGGATCATGGCCGCCATCACCGCGCTGGGCGCGGTGGCGCTGGCCAGGCCCGCCGCATTGGCGGCCACGCCCGCCAGGGCAGCCCCGATGGCGCCGCCTGCCGATTGGGTTGTCGGCACCAGGGCCGAGGTCCGGTCCCGTTCGGCATCGCTGGCTGCTTCCATCATGGAGAGGTTGAGGTAGCCATTGCAGGTGCCAAAGCCGGCGCCGATCAACAGCTGTCCGGCCAGCACGATGACCACCTGGTCCATTTGCAGCCCGGCCAGCACCAGCAGCAGTCCGCCCGCGATCATGGCCGGCCCCGTGCGGATCAGCAGCTTGCGCGTGCTGCGCTGGCGCACATTGGCCACCGTGATGGCGGAGGCACTCCAGGCCACCGCCAGCACGGCCGCAACGGCACCCGCCGTCGTCGGCCCATAGTTCCAGGCCTGCTGCACCACCAGCACCAGATAGACCGCCGATCCCGCTGCCGCGATGTTCATCAACAGGCTCATCCACAGCCCCGTGCCAACCACCGTGCCGGCGCGAAAAGCGTCTGGCGGCATCAGCCGGTCACGACTGCGGGCATCGAGCCACACGGCGCCCACCAGCACCAGGCTGGCAAGCAGCAGCAAGCCGGCCGCGGCCAGCGGCGGCAGCACGGCAGCCAGTGCGACCAGCAAGATGCCCGCGCCGATCAGCAGCAGCCGCGCGCCGGGAAACTGCACCACCTGCTCGTCGGCCAGCTGCGCCGGCACCGCCACCAGCACCATGGCCCCAAAGATCAGCACCAGCGGCACGCTGAAGAGGAACGCCGCGCGCCAGGACAGCCACTCGGTCAAGAGGCCTGCAGCAGCGGGCCCGCCAAAGGCGGCAATGGCCCACATCATGGCCTGCAGCCCAAAGACCTTGGGCACCAGCCGGGCCGGAAACAGCGCCGGGATCAGGGCAAAGCAGATCGCCGCCACCATGCCTTCGCCCAGCCCCTGCAGCGCCCGGCCAACCAGCACCTGCGGCATGGCGCCGGCGCTGCCCACCACCAGCGTTCCGACCAGAAACAGGCTGGCCGACCCCAGCAGGGCCCGTCGCGCGCCCAGCTTCTGCTTGAGCAGCGCCGCGCCCGAGCCGCCGACAATGGCCAGCACCAGATAGAGCGTCACCGCCCAGGAAATCAGCGCCACGCCGCCCAGCTCATCCACGGCGGTGGGCAGCGACACGGTCGCGACAAAGGAATTGAGCGCCAGCAGCGCCACGCCCAGGCTGATGATCAGCGTGGCGGGTGCGTAATTGGGTGCCAGGATCTCGGACCAGCGGCTGGAGACGTCTTCACTCGTGGCCATGGTGGCACTCCGAAATTAAACAAGTTATTGCTTGATATATTGGGCTAATTAAAAAAGCAATCGCTTGTTTAATAGTCGGGTCCTGGCCATGCGCAAGCGCTGGCTGTGCCAACCCCATCTTAACGCCAGCGGGCGCAAGGTCGCCTGGAATTTTATGGGATATCGACCGTGCGCCAGCCCGCTCCACATCGCTCTGGTCCAGATCTGCGCCTGGTCCTGGCCGTGTTCGCTCTGGCCGCCCTCATCCTGGTCTGGCGCAGCCTGTCTGCCGGTGCTGCGACGCCGCTGTTCAGCGACACCGATGATGCCATGCGCATGGTGGTCGCGCGCGACGTCCTGGCAGGCCAGTCCTGGTACGATCCGATCCAGCATCGGCTCAACACGCCCTTCGGCGCCGAGATTCACTGGTCGCGCCTGGTGGATGTGCCGCTCGCCGGGCTGCTCGCTTTGTTCACGCCGTTCCTGGGGCCTGATGGTGCCATCATCGCCACGGGCTATGTCTGGCCCTTGCTGCTGCTGGCGCTGCTGCTCTGGCTCTGTGCCGGCCTCACCCAGCGCCTGGTCGGTCCAGAGGGTGTCCTGCCTGCGCTCGTCCTGCCGGTGCTCAGCCCCGCCGTAACGGCCGAGTTCAACCCCGGCCGCGTCGACCACCACAATGTCGTTGTCCTGCTGACCCTGGCCACCATCTGGGCCGGGGTGGAATCGGCGCGCCGCCCCCGCTTTGCCATTGTGGGCGGCCTGCTGGCGGCGACGTCCCTGGCCATTGCCACCGAATCCCTGCCCGTCATCGCCGCTGCTGTGCTGGTCGCCGGTCTGCTCTGGGTCAGCGATCCGCAGCGTGCCGGCACCATGCGCAATTTCGGCCTGGCCTTCCTTGCCGGTACGGCGCTGCACCTGGCCATCTATCGCCCGCCTGCGCGCTGGCTCGAGGCGGCCTGCGATGTCCTCTCGCCGGTCTATCTGGCCTTTGCCGCCGTCGTCGCGGTGACGTTCACACTCGCCAGCCTGCTGCAACTGTCGGCGCGCTGGCAGCGTCTGGCGGTCCTGGCGCTGCTCGGCGGGCTGGGCTGCGGTCTGGTCATCGCCCTCTACCCCCAGTGTCTCAAGGGCCCCTATGGCGCGCTTGATCCCTGGCTGCAGCTGCATTGGCTGGCCGGCATCACCGAGGCCAAGCCCTGGCTGTCGAGCCTGTTCGAACTGCCCGGCTATGTTGCGGCCGTTGGCCTGCCGGTCCTGCTGGCGCTGGTGGTGGTGCTGGTGCGCCTGTGGAAGCAGCCGCGCGAGCGCGACGAATGGGCCGCGCTGTTCCTGTTCATGCTGGCCACGGCGGTGATCATGCTGGCCCAGGTCCGGGGAGCAAGGCTCGCCATCATGCCGGCCATGCCCGCTGCCGCCTGGCTCATCGTTTCGGCCCGCCACCACTATCTCCGCCGCGCCAGCATCGGCTCGGTGGCTGGCCTCGTCGGCAGCTGGCTCGGCTTTGCCGGCGTACTCATTGCCCTGTTGGTGACCATTGCGGTCAATCTTGCGCCCACCGGCTCCGCGGCCGCAGCCAGCGCCGCTGCACGCCAGAGCCGCGAGGCGTGTCTGGTGCCATCAGCCTTTGCTGACCTCGCCCCCTTGCCGCCCGAGCGCATCATGTCCCCCATCGATCTGGGTTCCCATCTGCTGCTCTACACGCCACATTCGGTGGTCGCTGCGCCCTATCACCGCAACGAGCGCGGCGTGCGCGACGCCTTCCGCTTCTTCAACGATCCCATCAGCGAGGCCCGCGCGATTCTGGAGACGCGCGGCATCGGGCTGGTGGTGATCTGTCCGTCCATGCCGGAAGTGTCCGGCCTCAGCGAGCGGGCCGCCAACAGCTTTGCCGCGCTCTACGAGGCCAATGCGCTGCCGGCCTGGCTCTCGGATGTGAGCCTGCCCGACAGTCCACTCAAGGTGTTTGCGGTACTGCCATAGCCAGGTCGGTGAGCCCCAATTGCGCCCGCACCCGGCGCGGCAGCTTGCCGGCAATCAGCCCGTGCGCCGCGCGCACATAGTTGCGCAGCTCATCCTCCCCCAGGGCGGAAGGGTCTATGATCTGCACCCATTTGGCGCGCGCCAGATAGGGCGCCGGGCGCACGCCGTCGAGGTCAGGCAACAGGGCAAAGCTCATGTCCGAACACTTGAAGCTCAACCCGGCCTGTCCGTCGGTGCCCCAGCCGGACAGCAGCGCAAAGATCTTGCCGCCCACCTTGGCGACGCTGGCGTCGCCCCATTGATGCACAATCTCGGTTGCCGGCAGGCTCAGAGCGAAGTGCTCAAAGCCTGCCCGCGTCATCATGCTATCGATCTGCTGTGTCACAGGTGCACCCCATGCTGGCGATTTGGGGCAAAGCGTGCCCCGATTGACCGCAGCATGCTAACCGGGTTTCAGGCTGCCGTAACGCCCAGGCCGATCGGGCAGCTCACGCCCGTACCCTGCAGCCCGCAATAGCCGGCCGGGTTCTTGGCCAGGTACTGCTGGTGATAGGTCTCGGCATAATAGAACGGTCCCGCTGGCGCGATTTCCGTGGTGATCCGCCCCAAGCCCTTGGCATTCAAGGCCTTTTGATAGGCGTCACGGCTGGCGGCCACCGCAGCGGCCTGCGTATCCGATGTGGTATAGATCGCGCTGCGATACTGCGTGCCCACATCATTGCCCTGCCGCATGCCCTGGGTCGGATTATGCTCTTCCCAGAAGCACTTAAGCACGGTCTCGAGGTCAGTCACCTTGGGGTCGAACACCACCTTGACCGCTTCGGTATGCCCCGTGCGGCCCGAGCACACTTCCTCATAGCTGGGGTTGGGCGTGCTGCCACCCTGGTAGCCAACGGCGGTAACGATCACGCCCGGCAATTGCCAGAACAGGCGCTCGGCGCCCCAGAAACACCCCAGGCCCAGATAAATCGTTTCTGATTCAACGGGATAGGGCCCCTTGAGCGGCTGGCCATTGACGAAGTGGTTTGAGGCAACGGGCATCTCGGTGCTGCGGCCAGGCAGGGCCTCGGATGCCGAGGGGATGGTCGAAGGCTTGGTCTTGAAGAACATTTCAGCTTCCTTTCATGCCTCTATTCGGCCAATGGCCGCAAAGGGTTACATCACCTTCAGATCTGGTCTTCCCGCAGAAACAGGGCGCGACGCGGCTTGCGTCCCAGCACGGTCAGCAGCACGCCCGGCACGCCGAACACCGCAAAGGCCGGCAGCGCAAGCACATATGCCAGCCCCGCCTGCAGCAGATCGGCAAACATCCGGCTCGCCAGAAATTGGCGAATGCCATCAAGGCTTTGCGGATGCAGTTGCAACCACAGCTGGTCCAGGCTCGTCAGCAGCAGCGCATTGGCGCCCAGTGACTTTGTGCCATCAATGACCAGCAGGACCAGCGCCAGGCCGATCAGCCAGGTGCCCAGAATTCTCAAGATCAGCCGCATGCGCATTCCCGGTGCCGGCGGCAATCCATCTCGGCCTGGCCTGGCCGTTTGATCGCCGCACCCCGCCTTTGTGCCATGCCCGAAGGCTCTCTCACAAGCTGGGATGCCACCATGCGAAAAACAATCGTCATCTCGGTGTCGTGATCCCTTGCGCCCAAGCGCATGATAAGTATATTGCGCCTCGCTCGCGCCGGCCAACCAGCCGGCCCCTCCGGCGATTCCAGCCCGGAGTATAGGCGATGCGGAGAGATGGCCGAGTGGTCGAAGGCGCACGCCTGGAAAGTGTGTAGGCGGGGAACCGTCTCAAGGGTTCGAATCCCTTTCTCTCCGCCATATTTTCTGCACCACCAAGACGCTGATTTTATTGGGCGTTCTGTGAGCACGGCCTTGAGCCGTGCCTCTGCATCGACCGCCGGGTTCGGCTACCCTGGCCAGTGGCATAGAGAACCCGCGCCCGCGTCAGCTCATTCCCATGCCAAGGCGGTCTGCCAGGGTGCACGCATGGTTTCTCGGGCACACTGGACGGCAGGCGATCAGCCAGCACGGCAACACTAGCCCTGTCGGGCGAATGCAATCGTCTGTTCGAGGCCTTTGCCGGGCCGGTTCCTGATGTCCAGCGTTCCGCCGCTGCGCTCGATGATTTCAGCGGCCAGCGCGAGGCCCAGGCCGGCACCGGGAATTGTCTGCAGGCGGCCAGGCTCTGCCCGGAAGAATGGCTCGAACACGCGCGTGAGCAGGTCTTCGGGGATGCCCGGGCCTTCATCGCGGATGATGATTCTTGTGGTCTGTGCCGAGTTTTCCAATGCGGCCGTGGCCGACTTGCCATGCGTGGCGGCGTTGATCAGCAGGTTTCTCAGGGCCCGGCGCATTGCCAGGGGCGGAAGCGGCAGCACGGCCTTGTCCAGCCTGCCCAGGCTGAGCCTGTAGCCCTGCTTGGCCAGCTCCTGCAGTTCGCCCGCCAGCATGTCATCGAGGTGCACCGGTTCCGGTTGCACGGCAGTGACCTCTTCACGCACCAGGCCGATGGCGCTGTCGGCGATGCGTTCGAGCTCGTCGATATCCCTCAGCCATCCTGCGCGTTCGTCGTCATCGAGAAATTCCGCCCGCAAGCGCATGCGGGTCATGGGCGTGCGGAAATCATGGCCCGCGGCCGCCACCAGTCGCATACGGCTTTCCATGGCCCCCTTGAGCCGGTCGGAAAGCCTGTTCAGCATCTTCGCGGTTTCGATGGTTTCCCCGCTCCCCACTTCAGGGACATGCGGCAGGACGCCATCCGGCCCGACGGTGCCGACGGCATGCTCGAGCACGGCAAAAGGGCGGGTAACGCGGTAGGCCATGATGAGCGAGACCACAATCACGCAGAGGACGATCAGCCCCATCCAGGTACCCATGATCACCCAGAAATCCATTGGCGGCCGAAGGTCGGTCGGAAAGTCGATGGCGACAAACGCATCGCCAATATTGACGACGGCGACCGGGGACATGGTGCTGGGTTTGTCATAGACGGTGACAGGCAGGTTGATGCCGTCCTTGGCCAGCAGTTCGCCAATGGCCTGGCTGAGATCGCTGCGCACCGGGCCGAACTGGGCTATGTCGTCCTGGCTGAGATAGAGAAATGTCGAGCGATCTGGATTGATCACGCCGTTTAGCGCCTGGATCTGGAACGCCACCGGCCCGACCATTCGCTCAGGCAGCGGATAGCTGATCGCCACAACGCTGGCCAGGGTCGCCACCAGCAGGATCAGGCAGATGGCGCCAACAAGAATGGCCGCGATGCGAAGCTGCAGCCGGGTCAAGACACCCCCTCGATCCGCTCGACCCTGGTGGACAGCTGGTAGCCGCCATTGCGCACCGTCTTGACGATGCCATCGTCGCCCGCATCGCGGAATTTGCGACGGATACGCGAAATCAGGACATCGATGGAGCGATCCACTACGCTGGCATCGCGCCCCTGGGTGAAATCGAGCAGTTGCTCGCGCGACAGGATCCGGCCAGGCCGGTCCAGCAGCGCCTGCAGCAGCTGAAACTCCGCGCCGGTCAGATCGAGCATTTCGCCGCCGGGCGCCGTCACCGTGCGCGCGGTTGGATCAGCAACAAATCCTGAAAAGCGATAGCATTCGCGGGTCGTGGCGACGGGCGCACTGTCGCCGCTACGTCGCAGGACTGCCCGAATGCGGGCTACCAGTTCGCGTGGGCTGAATGGCTTGCCCATATAGTCGTCGGCCCCCAGTTCCAGACCCACAATGCGGTCGACCTCTTCCTTCAGGGCCGTGACCAGAATGATGCAGATGCCCGGATTATTGCCGCGCAGGCTGCGGCAGATATCAAGGCCCGAGCCGTCCGGCAGCATGACGTCGAGGATCACAAGGTCAAACAGGCCGTCCGCCATGCGGGCGTCAAACTCGACCCGACTTCCCGCCGCCGACACCCGAAAGCCCTGCTCGGACAAGAACCGGCTCAGCAACCGTCGTATCTCGGGGTCGTCATCGACCACCAGAATGCTTGCGGCCATGACGCCCTCCTGTCGCCCATAGATAGCGCGCTATTGCCATTCGTCCAGCGCGAAGGTGTTGCCCAATGTTGCTGACGAGCGGGCAGCAACATTGAGCAAGAAAATTCCTCGTGCCGGACACATTGAGCAATCAAACGTTGTCACCGAGCAATATCGGCTTGCCAGACAGTGCGCTTCACTCTGGGAGCTCGCTGTGCTGCGCTCGATTACATCCATGCTCATGGCCGGCACGCTTGCAGGCTGCACCACGCTCGGCCCCGCCTATATCGCGCCGACCATAAGTCCAGCGGCGCAATATGGTGCCGCCCTGGCCGGGGCAAAGACGATAACGGCGCAGGTCCAGTGGTGGCGGGCCTTTGGGGACAGCGTACTCGATGGCCTGATTGAGGCCGGTCTGGCGCAGAACCTGACTGTTGCCCAGGCTGCCGAGCGCGTCGTCGCCGCCCGTGAAAGCGCCGTCTCGGCGGGACTGAACAACGTGCCGTCGGGCACGGCGATGGCGCAGGGCGCCGCCAGCAACAGCGGCATGGGGGCAACCCTGCTCAGCGCATCCGCGTCGGTCTCGCTCAGCTGGGAAATCGATCTGTTCGGCGGGCTGGCAAGCAAGCGCGCCGCGGCGCAAGCCAGCCTGGACGCCGCAATCGAAGAAGCCAACGGCGCACGTCTGTCGCTGATTGGCGAGATTGCGCGCAACTATTTGCAGGCGCGCGGCTTTCAGGATCGCCTGCAGATCGCGCGCTCAACGCTGGAGGGGCAGAACCGCACCCTGAGCGTGACACGACAACAGAACGAGGCCGGGCTCACCAGCAATCTGGACCTGGCCCAGCTGGGGGGCGATGTCAGCACGACGGCTGCGTCGATCCCCACGCTTGAGATCGCCCTCAGCCAGACCATCCATCGCCTCGGCGTGCTCCTGGGTCAGGAGCCGAAGTCGTTGCAGCGCCTGTTTAGCAACGGCGCACAGATTCCGCGCCTCAAGGTCGACGTCGCTCCTGGCATTCCGGCCGATCTGATGCGCGACCGGCCTGACATCCGCCAGGCTGAGCGGCAGCTGGCATCGGCCACCGCCGCCATTGGCGTCGCCGAAGCGGACCTTTATCCAAGCCTCTCGCTCTCGGGAAACCTGTCGGTGGCGTCCGCGACAAGCTGGACCCTGGGGCCATCGCTCAGCCTGCCCATCTTTAACCGCGGGCAGCTCAAGCAGACGGTGCTGATCGAGCAGTCCAAGGCACGCCAGTCCTACCTCGCCTACAAGCAAACGGTGCTCGAGGCCGTAGAGGAAGTCGAAAACGCGCTGGTCGGCCTGAGCAAACAACAGACTCGCCGCCAGCAGCTGGCCAATAGCTACACCCATTATGTGCAGGCCACCGAGCTGGCCGACGCGCGCTATGCGGCGGGAGAAACAACGCTTCTCACCCTGCTCACCGCGCAACGGTCGCTTTACACGGCCCGCGACTCCCTGGCGCAAAGCACGGTCGACGTCGGCCTTCAATATATCGCTCTCAGCCTCGCCCTCGGTGGTGGCTGGGACCTGTCATCGCGCTGATCAAGGCCTCCCCATGAACAGATTCATCGTCCCACTGCTCGCTGCAATGCTGGTCAGCACGGCCTCTGGTCCCACGCTGGCGCAACCGGCCGGGGGGCCGCCCCCGGGCATGGGCATGCCCGGCATGTCCATGGGGCCCACACAGGTTGGCATCATCACGCTGCAGCCCGAAGCTGCGCCAATCAGCACCGTCCTGCCGGGCCGTGTCGTTGCCTCGGCGACAACCGATGTTCGCCCCCAGGTTGGCGGCGTGGTGACGCAGGTGCTGGTCCGCGAGGGGCAGCAGATTGCTGCCGGCGACACGATCGCCACAGTCGATCCTGCGACCTATCAGGCAGACGTCGCTGTCGCTGAGGCCTCGGTGGTCAGTGCGCAGGCCAAGCTGCCGACGGCGCAGACCAAGGTCGAGCGCTACATCTCGCTGGTCAATTCCGGCGGGATCAGCCAGTCCGAACTCGACACCGCCCAGGTTGAGCTGGCCCAGGCCAAGGCAGCCCTTGCCGGTGCCGAGGCTCAGCTCAAGGTCGCCAGGCTCACGCTGGAGCGCTCCAGCATCACGGCCCCCATCTCGGGCATTGTCGGTGCGGTCAATGTCCAGGTCGGTTCGCTCCTCACCGCCAATCAGGCTGAGGGCCTGACCACCATCCGCCAGGTCGATCCGGTGGATATTTCCCTGGTTGAAAGCAGCGCGAACCTTTTGACCTCGCGCCAGGCCATGCGCGAACGCGACGCCGCGCCCGCGCCCACCGACGCGACCGAGCCCCCACCCTTGACGGTGACGCTGCAGCTTGAGGATGGCTCGGCATATGACCAGCAGGGCACTATTGCCAGCATGGACATGGTGGTGAGCGAGACGACCGGCACGTTCAACCTGCGCGCCAGCATGCCCAATCCCGATCGCCTGCTGCTGCCTGGCATGTTCGTGCGCGCCACCATCAATTTCGGCAAGCAGGACGGCGTCTATCTCGTGCCGCAGCGGGCCGTCACCTTCAACGCCGCGGGCACTCCCACCGCCTATTTCGTCGGTGCCGACGACAAGGTCGAGCAGCGTGAGCTGACGGCCGAACGGGTCGTCAACAATGCCTGGGTTGTTACCGCCGGGGTTGCAGCGGGTGACCGGCTGATCGTCGATGGCTTGCAGAAAATACGGGTCGGCGGCGACGTCAGCCCGATTGAGGTCGTTATGGATGCCGATGGCGTCATCCACCAGGAGACGCCCAAGGCGTTGCCTCAGGGCGGCGAGATGCCTGCAGGCGGGCCGCCGGCCGGCTTTACACCGCCTGAAGGCGCGACAGCGCCGACCGATACACCTGATGCCGGTATCGCGCCGGCCGGCGGTGCTGAAGGAAACGCGCAATGACCGACCAACCGCAGTCCGCCGCAAGGATCGCCCTGCCAAACCGGCGCTCGCTGGCCAGCTTCTTCATTGCCCGTCCGGTCTTTGCCATCGTTCTGGCGATTGTGACCTGCCTTGCCGGAGCGGTGGGCATCTATTCGCTGCCCATTTCGCAATATCCCGAAATCGCACCCACCACGATCACCGTGCGGGCCTCCTATTCGGGCGCCAGTGCCTCCGCGGTTGAGAACTCGGTGACCACCGTCATCGAGTCCGCGATGACCGGCTTTACCGACCTGCTCTATATGGAGAGCTCGTCCTCCACCGGTTCGGCCAGCGTCACGCTGACCTTTGGCAATACCATTGATGCCGACATCGCCCAGGTGCAGGTGCAGAACAAGCTGGCCCTGGTGGAAAGCCGCCTGCCTGACGCCGTCCAGCAGGCGGGCCTGACGGTCAATCGCTCCGGCAGCAGCATCCTGATGATCGGCAACATTGTCTCAAAGGATGGTCGCTACACATCCGACCAGCTCGCCGATATCATGAGCACCACGGTCGAACCGGTCATCGAGCAGGTCGAGGGCGTCGGCGGCATTCAGTCGTTCGGTTCGGGCTATGCCATGCGCATCTGGCTCGATCCGCTGTCGCTGGCGCAGTACAAGTTGACGCCCAGCGACGTCACGGCCGCTATTCGTCAGCAGAATGTGCAGGTGTCTGTCGGCACGCTTGGTGCCTCGCCCAATACCGACGGGCAACAATTGCGCGCCACGATCACAGCACAGACCCAGCTGCAGACTGTGGCGGAGTTTGAGAACATCATTCTGGTTGCCGGCAGCGATGGCGGCACCGTTCGTCTGGGCGATGTCGCCCGCGTGGAACTGGGGCTGGAATCCTACGGCCAGGAAACCTCCTACAATGGCGTGCCGGCCGCCGGGTTTGGCGTCCAGCTATCAAGTGGCGCCAATGCCATCAATACGGCGGACGGCGTGCACGAGGCCCTCGATGGCCTGGCCAACTCGCTGCCCGATGGTGTCGAGGTGGTCTATTCCTATGAAACTACGCCCTTCGTAGAACTCTCGATCGAAAAGGTGGCCCATACCCTGATCGAAGCGATCATCCTGGTGTTCGTCGTGCTGCTGGTGTTCCTGCAGAACTGGCGCGCCACGCTGATCCCGATGATTGCCGTGCCGGTGGTGATGCTGGGCACGTTCGGCATCCTGGCCGGGCTGGGTTATTCCATCAATACGCTGACCATGTTCGCCATGGTGCTGGCGATTGGCCTGTTGGTTGATGACGCCATCGTTGTGGTGGAAAACGTCGAACGCGTCATGAGCGAGGAACATCTGTCGGCCCGTGAGGCGACAGAGAAATCGATGGGTCAGATCACCGGTGCGGTGATCGGCATTGCTGCCGTGCTCACGGCCGTCTTTATCCCCATGGCGTTCTTCTCTGGCTCGGTTGGTGTCATCTATCGCCAGTTCTCGGTCACCATCGCTTCAGCCATGATCCTGTCGGCCCTTGTCGCCATTGTGCTGACACCGGCGCTCTGCACGCTCATGCTCAAGCCGCACAAGCCCGGCCAGCAATCGCGTTTCAAGCCTTTCGTGTGGTTCAACTCGGGCTTTGCCAAACTCTCGGGCGGTTATGTCGGCACGGTTGGCTATGTCATCCGCCGGCCGCTGCGCATCCTGGTGCTGTTTGCCGGCCTGCTCGGTGGCGCCTACTGGCTCTATAACCAGCTGCCCAGTTCCTTCCTGCCCGAGGAAGACCAGGGCGTGCTGATGACCATCATCAACCTGCCCGAAGGGGCCAATGCTGCCCGCACGCAGGCGGTGATGGACATTGTGGAACATTATTATCTCACCGAAGAGGCCGATGCGGTCGAATCCATCTTCATGACGCTTGGCTTCAGCATCGGCGGCAGCGGCGGCGAAAACAGCGCCATGGGCTTTGTTCGACTCAAGGACTTTGGCGAGCGCACCGATCCGCGCCTGTCCGCCTCGGCCGTGTCACAACGCGCGCTGATGTACTTCTCGCAAATCCGGGATGCCCAGGTCTTTGCCCTGGCCCCGCCGGTCATCCAGGGTCTT
The DNA here is from genome assembly GCF_020169335.1 of Devosia aquimaris. Classification (GTDB taxonomy): domain Bacteria; phylum Pseudomonadota; class Alphaproteobacteria; order Rhizobiales; family Devosiaceae; genus Devosia; species Devosia aquimaris. The sequence continues at coordinate 735,691 of NZ_JAIEZN010000002.1, forward strand.
GGCTCGTCCAATGGCTTTGAGATGGTCCTGCTCGACCAGGCCAATAACGGGCCACAGGCGCTTGGCGAGGCCAGCAACGAACTCGCTCGGCTGGCGGGCCAGACCAGCGAAGTCACCAATGTGCGCGGCAATACCGGCGATCTCGACAGCCAGCTCAAGGTTGTCATCGATCAGGAAAAGGCCGGGGCCCTGGGTATCGACCTCTCTGCCGCCAATGCCGTGCTCAGCGTCGCCTTCGCCGGCACAAGCGTCAACGACTTCATCTACAAGGGCGAGATCAAGCCGGTGATGGTTCAGGGCGAAGCGGAATACCGGATGCAGCCAGACGATATCAAGAGCTGGTTCGCCCGGAACCGTGATGGCGAAATGGTGCCGTTCTCCTCCTTTGCCAGCACGCAGTGGGAGCAAGGGGCAGCCTCGCTTTCCCGCTTCAACAGCATGGCCTCGGTATCCATGAGCGGCACCAATGCGTCTGGCGTCTCGTCTGGTGCCGCCATGGACAAGATGGAGCAACTGGTTGCCGGCATGGATGGTGGCTATGGCGTTGCCTGGTCGGGGCTGTCCTATCAGGAGCGCCTCTCAGGTTCCCAGGCCATCCTGCTCTATGCCGTTTCGATCCTGGTGGTCTTCCTGTGCCTGGCTGCCCTTTATGAGAGCTGGACCATACCGATCTCTGTGATCCTTGCTGTCCCGGTGGGCATCGCAGGCGCGCTGCTGGCCGCCTATCTCTTCGGCCAGAGCAACGACGTCTACTTCAAGGTTGGCCTGCTGACGACAATGGGCCTCGCTGCCAAGAACGCGATCCTGATCGTCGAGTTTGCGCGTGATCTCAGGGCTGAAGGCTTGTCGGTGATCGATGCCACGCTTGAGGCAACGCGCCTGCGCCTGCGCCCCATCGTGATGACATCGGTCGCCTTCCTGCTTGGCGTCATGCCCCTCGCGACCGCCAGTGGGGCAGGGTCTGGCGCGCAAAATGCCATCGGCATCGGCGTCGTGGGTGGCACCCTTGCTGGCACACTGCTTGGCATCTTCTTCGTTCCGGTCTTCTTTGTCCTGATTGGCAGGACATGGCGGAAGGCTTGAACGGCAGACGGCGTCACCGGGTGCAATCGACGTCATAGCGACGCTTTACTGGAATCGGCGGGCCGCGGCGCCCACCGATTTCAATCCGGCGGCTAGACCCTTTCGAGGCCGATGGCGATGCCCTGGCCGACGCCGATGCACATGGTGGCCAGCGCCCGCCGCTGCCCGGTCAGCGCCAGCTGTAGCGCCGCGGTGCCGGTGATGCGCGCGCCGCTCATGCCGAGCGGGTGGCCCAGCGCAATGGCACCGCCATTGGGATTGACCCGCGCGTCGTCCTCGGCAATGCCCAGTTCGCGCAGCACGGCGATACCCTGGCTGGCGAAGGCCTCGTTGAGCTCGATGACATCGAAATCGGACGCGCCGAGCCCGAGGCGGGCGAACAGTTTCTGGCTGGTCGGGGCCGGGCCCATGCCCATGATGCGGGGCGGCACCCCGGCGGTGGCGCCACCCAGGATGCGGGCGATCGGGGTGAGGCCATGTTTGCGGGCGGCGGTTTCCGACGCGATGATCAGCGCTGCGGCGCCATCATTGACGCCCGAGGCATTGCCCGCCGTCACCGTGCCATTGGGAAAGAGGGCGCGCAGTTTGCCCAGGGTTTCAAGGCTCGTCCCAGCGCGCGGATGCTCGTCGGTATCGACTACCACCGCTTCCCCCTTCTTCTGGGGAATGGAAACCGGCACGATCTCCTGCGCCAGCCGACCGCTCTGCTGGGCGGCGACGGCCTTGTCCTGGCTGCGCACGGCAAAGCTGTCCTGTGCCTCCCGCGACACGCCGAATTCCTGCGCCACGTTCTCGCCAGTCTCGGGCATGGAATCCACGCCATACTGCGCCTTCATCGCCGGATTGACGAAGCGCCAGCCTATGGTGGTGTCATAGATCTCGGCATGGCGGGAAAAGGCCGTGTCGGCCTTGGGCAGCACGAAGGGCGCGCGGCTCATGGATTCTGTGCCGCCGGCAATCAGCAGCTCGGCCTCGCCCGATTTGATGGCGCGCGCCGCCGATATCACCGCATCCATGCCCGAGCCGCACAGCCGGTTGATGGTGGTGCCGGTGACCCCCACCGGCAAGCCGGCCAGCAGCAGGCTCATGCGGGCGACATTGCGATTGTCTTCGCCGGCCTGGTTGGCACAGCCGAAAATGACATCGTCGACCGCGTCCCAGTCCACCTTGGCATGCTCGGCCATCAGCGCCCGCAGCGGCACGGCGCCCAGATCGTCGGCCCGCACCGGGCTCAGCACGCCGCCAAAGCGGCCAATGGCAGTGCGCCGATAGGCGCAGATGAAGGCTTCGGCCATGGTGTCAAATCTCCGGAGCGATGAGCGCGCCAATGCTGTCGGGAACCACCAGTTCGGCGCCGGTCATCGCCTGCAATTCGTCCAGGCTCAACTGGGGCAGTTTCTCACGCAGCACGAAACGCTGGTTCTCGATGTCGATCACGGCAAGGCTGGTATAGACGCGGGTGACGCAGCCCACGCCGGTCAGCGGCAGGCTGCAGCGCTGCACCAGCTTGGGGCGACCGTCCTTGGTGACATGGTCGGTAATCACCGCGACGCGTTTGGCGCCATGCACCAGATCCATTGCCCCGCCCACCGCGGGTACGCCCTTGGGGCCGGTACTCCAATTGGCGAGATCGCCGTTTTCGGCCACTTCATAAGTGCCCAGGATCGCCACATCGAGATGGCCGCCGCGCACCATGGCAAAGCTGTCGGCATGGTGGAAAAACGCCGCGCCGGGCCTGAGCGTCACCGCGCGCTTGCCAGCATTGATCAGGTCCCAGTCCTCCTCGCCCTCCGGCGGCGCCTCGCCGAAGTTGAGGATGCCGTTCTCGGTGTGAAAGATCGCCTGCCGGCCCGGCGGCTGGAACCGCGCCACCATTTCGGGAAAGCCGATGCCCAGGTTCACATAGGCGCCGTCCTCGATGTCCTGCGCCGCACGCCAGGCGATCTGCGCATTGGAAAGTCTGGTGCTCATGGATAGGCCACTCCGGCGCGGATCAGCGCCTCTTCCTGTTGCGGATTGGCGACTTCGACAATGGCGTCGACGAACAGCCCGGGGGTGATGACCTGTTCGGCGTCGATGCTGCCCGGCTCGACCACGCGCGTGGCCTGCACCACGGTGAACCCTGCCGCAGCCGCCATCAGCGGCGAGAAATTGCGCGCGGCCTTGCGATAGGTGAGATTGCCCTGGCGGTCAGCCAGTTCGGCCTTGATCAGCGCCACATCGGCCTTGAGCCAGCGCTCCTGCACATACATGCGGCCGTCAAACTCGGCCACCGGCTTGCCGACGGCCAGATCGGTGCCATAGCTGCTGGGGGTGTAGAAGGCCGGAATGCCGGCGCCGCCAGCGCGGATGCGTTCGGCCAGCGTGCCCTGCGGTACCAGTTCGAGCGCGATCTCACCGGCCTGATAGCGCTCGGTGAAGGCGCGCGGATCGGACGAGCGCGGGAACGAGCAGACCATCTTGGCCACCATGCCGGCATCGATCATTGCCGCGATGCCGATGCGGCCATTGCCGGCATTGTTGTTGACGACCGTGAGCTTGCCCGGGCTGCCGGTGGCGACGAAGCGATCAATCAGGGCGTGAATGAGTTCGATGGGCGCGCCGGCGCCACCGAAGCCGCCGATCATCACCACCATGCCGTCCTCGACCCTGGCGACCGCTGTGGCCAGGGAGTCTACCGTCTTGTCCATGCGCAGTCCTTTCGGGCTATCGCTGACATCAATGCCAGCATGTGCCCCGCAAAGGAAATGAAATGGCGGCTGTCATTGATAACGTATCAGTTATGAAAACCTGGACAAAATCGGCCATTTTGGCCGAAAAAGCCCCTCATATCATAACCAATTGGCTAGTTGATGCGGATCTGATTGAGCAAGGTACTAGCCAGCCGCAGGCTGGCGCCGGTCGCTTCCAGCATCGGCGGCAGAGTCAGCCATTCCAGTGTCCAGGCAGCGCCGGAGCGCTCATATTCATGCACCATGGCCTGCTGCAGCACGCCCGACAGGCCCGCGTTGAAGCGGGCCAGCGCCACCAAGGTCTCGGCGATGATCGGGTTGGATTTATGCGCCATGGCCGATGAGCCGCCGCCAGTGAGTAGAGTGATGGACTGCACCTCGCTCTGGGCCAGCAGCGTGATATCGGCACCAATCTTGCCCAGCGTACCGGTGATCTGCGCCAGGCGTCCGCCGAGTTCGACGACGCCCTCGCGATTGGCCTGCCAGGGCGGAGCATCGGCCAGACCGAGGCGCCGGGCCATGGCGGCGGCGATGGCATCGCCATGACCGCCAAAGCTGCTGCGGTCACCAACCGGGCCGCCCAGTTGCAGCACCAGTCCCGTGCGGCGCAGCGCCTCGAGCGCGGTACCATGGCGGCCAAGCGGCGCGGCCCAGCTCTCAAGCTTGGCGCCCCAATGGGTCGGCAGGGCCGCCTGCATGCGGGTATGGGCCATCAGGGTCTGCTGGCCGTGGCGATCCGCCAGCTCGGCAAGCCGGGCGCGGATGTCGACGATCCGACTTTCGAGCAGCACCAGCACCTGGCCGAGCTGCAGCATCAGCGCGGTATCGATGATGTCCTGGCTGGTGGCGCCCTTATGCAGCCCATCGCGATGCTCTGCGGGCAGGTGCGCCCGCACCTGCGCCACCAGGTCCGGCACCACGACGCCATCGCGGGCCATGCCCTGTTTCAGCCGGTCCCAGTCGGGCGCAAAGCCTGCGATGGCTGCCGCAACCGCCTGGGCGGCGTCGGCGCTGATCCAGCCAGACTCGGCGCTGGCCTCAGCCAAGGCCTGTTCGACCGCCAGCATGGCCTGCAGCTGGGCGGTGTCGCTGAGCAGGGCGGCGATGGTGTCATCGCCCGCAAGGGCGGAGAGAAGGGGTGTCATGCCGCCACTATGGCTCGCTCAGAAGTCGAAGAACACCGTTTCATTGGGCCCCTGCAGGTGAATGTCGAGCACATAGCGCGGCACGTCACCATCCTGCTTCTGCGCGATCAGCGTGGGGCGCCGGCGCTTATCCATGATCTTGTTGAGCACATAGTCATCGGCGTTCGCGTCGGCCTCGTCGGAGAAATAGAGCCGGGTCTGCAGCCCAATATTGATGCCGCGCGCCACGATCCACAGCGAGACATGCGGCGCCTGCGGGCGACCGTCGGGGCCGGCAACCGGGCCGGGCTTGATGGTCTCAAAGGTGCAGCAGCCATCGGCATCGGCAGGCTGCCGTCCCCAGCCGAGAAAGCTCGGGCGGGAATTTGAATCCCGGCTGGGCGGGGTGACAAAGCCGCCGTCGGCATCGGCCTGCCAGATCTCGATCACCGCATCGGCGACCGGCGCGCCCGAGCCGTCGATCACTCGACAGGTAATGTCGATGCGCTCGCCCTTGGTGTCGGGCGTCAGCATGGAAATGCCTGGATCGGCGTCGATCACCCCGGTGATGCCGCTGAAATTGGGCGTCATGCCGATGTGCACATAGGGGCCTGCCGTCTGGGAAGGGGTTTCCTTGAGGGTTGGAACCGGGTGCAGCATCAGTTTCCCTCCAGCTTGTTTTCAAACATGGTGGAGCGGCGGCCCCGCAGGACAATGTCGAAGCGATAGGCCAGTGCATCCATCGGCGCGGTGTTGTGGCGGTCCAGCCGGGCAATCAGCTGATCGATGCCGGCCTTGTCAGGCACGGTGCCCACGATCGGGCACTGCCAGATCATCGGGTCGCCCTCGAAATACATCTGCGTGATTAGCCGCTGCGCAAAGGCGTGGCCGAAGACCGAGAAGTGAATGTGCGCCGGCCGCCAGTCATTGCCGCCATTGGGCCAGGGATAGGCGCCCGGCTTGATGGTGCGGAAGGAATAAAAGCCATTCTCGTCGGTCAGGGCACGCCCGAAGCCGCCGAAATTGGGGTCGATAGCGGCCAGATAGCCTTCTTTTTTGTGGCGGTAGCGGCCACCGGCATTGGCCTGCCAGAATTCCACCAGCGTGCGCGGCACGGGGCGGGCATTCTCGTCCAGCACCTGGCCATAGACCACCAGGCGCTGGCCGATGGCCTCGGTGCCATCCTGGCTGAAATTGCGGATCAGGTCATTGTCCAGCGCGCCCAACTTTTCATGCCCGAAGGTCGGCCCGCTCAATTCGGACTTGGTGGGGCCCAGCGCCAAAAGGCTCTGCTTGGGGGCGCGGAAAGTGGTGCTCTTGTAGGTCGGCGTATCGGCCGGCGGATGCCAGGCCCGGTCACGTTGATAGAGGGCGCCATCGGCACCCGGAAGGATGATCCCGCTCACTGTGCAGCCTCCTTGCGCTTGGCCAGCTCGTCCTTGGCGATCCGGAAGGCCCGATTGGCCGCCGGAACGCCAGCATAGACAGCAACATGCAGCAACGCTTCCTTGATGTCGTTCGGTGTTGCGCCGGTATTGGCCGTTGCCCGCACATGCATGGCCACCTCTTCGTCGTGACCCAGGGCAGCCAGAAGGGCGAGGGTGATCAGCGAGCGCTCGCGCTTGGTCAGGCCCGGCCGCGACCACACCGAGCCCCAGGCACCCTCGGTGATGAAGGTCTGGAAATCCTGGTCGAACCCGGTTGTGCGCGCGGTCGCGCCATCGACGTGGCCATTGCCCAGGACAGCGCGACGGGTCGCCATGCCGCGGTCAAAAAGCGTGCTGTCAGCCATGTATGGCCTCCTCAAGAAAACGCGCGATAAGCCCGGACAAGGCGTCCGGCTGCTCGATGGATGGAATATGGCCGGCTCCGGCGATGATTTCGAAGCGGGCGCCGGGAATGGCCGTCGCCAGGCTGCGGACCAGTTCGACGGGTGTGGATTTGTCGGCGCTCCCGGCAATCACCAGGGTCGGGCAGGCAATGCGGCTAACGTCGGCCGTGAGATCGGCATCGCGCAGCGTGGCGCAGGTCGAGGCATAGCCCGTCGCGTCCGACCGCAGGAAGAGATTGCGCCAACCGGCCAGGGCGTCGGGCTGCTGCGTCATGAAGTCGGGGCTGAACCAGCGCTCCATCACGCCATCGGCAATGGCGCCCATGCCGCCGTGTGCGATCGCAGCAATGCGCCCGTTCCACAAATTTGCGTCGCCGAACTTGGCGGCCGTGTCGCACAGGATCAGTCGGCCAATGCGCTCGGGCTGCTGCAGCGCCACGCCCTGGGCGATCAGGCCACCGATCGACACGCCGCAGATCGCTACGTCCCCGATGCCGAGATGGTCGAGCAGGCCGGTGAGGTCGGCGACATGATCGCCGAGGCTATAGTCGCCTGATGGGGCGCCGCTCAGCCCATGGCCGCGCTTGTCATAGCCCACCACACGGTAACGGTCGGCCAGCTGCGCCGCCACTGCGTCCCAGATCCTCAGATCGGTTCCCAGCGAATTGGCAAAGACCAGCACTGGCGCGTCTGGCGGCCCGGCCAGCCGATAGTGCAGCAGCACCCCATTGATCCGCGCAAATGCCATGTGTCCTCGCTCCGGCATAAACCTTACGCATTGGTGACGGCAAAGGAAAATGAGTATGATCTAGCCAAAAATAACCTCTGGGTTATGATGTTTCGGCCCGGATGCAGAAATTCTGCGCGGTAGCCCGGGTTTTCATAACTGGAGGACAAGTTGGCTCAGCGCATTATCGATCCGCGCATCCGCCTGCGGCACATCGCCTGCTTTTTGGAAGTGGCCCGGCTCAAGAGCGTCGTCGAGGGCGCTCGGGTGCTCAACATCAGCCAGCCTGCGGCCTCCAAGACCATCAAGGAGCTCGAAGAGGTGCTTGGTGGCGAGCTGTTCGACCGCAGCCGGCGTACCCTGACGCTGACCGCCTTTGGCGATGTGTTCTACCGCTATGCCTCCAACAGCCTGGCCTCGCTGCGGCTGGGCATGGATGCGGTCAAAGGCAATGTCGCCGGCACCATCGTGCGGGTCGGGGCGCTGCCGACGGTGTCGGCCCGCCTGCTGCCCGCTTCGGTCGCCGCCTTCACCGCCACCCATCCCAATATTCGCGTGCAAGTCGTCACCGGCCCCAACGAGCACCTGCTCAACCAGCTGCGCACGGCCGAAATGGATTTCATCATTGGTCGCATGGCAGAGCCTTCGGTCATGGTCGGTCTGGCCTTCGAACCGCTCTATGCCGAACGGGTGGTGATGGTGGTGCGGCCGGGCCATCCCCTTCTGGGCCAGCAGCCCTTCGCCCTGCATCGGCTTGCGCCCTATCAGATCATGATGCCCACGCGCGGCGCGGTGATCCGGCCGCTGGTCGATCGCATGTTGCTGGCCAATGGCGTGACCAATCTGCGCGACCAGATCGAGACGGTGTCGGATGCCTTTGGCCGTGCCTATGTGCAGGAAACCGATGCCATCTGGATCATTTCTGAGGGCGTGGTGGCGCGCGATGTGGCCGAAGGCGCCATGGTGCTGCTGCCGGTCGACACCAGCGAGACCCTCGGGCCCGTCGGGTTCACCACCCGCGGCGAAGTGGCGTCGGAATTCCCAGCAACCCTTTTGATGGACGTGGTGCGCGAGCAGGCCTCCAAGCTTCGATAGAGCCAGAGCGGGCGCTAGCGACGGAAGGCGCTGGGCGGGGCGCCCAGCATGCGGGTGACAAAGCGCGTAAAATAAGCCGGGTCCTCATAGCCCAGCTCGCTGCCGATCTGCTTGATGGAGAGGCTCGAAAAGGCCAGCATGCGCCGGGCTTCAAGTCCGATGCGCCGCTCGATCAGCCCCAGGGCTGTGGTTCCGGCGACGCGCCGGCAGATTCGGTTGAGGTGGGTGGGGCTGACGCCGAGCGCTCCGGCATAATCGCTGATGCGCCGTGTCTCGCGGAAACGCTCCTCGACCAGATCGCGAAACCGTTGCGCCATGCCAAAGCCGGGGTCCGGCATCACGCCGTCCTCCTCGCCCCGCCGGCTGCGGTGGATCTCGATGACGAGCAGCGTGAGCAGGGCCCGCATAGCCGCGTCGTGGCCCGAGCCGGCATGCCGCGCCTCGTCCACCAGGTTTTTCGCTGCGGCACAGAGCCGTCGCGTCTGCTGGGTCACCACCATGGCCGGCGGCACCTGCAGGTCAGCGGTCCGGATATCCTGTTGCATCAGGGTCAGCACCGTCCCCTCGACGTCCTCGCTGAAGGTGAAGCCATGCACGGTCTGCGCCGGAACGACCACCACCATGGACGGCGCCAAGCCATGGTCGATTCCGTCCAGCGTCACCGCCCCGCTGCCGCGCGTCAGCACCAGCACCTGGAAGAATTGCTCGTGCCGGTGCGGGGCTATGCGATAGCCATGCGGCCGGCTCCGCGACTGGATGCTCTCCCAATGGAGCCAGTCGGTGCTGCTGTCCTGTTCGCCATAAAGGCCGTAGATCGGGATCCCATCCATGTTCCAATAGTGCAAGCGATTGCCTCGCCTGTCCATTCTCAGACGGCCGTTCATCCGCATGCTTGAGGGCGGGAGGACTGCACAGTGCGTACACAGGTTGTCATTATCGGAGCGGGGCCGGCCGGATTGGCCCTGGGGCGGCTGCTCGAACAGGCGGGCGTCGACGCCATGATTCTGGAGCGCAAGAGCGCTCAATATGTGCTCGGACGCATCCGGGCCGGCGTGCTGGAATGGGGCTCGGTGGAACTGCTGGATCGCGCTGGCGCTGGAGCCAGGATGCATGCCGAGGGCCTGGTGCATCACGGCACGGCCCTCAGCTTCGACGGCGATCGCATGCATATCGATTTCACCGATCTCGTCGGCAAACAGGTCATGGTCTATGGCCAGACCGAGGTGACGCGGGACCTGATGGACATCCGCCAGGGCACCACGATCTATGAGGCCGAGGACGTGCAATTGCACGATTTCGACGGCCAGCCCTGGGTGAGCTACACCAAGGACGGCACCACACACCGCATCGACTGCGACTTTATCGCCGGCTGCGACGGCTATCACGGCGTCAGTCGCGCCAGCCTGCCAGCATCAGCCGTCAGCACCTTCGAGCGCGTCTATCCCTTTGGCTGGCTCGGCGTACTGGTCGACAAGCCGCCGGTCGACCCTGAACTGATCTATGCCCACCACGCGCGCGGCTTTGCGTTGTGTTCGCAGCGCTCGCCAACGCGGTCGCGCTATTATGTGCAAGTCGCCGCCGACGAGAAGGTCGAGGCCTGGTCGGACACGCGCTTCTGGGACGAGTTGCGCCGCCGGCTGGACCCGCAGACCGCCGAGCGCATCGAAACGGGTCCGTCCATCGAAAAGTCCATCGCGCCGCTGCGCAGCTTTGTCGCCGAGCCGCTGCGCTTCGGCAGGCTGTTCCTGGCCGGGGACGCAGCCCATATCGTGCCGCCCACCGGGGCCAAGGGGCTCAACCTGGCACTGGGCGATGTGGCACTCTTGGGCGATGCCCTAATGGAGGCGCTGCAGGAAGGGTCCGACGCCGGCATCGACAGCTATTCGGTGCGGGCGCTGCAGCGCATCTGGAAGGCCGAGCGCTTCAGCTGGTGGATGACGAGCCTGCTGCATGTGTTCCCCGAGACCGGCGATTTCGGCCGCCGCATCCAGCGGGCCGAGTTCGACTATCTCATGGGCTCGCGCGCTGCCCGGCAAAGTCTCGCGGAAAACTACGTTGGCCTGCCGTAGGGCGCCGGCGCCGGCCAGACCGGCGCCGGGTTGGGGCGGCTAGACGCCGCCCCAGATGGCTTCGGCGGTCTTGACCACCAGGTCGAGCTTGCGGCGCTGATCGTCCATGGTGATGGAATTGCCCTCTTCGGTGGAGGCAAAGCCGCACTGCGGCGCGATGCCGAGCTGGTCGATATCGGCGAACTGGGCGGCCGCCTCGAACTTGCGTTTGAGGTCGTCGAGATCTTCCAGTTCCGCCGTCTTGGTGGTGATGAAGCCGGGCAGCACGCGCTTCTTGCCCTTGGGCAGCAGGCGCAGCGGCTCCAACCCGCCGGCGCGCTCGGAATCATATTCCATGAAGTAGATGTCGACATCGGTCTGGTTGAACACGGCGTCGGCCGCCGGGTCATAGGCGCCATCGGCCACCCAGGTGGATTTGAAATTGCCCCGGCACATATGCATGCCGATCAGCATGTCGTCCGGCCGGTCGACGATGGCGTCGTGCATCATCTTCGCATAGCGGCTGATCAACCAGTCCGGATCCTCACCCTTGGCCTGGCGCTCGGCGCGGATCTTGGGATCGCACAGATAGGCAAAAAAGATGTCGTCCATCTGTAGATAGCGGCAGCCGGCATCATAGAACGCCGAGACCGCCGCCTTGTAGGTGGCGGTGATGTCAGCGAAATATTCCTCGGCGTCGTCGCGATAGGCGGCATGCCCGATATCGTCTTGCGCGATGCGGAAGTGGATGGCGCTGGGACCGGGGATCGAGATCTTGGGCGTCACCGTGCTGTTGGCAGCAACGAACTTGAAGTGTTCCAGCATCGGATGGTCAGCCGGGAAGCCCAGCTTGCCGGTGATCACCGGGACGTCGGCCTTGGTGGCCACACCATGGAACTGGATGCCGCCGGCGGCCCGATGCTCGATCTCAAGCCCATCCAGCATGCCCATGAAGTCGAAATGCCACCAGGCGCGGCGGAACTCGCCATCGGTCACCGCCTTGAGGCCGGCCTCCTCCTGCATGCGGATGACGTCACGGATCGCAGCGTCTTCTATCTCCTTGAGCGCTTCGGCAGACAGCGTCTTGTCGGTGAAATGCGCGCGGCGCGCAGCATGCACGGCACTCGGTCTCAGGAAGCTGCCGACGACGTCGGCGTGATAGGGCGGCTTGGCAACGGCCATGAGTCTCTCCTCCTTTTGGGTGCAAGGGTGATCGCGCGATCTCGCCGGGCTGGCAATGACATTCTTGCAAAATGTATACAACCGGTGTTCAATAAGGCATCTCGGGGAGGAGATGACAGATATGGACGAGCCACGTTTTCCGCTGAACGCCTGGTATGCTGCGGCCTGGGACGTCGAAATCAAGCGCGCGCTGCTGCCGCGCACCATCTGCAACAAGCCTGTCGTTCTCTACAGAAAGCTGGATGGAAGCGCCGTTGCACTGGCCGATGCCTGCTGGCACCGGCTGCTGCCGCTGTCGATGGGCGAGCTGCACGAGGACAATGTCATCTGCGGCTACCACGGCCTGGAATTCGATGACTCCGGCCGATGTGTATACATGCCATCGCAAGACACCATTAACCCCTCGGCCTGTGTGCGAGCCTATCCCCTGGTTGAGCGGCATCGCTTCATCTGGGTCTGGATGGGCGATCCGGCCCTGGCCGACCCGGCACTGGTCCCCGATCTGCACTGGAACGACGACCCCGCCTGGGCCGCCGACGGCAAATACATCCATGCCCAATGCGACTACCGGCTCGTGATCGACAATCTGATGGATTTGACGCACGAGACCTATGTGCATGGCTCTTCGATCGGCAATCGCGCCGTCGCCGAGGCGCCCTTTGAGGCGACACATACCGACAATACCGCCACCATCACGCGCTGGATGCGCGACATCGACGCGCCGCCCTTCTGGCGCGGACAGCTCGGCAAGCCGGGCAATGTCGACCGCTGGCAGATCATCAATTTCCAGGCGCCGGCCACCATCGCCATCGATGTGGGCGTCGCGCCCACCGGCACCGGCGCGCCCGAGGGGGATCGCAGCCAGGGTGTCAACGGCTTCGTGCTCAACACCATGACGCCCGAAACCGACAAGACCTGTCACTACTTCTGGGCCTTCGCCCGCAACTACAAGATCGATGAACAGGCGCGCACCCACACTCTGCGCGAGGGGGTCTCGTCGATCTTCCGGGAAGACGAGCGCATCTTGGAGGCCCAGCAGAAGGCCATCAACGCCAATCCCGACCACGTCATCTACAATCTCAACATCGACGCTGGCTCCATGTGGGCGCGGCGCCTGATCGACCGGATGATTGCGGACGAGACCAGCCTGCGCCAGGCGGCCGAGTGATGGAAAAATCCGACCGCGCCCAGCAGTCCCAACGGGCCCTGATGGGGGTGCGCGACCTGATCGTCTCCGGCGAGATCCGGGCCGGCTCGCGCCTGTCCGAGGTCGCGCTGGCCGAAAAACTGGGCATTTCGCGCACGCCGCTGCGGGCCGCGCTGGCCCGGCTGGGGCAGGAGGGGCTGGTCGATACCATTCCTTCGGGCGGCTATGCCGTGCGTCGCTTTACCCGCGAGGATGTGATCGACGCCATCGAGCTGCGCGGCGTGCTGGAAGGCACGGCGCTGCGGCTGGCTGCCGAGCGCGGCGTGGCCCCGGCCCGTATGGGCGATCTGCACCGCCTGCTGGTCGAGCTGGATACCACCCTGCGCGGCACGGTGGAGGTGATGGATTTCGACCGCTATGTCGACCTCAATGCGGCGTTCCACGAACGCCTCTGGGGGCTGGCGAGCCAGACCATAAGGCGCGAGATCGAGCGGGTGACCAGCCTGCCGTTCGCCTCACCGAGCGCCTTTCTCGACAAGCAGGCCGATGTGCCGGCCTTCCGCCGTTCGCTCTATGGCGCCCAGGCGCAGCATCGCGCCATGGTCAATGCCATCGAGATGCGCGAGGGCGCCCGCGCTGAATCGCTGGCCCGCGAACATGCCCGCCTGGCGCGGCAAAACCTTGAACACGTGCTCGACGAGGATCGCAGCCTGATCCGCCGGGTGCCGGCTCTGTCGCTGGTGATGGGCTAGTCCCCGCAAGAGCCACGTAACAACAGGCGCTGGTGCACCCACCCGCTTGCGGATTGGGATCAAGGCGGGGTGCCGCCGGGCAAACCGGCTGCTCCGGCCCGTCCCCGAGGAGGAAGGGGAGGCACAAAGGCGCGTCACCATTGGGAGGAAAACCACATGCGCAATCGTATCGAATGGCGCGATGCCCGGGTCGCCGAAATCCGGACGCTCGCCGAGGACGTCCGCTATTTGGCGTTTGACGTCGAAGGGGCGGTGCCCCGCTTCGAGCCCGGCTCGCACAGCAATTTCCGGGTCGAGATCGACGGCGAGGCGGCGATCCGCACCTATACCGTGCTGCCCGCGCCGCAGGGCCAGATTGCCGTGGGGGTCAAGCTGCATCCCCAGAGCCGCGGCGGCTCGCGCTTCATGTGGTCGCTCGAGACCGGCCAGTCGCTGCGGCTCACGGTTCCCGAGAACCGTTTTGAGCTCAATTGGCGCGCCGGCCATTATCTGTTGTTGGCCGGCGGCATCGGCATTACCCCGATCTATGGCATGGCGCGGGCGCTGGCGGCGCGGGGCGCTTCGCTGCGCCTGGTCTATGCCGCGCGCTCGCGTCCGCTCATGGCCTTTGCCGATGAACTGACAGCGCTGCTCGGCGATCGGCTCAGCCTGCGCGACAATGCCCAGGGCGAGCATATCGACCTGGCGGCCGAGTTCGCGGCCCTGCCAGCGGAGGCAGAATGCTATCTCTGCGGCCCCATCGGCATGCTCGAAGCGGCCAAGGCCGCCTGGGCTGCGGCCGGCCGACCGGCCAGCCGCCTGCGCTATGAAGTGTTCGGCGACAGTGGTCTGTTCCCCGAAAAGACCTTCACCGTCGAGGTGCTCAATCGCGATATTGCCGTAGCCGTACGGCCCGACCAGACCATGCTGGAGGCCCTGATCGGTGCGGGTGTGGATATGATCTATGATTGCCAGCGCGGAGAATGCGGGCTCTGTGCCGTGCGTGTGCTGGATCGCAGCGCGGCCATCGACCATCGCGACGTCTTCCTCAGCCAGGCCGAAAAGGCCGAGAACAGCCATATGTGCGCCTGTGTTTCGCGGCTGGCCGAGGGGCGGGCGGTGATCGACATTGGTTATCGCGGCGCGGCGTCCAGCTAGCCTGCACAATCCTCTCTTGTGCAACATATAGTTATAGTACATAACTATATTCGTGAGGGAGGAACTCATGACCAATCTGACCACGCCTGTCCGCCCCGTGCGGCTGGGCAATATGGCTGCGAGCGCAGAGCGCCGCGCTGACGGCAGCACCATCATCAGCTCGGTGGAAACGCTCGGGCCCTATCCGCGCTCGATTGTCGATGCGCTCAAGCAGTGGGCCGACAAGACGCCCGATGCCGTGCTGATTGCCGACCGCGACGGCGCCGGCTGGCGCGAGCTGAGCTTCGCCCAGGTGCGCGACGCCATCCCGCCGCTGGCGCAGTTTCTGCTCGATGCTGGATTGAGTGCCGAGCGCCCGCTGATGATCCTGTCGGGCAATGAGGTCGAGCACTTCCTGCTCGGCATGGCCGCCATCTGGGTCGGCATTCCCTATGCCCCCATTTCCCCGGCCTATTCGCTGGTCTCCACCGATTTCGGCAAGCTCCGGCATATCGCCGGCCTGCTGACCCCGGGCATGGTCTATGCCAGCGATGGTACGCGCTTCGCCCCGGCCATCAACGCCGTTTTCAGTGCCGACACGCCGCTCATCGTGCGCAGCAATCCGCCTGAGGGGCGCAACGCCCATGTGTTTGCCGATTTGCTGAACACGCCGGTCACCCAGGCCGTGGCGGCCGCCCATGCGGCGATCACGCCCGACACCGTGGCCAAGGTGCTGTTCACCTCCGGCTCCACCGGCCTGCCCAAGGGCGTCATCACCACCAATCGCATGATGGCCTGCAACCAGGAAATGATCCGCACTGCCCTGGCCTTTCTGGCCGACGAGCCGCCGGTGCTGCTCGACTGGATGCCCTGGAACCATGTTGCCGGCGGCAGCCACAACACCGGCATCGCCATCTACAATGGCGGCAGCTTCTATATCGACGATGGCCAGCCGACCCCGGCGCGCATCGGTCGCACGCTGGAAAATCTCAAGACGGTGCAGCCCACCTTCTTTACCAATGTGCCCAAGGCCTATGAGTTCCTTGTCGCCGCCTTTGACGAGCATCCCGAGGCGCGGCGCAACCTGTTTGCCCGGCTCAAGCTGCTGCAATACGCCGGCGCCGGCCTGTCCCAGCATGTGTTCGACGGGCTCGACGCCGCCGCGCGGCAGGAGACGGGCCAGCATGTGATGATCATCACCGGCTATGGTTCGACCGAAACTGCGCCCTTTGCCTTCACCACCACCTGGGTGGTTTCCCAGGCTGGCCACATCGGCCTGCCGGCCGCTGGCATGAGCGTCAAGCTGGCGCCCAATGGCGACAAGACCGAACTGCGCCTCAAGGGCCCCAATGTCACGCCCGGCTATTGGCGCGACGCCGACAAGACGGCCGAGGCCTTTGACGAGGAAGGCTTCTATCGGATCGGCGACGCGGTTCGCTTCGCCGATGCCGAGGACCTCGGCAAAGGCCTGGTGTTTGACGGGCGCGTCACTGAGGACTTCAAGCTCTCGACCGGCACCTGGGTCAACTTTGCCGCGGTCCGCGCTGCCGTCATCGGCGCCTGCGCGCCGCTGATCCGCGACGTGGTGCTGACCGGGCTCGATCTCAACTACATCGGTGCCATGATCTTTCCCGACCTTGAGGCCTGCGCGCGTCATGCCGGTTTGCCGGCAGGCACCGATGCTGAAACCATCGTCGCCCATCCGGCCGTGCGGCAGAAATTTGTCGACAGCCTTGCCGCCCTGGCGGCAAAATCCACCGGTAGCTCCAACCATGTCGCCCGCGCGTTGCTGATGGCCGAACTGCCCGACATCGACAAGGGCGAGATCACCGACAAGGGCTCGATCAACCAGCGCGCCGTGCGCACCCACCGGGCTGACCTAGTGGCGGCACTGCATGCCGACCACCCCGGCCCCGACATCATTGTCTGTCCACAAAAAGGCACCTGACCCATGAGCAAAGGCCTTCGCCTCACCTTCGATGACGCCTGGTTGCTCGGCGGCGCCCGCACGCCCTTCATCGACTATCGCGGCGCCTTCGCCGAGATTTCCCCGATCGACCTGGGCATCAAGGCGGCCCGCGCCGCCATTGCACGTACGGGCGTCAAGGCCGCCGATATCGGCCACACCATAGCGGGCTCCATGGCTCAGGCGTCGTTTGATGCCTATGTCACCCCACGCCATATCGGGCTCTATGCCGGCGCCCCGGTCGAGGCCCCGGCCCATCTGGTGCAGCGCATCTGCGGCACCGGGCTGGAGGTCATCGCTCAGGCCGCCGATTCTGTTTCGCTCGGTCGTGTCGATCTGACCCTGGCCGCCGGCTGCGAAAGCATGAGCCGCAATCCGATTGCCGCCTACACGCATCGCAATGGCTTCACTATGGGCAAGGTGGAATTCAAGGACTTCCTGTGGGAGGCGCTCTACGATCCCGCCGGCTGTGTCAACATGGGCGACACCGCCGAGAACCTGGCCAAGCAGTACAACATCGGGCGTGAACGCGTGGACCGCTTTGCCGAGCGCAGCTTCAACCGCGCCATCGCCGCACGCGACGCCGGTACCCTGGCCGAAGAGATCGTACCCGTCACCAGCGAGAGCTTTACCATCGAGGGCATCGATACGCGCAGCCTCAAGCTGCCGCGCGGCGTCGAGAGCGTCGACACCGACAGCCATATCCGCGCCTCGTCCTACGAGGTGCTGTCCAGGCTGCGCCCGGCTTTTGGCGGCGTGCAGACCGGCGGCAATTCCTCGGCCATCGTCGATGGCGCCGGCGCCGTGCTGGTGGCCTCATCGGCCTATGCCAGGGCCAATGGCCACGGGCCGCTGGCGCGCATTCTGGCCAGCGCGGCCATTGGTGTGCCGCCGCAAATCATGGGCATCGGCCCGGCGCCCGCCATCCGCGCGGTGCTCGAAGCCGCCGGCCTGCGCCTCGACCAGATCGACCGCATCGAGATCAACGAGGCCTTCGGCGCCCAGATCCTGGCCTGCGTCGATGAACTGGGGCTGGACGAAGACAAGCTCAACGTCAATGGCGGCGCCATTGCCATTGGCCATCCGCTGGGCGTTACCGGCATTCGCCTGGGCCTGACGCTGGCGCTCGAACTCAAGCGTTCGGGCAGCCGCTATGGCATAGCCTCGGCCTGTATCGGCGGCGGGCAGGGCATTGCTCTACTGATCGAAAACCCCGAGGCCGCAGCATGAAGATTTCCGGCAAGACTGTCTTTGTTACTGGCGGCGCGTCGGGTCTGGGCGCTGCAACGGCCCGGGCCCTGGTCGCCGCAGGCGCCCACGCCGCCATCTTTGACCGCGACGCCGCCAAGGGCGAGGCCGTGGCCGCCGAACTGGGCGGGCGCTTCTTTGCCGTCGATGTGGCCGACGCCGCCAGCGCTGAGGCCGCCGTGGGCGAGGCCGTCGCGGCCCTCGGCACGCCATCGGCACTGGTCAATTGCGCCGGGATTGGCACGGCCGGGCGCATCGTCGGGCGCGAGGGGCCGATGCCGCTCGATGCCTTCGAGAAAGTGGTCCGCGTCAACCTGGTCGGCAGCTTCAACATGATGCGGCTGTGTGCGCATGCCATGTCGCTGGGCCAGCCCGATGCTAATGGACAGCGCGGCGTCATCATCTCCACCGCTTCGGTCGCTGCCTTTGACGGCCAGATCGGCCAGGCGGCCTATGCCGCCTCCAAAGGTGGCATTGTCGCCCTGACGCTGCCGGCAGCGCGCGAATTTGCCCGCTTCGGTATTCGCGTTCTGGCCATTGCGCCCGGTCTGTTCCTGACGCCGCTGCTGGCCGAACTGCCCCAGGAGGTCCAGGACGGCCTGGCCGCCTCCATCCCCAATCCGGCTCGGCTGGGCCGGCCGGAGGAATTTGCCGCGCTCGTGGCCGCCATGATCGACAATGACTATCTCAATGGCGAAGTGGTCCGTCTCGACGGCGCCCTGCGCATGGCGGCGAAATAGGAGGAGGCTTTGTTCAGCAACAGCACACGGGTCGAGATCCAGTTCGGCGACTGCGATCCGGCCGGAATCGTCTATTATCCCAACTACTTCCGCTTCTTCGACAATGCCACCGCCGCGCTGCTCTCGGCCGCCTTTGCCATGCACAAGCGCAATTGGCTGGCGCACTACGGCATCGCCGGCATCCCAATGGTCGATACCGGCGCGCGCTTCCTGGTGCCCTCGCGCTTTGGCGATGTCGTTGAGATTATCTCCGAGATCACGGAACTGGGCCGATCCAGCTTCGGGGTCAAACATCGCTTGCTTCGCGACGGCCAATTGGCCATCGAGGCGCATGAAAAGCGCGTCTGGGTGGTCGCGGGCGAGGACGGCCGCATTCGCTCCGCCCCCTTGCCCGACGCGGTACGCGAACTCTTGGGTGCCGCATGAGCGCACGCGCAAAAGGACAGGCCATGGCTGACGAACTGATCATCGAGCACAAGGGCGCCACTGCCCATCTCACGCTCAACCGCCCCGAAAAGCGCAATGCCCTCAATGACAGCCTTGTCGCGGCGCTCGATGGCTTTTTCTCCGCCGTGCCCGCAGGCACGCGCGTCATCATCATCTCCGGCGCTGGCGGGCATTTTTCGTCGGGGCTGGACCTGTCGCAGCATGTCAGCCGCCAACCGCTCGAGGTGATGGCCCATTCGCGCAACTGGCACCGCGTCATGGCGCAGATTGCCAATTCACCCATTCCTGTGGTCGCCGCCATGACGGGCGCGGTGATGGGCGGCGGGCTCGAATTCGGCGCGGCCTGCCATGTCCGTGTCGCCGAGGAAACCGTGCGCTTCCAGATGCCCGAGGGTCTGCGCGGCATCTTTGTCGGCGGTGGCGGCTCTGTGCGCATCTCGCAGCTGATCGGCCCGGACCGGATGACCGAAATGATGCTGACCGGTCGGGTCTATTCGGGAACCGAGGGCGAGCGGCTCGGGCTGGCGCACCATCTGGTGCCCGAGGGCCGGGCCCTGGCCAAGGCCATAGAACTGGCCGAACGCATCGCCAGCAATTCCCCCACGATCAATGGCTTCATCATCCAGGCGATTGCCCAGATCGGCAGCATGCCGCCCGAAGCCGGGCTCTATGCCGAAAGCCTGGCCGCCGCGCTGAGCCAGACCGGCCCCGATGCCGAGGAAGGTTTGCGGGCGTTTCTCGAAAAGCGACCGCCGGTGTTCCGTTAGCGATCAACTCAGGCGGTCCAGCAGTGCCAGCAACTGGTTGCGGCTGGCCTCGCCGCCCAGCTGGCTCAGCAATTGCTGTTCCATGTCCTCATGGCGGGCCCGCGCCGCGGCGAGAAACTGCACGCCTTCGCCCGTCAAGTGCAAGGCATTGGCTCGGCGGTCCCCGGCGGCGGCGCGGCGTTCCAGAAAGCCCCGCGCCTGCAGGGCATGGACCAGGGTGACGAAATTGGCCCGCTTGATGCCCAGGGCATCGGCGATCTCGGTCTGCTTGCGGCCAGGATTGTCATCGATCAGCAGCAGCACCGAATACTCGGCCGGGCGCAGCCGCATTTCCTCAAACACCTGCAGGAAGCGCTGGAACACACTCAGCTGCGCCCGGCGCAGCCGATAACCCAGAATCCCAGTGGTAGATTCCGTTCGCAGTGCATCGCTCTGATTGGTCAGGTCTTCGCCCATGGGATTTCGGTTTTCCGTGGTTGGCAAACATTGTTATATTCCATAGCATTGGCTGCCAACAGGCCTATGCGAGGTCAAGGGCTAGCATGACAGCCCGGTTATCTCGATGGGGGGTAAAGGCGGATTATTCCTGCGAAATAGCCCGCATTCGATAACTCAAGGGTTATCGGTTGCCCATGACTTATCATTTTACATTCCGGGCCTGGCGGCGTCTATATCAGACCAAGAGGGCCTCTCCAGACGAAATATCGTTGGCGGGGCAGGGAGGATTGGCATTGTTCGAGGACACGTCTGTACTCGGCCGTCTGGCCACCGGAATGGCGAAAGCCATGGCCGTTGCCGGTGGGCTGGCATTGGTGGCCATGGTTGTTCTGGTGGTGGCCAGCGTGGTCGGCCGCGCCTTGATCGTTATCGGGCTCAAGCCCATTCTGGGCGACTATGAAATCGTCTCGATCGGCATGGGCTTTGCCGTCTTTGCCTTTTTGCCCTGGGTGCATCTTGAGCGTGGACATGCCATGGTCACCCTGCTCACGGACAGTCTTCCAAAAGTCTTCAACCGCTGGCTGCTGGTGCTCACCGACCTGATGATGCTGCTGGTCAGCGCCTTCCTGGCCTGGCGCCTCTATGACGGTACGCTCGACAAGCTGCGCTACGGCGAGACGACCCTGCTGCTGGGCTTCCCGCTAGGTTGGGGCTATGCCCTGGGCCTGGTGGGGGCGGTGGCCTTCGTTCTGGTCTCGATCTTTGTGCTGGGCCGTTCACTGACCAACGCGCTGGCCGGCCGCGACGAACCCCGGCGTGCGGGAGCTGACCTGTGACACCAGTCCTTCTCGGCATCCTGTCATTTCCCGTCGTTCTGGGGTTGATCGCCTTCCGCGTACCCATCGGGCTCGCCATGCTGGTGGTTGGCATCATCGGCTCATGGCTTGTCACCGGCACCATCAATCCGGTCATTGCCCAGTACAAAAACGTGACCTATTCGACCTTTGCCTCCTACTCGCTGTCTGTGGTGCCGCTGTTCCTGCTGATGGGACAGTTCGCCAGCCTGGGGGGCCTGTCGTCGGGCCTGTTCAAGGCTGCTGCCAGCTGGCTGGGTCATCGCAAGGGCGGCGTCGCCATGGCGGCAATCGGCGCCAGCGCTGGCTTCGGCGCTATCTGCGGCTCGTCACTGGCCACTGCGGCGACCATGGGTCAGGTATCGCTGCCCGAACTCAAGAAATATGGCTATTCGGACGCTCTGGCGACGGCGAGCGTGGCTGCCGGCGGTACGCTGGGCATTCTCATTCCGCCCTCGATCATTCTGGTGATCTATGCGGTGCTGGCCGAGCAGAACATCGCCAAGCTCTTCATCGCCGCTTTTGTTCCCGGCATCCTGGCGGTCCTCGGCTACATCATCGTCATCGCCGTCTATGTCCGCGTCTGGCCCGAAGGCGGCGGGCTGCGCGAGCGGGTGCCCTATGCCGAGCGGCTGCGCAATCTGGCAGAGATCTGGCCGGTGCTGGCCATCTTCCTGCTGGTCATCGGCGGCATC
Source organism: Devosia aquimaris (assembly GCF_020169335.1). Lineage (GTDB taxonomy): Bacteria > Pseudomonadota > Alphaproteobacteria > Rhizobiales > Devosiaceae > Devosia > Devosia aquimaris. The sequence continues at coordinate 757,683 of NZ_JAIEZN010000002.1, forward strand.
TATGGTGGCCTGTTTACCCCCACTGAGGCGGCAGCCATCGGTGCGGCCGGAACCGGCATTATGGCGCTGCTCTCGCGTCAGCTGACCTGGTCGCGGATCAGGACCGCCATGCTCTCGACGGCGTCGTCCACCGCGATGATCTTCATGATCGTTCTGGGCGCGATGTCGCTGAACAGCTTCCTGGCGCTGTCGCACCTGCCGCAGGAGGCCGCCGCCTGGGTCTCGTCACAGGGCTTCAATCCCTGGCTGGTGCTGACCATCGTGCTGCTGCTCTATCTGGTCATGGGCTGCGTCATGGACTCCCTGTCCATGATCCTGCTGACCGTGCCGATCATCTATCCGATCATGTCCGCCCTCGACTTCGGCCTCGGGCCGGACGAGTTCGGCATCTGGTTCGGCGTTCTGGTCCTGATTGTCGTGGAGGTGGGCCTGATCACGCCGCCAGTCGGGATGAACCTGTTCATTATCAATTCGATGTCGCCGGGTGCGCGGATTACCGAGACCTATCGCGGTGTATTGCCCTTCGTGGCCAGCGACATCATTCGGACAGCCTTGCTGGCGGCGTTTCCGCCGATCACGCTGTGGCTCGTCTGGGCGCTGTTCTAGGCGCCATCGTCAAGCGTCCGGCGCTGCGGGGAGTTGGGGCCGGTCGATTTGGGAACGGGCCATTGGCCCAAAACTGGGAGGAAACTATGAAGAGAAGGTCTATCGTGCTGGCAGGGCTCGTCGGGCTGGCCATGACCGCTTCGGCGGTCGCACAGGATGTCACGCTGCGCCTGCATCAGATGTTGCCGGCGCAGGCCACCATTCCCGCCAAGGCCATCGAGCCATGGGCGGCCAAGGTGGCCGAGGAATCGGGCGGCCGGATCAAGGTCGAGCTCTATCCGGCCATGCAGCTCGGTGGCGCGCCACCGGAGCTCTATGACCAGGCCAAGGATGGCGTCGTCGACGTCATCTGGACTGTGCTCGGCTACACGCCTGGCCGGTTCCCCAAGTCCGAAGTGTTTGAACTGCCCTTCATGATTCACAATGGCGAAGAGGGCTCTGCAGCCTTCTACAACTATGTGATGGCCAATTCGGCCGAGGAGTTCGACGGCGTCAAGGTCATCGCCCTGCACACGCACGGTCCTGGCCTGTTCCACACCAAGCGCCCGGTCAACACGCTCGAAGACCTCAAGGGCATGAAGATCCGTGGCGGGTCGCGCATCATCTCGGGCATGCTGGCTGAACTGGGCGCCGAGCCCGTCGGCATGCCGGTGCCCCAGACCACCGAAGCCCTGTCCAAGGGCGTGATCGAAGGCACCACCGTCCCCTGGGAGGTGACGCCCTCGCTCAAGATCTCCGAACTGGTGACCAACCACACCGGGTTCTCGGGCCAGTATGGCCTTTATACCCAGACCTTCGGCTTTGTGATGAACATGGATAGCTACAACCGGCTACCGGACGATCTCAAGAAGGTTATCGACGACAACTCGGGTCTGGAGACCTCGCGCCAGTTCGGTCGGGTGATGGATGAAGGCGATGCCGTCGGCCTCAAGATCGCGCAGGATCGTGGCAACACGATCATCACGCTCGATGATGCCGAGACGGCCCGTTGGCAGGCTGCAGCACAGCCCACCATCGACAAATGGGTTGCCGACATCAACGCCGCCGGCAATGACGGCGCTGCACTGCTGGCAGCGGCACGGGCCGCCATCGCGGCCGAAGCCAAATAGGCCGGCAGATCAATCGAAAATGAAACGGGCGCCGCGAGGCGCCCGTTGTTTTTTGTTTGCCCAGTTTCCACCGGGGGCGTTACGAATGCCCGGCCAGACTCAAATAGGCGCCACGAATTGCATTATCCGTCGTGGGCTGTCGCCGCGCCGCTCGCGAAAAGGCTGAAGAACCTTCGGACCGGTTCAGAAAACCATGTTGAGTTTCTGGCAGAAGCGGCTCGCCGCCCCGCCGGACCTCGCACCTCCGCTGGGCGCCGTTTGCCCCAGGCGGGTCAGTTGCGCCACTGTGGCTGTGGTTCGGCCAGCGTCTGCAGCGTTTCGGGCTCTGCACCCTCGATGCGGCGCAGCAGCAAATTGGTGAGTTCCACACCAGCTGCGAACACGTCTTCCCGAATGCTGTCCACGGCGGGAAACAGCGTCGGCAGGATGCCCGACGTCTGCTTGTAGATCAGGTGCACATCCTGCCCCATGCGCAGGCCGCCTTCCATCAGGCCGCCGGTCAACGCAATGGTGCGCATTTCGCTGTCACAGATGATGCCATCGGGCCGGTCGGGCTCATTGGCCAGCTCGATAGCCATGCGGCGCATTTCGGTGGGCGGCAGATACTGCATGCCCGTCATGATCCGCGGCTCGAGCCCCATGCGCGCGGTGGCCCGGTGAAAGGCCGTGACGATATTGTGGTGGTTGGTGGTCGTGTCATCGCCCACCACCAGCATGACGCGCTTGCAACCCCGGCTGGCCAGGCGCTCCACCGCCATGGTTGCAAACACCTCCGAATGGAAGTCGTGGAACGCATGGGGGGTGAAGAACTCTGTCCGCCCATGGCTGACAAAGGGAAAATCGGCATCGATCATCATCTGCACGCGCCGGTCACGCGGCGCCGTGTGAGTGATGATGACCCCGTCTGCCGTGCGATTGTCCAGCACATAGCGGATGGTGTCGCCGCTGATATTGCGTTCGAATTCGGGGATCACCGTCAGGTGGTAGCGTGTGCCCTTGATGGCATGGCCAATGCCCTGGATCATCTGCCGGGCGAAATCGATCGAATCTTCGGCGCCGTCGAGCACCAGGGCAATGACATTGGTTTTGCCGGTGCGCAGGCGCACGCCAGCGCGGTCGGGCACATAGCCAAGCGCCTTGGCGGCCTCGGCGACCTTGTCGCGGGTCTCCTGCTTGAGCGTGGTGCCGCCGCGCAACGACAGTGACACCGTCGACAGGCTCAGCCCGGTCATCTGCGCAATGGTGCGCAAGGTGACGCGCCCGCTGCTCCCTGTGCTTCTGATCGCCATGGGACCCCTTCCTTGCCATGGTTTTACACCGCCGCGATAAGAAACCAAAGACGCTAAAATATGCAACGATGCACAGCGAATTTTCGCATATCTGAAACGATTTCAGAAAAATAAGATACTGTAAATAAACACGAAAATAGTCGGAACGTCAGGCTGGCTGACCAAAACAAGAATTAATTTGCAACGTTGCATATCTTGTGGTTACGTCAGGCCGCGTTCAGGGCCAAATGGCCGGCGCGATGCCGCCCAACGAGACGGCCAAAGCAGCACGTGAGCAGCAGAGGAGGAGTTCATGCTCAAGAAGGGTTTTCTGACCACCGTGGCGGCACTGTCGCTGGTGGCCGCCGCCGCTATCCCGGCCCGGGCCGAAGTGACGTTCATGTATGCCGAGTGGATCTCCGCCCTGGTCGAGCCCGGCATCAAGGCGTTCGAGGAAGAGACTGGCGAGACCGTCAAGGCGATCAAGCTGCCCGGCCAGGGCTATGACCAGCGCATCGCGCTCGACCTGGCAGCCGGCACAGCCGCTGACGTCAATCTGATGGACAGCTTCATGGTCTCCGAGCTGGCGTCGTCCGGCTATCTTGAGCCGCTCGATGACCTCCTCGCCGGCTGGGACCAGTACCAGTATTACCTCAAGGGCCTGCTCGAAGTCGCCTCCTACCAGGGCCACGTCTATGCCCTGCCGACCGACACCGACGTGCGCATGCTTTGGTACGACAAGTCCAATTTCGAAAAGGCCGGCATTGCCATGCCGTGGGAGCCCAAGACCTGGGCCGACATTCTCGACGCTGCCCAGAAACTCAAGGATGCGGGCGTTCAGTATCCCTTCCAGTTGCCGGCCGGCACCAAGCAGGCTGAAGCGGCCACCATGCAGGGCGTCTACATGGCGCTGCTCGGCGCCGACAAGCCCGAAGGCGACCGCAATCGCCTGCTCAACCGCGAAACCGGCCAGTGGATCGGCGATAGCCCGGCACTCCGCCGCACCTTTGATCTTTACCACCAGGTCTATGTCGACAAGCAGCTCAACCCGGCTGACCTGAACTACGCCACCGATATCGGTGCGGCGGTTCGCGCGGCTCTGGCCAATGACCAGCTCGGCATCCTGGCGAGTGGGTCTTGGGAAGATGCGTGCCTGTGGGATTGCAACAATCCGCCCAGTCGCGAAGATCGCGATGCGCAGGTTGGCTGGACGCCCTGGCCCGGTTCGGGCGAGCCTGGCGCCAAGACCACGACCAACATCTCGGGTGGCTGGACCATTGGCATCAATGCCAATGCTGCAGACAAGGACATGGCGTTCAAGCTGGTGACCTCGATCTTTGACGAGGGCAATTTCAAGGCCTGGACCCTGGCCAACCACCGCATGGCCGTGCGCACCGATATCTCGGAATCGCCCGAATACACCGCTGATCCGTTCCTCGCCAAGGCGACGGCCCTGGCTGCCGACACCACGGGTCGTGACACCGTTCCGGGCTACCAGACGGTCTCGGCCCTCATCCAGCAGGCGACCGCTGACATTCTTGATGGCGCATCGGTCGATGACGTCATCCAGGAATACCACGACGCGCTGGTTGATGAGTTCGGCGCCGACAAGGTCATGACCTACGAATAATCCGTCTCCCAGGTGACGCCCGCACTGTCCTCCGGGCGTCACGAAAGGGGTGCCGCGACCGCAAGGTCGCGACACCCTTTATTTGACCGAACGGCGCACATTTCGCGCCCGAGTCAGGCTTTGCTCGACCGACCATTGTCGCCAGTGAGGGATCCGTAATGAAGAACCAGTCCAATCCCTGGCTCACCAGCAATCTTTTTGTCCTGGCGCTGGGCATGTTGCCGGCAGCGCTGCTGATCGGCGTGCTGCTCTATTTCACGGCCTGGGCCTTCGCATTCAGCTTCACAGATCTGGCCCTTGTGGGGCGCAAGTCCGTGGAATGGAGCTGGGTGGGCCTACAGAATTTCGAGCGCCTGTTTACCCGCAAGGGCTTCCTGGACGCGCTCTGGACCACGGTTATCTTTGTTTTCTTCTCCGCCATTGTCGGCCAGTCGGTGCTGGGCTTCCTGTTGGCGGCCACCCTGCGTGGTACCAGATCGGGCATTCGCAGCGTGGTCGAAGTCTGCATCATGCTCGGCTGGCTGCTGCCTGATATCGTGGCTGCCTTTCTGTGGTCGGCCACCACTAGCCAGACCGGCCTGATCAACGCCCTGATCGTGGTGCCGCTCGGTTTCCCGCCCATCAATTTCATCAATGACTATGCGCTGCCCGTAGTCATCGTCGCCAACGTCTGGAAGGGCACCGCCTGGTCTTACCTGCTGTTCTCGGCGGCCCTGGATTCGGTGTCTCGTGAGGTGATTGAAGCCGCCAAGGTCGATGGCGCAACGCCCTTCCAGCGCATCTGGCTGGTCATGTTGCCCATCATCCGGCCGCACATCGCCACCAACATGCTCTTCATCACCATCTGGACCTTCACCTACTTCCCGCTGATCTTCGCGATGACCGGCGGTGGTCCTGGCCGGCAGACCGAAACCCTGGCCGTCTTCCTCTACAACCAGAGCTTTGCGCGCGGCAATCTGGGCTTCGGTAGCGCCATTTCGGTGGCCATGCTGGCCATCGTCGGTGTGCTTTCCATCTTCTATCTGCGCCTGCTGCGGGAGCCCAAGTAAATGGAATCCAACCCCACGCATTCGCGCCTGACGGCCATTGCATTGACCTTCATGGCCGTCATCTGGGTGAGCCCGTTCTCCTGGCTGATCCTGAATGCCTTCAACACGGCCTCGACCGGGCAACTCGAGATTCCCCGCTCGGTGGGTCTCGACAATTTCGCCATGGCCATAAGTGGCAATGCCGGCCGGCAGTTCCTCAACTCCATGCTGATCGCTGCCGGCACCGCAACGCTCAGCGTGCTGGTCGGTATTTCGGCAGCCTATCCGCTGTCGCGCCTGCGCATTCCCGGGCGCAATGCCTTTCTGTGGACGCTCGTGCTGCTGCGCATGTTGCCCTCGGCTGGCGTGCTGGTGCCGCTCTATTTCGCGGCCCAGCGCGGCGGACTCCTCAACCAGTTGGGGGTCATCATCGCGCTGACCATTCTCAACCTGCCGTTCACGCTGCTGCTGCTCAAGAACTTCTTTGACACCGTGCCGATCGAGCTGGAGGAGGCAGCCTATGTCGAAGGTGCCACGCTGTTCCAGATCGTCACCCGCATCGTGCTGCCCATGTCCCGGGCCGGCATTGCCGTGGTCTGGTTCTTCAGCTTCACCGGCGCCTGGAACGAGTTCCTTTTGCCGCTGATCTTTGCCCGCGTGCAGGATGCCTTCCCCATGTCGGTGGGTCTCTACGCCGCCTTCGGCCAGCAGGGGGCCATCAACTACGGCTTCCTCACGGCCTATTCCATCATCTACGCAGCGCCGGCGGTCGGCGTCTATTTCTTGCTGCGGCGAAACATGAACACAGGGTTCGCCGGCGTCGGAGTCAAAGGATGACCTATTCCAACCCCCTCTCGTCCAAACTCGGACTGCTCGACGACGATCTCAAGATGGAAGGCAAGCTGCTCCGGCTGTGCTCCGATCTCGAGCAAAAAATCCTGACGCCCATCGCCGATGCGCCCTTCCAATGGCATGTGCAGCGCGCTGATGTGACGACCGAGGCCGCGTTGGCCGATGACTGGCGCGCCTGGGAACAGTTCGGCAGCCATTCGGTGTGGGCCAAGAAGCAGGGCCACACCTGGTTCGCCGCCGAGGTCGAAGTGCCCGCCGCGGCCGCCGGCAAGACCTTTGTGCTCAAGTTCACCAGCCAGTGGCAGGATCGTCCTGGCTCGACCGATCCGCAGTGCCTGGCCTATATCGATGGCAAGATCGCCCAGGCGCTTGATGGCAACCACACCGAACTGGTCATCGAACGGAAGGCCAAGCCGGGCAGCAAGCATACGCTGCTGGTCAATGCCTTCACTTTCTTTGATCGCCCGCTTGTGGGTTTCAAGGTCGAGTTCTTCACCCGCAACGAGCGCGTCGAGAAGCTCTATTATGACCTGATGACGCCGCTCGAAGTGGCCGTGCGCCTGCAGCAGCAGGATCCCCGTCGCCACGCCATTCTCAACATCGTCGAGCGGGCGCTGCGTGCCCTCGACCGCCGTGATGGCAATGTCGCGGGCCTTGAGGCTTCGCTGGGTGCTGCCGAAAAGATCGCCGCCGAAGTCTACGCCCTGGTCGATACGGAAACACAGCCGCAGATCACCGCGGTGGGCTCCACGCACCTCGATGTTGGCTGGCTCTGGCGCGTCATGCACACCCGCGACAAGACCGGTCGGTCCTTTGCCACGGTGCTCAACCTGATGGAAGAGTACCCCGAATTTGTCTTCATGTATAACCAGTCGGTGCTCTTCGACTTCATCAAGAAAGACTATCCCGAGCTGTGGGCGCGGCTGCTCAAGCGCGTCAAATCCGGGCAGTTCGAGATCGAAGGCGCCATGTGGGTGGAGCCGGACGTCAATATCGTCTCGGGTGAATCCCTGGTGCGCCAGATCATGCGCGGCCGCCGCTTCCACCTCGAAAACTTCGGCGTCGACCCCAAGACGGTCTGGCTCCCCGACACTTTCGGCTATTCGGCCAACCTGCCCCAGGTGATGGACAAGTCGGGCCTCAAATATTTCGTCACCAGCAAGCTGAGCTGGAACGACACCGACCGCTTCCCCTATGACAGCTTCCATTGGCGCGGCATCGACGGCACCGTGACCAAGGCGCAGTTGATCACCGCCCAGCGCTTCGAGAGCGAGCAGATCTTCACCACCTATAACGGCGATTTGTCGGTCTCCGAGACCATGGGCGCCTGGAAACGCTATGAGCCCAAGGCGGCGCACAGTGAAGTGGTCATGAGCTATGGCTATGGCGACGGCGGCGGCGGCCCCACCCGCGCCATGATCGAGCGCGGCATTCGCCTCGAACGCGGCATTCCGGGCGCGCCCCGCGTCAAGCTCGAGGGCATCGTGCCTTTCCTCGAGCGTCTGGGCGCCCATATGGATGCCCCCGATTCCCGCTTCCCCACCTGGAATGGCGAGCTCTATCTCCAGTACCATCGGGGCACGTTGACCTCGGTGGCCAAGAACAAGGCCAACAACCGCAACGCCGAGCGCAAGCTGCGCGAACTGGAGTTCCTGGGCATGATGGCGCTGGCCCAGTCCGGTGCGGCCTATCCGGTCGATGTGCTCGCCCAGTTCTGGGAGCTCGTGCTGATCAACCAGTTCCACGATATCCTGCCCGGCACCTCCATCCCCGAGGTCTACGCCGACAGCGACGCGGAATATGATCAGATCTTCTCCACCCTGAATTCTCACAACGGCCCCTGGCACACGGCTGCCCAGGCGTTCGCCAAGCCCGGCACCGAACAGCTGCGCCTGTTCAATTTCACGGGCCAGCAGCGTTCTGGCCTGGTGGTGTTGGGCAGTGAGCCGAGCCTTGCCGGCACGGCGCTCGCCAGTGCCGGGGCCAATCATCCCGTGCAGCGTCTCGTTGGTGCCGCTGGCGAGACCAGCTACGCAGCCCCGGTTGCTGCAATTGCCCCGCTCGGCTGGACAGCAGCGCAACTGGTGCAGGGCGATGGCGGCAAGGCCAAATCGAGCCTCACTGTCTCGGCAACCAACCTCGAGAACGACCTGCTCAAGGTGACCCTCGATGCCGCTGGCGAAATCATCTCGGTCTTCGACAAGACCCGCCAGCGCGAGACACTGGCCGCCGGTGCTCGCGCCAACCGCCTCATCGCCTATGAAGACAAGTCGATGGAATGGGACGCCTGGGACATCGATCGCTATTTCGAGGAACAGTTCTGGCCGCTCGCCGATGGCAAGTCCGTCGTGAGCGTTGTCGAAACCGGTCCGCATCGCGCCGCCATCCGTGTCGAGCGCAGCTACCAGTCGTCCAAAATTGTCCAGGTCATCTCCCTGGCCGCTGGCGAACGGCAGGTGGAGTTCGACACCTTCATCGACTGGCATGAGCGCCACACCGTGCTCAAGGCGCAGTTCCCCTTCGATCTCAACACCTCGGAGATCCGCTCAGAAATCCAGTTCGGCCACGTCAAGCGGCCCACTCATCGCAATACCAGCTGGGACAAGGCGCGTTTCGAGGCCTCGATGCACCGCTGGGTTGATCTGAGCGAGACCGATTTCGGCATCGCACTGCTCAACGACAGCAAATATGCCTATGACTGCATCGAACAATCGGTGCGCCTGACGCTGGTGCGCGGCTCGACGTTCCCCGACCCGCAGGCCGACATCGGCGAGCATCGCATCCGTTATGCAATGTTCGTGCATGATGGGGTGACCGATCTGGCCGAAGTTCACCGCGCTGCCGAGCGTTTCAACAATCCGGTTGCCGTCATTGGTACGCTCGCCCCGGCCAAGGCGCTGGCCGCCGAGCTCCCCAGCTTCAGCTTCGCCCAGGTTGACTGCAACAACGTCACCCTGGAGACGGTCAAGAAGGCCGAAAAATCAAACGCGGCCGTGTTGCGCGTGTTCGAACACGCCAATATCCGCGCACAGGCGACCATCACCTTCGGGGTCAAGGTCAAGTCGGTGCGCAAGGTCAACCTGATGGAGGAGCAGCCCAGCAAGCCCCTCAAGCTGACGAACAACAGCGTGACCCTGGCGCTGCGGCCGTTCGAAATCGCCACCCTGCTGATCGAAACCTGAGGAGATTCCCATGGCTGACGTGTCCCTGCGCGGCATACGCAAATCCTACGGTTCGGTTGAGGTCGTCCATGGCGTCGACCTCGACATCAAGTCCGGCGAGTTCGTCGTCTTCGTCGGACCCTCCGGCTGCGGCAAGTCGACCCTGTTGCGCATGATCGCCGGGCTTGAGCCCATCAGCGGCGGCGACATTTCCATCGGTGGCGTGCGCGTCAACGATGTGCCCTCGCCCAAGCGCGGCATCGCCATGGTGTTCCAGAGCTACGCGCTCTACCCGCACATGACGGTTTACGACAACATGGCGTTCGGCCTCAAACTGGCCAAGACCCCCAAGGCCGAGGTGGATCAGCGCGTGCGCGCCGCCGCGCGAATCCTGCAGATCGAAGACTATCTTGAGCGCATGCCCAAGGCCCTATCGGGAGGCCAGCGTCAGCGCGTTGCTATCGGTCGTGCCATTGTGCGCGATCCCAAGGTGTTCCTCTTCGACGAGCCGCTCTCGAACCTGGACGCATCGCTGCGCGCCCAGACCCGCATCGAAATCGCCAAGCTGCACGACACGCTCGACGCGACGATGATCTATGTGACGCACGACCAGGTCGAGGCCATGACGCTGGCCGACCGCATCGTGGTGCTCAATGCAGGGCGGATTGAACAGGTGGGCAGCCCGCTTGAGCTCTATTCCAATCCGGTCAACACCTTCGTGGCCGGCTTCATTGCCAGCCAGCGCATGAATTTCGTGCCTGTTGAGCGGGCCGGCGATGGCCTGAGCCTGCCGGGTGGCAAGATCCTCACCCTGGCGCATGACCAGCTCTCCAATGCCCGCACCTTGGGTGTTCGCCCCGAGCATCTCCACCTGGCATCACCCACAGCGGCGCATTTTACTGGCACCCTGACGGTGATCGAACAGTTCGGCGAATATGCGCTGGCCTATGTCGAGCTCCCCGGCGGCGAGTTGATCACCGTCAAGCTGGACGGTGCGCCCGATCTCAAGTTGCACGACACCATCCATATCGGCTTGCCAGACCATGGCGTGCATCTGTTCGATGACAAAGGGCGCGCCCTGCACTGACCAATTGCGTTGAGATCAGCTCGTCATGGCCCGGCCGCATCCTGGCCATGCCGCGCTGATCCTGCGCATCTCCTAGCGGCCGAAGGGTTCCTTCGCCTTGGCTTCTGGCCCGGGCAACTCCACAGCATCAAGCGTCTCGCGCAGCTGTGCGCTGGGCGTGAACACCACGGTCTGGCGCGGCGATATCTTGTGCTCCTCGCCCGTGCGGGGATTGCGCCCCAGGCGCTCAGCGCGCTTGCGCACCTGAAACGATCCGAATGCCGTCAATTTGACATTCTCGCCATCCATCAGGGCGGCAGCCATATGGGCGAACATGCTGTCCACAAATGGCGCGATGTCGGACTTGTGCATCCCCGTCCGCCGCGCCGCTGCTTCCGCGAGCATCGCCCGCGTGATTGTCTTACTCAACGTCGATAACCCTCCCAGTCTTTAAATCCATTAGCAGAATTTAAATCGCTGTCCAGTGGCAACCGACTGCTATTAAATATGAATGACTGCATCATGTTTCGTTGACATAGCTTAGAATGGTTATAAGATACGGGCGCGGCATCGATCTGGATCGGTGCGTTTATTTGGCGTGTTCGAGTCGCCCCGGTGGCGACCGCTAAGAGGTTCAATGTGCGTCTGACCCGTCAGTCCAACTATGCCATCCGTACCCTGGTCTATTGTGCCGTCAACGAGCCGGACCTCAGCCGGGTGGCCGACGTGGCCAAGGCCTACAACATCTCCGAACTCTTCCTGTTCAAGCTGATCAAGCCGCTGGTCGAGGCTGGGCTGCTGGCGACCGTGCGCGGTCGACATGGCGGCATTCGATTGGGCAAGAAGGCCGAAGACATCACCCTGCTCGATATCATCCGGCTGACCGAAGAGAGCTTCGCGCTGGCCGAGTGCTTCGAGGATGGCTCTGATTGCCCTCTGGTGGGGGAGTGCGACCTCAATGGCGCGCTGCGTGAAGCGCTCGGCGCATTCTTTGAGGTCCTGGCGGGCTATACCGTGGCTGACCTTGCCAGCAAGAAGCGCTCGATCCGGGATCGCCTGGGCCTGACGGCGATCGAGGCTGTGTCCGCGCCCATGCACTGAGGGTACCGTCAAACAAATATGAGTTTGACAATCATATTTAATCGTGCTCTAGTCTGAGCCATCGAACGCGCACGTCCTGAGCCCTTGCGGACTCAACTGGATGTCGCGTCGACAGGCGGGGCTTGCTGCTGCCGTCTCCCCAGGCCGGCCCGGGTCCTCAACGCCCTGGTCGGCCTTTTTATTTGTGATGTCACGCCAACCGGGCAGGGCCCATAGTCCCGCGAACCAGCTTCCCTTTGCCTCTCGGCTATGCTCTATCCGCCAACATGGCTGCAGCACCCCTTCTTTCGCTTCAAAACATCCAGTTGACCTTTGGCGGCACGCGCCTGCTGGAGTCGGCAGAACTCATCGTTTCACCCGGCCAGCGCATCGCGCTGGTTGGCCGCAACGGCTCGGGCAAGTCGACCCTGCTCAAGATAGCCTCTGGCGAAGTGGGCCATGATGCCGGCGTGCGGTTCGTTGAACCCAGTGCCACGCTGCGCTATCTGCCGCAGGAGCCCGACCTGAGCGCCTATGCCACCACGCTGGCCTATGTCGAGGCTGGACTGGGACCAGGCGACGATGAATACCGTGCGCAATATCTGCTGAGCTCGCTCGGCCTCAATGGCACCGAGGATCCCCGCACTCTCTCGGGTGGCGAAGGTCGTCGCGCCGCTTTGGCGCGAGTTCTGGCGCCCAAGCCCGATATCCTGCTGCTGGACGAGCCGACCAACCATCTTGATCTGCCGGTGATTGAATGGCTGCAGTCCGAACTCGACTCTATGCGCTCGGCCATGGTGCTCATCAGCCACGACCGGCGCTTCCTCAGCGACCTCACCCGTTCCACCGTCTGGCTCGATCGTGGTGTGACGCGGCGTCTCGACAAGGGCTTTGGCGAGTTCGAAGCCTGGCGCGATCAGGTGCTGGAAGAAGAAGAGCGCGACCGCCACAAGCTTGATCGTCAGATCGTGCGCGAAGAGCATTGGGTGCGCTATGGCGTTACCGCAAGGCGCAAGCGCAATGTCGGTCGTACGGAGCGGCTGGCCGGCCTGCGGCAGGATCGGCGCGAACAGCGCAAGGTCACCGGCGCGGTGAACATGCAGGTGTCCGAGGGCCGCACCTCCGGCGCGCTGGTCGTCGAGGCCGAGAATATCACCAAGGTCTATGGCGACCGCACAATCGTCGGCGATTTTTCCACCCGCGTCCTGCGCGGCGACCGGATCGGCATCGTCGGTCCCAATGGCGCTGGCAAGACCACGCTGATCAAGATGCTCACCGGCATGCTCCAGCCCGACAGCGGCACGATCAAGCTCGGCTCTGCGCTGGAACTGGCCATGCTCGACCAGGGACGCGCCAAGCTCGACCCCGAGACCCGCCTGCGCGACGCGCTCACGGGGGGCGGCTCAGATACGCTGCAGATCAATGGCCAGCCCAAGCATGTCGTGGGCTATATGAAGGACTTCCTGTTCACGCCCGAGCAGGCCAATACGCCCATCGGCAAGCTCTCGGGCGGCGAACGCGCCCGTGTGGCGCTGGCGCGCCTGCTGTCGCTGCCTTCCAATTTTCTGGTTCTGGACGAGCCCACCAACGATCTGGATCTCGAAACCCTCGACCTGCTCGAGGAAATGGTCAGCGATTACGCGGGAACCGTCGTGGTGGTCAGCCATGATCGCGACTTCCTCGATCGCGTCGCCACCTCCGTGATCATTGCCGAGGGCGATGGCAACTGGACCGAATATGCCGGCGGCTATTCCGACATGGTGATCCAGCGTGGCGAGGGGGTACAGGCACGCGCCGCCGCAAAGGCCCATCGCCCCGGCAAGACGTCCATGGCCCCGATCGCTCCTGCGCCAGCAACCGCCAAGCGCAAGATGAGCTTTAAGGAAAAGCACGCGCTTGAAACGCTGCCTGACCAGATCGAAAAGCTCGAACTGGAAATTCAGGCCATCAACGCCGCCTTGGCCAAGCCGGATTTTTACACACGCGACCCCAAGGGCTTTGCCGAGAAGTCACAGGCCCTGATCGCGGCCGAGGCCAAGCGGGCGGCGGCCGAGGAACAGTGGATGGAACTGGAAATCCTGCGGGAGGAACTCGAAGGCTGACATCAGCCTCCGAGGCTAGTCAGCCCAGGTGAACACCGGTTGTGCCAGCGCCCTGAGGTCGCCGGTTTCGCCGGCAATGCGCCGCAGCAGCAGCGCGCCAAGGTTGCGGCCGGACTCGGTGAAATCCTCGACCACCGTCTCGGCTCCGGTCTGGAACTGCGCAAACATCTGCGTGGATTGCTTGGTCACAACATGCGCGTTGCCACCCACGGTTAGGCCTGCCTCGCCGATGCCGCTGATCACTGCCAGCGCCGAAACCTCCGATGCGCAAACCCAGCCATCAGGGCCGTCGGGTCGCTTGCTTCGCTTGATCACATAGTTGCGGATGGCATCGCTGGCGCTGCCCAGGTTCACGTCCGCGGCAAACTCATAGGCGATCCCGGCCTCCTGCGCGGCCCGCGCAATGCCCGCCTTGAGGTGGTCAGTATAGGTCAGTGCGCTATCGGGAAGCACGGTGGATATCCGCCGGCACCCCTTGGCGGCCAGGCGCAGCGTGGCGCCATAGGCATAGGCCTCATTGTCGAAGTCGACAGACGGATGCGCCTCCGGCCAGCGGCTGCGGCCATGGCTGACGAAAGGGAAGTCGTTGTCGATCAGAAAGCGGATGCGTTCGTCAAAACTCTCGGCCTTCGAGAAGATCACGCCATCGGCCATGCGATTGCGCACGATATGCCGGACGGGCTCCATCGGCTGCACGTTGCGGAAGAGCGGCATGATCACCAGGTGATAGGCCGTGCCGCGCAGAGCCTCGGTCAGCCCCGACACGATCGAGGTGCCAAAGCCGTAAATCTGCTCGTCCGGCTCAAGCACAAGGGCGATGACATTGGTCCTACCGGTCTTGAGGCGCAGCGCTGCGCGGTCGGGCAGATAGCCGATCTCGGCAGCAATCTTCTGCACGCGGTCACGCGTTTCCTGCGCCAGTTCGGGCGCATTGTTGAGCGCACGCGAAATGGTGGTCACGGCGAATCCGGTCATCTGGGCTATGGTCTTGAGCGTGGGCTTGCCGGACGGCTTGGCGCCGCGCTTGGGCTTGCTGATTTTCGGCAGTTCGTCGTCCGACACCACTGATACCTCTCGCATCGCCGGCAAATGGCGATCACGCTTGCGCAGGTGACATGACCAGATTGTCGGTCACAGTTCAAGCAAAGCAGACCTATGGCACAAATCTGGCGAACCACGCCAGATTGCGACGGCTTGGTGTTCTGCGACGAAAGTCGAGCAGGCTTTTTCGTCTTTTCTGCATTCTGTGGTTTGCCACGCCCTAGCTTTCGGCTGCGAACGCGCCTATCTTGCCCATGCATCGTCAGATGGCGATGCAGTGTACGTGCCACCCACCCGCAGGAAAGGACTGAAGATGAATACATCCCATTGCTTCACCATCCATGCCGGTCTTGCGCTCGTACGCACCCAAATGCGCGGCGTAAAACGCTGGCAAGGGACCTGTCGCTGCAAACGAATGTGATCCGTCACACCTTCGTCTCAAACATTCGATAGACCCCAGCGTTGTCGGCCCGGATGGAGCAGAGTTCTCCTGTCCGACCAGTCGTCACGACGCGCAAGTGGAGCATCCACCCATGCTGGAAAGTAATTTAGATCGGGCCAAGGCCCACAAGCCGATCGTCATCGAAGTTGCCGGTGAGCCGCTGGGCGTTGTCGTGCCGCACGGCGATGGCTACCGTTTCCTCGCCGTCAAGCTGCCGGCCTTTGCCATCGATGGTCAGGAATTTGCCTCTGTCGAGCTGGCCCATGTGGCCGTGTCGCGGGCTGTGCGGGACGGGCTCTCGCCGGCCGCCTGAGGAGACTTGGTGCTGGCGCGTCTCACGCACCAGCACCGCCTCATCTAGTCATCATTTGTCGCGTTGAGTTCGCTGGGGCGCTTGCCCTCGTCGATTCGCTCGGGCGCGTCGAGCGCGGCATCGACGGCCGCAGCAATTGCCTCGACATCGAACCCCTCCGCCCCCGCGTCTGCCTGTCGGGCGAGTTCAGCAGTAATGGCGGCCGAGATGATGCTACGCCGCGCGTTGTCCTTGTCAGCCATTGCCATCGATCGAAATCCCGTTCTCGTCTACCTTCACTTCAAGGCTCGGCTGGGCCTGTTGCTGCTGGTAGCTGTAGATGCCAAAGCCAACCACTGCGATCAGCAGGATGGCGATAACAGCGTAAAGTCCATTGCGGCTCATGCGAACTCCTGTTTCCAAAATAACATGCATTGTCGGTCAATGGTCCCAATGGGACGCAAAGCATGTCTATTCTTGGGCAGCGATGGCGCGGAGCGCCATGACAAAGGCCGTCACGCCGATGGCCAGCGACCCCGAATTGTCAATGATGATGGGATTGACCCCGCTGGGCACGGCCGCCGTTTCCCGCGCCAGGCGTGATGTCACCTGCTGCCGGCTTTCCCGGCCGCGAGCGATCAGACGCTCTGCCCGCAGCGAAATCTCTGCTGTCACCAGCACCACCGCACAGGCGGGATACTTGGCCATCGCCTCTGCCACAACATGGCGAGAAACGCTCGCCACAACCGTCTTGCCCAGCGCAATGTCGGTCTCGACGCTGATCGGCAGGCCATAGCGCAGATTATGGGCGTCCCAGGCCAGGCAGAAGCGACCAGCCGCTTCGGCGCGAGCGAAATCATCGGGGGGCAGAGGGTCGTGCTCGTCCAGCTCGATATCGGCGGGCCGCGTCACCACCCGGCGCACAAAGACAAACCGCTTGTCATTGTCCAGGGCCCGGCTGGCGCCATCGATCAGCGTGTCCTTGCCAACCCCTGAGGGACCAACGACCAGGACCAGAGAACCGAGCGGTCGCGCCATATGTCAGCTAACCCTTTTGCCTTGCCGCCACACGCTGCGCACCACCGGAAGATCGCCCACAAGGCGGACCTGCACAAGGTCTGCCCGCTTGCCCACGGAAATTTCTCCGCGATCGCCCAGACCCGCCGCACGCGCCGGATTGAGCGTCACCTTGGCGATAGCCTCGGGCAGGCTCAGCCCCTCCACCTGCTGCGGCAGCACAAAGGCGGCCTGCAGCAGCGCGAAGGGCACATAGTCCGAACTCAAAATGTCCAACAGTCCCGCCCGCACCAGATCGGTAGCCGCGATATTGCCAGAGTGCGATCGGCCGCGCACCACATTTGGCGCGCCCATCAGGATGGACAGGCCACCATCATGCGCCGCCGCGGCGGCCTCCAGCGTAGTGGGAAACTCCGAAATAGCCACGCCATCGGCAATCGCCTCCTCGGCATGAGCAAGGGTGGCGTCGTCATGACTGGCCAGGGCGAGCCCCAGCTCGCTTGCCCGCTGCACGATATGGGCGCGGTGCGGCGCCGAATAGCGCGCGTGGTCGGCCAGCCGGTCAGCGATATAGCTGTCGAGTTCCTCGGGGGTCCGCCCGATGCTGTAGAAGCGCTTGTAGGCCTCCAGTGTGCGGAACTGCCGCTGCCCGGGCGTATGGTCCATCATCGAGGCCAGCCGGGTCTGCTTGTGGCTGGCATGGGCCTCGAACTGCTCGATTACATCGTGGCTGGGCAGTTCGCAGCGCAGATGCACCAGATGCTCGGCGCGCAGCCAGCCCTCTTCACCGGCCCTGGCGATCGCCGAGGTCAGCTTGGCAACATGGCTGCCCATCTCCGGCATGTCGGTGTCCGAGCCCACGCGCACCGAGTCGAAAACCGTGGTGATGCCCGAGCCCGCAACCTGCACGTCATGAGCATGCAGCGCCGCCATGGGGTCCCAGAACACGCCGGGGCGCGGGCGATAGTGATTCTCCAGGTGATCAGTGTGCAGCTCGATCAGGCCTGGGATCAGGAAGTCGCCTTCCATATCCTCGCCCGCATGGCTGGGGCCGGCATCGATGGATCTGATCATCCCATCGCCCAGGGCAAGGCTGCCCTGGACCACACGGTCGCCCAGCACCAGCCGGGCATTGCGCAGCGCGAAACCCGTCATTCGGTCTCGCCCAGCTTGAAATCGGCAATGCGCGTGAACCGCTTGCCGGTGTCCGGCTCATGGAACAGGCTGAGCCGGTCGAGCACGAGCGCCTCTTCCAGCACCGGCTTGAACCAGGTGGCCGCCGCCCGGCCGATCTCGGCGCCATCGGTCTCGCCAAGCCTGTCGCTGAGCGTCATGTGGAAGCGGAATTCCTCAAACACATAGGGGTAGCCATAGGCGTCGAGCAGTTCGGTTTGCCGTTCCGTAAGGCCACGCCCGGCGCGCGCCGCCCGGTCCTTGACGCTCATTGGGGCGCGGAAGCTGTCGAACTCTTCCACCACATAGGCGGCGAAATCCTGCAGGGCTTCATTCTCGTCGACCAGAAGGGCCAGAAAGCCGGCCAGCGATTCCAGCCGTGGCCTGCCCAGGGGCACGGGCTGGTGCCTGGCGGCGAAGGCCGTCAGTGCAGCACGCAGTTCGGCCTCGGTCGCGCCTTCAACCAGCGCCATCGGCGCCTTGATCGTGGCGTGAAAGCCGTACCGATTGGCGGACTGGGTGAGGTTGAGCAGACGGTCCCGATCAATGCCCGCGACCGGACCATTGAACGTCTCGTTGTTTGCGGCGTCTCGGCCCAGCCAGGTGGCGGCCCGCTCCCACAGATTGCTTGTGGCGGATGGGGCGTAGTAAATCGCGAATCGTTCGGTCATCGGAACTCCTTGCCCTGCCGCTAGTGCGCTAGTGTGTCAGGGGTTTGACACCCTGGGTGCCCCTGATGCTGGCTATCTACACCCGCGGCGAATCGCAAGGCGAGACAGACAATGGACACTAGCCTGCTCGAGCAGATGTTCCACACCGCAGTGGCCCAGGCGCAACCTGCCATGGGCATTCGCCAGAATTTGCCCGAGCGCCCGCGCGGACGAACCGTCGTAATCGGCGCCGGCAAGGCCTCCGCACAGATGGCGCGCGCCTTTGAGGAGGCCTGGGATGGTCCGCTTACCGGCCTGGTGGTCACCCGCTACGGCTATGCTGAAGCCTGCGAGCGCATCGAGATCGTCGAGGCGGCCCATCCCGTGCCCGACGAGGCCGGATTTCTCGCGGCCCGCCGTATCATGGAGACCGTCTCCGGCCTCAGTGCCGACGATCTGGTGGTGGCGCTGATCTCGGGTGGCGGTTCGGCCCTGCTGCCTGCGCCGGCTCCCGGCCTGACGCTGGACGATGAGCAGGCCATCAACAGGGCGCTGCTGGCCTCGGGCGCGCCCATCGGGGTGATGAACCTGGTGCGCAACCAGTTCTCCGCCATCAAGGGCGGTCGCCTCGCCGCGCGTTGCCGCCCGGCCCGCGTGGCGACGCTCGTGGTGTCCGATGTGCCCGGAGACGATCCGGCGCTGGTCGCCTCCGGCCCCACCATCCCCCTGGCCGGGAACCGTGCCCTGGCACGCAAATATGTCTCGCTTTATCGCATCGTGCTGCCGCCGCACGCCCAGGCGCTGCTTGCCGGCGATGACAATCTGGCCCCAACGGCCAATGACCCCGGCTTCGCCAGCAACAGCGTGCGGACCATTGCCTCTGCGGCCCTATCGCTGGAGGCCGCCGCGACCCTGGCCCGCCAGCACGGCATCGAGGCCGCGATCCTCTCCGATTCCATTGAGGGCGAGGCGCGGGATGTGGCCCAGGTGCACGCGGCCATGGCCCGCGAGATTGCCGTTCGCAACCGACCCTTCGCCAAGCCCGTGGTCTTGCTGTCCGGCGGCGAGACCACGGTGACCCTGCGTGGCCAGGGTAGGGGCGGGCGCAATGCCGAATTCCTGCTTGCTCTGGCCATCGCCATCGATGGCGTTGCCGGGATCACAGCGCTCGCCGCCGACACCGATGGCATTGATGGTTCCCAGGACAATGCCGGCGCCATGGTGGATGGTACAACCGCCACCCGTCTGCGCCACGCGGGCATCGATCCCCTGGCCGCGCTGGCCAACAACGACGCCTATGGCGCCTTTCAGGCAATTGGCAGTCTGTTGATGACCGGCCCGACCGGCACCAATGTGAACGACTTCCGCGCCATTCTCATTCGCTAGTCAAAGGTGGCGTGCTGGCATAGCTTGCTCCCCCATCAAGGTCTCAAGGGGGCTGCCATGGCCAGGGTTACAGGAATTGGTGGGGTGTTTTTCCGGGCCCGCGATACGGCAGCCCTGGGCCAATGGTACGAACAGCACCTGGGCATCCCCGGTTTCTGGAGCCAGGATGCTGGCATGACGATCTTTGCCCCCTTCAAGGCTGACACCGACTATTTCCCGGCCGATCGTCAATGGATGATCAACCTGCGCGTGGATGATCTCGACGCACTGCTCAACACGCTGCATGCGGCCGGCATTGTCATCGAAACCCGGCCCGACGAGTGGGACACGCCGGAAACCGGGCGTTTTGCCCGCATTCACGATCCGGAAGGCAATCCGATAGAGCTTTGGGAGCCGCCAAAATAATCATACAAATAGACTTGGCAGACACTGGTCCCGTCTGCTCTATACGCGCGACTTTTCCTTAGGAGCCAGACAATGGCCAAACGCAAGATCGCCGTCATTGGCGTGGGTAAGATCGCGCAGGATCAGCACCTGCCGGTGATCGATCAATCCGAGGATTTTGAGCTGGCTGCGACGGTATCGACCCGCGGTCTGGGCCATAATGGCGTGCCTGTGTTCAAGACGCCGGGCGAGCTGTTTGCGGCCATGCCTGAAGTCTCTCTGGTCTCCATCTGCACGCCGCCCGGGATTCGCCACCAATATGTCCGCGAGGCGCTCGACGCCGGCAAGGACGTGATGATGGAAAAGCCGCCCACCACGACGATCTCCGAGCTGGACGACCTGATCGCCCATGCCGATCGGCTAGGGCGTGTGCTCTATCAGACCTGGCACAGCCAGTATAACGCGGCCGTCGACCGCACCAAGGCGATCCTGGCGGAGCAGGGCGTGGTGTCCGCCCGCATCGACTGGCGCGAAAGCGTGCGCAAATGGCATCCTGGTCAGGACTGGGTCTGGGAGCCCGGTGGGTTTGGTGTCTGCGACCCCGGTATCAATGCGCTCTCCATCTTCACCAAGGTCATGCCCTTCCCGGTCTTTGTCAGCACCAGCAAGCTGACCTTCCCGGCCAACCGGCAGACCCCGATTGATGTCGAGATCACCTTCAAGTCCGGTCAGGCCCACAAGCCTGAGCTATCGGCCGGCTTCAACTGGCTGGAGGAGAGCGGCGAGATCTGGACGATCCGTTTCGAGACCGGAACGGGTGACGTGTTGCGCCTTGAGGGGGGCGGTCGCAGCCTGCGCATCAACGACGAACTGGTGCTCAAGCATGGCGACGCCGAATATGGCGCCATGTATGACCATTTTGCCGATCTGCTGGATGCCGGTCGGAGCGATGTCGATGCGGCGCCGTTGCGCCTGATGAGCGACGTGTTCCTGATGGGTGCCCGCGTCACCGGCCCGGATTTCGAATGGTAATGTCGGGCGCTTGCGCCCGCTGAAGCCCTGAGACGACAAAGGCCCCCGGAAACGCCGTTCCGGGGGCCTTCTTGTTTCTTGCGGAGCTGACTACTCGCCGGCTTTGGTCAGCGCCTGGATTTCGTCGTCGGTGAGCTTGAGGCGCACGCCGCGCGCCAGGCTCCTGACCTGCTCGACCGAGGTGGCTGAGGCAATCGGCGCCGTCACCCCGGGCTGGGCAACGAGCCAGGCGAGCGACACCTCGGCCGGCGTTGCATCATGGGCCGCGGCGACCTCGTCGAGAGCCCCCAGGATAGCCTTGCCCTTCGCGTCGAGATACTTGGCCATGCCGCCACCGCGCTGCGACTTGCCGAAATCGGCCTCGCTGCGGTACTTGCCGGTCAAAAAGCCCGAGGCGAGACTGTAATAGACTACCGTGCCCATCTCCTGGGCGATGACCGTGTCGCGCAGGGCGTCAAATTCGGCGCGGTCATAGAGATTGTAGCGCGGCTGCAGAACCTCATAGCGTGGCAGCGACTTGACGACCGACGTCTCCTGCGCCGCCTTGACCATGTCCGCGGTGTAGTTCGATGCGCCCAGGACACGCACCTTGCCGGCGCGCACCATGGGATCATAGGCGGTCAGCGTTTCCTCATGGCTGGTCTTGGGGTCCGGCCAGTGGCTGAAATAGACGTCGACATAGTCTGTTTGCAGCCGCGCCAGGGAATCCGTGAAACCCTTGGCTACCTGCGTCGCCGAAAGCCCGCCGGCTTCATTGGCCGAGTTGACCTTGGTGAAAATGTGCACGGCCTCGCGATTGCCGCGCGCCTTCATCCATTTTCCGATGATGGTCTCGCTCAGGCCCGGCGGATTGCCCGGCACCCAGTTTGGATAGCCCTGGGCGGTGTCGATGGCGGTAAAGCCTTCTTCGACAAAGGCGTCCAGAATTGCAAAGCCCTGTTCTTCATTGACCGTCCAGCCGAAGACATTGCCTCCCAGCACCAGCGGTTCGATGACAAGTTCACTGCGTCCGATCGGGCGGCGGTCCATGCGAGCTCTCCATTCTGATTGTGTTGATCAACCCTAGAGGGCTGATCTGGTACTATTGTGGCCGCGGTTCAATCAGGTCCCAGAGATTTCCGTAGAGATCTTCGAAAACCGCAACTGTGCCATAGGGTTCGTGGCGCGGCGCCTCGCGGAAGACCACGCCCCGCGCCAGCATGCCCGCGTGCTCGGCCGCAAAATCATCGGTTTCGATAAAGCCCATCACCCGCCCGCCGGTCTGGTCGCCGACGGCGGCCATTTGCGCTGGTCCGTCGGCCCGCGCCAGTAGCAGCCGCGTGCCGCCGCCATCCCTGGGCCCCACCAGCACCCAGCGCTTGCCGCCGCCCATGTCGGTGTCGGTCAAAAGGGCAAAACCGAGCTGGTCGCGATAAAATACGATCGCCGCATCATAATCGGCGACCACAAGAGTCATTGTTGCGATAGATTTTGTCATGCGGGCAAGGGAGCATCAGCCGGGCCTCTGCGGTCAAGAGGGGTGAAGTGCCCACCGAACCGTTACAAGCAAATCCGTCCAATCCTGTGGAAGAGGGCTTTGCCTGTCATCCAATTGACCAAATGGTCAAACTCCCCCATTGCACTCCCCCGGATTCTAGGCTTTGTTGACCGCCAAGCTCCGGATGGCAAACCGGTGGCGCATAGAACTTTCGGGAGATAACAATCATGAAATTGATGAAAAGCCTGCTGGCGGCAACCGCCATCATCGCGCTCGCAGCCGGTGCTGCCCAGGCCAAGCAGTTGATCTACTGCTCGGAAGCGTCCCCCAAGCATTTCGATCCGGCCATGGCGACCGGCGGCAATGACTTCGACGCTTCGTCCCGCACCATCTACAACCGCCTGGTTGAGTTCAAGCATGGCGAAACCGCCATCGAGCCCGGTCTGGCTGACAGCTGGGAAATCTCCGAGGACGGGCTGGAATACACCTTCCACCTGCATCCGGGCACCAAGTTCCACACCACCGACTATTTCACGCCCACCCGCGATCTGAATGCGGACGACGTGGTGTTCTCGTTTGAGCGCCAGTTCAAGCAGGACAATCCGTTCAACGCCTATCTGGCCGACAGCCAGTATGAATATTACGAAGCGATGGCCATGCCTTCCTACATCAAGGAAGTGGTCAAGGTGGACGATCTGACGGTCAAGATCGTGCTCAACACGCCCAACTCCCCCATGCTGGCCAACCTGGGCATGGACTTTGCGTCCATCGTTTCCAAGGAATATGCCGACCAGCTGGCTGCCTCGGGCAACACCGCCGATTTCGCTGCCAAGCCGATCGGCACCGGCCCGTTCCAGTACGTTGACTACCAGCTGGATTCGGTGATCCGCTATTCCGCCTTCCCCGACTACTTCAAGGGCAAGGTTGCACTCGATGACCTGATCTTCGCCATCACGCCCGACACCACCGCGCGCACCCAGCGCCTGTTGGCTGGCGAATGCGACATCATGAGCTACCCCAACCCGACCGATATCGCCTCCCTCAAGGAGAACCCGGATCTGGTGGTGATGGACCAGGCTGGCCTGAACATCGGCTACATGAGCTACAACACCACTGTTGCGCCCACCGATGACGTGGAAGTGCGCAAGGCGCTCAGCATGGCCATCAACAAGCCCGCGCTGGTTGAAGCCCTGTTCGGCGCCGGCAATGCCGAGCCGGCCAAGAACCTGATCCCGCCCACCATGTGGTCCTACAACACCGCAACGCCCGAGCAGGAATACAACCCCGAAAAGGCCAAGGAAATCCTGGCTGCCAAGGGCGTGACCGAGATCGAGCTGTGGGCTTCGGACCGCGCCCGCTCCTACAACCCGAGCTTTGCACGGTCGGCTGAGATCATTCAGCAGGACTGGGCTGCGGTTGGCGTCAAGGCCACCATCAACACCGTGGAATGGACGCAGTACCGCATCGACGGCGCCAAGTCAGATCGTCCCGGCGCCTTCCAGATCGGCTGGGGCGGCGACAATGGTGATCCGGACAACTTCTTTGCCGTGCTGTTCGGCGCTGCGGCCATCGGGACCCAGAACTATTCCATCTGGAACAACGCTGAGTTCGAAGAGCTGATCAAGCAGGGCGTGCTCGAGACCGATCCGGCCAAGCGCGCCGAGATCTACACCAAGGCACAGGAAGTCATGACCCGTGAAGAGCCCGCCTTCCTGATGGCGCACTCGACCATCTACATGCCCATGAGCAAGAAGGTCATCGGCTACACCATGGATCCGCTGGCCATGCACCGCTTCGACAACGTCGACGTTGCCGAATAAGCCATGAGGCCTGGCGGCGCCGGTTAACCCGGCGCCGCTGGCCATTGCACCATGCTCAGATACATCATCAACAGACTCGCGTTGGTCATCCCGACGCTGATCGGCATTACTATTTGCTCGTTCGGCTTCGTGCGGCTGATCCCCGGCGACCCCATTCTGGCTCTCTCCGGCGAGCGCGGCGTCAGCGCCGAGCGCTATGCCGCCCTGGTCACCAAATATGGCTTCGACCGACCGATCTGGGAGCAGTATTTCCGCTATATCGGCCAGGTCATCCAGGGTGACTTTGGCGATTCACTGGCCACGCACCGTCCGGTGATCGAAGAGTTCTTCAAGCTCTTTCCCGCCACGGTCGAACTGGCTGTCTTTGCGCTGATCTTTGCCATCGTGCTGGGCATTCCCGCCGGCATCTTTGCCGCCGTCAAGCGCGGCAGCTGGCTCGATCAGGGCCTGATGGGCACGGCCCTGGTCGGCTATTCCATGCCGATCTTCTGGTGGGGCCTGCTGCTGATCATCTTCTTTTCCGGCTATCTGGGCTGGACGCCGGTTTCGGGCCGCATCGGCCTGCAGTATTTCTTCAAGCCGGTTACCGGCTTCATGCTGATCGACAGCCTGATCGCCGGCAAGCCCGATGGCTTCGTTTCGGCGCTGCGGCACCTGATCCTGCCCACCATCGTCCTGGGCACAATTCCACTCGCCGTCATCGCGCGTCAGACACGCTCGGCCATGCTCGAAGTCATGGGCGAGGACTATGTTCGCACCGCCAAGGCCAAGGGGCTCAGTGGCCAGCGCGTCATTGGTCTGCATGCCTTGCGCAATGCGCTGATCCCGGTGGTCACCACCATTGGTCTGCAGATCGGCGTGCTGATGGGCGGTGCCATCCTCACCGAGACCATCTTCTCCTGGCCCGGCATTGGACGCTGGCTGGTCGATTCCATCTACAAGCGTGACTATGCCGTGGTGCAGAACGGCCTCCTCATCGTGGCTGTCATCGTCATGCTGGTGAACCTGATCGTCGATCTGCTGTACGCCTTCATCAATCCCAGAATCCGGGTGCAGAAGTCATGACCACGATCCCCTCCGCTTCGCCGCAAGCGCAGCGGCCGGTCTCGGCCCTGCGCGAATTCTGGCATTATTTCTCGCAGAACCGCGGCGCCGTGATCGGCCTGGTCGTGCTCGGCTTCATGGTGGCCATTGCCATCCTGGCGCCGGTGCTGGCGCCCCATTCGCCCGAACTGCAATATCGCGACGCCCTGCTCAAGCCGCCCGCCTGGGAGGCCGGTGGCTCCTGGACCTATGTTCTGGGCACAGACGCGGTGGGCCGCGACATGCTCTCGCGCCTGATGTATGGCGCCCGCTTCTCGCTGGTCATCGGCGTGGTGGTCGTCACCCTGGCGCTCGTTGGCGGAATCACCCTGGGCCTGATCGCGGGCTACTTCCGCGGCTGGGTCGATATCGTCATCATGCGCATCATGGACATCATCCTGGCCTTCCCCTCGCTGCTGCTGGCCCTGGTGCTGGTGGCCGTGTTGGGGCCGGGCCTGGTCAATGCCATGCTCGCCATTGCCCTGGTGCTGCAGCCGCATTTCGCCCGCCTCGTCCGCGCCGCGGTGATGTCGGAAGCCAATCGCGACTATGTCACCTCCTCGCGCCTGGCCGGCGCTGGCCATCTGCGGCTGATGCTGGTGACCATCCTGCCCAACTGCCTGGCCCCCCTGATCGTCCAGGCCACGCTGAGCTTTTCGGCTGCCATTCTCGAGGCTGCCGCTCTGGGCTTTCTCGGCTTGGGTGCCCAGCCGCCGACGCCCGAATGGGGCACCATGCTGGCTACGGCGCGTGAATTCATTACCCGTGCGCCCTGGGTGGTGACCTTCCCCGGTCTGGCTATCCTGGTCACCGTGCTGGCCATCAACCTGATCGGCGACGGCTTGCGTGATGCCCTCGATCCCAAGCTCAAGAGGAGCTGAGCCATGCCCCTGCTTGATATCCGCAATCTGACGGTCGCCTTTGATACGTCGGTGGGCTTGTTCAAGGCCGTGGACGGCATCGACGTCTCGGTCGAAGCGCGCGAAGTGCTGGCCATTGTCGGGGAATCCGGCTCCGGCAAGTCGGTGGCCATGCTGGCTGTGATGGGCCTCTTGCCATCCTCGGCCACCGTCACCGCCGACCGCATGGAGTTCGAGGGCCGCGACCTGCTGTCCATGAGCACGGCCGATCGTCGCCGCATCATCGGCAAGGATATTGCCATGATCTTCCAGGAGCCGGTGGCGAGCCTTAATCCCTGCTTTACCATCGGCTTTCAGATCGAAGAGGTGCTCTCCGAGCATCTGGGCCTGCGGGGCCGGGCGGCGCGTGACCGTGCCATCGAACTCCTGCGGCTGGTTGGCATCACCGACGGTGCCGAGCGTCTCGGCGCCTTTCCGCACCAGATGAGTGGTGGCCAGTGCCAGCGCGTGATGATCGCCATGGCCATTGCCTGCAATCCCAAGCTGCTGATTGCCGACGAGCCGACCACGGCGCTGGACGTGACGATCCAGAAGCAGATCCTGGACCTGTTGGTGCGTCTTCAGGCCGAACACGGCATGGGTCTGATCATGATCACCCATGACATGGGCGTGGTCGCCGAGACCGCCGACCGAGTCATCGTGCAATATGAGGGACACAAGATGGAGGAGGCCGACGTGCTCTCCCTGTTCGAGAATCCCCAGTCGAACTACACCCGCGCCCTGCTGTCGGCCCTGCCCGACAATGCGGTGGGGGACCGCCTGCCGACCGTGTCGGATTTTGTGTTTGAACCGGCACCGGGGGCCCAGTCATGAGCGCGCCCGTTCTCGAAGTCCGCAATCTCAAGCGCGACTATACCAGCTCGGGCGGCCTTTTCCGGGCCCCCAAGGTGGTCCACGCCGTCAAGGGCGTGAATTTCAGCCTCGCCCAGGGCAAGACCCTGGCGGTGGTGGGCGAAAGCGGCTGCGGCAAGTCCACCCTGGCCCGCATGATCACGTTGATCGATGCCCCGACCGCCGGCGAAATCCTCATCGACGGCCAGGCTGTCGACAGCCATCACGTTACCCACGAAATGCGCCAGAAGGTGCAGATCGTGTTCCAGAATCCCTATGGTTCGCTCAATCCGCGCCAGAAGATCGGCGACGTGCTCTCCGAACCGCTGCTGCTCAACACGCGCCTGTCGGCCGCTGAGCGGCGGGAACAGGCCATGGCCATGCTGGTCAAGGTGGGGCTGGGGCCCGAGCACTTCAATCGCTATCCGCATATGTTCTCTGGCGGCCAGCGCCAGCGCATTGCCATTGCTCGGGCGCTGATGCTCAATCCGCGCTTCCTGGTGCTCGACGAGCCGGTCTCGGCGCTTGATCTCAGCGTTCAGGCCCAGGTGCTCAACCTGCTCAAGGACCTGCAGGAGGAGTTCGGGCTCACCTATGTCTTCATCAGCCATGACCTCAGCGTCGTGCGCTACATCGCCGACGAAGTGATGGTGATGTATTTTGGCGATGTGGTGGAGCATGGCAGCCGCGATGCGGTGTTTGCCGATCCGCAACACGACTATACCCGCACGCTGTTTGCCGCCACGCCCAGGGCCGACGTGGCCAGCATTCGCGAGCGTCTCGCTAAAAAAGCGGCGCTCGCCCAATAAGCTCCGGCGCTGGCGGACAGAACCCGCCGGCGCTGGATCATCTCATGCTTGCACAGTTACGCGAACGCCAGCCTTGGCCGACCGCATCAGCGCGTCGATCAGCCGGTGTACCAGCAGTGCCGTATGACCGGTTGAGACCGGCTGACGTCCGTTCTGCACGGCGTCGGCAAATTCGGCGATCTGGGCTGCATGCCAGTCAAACGGGAACGCCATGGGATCGGCGCCACCGCCGCCCTGGCTGGCTTCACCCTCGGTGATGGTTTGCCCATCCATGGTCCGCACCGTCAGATTGCCCGCGGTGAGCGTCGCCGAGGCCCTGGCAAAGTTCAGCGTCAGGCTCTCCGGTCCACCAGGGAAACTGGCCGTGGTCGCCATCATCGCCCCGACCGCGCCATTGGCGAATTCGAGCCCGGCGCTGACGAAATCCTCGGTCTCCATCTGGTGCAGCCGTGTGGTGGCCGCCATGGCAGTCACTGCCGCGACCGGACCGCACAGGCTAAGCATCAGGTCGAGCGAATGGATGGCCTGGGTGATCAGCACGCCGCCACCGTCCTGGGCCAACGTGCCGCGGCCGGGCTGGCTGTAGTAGCCCTCCTGCGGGCGCCACCACGGCACGACCAGATGCACGGCCTCAAGCCGCCCATAGCGGTCTTCGGCGATGGCCTGGGCCAGAAAGCGTGAAGCCCGGCGGAAGCGATGCTGGAAGATCACGCCCAGGGTCACCCCGGCGGCGTCGCA
Source organism: Devosia aquimaris (assembly GCF_020169335.1). Taxonomy (GTDB): domain Bacteria; phylum Pseudomonadota; class Alphaproteobacteria; order Rhizobiales; family Devosiaceae; genus Devosia; species Devosia aquimaris. Next base: position 786,680 of record NZ_JAIEZN010000002.1, read on the forward strand.
GGTGGCGACAATGCGTTCGGCCGCCGCGACCGTCCGTTCGACCGGCTTTTCGAGCAGCACGTGTTTGCCCGCCGCGGCGGCGGCAGCGACGATCTCTTCGCGTGCATTGGGCGGGGTCAGCACCAGCACGCCATCGAGCCGCGGGTCGGCCAGCATGGCCTCATAGCTGTCGGCGGCGGGCAGGCCATAGGTGCTGCAAAAGGCGTCCAGCTCCGCCCGGTTGCGACGATAGACGCCCAGCACGGCAATGCTGTCGCGCAAGGATTGCAGCGCCAGTCCATGTGGCTTGGCCCCCATGCCCGCGCCCACTACGCCCAGGACAAAACGCCCGTTCTCGTCACTCATGCCGGCGATCCCCCGCAATTGGTTGTGGCGGGATCAATGGACCACGGGGATGGATTTGAGAAGAGGGGGCGGGGGCGGTCAGGACGCCACGGCGCTGCGTCTGGCCATGACAAAGGCTTCCAGATCGGCCGCGCTGAGCGGGCGCGACAGCGCATAGCCCTGCAGGATGTCGCAGCCAAGATCGCGCAGGATCGCGGCGTGTTCGAGTGTCTCCACGCCCTCGGCGATCACCTCGATACCCATGGATTTGCCGATCTCGATGATCGAGGTCAGCAGTTGGCGCTGTTGCAGATCGTTGAGGATGGGCATGACCAGTTGGCGGTCGATCTTGAGCCGTGTCGGGCGCAGTTTCTGCAGTGAGACGATCGAGGCATAGCCGGTGCCGAAATCGTCGATCTCGACATCCACGCCCAGTTCCTTGAGCTGGTCGATGTTCCAGCCGACGATTTCGTCACTGTCGTCCAGATAGATCGATTCCACCAGTTCGAAGGACACCCGGCCCGGTGCGATGTCGAGCTTGCGCATGCTGTTGATCAGCTCGGCATCATGCAGGCGCCGCAGCGAGACATTGACCGACACGCGCGGCACATTCAGGCCAAGTCCGTCCCAGCGCTCCAGACAGGCCAGGGACTGTTCGAGCATCATGCGGTCGATCGTTGCCATGACATTGAGGTCCTCGGCGATCGACAGGAAACTGTCGGGTGCCTTGAGGCCTTCGGTGGGGTGCTGCCAGCGGGCGAGTGTTTCCACGCCCACCACCTCAAGGGTATGGGCGTCGAACTGCGGCTGGAACCATGCGACAAACTCCTGCCGCTCCAGCCCGGTGAGAATCTCGTCGGCAACGCGCTTGGTCTTGACCACTTCGGCCTGCAGCACTTCGGAGAAGTATTCGTAGCAATTACGGCCGCGGGCCTTGGCGCGATAGAGCGCAATATCGGCATTGATCAGCAGGCGCTTGGCGTCGAGCGCCGTATCGCACTCCGAGGCGACGCCGATACTGACGCCGCAGCGACACTGATGTCCCTGGTAGTCCAGCGGCTGACGCATGCGCTCGATGATGCGCTCGGCAAGATTGCGCACATACTCGCCGTCGTCCCGGGTGGTGGTCAGCACCACGAACTCATCGCCACCCACGCGCGCCACAAAGTCGACCTCGGCGCAGGTCTCGCGCAGCACCGCACTCATATGTTCCAGCATGGCGTCGCCGGCGGCGTGGCCCAGCGTGTCGTTGATCTGCTTGAAACGGTCGAGGTCGATATGCAGCAGGTTGAGCTTGCTGCCGGTGTGCTCGCCCAGGTCGGCATGCTGGCGCAGCTTGTCGTCCAGATAGCGCCGGTTGGGCAGGCCGGTCAGGCTGTCGTGCAGGGCATTGTGCTCGATACGCACACGAGCCGCTTCCAGTTCCCGATTGCGGGCATCGGTCAACATGTTGGCGTGGCGCAGATCTTCGTTCAGCGTCACGTCTGCAGTCACGTCCCAATTGACGCCAACCACACGCTCGGGCTCGTTGGGTTCACGGTACAGCGCCGCGATCGAGCGCACGTAGCGCAGGCGGCCGCCTGGCAGCAGCACGCGATAGTCAGATTCATAGCGGCCCGTGCGGATCATGCGGCGGAAATCGGCCTCGGCCCGCGCCTGATCGTCGGGATGCACGGCCGCCTTCCAATTGTCATGGCTGCGCGGGCCCCGGTCCGCCGGCAGGCCATAGAGCTCATTGGTCCTGTCGTCCCAGCTCTCCTGGCCAGTGGCCAGATCGAGTTCCCACACGCCGACCTTGGAGACGTCCAGCGCCAGCGCCAGCCGTCGGGACAGGCGCGCCAGTTCAACTTCTCGCTCGGCCTGCAGGCGGGAGTGCTGCTGGCGTTCGCCCAGGAGCCGACCAATGGCAATGATGGGCAGCAGCACCAGGCCCGCCGCGCCCGCCAGGCCAAGACGGAACAGCCAGAGGTCCTGGTTTGCAGCGCCCCAGCCCCCTTTGGGTGCAGCCGAGATTGTCCAGCGGCCTGAGGGCAGGACGATATCGGCCGTCACCGGATCGGCGCCCGACAGGTCCGGTCCAAAAAAGGGCTGTCCACCGGCATCGCCGCTGATCGCAATATCGAGTTCGCTGGTCTGGTCCAGCAGGCCGCTGTCGGCATAAAGCCTTTGCTCGTCGATCACCGCGGAGACCAGGCCCCAGAACCGTTCGCCGATCGGCGTGTCGATATAGACAGGGAAACGTCCGATGAAACCGCGTCCGCCCTGCACAAGATCCACGGGTCCTGCCAGCACCAGTTGGCCGGTGTCCCGCGCCCGCAACGCGGCGTCGCGCTGCGCCGCATTGGTGCGATAGTCCAGTCCCAGCGCTGCGACATTTCCCTTGAGCGGATAGATCAGCCGCACCACCATATCGGGCGCCGCCGCCATTGAGCGCAGCTGGCTCTCCTGCTCGATCAGCTTGGCGGCCAAGGTGGAGAACCGCGTTTGGGACATTCGGGGTTCTGTCGAGATTGTCGACACCAGCCCGCGCACCAGTTGCAGATTGCCGTTCACATTGCCTTCGAGCTTGGCTCGCACCAGCGAGACTTCGGCGGCGACCTTGGCCCGGATCTGGGCATTGGCGAGAACCGAACGCTGCCGATCCAGCAGCATGCCCCCGGCCAGAACCACGACCATGGCGATAATGGCCGGAATGAAGATCGGCCTGAGCCAGCTCAGTCGGCTATCCTGCAATGGCGTCGGCTTGGCAGTCACAGCGTTGCATTACCTTTTGGCCATCCTGGCCCGATGCAACAATGGACCCACACACTTATCCTAGAATTACCAGTATCAAGAAGCTGCAGCGATGGTTAGCAGACCACTAAGCGCTTGAAAGTCTGTCGGTTTCGATCAGCGTCACGCCGGCATTGGCACAGAGGGCGCGAACGCCCTCGATGGGGCAGAAATCGGTGACGAAGGTGCCCACCTGGTCGATGCGGGCGATCCGCACCGGGGCCGAGCGGCTAAATTTGCCCTGGTCGGCAACGAGGATTACGTGGCGCGCATTGGCCATGATCGCCTGCGCCACGCGCACCTCGCGATAGTCGAAGTCGAGCAGCGCGCCATCGGCATCGAGTGCCGAGGCGCCAATGACGGCATAATCGACCTTGAACTGCGAGAAGAACCCCGCTGCCGCCTCGCCGACCACGGCGCCGTCGGAGGGGCGCACGACGCCGCCAGCGATCACCACCTCAAAGCGGGGATACACCCGCATGCGGTTGGCAACATTGATATTGTTGGTGACCACCAATAGCCCCGAATGATCGATCAGCGCCTGGCTGACCGCTTCGGTGGTGGTGCCGATGTTGATGAACAAAGAGGCATCGTTGGGAATGATCGCGGCGGCCGCCCGCCCGATCGCTGCCTTGGCCTCGGCGGCAATTCGCCGGCGCGCCTCGTATTCGAGATTTTCTACCCCAGAGGGCAGGGTCGCCCCGCCATGCACCCGCGTCAGCTGGCGCTGGTCGCACAGGAAGTTCAGATCCTTGCGAATGGTCTGGACCGAAACGCCGAAGCGGCTGGCCAGGGCATCGACGGTGACCCGGGACTGCTGGCGCGCCAGCTCGATAATGGCGCGGTGGCGCTCGCTGCTGTCCGCTGCCATTTCAGGCCGGCTCGAAATCGTTGGGACGAGCCGTCACATCCACCAGCCCGGCGGCAAAGCGGCGCGCGTTGCGGACATAATTGTCGGCGGAGCGGCGCAACCCGGCAATAGCATCGGCATCTAGGGGGCGGATCACCTTGCCCGGCGCGCCCACCACCAGCGATCCGTCGGGGATCACCTTGCCTTCAGTGACCAGGGCGCCAGCGCCGATCAGGCAATCCCGCCCGATGCGGGCGCCATTGAGAATGGTGGCACCCATGCCGATCAGCGTGTTGTCGCCTATGGTGCAGCCATGCAGCATCGCCTTGTGGCCAATGGTACAGCCCGCCCCGATGGTGAGGGGAAAGCCCATGTCGGTATGCAGCACGCAGTTCTCCTGCACATTGCTGCGCGCACCGATGACTATGGGCTCATTGTCGCCGCGGGCCACCACGCCAAACCAGATGCCCGCCTGCGCCTGCACGATTACCTGACCGATCAGCACGGCGGTTGGGGCAATCCAGGCCACCTCGGGGTCGATCTCGGGTGCAATGCCATCGAGGGCAAAAAGGGTCATCTCGGTCTCCTCACCCCAATCCATGGGCCCGGCGCATCTCGGCAATCCCATCGAGCGCCGCCACGAAACCGGACCAGTCGTCATCCGCTGCAATCGGCGCCCAGATGGCTTCGACCTCGTCGATCAGCATGCTGCGCGGGCGCTGCTGCGCAAAATAGGCATGTGCGAGATTGTTGTCATCTGCCGTCTGATAGGCCCCCAGCGCATCGGCTACGGGTCGGAAGGCCTCGGTGGCATAGTGCGGTGCCGCGGGACTGCGTGCAGCGCGTTCCGCGCTCATAGCGCCGCCGCGCCAGTCGAACAGCATCTGTTCAAACGGCGCCTTGCTGGCAGCAAGGAAGCCGAACAGCGTCGTGACGAAATCGGCGTCACGCGCATCGCCATGCGGCACAAGGGCAAGCCGGCGCAGCATCTGGCGCGGCAATTCCTCCCGGAAAACTGGCCAGATCTGGTTCAGAGCCGGTTCGAGCGCGGCAATGCTGGACAATGGTACCAGGCACTCCGCCAGCCGCGTCAGGTTCCAGGCCAGCGCGTCAGGCTGTCGGCCGAAGCTGTAGAGCCCGGTCTCGTCGAAATAGGCAGCGGTGAACGCCGGGTCATAGTGCTCGATGAAGCGCCACGGACCGTAGTCAAAGCTCTCGCCGGTGATGTTGATATTGTCGGTATTGAGCACGCCATGCACAAATCCGGCAGCGATCCACTGCGCCCCTAGCCGGGCCACCCGAATGGTCACCGCTTCGAGGAAGGCTGCGGCCGGGTCGGCGGCGCCATCCAGCTCGGGATAGTACTGGGCAATGGCATAATCGAGCAGTTGGCGCAGGCCGGCCGTGTCTTCGAGATAGGCCAGGCGCTGGAACGTGCCGATGCGGATATGGCTGTGGCTGAGCCGCACCAGCACCGAGGAGCGTGTAGGAGACGGTTCGTCGCCGCGATAGAGCTGTTCGCCGGTCTCGACCAGGGACAGGCTCTTGGAGGTATAGACCCCGAGCGCCTCGAGCATTTCGCTGGCCAGCACCTCGCGCACGCCGCCCTTGAGCGTCAGCCGGCCGTCGCCGCCACGCGACCATGGCGTCTTGCCGCTGCCTTTGGTGCCCATGTCGAGCAGGCGCCCGTCTTTGAGATCGCGCGCTTGAGCGAAGAGGAACCCCCGCCCATCGCCCAGATCGGGATTGTAGCTGCGGAACTGGTGGCCGTGATAGCGCAGGGCCAGCGGCTGCGGCAGCGAGCCGGGCAGGGGCTCGAAGCGCCCGAAGTGGGCCAGCCATTGCGCCTCATCGAGATCGTCGAGCCCGATGCGCGCGGCCCATCGCTGGTCGCGGTGGCGCAGGATGGTCTTGGGAAAATCAGCCGCGGCAACGCGATCAAAGAAAGCGTCGCCCAGCGTCTCATGGTTGCGGGCCGGCTGGAAATCACTCATGGCATCACAAGGCTAGCATGCCCACTTGCTCCGGGGACAGCGCAACCCAGCCTTTCGGCACACGGACTGGCGCAAAGCCGAAAATCGCCCTATATCGAGCCATGATGACCAGCCAGTTTGACACTCTCGATCTTGCGCCCTTTGAGGCCGTGATCTTCGACATGGACGGAACCCTGCTCGACACCGAGGCCGTATTCCGCACCATCGTCTTCGAGGTCTGCGACGAACTGGGCTATGTGATGACCGACGATGTGCATCTGTCGATGGTCGGTGGTAGCCATGAGCGCACCAATCAGCTGCTGATCGAGGCCTATGGCGTTGCCTTTCCCTATACGCTGTTCGACCAGCGCTGCCGCATCATCATGCATGAGCGCAGCCAGTCTGGCGTGCCGCTCAAGGCCGGTGCCCGCGAACTGGTCAGCGACCTCAAGGCCCGTGGCATTCCCACGGCCGTGGCAACCTCCTCGCGCAATCCCCATGCTCAGCACCATCTGGGTGCGGCCGGCCTGCTTGATCTGTTCGAGACCGTGGTGACACGCGATGATGTGCTCAATCCCAAGCCGCATCCCGAGCCCTATCTGACGGCAGCGCATCGTCTGGGCGTGGCGCCGACGCTGTGCCTGGCCCTTGAGGACAGCCACACCGGCGTACGCGCCGCCCATGCCGCCGGCATGCAGACCGTGATGGTGCCTGATCTTGTCCATCCCAGCGAAGAGATTCGCGCCCTCGGCATTGCCGTGATGGAAAGCCTCAGCCACGTGCATCAGGCCGCCTTCCGCCGCTCCTGACTGGCTGCAAGCGCCCTGCCTTTTGACCCGGCCTCGCCATGACGGGGCCGCGACACTTTTGCCCATAAACACTGGCTGTGGAATTTATCTGTATCCGTAAACTTTTATGATTCGGGCAAAGTCTCCCTTCACCACACCGCAAGTGATTGCTTTTCATGGGTTTTCAATCGCGCCCCGGTCGATTAACCGTAACTTAAGAAGCTAACGGGCATGGTTAACCAGCCGTAAATTCTGGCTTCCCTCCGCGCCAAGCCTTGGCTAGTGTGCAGCCGGAATGGATCACGAGCCCGCAAGACGGCCCGGGTCGAAGGTTCGTCGGAAAAGACCGGCGGGCTCACGAGTAAGGATGGGGCATTGACGCAAACCTGGCAGCTCAAAGCAGTACGTGCCCTGGCCCATCTGCTTGCACTGTGTGCGGTTTCGCTCGTGCTTTTCATTACGCTCGCCCCTGCGCACGCCCAGACCATCCGCATGGCTTCGGTCACGCCGCTGCCGGTGCCCCAGGATCTGGCCGCGCTGCGCGAGCAGCCCGCAATCGGTCCCACCGTCGTGCCACTTGGCCCAGGCGAGCAGGCGCTGACCCCGGCCCTGTTGTCCAACTATGTTGCTCGCCAGCAGCAGCTGCATGCGGTTGATGTGAACACCCTGGGCCCACAGGCGCCGCTCAACACCGACGTGCTGCTCGGCTACATTTCCCGCGGCTCCTTCGGCAGCAACAGCGCCGTGTCGGCCATTGCCGATATTGCGGGCGCCAAGGTGACCCCCGAGCCGGCGCTGAACCCGACGGCGCTGGAGGCCTATATACAGAATGGCTACCAGCCGGTGGAAAAGCGCCTTGCCCATGCCAATGCCGAACGCGATTGCCTGGCCCAGGCCATCTATCACGAGGCGCGCGGCGAAAGCGCAGCCGGCCAGCTGGCGGTGGCCAATGTCATCGTCAACCGCGCCCGCTCGGCCAAGTTCCCGTCCACCCTCTGCGGCGTGATCTATCAGAACGCCGACAAGGGCTATCATCGCTGCCAGTTCACCTTTGCCTGCGACGGTCGCAACGACGCCCCCTCGGAACGCCGTGCCTGGCAGCGCTCGGCCGAACTGGCCCAAGCGGTCTATGCCGAATTCGCCACGGGCGAAGCGGTCGGCGCCGTGCCGCGCTCGGCTCTGTACTACCACACCACCAATGTGCGTCCGAACTGGGCCAATACCTACAATGCCGTCGCCCAGATCGGCTCGCACATCTTCTACGCGCCCAACTGAGCCGCGTACCCCTCGTCTTGAGCTGATCCCGACCAGCACGGCCCTTTGGAGCCTGCGGTGATGCGTCGGGGCTGACCCCGAGACGGCTGTCTCCGCTTGGCGAGTCCAGATGTGAGGCGTAGTCCTCGGGATGTCCGTTCTGCGCCGGCCCACTAGACGCGGTCCTGCCGGACGACTGGCAACCTGCCCGCACCCTGGATGAGCGGCAGAACGCACACCCGTCCGAACCACACACTCTTCGTCTGCAGGCCGACCGCGTGGTGATCGCAGGAGTGTAGCTGTGCCGGAAGTGTTGGAGCCAAGCAAATAGGCGGCGATGGCAGGACTTCCCGTCAGCCCGCACTGGGCCGACCTGCGGCCTTCGAACTCCTTCCCAAAAACAATCCACCCCGCTGCACCGGGACGGGCGCGGCGGGGTGGAGCCGGGGAGGGAGGCCCCCTGGTGTGCTCTGTCTGCGGCTTTTCTCAGGCGGCGGCCTGGGCGAGGCGGGGGCCGGGCGAGGCATTGGCGCCGGTGCCGAATTTTTCGAAGTTGGCGCGGAACAGGCCCGCCAGATGCAGCGCCTGTCGGTCATAGGCCTCCGGATCAGCCCAGGTCTGTCGCGGGGTGAGAAGGCGCGTCTCGACGCCCGGCACTACCACCGGCACGGCAAAGCCGAAGAGGTCGTCGATACGCATCTCGGCGTCATCGAGGCTGCCATCGAGCGCCGCCGTCAGCAGCCGGCGGGTGGAGGCGATGTCGATGCGCTTGCCCACGCCATAGCCGCCGCCGGTCCAGCCGGTGTTGATGAGCCATGTCGCAGCCCCGCTGCTGGCCAGCTTTTCGGCCAGCATCTCGCCATAGACGGTGGGATGCAGGGGCATGAAGGGCGCGCCGAAACAGGCCGAAAAGGTCGCCTGCGGTTCGGTGATGCCGCGCTCGGTTCCGGCCACTTTGGCAGTGTAGCCGGAAAGGAAGTGATAGACTGCCTGTTCGGGCGTCAGCCGCGCCACCGGTGGCAGCACGCCGAAGGCATCGGCGGTGAGGAACACCACGCTGCGTGGCGTGCCGCCCATGCTGCCAGGGGCGACCGAGGGCAGCACTGTCAGCGGATAGGCCGCGCGGGTGTTTTCGGTCAGGCTCACGTCGTCGAAATCGGGCACATGAGCGCCGTCGAGCACGACGTTCTCCAGCACGGTGCCGAAGCGCTTGGTGGCAGCAAAAATCTCGGGCTCGGCGCTGGGGCTGAGCTTGATGGTCTTGGCATAGCAGCCGCCTTCGAGGTTGAAGACCCCCGTTGCGCTCCAGCCATGCTCATCGTCGCCGATCAGCGGGCGGGCCGGATCATTGCTGAGCGTGGTCTTGCCGGTGCCCGATAGCCCAAAGAACAGGGCGGCCTTGCCATCTGGACCCAGGTTGGCCGAGCAGTGCATGGGCAGGACGCCCTGGCGCGGGGCATGGAAGTTGAACAGCGAGAACACGCTCTTCTTGATCTCGCCCGCATAGGAGGTGCCGGCGATGACGACGATATTGCGGCTCATGTCGAGCGCGATCACTGTATCGGTGCGGCTGCCATGGCGGGCTGGATCAGCGCGGAACTGCGGGGCGTGCACAATGGTGACCGGGCTGGCGCTCGGGCTGGCCGGCACGGCCTCGCCGGGGCGGATCAACAGGTTACGGATGAACAGGGCATGCCAGGCGCTGGGGGTCAGCACGGTGACGCCGAACTGGTGACGCGGATCCGCGCCGGCCAGCAGGTCCTGCCGGTAGATGCCGAGACCGGCCAGCGAGGCGGTGGCGTCGGCCAGCAGGCGATCAAAATGCCCCGGGCTCATGGCGCCGCTATTGTCCCACCAGACGCTGGTCTCGGTGAGCCCGTCGCGCACGATGAACTTGTCCTTGGGCGAGCGCCCGGTGAAGGCGCCGGTGCGCACCGAAACGGCGCCATCGGCGGTCAGTTCACACTCCTCGCCCTGGACGGCGCGGGCCACCAGCTCTGGCGCAATGGCATTGGCCAGCACGGAGCCGGCCATGGCCGCAATCCTGGTCCTCAGGCTCTCATGGTCGAACGGGGTCATGTAGTGTCTCCATCGGGGCGCGGCGAATGCGACCGGCAATGGCCCACACGCTAGAGGCTCAATGGATGGGGCAACATCCCGAAATCGGTCGTAAGACGGAAGTCGCATCGGGCGGTGCGCAAGCAATAAAGCGCTGCCAGACCTGACGCCGCCCTTGGCCGCGCCTTATTTAATGCGTAATTGTGCCTTGCAAGCAGAGACAATGGCTTGTGAAGCCACCGATTTGCATGTGTCCGAACAAGAAAGGCAGCTCATGCCCAAGATCGCACTCGTCGATGATGACCGCAATATTCTCACGTCTGTCTCGCTGACCCTGGAAGCCGAGGGCTACCAGGTGGCAACCTATACCGATGGCGCCTCTGGCCTGGAGGGTCTGACCACCGACAAGCCCGACCTGGCCATTCTCGACATCAAGATGCCGCGCATGGATGGCATGGAGCTGCTGCGCCGCCTGCGGCAGAAGTCTGACGTGCCGGTCATCTTTCTCACCAGCAAGGACGAGGAAATCGACGAGTTGTTCGGCCTCAAGATGGGCGCCGACGATTTTATCACCAAGCCGTTTTCGCAGCGCCTGCTGGTCGAGCGGGTCAAGGCCATCCTGCGCCGCTCCGCCCCGCGCGACCCTGCTGCCCCAGCCGGTGCGCCGGGTGAGGCCAACACTGGCAAGGCGCTGATCGAGCGCGGTTCGCTGGTGATGGACGAAGAGCGCCACACCTGCACCTGGAAGGGCCAGCGCGTGACCCTGACGGTCACCGAGTTCCTGATCCTGCAGGCACTGGCCCTGCGCCCCGGTGTGGTCAAATCGCGCAACGCACTGATGGACGCGGCCTATGACGACCAGGTCTATGTCGATGATCGGACCATCGACAGCCACATCAAGCGGCTGCGCAAGAAGTTCAAGGCCACCGACGACGACTTCGAGATGATCGAAACGCTCTATGGCGTGGGCTATCGCTTCAAGGAACAATAGGGGCACCGGTGGCCATCCTCGATCCCGATCAGGACCGCAAGCCCGAGCCCGCCGTCGAATGGCGTTCGAGCGAGGCCGATGAGCCGGCGCCGGATGCCGCCGAGGGCGGTACCGATGCCGGGCGCACCGGCTGGCGCCGCTCGCTGGCGCCACTGTATCGGGTCACGGGGGCGGTGCGCCGCTTTCTCGACATCACCATCTTTTCCAGCCTCACGCGCCGCATCATTGTGCTCAATATGGCGGGGCTGCTGGTGTTGGTGGTGGGCATCCTGTACCTCAACCAGTGGCGCGCCGGGCTGATTGATGCCCGCGTGCAGTCGCTGCGTGTGCAGGGCGAAATCATCGCTGCGGCTGTGGCCGCGTCGGCCACCGTGGACAGCGACGTCATCTCGGTCAATCCAGACCGGCTGCTGGAGCTACAGGGCGACGGCTCGGTGTCGAGCCTGTCCTATTTCGATCCCACACTGGAATTTCCCATCAATCCCGAACGCGTGGCCCCGCTGCTGCGCAATCTCATCACCCCGACCCACACCCGCGCCCGCATCTATGACCAGGGCGGGCTGATGATCCTTGATAGCGACAATATCTACACCCGTGGCGAGGTGATGCCGGCCGCGGCCGCCGCCAAGCCGGCGCCCGTGTTTTTCCTCGTCGACTGGTGGAACAAGATCATCAACTGGGTGCCGGGCGACAATTTCCCCAGCTATCAGGAATATGGCGTGGACGAAGGCACGCGCTATCCCGAGGTGGCCTCGGCCCTGCAGGGCGCCGCTGCCGATTTTGTGCGCGTCGACGCACAGAACCAGCTGGTGGTTTCGGTGGCCGTGCCGGTGCAGCGCGTGCGTGCCGTGGTGGGCGCGATCCTGCTCTCGACCGCCCCGGGCGATATCGACACCATCGTTTCCCAGGAGCGCAATGGCATCCTGCGCATCGCCATGATCGCGGCGGTGGTGCAGGTGGTGCTCTCGCTTGCCCTGGCCGGCACGATCGCTGGACCAATGCGGCGCCTGTCGGCGGCCGCCGAGCGCATCCAGACTGCGGGCAATGCCCGCGCCGAAATCCCTGACTACAGTGACCGCCCCGACGAAATCGGACATCTCAGCGACGCCTTCCGCCGCATGACCGACGGGCTCTATAACCGCATCGAGGCCATCGAGCGCTTCGCCGCCGACGTGGCCCATGAGCTCAAGAACCCTCTCACCTCGCTGCGCAGCGCGGTGGAAACCTTGCCGCTGGCCAAGCGGCCCGAAGATCGCGAACGGCTCAATGCCATCATCCAGCACGACGTCAAACGCCTCGACCGGCTGATCACCGACATCTCAAGCGCCAGCCGCCTCGACGCCGAACTGGCGCGCGAGGGTGCCGAGCGTGTCGATGTCGAAAAGCTCGCCGAAGCCATTGTGTCGATCCAGAAGGACATGGCGCTCGGGCGCGGCGTCACGGTCGAAATGGTCAAGCGCACCGGCAAGGGTGCCGCCATCATCAATGGCCACGAAAGTCGGCTGGCCCAGGTCTTCGCCAATCTGATCGACAATGCCGTGTCCTTCTCGCCCCAGGGCGGGGTGGTGCAGGTGGCGCTGGCGACGGACGCGGAAAACACCACCATCACCGTGACCGACCAGGGGCGCGGCATCACCGGCGATTTCACCAAGATCTTCCAGCGCTTCTATACAGACCGGCCCGACACAGAGAGCTTTGGCGACCATTCGGGCCTGGGCCTCTCCATCTCCAAGCAGATCGTGGAAGCCCACAAGGGGACCATCCGGGCCAGCAACCGGCGCGACCGTTCGGGGGCCGTGTTCACGGTTGTGTTGCCGCGCGCCCGCAAATAGACTGGCGTCATGAAACCGACCACCAATGTGCACGGCACCGGCCTGCTTCTGGGCTCCGCCGGCGTGCTGCTCCGGGGCCCCTCGGGCGCCGGCAAATCCGTGCTCGCTCTGTCACTGCTTGATCGCTGGGAGGCCCGGGGCTGGCCGGCGCTGCTGATTGCCGATGACCGTGTGGACATACTCGAGACCGCTGGCGGGCTCGCCATGCAGGCGCCCGATCAGCTCACCGGGCTGATCGAACTGCGCGGCCGCGGCATCATCAGCCGCCCCCACGTCGCCACCGCCCCTTTGCACCTGATCGTCGACATGGTGCCAGACATGATCCGCATGCTGGAAGAAGACGAGCTGCGCACAGAGCTCGCCGGGGTGACCCTGGCTAGGGCGCCCGTGCCCTTCGGCAGCGTCATCAGCGTGCATCACCAGCTGCTGCTGGTGGCTCAGGCCATCGCCGAGCTGGGGACAAATTGACAAAATATCACTTGAATCATGTCCCCTGCCGGACAACAGTGACGCTCGCCCAGCCGTCTGGCCGGGCGGCCACACGGCTTGCCGCGCGACTGCGCGCCCGTGTTGGTGGGGGTAAAATGAGACTGGAAGGCTGTCGGCGCCGCGTCGCAGGCGCAGGTCGGCAGGCTGGGGACTTCGCATGATTGGTCTGGTACTGGTAACCCATGGCGCGCTCGCCAATGAGTTCAAGTCGGCGCTTGAGCATGTGGTCGGTCCGCAGGACTTTTGCGAGACCATTGCCATCGGGCCCGAGGACAATATGGAAGCCCGCCGCAATGACATCCTGGCGGCCGTGGATCGCTCCGACAATGGCCAGGGCGTCATCATCCTGACCGACATGTTCGGCGGCACCCCCTCTAACCTGGCCATCTCGGTGATGCAGAATCGCGCCGTGGAGGTCATCGCCGGCGTCAACCTGCCCATGTTGGTCAAGCTGGGCCGCGTGCGCGGCGACATGACCATCAAGGATGCCGTGGCACTGGCGCAGGAAGCCGGCCGCAAATACATTACGGTGGCCAATTCCATTCTGGGCGCCGACTGACACTCTGCGGGCCGCCGGCGGCGCCCGCACCCTGTGGAGAGCCGACATGGATGCCAGCCGCGCCGTCGCGCAGCAACTGACGATCGTGAATCGCAAGGGCCTGCACGCGCGCGCCTCCGCCCGCTTCGTGCGCACTGCCGAGTGTTTTGATGCCTCCATCTCGGTCATCAAGGACGGCAATGCGGTGGCCGGCAATTCCATCATGGGTCTGATGATGCTGGGCGCCGGGCCCGGCAGCACGATTCTTGTTCAAGCCAGCGGCAAACAGGCCCGCGAAGCGCTCGAGGCCATCGTCGAACTGGTCAACAATGGCTTCGACGAAGATGTCGAGGGCACCGCGGGCTAGGGGCGTGGTTTCGGCCGGCCCTGCTTGGGCTCTTGAAGTTCGCAATCCGCCGGCGTTTTCACCTGGATGCTCCACTGGATTTCGGAGCCGACGCGGCCACTAACGGGCCCCGAGGTAGTCGGTAACGTCCAGCGTATCGACATCGATGTGGCCGAGCCGGAGCGGCGCGTCGCGGCTGGGGCCCGCCACAAAGCCCATGCGCCGCGCGTCGATCGTCCACAGCGTCTGGATCCAGCGGATCGATGGCACGTGAACGCTGCGCGCACCCGCATCGAGGAGCGACCCAGCCCGGGCCAGACGCAGCCACAGCGTCGCGCCGCCGATGGCGCACCAGCTCTCGTCATCGGCAAGACACGCCGCAATCGGGTCCCCGTAAATCCCGGCAATATGCGCCTCAGCAATGCCATCCGAGACAAATCCGTCTTCGTAGACCTTAAAGACCACGAGATTGTCCGAGATCGCCAGCAGCACCGCGTTGTCTCGGTAGGAGAGGTCTGGAAACAGCACGGCTGGACTCCGTCAAAGAGCATTTGAGGTCCACGCATGTTCGTGCAGTGTGCCAAGCGCTTGATGTGTCCGGAGGAACAGCGCTGGGCGCAATGGCAATGGTTCGTGCAACTGCGGTGTCGGCGCCTCCGAGCGACAGTCTGCACCGGCTTCGGCGCCATAGCCCAACCGCATTCAGCGCCTTGCATTGTCAGCGGGCAAGGATCCTCGCGTCCTGGTGTCGGTTGGCTAGGCGATCAGCATGTCGTCGCCGAGGCCGATGCCGAGATCGGAGAGGACCGTCTGGCCGCTGAAGTCGCCCAAGACGACCACCGCGGATGACGATGCTGCGCTCATGAAGCTGGCCTGGTGCGTGGCGTCGTTGATGAACAGGATGTCGGCCTTTCCATCACCATCAAAATCATCGATGCCAGCCAGCGTCTTGCCGGTCGCAAATCCAATATTGACGTTGATGCCTGTGTCACCCTGCATGTAGGACAGCCAACCGCCGGTTGTCCTTTTGAACAGCAGATCCATCGCACCGTCGCCGTCAAAATCGCCGGCACCCAGCAACTCCTGGCCCGTGCGATAGCCATAGTTGACGTTCGCACCATTTCCGTCCCTGGCATAGGACATCCACCCAGAGGTGGTGCTGCGGAACAAGGCGTCGTCTCGGCCGTCGCCGTTGAAGTCGCCGATCGCCATCAGGTCCTGCCCTGGTCGGAAGCCGACATTGATATTGGCCAGATCGCCGCCGCGGGCATAGGAGAGCCAGCCGGAGGTGTCGCTCTCGAACAGCATGTCCTCTTTGCCGTCGCCGTTGAAGTCGCCGGTGGCAATCAGGGTCTGTCCGTTGCGGTAGCCCATGCCGGAATAGGTCGAGCCGCTGTTGAGGAAGGCAAACCAGCCACTCGCGTCCTTTCTGAGCAGGATGTCGTCGGTGCCGTCGCCATTGAAGTCACCGATGGCAACGACCGACTGGCCGGCGAGATTGCCCACACTGGTCGTCGTACCATCGGCACTGCGATAATAGGTCGAGCCGCTGGCAGTGCGGTACAAGACGCTGTCGCTGCCATCGCCATTGAAGTCGCCGACCCCCAGCACGGTATTGGCGCCAAGGGTTCCGGCGGACTGCGGCGCCGTGTTGCCCCAGCCATCGCGGAAGGTGAGCGCGCCGGTATTGCTGACGGCAACCACGTCGGCAATCAGATTGCCGTTCATGTCGGTGGTGACATCGGGACGATAGGAGGTGAGGTCAACCAGGCGATCGGTAAACTGCAGCCGCTCGAGCGATGTGTCGAACGTATCCGCTCCGTCCGGACTACTGCCGCGCAGATCGGTGATGGTCCGAGAACGATAGTCGATCAGGTAGTCAGAGAACGCACCCGAGAAGACGGCCGTATCCAAGCCATCGCCCCCGTCGAGCAGATCATTGCCTGCGCCACCAATCAGCGTGTCGTTGTCGGCGCCACCATAGAGCTTGTCCGCACCGGCCCCGCCGCGGAGCGTATCATTGCCGCCATTGCCGCGCAGGATATCGTCGAGCGCCAGGCCGGTGAACGTATTCGCCTGGCCATTGCCGGAGATCTCGAAGCGTTCGACGCCGCTATAGCTCACAGAGGTGTAGGAACCCTCCGCACTGACGAAGGTCTCGAACCCGCCATCTGTCACACCGCCGCCACCATAGATGTCGTGCTGCGCACCGCTCCAATCGAGCACCAGGGTGTCGACCCCGGCGCCGCCAATGAACTGATGGGCGCCAGTTGAACCGATATCGATCGCAAAGCGGTCGTTGCCGTCGCCGGCATCGAAGCGATGGCCGCCGACGCCGTGGATGCGCAGATTGGCCGCGATGCCACGGGCATCCAGCGTGTCGTCGCCGGCCCCCGTCGTGATCTGCAGGACCTCGACACTCTTCCAGCTGACCTCCCGGTCCGTTCCGGCATTGGTCAGCTGGGCAGCGACCTGCGCATCGGACAGGTCGAGGATGAAATTCTGCCCAACGGCAGAAAGATCGGTGGCGAGCACCAGGTCGGTGCCCGCGCCGCCGTCGTAAATGCCGCCTCCGGCGCCACCATCAAGGCGGTCGGTGCCATTGCCGCCGCGCAACTCGTCATAGAGTGCACCGCCGAACAACCGGTCATCACCATTGCCGCCTGTCAGGACAAACTTCTCGACACTGCTGAACGAGACAGACGTGTAGGTGCCCTCGCTGGAAATGAAGGTGTTGTAGCTGCCGCTGCCCGGCACACCACCGCTGTAACCGATTGCGAAATTGGCCGTGCTCCAGTCCATGATCAGCGTGTCGGTGCCGCCATCGCCCTGGAAGACATGATCGCCCGTCGCGCCCAGATCGACCGCAAAGCTGTCATTGCCGTCTCCGGCGCGAATGGTGTGGCCGCCTACGCCATGGATGCGCATATTGCCGCCGACGCCGCGCGTATCCACGGTGTCGTTGCCGGCGCCCAGGGTGATATCGAGCACTTCGACGGCCCGCCAGGTGACCTGCCGGCCGGTGCCGGCATTGGTGATCCGGGCGATCGACTGGGCTTCGGCCAGGCTGAGGACGAAATCCTCGCCGGCGGCCGACAGGTCGCTGGCGCGCACCAGATCAAGCCCGGAGCTGCCATCGGCGAGGCCGCGGCCCGCGCCCAGTTCCAGCAAATCGACACCGCCGCCGCCGCGCAATTCGTCGTAGCTGGCGCCGCCGACCAGGCGGTCATTGCCCGCGCCACCGGTGAGCCGGTATTGCTCGATGCCGGAGAAGGCCATGGTCGTATAGGTGCCTTCGGCTGCCACATAGACCGAATAATATGTGCCGTAGTAGCTGATGGATTCTGTCGCGGCGCTCCAGTTCATCACCAGCGTATCGATGCCGTCACCACCGGCAAACATGTGGGAGCCAGTGGACCCCAGGTCGATCTTGAAGGTGTCGTTGCCGGCGCCGCCATCGATAGTGTGGCCGGAAACACCGCGAATGCGCATATTGCCGACAATGCCCTGCGCATCGATTTCGTCGTCACCGGCGCCCAGAGTGACCTGGAGGACTTCGACGCCCTTCCAGCTGACTTCACGGGACTTGCCGGCATTGGTGATCTGCGCGGTGGTCTGGGCTGCTGCGAGATTGAGCCTGAAATTCTGCCCCACCGCCGAGAGGTCGGTGGCAAACACGACGTCGAGCCCGTCGCCGCCGTCATAGACCCCCTTGCCCGTGCCGCCCTCAATCCGGTCGGAGCCGGCACCGCCGATCAGCGTGTCGTCCAGCGCCCCGCCGACCAGGAGGTCATTGCCACTGCCACCGGTGAGCTGGAACCGCTCGGTATCGGTGAAACTGACATAGCCATAACTGCCATAGGTTGGATAGAAGACGCTGTAATAGCTGCCCGCGGCATTGAAGGTGACGTCGGCGTTCGCCTTGCTCCAGTCCATGACCAGGGTATCGACACCATCGCCACCCTTGAAGAGGTGGCTGCCGAAAGCGTCGTAGTCGACGGCGAACGTGTCATCGCCTGCGCCGGCATCGAACAGGTGCGATCCGAAGGACCGCGTATCCGTATAGACCGCACCCAAGCCACGCACGTCGAGCGTGTCATTGCCGGCACCAAGCACGAGGCGCGCGACTTCGATGCCCTGCCAGTGCGTCTCGATGGCCGTTCCCGCATTGACGGTGACGGTGCCGGCCTGCGTATCGGCCAGCCGTAGCGTGAAGTTCAGGCCCGCGGCCGAGGCGATCGTCGCCGATGCCAGGTCAACGCCGGCGCCGCCCAGATAGCTGCCCTTGCCCGTGCCGCCAACCAGGCGGTCATTGCCGGCATTGCCGATGAGGATGTCATCGAGGTCGCTGCCGTAGAGGTCGTCATCGGCCGAACCGCCAGTCAACTCGAAGCGTTCGACGCTGGAATAGGAGACGGACTGGTAATATCCGCCCGGCGCCCAGAAGACCGAGTAATAGGGCGTCGCGGCGCCGACGAACGTGATGTTCTGGCTGGTGCCGCTCCAATCCATGATCAGCGTGTCGATGCCATCGCCGCCCTGGAACAGATGGCTGCCGAGCGAGTTGATGTCGACGGCAAACGTGTCGTTGCCCGCACCGGCATCGAACAGATCAAAACCATAGCCGCGCATGCCCGTATCGGTGTTGAGGGGCAGACCACGTGCGTCCAGCGTATCGTTACCGGCGCCGGTGGTGAGGCGCGCAACTTCGATGCCCTCCCAGCGCGTCTCGATGGCCGTGCCGGCATTGACCACCACCTCGCCGGCCTGGGTGTCGGCCAGCCGCAGAACGAAGTCGAGCCCCTGTGCCGATGCGATGACAGCCGTCACCATGTCGACGCCCGCGCCGCCGTGATAGGTGCCCTTGCCGGCACCACCCATCAGCCGGTCATTGCCTGCATTGCCCTTGAGCACGTCCTCGTAGTCGCCACCCCACAAATCGTCGTCGCCCGATCCGCCAGTGAGCTTGAACCTCTCGGTGTCGGAAAAGACCATATAGGTGTAACTACCGACGCTGGGCACAAACGTCTCGTAATAGCCACTCGCGCCCGAACCGACATAGCGGATCCCATGGACGGTATTGGTCCAGTCCATGTCCAGCGTGTCGATGCCATCGCCGCCATTGAAGGTGTCCTGGACATCGTAGGTGCCTGGCGTGTAACCCAGATGGAAATGGCCGGTATCGTCGTCACCGCCGCCATTCAGCGTGTCGGCGCCTGCAGCGCCCGCCCAAAGGTCATCATTCCCGGCCAGCCCATAGATGACGTTGGACCGCGTGTTGCCGACGATGACATTGTCCAGCGCATTGCCGGTGATGTTGATGCGCCAGGCGTTGTCGGTGACGATGAAATTCTCGACCTGCGCACCCCAGGTGTTGAGCGTGTAGTCGATCAGCGGATCAGGGATCTGCTGGGTCGCAAACGCCATCGTCTGGGTGGTGGCATAGATGGTGTCGATGCCCTCGTCCGCGAGTTCCTCGACGGTGTCGCTCTGGTTGTCGACATAATAGGTGTCGTCACCCTGGCCGCCGGCCATATGGTCGGCGCCCTCGCGGCCGTCGATGACATTGTCGAGGCCGTTGCCGACAATGGTGTTGCTTCCAGAATTGCCGGTGGCGTGGGTCGCCGAGCCGGTGATGGTCAGGTTCTCAATGCTGGAATTGCCAGCGATGGAGTAGCTCAGCGATGCGTAGATGATATCGGTGCCATCGCCATCATCGCTGCTGTCGTCGACAACATCGAGCAGGGAGTCCACGTAATAGGTGTCGTCGCCCTGGCCGCCGACCATGGTGTCATTGCCTTCTCCGCCATAGAGAAAGTCATTGCCGCTGCCGCCGACCAGCGTGTCGTCGCCGGCGTAGCCGTAAAGGTAATCCTGTCCGCCGATGCCGCGAAGGTGGTTGGCGGTCGCGGTGCCATGGAGGGTATCGGAGTGGCTTGAGCCCTCGACGATCTCGATCGAGTCATAGGTATCCCCCTCCGCTTCGCCGCCAAACTGGCTAGCGAGGTTGAGGTTGATGGTCACTCCGGCACCAGAATTGCGATAGGTTACGGTGTCGATGCCGCCGCCGCCGATCAGGGCATCGGCGCCAGCGCGGCCGTCCAGGATATTGTTGCCGTCATTGCCGCGAATGATCTGGGATTTCTCGTTGCCTTCGAGTTCGATGGCCTGTGTGCCGCTACTATTGGCGGTCTCCAGCAGTTCGACCGATACGCCGACTCCCAGCGCGTAGTTGTTGCGGGCGCGGACGGTGTCCAGGCCTTCATCGTCCCATTCGTGGATGATGTCGGGAAAGGCGTCGACATAGTAGATGTCGTCGCCGATGCCGCCCGTCATGGTGTCATTGTCAGCGCCGCCATCGAGCGTGTCGTTGCCGCCGCCACCGATGAGCTCATCCATGCCGGCATCGCCGTACAACGTGTCATCATCGTCGCCGCCGTCCAGCAAGTCCGCATCGTCGTCGCCATAGAGCGTGTCATTGCCGGCGTGGCCATAGAGCCTGTCCTCGCCCGCAAGCCCATGCAGCGTATTTCCGCTGGCGTTGCCGTTGATGGTGTTTGCGAGGGCGTTGCCCGTGCCTGCCAGGGCAGAGCCGACCAGCGTCAGATCCTCGATCACCTGCTGGTCGGGCGTATCGAGGGACCAGTCGAGCGAAGCAATGACATGGTCATGCCCGCCATCTTCGCCGGAGCCGATTTCGTTGAGCCGGTTCTCCTGCACTTCGTCGCCGGCGTCGTCGACATGATAAGTGTCGTCGCCCTTGCCGCCGATCAGCACATCCTGACCGAGCCCGCCATCGAGAATGTCGTTGCCGTCGTTGCCGGCGAGCACGTCATTGTTGTCGCCACCATAAAGCTCGTCATCGCCGCCCAGGCCAACCAGGCTATCGCTCGCGGTGCCGCCGGTGAGATGGTCATTGTGGCTGCTGCCCTCGACCACTTCGATGTCGGTCAGGGTGTCGCCCTGGGCGTCGCCACCCGTGTTGACGCCTGTCGCCAGATTGATCGTCACCCCCGACGCCGACGCGTAGTACGATGCAATGTCGCGGCCGTCGCCGCCGTCCAGCACGTCCGCGCCCGCGCCCCCCACGAGGATGTCGTCCTCGGTGCCGCCATAGAGGTGGTCCACCCCGCCGGCGCCCTCAAGGAAGTCGCGGCCGGCGTCGCCGTAGAGCGTGTCCGTCGCCGCGCCGCCCAGCAGCGTGTCGTCGCCGGCACCGCCACGCAGTTCGCTGGCAATGGCCAGGTCCTCGGCAATGACGATATCGTCGTTTCCGGCCCCACCATCGGCCTGGATCAGGGTAACGCCGGCAAAGCTCTGGGTGCGGCCAAAGGCATTGACCGTGACGCCGCTGCCGCCGGTGACCTCAAAGCTCTCGCCGTCGTCCACCTTGTCGGTGATGTCGCGCTCGCCGGCCCGCGTGCCGATGTTGAGCAGCAGGGTCGATCCGGACATGTCGCCGAGACCCGGCGGGGGCGGGGGCGTCTCGCCGTCGCCACCTGTACTCGGATTGTCCGAGAACGAGAACGAGCCAAGCGTGGCGCGTGGAGAATTGATGCGCCAGACTTCGATGCCAAATGCCTTGGCATAGGCCGTCAGGCCCGCGGTGATACGGCCGGAGGTCTCAAAGATGCCGAAGGGATTGTCGGCAAGTGCCTGCGCCATGGTGTCAAGATAGATGCGGCCCGGAGCGGCGCCCTGGGTCCAGAGCTGATCAGCCAGGTCGAAGAAAATCTCGCCCGTGATGCCGCCACCGCCGCCCACTTCGGCGATCCAGGCATCGAGCGCCACGATCAGGTCGAGCGACACCTCGAAGGTGATCTCCGGGCGTTCGTTCCCGTCCAGACCGAAGTCGTTGAGGTAGAAACCATTGACGATGGTGCCGTAATTGCTGAAGCCAGTTGCGGCGAACTGCGCGAGACCGCGTGTGTCAAAGCCCATGGCAAGGTCGAACGCGATCCCGAGCGAGCCGAAGAGCTTGACGTCCAGCGCCGGCAGGATCGGCACTGATGCCAGTTCGACATCCGAAATACCCAGCTCCACATGCGGCAATTGCAGCGTGAAGAGGTCGACATTCTTGCCCAGGAGCAGGCCGAAGGCGCTGAGCGGGTTTTCCAGAATGGGCAGCGCGAAATGCGTGCTTCCCACCATGGCCGTCAGGATGGAACTGCCGGATACATCGGTCTGGCCGTCATCGAGGTCGGCGATGGCATCCAGCAGGTTGCCGGCAGCCGCTGTCACATGCGGCGTGGCATTGGCCAGGACAGTGGCGGCGTTGCGAATGTCCTCGGTGATTTCGAACCCGCCAATGCCGTAGTTGACCGAGGTCAGCGGGGTCAGGGTCAAAAAGTCCACCCAGTCCACGACCTCGTCGATGATCTCCATGGCAGTGATGACCGCCGCCAGATCCATGTCCTGATCGCCCATCTTCAGGAAATCGAGCAGCGTGATCTTGCCGTCGGGCACGTCCTGGCCGTTCACCACGGCGCCGGTCTTGTCGAAAATGGCGCTCCAGCCCGGGATGAGCTTGAGCATCTTGATGTCGGATGTCAGCACGGACAGGGCCATGTCGAGCGGGCGCAGGATCGGCTCAAGCTGATCCAGGACAGGCAGGACGAAATCATTGAGGAAGCTGCCGAGGTCGTACTCGACATTGTTGAAGGCGATGGTCGGTCGGCTGCCGAAGCTGGAATTGTCATCGCCGGGATTGACCACGGTGCCGGCGCCGAAGGCCCAGTCGACATTGAGGTCGGCGCTCATGGACGGGTAGGCGGCACTCCCCATGTCGCCGGTCAAATGGATGTTGATATCCGCAGCGCCCTGAACCGAAGCGTCCAGCAGGTCGTTGCCGAGTTCGGCAATGCGGAGGCGATTGTCGCCGTCCTTGAGATTGATGTCGAGATTGGCCGTCAGGGTGGAGCCCTGGTCGGTCGCGTTGAAGCTCAGGAAGCCCACGTCGGCTCCAGCGCTCAGATTGGCCCCACTGACCGACAGATCGATCGACAGTTCGTCGGCCGCAGACGTGTCCACATAGAAGCCATTGGCATCAACGCCTACACCAAGATCGAAGGCATAGTGGATGCTTGCTGTCGCCGAGCCGTCAGTATGAACGTTGAGCGCGCCAAGGCCGAGGTCGGATTCGAGAGCCTGGGTGTAGGTATAGGTCTTGTCGGAACTGAAGTTCAGCTGAACATTGCCGCCCGACACCACGGCATCAACGATCGTGCCGAGGTTGCCCAGACCATACTGCGCCAGCGCATTATTGATCGCCTGCTCGACCAGCGTCTCGGCATAGTCGGCGGCATTGTTGAACGTGGACAGTGTCGTGAACAGCGTCTGCTTGATCGCCTGGATATGATGCAGGGCAGTCTCTGCGCTGTCGAAAGCCGATGATAGTTCGTCGCCGATGAGGGGCAATTTCTCGGCAAAGACCTGCACACGCAGCGCTTGCTCGATCGCGTTGAACGCACTGTCGATACCCAGGCGCAGACTGTCGATCTGGCTCTGATTGATCACGGCCATTTGTCGATGTTCCCCCTCGCCGGCCCTCGATCCGACTGCGGGGCAGTAAACTATGCGTTCACAAAGCGTTCAAGATGGTTCATGAAATGTTACCGGCGTGGTTACTTCGGACAGGAAGTATTCCTGAAGTTATCACCTAAACGGTTGCCACCAATAGATTTCAATGTGCCACTTCCCAAGTCTTCCTGGCAGCGGCGCCTGTCGGCAGGGCAGGGGCGGAAGGGTGCCGCAGTCTCTTTTGTTTGCACCCAAGTGGTTAGCCGGCTGCGGTGCGGTCGAGCATTGCTTGAGCGCAGTGTAGGGGGTTCCTGTTTCCCAGGCCGGTCTTGCGGGCGTTCGTTGGTTGGGCCGGGTCTTGCCATAACGCCAAAGGCGGAAGCTGAATGGAAAGCCTCAATGCGTGATGCCAGCATTGCTGCTGGAATGTATTCTGTGGCTGAAATATTCGGGCAAGGCCTGGGCCTTTAGGGAGGCATTTTTCTTTGAGCTTTGCCTTGAAGCGATGAACTGTCCTTGGGACGTCCCGCGTTAGGGCAAGAAAAAGAGCTGGCCTCTAGAGCGGGCCAACCGTCGCAACCCAGGCTTGGTGCTTCCACCTATATTCAGCCTGGCCTGCTGGTATTGCCCCCAAGGCGTCTGCACACTCCAGATGCAAGTGCCACTTTGAACACACTATCTGAGCGTCCGTTTCATCCGGTGTCTCCCGGCCCCGTTCCCCTCCATGCCATAGCGCAACCGCATTCCGCGTCCTACATTGTCGTCGGGCAAGGAGGAGGCCGTCATGCGTCGTTTTGTTGCGGGAGCCGGGGGCATCGGGCTGGCGCTGGTGCTCAGCCAGTTCCCCGAATACGCCCAGCAATATACCCAGCGCCTGGGTGGCGCGGTGGATGAGCTGCGCATCATCACCACCGACTTTGACAATGCGGCGCTGGCCGAGGGGCTCGATCGCACTCAGGCGCTGGAGCGCTACGCAGCCTCGACGGACAGTTTCCTTGCCGGGCGCGGGCAGTCCATGGCCGCCACCTATGATCGCTATGAACAGCTCAGCCAGACGCTTGAGCGCATCAGCAACGCCGACCCCATCGAACGGCTGAAATCGCTGCCGGCCTATCTTGATACCGATATCGGCCGTCGCACGCTGGAATCCTATCAGCCGGCAGTGCCCGCCACCATGGAAGGCATTCTCTATGCCGGCGGCGGTTTGATCCTGGGCTATCTGGTGATGTCGGCGATCTGGCGCATTCTGCTGCTGCCGTTTCGCCGTCGCCGTCCGGCATATCGCCCCACCGAGTGAAAGGGGATATAAACCTATCTTTATATCTTTCTTGATCCCGACACATGCCTTGCGTATAGCTTCGGCAACGCCCCAATTCCCGGAGTCCGCCCATGTCCACCAAATCGACCGATTACGCGGTCAAGGATATTTCCCTCGCTGCCTTTGGCCGCAAGGAACTCGATATCGCTGAAATCGAAATGCCCGGCCTGATGGCCATCCGTGCCGAATATGCTGCCAAGCAGCCACTCAAGGGCGCGCGTATCGCCGGCTCGCTGCACATGACCATCCAGACCGCCGTGCTGATCGAGACGCTGGTAGCCCTGGGCGCTGAAGTGCGCTGGGTGAGCTGCAATATTTTCTCGACCCAGGACCATGCTGCCGCAGCCATTGCCGCTGCCGGCATCCCGGTGTTCGCCCACAAGGGGGAGACGCTCGAAGAATACTGGGACTTCACCGACCGCATGATGGACTGGCCGGGCACCACGCCCAACATGATCCTGGACGATGGCGGTGACGCAACTATGTATGTGCTAACCGGCGCCAAGGCCGAAAAGGACATCTCGGTTCTCGACAAGCCCGGTAGCGAAGAAGAAGAAATCTTCTTTGCCACCATCAAGCGCCGCCTGGCCAAGAGCCCAGGCTTCTTCTCCAAGATCCGCGACGCCATCCGCGGTGTGTCCGAAGAGACCACCACGGGCGTGATGCGCCTCTATCAGCTGCACGCCAAGGGCGAACTGCCCTTCCCGGCCATCAACGTCAATGACTCGGTGACCAAGTCCAAGTTCGACAACAAGTACGGCACCCGTGAATCGCTGGTCGATGCCATCCGCCGCGGCACCGACGTGATGCTGGCCGGCAAGGTCGCCATCGTCTGCGGTTATGGCGACGTGGGCAAGGGCTCGGCTGAATCGCTGCGCGGCGCCGGCGCCCGTGTGCTGGTGACCGAAGTCGACCCCATCTGCGCCCTGCAGGCCGCCATGGAAGGCTTTGAGGTCGTGACCCTGGCCGAGGCTGCCCATCGCGCCGACATCGTGGTGACCGCCACCGGCAATCGCGACGTGCTGATGGTCGATGACATGCGCAATCTCAAGGACATGGCCATCGTCTGCAACATTGGCCACTTCGACAACGAGATCGACGTGCTGGGCCTGCGCAACTTCAAGTGGACCAATGTGAAGCCGCAGGTCGACATGATCGAAAAGCCCGATGGCAAGCGCCTGATCCTGCTGTCCGAAGGGCGCCTGGTGAACCTGGGCAATGCCACCGGCCACCCCAGCTTTGTGATGTCGGCATCCTTCGCCAACCAGACCCTGGCGCAGATCGAGCTGTGGACCAAGGGCGAGACCCTGGAAAAGAAGGTGCATGTGCTGCCCAAGCACCTGGACGAAAAGGTCGCCGAACTGCACCTGGCCAAGCTGGGTGCCAAGCTCACCAAGCTGACCAAGACCCAGGCCGACTATATCGGCGTCAGCCAGACCGGCCCATTCAAGTCGGGCGAATACCGCTACTAAGCGGTTCGGTCGTCTAGAATTCCGGCGCCCGCGGCTTTGGCCGCGGGCGCTTTTGTCTGGCAGTGTGGGGAAGCGGTCTGTGGCTAATCGGCTGCGTGCCACTCGGGCGCAGCCCTCGTGGCCTTCTTGGCTTGAAAGGCGCCACTGGCGCCTTTCATCTGCTGCGCAGAGCACCGGCGAAGCGTTTCTGCTTCGTTCCCGGTCAAGCCCATATATGACACCTTTGCCCGGCTGCGTCGGGTATTAAGACTCTTTTAGCCGATTCCACGGGCCGGTATGGTCAGGGTGATTCGGCGGCATGGGGGACATGCCAGCAGATCGGGGCGGCGGGACAGCATCTGTCCGGCGTATGTCGTCTCCCACTCGAGTGCACGTGTGTCGGCTTTTTGCGGGGCCGGCTTGGCAGCGACAGAATTGACCTAGAGGGTAGCGCATGGCGCCGGATCACTTCCGGAAGCATTGGGGATTCGCAACAATCGGTGCAGCCCCTCTTACTGTGTTGACGGCGGTCCCCGCCCTGGCACAAGGCACTTCAACGGCAAGCTTCGCCGGCGCCGCCCCCCTCGCCATTGCTGCCGGCGCGGGCCTGTTCGCCCTGCTGGCGATGGTCTCGGTGCGCAAGGTGCTGCACGATGCCAAGGCCGACCGCTCCAAATCGGCCGAACAGGTCGCCAGCCTGCGCGCACTGGTCGATGAATATGAGGCGCTGCTGTCCGGCACGCGCGAAGTCACCGTGTTGTGGACCGATACAGGCGCGCCCAAGCTGCTGGGCCAGGCGGCCGCCATCCTCCCCATCGGGCGCCAGCCCGAGGCCATTCTCAATTTCCAAAGCTGGCTGACCGATGCCGATGCTGAACGGCTGGCGCGGCTGCTCGAGGATCTGCGCGTGCATGGCCATGCCTTTGCGGCCAGCCTGGACACGCTCGATGGCCGGCTGATCCGCGCCAATGGCTGGGTTCATGGCAGCGGCACCGCCATGCGCCTGCGCCCGGCCTTCCTGCAACCCGGCGCCGAGCCCGAACTGGTGGCCGCCGCCGCCAATGGCGATGGCGGCAGCGTCCGCGCCATCCTGACCACGCTGAGCAAACCGGCCTATCTGCGCGATTTCGACGATCGGCTGATCTATGCCAATGATGCCTATCTGGCGCTGGCCAAGAGCCTGGGCAAGCCGGGCACCCAATCGGCGCCGCCCGAGCTGCTCGAGGCCAGCCGCCTGGCGCAGCACTTGAACAATTGCCGCGGCGTCAGCGAGCCGACCGTCCTGCCGCTCAGTTTCAAGGGCAAGGGCGAGTTCGAACTGGTCGAATTTCCCATCGAGGGTGGTCGCGCCGGCCTGTTCCGCCCGCGGGAAAACCATGCCGCCCAGGAAATGGATCACTCGGCCGACCATATCAGCGGCATCATCGACACCCTGGGCACGCCGATTGCCATCTTCAACGCCAAGCGCGAACTGGTGCAGTTCAACCAGGCCTATGCGAGCCTGTGGAACTTCGGTCGCGGCTTCCTGACCCTGGGGCTGGACGAGCGCGCCATTCTCGACAAACTGCGCACCGAGGGCATGCTGCCCGCCCAGGTGAACTATCACAGCTGGCGCGACGACCACCTCAAATCCTACAGCCGCACCAAGCCGCATGAAGACGAGCCCTGGCACCTGCCCGATGGCCGCACCATCAAGGTGATCTCGGCCCCCGCCGGCGCCACCGGCGGCGTGATCTATGTGTTCGATGACATCACCGAGCGGCTCAAGCTGGAATCGACCAACAAGGCCTTTTCCAATGTGCAGCGCGAAACCATCAATGCGCTGAGCGAAGCGGTGGCCGTGTTCGGCACCAACGGGCGCTTGACGCTTTCCAATCCACGCCTCTCTGCGCTGTGGAAGCTGCCCACCAATGAACTGGGCAAGAACCCCCATATCGACGAGATCGCCGAGGCCAGCGGCCGCGCCATTCCCGAGGACGGCGCCGCCATCTGGCGCGATCTCAAGCGCGGCATCATCGACCTCAATCCCACCCGCTCGGACACCACCGGCCGCATCAACCGCTCCGACGGGCGGCTGCTTGATTATGCGATCACGCGTTTGCCCGACGGGCAGACGATGATGACCTTCCTCGACGTCACCGAAAGCGCCAGCTATTCCAAGGTGCTCAAGGAGCGCAACGACGCCCTCGTCGCCGCCGACGTGCTCAAGGACGCCTTTGTCGAGAACGTCTCCTATGAATTGCGCTCGCCGCTGACCAACATCATCGGTTTTGCCGACCTCTTGGCCACCGAGGCCGGCACGCTCAACGAGCGCCAGACCGCCTATGTCGACTATATCCGCGCCTCATCGGTGACGCTGGGCGTGCTGATCGACAATATTCTGGACCTCGCCTCGGTCGATGCCGGCATTGCCGAGCTGCGCCCCGAGCCGCTCGATGTGGCGCAACTGGTCGACAAGGCCCGTGCCGGTCTTTCGGCCAGCTTCCCGGAAATCTCGGGTGAAAAGCCAATCAACCTGGTGGTCGACATCGACCCCGAGCTGCCCGAATTCATCGCCGATGGCACGCGCATCGTGCAGGTGCTCTATAACCTTCTGTCCAACGCAGCCCGCTTCTCGCCCCCTGGCGGGGAAATTCGCCTCAGCATTTCCCACCGCGGCGAACGCGTGCTGTTCGTCATCGAGGATGAAGGTCCGGGCCTGACCGACGAAATGAAGTCGGCCATCCTCACCCGGCTCGACAACCCCGGCGTCACCGGCCGCCAGCGCGGCGCGGGCCTGGGCCTGGCCATCGTCAAGACCTTCGTCAACCTGCATGGCGGCACGATCTCGGCCGAAAAGCGCGAGCCGCGCGGCTCCAAGATTATCGTCAGCCTGCCGCGCGACAGCTCCATGTCGGCCGTTGCCGAATAGATGAGCCCGCGCCTGCTGCCCGACGACGCCGCCACCGCCGCCTTCGGCGCCGAACTGGCGGCCAGCCTGGCGCCTGGCGATGTGGTGTTGCTCGAGGGTGATCTGGGCGCCGGCAAGACGGCGCTGGCCCGGGCCATCATCCGCTCTCTTGCCGCAGACTCCGCGCTCGACGTGCCCTCGCCCACCTTCGCCTTGGTGCAGCCCTATGACACGCCGAAGGGGCCCGTGCTGCACGTCGATCTCTATCGACTGGGCGATCCGCGCGAGGTCGATGAACTGGGCCTGCTCGACAATCCCGACGCTATTGTGCTGGTCGAATGGGCTGAGCGTTCCGCCGAAATCACCAATGCGGCCAGCCACATAGTGACGATGGCCATCCCGCCCGGCGGCGCCGGGCGGCTGGTGTCAGTCAGCCGCAGGGGCTAGCGCGCCCTACAAGGCGCGGTCCGGTACGGCCATGCGGCGCAGAACGCCATTGCGGAACCAGAACTGCTGCACGAGCGCGCCCAGCACATGCAGGCCTATCAGCGGAAGGAAGGCCAGCTGGATATAGACATGGGCAACGGCGGCCATTTCGATATTGCCGAACCAGGCGGCAATGCCGCCCAGCGGCAGCGCGAACAGCAGCACGTAAAACAGGATATGCGTGGCATTGGCCAACAGCGTCAGCGCGGCCGGCTGGCCCGGCGGATGCGCCGGCGCGCCATTGCGCAGCCGCAGCGTCACGCGCCAGATGGCCAGCAGCAAAATGGCAATGCCCACAATGATATGGGGCAGCGGATTGGCGCCCTCGGCCGTGCCGCCCATGCGCACGATCCAGGCATTTTCCATGCCCGAATGCACCAACAGCTGGAACAGCACCAGGGCCGCGATGACCCAGTGCAGAATGATATGCGTACGGGAATATCCCGCTGCCGGCGTGGCCATGGCGTGTCTCCAGAGCGCCCAACGGCACATTGTGCACCGCTCTCATGCCGAAGGTAGAAACGCCCGCAGGGCCTTGCAAGGGGCGTGCCCCCATTTTGCCTCCGCCCACGCCACCACACATCGCCCCTGGCGTCGCATGCTGTGCAAATTTCCCCCGCACATCGCGCCGATGCGCTGACACAGTGTTCGCCTTTTTCAGCACACTTCGTAGCCGATCTGTCCCACTCCGCGCGCCAGAACGGCCCACGCCACAAGGCCAGCGGCCGTGTCATGGCTCGAGGAATGGCAAAATCACGATGGTCGAGAGGCCAGCAGCCGGCCAGCGGCAGCCGCATGCGGGTCCAGTATAGACGCCGCGATGGAAGCGGGGACAATTCTGGCTCGGCGGGCGCTCAGCCGTCGGCGCGGGGCGCCCGCGCTATCGTGCCGATCAGCGCCGTGCCCTGCGCCAGCGTATTGGAGATGGTGCCATATTTGCGCACATTGGTGTGCAGCAGATCCAGTCGATGCTCGCTCTCGTCGGTGTCGATGAACAGCTCATAGGTGATCAGGCTCACCCGGGGCTGCATATCCTGTCGCTCGGCGGTGAGGCGCACGCTGACGCCGTGAAAGGCAAACTTCAGCATCGGCGCCGAGCGCTCCACCCCCTTGATCATGCAGGCGGCAAGGCTGGCCAGCAGCAGCTCCACCGGATTGAAGGCGTCAAGGCGCCCCGCCAGCGAGGTATCGAGCACCAGCCGCGCGTCCCGCACCAGGGCGGTGCTGCCGTTGGCGTCGTCACGATGAGCCGAAAGGGAATAGTTGCGCATGGTGGATCTCCCGCTGGATTGAGGGAGAGACTAGCAGGCGGCAAGGGGGGTGGGTGTTGATCGAGCGCAAGGGGGGCGAGAAGCGCCCCACCCGCGATGTCATCCCCGCGAAAGCGGGGACCGATCCTGGGATGGTGGTGCGCTTGGGATCATCGAACTCTGCCGGGTCCAATCTAACTAGCGGCTGTTGAGGGATCTCGGGATGGGTCCCGGCTCAGGGCCGGGATGACATCGTGGGTGGGGAGACAATTGCGGCAAATCACTATTCGGCTAATTTGCGTACGCACCCAATCGCCGCGGTTCCGCACATGCAGCGCAGCTATAGTGTCTACATCGTCGCCAGCCGCAAACATGGCACGCTCTACACCGGCGTCACCAATGATCTCGTCCGGCGCATGTCGGAGCATCGCGAGGGATTGGTTGCTGGTTTCTCCAAGACCCATCGCTGCACCCATTTGGTGTGGTTTGAGGTCCACGAGGACATCAACGTGGCCATTCTGCGCGAGAAGCGCGTCAAGAAATGGCTGCGTCCCTGGAAAGTTGCGCTGATCGAGCAAGGCAACCCCGAGTGGCGCGATTTGTGGTGGGACATCATCGGTCCGCAATGGCAGGGGTGATGTTAGCGGGGCTCGGGTGCCTCTCCCCACACGCGGTGTCATCCCCGCGAACGCGGGGACCCATCCTGAGATGGTGCCGAATTTCGGATGGCGGTACCGGGCAGAACCACCTTGCGGCTGTGCGGTGATCTCGGGATGGGTCCCGGCTCGAGGCCGGGATGACACCGGGGGTGTGGAGACAGCAGTGGTTTGAGCGGAGACTCCCGGGCAAATCGGTGCAGTACGCACGCGCCTTGGTCGGTCACCAATTCCGCCCCCGTACAAGGTGTCATCTCCGCGAACGCGGGGACCCATCCTGAGTTGGTGGCGCATTGCGGGGGGCGGTACACCGCTGCCGCTAGAACAGCATCGCTAAGTTTGATTGGGTCACAGCGATCGCGTGTGGCCTGACCCTGATCACGGCGAAAGAAACCGAAGGATCATCAGAGCCCAAATAAGCTCCCAACCGAGCCTGCAAGGACAATACGGCATCGTCATCTTCTAGTAAGCAGTACCAGCGCCCTGCTGGTGGGAGCTCGGCCAAGAGTTCGCCATGCCCCTTGGGTATGCGCAACCCATCAATTATTCGTTTTATGCGGTTGTCTAGATCTCCGGCTGAAAGCACGGGCTTTTGGTCAGGCATGCCGGTCAGCAATGTGATGTCCAGGTCCACGCCAACGCCAACGCTTCGAGCGTAAATCGGCACGAAGGTGTGACCGCCTGTTGAACGGATGAATTTGGGCGCACCGGCTGAGAAATTAGTATCTTCCCAGCGTTTTAGGACGTCAAATGGCGCTTTGCCCCAGACTTTCCGCAACTGTTCGCTGAAAGCACTCCGCATCTCCCAGATGAGGCCCATGTCGCTGCGTTGCGCAGGAATCCTTCCCTCAAATGTGAGGATGATCTCCACCTAGTGCGCCTCGTCCCAATTCCCCGCGGCATGGGCATCCACCTGGATCGGCACGGTGAGCCGCACGGCGGGTTCGGCGGCGCTTTCCATGACCTGTTTGATCACCGGAATGGCCTTGTCTTCGGTGCCCAGGGGCACTTCGAAGATGAGTTCGTCGTGGACCTGCAGCAGCATGTCAGCGTCGATCTTGGCCTTCTTCAGCGCCGGTTCCATGCGGATCATGGCGCGGCGGATGATGTCGGCGGCGCTGCCCTGGATGGGGGCGTTGATGGAGGCGCGTTCGACGAAGGCGCGTTCGCTTGGATTGTGCGAGCGGGCATTGGGGAAGTTGATGCGGCGGCCGAAGATGGTGGTGACGTGGCCGTCTTCCTTCACCTTGCGGCGCTGCTCATCCATATAGTCCTTGATGCCCGGGAAGCGCTCGAAATAGGTCTTGATATAGTCGCCCGCCTCGCTGCGGCCGATGCCGAGCTGATTGGCGAGGCCAAAGGCGGAAATGCCATAGATGATGCCGAAATTGATCGCCTTGGCGCGGCGGCGCACATCGCTGGGCATGCCTTCGACGGGCACGCCGAACATTTCGCTCGCCGTCATGGCATGAATGTCGAGGCCCTCTTCGAAGGCGTCCTTGAGCGCCTGGATATCGGCGATATGGGCGAGGACGCGCAATTCGATCTGGCTATAGTCGGCAGAAATCAGGATCTTGCCGGGTGCGGCGACGAAGGCGCTGCGGATCTTGCGGCCATCCTCGGTGCGCACCGGGATGTTCTGGAGGTTCGGATCGTTTGAACTGAGCCGCCCGGTCAGCACGGAGTGCTGGGAATAGGTGGTGTGCACCCGCCCGGTGCGGGCGTTGATATATTGCGGCAGGGCATCGGTATAGGTGCTGCGCAGCTTGTTGAGCTGGCGCCAGTCAACAATGGTGCGGGCGAGGGGCACGCCCTTGAGCGCGAGATCTTCCAGCACATCGGCGCCGGTGGACCAGGCGCCGGTCTTGGTCTTGGTGCCGCCTTCGAGCCCCATCTTGTCAAAAAGGATTTCGCCGAGCTGCTTGGGGGAGCCGAGGTTAAAGCTCTGGCCGGCCAGCTCATAGGCCTCGGCCTCAAAGGCGGCGGCGCGCTGGGCGAATTCACCCGACAGGCGGGAGAGAATAGCGCGGTCGATATTGACGCCCCGCGCCTCCATGCGCGCCAGCACCGGGGCCAGCGGCCGCTCGATGGTTTCGTAGAGCGTGGTCATGTTCTCGGCGACCAGACGAGGCTTGAGCACATGCCAGAGGCGCATGGTCATGTCGGCGTCTTCGGCGGCATAGGCGGCGCCATCGGCAATGGGCACCTGGGCAAAGGTCTTCTGGCTCTTGCCCGAGCCGATCAGGTCCTTGATCGACTGGCCGGCAAAGCCCAGCCAGTGCTCGCCAAGCTCGCCCATGGTGTTGTATTGCGGGCCATCGAGCGCGTAGCTCAAGAGCAGCGTATCGTCCATCGAGCGGACCTCGACGCCATAGCGCGTGAGGATGCCCAGGTCATATTTGCCATTGTGGAAGATCTTGAGGATCGAGGGGTCGGCAAAGAGCGGCTTGAGCATGTCGAGCGCGGTGCGGATCGGCATCTGCCCCTCGGCCAGCCCGCCACCGCCAAAGATGTCGGCCTCGCCCTCGGCATGGCCGAGCGGCAGATAGGCGCCATTGCCCGGCGCGCTGGAAAAGGAAATGCCAACCAGGTCTGCCGTCTGGTTGTCGAGCCCGGTGGTCTCGGTGTCGGTGGCGACGATGCCGGTGGCCATGGCGGCGTCGATCCAGCGCTGCAGCGCTTCGGCGTCGCGGATGATCTCATAGGCCTCGGGCTTGAAGGGCAGGGCGCGGATGCGGGCATGGACAGCCGCCGCATGGGCCACGGGCGCCGCTTCGGACCGGCCGGTGGCCTCCTGACGGGCCGTGCGCGCTTCGGCGCGGGCGGCATTGTCAAAGCCCACCGCTGCCGGAGTGGCGCTCCCCTTGGCACTCAATTCGGGATCGGCCGGGAAATCATCGGGATTGGCATCGAGCAGCCCGGCGAGCCGCTTGGTGATGGTGGCAAATTCCATCGCCTTGAGGAAGGGGAAGAGATTGCCCGGCTCCATCGGCTGGCGGGCCAGTGCGTCGAGGTCGAGCTCAACCGGAACGTCCTGGCTCAGCGTCACCAATTGCTTGGAGATCAGCGCCAGCTCGGCATTGGCCTTGAGCTTTTCGCGCCGCGCGTTCTGCTTGATCTCATCGGCATGCGCGAGGAGGTTTTCCACCGTGCCATATTGGTTGATCAGCTCGGCCGCGGTCTTGACGCCAATGCCGGGCACGCCGGGGACATTGTCGACGCTGTCGCCGCACAGGGCCTGGACTTCCACCACCTTGTCGGGCGTGACGCCGAACTTGGTGAACACTTCGTCCACGCCAATCCAGCGCAGCGGCGGCTGGCCGGGGCGGGGAATGGTGTCGAGCATGCGGATGGAGCCATCGGCCTCCACCATCTGCATCAGATCCTTGTCCGACGAGACAATGGTGGCCTTGCCGCCGGCGTCGCGCGCCATGCGCGCATAGGTGGCGATGATGTCATCGGCCTCCCAGCCCTTCATCTCGATGGAGGGGATGGAAAAGGCCCGCGTCGCGGCGCGCGTCAGGGGAAACTGCGGCACCAGCTCGGGCGGCGCCGGGGGGCGCTGCGCCTTGTATTCAGTGTAGATGTCGTCGCGGAAGGTCTTGCCGGAATGGTCGAAGATCACCGCCATATGGGTGGGCGCATCCTCGCCCTTGAGGTCTTCGGTCAGCTTGAACAGCATGTTGCAGAACCCCTGCACGCAGCCGACCGGCAGGCCGTCCGACTTGCGGTTGAGCTGGGGCAGGGCATGGAAGGCGCGGAAGATATAGGCCGAGCCGTCAACGAGCAGCAGATGCATGGGCAGCGATTCCCTTTGGAGCGTGGGCCGACCTTAGTGGATCGGCAGCGCCTTGCCTATTTGGCGCGCGATTGTTCCCCGGTTGTTCTCGCATGGACTGCGCCAGCGCGGCCTGGAATGTAAAGCAGACTTGACTCAATGTCAGTCTAGCTATACATCCAATGTCAATGAAACTTGACATTGGATAGGGTGTTGCCATGCCGTATCAGGAAAAAAGCGCCTGGATCCTGCTGCTGGCGAGCCTGCTCTCCTATGGCTGGTATCTCAGCACCGTGCTGGGGTCGCTGGCGGGGGCGCCGCTCGAGGCCGCTGCCTATCAGGCGCCCATGCTGTGGAGCATTGGCGGGGCGCTGGTCGCGGTGATCGCGCTGCATATTGCGCTGGCGCTTCTGCCCGGCGGCACTGGCAAGATGGATCAGCGCGACCGCGATATCTACCGGCTGAGCGAATATACCGGGCAGGGCCTGGTGGCGCTGGGCGCAACGGCGGCGTTGGCCATGGCGCTGGCCGAATGGCACCCGTTCTGGATCGCCAATGTCATTTACCTCTGCTTCATGCTGGCGGGCATTGTCAGCACCATCACCCGCATCGCGCTCTATCGCTTCGGCTTCCACCCATGGTGACGCGCATCACCAATGCCATCCGCACGCTGCGCTTTGCGCGAGGCGAGATGACCCAGGCCGAGCTGGCCGAGCGTGTGGGCGTGTCGCGCCAGACCATCATTGCCATCGAGCAGGGCAAATATTCCCCGACCCTGGAAATGGCCTTCCAGATCGCCCGGGCGCTCAACGCGCCGCTCGAAGAGGTGTTCCAGTTTCCACAGGGCGAGTAGCGGTCGATCCCGCGCCGGTCCGACAAACGAGGCAAGCATGAAAGCCATTGTACAACAGGCCTATGGCCCTCCTGATGTCCTGCAACTGGCCGAGGTGCCCATGCCCGAGCCGAAGGACGACGAAGTCCGCATCAAGATGGTGGCGACGACAGTCACCTCCGCCGATGTGCGGCTGCGCGCCTTTGACGTGCCGGGCATGTTCTGGCTGCCGGCGCGGCTGGTGATGGGTATTTCCAAGCCGCGCAAAGCCATATTGGGCGTGGAGTTCGCCGGCACCGTCGATGCCATTGGCAAAGATGTAACGCGCTTCAAGGTCGGCGACGCGGTGTTCGGCCAGCATGTCTATGGCTGCTACGCGCAATACAAATGCGTGCCCGAAACCGGGGCCATCGCGCTCAAGCCCGAAACTATCGATTTTGCCCAGGCGGCGGGCGTGGCCTTTGGCGGGCTGACGGCGCTGCATTTCCTGCGCAAGGCCGGGATCGCTGCCGGCCAGGACATCCTGATCTATGGCGCTTCGGGCGCGGTGGGCACGGCGGCGGTGCAACTGGCGAGGCATTTTGGCGCCAGGGTCACGGCGGTCGCCAGCGCTGCCAATGGCGACCTGCTGCGATCGCTGGGCGCCGACGTGGTCATCGACTATGCCGCCACCGATTGCACACAGGGTTCGGCGCGCTATGACATCGTCATGGACACCGTGGGCAAGCTCAGCTTTGCCCGGGCCCGGGCGGTGATGAAGCCGGTGAGCCGCTATGTGCCGCTGGTCATGCAGCCTGCTGATATCGCGCACATGCTGCGCTCAGCCCTGGTGGGTGGGCAGAAGGTGGTGGCCGGCACCTCGGGCGACAACCAGACCGACCTCGAGACCCTGGCCGCGCTGATCGCGTCCGGTCACTACCGCCCGGTGATCGACCGGCAGTATCGCTTGGAGGACATCCAGGCCGCCCACGCCTATGTGGACACCGGTCGCAAGAAGGGGGCCGTGGTGGTGCTCATCTGAGCCCGTGACCACGCCGGTCGCCTGTCAGCGCAGGCCTGACTTCTCCAGCAGTCCTGCGCGCTTGGCATCGTAGTAATAGCCATTGGCATAAAAGCGCACCGAGCGGTCATAATCGCCGCCGGCGGTGACATAGGCCCCCGCCAGATAGCGCACGGCGTAGCGCAGGTTGGTCTCGGCATCGAGCAGGCCCTCGGGCTTGCCGTGATAGCCCATGCCGCCGGCCGTGGCGTGGCTGATCTGCATCAGGCCGTAGTACGGCCCGTTGCGCGCGGCCGGATTGTAATTGCTCTCGCGCACGATCACCCGGCGCACCAGATCTTCGGGCACGCTGTAGCTCTGGGCGTAATGGCTGATGAGCCCGTCCAGCGAGCCTTCGGCATAGCCAAGGGCCACCGGTGCACGTGGCACGTCCTGGGCCCGCGGCACATGGCCTGCCGGCGTCGAGGGCGCAGCCAGGCTGGCAAGCGCAGCCGTGGCCGAGCTGGTTGCCGGCTTGAACGCCGTCATCGAGCAGCCGGACACCAACAGGGCCAGCCCCAGGCCGAACCCCAACACGGCGCCGTGCCGGACCATTTGTATAGCAGTCATCATCTCGCCAGCTTTAGCCAAGTTCAGGCTGACGCGATAGGGAGAAATCGGGGCAGCTTGATGGCAAACCCAAGGCAATCCGGCCCTTGCCGGCGCATGCGGGCAAAAATGGCAGCGCTGCGAACCCTATAGGCCCTAGAACAAATAGACGCCTTCGCCGCCGCGCAGACGATCCATGATGGCCTGGCAGCCCTCGCTCAGCTTGGCATAATGCGTGTCGAGGCATTGCTGCATGGGATCGCCATAGCCGACGCCGGCGCAATAGGCCTTGGCATCGTCACCGCAGGTGCGTGCCAGTTCGGCAATCGAGACCGCCTGCGCCACCCCGGCCATCGTCAGCATCATGCCCAGCGCCAACACCCAGCGTCGCATCCGCGTCTCCATCATCGTCGTCTGTTTTCGTGCCCTGCTTACGCTTTGCCCCCGGCCACTGGATCAGTGCCGGTCCTTTCCCGCACGAGACAGCGGAAAACCCCCACCGGGCGGGGGCGCGCCGCCACAATTGCGATTGCGTTCGCCATGCCGTGCGCTATGGAGAATCACGGACCCCGATCGGGGCCGCAGGAGGGCAGATGAGCAAGCGTGGTAGCCTGGGCGCGCGGTTGCGCTATGAGTTCGACAAGTCGATGTCCGCGGGGCCGATTGCCCTGATCGGCTGGCTGGCCCTGATCTCCCTGGTGGTGATCATCATTGCCGGCGTCATTATCGTGGCGCTGCAACTGGGCCCCGAAGGCCAGCCGCCGCTCGACTTCCTCGAAGCGGCCTGGGAATCGCTGATGCGCTCGATGGACGCCGGCACGGTGGCGGGCGATACCGGCTGGGGCTTCCGCGCGGTGAGCCTGTTGGTGACCATCGCCGGCATCTTCATCTTCTCGACCCTGATCGGTATCCTCTCCTCGGGCATCGAGGGCAAGCTCGACGAACTGCGCAAGGGCCGCAGCCTGGTGCTCGAGCAGGACCACACCATCATCCTCAACTGGAGCCCGTCGATTTTCGACGTCATCTCCGAACTGGTGGTGGCCAATGCCAGCCGCAAGCATCCACGCATCGTGGTGATGTCGGGCCTGGACAAGGTGGAGATGGAAGACCAGATCGCCGCCAAGATCGGCGACCTCGGCAATACCCGCGTCATCTGCCGCCATGGGGACCCCACCGATCTCTACGATCTCGCGCTGGTCTCGCCGCAGACCGCCCGCTCGATCATCGTGCTGTCGCCCGAGGCCGAGGAAGATGGCGCCGACACGGCCGACAGCCGCGTCATCAAGACAATCCTGGCGCTGGTCAATGATCCGCGCCGCCGCACGGCCCCCTATCGCATCGCCGCCGAAATCCGCGACGCGACCAATGCCGAAGTGGCCCGCGTGGTGGGTGGCAGCGAAGTGCAGCTGGTGCTGGCCGATGACCTGATTGCCCGCATCGTGGTGCATTCCTCGCGCCAGTCGGGCCTGTCGGCCGTCTATTCCGAACTGCTCGATTTTGATGGTTGCGAGATCTATACCGTCGACCAGCCTGCCCTGGCGGGCATGACGTTCGGCGCCGCGGTGATGGCCTATGAAAGCTCCACCCTGATCGGTTTTTCCCGTCCCGACGGCAGTGTGACCCTCAATCCGCCAATGGACTCCACCATTCCCGGCGATGCGCGCGCCATCATCATTGCCGAGGACGATGCGGCCATCAAGCTGACCAGTGGCAGCCGCCCGGTCAGCCGCGAGCTGATTGCTGTGCCCGCCGAACGGCCCGAGGCGCCGGAATATACGTTGATCCTGGGCTGGAACCGGCGCGCCCCGGTCATCGCCCATGAAATGTCGCGCTATGTGGCGCCCGGTTCGATCCTCACCATTGCTGCCGATACGCCCGATCTGGACGCCGATGTGGCGCGCCTGACGGTCTCGGGCACCAATCTGGCGCTGCACTATGTGCGCACCGACACCACCAGCCGCGCCGCGCTCGAGCAGCTCGACATCGCCGCCTATGACCATGTGCTGGTGCTGGGCTATTCCGACCTGATGGGCGCCCAGGCCACCGACACCCGCACGCTGGTGACCCTGTTGCACCTGCGCAAGATCGCCGACCAGGCCGGCAAGCACATCAATGTGGTCAGCGAAATGGTGGATGTGCGCAATCGCGAACTGGCCGAGGTGACCAAGGCCGATGATTTCGTGGTGTCCAACAAGCTGGTGAGCCTGATGCTCGCCCAGGCCTCCGAGAATGATCGCCTTGCCGCCATCTTCGACGACCTGCTCGACGAGGATGGTTCGGAAATCTACATGCGTCCCGCCGAGGACTATGTCCGCCTGGGCACGCCGGTCAATTTCTACACCATCGCCCAGGCCGCCATCGACCTCGGCCAGGTGGCGCTGGGCTATCACCGCCCGCGTCCGGGCGCCAAGGCCGGCGGCATCGTCGTCAACCCGCCCAAGACCGACGTGCTCGACTATCAGCCCGGCGATCGCATCATCGTGCTCGCGCGCGACTAGCCGCAGCGCGCGTCCCGGGCTGCAGCCAATCGACGCCCCAGCCGGCCGCGACATTGCGCCATGGCGGGCCGGCGGGGGCGCGTGGCAAACGCCGCGCGCCACCGACACGAAACAATTCCCGCCAAGCCCGTTGCGCGGCGCAGCGGCTTTGGCTAGTTTGCGCCCGTTCAGCCGGGGCCAGTCCCCGCGCCCACGGATGCACCCGTAGCTCAGCTGGATAGAGCGCTGCCCTCCGAAGGCAGAGGCCACACGTTCGAATCGTGTCGGGTGCGCCAAAAACTCCATATTTGTCAGGCGCTTAGATTCTTGCCGAGGGGCCACTCTTGCCGCCGCCGATTATCTGGCACAAATTGGGCACAGATGCATTGTTCCCTTCAGGTGATCCATGGCGAAAAAAGGTAGCGGTGTCACAATCGCTCAACGGAAAAATGGGAGTTGGCGCGTCCAGATCAGGAAGGTCGGGTTTCCTCCCGAATCGAAAGATTTCGTAAACCACAAGGCGGCCGACGAGTGGGGCATGCGCCGACTAGCAGAGATTATGGCTACTGGTCGCCTCGTGAACCGCCGTGCGGCAGAGCGAACTACATTTGCGGCTGCAATCGAGGCCTACATCGAGAAGGTAACGTCCAAGCGTCCGTCGGAAGAGTCACGGGTCGCTGAAGAGGCGCGTCTGCGGCGCTTCCTAAGAGAGGAAGGCCACCTGTGCGGTCATGCTCTTGCCCATGTCACACCAGAGATGATGGAGGCATGGCGAGACCGCCGGCTGACAGAAAGACCAAGCCGCGGAAAGACCGGGGAAGTTGGGGCGCGCGAGGACGAAGTTGTTCCTGCTGGCCGTTTTCGGAAAGACGGGACACTCCGGGCAAACGCAGCGAGGCGAAAGCCATCGAAGCCAGTGGGCACGATTGCGCCCGGAACAGTGAAACGTGAAATGACGTTGCTCAAGAGAATCTTCGATTTCGCGATGCGTCAATACAAGCTCTCTGCAAATCCCTTAGACCACTCTCTGGTTGACCGTCCTAGCGTTCAAGACGCCCGAGACGTTCGCATCACCGTTCGTGAGTGGGAGCGTCTGCTGAAGCAATGCAGCGCTTCTTCGAACATCTGGCTCGCGCCATTCGTTGAACTCGGATTGGAAATTGGTGCACGTCGAGGATCGCTGTTGAAGCTTCTGTGGTCGGATGTGCATCTGAAAGAGTCATACATCGTTCTGCGTGGGGTGAAAAATAGCAGGAACGCAAGCGAGGTCCGAACCGTCGAAGTAGGCCTATCACCACGTGCAATCAAGATATTGGAGGCCATACCGCGCTCGTTAGACGGGCGCGTTTTTCCTACTACTAGGGAAGCGATTGTAGGTGGGTTTAAAAGAGCGCGGATTCGCGCGGAGCTTGAGCACTTTCGCCTGCATGATAGCCGCCATGAACTGGCCTCTCGACTAGTGGAAGCGGGATGGGACATGTTGGATGTCATGCGTCAAGGCGACTGGAGAGACCCCAAATCGGTGGCACGCTATTACAACGCCAAAGGTTCGCACCTAGGAGCCAAATTGGCCAAAATTGGGCGAGCAGACTGATCGTCTTTCACTGGGTTGACTCGAATCTGGCAATGGTGCACGATTCGGAGCAATGCAGTCCGATGCGCCTAAACCCTGTTCCGACAGCCTTGTAGACGGAACTATTTTAGGGCTTCTCGAGACCTTTTAGGCGTGCCAACTCAATGCCCTACGTCGGGCAGGGCAAGATCGAGAATAGCAGCCTTACGTGTGGAAGGGGACAACCACACGGTTCACTCATAGGAGAGTGCGCCGTGTCGAATCTGCACGCCACCAATCCGTTTCTCTATACTTATCAACAAGCAGCCACCCTGCTCGGTCTCAAGACCGTGCAGGCACTTCGTGACTTGGTTTTTCGTGGCAAGGGGCCGGTGCCCACCCGTATCGGACGCCGAGTGTTCTTCACCCCGGCCGACCTTCAAGCATGGGTGGACGCACACCGGGATGTTCCATGCAATGGAGACGCCATTGTGCATAATCCTACTGCGTCGGCCCACGCGCGTCGCCGTGGCCGTCCCAGCGTTCGCGAACGTGCATCGCGTCAGGCACACCGTGTGGGGGACAAATGATGGTTAAGCCCCTCAACTTTGATCCCGACAGCAGTGTGCTGGGCAGTTTTGGATTCCGTATCGGCGCCGAGAAGTTGGAGATGCACTCCGAGGCGCTATTCAAGACCTGCTGGATTCATCATTCTCAAGTTCCGCTCGCAGTGCTCGCAGGCGCGTTGACCAACCCAGCTGCCGTCAAGCGCCGCTTTGGCGACTATCAGCTGATGCACCTAGTGACCAAGCGTTGGGGCATGGATGAGGACGACGCCGTTACATTGGCAATTTTGGCAGGAGCCGAAGTCTCCCCTCCCTTCTATGCTCAAAGCGACCGCTATGCCGCCTTGTTGGAGGAAGTGATCGCCCGGTACCGTCTGGAAGGCTTCTTTGAATTGGCACCAGGCTCCTCAGGCCACTACGCCATCCGACCATGGGGCCATGGGCAAAATGATCGGGAAGCATTTGA
Organism: Devosia aquimaris; assembly: GCF_020169335.1. GTDB lineage: Bacteria > Pseudomonadota > Alphaproteobacteria > Rhizobiales > Devosiaceae > Devosia > Devosia aquimaris. The sequence continues at coordinate 829,724 of NZ_JAIEZN010000002.1, forward strand.
TGTCGCTTTAAAAAGCTGGCGTCGTGCATATCGACGGCTTGACCCTCCCACGCAGATGCTTTTGGCCTCGATCCTTTGGCTTTACAGCGGCGGGGATCGGTCGGACTGGATGAAAGGCCTGTCCCGTAGCTGGCGCGCTGTGGATGCAATCGCTGTCCTTCATTCGAACCGCATGTTGGTCGACTGGGCTCGACTGACCGCCATGTATCCTGGGTGGTAGTGAGTCGCCGCGTTTAAGACGCAGCACGATCCAGCGGTTTTGCAATTGCAGGATCGTGCTGCGTCAGGAGACGCTGGACGCTTTACACCATGCAAAGGCGTGGCTGAAATTGGCAATTGCGCGCCATGGCAAAAACGTCATTTCCTGCTGCCTGCCTAGTCCCTCACGCCACACGGCACGTAATCGCCATGGGCGGTGCTCCCCGCCGCTGGGCATTCTCCAGAAGAAAATCTGCATGTAGCCGCAGAGCTGTCCGCAGGTGCGATTGCGTCCGCACTTCCAGCCGTTGGAAATCCCCGATGGCTTCCAACGCTTCTATTTCGAGGGCGATTCTTGTGTGCGTCTTACCGCCCAGCAATCGCCGTGCCCTATTGCACTGAGACTTCACGTTCCGGGCAGACTGCGGTGACCGACCACGCCGCTGAAGCCATTGTAAGAAACTGCCCTCTACAACAGGAATCGTAGTCCCTGCCTCTCTCGCAAGGATGACCCGGCCGACAACCTCGGCAAGCTGCGACGGCAGCGCGTTTGCGATTAGCTGGTCAATGTCCCTCGATGTGGCGCTTCCCCACTCCCAGCCTTCTGGGAACCCTTGGATTCTCGCAACCTGATCTCGGGTCAGTATGGCAGCCTCTTCCGCTGGGATAGGATCGTCAGGATGAGGACTATTCAGATATTTGGACCAGGGACGCTCTCGCGAGGTCCGGATGATGGCTGGGGCTGGCTCCGCCGCTGACCTCACCCCCCGCCCACCACCAAATGGGCGCATGTAGAAGTGGCCTTGAGGCACATCCAGCACATCGCCAACGACCGTTTGCCGCTTCGAACGAGCCGCCGCCAACGCCGCCGCCAAGAAGCCGTCACGCTCCCCAAGCCGCCCAATGATGACCAGTCGCTTTCGGCTCTGCGGCGTTCCGTACCAACTTGCGTCCAGAACGGTTTCGGTCAAGCCGTACCCCGCCGCTTTGATCATCTGCCTGGCGTCGGCCCACGCATGCGACTTCTGTGCTTGCCTGACATTCTCCATGACAAACCAACTTGGCCTTACGATGCACAGATACATCGCAAAGGCCCGGGTCATGCCAGCGTTTTCGCCTTCGATCCTTCGTCCCGCAGCGCTATAGTCTTGGCACGGTGGCCCACCAACAATGATATCCGGACGTAACGCAGCCAGCATCGGCCCAACGGTGAAAACGTCTCTGAGGTCGTATAGCCAAACATGGCTGCCGATATTTCGCCGATAGCTTGCAACGGCCGGCTCCCAAGAATCATAGGCCTGCACCAAATCAAAGCCGGCGCGCTGGAAGCCCAGCGACATCCCACCCGCACCGCAAAAAAGGTCAACTGCTCGCATCGGCCCCTTCTAGCCGGCATAACCGAAAAATCGGTTACAGTGATGCATGATGCTTCACCACTCGACGGATACCGACAGCAATCCCGTGACGTGTGTGGCCTCAATGCGGCACTCCGTCATTGCTGACCGACAAACCTGCACTCGTAGTTCTCTGTAGCGCAAGCGGGCCGCAGTCCGTCCGCTAGATGGCTGCTATCGGCCCTCGGCCCCCCGGCAGAAGATCTGCCGATTGCGTGCTGGCGCACTGGTCATTTCGATTCGTCCGCAAAGGGTATTGCGGTAATATAATACCGCATCCATAGTTGAGTGGAGCCAGGCATGGTGTCTAGACGCCTCCGGCGCCACGATCCCAGAACTGGCCAGGGAGGAAACCTCCCGTGGACCCACCTAACCCGTCCGGGGGAATGATGAGCAGCAGTCAGAGTAGAAGACTCGCGTCCCAGATCAATGTGGGTCTCGCCAAGTCCGAAGCCGACGCGATCGACCGCGCCGCGCGGCAGGCGAACATGAGCCGCGCCGCGTATCTTCGCCGGCTGGCTTTGGCGACGGTAGACGCGGAGGCGGTCACAAAGCCCCGTCGATACCGCCGGCTCACAACTGCCGATACTGAGGCGGTTTCGATATTGGTGTCCGAGCTCGGGCGTACTGCCGGTTCGGCGATCCAACTGGCCAAATCGCTGCGTCAGGCAGGTGTGCATCGGCATCATCGTGATGTCGAGGCGGTATTGGCTGATCTACGCCAGCAGGCCGGAAAGGTGGCCACGATTGTTGAGCAGCTGAGTGCTCAGCGGTGAAACTCGCGGACGCGGCGGCCTGGCCCTTGCGCGGCACCTTTGCTCAACTGCCGATGGTCAAAGCGTCGAGGTGTTCGCCGCACGTTTCCTCGCCGGTCAAACCATCCATGAACAGTTGCGGGAAATGGCGGCAGGCGCAGCGCGAGGGCGAACGGATCGTCCAATTCTCCACATCCATGTCGATCCTCCCCCTGGTCACGACACCCTGGAGATCATTGGAAGATGGCTGGAACTTTTCGAGATCGAGTTCGGCCTGCAATCTCAGCCGCGCGCCGGCGTTCTCCATCACGGCAAAGGTGGCGCCGACCGCCTCCATTCCCATGTGCTCTATGCCCTCGTGCGGCCCGATGGCCGCACCGTTGACCTACGAAACTCGTATCGGAGAAGGGAGAAAGTCTCAGTCGTCGCAGCCTTTGAGTTGGGCTTGCCAATGCCGCCCGTCCCTCGCCCTCGCGCCATCCACGGGCAGCTTCTCCGGGAAGGCCGGAGTGAGATTGCGGCCTGGATGGTCGAGCATTGCCACGGCCTGCACGACGCAGCCAGGGTGGCATCTTCGACCCCGATGGATCGGCATATCGCCGAGAGAACTGGCCAGGACCAGAGTATTTTGCTCGCAGCTATCTCTGAATGCTGGCCGTCCTCTGGTCCCTTTGTTTTCAGGAAGCGCCTGGCCGAGGCGGGTCTTTTGCTGGCTGTTGGAACAAGGGGGCCGGTCATCATCGATGCCACCGGCACGGCCCATCCGCTTGCGCGGACTCTTCGGAAACTGTGCCGCGCGGACGGGAGCCCAGGTCCACGGTCCGCCGAGATGCGCGCCTTTCTGGGCGACATGTCCCTTCCCAGCCTCGAAACCATACGGAAAGCGAGATCAACGATGGCACAGAAAAAGAACCCCAAGGCCAGGATTATGGCCGGTATCACCGGCGAAGAAATAGTGGCCCAGTTCAGCGACAGGACCAGGTTCGTCAAAAAGGGACCGCCTCACCGTCTCTATATGAAAGATTGTGGATGGTTGACCGTGGACCCTGCCGCATCCCGCCTTATCGTTTCTGGGCCATCTGGCGATGCCGACGAGTTGGCCAGGCGGCTGGTTGAGATCGAGCCTTTCGCCATCGAACGGCGGCAGCCTCGACAGCGGTCGTCGCCGCCCGCCGTTTTCAGGGCGTTGCGGCCCAGCAAAGGATCCTATGCCCAGCGCTTTGACTGGTGGGTCGAGCATGGACAGAACCCTGAGCTGCGGCACGATGGAGTCGCTGTTGAGATCGGTGGCACCTTCTTGCTTGACCGTGGCAATGAAATCGATGTTCACGACTTGCCGCCCTCGGCAGAAGCACTTGACCTCATCGCCCAGTATGCCGCCGAGCATTGGGGCGGTGGTCTTGTGCTGGATGGGCCGCCCGGATCAAAAGACTGGTCAGAAAGCGACAAAGCCAGGTTGTGGTGGGCTTGCCGCAAGCACGGCGTTGTTTTCCACGGCTACAATCCCCCGGCGGCCCTGCTGCGGCGATGGGAGGCCGAGAATGGCGAACCACCCGCCGGGGCGGTGACAGCACTTCGTCCTGGTGGTGGCGGCAGCGGCAAGCCCAAGGATGAAGACACCAATTCTGGAGCAGCCCGAATTCGTGACCGCCTCGCCGAGGTGGAGAAGGAGATCGACGCGATTAAGGCAGCGTGGAAATCCCACTCGCGCGACTTCGAATGGATCGAGCGGATGCGGGCACGGCTCGATCAGTTGAACGACGAACGTCAGGATTTGAAAGCATCCTTGAGTCCTTTGGACAGGTATCAACCGACTATCTCGCCCTAAGGATGTAGGCCGAAATGCTGGCCGAAAGGCAAAGGCCAGCAGTGCTTGACTTAGGCGTCACGCGATACGATCCTAACCTAGACGCCATCGCGGCAAGGGTCGCGCTGGCGGCCAGGATTTAGCAGAACGTGGCCCAGGCGACAGCATATGTCGCGCTCACCGGCATGACGGTAAAGTGAGCGCGGGGCTTGTAAAAGCCCCCTCTTCAAGCTCCGATACCCTTAAATCTCCCCATATCGCTCCGCATCGCTTGGATGCGCGGGGTTTCACCGCCAATCATCACTTTATGGCGCTACATGGTGCAGACGGGCACCATGAACATGGGGTTTTCACTATTGCCCAGCGTGTACTCAATGCCGAAAAGCATTGGCAGGAGAAGGCGCACCAAGTGCGGCATGTCGAACTGGCCGCCGCCATGCTGGAAGCCGAAACCCCGGACCTTTACGTTTCGCAGCAAAGCTTCTGGACGTGGCGGCGCATCGCGTCCCTGAAGCATCTGGGGTGCCTCTACGCGGACCTTGATTACCGCAAGCGCGCAAAGTGGGCCGATAGCCGCCCCGAGGACGTGTTATGGTCTGCCATGCGTGTGCTGGATGACGAGAACGTCCCGCCGCCGTCTTATGCTCTGAGCACTGGGAACGGTTTGTGCTTAGTCTGGCTTCATTCTTATGTGCCCCGTGCCGCCCTGCCGCGATGGTCTGCGATCCAGAAATTGCTGGCGAACGTCCTAGATGCGTTCGGTTCCGATAAGAACGCGCTCGACGCGGCAAGGGTTTTCCGCGTCGCCGGCAGCCGCAATTCCCGTGCGCGGGATTGGCACAACGAGATTGTGCGGCCCGTCTACCTTCGGGACTCTCCAGATCGGCTGCGCCTGGGCGCTTATGCCTTCGATGACCTTGCGGACCAGATTCTCCCGCTCGCTCGCGCCGATTTGGTGTCTTTGCGGGCCGAGCGGGCGAAGCGCCGCGCCGAGCGTGATGCCACTGCGTCACGCAAGCCGACCAAATATCTGACGGTGGCCAGCTATTACGAATCTGTGCTGACCGACTTGCAGCGGTTGCGCCACCTTCGTCACGGCGAGGACGGTGCTATCCCGCAGGGGGGGCGGGACGAATGGCTTTTCATCGCGTCATGCGCAATGGCGCATCTGGCTCCGGCAGCGGTGGTGGCACGGGAGATCGCCGCCCTCGCAATGGAGGCCGCAGGATGGAACGAGCGGGAGGCTCATTCCCGGATGAGCGCTGTGCTGCGGCGCGCCGAGGCTTCTGCTAGAGGCGAAACCATTATCGACCCACGCGGCGAGACGGTGGATCCGAAATATCGGTTCAAGGCCGGCACCATTATCGAGCGCCTGGAAATTTCCTCGAACGAGATGGAGGCCGCCAATCTGCGCGTGCTCGTCAATCAGGACCGCCGCCGCGCACTCAATACCGTCAGAACCCGGGAGTCGCGGCATCGCCGTGGGAGCAAGCCTCGGAGTGAGGCGCAAGCCGCCCGCTTGGCGCTAGGTGCGCGAGCGCTTGCTCTAGAGGCCCAGGGTGCCACCGTTTCCGAGATCGCTCAGACGGAAGGCGTGTCCACGTTTCAAGTCTCGAAGGCGATGAAAGAGGCTAGAGAATAGTCTATTAGAAACAGGACGTTATCATTTCATCGCGGTTTATGGTGGCATAGCCAGGTAGTTTTGTCTCGCCCATCCATCTTCTTCTTCTAGATGCAGGCCCGATCAGGGCCGTATGCTGATCGCCGAGGGAGCGACTGGAGGCCCGTCAGGGCCGCAGGGAGCGGGACACGGCAGGGTGCCAGTTCACAGGTGCAGGCCCGACCAGGGCCGTCCCTGGATCGCCGAGGGAGCGACTGGAGGCCCGCCAGGGCCGCAGGGAGTGGGACACGGCAGGATGCCAGTTCACAGGTGCAGGCCCGCCCGGAGCCGTCCCCGGATCGCCGAGGGAGCTACTGGAGGCCTGCCAGGGCCGCAGGGAGTGGAACACGGCAGGATGCCAGTTCACAGGTGCAGGCCCGCCCGGAGCCGTCCCCGGCTCGCCGAGGGAGCAATGCTAGAGGGGCATAACCTGAGCAAATTTATGGTTTATTAGGCTCAGATAGCCTACTGGTCGTCTGGCTGTGAAAGTTGGTGCAGAAAGTGATGACCGTCAGATGGCGGCCCGCCCTGGACAATTCACCTAGCGTCGTGCGAGAGAGGCAACATGGCGCCAACATGCATTGATTTGTTCGCTGGCTGCGGGGGCTTGTCTCTGGGCCTGGGCTTTGCTGGGTTCTCAACGCTTTTTGGCGTCGAGGCTCATGCTGACGCCTTTTCCACGTATCGTGAAAACCTCCTTACAAAACGGGCAGATATGCACGGCTGGCCGGCGTGGCTGGAAATGCGGCCGTGGTATGCGCAAGACCTTCTTTCAAGACACTTGGATGACCTCACTGGGCTGCGTGGCAAGGTAGATTTGATTGCTGGCGGGCCGCCATGCCAAGGCTTCAGCATGAACGGTTTGCGTAAGCCAGATGACCCAAGAAGTCGCATGGTCGACGTTTATCTCCAGTATGTGGAAGCCGTCAGGCCGCGCCTGGTCTTGCTTGAGAACGTGGTGGGCTTCCGTTCGATGAAGCACCGCGAAGGTGGGACATACAGTGAGTACGTCGCCGAAAAGCTGCGTGGACTTGGCTACGATACTTGGTCAGATATTCTGCGGGCGGCAGATTGGGGGGTTCCGCAGCGCCGCCCGCGTTTTGTCCTTGTCGCCGCACTTCAAGGCACGTTGCCGGGCATCGACCCGATACAGCGGATGCGCGTCGCCAGAAAAGCATTCCTTGCCGATAGGAGGCTTGGTCCAGAGCACACTAGCGCGCAGGCCGCTCTTTCCGATTTGGTCGAAGGCGACACTGAACCGGCTCTGGATGCAGAATGGGGTCACCTCGGCTTCCGGTCATTGCAAAGACATCCTGAGGCGCAGAGCCCCTATCAGGAACTCATGAGAGGTGACTCACCCTATCAGCCTCGGGATATGCGATTGCCGCGACACGGCGCCGCGTCTGTCCAGCGGATGCGAGACATCTTGGACAATTGCGAACGTGGTGTTTGCCTTCGCCCGGAGGATAGAGATCGGTTGGGTATCAAGAAGCGGTCGACGACGCCACTGGATCCAGGCGCTCCTGCTCCCACCGTCAGCACCCTGCCGGATGACTTTGTGCACTACTCCCGACCGAGGGCAATGACGGTTCGTGAGCATGCACGCTTGCAGTCTTTTCCAGACTGGTTTTCGTTTTATGGCCCCTACACCAGTGGGGGAGCACGGCGGAAGGACGCATGCCCCAAATTCACTCAAGTAGGCAATGCCGTCCCTCCCTTGCTTGCGGAAGCACTTGGCGAAATGCTACGCGGCTTGCTCCGCGTCCAGAAGGACAACGAGCTCATTCAATTCGCGAAAGGCGTCGATATGAGCAGCAAACACCCGGCGGATCTCAGGGAAATCCGCGATGCTGATCTCATTGCTGCCCTGTAGAATCCAGCCCTCGGCTCCTTGAACTTCTACAACGTGTCCTAAAATATTGCGCTTTCCCAATACGTTGTTGGCGTATTGCGCACTCGATCTTCGAAGCTCTCTAAGGCGCTCCACTTGATCTGTGTTCAGGCCAAAGGTTTCAGGATCGCCCGCTGCAACCTGAGTGAGACGTCGAAAGTGTTTGAACAGCTTGGCACTATCCACCGCCATTGTGGAAAATCGACTCTCTAAATCGCTAGCCATCGCAGCCTCATATTTTTCCTTTATACCCGCCATGAACGTCATTACGTCTTCGTCGAGTTCGGCCACCTTCTGAGCGCAATTCGGGTCTCGTCTGCACATCGACAAAACTGCTGATTTCATAATCGAGTCGCATTCGGCGACCACCCGCATTGCTAGGCCCCTCATTCCTGACAGGCGGTCTAATGACCGGGCCGTCTGATCAATCAGGGTTCCTGTTCGGTCTATGAAGCGGTCGCGAGCGCTGCAGTAAACGCCCTCAACTTCCTTGTCTGCAATCAAGCGCCGAAGTTGTTGTTCTGGCACGCTCCCCGAATAGAAGAGAACTGTGGTGGAGGGAAACAGCGCTCGAATTTTCGGGGCAAGATCATCGCCGTTTTCATCCTTCAGGCGGTAGTCAAGTAGAATGATATCGTAGCGGTGATAGAGCTTGTGTACCTTTGCGAGGTCTTCGATGCCGACGCCGTTTACTATCGACTCTATGCGCGCAATGAATCCAGCCTCGCGAACTCTGCGTTTAAGACTCTCTTCCTCCTCAGCGCTGAAGGAATCCTCGATCCACAAGATGCCAAAGTCTAGGTTCACGATTCTTCCCCTGGGATAACCATCTCAAAATCTGCGCGGTTTTCATCACCGATAAGCTCGATGCTTCCGCCCATGCCCTCTAGAATTTGGCGCACGCTGTATAGACCAAGGCCCGTCCCATTTGACGAGCCCGTGTAGCCCCTCTCGAACAATTTAGAGGCGTCGACCTTATCAGGGTCAATCCCCACGCCATCGTCCACCACCTTGATTGAGATGGAATTTTTCCCCTTTTGCGCCGCTGTGAACTCGACTTTGCTCGCTTTAGCCTTCCGAGCATTGTCCAGAAGATTATCGACCAAGACGGCGATATCAACTGGTGAGAACTCCCTTTGTAGGGCTAGTCCAGATGTGTTGAATATGGCGTTTGGCATGCCAGGAACACCGACCAGTCGAACCTCAAAATACTCCTCGAAGAACTTCACCAGATCGCCGCGTACCTTGTCGGTCTGCAGGTCCACGCGAATGTTAGGTGCGAATGAAAGGACGGTTCGAAGTCTCTCGCCTGAGAGATTGGCGCTTGCGATCGACGATGACACTCTCCGGGCAGACTGGCGTACCGAGGCCAGCAGGTCTTCCACGTCGTCAATCTCTTCGAGATCGTCTGGCAAAACCGCAGCAGAGAGCACATTTCGAATTTCGTGGGCCGCGTTCGATATTGCGGATCGTATGTGACCCAGATGAATAGTGGCCTGATGCATCAGAAGCTGGACGCGTTCCACATCAACATCTCGACTACTGCCTAGGAACTCCGCCTGCTTCTCCAGACGCTCGATCAAGGCATCAGCACGATGCCGCTCTGCTATGGCGCGTTTGGCAGCATCCTGAGCTTCAGCGCGCGAGGCCTTAAGCTCCTCAATGCGACGGCGGGCTTCTTCAATCTGGCCAAGAAGCGACGAGTCGCCGCGGCTCTCAGCCACTTCTGACATCGCCTTCAAGGCATTTTCGGTGATTTGGTCTGGGTCGTCCGAGACCCTTACAATGTCTTTGTTGTAATAGAGGATCTCGACGTCCTTGGACCGAGCAAGCGCACCAACTATCGCCAGCACCCTTTCACGTGCCTTGTCAGTTTCTAGGCCCTCAGAAGTGTCTCGGTCCTGATCTCGAGGATCTTGCCAGTTTACGCCGACAACATACCGTTCCAGTCGAAAAATCATGTGCCGGCGAATTGCTTCAAACAATGCTCGGCTGTGAGCGTCCTCAATAAGTCCAGCGTCACGGCTAGATACCTCACGGAACATCTTTGGTCGCGCAGTTACATCTACACGACCAATTATATCTCTCGTTCCTAGGTATCTGGACTGCCCCTGTTGCTTCCGTCTGTTGAGTCCGAGCGTGTCATCAAATTCTTCGCCTATTGGAAAAATTCGAAACCGATTTAGAAATAGGAACACACTTCCGAATTCAATCGGACGAACGCCCATTCTAGTTGTGAATGTTTTCTTCGCGGAGCGGTTCAGAAAATAGATCTGACCTTCTACCTGGCAATCAGATAGTTCATCATATGGGGAGCTTTCTCGGATGGCGTATATTTTTCTGCCTCGGTCGAAGAGGGTGGTGTCAATCTTGCCCTCGCTGATAGAGACTTCGATTCTGCTGGTTTTGCTCTGAAGCAATTCAGCAATTTGGTTTCCAACGCGACCGTCGACGTCGTCAATTGCCTCTGTGCTACCGTCGACAAGCCAGGTTGAGACGGCGACATCTGTTGTGGTGCCAAAGGGGTCAATGAGCTTTGCGAGGTCTCGGCGAAGTTTCTTGATTGTGTCTGGCCCCCAATTTTGCCTGGTGTCCTTGATCAACAAAACCGTGCCGTGGGGCGATGGTGGCATGGCGTTGGTGATAGGTGGGAATGAGGGGGCTGCATCCAGTACGACGCCAACGTCCTGAAACTCTTCGGTACTGTCCTGCTCAAATGCGGTCCAATCTATCTCTAGCTTCGAGATGGACGTCGTACCTTCTTTGCGGCTGTAGAGCTCTAATCCGGCGCCTAGCGTGTCGCAGGCGAATCTCCCGATTCCTTTGCTTCCTGCAAATTGACCTGCTGGCCTGATTTTGTCTCGATACGTGTCCGGGCTCGCCAGCGCTTTCTCTGAGTAGGCGACAAAGAGCCATTTATCGCGGATGTCAGAAAGGGACATGCCTGTGCCATCGTCGACAATTGCGATGGTTCTCTCTTCAGGGTCGAACTCAATATCTACTCTTGTGGCATCGGCATCGAACGAGTTCTTAACGAGTTCGAAAATCGCGACAAACTCGTTTGTCACAAGGTCGCGACCTATGATGTCCTTGAGGTAGGAGCTAACCCTAAATTTCTCTGGCAATGTCGTGGTCTACTTATACTTCGGGAAATCGGTTCCCACAGTGCTAGCGGTTTTACGGGTGGGTGGCTATGAAGTGCCCAAGTGTGCACACCGATAATGGTCAGACCTGACGCCCCAGAACAAGATGTGCCAGTTTTCCGGGTGGGTCCAGAAGGGGCGCCAAGGAACAAGTGGGCCATCGCTGTGCGTTCTGGTCTTTTGCTGCCTCTATGGCACAGATCTGGCACAAAACCGAGCGACTTTCAGCGATAGAGGGCGATAGGGCGCGACGAAAAGATTTTAAAAAACAACAATTTAGGCCCTATTGCTAGGGCAATTCATTGCCCTCCGAAGGCAGAGGCCACACGTTCGAATCGTGTCGGGTGCGCCAAACCTTCAGACTACGAATCTGGGGGGCAGGAGTTCGAATCTCTTAGAACGCATAAATTATTTCAATGACTTAGTTTCTGTTTGCCGTCTCAATTCGACGGGTTGAAACGGCCTTGCATGATTGGACAAATCGCGCCGAGGAGAGCTGCAGAGACCACCGGTCTCTCCGTCGCCGCGTTGTCCCAGACATTGCGGGACCGGCACATCGAACAGTCGATGCCATGATCAGCCATCAGGCGCTCGAACTGCTCAGATATGTATTGGCTGCCCTGGTCGGAGTGGTGCAGCAGGCTGTCGGGTTTGCCGCGGCGCCAGATCGCCATGATCAGCGTATCGATCACCAGGTAAGAAGCCATCGATGAACTCATCGACCAGCCCACCACCAGACGGGAGTAGAGGTCGACCACCGCCGCCACATAGAGCCAGCCCTGGGCCAACCAGATGTAGGTAAAGTCTGCGATCCACTTCTGGTTCGGTGCCGACGCCACGAATGCCCGGTCCAAGATGTTGGGTGAGACCGCGTGGCGTTGCCCGCCATTCTTGGGCAGCCCACGCCGGCGGGGACGAGCCCGCAAACCTTCCTGGCGCCATAGGTGCAATCGCTTCCGGCAAAGCTGGACCGGATCCTGGCGACGAGCACCTCGTCATACTGAGCCCGTCTAATCGGCGTGCGGTTGAGCCAGGCATGGAAGCCCGAGCGACACCCGCCGAGCGCCTCACAGATCCACGAGACCGGCCAGATCACTCGGTGCTTCGCCACAAAAGAGAACCTCATATCGAGTCCCTGGCGAAGTAGGCCGCGGGTTTTTTTAGGATATCCCGCTCCGCCTTGAGCTTGGCGACCTCGCGGCGCAACTTCTCGATCTCGAGTTGCTCGAGCTTCGTCTGGCCATGGCCGGGGAAGGCCTGCTGCGGATCTGCAGGCAACTCGCACGCCCATTTGCGCAACACGTTCTCGTTCAGGTCCAGATCACGGGCCGCCTGCGCGACCGCAGCGCCCCGTTCCCTCACCAGCTTAACAGCCTCGAGCTTGAACTCCCGGCTGCACTTGCGTCTCTCTATCAAAACTCTCCAGTTCCAAAAACATCTCAACTCGGTGTCCTCAAAACCGGCAGCAGTTCACGATGACGATCGGTAAGCCGAAGGTGATCGACGGCGCGCCCCACAGAGGCCCGCAGCAAAGGAGGGACTATATTGTCTCGCGAGGAAACCGGCCTTAAGCCGGGAGGGGAAGATGGTTTTGACGACGCTGTTGCGCCTTAGGCGATCGAGACGAGGCCGGTCTTCGGACAGATCAAGCCAAGAGGGAGGCCGTATTGGAGCGGCCCTACACCCGCTTCTCAACCTAGGGATCCGACGGTTGCGCGCTCCGATACCCGAGGGAAGAGGTCAATACCCCTGTCATTCGTTCTCCGCCCAATATTGGGATCGGCTCTGACGCGGAGCAGGACACAACCTCGGACACCCGCTCCTCCCGGCACGCTCAAGGTCGCGGTTCCTAGCGGCCGTCTTATTTGCCAACCACTACGAGGAAGGGGACCTGTAGTGTTCTGCCTCCGGTCTGCTCGGCCAGTGCTTTGCAGGTCAGGACGCCCGAAGGGTCAATAGCCTCGGAGCGCCGCTTCAGCGCCAGCCGAGCCCGGCCGGAAGGGACGCCATTTCGATCGCACTTGAGTGTTGCATGCAACGACATGCCACTTTTCTGCGCTGAAAGTTGAGCGACAGCGTTTGGTCCATTGTCCAGTAATGCGGCACTATCTGACGAGTTGGGTGCAATAACTGGGATCATCCTAAGCGGCCGATCTAGCGCAGGGCGCATTTTTTGGGCTTCCTGATTGCAAAACCTACAGAATTGCTGTAGCTGTTGAACGTCACGTTCGCTTCTGCGCACAACTTGTGTGGCAGGCTGACGGCTCCGCTACATGTAGAAGTGTGGTCACTCGGTCAGGGCGGAATTTTCGCATTTTTCGCGCAGTTATTGGTGAAATGAACCCACTTGAGCAGCCATCTCAGACCGTCGCGACCAAGCGGGTCGACGTGGTTGTCACCATCTGCACGCTTCGAAAGCGAGCGCGCGTCCCGGTTGGGGCGACGCCCGCTTCGCTGCCGCTCGATACGCAGGACGCGGTTCAAGCTGAGTGGATCGAGAGGATTCAGACATTCCCCCCCGATACTGCCGCACGTGTACTTTATGCGGGGCGCGGGTTTTCGCTGGCCACTCGCGCGTCCGAGGTCACATCCGCGAAGCTCTACATTGTGTCTGCTGGGCTGGGTCTAGTTGCTGCGGACCGAGACGTTCCCTTATATGGGCTCACGGTGTCGGCGGGGCATTCCGACTCCATTGCCGCCAGAATTGTGGGTGAGTTCGACGCTGGCGCCTGGTTTTCTGGTTTGCAGGCATTGCCGTTGTCGGAGCGTTGGGCAGATGCGATTGGTCAGGGTACTGGGCGGATCTTGGTCGCGCTCACGCGGCCCTACGCAAAGATGGTCGGCGGAAGCCTTGCTGCGCTGGGCCCTCGGGTCTTGGACCGGTTTAGAATTTTCGGAGCCTCTCTGGCCTCGGTTCTTCCTCCGGCTTTGCATCCGGCGCTTGCGCCCTACGACGAACGGCTGGAGGCTATCCTGCCTGGAACCCGTTCCGACTTCTCGCAACGCGCAATGTTTCACTTCGTGGGCTTGATTGCCGAAGAGGGGCGGCACAGTCGTGATGTCGATTATGCGGCAGTGACCAGCGCGCTCACCAAAGTGACGGCGCCTGAAAGGCCGCGCCGGCCGCGTCGCTCAGATGCAGAATTGATCGAGTTGATCGCGGTTCGTCTGCGGTCGCAGTTGGGCGTTGCGCGCATTCTGCGCTCCCTTCGAGATGAAGAGGGTGTCGCCTGCGAGCAATCTCGCTTCACCCGGCTCTATCAGAAGGCCCTGCAGAAGAGGGAGGCAGTATGACGCGGCCCCTGAAGACCACAGAGCCGACCCTGGCCGTTCGGGCGGTTAGGACAGAGCAGGCGGACAAAGCTGTCTATGCCTTCTTTGTTGCTGGCGCAGACCTGCTGAAAATAGCGGAAATCAGCCGCGTCCATCGTGATGGGGAAGGCGCCTTGCAGGGCTTTCAGCGCAAGGGGATTAAGAGTCACGTTCAGGCGATCACGGAGTTTCTGGATCAGGGTCCTGTGCTTTTTCCGAATGCCATCATCCTGGCGATCTCGCCTCGAGCGCGTTTCACCCAGGCTAGGGGTGAGAGGCCGAGCGGGGATGCGCGGGTTTGTGAAGCGGGTACGCTACGAATTCCACTGCCTAAGGATGGCCCCAAGGCGGCGTGGATTGTGGATGGCCAGCAGCGCTCGATTGCTCTGTCTCAGGCTCAAAATAAGGGTTTTCCCGTTCCGGTTGTTGCCTTCGTTTCGGAGGCACTTTCCGTTCACCGAGAGCAATTCATCTTGGTCAATAAGGCCAAACCCCTTGATCCTCGGCTGATCAACGAACTTCTGCCAGAGGTGGACACCGCGTTTCCGCGCGACCTTTCAACCCGGAAGATTCCCAGTGAACTGGTAAATCTCCTCCAATCGGCCCCCGACTCTCCGTTTCGTGGCCTGATTAAGAGGTTGTCCGAAGACTCCGCCACCGCGGTGGTTACCGATTCCGCGTTGGTCAAGGCGATCAGGAACAGCATCAACAGCGCTCTCGGCTCTCTGGCCCCCTTCAAGGCGACCGCGGAAACCCCGGCCGACATTGACGCCATGTATCGCGCACTTGTCGCATATTGGGGTGCAGTGCGCGTTGTGTTCCCGGAGGCATGGGGTCGTCCTGCGACTGAAAGTCGGCTCATGCACTCGGCCGGGATCGAGGCCATGAGTCTCTTGATGGACCGTATCATGTCGCGTGCTGCCCCTGGCGCAGACTTGCTCGGACACGCGACCGAGTCACTCTCACGTATCGCCCCTTATTGCCACTGGACGAGTGGCCGGTGGACGGAGCTTCAACGCGATTGGAACGAAATCCAAAATGTCGGCCGCGACATCAAACTTTTGTCCGGTCACCTGGCGCGGCTCGACCACATGCACGCTTTCGCCAAGGTGGCCTGATGAAATTTCTCTTTGCAGACAGCGTCGACACGATCGATCCAGAATACGACTTCATTGAAGATCGCAACGGCAAAGGCCGGGCAGTGCATCGGGACGACGAGTACCCGCACGAATTCTTGGAGCAAGCTCCCTATGACGGGATCCTCGTATCGCGCGGCATCGTGGGGGATGTGGGGCACCCAGGGAAGTATTCTGAAGCTCAGTTGATGCGGTTTCGTCGAGAAGGCGCGCGCCGATTTTTGCGCTATCCGCTCGAAAAGTTTCCCGACAGCATCATGCTGGGTGACTGTGGTGCCTTTTCGTACCGCAACCTACCGGAGCCACCTTATCGTGGCGAAGACACGGCGGAATTCTATGCCGATGGCGGCTTCAGCCACGGATGCTCCCCTGACCATTTGATCTTCGATTTCGACGACGTTGGCGTGACCCGCAACTTGAATGACGTACCGGAGGGGGTGCGCGGTCGGTACGAGATCACTCTTCAGAACGCTACCGAGTTTCTTCAGGCCTCAAAGGCGCTGGGGACGGGGTTCACGCCGTTGGGCGTCATCCAGGGATGGTCAGCAGAGAGCATGGCGGAGGCCGCACGGAACCTCGCAAACATGGGATACGACTACTTGGCTATTGGCGGTACAGTTCCCCTGAAGATCGAACAAATAAGCCGGGTTTTGGCCGCGTTGCGTGGCGTCCTCCCGGACCATGTTCGCCTCCACCTGCTCGGCTTTGGCAAGATCGAAGAGTTGGCAGTGCTCGAGAAGTACCGCGTAACCAGCTTCGACACGACGTCACCTTTGCTGCGAGCGTTCAAGGATGCGCGCAAAAACTACTGGTCCCGTACAGCCAGTGGCGAACTCTCTTACTACACGGCGATACGCATCCCGCAGGCTACCCAAAATAACAAGCTCAAGCAGAAGGCGCTTGAAGGGAGCCTCAACCAGGAGGATGCGAGGCGCCTGGAAGATGCCGCGCTGTACCACGTTCGCGCCTATGCAGTTGGCGAGGCGGCGCTGGATCAGACACTCGATGCGGTAATGGATTATTGGGCGGCCCTCAATTGGGACGAGGACGTCTCGCCAAGTCGTCGAGCGGATGCAGCGGCGCGGCAGCGCAAAGCATACACGCACACGCTGGGCGATCGGCCTTGGGAGCGGTGCAACTGCCGGGTCTGTCGAGAAAGCGGCGTGGAGGCCGTTATTTTCCGGACGTCCAATCGCAACAAGCGACGCGGCATCCACAACCTCCACGTCTTCCACACCCACCTTAGTGAATTTCGACTGGAAACGGCATGAGCAAGCAGCAGTTAATTCGGTTCGACGCACTGGCGCCGGTTCAGAGCGACACGTTGGCAGTCTTCAGCTTCGTCGCCAAGGCGTCGGACGTTGCGCGCATCGCTCGCATCGAGCGAGCCGGGCGGGACAACGGCGGCGCCCTGCAAGGTTTTCAGAGGCCGCAGATAGCGGGTCACATTCGCGAGATTCGCGACTATCTGGAAAAGCCGAACTCGATCTTGCCCAATGCGATAGTGGTCGCATTCATGGGTGGCGCTCGACTGGAGCCCTCAATGAGCCCGGGCGGCCGCCTTCATCAATTGGTCGTCGATACATCCAACGGCCCTCCTGGCTGGATTGTCGATGGGCAGCAGCGGTTCACGGCGCTTTCAGAACTTCGGGGCCGCGAGTTTGAAGTACTGGTTTCAGGCTTCCTTTGCGAGACAGAGGAGGAGTTGCAGAAGCAGTTTATCCTGGTCAACAACACCCGCCCGCTGCCAAAGGCACTCGTCTATGAGTTGCTCCCCAAGGTGGGTGATCTGCCCACACGCATGTCGAGCCGATCACAAGCCGCTCTTGTCACCGAGGCACTCAACTATCGTCAGGGGTCTTCGCTCAAGGGATTGATCAAGCAACAAACCAACCCAAAGGGCGTGATCCGCGACACTGTCCTCCAGCGGGTCATCATGAATTCCCTCAGCGACGGAGCCCTTCGGCTCTATGCCGGCGAGGACCAGCTTCTGCTGGCCCAGGGGGTCACGACGATGAGCGAATTCTATCACGCGGTTCAGCACGTCTTCGCGGACGATTGGGTTGGGCAAACGCCAAAGACGTCCCGGTTGCTCCACGGCACCGGTATCATCGCGCTAGGCTATGTGATGGATTTCTTGAACAGCGTTACCGGCGCCTCCACACGCGACGATTTTGCCGCTGGTCTCCGATTGCTCAAGGGAAAGACCGCCTGGAGCGCGGGCGAGTGGGAGTTCGGCTCGGAACGCCGACGCTGGAATGGGCTGCAAAACGTGCCGGCCGATGTTCGCCAACTCTCATTTCATCTGGTCCAGGTCCTCAAACGGCGCATCGCCGAAAACGAGAAGGCGGCCTAAGGCGATGAGTTACGCAGTCAAAGAGATGTTCTACTCATTGCAGGGCGAGGGGCGTCATGCTGGTCGCCCCGCTGTCTTCTGCCGATTTGCTGGCTGCAATCTTTGGAGTGGCCGCGAGCGCGACCGGGCGTCGGCGGCCTGCAATTTTTGTGACACGGACTTTGTCGGTACCGATGGCGAGGGCGGCGGGCGCTTCGCCGACGCCAATTCGCTGGCGGCTGCAGTCGAGGAGATGTGGGGAGGAGGCAAAACCGAAAGGTTCGTCGTTCTTACCGGGGGCGAGCCCCTCTTGCAGGTTGAAGGAGAGCTTATTTTGGCTCTTCACGAGCGCGGATTTGAGATCGCGCTCGAGACCAACGGATCGCTTGCGGCGCCAACCGAGATTGATTGGATCTCCGTCAGTCCCAAGGGCGCCGTGCCGCTTGCCCAAACTTCGGGGCACGAGTTGAAACTGGTGTTTCCCCAAGTTGGGGTCGATCCTCTTTCGTTCGAGAGCCTCGACTTTGAGCACTTCCTCCTGCAGCCGCGTGATGACGGCGAGCGCGAACACAACACGGCGGCAGCCATCGACTATTGCCTGCGGCATCCGCGCTGGCGGCTCTCGCTTCAAACTCACAAATTCATGGGCATCCGGTAATGTACGAACTCAGCAGGGAATTTCGCTTCGACGCGGCGCACACGCTTCAGCGAACAGTGGACGTCGAACCAAGTCGCCGGATCCATGGTCATTCTTACCGTGCGGAGGTCGTCGTTCGTGGTCGTCCGGATCCGCAAACCGGCATGATCATTGACCTCTCCCTCTTCGACCAAGCGCTCGAAGAGGCTCGCGACGGCCTCGACCACCGCTTCCTAGACGAGATCAAAGATCTAGGTCCGACCACGATTGAGAACCTGTCGGCCTGGATATGGCGCAAAGTCGCGCCGGTCTGCCCAAACATATGGCGCGTAACGGTTAGACGTGACAGCGATACCGGAGCCTGCAGCTTCTACGGTTCGGAGAGCTTGTGATGTCAGGCGATGGTGCTCTCGTACTTTTTTCTGGTGGCCAAGACTCGGCCACATGCCTCGCCTGGGCGCTCGACCGCTTTGAGCGAGTGGAAACGATTGGCTTCAACTATGGCCAGAGGCACGTTGTGGAACTCGACGCGCGGATCGAGTTCCGCGCCGGACTTGAGAAAGCGTTTCCTGCATGGGCTGAAAAGCTCGGCGATGATCGTGTGCTTGATCTATCCGTGCTCGGCGAAATCAGCGACACCGCACTGACGCGCGAAGTCGAGATTGCGACGACGGCATCCGGCCTGCCAAACACGTTCGTGCCCGGTCGCAATATCGTTTTCCTCACCTTCGCGGCTGCGGTGGCCTACCGTCGGGGACTGAAGCATGTGGTAACCGGGGTTTGCGAGACCGATTTTTCGGGCTATCCGGACTGTCGAGACGACACGATCAAGGCTCTTCAAGTTGCTCTCAATCTCGGCATGCAAAGCCGTTTCGTTCTCGACACGCCGCTGATGTGGATAGACAAGGCCCAGACCTGGTTGCTCGCGGAACAGCTAGGTGGGCCTCCGCTGGTCGACCTAATCCGGGACCGAACGTTGACCTGCTACAACGGCGACGTCGAGCATAATAACGAATGGGGTCGGGGTTGCGGCGGGTGCCCCGCTTGTGACCTGCGGGCCAAGGGATATCAGAAGTTTCGCTCAATGGCTCGGGAGACAAGCGATGCGTGATCTGGACACCAGGCGAACAGTCGAAGGTGCACTTTTTCTAATTGCCTTCGCCTGCACCATTCCACTGGCCAATTGGCTGATTGGAAACGTCGGTACGGTCTGCGTGCCGGACGGACCATGCCTTATCCCGGTCGCGCCTGGCATTCTCGCACCAAGCGGCGTACTCGCGGTTGGGGCAGCCTTGGTCCTGCGCGATCTGGTCCAACGGCGTCTCGGTCTGATTTGGTCTTTTGCCGCCATCGCTATTGGCGCGGTTCTTTCGATCTTCTTCGCTCCGCCCGCCTTGATTATCGCTTCAACGCTCGCCTTCGCCTTGTCGGAAACTGCCGACCTTTTGGTTTACACGCCGCTTCAGCGTCGCGGCTTGGTGCTGGCTGCCACGGCAAGCAGCGTGGTTGGCTTGATCATCGATAGCATTGTGTTTCTCACGCTTGCGTTCGGCAGTTTGGATCTTCTCTCAGGCCAAGTATTGGGCAAACTTTGGATGGTTCTTGCCGCACTCCCAATCCTGGTCTGGATCAGGTCGCGGGATCGTCGGATGGGAATGATGCCTGGCTAAATCAGCGTTTTGCAAATGCCAAGTCGAGTATCCCGATGGAATTGTATATTGCTAACTGTTTGGCGGGACGCTTGAATCGAACCTAAACATTGTGTCTGATCCGGTGGGCGAAGGAGCCGAACTGGGGGGAGATTCGGTGTTTGTAAAGGCGCGCGAGGGCGAGCACGCTTCATTCGGAGTTGGCAAGGCAATCAGTCGGCGGGGAGACCTCTGCACGGTCGAGTTCTTTGATGCCCCTTGGAATCCGGCCGTTTCAGCGACTATTGCCCTGGATGATCTTGAGGCCGTCTCGCTGCCCGAGCAGACACGTATCTATTTTTACAACGCCTCAATAGGCGCGTGGGAAATCGGCCGGCTGCTCGATGACCACGGCACCCGCCAATATTGCAAATTTCCGAACGGATCGGAGCGGTGGCTCTCGGTTGCCGACGTGAACGTTCGATGGAACCGTGCCATCCTCGATCCGACCGCTTTTCTTGCCGGTAAAGTCAATGAAACTCCGCGCTTTTCCGATGGGCGCAGCGGGTTTGTCCGATCGGTGATGGCTCAACGGGGCCTGACCATGGGAATGTCCGCGTTGATATCATCTGCGGTCGAACTGGAGGCGCACCAGATCGAGGTTGTTCGCCGAATTCTCCAGGATCCAGTGCAGCGGTATTTACTTGCCGACGAAGTTGGGCTCGGCAAGACAATCGAGGCTGGGATACTGATCCGACAATGCATCCTCGATTGCGGTGAGAGCGCCTTCATTTTGATAGTCGTTCCAGACGCACTCGTTTCTCAGTGGCGCCATGAACTTGATGAAAAGTTCTTTCTGAACGCCGATTTCGAGGGCCGCCTTCGCGTGTTGGGCGCCAGTGATCACGAAGCGATTTGCACGCTACTTGACCGCGCTACCATGTTGGTGATCGACGAGGCCCATCATCTGACGGGTAAGAGCGCAGGGTATGAACGGGAGTTATATGAGAATATCGCGGTCGCAGCGAAGAAGATCGATCGCGTCCTGCTGCTCTCCGCTACCCCTGCTCTTCACAATGAGCGTGGATTCCTCGAAATGCTCCACCTGCTGGATCCGGACACTTATGCACTCGATGACGAGGTTGGGTTTCGTCGCCGGGTTCGAAGCCGCCAAATGCTTGCGCAAATCGTTGCGGGATTGGCGCCAGAGAATGTCCTCTATCTCGATCACACGCTAAACCAACTCGCGGAGCATTTTGCTGACGATCAATTACTGCAGAGCCATGTTGCGGCTTTGCGCATTGTTGGGGACGGTTTGCCGGACGAATCCGATCCTGAACTGATCAACGCGATTGGGCGGGTCCGCTCGCACATAAGCGAAGTTTATCGCCTTCACCGCAGAATATTGCGACACCGACGGAGCAATATCGCTGGGTTGACCCCAGACCGGTCCGGCGCGATCCGAGTGGAGTATGATAGTTCCGCCACCGCACGCGTGTGCGAAGCGATCGAATATTGGCGCTTCGATGAGGCGACAACGCTAGATGTCGAGTCTATACGCGCGGATCGGTCACGGGTATTCTTCCAAACGCTGGAGCGGATGCAGGAATATGCCTGTTCCGGCGTTGGCAGTATCGATCGTCTCGCGGAAAAGGTCGCACTCGTCAGCGACACCAAGCGTCTCGATGTCATCTTGCAGGAACTGGCAAGTGAGCAAGCTCTCGACGATCGTGCATCCGCTCTGGTTGAGGCGATCAAGCCGTTGCTTGGCCCGCGCCAACAGTTTGTCGTCTTCTGTACTGACAGGGAGACGGCAGACCGCTTGGTAAAGACGCTTGCCGCTGTTCTGGAACTACCCATCGATCGCCATGATCCTGAGCACGAAGACTGGATGGCGTTCAATCGAGACCAGACTCGACCAATACTCGTATGTGATCGCCGCGCTGAAGAAGGTCTCAATCTTCAGGGCGGGCGCAAAATTGTCATTCATTATGATCTGCCGTTCAATCCCAATCGCATCGAACAACGTTTGGGGCGTGCCGATCGTTATGGATCGGGCGAGCCCGTGCGCTCGATTATTCTCGTCTGCCGCGACAATCCTTATGAAGACGCATGGGCTCGTTACCTCGACAATGCATTGAAGGTCTTCGATCGCTCCGTCGCGAGCCTTCAGTATGTCATTGAGGAGATGACAGGGACGTTCGCCTCCTTGCTGTTTCGGGAGGGCTCAGAGGCGCTAATTGACCTCCTCATGGAGAGCCAGGGTGAAGACGGCAGGATTGAGCGTGAGATCGCCGACATTGATCAGCAGGACGCGCTTGATGCGCTAGGCGCGCCATCTAGTGAAATGTTGGATGCCCTTACCGACCTGGACGATGAATGGCGCAAGATTGATACGGCTGCTTCGGCCTGGATTGAAACCAACCTTATGTTCACACGCGTCTCGGGACGGACTCGGGAGGAACAGACGTCGGGTGCGCTTCCGTTTTGCTACCGCTACATGACGCATCAACCGCATACGCTGGTTCCGCTTGAGACCTATCTCAACAGATTTTCCGCGGCGATCGACAACTCGCTCCAGGCGCGCCTTGCGCGCACTGTACGAACGTACCCGATGACGTACAGGCGTCGCACGGCGCTGGGGCGTGAAGGCAGGGCCATGCATGCCCGTCTACTGCGATATGGGGAGCCGTTCATCGACGGTATGTGGGATCTGTCCCAGATCGATGATCGCGGACGGTCGACTGCGCTGTGGCGATTTTTTCCGGGCCATCAAGGTGAGGGGGCTGTTGACCTATACTTCCGTTTCGACTTCATCGTCGAGCCCGACCTGGCCCGCGCCCGCGACGTGCTCGCCGCCGCAGATCGACTAAGCGAAGCCAGCGAGGCGGCAATCAGACGCCGGGGTGATATGGCGCTGCCCCCCTTTTTCAGGACAGTCTGGCTGGACCAAGAGATGGAATTGGTTACGGACCCCGACCTTCTAACCAAGCTGGATCTTCCCTACCGCCCCACCGCGATAGGACGGGGTGGCCGCGATTTCAACTTGAACCCGATGAGATGGAACCAACTCGGACTACTGCGACTCCCACAGATGACCGACTGGCCCGCGATTTGTTGGCAAGCACGGCGTCAGGCCGAGTTGGCATTGCGCCAATCGTCGGCATTCGTGGGCGGCCTGGTAGCGGCTCGCAATAGATCGGCAGAAGTCGACTTTGGGCGCCTAGGCCAATTGCGGGCCCGAGCAGACCGTCGCAGCGATCCCACCGCCGAGAAGGAATGGCAAATCGAACGCGATCTTGCCGATGCGCTTAGCGCCGGTATCAACGCGCCCTCAATTCGCGTCGATGCCGCACTGGCGTGCTTTCTGACCGGCGACCATGCGATGACCGCTACCGTCGACGGAGCCGGCTAGTGGACTGGCTCGACTTTTCGTCATTGCACGATCTTCTTGATCAATGGCCCGAAGTGGCCGTCCCACACAAGAGCGCAGACGGTGTGTTCGAGCGTATCCGTCAGATTCTCTACTCCGCTCAGACGACGGCTACTCTCCATGGTTCAAGCGATCTAATGGCATTGCTGCGCCATGTATTGCGCCGACAGTCGCTCCAGTCTGGGTCAACCGCTCGTCTCCGCGTGCCGTCTGACGAAGGTTGGCCCAACCGAGACGACTGGTCACGTTTCGGCGTCCGCGCCCAACGAGTCGGTAGCCACTACTTGGTCGACGCGGTCCCCTGGTCGCCCGAGTGGGTGGAAGATATCGACGCGCCGCTCTTTGAAGACGCCTTCGCTGAACGTGATGTGCGGATCGACCGGCGTAGGCCGATTGATCCCTTCCTTGAAGAAGTGAGCGGTTTCGATTGTTACATGGCACCCGGGCAGCGCGAGGCCGTTCGCAGCACCTTTCTATTGCCTCCGGGGAAGACATTGATTGTCGCCCTCCCCACAGGATCTGGCAAAAGCCTGGTGGCGCAGGCGCCGGTTCTTGTACGCGGGCTCGAGGGGCCGGTGACGATTTGTGTCGTGCCGACTACCGCACTTGCTTTGGATCAAGCGCGCCAAACCGCCAACATGCTGAAAGCGCGTTTTCCGCGACGCGAAATGCCCATATTGGCGTGGCACGCCGGCCTTACTAGTGACGAGCGTCTCACTATCAAATCGATGATCCGGCAGGGCACGCAGGGTATCCTCTATTGTTCACCCGAAGGGGTGACAGGAGCCTTGCTACCCGCTCTCTACGACGCGGCAGCAGCGGGACTGCTGGCATACTTCGTCATTGACGAGGCACACCTTGTAAGTCACTGGGGCGACGGCTTCAGGCCCGCATTCCAAATGTTGGCGGGGGTCAGACATGGGCTGCTTGCCCAGTGTGGCGACCGACCGTTCAAGACCGTATTGATGTCCGCAACGCTGACACCCGAAACCGTCGCCACACTTGACGCACTATTTGGTCCCGCCGAGACCGTTCAGATGGCTGCCTCGATTCACCTGCGCCCCGAACCGCAATACTGGATCCATCGCGAAAGCGATCCAAATGCGAAGACAATGAAGGTGCTCGACGCGGTTTGCCACGCTCCGAGGCCGACCATTCTCTACGTTACAAAGCGTCAGGATGCCGACGAATGGCTGGAACGGTTGCGTGGAGTCGGATTTGCGCGCTGCGCTAGCTTCCATGGTGACACCGATGACACCACACGGCGGCGCGTCATCGACCAATGGGCCGATAACGAACTCGACATCGTCGTGGCCACTTCAGCCTTCGGGGTCGGCATCGATAAGCGGGATGTTCGGACGGTTGTGCACGCCGCAGTACCCGAGACACTTGATCGGTTTTACCAAGAAGTCGGCCGAGGCGGCCGCGACGGGTGCATGTCGGCGTCGCTCTTGATTTATTCCGATCTGGATCGCGATTTGGCCGATCGACTGGCTGCGCCGTCGCTAATCAGCGATGAGCTCGCATTCGACAGATGGTGGGCCATGTCGGCGTCTGCCACCTCCCTCAATGCCATCGGAACTTTGCTTCAGATTGACCTGAGTGTGGTGCCCAAGCGGCTCAACCGTCAGACTGACTACAATGCTGCTTGGAATATGCGTACCCTGATAATGATGGCGCGCGCCGGCATGCTGACACTTGAGTCGAGGCCGCCAGAACTAATCGCGCAAAATGAAGATGAAACCGATGCCGATTTCGAAATACGCAATGAAGAGCATTGGTCGCAGTATTTTATGCAAGCGGTCGTGAGCGTCTCAGAAATGGGGCACCGCAATAAATCTGTGTTCGACGGCCGGATAGGTGCCGAGAGGGCTCGGTCCATAACTGCGGCTTCGTCAGGTGGCCGACTTCTGGATGCCTTACTCAGTGGAAAAACCGAAGTCTCCGACCTATTGCATGACCTTTACACCAGCCATTCGCCCAGGCGCACCGTCCTCGTTTCGCGCGCATGCGGCGGATGCCCCGTCGATCGGCGTTCTCATCGTACTGACCTTTTCTACAACGAGCCAAATTCGTTCGGTATCGAAGAAGTAGAAGCGGCAGATACAAGCCTTTTCCGGCTGCGCTTTCCGCACTTATCAATCGCGTCTCCTGTGATTATCGCATTGCCCGAAAACGTCACGTCAGCACAGATTGTCGACACGTTGGCAGACCTCGTCTCGACCTTCGGGATTCGGGAGATTGCGATTCCAGATGAGTTGCGTGCCTTCGACGGTATTAAGCAACTGCATCAACGCGCCCACGACCGCGTTCTGCTCGTCCAGTCGCTCGAAGAAGAAGCTGCATCCCAGGCAACTATCTATCGACTGGCTCGCGCCACCGTCATTAATGAAAGTGTTTGGGCTGAGCCGCTCATGCTGCTTGATCGGCCGCTCCATATCCTAATCGCCCCATCCTCGGCAGCCGATCCCTTTCATCCGAGTCGGCGGCTGATTGAGACTGGGACCAATGTAATCACATTCGATCAGTTTAGAGCGAGGGCGCGGCGGTGAGTATTCTGAACATGCCTAGCGACGGACTATTCAACGTAGCGATTGTCCTAGTTCGCGCATTGGCTCGATATGGCTCCCGGAGCCGTGAGGACTTGCTGGCCGCATGTGGTCTCGGCGTTGATGGCATCGACCCGAAGCATCTGACGCAGACGCTGAACCGCTGGACCGAACTCGGACTGTTCCAGAGCGAGGACAAACTGGTTAGCCTCCGCGACCCCTATCGGTCGATCTTGGGTAAGAACCCGGATATTGCCGAAAGCCGCCTGCCAAAGGTGCTGCGAATGATCGCACTCGCACCGGAAAACAACATCCGCTTCTTTGAGGCCGAGGAAAACAGGGCCGCCGATCTAAATCGCGGGCTCTCCTGGATCCTCGCTCAAGACGTCTACACGATTGACACCAGTTCGCATGGCACGATCGACGCACTCGAGAACAGCCAAGTCGCCGATAAGGCAAAGCGGATGCTTCAGAACGACACGCGCTGGAACGGCCTACGAACGTGGATGGTCTACCTCGGCTTCGCGCGAAGCGGATCCTCGGTCACCATCGACCCAACGCAGGCCTTGCGCGAAAGCCTGGACGAAGTCTTCGGGGCCGAGCAAACGCTTGCCGCCCCGTTGTTCGTCGATCGTATCGCCGAGGTGATCCCCGTTCTCGACGGTGGATTGTACAGGCGGCAGATTGAGGATCTCCTCAAAGGCTCGACGTGGCACCGTCCGCCTGCAAGCACGCTCTCAACAGCCCTATCACGTGCGATCCGGAGGCTTATCCATGAAGGCGTGATCGCAACTGAACAGCTTAGCGACACCGAAGCTGGCGTAACGCTGGTGGGTGCGGAACAGCGGCCCTGGCTCCGCATGACGCATGTCCGATGGATCGCCAACCGGAAGGCCAAGTAATGCTCGACCGCTATTGGCCCGATGCTGATGCAGTAAATGCGTGCATCAAGAATGAAGCAGAGACTGCCGATGATGCGGTGCTGCTTGCAGTCCATCAACCCGCCGCGATCGTGCGACGCGCAGAAGGCAATGATACCACGTCGACTGCGACCGAGTTGGACTTGCTTGATGCCTTTACTACCGAGGACGTGCCGGGCGGATACGTGCTCCTGCCTATCACCGGCGTGTCTGGGGCGGGCAAGTCGCACATGGTCCGCTGGCTTGATGCCCAATTGCAGCGTTCCGCAAAGCGCGACCGGTATCACATCATCCGCATCCCCAAGAGTGCGAGCTTGCGCACTGTGGTCGAACTGATCCTCGCGCCGCTCAAGAACAATCCCCGGTACACCAAGCCTTGGCAGGACCTCACTCGCGCAGTCGCTGAGGTGAACCTGGACAATGCTGTCGTCACCTTTCGAGCCCACCTAGAAAATGCGTTGACCGCACGCCGTGAAGAGTTGACCACGGAGTATCGGCAGAACCCCGACCGCGGCGATCTACGCCAACTCATCGGATACGCACGCGACTTGCCGAAGCTCTTCTCGGACGCTGCGCTCGAAGAGCATTTCAAAACTATTCTTGCCCGGGTCCTATCGCGCGCGCTGAGTGGCCGCTTGGGCGAAGTCGAGCAGGCGGACACTCTGTCCCGTTTCGTCGCGTCCGATCTTATCCTTCCCAAAGATGTGGATGTCAGCAAGGCCGCGCAGCGGGTCCGTGACTATTATCAGGTCAACATTGCCATGGTCGGAGCAGATCGACTCGAGGCGGCAGTTGATTTGCTAAACAAGGCAATTGACCCGGCGATCAGCAATGTCTTCCAACTCGAGCAGAGCACCGGCGGCATTACGCTGCAGGAGATCATCCTCTCTGTCCGCGAAATCCTGTTTCAAGAGGGTAAAGATCTGGTCCTTCTTGTTGAGGATTTTGCCGCGCTGGCAGGCATTCAAGAAGTACTGCTCAAAGTCTGCATTCAAGAAGGCGAATATGCCGGAGAAAAAGTGCGCGCGACCATGCGTACCGCACTTGCGCTCACTGACGGCCATCTAAATTTCCGCGATACAATCCTGACCCGAGCCCGCTGGGAATGGGTGATAGGCGGACGGCAGCAGGGCGATGACGAGATCAAAGCAAGCGTTGTGAATATGGTCGGCGCATATCTCAACGCCGCTCGCTGGGGGAGCGATGATCTGAGGCGTCTCTTCAGCCAGCGCGGCGAGGAAAGATCGCTCACCGACTGGCTGCCGGTGTGGCGCGATGAGGGTCTTGACGAGGTCGAAAGCGGCGTCGTTGCCGCATTTGGAGCCGCTGGTAATGGCGCGCCGCTCTTTCCCTTTAACCGCGAAGCGATAGAAGCGCTCGCCGGGCGCATACTTCTCAAGGGGGGGAAGCTTGAACTCAATCCGCGGCGGGTCATCAACCAGATCCTCCGATCGACACTGCTGCTGCGCGCGAGTTTTCTGGCCCATGATTTCCCACCCCCCGAATTCCAGGGCTTTCGACCAAATGCCACCATCGCAGGCTGGATCAAACAGACCCACCAACCAGACGCGGTCAGCGGCCGATTGTCCTCTCTTCTCGCGCTTTGGGGAGGCAACCCGACCGACGTGGCGGCAATTAAGCACATCCCACCGGCGATTTTTACAGCATTTCATCTGCCACCGCCGAGTGCGCTTGCCGACATTAGCTTCGTGGCCCCGCCTCGCGAAACCCTCCCGACAACCCCGGGCACGATTGAGGCCGTTAGCACTAAGGTCGCAGCGCCCGTTGAGGCCGCCGAGGATCCGCGCGTCGCCGACCTGCGCGTCAAGCTGGAGAGATGGTCGGATGGTACTTCGCTTGAGCAGCGGGATGCCAATGAGTTGCGAAAGGCGCTGATGGACATGGTCCGCGATGCGATCGACTGGCCTGCACTTCGCATGCGCTCTGTAGATCTCCCACCAAACTGGATAGACATTCCACAGGCTCGCGGCAATCTGAACACGAAGATTTCCGTCGCCGACGACGCAAAGGACGCGGATGGCTCGGTTCGCGCCGGCCTGCTGGCTGCTTTCCGTTTCGCTACCGTCAACAATCGCCGCTGGTCGTACGCTGAAGCGGACGAGGACTATGTTGCAAGTACAGCGCTCGTTGATGGTTTGATCGCACAACTGCAGCCGATTTTGCGCAGCGCCGCACTCGACCAGGCGGCTGCGGTTAGCCGCGCCCTCATCACCCAGTCGAGGATCATCGGGCTCGAGCCCGCATTGAAGCCTACTACACCAGAAACGGTGCTAAAGGCGCTCTTCGGCAAGCCGGAGCCGAAAGAAACGCAGCCATTTGAAGAGAATTGGGATCGGCTGCGGTCCAATGCTCTGGCCGCGATCGGAGAAAGGCCAGGACGAGAGCGGCTGCAGACTGAATTGCTCGAGCGAACGGCGGCGTTCCAAGGAACTGGACGCACAGCATTTGCAATCGACATTGTCCGGTTAACCGAGGCGGTTGGCGATGATGACAGAGCGCGAGCGGGGACCGATCAATTGCCGCAGGACGTCAGAGAGTTCCTCCGCCCCATTGCCGAGGCGCGCTTGAAGGGCCAACTCGGCCCCGTGGTCACAAAGCTAAGGACATTTAGTACCGGAATCGGCGAATACATCGACGATAGCTTTGACAAGGCAAAGTTCATTGCCGATCTTCAGGACATTTGCCGCTTGTTGGCCATGACCGGCATCCATGTAAATTTACCTACCACGCTTAAAGAGTTCGAGCGTAGGCTAACGGAATTTCAGGCCAGCGCGATCAAAGATCTGGTGAGTAAAATCGCTACGATCGTCGAGGGCGACCTCGACCAAATTCCCAAAGCGCTCAATGCGCTCGGTGTGCTCGACCTCGGGCTGATTGCCCGAACCATGACCTTTCTCGACCACACAAAGAGCTTGATTAAGGCGGCAGAGGACGGTGTTGTGCGAGAAGAGGCTAATCGGGGGCAGGCTGATCCCGCGACGCTGGTTTCTGAAATCAGAATATTGCTGAACACTGTTGCCCAATCGGATGTGCCGGAGGCGACGCCATGAGTGCAGCCTTACCCGCCCGTGCATCCGCGTTAAGAGCTCGTCTGAGCCGTCTCCATGAGATGAGTTCCAACGTCGCCGAGGCTGCCGACCTGGAGGGCTTGCGTGTCCAACTTGCCCGGCACGTCGAAAGGCTTTCCGCGCCAGCCGAGAAGAGACGCCTGCTTACCAAGGCGGGCATCACCATTGTCGAACCCGCGAGCAACGCTAAGGTCCGAAAGAAGGCAACTACGGTGGTCGAGCGTTTTGCAGAGGCACCGAAATCCGAGACCCTGAAGAAGGGACAGCTATGGTCGACGATGCTGGAAGAAATGGATTCGGCGGCGCGCGACCTTCAGACAGCGGTCAATGTTGCTTGGAAGGGTCAATGGACGAGCCTGTTCAGCGGCGAGACGCCTGCTGCGGTCGAGTCCAAGCTCGCCAAGACGAAGGCGAACCAAGAAGCACTCAGAGTCTACCGAGGCCTCTATAGTCAGTTCAGGGCGCTCTTCGACACCCTCCCACACGATCAAGGGACGATCGATCGAGCGCGAATGCTCGGCAACCAACTCGAACTTGCTGCTAAAGCATTCGATTTCCAGGTGTCCCCTGATGTGAAGGCATTTCTAGAGGCGGTTCAGTCTGTCCGCGGCGCTCCGATCAACCTTTTGACCGACGAGGTGCTCAACTGGCTCCGCGAAAATGAGAGTCTCGAGGCTTATCGCGTCAAATCATCGGATCGCCCATGAGCGGTGATGAAAAACTCCTACTCGCTAGTTTGGATCGGATTGAACAGCGCGAAGCCCGGTTGCTCACCTGGGGCCTCGTGGACGGCTTCCTGACGCTCAGCGAACTCAGCGAACTCATCGACCCGCTGCTTGACGACCCGGCTTATGCCGACGGGCTGACTTTTGTCAGCGTCGCAGAAGTCGTAGCAGCACTTCAGCGGCGCACGCTTCTGCTTGACATCGGCGACAGTGAAACCAGCCGCTTCCGCTCGCGGATGGCGGAAGCAGTCCGGCTGTTTTTTCGACTCAGGCAGTTGTTTCCGCAGCATCAGGGCTTGATTGGCTGGCAATCCGCGCCGACGCTTGTTGCGGACTTCCGCTTCATCTGGCGTCGACGCCGCTATCCGCGCCGGCAAATCTCTGCAGAACGGGCTCGTGTTCAGATTCAGGCAGCAACGTCGGATGCCTCCGCTCGTGACGCTCTGTCGATTTTGATCAATAGCTACGGACCTGATTTTGGACTAGCAAGTTTCCAGGTGGATGCCGCCGAGCGCATTCTCGCCGGTTTCGAGCAGCCCCTTTCGATTGCGACGCTAGTCAGCGCCGGCACCGGCAGCGGGAAAACCCTGGCCTTCTACTTGCCCTCGCTTGCTCGGATCGCATCGCACATTCAGCGCGATCCATCAGCAAGTCGTTGGGTCAAGGTGCTCGCGCTCTACCCACGTAATGAACTGCTCAAGGACCAGTTTGCCGAGGTTTATGGTCAGGCGAGGCGGCTCGATGCCAGCCTGCTAGATCAAGGCTGTCGCAAGATTCTCATCGGCACATATTTCGGCCCGACGCCAAAAGACGCCGCAGACGCGGAGACCCGCACTGGTTGGCGTCGCCATAGAGACGGTCTGATCTGCGACTATTTGCGCTGCCCAACCGATGGCTGTGACGGCGACATGGTCTGGCATAGCCTGGATCGCGGGGCCGGGAAGGAGCGCCTAGTCTGCCAGACCTGCGCTGCTTCAATCGAAAGCGACGAGGTTATACTCACGCGTCAGCGGCTCGAACGCGAAAGCCCGGACATCCTGTTCACCACGACCGAGATGTTAAACCAGCGAATGGGCGATGACCGTGTGCGCCACTTGTTCGGCCTGGGCGATCGGTGCGAACGTCCTGTCGAACTGATGCTGCTCGACGAAGTCCATACATATTCCGGCACATCAGGAGCGCAGGTCGCGTTTCTGCTTCGGCGGTGGCGCCGGTTGCTGCGCAGGTCTGTTAGTTTCGTTGGCCTGTCAGCAACAATCGCTGACGGCGCACGCTTCTTCGCGCGATTAACCGGCCTGCACGAGCAGGCGTCTCTCGAAATCGCCCCACGGACCTGCGATATGATTGCGGAGGGCGCAGAATATCTACTGGCGCTGCGCGGCGACCCAGTCTCCCGTACCGCACTTCTGTCGACCACGATTCAGTCGGCCATGTTGCTTTCGCGAATGCTCGATGCGCCAGACCTACGCCGGAGCCAAGGCGTCTTCGGCGAGCGGCTGTTCCTGTTCGCCGATAATCTCGATGTCATCAACCGTATGTTCTTCGCGATGCTTGATGCCGAGGGGAGGCAAAGCGGCGGCCGGATCGACATGAATCGTCATCCCAATGGCGGGCTTGCGTCCTTGCGAACGCCGATGGCCAGCGAACATCGGAAGCTTCATGGCCAGGATTGGCAGGCCGCTGTCGACATCGGGCACACTTTGCAGTCAAACGATCGCAAGACTGTCGGCCGCGTCATGTCAATGGATCCGGGTGTGGGCAGTCATCTCGACATAATCGTCGCGACCGCGTCGCTTGAGGTCGGGTACAATGATCCACTCGTGGGCGCAGTTATTCAGCATAAAGCTCCCAATGATGTTGCTCAATTTCTTCAACGCAAGGGTCGCGCTGGGCGTTCGAGAAGCATGCGACCTTGGACGGTTGTTATCTTGTCAGACTATGGTCGCGATCGGATCGCCTACCAGGGCTATGACCTGCTGTTTGACCCAGAGGTCTCTCCCCGGTCGCTGCCGATCAACAATCGCTATGTCGAACGCATCCAAGCGGTTTACGCGACGCTCGATTATCTCAGCCTTACTATTGGCTCCAACCCGCGCGGCAGTGTTTGGATCAACATGTACGGTCCCGCCGCCACGTCAAACCAACGCGCCCGCCAGACGAAATTGGCCGACGCAACCCGACGCATTCTCACCAACGATGCCGATTTCGAACGCTATGCGGACTATCTTGGACAAGCCCTCAAGCTCGACCGTAGCGAGATTGATGCTCTTCTGTGGGATCACCCGCGGCCGCTATTGCTTGAAGTGCTACCCACCGCGCTGCGCCGACTGGAATCGCGATGGTTGGCTCATGGAGAGGAAGGGGCCGACTATAAGGTGGGTAACTCGCCCTTGCCGGAGTTCGCGCCGGCAAACCTATTCAGCGATCTCAACCTGCCGGAGGTCGAAATAGTTCTTGGCCAGTCAGGCAGTGCAACGCCAGAACGAGTCGTAATGCCAATCTCGCAGGCGATGAAGGAATACGCAGCCGGCCGAGTCTCGCGCCGCTACGGCATTAGCCATGCGCTGGAGCGGCATTGGATCTGCCCGCCGCTCGACCAGAACATTGAGCAAAGCGCCGACCTATCGCACAACGTACGGGCCGATTTTATCGGCGACTGGCAGATACGCGCTACCAATGGAAACATCCTGCAAGTACCAGTCTACCGACCGCGCGAATTTTTGGTCCAGCAGCCTGCCAACACAGTGGTGGACACTTCGACTGCGCGGTTGCGCTGGCGTTCGCAGCTTGTCGCGCGTGAAGTCGGCCTGGTTCTTGCTCCCCCGATCGGCAGCCCTTGGGCGGCCTTCATTGCCGGTGCACACTTCTACACCCATCAGAGTCTTAGTCCGGTCGAAGCGCGTCGTATGGCGATTGGGAGCGACGCCGACATCCGCTATCGGGACGGAACGTCCTACACTAAGAAGTTCAACTACGAGATAGCAGGGGGCGCGGCGGCGCTTGGTTTCAGCTTCGGCGTCGATGCCTTCTGCCTGCGCCTCCGTTTTCCGGAAAAACTTTGGTCGAGCCTCGGCACCGACTCCGATCCGTCCTACCGGGCGATCCGCACGGCACGGTTCCACGACCAGGCAGTCAATGGCCCCTATCTTGATGCTGTGGAAAATCGCTTCGCTCGCGAGTGGCTCGCTCATCTGCTTCTCGCAGCAATTAGCAATGAGGCGATCGCAAAGGCGATCGGACTCGAGGAAGCCGCAGACAATCTGGCGCAGGGTAGGGCCGAACTCAGCCTCGATCAAACACTCAGCATTCTGTTCCAGTCGCCGATTGTCGATGACCCCACCGGCCAAGGCAATGTGCAGGACAAGCTCCGCCAAGATTTGGCGCTACTCATAGCCGATCGACGAGTTCGAACCAGCCTATTCAGCCTCGCGGAGATCCTGTGGCAGCCAATCGCTGAAAACTGGGAGCCTTGGCTTCGTGAGCGCTTCGCAGCGACGACTGCGGCGGCGGCCCTCAACGCTATACTCAGCCTTTGTCCGGAAGTCGACGCAAACGGGCTGGTCATCGATATCGATGCCGGTCCGCGAGAGCCCGACGATGTTTTTGCCGACGAACCAGCAGCCGAAATCTGGATCAGCGAGACCGCCCCCGGCGGCAACGGCCAGATCGAAGAGGCGCTCAGGCAATATGCAGAGGATCCGCGCCGCTTCTATAATCTCATGACGGCATCGCTGCGCGACAATGATTTCGCGCTGAGCGATTATCAATTGCAGCGCTTCCTCAACTTGGTGGTCGAGGACGATCCTGACGGCGATCTCGCCATTGCTACAGGTGGCATGCGTGGCGCTTATGGGGCGGCCGAGAGCCACCGTGCCCTCTCAGTGCTGCGAGAAAGGCTGGCGGCGGAGGGCTTCGTGACCTTCCATGCTTTCATGGTCGCACTCGTTAACCGCGTCATTCGCCCAGGTTCCACACGCGAAAGCGACGCCTTTTTCCTAGGAGCCGTTCGACAATGGTCAGCCGAAGAAGAGCGACTTGGTGTTGAACTGGACGCCCGTGTCGTCGCATATAGGTTGTCGCGACGCGATGATATCGATACTGCGCTCCGCTTTGCAGGTATCGACGCCCCCACCGTCAATCCTGACCAATGGCGCTTCGGCGTAATCTACGGGCTCCTGTGGCCGCGCGGGGCGCAGATTCGCCAAGCCGGATTGCACGTCTATTCCCAATTTGCTGATCTGCCGGCGCCCGAACCTCTGCTGGTGATGCCATTCCTCGCGCAGGAGAATGCGCTCATTGATCTCGAGAACGACCAATGGCAGCCCGAATGCCTGGAACGCCTAGGCGAGACTGGGGCGGCAACTCTAGTCTGTCCCATGAACCAAGCCGGACGCGTCGCGGACGCCTTCAACTTCCTCGCCACCAACCCTGTGCAGACTGGGTATTTGTCTGTCTTTGCCCGCGTGCAGGCGGTTCGACGTTCGGGCGGCGCCTATCATATCGACGTTGATATAGCGGAGGCCTTGCAATGACCTTCGAAACACGTCGAATTTTTAAGAGCGCAGTGACGAGCCAGAACCTGATCCGTGAATTACTGCAACTCATGCTTCTTGGCGAGCTTGTAGCACCCGGAGGCCAGCGAGCGTGGCTGGTAAGCCCGTGGATCAGCAACATTTTGCTGTTCGACAATCGGGCAGGTGGCTTTGGGTCGCTCAATCCCGAATGGGGTAACCGGGAGGTCCGTCTCGTTGAAGTCGCGGTCAACCTGATTGCACGCGGCACGCCTCTTGGCATAGCAACGAGTTTCGACACTCATAACGACGCCTTCATAGCGGCGGTGAGCGAGGCAGCCGAAGAAGCAGGGCTTTCCGACAAACTACTGATCGTCCAGCGCCGGCACCTTCACACAAAGGGCGTGCTGATCAAGAGGGGCTTACTTACCGGTTCGATGAACCTGACCTACAATGGCCTCGAGCTAAACGACGAGATGGTTGTCTACGACACGAATGCAAAGACCATTGCTGAGGCTCGCCTCAATTTCGAATCCTACATTGGGACCGACAGATGATTGCCGATCTTGCGCCTTCCGAGGTCGCTTGGCTGCGGGCCTTCTTCAGCGCTCCAAATGGGCTCGATTGGGAGAGGATTGAAGATCGCTCAGCGCCCCAGGCGCTTATGGATCACGTTCTTCCATGGCTGCACCTCATCAGTAGCGGCAGTTCGCAAGCAGCGATCGTGCTGCCCTTTGTGCGCTCTGGCCATATCGTTGGTTGGTATGCGACGACCCGGGGACCTGTTGGCGCATTCGAGCTCAAAAAGGAACTGATGGGTTGGCTTGGGCCGACCTATTTAGAGCACTTTGACGTTGTGCCTTTCGACAGCCGCGATCCTATGGCAGCGATATTGCGGCAACGCTATGATGGGGTCGTGTATCGCTTTTCTGGTGCGGTCGGCACCAAGGGCGCTCGAATGGCCGATCTTCTGACGACCTTTGCTTGCCTTGCCTCGCGTCGCCCGCTGACCAACCGTATGCCGATGCGGCCGGTGGGGGCCATCCGCTCCGACTTTGAGCGGGCGCTGCTAGTGCAAGACGCCGAGCGGGCTGAAACCTTACTCACCGAATTGCGAGGGACAGGACGCCTAAACGAAGAAAACCTTAGATACTTGGATGTGCGGTTGAAAGCCGGTCTCGGCCTTTGGCCGCAAATCGCCCGCGATCACTGGCTGATTAAGACGCTCTCCGACCTGCCGTTGCCGGTGCAAGTCCTCGCCGACCTCGTCGAGGCACTCTATCGGACGTATCTAGATGACCTAGAGGCGGCGGGCGATACTTCAGCACTACTCAATGCGTTTAAGCAACATTTGAGCGTACCCTATCCGCGGCTTTTTGCGACTAGGCGAGGCATCCGCACGCCGCGTGTGATTAAAGCCTTCTTGTTGTTCGAACGTGTGCTTGACCGGCCCAACGAAGCGCTCCTTGCAGATTTGGCCTCCCTGGTATCGAACGATGATCCAGGTCACCTGTTGTTCGCCAGCCTTGCCGCTCCTGCTCCCGCGCAGACTCCCTCCTCCATCCCGGAAGAACTGGTGCCGGTGTCGGATGAAGATGAGGCTGAAGCGGCATTTGACGACGGCCAATACGACCGGGCATTCGCGCTTTATAATGATCTGCCGTTGAGCAAACGCTCAGTACAGCGCCTGCTCTCCTGTGTGCTCGTCGTCGAAACTAACGATGTACGTCAAAGTCTGCTTGCGAAGATTGACCGGGCCGGTCCGGCCTTCCTCGCGAGCCTGCCAATCCCTGTTCTCAAAAAGTTAGGCGACCTTCGACGTGTGTCCGGTCGCACCTCAAACGCCGAGACAACGAGTGCCACGATCGATGGTTGGTTTGACTGGGCCGAGGGCCTTGCGGCCGGTCTCGAGGTTAGCGCTCTTGCAGAGTCACTCGACAACGCACTCGCCTGGGACGTCACGCCGATTACTCGGGATGACGCTACAGCCAGCAAATTTGCGAGCCTACTGGGCGGGCTTTCTGGCGAAGCTGCAGAAATTGCACGTCGTGCAGTGCCGACAATTTTCCACTCGGTTTTTCACGACGACGTGCAGTTCGCTGAAGCGGTAAGGCCGATCGCGATTTTGCTTTTCGACTTGATTGCGCTCGACGACACCTTGACCCCCGCTGATCTGGAACTACTGCAAATACTGTGTGGAAAATTGCTGACAATTGGTTTGTCCGCGAGCGACTATGGCAATCTTGTCAGCGCACTGGAAGATGTCCAGGGGCGGATAGGCTCTTATGCTCACCTCGCGTGGAGCCTCGATATCTGCGAAGTGCTTGCCATTGCACCCGCACCTAACGATGCAGCACGTCGGGCCCGGCAGGGATTCTTTCTTCTCCTGGTGGGACAGGCACAAGTCTTCGCACATCGCCTCGAGCGACACGATGTTCTGTCTTTCACGTTGCTAACTCGAGACTATGAACTTGACCTGGAGGTGCTAGGTGCGATCACGCTTCCGAGGTCGGCGGGGGAGGATATCGAAACGCCCGACCTATCCGGCAAGCTGATCGCGATCTACACGTTGGCGGAAGCAGCCGCGCGCCGGGCCAAGGTGGCCCTCATCGAGATGTTTCCCGGCGTTCGCGTCGAAACCAACGCAGACACAGTGGCCACAGCACGACTCACCAGCCTCGCCAAGGCCTCGGACATCTTTGTGTTTGCGTGGAAGAGCAGCAGCCATCAGGCATACTATTGTGTGAAGGATGCGATGGGAGAACGCGAGCCGGTGATGGTGGCTGGTAAAGGAACGGCCAGCCTGCTCCGTGCAGTTCTCGATAGTCTGCGCTGATGCGCCTGGCCGTTAAACTAAATACATAACAGGGTCATGAACGGGGTATTTGCTGGTCGCCACGCGGCCTTGGCAAAGAGAAGTTTAAGCCTGCCGTATCCCAGCAATGCGATCCGTCGCGATTGAAAAAGTATCTTCGCTGATGCAACTGACACGTTTAGAGCTCTATCAACGGGTTTGCGACCGGCCGCTCAGCAAAGTTGCCCCAGAACTTGGAATTTCCGGCACGGCGCTGGCCGCTATTTGTAAACGATATCAGATCTCCTATCCCGGATCGGGCTATTGGACTCGCTTGTCTCTTGGGCTTCCGGCGGAGTTGCCCAGACTGCCAGAGACATCTGATGATGTCGTTGAGATTATACCGTCAGCGCCAAAACCAAGACAAATTAGAAAGCCTAGAGATGGCTCTGCGCGGAAGACCAGGCGCGCGAAGAATCTCCGTCCAGCCCGTCATCCCCTGCTGCT
Organism: Devosia aquimaris; assembly: GCF_020169335.1. GTDB lineage: Bacteria > Pseudomonadota > Alphaproteobacteria > Rhizobiales > Devosiaceae > Devosia > Devosia aquimaris. Next base: position 868,148 of record NZ_JAIEZN010000002.1, read on the forward strand.
AGGTGTCGAAGAACACTTCCGAAAAACGCGGGCTTTGAACGATGGTGAGTTCTTGAGGCCCTCTAAGCGCATCCTGCCAGACCTCATTTCATCGGAGTCCGGATTGCTTCGCGCGCTCTCGCTCGCCAATGACCTCTACCTCGCGCTGGATGAGGAAGGGTTTCGAATCCACATCGCTCAGGCCAGCGAGGGCTTTCATCGCATCCGCGTCCGGGAACAGGAGGTGGATCGAAAGGATCGCAAGTACGGACGTTATCACTCAGGGAGCATCTGGGCTCCAGACCGACCAACTGTCTTCAATATTGGGACGGTGCCGATCGGTCTCGCTCTCACCGAGATGACCGAAAGGGTGACGATGCGATACCTCAACGGTGATTACCACCGTGAGGATAGTATGCTCATACGGTCGGCCAAGCCCTGGCAACTGACGCACTCCTGGACAACGGAGCGGGATGTGCCCTGCGGACGTTTTCGGGTGACTGCCTATTCTCCGAAAGAGGGCGTCGACTGGTCCACAAGCTGGCAGGAGACCAATCAGAACGCGCTTGGCAACCTCATCCCCAAAATTGTCGATGCGTTGAAAGCGGCTAAAGATGCTGTGCAATGCTTGATGGACGCCGAGGATGTGGCCAAGGCGAGAAGGAAAAAAGAGCACGAGGAATGGTGGGAGCAGTATCAACAACAGGAGGATGCCCGCAAGACAGCTCAGGCTTTGGCGGATAGTAGGCAGCAACTCGCGGAAATCATGGAGAGGTGGGGAAGGGCAATGACGGTAGAGCGCTTCGTCACGGATGCAGAAGAGCGTTTGAAGTGCACAGACGGCGAGCGTCGGCAGCGTTTGGAGGAGCGATTGAGGCTCGCAAGGGAGATGATGGAAAGGGTGGATCCGCTGGATTTCCTAGAAAGCTGGGTAACTCCTGGGGAGCGGCATCGTTCAAGGTTTGCTTAGATTAGAATTGTCATCTGGCCTGCATGGTATTGCGTCGGCGATCTTATCGATATCCGAGGCAACGTCATGCTCAAGGCAAAACTTGCCCTGCTCCTCTCCGAAGGCAGCCGTTTCATGATGCAGTTGGCGCCGCGGCCACACTTGCGGGCTTCGCGGAACGTTCAGCCTTGATCCACGCGAAGAAGGCATCGGTCGTGTCGATGGGATTGCCCGTCGCGATGTAGGCGTCTAGCTGAATCGAGAAGCACAACAGCAAGACGCGGGTGAGGAGTTCGACGTCACTATAGCTGACCGCCTGACTGCTCTTATTCGCGGGAAGATCGAACTGGAGGGTCGGCCAAGTGCCGTGAAGCACCCGCGAACGCGCTGTCGTAATTGCCTCGGCGAACTGCTCAACGGTCACAGAACTGTTAGGCGTGATCGTGTCGGTGCGGCTTAGACCAAAAAATACGTCGAAGCTCTCATGAAGGCGCCGCTTGCTGCCGCTCATGTTCTCGGCGCGGAAGAGCGCCTCAATCGCCGTCTCCAGCTTCGCGACGGCCACGGTGTCGAGCGTCTCGGCCAATGCTTTGTGATACCAATAAGCCGCGTTACACCAAGCTTCGTCAAGATCGGGAACGGGACTTGAAGCGTCAAGGAACGCCGCGAGACGCTGTCCCATCGAGCGCAAGCTCGGCTCTGCCTCCCTAATGTGATGCTCGATCAGTTCGAGCGAGCGCGCGAGCGCAGGGGCTTGAATTCGCGTCCCCTCGCTGAAGCCACCGCCTTCAGTCCGCGAGATATCGACTCTCCATACTGGAGTGGCGCGAGCAGAAGCGCGGGCTATGGTACGCATCTCATCGCCCGGCGAAAGCAACTGGATCGCTGCGAGGGCGATGTCGGTCGAAAGGTCGGCGGCTCGGATTGACTCCTCAGGTGGTCTTCCGGTCACTTTGACAAATGCCCCCATGGTGCGGTGCGTTCATTCGCGAACTTGGCAAGCATCGAGAACTGGAACCCGCTCAAACGCGCTCGTCGGGCCGGCTTTCTCCGGATAGCAGCCCAGACATCTCGGAACCACTGCTTCCAAACGGGCGGCTCCTTCGGCCAGAACTCCGCGCGCGAAATTCCAAAGCTCTCGGTCGGCAGTTCCGAGAAGTGACGAAACGTCACCGGACCAACGGTGAAGGTCGGGATGGCGTACGGATACAGCGTGCAAGGCACGAGGTGCTCACGCACCTGCGTGAGCGTGCTGAACCAGTTATCAATCACAGCTTCGAGCCAATCGAAATCTGGCTGAGCGAGGGAGGACGATTCACGGCCGACCCACGCCTTCATCATCTCGCCGGCAATGAGCTTCGCGAGTGTAGCGTTGCTCGCGCGACGGCTATTCTGGCTCAGGCTCGGGCGGAAGGTCTTTGCGAGCGTGGTGATTGCAGCGAGGTCCCCGCCTGTGAAACCAGTAGCTGTCTTCTGGAGCGGATTGATCGAAGCCGTGAGCAGTCCGTGTTGATGAAGGACGCTGGAGAGATCATCTGACCCGTAGGGAAACGGACTCGTGAGGCTGATGGTCTTCATTCCATCGAGCGCCTGCCGACAGAGGCTTTCCTGTTCAGGGGTCATGTATCACTGCGCCAAGTATCCGATCTGAATTGAATTTCAGAATGCCTGCGAAAAGAACCTCGGGGAAGCAACCTTTTCACCCCATTTGGGTCATGGCAGCCTCTGGCATCTCCGAGAGGCCGTGGACGGACGGAACGGCGTACGCAATGCCCGATCACGCTGCGGACCGTTCAGCACTCTTTCGTTGTGGGGTTGGTTTTCCCAAGAAATTAGCAAGCGCTGACTTCCGGGAATCCCGATCGAGAGCATAGGAAGTGTGGGTGAATGCAACTCCGTCCAACAGGCCTTGAATATAGCCGGCGATGCGGTCGGCCGCCATGATAAGTGCGGTATCCACGGTGTGGATGTAGCGGCTGGTGATAGTCCCTCGGGAGTGTCCAACCAAGGCAGCGATCGTCGCCTCAGTGAACCCAAGGTCATTTCCGATACTAGCGAAGCTGTGCCGCAGAACATGCGGCGTGATGCCGGCCAGAACGGTGTCCTTGAATAGCGTTGTCCACTGTCTTGGGAAGGTGCCGAATGGTGTGTCATCCTCCCACCCTGGGAAGACATAGTCGTCGGCATCATGTTCCTCGTCGCAGCGGCTCTCGAGATACTCTATCGCGGGCAGACCAATCGGACGCACCGACGCCCCTCCTTGCTGTCAGTCAGACGCAGACAACTGCCTTGGATATCGACTTCCCCACACTGCAGACCAATGATCTCGCTGCGCCGGCACCCGGTTAGCGCGATCAGCCGGATGATTTCTGCGGTGGTCTCGTACTGCCGTTCCTCGATGGCCTTCCGCAGAATACCGCCGAGTGTGCCATACTCTTGCTCGCTGAACCGGCGAGCGTTGACCTGGTCCTTCGGCTTGCGAACGCCATGCACGGGATTTTGCTCGATAATGCCGAGTTCTACCGCATAGGTGAGAATGCCGCCGAAGAGACCGATTGTCCGGGCCGCCGTGCTGGCCCCTCCACGGACGATTGCGCGTCCGCGTAGCTTGTCGGTCTTGACGTTCGCGAGTGTCTTCCCCGCCATGATGTCCTTCATGGCTTGCGTTATATCGGGCTTGGCCAAATCCCGAACGCGCCGACTTCCGAGGAGAGGAATGATGTGCCGCTCAATTCGGCCCACATCGGTCGAGATCGTCGTAGCCTTTTTCGGACGGCCTCGCTTGCCCAGCACAAGACCAATCCTCAGGTCTTCAAGGTATCGGTTGCAGAGTTCCTTGACCGTAATCGCCTCGCGATCAAGCTTGCGCTCCTCTGCCGGGTTTCCCCCCTGCGCGACTGCACCGAGCGAAACTTTTGCCTCGCGCCTCGCCTCTTCTGGAGTCCAGACACCGTGCAGGCCAATCGTAACCCGACGCGAGCGGCCGGCAGCACGATACTGCACGACATAGCTTCGCTTTCCCGATTTGAAGACGCGCAGTCCAAAGCCTGGAAGATCGTCGTCCCATAGAACATAGTCCGAGGCTCTGATACCGGTGGCATCGACGGTTCGCTTGGTCAGCTTGGTCATTTGGGGCGGTTCCTTGGTAGAATCCCCGCGTAAGCAATGCGTAAGCACCTGGGGGAGGGGTTTGAGCCGCTCTTTCGTACCGCCGACGCTGACCACCCTCAAATTTGTTTTTAGATTTCAGTGGCATAGCGCGCAATCGGATAGAAACGGATAGGTTCGGCGAAAGCCACTATCCATTCTCCGAAGGCAGAGGCCACACGTTCGAATCGTGTCGGGTGCGCCATTTCTCCAATGATCTGGGATCCGGCCTTTTCCTCGGACGATTTGTGGCGCAGGCTTGCGGCTTGTGGTGCCGCCCGGTGGCGTGCCCGCCGGTGGCACGCGACGGCAGGGTGTCGCGAGCAAGAGCGTAGCAGGAATGTAGGGGGCTGGGATGGTCGCGGAAACCGGCAAGATGGCGCGGGGCTCGCGCGCCTATTGGCGGGCCTCTGCGGCGCTGTTTCTGGCCGCCTTCTCGGTTTTTGCCGCCGTCTATTCGGTTCAGCCGCTCTTGCCGATCTTTGCCCGGGAGTTTGGCCTGGACGCCGCCGGCAGTTCGGTGGCCCTGTCTGCCACCACGGCCACGCTCGCCATCAGCCTGGTGCTGATGGGCTGGCTGGGCAATCGCTTTGATCGCAAGGCGTTGATGCTGACCACCATGATGCTGACGGCGCTGCTGGTGCTGGCCGTGCCGGCGAGCCCGAGCTGGGGTGTTCTGGTGGGCTTGCGCGCAATGCTCGGCATTGTCGTGTGCGGTGTCCCCGCCATTGCCATGGTTTATCTCGCCGAGGAAATGTCCAACGATGCCCTCGGGCTGGGCATGGGCCTGTTCGTCGGCGGCTCGGCGCTGGGCGGCATGGCAGGCCGATTGATGATCGGCTTTCTGACCGACCTGATGGGCTGGCGCGCAGCCCTGGCGACGCTCGGGCTGCTGATCCTGGTCAATGCCGTGCTGTTCGTCGTGCTGCTGCCGGCCCCCAGGACGCCGCGCGGACGCATATTGTTGGTGCGGGAACTGGCGGGCAATTTCCGCACGCTGTTTGCCGACCAGGCGTTGCCGCTGCTGTTTGCCTGTTCTTTCCTGATGATGGGTGGCTTTGTCGCCATCTACAACTATGTCGGCTTTCGCCTTTTGGCTCCACCCTATGGCCTTGCCCAGAGCCAGGTGGCGCTGGTGTTTGTCGTCTATCTCGTGGGCAGTCTGGGGTCGGCCTGGATGGGCGCCCTGGCCGGGCGGGTGGGGCGACGCAAGGTTCTGTGGGCGCTGATCATGGTGATGATCGCCGGGGTCGCCGTCACGCTGGCCGGTCCGCTCTGGCTCGTCATCCTGGGCATGGCCATCCTGACCTATTCCTTTTTCGGCGCCCATGCGATCGCCAGCGCCTGGGTGGCGCGCCGGGCCCAGCACGCCCGGGCCCAGGGCAGTGCCGTCTATCTGCTGGCCTATTATGCCGGCTCGAGCGCCATTGGCACCCTGGGTGGCTATGGCTGGAGCCACTGGGGCTGGCCGGGCGTCGCCGCCATTTCCGGAGGCGGCTTTGCCATTGCGCTGCTTCTGGCCATGCGCTTGTACGCGCTGCCCCCCTTGAACCTGCCGCCGGGCTAGGCGCTCCTCGCGTCCGGTTTTGCGGTGCGGCCGAAATGGTCTAGGACTGGCGGTGGGCGGCGAGTAGGGGAGGACGAGCCGATGAACTGCACACGGCCGGCCGGCTCTGTCCGGGCCGATGCACCATGCTGAATGGCGTCGCCGTGCGGGCGAACTATGTGCGGCTGACGGCGCTCAACCTGTTGGTTGGCGCTCTGCTATGCGCAGCCGGCGCCTATCTGGTTGGCACATTTGCATCAAACCTGGAGGCCGGGCGGCTCAGCGCCGCCGCGCAGGAGAGTCTGAACGTGCAAGCCGAGGCGCTCAATGGGGCCCTCGACAAATACCGCATCCTGCCGGTTCTGCTGGGGCACCGGCCCGATATCGAGGCGCTGCTGGGCGCTGCGCCCGCGAGCGCGGCGTCGCTGCGCCGGATCGCGCTGACCTCGGCCGGCATGTCGGGCGCGCTCGACGTTGTGTTCCTGCAGCCCGATGGCACGCTGGTGGCCCGCGCCGCCGACACATTCAACGATCCCATCCTCCCGGACGGCCCCTTGCTGCGCGCTGTGCTGCAGGGACGCCTGGGACGGGACGAAAGACTGCTCAGCGATGGCCGCAGGGCCTATGTCTTTGCCTCGGCGGTGTGGGGGGACAACGCCATTGCCGGCGCTGTGCTGGTCTATGTTGACCTTGAATCGATCGAGAACAACTGGTCGCTGATCAACAACCCCATATTGGCAACCGACGCCACGGGACGGGTCATCATGTCCAATCGCCCGGCATGGCGCATGGGACCACGCCCGGATTTTTCCGGACCCGTCCGCGGCGGCGCGGCCAATGCCATGCTGGATGTGCCCACCGATTATCTGGCGCGGTCGCGCGCCCTGCCGCCGCTGAAATGGACGCTGACCGTCTTGCTGCAGGCTGCGCCGATCCGCTGGGCCGGCCTGTTCTGGGGCGCGCTGGCGGCCGCGCTGGTGCTGGGCCTGACCCTGCTGGTGCAAACCGCGATCAACCGCTTCTTTGCCGCCCTCCGGCGCAGCCGGGCCCAGCGGGCCCTCGCCTTGCGGCTCGAGCGCATCGTGCGCGACCGCACGCGGGAACTGCTGCAGACCAATTCGTCGCTCGCCCATGAGGTCGTCGAGCGCAAGGCCGCGGTCGACCTGTTGCGCAGGACGCAGAGCGAACTGGTGCAGACCGGCAAGATGGCCGCCCTGGGGCAGATGTCGACGGCACTGTCCCATGAAATCAACCAGCCGCTCTCGGCCGTCAAAACCTATGCGCAGAATGCCCTGGTCTATCTCGAGCGCGACCGGACAGACGAGGTGGCCGACAATCTCAAGCGCATTTCGGAGCTGACCGATCGCATGGCCGAAGTGTCCCGGCATTTGCGTAACTTTGCCCGCAAGCCCAATCCGACCTTTGGCGCCACCAGCATTGCCAAGGTGATCGAGGACGCGCTGGCGGTCGTGGCGGCGCGGCTGCGGGAAGAGCAGGTGGTGCTCATCAAGGACCTCGGGCCGCCTGGCCTGATGGTGCGCGGCGGCCCCGTGCGCCTGCAGCAGGTGATCGTCAACCTCGTGCTCAATGCCCTCGACGCCATGGCGGGGCAGCAGCAGCCCGGCATCTTCATCACGGTGACGTCCCATGCCGAGCATGTCGACGTGGCCGTCCGCGACAGCGGGCCAGGCATTGCACCCGAGGTGCTGCCGCAGATATTTGATCCCTTCTTCACGACCAAGGGCGTGGGGCAGGGCCTTGGGCTGGGGCTTTCGATTTCGTTCAATATCGTCAAGGATTTCGGCGGCACGCTGTCGGCGCACAATGCGCCCGAGGGCGGGGCATGCTTTGTGCTGCGCCTCGACGCGGCAGAACAGGATCAGGTGGCGGCTGGTGAGTAGCGATATCGAAGTGCTTTTGGTCGACGACGAGGAAGATCTGCGCCGGGCCACCAGCCAGACCCTTGATCTTGTGGGCTATCCCGTGCGCACCACGGACAGCGCTGAAGACGCGCTGAGCTTTGTCTCGCGCTCCTGGCACGGAATCCTCGTCACCGACATCCGCATGCCGGGCATGGACGGCATGGCCCTGTTGCGCGCCGCCATCGCCATCGACCCGGACCTGCCCGTCCTGCTGCTGACCGGGCATGGCGACGTCAACCTGGCGGTCGATGCCATGCGCGACGGCGCCTATGACTTCATCGAAAAGCCATTCCAGGTGGAGCGCCTGCTCGATTCCATCACCCGGGCGATGGAAAAGCGCCAGCTGACGCTCGAGAACCGCCAGCTACGTTCGAGCGTGGCCAACCGCTCGGACGATCTGGAGACGCGCATTGTCGGCCGGTCCCGCGCCATGCTCAGCATTCGCAAGCAGATCCGGGCCGTGGCACCCACACCGGCCGATGTGCTCATCGTGGGCGCCACCGGCACCGGCAAGGAACTGGCCGCCCGCGCTATCCATGACCTGTCATCGGATACGGACCGGCGTTTCGTCGCCATCAACTGCGCCGCCATCCCGGCGCAGATGATGGAGGCCGAATTGTTCGGCTATGAGGTCGGTGCCTTTCCCGGCGCCCTGCGGGCCCGGGCCGGCAAGTTCGAGCATGCGCGCAACGGCACCATTTTTCTCGACGACGTGGAAAACATGCCGCTCGACCTGCAGGCCAAGCTGCTGCGCGCCGTGCAGGAGCGCGCGGTGACGCGGCTGGGCTCGCACGAGCCCATCGAGCTCAATGCACGGTTCATCGCCACATCCAGCGTTGATCTCGAACGGGCCGCTGACGAGAACACCTTTCGCAAGGATCTGCTCTATCGGCTCAACACGGCAACGATCCGCCTGCCCCCCCTGGCAGAACGGACCGAGGATATACCCGAACTCTTCGCCCATCTGGTGCAGATCGTCGCCACGCAGTTGCGCATGCCGGCGCCCAGGCTTTCGGCACAATATCTGGCCAGCCTGCAGATGCGGCCCTGGCCGGGCAATGTGCGGGAACTGCGCAATGCCGCCGAACGCTATGTCCTGGGCATAGATGGGAACGAGGAGGTCGACGCCAAGGCCAGCGGCGCCACCCTGCGCGAGCGCATGCAGGATTATGAACGGCGCATCATTGCCGCCGAACTGCAGTCGCAGGGCGGGCGCGTCAAGGCTGTCTATGAGGCGCTCGGCCTCTCGCGGAAGTCGCTCTACGAGAAAATGCAGAAGCTCGGGCTCGATCGAAAGCAGTTCCTGGACGAGGAGGACTGAGCCCATTGGGTGGATTTGATCCCAAATCCACCCATGCAAATGCGCCAATGTACCCTTTTCCACCCATATTGCCTCGCTGCGGAAGTTTTTTGCAGCCGGTTGGGGCAATGAGCGATTGCCCGCAGCTCTTCCCTGGGGCCTGTGAGGGCCAGCAGATGCAATCAATGTATCGCCAAGCCATTTTGGGAGAGAGAAAATGAAGCAGATTCTGGCAGCAGCCGCGCTTGTTGGCGCAATGGCCATGGGCACCCAGTCCGCCATGGCGCAGTGCGATGACGGCGAGATCGTCATCAAGTTCGCCCATGTCGTGGCCGCCACCGGTCACCCCAAGGGCGATGCGGCAAACCTGTTTGCGCAGCGCGTCAACGACGAGATGAACGGCATCGCCTGCATGGAAGTGTTTCCCAATTCGACCCTGTTTGACGATGACAAGGTGATGGAAGCGCTGCTGCTCGGCGATGTGCAGCTGGCGGCGCCTTCGCTGGCCAAGTTCGAAGCCTATACGCTGAAATATCGCCTGTTCGACCTGCCGTTCCTGTTCGCCGACCTGGATTCGGTGTCGCGCTTTTTTGCCACCGACACCGCCAAGGACCTGCTGCTGACCATCCAGGACGTTGGTTATACCGGCCTGGGCTATTGGTCGTCCGGCCTCAAGCAGTTCTCGGCAAACAAGCCGCTCCTGCTGCCCACCGATGCAAACGGCCTCAAGTTCCGCATCCAGACCTCTGACGTTGCCGAGGCGATGATCGATGCCATCGGCGGCTCGGCGCAGAAGCTGGCTTTCTCGGAGGTCTACGGCGCCCTGCAGACCAAGGTGGTCGATGGCCAGGAGAACTCCTGGTCCAATACCTACACCCAGAAGTTCTTCGAGGTGCAGGACGGCATCACCGAGACCAACCACCAGCTGCTTGCCTATCTGCTGGTGACCTCGACCGAATGGCTCGACAGCCTTGAGCCGGAGGTTCGCGACCAGTTCCTCAAGATCGCCGAGGAAGTCACGGTTGCGGCCAATGACAGCGTCGCGGCCCAGGAGGCCAAGAACCGCCAGAACATCCTCGACGCCGGTGGCGTCATCCGCGAGCTGACCCCTGAGCAGCGTCTGGCCTGGGTGGATGTGATGAAGCCCGTCTGGACCGAGTTCGAAGGCGATATCGGGGCCGACAATATCGCTGCCGCCGTGGCTGCCAACACCAAGTGATCCCGTTCGGCCCGGACCCCCGAGGGTTCGGGCCGGCACCGGTCCGATGGCGCGCTCCGTGGAGGCAGCATGACTGAGATGGTTGTTATGATAGCAGTGCTCCTGGGAGCGCTGTTCCTGACCGAGCGGGTGTGGCCAAAGGCCGTTACCCGGCTCGAAGAGGGTGTTCTGGCCGTGCTGATATCGGCCCTGACCCTGGTGAGCTTCACCCAGGTGGTGATGCGCTATGGCTTCGGCACAGGCTGGGGCGGAGCGCTGGAATTTACCCGCATCCTGTTTGCCTGGCTCATCCTGTTCGGCATGAGCTACGCCATCAAGATCAACGCCCATCTCGGCGTCGATGTGGTGTTGCAGGCCCTGCCGGCCCGCCCCTCGCGCATCCTGGCGGCGACGGCCGCCGTGCTCTGCGTGCTCTACGCCGTCATCCTGCTCAATGCCAACTGGATGCAGCTGCTTGGCATCGACGCCAAGGGCGGCGCCATCGACTACTGGGCCAAGATGTACAAGGTCGGCATCGGCCTGGATGACCTGCGCTACCCCGAGTGGGCGCAGGAGACATTCGGGCTGCAGGAGCGCGTGCAGCGCTGGATCGCCTATCTGGTCCTGCCGCTGGGGCTCGCCCTGTTTGCCTATCGGAGCCTGCAGGCCGCGATCGATATCGTGCTGGGCCGCCGCCAATTCATCATAGCCAGCCATGAGGCCGAAGAGCTGGTGGCGGAAAACCGCGACGCGGTGAAGGACTGACGCCATGGAGCCCATCATCCTGTTTCTCATGGTCCTGACGCTGCTGTTCCTGGGCGTGCCCATTGCCGTCGCCCTGGGCCTGTCGAGCGTTCTGACCATTGCGCTGTTTTCTGCCGACAGCATGTCCTCGGTTGCCCTGCAGCTGTTCTCGGCCTCACAGAACTATACGCTTCTGGCCATCCCGTTCTTCATCCTGGCGTCGACCTTCATGTCGACGGGCGGCGTGGCGCGACGCATCATCCGCCTCGCCGTGGCCAGCGTTGGCCACTTCCGCGGCGGCCTCGCCATGGCCTCGGTGCTGGCCTGCATGATGTTTGCCGCGCTGTCCGGCTCGTCCCCGGCCACCGTGGTGGCCATTGGCACCATCGCCATCGCGGCAATGCGCCAGGTCGGCTATTCGCGTGAATTCTCGGCCGGCATCATCGCCAATGCCGGCACGCTGGGCATCCTCATTCCGCCGTCCATCGTCATGGTTGTCTATGCAACCGCCACCAATGTGTCGGTGGGCCGCATGTTCCTGGCCGGCATCCTGCCCGGCCTGCTGGCTGGCCTGATGCTGATGATTGCCATCTACATCGTCGCCCGCCGCCGCAATCTGCCCTCCGAGCCCTGGCAGGGCTTTGGTGAGGTCATGGCGGCCGGCAAGGACGCCGGGTGGGGGCTGTTCCTGATCTTCATCATCATCGGCGGCATCTATGGCGGCGCCTTCACCCCCACCGAGGCCGCATCCGTGGCGGCCGTCTATTCGGTGCTGGTGGCCCTGTTTGTCTATCGCGACATGGGCCCGCTCAAAGGCAAGCCCTGGATTCCGGAAGGCACGGATGCGCGCGCCATCGTCGGGTTCAAGGCAACGGTCTATGCGCTGGCGATCTTCGTGGTCTGGATGATCTCGTCCTTCTTCTTCCTGGGCAGCATCGAGACAGCCACGCGCGCCCAGATTAGCCTGGTGCTGGCCCTGGTGGTGCTGCTGGGCTACCCCTATGCCCGCCAGCAGCCTAGCCCCCTGACCTTCGTCGCGGGCCTGCCGGTATGGGGCTATAACCTCGCCCTGATCGCGCGGCGCTTGGTGCCGGCGCTGTTTCACGGCGATACCAACAAGGCCCTGGTGGACAGTGCCAAGACCACCGTCATGCTGATGTTCATCATCGTCAACGCCCTGCTGTTCGCCCATACGCTGACAGCCGAGCGCATTCCGCAGACGATCACTGAATGGATGCTGGGCGCCGGCTTCAACTGGTTCACCTTCCTGATTGCCGTGAACGTGCTGCTGCTCATCGGTGGCCAGTTCATGGAGCCATCGGGCCTGCTGCTGATCGTGGCGCCGGTGGTCTTCCCCATCGCCATGGAACTGGGCATCGACCCGATCCACCTGGGCATCATCATGGTGGTCAATATGGAGATCGGCATGGTGACGCCGCCAATCGGGCTCAACCTCTTCGTGACCTCCGGGATCACCGGGATGAGCCTGGCCCAGGTGGTGCGTGCGGCATTGCCCTTTGTCGTCGTGCTGCTGATCTTCCTGGTCGTGGTGACCTATGTCCCGGTGCTGTCGACACTGGTGCCCTATGCCATGATGGGACCGGAAGTCATCATCGGCCGCTAGGCCGGCTGCACAGCAGAGACGCCCCGCACGATGCCCCGTGCGGGGCGTCTCTGCGTCGCGCTGGTCGATGGACAAGTGGCGCGTGCCGCTGACCGGGCAGGCTATAAGGGGAAGCCGGATTTAGCCGTCTTCGCGCCGATCCGGCTCTGGTGGTGCCAGCTGGCCCGAGAGGTGCTCGGACGAATCGAGCACCGCGGCGACGGTGGGATCGTCTTCGCCCAGCATCGCGGCAACGCGCTCGAGCGCGGCGATCAGCATGGACTGCTCCCAATCCTGCAGTGCCGAGAACTGTTGGTGAAACTGCGCATGCACGCCCTCTGGCGCTATGTCGAGCACCTTGCGGCCCGCCTCGGTCAGCGACAACAGCACCTGCCGTCGGTCCTTGTCGCCGCGCCGCCGCTGGATCATCCCGAGGCTTTCCAGCTTCTGCAGCAGGGCCGTCGTGGTCGCCTGGGTGATGCCCATTCTGCTCGCCACATAGCCGGCGGTCTGTTCCTCCCGCCCATCCAGCATCTGCATGAAGATCAGCTGCGATGGCGTCAGCCCGGTCTCGCCCATGAGCTGCTTGGCGTTCAGCTCGGTGCGGCGCAGGATCTTGCGCATGGCTGTCAGCGCCAGCTTGGTACGGTCTTGCACGGTTTCATCCCACAACAGATGGCCCATCCTATAGCCCGCCCGTTGTGAACCCAAGTTGGGAATGTGACGGGGATGCGGCAATTAATTCGTCAATGCTAAACGATTCGACAGGAATTTTGGCCAGATGGTCAAGAGGATGAGGTTGTCAGGCTGAAATGCGCCGCCGTAAGCAATTGAAATATATATGCTAAATTCCTGCGCGGGAAGGATCCTGCCCAGAAACCTGCCAGAACAGGGTTGTGAATTTAGTTTTTACGAGCTAAACAATTGCTCATGATTTATGGCAACACAGTGCTGTACGACGCTGACGCCCTGCGTCGGAAAGCTGTCCAGAGCCCCGCGTTCCGGATCCGCGCACCGCGCGCCACCGATGGCGCCGCCATCTGGTCCCTGATCCAGGCGCAGCCGGCGCTCGATGACAATTCGCTCTACTGCAACCTGCTGCAGGCCACCCATTTCGGCGCCACCTGCGCGCTGGCCGAGTTGAACGGCCGGGTCGTCGCCTGGGTGTCGGGCTATATCCCGCCCGAACAGGCGGACACGCTGTTCATCTGGCAGGTCTGCGTCGACCCTGCGGCGCAAGGGCATGGCCTGGGACGCCGGCTGATTGCCGACGTCCTTGCGCGCTCGACATGCCGCAACGTCACCATGCTCGAATGCACCATTACCGACGACAACGAGCCATCCTGGGCGCTGTTCCGCTCCATCGCGCGGCGCCTGGATGCACAGCTGAGCCAGGCCGAGCATTTCGCGCGCGACGATCATTTTGCCGGGCGCCATGACAGCGAGTTCGCCGTGCGCATCGGCCCCTTTGATCCCGCACAATTCGCCCGGCTGCACGGCAGCTGAGCCCGCCCCCTTCTTCCGACTGCATCTCTTCAGGAGACATCCCGTGACCATTCAAGCCACGATCACGCCCCTTGATACCTTCGAGCGCGTCGAAAGCCGCGTCCGCTCTTACTCGCGCAGCTTCCCCAAGATGTTCGACAGGGCTCTGGGCGCAACCATCTATGACATGCAGGGCAAGGCCTATACCGACTTCCTGGCCGGCTGCTCGACGCTGAACTATGGCCACAATGACCGCGACCTCAAGGCCGCGCTGATCGAATACATCTCCAACGATGGCATCGCCCATGGCCTGGACATGTTCACCGACGCCAAGGAGCATTTCCTGTCGACCTTCGAGCGGCTGGTCCTGCGGCCGCGCGGCATGAAGCACCAGCTGCAGTTCACCGGCCCCACCGGCGCCAATGCCGTGGAAGCGGCCATGAAACTGGCGCGCAAGGTCACCGGCCGCACCAATATTATCGCCTTCACCAACGGCTTCCATGGCGTCACGCTGGGCGCGCTGGCCGCCACCGGCAATGGCAAGCACCGCAACGGCGCCGCCATGCCGCTCCCCGGCGTCACCCGCGCGGCCTATGACGGCTATTTCGGGCCCGAGATCAACACGGCCGACCTGCTCGATCGCCAGCTCTCGGACCCCTCAAGCGGCATCGATGCGCCAGCCGCGATCATCGTGGAAACCGTCCAGGGCGAAGGCGGGCTCAATGCCGCTTCCCCGGCATGGCTGGCCCAGATCCAGGCCATCGCCAAAAAGCATGGTGCGCTCTTCATCATCGACGACATCCAGGCCGGCTGTGGCCGCACCGGTGGCTTCTTCAGCTTTGATGGCATGGGCCTGTCGCCCGACATCATCACCATGGCCAAGTCGCTTTCGGGCATGGGCCTGCCGCTGGCCGTCACGCTCATCAAGCCCGAGCACGACATCTGGAAGCCCGCCGAGCACAACGGCACCTTCCGCGGCAACAACCACGCCTTTGTCACGGCCGCTGCGGCGCTCGAGAAATTCTGGTCCGACGACCGCTTCGCCAAGGAGGTCGCCGAAAAGGCCCGCTATCTCGGCGAGCGCCTTTCGGCCATCGCCGAGGAGCATGGCCTGACCACCAAGGGCCGCGGCATGATGATGGGCATCGACGCCGGTTCGGGCGAAAGCGCCGCGGCCATCTGCAAGGCCTGCTTTGCCAAGGGCCTGATCATCGAGACGTCAGGCAGCTTTGACGAAGTGGTCAAGGTGCTCTGCCCGCTCACCATTTCCCTCTCCCAGCTGACCGCCGGGCTGGACGTCATGGAAGCCGCCTTCGAGGCGGTTCTGGGGTCCCACCGCGCGGCTGCCGAATAAGGATATTTCCCATGATTGTACGCGATCTTGAATCCGCCCGCCTGGGCGACCGCCTCGTCAATTCCAACGGCTGGGACAGCACCCGTCTGCTGCTGGCCGGCGACGAGATGGGTTTCAGCTTCCACATCACCCGCATCCACGCCGGCACCAGCCACGAGTTCCACTACAAGCACCACTTCGAGAGTGTCTATTGCATCTCGGGCGAGGGCCAGATCGAGGAGCTCGACACCGGCAAGGTGCATCAGATCCGCCCCGGCGTGATGTATGCGCTCGACCAGCACGACCGCCATCGCCTGTCAGCCACCAGCGAAATGGTGATGGCCTGCTGCTTCAATCCGCCGGTGACCGGCCAGGAAGTGCACCGCGAGGACGGCTCCTACGCCCCCATCGCTGAAAACGCCTGAACTTTCCTCCCCAACACAGCAACTGAAAGGCGAGCATCATGACTCTGTCAGCTTACGACACCGCCAATCACGACGATTACCCCACCCGCCTGCCGGCCGAGAAGTGGCAGGAGCGCAAGGACCCCGTGGTCTGGGGCAAGTGGACGCCAGAAGCGCCGCTGACCCGCGCCCAGACCGAGAGTTTCGAAAAGAACGGCTATCTTGTTCTGTCCAATGTGTTCACCCCGGCCGAAATCTCCGCCCTGCAGGCGGAATCGGCGCGCATGCGCTCGGGCGAAGCCCAGATTTCTGCCGACAACGTCATCACCGAGCCCGGCTCGGACGAGGTGCGCACCGTGTTCCGGCTCGATGAGGAGAACGCCCTGTTCGATCGCCTGGCGCGCGACCGCCGGGTGGCCGGCGCGGTCAGCTTCCTGCTCGACGACGATGTCTATCTCCATCAGTCCCGCCTCAACTACAAGCCGGGCTTCACCGGCAAGGAGTTCTACTGGCACTCCGACTTCGAGACCTGGCACGCCGAGGACGGCATGCCGCGCATGCGCGCCATTTCGGCCTCGATCCTGCTGACCGACAATGACGCGCTCAACGGTCCGCTGATGCTGATGCCCGGCACGCACAAGAACTTCATCGCCTGCGCCGGCGAAACGCCCGAAGACAACCACAAGACCTCGCTCAAGAAGCAGGAAGTCGGCGTGCCCTCGCATGACGCTCTGACCAAGATGGCGCAGGACCATGGCATCGACTACGCCTCCGGCAAGGCCGGCACGGTGGTGCTGTTCGACTGCAACACCATGCATGGCTCGAACGGCAACATCACCCCGTTCCCGCGCTCCAATGCCTTTTTTGTCTACAATGCCTGGTCCAACCGCGTCATCGCGCCCTTCGCGGCCAAGACGCCGCGCCCGGCCTTCCTGAGCTCGCGCGACCCCAAGGCACCGCTGACCATCGAGGCCGGCAAGATCTGCTGAGCCTTCTCTCGTGCGTTACCTAGCTACGGATGCCGCTCCCGCAAGGGGGCGGCCGGAGACCACATGACCAACCAGATTGCGATCCATACCGTCGAAAAGATCGGCGGCACATCGATGGCGCGCACGCAGGAACTGCTCGACACCGTGCTGATCGGCGACCGCCAGGGGGCCGATCTCTACAACCGCATCTTCGTCGTCTCCGCCTATGGCGGCATGACCGATGATCTGCTCGAGCACAAGAAATCGGGCAAGCCGGGCGTCTATGCCCTGTTTGCCAATGCCGAGGGCGGCTGGGCCTGGGGCGATGCGCTCAGCGCCGTAGCCGACAAGATGTTTGCGCACAATGCGCGCATCTTTGCCGATGACGGCGCGCGCCAGAGCGCCGACCGCTTTGCGCGCGAGCGCGTCGAAGGTGTTCGATCCTGCCTGATCGACCTGTCGCGGCTGTGCTCGTTCGGACACTTCCAGCTCGAGCAGCACTTGCTGACCGTGCGCGAACTGCTCGCGTCGCTGGGCGAGGCGCATTCGGCCTTCAACACAAGCCTGCTGCTCAACCTCAAGGGCGTGCGGGCCCGCATGATCGACCTGACCGGCTGGCGGGACGGCGGACAGTTCACGCTCGATGAGGCCATCCAGCGCAGCCTGGCCGAAGTCGACCTGGCCACCGAACTGCCCATCATCACCGGCTATGCCCAGTGCAGCGAGGCGCTGATGGGCACCTATGACCGCGGCTACAGCGAAGTCACGCTGTCGCGCGTTGCGGTGGTGACCGGCGCGCGCGAGGCCATCATCCACAAGGAATTCCACCTCTCGACGGCCGATCCCAACATCGTGCCGGCCGATGCGGTGCGGGTGATCGGGGAAACCAATTACGACGTCGCCGACCAGCTCTCAAACATGGGGATGGAGGCCATCCACCCCCGGGCCGCCAAGAGCCTGCGGCAGGCCGGCATTCCGCTGCGCGTCAAGAATGCCTTCGAGCCCGAACATCCCGGGACGGTCATCCGCTCGGACCTGGTGGCCTGCGCACCGCAGGTGGAGATCGTCACCGGGCTCAAGAACGTGTTTGCCTTCGAGTTCCACGATCAGGACATGGTGGGGGTCAAGGGCTATGACACCGAGATCCTCGAGGCGCTCAAGCGCCACAAGGTCTGGATCATCGCCAAGACCTCAAATGCCAACACCATCACCCATTTCCTCAAGGGGTCGATGAAGGCGATCAAGCGGGTCGAGGCCGACCTCTCGGCTGGCTTCCCCAGTGCGGAGATCAGCCTACGCAAGGTGTCGCTGGTGTCCGCAATCGGGCGCAACATCGGCCAGGCCAGCATCCTGATGCAGGCCATGCAGGTGCTGGCGGATGCCGGCATTGCCCCGCTGGGCGTGCACGACCTGATCCGCAAGGTCGACCTGCAGGTGATCGTTGAACCCGACGACTTCGAAGCCACCCTCAAGGCGCTGCATCGCGGCCTGATCCAGGATCGCGCCCCCACACCCCAGCAGCGCCTGAACGCTGCAGCCTGAATCTATGGCCGGCTGAATGATGGGCTCCAGCCGGCTTTCATTGCCCGACGAAACCACAGGAGTACACACATGACCACTTTCGGAAAAACCGCAGTCATGGCGCTGTCCGCCATCGCCGCTTCGGCACTCGCTTCCACCGCCGTCAGCGCAGCCACGCTCGCCGAGATCCAGGAATCGGGCAAGGTGCGCATCGCCGTCGCCAATGAGATTCCCTATGGCTATGTCGACCCCAATGGCGACGCCATGGGTGCCGGTCCCGATGTCGCCAAGGCGATCATGGACAAGCTGGGCGTTGAGGAAATTGAGTGGGTCACCACCAATTTCTCGTCGCTGATCCCGGGCCTGCAGGCCGACCGCTTCGACATGGTCGCGGCCGAAATGGCCATCCTGCCGGACCGCTGCAAGCAGGTGCTCTTCTCGGAGCCCAACACCTCCTATGGTGAAGGCCTGCTGGTGGCTGCCGGCAACCCCAAGGACATCCATGCCTATGCCGACTTTGCCGAAAATCCCGAGCTCAAGGTGGCCATCATGGCCGGTGCCGACCAGCTCGAGATGATGCAGAAGCTGGGCGTCGATGAAGCCAATCTCGTCACCCTCAGTGCCAATGCCGACGCCATCTCGACCGTTTCGACCGGTCGGGCCGACGCCTATGCGGCCACCAGCCTGACCGCCAGCGGCCTGGCCGACCAGAACGACGGCGTGGAAGTGGCCGGTGAGTTCACCGACCCGGTGATCGACGGCGAGGAAGTGCGCAGCTGGGGTGGCTTCACCTTCGCCAGCGGCAATGAGGAACTTCGTGACGCGGTCAACACCGCCCTGGCCGAGTTCAAGCAGACCCCCGAATGGTCCGAGATCCTGATGGGCTACGGCTTCACCCAGGCCGACGTTGACGGCTCGGGCAACCACACCACTGCCGAGCTCTGCGCCGAGTAGTCACGGCCTTTTCGACGCAATCCTGGGCGGGTGCTCCGGCGCCCGCCCTAGACGTGTTTCAACCCTTCGCACAGGACATGTGTCATGCATTGGACTGAATACCTGCCGCCCCTGATGGAAGGGGCCTGGGTCACCATCCAGCTCACTGTCTATTCGACGGTGCTCGGTGCTGCCCTGGCCTTTGCCGCAGGCATCGGCAAGCTCTCGTCAAACTGGCTCATCAAGGCCGTTTCCGTCGCCTATATCGAGGTGTTCCGCGGAACGTCCCTGCTGGTTCAGCTCTTCTGGCTCTATTTTGCGCTGCCCATTGCCGGCATGGCGATCGGCATTGACCTGCGGCTGCCCCCGGTCGCGGCCGGTGTGCTCGCCCTGTCGCTCAATATCGGCGCCTATGGGGCCGAGGTCGTGCGCGGCGCCATCCAGTCGGTCCACCAGGACCAGCACGAGGCCGCCCGCGCCCTCAATTTCACGCCACGCCAGACCCTGTGGAACATCACCATTCCCCAGGCCATTCCCGAAATGATGCCGTCCTTCGGCAATCTGGCCGTGCAGAACCTCAAGGACACCGCCCTTGTCTCGCTGATCAGCCTGGGCGACCTGGCGTTCCGCGCCGAGCAGATCCGCAACTACACCCAGGACAGCACCACCATCTATTCGATGCTGCTGGTCACCTATTTCGGCATGGCGCTGGTGCTCACCGCCATCATGCGCAGCCTCGAGGCCTATGTCGGCCGCTGGCGCACGGCAAGGAGCTGACCCATGTTGTTCGGATATGAATGGGACCTTTCCAGTCCCCTGGCCTTCGCCATTTCCATCCTGCCCATCCTGCTCACCGGCATGCTGGTGACCATCCAGGCCACCGTGCTGGGCTTTCTGGTCGCGCTGGTACTGGGCCTGGTCTGGGCTGTGCTCAAGGGGGCGCCCTCGCGCTTTATTGCCTGGCCAGCCAAAGTGGTGACCGAGTTCATCAGGGACACGCCGCTCCTGGTGCAGCTGTTCTTCCTGTACTACGTGCTGCCCGAGTACGGCATCGTGCTGCCGGCCTTCATGACCGGGGCGCTGGCGCTGGGCATCCAGTACAGCGCCTACACCTCTGAGGTCTATCGGGCCGGGCTCGAGGCGGTCGGCAGCGACCAGCGCGAGGCTGCCCGGGCGCTCAACCTCTCCTCCGCGCGGACCTTCACCCACATCATCGTGCCGCAGGCCGTGCCGCGCATCGTGCCCGCCATGGGCAATTACCTCGTCTCGATCATGAAGGACGTGCCGGTGCTCTCGGTGGTGACGGTGCTCGAAATGCTCAACGTGGCCAAGATCGTGGGCGACCGCACCTTTGACTATCTGGTGCCGCTTTCCATGGTCGGCGCACTCTATCTCATCATGACCTTGGTGGCCTCGACGGGCGTGCGCCTGCTCGACACCTGGCTGCCCAAACAGGGGATTCCCTTGAAATGACCGACGATCCGATCATCAAATTCGATTCCGTGGTCAAGCGCTTCGGCGACCTGACCGTGCTCGACGAGCTCAACTTCGAGGTCAAGAAGGGCGAGAAAGTCTCCATCATCGGCCCATCCGGCTCCGGCAAGTCCACCGTGCTGCGCATCCTGATGAC
The DNA here is from genome assembly GCF_020169335.1 of Devosia aquimaris. Classification (GTDB taxonomy): domain Bacteria; phylum Pseudomonadota; class Alphaproteobacteria; order Rhizobiales; family Devosiaceae; genus Devosia; species Devosia aquimaris. The sequence continues at coordinate 888,810 of NZ_JAIEZN010000002.1, forward strand.
GCTTGAGGAAATCAATGGCGGCATGGTCACGGTCGGCGGCGAACCGCTGTGGCACGAGAAGGCCGCTGACGGCAGCCTCAAGCCGGCCAGCGAGGCCCATCTGCGCAAGATGCGTGTCCAGCTCGGCATGGTGTTTCAGCAGTTCAACCTGTTTCCGCACATGACCGTGCTGCGCAATATTACCGAAGCGCCGACCAAGGTGCTGGGGCTGAGCAAGGCCGAGGCGAAAGAACGGGCCGAGGAGCTGCTCGAACTGGTGGGCCTAGCCGACCAGGCCAGCAAATATCCGCACCAGCTTTCGGGCGGACAGCAGCAGCGCGTCGGCATCGCCCGGGCGCTGGCCATGCGCCCCAATGTGCTGCTGTTCGACGAACCGACGTCGGCGCTCGACCCCGAACTGGTGGGCGAAGTGCTCAATGTCATTGGCAAGCTGGCCGAGGAACATGATTTGACCATGCTGCTGGTGACCCATGAGATGCGCTTTGCGCGTGAAATCTCGGACCGGGTATGCTTCTTCGACCAGGGGCGGATTCGCGAAGAAGGCGCCCCCGAGGATCTGTTTACCGATCCCAATGAAGAGCGCACCCGCGAATTCCTCAAGGCCGTGCTCGACTAGCGGCGCCGTCCCCCGAACCACCGCGACTGGAGACCCATGCCGTGAACGCCATTGCCAAGCCCGCGCCGCTCGTGGCGGCGTTTTCCATCCTGCTCAGCGTGGCATTCCTGATCATGGGCAATGGACTGCAGCTGATGCTGCTACCCATTCGCGGTGGCATCGAAGGCTTCAGCGCCGTCCAGATCGGCCTGCTTGGCTCGGGCTATTTCTTCGGCTTCGTGCTCGGCTGCGCCTTCACCCCGGCCATGATCATGCGGGTGGGTCACATCCGCACCTTTGCCGCCCTGGTCGCCATCGCCTCGGCGGCGGCGCTGGGCTATCCCATGGCGCTGGACGCCGGCGTCTGGGTGGTGTTGCGGCTGATTACCGGCTTTTGCCTGTCCGGGCTCTATCTGGTGGTCGAAAGCTGGCTCAATGACCAGGCGACCAATGAGACGCGCGGCGTCCTCATCTCCACCTATGTCACGGTCAACTTCACGGTCATTACCCTGGGCCAGATGATGGTGACGCTGTTCCAGCCATCCTCCTTCATCCTGTTCTCCATCGCCTCGGTACTGGTTTCGCTGGCCGCGGTGCCCATTGTCATGACCCGCTCGAGCCAGCCGCCGCCGATCACCATTGTCCGCTTTCGGCCCATGCGCATCTTTCGGCTGTCGCCGACGGGCACGGTCGCCATCTTCCTGATCGGGCTGGCCACCGGCTCGTTCTGGGCCCTGGCGCCGGCCTATGCCAGCAATGTCAGCGGCAATGTCAGTGACGCGGCCTGGTTCATGAGTGCCGCCGTGCTGGGCGGCGCGCTGGCGCAACTGCCCGCCGGCAAGGTGTCGGACCGGGTGGATCGGCGCAAGGTGCTCATTGGCCTGGCCCTGCTGTGTGCGGTGGTGGGGGCGGCGCTGTGGATGACCAGCGAGACCAGCCTGGCCTGGTTTGCGCTGGGGGCCGCTTTTGGCGCGGGGCTCCTGCCCAGCTATGCCATTGCGGCCGCGCATGTGTTCGACTTTGCCGATCGCTCCGACTATGTCGAGATTTCAGCCGGCCTGCTGCTGCTGAGCGGCATGGGCTCCACCATTGGCCCGCTTCTGTCCTCGGCCAGCGTGGAACTGTTCGGCCAGCCGGGCTTTTTCCTCGCCAACGCCCTGATCCAGATCGTGCTGATCGGCTATGTCAGCTTCCGGCTCAGCCGCCGCGAAGGCCTGCCCATCGAGGAGAAGCAGACCTTCGATCTGGGCACCAGCGCCGCCGTTTCGGTGGTTGGCGACGAGGACGCCGTGCAGCTCAGCGACCTCGTCGTGCAGGAGCAGACCTAGGCCGTTTCAACTGCGGATTGGCGCGGTCCCGTCGCCCCCTCCCTCGTTCCCTCCCCTCAAGGGGGAGGGAGGCAAAAGAGCCGATAGATCGCTGAAATGTGAAGCGGTCTGGGCGCGCTCAGTTCTTGAGCGTCACCTTGGCCCCGGCGGTGAGCGTCAGGCGGTAAAGCCGGCGGCCGGGCAGGACTTTGCCAACTGGCTCTGGCACAGCCGTACCTTCGGCGGGCACAAAGCCCCTGGGCAGATCGATCAACAACGCCGCATCGCGGCCGCCCGTAATGGTCAGCGCGGTCAGGGCGCCGTCGCGCCAGGCCAGGTCGACGCTGTGGCCGCCAAAGCTGCGGATGCCACGCGCCTGTCCGGTGCGCCAGCTGGGGGGCAGGGCGGGCAGCACGATGATCCGGTCCCTGCGGCTCTGCACCAAGAGTTCGGTCATGCCGGCCACGGCGCCGAAATTGCCATCGATCTGGAACACATTGCCTTCCGGCCAGCCCGAATGGGGATGCAGCACCATCAGGGACTTGAACGCCAGGTCATTGATGAGCCCGACAATGGCCTTGTCCGCCAGCGCCGCGTCGCGCAGCCGCGCGGCCTGGCACAGCACCCAGGCCTGGCTCCAGCCGGTATGGCCCGAGCCATGTGCCAGTCTCTGGTCGAGCGCATTGCGCACACCGGCAAACGCCACCGGCGTCTCCTCGGCAGTGATGCGGCGACCCGGGTGGTGGCCGTAAAGATGGGAGAAGTGGCGGTGGCCCTGTTCGATGGGCGCAACATCGCCCGCCCATTCGCCAAGCGTCCCGTCGGCGCAAAGGATCGGCAGCCGCAGCCGCGCCAACGCCGTCCGGGCGCGCTCGACCAGCGGGCGATCGCCCTCGATTTCGGTCGAAACATAGAGCTCAAGCAGTTCGCGGATCATCTCCTGGTCCATGGCGGCACCCGCCGAGACCGCGCCGCCGGCACCATCGGCCGTGACGAACATGTTCTCCGGCGAGGTCGAGGGGCTGGCCACCAGCGAGCCATCGGCGTGCTCGACCAGCAGGTCCAGCGCAAAGGCCGTGGCGGCGCGCCAGACGGGCAGGGCCACGGTCGACAGATAGGCCGTGTCATCGGGGTCATAGTCGAGATGGGCCCGCAGTTGCAGGCCGAGCCAGACCAGGCCCGTGGGCCAGTTGGCCCATTGCGGATCGCCATTGACCGGCGCCGAGAAGTGCCAGATGTCGGTGTTGTGGTGCACGCAGGCGCCTGCAGCCCCGTAATAGTGCTGCGCTGCCGCGGCGCCCCGCGCGCCGGCGGCATCGGCCACGAAAGCCTGCAGCGGCTGCGCCAGATCCGCCAGCCCGGTCATTTCGGCGGGCCAGTAGTTCATCTCGGTATTGATGTTGACGGTGTAATTGCTGCTCCAGGCGGGACGCACATCCACGTTCCAGATGCCCTGCAGATTGGTCGGCTGCGTGCCCGGGCGCGAGCCGCTGATCATCAGATAGCGGCCATAGTGATAGAACAGCTCCGCCCGATGTGGATCGCGCCCATTGCCGGGCTGCGAGGCGGACAGATCCAGGTCCATGCGATCAAAATACTGCGCGTAATCGGCTCGGTGCGCCGCAACCAGCGTCTCGGTCGGCAGCGCCAGCGCAGCCTTGACGCGGGCCTGGGCAGCCTCGAGCAGGGCAGGACAGTCGGCGCTGGGGCGGCGGTCGAAACCGCGGAAACCGCTTTCGGCAGCAATGATCAACCGCACCTGCCCGTCGTCGCCGCGATGCAGCGCCGCCACGATGCCATATCCCATGCCGGCGGCCACGCTGCCATCGGCAGCGGGCGCATCGGTGCCATAGACGACCGCGGGTTCCAGATCGACATAATTGGGCAGCACATTGGCCGGCACCCGGCCCCAGGCCTCAAGCCATTTGACGCCATCGGCCTCATGCTGGTGCAGATGCACATCGCTTTGCGGAGACGCGAATGTCAGCGCCATCTCGTCCAGTGCCAGGGCGCCATCGCCCGCGATGGTCGACAGCAGCACCTGGGCCGGCGCCGACACCAGCGTCCGTGTCGCCACGGGCCCTGACTTGGCCACAAAGCGCACCTGCGCCTCGGCTGTCGCCAGGTCAAGGCAGCGGCCATAGTCCAGGGCGCCCTCGCCATCGGCGTAGCGCAGCTTGATCGTGCCCAGCGGCTGGTAGGACTGCGTCCAGCCCGGCCCCTGCATCTGCCGGCTGATGGCCTCGGCCGCGACGCTGTCGCCGCGGGCAATGGCGGCGCGCAGGGCGGGCAGGTGATGCGCCGGCGACGGGCCGGGCTCATCGCCCAGCGGGCCACCCGACCACAGCGTGTCCAGGTTCAGCGCGAAGCTCTCCAGGCCCGGATGGCCCTGCACGCTGGCGCCCAACTGGCCATTGCCGAGCAGAAAGCTCTCGGTGAAGCCATTGGCGGGCTGGGAAAGGTCGAGGCGGAAACGGCTGGTCATATCGGGCTACTTTGCAAAATGGGGGGTGGAAGGTTGCCCCTCCACCCCCGCTTCAGATGTGAGAGGTCTGACTACTTGGCCGATGCGTCATAGCTGGCCTGGTAAATCTCGACATAGCGGTCCACGCCGAGATTCTTCAGATCGTTGACATAGCCTTCCCAGGCCGCATCGTCATTGATGTCGCGCTGGCCGGTGATGAACTCGGCATTGGCCTGCTGGACATAGTTGTTGATGTTGGTCTGCAGCTGGGCCAGCTCGTCGGCCTGGCTGGCATCAACCCAGACGTTCCAATAGGGGAACACCTGGTCGGTCGGCACATGGGGCTCATAGAGCTTGGTGGCCTGGAACAGGCGGCGCTCATAGCCACTGGGCTCATAGATGTCCTCGGGCTGCACCTGGCCGCCGCGCCATTCATTGTCCTGGAAGAACTGTACGAGTGCGCCCCAGGCCCGGTTGGTCGGCTGGCCATTGTTGGGGTCCGGCAGGGCCTTGAAGATCGGCGGATTGCTGGCATCGAGCGCAACATCGCCGGCATCCGGCTTGGCCCAGTTCTCGCCCTCGAAGCCATAGTAGCCGTTCAGGCGCCCTTCGTCGGTGAACAGATAGTCCAGCATCTTGATGGCGGCGATCTGCTGCTCTTCATTGGCCTTGTTGGTGATCACGAAGGATGCGCCGGGCCGGCTGGGCAGATTGTAGGACGTGTAGGAGACGCCGCCCGGGCCGGTCAGCGGCGGCACCGGATCGTAGTTCTTGTCGCGCCCGTCGGGCTGGCCGTTTTCCACCATGATGGCGGGGTGCATCAGCGTCGCGGCGCCCACGATGGTGCCCTCGGCCGAATTGCCCAGTGCCGACAGCGCATCGCGGTTCTGCGTGAAGGCGCCGCTGTCCACCAGACCCTCCTTGTAGAGGTCCGAGATATAGGCGAGGCCCTGGCGCCAGCCATCCTGCATGGCCTGGAACTGCAGCTTGTCGCCATTGAGCGCCAGCATCATCGGGGCCGCGTCGGACGAGCGCGGATCATAGATGAAGGCGTTCATGAAGTAGGGGACGATGTAGTCGGACTTGTCTGCCGAGAGCGGAATCTCGTCGGCACGGCCATTGCCATTGGGGTCCTGCGTCTTGAACGCGGTCAGCACCGCCTTCATCTCTTCGGTGGTCTTGGGCATTTCGAGCCCGAGCTTGTCCAGCCAGTCGGAGTTCAGCCACAGCTTGGCGGCATAGCTGCAGTGGTAGCAGTCGTTCCACTGCGGCAGGCCGTAGATATTGCCATCGGGGGCCGTGGCCAGCGCCTTGAACGCCGGCACCTTCTCGAAGGCTGCCTTGATATTGGGGGCATGCTGGTCGATCAGGTCATTGAGCGGCAGCACAACGCCATAATCGGCATATTTGAGCAGCTCCGCCTGGCTGAGCACATCCAGCCAGCCGATCAGCAGGAAGGCTTCCGGGTAATCGCCGCTGGCCAGGGTGATCTGGCGCTTCTCCATCGCCGCCCCGCCGTCATAGGTCGTGGTCTCGAAGGAAAGGTCGATGCCGAACTTGTCCTCGATCTCCTTGGTGAAGGCATTGGTGTTCAGGTCCTGGGCCGCGTCCTGCGGCGCGAACACGCGCAGGGCGGTCTGGGCGAAGCTGGGCGCTGACAATGCCGTTGTAGCGGCAAGCGACAAGGCCAGCACTTTGATTGTGTTATTCCAACGCAATTTATCCTCCATGTTGCGTTCAGTCCGAGCGAAGCGCTCCGGGGTCGGCATGCTCAGCCCTTGACGGAGCCGAGCATGATGCCTTTGGCGAAGTGGCGGGCCACAAAGGGGTAGATGAGCAGCACCGGCACGGTCGAAATCACGATGAGGCTGTACTTGAGCAGGTCCGCCAGCTGCTGGCGTTCCAGGGCCTTTGCCACATCGGTGAGATTGGATTGGGTGTTGAGAATCAGGATGTTGCGCAGCACCAGCTGCAGCGGATAGAGCGCGTCGTTGCGCAGGTAGATCAGCGCATCGAAGTACGAATTCCACTGCACGATGGCGTACATGAGGGCGATGACGGCGATCATCGGCTTGGCCAGCGGAATGGCCACCAGCCACAGGAAGCGCAGGTCACCGGCCCCGTCCACGCGGGAGGCTTCGTAGAGTTCCTTGGGAATGGCATCGCGGAAATAGGCCGTAGCCAGGATCACCTGCCAGACGCCCACCGCATTGGGCACGATCAGCGCCCAGGGCGTGTCGATCATGCCCAGGGCCCGCACCACCATATAGGTGGGGATCAGCCCGCCCGAGAACAGCATGGTGAACACGATCAGCTTGGTGATCAGGCTGCCGCCGAAGAAGTCGGCGCGCGACAGCGGAAATGCGATGGCAATGGTGAGCGCGACGCTGAGCAGCGTGCCGCTGACCGTGTAGAAGATCGAGTTGAGAAAGCCCGAGACGATCTTTGGATCGCGCAGCGCCACCTCATAGCCGCGCAGGGAGAAATCGACCGGCCACAGCGATACCCGGCCCGCAGAGACGGCCGATGGACTGCTCAGCGAACTGGCCACGATGTAGATCATGGGCAGCACAACGATCAGCAGCAGCGTGATCAGCAGCAGGTAGACGGCCACCATGAACAGGCGGTCCACCAGGATGGTGTTGAGCGAGCGCCGACGCTGGCGCGCCAGCCGCAGCGCGCGCGCATCGGGTGCGGACATGTCAGCGCTTACCATAGGCCTCTCCCCGCGACCCGCTTGGCGAGCGCGTTCACAACCAGCAGAAGAACGAGATTGACCGCGGCGTTGAACAGGTTGATCGCGGTGGCGGAGCTGAAATTGGCGTTCAACAGGCCCGTCTTGTAGACATAGGTCGAGATGATCTCGGACTGCGCCAGGTTCAGCGGGTTCTGCAGCAGGAAGGCCTTCTCGAAGCCCACCTGCATGATGTTGCCCACGCCCAGGATCAGGATGACGATGGCCGTGGGCATGATGCCCGGCAGGTCGACGTTGAGGATCTTCTGGATGCGGCTGGCCCCATCCACCTTGGCCGCTTCATAGAGCGAGGGATCAATGCTCGAGAGCGCTGCCAGATAGATCACGGCCGAATAGCCGGTCGTCTGCCAGACGTCGGACCACACATAGACGTGGCGGAAATAGTCGGCCCGGGCCAACAGGTCCACGGCGGGCACCCCGAACAGGCCGAACACGTCGCCGACAAGGCCCACGCGGGGCGACAGGATGAGGATGGTCATCGACACCACCACCACCGTCGAGATGAAATAGGGGGCATAGGTGACGATCTGCACGGTCTGCTTGAAGAAGCGCAGCCGCACTTCGTTGAGCGCCAGGGCCAGGATGATCGGGATGGGGAAGCTCGCCAGCAGATAGTACAGCGAGAGATAGAAGGTGTTGCCGATCAGCTGACGGGACACCGGATTGTTGAAGAAGGCCTGGAAATGCTTCAGGCCCACCCAGTCGCTGCCCCAGACGCCGGCGACCACATTGAAATTCTTGAACGCGATGACCGCATTGATCATCGGTACATATTTGAACACGATGAAATAGAGCAGCGGCGGCACTGCCAGCAGATACAGCGTCCAGTGCCGTTCCCAGCTGCGCCGGGCCGCGTAGGCAAGGCTCTGCCGATGGCTTTTTACCGGTTTCGACACGGTCCCTTCTCCTCTTTCACCCCCGGACAGCAAGGCTCCTCAGCCTGTCCGTGAATGTTCACGATAGTCTCTAGACCTGTCATCCAATGTCTTCCGCATCGGTCGCGCCCAAAGTCCGTGAATGTTCACGATAGCAGGCGCAACATTTCAGTCAACAGCTTTAGTTCGCCTCCGTGACAAAGACCCTCAGCAGCGTGCTCAGGCTGACTCGCGCCACAGCGGCCGCGGTAGAATCTGGCGATTGATGCTCTCGATATCGCGGAAGCCGGCCTCGGCGATCTGCTCTGATATGGCAAAGATCTCCGAGACCAGCGTCTCGCGGTCGATCGAGATCGAACTCAGCGATGGCGCGGTGGCCTCACCCAGCGTCAGCCCGTCGATGCCCATGACGCGCAATTGCCTGGGCACGTCGAAGCCGGCAACCCGGGCGCCGTGCATGGCGCCAATCGCCATTATGTCATTGAAGGCAAAGACCGCGCCGACATCCGGATGGGCCTGCAGCAGCCGGGCGATGGCGCGCTCGCCGCCGGCCAGACTCTCCTCATCGGCCACCACCACATTGCGCGAGTGCTCGGGCACGAATTCGGAGAAATAGCCGCAGCGCGGCGAGCGGTCCATAACATGGTCGGCGCCGCGATTGGTGGCGTCGATCATGCCGAAGTGCGTGACGCCCTTGGCGATCAGCGCCGTAATGGCGTCGTGCAGACCGCCCCTGAGGTCAATGTCGATGGCATGGACGCCCGGCAGGTTGCTCGTGCCCTCGATGCGGATCACCGGCACGCCGCCCGACGCCTGCTTGAGTTCGGACGAGGGCAGGTCGAAATGGCCCACCACGACGTCGACATGTTCAGACAGTCGCTCCAGCGCCTCGCGCTCGCTGCTGCCCTCCATGGCATCGAACGCCACCTGCCAGTTGCGCGCCTTGGCCTGCATCAGCATGTCGGCCGCAAGATCGGTGAAATAGGGATTGCGGAACGACGTCACCACATAGCCGATGGCGCGCGACTTGGTGCGCGCCGCGAAGTTGCGGGCAAAGCGGCTGGGCCGATAGCCCAGCTGCGCCGCCACCTCGAGCACGCGCTTTTTGGTCTCGGGGTTGATGTCGGCCTTGTCGTTGAGCGCACGGGTCACCGCGCCACGGGAGACTCCCGCGGCGCTGGCAACATCCATGATGGTGATCTTTGGCGACACGGTGATCTCGGGCCCTTTTCCAGGGGGCGATGGACCGGTCAGTCGCGACCAGTCGGTCGCAGGCGCTTGCCTGTGGCGTCAAAATAGATCGCCTTGGACAGATCGAGCGGAAAGCTGCAGGTTTCCCCGGGCTTGATCTCGACGTCGCGGCGGTCTTCCACAATGACCGGTTGTTCAGCCCCGAACTGTCCGTAGACATAGCGGGTACCCCCCAGATTCTCCAGAACTTCCACCAGAACAGGCAGATTGGTGTTCTGCGGGGCTGGAACGAAGTGCTCGGGCCTTATGCCCACGATGATCTCGGAGTTTTCCGTCGGCAGCGACGCCACCGGCCAGGCGACGTCCGGACCCAGGGTCACCATGCCGTCAGCATAGTGCGCCTTGAGAAAGTTCATGCGGGGCGAGCCGATGAAGCCGGCGACGAACTGTGTATCGGGATCTGCGTAGAGCTGGCTGGGGGTGCCGGTCTGCTCGATGCGGCCGGCGCGCATCACCACGATCTTGTCGGCCAGCGTCATGGCCTCTGTCTGGTCGTGCGTCACATAGATCATCGTTGCACCCAGCGTCTGGTGCAGCTTGGCGATCTCCACGCGCATCGATACGCGCAGCTCGGCATCCAGGTTCGACAGTGGTTCGTCAAACAGGAACACATCCGGATCGCGCACGATGGCGCGCCCGATCGCGACGCGCTGGCGCTGGCCGCCCGACAGTTGTGCCGGCTTGCGCTTGAGCAGGCTGTCCAGCTGCAGGATCTCGGCAGCCTCGGCCACGCGACGGGTCGTGGTGGCCTTGTCGGTGCCCTGCATGCGCAGCGGAAAGCCGATGTTGTCTTCAACCGTCATATGCGGATAGAGCGCATAATTCTGGAACACCATGGCGATGCCACGCGCGACCGGGTCGGCGTCGGTCATGTCCGTGCCGCCGATGCGCACCGTGCCGTCGCTGACGTCTTCGAGCCCCGCAATCAGCCGCAGCAGCGTCGATTTTCCGCAGCCCGAGGGGCCGACGAAAACGGTGAACGATCCCTCCTCGATTTCGAGGTTCAGCTCCTCAATCACCGCGAAATTGCCAAAAGACTTTGACACCCCGGCCAGTTCCACGCTTGCCACCAGTTCCTCCCACGGCATGCTTCGTGAATGTTCACGGTATTGATCGCCACAAGGGTCGTCAAGCAAGGACGCAGTGCCGGCTACCCCGACGTGGCGTCGGCAAACTTCGAAAAAGCCCGTTGCTTGCATCGCCTGGATAGCTTGTCAGGCGAGGGCGATATGATAACGTTTCATTCTATTTGCGTTTCGGCATGCCGGGCTCGCATGGGGATCTGATTGGTCCGTAGCGGGCTGGCGACCGGCGCCCAATTGCCCTGGTGCCGGTCCGGCACAAGCGGCCCCCACGATGGAAAGTTCGATGACAGCAGCCGGCCGCCGCCCCAATCCCTATCGCGACGCGACAGACCCGATTGCCGAGGGACCATTTGAGCCCAATTGGGAGAGCCTGATCGCCCAATACACGGCGCCGGACTGGTTTCGCGACGCCAAGTTCGGCCTGTGGGCGCATTGGGGGCCGCAGTGTCAGCCAGAGGCCGGCGACTGGTATGCCCGCCACATGTATGCCCAGGGCCAGAAGCAGTATGATCAGCATCTCGAGCGCTATGGTCACCCGGCCGACACCGGTTTTATCGACATCATCGGCCAGTGGAAGGCGGAGAACTGGAACCCCGACGAACTGCTCGACCTCTACCAGCGGGCCGGTGCGAAATATTTCGTCGCAATGGCCAATCACCACGACAATTTCGACAACTATGCCTCCAAATGGCACGACTGGAACGCCACCCGCGTCGGCCCGGGCAAGGACATTGTCGGCATCTGGGCCGAGAAGGCGCGCGCCCGTGGTCTGAAGTTCGGCGTTACCAACCACTCCGCCCATGTCTGGCACTGGTATCAGACGGCCTATGGCTATGACCCCGAGGGGCCGCGTGCCGGCGAACGCTATGACGCCTGGAAGCTGACCCGGCACGATGGCGCCGGCAAGTATTGGGACGGGCTTGACCCACAGGAGCTCTATGGCGGCGCCACCATGCCCATGCCCGATGGTTTGACAAGCGCCGCCGAAGCCTGGGCCTGGCATGAGGCCAATGACCGCGTGTGGGAAGAGGCCCCGCCGCTGACCAACCCGATCTTCGTGCGCAACTGGTTCCGCCGCTGCAAGGATCTGATCGACAGCTACAAGCCGGACCTGCTGTATTTCGACAATTTCGACCTGCCCCTGGGCCAGGCCGGGCTCGACATCGCCGCCCATTTCTACAATGCCTCGCTGCAGTGGCATGGCGGCAAGATGGAGGCCGTGCTCAACACCAAGGAACTGCCCGCCGAACGCTTCGGCGCCCTGGTGGAGGATGTCGAGCGCGGCTATCGCGCCGATATCGAGCCACATCCCTGGCAGACCGATACCTGTATCGGTGAGTGGCACTACAAGCGCGAGATCTTCGAGACCAACAGCTATATGAGCGCCGCCGCGGTGATCCACCGGCTCTGCGATGTAGTGGCCAAGAATGGCAATCTGCTGCTGTCCATCCCCCTTCGGGGCGACGGCACGCTCGACAGCATCGAGCGGCAGATCCTGGAAGATGTCGGTGCCTGGAATGCGCGCTTTGGCGACGCCATCTTTGCCAGCCGCCCCTGGCGCGTGGCCGGCGAGGGGCCTACGCAAGTGCAGTCGGGTCAGTTCGGCGAGGCCGCCGCCAAGCCCTTTACCGCCGAGGATATTCGTTTCACCACACGCGATGCCGCCCTGCATGCCATTACGCTCGGGCCAAAGTCGGGTCGGCTGACCATTCAATCCATGGCCGAAGGCACCAATCTGGGGCAGGGCAGTGTCGAGCGGGTCGAGGTGGTTGGACACACCTCGCCGCTCGAATTCACCCGCGATGCCATGGGGCTCCATGTCAGCGTACCCGAGGGCGCCAGCCATGATTTCGGTGTGGCCCTGCGCCTGATTGGCAAGGGTCTGGTCGACTAGGGCGCCGGCCCGGCCCGAGGGTCAGTCGTCGAGCCGGGCAATCATCCGCGCGGCATGCGCGCCATAGTCGAAGGCCTGGCCAGTGCCATCGGTGGCACTGGCGCCAAGGCCTGCCATCACCAGGCCCCAGCTGGCCTCGAAGTAGCGGGCCACCCATTTCATCGCCGAGAGCCAGTCGTGGTCGCCGCTAGGGCGGCCCGCCTGGACCAGCATGGCGCGCTCCTCGTCTGGGTCGAGGCCGGCCGAAACGGCGATGCAGGCCAGATCATAGACCCCGTCGCCGCACCCAGAGAACTCCCAGTCGACCAGCCAGAGCCGCTCGCCATCATCGAGCACATTGTTGGGCCAGAGGTCGTGGTGCGTCGGCCGTTGCGATGACTGTGCGCTCGCCTTTAGCCGCGTCAGCTTCTGGCGATGCCGCTCGGGCATCCCGGCGCGGCCCGCGGCCAAGGCGCTGGCCTCCAATGCGGCAATGCGTTCGAAGATGCTGCGCGCGGGCCCTGGACCAGATGGCAGGTCCAGCTCGTGCAGCCGCCGCACCAGATCGATGACGGCGCGACGCCGCAGCGCGTCGGCAAATCCGTCCGCGGCCAGGGGGCGGGCACCGTTGATCCATTCGGTTACCAGCAACCCATCGGTTCCGGCATGAACAACCCGCGGTCCGATACCCGCGACGCCGGCCAAGCTCGCAATCGCGCCCTCCTCAAGGGGGTCGACGCCAAGGTGGTTCCGGCCGCGCGCGCTGGCCAAACGCACGGCAAGGCGCTGGCCGTCCGCCGTCACCAACAGGCGGACATCATTGTTCAGGCTCTGCACCCCGCCGACGCGAAAGCAGTCAAACTGCCGGTGGCCAAGGACTTTTGACATCCTGGCCCGGACGTCGTCATCGAGGGGGGCCGGGGCATCGGATTCTGGCAGGTTTCCTATTGTCATTCTCAATCTAGATGATAACGTTACGACATACTTGACGATGACGGCCGACAAGTGCCGGGTCAAGCAGGAGGAGAAAGCAATGATCAAGTTCAAAGGCGTCCTTGGACGCCGTGCCTTGCTGTCCGGCATTGCCGCAACGGCCATGCTGGTTATGGGTGGAGCTGCCATCGCGCAGGACATCAGCGGCGAACTCGCCATCCTGCAGTGGCAGGGCGGCGTCGATGCCGAGATGTGGAAGAAGCTGGAAGCCGACTTCGTCGCCCAGCATCCCGGCGTGTCCGTGCGCGAACTGACCATCACCGCGCAGGGCGATGCCCGTGGCGGCATCCGCACCGCCATTCTGGGCGGCGAGAAGGTCGATATCATCATCAATACCTGGCCGGCTTTCCGCAAGGAACTGGCTGACGCCGGTATCCTGCGTGGGCTTGACGATCAGTGGGCCGGCCTCGGCCTGGAGTCCACGCTCAGCCAGTCCTGGCGTGACCTGGGCGTGAGCGACGGCGTCAGCTATGGCGTCCCCTATACCTACGGCGATCGCTCCGGCATCTGGTACAAGACCAGCCAGCTCAAGGACGCAGGCGTCGAAGTGCCCAAGACCTGGGAAGACTTCATTGCCGCCATCAAGACCCTGAAGGCCGCCGGCTACGACACGCCAATCCCCATGCCGGGCAAATACTGGGCGCACGGCGAATGGTTTGAATCGCTGCTGCTGCGCACCGGCGGCGTCGAGGCGGCTGCCAAGCTGGCCGCTCACGAAATCCCCTGGACCGACGAGGTGGTCAAGACCGCCCTGCGCAAATATGCCGAAATGCTCGAGGCTGGCTGCTGCGGTACGCCCGAACAGATGTTCGCCGGCGACTGGGATCTGTCGGCTGACCAGATCTTCAAGGCCGATGCCGGCAACTTCCTGCTGCTGGGCATGTGGGTCAATGCCCGCGCCAAGGGTGACTATGGTCTGACTGAGGGCGTGGACTATTCCCTGTTCCAGTTCCCGGCGCTCGGTATGGGTCACGATGACACCTCCAGCGTTGACGCCAAGGAACTGCTGGTGACGGCAAACGGGGAAAACCCCGAAGCAGCCGATGCCTTCCTGACCTATATCGTCTCGCCCGAGGCCACCAAGATCCTGGCCGAATATGGCTATGCCTCGCCCAGCTCCAATGCTGATACCTCCCTGCTCGGGCCGGTGCAGCAGCAGGCGACTGCAGCCGTGGCGGCCTCCAAGGTGCAGTTCGTTCTCGGCGATCTGCTGCCGGGCGACCTCGTGGACGAATACCGGGTCCAGCTGCAGAAATTCCTGCAGGATCCGTCCGACGCCAATATCGATGCTGTCACGGCAGCCATCGAAGCCAAGGCTGCGGAATCCTACTGATGAGCATGTCCGCTGCAGACGCAGCGGCGCGCTCGTCCCAAGTGTCCTCCCCCGTGGGCGGTGGCCGGCGCAAGCCGGTCGCCGTCCGCAGGAGGCGCCTCGGTGAGACGCCGGCTGCCTGGCTATTGATCATTCCAGTGCTGATCCTGTTCTCGATCACGGTGATCTATCCGCTGGTCGAAACCATCCGCCTGAGCTTTTTCGACATCAAGGGTCTGGGCAAGCCGAAGTTCATCGGCACCGGCAACTATATCAAGCTCTTTACCGACCCGGCCTTCCGCAACACCTTGTGGACCACACTGGTCTTTACCCTGGGCACCACCACCATCACGGTGAGCCTGGGTTGGTTCCTGGCCATGTTGTGCTCGTTTGCACCCCAGCGCACGCTGCCCTTCCGCGTCATGATCTTTGCCGCCTTCGGCATTTCCGAAGCGGTGAGCGGCTATATGTGGATTTCCATGCTGCGCCCCGACCAGGCGGGTCTGCTCAATTCGGTCATCGGCCTGTTCTCGCCCGGCTTTGCCCATCCCTGGCTGGGTGATCCCAATACCGCGCTATGGATGATCATTGTTGCCGCCTCCTGGAGTGGCGTGGGCCTGCCGCTGATGCTGTGCTTTGCCGCCGTGCAGGCCATTCCCAAGACGGTGCTGGAAGCCGCCTACATGGACGGGGCCAAGCCCTTTGCCATCATGCGCTTCATCATGGTGCCGCTCTCCATGCCCGGCGTGCGCGTGGCCATCTTCATCAATCTGCTCGGCGCCCTGCGGGCCTTTGACATCATCTATGTGCTCACCGGTGGCGGCCCTGTCCGCTCCACCGAGACCGTGGGCTACTTCATGTACCGGGAGTCCATGACCCAGTTCAAACTCGGCTATGGCGCCGCTGCCACGGTGATCCTGCTGGTTGCCGTCATGGTGATCTCCATTCCCGCCATCATCCAGCGCACGGCAGGTGCCAAATGATCGGTCGCGTTCCCAACTGGATCGTCTGGGTTGTGGGCGTCATCGCCTGCATCTGGGTCATCCCCATCATCGGCATTGTCGTCACCTCGGTGCGCCCGCCTGCGGACGTCACCCTGGGCTGGTGGCGGCTGGACAATATCCGCTTCACGCTGGATGCCTGGATGCGTGTCTGGGATGAGTACCCCCTGGCCAACGCCTTCTGGACCACGCTCTGGATCACCCTGATCGGCACCGGCGCCACCATGCTGCTCACCCCGGCGGCGGCCTATGCCTTCCACTTTCTCAAGTTCCCGTTCCGCCGCACCATCCTGGTCATCATCATCAATGCCTTCGTGCTGCCGGTGCAGGTGGTGGTCATCCCGCTGTTCCAGCTCTGGCGCGACACCGGGCTGATCGACAACATCCTGGCCGTGCTGATCCCCTATGTCGGCCTCAGCTTTGCCTGGTCGATCTTCCTGGTCAAAAACTTCATGGAGGATTTTCCCAAGGAGCTGATCGAGGCCGGCAAGATTGACGGCTGCGGGCCGCTTGCCACCTTTTGGTTCGTGGTGCTGCCCAATTCGCTCTCGGCCATTTTCGCAGTCGGCATCCTGCAGTTCCTCTGGTGCTGGAACAGCCTGCTGCTGCCAATGCTTTACCTGCGGACCACCATTCCGCTGCCGGTGCTGCTGACCCGCGTGTCGGGCACCTACGACCTCAACTGGGATCTTCGGAGCGTGGCGGCCATCGTCACCACCATCGTTCCCCTCTTTGTCTTCCTCATCTTCCAGCGACAGTTCGCCGCCGGGTCGCAGACCCGAACCGGCGCCAAGGAATAGATCTATGCCCGCTACCAACAAGCCGATCCGCTACCGGCAGATCCATCTCGACTTCCACACCTCCGAGCACATCCCCGGCATCGGCGCGCAATTCGATCCCGATCAGTTCGTCGGCACGCTCAAGGCGGCCAATGTCGACAGCATCACTATCTTCGCCAAATGCCATCATGGCTGGTCCTACTATCCCACCAAGGTGGGCGCGCCGCACCCCAATCTGGCGCGGCCCGACCTGATGGGCGACATGATCAAGGCGCTGTCGGCTGCCGATATCGAGGCCCCGATCTACATCTCGGTGCAGTGGGACGAGCGCAATGCCCGCCTGCATCCGGAGTGGCGCGTGCGCGCAGCCAGCAAGAGCCGTTTCGACCCCGCCCAGTTGCAGGCCGGCTGGCACACGCTCTGCCTCAACCACAAGGCCTATCGCGACGAGCTGCTCGAACATGCCCGCGAAGTGGTGCGCAACTATGATACGCCCGGCCTGTTCTTCGACATCGTGCTGGCCACCGACTGTGTGTGCCAGGAGTGCCTGGACTCCATGGCCTCCCATGGCCTCGACCCCACCAAGGCCGAGGATCGCCTGACCAATGACGAATGGGTCAACGAGGTGTTCCGCACCGAGATGACCGCGGCGCTGCATGCCGAATTCCCGGGCCTTCGCATCTTCTACAATTGCGGTCACATCCATAAACAGGGCCGCAAGCGTTTCGCGCCTTATACCCATCTCGAACTCGAAAGCCTGCCCACCGGCGGCTGGGGCTATGACCATTTCCCGTCCAGCGCCCGCTATGCGGCCACGCTCGGCCTCGATTTCCTTGCCCACACCGGCAAGTTCCACCTCTCCTGGGGCGAGTTCGGCGGCTTCAAGCATCCCGATGCGCTCGAATATGAGGCGGCCCAGATGGCGGCGCTGGGCTCGAAATGCCTGGTGGGTGACCAGCTCCATCCCAATGGCGCCATCAACCCCGACACCTATGCATCCATCGCGCCGGCCTATGCCCGCATTGCCAAGCTCGAGCCCTTCCTCGATGGCGCGCGCCAGCATTCGCAGGTGGCGATCCTGTCGTCGGAATATTTCCACCACGCCGGCGACCGCAACAGCGCTGCCGACAATGGCGCGGCCCAGATGCTGCTCGAGCTCAAGGTGCCTTATGACGTCATCGACGGCACCTCCGACTTCAGCCCCTATGAGGTGATCATCCTCCCTGACGACATTCCGGCCGATGCGGCCACAGCTGCCCAGCTCAAGGCCTTCGTCGCCAAGGGGGGCAGCCTGATCCTGTCCGGCAATTCCATGCTGGGCAGCGATGGCCGCTTTGCGCTGGACACCGGGGTGCGCAGCACGGGTCCGGTCAGCTTCACCCCCAGCTATATCGGCGCAGCCAAGGGGCTCGACCCGGCCATGACGGCTTCACCCTTCGTGGTCTATGGCACGGCCCAGCAGATCGTGGCCGAGGGTGCCGAGGTGCTGGCAGACGTCGTGCCACCCTATTTCAACCGGACCTATGCGCATTTCTCGTCGCACGCGCATGCGCCGGACGACACCGATGCAGCTCCGCTCGGCGCCGCGGTCACCCTGTCCGGACGGATTGGCTACATCGCCTATCCGCTCTTTACGATCTACCACAATGTCGGCCAGCCGCTCTATCGTCAGGTCTTCCGCGGCCTGCTCAACCGCCTGCTGCCCAAGCCGATGCTGAGCACGGACCTGCCCTCGTCGGGTCGTGCCACCATGACCCATCAGGCCGAGCGCAACCGCCATATCGTGCATCTGCTCTATGGCCCGCCACAGGTGCGCGGAAAGTCCGTGCCGCAGGGCGAAAGCACGCGCGTGATGGAAATGATCGAGGATATTCCGGCAATTGGTCCGGTCAGTGCCTCGGTGCGCCTACCCTCGCCGCCAAAGCGGGCGTATGAAGCGGTTTCCGGCAAGGACCTTGAGGTTCGTGATCTTGGGGACGGAACCTATGGTGTGACGCTCGATCGCCTGCGCATCCACGCAGCGATTGTCTTTGAACACGCCTAGCATGACCGTTCTCCCACGCACGGTGCCCTTGTGGGGCCATGCTGGCTTGACACAGCAGCGGCGCGCCGGCCTTGGCCGGCCGCCGGCCAGGGCAATTGGGAAGACAACGGTGCACAGCAGGAACGCGGACGGTCGCTCACGCAAGCAGGCAACAATCGTGGATGTGGCGGAGGCTGCCGGTGTCGCCATCGGTACCGTCTCGCGCTATCTCAACGGCCTGCCCGTGCGCGGTTCCAACCGTGCCCCGATCGAAAGGGCCATCAGCGAGCTGGGCTATCGCCGCAACATGGTGGCCGTTTCGATGAAACGGCAGACCACCCATATCGTTGGCTTCATGGTGCCGGCGCTGAGCGAGTTCCACTCGGGCCTGCTCGACCAGTTGACCCGCCGCATGCGCCGCACAGGTCGCGCCGTGCTCTGCTATTCGCACGACATGGAGGCCCGCTCCATCGAGGAAGGTCTGGAGTTCTTCGCCTCGCACCGTGTCGATGCGGTGGTGATGGACGGCGTCATCCAGGCCCAGCCCGCCCTGGAGCGCTATATCGAGGATGGCCTCACCGTCGTGCTCTATGACAATGACGTGCCCGGCCTGTCGGCGGACCGCGTCTTCTCCAACAATCGCAAAGCCAGCGAGCGGATGGTCAACCATCTGATCGACCTCGGTCACACCCGCATCGCCACCATTCACGGTAGTGAGGACAATTCCGCCGGTCAGGAGCGCCTGCAGGGCTATACTGACGCCATGGAGCGGCACGGCCTGGCCATGCCCGACGCCTATGTCACCTCCGGCTACTGGAGCGAAGAAGGTGGTCACGCCGCCATTCGCGACCTCATGGCGCTCGCCGAGCCGCCCACGGCGGTGTTCAGCGCCAACTACAACATGACGATCGGCGCCCTGCGCTGGCTGCGCGAACACGACCTGGACGTGCCCAATGACCTGTCCCTGGTCAGCTTCGACGATGTGCCGGCCTTCGCCGTGCACCGCACCGGCATTACTGCCGTTGGACAGTCTATCGACCAGCTGGCGGACTCTATCGCAACTGTATTGCTGGAGCGCCTGGAGGCCGGACCACAGTCCGGACGGCGCACCCTGCGCATCGACGCCAACATCATACTCAGGGGCTCGGCCCGAAGCCCCAAGAAATAATGTCCGGGAGGAGAGAACATGGCCACCGTTACGCTGAACAACGTGAGCAAGTCCTATGGCAGCCTTGAGGTCATCGAGAACCTGAACCTGTCTGTCGAGGACGGCAGCTTCACCGTTTTTGTTGGTCCTTCGGGCTGTGGCAAATCCACCCTGTTGCGCATGATTGCCGGGCTGGAGCCCATCACCAAGGGCGATCTCGTCATTGACGGTCGCCGCGTCAACGAGGCCGACCCCATCGAGCGCGGCGTCGCCATGGTGTTCCAGAACTATGCGCTCTATCCGCACATGACGGTGGAGCAGAACATCGGCTTTTCCCTGCGCATGGCCGGGCTCGAAAAGGCCGATATCGATGCCCGCGTGGCCGTCGCCGCCCAGACGCTGCAGATCGAACCGCTGCTCAAGCGCAAGCCGGCCCAGCTTTCGGGCGGCCAGCGCCAGCGTGTCGCCATCGGCCGTGCCATTGTCCGCGATCCCGAGGTGTTCCTGTTCGACGAGCCGCTGAGCAATCTCGATGCCGAACTGCGCGTCTCCATGCGCGTCGAAATCGCCAAGCTGCACAACAAGCTGGGCTCCACCATGATCTATGTGACCCATGACCAGACCGAGGCCATGACCCTGGCCGACAAGATCGTGGTGATGCGGGATGGCAAGATCGAACAGGCAGGCTCGCCCGACGAGCTTTACGAGAACCCGGACAATCTGTTCGTGGCCGGCTTCATCGGCTCGCCGCGCATGAATTTCCTGCGCGCCAGCCTCGAGCCCACTGGTCCGCGCCTCGCCGCTGGCCCCAGCCTCGCCATGGCCGGTCTGGCCGGATCGGGCGATGTGCTGGTCGGCGTACGGCCCGAGCACTTTCTGCTTGGCGGCGGCGACGCCGTGCTCGCCGTCAAGGTCGATGTGGTCGAGAACCTGGGCGGCACGCGCTATCTCTATGGCTCCGCCGCCTCGGGCGAGAGCCTGGTCGTCGAAGTGCGGGACCGTCCGGGCATCAAGGCCGGCGACACCATCCATGTCGGCGTCGATCCGTCCCGCTCCATGATCTTCCGCGAAACCGGCGAACGGCTGCGCCAGGGACACTGAACTGCATGACCAACACGACACTATGGTACCGGTCCCCCGCCGTGGAGTGGACCCAGGCCCTGCCATTGGGCAATGGCCGTCTGGGCGGCATGCTGCATGGCGGCGTGGGGCGTGAGGAAATCCAGCTCAACGAATCCACCCTGTGGTCCGGCGGGCCCTATCAGCCCACCAATGCCGAGGCCCTGCCCAATCTGGCGGCGGTCCGTGAGCTGATCTTTGCCGGCCGGTATGCCGAGGCGCAGGCGCTGGCCAACCAGCATCTGCTGGCCAAGCCGCATATGCAGATGAGCTATCAGCCGGCGGGCAATCTGTTTGTCGAATTCATCCACGAGCCCGTACCGGACAGCTATCGGCGTGAACTCGATCTGACCACGGCCATCGCCACCACGAGCTACCGCTTGCTGGGTACCGGCATCAGCGATGATGCCGCGACGTTTACCCGCGAGTGCTTCATTTCCAGCGTGGACGACGTTCTGGTGCTGCGGCTCGAAAGTTCGCGGCCCGGCGCCCTGTCCTTCGAAGTCTGGCTCGACAGCCCGCAACCAGGCGACATCCAGCCCGGCGATGCCGCCACGCTCGACTATCGCGGCACCAATTTCGACAAGCATGGCATCAAGGGTCAGCTCCGTTTCGGAATCGGGCTCGACATGCGTCTCGAGGGCGGCTCGGCCGAGCGGCGCGGGCGCCGACTTGTGGTGCGCGGCGCGACTGCTGCCGTCTTTGTGCTCGATATTGCCACCTCGTTCCGCCGCTTCGACAATGTCTCGGGCGATCCAGAGGCGCTATTGGCGGCGCGGCGCAAAGCCGTGGCCGGCAAGAGCTATGCGCAGCTGCGCGCCGACCATGTGGCGGCGCATCAGGCGCAGTTTGAACGCCTCGCCATCGACCTTGGCCCTGGCCGCCAGGACCTGCCGACCGATGAGCGCATCGCCCGCTTTGCCGATGGCGAGGACCCGGCACTGGCCGCGCTCTATGTGCAATATGGCCGCTACCTCATGCTGGCCTCCAGCCAACCCGGTACGCAGCCAACGACGCTGCAGGGCATCTGGAACAAGGAAACCCGGCCACCCTGGGGCAGCAAATACACTGCCAATATCAATATCCAGATGAACTACTGGCTGCCCGATCCGGCCAACCTGGGCGAATGCGTCGAGCCCCTGTTGGCCATGGTCGAGGACCTCACCATCACCGGCGCCGAAATGGCGCGCCAGCACTATGGCGCGCGCGGCTGGGTGCTGCATCACAACACTGACCTCTGGCGTGCCACGGGGCCCGTGGATGGGGCGCAATGGGGGCTTTGGCCGAGCGGCGGCGCCTGGTTCTGCGCCCAGCTCTGGGACCATGCCGTCTATGCCGGCCGACCCGAGGCGCTGGTGCGTCGCCTGCTGCCGGTGATTGCGGGCAGCGTGCGCTTCTTCCTCGATACGCTGCAACCGCTGCCGGGAACGGATCTCCTGGTTACCGTGCCCTCGATCTCGCCGGAAAACCTGCATCCCCATGGGGCCGCAGTCTGTGCCGGGCCGACCATGGACAACCAGATCCTGCGCGATCTGTTCGATGCCTATCTGGCGGCGGCAGAGCAGCTGGGCAGCGACGACCCGATGCAGGCCGACGTCCGCGCCGCGCGCGCCCGGCTCCCGGAGCACCGCATTGGCAAGCAGGGGCAGTTGCAGGAATGGCTGGAGGATTGGGACATGGATGTCCCCGAAATCCACCACCGCCACGTGTCGCATCTATATGGGCTCTATCCGAGCCTGCAGATCGATCCCGATGGCACGCCGGACCTGGCTGAGGCGGCGCGCAAATCGCTCGAAATCCGCGGCGATGACGCCACCGGCTGGGGCATCGGCTGGCGCATCAACCTCTGGGCGCGGCTGCGCCAGGGCAGCCATGCCCATGATGTGCTTGCGCTTCTGCTCAGCCCGTCACGCAGCTATCCCAATCTGTTCGATGCCCATCCGCCGTTCCAGATCGATGGCAATTTCGGTGGCGCCGCCGGCATTCTCGAAATGCTGGTGCAGTCTACCGCGGAAAAGGTGCTGCTGCTGCCGGCGCTGCCGCCGCAATGGCCCATGGGCAAGCTTCGCGGCGTCCGGGCCCGCGGTGGGCTCGAGCTTGACCTGCAATGGACAAGCAGGGGCCCCACACAGGTTCGCCTGCGCTCCGTCAATCAGCGGAGCATCGTGCTGGAGTGCCGCGGCGCCACCCAGACGGTGACGCTTGCGGCGGGTGAAACGGTTGAATTGGTATTCTGAGCCTAGCCGGGCTGCGCTGGCTCGTGCAGCGAGCCACGCAGCACCACCGGCATGGTAATGAGCTCTTCCTGGGCAGTCTTGCCGTCGAGCAGCATCTGCACCGCACGCCGCCCCATGGCCTCGTGCGGCAGGCTGATGGTGGTCAGGCCCGGACGGAGATAGGAGGCCAGCTCGTCATTGTCGAACGAGACCAGCGAGACATCGTCGGGGATGCGCAGCCCCGCCTCGCCCAGCGCCTGATAGGCGCCGAAGGCGAGCCGGTCATTCAGGCACAGCATGGCCTTTGGCCGCCGCCGGCGCAGCAGCGCCTTGGTGAGGTCATAGCCATGATTGGGTTCCCAGTTCCAGCAACTGAGCTCGGCGGCAAAGTCCAGCCCGTGCTCGGCCATGGCGTCGCGGATGCCGGCAAGCCGCCGCGAGATCGAATGCGACCGAAAGAGCCCCTTCTCATCGGCCGGATTGTGTCCGAGCAGGACAATGTCCTCTGTGACCCCAGTCTGCGCCAGCAGGCGCACCGCCGTGCGGCCGCCCTCATATTCATCGGGCAGTACGGCCGCAGGAAAGCGCGCGCTGGTGCCGTTGAGCATGACCACGGGCACATTGCCCGAGAGCGGCGGCACAAAGACCTCGCGCGCCCGCATGGCGGCAAAGATCAGCCCGTCGACCTGGCGGTCCAGCGCCGCCTCGACCGCCTGCAGCTCGCGCGCCGGCTCGCCCCCGGTTTCGAGCAGCAGCATCACGTGCTTGGCCTCTTCCGCGGCGGCCAGGGCGCCGCGGATCAACCCGCTGGCAAAGCGGGTGGTGGCGACATAGTCCGAAATGAAGGCAATCGAGCGCGACCGATCGGTGCGCAAAGCGCGGGCTGCGACATTGGGGCGATAACCCAGGCTTGTGGCGGCCGCGTGCACCTTGGCATGGGCTTCCGCCGAAAGGCGCGTATCATGCTTGCCAGTCAGGATCATCGAGGCTGCCGTAGGCGACAGGCCGGCCAGGCGTGCCACGTCCGCCAGTGTTACGCGCTTCTTCTGCAAGCGTTGTTGCCCCTCATCCCCAAGCCACCCTTGTGCCGCACTGGATAGCTACGCTGCCGATGCTTGACAACCTTTGCGCGACACGGCAATTGCTAAATGGTTTTAGCAGGGGATGACGATGGGATTCAATCTGCCCGATCACTGGGTGTGGGATTTCTGGCTGGCCGACGATGGCGACCAGTATCACCTGTTCTATCTGCACGCGCCCAAGTCGCTCGGCAATCCCGACCTGCGCCATCGCAATGCCCGCATCGGCCACGCGACCTCGTCTGACCTGCGGAGCTGGAGCAACCACGGCCAGGCCTTCGACGCCGGCGCGCCCGGCAGCTTTGACGGCAGCGCCACCTGGACCGGCAGCGTGGTCCGCGGCCCCGACGGGCAGTGGCGCATGTTCTATACCGGCTCGCGCTTCCTCTATCCCGACCAGCTCGCCAATATCGAGACGGTGGGTCTGGCCACCTCTCCGGACCTGTTCACCTGGACCAAACAGCCGGGCCCCATCGTCACCGCCGATGCCAGTCTCTATGAAACCCTGGGCACCTCGAGCTGGCCGGAAGAATGCTGGCGCGACCCCTGGGTGTTCTTCCAGCCAACAGACCAGCAATGGCACATGCTGATGACGGCGCGCGCCAAGACCGGCACCGAGCCCGATCGCGGCGTGCTGGGCCATGTGACCTCGCCCGACCTCAAGACCTGGACGCAGCAGCCCGCGCTGAGCGAGCCGGGCGCCGGCTTTGCCCATCTTGAAGTGTTCCAGCTCGTCGAGATCGACGGGCGCAACCAGCTCATCTTCTGCTGCGATACGGCCAAGCTGGTCGGCCCGCGCGCCGGCCAGACCGGCGGCGTCTGGTCGCTGCCGGTGGGCCACATGCCCGGCGCGGTCGATTTCAGCAAGGCACGCCTGCTGGTAGATGAATCTCTTTACGCTGGGCGTATCGCCATTGATCGCGCCGGTACGCCCTGGTTGCTCGCCTTTCACAACCAGCGCCCCGGCGAAGCGTTCCAGGGCGGCATCAGCGACCCCATTGCCCTGGTCACCGGCGCCGACGGCTATCTGATTGCGGAGCGCGGCCTATGAGCATTGTCGTCAACGGCATCGTTGCCCCCGGTTTCGAGCCGGTCGCCCGGGCCTTCGAGCAGGCTTTTGACGGTCGCCCCGCCATGGGCGCGGCCCTGCATGTGCGTCAGCACGGCGAGACCATCGTCAATCTCTGGGCCGGCGTCGCCGATGCGCGCGACGACCGCGCCTGGACCGAGCGCACGCCTTCGGTGATTTTTTCCTGCACCAAGGGGCTGGTCTCCATCCTGGCCGCGCGGCTGGTCGAGGAGGGACGCCTCGACTACGCCGCGCCGGTGGCGCGCTACTGGCCCGAATTCGCCGTCGCCGGCAAGGACCGGGTGACGGTCGGCCAGGCGCTGGCGCATCAGGCGGGCCTGTCGGCGACACGCGCCGACCTGAGCGAGGACGACATCGTCGACTGGGACCGCGTCGTCGCCATTCTGGCCGCGCAGGAACCGCTATGGCCCCTGGGCACAGGCTACGCCTACCACGCCATCACCCATGGCTGGGTGGCTGGCGAAATCATCCGCCGTGTCACCGGACAGTCCGTGGGAACCTACTTCCGCGAACTGATCACGGCGCCATTGGGCGTGGACGCCTGGATCGGCCTGCCCGAGGCCAAGGCGGACAGCTGCGCCCATCTCGAAGTCAGCCCGCCGCTGATCCAGCTCTGGGCCGATGAGGCCGCCAAGCCGGCGCCCAACTGGCCCTACAAGGCCATGACGCTGGGCAGCGCCTTGCCCGCAGACCTTGTGACCGACGAGGGTGGCTTCAACAGCCAGCGCATCCGGGCGGCCGAGATCCCCGGCGCTGGTGGCGTCGCTTCGGCGCGGGCGCTGGCGACCATCTGGTCGGCGACTGTGGCCCCCACCCAGGGCGTCCGCCTGCTGGGCGATGACGTGATTGCCAAGGCAACGCAGACCCAGAGCCAGGGCGCCCCGGTGTTTGGCGGCGAGCCGCCATTTTCGCGCTGGGGCTTTGGCTTCCAGCTTGATTCCGAAGCGCGGCGCTATCTCGGCGAGGGCTGCTTCGGACATGACGGCGCAGGCGGGCAGGTCGGCTTTGCCGATCCCCAGCGCCGGATCGGTTTCGGCTTTGTCACCAACTGGATGATGGGGCCGGAAGACACGCGGGCAACGCAGATTATCGACGCGCTGCGCCCGCTGGTCTAGTCACCGCGCGGGGACAAAGGGCTCTATTGACAGAGCCCGGTGTCCATGCGCTAAATCCATTTAGCAGGCGGAAACATCCGCTGCACATTGACCCTGGAGGAGGTTGTCGTGAGAGCCCATTCTCGCCATGCGCTTCGCATTGCCCTGTCCCTGACCGTTGCATCCACGGCTGGCGTCGCCCTGGCCGCACCGAGCTGTGGCACGGACCCTGTCGTGCTCAATTCCTATTTCGAAACCGGCTTCCCGCTGCCCAGCAAGCTGGCCGAGGAATTCACCAAGCAGTTCCCCAATGTCACCTTCGACATCAAGGAAGACCAGTTCGCCAATATGATGGAGAACTCGCCGCGCATCCTGTCGGAAGCCAATGCGCCCGACCTGGTGCGTCTGCCGTCGCTGACCGACCTCGTTGCCAACGACCTGCTGCTCAACCTCGATGGCTATTTCACCGAATTCGGCTGGGACAAGTTCCCCGCTGGCCAGCTGGTGCAGCTGCGCGTTGAGCCCGGCGGGCGCCCGCGCGGCACCGGCTCGCTCTATGCCATGGGCCTGAACTATTCCATGACCGGCGTGTTCTATAACAAGGAACTGGCTGCCGAGCTGGGCATGACCGAGCCCCCCAAGACCGTTGCCGAACTCGATGCCCTTCTGGCCAAGGCCAAGGAAGCCGGCATGCAGCCGATCATGCAGTGGAACAAGGGCACGGCAGGCCTGGCCTTCCCGCTGCAGAACCTGATGGGCGCCTATGGTGCGCCTGAGCCGATCAACGACTGGATCTTCCAGAAGGACGGCGCCACCATCAATACGCCGGAAAACCTCAAGGCTGCCGAGCATCTCGATGGCTGGATCAAGGCCGGCTATTTCCCCTCTGACGCCAATGCCATTGAATACTTCCAGATGATGAGCCGCTTCATCGGTGGCGAGGGCGTGTTCATGTTCAACGGCGACTGGGAATCGGGCAATCTCGACACCAATGCCGCCGGCAAGTTCGGCTTCTTCATCATGCCGACCGCTGAAGAGGGTGGCCGCCACGCCACCATGTCCGCCCCGCTGACCTTCGGCATTTCGGCCAATGCCGCCCATGCCGACTGCGCCGCCTTCTTCCTGAACTGGGTGGCCACCAATGAGGAAGCCCGCAAGATCAACGTCGCCGTGGGTGGCTCCAACCCCGGTGGTCCGGCAGACCTGGCCATCCCGGCTGTGACGCCCGGATCGGTGACCGAAGCCTCGCTGGCCGCTGGCCAGACCCTGGCCCAGGATAACGGCGCCATGGACTTCATCGCCAATGCCACCGGCGCCATCTTTGCCGCCGGCTGGACACCTGAACTGCAGAAAATGGTTGGCGACCAGCAGACGCCCGCGGGCCTGCTCGAAGCTGTCCAGGAGGAATACGAGACTCAGCTGTCGCGCTAAGGCTGGTTGCGTAAGGCCTGCCCAGGCTCTATCGCCCTCCTACCCCAAGGGGAGGGCTGGCAAGCGGGTCTTTCGGGAAACTAACCCGAAGGCCCGTCCCGACCCCACCCCGTGTGGGGCGGGACGCCCGCAAGCCCGGACAGGCCCACAAGCCAAGCGACTGTATCCTCCAAGCCTGATCGGCCGGAATGACCCATGAGTGAAAACACAGTGTCCGCTCCGGACGTCAGCCAAACCGCCCTGCGCCGCCCCTCCTCCAGCGGGCGGCGCAAGGCGCGCCTGATTGCCTGGGCCTTCGTTGCCCCCGCGGCCATAGCCTATGCCGCCTTCGTGCTCGTGCCGCTGTGCATGAGCGTCTATTACTCGTTCCTGCGCTGGGACGGCATCGGCAAGGCCCGCTTCCACGGCCTGACCAATTACATCACCGTGCTCACCGATTCCGATCTGCTGCAGATCATCGGCAATGCCTTCCAGCTGGTCATCTATTTCTCCCTGATCCCGGTGGCGCTTGGCCTGGCCGTGGCCTCGGCCATCCGCAGCCACATGGCCGGCCGCTTTGGCACCATGACGCGCACCGTTTTGTTCCTGCCCCAGGTTATCCCCCTGGTGGCCGCCGGCATTGCCTGGAGCTGGATGTTCGCCTCCTCGGGCCTGGTCAACCAGACGCTCAAGGCCATTGGCCTCAGTGACTGGGCACGCGGCTGGCTGGGCGACTTCGTCTGGGCCCTGCCGGCCGTCGGCATGATCGGCGCCTGGGTCCAGCTGGGTCTGTGCACCATGCTGCTGGTGACTGGCATCACCAAGATCGACCCAAGCCTCTATGAAGCTGCGCGCCTCGATGGCGCCCGCGCCTGGCATGAGTTCCGCTACATCACCCTGCCCGGACTGCGCCAGGAGATCGGCGTCTGCATCACCGTCACTGTGATCGCCGCGCTGGCCAGCTTCGACATCGTCTACATCTCCACCCAGGGCGGTCCGGGCATCACCACCACCGTGCCGGGGCTTGAGATCTATCGTCTGGCCTTTGCCCATCGGCAGGTGGGCCTCGCCTCCGCGCTGGCCATCGTGCTGATGCTGCTGGTGCTGATCTCCATCGCGCCCGTGCAGTGGCTGACCCGGGACAAGAAATGAAGACCGCAACGCCCAATACCCTGCTGGCCCGCGGGTTGATCATCCTGTTGATGGTGGTGACGCTGCTGCCGTTCCTGAGCATGCTTTCGGCCGCGCTGGCGCCGCAAGGCACCTATCCCAACGGTCTGCAATGGCCCGAGGATCCGCAATGGGGCAACTTCATCAGGGCGTTTGAAGTCGCCAAGATGGACCAGTTGCTGCTCTCGAGCGTGCTGATCGTGCTGGGCGTGGTGCCGATCTCCGTGGCGATTGCCACCATGGCCGGCTATGGCCTCGCCAAGCTCACCAGCGCCAAATACAAATGGGTCTATCTGGTCTTTGTCTTCGGCCTGACACTGCCCTTTGAGGCTGTCATCACCCCGCTCTACTACGAAGTGCGGGCGCTTGGTCTGCTCAACACCCGCTTTGCGATCATCCTGCCGCTGATCGGGCTTTACATGCCCTTTGGCGTCTATTGGATGCGCGCCCATTTCCTCAATGTGCCGCAGGATCTCACCGAAGCCGCTCAGCTCGACGGCGCCACGCGCTGGAAGGAATTCCTGCTCGTGCAGGTGCCGCTGGCGCGCCCGGCCATCATGTCGCTGTCGATCCTGCTGTTCCTGTGGACCTGGAACCAGTTCCTGCTGCCGGTCGTCCTGGTGCAGGACCCCATGCAGCGCACCATGGCCGGCGCCCTGGGCGCCTTCCAGGGGCAATGGGGCACCGATATCCCGCTGCTCTGTGCTGGGTCGCTGTTGATCCTGGCGCCGACCATTCTGCTTTTCCTCATCTTCCAGCGCCAGTTCGTCGCTGCCCTCATGCAGGGCGCGGTGAAGGGCTAAACCGGAGACTTCCCATGGCGGGCCTGACCCTGCGATCCGTGATCAAGAACTATGGCGAGGTACCCGTCATCAAAGGCGTGGACCTCGATATTGCCCATGGTGAGTTCGTCGTCTTCGTCGGCCCCTCGGGCTGCGGCAAGTCCACGCTCCTGCGCATGATTGCGGGGCTGGAGGACATCACCGGCGGCGAGGTCAAGATCGGCGACCGCGTGGTCAATGACGTCGAGCCGCGCGACCGCGGCGTCGCCATGGTGTTCCAGAGCTATGCGCTCTATCCCCACATGACCGTCTACGACAATGTCGGTTTCGGGCTCAAGTTGGCCGGAACGCCCAAGGATGTGCGCGACAAGAAGATCCGCGATGCTGCCAAGGTGCTGCAGATGGAGCATCTGCTCGATCGCCGCCCGGCCCAGCTCTCGGGCGGCCAGCGTCAGCGCGTCGCCATTGGCCGCGCCATTGTACGCCAGCCCGACGTGTTCCTGTTCGATGAGCCGCTGAGCAACCTTGATGCCGCGCTGCGCGTCGACATGCGCATGGAGCTGGCGCGGCTGCATCACGACCTCAACGCCACCATGATCTATGTCACCCATGACCAGGTTGAGGCCATGACGCTGGCTGACAAGATCGT
Organism: Devosia aquimaris; assembly: GCF_020169335.1. Lineage (GTDB taxonomy): Bacteria > Pseudomonadota > Alphaproteobacteria > Rhizobiales > Devosiaceae > Devosia > Devosia aquimaris. The sequence goes on from NZ_JAIEZN010000002.1 coordinate 918,879, forward strand.
GGTCCTCAATGGCGGCGTGGTGCAGCAGGTTGGCTCTCCGCTCGACCTGTACAACACCCCGGCCAATCTCTTCGTTGCCGGCTTCATCGGCTCCCCGCGCATGAACCTGATTTCCGGCAGCGTTGCCGAAGTCACGCCCGAGCGGCTGCGCATCGTCTCGGGGCCGTCCTCCTTCTGGCTGGAAGCGCGCGGTCATGGCCTGGCCCCTGGCGCCGAGATCACCCTTGGCATTCGCCCCCATGCGCTGTCCGTCGATCCCAGCGGGACCCTGGCAGGCAAGGTGCAACTAGTCGAACAGCTGGGCAATGAAACCGTGATCCGCGTTCTGCTGGCCGTTGGCACCGAAGTCACCGCCGTGCTGGCCGGCCAGGGCGTCCATGCTGTTGGCGGGCCGATTGCTCTGGGATTTGATGCCGCCGCGGTGCACCTGTTCGGCGCCGATGGCAACCGCATCGCCCTCAGCGGCGACTGAAGCATCGAACGACCACGGCCGCGCAGGGCGGCCGTGGCCAACAGGTCGATCAGGCGATGAGCATGTCATCGCCCATGTTGGTGCCGAAATCGGCTGAGGCCAGCACATGGCCATTCAGCGTGCCGAATGCGATGAGAGCGCCGCCAACGGCTCCGGACATGATGGCCATGTCCTTGGTAGAGCCGTTGACGAACAGCAGGTCTGAGGCGCCGTCGCCGTCATAATCGCCGATGCTGCGCAGGGTGGTATTGGAGGGGGCAAAGCCAACGTTGACATTGGCGCCCGTATCGCCATCGAGATAGCTCATCCAGCCGCTGCTGCGGGCAAACAGCATGTCCGCGGCGCCGTCATCATTGAAATCGCCAACGCCGAGCAAGCTCTGACCCGTGCGATAGCCCAGGTTCACATTGGCCCCGGTGGCGCCTTCGGCATAGCTCATCCAGCCGCTCGAGGTGCTGCGGAACAGCAGATCGTCCTTGCCATCGCCGTCGAAGTCGCCGATCGCCAGCAGGTCCTGCCCGGAACGGAAGCCGACGTTCACATTGGCAAAGCTGCCGCCCTGAACAAAGGACAGCCAGCCGCTGCCGCTGCGGAACAGCATGTCATCCATGCCGTCGCCGTTGAAATCGCCTACGCCCACCAGCGTCTGGCCGGTGCGATAGCCCAGGTTCATGCCGGTGGTGGCGCCTTCCAGCAGGGAGTACCACCCCGAAGCGTCGGTGCGGAACAGCAGGTCATCCTTGCCATTGCCGTTGAAGTCGCCGACAGCCAGCAGGGTCTGGCCATTGCGGAAGCCGATATTGGTGTTCACCCCTTCAGAATCGAGGCGCCCGTACCAGCCGCTGGCCGTGCGATAGAGCACGTCATCGGTGAAATCGGCCGAAAAATTGCCGATGGCCACCTTGCTGAGCACGCCGACGCTGCCTAGCGTATCGACCGCGGCCACGCCGCCATCCATTTCCTGGCTGCGCAGGGCGCCATTGCTGGTGTTGAGCAGCAGCAGGTCATCGCCCGCCCATTGGCCCAGATTGACGTTTTCCTCCAGCGCAATCACCGTGTTCCCGAGTACGAGGAACTCAATGCCGCTGAAGCTATCGACGTCCCCCGTCATCAGATTGGTGATCTGACCGGCAGCATACTGCACGGAGAAATTCGACATCGACTCTGAATAGCGCAGATAGTCCAGGCCCTTGCCCATATCGACGGTGTCGTTGCCTGCACCGGGATTGAACTCGCTCCACTTGTCGTTGCCGATCAAGACATCATCGTGGATTGTGCCGACGACAACATCGATTCCCACCACAGTGTCCGTGTCGCCATAGGTATCGACAATGGTTCCGGTCGCCAGATTGGCCACAATGCCATTGGTGCCGCTTTCGGAGGCGTAGTAGGCGACATCAAGTGCTTCACCTGCGTCGCTGCCGATGAAATGGTCATTGCCACCCAGGCCGATATAGATGTTCTGACCCCAGCGTCCGGTCAGTTCGTCGTCATACATGCTGCCGACAAGAACGTCGTTGCCGTCGGGCGCCGAATAGCTGACGCCGCCGGTCGCCGAGTTGGCGTAGAAATCAACGTCAAAGCTCTGAATGAATTGGTTGAACAGCGTGAAATCGCCAGCCGATGCCTGTTGCAGTGCCGGTAACATGGACGAGAAGAGTATTGGCTCACTCAGCGATGCGGAGACAACGGCCTGATTGTTCTGCACCACATAGATGGTCGCCACATTGCCGTCCGGCATGCCGCCGGGACCTGAAGGCGCATAGTTCAGAACACGGACGGCTAGGGCTAGCCCCTGCGCATTGTTGAAGTAGATGTAGCCTTCGCCCCCGGTCGTACCGCTGGTGCTGGAATAGCTCAGCCCGGCCAGTACGGCGTCGACGATGTCGCTGGTGTCGCCGCCAATGGACTGTACGATAGTCATTCTGCTCATGTGGTCCCCCTGGCCATGACTAGAAATCACGCGGCCACAAACAACTGTTGTTGGTCAGCCTGACCAGTAACGTTGCCCGGTAATTGGCTCACGTCAACAATAGTTTGTTAACCATCGGATATGCGCAGCCGGAAGAGTGCCCGATCAAGGCGGGGGGAAGGGGGCGCCCGCAGCGTCTATTCGCCGGCCTCGTAATAGGTCCGGGCGAAACGCTCGATAGTAGGACTGGTCTGCTGTTGCACCAAGGCGCGCAGCACCACGTTTTCGGGGGGTGGAAGCTTGGCCTCTCGCCTCTGCCGCCGCAGCAACGACCACAACTTTCGCAACATAGTCTTCTCCGCCTGCAGATCCATTTTTGCAGACGATCTGGCGATGGGCAAGGGAAGCAAGACTATAGATCAGTATAGTTTGACAGTTGACTGAGCCTAAGTCGTTGATTGAAAATCATGAATCAAATCGACATGCAGTCGGGACTCGCGTTGATTCACGGAATATCATCCGAATCGGCATCAATAGACTCACCGGAATCCATGGCGTCGCAGAAGAATTGGGGCGCCGCCGCGATGACTGTGCTGACAACGGAATCCGGATACGAAACTGCCGGCCCCGAGGGGCCGGCAGATGCATATTGGTGGCAGGTCGGAAGGCAGGCCGATTGGCCCGACGAGCGTCAGGCGTCGGCCTGGTTTCGCGCAAGCGGATAGGCCGCGTCGGCATAGAGCTTGCGGATGTCGTCGCCATCGAAGCGCGCTTCGTTGACTTCGAGCACCGTGCCGGCGAGCCCGGCCTCAGGCAGCTCTTCCATGCAGAAGCGGATAGCCTCGGCGGCCTTGGGAAAGCGCCGGTACTGCGTCTGCTGTGACTTGGCATAACGGCGGCTGGGAAACAGCTCGGCGCTGGCGTTGTAGTTGAAGGCTGTCATGTCAGCTCCTATGCGGCATGGGCCCGAAGGCGGGCCGGGGACGGCTTGTGCAGCTTCTTGCGGGGCAACGGATAGTCCGGGCTGCGATAAAGCCAGATCATCTCGTCTTTGCGGAAACGCTGCCCTGCGATCTGAAGGCTTGCGCCTTTGAGGCTGACCGGTGCGGCTTCTTCAAGCGCGAAACGGATGGCCTGGGCGGCGGTGCGGAAGGCCTTGGGGCCTTGGGCGGCGGCGGTATGCCAGTCGCTGCCGAGATAGAGCTCGGCGGGCGCCTGGAAATCAAACTGTGTCATTGTCTCTCTGTCGGTCCGTCCTGGGACGGGACCATTCTGTGTTGGGGCCTCGACCGCATTGGCGGGAGGCGGCGGGGGTGGCGGCTGGCGTCACCCCGGCCTGGATAAGCCTAGAGCAGCGTCAGATTGGTGGCCGAGAGCTTGCCGTCGCGGCCAGTCTCGAGCTCGTAGGAAACCTTGTCGCCTTCATACAGGCCATTCAGGCCCGAACGCTCGACGGCGGAAATGTGGACGAATGCGTCCTTGTCACCGCCCTCGGGCGAGATGAAGCCGAAGCCCTTGGTGGTATTGAAGAATTTTACGGTGCCGTTGATCATGGCTGAAGTCTTTCCTTGGCGGACGCGTCATCGGCTTGGCCAATGGCGTCGCTTTCCGTCCAGCACCATGCTGGTCGGATCTAACACGCTCGCAAAAATCAGGAAGAAGCCAGAAATCCGGTAACCCGGCGATCGGACAGCTATCATGCGCTGAAACGTATGACGTCTATATAGGCTGTCCCACCGACAATAACAAGGCTTGGCCCCAAGGCGGGCCCAAGGGGCGACCGCAGCGCAGCGAAAGCGCAGCGGCCGCAAAGGGTTGAGTTTGACTGCCTAGAGCCGCTGGCCGGCCGTGTCGAAGGCCAGGCAGGCCGCCGGATCGATGCCGATGGTGATCGCCGAGCCCGCCGGAATGCGCGAATGGCCCTTCTGCTGGATGGTGATCTTGGCGTCGTTGCGGCCGGTGGCATAGACATAGGACACCCCGCCCAATTGCTCGACCACCTGGGCCGTTGCCGTCAGGCTGGTTGTGGTGTCATCAACGAAATGCTCGGGGCGAATGCCGATGGTGACGCTGTCGCCTGGCTTGGCCGCGCTGCCGCGCAGGCGCACCGCAATGGCGCTGCCGTCAAAGTCCTGTGCCTTTACCTGGGCTGTCTGCCCGGCGATGCTCTCGATGGTGCCGGAGAGGAAATTCATGCGCGGCGAGCCGATGAAGCCAGCCACAAACAGATTGTCCGGTTCGTCATAGAGCTCGATGGGGCTGCCCTGCTGCTCGATGCGGCCATCGCGCAGCACCACGATCTTGTCGGCCAGCGTCATGGCCTCGACCTGGTCATGGGTCACATAGACCATGGTGGCGCCCAGTTCCTGATGCAGCTTGGCAATCTCGATGCGCATCTGCACGCGCAGTTCGGCATCCAGGTTCGACAAGGGTTCGTCGAACAGGAAGGCCTTGGGCTGGCGCACGATGGCCCGGCCAATGGCCACGCGCTGGCGCTGCCCACCTGAGAGTTGGCGCGGCTTGCGATCCATCAGCGGTGCCAACTCAAGCACGCGGGCCGCGTCTGCAACGCGGGCGGCCACCTGGTCCTTGGGCATGCCGCCCATGCGCAGGCCAAAGCCCAGGTTCTGCTCCACGGTCATGTGTGGATAGAGCGCATAGCTCTGGAACACCATGGCCACGCCGCGCTCGGACGGGTCGAATTCGGTGACATCCTCGCCGCCGATCAGCACGCTGCCGGCGCTGGGCTCCTCAAGGCCCGAAATGGTGCGCAGGAGCGTAGACTTGCCGCAGCCCGAAGGCCCAACGAACACAACGAACGAGCCGTCCGGAATGTCCAGATTGATATCGTGCAGCACCGGCACGACGCCGAAGCTCTTGGATATGCCGCGCAGTTTGAGCTCAGCCATGACGTTCAGATCCTCCTCGTTTCGGCATGGGCACGGTCTCCGCCGCTGTCCACCCCGCCATGCCGATAGGGGCATGGTCAAAGCTATTTAGTTGGTCATCGGTATTTAAACGCAAGCCCTCAATCCGGCCCGTCGCGCCATCTCGCCTCCGAAATTGTAGCAAACAATTGCGGTAACACAAGATTTCCACAGAGCAGGTTCGGTCAGGCTTGCTGACCATTCGCTGAGGCACGTGCCTCTTGTATATCTTTTACGGAATGCGTAAAAAGTATCAAGCGGGGATTGTGCCAGAGGACGCATGGCCCCCGCGACAGCCGGGAAGGACCGTTCAAGGCGCCTCGGGAGCTGTCGAGAGGACATGAGGAGAATCCAATGAAGCGTTTTGCGCTCGCCGCAATGCTGGGGCTGGCCGCCATCCTGCCGGCCCAGGCCCAGACCGTTGTCAAACATCTGCACATCACGTCCATCCCGGCCGAGGTGGAACTGATGAACAGCATCGCTGCCGATTTCATGGCGGCCAATCCCGACATCAAGGTGGAACTGCCGTTCCTGGAAAACGAGGCCTTCAAGGCCAAGTTGACCACCCTGCTGCAATCGGCCGACGCGCCGGACGTGTTCCACTCCTGGGGTGGCGGCGTGTTCTACGAGCAGGCCGCAGCCGGCGTGCTGCGTCCGATCGAGGACGTGCTGAGCGATGAAGCCAAGGCCAATGTCGGCACCGCCGGCGTGTCCGCCTTCACCGCACCGGACGGTCACATGTATGGCGTCGCCCGCGACGTCAGCGAAGTGGTGCTGTGGTACAACAAGACCCTGTTCGAACAGGCTGGTGTCGACCCCGCCAGCATGGCCACCTGGGATGGTTTCCTGGCCGGCGTGCAGAAGTTCAAGGATGCCGGCATCACCCCGATCGCCATCGGCGCCAAGGACAAGTGGCCGGCCCACTTCTGGTGGTCCAAGCTCGTTGTTCGCCTGGCCGGCAAGGACGGCTTTGAAGCCGCTGCCCGCGGCGAAGGCGATGGCTTTGCCGGCGAGGACTTCGTCAAGGCTGGCGAGTACTTCCTGCAGCTGTCCGAACTCGAGCCCTGGCAGGAAGGCTTCCTGGCAGCCAGCTATGGCGATGCCTCGGGCCTGTTTGGCGACGGCAAGGCCGCGATGCACCTGATGGGCGACTGGGACTACGGCGCCATGAAGGACAATTCGGCCGACAAGGACGGCATCCCTGATGACGAGCTGGGCATCCTGCCCTTCCCGACCATCGAGGGCGGCAAGGGCGACCCCACCGATACGCTGGGTGGCCTGGGCGGCGTGCTGTTCTCCAAGAACGCCTCCGACGCGGCCGTCAAGTGGATCGAGTTCTTCAACTCGACCGAGAACCAGGCCAAATATGCCAAGGACGCCTATTACATCCCGATCGCCAAGGGCGCGGCCGATGTGATGACCAACCCCTTCAAGGTGCAGATCGGCCAGAACATCTCGGGCGCCCATTGGCACGCTCTGTTCTTCGATCAGGCTCTTGGCCCCAATGTCGGCGGCGTCGTCAATGACGTCTCGGCTGAGCTGGCTGGCAATTCGATCAGCGCCGAGGAAGCCGCCGAAATGATCAAGGAAGCCGTGGACGACTCGCTCTAGGTCGCCGCGACACCAGTCGGCGGGCGTTCCCTTTCGCCCGCCGGCTGCCTATTGGGGAGTATTTTGGCCATGGCCAGCATTGCCACCGGCGCCGACCTGGGCGTCGCCACACGATCACGCAAACGCCGCCTCATCGAGCGCAACAGCCTTCCGGCCCTGCTGCTCTTCCTGCCGCCCGCGCTGATCCTGTTCACCCTGTTTGTCGTGCTGCCCATGGTGGATGCGGCGACGTTCTCGTTCTTTGACTGGAACGGCTACGGCCCCATCACCGACTTCGTCGGCTTCGAGAATTATGCCGATGTGCTGACCCATCGCAATTTCGGCACCGCCGTGCGCAACAGCCTGATCGTGGTGGCTGTGTCGCTGGTTGTGCAGCTGCCGCTGGCCATGTGGTGCGCCATCGCGCTCTCCGAGCGCGGCGTGCATATCAACGTGCTGCGCACGCTGTTCTTTCTGCCCTTCATGCTGGCCGAAGTGGCCGCCGGCCTGATCTGGAACTTCGTCTATGACGGCAACTATGGCCTCTTGCCCGCTATTGGCGATGCCATCGGCGTCGACATGCCCTTCGTTCTCGGCGACAAATTCTGGGTCATCCCGGCCATCATGCTGGTGATCACCTGGAAGTATTTCGGCTTCCACATGATGATCTTCATCGCCGGGCTGCAGTCCATCCCGTCCGAGGTGATCGAGGCGGCACGGCTGGACGGCGTCAAGCGCTGGCAGATCGTGCGCCACATCAAGATCCCCATGATCCGCTCGGCCATCGTCATCTCGGTGTTCTTCGCCATCACCGGCGCGCTGCAGCTGTTCGACCTGATCATCCCGCTGTCCAATGGCGGGCCCAGCCACTCCAGCCACACCATCGTCACCTTCCTCTACCAGTTCGGCATCCTGCGCATGAAACTGGGCTTTGGCGGTGCGATCAGCGTGATCCTGTTCATCGCCTGCGTGATCGTGGCGCTGGCCTATCGTCGCATTCTCTTCAAGGTGGAGCAGAACTGATGGCCACTACATCAAGAAAACGCCAGTCCACCACCACGCCCATCCAGTGGCTGACCCTTTTGGTCGTGGCGCTGTTCGTCATCGTGCCCTTCTACACCACGGCGCTGGGCGGCTTCAAAGAGATCGGCGAACTGCGCGTCAATCCTTTCGGCCTGCCCGCCAGCTGGGACCCGGTGCGCTTTGTCGAGATCATGGGTGGGCCGCGCTACTTCGCCTCGCTGGGCAATTCTCTGCTGATCGCCGGCGGCACCGTGTTGCTGTCGACCCTGGTGGCCTCCATGACCGCCTTTGCCCTGGCCCATATCAAGTTCTTCGGGGGTAAGTTCATCCTGGGCTATCTCATGCTGGGCCTGCTGTTCCCCTCGGCCACCGGCATTCTGCCGCTGTTCATCAAGATGCGCGACCTGGGCATGCTCGACAGCCACTGGGGCATCATCGTGGTGCAGGTGGCATTCAGCGTGTCCTTCTCGGTGCTGCTGTTCCACAATTTCTTCAAGGAGCTGCCCAAGGAACTGATCGACGCCGCGCGCATGGACAACTGCGGCTACATCAAGATCTATTGGTACATCACCCTGCCGCTCAGCCTGCCCATTATCGCGACAGTCGGCGTGTTCAACTTCGTGGGCAGCTGGAACAGCTTCCTTTTGCCGCTGATCGTGCTGAATTCGGAGGCCAAGTATACCTGGCCGCTCGGCATCATGCAGTTCAAGGGCCAGTACGGCTCGGACTGGCCGCGCATCCTGGCCTTCCTCACGCTATCCATCCTGCCGGCCATCGGCTTTTTCCTCCTGGCCCAGCGCTACATCATCTCCGGCCTCACCGGCGGGGCGGTGAAGGGCTAGCCAGACGGTTGGAAAGCGCGCCGGTTCGGGGCACACTCCCGTCCAAAGCAAGATGGACGGGAGGATGCTTCATGACATTTCGCGCGCTGGTGACCCATCGCGATGCTGACGGCAAGGTCAGCTCGGCGGTCGAGACGCTGGACGATGATCGCCTGCCCAATGGCAATGTGACCGTCGACATCGCCTGGGCCGGACTCAACTACAAGGATGGGCTCTGCGTGACGGGCGCCGGCGGGCTGGTGCGCAATTACCCCCATGTCTGCGGCATCGATCTTGCCGGCACAGTGCGCGACAGCGCTGACCCGCGCTATACGGCCGGCCAGCCCGTGGTGTTGACCGGCTGGCGCGTCGGCGAAACCCACTGGGGCGGCTTTGCCGAACGCGCGCGTGTCGATGCCGACTGGCTGGTGCCGCTGCCGGAGGGGCTGAGCCTGCGTGACACCATGATCGTGGGCACCGCGGGGCTTACCGCCATGCTTGCCATCAATGCGCTCGAAGCCCATGGCGTGGCGCCAGCCTCTGGCGAGGTGCTGGTGACCGGCGCCGCTGGTGGTGTCGGCTCCATCGCCACGGCCATGCTGGCCAAGCTCGGCTACACTGTGGTGGCGCTGTCGGGGCGGCCACAGCAGGCCGATGCGCTCAAGGCACTGGGCGCCACCAGCGTGCTCGACCGCGGTGAGTTCCTCGCCCAGCCCGACAAGCCGCTGGAGTCGGCGCGCTGGGCCGGTGTCGTCGACTGCGTCGGCGGGCCGGTATTGGGCAAGCTCCTGCGCCAGGTCAGATATGGTGGCGCCGTCGCGGCCCTGGGCAATGCCGGCGGCATCGGCCTTGAGACCAATGTGCTGCCCTTCATCCTGCGCGGCGTAACCCTGATCGGCATCGACAGCGTCATGCAACCGTTTGCGGCGCGCGTTGCCGCCTGGGAGCGGCTGGCGGGGCTCTTCGATGTTGCCGCCTATGGCAACATGGTGCGCGAGATCGGGCTTGAGGACGTGCCGACTGCTGCCGCAGACATCCTGGCGGGGCAGGTCGCGGGGCGCACTTTGGTGCGCCCGCGCTAGCGATAGCCTGCGGCCTGCAGCTCGAAGAGTTCGGCATAGCGACCGCGCTGGGCCAGCAGTTCCTCGTGCGAGCCGGATTCCAGGATCCCGCCATGCTCGAGCACCAGGATGCGGTCAGCCATGCGCACGGTCGAGAAACGGTGCGAGATGATCACGGCCGTCTTGCCGGAGGCCAGGCTCTTGAAGCGGGCGAACACCTCTGCCTCGGCCTTGGCGTCGAGCGCGGCGGTGGGCTCGTCCAGGATGATCAGCCCGGCATCGCGCATATAGGCGCGGGCGATGGCCACCTTCTGCCACTCGCCGCCACTGAGGTCGCGCCCCTTGTTGAAGAGCCGTCCCAAGGGCTGGTCATAGCCCTTGGGCAATTTGGCAATGACGGCATCGGCAAGACTGCGCTCGGCGGCGTCGCCAATGCGCGCCATGTCATGCTGTTCATCGACACGGCCGACGCCGATATTCTCGCGCGCCGAGAGGCTGTAGCGGATGAAATCCTGAAAGATCACGCCGATATGGGCGTGGATATCGGCAACGGCGAAATCCTTGAGGTCGATGCCATCGATGGTGATGCGGCCCTCGTCGGGGTCATAAAGCCGGGTCAGCAGCTTGACGATCGTAGTCTTGCCCGCGCCATTCTCGCCCACCAGCGCCAGCGTTTCGCCGGCGGTGAGGGTAAAGCTCAGATGCCGCAGTGCCCAGCTGTCGGTGTCCGGATAGCGGAAGCCGACATCCTCGAACACGATGCCGTGGCGGATCGGCTCGGGGAAGGGGCGGGGCTGCGCCGGCGAGGTGATGTTGGGCGTGATCTCGAAGAACGAGAACAGATCATCGAGATACATCGACTGCCCGGCGATCTGGGTAAAGCCGAGGAGCAGCTTCTGGAACAATCCGTTGAGCCGCAGGAACGAGCCTGAGAGAAAGGCGAGATCGCCAATGGTGAAATCGCCGGTGATGGTGCGCCAGACGATAAAGCCATAGGCGCCATAATAGGTCAGCGTCGAAATGGCCGAGAACAGCGCACCCCAGAACGAGCGCTGCAGCGCAATGCGACGATTGTCCTGGAAGATGCGTTCAGCCAGCGTCTTGAAGCGGGTGATGAGGAAGTCGCCCAGGCCAAAGAGCTTGATCTCCTTGGCTGTCTCGGCGCTGGCGCCAACCTGGCGGATATACTCGAGTTCGCGCCGCTCCGGTGTGCGCCAGCGGCTGATCATATAGGCTAGCGTGTTGAAGCGCGCCTCGCCCCAGACAGCGGGCACAAAGCTCAGCGGCAGCAACAGGATCAGCCAGGGCGCATAGACGAACAGGCCCGCCGCCAGCGTTGCCACGGTGATGATGTCCTGCGCCTGGCCGAACATCTGGCTCAGGAGGGCATTGCGCCCCGCGGCCTGGCGCCGGGCGCGCTCCAGCCGGTCCTGGTATTCAGCCGATTCAAAATGGACGAGGTCGAGCCGCGCCGCATGGGCCATCAACTCCACGCTGACAGTATTGGAATGCAGCTCGGCCAACACCGAGTCGACCAGGCCGATGATGCGGTTAAGCAGATCCGATCCCAGCACCAGCGCCAGTTCGAGCCCCAACAGCAGCACGATGGTGGTGAGCGCGCCGCTGCCCCACCAGTCGGCAAACGTCGGGCCGGGGGCGGTGAGCCCGGTGAGCCGCACCACTTCGTCCACGATCAGCTTGCCGACATAGAGCATGGCGATCGGCTGCAGAGCCGCGACCAGGCGCAGGCCGATGCTGGCCGCGGTCAACGGCGCGCTGGTCCGCCAGATCTGCGCAATCAGCCGCCCCAGATGGCGGAGATTGTCCAGACGTTCGCGGAAACTGGGAGGCTTTTCGGCAGGGGGCGGACGGCGCCCGGGCAGGTCGGTCATGCCCCAATTGTAGCGTCGCCGGTGACGGCGCGGAACTAAATTCGGTGCAAGCTTGGCTTGGTTTCAAGCGGGGGCTGCGTTTGCAGGGCTGCCCGGCGACGCGGCGGGCAGCGCGCTCGACACAAGGCGTCTCCCTCCCCACCAGGAGGAGGGAGACAGCTCAGGATCAATAGCGGTCGAAGGGCTTGGGCTTGTTGCCCATGATCTCTTCGATTTTTGCAGTGACATCGGCGGTGAGTTTGTCCTTGGACTTGAGCGCCGAGAGATTGTCCACCAGCTGCGCCTTCTTGGACGCGCCCAGGATCACCGTCGAGACATGCGGGTTGCTCAGGCACCACAGCAGGGCCAAATGGTGGATCGGCAGGCCGACGTCCTTGGCCAGGCCTGCCAGCTGGCGGATCTTGTCCAGCTTGGCCTTGCCGGCTTCGCTGGTCCATTCCTTTTTCAGCCACTCATAGCCAGGCAGGTTGAAGCGGCTGTCCTCGGGGATGCCATCATTGTACTTGCCGGTCAGCGCGCCCGAGGCGAGCGGCGACCAGATGGTTGTGCCCAGGCCCATCAGGTCATAGAGCGGCAGATAGTCATGTTCGACCTTTTCGCGCACGAAGAGGTTGTACTGCGGCTGCTCCATCTGCGGGCCGATGAGATTGTTGGCGCGGGCGAAGCCCCAGGCTTCGGTGAGCTGTTGGGCATTCCACTCCGACGTGCCCCAATAGAGGATCTTCCCCTGGGTCACCAGATTGTGCATGGCCCAGACGGTTTCCTCGATGGGCGTGTCGATGTCGGGGCGATGGCAGAAATAGAGGTCGAGATAGTCCACCTGCAGGCGCTTGAGCGCGGCATGACAGGCCTCGGTGACATGCTTGCGGCTCAGGCCCTTCTGGGTCGGCTTGCTGCCGCCCCAGAACACCTTGGAGGAGACCGAAAAACTGTCGCGGCTCCAGCCGAGCTGCTTGAGGGCTGCCCCCATCAGCGCTTCGGATTCGCCGGCCTCATAGCCCTCGGCATTGTCGAAGAAATTGACGCCCTCGTCATAGGCCAGGCTCATCAGCGCCAGGGCCTCGTTCTGATCCACCTGCTTTGAGAAGGTGACCCAGCTGCCCAGCGATAGCTCGCTGACCTTGAGGCCGGATTTGCCCAAGCGACGATATTCCATGACACTGTTCCTGTTGTTTTTTGCGGCCGGGCCGCCAGACAAGCATCGGCATTCGCCGATGAATATTATCGTTCATACGATCGCTTTGTGGCGGTGTAAAGTCAGGCGCTGACCAGCGGCGGTGTGCACCGGCAGCGGCAGCGACAGGGAGGGACACATGCTGGGCGAAATCGACTCTCATGCCATTCTGGCAGTCAGCGATCTGACGCGGGCGCACCAGTTCTATGTTGACGTGCTGGGGCTGGAGCTTGTGCGCGGCGACGCCCATGTGCTGACCCTCAGGACCGGCACCAGCCAGGTGGTGATCTATGTGTCCGAATTTGCCGGCACCAATCGGGCCAACGCGCTGGTCTGGGGCGTCGGGGACAGGATCGCAACCATCGTCGCTGCGCTCGAGGCGAAAGGCGTCGTGTTCGAGCACTATGAGGGCATGGAGCGGGACGGCGATATCCATGTCGCGGGCGACTGGCGCGGCGCCTGGTTCAAGGACCCGGACGGCAATATCCTGCACCTGACCAATATCTAGCCGGCGGCGCGGCGCTCAGGGGCGTTCGCGCAGGAAGCAGGCCAGATCGTCGGTGACGTGGTGGACATGCGGGCCCGAGGCCCGGCCCAGTTCCCAGGCTTCCACCTGGTCATGCGCATAGTCTTCGCCGGCCACGACCTGCACGGTGGCCATGCCCGCCTCGTGCGGCACAACCAGGTTCTTTTCCAGATCGTCGAACATCACGGCCTTGGCCGGGTCGATGCCATGCAGGGCGAAGAACCCGTCATAGGCCGCCTTGTGCGGCTTGGGCACGAAGGTCATGGCGCGAATGTCATGCACATGCTCGAAAAGATCGCCGCCGCCCAGTTTCGCCAGCACGGAGCGCGCATGGCCGGTATCACCATTGGTAAGGATGAACTTGCGGCCCGGCAGGTCGCGGATGGCGTCGACGAGATCGGGATGGGGGATCACGGGCGAATAGTCGATGGCATGCACGGTGGACAGGAAATGGTCCGGATCGACCTTGTGCTGGCTCATCAGCCCGTTCAGCGTTGTGCCGAAATCGCGGTAATAGGTCTTCTGCAGGCTGCGCGCGTCCTCGAAGGTGAGCTGCGTCAGCTCCATCACATAATGGGTGATGCGCACGTCGATCTGCGCGAACAGGTTGCAGCTGCGCGGATAGAGCGTGTTGTCGAGGTCAAACACCCAGTCGGTGACGTGGCTGAGGCTGGGGCGCGCGGGCGAGAATGCGTTCATGCCGACACTCTAGCGCAGACTTGGTGAAAATTCACCCAACAAGGCAGTGAGGGAGCGGCGCCCGGCGCCGCTCCCTCGGGGATTACTCGGCAGCGGCGGTATTGGCCCCGACAGCCAGGCCCAGCGCGCTGATCAGTCCAGCCGGGTTCGCTGCGGCAGCTGCCAGCACCAGGATGGACGTCGGCTGCGGCGGCGCAACGCGCACTTCCAGGCTCTGCGGATCATCCAGGAACGCCGAGACCGGCGGCACCACCAGATCGGCCAGGGGCGGAATGCCGCTCTCGGCAATGATGCTGGGCAGCATGGACTTGAGGCCCGCAACGAAGGTGGCGCGGTCTGCGCCCGACTGCGACGCAAAGAAGTCCAGCAGCTTGCCGGCCAGCGACGCATCGTCGTAGCGCACCTTGGCGCTGACCACCGAGACGCCCTGCATGATGGCCATCGAGCTCATCATCTGCGCCTGAGCCAGTTCCTCGGCCGTCTGGCCTTCGGCTGGCATGGTGGCCTGCATGGCATAGATCTGGTCGAGCACGGCGGGCGTCAGGCCCGTCACGTCGGCAGAGATGTCCAGCGAACCAACGTCGGCAAAGTCGAGCAGGAAGGAGCTCAGCACCATATGGCCATCGGCCATCGACCAGGTCAGATCCTGCGTGATGTCACCCGCGATAGTGGTCAGACCCAGGGCCTCGATGACGGCGCCGGCCTGCGGATCTTCCTCGCTGACGGTGCTCAGATCCAGCGAAATGCCGGTGATGGCCATCGTGGAGGAAAGCTCGGTCAGCGCGCCGCTGCCCTGTTCGGGCGTGAAGGTCGAGCTCGCTTCCATGGACTCGATCGAGAACACTTCCTCGCCGTCGCGGGTCACCGAGACGGGGCCCGTGCTGATCGACTGCACCAGCTGAAGCAGCGCTTCGGCCGGCACGGTCTCGCCGCCCGGAATGTAGAGCCCGTCGATGCGCGCATCGGCCAGGGTCAGGTGGCCAACCGGATCGGACGCAAAATCGGTGTCGATGTCGGGAATGGTGACCGACTCGGCGGTGTAGCTGCCGTCGGCGCCTTCGGCGACGCCCGAGAACGTGATCTCGGTGTCAAAGGTCATCGGTTCCATGTCGGAGGGGGCCGCGATCAGGCCGATGGTGATGCCATCAACGGTCACGGTGTCGCCATCGAGCGTGGCGGGACCAAACTTCAGGTCGTAGCCAACGGTCTTGTAGACCTCGGCCACGCGGTCAACAAAGGCCTGGGCTTCCAGCGCCTGGGCCTGGCCCATGAGCACGGCAGTGGCCACGCCGCTCAGCAGCAGCAGGCTGGTCGTCTTGGTGATCCTCATCGTCATCTCCGGCGTGTTGTTGTCTATTGTTGTGTCGGGTTAGGCGGTGCATCCGCAGCGGACGGAGCCTGTTGGCGCAAGAAAGCCGCTTAGGCCCTGATATGCAACGGAAATTGGCCACATTGGGGCCGGTCCATCCTAGTGATCGTTTATTTCATCTTAACGACCCTTTTGGGCCGCCGCATCCCCCCCCGCAGCGGCGCCTCAAAGGAATTGGCGATAGGCCGGATTGTCGGTTTCCTCCCAATAGGGAAAGCCGATGGCATCGATATGCTCGATGAAGTCGGCACGGGTGCGCAGCGGCACCTGCACGCCCACCAGCACACGGCCATAGTCGGCACCATGGTTGCGATAGTGGAACAGCGAAATGTTCCACTCGTCCTTGAGCCCCTCGAGAAACTTGAGCAGCGCGCCTGGCCGTTCGGGGAACTGGAAGCGATAGACCACCTCGTCATCCAGATTGGCCACGCGCCCGCCCACCATGTAGCGGACATGCAATTTGGCCACCTCATTGTCGGTAAGGTCGATCACCTTGAGGCCATTGTCCTCGAGCAGGGCGATGATCTCGTGTTTCTCGGCGTCGCCGCGCGTCAGCTTGACGCCGACAAAGATCTTGGCGGTTTCGCCCGGCGCAAAGCGATAGTTGAACTCGGTGATCGAGCGCTGACCGAGCAGGCGGATAAAGGCGCGATAGCTGCCGGGACGCTCGGGGATTTCCACGGCCAGCAGAGCCTCGGCGCGTTCGCCGATCTCGGCCCGCTCGGCCACATAGCGCAGCCGGTCGAAATTGACATTGGCGCCTGAATTGATGGCGATCAGCGCGCCTTGCGGCGCCGCGCCCAGCTCAACCTGGCGGCGCAGCCCGGCCAGCGCCAAGGCCCCGGCCGGTTCGGCGATGGCGCGGTGATCGTCAAAGATGTCCTTGATGGCAGCACAGATCTCGTCGGCCGTGACGGTGACGATATCGTCGAGCAACTCGCGGCAGATGCGGAAGGTCTCGTCACCCACCTGGCGCACCGCCACGCCATCGGCAAACAGCCCCACCTGATCGAGCGCCACCGGATGGCCAGCAGCAATCGCGGCCTTCATGCTGGCCGCTTCCTCCGGTTCGACGCCGATCACTCGGATGTCGGGACGCAGGAATTTGACAAAGGCTGCAATGCCGGCGGCAAGTCCGCCGCCGCCGACAGGCACATAGATGGCGCCGATGGGCCCGGGATGCTGGCGCAGCAGCTCCATGCCGATGGTGCCCTGGCCGGCAATGACATCGGGATCGTCGAACGGATGCACCACCACATAGCCATGCTTGTCTGCCAGCGCCGCGGCATGGGCGCGGGCGGCGTCAAAGCCATCGCCGAACAGCACCACCTCGCCGCCGCGCTTGCGCACGGCATTGATCTTGATCACGGGCGTGGTGGTGGGCATCACCACGATGGCGCGAATGCCCAGGCGATGGGCCGACAGCGCCACGCCCTGGGCATGGTTGCCGGCCGAGGCGCAGATTACCCCACGCGCCCGTTCCTCGGGGTTGAGCTGGGCAATACGGTTGTGTGCGCCGCGAATCTTGAAGGAGAAGACCGGCTGCATGTCCTCGCGCTTGAGCAGCACCTCGACGCCCAGCCGGGCCGACAGCAGGGGCATGGCGTCAAGCGGGGTTTCCTCGGCAACTTCATAGACCGACGAGGTCAGGATGCGGCGAACATAATCCTGCATTTCAGGCACTCCATTTGCTCGCGGAGCAACGCCCTTGGCGCCGATTTGTCAACGGTGCCGACTGACCTCTGGCGTGCGCGCCGCCTGACTGCCCGGCGGCACTATCGTGCTGACAGCATGTGTCATTGGGCCAGTGCACATGGAGCGGGTGCGGCGGCAGGCATTGGGCGGCGTGACCACGACGCCCAGGAAGCCACCTCAAAAAACATGGCTGATCTTCCCAATCAAACGATTGATTGAGAATTGGGATGGGTGTAGATGCTCGATCAGGAGAGACAAGCATGCACCAGGATCAACCCTGTCCCTTTCCGGGCAAGCGGGAGAGTGGCGACGAACGTCGCCTGGCGATTGCCGCCGCCGCCCGCGCAATCATCTTTGAAGTGGGACTGGAAGGCCTGCGCACGCGCGACATTGCCGCGCGTGTGGGCATCAATATTGCGACGCTGCACTATCATGTGCCCACCAAGGAAGCCCTGGTTGCTCTTGTGGCTGACAGCCTGCGCCAAGAGTTCAAGGCCCAGGCACAGCGCAACACCCGTGCCGGCCGCTCTCCGCTCGAACAGCTGCGGCTCGAATTCGTCGATTTCCATGAATCCGTCCACGACACGCCCGAGCTCATCGTGGTGCTGAGCGCGCTGATCGAGAAAGGCCGGCGCGACCCGGCTATCGGCGCCATCATGACACCGCTCTACGATTATTGGCGGCTGCAGTTTGTCGACATTTTCCGCCGGGGCGTCAGTGATGGGACATTCCGACCCGACCTCGATCCCCATGCGGCGGCCCTGATCACCACCGGCGCGCTGTCGGACTATTCGCGCCAGTGGACCTCCTTCCGTGCATCCTATGAGCAGCTCACCGCTGAACTGGAGCGCGCCTTCATCGCCAATCCCTCCCTATCCAAGGACCCTTCGTGAATGTCTGCTTCCCACGCTCCCGATGCGGCGACGGCAGCACCTGATCCGCGCCGCTGGCCGGCCCTGTTCGTGCTGCTCATTGCCAATTTCATGAACCTGATCGACGTCACCATCGTCAATGTTGCGCTGCCGTCGATGCGCACCGGCCTGAACGCCACCGACAACCAGATCGAATGGGTGGTCGCGGCGTATATTCTGGCCTTCGCCCTGGGCCTGCTGCCCTTCGGGCGCTTGGGCGACATCCTGGGCCGCACGCGCCTGTTCCTGTGGGGCGTTGCCGGCTTCACCGCCGCGTCGGCGCTCTGTGGCCTCTCGCCCAATATCGAATTCCTGATCTTTGCCCGCGTGGTCCAGGGCCTGGCAGGCGCCATGATGACGCCGCAGGTGCTGGCGATCGCCACGGTGACCTTCCCGCCCCATGAGCGCGGCCAGGCCTTCTCGCTGTTCGGCCTCTCGGCCGGCCTGGCCTCGGTCTGCGGCCCCATCCTGGGCGGCATACTGGTCTCGGCCAATCTGTTCGGCATGCAGTGGCAGCCGATCTTTCTGGTCAATATCCCCATCGGCATCGCGGCCGTGGTGGCCGGCTGGTTCCTGATCCCGCGCCTGCCGGGCCATGCCGCACTGCGCAATGACTATGTCGGCATTCTGCTGTTCGGTGCCGGCATCCTGGCGGTGGTGTTCCCCATCATCGAAGGCCGCGCCTATGGCTGGCCGGCCTGGGCCTTCGCCATGATCGCGGCAGGCCTGGTGCTGCTGGGCCTGTTTGTGCTCTGGACGCGCCATCGCGCCCATCAGGGCCAGTCGCAGCTGCTCAACTTTGACCTCATCACCAATCGCCAGTTCATGTTCGGCGCCTTTGTCACCACCGTTTTTGCCTCGGGCATTCCCGGCATGTTCATGGTGATCTCGCTGCTGCTGCAGGGTGGCTTTGCCTTCACGCCGCTGGAATCGGGCCTGACCAACACGCCCTTCTCGGTCGGCGTTCTGGTCGCCTCGGCCATTGCCGGCCGCTTCGGCGCCCACTATCTGCGGGCGCGCCTGGCTACCTCCGGCGCGTTGCTGGTGATCGGCATTGGCTGGCTGAACCTTTATGTCTCCGGCGTCACCGACAGCATTGACCATTGGGCCTTCCTGCCGCCGCTGCTGATCGCTGGCGTGGGCCTGGGTCTGGGCTTTTCCTCGCTGTTCCAGCTGGTGTTGTCCAATGTGCCGCCGCGCGATGCGGGTGCCGGCTCGGGCTCGCTGCAGGCTTTCCAGCAGGTTGGCGGCGCCCTGGGCGTGGCCATCATCGGCGAGCTGTTCTTCGGCCATCTCGGCGCGGCCATGGCAACCGGCTCTGCCCCTCATGCCGCCTTCGCCGGCGCGGCCAGCACGGCACTGTGGTATGTCATCGGCAGCTTCACCGTGGTGTTCCTGCTCTCGCCGCTGTTCCGCCGCAACCCCGGCCATGGCCAGCGTCCAGCCGCTGCTGCCCCGGCCGTGGTGCTCGAACACTGATTGGTGCCAAAGGCAAGCGAAAGGGCCGCCAGCCATGGCGGCCCTTTTTGTTTGGCGCAACGACAGACACGAGCTGCAAAGAAAAAGGCCGCCCCGTGGGCGGCCTTTGATGGGGCTGGGGTATCGTCTTAGCGGACGATCAGCGTGCCAGCGCCGAATTCGGTGAACAGTTCCACCAGCACCACATGCGGCTGCTTGCCATTGAGGATCACCACGCCCTCAACGCCGCTGTCGAGCGCTTCCAGGCACGTTTCCACCTTGGGGATCATGCCGCCCGAAATGGTGCCATCGGCGATCAGCGCCTTGGCTTCGCGCACGCTGAGCTCGGGGATCAGCTTGCCGTCCTTGTCCAGCACGCCGGGCACGTCGGTGAGGAACAGCAGGCGCTTGGCGCCGAGCGAGCCGGCAATGGCGCCGGCAAAGGTATCGGCATTGATATTGTAGGTATTGCCGTCGCGGCCCGGGGCCACCGGCGCGATAACCGGGATCATCTCCGAGCGGGCCAACAGGTCGAGCAGCGTGCGATCGACTTCGACGGGTTCACCCACATAGCCCAGATCAAGCGCGCGCTCGATGTTGGACGAAGGGTCCTTGACGGTCTTTTCCGCCTTGCGGGCAAAGACCATGTTGCCGTCTTTGCCGCACAGGCCGATGGCCCATTCGCCCTCGGCATTGATCAGGGCGACGATTTCCTTGTTGATCGAGCCGGCCAGGACCATCTCGACCACTTCCATGGTCCGCTTGTCGGTGACGCGCAACCCGCCTTCGAACTTGGATTCGATGCCCAGGTTCTTGAGCATCAGGGCGATCTGCGGACCGCCGCCATGCACCACGATGGGATTGACCTTGGACTGCTTGAGCAGCGCGATGTCGCGCGCGAAGGCCTGGCCCAGCTTGGCATCGCCCATGGCGTGGCCGCCGTATTTCACCACGACCGTCTTGCCCTCGTAGCGCTGCATATAGGGCAGGGCCTGGGCGAGAATGCCGGCATCGTGGCTGAACCGGTCGGTCAAACTGCTTTCTTCGGACATCGGCGGACCCAATCGGTTGGTCGAACGGCACTAAAAACCCGCAACGGGCATAAAGCATCGGGGAGCAAAGGAAAAGGCGGTTGCGCCTGTTTCTCACTGATCCACCGCGCCCCCTGCTGCGTTCAAGCCATGGCTAATCCCAAGAACCGGGCAAGGGGCGGGATAGGCAGTCAGCAGGAGGTGCGCTACAGCTATGGCCATGACACAGACACCCTCGCAGGATATTGCCGAGTTGATATCCCGCTGCGCCCTGCGCGACCGTGCTGCATTTCGCTTGCTCTATGAACGCACCAGCGCGAAACTTTTCGGCGTTACCCTGCGTATCTTGAGAGACCGCTCGGAAGCGGAAGAAGCCGTGCAGGAAGTCTATGTGAAGATCTGGCAACGCGCCGATCGTTACGTCGCCGGCACCACCAGCCCCATCAGCTGGCTGGTCGCTGTGGCCCGCAACCATTCACTGGACGTTCTGCGCGCCCGCCGCCCGCCTTCCGACGACATCGACGAGGCTATTGATATTGCCGACAGCGGCCCCTCCCCGGAGCGGGCCACCCAGGACAATCAGCAACGCGGCCAGATCGAGAATTGCCTAGGCACGCTCGAGCCCGATCGTGCCGACGCGGTGCGCGGAGCCTACCTCGATGGCTATAGCTACGAGGAACTGGCCAGCCGCTACGCCGTGCCCTTGAACACGATGCGGACCTGGCTGCGCCGGAGTCTGATCAAATTGAAAGACTGCCTGAGCGCATGAGCACCGGTGAAGACAGCGACAGAGACATTGAAGGCCGCAACGCCTTGGTGGCCGAGTATGTGCTCGGTCTGCTGCCGTCTGGTCAGCATGAGCGCGTCGCGCGCCTGATCGAGAACGATCAGCGCCTGCGTGCCGAGCGTGATTTCTGGCAGTCCCGCTTCTCGGCCCTGGATGACCAGTTTGAGGAAGTGGTGCCGCCGCGCCACCTGCTCGGCGCCATCGAAGCGCGTGCCTTTGGCGAAACCGTGGCATCCGGCCCGGTCGCCCGCTTCTGGGACAATCTCAATCTTTGGCGCGGTATCGCCGCCGGTGCCCTTGCCGTGGCCGTGGCCGCTGTGGGCTTCAACCTGATGCAGCCCGCCGCCGATGTCTCGAGCCTGACGACCCAGCTTGTTGCCGCGCTTGAGGAAGAGGGCAGCAATGTCAAATTCGTCGCGCTCTACGATGGCGCCGGCAATGTGCGGCTGACCGCACTGTCTGGAGAGCCTGTGCCCGACAAGGATTTCGAGCTCTGGGCCATCCAGGGCGGTAACAATCCTGTGTCCATGGGCGTGATCCCGGTGGCTGAGCGCAGCTCCGTTGCCGTGACGCCTGATGTACTCGCCGGTTTGGGCGAAGGCTCGGTCTTGGCCATCACGCTCGAACAGGCTGGCGGCTCACCCGACGGCCTGCCGCATGGGCCCATCGTGGCCAAGGGCGCGGTGACCCGCATCTAGTCTATCGGACTGCTGGCGCAAGTCTAAAATCTTGTGGCGAAATTGTGTCCGCTATCCTTTGGGGTGGCGGGCGCCTCTGTGTTGATCGATGGCTGAACAGGCGTCGAAAAAGAAAATACTGCGTCAGCGTTCTTTTTGACGATTTTTCTGAAATCAGGTGAAACTAATCTGCGGGCCCTGCCGTTTCTCCCTATGTCCCAGACGAAAAATGGGAACCAAACACAGGAAGGACTACGTCAATGACCCTCTCGATCCGCGCTCTCTCGCTCGCTGCCATGCTCTCGGTTGCCTCTGTTGCCGGCGCAATGGCGCAGGACAATCCGATGGTTGGCGGCGCCGCCATGTATGCCGACAAGAACATTGTCGAAAATGCCGTGAACTCGGCTGACCACACCACTCTGGTTGCCGCCGTGCAGGCTGCTGGCCTGGTGGAAACCCTGTCCGGCCCCGGCCCGTTCACCGTTCTGGCCCCCGTCAACGCAGCCTTCGACGCTCTGCCGGCCGGCACTGTCGAAACCCTGCTGAAGCCCGAAAACAAGGAAATGCTGTCCACGATCCTGGCTTGCCATGTGATCCCGGCCAAGGCCCTGTCCACCGACATCGTCGGCATGGTTGAAGCCGATGGCGGCGAGCATGTTGTGGACACCGTTGGTGGCTGCAAGCTGACCCTCAAGGCCGCTGACGGCAAGGTCACCGTGACCGACGAGAATGGCACCGTTGCCAACGTGACCATCGCCGACGTGATCCAGTCCAATGGCGTGATCCACGTGATCGATGCCGTGCTGACCCCCAAGTCCGCCATGTAACCAAGCAATGCGCCAGACCGAATGGCGCATTGAGAGAAGCGGCATCCGGTTGCTTCTCACCATAACTTGACGTGGCATCGCCTTGCCCAAGGTTCTACGATGCCCGTCAACCAGCCCCGCGCCGCGCCCGCAGTCCCTCCTGCGCTGCCTGGTGCGGGGCAATCGCATTGAGGAGAACGCATATGATCATCGATCGTCGCAACCTGCTCGCCGGCGGCACTGCCCTGGCCGCCCTGGCCGGTGTGTTCGGCCTGCGCCTGACGGGCTCCGCCGATGCAGCCGAAGGCAACTTCCCCTTCAAGCTCAGCGATGCCGAGTGGAAGGCCAAGCTCACCCCCGAGGCCTATGACGTTCTGCGTCACGAGGCCACCGAGCGCCCCTACACGTCTCCGCTCAATGACGAGCACCGCCCGGGCACATTTGCCTGCGCCGGCTGCGACCAGCCGCTGTTTGCCAGCGAGACCAAGTTCGACAGCGGCACCGGCTGGCCGAGCTTTTACACCTTCATCGATGGCGCCATCGGCACCTCCGAGGACACGAGCCTGTTTATGACCCGCACCGAAGTGCACTGCTCCAATTGCGGCGGGCATCAGGGACACGTGTTCGAGGATGGCCCGGCCCCCACCGGCCTGCGCTATTGCATCAACGGCGTCGCCCTCAAGTTCCTGCCAGCCTGATCGCGGCTTACACCTGACGCCTGTGCATGCCCGCCCCTCCCGGCGGGCATTGCCTTGGGCCCGATGCCGGGGTTAAACCCCGACGCAGCCAGGAGCCCAAGCCCGATATGAAACTGACCATTGTCCAGACCGGTGAAGTCCCCCTGCCGCTGCGCGACCGCTTCGGCCCCTATCGCAAGATGTTCGAGGCGATGTTCGATCGGACCGGGCAGGGCTTCAGCTATGAGACGGTCAATGTCGCCGATGGCGAGCCCTTTCCGGATCTGGCGGGTGTCGAGGGCATTGTCATCACCGGCTCGGCTGCCGGTGTCTATGACGACCTGCCCTGGATGAACCCCCTGCGCAGTTTCATCCGCGATGCCTATGGCCGACGCACGCCCATGCTGGGCGTCTGCTTTGGCCACCAGATCATGGCCGATGCGCTGGGCGGGGATGTGCGCAAGTCAGAGAAAGGCTGGGGCCTGGGCCGGCACAGCTATCGCCTCATCGGCCAACCTGACCTGCTGCGCGGCGCGCCGTCGAGCGTGGCGGTGGCCTGTTCACACCAGGACCAGGTGATCGTGCCGCCATCGGAGGCCGAGGTGATCCTGGCCTCCGACTTCACCCCCAACGCGGGCCTGGCCTATCGCAACGGCGCCGCCCTCAGCTTCCAGCCCCATCCTGAATTCGAGGACGACTATACCCTGGCCCTTGCCGAGATGCGCCGTGGTAAGGCCCCCGACGCGGTGGTCGACAGGGCCGTGGATTCGATATCCACGCCATCCGACAGTGGGCTGGTCGCCAATGCCATTGCCCGTTTTTTGGCTCGATCAGGCATTTAAGTGCGCGCAAACGGCTTTGCCGCAACGATGAATTAACCCAAACGCGCCAAATTTCTTCGGATATATCTCGGAGGGCGCCCGTATGCTCAACATCAATCGCTGGTCAGTCATTCAGAAGCTTCTGGCCGTTTTTGCCGGTTTCGGCGCGGTTGTGAGCCTGTTGGGCGCTGTGGCGCTCTATGGCGCCTATGACCTGGCAGCGCGCGGCGACGCCATTGGCGCCCGGCTTGCGCCACTGGGCGATGCGGCCATGGAGATCAAGCTCAACGCCACCACCGGACACCTCTATTTTGAAGAGATCATGGGCGGCGACGAGTCCGAGAGCATTGACGCCTTCTGGGGCTATCTGGACGAAACCCAGTTCTACATCGACGCCATCGGCAAGGGTGCAAAGAACGAGGAAGGCACGTTCATTGCCACCGACAATCCCAAGGTGCTCGCTGAACTGGCCGATGTGCAGTCCGCGCTGGACGCGTTCCGCGTCTCGGCCGAACAGCGCTACGCCCAGCGCGGCGGCGACGCCGGCGCCGGGACGCCTGCCGACGCGGCCTTTGACGCCAGCTTCGATACGCTGATCACTGCCGCCGACCTGGTGGAGACTGAACTGCATACCGCCATGGAACAGGGGCTCGATGCCCTGGCCAATGCGCGGGTCTTTGCCATGATCTCGCTGATTCTGGCCGGCGTTGGCGCCGCGTCGGGCTGTACCATGGTGATCGTCTTCTTCATCCGCGTGGTCTCGAGCCGCCTGCGCAGCCTGGTGGCTATTTCCAAGGCGCTGGCCGCCGGCGACACCAGCGTCGACATTCCGGCCCAGAAGGCCCAGGACGAGCTGACGGTGATGTTCGACGCCTTCACCGGCTTCAAGGGCGCCCTGGCAGAAAAGGCCGCCTTCGAGCAGGCCGATCGCGCCCGCGGCGCCGAGAGCCTGCTGCGCCAGCAGGCCTCCGATCGCCTGGCCGGCGACCTCAGCACCACCGTCGATGCCGTCATGGACGGCGATCTCTCCCGCCGGGTCGACGACCGCTATGAACAGGCCGACCTCGCCAGTCTCGCCGGACAGGTCAATGCCCTGATCACGGCCATGGACACCGGCCTGAGCGAGACCGACCGCGTGCTGGCGGCCCTGGCTAATGCCGACCTGACCCAGCGCATGACCGGCAATTTCCGCGGCGCTTTCGCCGACCTGCGCGACAATACAAATGCGGTGGCCGACAAGCTCTCCGATGTCATGCAGGAGCTGCGCAGCACCTCCCGCGCCCTGCGCACGGCCACGGGCGAAATCCTGGCCGGTGCCAATGACCTGAGCGAACGCACCACCCGCCAGGCCGCCACGGTGGAACAGACCTCCGCCACGGTCGAACAGCTGGCCGCCACGGTGACCGAAAATGCGGCTCGCGCCGAAGACGCCAATGGCGCCGCCACCGCGGCCGCCCGCATCGCCATTGAAAGCGGTTCGGCCATGGAGAATGCTACCGCTGCGATGGAACGCATTTCGGCCGCCTCGGCCAAGATTTCCAACATCATTGGCCTGATCGACGACGTGGCCTTCCAGACCAATCTGTTGGCGCTCAATGCCTCGGTGGAAGCCGCCCGCGCTGGCGAGGCCGGCAAGGGCTTTGCCGTGGTCGCCATCGAAGTGCGGCGCCTGGCACAGTCGGCCGCCGAAGCCTCGCTGGAGATCAAGAAGCTGATCGAGCTGTCCGTCGGCGAAGTCCAGTCCGGCACCGACATCGTGATGGGCGTGGCCGATCGCGTCGGCGCGCTCAACGCCTCGGTCACCGAGAGCGGCAAGCTGATCAGCGAAATCGCCAAGGCCAGCCGCAGCCAGGCCGCTGCCATTGCCGAGGTCAGCGTCGCCGTGCGCCAGATGGACGAGATCACCCAGCACAATGCGGCGCTGGTGGAAGAGACCAATGCCGCCATTGAGCAGACCGAATCCCAGGCCAGCGAGCTTGATCGCATCGTCGCCGGATTCAACCTCACTGAAACCGCCCGCGCCCGCCGCGCCGCCTAGTCGGGGCAGGACGCAGGAATGCAAAAGCCAGGCGCGAGCCTGGCTTTTTTTGTTACCGGCGCTGCGTGCTCGACCAGTCTAGCTTTCGAGCAGCATGGCGATTTCGGTGCGCAGCTCCTTGAGGCCCTCGCCCTTGACCGATGAGGTCTCGATGACATGCGGATGGGCGGCTGGCCGCTTGGCGATGGCCGCCTGGGTGGCCGCAATCACCTTGGCCAGTTCCTCCTTGCCCGGCTTGTCAGCCTTGGTCAGCACCACCTGATAGCTGACCGCGGCCTTGTCCAGCTCGTTCATCACTGTCAGGTCATTGTCCTTGGGCCCATGGCGGCCATCGACCAGCACATAGACCCGGCGCAGCGTGGCCCGGCCGGTGAGATAGCGATGGATCAGCTTGGTCCAGGCGCGCACCTTGTCCTCGGGCGCCCTGGCATAGCCATAGCCCGGCATATCCACGATACGCAGCGGCTCGCTCTGGCTCTCGAAGATGTTGAGCTCCTGCGTGCGGCCCGGCGTATTGGAGGTGCGCGCCAGCCCAGAGGTGCCGCACAGGGCATTGATCAGGCTCGACTTGCCCACATTGGAGCGCCCGGCAAAGGCGATCTCGACCTGATCCATGGGCGGCAGGTCGGCAATGCTGACGCAGCCTTTGACGAACAGGAACGGCCGGGCGAACAGCAGCCGACCGCGCTCGATCATCTCGGGGGCATAGTCGATGGTGCTCATGAGGGCCTCGTCTTCAAACAATGAGCCCGCCGGGCAAGGCCGGCGGGCAGGAGGGTGGTCTGACCGGTGTGCGCGATCAGGGCTTGGTCGGTTCGCTGGCCTTGGGCTTGCGACGGAACGCGTCCAGGATATTGCCCAGCAGGTTCACCTCGGCGCCATGGCGCTTCATGATGAAATACTGCTGCGCCACCGACAGCGTGTTGTTCCAGGCCCAGTAGATCACCAGACCCGCCGGGAAGGTGCCCAGCATGAAGGTGAAGATCACCGGCATCCAGTTGAAGATCATCGCCTGGGTCGGATCCGGCGGTGGCGGGTTGAGCTTCATCTGCACCCACATGGTGATGCCCATGATGACAGGCCACACGCCCAGGTGCAGGAAGCTGCCAATGATCGGCAGCGCGGTCGGATCCCAGGGGATCAGGCCGAACAGGGTGAAGATATTGGTCGGATCGGGCGCTGCCAGATCCTGGATCCAGCCAAAGAACGGCGCATGGCGCATGTCGAGGCTGATGAAGATGACGGTATAGAGCGCAAAGAACACCGGAATCTGGATCAGCACCGGCCAGCAACCGCTGAGCGGATTGATCTTTTCCTTCTTGTAGAGCTCCATCATGGCCTGCTGCTGGGCAGCCCGGTCGTCCTTGAGACGCTCCTGGATGGCCTTCATTTCCGGCTGCACGCGGCGCATGGCGGCCATGGACGCATAGGAGCGGCTGGCCAGCGGGAAGAACAGCGCCTTGACGATCACGGTCACCGCCAGAACGGCCAGGCCGAAATTACCGATCAGCCCATTCAGGAACGTCAGCAGATAATACATCGGCTTGGTCAGGAAGCTGAACCAGCCCCAGTCGATCAGCAGGTCGATACGGTCAAAGCCGTAAGTCTGCTGATAGCTGTTGATCACCGATTCTTCCTTGGCGCCGGCAAACAGATAGCTCTGGTGGGTAACGGTGCTGCCGGCAGCGACCACGACCGGCGTGGTTTCCACAAAGCTGGTCTGGTAGTCGTCATAGCCGGCGTTGTTCTTCCAGGAGAACAGCGCATTGATATTGGTGTTGGGCTTGGGCAGCACGGCCGTGGCCCAGTATTTGTCCGAAAAGCCCAGCCAGCCGGTGGTGTTGTCGAAGCGCGCCTGCTGATCCTTCTGCAGGTCCGAGTACTTCTTGGACACCATGTTGTTCGAGCCCAGCACGCCATGGGGGCCTTCGTGCTGGATGAAGAAATTGGCGACCTTGGGCGTGCCGTGGCGGGCAACGCGGGCATAGGGGAAGAGCGCCACATCGCTGCTGCCGGTGTTCTCGATCGATTGATCGACCGTGAACAGGTAATAGTCGTCCACACTGAAGGTGCGACGGAAGATCAGGCCCTGGCCATTGTCCCAACGCAGCGTGACAGGCGTGGCCGCGGTCAGCGTGGTGGCGTCACCCTCGACGGTCCAGACGCTCTTGCTGTCGGGCACCACCACATCGGTGCCGCTGGCCGGCACCCAGCCCTGCTCGGCAAAATAGGCATTGGGCGCGCCCGCTGGGGTCAGAAGCGTGATGATGGGCGACGTCGGATCGACCGTTTCGCGATACTGCTTGAGCTCAAGGTCATCCAGACGCGCGCCGGTGAGGTTGATCGAGCCAGCCAGGTCGGGCGTATCGATGGCGATGCGATCGCTGGCCGCGATGGCCTGGGCGCGGTCGGCATAGACCGGCGCGCCATCGCTGCTCACGGCGCCCGGCGTGCCGGCTGCCGCAACGGCATCGGTCGAGCCGGCCGACGGAGTCGCCAGCGCGGCCTCGGACTGCGCCTGCTCGGCCGCCAGCTGCGCCTGCTGCTGGGCCTGTTCCATGCGGGGGCCGGCAATGAAGAACTGCCAGCCAAACAGCACGAGCATGCTCAGCACGATGGCCAGGATCACATTGCGATTATCGTTCATGGGTTCGGTTTCCGTGGGCCGCGGCCGGAAGAGTGTCGTTGGTCAGGCGATCTGGGGGCGTGCACACGCACAATCAAGGCCTCCAGATCGGCAACCAGTTTGGCAAAGGGTTCGCTCAGCGCTTCGCGCCGTCCGACCAGCACATAGTCGTGGGCGGGCACAAAGTCACGCGCGCATGCTGTCACAGCCGCGCGAAGACGACGTTTTATGCGATTGCGTTCGGGGGAATTGCCCGTCTTCTTGGTGACGGTAAAGCCGATCCCCGCCTCGGGCAGGGGAGCCGGCACGACCTGTAGCCCAAACGCAGAGCGCCCGGCGCGATTGCCCCGGGCAGCCCTCTGGAATTGGGAACGCTTGGTCAACCGACGCAGGGCGTCGGGCTTTGGCGCATTGGCCGTCATCCGGCCAGGCGGCCTTAGGCCGTGAGCTTCTTGCGGCCGTCGCGGCGGCGACGGTTGATGATCGCACGACCGTCCTTGGTGGCCATACGGGCACGGAAACCGTGGCGGCGGGCACGCACGAGCTGGGACGGCTGATAAGTACGTTTCATGTCATCAAACCGCGCGGGGCACGGTTCCTCTGGCTGGGCTGCTCATGAGCAAGAATATCGGACACACATCGAGCGCTGGGCGCCCACGGTGCGGGTTGGTGGCGTCTATAGGGAAAACTTGGCCCCAAGTCAACGCGCCACACCACAGTTCCGCACTGGCCATGCCCCGTTGTTTTCTGCGCGCGATCGCCGCATAAGTCCAGCTGTCGTTCCCTAGCCATTGGCCTGTCATGGCAGATCTCCTCAAGCCCGATCTCTGCATCATCGGCGCCGGCGCGCTGGGTCTGGGTCTGGCCGTGCGCGCCCGACAGGCCGGGCTGAGCGTGGCGCTGGTCGATACCGGCGTGCCCGTGCCGGGCGATGCGCCCCAGGCCGCGATGCAGCGTGCGGCGCTGATGGCGAGCGCCAATCGCGCCCACGCCATTCGCACCGCCGGGGCATTTGGCATGGCCAATGGCGAGCCCAAGCCCAATTATCGCACCATCGGCGAACGCGCCGCTGCGCTGGCAGCGGGCATGCAACCCGAGATGGCGCCCGAGCGCCTCGATGCGCTGGGTATCGAGCGGCTCGCCGGTGCCACGGCCTTCACCGGGCGCCGTGCGCTCAAGGTGGGCGATACGCCGGTCGCCGCTGGCCATTTCGTGCTTGCCACCGGCGCGCAGCCGCTATTGCCCGATCTGCCGGGAATTGATGCGGTGGCCTATTTCACCCCGCAATCGATCCTCGACAACATGCGCAAGCTCAGCCACCTGCTGGTGCTGGGCGGAACGCCCGTGGCTGTCGAGCTGGCGCAGGCCTATGCGCGCCTAGGCGCCGAGGTGACCCTTGTGCCGCAGGGGGCGCTCTTGCCCGGCTTTGATAGCGATCTGGTGGCCATGCTGCTGCGCAGCCTCGCCGACGAGGGCCTGCGCATCCTGCCCGAGACCAGTGTCACCGCCATTCAGCCGCGCAGCCAGGGCACCGGCATCAGTCTGCTCCACGGCGATGGCAGCGCGGGTTCGCTCGATATTTCGCACCTGCTGCTGGCTATGGGCGACATGCCTGCGCTCGACGCCGACATGCTGGCCCAGGCCCGGCTGCGCCCCGACCGTGCCCAGCCCGGGCGCATCCAGCTTGGTCCAGAGGGGCAGACCAGCAATCCGCACATATGGGCCGTCGGCGGCGCTGCCGGCATCTCCGACCCAGCGCAGGCACAGTTGCAGGTCGAGAGGCTGCTGCAGCGCCTATTGGGGCACCCGCTGCCGCCCACCCCGGCCCATCTCGGTCCCCGCCTGATCCGCACCGACCCGCCGCTGGCGCAGACCGGGCTGGTGCTGTCGACGGAGGCGTTGCGTCCCGGCCAGAGTGTCTTGCGCGCCAACCTGGCCGAATCCATTGCCGCCCGTGCGGGCGGCGCGCCACGGGGCAACACCAGCCTGATCGTCAATGCTGCCGGCTCCATTTTGGGCGGGGCCATGCTGGGGCAGGGCGCTGACAGCGTCGTCGCAGCCCTGGCCCTGGGCATGGCCCGCGGCCTGTCGGTGGCCGACCTTGCCGGCCTGGCCGTTCCACCTGAGAGCGCCGGTAGCCTGCTGGCCCAGATCGGCCGGCAATATAGCGCCAGCCATCCGCCTGGGCGGCTGGCGCGACTGCGTGCACGCCTGAGCCAGATCAGGCGCTGAATTCCTTCCCGCCGGGGACTTACGCAGGGCGCGAATTTGCCTGTATTGTCAGGCCATGCCAACCATTCGCCGCGTGCTGCCTAGCCTGTTCTCCGGTCTGTCGATCAAGCTCATCGCCACGATCAGCGCGGTGATTCTTCTTGTCGAAGTGGTGGTCTATCTGCCCTCCTTGGCCAGCTACCGCGCCAATTGGCTCGATGATCGCCTGCGCGTCGGCGTGGTGGGGGCTCGCGTGCTCGATGCCGTGCCCGACGTCATGGCCCTGCCGCGCAACCTGACAGACCGGCTGCTGACCTCTGCGGGCGCCTATGCCATCGTCTATCGCCGCGAGGGCCAGAGCCAGCTGATCGAGCTGGCCGATCCGGTGACGCCCGAGGAAGTGGTGACCGCCGACATGCGCAACCGCGACCTGCCCACACTGATCCTGGGCGCTTTCGATACGCTGTTTGCCAAGCCCGGCCGCACCCTGCGCATCGTTGGCCCCGGCGATCTCGACCAGACCATGGTCGAACTGTTGATGCCCGAGCGGCCGCTGCGCGAGGATCTGGTGCGCTATTCGGTGCAGATCGTGCTGGTCTCGCTGGTGCTGGCCATCCTGACCGCGCTGGCGCTCTACCTGTTGGCCAGCGTGCTGCTGATCCAGCCGGTGCGACGCCTGACGCAGAACATGCTGGCCTTTCGCCGCGCGCCCGAGAATGCCAGCCTGATCATCAACCCGTCCCAGCGCCGCGACGAGATCGGCATTGCCGAGCGCGAACTGGCCGCCATGGAGACCGATATCTTCTCCCTGCTGCGCCAGCGCCGCCATCTGGCCGATCTCGGCCTGGCCGTAGCCAAGATCAACCACGATCTGCGCAACACGCTCAGTTCTGCCCAATTGCTGTCCGATCAGGTGGCCACGCTCGATGATCCCAATGTGCAGCGCCTGGCGCCGCGCCTGGTGACGACCCTCGACCGCGCCATCGGTTTTGCCCAGTCCGTGCTCGACTACGGTCGGGAGACGGCGGTGCCACCCGAACTGGCGCCGGTGCTGCTGCGCGGCATGGTGGAGGAGGCGGCCTTTGATGCGCGTCTCTCTGGCCATCCTGCGATTGCCTTCGTCAATGACGTGCCGGGCGGCATGGTGCTCAATATCGACGCGGTCCAGATGGGTCGTGTCCTGCTCAACCTGCTCAAGAACGCGCGTGAGGCACTTGAGGCGGCCGGCAGCAAGGTCACCGATCCGGCAGTGCGGGTCACGGCCGACCAGACGCCGCTGGGCGTGACCATCTCGGTGTCCGACAACGGTCCCGGCCTGCCGCCGCGGGCGCGCGACAACCTGTTTGTCGCCTTTGAAGGCTCTGCCCGGGCCGGCGGCACGGGCCTGGGCCTGGCCATCGCCCGCGAGCTTACCCAGGCCCATGGCGGGCGCCTGAGCTTTGTCGATCCGCCGGTTGGCACCCAGTTCGATCTCTTCCTGCCGGCCAGCCTGCTGTTGAAAACCTGACGGCTGGAGAAAAACTGTCATCCACGCTTGCCAATCGGAAAACGCCCCTGTATGGGTGGCGCCGCTTCAGTCAGCAGGGCATTGCCCCGCCACTGAACACCGCCGTCCAAGACGGCCGTGCGCGCCCGTAGCTCAGCTGGATAGAGCACCAGACTACGAATCTGGGGGTCAGGAGTTCGAATCTCTTCGGGCGCGCCATTTCACTTTCCTTGATGTCGGACCGATGCGGACGCGGCAGGCGTGCCAGGATTTCTGGCGCGGTTTTGTGCGTCTGCCTGCGCTCGACGTTCGGGACTGTCCAATCAGCCCGGGCCGGAAAACAGCTGTCCGATCGGCGTTTACGGGTCGATGCGGCTAGTCTGCACCGCCAGTTTGTAGCCTCAGCCCGTTCGCTTGCGTGCCACGGGTGATCGGCGGCGTCCGGCTTTCAATGGCACTGCCCCGGCTGGGCTGAGGCAGTCCGCCCGTCTTGATCCCTCTCCGCGACACGATCGTGGCCCCGGTCTTGATGCCGCACCAGCAATCGGCGCAGGGCCAGGACGCCCGTGTTGCGCCGGGCATGGTCGGTTTGGAGCAGGCGCTGCACAGGTCTGCAACGACCGGGCAACGGGACCATTGCGCACGGCGGAATGTTATGCTTAGTTTGCGTTTGCATACGAATGCAAAACGATCATGCATACGTATGCGGAGGGTTGGAACGTGGAGTGTTGCGCAGCGGCATCCGCCGGACTGCGCAACGAGGGTGGGTGCAATAGAGTACCCGAAGTCAGGAGAACCAATATGAAGCCCATTCTTACGCTCGCCGTATCGGCGATCGCACTTGCCCTGGGGACGGGCGCCGCAATGGCCGATTGCGGCATCGAAGCCGGTTCCGTGCGCATTCTGAGCAACGACTTTGAAGCGCTGCGGACCATCAATGCCACGGCCGAGGAATGCGCCTCCGGCGCCGTCACCGTGACAGCCAACGCAACGGCCGAACACAAGAACATCCAGGTGCCGGCACTGACCATCAATCCCGCGGAATATTCCGTGGCGGTGGTTGCCAACAATTCTATCGTGCCCCTGCTTAACGATGACCTGATCCGCCCGCTCGATGATCTGGTTGCCAAGTATGGCCAGAATCTCCAGCCCAGCCAGCTGGTCAAGATCGACGGCAAGATCATGGCCGTCGCCTTCATGGGCAATGGCCAGCACATGTTCTACCGCAAGGACATTCTCGAAAAGGCCGGCGTGCAGC
Organism: Devosia aquimaris; assembly: GCF_020169335.1. Taxonomy (GTDB): domain Bacteria; phylum Pseudomonadota; class Alphaproteobacteria; order Rhizobiales; family Devosiaceae; genus Devosia; species Devosia aquimaris. The sequence goes on from NZ_JAIEZN010000002.1 coordinate 952,827, forward strand.
CCCCCACCAGCTATGACGACGTGCTCGCCGCCGCTGCCGCGATCAAGGCGGCTGGCCTGATGGAGCATCCGCTTGCCGCTTCGGTGAAGCCGGGTTGGGATCTGGCGGCCGAGTTCGTCAATTCCTACCTGGGCACGGGTGCCGAGTTCTTTGCGTCCGGCAGTGCCGAATTGACCATCGACAACGACAATGGTCGCGAAGTGCTGCGCGTCATGCGCGATATGATTGCCTATATGGATCCGGACTACCTGACCTTCGACGCCAACGAAATCCAGAAGGAATATGAGGCGGGCAATGTCGCCATCATGAACGAATGGGGCTCGCTGGGCGGCGCCATTCTGGATAGCGAAGGCGCCGTCGATGGCGTTGTCGAAAACACCGTGCTGGCCGCTGCGCCGACCATTGGTGGCGGCTCAATCCCCGCCGCTGCGCTGTGGTGGGACGGCTTCACCATTGCCAAGAACATTTCCGATGAAGACGCTGCGGCGTCCTTCCAGGCCATGGTCCATGGCATCAGCCCGGAAATGATGATGGCGCACAAGGATCAGGCCACCTGGCTCATCGCCGGTTTCGAGCCCGGTCCGGCAGCCGTCGGCGTCATCGCCAATGCCAATGGCGGCGCCCGCGCCTACCCGATGCAGCCCTATATGGGTCTGCTTCACACTGCCCTGTCGACTGAACTGGCTGAATATGTGGCCGGCTCGGAAGATGCCGAACAGGCTCTGGCCGACGTCAAGGCCGCCTATGACACGGCCGCGCGCGAAGCCGGCTTCCTGCAGTAAGTCCGGGTCGGACACACCGTCTTGCCTCCTCCCGTCATCGGGGGGAGGCACCTGGTCCCCTGAGCGGTCAAATGGCCCGCCGGACTATTGATGGCTTGGCTTTTTCCGCCTGGCTGTTCCACCATCATTTCGACTTGGCCGGACGCTTCCAGGGAGGCAGGCAATGCCACACAAGACATTCTTTGCGTTCATCCTGCCATCGCTGATTGCCATGGTGCTGTTCATTGCCCTGCCGATCGTCTCGGTCGTCGTGCAGTCTCTCTATGTCAGCCATGAGCAGGTCATGGTCGAAGTCGAGAACTGCCAGCCCTTTGGCGGCTGCTCCAAGGAATTGCGCGTCGACACCGAAGCCACCGCCGCCCTGCGCGAGGAACAACCCCTCGGCCGCTTCAATGGTCTGGCCACCTATGTGAACCGGGCCCACCTTGCCACCGACGAGCTCGGCGCGATCCTGGCCAGCGATCGCGACCTTGGTACCAAGATGGCGCAGATCCTCAACCTGCCCTTCTACAAGGCGCTGATCTTCACGCTGGTCTACTGCTTTGTCGTCACCCCGCTGGCCATGGCGCTGGGCTTTGCCATCGCCCTGGCCGTGAACGCCCTGCCGAAGGTGACCAAGGGGCCGATCATCTTCTTCTCCCTGCTCCCCATGATCATCACGCCCCTGATCGGCTCGCTGATCCTGTACTGGATGCTCAGCCCCAACGGCATATTGGGCGCGACGATCCAGCACATCTTCAACGACCCCACGCTGTCACTGCGCGCGTCGCCGGCGCTGACCTGGGGTGCGCTTCTGACCTATGGCGTCTGGACCAATGCGCCGTTCTCCTTCGTGGTCTTTTATGCAGGCCTGCAGACCGTGCCCGGGGACACGCTGGAATCGGCGATGATTGACGGCGCCTCGCGCTGGGAGCGCATTCGCTATGTCATCATTCCCCATCTTGCGCCGCTCGCCACCTTTGTCGCGCTGGTGCAGCTGATGGACAATTTCCGCGTCTTTGAGCCCATCGTCGGCTTCTCGGCCGAGGCGAATGCCACCTCGCTGAGCTGGCTGATCTATAATGACCTCTCCGGCGACTCCCAGCAATTTGGTTCTGCCGGCGCCACCTCGGTGCTGACCATTCTGGGCGTCGTCATCCTGCTTTCGCCGGTGCTGATACGCACCTGGCGCGAATTCAAACACAAGGCGGTGTGATCATGTCTGAAGCAATGTCCCACAAGCGCCCGATCCTGCTCAACACGCTGATCTATGTCTTCATCATCCTCTGGGTGATCCTGGCTGCCGTGCCCTTTCTGTGGACGGTCTGGGGATCGTTCAAGGTCGAGGCCGACTTCTTCTCGCGTGAGAGCTGGTGGAACGCAATTTTCGGCACGTCGACGGTCCGCCAGACCGGCGAGGCCTTCACCGGGTCGGGCTATTATGGCGCCTGGATCACGCGCGATTTCTGGCGCGCTGCGTTCAATACCGTCATTGTCACCATCTGCGTTACCGCCATTTCGCTGACCCTGGGAACCCTGGGCGGCTACGCGCTGGCGCGCTCGGGCCGCAACTATTCGTTCTGGATACTGATTGCCGCGCTGGTGTTCCGCGCCATGCCGCATATCACGCTCGTGTCGGGCTATCTGCTGCCGTTCTTCCAGCTCAATATCTGGGGCGTGCTGCCCACCTCGATCATCGTGCTGGTTGCCATCAACCAGCCCTTCACGCTCTGGATGCTGCATTCCTTCTTTCTCTCGATCCCCAAGGATCTCGATGAGAGCGCCATGGTCGATGGCTGCACGCGCTTCCAGGCCTTCCGCATGGTGATCATGCCGGTGATGTGGCCCGGGCTGGTGACGACGGGGCTGTTCAGCTTCTTGCTCGGCTACAATGACTTTGCCGTTACCGCGATGCTGCTCAGCGCCGACAACCAGACCATGGTTCCCAAGATTTCCAGCTTCCTGGGATCGATCCAGGAAAGCGGCAATGTGATGTTCGCCGTTGCCGCAGTGGTGTCGGCAACGCTGCCGCTGTTTATCCTCGTCCTCGTCTTCCAACGCCAGATCGTCAGCGGATTGACCGCCGGCGCAGTGAAAGGCTGATCGCAAATGGCTCAGATCCGTCTCAAGAATGTCTCCAAGCGCTGGAACAAGCTCGTCGGCGTAGACAATTTCAACCTCGACATTGCCGACCAGGAGTTCCTGGTGCTGCTGGGCCCCTCGGGCTGCGGCAAGACCACGACCATGCGGATGATTGCTGGCCTCGAAGAGATCACGGAGGGCGAGATCTGGATCGGGGACCGGCTCGTCAACAAGCTCGAGCCCAAGGATCGCGACATCTCCATGGTGTTCCAGAGCTATGGTCTGTATCCCAACATGACTGTCTACGAGAACATTCGCTTCCCGCTCAAGGTCCGCAAGATTCCCCAGGACCAGCACCATGACCGGGTGATGAAGGCGGCTGCGATGGTCGAGCTGGAACCCTTCCTGGAGCGCCGCCCGGCTGCCCTGTCGGGTGGTCAGCGTCAGCGCGTGGCGCTGGCCCGCGCCATCGTCCGCGAACCCAATGCCTTCCTGATGGATGAGCCCCTGTCCAACCTTGATGCCAAGCTGCGCGTGTCCACGCGCGCCCAGATCAAGAACCTGCATCATGCGCTCAAGACCACCACCATCTACGTCACCCATGACCAGATCGAGGCCATGACACTGGCCGACCGTGTCGTCGTCATGAACAAGGGCGTCGTACAGCAGGTCGGCACTCCGATGGAGATCTATGATCGCCCGGCAAACACCTTCGTGGCCAGTTTCATTGGTTCACCGGCGATGAACCTGGTCAGCGGCCAGATCGCCAATGGCATATTCACCAGCGAGGGCATTCGCATCGAAGGCTTGTCGCATGCCACCACCGGGCCGGTCACCCTTGGCTTCCGGGCTGAGGACGCGAGCCTCGCCGACAGCAAGGGGCAGATCGAAGCGCCAATCTACTCGGTCGAGCTGCTCGGGGAAGCCACGATGCTGTCCGTTCGGGTGGCCGGTGAACTGGTCTCCATCAAGGTCGGCAAGGAGTATCGGGCCGAAATCGGTGATCTGGCGCGGATTGCCATTCCGGCTGCCGCTTGCCATCTTTTCGATCAGTCAAACGGCGCGCGCATCGAGGCATGAACCATGGCACAGGGCGGCGCATTTGATGATCGCTTCAAGGCGGCGCTGCAGGCCAGTGGCCTGGACCTGAGCCAGGACGAGGCGGCGGGCGTCTCCAGATTGTCCCGCTGGCTGCACGAGGGCCTCTCCAGCCTGCCCGGGGCGCCGGACGCCGATCCATCTGCCGATCTGTGCGACCTCGACATTGCAGAGCTTGCCAGGCGTCTGCGGGCTGGAAGGCTGACCTCTCAGGCGCTGGTCCGCGCCACGCTGTCCCGGATCAAGCGCCGCGACCCGGCCTATCGGAGCTTCTACCTTGTGCTGGAAGACGCAGCGCTGGGCGATGCCGCGCGCGCTGACGAGGAGTTGGCCCAAGGCATCGACCGTGGCCCGCTCCACGGCATTCCCGTCGGCATCAAGGATCTGATCGATGTCGCGGGCTTGCCCACCAGCGCCAATGCGCCCGGCCGCGCCCAGGCCATTGCCGATCACGACGCGGAAGTGGTGCGCCGGCTGCGCACCGGCGGCGCGATTATCCTGGGCAAATTGGCCACCTATGAATGGGCGACCGTGGGCCCGGACAAGCGCGGACTGTTCCCGCCCGCCCGCAACCCCTGGAAGCTCGACCACATCACGGGCGGATCGTCGTCTGGCTGCGCGGCAGCAGTTGCTGGCGGTCTGCTGCGAACGAGCGTGGGGACCGATACCGGTGGGTCGGTGCGCGGTCCGTCGTTTTACTGTGGCACGGTAGGGCTCAAGCCAACCTATGGCCTGGTGCCCACGGTGGGGGTCCTGGACCTTGCGCCGAGCCTTGATTGCGTCGGGCCCGTCAGCGCCACGGTCGCTGAAGCTGCCATAACCCTTGATGTGCTGAGCGGGCGATCCGGCGGGCAGGGCGCATGCAGCCGTCTGGGCGAACCGATTTCGGGGCTGAGCATCGGCTATGCCCGCAACTGGTTTGCAGGTGACCCCCAGACGATGCCCGAAGTCACCGCCGCTATCGACGCCGCCGTATCGCTGCTGTCGGCCCAGGGGGCCCGCATCAGTGAAGTCGACATGCCGGACTACGAACAGATCGAAGTGGCAGTCGCGGCCATCCTGCATGCGGAGAGCTACGCTATCCATGCCGAGAGCCTACGCGCCCAACCCGAAGCCTATGGCCGGGGCGCTTTCCTCAGTCTGGCGGCCGGGATGACGCTGAGCGAGGCCGATGTCAGCAAGGCCCGGGCTGCCGGGGTGGCGTTTACGGCGTCTATCGATGAACTGCTCGACCAGCACGATGTGCTGGTCACCGTTGGCGCCCTGACCACGGCCCTGCCGGCAGCGCCTTTTGAAAAGGAAGTCGTCTGGACCCCGATGCGGACCATCGGATTCAACGTGTCCGGCCATCCCGTGCTGGCCATCCCTGTGGGGTTCCATGATGGCCTGCCGATCGGCATGCAGATTATCGGGCGTCATCACGCCGAGGCGCGGATTGTGCAGTTCGGTCACGCCTTCGAACAAGCCACCGATGTCAGCCTGCAAAAGGCGCCTGTCCCGCACTGATGCGGCGAAAGTTGTGTTTTCACGTGGTCGGGGTTTACGTTATTGCATACGTATGCATATTTGTCGAATGATCCAGTGAGGGGAGCCACAAATGCCAATCTGGCTGAAGCGCGGTAAGGATGTAGAAGAGCGGGCCGAGGCGGATCGCCAGGTGCGCGCGACGGTTGAGGCTATCCTTGCCGATATCAGCACGCGGGGCGACGCTGCGGTGCGCGACCTGTCCATCAAGTTTGACAACTGGGACCGCGCCGATTTCCGCCTCACCCAGGCCGAGATTGACGCCTGCATGGCGCAACTGACCGATCAGGATCTTGAGGACATCGCGTTTGCCCAGACGCAGGTGCGCAACTTTGCCCAGAAGCAGAAGGACACCATGCTCGACCTGTCGGTCGAGACGCTGCCCGGCGTCACCCTGGGACACAAGCATGTGCCGATCAACTCTGTTGGCTGCTACGTGCCGGGCGGCAAATATCCGCTGCTCGCGTCAGCCCATATGTCGGTGCTGACCGCAAAGGTGGCGGGCTGCCGGCGCGTCATCACCTGTGCCCCGCCCTTCAACGGCCGCCCAGCGCCGGCGATTGTAGCGGCGCAAGCCATGGCGGGCGCCGATGAGATCTATGTTCTGGGCGGTATCCAGGCGATCGGCGCCATGGCCATCGGCACCGAGACAATCCAGTCCGTCGACATGCTGGTGGGGCCGGGTAACGCCTTTGTGGCTGAAGCCAAGCGACAGCTCTATGGCCGTGTCGGCATCGATCTGTTCGCGGGCCCGACGGAAACGCTGGTGATCGCCGACGAGACAGTGGACGGCGAAATCTGCGCCACCGACCTTCTCGGCCAGGCCGAGCACGGCCCGACCAGCCCTGCCATTCTGCTGACCAATTCGGAGAAGCTGGCGCGCGATACACTGGCCGAAATCGAGCGCATCCTGGCCATCCTGCCCACCGCCGACATGGCGCGCCGGTCCTGGGCAGACTATGGCGAGGTGATTGTCTGCGAGAGCTACGCGGAAATGCTGGCCGAGGCCGACCGCATCGCCTCCGAGCATGTGCAGGTCATGACCGACCGGGACATGTGGTTCCGGGACAACATGACCAATTACGGCGCGCTGTTCCTGGGGCCGCGCACCAATGTCGCCTATGGCGACAAGGTCATCGGCACCAACCACACCCTACCCACCATGAAGGCGGCGCGTTACACCGGTGGCCTCTGGGTCGGCAAATTCATGAAGACCTGCACCTGGCAGACCGTGACCACGGACGAGGCCTCGGCCATGATCGGTGAATATGGCTCCCGGCTCTCCATGCTGGAAGGCTTCGTCGGCCACGCTGAACAGGCCAATATTCGTGTCCGCCGCTATGGTGGCCGCAACGTCCCCTATGGTACCGCTGCAACGCCGCCATCAAAGAGCACCAACTGAGATGATCCTGCCCAAGCCCCCCAGCTTTGACCTCGACGGCAAACGTGCGCTGGTCACGGGTGGAACGCGCGGCATCGGGCTGGGGGCTTCGGTCGCCCTGGCGCACGCGGGCGCGCATGTCACCGTGGCGGCTCGCACCGCCAGCGATGTCGAACAGGTGGTCAACGCGATGGCCGCCGATGGCTACAGGGTTGAGGGCGTCGCGCTCGATATCACCGATGTCGACGCCGTACGCGCCTTTGTCGCGGACAGCGCGCCCTTCCAGGTGCTGGTCAATTCAGCCGGCACCGGGCGGCACAGTGATCTGGCCGACATCACGCCGGAAAACTACAACGCCGTGATGCAGGTCAACCTGGGCGCCATCGTCTTTCTGACGCAGGCGGTGGTCGCCCGTCTCCAGGCCGCCGGACTGGCTGGCTCCATCATCAATGTGTCGTCCCAGATGGGCCATGTCGGCGGGCCCAAGCGCGCAATCTATTCAGCCAGCAAACATGCTGTTGAAGGGCTGACAAAATCCTTGGCCATTGAGCTCGGGGCCAGCAATATTCGCGTCAATACGATCTGCCCGACCTTTATCGAAACCGAGCTGACGGCCAAGAACCTGAGCGATCCCGATTTTCGCTCCTGGGTCCTGTCCAAGATCAAGCTGGGTCGGCTCGGGCGGGTGGAGGACATAATGGGGCCGATTGTCTTTTTGGCGTCGGACGCAGCGGCGCTGATCACAGGCACCGCGCTGTTGGTGGATGGTGGATGGACAGCGGAGTAAAGAAGCCCGGGGTGACATCCTCCGAAGTGGCGCGCCGTGCCGGCGTGTCGCAGTCGGCGGTATCCCGCACCTTTACGCCCGGCGCGTCCATCTCTCCCAAGACGCGCGAAAAGGTCATGGCGGCAGCCCAGGAGCTGGGGTATCGCCCCAATGCCATCGCCCGCTCGCTGATCACCAACCGCTCGCGCATCATAGCCGTGGTGATGGCCTATCTCGAAAACCTGTTCTACCCCGATGTGCTCGAAGAGCTGGGGCGGCTGCTGGTGAAGGAAAACTATCGCCTGCTGCTGTTCACCGGGCACATGGACCGCGACAGCGATCCGGTCTTTGACCAGGTCATGCAGTATCGTGTCGATGGCATCATTCTGGCGTCGACAACGCTGTCCTCGCATCTGTCCGAGGAATGCGCGACGGCGGGCATCCCCGTTGTGCTGTTCAACCGCACCACCGAGCGAGACGTGGTGTCGAGCGTGACCACGCGAAATCGGGAAGGCGGTCGCCGCATCGCCGAATTCCTGCTGGCCGGCGGCCACAAGCGTTTTGGCTATATCTCCGGCGTTGAAAGCTCCTCAACCAACCGCGATCGTTTTGCCGGCTATGTCGAAGGCCTGGCAGAGGCAGGCTATACCGACATTGCCGTGGGCATCGGCAATTATGATCGGGCCGAGGCAGAAGCGGCCGCGCGCATGCTGCTGTCGCGTCCCGATCGTCCCGATGCCCTGTTCGTCGCCAACGATCACATGGCGGTCGCGGTGATGGATGTGGCGCGCTACGAATTCGGTCTCTCGATCCCCCAGGACCTCTCCATCGTGGGCTATGACGATGTCGGTCCAGCGCGCTGGACCTCCTATGGCATCACCTCAATGAGCCAGCCGCTCAAGCGCATGGTTGAGGCGACCGTCAATATCCTGATGGGGCAGATCTCGAGCGGCGAGATTGAAGCCGAACACCGCATCCTGGGCGGTGAACTGATGGTCCGCACCTCTGCCCGCCTGCCCAAGACGGGTGTGGTGGAAGTGGACGGCCGCCGCATCTACAAGCCCGGCAAGCCCTGACAATCGTCACCGGTGACATCGGCCTGCCACATCTCCAAGCCATATTGCATACGAATGCAAAAATGCTATCCTCCCGCGTGAAAGGGGAAACACCATGACCCAGAAAACTTGGACCCAGGCTGAAATGGAAAAGCGCCTGGTGCGCTATGCCGACCTCAAGGGCCTGCGCAATGCCTTCATCGACGCCCGTACGCCCGGCTCCGATCGCAAGGAGAATTTCACCATCATCGGGCCGGGTGTTTCGGAAAACCCGGCCCAGGTGGTCCACATTCCCGAGGCCCACGGCTTCAACGTCGGTGCCGCGCGCCAGCCCTTCGGCTGCACCAATTCCCAGCATAGCCACCTGACTGCCGAGACCTTTGTCGTCCATACCGGCAAGTGGCGCTTCGTGTTCGGCCCGGACAAGAGCGACGGCTATATCGACGTCGAGCCCGGCGATGTGGCCACTGTGCCCACCCACATGTTCCGCGGCTTTGAGAAGCTCGACGAGGGCACGGGCTTTCTTTTTGTAGTGCTCGGTCACGACGATCCCGGCAAGGTGGTCTGGGCGCCCAGCGTGTTCAAGATGGCCGAGGACTACGGCCTCAAGCTGCTCAAGGGCGGCAAGCTGATCGACACCACCCTGGGTGAAAAAGTGCCCGAGGGCGCGGAATTGGAGCAGCCCCCCACCGCCGACAAGCTTCGGGAACTGGCGACGCCGCCACTGTCCGAGCTGGCCAAATACGCCATCAAGGGCGGCGACATCAAAGGCGATGCCAATTCTCCGCTTGCAGGTGAAGGCGTTGAGGAAGCCCCGGTGATCGGCGACGTGGACGGTCAGGACGGCATCAAGGCCGGCCCGATCAGCGGCCACTGGCAGCATGACTTCACTCTGCGCCGCCTCAAGCTGGAAACCGGCGCCGTCATCCCCAGCCACGCGCGGGCCGAGCAGGAGGTCATCTTCGTGCAGTCCGGGACGCTGGAGTTCATCTGGGACGGGGGCTCGCTGGTCATGGGCGCCGGCGACACGCTGACGGTACCGGTCGGGCTGATGCACGGCTACCGCAACCCTGCATCCGCAGATGCGATTGCCTTTGTCATCCGCGGTGCTGCCTCGCCGGCGGCTCCGGTTTTCGCCACCGCCCAGGCAGCGGAGTAACCCCATGGCCCACAAGATCCTCACAACCCACGTCGGCTCGCTGCCGCGCAGCAAGACGGTGGCCGATCTTGTGTTTGCCAAGGAGGCCGGTGTTCCCATTGAGGAGGCCGGCTTCAACCAGATCATTTCGGCGGCGGTGAAGGACATCGTCGCGCGCCAGAAGGCGGCGGGTATCGACCTGCCGTCTGATGGCGAAATGAGCAAGATCTCCTATGCCACCTACATCAAGGACCGGCTGACCGGCTTTGACGGGGACTCCGCGCGGCGTCCGCCGGCCGACCTGGAGCTCTTTCCCAATTTCCTCAAGCGCCAGGCATCCAGTGGCGGCACGCCAACCTATCGCCGCCCCAAATGCGTCGGCGAAATTACGGTGAAGAGCCTCGAACCACTCAATGACGACCTGGGGGCATTCCAGGCCGCGCTTGACGTCAATGGCTATGCCAAAGGCTTCATGAATTCTGCGACCCCCGGCGTTATCGCGCTGTTCCAGCCCAACGAGTACTACCCATCACAGGATGCCTATCTCGAAGCCGTCGCCGAGGGCATGCGTGTTGAATATGAAGGCATTGTCGCCGCCGGCTTCATTCTTCAGCTCGATGCGCCCGATCTCGGCCTGGGGCGGCACATGATGTACAAGGAGCTCGACGATGCCGGCTTCGTCAAGGCGGCGGAGCGGCATATCGAGGTGATGAACCACGCCTTGCGCAATGTGCCGGGCGACAAGGTGCGCATGCATGTCTGCTGGGGCAACTACGAGGGTCCGCATGTCTGCGACATCGCACTCAGGAAAATATTGCCCAGCCTGCTCAAGGCCAAGCCCCGCGCCCTGCTGTTTGAAGGCGCCAATCCGCGGCACGCGCATGAATGGATCGACTGGAAGTCTGTCGATCTGCCCGATGACTATGTGCTGATTCCCGGCGTGATCGACTCCACATCCAACTTCGTTGAACATCCCGAGCTGATCGCCCAGCGACTGCGCAACTTCATCGACATCGTCGGCGCTGAACGTGTGATAGCCGGCACCGATTGCGGTTTTTCGACCTTTGCCGGATTTGGTGCCGTGGACCCGGACATTGTCTGGGCCAAGTTCGAGGCCCTGAGCCAGGGTGCAGAACTCGCCAGCAAGGCGGCTTGAAGAACAGGGGGACTGTCGAGGGAGCAATCCCCTCACGCCCCAAGCGCGAATGCGAGGAGAAAGCATGCCCAAGATCAGTCCTGAAGCATTAGCGGCGCTGCGCAAGGCCGATACCCCCACAGTCTGCAACGCCCTCGAACATGTCATGGGTGGACGGACGGCAGAGGGTTTCACCAAGCACCCCGTCGTCTGCGCCGATCCGTCTTTGCCCCCCGTCGTGGGCTTTGCCCGCACCGCCCGGATAAGGGCATCTTCGCCAGCGCAGAAGCCCGCTGCCGAGGTGCGGGCGCTCAGGATGCAGTATTACGAATATGTCTCGGCAGGCGAGGGTCCCAACGTCGCCGTCATCGAGGACACCGACTGGCCGCATGTGATCGGCGGCTTCTGGGGCGAAATGCAGGTGGCCCAGCACAAGGGACTGGGCGTCGCCGGCACCCTGACCAACGGTGTGCTACGGGATTTGGGCATGCTCGACGAGGGCTATCAGGTGATCGCCGGTGCCGTTGGCCCGAGCCACGCCTTCGTGCATGTGACTGAGCTCGATTGCCCCGTCACGGTCTTTGGCATGAGCGTGCGCCCGGGTGATCTGGTCCATGCCGATCGCCATGGGGCGGTGGTCATTCCGGCCGAGCATATCGAGCGCATGCCTTGGGCCATCGACGTGGTCATGCGCAAGGAAGTGCCTGTGCTCAGCGCTGCCCGGGCGCCCGGGTTCACGGTCGAAAAGCTGCGCGCGGCCTGGGCCGAGGCGGACAAGATCAGCTGAAGCCTTTCTTGCAGCAGCCATGAAAAAGGGGCCGGTGTTTCCACCGGCCCCCCTTTTTTTGTCAGTTCGCCTTGGCCTGCATGCGATCGAGGCGCAACTGCGCGGCGCGACGATGCCCTTCCAGGCCCTCGCTGGCCGATTGACGCGCGGCCGGCGGCGCGACCTGGGCAACGCCACGCTCGTCGAGCCACTGGTGGGTGGCAATCTTGACATAGGCGCCAACCCACAGGCCGCCGGTATAGGCACCTGCGCCCATGGTGGGCAGGGTATGATTGGTGCCGCTGCACTTGTCGGAATAGACCACGCTGGCCAGCTCGCCGATGAACAGGCTGCCATAGTTCCGCAGCTTCTTGGCAAAAGCCTTGGCGTCAACCGTGTGAACCTGCAGGTGCTCCGCAGCGATCAGATCGGAATAGGCGATCATGGCTGCTTCATCGTCGCACACGGTGATCTCGCCATAGTTGATCCACGCCTCGCGCGCGGTATTGGCCGTCGAGAGCGTTTCGAGCTGGGCCTCCACCTCCCGCAGCGTCGCTTCGGCCAGGGCCCGGTCGGTGGTGATGAGGCCGACGCGTGTGCGGATGTCGTGCTCGGCCTGGGCCAGCATATCGGTGGCAATCATTTCGGCGTCGCCAGACGCGTCGGCGACAATGAAGATTTCCGAGGGGCCAGCCAGCTGGTCGATTCCGACCGGACCAAAAACCTGCCGCTTGGCCTCGTTGACGAAGGCATTGCCCGGGCCGACGATCTTGTTGACCGCAGGCACGCTCTCGGTGCCATAGGCCATGGCCGCGATGGCCTGGGCCCCGCCGATGCGGAAGATGCGATCGGCGCCCGAGAGGTGGCAGCCGGCGATCATGGCCTTGTGCGCATTGGGCGGCAGGCAGGCGATGACCTGGTCGACACCGGCCACCTTGGCGGGAACGATGGTCATGATGGGGGCGCTGAGCAGCGGGTAGCGACCGCCCGGAACATAGCAGCCGACCCGCTCGATCGGAATGACGCGGTGGCCCATGTGCACGCCGGGGAGTGTTTCCACTTCCAGGGGGAGGATGGTGGCAAGCTGCGCCTCGGCGAACTTGCGCACATTGCCGATGGCAAATTCGGTGTCCTTGCGGGTCTGCGGATTGAGCTCGGCCAGCGCTGCCTCGCGCTCCTCTGCCGTAACCTCGAACACCTCGAGCTCGGCCTTGTCGAACTTTGCCGAATAGTCCCGGACGGCCTTGTCGCCATGGGCGCGCACATTGGCGATGATCTCGGCAACCAGCGTTTCCACCGGCGCATTATCGCTCACCGACGAGCGTTCCGGCGCCTTGACATAGGTGACGCCGGGAAAGGGCGAAGTGACGGGCTCAGTCATTGCGAACTCCAAAGGCCATGTCCTGGCCGGCGGAACGAGCGACTGTATCGATCAACGGTCGTCTCCCGGCGGCTCTCAAAATCGATCTTGCATACGTATTCAAAATTTGCCAGAGTTTTTTGCGGAGCATGGCCATGATGACGCGGCATCGGTCATCGGGCGTTGGGAGTTGACGATGAAGTACCCGCATACCGATCTGTTCATTGCCGGCCAGTGGCGGCAATCCGGATCGGGCGATGTCGCAGACGTGCGCAACCCCGCGACCGGCGAGGTGATCGGGACGGTTGCCAAGGCAACGCCGGAAGACCTCGACGCGGCCGCCGCTGCCGCCGCCACCGGGTTCTCGGCCTGGCGCCGGGTATCGGGCTTTGAGCGCGCCACCATTCTGCGTCGGGCCGCCCAGCTGCTGCGTGATCGGGTCGACACGATGGCGCCGCTGATCACCCTGGAGCAGGGCAAGCCGCTGCGTGAAGCGCGGGCGGAAGTCCTGTTTGCGGCCGAGGTGACAGACTGGTTTGCCGATGAGGCGCGCCGCACCTATGGCCGCCTGATTCCTGCGCGTGGTTATGATGTCTCTGCTCAGGCCGTGATGGAGCCCCTGGGGGTGATCCTGGGCCTGACGCCCTGGAACTATCCCGTTGGCCAGGCCGTGCGCAAGATTGCCGTGGCTTTGGCCGCCGGATGCGCGATCATCGTCAAGGTAGCCGAAGAGACACCTGCTGCCGCCGCCGAAATGGTCCGTGCGTTCTGCGACGCCGGCCTGCCCGTGGGGGCATTGCAGCTTGTGTTCGGCGATCCGGCCATGGTCTCGGATCACCTTATTCGCCACCCCGACGTGCGTGGCGTCAGCTTCACCGGCTCAACGGCCGTCGGACGGGGCCTGACCGGTCTTGCGGGCAGCCATCTCAAACGCTGCGTCATGGAACTGGGTGGCCATGCGCCTGCGATCGTCTGCGCCGATGCCGACGTCGATGCGGCGCTGGACGGTCTTTTTGCCGACAAGTTCCACAATGCCGGCCAGGCCTGCATTTCCCCGACCCGCCTGATGGTCGAGGACAAGATCCATGATCGTTTCGTCGACGATTTTGCCGCCCGCGCACAGGCGATCGTCGTGGGCGACGGCTTTGATCCCGCGACCGCCATGGGCCCGCTGGCCAATGGCCGGCGCGTCGCCGCACTGACTGGATTGGTGGATGATGCCGTTTCGCGCGGGGCACGCTTGGTGGCGGGCGGCACTGGCGGCAGCAACCAGGGCTATTTCTTCAGGCCCACCGTTCTTGCCGACGTTCCGCTGGATGCCCGCATCATGCAAGAAGAGCCCTTTGGCCCGGTGGCGATCATCAATCGCTTCACCGCCATGGATGAGGCGCTGAGCGAAGCCAATCGCTTGCCCTATGCGCTCGCCGCCTATGGCTATTCGCGCGATGCCGGTCAGATCGAGGCCATGCGCCGCGGCATCCGCTCGGGCATGCTGTCGATCAATCACAACGGCCTGGGCTATCCGGAGGTGCCCTTCGGCGGCATTCTCGATTCCGGCTTTGGCGATGAGGGCGGCATCGAGGCCCTTCGGGAGATGATGTATACCCGCTTTGTGTCTGTGCGGAGTGTGCCGGCATGAAGGCGGCTGTACTGAGGGCCTTCGATCAGGATCTGCTGATTGAGGATGTTGCCATTGCCGACCCCCGCGAGCGGGAGGTGCTGGTGCGGATCATGGCCACTGGCGTGTGCAGCAGTGACCTGTCGACCATTCGCGGCAAGACGGCATCGGCGCTGCCGCTGATCCCCGGCCATGAGGCGGCCGGCGTGGTCGAGCGCGTCGGGCCGGGCGTGTCCAAGGTCAGACCCGGTGACCGTGTCGTGTTGAGCTGGGCACCCAATTGCGGCCATTGCTTTTATTGCCACGAAAGCCATCCCACGCTGTGCGATGTCTATGGCGGGGCCGCCGTCAGTGGTGGGTTGTGGGACCAGACCAGCCGGCTGGGGCCGGCAAGCACGCCGATCAACCATTATTCCTGCGTATCATCCTTTGCCGAACTGGCCGTGGTGCCCGAGGCGGGGTGCATCATCATCCCCCCCGATGTGCCCTTCGCTGTTGCGGCGCTGGTCGGTTGCGCCGTCACGACCGGCTTTGGCGCGGTGGTCAATGATGCCGGTGTCCGGCCCGGCGACTCTGTGGCCGTGGTGGGCGTGGGTGGCGTGGGCATCAACGCTATCCAGGCGGCGGCCCTCAGTGGCGCCGAGACCATCCTGGCCGTGGACAGCAATCCCGACAAGGCAGACCTTGCCCGCCAGAATGGCGCGACGCACTTCCTCCATGCCCTTGATGATGGCTTGATCGACACCGTGCGCGGCCTGACCGGGGGGCGCGGCGTCGATCACGCCATCGAATGCACAGGGCGCCCCATGGCCATGCGCAATGCCTATGCCATCACGCGTCCGGCCGGTTCGGTCGTCATCGTGGGGATCGCTCCTGTCGGTGCGGAACTGTCCATTCCGGCAATTGGTTTCCCCGGCTCCAAGAAGCGCCTGATCGGTTCGATCTACGGCGGCGGCGTGCCGGAGCGCGACATCACCAGGATCCTGTCGCTCTATCAGAGCGGGCGCATGCACCTGGATGCCCAGATCGGCGCCCGCATCGGCCTCGGCCAGGTCAATGATGCGCTGCGCTGGCTCGAGCAGGGCGTTCTGGCCCGAACCATGATCGAGTTTGCCTGATGAACCTGCATGCACCCCAAAGGGCCCAGCCGAGCCAGGGCACGGCGCTGCCCCTGCTTCTGCTGCCCGGGACGGTGTGCGACGAACGCCTGTTTGCGCCGATGCTGGCGCAACTGGGACACCCACATTCTCAGGTCGCCAACATGGCGGGTGCTGCCACGGCGCATGATCTTGCCAAGCAGATCCTGGCGGCAGCGCCGGAGCGCTTCGCACTGGCCGGCTTCTCGCTCGGCGGCATCGTCGCGCTCGAAATGGTGGCCCTGGCGCCCGAGCGGATCGAACGGCTCGCCCTGCTTGATACAACGCCGCGGCCGGATCCGCAGGCCAATGCCGACCTCCGTCGCGCTGAAGTCACTAGGTCACGGGCGCAGGGCATGGACGGCTACATCCATGACGCCTGGGACAGGCTGGTTGCTCCAGTCAACGCCGGCAACCAGAGTCTCCGCGACACCATTGTGGCGATGGCGCGCGATGCCGGTCCCGACTGTCTGGCGGCGCAAGCCGAGGTGGCCATCCAGCGCGCCGATAGCCGGCCAAGGCTCGGCAGCATAGCTGTTCCGACGCTGATCCTGGCGGGCGCTGACGAGCAGATCTGCCCGCTCGATGCCCATCAGGAGCTGGCATCAGGCATTGCTGGTGCCCGTTACTTTACCATTCCAGATGCCGGGCACTTCAGCCCGCTTGAAAATCCGGCCGCCGTAGCGCGTCATATGCGCGACTGGCTGAGCTGGCCCATCCCCACCTCGAACGAGCTGTCACAGACCCAAGGAGCCAAGATGAGCGACGCAACGAGCAATCCCAAGAGCAAGGGCGCCTCACCTGTCGCCGCGGAAAACGTCTTGCAGGTCGAGCGCCATGACTATCCCGATCTGGCCCCGACAAATCGTCCCCGCAGTCAGTCCCTGGACGGCTTCGATGACATCTACACCGATATCGTCGACTACATCATTCGCTGTACCCACAAGATCTGGGACGAACGCGACATCGGGCTGATCTACACCCATTACACGCACAATTGCGTGCTCTATGGCACCACCGGCACCATCTACAATCGCGAAGACGTGGTCCGCGACACCATCCAGCGCCTGGTCTCTTTCCCCGAGCGCCGCGGCATGGGCACGCAGGTGATCTGGAACGGCAACGACAAGGATGGCTTTTACACCAGCCATCTGGTCACCGGCTCCGGCCGCCACACCCAATACGGGCACCTGGGCGCGCCAACCGGCAAGCCCTTCGTCAGCCGCACCATTGCTGACTGCATGATCTTCCAGAACAAGATCTATCGCGAATGGGTGGTTGCCGACACCATGGCCATCATCCAGCAACTGGGCCTCGACCCCAATCACTTTGCCGCAAAGACGGCCAGGGCCAAGTTTGACGCCGGCCTGATCTCGCTCGACATCGGCGAAAACCGCCGCTTTGTCGGCCAGACGCCGCCGGCGGAAAAGGCCGATACCTCCCTGGCGCACAACGACGTCGAAGCGCAGACGATCGAAATGCTGCACGAGATTTTCACCAAGCGCATGTTCGGTCGCATCTCCCAGGACTACGCACCCAACGCGCAATACCATGGCCCGCTGATGAAGGAACTCTATGGCCAGGCCGCCATCATCCACCAGCACCTGGGTTTGATCGGATCGCTGCCCGATGCATCCTATGAAATCCAGCACGTCGCCTCCAACCCCTGTGAGGAGGGCGGCACCAAGGTCGCTGTCCGATGGATCATGGAAGGGCACCATCTGGGCTATGGTATCCTGGGAACCCTGGGTGATCCGACTGGCAAGCGCGTTCAGGTAATGGGCATGAGCCATTATCACTGGAAGAACGGCAAGGTGGTCGACGAGTGGAACGTCTATGACGAACTCAGCCTGCTGACGCAGGTCAAGCTGGGCCTGCTGGCCGACGGCAAGCTCGACGTCTGATCGACTGCTCTGCGGGGGCGACCGTCGCCCCCGCAACATGCCTCCCGTGGGGAGGACATGTGTCTTGTGACGCCTTTGTACTGGCGCGGCCCCGTTGTCGGTCGCATTTGCCGGCGCATGCGGCTATGGTCTTGGGCGCGATAGATCGGACAGGACACAGGACGGAGACTGCGATGCTTTGGACCATAGCAATCATTCTGCTCATCCTCTGGGCAGTTGGGCTGGCCTTCAAGGTCGCCGGTGCGCTGATCCATCTGCTGCTGGTGATTGCCCTGATCGCGGTTCTGATCCGGCTGTTTGGTGGCCGAAAGTCCTGATCGGGCTGTTGCTGCGCTCTTCCCGGCAGGTGGCGTCAAAGCCCGCTGAGCCAGGCCGCAAAGGGGCGGTCGGCCAGTGCCGGGGCCAGCTGCGCTCCACTACTGGCTGATGTCGCGCGTGCGCCCATGCGGACATCGCTCGGCCGATGCCCGAAACGCTGGCGAAACGCCCGCGCGAAATGGGATTCGCTGCCAAAGCCGAGTGCGTGCGCAATCGTGCTGACCTGTCGGGTCTCGCGCGGATCGCTGAGCAGGCGATAGGCCCGCTCAAGCCGACGCTCCAGCACCACGCTGGCCACGCCCCCCAGCGGCTCGAACAACCGATAGAGCGCCGAGCGGGACAGGCCAAGGTCCCGCGCAATCTGCCCGGGTCGCAGTCCGGGGTCGCCCAGCCTGGCATTGATATAGGCCTGCGCCCGCTGGGTTGCGGCCAGGGTGACAGCGGCGCGGCCGCGCTCCTGGCCCTGATGTGTGCCCGAGAGCGTGCCAGCCATCAGGTCGATCAGCGCCCTGGCCGCACCATCGGCCTGCGCCGTCTGGAGATAGGGCGCCTGCTGGTTGAGCAGCTGCACATACCCCTTGAGCAGGTCGACGCCGGGCCCGCCGAGCGCCGCGCCGTGGAGGTATTCAGCACGCCCTACCGCGTCCGTCACCGTTCGGCGCGGCAGGATGATGCAGATATTGTGCGTGGCCAGTGGGGCATAATCGAGCGCCTGCCCGAAATCGATCAGGTTCAGCCGCGATTGCTGGCCAACAAGGTCGAGCCGCAACATGAAGTGATCCAGCATGTCGCTGCGCAACTTGGCTGGGCTTCGGGCGAAGTGAAACGGACTGGTCCGCATTTCGCTGACGATCATGCCGCCCAGATGCGAGTTGCGCAGGCTGATCGAGAACGCCTGGTCATCGGCAAACCGGGTCTCGAACATCACGCCAACGCGGTGGCTCCAGGTGGAGACGTCGCTGGACTTCAATTCGCTACTGGGCACCAGGCTGCTCATTAGCGATACGATATGGCGCGCCGCGCCACCCCCCTATGCTCCGGACGATTGCCCTATAGCATGGGGGACGCGCAAGACCAGTCAAGTCATCGTGGCCGATTGTTCGTCAGTTGCGCCAAGGCCTTGCGGGAGAGCGCATCCTTCCGGGCTGCGCCCTGTTCGTAATGGCGTTGAGCCGCTGCGATGTCCTTGGCCATGCCCAGCCCGTGCTCGGCCATGTAACCCAGCACATAAGAGCCGCTGCCATGGCCGGCGTCGGCGGCCTTTTGAGCCATTTGCCGGGCCAGCGGATAGTCCGCGGCCACGCCATCGACCACACCCATATAGAGATAGGCCGCCGATGCCGTGCCGCCATGGTCGCCGCGCGCTTCGGCATTCAGATAGTAGCCCAGCGCCTTGGGGGCATCGGTCGGCACCAGCTCGGACCCGGCGTAAAGGTCGCCGAGCTGGATCATGGCAAAGGCATCGCCCTGGTTGGCAGCGCGCTCCAGCAGGGCAATGGCCGCGGTCGTGTTCTGCGGCACGCCCTCGCCCTTGAGCGTCATCACGCCCAGGTCGCCCAGAGCCCAGCTGTAGTCCTTGTCTGCAGCGCGCGCGAACAGCGCTGCCGCCTTGCTCAGATCCACCGCCACGCCATCGCCATAGCGATAGCTCACGCCCAGACTATAGATGCCCGGGGCATAGTCCTGCGCCGCAGATGCCTCCAGCAGGCCGATCGAGCGCTTGAGATCGAGGGCAATGCCATGCCCGCTGACCAGGGCGTCGCCAAGCAACTGCTGCGCCATGGCGTTGCCCGCCGCAGCAGCGATTTCCACATGCGGGTACATCTCGCCATAGCGCTTTCCGATGTAATAGGCGCGCGCGAGCCGGGCATGCGCCGTGATGTCTTTTGCATCGCTGGCCACGGCAGCACTGCAGGCGGCAATGGCGGCCTCGACGTCCATGTCGAACTGATCGACGCCGCTGCTCGAGGAGCCGGTTTCGTGCGGACTGGCCGCCAGAGCCGCGCAGGTCTCGGCCGGCCCGGCCAATATGGGCACACAGGGTCCCAGCGTTGAGGTCAGCACAATGATTCCGGCGCGGGCCAGACAATGCAGTTTCATGGTTGGGTGTCTCCTCTCAGGCGCGCCGCATGGTCACGGCTTCGGGCGAAAACACGCCGTCATCAAAAGTGCCGCTGAAGCTCCCCGCACCGTCAGAGCTTAGCCGGCCGCGCACCCGTCCCTGGGCGTCCAGCAGCAGCAATTGACCGCCCAGCGCTGACCACTGCGTCACCGTGTCAAAGCCGGAGGTGCAATAGCCGCTGCGCTGCACCTGGTAGTGGCTGCCGACGGCCGCCGTACCCAACTCAAGCGTACAGCTCTTGCCAAAATTGCTGCGGATCTCCCAACGGCCGGCATAGGCCAACGCCGAATAGGGCGGTGTGCCGCCACTGCCGAAGGAGAATGAAAAGGCGCCATCGCTGCTGGTGGTCACCGTGCGTACGGTGCCATCCGCAAGCGTTTCGCTTCTGGTTTCGCTGCGCCCGCTGGACAACGGCGTCAGGCCGCCATGGCTGGGCAGCGTGGAATAGGACCCGCCCTGGCATGCTGCCAGGGCCAGGGCCAGCAAGACTGTCCCCGCGCAAGTCAGCGCTGGTGTCCGTACCGCAAGACGCGCAATCCCACTCAACCCCGTATGCTCCCCGTCAGATGCCTCCAGTTCTGGCGCAGCATAGGGATTGGGCGGCAAGGCCGTTATCGCGATCGTCTCAATATCGGCGCCGGTTCTTGCACCACAGTCTCAGATCTGCGGTGCCGAAGGGCGCCTGTTGCCATGGGCATCACAGCTGCCCATGGCCGGTTCCTGTGCAACGCTAGAGGAAGGTCACCTTGCCGCTGGCGATTTCGTAGAGGCCGGCGACGGCGTTCAGCTTGCCGTCCGCCGCAGCGGCCGACAGGATCGGTCCTTCAGCCAGCGCGCGTGCCGCATTGAGCTTGGCGTTCTGCGCGGTGGCCGCCGCCAACAGATCCTCGGGCGCTTCGCCCATCACGTCATAGACCGCCGGCCGAATGGCATTGACCAGGCTGGGCAGGTGGCCGGGCGGCAGGGCATTGTCGGCAATGGACTTGATGGTCGCGTCCACTGCGCCGCAGGCCGTGTGCCCCAGCACCACGATGGTCTTGATGCCCAGCACAGCCACGCCGTATTCCAGCGTTGCCAGCCCGTCTTCAGTGATGAAATTGCCCGCGACGCGGACCACGAACAATGCGCCCGGCCCCTGGTCAAAGATCAGCTCGGGCGCAACGCGGGAATCCGAGCAGCTGACGATCGCGGCAAAGGGTTGCTGCCCCTCGGCCCGGTTCGCCCGGGTCAGCGAATGGTCGGTGTTGATGGCGGCATTGGCCACATAGCGGGCGTTGCCCTCCACCAGTCGCTGCAACGCGTCCTCAGGCGACACCGGTGCGGGCTCTGTCGCCTCCTGCGCATGGGCAAGTGTTGCCAGCGGCGCGGCCAGCGACAGCGCCAGCCCGCCGGCAAGCAGTCCGCGACGGCTCACAGTCTTCTCATTGCAGTCTTCGCACATAATAGCCCCCTGGTGTGATCAATGCGTTGTTGAAAAATTCTGGAACTGACGAAAATACTGAACCGATATTGCGCGCCGATTTTCCAGACCGTTTGGATTTCATCTGCATTTGCGATGCATATGATTTTTCTTGTCGGATTTAGTCAGCCTCGACATAGTCCAGATACAAGGTCTCCAGCACATTCCCCGCGGCTGTATTGGCGTCGGCGCCCGGGAAATTCGTTGTCACCACAACGGCCAGATCGCTCTCGGTATCGACCACAATCCGGGCCAGGTTCATCGAGTTGGACCCATTGTGGGTCAGGAGGGGCCGTTCGGCCCAGTCAAAGGCAACGTTGCCCCAGCCCAGCCCATAGCCCCCCGTGCTCGGCGTACCCGGCGGCGGGTTCTCACGCACCGGCGTTTGCACATGCACGGCCTGAATGGTCGACAGCGTCTCTGGTTGCACCAGCTGGGGGCCGCGCTGGCCTTTGCCGGCGTTCCAGCCTGCCCATTTCGCATAGTCCAGAATGGACATATGGGCATTGCCAGCCGGGCCCATGACGGGTGGAATATCGGCAGCCGGGCCCCATGGCATGGCGGTGGCCGAGCCATCAGGCGCAATGCGGTGCCCCACCGGAGCATCGACCAAGCCATAGCTGGACTGCGGTCCAAGGCCGGCTGTCTGCATGCCCAGCGGCCCGAATATCCGCTCGCGCATCAGCGTTTCCCAGGGCGTGCCGCTGGCCTTTTCGATCATCATGCCGGCGATCAGGTATCCGAAGTTCGAGTATTGAAACGGCGACCCTGTCGGGACTACCAGATCATTATCGGCCCAGCGCGTGAGGGCGCGAATGCGCTGCTGCGGGACCGTGTCGTCGAACACCTCGCTATTGAAATAGATGTCGAGCATCTCTTCGGTGTCACTGGGAATGCCGCTCGAATGCGACAGCAATTGCTCGAGCGTTGCGTTCGCCAGCGTCGGGCTCATCGCCGGCACCACATCGCCCAGCACCGCGCCAACACGGCTGTCCCATGCCAAAAGGCCCTCGTCCACCAGCATGCCGGCCAGCGTGGCGGTCATTGATTTGGTGTTGGAGCCGATGTGGAAGCGGTCATCGATCGTGACGGGCATATCTTCGCCAAGGACGCGGGTTCCGGTGGCCGCCGCCGCCACCACGACGCCGTTCTTGACCACAGCCGCTGCCAGGGCCGGCAGTCCATATTGGCTGCGAACGCTTTCGAGATAGCCTTCGAGATCGCTCTCCTGGGCAGACGCGGTGCCGGCCATCAATGCCATGCCCAGTGCCATGGCAAAGTTGCGCAGGCCGGTGATACGGCGTCCGGGGCGAAGGATGGAAAGGGCGCCTGGGTGGGGCATGACGATAAGCTCCTGCCTGTTGGGCGACGGTTCGGCGCCGCGCTGTTCCAATAGGTTACGTCCCGCACATCGGCCCAGCTATCCGATATCCGCAAAAGTGGTGCCGCCTGGCCTTGGCCTCACATCTGCCGTGCCAGGGTCGTGCCGGGGGATTCATCGAAGATCTGCCGGTAGTCGCCGGCAAAGCGCCCCAGGTGCAGAAAGCCGAAGGCCATCGCCACACCGGTCACCGTTGTCTCCTGCGGCTGGGCCGCGAGCAGGGCGGTGCGGACGCGGTTGAGCCGACACCGCCGCAGATAGGCCTGTGGCGACATGCCGACGTAGTCGTGAAAGGCATAAAGCAGCGTCCGCTCGGACACGGACAGGGTCATGCAGATATCGACAATGGTCGGCACCGCATGAGCGTCCAGCTCAGCCTCGACATAATCCCGGGCCATCCGGCACAGCCGCAATGCGCGTGATCGGGTTGCCGGCGCCGGAGGCGTCGGCGTCTCTTCATGCATGGCGACCTGCAAGGCGGTCTGCAGCACAATCGCATGCATCAACGCGGGGTCGAGCGGCCGCTCGGCCATCTGTGCGGCCAGTGCCGCGTCGATCCATTGGTCCACCGCTGCCCTGAGTTCGCCCAGCCGCGTGGAGTGGAACTGCACGACGCCTCCAGGTGTCTTGTCCCAGGCCTCGGGCCTGAGCGCCTGGGCTGCGGCAAGAAACGCGGACTGGGAAAAGCTGAGGTAGGCGGTCTGCGCGCCCTCCGGCACATGAATGTCGAATTCAGTCCGCTCGGGCATGAAGAACACGGTGTCCGGACTGGTCGCGCCATGGTCGGTGAAGCGAAAGGTAGCGTCCTGCGGGCCGTCACATTCTGCCCCCGGCACGCAATAGGACAGGGTGCAAAGGTCCGCCGGGGTAGCGCCCAGCTTGTGGATGGCGGCAAACTGCTGCTCGCGCACCACCTGCACCGGTCCCAGATCAAGACTGTCCATCTGCGACAACCGCTTGCCGCGGCTCAGCTGATAGCACTCCATGGCGATCCATGGTTGCAGCGCCGCCTGCGCCGCGCCACTCTCAATCACAGCCGAGCGCAGGCCGCCAAAGCCATCGGCAGCCTCTGGCCTTGCGCGATCGGCTGCGCGGCCCAACCTGGCTGCGTTGTCCCGTGCCAAGCTCATCGTGCGGCCTCCCGGGTTTCGTCACACCCATCTTGCCCGGTCCGCGACCGAGAGCAACACCAATGCGCTCAGACTGGCAGGCGACCAGGCAAGCAGTTAACGCTCCGTTGACACTGATGGCAGCATTCGTGGCGCGCCCACGTCCTGTCCTCGGGCCCAGCATCAAGAACACGCCGCGTGACGCGGCCATGGTCGTTGTCGGGACCCGCGCGATGTGGGATTTCTTCACCTGCTGCGCGTCGACAAGTGCGGGGGCAAACCCTGTCGGATCGTATCGGCAAGCACCAGGAGGGGATTTGGCCGATGGATATCGACCAGCTGTGCACAATCATCGAGCTGCCCGAAGAGGTCCGTGCCGCAGTGCTGGCGCGGGTGCACCTGTCCGAGGTGCGGCAGGCCGAGCCGCTCAAGGCCGGGCTCCTGGAGCGCAGCCATTGGGAAGTGGTAATTCGGGACATTGTCGCCGCCCTGGGCGAGGACGCCGATGGCATGAAAATGCTGGCTTTCATGCTGCAGCGGGCCGTCGAAACCCATGATCGCTACCGCGCTCTGGGCATTGATGACACGATCTTTGCCGACACGATGAAGTTCTGCACACGCTTCGTCATCGATCATCACCGGCACCATGGCCACTATGCCTTCACCTGGGGCTGGTGGTTGCCCCGGCAATTGTCGTTGCAGGAGTTCCGCTTCGGTGCGCTCGAATATGAACTGATCGAAATATCAGGCCGCCCTGCGATCAACATCCACATCCCAGGCGATGCCGACCTGAGCGAGGCGGCCCTGCGCCAGTCCTATCTGCTGGCAAGGCGCAGCATCGCCCGGATCGCGCCGGCCCATGCTGACGCCGACATGGTCTGCGATTCCTGGATGCTGTCGCCCGTGCTCGACAGCCTCTTGCCCGCGCACTCGAGAATTCTTGCCTTCAAGGCCAGTTTTGATGTGCACGCCATCGACCCCACCAGTCCGCATGCGACGCGCTGGATCTTTGGGCGCTACGACTTGCCGGTCGAGGACCTGCCCGAGACCACCACGCTGCAACGTCGCACCAAGGCCCTGATGCGCAACGGCGGCAGCATAGGGTCGGCAATGGGGCGCCTGCGCCCTGAAAACTGGGCCGCGCCGGCGCCGCACTGATAGTGCACCCAGCGCGGTGCCGGCACTATCGGTTCTGCCAGCGCTCGCTCATCATCGCATAGAAGCGCTCGGCTGAGGGAGACAGTGTCGCGCCAATGCGGCGTACCAGGCCCACGGTGCGCGTCACCACCGGGTTCACCAGCGGCCTGATGGCGATGGTGGGGTGGTCTCCCGAGGGCAGGGACATGCGGGGCAGGGCGGCGATGCCCAGCCCGGCTTCCACCAGGCCCAGTGAGGTCGACAGGTGCTGCACTTCATAGAACCACTTCGGCCTTATCCCGGCCTGGCCCAAACCCAGGTCGATGATCAGTCGATTGCCGCTGGAGCGTCCCACGGTGATGAAGCGGTGGCCGGCCAGGTCTGTCCAGGTGACGGTTTCCTGCCGCGCCAGATCGTGATCCTTGCGGCACGCCAGGACGAACGGTTCCTCGACCAGCGGCGCGAAGATCACGTCCGGGTCGTCGGCGCCCAACAGGGTGATGCCGAAATCCACCTCCCGGTTCAGCACGCTTTGCAGCACCTCATTGGCCCCGTCGTCCACGATGCGGATGCGGATGGCTGGATAGGCTTCGTTGAAGGCGCGGACCACGTCGGGGAGGAAGTAATAGGCGGCCGTCGGGATGCAGGCGACACTGACCAGGCCCGAACGCCGCTCGGAAATCTCGCGCATCGACAGGATCGAGGATTCAAAATCGTCCAGCAATCGGCGCGCCCGCACCAGGAAGTCCCGGCCCACTGTGGTCAGCTCCACCCGCCGGGTCGTCCGCTCCAGCAGGGTCACCCCCAGCGCGGCCTCCAGTTTCTGGATTCGCCGGGTCAGCGCCGGCTGGGACAGGTGAATGCTTTCGGCCGCCGCACCGAAATTGCGCATCTCTGCGGTCGCAACGAAGGCGGTAAGGTCTTCCAGATCAATGTTCATGCTTCTCACGCATAAATAGGTGCGAGAAATGCATTTCACACAATAGACGGCAGGTGGCAAGGCTTCCCTAACGATCCGTTAGCGATCGCGTGAAGGAGGCTTCCATGACAAAGATCCCTTGTGTGCTGATGCGCGGCGGCACCTCCCGTGGGCCCTTCTTCCTGGCGTCCGACCTGCCGTCGGATCGCGCCGCGCGCGATGCGATCCTCATCGCCGCGCTTGGCTCGGGGCATCCCCTGCAGATCGACGGCATCGGCGGCGGCAATGCACTGACCAGCAAGGTGGCCATTGTTGGTCCCGCAACAGTGCCCGGCGCCGATGTCGACTACCTGTTTGCCCAGGTCAATGTTGAGCGCGCCCTGGTCGATACCGCCCCCAACTGCGGCAACATGCTGGCTGCCGTCGGCCCCTTCGCCATTGAAAGCGGCCTTGTCGCGGCCGGCAATCCACTGACCCGGCTGGTCATCCACAACGTCAACACCGGCAAGCTGGTGCAGGCCAGCGTCGAAACCCCGGCGGGTCGGGTCAACTATGATGGCGACATGGCCATCGCCGGCGTGCCGGGCACGGCGGCGCCGATCCGGCTGGCCTTTCTCGACGCGGCCGGCTCCAAGACGGGCAAGCTGCTGCCGACCGGCAACATGCGCGACCGGCTCGATGGCACCGAGGTCAGCCTGATCGACATGGCCGTTGCCGCCATGCTGTCGGACGCCCGCAGCTTCGGCAAGACCGGCGGTGAGACCCCGGCCGAGCTCGACGCCGACCGCGCCTTCATGGCCCGGCTCGAGACCGTGCGGCGCCTTGCCGGCGACGCCATGGGCCTGGGCGATGTCTCCTCAATGGTGATCCCCAAGCCTATCCTGGTGTCCCCGCCAGCGGCCGGCGGCACCATTCGGGCCCGCTATTTCATGCCCCATGCCTGCCACACGGCCGTGGCGGTGACCGGCGCGGTCTGCATTGCGGCGGCTTGCTGCATGCAGGGCAGCCTGGCCCATGCCATGGCAGACCTGCCCGCCCCGGACGCCCAGGGGCGGCGCTTGCTCAAGATCGAACACCCCTCCGGCTCGACACCGGTGGAAATCGAACAGGATCCGGCAACCGGCGAGATCATGCGCGTGTCGCTGATCCGCACCGCCAGACGCATTTTCGAAGGCTTCGTGCATGTGCGCGACGCCGCAGCTTGATCTATGCTTACCAAGGAGGAGAAAACCGTGAGCAACTTCAGAACCATTGGCCTGCGTGTCGCGCTTGCCTGTGCCACCACGCTGGCTGCCTTTGCCGGCCCCGTCGCCGCGCAGGACTTCAGCGGCAAGAACATTGAATGGACCATCCCCTTCGGCGTGGGTGGTGGCACCGACGTCTGGGCGCGCTTCTTCGCTCCCCAGTTCAGCCAGGCCCTGCCGGGTCAGCCCAATGTGGTGGTGCTGAACGTTCCCGGCGGTGGCTCGATCACCGGCGCCAACCAGTTTGCCACGCGCGCCAAGTCCGACGGCTTCGAGATCCTGGGCACCTCGGCCTCGACCCAGTTCCCCGCTATCCTGGGCGATGCCCGCGTGCGCTATGACTATGCCAAGTGGACGGCAGTTCTGGCCTCGCCCACCGGTGGCGTGGTCTATGTTGCGCCCGATGTCGGCGCCAGTGGCCCTGCCGATATCGAGACCCTCCGCAGCAAGGAAATCCGCTTTGCCGCACAGAGCGCGACCGGGCTTGAAATGCCCGTATTGCTCGCCTTCGAAATGCTCGGGCTGAACATCCGCCCGGTGTTTGGCATGGAGAGCCGTGGCGCCGGACGCCTGGCATTCGAGCGTGGCGAAGCCGGCATCGACTTCCAAACCACCCCGGCCTACCTCAGCAGCGTCGCGCCGCTGGTCGACTCCGGCAAGGCAGTGCCGCTGTTTGCCCTGGGAGTTGTCAACGCCGACGGCAGCGTATCGCGCGATCCGTCTTTCCCTGACCTGCCGACGTTTGTCGAATTCTACCAGGACGCCACGGGCGCAGCCCCCGAAGGCGAGGCTTTCCAGGCCTGGAAGTCGCTGATGCTTGCCGGCTTCTCGCTGCAGAAAATGGTGGTGGTGCCGCGCGACGCGCCGGCCGACATCATTGGTGCCTACAACGCCGCCGCCCAGACCATCGTGGATGCCCCCGATTTCCGCGAGCGTGCCGGCGACGAACTGGGTGTCTATACGCAGCTGGTCGGCGCCGATGCTGATGCAGCACTGACCGAAGCGCTCAAGATCGATCCCTCGGTCAAGGACTACCTCACCAACTGGCTCAAGCAAGAGTTCAACGTCAGCCTGTAGGCGACAGCCGGCGGTGCCCCGAGGAGGCTCCGCCGGCATCATTCCCTGGGAGGAAAACTCATGCTGGATGCAGCACTACTCGCGCTGGGCCAGGTCCTGGCCGTCGAGCATATCTTGTTTCTGGTGGTCGGCGTCCTGATCGGCCTGATCGTCGGTATCCTGCCGGGGTTGGGCGGCATTGCCGGCATGTCCATTCTGCTGCCCTTTCTGTATGGCATGGACGCCACCTCCGCCCTCGGCATGCTGATCGGCATGGTCGCGGTCATCCCAACCGGGGATACCTTCACCTCGGTGATGATGGGCATTCCCGGCTCCAGCGCCAGCCAGGCGACGGTGCTCGATGGCTTCCCGCTGGCCAAGAAGGGCGAGGCGGCCCGTGCCCTCTCGGCAGCCTTTGCCAGTTCGCTGTTCGGCGGCGTCATCGGCGCCCTCGTGCTGTCGGTCGCCATCGTTGTGGCCCGGCCACTGGTCCTGTCATTCTCCTCCGCCGAGCTCTTCATGCTCACCCTATTCGGCCTCTCTATGGTGGCCGTGCTTTCCGGCCGCAGCCTCGCCAAGGGCATTGGCGCCGCCGGCATGGGCCTGATCCTGGGCACTGTCGGCACCGCACCCGCCACGGGCGAGCCGCGGATGACGCTGGGCATCGACTATCTCTACGACGGCATTCCGCTGGTGGCCGTGGCCATGGGCCTGTTCGCCATTCCCGAAATCATCGACCTGCTCAAGCGCGGCACCGCCATTTCCGAAACCACCGGGCTGGGTGGCGGCTGGCTCAAGGGGCTGCGCGATGTCTTGCGCCACCCCTGGCTGGTCAGCCGCTGTGCCGCGTTGGGCTGCGTCATCGGCGCGCTGCCGGGCCTGGGCGGCGCTGTGGTCGACTGGATTGCCTATAGCCATGCCGTCCAGACCAGCCGCGACAAATCCCAGTTCGGCAAGGGCGACATCCGCGGCGTCATCGCTCCGGAATCGGCCAACAATGCCTGCCAGGGTGGGGCGCTGGTGCCCACGCTGCTGTTCGGCGTACCCGGCTCCGGCTCGATGGCGGTCTTTCTGGGCGGCATGGTGCTCCTGGGCATCCAGCCCGGCATCACCCTGGTCGAGACGCGCCTGGACCTCACCTACACCATCATCTGGTCGCTGGCCCTGGCCAATATCGTCGGCGCGGGTCTCTGCGTGCTCCTGGCGCGCTATGTCGCCCGGCTCACCCAGATCCCCTTTGTCTATCTGGCGCCTTTCATGATCATGATCACCATGTTCGCCGCCTTCCAGGCGACGCGCTCGATCGAGGATCTGGTGGCCCTGATCGTCCTGGGAGCTCTGGGCCTGTACATGCGCCGCTTCGGCTGGCCCCGCCCGGCCCTGCTCATCGGCTTCGTGCTGGCCCCCGGCGCCGAAGGCTACCTCTATCAGGCCGTCCAGTTCTACGACTGGGCCTGGGTCTGGCGGCCCGGTGTGCTGATCATTGGCGCCATCACGGTCGTCTCCATGGTGCTCGGCCTGCGCTATGGCGCGGAAGTCTCGAGCGAAGGCGATACCGATCCCGCCGCCATCGCCACCCGGCCGCGCCAGTTCGTGCTGGCCGCGCTGTTCCTGGGCGTCGCCGCCCTCTGCATTGCCAATGCCTTCGGGCTGAGCTTTCTGGGCCAGGTGTTTCCCATGACGGTTGGTCTGTTGGCCGCTGGCGGCGCGATCTGGGTGCTGACCCACCTCTATGGCAGCCATCCCTCGGCGGTGCATGACGACGACGCGGCCCTCGCACTCGACGGACGCTGGTCCGGGCGGGAGCTCTATCTGGGTGTCTTTGCCGCGGTGGTCTTGGGCATCTGGCTGGTCGGCTTCCTGGCGGCCATGGCCATCTTCCTGCCGGCCTTTCTGATCTTTGCCGGCAAGGCCCCGCCGCTCCGGGCCGGCCTGCTCACCCTGGTCGCGCTGGGCTTCATCTACGGCATCACCACCGCCATGTCGCTGCGCCTGCCAGAAGGCCTGATCCTGGGCGCCTTCTCCTGACGCACATCGCCGGCCCGGGTATTTGCCCGGGCCGGCGACAAGTCATTCAGATCGGATCGGTGCCGTCGTTCTACATCGCGCCGAACAGGGCCTTCTGGGCAATCTTGAGTGCCCCGATGGCGTCGTGACGGCTCTGGGCTTCCTGCAGTGCATTGATGTCGAGCGCATCGAGACCCTTGGCGGCCGCCTTGAGGAAGTCGATGGCATGGGTGGCCGTTGCCACTGAATCCTCGCGGAAGGGGAACTGGTCGAGCTGCCAGACCCCATTCCAGTTGTTCTTCTTGAGCACATAGAAGAACTCGAACAGCTCGATCGGGTGCAGGCTCCCGGCCACCAGGTCATCATCCCAGGAACGGTAGTTATCGTTCACGTCCATGCCGAAAAGGCGGCCATGGTCGATGGCGAGCTGGGCGCTGTCGGCGGCCGATTCACCGCCCATGATGGCGTGGCCAAAGTCGAGCAGGATGCCCACATTCGGCAGGCCGATCTTTTCGATACCCAGAATGGTGCGGGCGACCGAGCCAAAGCTCATGCGCACGCGCGGTTCGCGCGGCTTGTATTCGATGACGAACTTGAGGTCGGGGTTTTCGCTGGCAAGCTGGCCGACGCCCTCGAGCGAGCGCTGCCACTGCGTCGAATAATCAACCTGGAAGGGATAGTCCCAGCCATCCTGGCCCGGCCAGAGTTTGACGTAGTCCGCCTTGTGGAACCGCACGACATCGCAGGCGGCAGTGATCAGTTCATGGGCCTTGCGGCGAATGCCGGCGTCCGGGTTGGTGAAGGCGCCCTTGACGAAGTCGCGGGTGTAGATCTCGGGCGTGATGCCGATCACCCCGAGCTTGTTGCGATCCAGCGCCGTCTTGATCTCGGCGTCGGAGAACTCGCCGCCAAAATAGGGCCAGTTGAGGTCAACCACCGAGAGATCCTTGACCTGGCCGGCCAGATCGATGGCCTCGATGATGGTGCGCGGCGTGCCGTAGCCATCGGTGGCATAGCGGTCCAGATAGGTTGCAAAATGCCAGATGCCGGCGCCGAAACGGGGTGTGGTCATGGGGTTCCTCCGGGTATTTCTTGTTCTGTTGCCAGCGTCTGCACGACGGCGGACGTCCAGCGCTTGTGATGATCTCGAGCCTTGGCCGCGTCCACCTGCGGGGCATAGCAATCGGCCACTGGCACGCCAGGCATGGCGATGCCGAGCGACGAAAAGGCCAGCGCGGCAGCGCCGATGGCACTGACTTCCGGCACGGCAGCTGCTGCGACCGGGCGGCCCAGAATGTCGGATTGGAACTGCATGAGCATCCGGTTGCGCGAGGCCCCGCCATCGGCGCGCAGTTCGCCCAGCGGTGCGCCGATGTCAGCCTCCATGGCGGAATAGACATCCGCGACCTGGAAGGCGATGGCTTCTAGCGCCGCGCGCGCCAAATGCGCTGGCTTTGTACCCAGCGACAAGCCGGTGATGGTGCCACGGGCATCGGCCCGCCAATAGGGCGCACCCAGGCCCACCAGGGCCGGCACGAAAGCGACGCCATTGCTGTCGGCGACCGTTTCGGCAAGGGTCGAGAGGGCCCCCGCATCTGCAAGTCCCAGCAATTCGGCGGCAAAGGCGGCGGTCTGCCCCGAGACCGAGATATTGCCTTCGAGCGCGTGCTGCACCTTGCCCTGCTGGCTCCAGGCGATGGTCGAGGAAATGCCGTGTGTCGATCTCACGCGCTCTGGTGTCAGTGCCATCAGCGACGTGCCGGTGCCATAGGTGGCCTTCACGGCGCCAGGGCTGCGGACGCCATGGCCGAAAAGCGCTGCGTGGGAATCCCCGATCATGGCAAGGATGGGTGTTCCCGCGGGCAGGGCGCTGGTGCCCTCGCTCGTCACCCCGAACCGCGCATCCGAGGATTTGACCGCGCCCAGCATGCTTTCCGGCACGTCAAAGAGCGCACAAAGCTCAGCGTCCCACGTCAGTGTCGCGGTGTTGAACAGCTGGGTGCGCGAGGCATTGGAGTGGTCGCTGGCGTGGACCGTTCCGCCGGTCAGGTTCCAGAGCAGCCAACTGTCGACCGTGCCGACACGCAGATCGCCATTCTCGGCCCGCATGCGGGCGTTTGGCACGTTGTCGAGGAGCCAGGCGATCTTGGCGGCCGGAAACAGTGGATCGAGCGCAAGGCCTGTCCTGGCCTCGATCGTCTCCGCATGGCCGGCGGCGCGGAGCGCATCGCATTTGGGTGCCGAGCGGCGGCACTGCCAGATGACGACCGGGCCAATCGGTTCCCCGCTCTGGGCGTCCCAGACCAGGATCGACTCGCGCTGATTGGAGATGGCTATGCCCGCGATCTCGGCGGAGCCTGCCTTGGAAACGACGTCGGCGATGACCACCTTCACCCCATCGATCAGCGCGGTCGCCGACTGCTCGGCCCAGCCGGGCTGGGGATAGGTGACGACATTGGGCACCGACGCGCGATGGTGCACCTGCCCCGATGCGTCCACCAGGAGGGCCTTGGTATTGGTGGTGCCCTGGTCGATGGCGAGGATGAGCGCGCTGGTCATGTCTTGCGCGAAAGGGTCTGGCGCACAGCCTCGGCGATGCCTGTTGCGTTCAGCCCGAAGTGGTCGAACAGCCATTCGGCCGAACCGGTTGGCACAAAGCCGGGAAAGCCGAGGATGCGCATCGGCACCGGATTGGTCGAGATGACGATTTCGGCAATGGCGCCACCAAGACCGCCCCGAACCGAATGCTCCTCCACCGTGACGATTGCGCCCGTCTCGGTCGCCGCCGCAATCACGGCTTCATCGAGCGGGTTGACGGTCGCCATATTGACCACACGAACAGAAATGCCGTCTGCGGCAAGAGCCTCGGCGGCGGCAACCGCGCGATGGACCATTGTGCCATTGGCGATGATGGTGGCGTCGCTGCCGGCCACCAATGTCTCCGCCTTGCCGATCTCGAAGACGCTGCCTTCGGGCCGCTCAAGCGCCGGGACGGCCATGCGGCTGACGCGGACGAACACCGGGCCGTCATAGGCTGCCGCCGCCTTGATCGCCTCCGCCGTTTGCCAGGGGTCGGCCGGCACGATCAGCTTGAGATTGTTGAACAGGCGCAGCCAGGCGAGATCTTCAATGGAGTGATGGGTAGGGCCCAGTTCGCCATAGGCAACACCAGACGACTGGCCGATCAGCTTCACGTTGACGTTGGAATAGGCAATGTCAGCCTTGACCTGTTCCAGGGCGCGCCCCGTGATGAAGCAGGATGCGGCTGAGACGAACGGCACCTTGCCCCCATTGGCAAGCCCGGCGCCGACGGCGACCAGGGTCTGTTCGGCAATGCCGACATTGACCATCCGGTCCGGGAACTTGGTACGGAAGCCGCCGAGTTTGGACGAGCCGACGCTGTCGCTCACCACGGTGACAATGCGCGGATCGGCTTCCGCCAGCGCCTCAATCGTGGCGGCAAAACTGTCGCGGCAGTCAAACAGGCCTTCCGGCTTGGGGGCGGCAGCACTCATCACACCAGCTCCCGCATGGCTTGTTCATATTGTTCGGCATTGGGCACGCCATGGTGCCAGGCCACATTGTCGTGCATGAAGCTGACGCCCTTGCCCTTGAACGTATTGGCGATCACGCAAAGCGGCTTGCCGCGCCCCTTGGGCGAGGCCGAGAGCACATTGAGCAATTGCTGGTGGTCATGGCCATCGACCACCTCAACGTGCCAGCCAAAGGCGCGCCACTTCTCGTCCAGTGGATCGAGCGAGGCCGTTTCCTCGGTGCGGGCGCCCTGCTGCAGGCGGTTGCGATCCACGATCAGTGTCAGGTTCTCCAATCCGCGATGGGCCGCTGTCAGGGCTGCCTCCCAATTGCTGCCCTCCTGCAATTCGCCGTCGCCGGTGAGAACAAATGTCCGGAAATCGGCCTTGTCCATCTGTCCGGCAATGGCGATGCCCACGGCCACCGGCAGGCCATGGCCGAGCGGCCCCGTGTTGGTCTCGACACCCGGCAGATAATTGCGGTTGGGATGGCCGTTCAGCATGGACATCGGCTGCATGTAGCTCGCCAGGTCCGCTTCGGGGAAAAAACCGGCCCGTGCCAGCACGGAATAGAATGCGCCTGTGCAATGGCCCTTGCTCATCACGAAGCGATCGCGATTGGGGTCGCGCGGCTGGCTGGGGTTATGCCGCAGTACGCCGAAATACAGTGTCGCCAGCACGTCGGTGGCGCTGAAATCGCCGCCCGGATGCCCGAGCTGGGCTTCATAGACCATTTGGAAGCTGCGACGGCGGATCCAGAGCGCCTGTGCGGCAATCTCCCCGACCAGATCAGTGTTGAGCGGTGCTGCGGGCGAGGGCAAGGCATGTCTCCAGAGTCTTCGGCTTGGCGGCAAAGCCTGCGTGGCATGGTGCGGCCTGCGCATGGGCAGACGTCGTCTCGTTTCGACCGACTGCAGCCCCTCCCGATGCCGGCTTGCGCCGCTCTTCGTTTTTTGAATAGCTACAGCGGCGATTGCTTTCGCGCAATAAGGAAAATTTTCGAATTCTGCGCTTTCCTTTTCAATTGTTGAGTTTTGCGTCAGAATCAAACTCGTGGAAAAGGCGCGTCGACGGATTTTGGCGAGCGCAGCGGCGCTAAGATGGATCGCAGGCAGTTGGGGACGATAGTGGTGCAAAAACCAAGAGTTGGGCGCAAGGGCGTGGCAGCGGCGACCGGCTCCGGGCAGCCTCAATTGCTGGCCGAGCCGCGCCGGATGCGCATTCTGGAATGGCTGCAGGAGGAAGGCAGTGCGCGTGTGCGCGACCTGTCAGCCGCCTTTGCGGTCTCCGAGGCGACGATACGGCAGGATCTCGAGCGGCTCGAGACTGAGGGCTATATCACTCGCGAACACGGCGGTGCCTACCTCAAGTCCATTCCCCAGCAGGTGCAGTCCATGTCGCTGCAGCACGTGCAGAACATGGACAAGAAGCGGGCCATTGGCATGGCTGCGGCTGCGTTGGTTTCAGACCACGACACGCTCATCATCGACTCGGGCACAACTACAACGCAGTTTGCCGAAAATCTTGCTGTGCGGCAGGACCTTAACATCATCACCAATGCGCTCAACATTGCGCTGATCCTGGGAGCAATCCCGACCAATACGGTGCATATGCCGGCCGGCCAGTTCAAGGCGCCGACGCTGTCGTTGAGTGGAGAGAAGTCCGTCGAATTCTTCGTTGGCATCTATGCGCAGAAGCTGTTTCTGGCCACCGCCGGCGTGTCGTTTGATGTGGGTCTGACCTATCCGGCGATCGGCGACATCTATGTCAAGCGCGCCATGGTCAAGGCGGCCTCCCATGTCTATTTGCTGGCCGACTCCACCAAGATCGGCCGGGTATCTTTCTCGGCCCTGGGCGGCGTCGAGCTCGTGCACACGCTGATCACGGACGATGGCATTTCCGATGCTGACCGTGCCGAGTTCGAGCGGCGCGGTGTGGATGTCATCATCGCTGGCTAGTCGCTTTCGTTTGGCGCGATTTCGCCGAAGATCGGCCATTGACATCTGCGGATATCGATCATATCCGTTAGAAATCGCAGGTAATCGAAAACAATATCGCGAAACCTGCGACCGCGTCGGGAACGCGCGGGAGGATACAGACAGAGATTTCGATCTTGCCGCGCCTGGAGAAACAACCAGGGCCGCGAACGAGGCCGGCTGTCTGCCAACTCCGATCAGCTCCGGGGGTTCAGTGGCCGGCCAAAGGGCAGCGGCCTAACAAGGAGGAAACTATGGCACGGCTTGGCCGTTCTTTGATGGCGTCCCTGCTTCTGGGAAGCCTGATGACCACCAGCGCCTTCGCGCAAGGGGCGATGACCGATGTCGGTACGCCGCGTGCCGAAACGCTGATCGTGCAGACGTTCGATGGCCGCGCGGCCAATCCGTCGGCGCAGAATCCGCTCAATTCCTACGCCATCTGGCGTGGCTTCCGCGAGCTGGGCTGGGGCTATCTGTGGGAGATGGACACCGCCACAGGCAAGTCCTACCCGGAAATGGCCGATGGCATGCCCGAGGTTCTCAATCCCGAGCACACCCAGTTCCGCATCAAGATCCGTCCGGGCATCACCTGGAGTGATGGCGTCGAGTTCACCACCGATGACATCATTTTCTCGCTCGATACCGCCTTCAAATACCGCGAAAAGCTGACCAACGTGGCCAGCGTCACCGTCTATCTCAAGAGCTACAAGAAGATCGACGACTACACCTTCGAGGTCGAGACGGTAAATCCATCCTATGACCTGACGACCCGTCTGGGCGTCTACACCTGGGGAACGCCGTTCAACTGGGTGCCCAAGCATGTTTTCGAGCCGCTCGGCGACGACGTCGTCAGCTTCCAGAACGCGCCGCCGGTGACGCTGGGGCCCTACAAGGTCAAGGAATTTGACCCCAATGGCTTCTGGCAGCTCTGGGAACTGCGCGACGACTGGCAGAAATCCAGCTGGGGCAATCTGGGCACGCCCAAGCCCAAGTTCATTCTCTACAAGGACTTCGGCGCCGAAGAGACCCGTGCCCTGGCCTTTGTGCAGAACCAGTATGACGTCGACACCTTCATGAGCCCGGACAGCATCGACGCTGCCAAGGCCCGCAATCCCAAGGTCGAGACCTTCTCGTCCACCTTCCCCTATCACGACATGAATGACGCCTGCTCCTATGGCGTCTACATCAACCAGCAGCGCGCGCCTTATGACATGCCCGAAGTGCGTTGGGCTCTGGCGCTTTCGCTCAACCTCTCTCAGGTGGGCATCAGCGCCATGTCCGGCCAGTTCAAGGCCGCCGCCCTGCCACTGCCCGACACACCGATCACCGGCCCCATCTTCTACCAGGCCAATCTGCAGGCCCTGCAGGACCTCACGATCGGCGACGGCTACAAGCCTTTCGACGCCGATTTCAGCACCACGCTGGCTGAAACCCTCAAGGAGCAGGGTATTGATCCGGCCCTGTTGCCGACGGGCGATGCCGTCAATGCTGGCTTTGGCATGGGGTGGTGGAAGCACGATCCGGCAGAAGCTGAAAAGCTGCTGGCTTCGGTGGGGATCAACAAGGGCGCAGACGGTTTCTACGCCCTGCCGGACGGGTCGCCCTGGGTGATCGAGTTCGTCATCCCCGGCGACTGGAACAAGGTTCTCCAGCGTCTCGGCTTCTCCATTGCCGACAGCTGGCGTCAGGCGGGCTTCAACGTCAATGCGCGCCAGGTGGACAACGGTGAATACACCACCGTTCAGAACACCAATGCGCGCAACGAGTTGCAGATCAACTGGTCCAACACCTGCGTCTACAACTCCAACTGGCTGGGCAATTGGAACCAGTTCCGCGAGAGCAATATCTTGCCGGCTGACTCCACCAATCCGCTGAGCGGCAACTACGCCCGCATCACCGATCCGGAAGTGCTCGATCTGGTGGCCGAAGGCGCAGCCCTGCCGCTCGATGATCCCAAGTTCGTCGAGAACGGACAGAAGATCGCCATGCAGATCGCCAGCGAGATGCAGATCATCAACCTGATGAACATCCCGACCACGATCCCGACCAACAGCACCTATTGGACCAACTTCCCCAAGCAGGACAACTTCTACGCGGCGCCCTACACTTGGTGGAGCTCGTTCAAGAAGACTGTGGTCACAATCGAACCGACCGGCCAGCAGTAAGCTGACTGGTTCCGGGCAGGGCGGCGTGTCCTCCGCCGCCCTGCCGTTCTCTATATTGTCCAAAGGATCTGTCCATGGGTGTGCTGCGCTACGTCGCCAAGCGCCTCGGCCTTTATCTGGCCGTGCTGTTCATCGGCCTGACCATCACCTTCATGCTGCCCCGGCTGATGCCGACCAATCCTGTGGACGGCTATATCGGCCAGCTGCAAAGCCGGGCCAACGGCACCTTGACGTCGGAAGCCATTGCCGAGATGCGCACCAATCTCGAGCAGCTCTACGGGCTCAATGGCAATATCTTCAGCCAATACGCTTCCTACATGAAGCGCGTGCTGATCGATTTCGATTTCGGTCCGTCCTTCACCTACTATCCGCAGCCCGTTTCGGCGATGATCTTGAACGCACTGCCCTGGACATTGGGGCTGCTGCTGACAGCGACATTCATCGCCTGGGTGCTCGGCAACATGGTGGGTCTGGTCGCCGGCTATTTCCACAAGCAGCGCGCGGCCTCGATTCTGGAGTTCCTCGGAATCCTGCTCTATCCAATTCCCTACTACATCCTGGCCGTCACGGTGCTCTTGCTGCTGGCCTATGTCTTCCCGATCTTCCCGCTCTCGCCCACTTTCCCGGTGGGGCAGCTGACGCCTGAAAAGATCGGCATGATCCTCTACAATTCGCTCCTGCCCGGTATCACGCTGGTGCTGGCTGGCTTTGGCTGGAACATTCTCTCCATGAAGGCGCTGGCCGTCGCGACCACGGAAGAGCCCTATGTGGTCTATGCGCGGCTTAAGGGGGCGTCCAACTGGACGCGCATGATGAGCTATGTGTTCCGCAACGCGCTCCTGCCGCAGGTGACGGCCCTGGCCCTCTCGCTGGGCATGGTCTTCAACGGCGCCCTGCTCACCGAGATGATCTTCTCCTATCCCGGCATCGGGCTGATCATGCGAACCGCCGCAACCGGTGGCGACTACAACGTCCTCTACGGCGCCATCACCCTCTCGATCATCGCCGTGGCAACTGCGGGCCTGGTGATCGACCTCATTTATCCTCTTCTTGACCCGCGGATCCGTCACAAATGAGCCTGAGCAAGGATATCGATCCCATCGTGCTGGCCGAGCCGGTGGCGCCGGTAAACGCCCCCCGCGGCAGGGGCAGCCTGATGTGGCTGCTCAATCCGCGCCTCAGCATCGGCCTGGTTATTCTGGCGGTCATGGGCCTGGGCAGCATGATCCTGCCGTTCTTCGCGCCGGTCGATCCGTCCGTGCAGGCCAGCTACATGCGCAATCTCAAGATGTCCGGCGCCCATTGGCTGGGCACCAATTCTCTGGGCCAGGACATCTTCTGGTTCCTGGTGTTCGCGGTGCGCAATTCATTGGCGCTGGGCGTGCTGGTGGCCGTGGGTGTCACGCTGATCGCCACAATCGTCGGCCTGAGCGCAGGCTATATCGGCGGGCGCTTT
Source organism: Devosia aquimaris (assembly GCF_020169335.1). GTDB lineage: Bacteria > Pseudomonadota > Alphaproteobacteria > Rhizobiales > Devosiaceae > Devosia > Devosia aquimaris. Next base: position 992,433 of record NZ_JAIEZN010000002.1, read on the forward strand.
GAGCGCTTCGTAATGCTGATCGTGGATACGTTCATTACCATTCCGCTCCTGCCCATTCTGATCATTCTGGGCGCCCTGATCCGCGGCAACACCTCGTTTCTCACCGTTGGCGTCATCATCATCATCTTTGGCTGGGCCTGGGACGCGCGCACCGTTCGGTCCATGGCGCTGTCGCTGCGGGAGCGCGAATTCATCAACATGGCGCGCTTCTCGGGCGCCAATACGCTGCAGATCATCGCCCGGGAGATCTTTCCCTATGTCTCGGCCTATATGCTGGTTGGCTTCATCAATGTGGTGCTGTTTGCCATCAATACCGAGGCGACGCTGGCGGTGATCGGCCTCTCCAAGGTCGAGGTGCCAACCCTGGGGTCGATCATCTTCTGGGCCCTGAACTACAACGCCCTGTTCACAGGACAATTCGTCTGGCTGATCGCGCCGATCATCGCCACGGTGACCCTGTTCCTGGGGCTGTTTTTGACCTCGACAGGCTTCAACCAGGCCTTCGCCAGCAAGCGGGGTGTCTCATGATCCGCCTCAACGATCTCAAGATCAGCTATCGCATCGCCAACCGCACCATCGACGCTGTCGATGGCGTGTCACTGACCATTCCCGATGGCTGCATTGTCGGCATTGCCGGGGAGTCCGGGTCAGGCAAGTCAACCCTGATGAAGGCCATCTACGGCGACATCCAGGCGCCCATGCATATCTCGCGCGGCTCCATCGACTACGACTTCCAGGGGGCTGATGGGCGGCCCGTGACCACCCAGACCATTCGCAGGCAGTGGTTCAAGTCGATCTCGTATATCCCGCAGAGCTCGATGAACTCGCTCAACCCCGTGATCCGCATCGGTCGCCAGTTCACCGATTTTCCAGGGACCGACAGCAACAAGAAGCGAGTGCTCGAACAGGCCCGGACCTATCTGGGCAAGCTGGGGCTGCCGCCCGAAGTGATGGAGTCCTATCCGCACCAGCTGTCCGGCGGCATGCGCCAGCGCGTGATGATCGGCCTGGCCACCTTCTTCCAGCCCGATCTCATCATCGCGGACGAGCCAACCACGGCCCTGGATGTGGTCGTGCAAAAGGAAATCCTGATGCTCCTGATGGAGCTGCAGGAGGAGATGGGAAACACCATCCTCGTGGTGTCCCATGACATGGGGGTGCACTACCAGGTCACCCACAAGATGCTCATCATGTATGCCGGACGCGTCGTTGAATACGGCGATACCGAGAGCGTGTTTGGCGATCCTCAGCACCCCTACACCAAAATGTTGATCGATAGCCTGCCCACCATTGGCGACGACAGCATGCGCGGGGTCATCGCCAGCGCTGCCGGGGCAGGGGGCGACCGAGCGTTCCGGGCCGAGCCGGTCTTGGTCGAGGTCAAGCCCAATCATTTCGTGGCGCGTGCGCCCCAGCCGGACAATGTGCTCGCATGACCGTTATCCTGAAAACCGAGAACCTCAACAAGGTCTATCGCCGGGGCGGCCTGGTGGCGGGCAAGAGCATCACGGCGCTCAACGACGTCAACATCACCGTTGAAAGCGACAAGCCTGTGGTCATCGCCGTCGTGGGGGAATCCGGCAGTGGCAAGACAACGCTGGCCAAGACGCTGCTGCGCCTGGAAACGCCGACCTCGGGTCGGGCGATTGTCTATGACACGGTCGTGGCCGGACAGGGCGCGACCCCCTCCAAGCGCGCCTTCCTCGGGCTGGTGCAGCCCATTTTCCAGAACCCATTCGAGGCCTTTAGCCGGTATCGCCCGGTTGATGCCTATTTGCAGGAAACGGCGCGGCGCGTTGCCGGCATGGGCGATGACGAGGCCGAGGCCGCTGTTGCGGCCGCCTTGCGCAGTGTCGGGCTGGACTATGGCGATGTGCGCGGCAAGTACACGAGCCAGTTCTCGGGTGGTGAGCTGCAGCGCATTTCGGTGGCGCGGGCGCTGATACCAAACCCCAAGCTGATCGTTGCCGACGAACCGGTGAGCATGATCGATGCCTCGCGGCGCATGATCATCATCAACCTGTTCAAGCGGCTGCGCGACGATGCCGGGCGAAGCTTTTTGTACATCACCCATGATCTGGCCACGGCCTATTACATCTCCGACTACATTGCCGTGATGAACAAGGGCCAGGTGGTCGAGTTCGGGCCCGCCCGCGCGGTGATGAACAACCCCAGCCACGCCTATACGCGGCTGCTGCTCGATTCCATTCCCACCATCAAGTCACGCTGGCGGCCGCGTCTGGCACACGCCGGCTGAGCGCCTGCTTTTCAGTTGATCATTTGGAACTTTTGCAATGAGTGACGCCGCTTCCTCCACGCTTTGGGGCCTGTTTGAACTTGCGCTCGATGGTCCGGCAACCGGCAACCCTTTCCTTGAGGTCGAGTTCGCGGCGACGTTCACCCAGGGTGGCACCAGGCTCGATGTGCCGGGTTTCTACGACGGCGAAGGCGTCTATCGTCTCCGCTTCATGCCGCAGGCCACCGGCAGTTGGCGATATGTGACGCGCAGCAATGTGCCCAGCCTTGATGGTGTCGAGGGTGCACTGGACGTCGGGCCCGCCAGGCCAGGTGACCACGGTCCGGTGCGGGCTTTTGGCGAACACTTCCGCTATGCCGATGGCAGCCGCTACATCAACATCGGCACGACGGCCTATGTCTGGAATCTGCAGGGCGACGCCGTCGAAGAGGAGACGCTGTCCACCCTCGCTGCGGCGCCGTTCACCAAGATCCGCATGTGCGTCTTCCCCAAGCACTACCGCTACAATCAGAACGAGCCGCCGCTCTATCCCTTCAAATTGCTGGAGCGCGGCAGCAGCCAATGGCGGGGCGGCTTCAAGGGCGAGGGCTGGTCGTTTGACTGCGACACCATAGAGCCGGCCTATTTCCGCCATCTCGAAAAGCGGATTGCCGACTTGCGCAAGCTCGGCATCGAGGCCGACCTCATCCTGCTGCATCCCTACGATCGCTGGGGTTTCGCCCATATGCGTGCCGAGCAGGATGATCGCTATCTGCGCTACGTGGTGGCGCGCCTGGCCGCCTATCCCAATGTCTGGTGGTCGATGGCCAATGAATATGACTTCATGTTCAACAAGACGCTCCAAGACTGGGACCGCATGATCGGCGTGGTCGCAGAGGCGGATCCCTTCGGGCATCTGCTGTCGGTCCACAATGGCTTTGCGCCCTACGACTACAGCGACAAGCGCATTACCCACGTCAGCATCCAGCGGCCCTACACCGACCGCATCGCCCTGTGGCGCAAGCAGTTCGGCAAGCCGGTGTCGGACGACGAATGCTGCTATGAGGGCGACATTGCCGAGGCCTGGGGCAATATCTCGGGCCGCGAACTGGTCCACCGCTTCTGGGACGGCACCGTCGCCGGCGGCTCGGTCACCCATGGCGAGACCTTCTATAACGACGCCGAAAAGCTCTGGTGGGCCAAGGGTGGCGCGCTGGTTGGCGAGAGCGTGCCGCGCATCGCCTTTCTCAAGCGCATCCTGGAGGCCGCACCCGATGAGGGGCTCGACCCGGTCCCCACCACCGGCGCCTACAAGATCATGATGGCTGGCGGCCTCGACAAGGCTGACCTGAGGGAACTCATCAATCCCAACCCCGGCGAGGAGGATTGGGTGCGTGTGGGCACGCACTTTGCCACCGCCGGGCAGCCACATCGCTACTACCTGGCCTACTTCGGCCAGAACCAGCCCGGGGAATATGCCGTGGCCGTGCCGCCCGGCGAACACTACCGCGCGACGTTGATCGACACTTGGGAAATGACCGAGACGGTCGTCGCCGACAGCGTTGCGCGCGGAGACGTGCTGCATTTTGCCGCCAAGCCATATCAGGCCCTGCGCCTGGAACGTATTGACGCCTGAAGGAACCATCATGAGCCAAGCCACAATTCCCGTCTGGGACGTCTTTGAAGTCACGTTCGAAGGCCCTGCGGAGGGCAATCCCTACCTGGAAGTCGAGTTCTCCGCCGTGTTCACCGGCAATGGCCGAACCGTGCGCGTGCCGGGCTTCTACGATGGCGAAGGTCGCTACATCATCCGCTTCATGCCCGATGCTGAAGGCCAATGGCACTTTGAGACCACGTCATCGGTGTCGGCGCTTGCAGGCAGGACGGGCGGGCTGCGCGCTGTTCCGGCCCGACCCGGCGCCCATGGTCCGGTGCGGGTTGCCAACCAGTTCCATTTTGCCCATGCCGACGGCACGCCCTACCTGCCCTTCGGCACCACCTGCTACGCCTGGACGCACCAGCCCCAGTCATTGCAGGACGAAACGCTGGAAACCCTGGGCAAGGCGGGCTTCAACAAGATCCGCATGGGCGTCTTTCCCAAGGATTATCCGTTCAATACCAACGAGCCGCTCCATGACGTCTTCGCCATGGGCGCAGACGGCAAGCGCGACTTCGATCAGCCCAATCCCGTGGCGTTCCGCCATTTCGAAACTCAGGTCGGCAAGCTGCGGGACATGGGCATTGAAGCCGACATCATCATCTTCCACCCCTATGACCGCTGGGGCTATTGCGACATGTCCGCCGAGCAGGACTTCCGCTATGTCGCCTATCTGGCGGCGCGGCTGGGCGCATTCGCCAACGTCTGGTGGTCACTGGCCAATGAATATGATTTCCTGCTCGACACCAAGCCGATGGAGCAGTGGGACCGATACTTCCAGATTCTGGAACAGAACGATCCCTATGGCCACCTCAAGTCCATCCACAATGGCGACGTGCGGATGAACTATGATCACAGCAAGCCCTGGGTCAGCCACGTCTGCATCCAGAACTGGGACGTCAAGAAGACACCGGATTGGCGCGCGGACTATGGTAAGCCCCTGGTCAATGACGAGCCCGAATACGAAGGCAATATCTGGCCCGCCTGGGGCAATATCTCGGCCCAGGAACTGACGCACCGCTTCTGGGTCACCGCCCTGCGTGGGGGCTATGCCGGGCATGGCGAAACCTTCGAGCACCCCGATGACATCATCTGGTGGGCAAAGGGCGGCAAGCTCTATGGCGAGGCCTGGAAGCGCATCAAATTCCTCCGCCAGTTGCTGGAGGAGGACGTCACGACAGGCCTGACGCCGCTGGGCGGCACCACGTCCTGGCCATGGAGCCGCGTTTCGGGCGCCGAGGACGGCCATGTGCGCTACATCTACTTCGGTGAGCACCAGCCGGCCCAATGGACGACGGGCTTGCCCACCGAGGACGGCGCCTATGAGGTTGACCTCATCGACACCTGGGCCATGACGATTGAGCCTGCAGAGCGCATCGCGCCGGTCGTGCCCCATCCGACCCGCCACGGGGCCGTGGTGCGCGGTGGCAAGCCCGATGCCGCCTTTGGCGTTCGCCTGCCGTCGCGCCCGCATATGGCGCTCCGCATCCGCAAGCTCGACTAGCCCCGCTAGCGGTCGAAAGGCCGCTGGTCCTGGGCGATCTGCCTAATATAGAGGTGGCGGAAATTGGGGCTGGTGTTGACGAAGATGGGCAGCAGCGCTGCGCCGCGCACCGCCGCATCTTCGATCAGCTCCGCCGCCACCAGCCGCGCCTTGCTGCGGTCGCGCCGGGCAGCCGGCGTCGGCCGCAGCGGATAGGCCATGTCCACCATGGCCTGGATGATGGCGCGGGGCATGGCCCCGCCCACGGCGATGAACTCGGGGTCCAGCAGCACTTCGAACACCGCCGTCACATCGCGCAGCGTGTCCGATGCTGCCTTGAGCCATTCCATCAGCCGCTGGTCGCGCACCTGGTAAAGGCGCTGCAGTTCCTCGGGCACCAGCGCATCCTCCTGCACGCCCAATGCACGCGCCAGCCCGCCCAGCGAGAGCACGTCAACCGTCCTGTGTTCCGGCCAGACCGGCGAGCCATCCAGCCCGAAGATCGGCAGCAGGCCCATTTCGCCGGCATTGCCGCCAAAGCCCTTGTAGGGTGCGCCATCGATGATGATGCCGGCGCCAGTGCCACGCGCGATGTAGAAATAGACAAAGCTGCTCAGGCTCGCGTCGCCATGCTGGAAGCGCTCGCCGATGGCCGCCGCCGTCGCGTCGTTCTCGACGAGGATCGGCAGGCCCGACAGGCTGCGCAATTCATCGGCAAAGCCGACATCGCGCCAGGCCTCCCAATGCGGCATGGAGAAATCGAAGTCATAGACATCCGAGCCAAAGGTGGGCAGCACCAGCCCGATGCCCCAGACCTTCTCGCGCGGCACGCCGGCCTCGGCCAGCGCGGAATCCAGTTCTGCGGCCACCTGCCGCAGCGTCTCGCGCGGCTGGCTGGTGTCGCAGGCAATCCGCCGCCGCACCAGCTCGCTGCGCTTGAGGTCGCAGACCACGAGGTTGCAGACATTGCGATCGAGATGCACGCCGATGGAAAAGCCGGCGCGGGCATTGGGCTCGAGATAGATCTGCGGCTGGCCACGCGTGCCGCTGGAGCGCCCGGCTTCGCTGATCAGCCCCTGGTCGAGCAGTTCGCGGGTGATCGAGGAAATGGTCTGCGGCTTGAGCTCGATTAGTCCACCGATCTCAACCCGGCTGATCGGGGCGCGCTGGCAGATGGTCTCGAACACCAGCCTGCGATTGGAGATACGCGCATCCTCGGCGCGCCGCGGCTCGATCACCGGCGTACCCTTGTCGACCGCCTTGCCCATGGGCCATCCGTCCCCTGCTGCCATGGCTAAAGCCCCAGCTGCGCCAGCACGGCGCGATTGTGCCGGGCAATCGGCAAGGGCTTGTCGGGCGGGCAGGGATACATATCCTGCTCATAGACGGCAAAGCCATCAAAGCCGCGCTGATCAAGGAACGCTTTGACCGCCGCGAAATCCACAATGCCGGCATCGAGCGCGCACATCACCCCGGCGCCAAACCCGGCGATATAGTCCATGCCCTCCTCGGCAATGCGCTTGAGCATCACCGGGTCGACATTCTTGAAGTGATAATAGCCGATGCGCTCGGCCTGCCGGCGCATAAAGGCCTCGGCGTCGGCCCCCGTATAGGCATGGTGGCCAAAGTCAAAGCAGAGATCGACCAGTTCCGCCGGCGTATCGGCCAGCAGGCGCTCCACCTCGGCCTCGGTCTCGACGCCAGACCCGATATGGGGGTGAAACGCAAACTTCAGCCCTTCGGTCTCCACCACATAGCGCGCCGCGGCCAGCGTGTTGGCAATCAGCAGCTGCCACTGTTCGGGATCAAGCGCCCGGATGTGCCCGGGCGTCGGGGCCGGGCAATCGTCCATCACCACCACCCATTTTGCATCCATGGCGCGCAGCAGGGCGCAGGTCTGGCGCAGGCGCGGCAACAGGCTCTCCATGGCGTCGGGCACGGCAAGCTCATGCACCAGGGCCGAGCCGCAGATGCTCAGCCCGCGCTGGTCCAGCTCCGCCTTCAGTCGGACCGGGTCGGTGGGCAGATAGCCCCAGGGGCCGGTCTCGGTGACCGTAAATCCGGCGTCGCGCACCTCGTCGAGATAGCGTTCCCACCCGATCTGGCGCGGGTCATCGGCATACCAGACGCCCCAGGCGTCCGGAGCTGTCGCCAATCTGATCATCGCGGAACTCTATGCGTCCAATGGCCCATTAAGTCCGTATATCATGCAATATTCCATGCGCACACATCAATGCGGATCGATGTATGGAAAATTCCCTGATTTATTGGCCAAGTGCCCCGACACGAGCCCGGAACGCCGCGCCGCTCTGCCGCAAAATTCCGGGCACGGCGAACGGATTTTCATATTTCTATGCTTGATAAAACAACAGCCGGGAAATTAAGTGCCTGCAGGGATAGCAGCGGCTCCGGGGCGGGCTATTCGGGCGGGTCGTCACCGCTGCCATGGACAGGCAACACCAGCCAATCTAGCGATACTTGAGGGCTTTTCAATGCGATCACAGACGGACTTCAACGACGACTGGCTTTTCCAGGGTGCCGAACGCGTCCGTCTCCCGCACAATGCGGTCGAGCTGCCGCTGGTCTATTTCGATGAGACCGCCTATCAGCGCCCCTTCTCCTACACCAAGACCTTTGAGGCCGATCCTGTATGGGCCGGGCGCGAGGTGCATGTGGTGTTCGATGGCGCCATGGCCAATGCGCATGTCTCGGTCAATGGCCAGCCGGTGCTGGCTCATGCCGATGGCTATACCCCCTTTGTAGTGCGTCTCACCGATCGCCTCGTGCCGGGCAGCAATACCATCACGGTCGATATCGATGGCAGCGAGAACCCCGCCATCCCGCCCTTTGGCAACATGATCGATTATTTGACCTACGCTGGCATCTATCGCGAGACCTGGCTGCGGGTGACGGCGCCGGTCTATCTGGACTCCGTCAAGATCGAGACGCCCGAGCCCCTCGCGGCCCGCAAGCGCGTGACCCTGGCCGTCGCCCTGGCCAATCCGCAATCCCTGCCGCTCGGTGGCACGCTGACGGCCACGTTGCGCGATGCCGCCGGCGAGCCGCTGGCCAGCACCAATGCGACAGTGGACGGCCCCAGCCTGCAGCTCGAACTCGCCGATCTCGCCGGCATTGACCTGTGGGACATCGACAATCCGGCGCTCTACACAATCGAGCTGACGCTCGAAACGCCGCACGGGACGGACACGACCACGACGCGCTTCGGCTTCCGCCTGGCCGAATTCACCGTCGACGGCTTCCGCCTCAATGGCCGCCCGCTCAAGCTGCGCGGCCTCAACCGCCACCAGTCCTTCCCCTATTCCGGCTATGCCCTGGGCCGCGCCGCCCAGCGTCGCGATGCCGATATCCTGCGCCATGAGCTCAAGCTCAACATGGTGCGCACCTCCCATTATCCCCAGTCGACCTGGTTCCTCGAGCGCTGCGACGAACTGGGCCTGCTGGTCTTCGAGGAAATCCCCGGCTGGCAACATATCGGCGACGCCGCCTGGAAGCAGGAATCGGTCGAAAACGTCCGCCGCATGATCCGGCGCGACTGGAACCATCCCTCCATCGTCATCTGGGGCGTGCGCATCAACGAATCCCGCGACGACCATGATTTCTATGTCGAGACCAATCGCGCCGCCCGCGAGCTGGACAGCACCCGCGCCATCGGCGGCGTCCGCTGCTACACCGACAGCGAACTGCTCGAAGACGTCTATACCATGAACGACTTCATCCTCGGCCTCGACGAGCTGGGCGGCAACCGCCCGCGCACGCCGCTGCGCCCGCAGCAGGAAGTCACCGGGCTCGACCGTCCGGTGCCCTATCTGGTCACCGAGTTCAACGGCCACATGTATCCCACCAAGCGGGGCGATCAGGAACAGCGCCAGGTCGAGCATGTCACGCGCCACCTCCAGGTGCTCAATGCCGCCTATGGCGATCCGCAGGTGTCCGGCGCCATCGGCTGGTGTGCCTTTGACTACAACACCCACAAGGATTTCGGCTCCGGCGACCGCATCTGCCACCATGGCGTCATGGATATTTTCCGCGAGCCCAAGCTGGCCGCCTATGCCTATGCCAGCCAGTGCGACCCGGCCGAGGAGATCATCCTCAAGCCGGTGACCATCTGGGCCAATGGCGAGCGCAATATCGGTGGCGTGCTGCCACTGATGGTGCTGACCAATTGCGACGAGGTCGAGCTGCGCTATGGCAACCAGCCGCCCAAACGCACAGGGCCGGACCGCGAAGCCTATCCGCATCTGCCCCACGCCCCGGCCATCTTTGACCGCCGCCAGTTCAGCGATGGCGAACTGGGCATCTGGGGCGATGGCTGGGTCGATGGCGTCATCAGCGGCTTCATCGGCGGCAAGAAGGTCGCCGAGGTGCGCCTGGTCGCCAATCCCGTCGCCACGAGCCTCGCCGTGGTGCCCGATGCCGCCGAGATCGGCGCCCGCGACAGCGTGCGCGTCATGGTCCGCGCCCTCGATCAGGTTGGCAATGTGCTGGCCCATTATGCCGAGCCGGTCAGCATCACCGTATCGGGCCCCGGCCGCCGGCTGGGGCCGGGCCTGGTGTCGCTACGCGCCGGTGCCATCGGCTTCTGGGTTCAGGCCGATGCGGCCGGTCCCATCATCGTAACGGTTACCAGCGAGCGCCTGGGCAAGGTCTCGGTGGTGCTGCAGGCCGGCTAAAGCGTCTCACTCTGCAGTCGATTTGCGGCTCTTTTGCCTCCCTCCCCCTTGAGGGGAGGGAACGAGGGAGGGGCGCCACCGGTGGGCCACAGCCCTCCCCCGACCCTCCCCTCAAGGGGGGGGCGATAGAAGGGCGTCAACCTGAATATGAAACGATCAGGCACCCAGTCCTGCTAACGACCGGCCGCTCAGGCGGTCGGCTGGCTGCGATAGGGCTTGTCGCCGTCGCGATAAACGGCATGGCGCTTGGCGGTCAGCGTCAGCGCGCCGCCCTCGCGCACCGGATGGGTCTTGTCGAGATGGACGGTTATTGCCGTGCCATCAGCGTGCTCGGCCTCGGCCAAGAGGAACGGCCCCAGGTTCACCACCCGCTTGACCGTCACTTCGGTACCCGTCTCGGTAATGGCGAAGTCTTCCGGGCGAATGGCGAGGACCGCCGGGCCGTCGGCCATCTCGGCGCCCAGGTCAAAGCCGCTGGCCCGGATGCGCCCGCCGCTCACCGTCCCGGGGATCATGTTCATGGTGCCGATGAAGTTGGCTACGAACTGCGTTTCGGGATTGGCATAGATTTCGTCTGGCGTACCCACCTGCTCGATGGCACCCATCGACATCACCACGATCCGGTCGGCCAGCGCCAAGGCCTCGTCCTGGGCATGGGTGACGAAGAGCGTGGTGATCTTGAGCTTGCGCTGGATCTGCCGCACCTCTTCGCGCAGCCGCTCACGCAGGTGCTGGTCGAGGCTGGCGAAAGGCTCGTCCATCAGCAGGATCTTGGGCTCCAGCACCAGGCACCGGGCAATCGCCACGCGCTGCTGCTGCCCGCCCGACAATTGCCGCGGCATGCGCTTGTGATAACCACCCAGCCCCACCAGCTCCAGCGCCTCCATCACCTTGGTCTCGATGGCGGCCTTGCTCATCTTGCGCAGCTTGAGCCCGAAGGCGACATTGTCGAACACATTCATATGCGTCCACAGCGCATGGCTCTGGAACACCATGGCTGTCGGCCGTTTGTCGGGCCGCGTATGGGCCACATCCTGGCCGGCAATCAGCACCTGCCCGGACGACGGCCGCTCAAACCCGCCAATCATGCGCAGCAGCGTCGATTTGCCCGAGCCCGATGGGCCCAACAGGCACACCAGCTCGCCATCGGCAATGTCCAGCGACAGCGGGCTCACCGCCGTCATCTTGTTGAATTCCTTGGACACTCCGGCAAGGCTCAGACTGGCCATATCAATACTCACTCTTGGAAAACACAGCGGCCATCATCATGCGCCCAGCCCCTTGGCGAAGGAGTCCGAGCCCATCACCCGGCGCGCCATCAGCAGGGCAATCAGCGAGGGCACCCACAATGCCACCGACAGCACGGCGCCATATTGCACCACCAGCTGGTTGTTGATCATCGACATCATCAGCAGCGGCATGGTCTGGACGCGCGGCGCCCCCACCAGCCAGGCACCTTCGGTTTCATAGAAGGTCCAGACGAACGTCATCAGCAGCGCCGCACCAATGGCCGGCAGCGCCTGCGGCAGGGTGATGTGCCAGAACACGCGCAGCGGCGAGGCGCCCACGTCCATGGCCGCCTCCTCCATATTCTTGCTCACGGCCTGGAACGCCGCCGTGGGTAGCCAGATCATCAGGAGGATTGTGTTGAGCAGCTGGATGATCACTACCCCGAGATAGGTGCCCACCAGATTAAGGCTCAGAAACAGCACGGCGATCGAGATGATCAGCGCAAAGCGCGGGAACGCATTGCCCATCAGAAAGCTCATCATGAAGAACTGCTTGCCCGGAAACTCCATGCGCGCAAAGGCATAGGCGGCCGGCAGGCAGATCACGGCCGAGAGCGCCGTCACGATGGCCGAGAGCTGCAGCGACGTGAAGAACGCTGCCCAGACATCGGGCCGCTCAAGCACCTTGAACCAGTAGCGCAGGCCCCATTTGGTCGGCAGCACCGACGGATAGAACCACTGCTCGGTGAAGGCCCACAGGAACACTGTCACAATGGGCAAGAGGATGAAGAAGATCAGGAACAGCGCCAGCACATAGCCGGGCCAGTCAAGCCGTTTGATAAAGCCGATCATTTCACCAGCTCCGCTGCGCGGCGCCGCGCAATTGAGCGCACATAGGCCAGCCCCGCCACCGAGCACAGCGCGAAGACGATGGTGGCCTGTGTCGCCGCCTGCAGCGGGTCACGAACCGTCGAGAAGGTGCGCAGCATGAACGGTCCCATCATTTCGGGCGAGGTCGGGCCCAGCATGAAGGGCATGAAGGCCTGGCCGAACAGGCCGAGGAAATTGAGCGAGGTCACCACCAAGAGCGAATTCTTGATCTGCGGCAGGATGATGCTGAAGAGGATCCGCAACCGTCCTGCGCCCACATCCTGCGCCGCTTCGATGGCCGAGGTGGCAATGCCCGACATGCCGGCGGTCAGCACCAGCAGCGTGAACGGCATCGCGTCCCATACCATGCCGATCACCGGACCCCACGGCGTCAGATATGGCGACTGGAAGCCGCCGATGCCCACCACTTCGAGCAGGGTCTGCAACAGGCCATTGGGGCCGAGATAGCGGATCAGCGCATAGACGATGACGATGCCCGGCACGAACATGGGAAACAGCGCCAGCACCTGGATGAACACCGCAAGGCGGCTGCCCGAGAAGCGCAGATAGATGGCGATCGGCAGGTTGATGGCGATCAGCAGCACCATGGTCACGATCGTGGTCCAGAAGGTGCGGCCCAGATTGGTCAGGCTATAGCTGTCGGAAAAGAAATAGAGATAGCTCGCGATCGAGAAGGCATAGCTGCCGTCCGGCTGGCGCACATAAATCGTGCCCCAGATGCTGCGCAGCGCCGGATAGAACAGAAAGATCGCGATCAACAGGATTGGAGCGGCGATGAAGAGGAGGCCCGTGGGCCTCCACTTCGTCAGCGGCGCGCTCGCCGGGGCCGTGGCGCTGGAGAGCGTGTCGCTCATGGTCCTGCGTCAGCTCCGGGTCAGGTTCGAGGCGACGTTGCGGTACCAGCCGTCGAACAGGGCCGGCTCCCACGGGCCCGGGAACGTCGGGATCGAGGTTGTCGCCACATTGGCGAACTTGGCCTGCAGCTCGGGCGACATTTCCGACCAGTTGATGCTGGGGAAGCCGCCGAGGTCCGTCACCACCTTGTTCTGCACCTCCGGCGAGATCAGGAAATCCGCCAGCTTCAGCGACATCTCGTGGTTGGCCGCATTGGTGGGCACCAGCACGCTCGAATAGCCGCCGATGAAAGCCAGGTCCTGCAGCTGCGCCACCGCGGTGGTCTCGGGCACCACGCCTTCGTTCATCGCCACCAGGGCCATGTCCGACCAGGCAATGGTCATCGAGATCACGCCGCTCGCCAGCAGCTGGATCGAGGGCGTGTTGCCGCCGGTATATTCGCCGCCCTTGTAGAGCGAGGGTGCGATGTCATTGAGCAGCACCCAGAGCTTGGCGAACATCGGTTCGGCATATTCGGGGGTGTAGTTCTCATTGGTGAACAGGCTCTCGTCGCGGCCCATCACTTCCTGCAGGGCGCGCTCGATAAAGCAGGCGCCGCTGTCGCCCAGATCGGGGCGGGCATAGGCGAACTGGCCCGGATTGGCCTTGATCCAGGCCACCAGCTCCTCGAAGGTCTTGGGCGGAGTCGGCACCTTCTCGCTGTTGTACATCATCACGACCTGCGAGCCGCGATAGGGCAGGGACCACTGGTTGTCGATGACCGCCGGGTTCACCTTGCTCATGTTCGACAGGTTCAGCGTCGAGAAGTCATCCCACAGGCCGGCCTCGATGGCGCCTTCGGGGTGGTAGGGGCCAATGGCCTCCATCATGTCGATCTGCGGATCGGTGCCAGACTGCAGCGCCGCAAAGGCGCGCTCGGCCAGCGCGTTCATCGAAGCGCCGCCGCCGCCCGAAACCAGGTTCAGCGTCGTGCCGGGATTGGCGGCCTCGAACGCCGGCTTGATCGCCGAGCCCCAGAATTCCACCACATTGGTGTCGCTGTTGAAAAAGATGTCCAGCGTGCCCTCAGCCGCCAGCGCCGTCCGGCCCATCAGCCCGGCCGCCACACCGCCCAGCCCAATGGCTGCGGTGCCCTTCAGAAATTCACGACGCTTCATAACCATGATCTACCTCCAACTTCCCGGTCTGCGCTATCTGCTGTGCTGGCACTGGTGCATGGGCATTCGACATTGCATTTCGCTCCGCCTCGCTGTCATTTGTCGCGCCCAGGGCTCTCGCCACGAAACTTAATCAGCTAACATGCATTTAATCCGATGTGTCAAGCCAGGATTCCGGCCCGAGATTCCCCCTATTGCGTCGCCAATTTCGTGGAAAAACGCCCGTAAATGTGGACTTTTGCCCCACATCCATCTTAAATCCAGTATGATAAATTATTCCGTGATCGGACGCGATTGGTCGCCGAAGTCGACACTTGCGAATACTCAGGAGGATACCAAATGCGTCACTACAGAGATCGTCAGCGCAATCTGGAGCAGCTGACCGACCATCTCGAAACCTGGCAGGAGGAGCTCTCCGCCTGGGAACTGCATGATCGCAGCCCCATCGGGCCGTGGACGCTTGAATCGCCCGAGGGCGAGGTGCGCACTGTCCATGTCGGCGATGCCTGGTCCAACCGCTTCGGCATTCACCGCTTCCGCTCCGGCCTGGTTGATGTGTCCGGCCGCGCCGATGCCGAGCTGCGCCTCGATTTTGGCGGCGAGGCCATGGTGCGCCTTCTGGCCGAAGACGGCAGCCAGCTCGACGCCTTTGGCGCCAATCCCCAGCACAAGCGCTTTGCGCCGCTGCCGCAGGTGCCCTTTGTCATTGTTGCCGAAGTGGCCGCGCGCTCGCTGTTCGGCATTCCCAATCGCAACCCGCGGCTCGAGATTGCCGAGATCGTCAGTGTCGCGCCGCAGATGCGCGCCCTGCGTCGCCGCATTGAGACCATCCGCAGCACGGCGCTGACCGTCAAGGATGCCGAGCTGGCCCGCTCGCTCTGCGATGTCGCCGAGATCGGCATCGCGCAGCTGCGCCTGCCCACAGCCACCGAAATCGTCGGCCCGCGCCTCGCCGATCAGACCCGCGCCCGCCGCATCTGGGAGCGCAGCTTCGAGCCCACCAATACGCCGGGCCTTTTGGGCGATGCCGCCCTGGCCTCGGTCGAGGCGGCCATTGCTGCCATCGACGATGGCCTGGCCGAATTGCGCCAGAGCTATCCCAAGCAGGGCAAGATCCTGGCCACCGGCCATGCCCATATCGACTACGTCTGGCTCTGGCCCCAGCCCGAGACCGTGCGCAAGATCGTGCGCACCTTCAACAGCGTCAACTCGCTGATGCACAAGCACCCCGAGTTCACCTTCCTGCAGTCCTCCTCGCTCTTCTACAAGCATGTCGAGCAGGAAGATCCGGCCCTGTTCGAGGCCATCAAGCAGCGCGTTGCCGAGGGCAAGTGGGAAGTCAACGGCGGCATGTTGATCGAATGCGATACCAACATGCCCTCGGCCGAAGCCTTCATGCGCCAGTTCCTGTTCGGCCAGGCCTATTTCGAGCGCCATTTCGGCGAGATCAACCGCACCGCCTGGCTGCCCGACACCTTCGGCTTCACCGGTGCCATGCCGCAGATCATGGTCCATGCCGGCATCGAGACGCTCGTCACCATCAAGGTGAGCTGGAGCGAAACCAACAAGATGCCCGAGAACCTGTTCCGCTGGAAAGGCAACGACGGCTCCACCGTCCTGGTGCACACCTACAACGCCTATGACAATGACGGCTACAACATGCTCATGCGCCCCCAGGCGCTGGACGAAGTCTGGAGCAAGCATGCCGGCAAGGATCTCAGCGACACGGTGATCGCCACCTATGGCTGGGGCGACGGCGGCGGCGGTCCCGATCCCGATCAGATCGAGGCCTTCCCCATCCTCAATCTGATGCCGCAGCTGCCCGCCATCACCCATGGCAATATCCAGCAGCATATCGACACCATCAGTGCCGAGCTGCGCGACGCGGCCGTGCCCGTGTGGTCGGGCGAGATGTATCTTGAATACCATCGCGCCACCCTCACCACCCAGGCCCGCACCAAGCAGCTCAACCGGCGCGCCGAACTGGCCCTGGTGGCGGCCGAAGCCAGCAGCGTGCTGGCGGCCCTGGCCGGCGCTGGCGCCGACATGCCCGACCTGGCCGACGACTGGGAGCTGATGCTGCGCAACCAGTTCCACGACATCCTGCCCGGCTCCTCCATCCGCGAAGCCTATTTGCAGACCGAGGCCGAGCTCGAAGGCATTGTCGCCCGCAGCGAGGCCATTGCAGCCCAGGCGCTCGTACGCATGGCAACCGCCAACAGCGGCGCCACCGCCGGCCTTGCCGTCGCCAATCTCTCCGGCACCGCCAAGCCACACTGGCAGATCCAGTCCCATGAGCCGCTGCCGCAAAGCCTGGCCCCGCAGCAGGTTGGCGATCTCTATGTCGCCGCGTCCGATCGCGCCCTGGCGCCACTCAGCGTCGGCTTTGTCGCCGAAGCCGGCACCCGCAAGGTCACCGTTTCAGAGCGCCAGCTGGAGAACGATCTGGTCCGCGTCACCATCGATGAACATGGCCGCATCGCCTCCATGTTCGACAAGCGTCGCAACCGCGAGCTGATCGACGGCGCGGCCAACCGCTTGATGGTCTATCGCAACGATCTGCCGCGCAACTACGACGCCTGGGACATCGAGCCGGGCTTCTCGCTGGGCGGCGAGGAACTGCTCGATCTCGAGAGCTGCAGCGTCACCGCGACCGGCCCGCACCTTGGTGAGATCACCGTCGTGCGCACGCTCAGCGCCAGCCGCATCACCCAGAAGCTGCGCCTGTGGAGCAATAGCCCGCGTCTCGACATCGTCACCGATATCGATTGGCACGATCGCCGCACCTACCTGCGCGCGGTCTTCCCGGTCACCGTCTTGGCCGAGCAGGCGGCGTTTGATCAGGCCATCGGCGTCACCCAGCGCGCCACCCACGACAACACCACCTGGCAGCAGGCGCAGTTCGAGGCCTGTGGCCACCGCTTTGTGTCGCTGGGCGAGGCCGATTGGGGTGCGGCGCTGCTGTCGGCCGACAAATACGGTTTCTCGGCCAAGGGCAATGTGATGACCCTCAGCCTGGTGCGTGGGCCGATGTATCCCGACATGCTGGCCGACGAGGGGCATCACCACTTCACCTATGCCATCATGCCCCATGATGGTCGCTGGTGGAGCCCCGAGGTGCAGTCCGAAGCCGACCTGCTGGTCGATCCGCTGCGCTTCACGCCGGCCAGTGCCGATGCCGGTTACGACATTGCCCCGGTGCAGTGGTCGGGCCTGGACATGCGCCTGCATGCGCTCAAGCCGGCCGAATCCGGCGATGGCTATGTGCTGCGTCTGTCCGAAGCCGCCGGGCGTCGCGGTCATCTCGATGTCGTCCTCCCCGATGGGCGCACGGCGCAGGCTGTCGATGGATTGGAGCGTCCTGTCGATCAGGCGTCGGCGGCCGATTTCACACCCTTCCACCTGGCCTCGATCCGCTTCTAGACGCACCCTTGCGGGCCCTGCCATTCGCGAAACGCCGCGAATGGTTGGGCCCGCCCCTCAGCGCCCCCAAAAAAATCCTTTGCTGCGAGACTGTTGGCTTAGCGTTTCTGTTTCCTTGCGCCGATTTGAGCAATTGTCCGCATCGATAGGCATTTGCCTCGAACTAGATTCCTGCGCGGAAACAAACGACGGGGCGGGGTTCTTAAAATCCATAGAGGAATCATATCCTGCGCGACCCTGTATCGACAGGCAGGGGATTGCAGCAATATAGTTTAACTTCTTTCGAGGAAGCAAATTCGCTATGCTTCACAATTTTCTGTATGATCATTATGATCTACGGCTTTCGTGACTTTGAAGCGTCACAGCATAGACAATTTGGTCGCACTATAGTCTTAAGTATTACTATATATTTGATTTGTACTTGCCCGCTTTCCCGAAATTCAAAAAACAATTCAAGATTCGGCTTTCGTTAAGAGTCGTCATCCATACTTGTTTCAGATTAGCCCGGGACTTTGGTCGTCGGCGCGTGGAGGTTGAAGCAGATGGGACTGAATATGTTTATGGGCAGCGCCAAGCGGCAGCAGCTCGAAGACTCCTCGAATATTCTAGTGGCGATGTCTAAGTCGCTGGCAGTGATCGAATTTGCCCTCGACGGCACGATCCTGCGCGCCAATCCGAACTTCCTCAATCTCCTGGGATATGAGCTGAGCGAAGTGGTCGGTCAGAAGCACGCCATGTTTCTGCAGCCGTCCGACGCGGTCGGACAGGACTACAAAGAGTTCTGGGAAGCTCTGCGCCGCGGCGAATTCCAGGCCTCAGAATACAAGCGCATCGGCAAGGCCGGCAAGGAAGTCTGGATTCAGGGATCGTACAACCCAGTCTTCGATCAGGACGGCAAAGTCTACAAGGTCATCAAATTTGCCACTGACGTCACGGCGACCAAGCTGCAATCAGCCGATGCCCGCGGTCAGATCGATGCCATCGGCAAGTCGCAGGCCGTCATCGAGTTCTCGCCCACGGGCGATATCCTGACCGCCAACGAGAACTTCTGCAACGCAATGGGCTACCAGCTCGGCGAGATCAAGGGTCGTCACCACTCCATCTTCGTCCAGCCAGCCGTGGTCGCGAGCCCTGAATACAAGGCATTCTGGGCGACTCTGGCGGGTGGGCAATTCCAGTCAGCCGAATATCTTCGCATTGGCAAGGGCGGCAGGGAGGTCTGGATCCAGGCGTCCTACAACCCCATCTTCGACCTCAATGGCAAAGTGTACAAGGTCGTCAAATACGCCACCGATATCACCGCGCGCAAACGCGCCGTCAGCGCCTTGGGTGAAAATCTGGCCAGGCTGGCCGACGGCGATCTGCGTTGCCGGATCGAAGTCCCGTTCGGCGCTGATCTTGAGCCCGTGCGCGTCGCCTTCAACGACACTGTCGAGCGCTTTGCCGCCATCGTGGCCCAGCTCCGCACCACCTCGAGCACCCTCAAGACCGCAACCGGCGAAATCCTCTCCGGCGCCAATGATCTGGCCGAGCGCACCACCAAGCAGGCTGCGGCCATCGAGGAAACCTCTGCTGCCATGGAGCAGCTGGCCGGCACTGTGACCCAGAATGCCAAGCGCGCCGAACAGGCCAACGCCAAGGCCCGCATCGTCTCGCACACGGCCGAAGAGAGCGGCGAGGTCATGTCCCAGGCCAATACGGCCATGGAGCGCATCTCGACCTCTTCGTCCAAGATCTCCAACATCATCGGCATGATCGATGACATCGCCTTCCAGACCAACCTTCTGGCGCTGAACGCTTCTGTGGAAGCGGCCCGCGCTGGCGATGCCGGCAAGGGCTTCGCCGTGGTGGCCGTCGAAGTGCGTCGTCTGGCGCAGTCCGCCGCCGGTGCCTCCAGCGAGGTCAAGGCGCTCATCGAGCAGTCGGCCAATGACGTCAAGGATGGTTCGCGTCTGGTGGCCGATGCCGCCGGCAAGCTCACCTCCATGCTGTCGAGCGCCCGCGAAAACACCGAGCTGATGAACGCCATCGCTTCGGCCAGCGCCGAGCAGTCCAACGCCATCTCTGAAGTCACCACCGCCGTGCGGCAGATGGACGAGATGACCCAGCATAATGCTGCACTTGTCGAAGAAACCAACGCTGCCATCGAGCAGACCGAAGGTCAGGCCAGTGAACTCGACCGTATTGTCGAAATCTTCGTAATTGACGGGCAAGCTCAGCGTTCAGAGGTCACGGCTGCGCCGCGTCCCGCCACAACCCGGCCGGTTAAGGCCGCCGTCAGGAGCGCGGCACGCTCTTATGGCACGCATGGCAATGCGGCAATCGCTGAAGATTGGAATGAATTCTGATGGACGCTGCACTGGATTTTGAAAGCAATGACGTTGGCAATCTGGGCAATCCCGATGCCATGGCGCCCACGGCCTCTGCCAACCAGTTCGTGACCTTCACCTGCGGCGACAAGTCCTACGGTATCGACATCATGGCCGTGCGCGAGATCCGCAGCGGCTCCACCACCACCGAGCTGCCCAATCAGCCCTATGGTGCCAAGGGCGTGCTCGATATTCGCGGCAGCATCATCCAGGTCTACGATCTGGCCACCATGCTGGGCGTCGGTGGCGGCTATGGCGAAACCAGCGCCAGCCAGGTTGTGCTGGTGGTCTCGCTGCCCGGTAGCGATGTCGGCCTGCTGGTCGATGCCGTGTCCGATATCATCTTTGCCGAAGGCGCTGATTGCCAGCCCGTGCCGCGCGGCGGCCGTGGCGAAGTGGTGGGTGGCCTTATCCGCAATGAAGATCGCCTGATCGCCATTCTCAACCTGGCCGCGCTCTTCCCCGACAACTAACCGCAACGGCGCGCCGCGCAAACCAGCATCCTTGGGGATGCACTTGCGGCGCGGCGCCTTCCTGATCCAGACTGCTCCCTGTCGGCCGCGCCTCCCCGTGGCCCGGAGCTCATGTCATGGTCACTCGCGGATTCACCGGCCGCCCTCGCAATACCGAGCCGACGGATCGTATTCCACCAGGCCAGCATCTGGTTGACTATTTCCCCGTGCTGTCGGCCGGTCCCACGCCCCACATCACCCCCGAGAAATGGCGCTTCACGCTCAAGATCGGGCCGCGCCCGGTCAAGACCTGGACCTGGGATGAGTTCAACGCCCTGCCCATGACCAAAATGGTGCGCGACATTCACTGCGTCACCACCTGGTCCATGCTCGACAGCCAGTGGGAAGGCGTCTTGATCGACGACATCCTGGCCGATGCCTATATCGAGCCGCCCACGCCCTTCACGCTCGCCCACAGCTTTGACGGCTATTCCACCAATGTGCCGACCGCCGACCTCGTCACCGGCAAGGCCATGGTGGCGCTCAAATACGCCGGCAAGCCGCTCGAGCGCGACCATGGCGGCCCGGCGCGTCTCCTGGTGCCGCATCTCTATTTCTGGAAATCGGCCAAGTGGATCAATGGCCTGCAGTTCACCGAGCGCGACGAGGCCGGCTTCTGGGAATTGCGCGGCTATCACATCTATGGCGATCCCTGGCGCGAGCAGCGCTACACCCATGACTGATGCCGATACCGGCTGGCAGACCGCCCGCATCGCGGCCATCGTGCCGCAGACAGCCGAGATCACCAGCTTCTTCTTCACGCTGGAGCGCCCCTTTCGCCACCGGGCCGGCCAGCATGTCGATCTGCGCCTGACCGCGCCCGACGCCTATCAGGCGATGCGTAGCTATTCCATCGCCTCGGCGCCCGACGACGGCAGCACCATCGAGCTGTCCATCGAGCGCATTGCCATCGGCGAGGTTTCGCCATTCTTCCACGAGGTCGCCGCAGTGGGGGATGATATCGAGCTGCGCGGCCCGCTGGGCGGCCATTTCGTCTGGCGCCCCACCGACGCCGGCCCGTTGCTGCTGCTCGGCGGCGGTTCCGGCCTTGTGCCGCTGATGGCCATGCTGCGCCAGCGGCGGCAACAGGGTGTTGCCACGCCCACCCTGCTGCTGCAGGCCAGCCGCAGCTGGGACGATGTGCTCTATCGCGACGAACTGCTGGCCGATGCCGCCCGGCCCGATGGCCCGCTGTTGCGCTTTGCGCTCAGCCGCAGTGCGCCTCTGCGCCCCGAGGATTATGGCCGCCGCATCGATGCCGCCATGCTGAGCGAGGCGCTGGCACTGCTGCCCGCGCCGCCGGCCATGAGCTTCATCTGCGGCAGCAATGGCTTCGTCAACACCGCCGCCGATGCCCTGGTCGCCCTGGGCGTCCCGGCCGACACGATCCGCACTGAGCGCTACGGCGGCTGATCTGGCTGACCTGCCGCATCTCCCGATCAATCCGCGGCGTGTGTTCAGAAATCGACAACAATCCGTTGTCCGCGCCTCTGCTTCTGTTGTGCAGGCGCTTCCCCCATCTTGAGGGCAAGCAAACACACGGTCCCTGTGACCGGCATCAGGAGATTGCCATGCTCAACCAGATCAACGGCCTGCACCACGTCACGTCGATGGCTGCAGATGCGGCGGTCAACAACGACTTTTTCACCAACACCCTCGGCCTGCGCCGGGTGAAGAAGACCGTCAATTTCGACGAGCCCAGCGTCTATCACCTCTACTATGGGGATGAGGTCGGCTCGCCCGGTTCGGTGATGACCTATTTCCCCTTCCCCCACATCGCCCGCGGCCGCTTCGGCACCGGCGAGGTCGGCACCACCGTGTTCTCCGTCCCCAAGGGCAGCCTGGGCTTCTGGGCCGAGCGGTTGGAGGCTCAGGGCGTCACCGGTGTCGGCCGCGACGAAAGCTTCGGCCAGCAGCGGCTGACCTTCCGCGGCCCCGATGGCGATTTCTTCGCCCTGGTCGAGACCGAGGATGATGGTCGCGCCGCCTTCGTGGGCAATGGCATTGCCAGCGCCGAGGGCATCCGTGGCTTCCATTCGGCCTCGCTGCGCCTGCGCGACAGCGGCGCCACCGAGGAACTCCTGGGCTTTATGGGCTATCAGCCCGTCGACACCCATGAGGGCATCAAGCGGCTGGCGATTCCCGGCGGCAATGGCGCCGATTTCATCGATATCGAGACCATTCCCGATCTCGGCCGTGGCCAGCTCGGCGCCGGCTCGGTGCATCATATCGCCTTCTCGGTGAAGGATCGGGCTGCCCAGCTGGCGGTGCGCAATGCCCTGCTCGACACCGGCTATCAGGTGACCCCGGTCATCGACCGCGACTACTTCTGGGCCATCTACTTCCGCACCCCCGGCGGCGTGCTGTTCGAGATCGCCACCGACGAGCCCGGCTTTGATCGCGACGAGGATACCGCGCACCTGGGCCAGGCGCTCAAGCTGCCGACCCAGCATGAGCATCTGCGTGGCCGGCTCGAAGCCAGCCTCCAGCCTTTGGCCTGAAGCAACGCAAAGGCGGGGTCATCCCCAATGCCGCCGCCCTTGCCCTCCCTCCCCCTTGAGGGGAGGGCCGGGGAGGGGGGCTTTCAGTGGCCACGTCCTCCCGCGACCCTGCTGCTCAGCCCCCCTCCAACACCAGGATCACATCGCCGGTCCGCACATTGCGGCCCGGTCCGGCCCTCACCTCGCGCACCACGCCGGCCGCCTGTGCCGAGACGGTGATTTCCATCTTCATCGATTCAATGATCGCCACCGCATCGCCCTCGGCCACGCTGTCGCCCGGCGCCACCAGGATCTTCCAGATATTGCCCGGCACGCTGCTGGCCGCGCCAAAGCAGCCCGGCGGCATGTCGCCTTCCACCGCCTGATTGCCGGCATCATCGGCCACAAAGCTATCCAGCCCCTCGGCAGCCCAGCGACTGCGCTCGGCCTCAAAGGCCGCCTGCTGCCCCGCCTTGAACGCGGCAATGCTCTCCGCCTCGCGCTTGAGCGTCGCGGCATAGTCGGCATAGGAGAACTCGGTCTCCTCGATGCGGATCGGATAGGCGCCATGCGGAAACGCTGCCCGCGCCTCGGCCAGTTCCGCCGGGCTCACCGGAAAGAAGCGGATCTGGTCGAAATAGTTGAGCAGCCAGGGCTTGCCCGGCGCAAAGGCCGGCGTGCTGCGCCAGGTGTTCCACACCTGGATGGTGCGCCCGAACAGTTGATAGCCGCCCGGTCCCTCCATGCCATAGATGCACATATAGGCGCCGCCGATGCCCACCGCATTCTCCGGCGTCCAGGTCCGCGCCGGATTATACTTGGTGGTCACCAGCCGGTGGCGCGGATCGATCGGCGTCGCCACCGGCGCGCCGAGATAGACGTCGCCCAACCCCAGCACCAGATAGCTGGCATCAAAGATGGTCTGCCGCACCGCTTCGATGCTTTCGAGCCCGTTGATGCGGCGAATGAACTCGATATTGTCCGGGCACCAGGGCGCATTGGGACGCACCAGCTCCTGATATTTGCGCATCGCCAGCTGGATGTCGGGGTCGTTCCACGACAGCGGCAGATGCACGATGCGGCTGGGCACCACCACATCCTCCGCCGCCGGCAGCCCGGCCTCAATCTCCCCCAGCACGGCCAGCAACCGCCGCCGGCTCAGCTTGCCGCTGTCGTAATGCACCTGCAGCGAGCGGATGCCGGGGGTGAGGTCGATAATGCCCTCGAGCGGCGCCGCCTCCAGTGCCTGCATCAGCAGATGCACCCGCAGCCGCAACGCAATATCGAGCGCCATCGGGCCATATTCGACCAAGAGATTATCGTCGCCCTGGCGGCGATAAACCACCTCCACCGGCCCATCGCTGCGCTGGCCCACAATCGCCGCGCCGCCGCTCGCCAGCGCCGGGCCCGCGATGGGGTCGTCCGGCCGCGCCACCGGGTGGAAGGCAATGGTATCGCCGGGCTTGAACTGGCCCATCTTCCACTGCTCGTCCGCCGCGATCACCGCCGGGCAGACAAAGCCGCCCAGGCTCGGCCCATCCGGCCCCAGGATGATCGGCATGTCGCCGGTGAAGTCGATGGCGCCGATGGCATAGGCATTGTCATGCAGGTTCGATGGATGCAGCCCCGCCTCGCCACCATCGCGCCGCGCCCATTTCGGCGCCGGCCCGATCAGCCGCACGCCCGTGCGGGCGCTGTTGAAATGCACCTCATAGTGCGTCGAGAACAGCGTCTCGATATCCTCGTCGAGGAAAAAGTCCGGCGCGCCATGCGGGCCATAGACCACCCCTACGTCCCAGTGCCGGCTCAGCGGCGCCGGCGCTTCGGCCGCCCGCACATCGCTCTGCGCGGCCCGCGCCAGATGCAGCACTTCGCCGGCCTTGAGCGCCCCGGTGGCATGGCCGCCGAATTGCCCCAGCCCAAAACTGGCCCGCGAGCCCAGCGTCACCGGCGCGTCAAACCCACCAGCCACCGCGAGATAGGCCCGCTGCCCGGCACCATCCACGGCCCCGATGCGCAACACCTGTCCAGCGGCAATGGCAAAGGCCGCGCCATGCGCCACCGGCGCACCATCGAGCGTCATCGGCATGGTCGCGCCAGCCAGCGCCACGGTCGCGGGCGCATGGAAGCGCAGGCTCGGCCCGGCCACGGTCAGTTCCAGCGCAGCGGCGGTGTCACCATTGCCCACCAGCCGATTGGCATGGGCAAAGCTGCGCGCATCCATCGGCCCGCTCGGCGGCACGCCCACATGCCACAGGCCCAGCCGTCCCGGCAGTTCCTGCAGGCTCGATTGCGCCCCTGGGGTCAGCACCTCCACCACATCGGGCACAAAGGCAAAATCGCGCAGCGCCGTCGTTGCCACTCTGCCGCTGGCAAACAGATCCGATGCGGCAATGGCCCGCAGATAGCTCAGATTGGTCTCGATCCCGGCGACGCGCGTCTCGGCCAGCGCCTGGCGCAGGGCGGCAATCGCCGCGGGCCGGTCGGGGGCCGAGACGATGATCTTGGCCAGCATCGGGTCATAGAAGCTGGTGACCTCCGTGCCGGTGGCAATCCAGCCATCAATGCGCGCCGTCTCTGGGAAATGCACCTCGGTCAGTCGCCCGGCGCTGGGCTGAAAATTGGCATGCGGGATTTCGGCATAGAGCCGCACTTCGATGGCCGCGCCCTTGGGCGTCAGCACCCCGGCTGCGCCGATCACATCCTCGCCTGCCGCCTGGCGGATCATCCATTCGACGAGGTCAATGCCGAACACCGCCTCGGTCACCGGATGCTCCACCTGCAGCCGCGTGTTCACCTCAAGGAAATAGAAGTCCGCCCGCACCGGGTCATAGATGAACTCCACCGTGCCGGCCGAGGCATAATTGACGGCCTTGCCCAGATCGGTTGCCGCCTTGTGCAGCCTTGCCCGGGTGTCGTCACTCAGGCCCGGGGCCGGGGTCTCTTCCACCACCTTCTGGTTGCGCCGCTGCAGCGAGCAGTCGCGTTCGCCCAGCGCAATCACCTGGCCCTGGCCATCGCCAAAGATCTGCACTTCCACATGCCGGGCATCGCTGACGAAGCGTTCGACATAGACGCGCGCATCGCCAAAGCTCGCCGTGGCCGTGCGCTGCACGCTGGCAAAGGCCGACTCCAGCGCCTGGGCGTCGGCACACAGCGACATGCCGATGCCGCCGCCGCCCGCCGTGCTCTTGAGCATCACCGGATAGCCAATGGCCTCGGCCGCCGCCAATGCCGCGGCGCTGTCACCGAGCAGCCCACTGCCGGGCAGCAGCGGCACGCCGCTGCTCTGCGCCAGTTCGCGCGCCGTATGCTTGAGCCCGAAGGCCGCGATATTGGCCGCCGTCGGCCCGATGAACACAATGCCCTCGGCCGCCAGCCGCTCGGCAAAGCCGATGTTCTCGCTCAAAAAGCCATAGCCGGGATGCACCGCTTCGGCGCCGGTCGCCTTGCAGGCGGCAATCACCGCCTCGACATCGAGATAGCTCTGGCTGGCTGGCGCTGGCCCCAGCCGCACCGCCTCGTCGGCCAGCGACACAGCGGGGCTGAACCGGTCGGCGTCGGAATAGATGGCCACCGAGGCAATGCCCATCCGACGCAGGGTCGTGATGACCCGCACCGCGATCTCGCCGCGGTTGGCAATCAGGATCTTGCTGAACATGGTCTAGATCTCCCCGCCGGGACGGAGGCTCGACATCGCGCTCATACGGCGTCCCCCGAAATCACCACCCTGATCGGCGTGGGGTTGAAGCCATTGCAGGGATTGTTGATCTGCGGGCAGTTCGAGATCACGCAGAGCACGTCCATCTCGGCCACCATGCTGACACGGTCGCCCGGCGCCGACAGGCCATCGACAATGGTCATCTGCCCGGAGGGAGCGATCGGCACATTCATGAAGAAGTTGATATTGGGCACGATATCGCGCTTGCCCATGCCGTGCTTGCTGACCTCGAGCAGGAAATTGTCGCGGCAGGCGTGCAGATACCGTGTCTCATGGCCAAAGCGCACCGTATTGCTTTCGCACGAACACGCTCCGGCAGACGTATCGTGCCGGCCACAACTGTCGGCGGTCACGGTCAGCATCACCCGGCCTTCGTTGGAGACCAGCCTGGTTCCGATCCCGACATAGGCGCTGCCCTGGGTCCGCAGCGTGTCCTGCGAACTATAGCGCTCGGAAAAATCATCGGCGCGGTAGAACAGCGTATCGACCGCCTGCTGGCCCTCGACATCGATGATGGTGATCGTCTGGCCCTTGCGAACCAGCCCCGACCAGGGCTTTTCGGCGGGGATGAAGTGTTCGGTCGTCGTCATGGCGTTCTCCCCCCTCACGCGATCTGCAGGGCATTGTTGGCAAAGCCGCGCACGGCTTCGGCAGTGGCAGTGCGGCAGAGGTCGTCGGCAGCCACCGGCAGGCGGAAGCGCGTCACGCTCACCGGCTGGGGCGCATAGTCCGGATTGGGGTCGAGCGGATGCGGACAGTTCGACAGCGCGATG
Organism: Devosia aquimaris; assembly: GCF_020169335.1. GTDB lineage: Bacteria > Pseudomonadota > Alphaproteobacteria > Rhizobiales > Devosiaceae > Devosia > Devosia aquimaris. The sequence goes on from NZ_JAIEZN010000002.1 coordinate 1,019,910, forward strand.
GTCAGGTCCATTTCTGCGCGCAGATCGATGAAGTCGCCGGGCCTTTGCAAATCGCTCTGCCAGCTGAACTGGCCCGTCTCGTCCACACGCACCGGTGCAAACAGCGTCAGCACCGAGCCAATGTCGCGCCGATCCAGCCCCAGCTTGCCCGCCACCAGCACCAGATTGTCCCGCGTGTTCCGCGTCTCACCGGGGTAGCGCGCATTGCTCGCCGCGGTCGATCCGCCCATCAAGCCATCATGCCCGCTCGACCCCGCCTCGGTGATCGAGACCATCACCCGCCCCATGTCACTGAACAGCACCCGGCCGCGCTCGATGGCGGTGGTCCACTGCACCTTGATGGTGTCCGGCAGGTTCAGTCGCTCGCTGGCATCGGCCAGGCTCCAGGCCGTCAGGGCAACGCTCGACGCGCCCGCGTCCTGGCTGATGCGCAGGCTCTCGCCCGCGCGCAGCCGGCTCCACCAATACCAGCCGCCCGGCACCGTTTCGCGATGGATCACGGCATCCTCGGCAATCGGCGCCGGCGGGATGGCGCTGGGGCCGGGCAGGGCGCGCGGCGCATTCTCGAGCCCCTTGCGCTGATGCTCCTCATAGCGGGCGCGGTCGGCAGCAATCTGTTGTTCAGTCCGGCTCATGGCCTAACCTCCTTGCGTAGGCGCCAGGTCGTCCTGGCCATGACCCAAGGGTGCGACCAGGTCGTCCTGGTCCGGGGTATTGGAAAGCGGCGCGCCGGCAATGCGCGGCGGCCAGATGTCGATGTCGCGGCTCAGCAGCGCCCCATAGCGCTCGCGCTCCTCCGGCCGGTCGCGCGGCCGCTCGAAGGCGATCACCCGCGTGCCCAGCGTAAAGGCCTCGCGCATGTCATGGGTCACCATCACCACGGTCAGCTCGGTCTCGTGCCACAGCCGCTTCATCAGCACATGGATATCGGCGCGGATGCCGGGGTCGAGCGCGCCGAACGGCTCGTCGAGCAACAGCACTTTGGGCCGCATGATCAGCGCCTGCGCCAGCGCCAGCCGCTGCTGCATGCCACCCGACAGCTGCGCGGGATATTTGTCCTCCGATCCGGCAAGGCCCACCTCGGCAATCAGCGCCATGGCCTCGTCCCGTGCAGCCCGCCGCGCCGCGCCGAACAGCCGCGCCGTCACCGGCGCCGCTCTGAACACCTTGCCCAGCATCACATTGCCCAGCACGGTCAGGTGCGGAAACACCGAATAGCGCTGGAACACCACGCCGCGGTCCGGACCCGGCTCGGCCACCAGCGGCACGCCGTCGATGGTGATCTGCCCCTGCGTCGGCGCCTCTTCGCCTAGCAGCATCTTGAGAAACGTCGTCTTGCCGCAGCCCGATGGCCCCACCAGCGCAACGAACGCGCGCGAGGCGATGCTCAGGCTGATTTTCTCCAGCACGATCTGGTCGCCATATTCCTTCCAGACATTGTCGAAGACGATCTCGCTCATCAGCGCGCCTCCAGATTGGACCAAGGGAAGACGGCGATGCGCAACCGGTCGAGGGCAAAATTGGCGATCACCGCCAACAGCGTGATCCAGGCGACATAGGGAAAGATCACATCCATCGACAGGTAGCGGCGGACGAGGAAGATGCGATAGCCCAGCCCGGAATCGGCCGAGATCGCCTCAGCTGCAATCAGGAACAGCCAGGCCGGCCCCAGCTGCAGCCGCAGGCAGGTGATCAGCCGCGGCAGGATTTGCGGCAGCACCACGCGCAGCGCAATCTGCCAGGACGACGCGCCCAGCGTCTCGGCCTTGGTGATCTGTTCGCGCGGCAGCTCCTGCACCCGCAAGGCGAGGTCGCGGATCATCGCCGGCGCGACGCCGATCACGATCAGCGCAATCTTGGCCGTCTCGCCCAGGCCCAGCACGATGAAGAGGATCGGCAAGAGCGCCAGCGGCGGCACCATCGATATTGTGGCAATGAACGGGGCCAGCAGCGCCCGAACATAGGGCAACATGCCCACCACCATGCCGGTCACCAGCGCGATCAGCGTGGAGAGGCCCAGCGCGATGGACAAGCGCCCCAGGCTCGCGCCGGTGTCGCTCCACAGCACGTACTCGCCGGTGCGCACATCGGGGACAAAGGCCATGCGGTTGATCGCATCGACCATGGTCCCCAGCGCCGGCAACAGCTTGTCGCTGGGGTTGTCGGCCAGCCTCGCCATCGAGCCCAGGCCATAGGCGATCACCAGCAGCACGAACGGCGCCAGCATCAGCAGCGTCCGCACGCCCGGGCTGGGCTTTCGATTGATCCAACGCATCAGGGTTCCCCTCCGGGGCACGCACTCTGGTGCGCCGCCCATGGGCGGACGCACCAGAACTAGCTTGGGACTAGAGCGCGCCGTCCGCCGCCATCTGCATGTAGCTGGTGGTGAAACGCAGCTTCACATTGTTGGCGTCGCCCAGAATGGTTCCATCGGGCAGTTCGATGCCGATCACATCGGCCGACGGCGCACCACTGCCCAACAGGCCCTTGTCGAACAGGAAGGTGCGGACATGGTCCATGGTGGTGCCCAGTTCGGGTGCAGCCGTGAAGGCGACGGCATCGGACGGCGTTGCGAAGAGCTTGGTCGCGGCCAATTGCGCTTCAAAGCCGGCCTGGTCCGTGCCCGAGGCAGCACCCATGGCCGCACGCGCCGCAGCGCCCTCGGGGGTATCGGCGGTCATCACTGCCATGGTGTCATACCAGATGCCCACCAGCGCCTTGCCGAAGTCGGGGTTGTCGGCCAGCACTTCGGTATTGGCCGCCATCAGATCGATGATTTCGCCGGGGATCTTGCTGCTGTCGAACACATTGCTGGCGCCGGGCAGGGCCAGGATTTCCGACACCATCGGGTTCCAGGTGACCATGGCAGTCACATCAGGGGTCTGGAAGGCGCCCACCATGTCCGGGTCCGACGTATTGACCACATTGACGTCGCGCTCGCTCATGCCGGCGCTGTCCAGCGCCCGGGCCAAGAGGTAATGGCTCACCGAGAATTCCACCAGATTGACCGGTTGCCCCTTGATGGCGGCCAGATCGGTCTGGTCTTTCAGGATCACCGCGTCATTGCCATTGGAATAGTCGCCAACGATCACCGCCGTCGTGTCGACGCCACCAGCCGACGGGATGGAGAGCGCATCCATATTGGTCAGCGTCACCGCATCATAGGCGCCGGCGGTATATTGGTTCATCGACTCCACATAGTCGTTGAACTGGGTCACCTCGATGGTGATGCCATATTTGTCGGCCCATTTCTGGACGATGCCGGTGTCGGCGGCATAGCCCCAGGGCATCCAGCCGACATAGATCGACCAGGCGACCTTGAAGTCAGTCTTGGTCTCGGCCTGAGCCACAGGGGCGAGGGCCAGCCCAATCAGGCCCATCAGCGCGGTGTTGGCGAGGAGTTTGGTAAGCTGCTTCATCTCTAGTCCCTTTTGCGCGTTCACAAAAAGGGATCAGCAGAAACCGTCGTGCCAATCCCTTGGCTATCGAGGTCTCCCGGGCTTTTGTCCCGCCGTGCATCCGTCCGGCTCTCCCGGAGGCCGGGTGCTCTCGGACCAGACATATCTTGCGATACCGGAACCCTAGCACCCTACTCGCCCCCTACAATGCAAGGCACATGCCAAGTCCAATCGCCGCCTTTTATGCTGCTCCGGCAGCAGCTCTGGCCGTTGGCTGAATAAATTCTGGGCATTCTGCTGCAATGCTGGACAGCGTTCCTGTTTATCTTTGCTTCACCTTAGGCACATTTCAGTCCGCCGTGGATTGAAAACGCGCGGGCGTCGTAAGGCCTTGGCAACCACCCTGGCGCAGGGTCTCCCCTTGGTATGACACTGCGTGGTGGTCACGATGAAACTCTGGTTTGCCCTCCTGGTCCTGTTTGCGTCCATTCTGCCCGCTGCCGCGGCCGACTGGACCATCGAACGACTGCGTGGCTCCGTCGTGCAGCAGGTCAATGGCAGCTGGCGACCCGTCGCGCGCGGTGATGTCATCCCCAGCAATCGCATAATCCGCACGGGCGCCGATGGACGCGCCGAGCTGCGCCGCAATGCCGAGACGATCGCGCTCTCGGCTGACACCCAGATCCGCCTGGGCGACGCTGGCGATGCCCTGATGACCACGGTCTATCAGGATTTCGGCGTCGTCGCGGTTGAGGCCGAGCGCCGCAATGTGCAGCATTTCTCCGTGCAGACGCCCTATCTCGCAGCAGTCGTCAAGGGCACGCGCTTTGTCGTGCGCGCCGATGAGCGTGGCGCCACGGTCGACGTCCAGCGCGGCGTCGTTCAGGTTCAGGACAAGGAAAACAGCCTCGTCACCGACATCCGCCCGGGCCAGGAAGCCACCGTCGGCCAGGATGAGCCGCTGAGCGTATCTGGATCAGGCAATGTCGCCGTTTACCGCTTCAGCGGCGAGCCCGTCATTCCTGGTACCACCGAGGACTTGCCGGTTGCCGACGAGAGCACGTCTGTTGCCTCCCCGGGCCGCAGCAATGGTGCCGGTAAGAGCGAAAACAGCGCCGCTGCAGACTTCACCGTCGAGAAATCGAACAATGGCAACGGCCGTGGCAGCAGCGGCGACAATGGCAATTCCGTCAATGCCAGTGCCAATGCCAATGCGGGCGGAAACGCCGTATCCGTCAGTGTCAGCCCCGGCAATTCCGGCAACAGCAACGCCGGCGGTAACGGCAATGGCAATTCCGGCGGTAACGGCAATGGCAATTCCGGCAACAGCAATGCCGGCGGCAACGGCAATGGCAATGCCGGCGGCAACGCGCACCTGAGCGTGGACGCGGGGGCATCGGTGGACGTGTCTGTCGACCTTGGCTTGAGCGGTCCAGTCAGCAATGCCGGTGGCAACAGCAATGGCGCTGGCCGAAGCGAGTTCAGCAACGCGGGCGGCAGCGTCACGGGCATTCTCAACCGCAACAAGGATAAATGACCGGTCTCCCAGACCGCCATCGATCAATCCCATGAGCCTCACCCAGCGCACCCTTGTGTTCATCTGCCTGCTGCTCGTCGGCCTGGGCAGCAGCACGCTGGGTTGGTTCCAGCCGGTGGACCAGGCTCTGAAGTCCTTTCGCTACGAACTGGCCTCCAGCCCGGCCAGCGGCGACATCGTGTTTGTCGAAATTGATGCGCCAAGTCTGGCCGAAGTGGGCGTCTGGCCATGGCCGCGCAGCGTCTATGCTGACCTGCTGGATCGGCTGATGGACATGGGCGCCAGCGATGTCGCTTTCGACATTGATTTCAGCGCCGCCTCGACCCCTGCCCAAGACGCCGCTTTCGCCGCCGCGCTCGATCGTGCGGGCGGCTATGCACGGCTGGCTGCCTTCGCCCAGACCACCGCCAGTGGCCAGTTGATCCTCAACACACCGCTGCCTGAATTCGCGCGCCTCGCCGAACCGGTTCTCGTCAATGTGGATGGCGACGGAACCGCGCTTGTCGAGAGCTTTCCCGCCTTCATTCCTGGCGTGGCCATTCCGCCGCTGGCCCTGGCGCTGGCGCACGGCGCGGTGCCCCGCGCGCAATCGATCGGCATCGATTTTGCCATCGATCTGTCGGGCGTTCGGCGGATCTCGGCGCAGGATATCCTGGCCGGCACGCTCGATCCCGAAACCGTGCGCAACCGCCAGGTGGTGGTTGGCGCCAGCGCCGTCGAACTCAAGGACAATTTCCGTGTTCCGCGCTTTGGTGTGCTGCCCGGGGCGCTCATTCAGATTGCCGCCACCGAAACCCTCAAGGCCGATCGCCAGATCGTCGATGCCTCCATCGCGCCGGCGAGCCTTGTCGCCAGTGCGGCCCTGGCCATGCTGCTGCTGCTCGGCCGTCGCCTGTCCCTTGGCAAATTGTCGGCGCTCGGTCTTGCCGTCGGGCTGGCGCTTGAAGTCGTGGCGCTCCTGGCGCTCAAGCTCGACGCCGTCGTCTTCGATACGGTTGTCGTTCACGTGATGATCTTTGCCGGGCTCGCCGTGCTCATGCTCGACGAGCGCGCACTGCGCTGGCGCCAGAGCCGGCAGCAGCAACAGCGCCTCACCTATCTCGCCCATCACGACGCTGCCAGCGGCGCCCTGTCGCGCCAGGGTCTGATTGATGCGCTGGCAGGGGCAGGCGCCCCCACCGAGCCCTATGGGGTCGTCGCTGTGCAGCTGCCCCGCCTCGCCCAGGTTTCGGCAACGCTGGGCAACGAGATTGCCGAGCTGGTGGCCCGTGAAGTGACCCACCGTTTGCAGGCGCTGGGCAATGTACTGCCCAGCCGGTTGAGCACCGATGTCTTTGCCTTTGTGCTGCCGGTCAGCGAGAAGCCCCGGCTGCTCGACTGCGCAACGCGCACGCTCAACGAGCCATTCCTGGTGGATGGCCACACGGTTGTCGCCGATCCGGCCTTTGGCATCACCTCGTCCGAAAATGTCTACAGTGACAGTGCCGAACTGCTGCGCCAGGCCGAAGTCGCCCTTCGTGTCGCGCGCAAGCGGCGCAACGGCATCGCGCGCTACGAGCCGGCCATGAGCGAGCAGATCAAGTCCACCCGCCTGCTGGATCTGTCCCTGCGCAGCGCACTGGATCGCAATGAGCTGCAGCTGATGTTCCAGCCCCAGGTCTGCTTGCGCACCGGCGCGCTGATCGGCACCGAAGCCCTGGTCCGCTGGCACAACACCGAACTGGGCGATGTCTCGCCGGCCCAGTTCATTCCCTTGGCCGAGGAATCGAGCCTGATCGCCCAGATCGGCAACTGGGTGATCAGCGATGCCTGTCACCAGGCCGCCAGCTGGCCCTGGGACGGGCGCCTGTCGGTCAATGTGTCAGCCATGCAGTTCCGCCACGGCGACCTGCTCGCCAGCGTGCGCGAGGCGCTCGCCAGCTCCGGCTTTCCCGCCAATCGACTGGATATCGAGATTACCGAAAGCCTGTGCGCGCACAACGATCCCAAGACCCTGGCAACGCTGGAGGCCCTGCGCGAACTGGGTTGCGCCATTGCGCTGGATGACTTCGGGACGGGCTATTCGTCCCTGAGCTATCTGGCCAAGCTGCCGGTCGACAAGATCAAGATCGACCAGAGCTTTGTGCGCGGCCTGCCCAGCATGGACAGCCAGATCCTGCTCGAGACCACCGTGAGCCTGGGGCGTCGCCTGGGCAAGACGATGGTGGCCGAAGGCATCGAGACCGAAGAGCAGCGTGCCTATCTCGAACGGATCGGTTGCGATGTCGGGCAGGGCTATCTGTTCGGCCGCCCCGGCCCGGCATCGGATTTGCAGTTTGGCGCCCGCGCTGCGGCCTGATGGCCGCCGCGCCTAGCGCGGGGCCAGCAGCGACTGCCCGGTCTTGTCGAACAACACCACCGTTGAACTGTCGACCGCCAGTTGCAGCGCCTGCGAGCCGCGCAGATTGTGATCGCCATCGAGCACCACCAGCCAGGTTGCGCCCGAGGGCAGCTTGAGGCTGACATTGGTTTCATTGCCCAGCCGCTCCACCAGGCTCACCCCGCCCACCAGCGTGCCGCTGGCGTCCAGCGTCAGATGGTGCGGCCGCACGCCCAGGGTCAGCGTATCGCCGACCGACATGCGGCTGGTGTCGGCTGCCACGCTCACCGAGCTGATGTCCTTGCTGGTCACCGTTGCCATGGTGCCGTCGATCGATTGTACGGTCACTTCGGCAAAGTTCATCTTGGGCGAGCCGATGAAGCCGGCAACAAACAGATTGGCCGGGCGCTGGTAGAGGTCGATCGGCGCGCCGACCTGTTGCACCACGCCGCCATTGAGCACCACGATCTTGTCGGCCAGCGTCATGGCCTCCACCTGGTCATGCGTCACATAGATCATGGTCGCGCCCAGGTCCTGGTGCAGCTTGGCCAGTTCCATGCGCATGTCCACGCGCAGCGCCGCGTCAAGGTTGGAGAGCGGTTCGTCGAACAGGAACACCTCGGGCTGGCGCACGATGGCGCGGCCGATGGCGACGCGCTGGCGCTGGCCGCCCGAGAGCTGACTGGGCTTGCGGTCGAGCAGGGCCTCCATCTGCAGGATGCGCGCCGCGTCGCGGATCTTGCGGTCGCGCTCGGCCTTGTCGGTGCGCGCGAGCTTGAGCCCGAAGCCGACATTGTCATAGACGGTCATATGCGGATAGAGCGCGTAGCTCTGGAACACCATGGCGATGCCGCGGTCGCGCGGCTCGACGTCGTTGCACAGCTTGTCGCCGATCCACAGTTCGCCCGAGGTGATGTCTTCCAGCCCGGCAATCATGCGCAGCAGGGTCGATTTCCCGCAGCCTGAGGGCCCCACGAACACAACGAACTCCCCGTGGTCGACGCTCAGGTCAACGCCCTTGATGACGGGTACGGAGCCATAGGTCTTGTGCAGCGCTTTGAACTCGAGTCCGGCCATCTTGCCGCCCTCCCTTGAATTGGATTGGTGTTCCGGTCAGCCCTTGACGGCGCCTGCCGTCATGCCGGCGACGATCTGCCGGTTGAAGAACAGGAACACGATCAGCGGCGGAACGGTGATCAGCAGGATGTTGGTGAACAGCAGATTGTAGGACGTGTTGTACTGGCTCTGGAAATTGTAGAGCGTCAGCTGCACCGTCGCGTTCTGGTTTCCCGGCAGGTAATAGAGCGGGTTGGTGAAGTCGTTGAAGATGCCCACTGATTGCACCACGATATTGGTGACCGTCACCGGCCAGAGCATGGGCAGGATGATGCGGAAGAACACATCGAGCGGCCTTGCGCCATCGATGATGGCCGCCTCATCGAGATCGCGCGGGATGGTGGCGACGAAGGCGCGGTAGAGGATGATCGAGAAGGGCAGGTTATAGGCCACCTCGATCAGGATCATGCCATGCAGCGTGCCGAACAGCTTGAGGCCCTGCATCAGCCAGATGGTCGGCACCACGGCCGGCGGGATCATCAGCCCGGCCAGGATCAGGAACTCGATCAGGCCGTTCATGCGGGTCTTGCGCCGCGCCAGCACGAAGCCGACCATGGCCGCGAGCACCACCAATAGCGTCACGCTGATCACCGTGATCAGCGCGGAGTTGATGAACGCGGTGATCATCATCCAGTTTCGCGTCGTGACGACCTGCACCAGATTGTCCCACAGGTGGAACCCCTGCGGCCAGGAGAAGTCGCGCAGTGCAGACTGCGGCTTGTCCTTGAAGGCCATCAGGATGATGAAGATGAAGGGGATGACGAAGACGACAAAGGAACCGGCGATCGCCGCCACCCCGCCGATGATGGATGCGCGGCGCTTCATTCGTGGCCCTGCTTGCGATTGAGGAACATGGTGAGCGGCACCACGATGATGCCGATGAGCACGAACAGCACCACATTGCCCGCGGTCGACAGGCCATAGAAGCCGGCCTGATATTGCTTGTAGATCACCGAGGCGACGGTGTCCGAGGCAAAGCCGGGCCCGCCCTTGGTCATGGCCCAGATCAGGTCGAACGTGCGCAGGCCGCCGATGAACGACAGGGTGATGACGGTTGCCGTCGCCGGGCGGCTGAGCGGCAGCGTGACATGCCAGAAGTTCTGCCAGGCGGTGGCCCCGTCGATGCGGGCGGCCTCGTAATAGTCGCGCGGAATGGCAACGAGCCCGGCGATATAGATGACCGTGGCCAGGCCCACGCCTTTCCACACGTCCACCAGCGCCACCGAATAGAGCGCCAGGCGCGGGTCGGTGAGCCAGCCGGGTCCCTTGATGCCGATCAGGGCGAGACCCTGGTTGATCATGCCCTGGGTGGGATGCATCAGCACGGTAAAGGTGATGCCGACGCCCACGGTCGACACCAGCACCGGAAAGAACACCACCGAGCGCAGGTAGCCACGGGCGATGATATTGCTGGTCAGCAGCAGCGCCAGCCCCATGCCGAGCACCACCTTCAGGCTCGATGTCACCACCGCGTACATCACGGTGTTCATCAGCCCCTGGATCAGGAACGGCTCCCGGAAGAACTGCGCGAAATTCTCAAAGCCGATGAACACGGAATTGAACAGCGTCCACCGTGTCAGGCTGAAGTAGAGCGAGGCGAAGGTCGGCGCCAGAAACAGTGCGCTATAGATGATCGCCGCCGGCAAGAAGAACCAGACGGGATAGGTCGAAGGGCGGGAGCGCGCCGTTGTGGGGGCACTGGCCATCGCAAAATCCTCTCATGCAACAAGGCCAGTTCCGGGCAGCCAGGCCGCCCGGAACCGAAACAAGGGATCGTCGGCTTACCAGCCGGCAAGGCCGAGCTGCTGGGCCTGCTTGCGCACGTCCTCGTCATAGAGCGCAGCGCCATCGGCGGCAGAGCGGATGCCCGAGCCGACTTCGACCGTGATCTGCTCGAGCGCCGGGCCCTTGATGGGCGAGAGGAACTCGAGGGCAGGGCCATTGTTGCCGCCGTCAGCGAAGTACGGCAGCATGTCCGACACGGCGGGCGGCACTTCGGCGGGCAGTTCGCAGCCCTTGACCAGGTAGGGACCGGTCGGGTTCACCGTTGCATTGCGCACTTCGCACGCTTCGGGGCTGGCAACGAAAGCGACGAACTTCTTGGCGGCTTCCTCATTGCTGACGGTCTTGGGAATATAGACAGCGTCCGGCATCCAGGTGGTCAGGCCATTGGCATCGGCGCTGTTGCCCGGCTGGGCGAAGAAGCCGACATTGGCCGTATTGCCCGGCGAGATTTCCTCGATGGCGCCAACCGCAAAGGTCAGCATCGGGTAGTGCGCGCCTTCGCCGGTGGCCACCATGCGGATGCCGTCGTTGTAGTTGGCGGCGCCGAAGTCTTCGTTCAGATAGCCGGCGTCGTGGACCTGCTGCAGGCGTTCAAAGCCCTGCAGGGCTGCCGGGGTGGACGCATACTTGGCCTCGCCGGCGGTATACTTTTCGGCAAAGTCCGGCACGGCGGCCATGACGTTGTAGAAGTCGGCCAGAACGAACAGCTGGCTGGTCCAGGTGTCCGCATAGGTCTGGATCACGGCAACCTTGCCGGCTGCCTTGATCTTCTCGTTGTTGGCCATGAACTCATCCCAGGTCTTGGGCGGGGTCAGGCCAAGTTCCTTGTAGAGCGGGATGTTGTAGAGGATGCCGCCACCCATGGCCGAGGCATAGGGTGCGCCATAGACGTCGCCGGCCGAGGTCACCACGCTCTTGAAGCTGTCCTGCACATTGGCCTGCCAGGCTTCGTTGGTGAGCGGCAGCAGGTTCTGCTGCGGGTTGATCGCCTGGAACAGCGAGCCCGAGTTATAGGTGAAGATGTCGGCCATGGCGCCGGTGGCCAGGCGCGTCTTGACGATGTTGTCGCCTTCGCCGCCACCCGGACGGGTCTCGATCTCGATATTGATGTCGGGGTTCGCCGCTTCGAACGCCGCCACATAGGCTTCGAACACCGGCACGGTCTGCGGGCCGTTGTCGATCAAAAGCGTCAGCGTGGTCGACTGCGCCTGTGCAGCGCCGCTGGCCAGAAGCACGGCAAGCGCGCCCACCCCGGCCAGTGCCATCGATTTCAGGTTCAGTGTCATTGGTAGTCTCCTCCCTTGGGTAAGGTCACCGGCCCCGTTATGGGGTCCGGGTATGGGCATTGTGCGTGATCGCCTCGCGGCGCTTCGGCACGGCATAGGTGAAGGTGATCTGATGCTGGCCGGCGCTCAGGGCGTGGTCGGCGCCGCTGGCCACCGCTGCGCCGTCCAGCGTGGCCTCGCGATAGGCCGGGTTGAGCCGCAGCGTGCCGCGTGTGCCCTCTGGCACGTCGATGTCATAGACCACCTTGTCGCCGTTCAGTGTCCAGGCGGCGCGAATGGTGCCCGCCGGGCTGTCGTGATGCGCCTTCACGGGCGACAAACCGTCCAGGATCACCGGCTCGAAGATGATCGACTTGAAGCCCGGCGCATCCGCATCGGGCCGGAAGCCTGCCACGGCCTCCAGCAGCCACTGGCACACCGCCCCATAGGCATAGTGGTTGTACGAGTTCATCTGCGGATTGTAGATCGATCCATCCGCCTGGATGGCGTCCCAGCGCTCCCAGATGGTCGTGGCGCCCATCTTGACCTGGTAGAGCCAGCCGGGCACCTCTTCCTGCAGGAACACTTCAGCCGCTAGTCCCAGCTCGCCGATCTTGACCAGCGCCGGCAACAGCGCCGGCGTGCCGATAAAGCCTGTGCCGATGCGGCCATCGCTGCGGGCGATGGCATTCTTGAAATAGGCCTTGGCGCCGTCGATCTTGTCGGCCGGGATCAGGTCATGCAGGAACGCCAGCGCATAGGACGTCTGGTCGTCGCCGGCCACGCGGCCCGATGGCGTGATGAATTCATGGCCAAAGGCCGCCTTGACCTTGCCGGCCATGGCCTCCAGGCGCTCTGCGGTCGCAATGTCCCCGGCGATGCGGGCAATGCGCGCCACCAGCGTCGAGGTGATGAACAGATAAATCGTTGCCGAGGCATCGTCGCTGATGGTCGGCAGCGGCTTGGCGCTGGGCCCGCTCGGCTGCAGCCAGTCGCCGAACGAGAAGCCGCGGGCGCCCCAGACGCGCGGTGGCTTGACGATCGGGCCCTCGCTGATCGACCAGACGAAGTCGACCCATTTGGTCATCGCGGGCAGCGTTTCCGCCAGAACATCGGTGTCGGCATAGTGCAGGTAGACCTGCCACGGCACCACGGCGATGGCATCGCCCCAGCCGGTGCTGCCATAAAAGCCGGGATAGTTAGCCGGCTTCTGCCGGGTCGGATCGGGCACGACATGGGGCACCGCGCCATCGGCGCGCTGGTCGGCCATCACGTCGCGCAGCCACTTACGGAAGAAGCTCTGTGTTTCGGCCAGGTAGCAGGCCGTGCCGGCAAACACCTGGGCGTCGCCCGTCCAGCCCAGGCGCTCGTCGCGCTGCGGGCAGTCGGTGGGCACTTCGATGAAGTTGGAGCGCTGCGACCACACGGTGTTGAGGAACAGCCGGTTGACCAGCGCATTGCCCGAGGTGAACCCGGCCTTGAGTTCGGTCACCGAGCTGATCGGCACCAGCGCGATCTTGCTGATCTCGGCCTTGCCGGTAATGGTCACGCGCGCATAGCGAAAGCCCTGGAAGGTGAAGTGCGGCCGATAGGCCTCGTCGCCTTCGCCCTTGAGCGTATAGTCGATGCGGCATTCGGCGGTGCGCAGATTGCCATTGTAGAACACGCCATCCTTGTCGAGGATTTCGGCATGTTCCACCGTCACGCGGGCACCGGCTTCACCGCGCACGGTAAAGGCAACATAGCCGCCGCAGTTCTGGCCGAAGTCATGCACCGTGCGGCCTTCGGCATCGGTCCAGCTCTTGACCGGTGCCAGTTCGGGCAGTTCCTGCACCGGCGTGGTTTCATGCGCCACCAGTCGCGCCGTGTCGAAGCTGATCGCTTCGCTGCCCGCCGTCACCTGCGGCACGATGCGCGCGTCATAGGTCTCGCCGAAATAAATGCCTGATTTCAGGATCGGCAGCGTGCCGCTCTGCCAGCTGGCGTCGGTGGCCAGCAGCAGTTTGCCCGTGCCGCTGCGCAACTCGGCAATGGCAGCGATCTCGTCGCCCCAGGTGTTGAAGATGGGCGCCTGGCCCCACATCATCTGCGAGCGTAGCCAGCCGTCAGCCAGCCAGATCTCGATGGTGTTCTCGCCCGCCACCAGCAGGTCCGCAACGGCATAGGTCTGGTAGCTCAGCCGCACGTCATAGCTGGTCCAGCCCGGCGTCAGGATATCGTGCCCCACTCGCTTGCCGTTGATGAAGCAGATGTAGAGGCCCAGCGCGCTGATGCGCAGCGTTTCGTCGCCGGCGACATTGGCCAGGGTAAAGCTCTTGCGCAGGAAGGACGATGGGGTGCCGACGCCTGCATCGCTTTGCGGGCGCACCATCTGCGCTTCCCACTGTACCGATGCCATCTGTGTGGATGCGCCATGCATCACTGCTGCGTCGTTCACGCCAAGTCCTCCCAAAAGAGCCGGTTTATCCGGCTGTAGACTGTTCTACGTATATCGTTCTACAAAATCTTCGGCTTGGCAATATGCCCGGCGACAAAAAGATGCGAGACGTTTTCGAGCAATCAGGATATCTCGGGGCCATGAGCGAAAAAGACACCCCCGCCACCCGCCCGGGCGAGCGCATCACCATCCGCGAAGTTGCCCAGGATGCGGGCGTGTCGGTGGCCGCCGTCTCCAAGGTGCTGCGCGATGCCTATGGCGTCAGCGACGCGCTGCGGACAAAAGTGCGCGCCTCCATGGCCAAGCTCAACTACCGGCCGCGGGCGTCGGCGCGCGGCATGCGCGGCCGCACCTATACCATCGGGCTGATCTTCCCCGATCTGCGCAACCCCTTCTTTGCCGACATCTATTCGGGCGTGAACGCCGCGCTGGAGCGGACGCAGTATCAGGCCATGCAGGGCATCAACACCACCTCGGGCGCGGTCAACACCACCTCGAGCGCGCTGATCGAGGCCATGATCGACCGGCAGATGGATGGGCTGATCGTTATCGGTCCCAATATCGACATGCAGGCGCTGATCAATCTCGGCGAGCGCGTGCCGCTGGTCGTGGTCGGCCATCACGACAGGGGCGGCGACGCCTTCGATACGGTCAACAATGATGACCAGCTCGGCGCACGCCTGGTGGTTCGCCATCTGGTGGCCAAGGGCTTCCGCAGGCCGGCCATGCTCAGCCTCACCCCGGCCACCTCATCGATCATCCAGCAGCGCGAAGTCGGCTACCGCCTCGAGATGATGGAGCTCGGCTGCGGCGAGGCGATCAACATCGTTCGCGCCAGCCAGGTCGTGCGCGACGTGCAGGTTGCCGTGCGCCGCCTGTTGTCCGATGCCAACCGTCCCGACGCCATCTTCTGCTGGACCGATTTGATGGCCTTTGAGGCCATTAGCGTCGCCACCGAGATGGGCCTGTCCATTCCCGAAGACCTGGCCATCGTCGGCTATGACAACACCATCTTCTGTGATCTTGCGCAGAATAGCCTCACCAGCGTCGATCAGTCTGGCGAACTGCTCGGACTACAGGCCGCGCGCATGCTGATCGAGCGTATCGACGGCCGCACGAGCGCCGAGCACTTCATCGTGCCGCCGCGCATCGTGGCGCGCGGCAGCGCCAGCGCGACATCGGAGGCGGAGTAAACGGGCCGGACACGCCGCCGGCCCGCCTGTGGTGTTGATCAACCCGCCAGCTTGGACCACTTGACCTCTGGCGACCAGGCAAAGTCCTTGTCGAACGGATATTGCGGCACGCTCTTGTGCTTGCGCTCCAGCCGCTCGACAAACTGGTCCACCACGCCCGGCGACAGCGCCATCAGGCTGGGATTGGCGATGGGGCCGAGGTCGGGCGACAGATAGCCCGATTTGACCACCACGATGCGCGCCGCCTTGGGATCGAGCCCGAGCTTCTTGAAGTCCACCAGATTGTGGAACGGTCGCCGCCGCGCCGTCAGGACCAGGTCGATACCGCCGATGCGCACCACGGCCTCGCGCAGATGCGCGTCCTCGGTCTCGAGCAGGAAGATGACCTCGGCCTCGGTTTCCACGACACTGCTGGATGGGTCGAGCGTGCCGCCGATGCTGAGCTCGACCGTGGCACCGACGCCCGCCGCATAGGCCGCCTCGGTCGCCGGCTTGTCGGCAATACCGGCAAAGATCACCCCTTGCGCGTCATTGGCCATCAATTCGGCCAGCACTTCGGCGCGGTCGCCCACACCACCGCCGGTGGGGTTGTCGCCCGATTCCGCCAGCACCACCGGCGCTGTCTCCGCCTCGATCGCCCAGTCGACGCACTCCTCGATGCTGCCGGTCTTGGTGCCAAACACGAACTGCTCGCGAATGTCCCAATAGTCCTGCGCCAGATGCCGCGCCGCAGCCGCCATGGCGTTGCGGTCCGTCCCGGTCACCACGGCACAGGCCGTGGCGCGCGGCTCGTCGGCCCAGACATAACCCACCTGGAAGGACGCATCCCAGATGCCCGTGGGGTCTTCCACGGCCTGCAACTGGGTGTAGAAGCTGCGCGCCGGCTCGTCCTGCGTGCTGGTGCGTTCGCCCGGCAGCAGCACCGGCACGGGTGCCCAGGCCACGGCCGGACGCTGGCCCGTGCGCAGCGCGCGCACCAGCATGGTCACGGCGCGCCGCATGGTGTCGGGCACATCGATATGCGGCGCCGTGCGATAGGTGGAGAAGATGTCGAGGCTGTCCACAATGGTCTGGCTGACATTGCCGTGCAAATCATAGCTGGCGGCAATCAGCACGTCGGGCCCCACCAGCGCGCGCACCGCGCTGATGAAATCGCCCTCGGCATCGTGCATGCCTTCCACGAACATCGCGCCATGCATGGCCAGATACACGCCATCGAGCGGCAGCGCGGCCTTGATGCCATCAAGGATTTCGCTTTTCCAGCGGGCATAGAGTGCCTGCTCCACCGGCCCGCCGGCAATGGCGCGGGCGTGCAGCACGGTGACGAACTCGGCCGGAAAATGCGTCAGGAAATCGAAATAGGCATCCTTGAGCATGGCGGGGCCACGCAGCACGCGGAAATCGGCCTCGCGGGCCAGCACGGGATTATAGGTGCTGCATTCGGTATGCAGGCCAGCAACAGCAATGCGCATCAGAGTACTCCAGCAATATCGGATTGGGGATTATGGTCGAGCCGACGCCCACGCGCCGGATCGAGCCGCTTGGTCAACGCCAGGCTGGCGATCAGCACCGGCACGAGGCAGGCGATGCCCAACCTTATATCGGTGTGTTCGGCCACAAAGCCGATGACCGGCGGGCCGACCAGAAAGCCGAGCAGGGCCACAAAGCTCAGCACAGCCACATTGGATGCCGCGCTGCGATCGGTCAGGGCGGCAGCGGCCGTCACGGCCAGGGGAAACCCCACCGACACGCCGATACCGATCGTGGCAAATCCCAACAGGGCCACCGGCACAGTCGGCGCGACATAAAGCAGGCCAGCGCCCAGCACGGCCAGCACGCCACAGATCCGAGCAGTCACAACGGCCCCGAAACGACGCTTGAGGCTATCGCCGCCAAACCGCCCCGCCGCCACCAAGGCAGCAAACACGGCATAGCCAAGCCCCACGGTTCCGGCATCGGCCGCCAGCGCGTCGCGGAGGAAAATGGCCGACCAGTCCGCCATCGCGCCCTCGGTCATGGTGATTCCGAACACAAAGCAGCAGATGCCCAGCAGCGCCCAGCTGGGCGGCGTCCAGCGCGGGCGCTCGGTCTTTGACTCAAGTGCCGGTTCGGGCGCAGGCGGCGGCAACCGGCTCGCCGCCAACAGGGCCAGTGGCAGGATGCACACCCCCACCAGGGGAATGGCCAGTTGCGGCGCGAGCCCGATCGCTGCCATGCCTGAGCCGACAAGACTTCCCGCCATGATGCCCACCGACCAGCAGCCATGGGCGGTCGTCATGATGACCGTACCGGTCGCCTTCTCGACGGCGTCTGCCTGCACGTTGAGCCCGAGTTCGACAAAGGAGATCGTCGAACCGGCCAGCATCAGCGCCACAAACAGCAGCGTCGGGTCAGGGGCCAGCGCCGGCAGGCACATGGCCAGCGTATAGAGCACATAGCCGATAAGGATCGCCGCGCGCGGGCCGATCCGGCCCACCAGCGGTCCGGCAAAGGGCAATGTCAGCAAGGTGCCGCAGGGCAGGCCCAGCAGCGCCAGCGCCAGCCCGGATGGTCCCAGTCCAAGCGAAAGCTGCACATCGCCAATGCGTGGCAACCAGGAGCCGAAGGCAATCGGCTGCAGGAAGAACACCATCATGGTCAGGCGCTGCGGGGTGAGAAGAGACATCTTTGCTCGGATCATCCTCAAAGAGATTGTCGGCTCCGGATGACCTCTCCCCTGGGGGGAGAGGTCGGCGCGCAGCGCCGGGTGAGGGGTTCAGCGTTGCCGCTTCTGCCGTGGGCCGCATGTGCCCCACACACTCGGTGTCATCCCGGCCCGAGGCCGGGGGGACATCGTGGTCTGGGCGGCACTCAGCCCATGGAATAGGGCAGGTAGCCGGCAAAGCCGGTCAGCTTCCAGACGCCATCGACCTTGCGGCAGAAGTAGAGCGTCTGCCAGTGCAGCACATCCTTGCCGCCGTTCTTGAGGGCGATCTCACCGTCGAACTTCTTGTGCGCGATGGCGATGTCGCCATTGATCTCGATCTCGGTCAGCGAAGTGGCGCGGTGAATGCCTTCCAGCACATCTTCGGCATATTCCAGCGCCTGGCTTTCCCGGGCCTGGCGGATCCAGTCGTCACGATAGGCCTCAAGCGTCGGGAAGCTGATCTTCCAGTCGTCCGGATTGCCGGACTTGCCGCCGTTGATGCCCAGGAAGCCCTCCTTGATGAAGTCGCCATCCACTTGTGACCAGTCCGCGGCAACGAAGGCGGCGATGTCGCGCTCCACCAGCATGGTCCAGATGGCGCTGCGGTCGGGATCATTGGGAAAGGGGTTCGTCCGGCTCATGAAACTCTCGTCAGGTAAAGTGTTGCTGCTGGCTCTGGCTGCGCCTGGTGTGATCTGCGCCGGTTGCCGCCCCCTCTGTTTGCGATTTTCAGAGTTGTTGTTCCACGGCAGGGGGAAAGGTGAGGCCAGATGAATACCAATTGCAACATGCTGCCCGCTTTTGGCGGGTTTGTCCACAAGCCCTAAGCGTCAAAACCACCGGAAACGCCTAGAAATTTGGCAAAATGGCGCCCGTTTGGGCAAAGTGCGAAAGTGGCTTATATTGGTATTGTTATTGTGTCGGATTCGTGTTGACATTGCTTTCAGAACGATCCTAATCTTGAAAATCGTTTACAAAAAGCACCGACTGACCCGGTAGAGGTTGGCGGCTTCAGAGACAGGGTAACGGGCGGACTATGCGGGTTGGTATCATTGGCCTTGGGTATCGTCTTGGCTATCTGGCGCGGGTGTTTTCCGCCGCGCGCAGCGATTTTTCCATCGCCGGCTATGTCGATCCCGCGCCTGCCGGCCTGCCCTATGCCACCCAGCATGGCGTGTCGCTCGGCACCCAATTTGACTCGCTTGAAGCCATGCTCGACAGCGAGAAGCTTGATCTGCTCATGGTTGGTTCGCCCAACCACCTCCATCTCGATCACATCCGCATCGGCCTTGAGCGCGGCCTGAAGATTTTCACCGAGAAGCCGGTGGTCACCTCGGTCGAGGACACTATGGCTCTGGCCAGGTTGATTGCTCAATATGGCTCGGACAATGTCATGGTCGGCCTGGTGCTGCGCTATGCGCCGCTCTATGTCGATCTGCGCAAGGCTCAGGCCGAGGGGCATCTGGGCGACATCACCTCCATCGAGGCCTCCGAGCACATTCCGCCCTATCACGGCGCCTTCTTCATGCGCGACTGGCGCCGCTACGAGCGCTATTCGGGCAGCTTCATGCTCGAGAAGTGCTGCCACGATCTAGACCTCTACAATGGCGTCATGGGCTGCCGCCCGCAGTATGTGTCCAGCTTCGGCGGTCGCCGCACCTTCATTCCCGCCAATGCGCCCGCCAATGTCGGCATCAACGACATGGAAGTCTATCATCGCAAGCCCAGCGGCTGGCAGGGCAGCGACAAGGTGTTCGACAGCGATGGCGACATCATCGATTTCCAGACCGCCATGGTGCAGTACGAAAATGGCGCGGCGCTGACCTTCCACACCAATCTCAATGTCCCCGACGATTTCCGCCGTTTCGCGGTCCTGGGTGCCAAGGGCATGGCCGAAGGCGACTTCATCCGCAATTTCCTGCGCGTCACCGATAGCCGCACCTCCGACCGGCTGATCGACACCACCTACAAGATGAGCGAGCTCAGCCAGCACTATGGCGCCGACGAGCAGATGGCCGAGGATATCCTCAAGCATGTGCTGGAGGGTGTGCCCCTGCCGGTATCGGTCACCGACGCGCTCGAGGCCGGGCTCCTGGCGCTGACCATGGACGAGGCGATGCGCACCAAGACGGTCATCGACATGACCCCCATCTGGCAGCAGTTCGATAGCGCCCTCGGGCGAGCCGGCTGAAGGAGAACAGGCCAATGACCAGCAACAGAAGCGCCGTCCTTTTTGCTCTCGCATTGCTGGCCCCCGCGCTGGTCTACATCCTGGTCATCGTCGCCTATCCCCTGTTCGACACCATCGTGCTGTCGTTCACCAATGCCGCCCTCAAGCCAACCTATGACTGGGTCGGCTGGGCCAATTACCAGCGCATCTTCACCGCCGGTAATTTCACCGAGGTGATCCTGCGCACCTTCGTGTGGACCTTCTTTTCGGTGAGCTTCAAGATGGTGATCGGCATGGCCGGCGCCGTCATGCTCAATGCCGCCATTCCCGGCCAGACCGTGTTCCGCATCCTCACCATGCCGCCCTGGATCGTGCCCATGGCCATCGGCATCTTCATGTGGGGCTGGATGTACAATGGCCAATTCGGCATGATTTCCGGGCTGCTGCAGAACTTCGGCATCACCAATGGGCCCGTCGCCTGGCTCGCCTATGGGGACACCGCCTTCTGGGCCACCATCATCACCGACGTCTGGATCGGCGTCCCCATGGTCACCATCTATTTCCTGGCCGCCATGCAGTCGATCCCCAAGGATCTCTACGAGGCCGCCTGGACCGATGGGGCAGGCCGCTTCTATCGCTGGCGCCGCATCACCCTGCCCATGATGGTGCCCGCCATCATCACCATGAGCCTGCTCAGCCTCATCGCCACCTTCAATTCCTTCGACATCATCTGGATCCTGACCCAGGGCGGCCCGTCCGGTTCCACCACCACGATGATCATCGATACGTTCAAGACCGCCATCGGCAGCCGCAAATATGGCGAAGGCGCCGCCCGCGCCGTGGTCATCTGCATCTTCGTGTCCATCTTCTGCATCGTCTACTTCCGTGCCGTCCGGAAACTGTCGCAGGGAGAAGCCAAATGAGCCAACTTGCCCGCACCGCCGCGCCCGTCGCCGTCGAAACAGGCGCCATATCCAAGGCAGCGCCCAAGGCGAAGTCGCGCTCGTCCAAGCCGATGATCGACCGCTACAAATGGTATGAGGTGGCGAGCCTTTATGCCGGCATTGCCGTGTTCCTGTTCTTCGTGCTGGCGCCCTTCATCGAAGGCTTCCTGGTCTCGCTCAAGCCCTTGGCGCAGCTGTTCTCCACGCCCTACAGCTTCATCCCCAAGAACGGCTCGTTCGACGCCTATATCAACATGTGGACGTCGGTCCCCATGCTGGGCATGCACATTTTCAACTCCTTCTTCATCTCCACTGTCGTCACCGCCATCGTCGTGGTCATCGTGGTGCCGGCGGCCTATGCCTTCGCCCGCTTCAGCTTCTCGGGCGCCAATGTCATGCTCGGTGGCTTCCTGGCGGTGAACATGTTCTCGGGCGCCGTGCTGCTCATCCCGTTGTTCCGCCTGATGCGCTCGATGGGCCTGCTCAACACCTATTGGGCCATGATCGTGCCAGGCGCCGCCTTTCTCATCCCGTCCTCCATCTGGCTGCTGCGCACCTATATGCTGCGCATTCCGCGCGAGCTGGACGAGGCCGCATGGGTCGATGGTGCATCCCGCCTCTACACCCTGCGCCGGGTCATCCTGCCGCTGGCCATGCCGGGCATCGTGGTGGTCGCCATCATGACCTTCATTGGCGCCTATGCGCAGCAGTTCATCTTCGCGCTGACCTTCAACTCCAAGACCGAGTTCATGCCGCTGCCGATCGGGCTGTTCGCCTTCTTCGGCAAGCAGGAGGTGATCTGGAACGAGCTGATGGCGGCGTCCTTCGTGGGCATCCTGCCAGTCATGATCGTGATCGTGTTCTTGCAGCGCTATCTCGTTGCCGGGCTGACCGCGGGGGCGATCAAGCAATAGACCGGCCATATTGAATTCGGCGCGGATCTGGGATCCGGGCCGTTGGGAGCGCCATCCCCAAAGGCGCAGACAAGGGAGACTACAATATGAGAACAACGACAAAACTGGTTCTGGCGTCTCTGGCGGCGCTCTCCAGCACGACCGCCTTCACGGCCGTTACCCAGGCTGAAGAAATCAGCTTCATCCTGTGCGGTGACGCCATCGAACCGCTGTACCAGGGCTACATTGACGAGTGGGACAAGGCTAACCCTGACTACAAGATCGCCACCGAAGTGGTCGGCTGGGGCCAGTGCCAGGACAAGGTGACCACGCTGGCTGCCGCCGGCACGCCGGTCGCCCTGGCCTACGTCGGTTCGCGCACGCTCAAGCAGTTCGCTGAGAACGATCTGATCGTTCCCGTGCCGATGACCGATGAGGAAAAGGCCGCCTACTACAACTTCGTTCCCGACACCGTGACCTTCGACGGCACCCAGTGGGGCATCCCGGTGGCCTTCTCCACCAAGGCGCTGTTCTGGAACAAGGACCTGTTCGAGGCCGCTGGCCTGGATCCGGAAACCCCGCCCAAGACCTGGGAAGAAAAGATCGCTTTCGCCAAGCAGATCACCGAGAAGACCGACGCTGCCGGCTATGGCCTGGTTGCCAAGACCTTCGACAACACCATGCACCAGTTCCTCCACTGGGTGTACACCAACAACGGTCAGGTCATCGACGCTGACGGCAACATCGTGCTCGACAGCCCGCAGAACCTGGCTGCGCTGCAGGCGGTCAAGGACATCGTTCCCTATTCGGAAGAAGGCCCGACCGCTTACGAGCAGAACGAAGTCCGCGCCATCTGGCTGGACGGCGGCGTTGCCATGATCGAAGCCTCGGCTGGCGCTGCCAACCGCGCCGAAGAAGCCGGCATGAACTGGGGCGTTGCCCCGCTGCCGACCGGTCCGGATGCCAAGGGTCCCGGCACCCTGCTGATCACCGACTCGCTGGCCGTCTTCAAGGGCACCGGCGTCGAGGACAAGGCAATCGAGTTCGCCAAGTTCCTGACCGCGCCCGAGCGCCAGTGGGAATATGACATCTCGCAGGGCCTGACCCCGCTGCGTCCGGTCCACGTCGATGCGCTGCTCGCCGAAAAGCCCTACTGGAAGCCCTTCCTGGACGGCATCGAATTCGGTGGTCCCGAGCCCCTGCTGACCGACTATGTCGGCCTGCAGAACGTGATGATCGAGCTGGTCCAGTCCGTCGTGACCGGCCAGGCCGAGCCCGCTGCCGCCCTCACCAAGGCTGCCGGCGAACTCGAGCAGTACAAGTAAGATCACAGTCACCTCTCCCCTGAGGGGAGCGGTCGACCCGAAAGGGTCGGGTGAGGGGTTCACAATTGCGGTTTCATCCGCGACGGCGCCACCGCGCTGAATCCCTCACCCCAACCCTCTCTCCCGACAACTCGGCCGTCGCTCCATCGAGCGGCGGCCACCCCCAAGCCCCAATGCCTGCCCGCGGGTATCAAGTCCCGCCGACCGGAGAACGACGATGTCCCAGCTCAGCCTCAAGCGCCTGGAAAAATCCTTCAACGAGGCCCGCATCATCAAGGGCATCGATCTGGACGTGTCCGAAGGTGAATTCGTTGTCTTCGTCGGCCCGTCCGGCTGTGGCAAGTCCACCCTACTGCGCATGATTGCTGGCCTCGAGGATGTCTCGGCCGGCGAAATCGAGATCGGCGGCAAGGTCGTCAACGATCTCGCGCCCGTCGAGCGCGGCATTGCCATGGTGTTCCAGAGCTACGCGCTCTATCCGCATATGACGGTGTTTGAGAACATCGCCTTCCCTCTCCGCGTCGAGCGCCTGGCCAATGACGAGGTCAACACCCGCGTCCACGCCGCCGCACGCGTGCTGCAGCTTGAGCCGCGCCTGCAGCACCGGCCCGGTCAGCTCTCGGGCGGCCAGCGCCAGCGCGTTGCCATCGGCCGCGCCATCGTGCGCGAACCCAAGATTTTCCTGTTCGACGAGCCGCTGTCCAACCTGGACGCCGCATTGCGCTCCGAAATGCGCATCGAGCTGATGGAGCTGCACAAGCGCCTGGGCACCACCATGATCTATGTGACCCATGATCAGGTCGAAGCCATGACCATGGCCGACAAGATCGTGGTGCTCGATGCCGGCCAGATTTCCCAGGTCGGCTCCCCGCTCGAGCTTTACCACAAGCCCGACAACCTGTTCGTGGCCGGCTTCATCGGCAGCCCCAAGATGAACTTCATCTCGGGCACGGTTTCGGCCGCTGATGGCACCACCATCACGCTCGACCTGGGCGCTCTGGGTACCATTGCCCTGCCGCGCAGCGCCACGCGCCCCGTGGGTGAAAAGGTGACCCTGGGCATCCGCCCGGAACACCTCAACCTGGGCCAGAGCGACTTCATGCTCAATGTCTCCCCCAACATCGTGGAACATCTGGGCATTCACACCGTGGCCTATTCCAGCCTGCCGGCCGGCGAGAGCTTCATTGCCCTGTTTGAAGGCGCGCCGGACATCAGCGAGGGCGTCACGGCGCCGATCGGTTTCAATCTCGATCAGGTTCATCTGTTCGACTCGGCGGGTCTGGCGATCTACTGACCGCCAACCCGCACGGTGGAGGAGATGTGGACATGCTGGACATCGTTGGACTGCTGCAGACCGAAAAGAACGAGTTCACCCGTTCCGAGCGCGCGCTGACCGAGATCGTCCTGGCCGACGTCGAGGCCGCGCTCAAGCTGTCCATCGTCGATCTGGCCGCCCAGGCCGATGTCTCCCCGCCGACCGTCACCCGCTTCTGCCGGCGGCTGGGCTGCGACTCCTATGCTGATTTCAAGGTGCGCCTGGCCCAGTCCCGCTTTGTCGGCCAGCGCTATTTTGCGCCGGCTGCCGGGCCCTCGAGCGTGCACGAGATTGCCCAGGGCGTCGTCAACGGCATCCAGTCGATCATCTACGAAACCTTTGATCACCTCGATTTCGCCGCCGTGGAGCGCGCGGCCGAGAGCCTGGTCAAATCCAGCTTCGTGCTGGCCTTCGGCTCGGGCGGTGCATCATCGATGATGGCTGGCGAGGTCGAGGCGCGCCTGTTCCGCCTGGGCCTCAAGGTGGCCTCCACCGATGACCATCAGCTGCAGATGATGCGCGCCGCTGCCGCGCCGGCCGGCACGGTCATCGTCGCCTTTTCGCTCTCGGGCAACAATGCCCAGCTGGCCAAGACCCTGGCCGTGGCCGGCGAATACGGGCTGACCCGCATCGTCGTCACCCGCTCGGCCTCGCTGGTCTCGGCGCAGTCCGACATCTTGCTGCCGGTCAATTGGCACGAGAATTCCGACATCCTGCGCCCCACCCCGGGCCGCTATGCTTTCCTGGCCACCGTCGACGTGCTGGCCCAGACCGTGGCCACGCGTCTCGGCCCACCCGCCGTCGCCGCCATGCGCCGCATCAAGCACCAGCTGGTCGTCAACCGCGACGGCGACGATGGCCAGCCCCTGGGGGATTAGCCCACCAAGCCATCCGTCACCCTGACCTCTGCCAAGAACCACCAGTCAGCCTTCCCTCCCCCTTGAGGGGAGGGGTCGAGGGTGGGGGTCGACAGTTTTGCCCCCGTACCCGCCAAGCCAGCAATCACCAACGAGACCATCCATGCCCATGTCCTTCTCTTTCGTCACCACCTGGTCTCCGGCCACCGCCGATGAGCCGCTCGGCTATGGCATCGAGCTGACCAATACCGGCGACACCCCTGTCAGTGACTTCCAGCTCGGCTTTTCCGGTCCGGCCCGCATCGATCCCCATGCCACGCTGGAAAACGGCGTGCTGCTGCGCCGCCTGTCCAATCACACCCTGATCGCGCCGCCCGAAGGCTTCGTCCTCGAACCCGGCGCGACATGGACCGCCGTGGCCCGCGGCCTGTCCTATGGCCTGCGCCATTGGAGTGATGGCGCCAACGCCGCCTATGTCGTGCTGAGCGACGGCAGCATCATCCCGCTGGCCACCGCCCCCACGCGCGGCAAGGGCAACAATGCGCCGCTGCTCAAGGGTGCTGCCCGTTTCCCGGTTCCGGCCAAGGCGCCGGTCGCCGTCTCCATCATTCCCTGGCCGCAGTCGGTGGCCACCACTGGCGCCCGCATTGCCCCGCCCGGCCTCGATCTCAAGCCCGAGGGTAATGACGCCGGCCGCGCCGCGGCTGCCTTTGCTGGCCTGGTCGATGATCTCTTCCCGGTCGAGGCGCTGGTGCGCCCTTCGGCCGAGGGTGGCATGCCCGTCGCCATCTCGCACAAGCCGGGCCTGGGTGATGAAGCCTATGAGCTGAGCTTTGCCGAAAACGCCGCCACGGTCGCCGCCACCACCCGCCAGGGCATGGTCTATGGTCTGATCACCCTGGGCCAGATCCTGCGCGGCGCGCGGCTGCACCCGCAGACCTTCGTCTTCCCCACCGGCGGTGTCATCACCGACGCGCCCGGCTTTGCCTATCGTGGCAGCCATCTCGACGTGGCGCGTCAGTTCTACACCACCGCCGAAGTCAGCCGCTTCCTCAAGATCATGGCCTGGAACAAGCTCAACAAGTTCCATTGGCACTTAAGCGAAGACGAAGCCTGGCGCCTGGAGATCGACGCCTATCCGCAGCTCACCGAGATTGCGGCCTGGCGCGGCCATGGCAAGGCGCTGCCGCCGCTGCTGGGTTCGGGCCCCCAGCCCACCGGCGGCTATTACACCAAGGCGGCCGTCCGCCAGATCGTGGCGCTGGCCGATAGTCTGGCGATTGCAGTCATTCCCGAGATCGACATGCCCGGCCATTTCTATGCCGCGCTGCAGGCTCTGCCCGAGCTGCGCGACCCACAAGAAACCGGCGAATACCAGTCGGTGCAGGGCTTCCCCAACAACAGCCTCAACCCGGCCCATGAGCCGGTCTATCGCTTCGTCGAGACCATTGTGGACGAAGTGCTGGAGCTGTTCCCGGCCGGCATCTTCCATCTCGGTGCCGACGAAGTGCCTCTGGCGGCCTGGTCCGGTTCGCCCCTGGCGCTCGACATGATCGAACGCCTCGGTGGTCCCGAAATGCGCCGCAAGCACGAGAAGCAGTTCAACCAGCTCGGCAACCATCACGGCGCCGATGAGATCGAGGGCTCGCCCACCGCGCTCATCCAGGCCGCCTTCATCCGGCGCGTGCATGACTATATCGCTTCCAAGGGCGCCATCACCGGCGGCTGGGAAGAGGCGGCCCATGGCGACGCCGTCGACAAGACCAAGGCCTTCGTCATCGGCTGGCGCAATGTCGAGATCAACGCGGCCCTCGCCGAGCGCGGCTTCGACATCGTCGTCTCCCCCGGCCAGCGCTACTACCTCGATATGGCCAATGGCGTGCAATGGACCGAGCCGGGCGCCGGCTGGGCCGGCTGGTCCGGCCCGCAGGAGACCTATGAGTTCGAGGCCCGCGCCGGCTTCTCCGAACAGGGCCTCAAACACCTGCTCGGCATCCAGGCCTGCATCTGGAGCGAGTCCATGACCGACCGCGCCATTTTCGACCGTCTGGTCTTCCCGCGCCTGTCGGCCATCGCCGAAGCCGGCTGGACGCTCCCCGAGCGCAAGAGCTGGGATCGCTTCAAGGCGCTGGTCGGCACCATGCCCATTCTCTATGGCCACTGGGCGGCCGATTGACCGTCAACGACCCAACTGCGCGATGCAAAAAGGCCCCGTTACAAAACGGGGCCTTTTCTGTTGTCACCATGTCAGCACTTGGCTGCGAAGTGTCACGCCGAAAAGGGTGACATGTGCATGGGCCAGATGTCCTTGCGCGCCTTGCGATAATGGGTCTCCGCCGGCCGGTTTGGATAGGGTTTCCCGGCCGAGCAATAGACGATCTCCGAGGCGATTTTGCTGAAGCTGTCATAGAAGTGGTTGGTCGATTTGATCAGCAGGATCTTGCGCGATTTCGGGTCGATCCCCATCGCTGAAAACAGTGACGGATCAAAGCTTTGCGCCCGGGTTGAGTTGAGGATCACATCGATCCCGTCAAAGCTGATCCAGGCGGCATCGCCAAAGGGCGCAAAGCTGTCGCCAAAGCGCATCTGCGCATCCCGCACCAACCGTTTGACCGTCACCAGCCGGTCGATCGGATTGCCGGTATCGGGGGCCGATTTGGCCCCAAAACGCAGTGGAATTTCAGCACCTTCGCCGGCCGCCATGCAGATCTGCACCGCAATGGGGTCCCAGATGGTGCCCACCGCCACGTCACTTATCCCCCGGTCCATCAGCTCTGCCAGAATGACCGTTGCATCGCCTGCCGTGCCGCCACCGGGATTGTCCCACACATCGGCGATCACCACCGGCCCCTTCGGCGCTGCCACCGCCATGTCCACGGCGGTTTTTTCGTCCACCTGGGGCACCATGAAGGTGCCGCGCAGGGCAAACAATTCGCGGCCCAGCCGCTCGGCCAGCGCCGCGCCGGCATCGGCATGGCCATCGGTGACGGCAATGACCTTGGTGCCCATTTCCGGCACGTCGCCGGCCATGAAGCCGTGGATCACCGACAGCGACAGCACATGCGGCTCGCTCTTCTCAAGGTCATAGAGCCGGTCGACAAAGCCGCGCATCGGCTGGCGCGAGGTGGGGAACACATCGATCATGCGGCAATCAAACACGCTCATCACCGGCGTGATCTCGCCCTTGAGCGCCCGCACCGCGATGGCCCACAGGTCGCGCGCCCGGTCGACAAAGTCGGTATGGGGGAACTCTTTGAAAACAACAAAGAAATTGGCCGCCGCTGCCCGCTTTGCCGTCAGATGGCTATGCGGATCGAGCTCGGCACAGACCAGCACGTCGGGTCCGACGATGGCCCGCACCCGGCTCAACAGATCCCCCTCGGGGTCGTCATAGCCCTGCGCCACCATGGCGCCATGCAGGCCCAGCACCACGCCATCGACCGGCATCGCCGCCTGCAATTGGGTCAGAATATCGTCGCGCAGCTCTTCATAGGTCGACCGTGCGATCAACCCTGCCGGATCGGCCCAGCTGGCGCTGCCCTCGATCAGCGTCCAGCCCAGCCCGGCACAGACCTCGCGGCCAACGGTGATGGGCGCCGTGCACAGTGTCGGCGTTGCAGGATGCTCTCCGGGCCCGGCGTGCAGCGAGGCCTCAAAGGCGCGCTTGTCGATCGCGATGGGGGAAAATGTATTGGTCTCGGTGGCCAGGGCGGCGGTGAAAACGCGCACGGAAGGTCTCGCAGGAAGGGGCATGCCAGGCAGGCGACTGTGCGGACGTTAGCACGGACACATGGGGGCGATCACGTAACAAATTTTCACTGAAACTGAAAAACTGTCGACCGCCAGCCCGATTTTACGCCATATAATGCTCTCAACCGAAACTGGCTTTCAGAAACGACCTTGGAGTGCGTCATGTCCATCAAACGTTATGGTGCTGAAAAATCGGGTGCGGGCGGACAGAACCTGCCCTTCGCGCGTGCCGTCGAGGCGGGGGGCTGGCTCTATGTTTCCGGCCAGGTGGCCATGAAGGACGGCGAGATCGTGCGCGGTGGCATCGTCGAGGAAACCCACCTCACCATCCAGAACATCATCGCCATCCTTGAGGAGGCTGGCTACGGCCTCGAACATGTGGTGCGTTGTGGCGTCTGGCTCGACGATCCGCGCGACTTCTGGAGCTTCAACGGCGTCTACAAGAGCTATTTCGGCGAGCATCCGCCGGCCCGCGCCTGCGTCCAGAGCCATATGATGGTCGACTGCAAGGTCGAGATCGAATGCGTCGCCTATAAGGGGCCCTGAGATGAGCGCTTCGCCCTTCCGCCTGGACGGCAAGACCGTGCTGATCTCTGGCGCCGGCGGCGGCATTGGTCGGTCGCTGGTTGCCGCCTTCCGGGCGGCAGGCGCCGGTGTCATCGGCGCTGACCGCAGCGCCGAGCTGATGGACGGGCTGGAACTGGCCGGGCAGGTGCTGTTCGACCAGGCCGACGCCAGGGGCACACGCAGCGCCATCGAGCATCATCTCAAGGCCTTTGGCGCCCCCGATGCCGTGGTTTCCAATGCCGGTTTCACCCGCGCCGAAATCCTCGACCACCTCGACGACGACGCCTGGGCCTCCGAGCTCGCCATCAACCTCAATGGCGCCTATGCCATGACCGACCCGATCGTTGCCGCCATGGCCGCGCGGGGGTCGGGGAGCCTCGTCTTCATCGCCTCGGTCAATGCCCTGGGCCACTACGGCAACCCCGCCTATTCGGCCGCCAAGGCCGGCCTCGTCGCCTATGCCAAGGCCATCGCCGTCGAGCGCGGCGGGCGGGGCGTGCGGGCCAATGTGATCTGCCCCGGTTCGGTGCGCACGCCGGCCTGGGATCATCGGCTTGAGGCCGATCCGACCCTCCTCGACAATGTGCTGCCGCATTATCCGCTCGGCCGCATGGTGCTGCCCATGGAAGTGGCCAATGCCGCCGTGTTCTATTGCTCCGATGCCGCTTCGGGCATAACCGGCACGGTGTTGCCGGTCGACGCTGGCCTCACCGCCGGCAATCTGGTGTTCGTTGACGAGGTCCTGAGGGGCAAATGACCGATATTTCTGCGCTCGATACCCCTGCCGTGCTGATCGACATCGACCGGGTCGAGGCCAATCTGGCCCGCGCCCAGAGCTATGCCGATAGCCATGGTCTCAAGCTGCGTCCCCATATCAAGACCCACAAGCTGCCGCGCTTTGCCAAGCGCGCCATGGAACTGGGCGCCGTGGGCATCACCGTGCAGAAGCTGGGCGAAGCCGAGGTGTTTGCCGATGCCGGCATCACCGAAATCTTCCTGCCCTACAACATCATTGGCGCTGCCAAGCTGGCGCGGCTGCGGGCGCTGGCCGAGCGGGTCAATATCAGCGTCACCGCCGACAGCGTCACGACCGTGGCCGGCCTGTCGGACGCTTTTGCCGATGCGGGCAAGCCGCTCACCGTCCTCGTCGAATGCGACACCGGCATGGGCCGCTGCGGCGTGCAGACGCCCGAGGCTGCGGTTGCCCTGGCGCAATTGATCGCCGCCTCGCCTGGCCTGGTGTTTGGCGGGCTGATGACCTATCCGGCTGCCGGCCAGGTCGAAGCCAATGCCGCCTGGCTGGCCATGGCCAAATCCGAACTGGCTGCCGCCGGCCTGCCGGCCGCCGTGATCTCCAATGGCGGTACGCCCGACCTTTGGCGCGCGCACGAGGTCACAGCCGCTACCGAGCATCGCCCCGGCACCTATATCTATATGGACCGCTTCCAGGTGGCCAAAGGCGTCGGCGGGTTCACCGATTGCGCGCTGACCGTGCTGGCCACCGTGGTCAGCCGCCCCACCGAAGACCGCGCCATCATCGATGCCGGCTCCAAGGCGCTGACCAGCGATACGCTGGGCATGACCGGCTTCGGCCTTATCGAGGCCTATCCCGAGGCCGTCATCACCGGGCTCAGCGAAGAGCATGGCACCATTGATCTGTCCAAGTGTGCCACCAAGCCCGTGATCGGCGAGACCCTGCGCATCATTCCCAACCACGCCTGCGTGGTCAGCAATTTGTTCGACACCGTGCATCTGATTTCCGGTGAACAACTGGTCGAGACGGTGGACGTCGCTGCGCGCGGACGGGTCGGGTGACGATCCGGGCATGGCGGCTGGAGTGAGGCCATGCAGGACCTCACCTTCTTTGATCGTCCGCCAGCGGTCGTCGCGCCCGAGCTGATCGGCGCGCGCCTGCTCGTCGACGGTGTCGGCGGGGTGCTGGTGGAAGTTGAAGCCTATGACGAGGCCGATCCGGCGTCGCACAGCTTTCGCGGGCCCACGCTGCGCAACGCCGCCATGTTCGGCCCGCCCGGCCATGTCTATGTCTACAAGATCTATGGCATCCACTGGTGCCTCAATATCGTCTGCCAACGCGGCAGTGCGCTATTGCTGCGTGCGCTTGAACCAACCGACGGGCTGGCCCAGATGCGCGAGCGGCGCGGCGGTGTGCCCGACCGTCACCTGTGCTCGGGGCCAGGAAAGCTTTGTCAGGCGCTGGCGGTGGATCGCGGGCACGACGGGCTGTCGCTGGCGGGCGCGCCCTTTGCTCTGGAGCTGGCCAATCAGCCCGCTGCCATCCTGACCGGCCCACGCATCGGCATCACCAAAGCCGTCGACACCCCCTGGCGCTTCGCTTTGGCCAGCTCGCGCTTTCTCAGCAAGCCCATGTCCGCGGTGGAGAGCCATCAGCGTTGACGCCATGCCGCCTTGCGGCGCACCCCGTGCCTGTGATCCAAGAGCGGCGTGAGCACACTTGAATCGGCATGGGATCTTTTCACGAGTGGCGCGATGGCCCAGCAGCGCGACGCGCTAGCAACGGCACGCGATCCGCTGGCCGTGCTGCGCGAAGTGTTTGGCCACAAGAGCTTCCGGGGTCAGCAGGACCAGGTGGTGCGCCATCTGGTCGATGGCGGCGACGCCGTTGTGCTGTTCCCTACCGGCGCCGGGAAATCGATGTGCTACCAGATCCCGGCCATCTGCCGGCCAGGGGTAGGAATCGTCATCTCGCCGCTGATTGCCCTGATGCGCGACCAGGTCGAGGCGCTGCGCCAGGCTGGCGTCGCCGCTGCCGCGCTCAACTCCTCGCTCAATGCCGAGGAATCCGCCGATGTGCGCCGGCAATTGCGCAATGGCGAGCTGGACCTGCTCTATGTGGCGCCCGAACGCGTGGCCACCCCCGGCTTTGCCAACATGCTGTCGGGCATCGACATTGCCCTTTTCGCCATCGACGAGGCGCATTGCGTGAGCCAGTGGGGTCATGATTTCCGCCCCGAATACCGTGAACTGAGCAAGCTCACCGAACTCTTCCCCGGCGTGCCGCGCATTGCCCTGACCGCAACGGCAGACCCCACTACGCGCGAAGACATCATCGAGCGCCTGGGGCTCGAAACGGCCGAGGTCTTCACCACCAGTTTCGACCGCCCCAATATTTCCTATTCCATCGTCGAGCGCGACAAGGCCCGCGACCAGTTGCTTGCGTTTCTCGCCGCGCACAAGGGCAGCTCGGGCATCGTTTACTGCCTGAGCCGCGCCAAGGTTGAGGATACCGCCGATTGGCTATCCTCCAAGGGCATTCCGGCTTTGCCCTATCATGCCGGCCTGCCCGCCGAGACGCGCAGCGCCAACCAGGATGCCTTCCTCAAGGAAGACAACATCTGCATGGTCGCCACGGTCGCCTTCGGCATGGGGATCGACAAGCCCGACGTGCGCTATGTCGCCCATATGGATCTGCCGGCCTCCATCGAGGCCTATTACCAGGAAACCGGCCGCGCCGGGCGCGACGGCCAGCCCGCCGACGCCTGGATGAGCTATGGCATGGCCGATGTGGTGCAGCGCCGCCGCATGATCGACGAGGGCAATGCCCCCGACGAGGTCAAGCGCCTCGAACATGGCAAGCTCAATGCCCTGCTGGGCGTCTGTGAAACCGCCGAATGCCGCCGCAAGGCGATCCTCAACCACTTCGGCGAGGCCCATCCAGGCAATTGCGGCAATTGCGATACCTGCCGCTCGCCGGTGGAATCCTGGGACGGCACCGAGGCGGCGATCAAGGCGCTGGCCGCCATTTATCGCACCGGCATGCGCTTCGGTGCCGCCCACATCATCGATGTGCTGATGGGCAAGTCGACCGAAAAGGTCGAGCGCTTCGGCCACCACAACCAGAAGGTGTTTGGCGCCGGGGCGGATCTCGACGCCAAGGTGTGGCAATCGGTGCTCCGCCAGCTCACCGCCTCGGGCCTGATCGTGGTCGACCATGCCAATCACGGTGCACTGACGCTGGGGGAGGGGGCGCACGCGGTCTTCAAGCGCGAGCGGCAGGTCATCCTGCGCAAGGACCGGCCCAAAAAGACCGTCGAGGTCCGCCGCTCGCTCGAACGCGCCGCCAATGTGCCGCCCCATGCCCAGCCGCTGTTCGAGGCGCTGCGCGAGGCGCGCACCCGCATTGCCAAGCAGCAGGGCGTGCCGCCCTATGTCATCTTTCATGACGCCACGCTGCGCGCCATGGCCCTGGCTGTGCCGCGTCACCCGCACGACATGCTCAACCTGCCCGGCGTCGGCCAGGCCAAGCTGGATCGATACGGCGAGGCCTTCCTGGCGGTGGTGGCCGAGGTGGCCGCGTGACGGACGCCACAGTCTCGAGCCGCCCGCGCTTTGCGGCAATCGACATTGCCCGTGGCGTCGCCATCATCGCCATGATCGCCTATCACCTGTGCTGGGACCTGAGCTATTTCCGCTTCATCGCACCGGACGTCGGCTATGATCGCGAATGGGTGGTGATCGCCCGCTCGATCCTGGCGGTGTTCCTGTTCCTGGTGGGCGTTGGCCTGGTCCTTGGCCATGGTCGCGGCATCCGCTGGCGCGCCTTCTGGCGGCGCTGGATGTTCGTGGTGGCCGGCGCCCTTGCCATCACCCTGGGCACCTGGATCGTCTTTCCCGAGAGCTTTGTCTATTTCGGCGTGCTGCACGCCATTGCGCTGTTCAGCCTGATGGCCCTGCCGTTCCTCGCCGCGCCCATCTGGGTGGCTGGCCTAGTCGCCGCCATTGTCATTGCCTTGCCCTTCGGCTTCAGCGACGCGCTGTTCAACGAAAAGCCCTACTCCTGGCTCGGCTTCTGGGTGGTGCCGCCACCGACCAACGATCTGGTGCCGGTCTTCCCCTGGTTCGGCGCGGTACTGATCGGCGTGATTGCCATGCGCCTGCTGCTGGCGAGCCGTTGGGCCGCGCGATTGGCCGCCATCCAGCCGCAGGGTCGGTTGCCCCGGCTGCTGGCCACGCTGGGGCGCTGGAGCCTGTTGATCTATCTGCTGCACCAACCGATCCTGCTCGGTATCATTGCTCCGGCGGCGGCCCTGCTGCATCCCGAAATCGCCATGCGCCAGACCGATTTCCTCGCCTCGTGCCAATCGACATGTGTCGATTCCGGCACCTCGGCAGACCTCTGCACCACCTATTGCCAGTGCGGCCTTGAGGGCGTTGAGGCCAATGATCTCTGGCAGGCCATCTATTCGGGTCTGGTTTCCGCCGATGAGCAGGCCAAGCTGGATGCCAGCAATCGCCAATGTTCGGCCCTGATCTATCCCGAACTCAACAGCCCGCAGTAACCGCGCAAACTTGCGTTTTTTGCTCAGATTCCGTCTTGAATGGTAGGGCGAATGGGCATTGAATAATTGTACTACTGATTTGTCCGCACCGCTGTGACGCCTGCCGCACGGCCAGGTCGGACCCCACATTTTTTGACGTCTGGATACTGCCTTGACCCCCCACACGGCTGGCCGCGACCGTTCGCGCGGCGATGCAGGTGCACATCTGGCTGCGGCCCATGCCGGCAAAGGTCAGACCGCCCTGGTGCGGATCGCCATTTTCTCGCTGCGACACCCCTGGCAGGCCTCGGCGGCCATTCTGGCCACCATCATTGCCTCGGTATTGCAACTGCTCATTCCGCGCCTGCTGGGCCATGCGGTCGATCAGGCGCAGGGCATTTTGGCTGTGGGCGCGCCGGGCGCCGAGCAGGCGCTGTTCTGGAGCGCAATGACGCTCCTGACCGTGTCGGTGGCGCGCGGTGTCTTCACCCTGATCCAGAACTATTTCTCGGAATCGGTGGGTCACCATGTCGGCTACGAGCTGCGCCTGGCCTTCTACGACAAGGTCCAGAAGCTCTCCTATTCCTACCACGACAAGATCCACACCGGCGATCTGATCACCGTGGGCCTGCTCGATCTGGACGGCGTGCGCATGTTCTTTGCCACCGGGCTCATCCGCGTGGTGCTGCTGTCCGTCCTGATCGGCGTGGGCGCCTATATGCTGCTCACCACTGATCTGCTGCTCGGCCTCCTGGCCCTGAGCTTTGTGCCCTTCGTCGCCTGGCGCTCATCGGTGGCGCAGCTGACCCTGCGCGCCACCTGGATTGTGCTGCAGCAAAAACTCTCTGGCCTCACCCGGGTGATGGAAGAGAACCTGGGCGGCATTCGCGTCGTCCGCGCCTTCTCCGGCCAGAAGTTCGAGCTGGACAAGTTCGACGCCGCCTCGCGCGAGGCCCTTGCCCTCTCGCATGATCGCGTCGACATCCGCGTGCGAAACACCAGCGCCATGACCCTGTCCTTCTTCGCCGCCATGGGCCTGGTGCTCTGGTTTGGCGGCCTCAAGGTCATCGCCGGCGAAATGAGCGTGGGCACGCTGGCGAGTTTTCTCACTTTCATGACCATCCTGCAGATGCCGGTGCGCCAGCTCGGGCTGATGGTCAATTCCTTTGCCCGTGCCTCCATCTGTGGCGACCGTCTGTTCGCCTTCTTCGATGAGCCCCTGGCCATTGACGATGCCCCCGGCGCCACGGACCTGGTGGTGACCGAAGGCACGCTGCGCTTTGAGGATGTGCACTTTACCTATCCCGGCGCGACCCACGCCACGCTCGACGGCGTCAGTTTCGAGGCCCGCGCAGGCCAGACCATTGGCATCGTCGGCGCGCCTGGCGCCGGCAAGTCGACGCTGGCCCATCTCATTCCGCGCTTTTACGATATCGACTCCGGCCGCATCACCATTGATGGCCAGGACGTGAGCAAGGTGACGCTCCAGTCGCTGCGCCGCGCGGTCGCCGTGGTGCAGCAGGACAGCTTCCTGTTCACCACCACCATCGAGAACAACATTGCCTATGGCGATCCCTGGTCCAAGGAGACCAAGATCGAAAAGGCCGCCGAAAGCGCCCAGCTGCACAATTACATCATGGGCCTGCCCGCCGGTTACGACACCGTGGTGGGCGAACGCGGCATCTCGCTCTCGGGCGGCCAGCGCCAGCGCCTGTCGATCGCGCGCAGCCTCGTGCTCAAGCCCGCCGTCATGGTGTTTGATGATTCCACCGCCGCCATTGACGCGGGGACCGAGCATCGCATCCGCAGCGCCATCCGCCGCTATGCCAAGGATCGGGTCACCCTGGTCATCTCCCATCGCCTGAGTTCGCTCCTGCACGCCGATACCATCCTGTTCCTCGAGAACGGCAAGATCGTTGAGCAGGGCACGCACGAGGCCCTGTTGGCCAAGGGCGGGCGCTACCGCGCGCTCTACGACCTTCAGACCCGCCCCGCCGAAGACATCGACATCGGGAGTGCCGCCCAATGACCAGCATTCAGGATGATGATCGCGACGTCGCCGCCTTCCCCGGCCAGCGCCCGCCGCGCGCCAGCGTGGGCAGCCACCGCATCGAGGAAGAGATCTTCGGCAAGGCCTATGACCCCAAGACGGTGCGCCGTATCTGGGCTTTCGTGCGCCCCTATCGCCTGCGGATCTACCTGTCAGTCGCCGCTGTTTTGGTCTTTACCGCCACGCAACTGGCCATCCCGCTCATCATCGGGCGGGCCATCGACAGCGGCATGACCCAGGGTGGCAATTCGACCAATCTCTTGTGGGCCGTTGCTGCCTTTGCCGTGGCCGTCATTCTGAATTTCGGCGCCTCCTTTGTGCAGGAGACCGAAGTGGGCAAGGTTGCCGAGCATGTGTTGTTCGACATGCGCCGAGCCATGTTCGCGCAACTGCAGCGGGTCTCGCTCAGCTTCATGGACAAGACCGAGGTCGGCCGGCTGATGAGCCGGCTGCAGGGCGACGTCAATTCCATGCAGGAATTCCTCGAAACCTCCGTGATCTCGGTGGGCGACATGGTGCTGCTGGTCGGCATTGTGGTGGTGCTGCTCACGCTCGACTTCCGCCTGGGCCTGTTGACCCTCTCGACCATGCCTATCCTGTTCGTGGTGCGCATCTTCTGGCTGCCGCCGGCCAAGCGCGCCTTCTGGGCAGCCCATGAGACCAATTCGATCACCGCCGGCGCGATGGCCGAAGGCATCAATGGTGTACGCACCGTGCAGAACCTGGATCGCCAGAAGGTCAACTTCGACCTCTTCGACGACAAGGCCTATGCCAATCTGCGCACCCAGCTGACCGGTTCGCGCTATGCCCAGGTCATGGTGCCCATCGTCGATAGCCTCACCGGCATTGCCATGGCCATCGTTGTGGTGGTGGGCGGCTCGCTCGTGCTCAATGGCAGCCTCGAGATCGGCGTCATCGTCGCCTTCCTGTTCTACATTCAGCGCTTCTTTGATCCCATCCGCTCGCTGACCATGCAATATTCCATCATGCAGCGGGCCATGACCTCGGGCCGCCGCATCACCGAAGTGCTCGACATCCCGACCTCGATCACCGACAAGCCCGACGCCATCTCGCTGACGCGCGACATGGA
Organism: Devosia aquimaris; assembly: GCF_020169335.1. GTDB lineage: Bacteria > Pseudomonadota > Alphaproteobacteria > Rhizobiales > Devosiaceae > Devosia > Devosia aquimaris. The sequence goes on from NZ_JAIEZN010000002.1 coordinate 1,057,944, forward strand.
TGGTTCGGTCGAGTTCCGCAACGTCAACTTTGCCTACGATCCTGACCGCCCCGTGCTGCGCAATGTCAGCTTCAAGGTGCAGCCGGGCGAGACCGTGGCCCTTGTCGGCCCCACCGGTTCGGGCAAGACCAGCGCCATGGCGCTGGTGCATCGCTTCTACGAAGTGCAGTCCGGCGCCGTGCTGGTCGGCGGGCACGACGTGCGCGATGTGACCCAGGAATCGCTGGGCGAGCAGGTCGCCATGGTGCTGCAGGAGGCCTTCCTGTTCACCGGCTCGGTGTTCGACAACATCCGCTACAACAAGACCTCGGCGACACGCGAGGACGTGATTGCTGCGGCCACTGCCGTGGGCGCACATGAGTTCATCAGCCGCCTGCCACAGGGCTATGACACCATCCTTGAGCAGCGCGGCTCCAATTTGTCCGTGGGCCAGCGGCAGTTGTTGAGCTTTGCCCGCGCGCTGGTTGCCGACGCCAAGATCCTGGTGCTCGACGAGGCCACGGCCAATATCGACAGCTATACAGAGCGGCAGATCCAGAAGGCGCTGCTCATTCTGCTCAAGGGGCGGACGGGCATGGTCATCGCCCATCGCCTGGCGACCATTCGTGGCGCAGACCGCATCATTGTGCTGCAGAATGGCGAGTTGATCGAGACTGGCAACCACGACCAGCTCATGGCGCAGGGCGGGCTCTACGCCAAGCTCTACAACATGAACTACGCCAGCTTCGATGACATTCCCGACGAGCTGGTGGCCCAGGTCAACGCGCGGGCCGCCTCCACCTGAACCGACCCTGATGAACCATCTCGCGGCCGGGCGTACGGCATGCTAGCAAGTTGAAAACTTGGAGATATGTAATGCGCCTCGCCGCCCTTGCCTTGACGAGCCTGAGCCTTGTTTCGCCGGCACTGGCAGTGGATGCCGTGACCTACAAGGGCACCTTGGGCAAGTTCGACATCATCGCCGAACTGGTGGCGTCGCCAGAGGGGGCATTGGCGGGGCGCTACAGCTATCTCGGCAAGGGCGGCGATATACCGCTCGATGCTGCGGGCACCCCGGGCGCCATGGTCGAAGAGGCGCCCTGCACCGAAACGACCTGCATTCAAAATGATGATGGTGTGGTGACCGACCCGCCCATCGGCGCGCACTGGTCCCTGCAGGCGAGCGCCGACGGCGAAACCCTGGCCGGCACCTGGAAAGCAGCAGGCAAGTCCGGCAAAGTCCTGGACGTCAATCTCACGCGTATTGGCCAGCGGTCGCTCCCCGAAGACACGGAGCTGACGCCCTACGGCATCTATGACAGCGTGTGGCAGCTGACCTATGCCGACGGGTTTACCCCCGAGGCAGCGCCCTATGACTTCGCCAAGATGGATGTGGCCCTGGGCGCTAGCCCCGACGAGACGATCGAGGGCTCGCGCTTCCACTACCTCACCGATCCGCGCAGCAAGTTTCCCTTTCCGCGCATCGTTGCGCTCAGCGACGGCAGTTCGCCCAACCTGGCCAATCAGGAACTGGCGCGCCGGCATGCCCAGATCAATTTCTACGCCTTCGATTGCCTGGCCCAGATCTATGCCGGCTTTGGCGCGAACCAGTATAGCGCCGGCCTGGGGCCCGGCACGCTGGGCGATTTCGATAGCGAGTTGATCACCGTGTCATCGTTGACGCCGACGGCGATGAGCTGGGTCCAGTCCGGCAGTACCTTCTGCGGCGGCGCCCATCCCAACAACCACAGCGACAGCTACAATCTCGACGTCAAGGCCGGGCACAGGCTGCCGCTGGCCAAGGTGTTCAAGGACTGGATTGCGATCTCCCGGGCAACCGACTTCGACAATCCAGACCCGATCGATCAGGCGATAGCGGCGGAAAATCCCGATGACTATTATTGGAGTGCCGGCCAGCCCCTGATCGATTTCGCCATTGCCCATCGCGTCCATGACACTGACGCGCAGTTTGAGAGCGATTGCGGTATCGACGAGCTGATCGGCACCAATCTCAATTTTCGCTTTGCGCCTGGGGAGGCGGTTGTCTTTTCGCTCGAGGGCCTGCCCAATGTGGTCGCGGCCTGCGGCGGCGATCTGCTGACCGTCAAGCTCGAAACCATCCCAGAACTGCTGGCGCCGACAGCCGTCGACTATTTCCCCGGCCTGGCTGACTGACGTCATCGCTTCGTCATATCCGGCACCCCGCCTTGCCGGATTGATGATGGCGCCGGCGCTACCGTCAGTCCATGACTGCCTGGACAAGCAGGAGTGAATGGCATGGCGGTTTGGGTCGGTATCGTCCTGGTAGCAGCGGTTTTTTGCACCTCCATGCTGTCGGGCATATTTGGCATGGCTGGTGGGCTCGTGCTGCTGGCTGTACTGCTGGCCATCCTGCCGGTCGGCACGGCTATCGCCGTCCAGGGCGCCATCCAGATCATCTCCAATGGTTCGCGCGCCGTGCTGTCGCGGGCCTATATCGACTGGCCCATCCTGGGGACGATCTGCCTGGGCCTGCTGACGGCTGCGGGCCTGCTGTTCGTCATCCGCTACACGCCCGATCTGGTCACGGTCTGCATCGCGGTGGGGCTGATGCCCATTCTGGTCTGGATCCCCAGGAGCTGGCTGGAGCTGGACGCCAGCAAGCCGCTGCATGCCTTCATCTGCGGCTTCCTGGGCGGCGGGCTCAATCTGGCCATTGGCGTCTCCGGCCCGACGGTCGATATCTTCTTCATTCGCACCCAGATGGATCGGCGCAAGGTGATCGCCACCAAGGCGGCCACCCAGGTGCTCTCCCACAGCGCCAAGGTGGTGTTCTACTGGCAGGCGACCATGGTGCTGACGCCTCTCGAATGGGGCGCAGTCGCTGTTGCCGCGCCCTTTGCCATCGCCGGAACCAGCGCGGGCTATTGGGTCCTGCAACGGCTCACCGATGTGCGCTTCCGCGAACTGACGCGCTGGGTGGTCACCGCCATCGGCATTTTCTATCTGGCGCGCGGCATCAGCTTGCTGATCTGAGCGCGATCAGTATGGTGCCATCAGGAGACACGATGACACCGTTCGACAGCGTTACTGCCCGCCTGATCCTGCTTTTGGCCGAAACCGGCTCCATTGGCCGCGCCGCCGAGCGCGAGGGCATTGCGTCCTCGGCGGTCAGCCGCCGGGTGTCCGACCTGGAAAGCCGTCTCGGCGTGGTGCTGTTTGATCGCTCAGCCCATGGTGTGCGCCTCACCACGGCTGGCCAGGCCTATGCCGAAGGTTGCCGCACCGTGCTGCGCGCCATCGCCGACCTCGATGCCGTCATGGCCGATTTCGGCAGTGGCCAGCGCGGCGCCCTGCGGCTGGCCTGCACCAGTTCGGCCTTGACCGGACGCTTGCCCGAATTGCTGGCCCGCTACACACAAAAGCATGCTGGCATCGACCTCGACGTGCAGGAGATGGGCGCCGCCAAGGCCCTGCTGGCGCTCGATGAGGGACGGGCGGACGTCGCCATCGTCTCGGACAATTACGATTTCAGCCGCTTCGAAATCCGCCCCTTCGAGGACGATCGGGTCTGGGTGCTGGTGCCGCCCGATCACCCACTGGCGGCCAGCATCGAGCCGCGCCGGGATGTTGCCTTCGACGCCGTGCTCGACCATGCCATCGTGGGCATCCATCATGCCGGTTCGCTGGATCGCCTGCTGGGCGATGCGGCGCGCGCGGCCGACAAGCGCCTGCTCGAATCGCTGCGCGTCGAGAGTTTTCCGGCCCTCGTGCGCATGGTGGAGGCCGGTTTCGGCATCGGCTTCCTGCGCTCCACCAGCCTGCACCTGCTGGCTGGCACCGACCTGGTCTGCGCGCCGCTCGCCGAACCCTGGGCACTGCGACAGCTCCTGGTGGCACGGCGCAAGTCGACGCCGTTGTCCGCGGCTATCAAGAGCTTCATAGCCCTGTGCGCCGAGACCTACGTGCCCTCGACATAGGCCGGGCCCAGATTGCGACAATGCAGCCCTTTCGCGCCGCCGCGTCTCGTCCTATCAATGCGCCATGACCCACACCGATAGCATCGCCAGACATATCGGCACGGCCCTGGCCGTGCTCGCGATCTATCTGTTGACGGTGCTCTCGCCCATGCACCAGGCGCGCGCCAGCCAGCTGGCGTTCGAAGCTGTCGGCTACAGCACCATTGCGCCGGGCTGGGCCCTGTGCAGCCAGGCCGGCGACATCGACCAAGATGGTCAAGTGAGCCTGGCCAAGTGCCCCGCTGCTGGCGCCGGCAAGCCGCTGGCCATTGCACCTGGCCTCAACCCGGTCGTGCTCGAAGCCCGCACGCCACTGACCGTGGCCGACTTGCCCTGGCAGGGGCCGGCTAATTTGCCTGACGCCGAGGCTCCGCCCGGCGGCCCACGCGGCCCCCCGTCACGCGCCTGACGCCTCGGGCCCCCGGCTCAAACCTGTCCTGCTCATTTCCGGAGATCATCATGATCGCTCTGTTTCGCGCCGCCCTTGCGGCCAGCCTGCTGCTTGTCGCCCCCGCCTTCGCTCAGGAGGACGCTACCCATGTCGGCGACCTCGCCATTACCCAGCCTTTCGTCCGCGCCACATTGCCAAACGCACCAGTGGGCGGTGGCTTTATGACCATTGAGAACACGGGCAGCGCGGCTGACCGCCTGGTCTCTGCCAGCTCGCCGGCCGCTGCCGACGTCCAGATTCACGAAATGGCCATGGCCGGCGACGTGATGAAGATGCGCCAGCTGCCAGACGGGCTGGAGCTGCCAGCCGGCCAGTCCATCGAGCTCGCACCCGGTGGCTTCCACCTGATGTTCATGGGCCTCAAGCAGGCCTTCGTCGAAGGCGAGAGCGTGCCGGTGACGCTGGTGTTTGAAAAGGCCGGTGCTGTCGATATCGCCGTGCCCGTGCTGGGCGCGGCCGCCAGCGCCGCCCACAGCGCACACAAGATGTAGCCTGGCCATGAACCTGCGCTCCATCCGCATCTGGCTCTGGGTGGCGGTCGTCGCCCTTGGCCTCACCGCCATCACTGCCGCCGCCCTCTTGCGCCAACCCGGCCAGGCCGGCTTTGGCAAGGGCGTCTATAGTCTGGTTGACCAGAATGGCCAGCCGGTTGATCAGTCCATGCTGGTTGGCCATCCCTCGGCGCTGTTCTTCGGTTTCACCCATTGCCCGGACGTTTGCCCCACCACAATGGCCGAGATGTCGTCCTGGTTCGAGAGCCTGGGCGATCAGGGCAAAGACCTGCGCGCCTATTTCGTCACCATCGACCCGGAGCGCGATACGCCCCAGATCCTGGGCGACTATGTCAGCTGGGTGAGCGACCGCATAACCGGCGTCACCGGGACGCCCGAGGAGATCGCCAAGATCGCCAAGGCCTGGGGCATCTACTATCAGAAGGTGCCGCTTGATGGCGGCGGCTACACGATGGACCACACCGCCTCGGTGTTCCTGGTTGATCGGCAGGGCGAATTCCAGGGCACGATTGCCTATGGCGAAAGCCAGGCAACGGCGCTCGAAAAGCTGCGCAACCTCCTGGCCAAGTCCTGATCTCGTGCCCGGCCCGGCGACCGCCCGGCCGGGCATGCGCATTGGTGAAAAACGGCAGTGACAAGGGGTGACGCGGCGGCCGGCAATTGACTACCCTATGCGCCACTGCACAGGAGCCTTCCATGAAGCCGTCGATTTCCATCATCACCATTGGCGTGGACGATCTGGAGCGCGCCTTTGTGTTCTATCGTGCCCTGTTCGAGATCGAGGACGAGCAGATCGCGCCGGGCGAGGATCACGTCGCCTTCTTTTTTGACGACGGCTTTTCCTTCGTGCTGTTTCCCCGCGAGCAGATTGCCCAGACCGCCGGCAAGGATGTTGCCATCGCCGGCACGCCCGGCTTTGTGCTGAGCCACCAGGCTGGCAGTCCGTCCGAGGTGGACGAGATCCTGCGCAAGGTGCTGGCAGCCGGCGGCGGCATCATCACCGCCGGTACGCAATCGGAATGGGGCTATTCGGCCTATTTCGAGGACAGCGAAGGCAATGTCTGGGAACTGATGGCCCAGCCGCCGGCCAACTGAGCCAGGACCTTGCCGATGGTTGAAACCGCGCAGCCACGCTGGCGCCAGGCCACGGCCAGTGACGCGCCCGCCATCACCGCATTGGTGCGTGCCGCCTATGCGCGATGGGTTCCGCTGATCGGTCGCGAGCCCATGCCCATGCGGGTGGATTATGCCGAGGCGCTGACGCGCCACCGTATCGACTTGCTCGTCGTCGATGATGGGCTCGTCGGGCTGATCGAGACCCTGCAGCATCCCGATCATCTCTGGATCGAGAATATCGCCGTTGAGCCCCAATGCCAGGGCAGGGGGCATGGCCGCATGCTGCTGGCGCACGCCGAGCAGCGCGCCCGAGAGGCCGGCTGTGGCGAGCTGCGCCTGCTGACCAACGCTGCCTTTGCAAGCAATGTTGCACTCTATGAGCGGACCGGCTTTCACGTTGGTCGCAGCGAGCCCTTCATGGGCGGTACCACGCTCTACCTCAGCAAGAGACTGGTCGAGGCCTAGTCCTGGCGGGCTCGGAAGGCCGCGCGGCTGGCTTCGATCGCCGCGTGATGCGCCTCGGCCCACAGCCAGACACCGCAGAAGGCGGCGCCCAGGCTCTGCCCCATCTCGGTCAACTGATAGTCGACATGGGGTGGAATAACCGGATGCACGGTGCGGGCAACCAGTCCGTCAGCCTCCATCTGGCGCAGCGTCTTGGTCAGCATCTTCTGGCTGATGTCGCCCAATTTTCGGCCGACATCGGTGAACCGCAGGGTGCCGTGCTCTTCCAGCGCTTCCAGGATCAGCATGGTCCATTTGTCGGCGACCTTGCCGATGATGTCGCGGACCAGCGCTTCAAGCTTGGGATCGACGGGCTTGGCTGCTTGGTGCCCTTCCCAGCGATAGAGAGCCGGCGCGCTGCTGGCATCTGACATCTCTTACTCTCCTTTTGGTGCGTACCGAACTTTCGGGAGCCTACTTTCCAAAGGAGAGCATGAGACATAGGTCTGCATTTGGCAACATCAAAGGAGCCTTCCATGCAGACAACGGGCAATACCATTCTCATCACCGGCGGCGGTTCCGGCATCGGCCGCGGCCTCGCCGAAGCCTTTCATCGGCAGGGCAATCAGGTGATCATCTCGGGTCGCCGGGCAGAGGCGCTGGCCGAAGTCACGGCGGCCAACCCCGGCATGGCCGCCCTGACCGTGGACATGACCGATCCGGCCAGCATCAATGCACTCGCAGCCCAAGCCATTGCGGCCTATCCGGCGCTCAATGCCGTAATCAACAATGCCGGCATCATGGCCGATGAGAACATCCTGGCCGCGCCTGACTATCTCGATACCGCCGAGGCGACCATCGCCACCAACCTGCTTGGCCCGATCCGCCTGACGGCAGCCTTGCTGCCGCATCTGCTGGCCCAGTCGCGGGCCAGCGTGTTGACGGTGTCCTCAGGCCTTGCCTTCGTCCCCATGGCAGCCACGCCCACCTACAGTGCAACCAAGGCGGCCATCCACAGCTATAGCCAGGCGCTGCGCCACCAGTTGCGCACGACCAGTGTGGAGGTCATCGAGATCGCCCCGCCCTATGTTCAGACCTCTTTGCAGGGCGCACACCAGGCCAGCGATCCCAATGCCATGCCATTGGCCGCGTTCATCGAGGAAACCATGGCCCTGCTGGCTGCTGTGCCCGAGCACGGCGAGGTTCTGGTCGAACGCGTCGGCATGTTGCGCTATGCCGAGCAGCGCGGCATGGCTGCCCAGGTCTTTGCCGCCATCAATCCGAATTGATCGGCCCGGGCGCGCCGCGCCAGCGGGGCGCCCACACCAACCCGGAGGCTAGAAGCCGCCGCCGGTCTTGAACCCGCCGGTCTTGCGGGTGCCGCTGCTGCCGGTGCGCGGACGCGAGAAGCCGCCGCCCGAACCACCCGAGGGGCGTCCGCCGCCCAGCCCGCCGCCAAAACCGCCACCGGAGCGATTGCCAGAACCGCCACCAATGCTGCTGTCCGGCCAGGTGAAGCCGCCGCCGGGGGGCCATGGACTGTCGTTGCGCTGCCGCCCGTTGTTGGGCAGGCCCACGCCACCGCCCCAGTCCGATGTGCCGGCGCTCCAGTTCTGGCTGCGCTGCCAACGATCCCAATAGCTGGCAGCAGAAATGCCGCCGCGCAGGAAGTCATTGAGCAGATCGCCCACCAGACGGTCTTCGCGGAAAGTGGAGCGCGGGTCATCGAACCGCTGCTTCTTGAATTCCCACTGGATGTCTTCAAGCTCGCGGCGGCGGGCACCCAGGGTCTTGAGCCGCTCTTTCTGCTCGCGCGTCTCTTCCTCTTCCTCGCGCACCCGCGCTCGGGCATCGTCGATCTGGGCAACGATGGTATCGTCCTGGCTGGTTCGCGTGCGCCGGGCATCGGCAAGAAGCGTCTGGATGTCTTCCCGGCTCAGGGCCGTAGCCAGATCCGCCAGGGCGCCCTCAAAGGCCGGGTTCTGCCCCTGCGACAGGCTTGCCAGGGTCTTGGCCGCGGCGTCGCGCGCATCTTCGCTGGCAACGATCTGCCCGTCCAGCGCGTCGATGCGCTGCTGGGCAGCCATCATGGCCTCGCGCAAAGGCTTGCCGCCCGCTGCGTCGATGGCCTGGGTCTCCAGTTCATCCACCTCGGCCTCGGCGGCCTGGGCAATGGCGATCTGCCGCTCGGCATGTTCGCGCAGGCGAAGCGGGATCTCGTTGAGCATGGCAAAATTGGCGCGCGCCTTCTGGAACCCCACCAGGCCGGCGACCAAACCGTCCAGATAGCGGACCAGATTGTTCGCGCGGTAGTTCGAGGTGCCGTAGCCGGATTCCCACAGATACATGAACAGCGGATCGTCGCGATAAGGCTTGCCCTTGCTGTCGCGGTCGGCCTCGGCCTGCTCCGTCTTGCGCATGGACTGGTTTGCCACCTCGGTGAGCGCAGTGGCGCTGTCGCGCTTGGCGGCAAACGCAGGGTCGCGCGCAATCGAGGCCCCGAGCTTTGCGGCCAGGGCCTTGAGCTCGGCCTGGTGGCCCTCAAACTGCTTGAGCGCCTCGGCCCGCTCGGCATTGAGCCGGGCGACGACCGCGTCCTGTTCGGCAACGGCCTTCTCGGCGGCGCTCAGATCCTTGGAATGGGCCTTCAGCTGCGCCCGTGCCTTGGCTTCGGCGCTGGATATGGCCACATCCAGCTCGCCCTGCACAGCCGGATCGAGCCGGAACTGCGCCAGCTGGCGGAACAGCTCGGCTTCGCCCTCACGGATCTTGCTGATGCGTTCGGCCGAACGCGCCAGGCGCTTGGAGATTTCATCTTCCTCGCGCCGGATGTCGCGCATCGCCTCGTCCAGGCTCGCCAGCGCTTCGGGTCCGCGGATACTCATAGCTCTACCACCGCGTTACCGCTCCGCCGGAGACCGGCACATTGTATTCGACATCCAGGAAGCCGAAGGATTTGCGGCCGATCTCATTGTTCTCGATGATGCCATCGTCCTGCTTGTCGGCAACGACAGCGTCGTACACGGCCTCAGAGACGCGCACGCCCCACACCGAAACCGTTTCGGTCTCGCCATTCTCTTCGTTGAGGATGGGCAGGCTGAGCGCATTGCCGTCGCCGTCCAGCGCCTCCACCACCAGATAGTAATTGGTGGCGTCGGTGTTGATTTCGGGGAAGGTCCAAAAGCCCGAGCGCTCGCCCTGCCTGTTGACGATGCGTAGCGTATAGTCCTGCCGGATGCGGTCGCGCAGCGCCGTCAGGTCGGCCAAGGCCTTCTCGGCTCCGGCGCGGTTGCCCTCGGCGGCCAGCGTCTTGCCACGCGTACGGATGGCCTCGGCGTCGATCACGCCCTGCTGGACCTTGGTTTCTTCGAAAATGGTCTGGTAGAGCGCATCCATCTGCGCCGGCAGGCCTTCGGCCAGCTCCACGCGCGCCTGCTCGGCCTGGCCACGCTGATAGGGCTGCCACACGCCGAAATAGCCCACGCCCAGCGCCAATAGTGCCAGCAGAACGACGCCAACCGGCCGGCCCCAGCGCTTGCGCCCCACATAAAGCCTGGCCAGCGTCCGGCCAAAGCCGGGCGCCGGCGGATCATAGGTGAACCGGCTCTGCGCCAGCGCGGCAACGCCCTCGCGCAGGATCGCATCGGGGACCTCGATACCCTGCTGGCGATAGATGCCGCGCAGCTTGTCGATCAGCTGCTGCTCCTTGGCATCAGTGTCCAGCTCGCGCACGGCCAGGCCCTGCTGGTGACGGAGGGTATCAACCACATCCATCGCCAGCATCACTTCGTCCAGCGGTGCAGCGGCTGGCGCTGTCACGTCACTCATGGTTGGCGTTCACCCGTATGCGTCAGTCGACCTACTTGCTCGTGTCCAGCAGCAGAGCATTGCCCTCGGCAGCCAGCGCCGCCAGGCGCCGCTTGCCATCTTCGACCGCATCGCGGATCTCGGCCGAATTCTTGGTCGAGGCCACGCGCATCTCGTTGATGATCGTGCGGCTCTTCTCCTGGAAGTTCACCACCGAATCCACCAGCTTCTTGACCGCATCGGCGCGCACGGTCGGACCATAGCCGGCCCGCACGGCCTCCTCGGTGACCTTGTCGCCGATTTCCGAAAGGGTCTCGAGGCTCTTGCTCATCCCTTCCTTCATCGCGTTGAGCGTTTCCGTAGATTCATGCAGGCCGAACATGCCGGTAAACGAGGCGCTCAGGGCGGTCAGCACGGTCTCATTGGTGGAGAAGAACGAGATCGACTGCTGATACACCCGCTCCTTGGCATTGGTGGTCTGCATCAGCCGCGCCATCACCACCTCGGAGGTGTTGTAGGAAATCGTCAGATTGTCCGACAGATCCTTGGCGATCTGGTAGCGCGCCTCTTCATTCTGCATCTCGCGCAGCTTCTCGTCGCGGTCCATCTCCAGACGGGCGCGGTCGGCCGGCACGGTGCCGGCATAAGCCGAGACTGCAGCAGACGCAGCCTGCAGCGTGTTCTTCTTGTCATTGAGGCGCTGCTCGGCGGTCTGCAGCACTTCAAGGGCCATCACTTCGGCCTGCTTGAGCGCGCCACGGAAGTCGCGATAGGCCTCCAGAATGGTATGTTCGCGATCGATCTGGTCCTTGGTGTCGGCAGTGACCGACAGATAGGTGTCGCGGATCTTGTTGAAGCGCTGGGCGATGTCGCCGCGGCTGACCTTCATCCACACATTGGATGCGCGCTCGAGCAGGTCCAGCTTGTTGTCGGCCAGCTGGTCGACCATGCCCTTGGCGTCGTCGCGGATCGAGTCGAAGCCCTTGGTGATCTCTTCGTAGCGCTCGCCGATCTTCATGGCGGCGATCTGCTCGCGCACCACCTCGTTGAAGGCGCTGGCCTGGCTCAGCGTGCGGCCGATGAGAATGACGCGGGTCTCGTCCAGCTCGGTGATCTTCTGCAGCAGCCCGGTGATGGGCGCTTCACCCTGCTGTTCGGGCCAGATGCCCAGGTCGCGGATCGCATTGACGGCCTTGTCGAGATACTGGAGCGGCCGTTCCGCCACTGTGGCCGCTGGCGCCATCTGCGTGGGTGTTGCGGTGACAACTTCTTCGGCCATATGTTCGCTCCCGTTTGCCGGCGCCCATCGGCGCGCGCGCCTTGTGTTACGCTAAAGATTGCTGCTGCGCTGCACCCTGACAATTGCAACGGCCTGCCCAGACAACTATTTAGCCCATATTGGTGCGAAAAAGCCGCACGTAAAGGGCCGCGCCGCGGCCTGATTGAAAGCGTGGACACGGGCGCGGGGCTGTATCGCCGCCCGGGTCACGCAGCGCCGCCGCATGTCCGGCAAAGCAGGGAGCCTGTCGATGGATTTTGGTGGACGCTATATCATTGGGGCGCCACGCGTTGCCGTCTGGGCTGCACTCAACGAGGCGCCCATGCTCAAGGCTGCCATACCCGGTTGCCATCGCATCGATTGGACCGGTCCGGATACGCTCGAGCTCGAGATCAAGGTCAATCTCGGCGTGGTCCATCCGGTGTTCAAGGGCGATCTGGCGCTGAGCAATATCGTGCCTGCCGAGCGATACACGCTCTCGGGCAAGGGGCGCGGTGGACTGTTGGGGCTGGCCGAGGGCTCGGCAGACATCGTGCTGTCCGACCAGGGTGACGAGACGCTGCTGGTCTTTGCCGCCCAAGGGGGCGCCTCCGGGCAGTTGATCAAGCTGGGCAAGGCCATGATCGGCAATGCGGCGCAGAAAGTGATCGACGGCTTTTTTGAGCGCTTCGGCGCCGCCATGGGCGCCAGCGTTACCCCCCTGCCGCCACAGGCGCCGCAGGAGCCTGCTTAACCTTTGCTTTACCACGCCGCGTTCGGCCTCACGCCGATCACAACAAAGGCTAAATCGGGCATGATTGGATGGGTGTCCAAACCGGCGCATTTGAAGCAAATTGTCATGACCACCCAGACCCGCGACACCATTGCCCTGTTCTCCATCGCTGCCACTGCCGTGCTGGCAGTGCTCTATGCCGATGTCGATCTCAGCGAGATTTTCCTGCGTCTGCTGGCGCGCCTCTAGGCCCGCATCCGCTGTCATGAGCCCGTCGTAACAAAGCCCGGGGAAATTTGACCATTCGGAAAAATTTCCCCGATTCCCTCTTGCAGCCTCCGCATTTGCACGATTGTATCGTCCGCTAGAGCACGCAGAGTGGGCGCCAAAGCCAGGCTTGAGCGCAGGCGTGTCACACAGGGAGACGACCTCGATGACATTTTCTACCTTCACCAAGGCCATTGCCGGCGGCGTTGCGCTGAGCGCGATCCTCACCGGTGCCGCGCTCGCCGATCCCGCGCTGATCTATGATGGCGGCGGCAAGTTCGACAAATCCTTCAACGAAAGCGCCTACACCGGCGCCGAAAAGTACAAGGCCGAGACCGGCGGCAGCTACTCGGACCTCGAAATCACCGGCGACGCGCAGCGCGAGCAGGCCATCCGCCAGTTCGCCACCAAGGGCTTCTCGCCCATTCTGGTCCCTGGCTTCTCCTGGGCAACGGCGCTGCAGACCGTGGCTCCCGAGTTCCCCGACACCAACTTCGTGATCATCGACAGCGTTGTTGACCTGCCGAACGTCCGTTCGGTGGTCTTCAAGGAACAGGAAGGCTCCTACCTCGTTGGTATCCTGGCTGCCATGAAGTCGGAAACCGGCAAGATCGGCGTTGTGCCGGCGTTCAACTTCGAGCTGCTCGAGAAGTTCGCTTGCGGCTACAAGGAAGGCGCAAAGTCGGTCAATCCCGATATCGAAGTGCTTGAGACCTATGTCGGCGCTGGCTTTGAGGCCTTCAACGATCCGGCAAAGGCCGCTGAAGTGACCCGCTCGCAGCTCGATCAGGGCGTCGACGTGGTGTTCCAGGTGGCTGGCGGCGCTGGCGCAGGCGTCCTGCAGGCAGCTGCCGACGCTGGCAAGTTCGGCATCGGTGTCGACAGCAACCAGAACTATCTGCACCCCGGCAACGTGCTGACCTCGATGCTCAAGCGCGTCGACGTCGCCACCTACAATGCCTTCATGGATGAGAAGAACGGCACCTTCACCCCTGGTGTTGTCACCCTGGGTCTGGCCGAAGCCGGCGTTGGCGCTGCCTTCGACGAATTCAATGCCGACCTGATCACCCCCGAAATGAAGGCAGCCGTCGAGGACGCATCGGCCAAGATCGCCTCCGGCGAAATCGTCGTGCACGACTTCATGTCGGACAAGGCCTGCCCGGTCTGACGGCGCACAGAACGCAGCCATAATGGCGACGCTCACCCCAAACTCGGAGCAGCGGCTGAATTCAGCCGCTGCTCTGCCCGCCGCCATCGAGCTTGATGGCATCAACAAGCATTTCGGCCCCGTGCATGCCAACCGCGATATCCACCTGTCGGTGACGCGCGGCACGGTGCACGGAATCGTCGGCGAAAATGGCGCCGGCAAGTCGACGTTGATGTCCATCCTCTATGGCTTCTATACCGCCGACAGCGGAACCATCCGCGTGGGCGGCAAGGCCGTGACCATCACAGACAGCCGCCATGCGCTGGCCCTGGGGATCGGCATGGTGCACCAGCATTTCATGCTGGTCGACAATTTCACTGTCATCGAGAACATCGTGCTGGGCGCCGAGGATTCCGCGCTGCTCGGCCGCACGCTCAGCAAGGCCAGGGCGCAGCTCAAGCAGCTGGCGACCGACTATGGCCTGGAAGTCGACCCCGATGCGCTGATCGAGGATCTCTCGGTGGGGCAGCAGCAGCGCGTCGAGATCCTCAAGGCGCTCTATCGTGGCGCCGACATCCTTATCCTGGACGAGCCCACGGGCGTGCTGACGCCGGCCGAGGCCGACCATTTGTTCCGCATCCTGCGCAAGCTGCGCGATGAGGGCAAAACCATCATCCTGATCACGCACAAGCTGCGCGAGATCATGGCCATTACCGACGAGGTGTCGGTGATGCGCCAGGGCGCCATGGTCAAGACATTGACCACAAGCCAGACCAATCCGGGCGAACTGGCCGAGCTCATGGTCGGTCGCCGCGTGCTGCTGCGCGTGGAAAAGGGCCCCGCCAACCCCGGCAAGGTCATGCTGGCCGTCGACAAGCTGGTCGTCACCGACGATCTGGGCGTGGAGCGCGTCAAGTCGGTGAGCTTTGAGGTGCGTGCCGGCGAAATCGTGGGCATCGCCGGTGTGGCCGGCAATGGCCAGTCCGAACTGCTCGAAGCCATTTCCGGCATGCGCGATCAGTCCTCGGGTCAGGTGCTCGTCAATGGCCAGCCCGTCTCGGCCTTTGGCGACGACGGCGCGGCGCGCCTGCGTGAAGTCGGTCTCGCCCATGTCCCGGAGGACCGGCTGCGCATGGGTCTGGTGACCAATTTCCTCGAGTGGGAAAACGCCATCCTGGGCTACCAGAATGACTATGGCCAGGGCCTGGGGCTCGACATTGGCAAGGCCAAGGCAGAAGCGCGCGAGCGCATCGCCCAATATGATATCCGCCCGGCCAATACCGACCTCAAGTCGGCCAATTTCTCGGGCGGCAACCAGCAGAAGATCGTGCTGGCCCGCGAGATGGAGCGCAACCCCGATGTGCTGATCGTCGGCCAGCCGACGCGCGGCGTCGATATCGGCGCCATCGAGTTCATCCACAACCAGATCATCAAGATGCGCGACGCGGGCAAGGCCATCCTGCTCGTCTCGGTGGAGCTGGACGAAATCCGCGCCCTGTCGGACCGCATTCTGGTGCTGTTCGATGGTGAAATCGTCGGCGAAGCCGATCCGGCCACCGCCGACGAGGGCGAGCTGGGCCTGCTGATGGCCGGCGTGCACGAGGGCCACGAGCCCGATGCCGCTGCGCGCCTGCCTGAACATGTGACACCGGTGGAGAAGACCCTGACCGAAATGTCGCCTAAGACCGATAGGGATATTCGCTGATGAGCGCCCGCGTGCCCTTGCCCCGCTGGGTCGATATTGCCCTGTTGCCGCTGCTCAATGTGGTGCTCGCCTTTCTGATCGGCGGCATCGTGGTGGTCATGGTCGGCCAGAACCCGCTCGAAGCGGTCGGCATCATGCTCTATGGCGCCTTCGGCTATGGCAGCGGCTTTGGCTATACGCTCTACTACACCACCGACTTCATCTTTGCTGGCCTCGCCGTCTCGCTGGCCTATCATGCGGGCCTGTTCAACATCGGGCCGGAGGGGCAGGCTTATGTTGCCGGCCTCGGCGTGATCCTTGTGGCGCTGGGCCTCAATGGCCAGCCCTGGTTGATCACGGTGCCTGCCATGATCGTTGCCGGTGCGCTGTTTGGCGCGGGCTGGGCGTTCATCCCCGGCTATCTGCAGGCCAAGCGTGGCAGCCACATCGTCATCACCACGATCCTGTTCAACTTCATCGCCGTCTCGATGATGGGCTACATCATCTCCAAGATCTTGAAGCCCGCCAATGTCGGCTCCGACGAGAGCGCGCCCATCGACGCCGTCAGCCGCGTCCCGCAGCTGCGCCTGTTCTGGGACCTGTTCAAGAACTCGCCGGTCAACATCTCGTTCTTTCTGGCGCTGATCGCACTGGTCGCCGTCTACTGGCTGATCTGGCATTCCAAGTTCGGCTTTGCCATGCGGGCGCTGGGCCATAACCCGACGGCCGCACGCTATGCCGGCATTTCCAATGCCAAGGTGATCATGATCACCATGGCCCTGGCTGGCGCGCTCGCCGGCATGGTCGCGGTCAACAATGTGGGCGGCGTCCAGGGTCGTCTTATCCTCAATTTCGTGTCCGGCGCCGGTTTCGTGGGCGTCGCCGTGGCCTTCATGGGCAAGGGCCACCCCATCGGCGTGGCGCTCTCGGCGCTGCTGTTCGGCGCCCTCTACCAGGGAGGGCAGGAGCTGGCTTTCTCCATGCCCGGCATCACCCGCGAGATGATCGTCACCATCCAGGCGCTGGTCATCCTGTTCACCGGTGCGATGGGCGACATGCTGCGCCCGCCGCTGGAGCGCATCTTCGGGCCGCGTGCCCAGGCCAGGGCAGGGGACGTCTGATGGGCTATTATACCGATCTCATCCTGATCCTGGATTCCACCGTCCGGCTGGCCATTCCGCTGATCCTGGCCTGTCTGGCCGGGCTCTATTCGGAACGCGCCGGCATTGTCGACATCGGGCTTGAAGGCAAGCTGCTGGGCTCGGCCTTTGGCGCTGCGGCTACGGCGGCCGTCACCGGCTCGGCCTGGATGGGTCTGTTTGCCGGTGTTGGCGTTGCCCTGGGCATGTCCGCCATCCACGGTATTGCCTCGATCAATCTCAAGGGCAACCAGACCATTTCGGGCGTGGCGCTCAACTTCCTTGCCGCGGGCCTCACCACATTCCTCGGCCAAAGCTGGTTCCATCGCGGTGGCTTCACGCCCCAGCTGAGTGGCGACCAGCGCTTTGGCCCCATCACGCTGCCATTTGCCCCCGAACTGGCCAATGTGCCGGTCATCGGCGGCCTCTATTCCGAGCTGATCTCGGGCCACAATATCCTGGCCTATGTCGCCTTCATCGCCGTGCCGGTGACGGCCTGGGTGCTGTTCTCCACGCGCTTCGGTCTGCGCCTGCGCGCCGTGGGTGAAAACCCCAAGGCGCTCGATACTGCCGGCATCTCGGTGACGCTGCTGCGCTATCAGGCGCTCATTATCACCGCCGTGCTGGTCGGCATCGGCGGCACTTACCTCTCGATCGCCCAGTCGGCGGGCTTTAACAACAACATGTCCGCCGGGCGTGGTTACATCGCGCTGGCCGCGCTGATCTTTGCCAAGTGGAAGCCCTGGCCGGCGCTGGCGACCTGCCTGCTGTTCGGCTTCCTGGACGCGCTGCAGTTCCGTCTGCAGGGCGTGCAGTTCCCCTACATCGGCGAGGTGCCGGTGCAGGCCATACAGGTCCTGCCCTATCTGCTCACGATCATCCTGCTGGCCGGATTTATTGGCCGCGCTGTCGCGCCCAAGGCCAGCGGCATTCCCTATACCAAGGAGCGCTAGCCACGGCTGGCGTCACACAGATGTCGAACACAGTCACCGACCAGGCCCTCTACGAGGCCGCCGAAGCCATTCGCGCCAAGGCCTATGCGCCCTATTCCCGCTTCTCGGTGGGGGCCGCCATTCTCGCCGACGACGGCAAGATCTATTCCGGCTGCAATATCGAGAACGCCGCCTATCCGCAGGGCAATTGCGCCGAGGCCTCGGCCATCGCCGCCATGATCGCCGGCGGCGCCCGGCGCATCACCCGCATCTATGTCACCGGCCCCGGCGCGGCACCCGTCACCCCCTGCGGTGGTTGCCGCCAGCGCATCCGCGAATTCGCTGACCTTGACGTCACGGTGATTTCCCATGGTGTCGAGGGCGCGCCGCTGGCCTGCACGCTCGAACAGCTGCTGCCCCATAGCTTTGGCCCGGAGTACCTGCCGAAATGACCAAGGCCGCCAAGATCATCCAGAAGATCGCCGGCAAGGAGCCCGTGGCCGCTGCCATCGTGCTCGGTTCGGGCCTGTCGGCCATCGGCCACCTGCTCGCCGACAAGCTGACCATCCCCTATTCAGAGCTCAAGGGCTTTCCCGGTGGCGGCGTGTCCGGCCATGGGCGCGACCTGTTGATCGGTACGCTCGGCGGCAAGCGCGTTGCCGTGCTCACCGGGCGCCAGCACTATTACGAACACGGCAATGCTGCCGCCATGCGCCCGGCTCTGGAGGCCATGGCCGAAATTGGCGCCGAGACGCTGCTGCTGACCAATTCGGCCGGCTCGCTTGATGAGCGCTTCCAGCCGGGCGATCTGATGATGCTGTCCGATCACATCAACTACGCCGGCATGAACCCGCTGATCGGCGAGCCCACCGACCGCCGTTTTGTGAACATGGTCAATTGCTATGACCCTGAACTGCGCGACAAGGCGCAGCGCCGTGCTGCCGCGCTCGACATCAAGCTCGGGCAGGGCATCTACCTGTGGTATTCCGGCCCGAGCTTTGAGACCGTGGCCGAGATCCAGATGGCGGTGCGCCTGGGCGCCAATGCGGTCGGCATGTCCACCGCGCCCGAAGTGATCCTGGGACGGTTCCTGGGCCTCAAGGTCTGGGCCTGCTCGTCCATCACCAATATGGGCGCGGGCCTGTCGAGCGAGAACATCAGCCATGAGCATACCAAGATCATGGCGGTACAGGGCGCCGAGAAGCTGAAAAGGCTCATACCGGCGCTGGTGGAGGAGCTATGAGCCTGCGAGTCGTCGATACCAGCCAGACCCACACGCCGCACAAGCGCAATCCCGGCTTCCCGCTCGATCTCGACTGGGTCGAGCGCGTGCGCATGAACCGCTCCGCTCTGGAGCGCCGCGCCGGCGGCATCGGTGCGCGCCGCACCGTCAAGAAGGATTACCAGCTCGCCTGGCTGCTCAAGGCCATCACGCTGATGGACCTGACTACCCTGAATGCAGACGACACCGATGGCCGCGTCGAGCGCCTCTGCGCCAAGGCCCGCCATCCGCTGCGCCAGGATATTCTGGATCGGCTCGACGTGCCCGGCCTGCGCATCCTGCCCGGCGCCGTCTGCGTCTATCATAGCTTCGTCAAGACGGCGGTGAACGCGCTCGAGGGCACCGGCATTCCGGTGGCCGCGGTGTCCACCGCCTTCCCGCATGGCCTGGCGCCGATCGAAACCAAGCTCAAGGAGATCGAGATGTCGGTCGCCGATGGGGCGCAGGAGATCGACATCGTCATCGAACGCGGCATGGTGCTGCGCCAGGACTGGCAGGGGCTCTACGACCAGATCCGCGCCTTCCGCAAGGCCTGCGGCAATGCCCATATCAAGACCATCCTGGGCACGGGCGAGCTGGCCACCCAGACCAATATCGCCAAGGCGAGCCTGGTCTGCATGTTGGCCGGCGCCGACTTCATCAAGACCTCGACCGGCAAGGAAAAGGTCAATGCCAATCTGGTCACCAGCCTGACCATGATCCGCATGATCCGCTGGTTTGCCGAAGAGACCGGCATTGAGATTGGCTACAAGCCCGCCGGCGGCATCGCCAAGGCCGCCGATGCCCTCAAATACATGGCGCTGATGAAGGAAGAGCTGGGGACGCATTGGCTACAGCCCCATCTGTTCCGTTTCGGCGCCAGCTCGCTGCTGACCGATATCGAACGGCAGCTCGAGCATGGGCTGACCGGCCACTACGCGGCAGATTATCGCCAGCCGATGGTGTGATGAGTGTTGGGCGCCGTGCGCCCACAAAACAGTCCGGTGGACTGTTTTGAACGAAGAACGCCCGGAGAGCTATGCTCGTAGGGCCCAGACACGCCGCAGACGCGATCCTTCTCCTTTCTCCCCATGCGGGAGAAAGTGCCTGAAGGGTCACCGAAATCGCGACAGCGAACTTCGGTTGGATGAGGGGGCGCCTGACGGCGCAGGAGAACCAGATGAACAAGATCGCGCAAATCTTCGAAAGTCTCGACTACGGCACGGCGCCCGAAGGCCCAGAGCAGGCCAATGCCTGGCTCGATAGCCACGGTCGCAAGTTCGGCCATTTCATCGATGGCGCCTTCACCAAGCCGGGCAAGACCTTCGCCAGCGACAATCCTGCGACGAGCGAGACCCTGGCGCAGATCAGCCATGGCAGCGCCGATGACGTCAACGCGGCGGTCAAGGCTGCCCGCACAGCCTTCAAGGGCTGGTCGGCCCTCTCGGGCTATGAGCGCGGCAAATATCTCTATGCCATCGCCCGCGCCGTCCAGAAGCATGCGCGCCTCTTCGCCGTGCTCGAGACCATGGACAATGGCAAGCCCATCCGCGAAAGCCGCGATGTCGATATTCCGCTGGTCGCGCGCCATTTCTACCACCACGCCGGCTGGGCGCAGCACCTGAGCCGCGAATTCCCCGATGCCGTGCCCTATGGCGTCTGCGGCCAGATCATCCCCTGGAATTTCCCGCTGCTGATGCTGGCCTGGAAGATCGCGCCGGCCCTCGCCGCCGGCAATACCGTCGTGCTCAAGCCCGCCGAATTCACCTCGCTGACCGCGCTCCTGTTCGCCGAGATTTGCGACCGCGTTGGCCTGCCCAAGGGCGTGGTCAATATCGTCACCGGCGAGGGCGACACCGGCCAGGCCATCGTCGGTCATGAGGGCATCGACAAGATCGCCTTCACCGGCTCCACCGAAGTGGGCAAGGCCATCCGCGCCGCCACCGCCGGCAGCGGCAAGGGATTGAGCCTCGAGCTGGGCGGCAAGAGCCCCTACATTGTCTTCGAAGATGCCGATATCGACAGCGCCATCGAGGGCCTGGTCGACGCCATCTGGTTCAACCAGGGCCAGGTCTGCTGCGCCGGCTCGCGCCTTCTGGTGCAGGAGAGCATCGAGGAGCGCTTCATCGCCAAGCTCAAGCTGCGCATGGCGAGCCTGCGCGTCGGCGATCCGCTCGACAAGTCCATCGACATTGGCGCGCTCGTTGCCCCGGTGCAGGTCGAACGCATCCGCGATTTGATGAAGCGCGGCGCCGCCGAAGGCGCGGTGATCTATGAGGCCGATGGTCCGGTGCCCGCCAAGGGCTGTTTCCTCAAGCCGGCGCTGGTCACTCATGTCTCGCCCGCCAATACGCTGGTGGCTGAGGAGGTTTTCGGGCCCGTGCTGGTCGCCATGAGCTTCCGCACGCCCGAAGAGGCGGTGGCGCTGGCCAACAACACCAAATATGGCCTCGCCGCCACCATCTGGAGCGAGAACATCAATCTGGCGCTCGACATCGCGCCGCAGATCAAGGCCGGCGTGGTCTGGATCAATGGCACCAATAATTTCGACGCCGCCGTCGGCTTCGGTGGCTACAAGGAATCCGGCTTTGGCCGCGAAGGTGGCCGCGAGGGCATGAGCGCCTATCTCAAGCCGGCCTGGGAAAAGGATCTCAAGCCCGCGCCAGCGGCCAAGCCCTTGGCCGCCAAGCCGGCCAATCCGCTCGATGCCGGCCATCTCGACCAGACTGCCAAGATGTATATCGGCGGCAAGCAGGCTCGCCCCGATAGCGGCTATTCCCGGCCGGTGCTGGGTCCCAAGGGCGAACTGGTCGGCGAAGTGGGCGACGGCAATCGCAAGGACATCCGCAATGCCGTGGAAGCCGCCCGGGCAGCGCTCGGCTGGTCCACCACGGCCGCACACAGCCGCGCGCAGATCCTCTATTTCCTGGCCGAAAACCTTGACTATCGCCGCGACGAATTTGCTGCCCGCATCAAGGCGCAGACCGGTCAGGATGGCGCCGAGGAAGTCGCGCTCTCCGTCGAACGCCTCTTCGCCTTCGCTGGCTGGGCCGACAAATATGATGGCGCCGTCCACAATCCGCCGCTGCGCGCCGTCGCCGCCGCCATGGTCGAGCCGCTGGGTGTCATGGGCATTGTCGCGCCGCCCTCGCGGCCGCTGCTCGGCTCGATCGCCCTGATCGCCCCGGCCCTGGCCATGGGCAATACCGTGGTGCTGGTGCCGTCCGCGCAGTCGCCGCTCTCGGTCACCGACCTCTACCAGGTCATCGAGACCTCGGACGTGCCCTCTGGCGTGATCAATATCGTCACCGGCGACAGCGTGGCTCTCGCCAAGACGCTGGCCGAGCACGATGGGGTCGATGGGCTGTGGTTTGCCGGCAATGCCGAAGCTTCGGCCATGGTCGAGAAGGCCTCGATCAGCAATCTCAAGCAGACCTGGACCAGTCGCGGCCTCTACTACGATCTGGCTGATCGCCGCTTTGAGGGCGACTATTTCCTGGCCAAGGCAACGCAGGTCAAGAACGTGTGGATCCCATACGGAGCCTGAGCATGGACGATAAGCTCACGGTGGAAAATGTCGGGCAGCCCGGCAAGACCTACCGCGTGGACGCCGCCAAATACCAGGCCATGCGCGACGCGATGCTGATGGTTCTGCCCCAGCAGGCGCCGGGCATGCCGGTCGCCGTGGTGATTGCCGCCGTCCGGCCGAACCTGCCCGATGCATTGTTCCCGGGCGGCGACACCGCCGGTTGGTGGGTCAAATGCGTTCAGCTCGATCTCGAAGCCAAGCGCGTCATTGCGCGCACCCCTTCTCCCGTCAGGCTCTACCGCCTGCAGTCAGGACACTGAATGGTCTTTCTCCCCCAGGAAGTGATCGCCCGGAAACGCGACGGCAAGACGCTGTCCGAAGCCGAGATCGCTGCCTTCATCGATGGCTTCACCCATGGCACGGTGTCCCATGCCCAGGCCGCAGCCTTTGCCATGGCTGTCTACTTCCAGGATATGACCATGCCCGAGCGCGTGGCGTTGACGCTCGCCATGCGCGACAGCGGCGACGTGCTCGACTGGTCCGATCTCGATGGCCCGGTGGCCGACAAGCATTCCACCGGCGGCGTCGGCGATAATGTCAGCCTGATGCTGGCGCCGATCCTGGCGGCCATGGGCATCTATGTGCCCATGATTTCCGGGCGCGGCCTTGGCCACACCGGCGGCACGCTCGACAAGTTCGACGCCATTCCGGGCTACCAGACCCAGCCCGACAATGCGCTGTTTCGCCAGGTGGTGCGCCAGGCCGGCTGCGCCATCATCGGCCAGACGGCCAATCTGGCTCCGGCCGACAAGGCGCTTTACGCCATCCGCGATGTGACCGGAACGGTCGAATCCATCCCGCTGATCACCGCCTCCATTCTGGCCAAGAAACTGGCGGCCGGGCTGGGCGCGCTGGTGCTCGACGTCAAGACTGGCTCGGGCGCCTTCATGCCGACGCTGGATGCCTCGCGTGCGCTGGCCGAGAGCCTGGTGTCCGTTGCCAATGGCGCCGGGCTCAAGACCGGCGCGCTGATCACCGACATGAACGAGCCCCTGGCCAGCGCGGCCGGGAATGGGCTTGAAGTGCGCAACGCCGTCGACTTCCTCACCGGTCGTCACCAGGACAGTCGGCTCCGGGAGGTGACGCTGGCACTGTGCGCTGTGGTGGCCGAGATGACGGGCACGGCTGCCACCATCGAGGCCGGCCGCCTTCTGGCCGAATCCGCGCTCGACAGCGGCCGTGCGGCCGAGCGCTTCTCGGTGATGGTGCATGCCCTGGGTGGGCCAGGTGACTTCATCGACAATATCGATACCCATCTGGCGCCGGCGCCCATTGTCCGCGACGTCTTCGCCGATTCCGAGGGTCTGGTGGCCGAGATCGACACCCGCGGCGTCGGCATGGCGGTGGTGGCCCTGGGCGGCGGCCGCACCATGCCCACGGACAGTATTGACCATCGTGTCGGTTTCGACCGGTTGGCGGGTCTGGGCGCCACGCTCGATCCCACCCGCCCCATTGCCCGACTGCATGCTCGCGACCACGACAGTGCCGCCGAAGCCGAACGCCGCCTCAAGGCGGCTTATCGCCTGGGTGGCGCGGCCACCGTCCATGCGCTGATCGCCGACAGCGTCGTCCCCCTGGCGTCACAGAAAGCCTGATCCATGCCACGTGCCATTCTCTGCATTCTTGATAGCGTCGGTATCGGTGGCGCACCCGATGCTGCCAGCTATGGCGACGTTGGTTCCAACACAGTGGGCCATATCGCCCAATGGGCGGCCGAGGGCCGCGCCGACCGCGATGGCCTGCGCGCCGGCCCCTTGCAGATTCCAAATCTGGACGCGCTGGGCATGGGTGCCGCCATCGGGCTCTCGACGGGCACTGTCCCGCCAGGCCTCTCCAGCACCCCCAGGGGAGGGCGCTTTGGCGTGGGTCGTGAGGTCAGCCGCGGCAAGGATACGCCATCGGGCCATTGGGAAATTGCCGGTGTGCCGGTACCCTTCGATTGGGGCTATTTCCCCCAGACCGAGCCCAGCTTTCCGCCCGATCTGATTGCCGAATTCATCAAGCGGGCCAGGCTCCCCGGCATACTGGGCGACAAGCACGCCTCGGGTACCGATGTCATCGCCGCTCTGGGCGAGGAGCACATCCGCACCGGCAAGCCCATCTGCTACACCTCCATCGACTCGGTGTTCCAGATCGCGGCCCATGAGAGCCACTTCGGGCTCGACCGGCTCTATGAAATCTGCCAGATCGCCTTTGAGCTCACCGCGCCGCTGATGATCGGCCGCGTCATTGCCCGGCCGTTCGTGGGCGAGGACTCAGCCAGCTTCAAGCGTACCGGCAATCGGCGTGACTTCGCCATTGCACCGCCCGAGCCGACGCTGCTCGATCGCAACGCCGCCGCCGGCCACCAGGTCTATGCCATCGGCAAGATTTCGGACATCTATGCCGGCCATGGCGTGACCCACAAGATCAAGGGCACCGGCCTGGCCCAGCTGTTCGACAAGACGCTCGACGCCATGGAAATGGCCGCCGACAACGCCTTCATCATGACTAACTTCGTCGACTTCGACAGTGAATACGGCCATCGCCGCGACGTGCCGGGCTATGCAGCGGCGCTGGAATTCTTCGATGCGCAATTGCCCCGCATTATTGCCGCCATGCGACAGGACGATCTGCTGGTGCTGACCGCCGACCACGGCAACGACCCGACCTGGCCGGGAACCGACCACACGCGCGAACAGGTGCCCATCCTTGTCTTTTCCCCAAGCCTGGTGACAGCAGAGATTGGCATTCGCCCCACCTTCGCTGATATAGGTGAAAGTATCGCCCATTGGCTGGGGCTCGCGCCCGGACGCCATGGCAAGTCCTTTCTCTGAACCACGGGTGTTTTCATGAGCAACGTCACCGTCATCGATCACCCGCTGATCCAGCACAAGCTGACCATCATGCGCAACAAGGAGACCTCCATCGCGGGGTTCCGCCGGCTGCTGCGCGAGATCGCGCATCTGATGTGCTATGAGGTGACGCGCGATCTGGAACTCGAGATGATCCCGATCGAGACGCCGATGTCGCAGATGGACAGTCCCGCCATCAAGGGCAAGAAGCTGGTGTTTGCCTCCATCCTGCGCGCCGGCAATGGCCTGCTCGATGGCATGCTTGACCTGGTGCCCGCCGCCCGCGTGGCCCATATCGGCATCTACCGCGACCACGAGACGCTCGAGCCTGTGGAATACTACTTCAAGGCCCCCAGCCAGCTCGAGGATCGCCTGATCATCGTCGTCGATCCCATGCTGGCCACCGGCAATTCGGCGACGGCGGCGATCGAGAAGCTCAAGGAACGCGGCGCCAACAATATCCGCTTCCTCTGCCTGCTCGCCGCGCCCGAGGGTATCGAGAACTTCTCGGCGGCCCATCCTGACGTCCCGGTGTTTACCGCCTCGATCGACAGCCACCTCAATGAGAAGGGCTATATCGTTCCGGGCCTGGGCGACGCCGGTGACCGCATGTACGGCACCAAGTAAGCCATCCCGCGCGCCGGCCCCGCATCGGGTGAGGCGCTGCCTCTCCCGTCACGATCCAATCACAGGCGGAACGCCATGACCAAGTTCGTCCATTCCATGCTGCGCGTGCTCGACGAGGCCCGCGCCATCGATTTCTACACCCGGGCCTTCGGCCTGCGGATCGCCGACCGCTTGGTCTTCGCCGATTTCACGCTGGTGTATCTGACGGCACAAGATGGCCCGTTCGAGCTGGAGCTGACCATCAACCACGGTCGCACCGAGCCCTATGCGCTGGGTGACGGCTACGGCCACCTGGCGCTTGTGGTCGATGACCTCGATGCCGAGCATGCAAGGCTGGCCGGGCTGGGTCTGGCGCCCGGCAAGCTGATCGATTTCAAGAATGGCGACACACCGGTCGGCCGCTTCTTCTTCATCACCGACCCCGATGGCTACAAGATCGAGGTCATCCAGAAGGGCGGCCGCTTCGGTTAGGGGTGGCTACTTCGCCTTGAGTGGCAGGCCCAGGGCAATCAGCTCCTTGCGCAGCATCACCGGATCCTTGAAGTGGATGCCATGCATGCCGAACTTGCGCGCCGAGATGATATTGGGCTCGCTGTCGTCGATGAACACGCAGTTTTCCGCGGCAATGCCATAGCGCTCGCAGAACACGCGGTAGAGGCGCGGGTCGGGCTTGACCAGGTTTTCCAGGCCCGAGACGACCACGCCGTCGAACTTCTCCAGGAACGGCCATTCGCCCAGGCAGCTCACCCATTTCTCCCAGGAGAAATTGGTGATGGCAAAGGTCGGGATCTCCTGCTCGATCAACTCGTCATGGATGTCGATCGTGCCCTGGATGAAGCCGCCCAGGGTTTCCTTCCAGCGCAGGTCGAAGGCCTGGATTTCGCGCCAGTATTTGGGGAAGCGCGTGATCAGCTTGGCCACGCCCTCGGCATAGATTTCGCCGGCGTCGAATTCGAGGTTCCAGTCCAGCGTGCAGATGTTCTGCTGGAACCAGAGCGCGTCCTCCTCGCTGTCGAACAGCTTGCGGAACAGGTACATCGGGTTCCAGTCGACGAACACGCCGCCAAGATCGAACACGGGGACAAGCGTATCGGTCATAATGCTTCTGCCGCAAATAGGAGGGATCGTGCGCGGCTTTTGGCATGGGGGCACAAGCCGCGCAAGCCTGGCTCAAGCAGGGCTGCCGCGCTTTCGGGGCGAGGCGCGCCGCCGGTCAGTTCAGCACGATCTTCTCGCGGAAGCGGGGAATGAAGAAATTCTCCCGATACAGGGTCACCTTGTCGGTGAACACGATCCCATAGAGCGGTGGATAGCTGTAGCGGCTCTCGGCCACGATGACATAGAGCCCCTTGGAGATGGACACCACATCGGTCGGCAGCGCGTAGGCCGAGCCGACGGCGTGCTCACCCCCCGACACCAGGGACTGGTTCACATAGCGCTTGGACCAGTCCACCTTGGGATTGCCATTGCCATCGACATAGATCTGGCTGACGATCTGTTCGAGCGGTTCCACCGGATAGGGTGTCATCATGCCGCCGGCCACGCGCACGTAGTCGTTCAGCGTCGTCTGGGAAATTTCCCCGTCAGAGCGGGAAACCAGGTCGCCCACCGCGCCCGAAACCGACTGCACCTTGCGGTCCATGGCGATCAGCGAACTGCCCTCCATCATGCCGATGTAGACCAGCAGCATGATGGGCAGGATGAGGGCGAACTCGACCGCGGCGACGCCGCTGCGCTCGGCAGCAAGGCGGCGGAAGCAGCGCTGGAAAGCCTTGAGCGCCCGCATCAGTAGGGCTCGTTGCGGAACACGGTCGCCGCCGACAACAGGCGCTTGCCGTCGGGCAGATTGGCCAGCGACAGCCCACCCAGGTTCAGGATGATGGGCCACTTGTAGTAGACCTCCACCAGCATGATGCTCGAACCTGTGCCGGCCCCATATTGCTCGCTGCGCGTCCAGCCGCATTCGCTGGTACAGCTGTAGTCGATTGGCGGTGAGATGGTGGCCGAAGCAAAGTCCGAGATGGTCTTGACCTCGATATGCAAGCCAGAGCAGTCCGGGAACAGACCATAGAGGCGGTCGCATATGGCGTTGCGGAAGTCGGCCGTGTTCGACATGGTGGTCTTGGCCACGCCGGTGCGGACCAGCCGGCTGGTATCGGCCACGGCACTATCCAGAAACTGGCTGGCCAGGAAGACCACCGAGGTCTCCAGGATTGCGCCCACGATCATGAAGAAGGGCAGGGCAAGCAGGCCCATCTCGACCGCCGTCGCGCCGCTCTGGTCGCGCCGGAACCCGCGCCACCGACGCGGTAGCACGGCTCGGCCGATCAGCGATCCCACAGTGATGGCCATCGATGCCCCTTTGCTTGTGGGGCGAGGCTAGCGGGACATGGCTAATTGAGTGTTATTGCGTCCAATTCCGGTGGAGCGGACTTTTGGCTTGGTTAGCAGCAGGTTAACGCCAGACTGGCGCTAGTTGCCCATATTACTCACGATCTGGGACGAGGCAACGGCGCGCCCCGAGAAGCCCGGATCGTCACCCATCATGATCGTATCCTGGCATATGGGCGCGCAGGACAGCGTGGTGCGCGACTGCCCCTGATAGACCGTGGTCAGGCCCGCCTGCATCTGGATCACCTCGATAAGCGTATCGGCGATCGGATTGCCGGCGGCGTCCAGAACGATCAGATTGGTCTGGCCGTAGCTCTTGCCGGTCAGGATCAGCGTCTGTGGATCCTGGATCGTCACATCGGCGATGCCCGGGTTACCCACAATCACCGTGGCGGCCGAAGCGTTGATCCGCAAGATGCGCGCCATGTTCACGTTCACATTGATCGGGGCGCCGTCCACAGCCCAGGCCGGCGGCGCCATCAGCAGGGGCGCGCACACAAGACCGATGGCAGCGAAGGCAGCGAGAATGGGACGCATGGTACTGTTCCGGCGACACGGGAAATGACCACGCCATTTTCTGCGCGAATGGTGAAGAAAGAGCAAACGTCCCCAAGCTGCCCAAAGCGCGTTACATCTAGACAGAATTTAGTAAAATGTGAAATTCTTCGTCGGCGATTTGCTTGATTGAGCAAGATCTGAAGTTCAAAGCCGGATTTACCAAATAGTAACCATAAGATATAGTTAATAGAGAGATGTAGATTTTCTTGATCAGTTGCTCTATATATCAGAGTGTCTGTCGCTATATGCTTGGGCGGCATTCTAAATTAACGCCTTGTCAATAAATCGGGCATAGCCTCGCTCTCATGTTCGATGTGTCACGTGTCGAACGATGGCGTCACCATGTGGCGTATTTTAATGGAGCCTGGGAATGAACCTCTTCGCACGTTTCGCAAAGGACGAGTCCGGCGCGACCGCTATCGAGTACGGCCTTATTGCCGCTCTCATCTCTGTCGGCATCATCGTTGCCGCTTCCGCTCTGGGCAACAGCCTGAGCAACCTGTTTACCGGTATCTCCGGCAAGCTGAACAACTCGACTTCCGGCAAGCTCTAATCGAGCTGTCGACTGTCCCATGAAGGCAGGGCCCGCTGTTGCGGTCCCTGCCTTTTTCTTTTTTGTTAACCCTTCGACAGCACTATCGCGCCGACCTGAAGCAGCCTTCCGAACTGGACGAGACAATGGACGCGGCGACCATGGGAGTCCTGGCAACTCTGGCCCTGTTCATCTTCCCCTTCGGCATGGCGGTGTCGGCTGCCTATGACCTGCTCACCATGACCATTCCCAACCGGCTTGTGCTTGGGCTGGTTGGCGGCTTCTTTGTCGTGGCGCTGCCAACAGGCGTGCCCTTGCCGGAAATTGGCGTCAACATCCTCATTGCGCTGGCTGTGCTTGTGGTGGGTTTCATCTTTTTTGCCCGGGGCTGGATCGGCGGCGGCGATGCCAAGCTCGCGGCGGCCACCACGCTCTGGCTCGGGCTGCATCTCACAGTGCCCTATCTCGTCTATGCTGCCTTTGGCGGTGGCATTCTGACACTGGCCATCCTGGGTCTGCGCCAGATGCCCATGATGCCGATCATCAGTCGCTATGCCTGGCTCGAGCGCCTGCATGATCGCTCTTCGGGCGTGCCCTATGGCATTGCCCTGGCCGCGGCAGGCCTGCTCACCTTTTCCAGCACCACCATCTTTGAACGCCTCACCAGCTGAACTGGCCTGGTTCGGGCCGCCGATCGCGCTGCACCATCAAGGCAGCGATGGCGCGACGCGCGTCACGCTTTTTTGTCCATCCTGCCGGCGCCAAGCAGACTCCAACCCAATATGTCCAGCATGCTTTCGCAAATCGCGAGAGTTCACAACTTGTTAACCGAAGTTGAAAAGCCCCGGTTAACCAAACTTTGACCCTTTGAGTCCAGAGTTGCCCCGGTGAAGTTGGGCCCTTGCGCCCCAGTGCAACCGGAGTAAGTCATGAAGCCGGCCCGGATGATATTGTTGCTGGTTGCCCTCGTCGCTGGCGGGCTGGCGGCATTTCTGGTCACGCGCGGCGGCGATCCGGTTACCACCACCCAGGTTGTCACCGAGGTCGTGCCCGAGAACAAGACCCAGGTCCTGGTTGCCAAGAGCCCCATCGGCATGGGCGAGCGCCTCTCACCGGAAACCGTCGAATGGCTGGACTGGCCCGAGGGCGCCCTGCGCACGGACTATGTCACCATCTCCGCCATGCCCGAAGCGCCAGCCCAGCTGGCTGGCGCTGTGGCCCGCTACGAGTTCTTCCCCGGCGAACCTATCCGCGAGGCCAAGCTGGTCCGCGCCGATCAGGGCTATCTCTCCGCAGTCCTGTCCGAAGGCATGCGTGGCGTCTCGGTGGGTGTCAGTGCTGTGTCCGCGGCAGGTGGCTTCATCGTGCCCAATGACCACGTCGACGTGGTGCTCACCAGCCAGTCGGAGCTGGGGTCGCGGTCCGAAGTCGTGCTCGCCAACGTCCGTATCCTGGCCATCGGCAAGCGCCTGGGTCAGGTCGGCGCCAGCGGTGGCCAGACCGAAGAAGAGGTCAAGGCCGGTGCAACCCCGGCGGCCGTGACCTTCGATGACGTTGCCATCGCCACTCTTGAGCTCGATCCCACCCAGGCAGAAACCCTGATCAATGCCTCCACACGCGGCCAGCTCTCGCTGACGCTGCGTTCGGTCGCCGATTTTTCCGCCAGCGCCACCATCGCCGAACAGCCCAACAGCAACCAGACGGTGCGCGTCTTCCGCTTCGGCCGCGAACAGAGCGTGCTGTCGGGCAAGGCCACCCAGACCGAGACGATGACCGAAGCCGCACCGGCTGCCGTCGTGACCCCGGTGGTCACCACCTCAAGTTCCACCCCAACCCAATTGCCTTCGGTGTCCGCGCCTGCGTCCGGTCCGGCGCCGGCCGCATCCAATGGCAATGTGCCCCTGTAGGGCGGAGAAGACCATGAACCCGTTTGTGACCATTCTCTCCCGTCCTGCCCGGCTCAGCCTGGGTGCGCTGGTCCTTGGGCTGGCCATGGCCAGTGCCGGTCTGAGCGCCCAGCCGGCGCTGGCGCAGGAAACGCATCTGACAATTTCTCCGGCAGCCTATGGTGCGACCAAAAGGGTCGAACTTGAGCTCAACAAGACTATGCTCGTTGATCTGCCGGCGGGCGCCGCAGAAGTGGTGGTATCGCAGCCCAGTGTTGCTGCGGCGATCATGCGAACCCGGACTCGCGCCCTTGTTCAGGGCGTCACAGGCGGCGATACGAATATCTTTTTCCTCGATGACAATGGCCGCACCATCGCCGTGCTCGACGTGAAGGTGATAAAGGAGCCATCCCAGGTCGGCAACGCGCTTGAGGCAACACTGGCCCGCGTCATCCCCGGATCGCACATTTCCGTCGAGTCCGTCACGCTTGTTGGGGAGACCAATCGCGTCGTGATGACCGGCACAGTCTTGTCGGGGGACGACAAGGACAAGGCCACCCTGGTCGCCGAGCAGTTTGCCGGAGGCATCGGTAATGTCGCCAATATCATCGAGGTGTCGGGAACCCAACAGGTCATGTTGCAGGTCACCGTGTCGGAAGTGAAGCGCGACGTTGCCAAGCAGTTCGGCATCAACCTTTCGGGCACTCTGAGTGTCGGCTCGACCAATCTGAGCTTTAACAACACCACCACCAATGGCACCAATGGCGTGGCGGGCAACTTCGGCCTGGGTGACCTGCAGATAAATGCCGCCATCCGGGCTCTCGAGACGCGCGGCGCACTGCGCATCCTGGCACAGCCGACGCTGACCGCCATTTCCGGCCAGCCGGCCAAGTTCCTCGCGGGTGGCGAACTGCCTTATGTGATGGTCGATCAGACCACCCAGCAGCGCACGGTCATCTTCAAGCCCTACGGTGTCGAGCTGGACTTCACCCCCGTGGTCAAGTCCAACGGCACCATCTCGCTCAAGGTCGACACCTCGGTGTCCGATCCCCAGAGCGATGGCTCGCTCACCAAGCGTCAGGCCAATACTTCGGTGGAACTGGCCGCCGGCACCACGCTGGCCATCGGCGGCCTGCTGCAGGAAACCACGCGCCAGCAGATCAACCAGCTGCCTGGCCTGGGCAATATCCCGATCCTGGGGGCCCTGTTCCGCTCGCGCGATTTCCAGACCCAGCAGACCGAGCTGGTCATTCTGGTGACGCCATATCTGGTGCAGCCGAGCCCGGCCAATGCCATCCCCGTGCCCACGGACAAGATGGCTGTTCCCAGCGACGCTGAGTCCATCTTCCTGGGACGGGTGGAGAACATGTACGGCGTGGCCGGCAGCGGCGAAATCCGCGGCTCCATCAAGGGGTCAGTCGGCTTCGTTCTCGACTAGGCGGGGCCACGCCAGCGTGGCCCCGCGACATATTTGGCAGCGGCGCCCACAGGCAGACTGGATCTGCGACTGCGGGAGCCAGGGGCGGTTTGCCGGCCCCGACGAAGGAGTTTAGGTACGATGAGTTTTCTGACCCCAGATACCAAGAAGGCTGAAGAGCCTGCGGCCGAGATCTCGTCGGGCGCGCGGTTGATTCCGCGCATCACTATCCAGGCCTTTTGCGAGCACTCCCAGACTGCCCAATTGGTGGAGAGCGCGATCCACGATCGCCGCATGTCCAAGGTTGCCCTGACCACCCACAACGGCGGCATCGATGGCGCTGTCGAGACCTACAAGTCCAACCCCACGCCGAACCTGATCATCGTTGAGTCCACCGCGACGCCCGAAGCCCTGCCATTGGAGCTGGAGCGTCTCGCAGAAGTCTGCGACGCCACCACGCGCGTGGTTGTTCTGGGCCATGTCAACGACGTGCTGCTCTATCGCGATCTGATCCGCTCTGGCATCTCCGAATATATCGTGCTGCCGGCGACGGCCAGCCAGATCGTCTCGGCCATCACCGAGCTGTTCGCATCCGAAAATGCAGCCCCCATCGGCCGCACGGTTGGTTTCGTTTCGGCCAAGGGTGGCGCGGGCGGCTCCACCATTGCGCACAATGTCAGCTGGGCCATCGCCAGCGCCCTGCGTCAGGACAGTCTGATCCTGGACATGGACCTGGCCTTCGGCACCGCGGGTCTCAACTTCAACCAGGATCCGCCGCACGGTCTGGCCGATGCCCTTGCCGTGAACCAGAAGGTCGACCAGACCATGCTGGATCGTCTGATGAGCAAGGCGGCCAACCACATCAACCTGCTGACCGCCCCGGTTATGCTGGATCGCACCTATGATTTCGAGGAACGCGAGTTCGAGCAGATCATCGAGCTGTGCCAGAAGTCGATGCCCGTGGTGGTGCTCGATATCCCGCACGCCTGGAACGCCTGGATCCGCCAGACGCTCGCCACGATCGATGAAGTGGTGATCGTGGCCGAGCCCGATCTGGCCAATCTGCGCAATGCCAAGAACCTGGCCGACACCATCAAGTCACTGCGCCCCACTGAGAGCGCGCCGCTCCTTGTGCTCAACAAGGTGGGTGTGCCGCGCCGGCCCGAGATCAATTCGGCCGAGTTCGCCACCTCGGTCGAATGCGAACTTGTCGGCCAGATCCCCTTCGATGCGGCGCTGTTCGGCACGGCCGCCAACAATGGCCAGATGATTGCCGAGGTCGCAGCCAACAACAAGAGCAACGAGGTGTTCCGCTCGATCGGCATGCGGGTGACCGGGCGCCAGGCCAGCCATGCCGGCAATCGCTCGGCCGGCCTGATCAAGCTGCCCGCGTTTCTCAAGAAGCTGGCATGACCGCCCCGGGCGATCTGAAACGGTAGGATGACCATGTTTGGCAAGCGCACTACATTTGGCGGCAATACACCGGGCGTCGGTGAGCCGGCGCGGCCGGTGCAAAGCCCGCCGCGCCCGGCTGCCCCTGCGATCCCCGCCCGCCGTGCCTCCGACACCGACAGCATGGCGGCGCGTATCCGCACGCCGGAGGAAGTGGTGGACGTGCGCGCCCCGGCTCAGGCCCAGCGCGACAAGGAATATTTCCAGACCAAGTCGGCCATCTTCAATGCGCTGATCGACAGTATCGATCTCAGCCAGCTTGCCACCATGGAGCAGGTGGCGGCGCGCGAGGAAATCCGCGACATCGTCGCCGAGATCATCGCGCTCAAGTCGATCATCATGTCCATTTCCGAGCAGGAAGACCTGCTCGAGGACATCTGCAACGACGTGCTCGGCTATGGGCCGCTCGAGCCGCTGCTCGCGCGCGACGACATCGCCGACATCATGGTGAACGGTAGCCAGAAGTGCTACATCGAAGTCGGCGGCAAGGTGCGGCTCACCAATGTCCGCTTCCGCGACGACGCGCATCTGATGAACGTGTGCCAGCGTATCGTCAGCCAGGTCGGTCGCCGTGTGGACGAGAGTTCGCCCATCTGCGACGCCCGCCTGCCCGACGGTTCCCGCGTCAACGTCATCGCCCCGCCGCTCTCGCTCGATGGCGCCACGCTCACCATCCGCAAGTTCAAGAAGGACAAGCTGACCCTCCAGCAGCTGGTCAAATACAACTCCATCTCGCCCGAGGGCGCCGAGGTGCTGCGCATTCTGGGGCGCGTGCGCGCCAATGTGCTGATCTCGGGCGGTACCGGCTCGGGCAAGACCACGCTGCTCAACTGTCTGACCGGTTTCATCGAAAAGGACGAGCGCGTCATCACCTGCGAGGACTCGGCCGAACTGCAGCTGCAGCAGCCCCATGTGGTGCGTCTTGAAACCCGGCCCCCCAACCTCGAGGGCGAAGGCGAGATCACCATGCGTGATCTCATCAAGAACTGCCTGCGCATGCGGCCTGAACGCATCATCGTCGGCGAAGTGCGTGGACCGGAAAGCTTTGACCTGCTGCAGGCGATGAATACCGGTCACGACGGCTCCATGGGCACGTTGCACGCCAACAGCCCGCGCGAAGCTCTCAGCCGTCTTGAATCGATGATCACCATGGGCGGCTATTCGCTGCCCAGCCGCACCATCCGCGAAATGATCACCTCGTCGATCGATGTTGTGGTCCAGGCCGCCCGCCTGCGCGATGGTTCGCGCCGCATCACCCACATCACCGAAGTGCTGGGGATGGAAGGCGATGTCATCGTCACCCAGGACATCTTTGTCTACGACATCCTGGGCGAGGACGCCAATGGCATGCTGATCGGCCGCCACCGCTCCACGGGCATCACCAAGCCCAAGTTCGCCGAGCGCGCCCGCTACTTCAACGAGGAGAGCAATCTCGTCGAGGCGCTCGAGAAGTCCAACGTCGAACAGCGCGAACTACTGGATTCCTAAATGCTCGGTCCGATCCTCATCGCACTTCTGGCCATGCTCTTCGTCGGTGCCCTGGGCTTTGCCCTGGTGCCGTCGACGCTGAGCGATGGCCGGGCGGTGAAGCGGCGCAAGGCCTTCCAGGGCGACATTCGTGTCAATCGCCTTGAGACCGACAATTCCCGTGTTCGCGAGCAGCGTCGCAAGGAAGTCCAGCGGGCCCTCAAGGCGCAGACCAATGCCCTCAATACCAAGCGGCGCGTGACCCTGTCCCAGCTGCTGTTTCAGGCCGGCATGTCCATCAAGCCGGCCGCATTCATCCGCAACAGCGTGATTTTCGGCATCGTGCTGTTCCTCGTCCTGGTCCTGATCCAGGTGCCGCTTTACTTCGCTCCCATATTTGCGCTCGCCGGCGCCTACCTGCTGCCGCGCATGTATGTCGGCCGCAAGCGCAAGAAATACCAGTCCCGGTTCCTGGACGAGTTGCCCAACGCCGTCGAGGCCATTGTGCGCGGCGTCAAGACGGGTCTGCCGCTCAACGATTCCATGCGCGTGGTGGCCAAGGATGCCAAAGAACCGGTCAAGTCCGAGTTCGCCCGTGTGCTCGATCAGCAGGCGGTCGGCATGAGCATGACCGAGGCGGTGACGGTGCTGCTCGAGCGGGTGCCGCTGCCCGAGGTCAATTTCTTCGTCGTCGTGATCACGGTCCAGCAACAGGCTGGCGGCAACCTCAGCGAGGCGCTGACCAACCTGGCCAAGGTGCTGCGCAACCGCAAGAAGATGAAGCAGAAGATCAAGGCCATGTCGTCCGAGGCCAAGGCTTCGGCCGGCATCATTGGTTCGCTGCCCTTTATCGTCGCCATCATGGTCAGCGTGTTCTCGCCCAGCTATCTGGCGCCCCTGTTCTTCACGCCGCTCGGCAACATCTTCCTGGGCATCGCTTTCCTGATGCTGGCAACCGGCGTGTTCATCATGAGCAAGATGGTCAAATTCGACTTCTAGTCCGAAAGGAGAGCTGGCCATGAATCTCATCGAACTGCTGACGCAGCGGGAATTCCTGATCGCCGTGCTGGCTGCGGTGTCGGCCGCCGCCGTGGTTTTCACCTTCGGCTCCAGCTTCATCGTCAAGTCGCAGATGCAGGATCGCATCAAGCGCGTCGCCCTGGAGCGCGAAAAGCTGCGCGCCGAGGAAATGGCGCGCCTGCGCGGTGGCGGCACCACTGTGGCCCCCGGACGCGGCATCCGGCGTGCGGCCGAGACCAAGACCTATATGCGCAACGTCGTGGAGCGCTTTGACCTGCGCAAGGCCTTTCAGGACGATGCGACAGTGGACAAGCTGGCCATGGCCGGCTTCCGCGGGCAGGGGCACCTGACGACCTTCCTCTTCATGCGCCTGGCGACCCCGATCGGCCTGTTTCTGCTGGCTGCGTTCTATCTGCTGCTTCTAGCGCCCGCCGACCGCCCGCTCTATCTCAATCTGACCTATGCCGTGGGCCTGGGCCTTGTCGGTTCGTTCCTGCCCAACCTGATCCTCAAGAACAATATCGACAAGCGCCAGGCCTCGATCCGCCGCGCCTGGCCGGACTGTCTGGATCTGCTGCTGCTCTGCGTCGAGTCGGGCATGTCGGTGGAACACGCCTTCAAGCGCGTCTCCAAGGAAATCGGCGCGCAAAGCCCCGAACTGGCCGAGGAGCTGACCCTGACCACGGCAGAACTGGCCTTCCTGGAGGATCGCACGCGCGCCTACGACAACTTCTCGCGCCGCAGCGGCCTTGATGGCGTCAAGTCGGTGATGACGGCCCTCATCCAGGCAGACCGCTACGGCACCTCCGTGGGCCAGGCGCTGCGCGTGATGGCCGAAGAAGGCCGCGAAACGCGCATGATGGATGCCGAAAAGAAGGCCGCTGCGCTGCCCCCCAAGCTGACGGTACCGCTGATCGTGTTCTTCCTGCCGGTGCTGTTCATCGTCATCATTTCCCCGGCCATGATCGAGGTCTTTGGCCCCGGCGGCGTCATGAACCGCTAGCCGGCTGCGGGGCGACAACGACAAAAGGCGCTGCCCACCGGCAGCGCCTTTGTTCATTTCGATTGGGGTTCGGGCCTAACCCTTGGCGATCATGTCCCAGCGGTTCTGCTGGGTCAGCAAGGCGCGCACATAGGCCATGTTGTTCTCGACCTGCTCGGGCGGCAGTTCGGCCGCATAGATGGCGCGACATTCCTCGAAGCGTCCCTGCAGCCCCACGATCAGGGCCAGGTTCTGCCGGATCTGGCTGGTTGCGCCGCGCATCTGCACGGCGCGGCGCAGATGCTGCTCGGCGGCAGGCAATTCATTGGTCATGGCATAGCTCAGGCCGAGATTGGCTTCGACCGACGCCTCGCCGGGTGCAATCACCAGCGCTTGCGCATAGATCTGGCGCGCCTCGCCGCTGCGACCCATCTGGTCGAGCGTGGCGCCCTTGACCAAAAGGGCGTTCCAGTCCGGCACGTCCGGACGGATCACATTGTCGAGCACCGTCAGCGACTGCTCGAAGCGCCCGTCGGCGGTCAACGCCTTGGCATAGGCCACCGTGATGTCGACGTCCTTGGGAAAATAGCCGATGCCCGCTTCGAGCACCGCGACGGCCTGGCCGCTCTGGCCGGCGGCGCGCAGCGCGGCGGCAAAATGGATCAGATTGAGCTTGTCCTTGGGGTTGGCCTTGTAGCGGGCCGCAAGCTGGGCAATCGTCTGCTTGCCCTGGCTGGCCGACACGCCCGTATAGTCCGGCGACGGCATGCTGCCGCGATTGGAGGCACAGGCGCTCAGGGCCATCGCCGCGACACCCGCCAGCAGCAGGCTGCGCATCCAGGCATGTCGGGGTTTGGGCAAACTCACGGTCAACTCCCAGTGCGGGGCCGGTGTGGACAGCAAATTGCTCCAGCGGTCACGCGACAGACTTTTTGGGGCACGGCCCCATGCCATTGGAATAAATCATTAACCCTAACACCGCGTTAAAGCCCGCGCTGGCGCTGTTGCGGCGCTCCCGACCCACCGATACAAGCGAGGGACAAACCAGCCCAATCGGAGTCGTCCATGCCCGCCGCATTGCCCGTCATCTGCGTGTCTGAAAACGGTCTGGCGGCAGCCGGCTTGACGCCGGACCAGGTCGGCTGGGCGGAGGCCAATGGCTTCTCCGGCCAACGCGGCCGATTGTTGCCGCTGCCGGACGGGCAGGCGGGTCTGGGCGGCTATCTCTTCGGCATGGGCCCGGCGGAAGGGCGCCCGACCATGGTCCTCGGCCTGGCGGCCGCTGCGCTGCCGGCGGGCGACTATGCGCTCGAAGGTGCTTTTGGCGATCCCGGCTTTGCCGCTCTGGCCTTTCGCCTGGGCGCCTATCGCTTCGATCGCTACCGCGCGGCCAAACCCGGCCCGACACTGGTGCTGCCACAGGGTGCCGATGCCGATGAGGTCGATCGCCTCGTCGAGGCGGCTGGCATCGCCCGGGACCTCATCAACACCCCGGCCAATGATCTGGGCCCCGATGCCCTCGAAGCCTTCATTGCCGAATTCGCCGCCGCCCGCGGCATGGATTGCGCCGTGACGCGCGGCGACGACCTGCTGGCGGCCGGATTTCCCATGATTCACGCTGTTGGCCGCGCCGCTGCCGAAGCCCCCCGGCTGGTCGACCTGACATGGGGCGATCCCGCTCACCCCAAGGTCACCCTGGTGGGCAAGGGCGTCACCTTCGACACCGGTGGGCTCGACATCAAGCCGTCCTCGGGCATGCTGCTGATGAAAAAGGACATGGGCGGCGCCGCCAATGTGCTGGGTCTGGCCCACGCCATCGTCTCGGCCGGTCTCAAGCTGCGCCTGCGCGTGCTCATCCCCATTGTCGAGAACGCCATCTCCGCCTCGGCCTTCCGTCCGGGCGACGTCCTGCGCTCGCGCAAGGGCCTCACGGTCGAGATCGGCAACACTGATGCCGAGGGCCGCCTGATCCTGGCTGATGCCTTGGCTCTGGCCGACGAGGAAGCGCCCGAACTGCTGCTCGACATGGCAACGCTGACCGGCGCCGCCCGCGTCGCGCTCGGGCCCGAGCTGCCCCCCCTCTACAGCACCGACGACAGCCTCGCCGCCGCGCTGATGGCCTCCGGCCTGCGTAGCGATGATCCGCTCTGGCACATGCCCCTGTGGTCGCCCTATGACGCCATGATGAATTCGAAGGTTGCCGACGTGAACAACGCGGGCGCCGGCGGCTTTGCTGGCTCTGTGACAGCCGCCCTGTTCCTGCGCCGCTTTGTTGCCAACGCCGCAGCCTGGGTCCATCTCGACATTTATGGCTGGGCGCCCGAGGCTCGCGCCGGGCGCAGCCATGGCGGCACCGACCAGGGCATCCGCGCCGTCTTTGGCTTGTTGTCGGACCGCTATGGAAGATAGTTGACTTTGGCAACTATAATGTTGACCATGTCAGCAAATGGCATGGGGCAACATCATGAGCGACACGACCGGGCAGATCGACGAAATCCGTGCGTTCAACCGCTTCTACACACGCCAGATTGGCCTGCTGGAGGAGCATTTTGCCGACGGGCCGCTCAGCCTGCCAGAGGCGCGGGTGATCTACGAGATCAATGCCAAGGGGTATGTGACAGCCCGGGATCTGGTGCAGGAACTGCGCATGGATGGCGGCTATTTGAGCCGCATGCTGACCAAATTCGTTGAAGCGGGCCTGACCGCCGTATCACCCACGCCCGGCGACAGGCGCAGCAACACCATTGCCCTCACCCCTGATGGCGATCTCATCGCGCGGCGCCTCAATACGCGCTCCCACGATGCGGTTGCCAGTCAGATTCACGGCCTTGCCGACAGCCAGAAGCGCGAACTGGTCGATGCCATGCGCACCGTCCGTCGTCTCCTGCGCGATAGCGCGCTCACGCGCGGGCCGGTGGTGATCCGCGACCACCGCATTGGCGACCTGGGCTGGCTCATCCATCGCCAGGGCATCATCTACAACGAGCAGTTCGGCTGGAATATCGCGTTCGAGGCCCTGATCGCCGGCATCTACAGTGAATTTGAGCGCGCGCCGGATGCGCCGGCCAAGCGGCTGTGGATTGCCGAGCAAGATGACGCCATCATCGGCTCGATCTTTGTCATGCCCTCTGAAGGTCTGGCCGGGTCTGCCCAACTGCGCATGCTCTATGTCGAGCCGGTCGCCCGCGGCCAGGGCGTCGGCGCAGCGCTGGTCGCCCAGGCCGTCGGCTTTGCCCGCCAGAATGGCTACCAGCGCATGCGGCTGTGGACGCATGCCAACCAGGCATCGGCCCGCAAGCTCTATGCCGGCGCTGGCTTCCGTATCGTCGAGACCATGCCCGAGACCAATTTCGGCAAGGACCTTGAGGGCGAGATCTGGGAGCTGACCCTCTGAGCACCAGGCCAGTCCGCTCCGCAGTGGATTTGCGCCTCCTTTGCATCCCTCCCCC
The DNA here is from genome assembly GCF_020169335.1 of Devosia aquimaris. Taxonomy (GTDB): domain Bacteria; phylum Pseudomonadota; class Alphaproteobacteria; order Rhizobiales; family Devosiaceae; genus Devosia; species Devosia aquimaris. Next base: position 1,098,876 of record NZ_JAIEZN010000002.1, read on the forward strand.
TTGAGGGGAGGGACCGAGGGAGGGGGTCCATCGGCGGCGTACAGGCCTCCCAGCCTGCCTTTTCCTCAAGGGAAGGGCGACGATGCAACCCGATCAGTCTGACCTCGAAACGACCTAATAGCCGCGCTGGCGATCCACGACATTGATCAGCGGCTTGCCGGCCTCATGGTCGCGGATCATCTGGCTGAAATAGCGGACGCCGGTCGTCTCGCTGCTGATCGCGGCAATATGGGGCGTGATGTAGCAGTTCTCGATGGCCCACAGCGGGCTGTCCTGCGGCAGTGGTTCGGTCTCGAACACATCAAGGCTCGCAGCGCCCAGCGTGCCGTCTGTGAGGGCAGCGACGATGTCGGCCTCTTTCTGGTGTCCGCCCCGCGCGGCATTGACGATGGCCGGGCCCCCATCGAGCTTGCGCCTTAGCTTGCGGAATGTTTCCAGGTTGAGAATGCCCGTCGTCTCCGGCGTCAGCGGCAGCAGATTGACCAGGATATCGGTACCCGCGAGGAAGTCGTCAAAATTCTCCTGCCCGGCGAAGCCGGTCACGCCGTCGATGGTCTTGGGCGTGCGGCTCCAGCTGCGCAGGGTGAAGCCGAGCGGCAGCAGGCGCTTGGCGGCGTCCTGACCCAATACGCCCATGCCCATGATGCCCACCGTGGTTTCGCTGGCTGCCGGCGGATAGAGCTGCGTCCAGCGCCGCGCCGTCTGGTCCGCCCGGAACCGGGTATAGAGCCGGTGATGCATGGTCACATGGGCCACCACATAGTCGCTCATGCGCTGGCTGAGGTCGGCATCGACAAAACGCACGATGGGTGCGTCGGGCAGGGCCTTGTGCTTGAGCAGGGCATCTACGCCGGCCCCCAGCGACAGGATGGCCCTGAGCCCGGTGAGCCCGTCAAAGGCATCCGCCTTGGGCTTCCATACAAAGATGTAGCGCACTTCCCTGGGGTCGAAATCATCGCCGCGTTGCACCACACGGTAGCCGCCCAGCGCGTCGCGCAGCTTTGTCGCCCAGCTGTTTTCATCGACATCGGACAGGTGCAGCAGCAGCATGATTGGTCTCCTCAAACAACAAAGAGCCGCGCCGTATTCGGGCGCGGCTCTGAATTAAGCTCAGACGACGAACTGTCTTATTGGGCCGTGGTTGCCGGCGCCGCAGCAGCGGGTGCGGCTTCGGTGGTCGCGGCCGGCGCAGCTTCGGTCGCGGCCGCAGGCTCAGCCTCGGTGGTGGCTGCAGGTGCAGCTTCCGTGCTGGCAGCGGGGGCGGCTTCCGTTGCGGCAGCCGGTGCGGCCTCCGTCGTTGCAGCAGGGGCAGCGGCGTCAGCGGCCGGCGCAGCTTCGGCGGCCGGTGCGGCTTCCGGCGCAGGGAACGGCACCGGATTGGCCGACAGGGTCTGCAGATAGGCCAGGATATCGGCGCGCTCTTCGGCAGTGCGGATACCGGCAAAGTTCATCTTGGTGCCCTTCACATAGGCGCTGGGCTTGGTCAGGAAGGCGTTGAGGTTCTCATAGGTCCACACATCGCCATTGGCATTGTGCTCTTTCATGCCATCGGAATAGGCGAAATCGGGAACGCTGCCTTCGGCGCGGCCAACCACATCATACAGATGCGGGCCCTGCTTGTTCGGCTCGCCCTCGCCAAAGTTATGGCAGGACTGGCACTTCTTGACGTCATTGGCGCCCTTGGCCGGGTCGGCGCTGGCCAGCAGCACGGCCAGCGGCACTTCGGCAGGCGCTTCCGTGGCGGCACCGGCATCGGCGACTTCGGGCTCGGGCAGGGCATAGCCCGGGCCGCGGCCTTCAATGGGGTGATACACGGCCTCGGCAACGAAGCCGACACCCATGACAAACAGTAGAGTGCCCAGAACGGCGCCCATGATCTTGTTTAGTTCGAACGAATCCATTTGGTCTCTCTGCCAGTCCATCCCGCCAGGACGATAGCCGAACACCGCCCAACTTTCGATTGTCCAAACGGAAAATCGCCTCAACAGCGGTGCACGACGCGCGCGGAAGATAGTCGCAAGGTCGTTGTGGCGCAACCGTGCAAAGCCGTAGTGCGACAATTCCCCCACAGGCACCTGCATGCCATGGGTTTCAGCTGCGAATTGACTCCATCAGGTGCCGGGTTCAAAAGCCAACGGCCATTTACGAACGGACCTGCAGATGACCCACAAGATTGCCTTCCAGGGCGAGCCCGGCGCTTTCAGCAATGCCGCCGCCAACAATGTCTTCCCCGGACAGGAGATGCTGGGCTGCGTCACGTTCGAGGAGACCATCGCCGCTGTGCAGTCCGGCCGCGCCGACTATGCCGTGGTGCCGGTCGAGAACTCGCTATATGGCCGCATCACCGATATCCACCACCTGCTGCCCGAAAGCGGGCTCTTCATCATCGGCGAAACCTTTCTGCGCGTGGAGATGACCCTTCTGGGTGTGCCGGGCGCGACGCTGGACGACATCAAATCCGTGCAGTCGCTCTCTGTGGCCCTGGGCCAGTGCCGCCGCTTCATCAGCGAAAACGGCTTCCGCACCATCAATGCCGTCGACACCGCGGGCTCCGCGCGCGAAGTCGCCGAAAAGGGTGACAAGTCGGTTGCCGCCATCGCCTCGCGCCTGGCTGGCGAGATCTACGGGCTGAACGTGCTGGCGACCAATATCGAGGATGCCGCCCACAACACCACGCGCTTTTTGGTGCTGTCGCCCCACGAGAAGCGCGCGCCGCAAGGCAGCAAGGTCAAGACCACCTTCGTCTTCCGCGTCCGCAACGTCCCTGCCGCGCTCTACAAGGCCATGGGCGGATTTGCCACCAATGGCATCAACATGACCAAGCTGGAGAGCTATATGGTCGACGGCAATTTCACCGCGACCCAGTTCTATGCCGACATCGAGGGCCATCCCAGCGATGCCGGCGTCATCCACGCCTTTGAGGAACTCGATTTCTTCACCGATTCCATGCGGGTGCTGGGTGTCTACCCCGCCGCGGACAATCGCTAGGCCTGCCCCAAACCCGCCGCCCAATTGACACCGGATGGGCCACCGCTATGGTCCGCCCGCAACGCACTAAGGAAACTGTCATGTCGCACGCCGATCTTGCCAAGATCATTGATGACGCCTTCGAGGCCCGCGCCGAGATCAACTTCGGCACCACCGGTGCCGTGCGCGAGGCCGTGGAAGAGGCGCTGAGCCTGCTCGATTCCGGCAAGGCCCGTGTCGCCGAAAAGGTCGATGGCGCCTGGCAGGTCAACCAGTGGCTCAAGAAGGCCGTGCTGCTGTCATTCCGCCTCAACGACAACAAGCTGATCGAAGGCGCGCCGGGCGGCTCGTCCTATTGGGACAAGGTGCCCACCAAGTTCGAGGGCTGGAGCGAGAACACGTTCCGCGGGGCCGGCTTCCGTGCTGTCCCCGGCGCCATTGTCCGCCACTCCGCCCATATCGCCCGCAATGTCGTGCTCATGCCCAGCTTTGTGAACCTGGGCGCCTATGTGGGCGAGGGCACTATGGTGGACACCTGGGTCACCGTCGGCTCCTGCGCCCAGATCGGCAAGAATGTGCATATTTCGGGCGGCGTCGGCATCGGCGGCGTGCTCGAGCCGCTGCAGGCCGGTCCGGTCATCATCGAGGACAATTGCTTCATTGGCGCCCGCTCCGAAGTGGTCGAAGGCGTCGTGGTGGGTGAGGGCTCGGTGATCTCGATGGGCGTCTTCATCGGCGCCTCCACCAAGATTGTCGACCGTGCCACCGGCGAGATCCACATCGGCAAGGTGCCGCCCTATTCCGTGGTGGTCTCCGGTTCGCTCCCCGGCAAGCCGCTGCCCAATGGCCAGCCCGGCCCGAACCTTTACTGCGCTGTCATCGTCAAGACGGTAGACGCCCAGACCCGCTCCAAGACGGGCATCAACGATCTCCTGCGCGACTGATCGGGATCAGGCCCATGCTCAAGCTGCTGTTTTCACTCGATGGTCGCATCAACCGGCAGCGGTTCTGGCTGGGGCTCCTGCTCGTCGCCGTTCTTAACATCGTGCTGTCCGTGTTGCTGATGAACCTGGGGTTCGGCAACAGCCAGACGCAGTCGGGGTCTGTCGAGGTCGACGGCCAGCTCCAGCAGCAGTTCATGCGCACCGTCTTCGTGCTGGCGCCGCTGCCCTCGCTGCTGCTCAGCCTGCTCTCGGCCGTGCCCATGACCATTCTGGCCATCAAGCGCCGGCGCGATCGCAATGTCTCCGGCATCGACGTCGTGGTGTTCACGGCGCTGGCCATTGTTACGCAGCTGCTGGTGCTGGCCGGGCAGGGCGGCACGCTGCTCACAGGCATCCTGGGCACCGTCCAGGGCATCTGGAGCCTGGTGCTGCTGGTGCAGCTGGGCTTTCTTAGCGGCACGCGTGGCCCCAACAGCTATGGCCCCGATCCACTGGGCTATGGTGACGCCTGAACCACCCAAACAGGGGAGCAATTGCCGATGACAGATGTTTCAGGTCGGGCCATTGCGCTGCTCAAGCAATTGATCGCCTGCCCGTCGGTCACCCCGCATGAGGCCGGTGCGCTCGATGTGTTGGAAACCGAACTGACAGGCCTGGGCTTTGCTGTGACCCGCCTGCGCTTCGACGGTGACGGCTCCTATCCGGTCGACAACCTCTTTGCCACCCGCGGCAATGCTGGGCGTCGCCTGCTGTTCGCCGGCCATACCGACGTTGTGCCGCCCGGCGATCTGGCGACCTGGACCAGCGATCCCTTTGTCCCGCGCGAGGCCGACGGCAAGCTGTTTGGCCGCGGCGCCGCCGACATGAAGTCGGGCATCGCCGCTTTCGTCGCCGCTTGCGCCGCCATTCCGCCCGAGGCGGGAACCATCCAGCTCGCCATCACCAATGACGAGGAAGCCGACGCCATCAATGGCACCGAAAAGCTGATGGCCTGGGCGAGCGCGCAGCAGCACCATTTCGATTTCGCCATCGTCGGCGAACCCAGTTCGGCCAGCACGCTGGGCGACAGCATCAAGATCGGCCGGCGCGGTTCGCTGTCGGGCCGCATCACGGTCTCAGGCACCCAGGGCCATGTCGCCTATCCCGACAAGGCCAACAATCCCCTGCCGGTGCTGGCGCAGCTGGTGACCGCGCTCGACACCACCATTGATACCGGCACGGCGCACTTCCCGGCCACCAATCTCGAAGTTAACTCCATCGATGTCGGCAACGACATCTCCAACGTCATCCCGGCCGCCGGTACCATCCGCTTCAACATCCGCTACAATGATCTGTGGACGCCCCAGACTTTGGCCGACTGGGTGCGGCAGCGCATTGCCACGGTCGATCCCCGCGGAACACGCGTCGAGTTTGCCGTGGCCGGCGTGCCGTCCCGCTCGTTCCTCTCACCCCTGAGCGCCGATGTCGACGTGCTCGCCAGTACCATCGCTGATGTCACCGGCAAGCGCCCTGAGTATTCGACAGGCGGCGGCACGTCGGATGCCCGCTTCATCGCCCAATATGGCCCGGTGGTGGAATGCGGCCTTGTCGGCCCCTCCATGCACAAGGCCGATGAGCATATTGCCCTCAGTGACCTCGAAGGTCTCGCCGAGATCTATCGGCGTTTCATGCAGGGCTTTTTCGCGGTGCAGCCATGAAAAGCCTGAGCATTCTTTCGCGCGCTGCAACCGGCTGGCGGCTGATCGTGCAGGGTCATCCGGGCTGGCGTAGCCAGTTTGCGCTCACGACCCCGGGCCTGGTCACGGCGCTGCTGCTCTATGCCTTTGTTGCCTTCCTGGCGGTTGCGCTCACCTCGATGAGCATCGGCATGCCCGGCATTGGCGGCGTCATCGCGGCCATGGCCGTGCTGGCCCTGCCCATCCTGGCCTTCGTGCTGGTGCTACTGGGCACGCGCAAGATGCTCAACGACACCCAGCCGTTGCTGCCGGCCCTGGTGCCCGGTGTCTATGCGCTCACGGCCTTGCTGCTCGCCGAAGGCTTGCTGGCGCTGTTTGCCGGGCCGCTCGTCATGCTGGCCTGGGTGGGCGTTGCCTATCTGCTCTATTGCCTGATGCGTGTTGCAATGGGCTGGCATGCGGCTATTTCGGCCGGTTCTGCAGTTTTGACCTTCGTGCTGCTTGTCGCCCTGCGCATGGCGCTCTACATGGTCTCCAACTTCGCTGCTTCCCTTGTCTGATTGATCGAGATGCGCCTTGGCCCAGCCGACCCCGACCTTCCTCGATGAATTGACGGCCGCAGCGCGTGGCTGCGTGGCCCTGTTGACCGGCAAGCGCAACGCCCCCGATTACTTCGACTTCAGCCAGCGCGGCCTTGTCGGGAGCCTGATCGCGGTGTTGCTGGCCGTGGCCCTCGCCGGCTTTGGCCCGATGCTGAGCGGCATTCAATCCCCGCCGGGCGCCTCGACACAGGCCATCCTGGTCAACCTGCTGCTCTATGTTGCCCAAGGCGGCACCGCTTTTCTGGCGCTGCGCCAGATGGGGCGCACAGACGGCTTCGTGCCCTATCTGGTGGCGTCCAACTGGGTGACCCTGGCGACCGCGGTCCTGATGCTGATCTCGGCCATTCTGGGCCCACTGGGCAGCCTCGTGCTGATCCTGGTGGTGATCCTTGCCATCGCCAGCTTCATCAATGTGGGGCGTTTCGTGGTGACGCTGAAGCCGATGCAGATCGGCATCCTCTTCCTGTCCCAGGCTGTCGGCGTGTTCCTGGCCCTGGTGATCGTGTCGCTCTTTGTGGGCGTTCCGCCCATGCCTCAGTAGTCCACGCGCGTCAGATAGAGCCCGTCGGGTGGCGCCATGGCGCCGCAACGGCTGCGCTGCCGCGCATCGAGCGCGGCACGGAAATCGTCAGGCGACCATTTGCCTTCCCCGACGAGCTTGAGCGAGCCAACCATCGAGCGCACCTGGTGATGCAGGAAGCTGCGGGCGCTGGCCGTCACCACGATATGGTCCAGTTCCCGCCGGACGCCGAAGACATCGAGCGTCCGCACCGGTGAATTGGCCTGGCATTCCGCAGAACGGAAGGTGGTGAAATCATGCTTGCCCAGGATCATCCCGGCCGCGTGGTCCATGGCATCGGCATCCAGCGGCATGGGCACATGCCACACCTGCTGGCGCTCCATCACCGCCGGCGCCCGACGATTGAGGATGCGATATTCGTAGTGACGGGCGGTGGCCGAGAACCGCGCTTCAAAGCGCTCGTCCACCGCCTCCACCTGCAGCACTGCGACCGGATCGGGCCGCAGGTGGTAGTTCAGCGCCTCGCGGATACGGAACGGGTCCCAATCCTTGCTGAGGTCGACATGCACCACCTGGCCCAGGGCATGCACACCCGCGTCCGTGCGCCCCGCCGCCTGGATGGTGACAGTCTCGCCTGACATGCGGCCGATGGCTTCTTCCAGCGCCTGCTGCACGCTGGGCCGATCGGCCTGGCGCTGCCAGCCGGAAAACGGGGTTCCGTCATATTCGATGGTGAGCTTATAACGGAAAGTAGAAATAGGAGGTCCCTTTGGTCTTGTTGCGTAAATTCGAGAGGCTCGATGCCGAAAGATACCAGCTTCAAGGAGAGGTAGAAGCGAAGTACGCCGTCTTTGAACGAGATGGCAGGGGGTTCGTGCAAATTAACACCTACGGCAGTCCCGACAGGGAGATGCCAGGCAAGCTCTCGCAAACTATCCAGCTGGACCGAGAAGGAGCCATTGAGCTGGTGGCAATCCTTCGCAAGGCTTTCGCCATCACCTAACGCTGGCAGGCAACGTGCCGGCGCCGCGCAGGAACGTCGCCGCATCCATGGCGCCTTTGCCCTCGCGCTGCACCTGCGTCAGGCGCACGGCGCCGCTGCCGCAGGCAATGGTCAGATCCTTGCCCAGCGTACCGGGCGCGCCGCTGCCGCTGGCGAGCGTCGAGCGAAGGGCCTTGACCCGCACCGGCTTGCCGCCCAGCTCGATTTCGAACCAGGCGCCGGGGAAGGGGGAGAGGCCGCGGATATGGTTGTGCACCGTCTCGGCCGGCAGCGACCAGTCGATCCGGCTCTCGGCCTTCTCGATCTTCTTGGCATAGACCGTTCCGTCTTCAGCCTGCGGCGTGAAATCGAGGCTGCCGCGCTCCAGGGCCGCCAGCGCCCGGCCCATCAGGTCCGCGCCCACCCGCATCATGGTGTCGTGCAGCTCGCCGGCCGTCATGTCGGGGGTGATGGCAATCACTTCGCCCAGGCCGATCGGTCCGGTATCGAGACCTTCTTCCATCTGCATCACCTGTACGCCCGTCTGGGCATCGCCAGCCATCACGGCGCGCTGGATGGGCGCTGCGCCGCGCCAGCGCGGCAGCAGCGAGCCATGCAAATTGATGCAGCCCAGCCGCGGCGCATCCAGCACCGGCTTGGGCAGCAGCAGGCCATAGGCCACCACCACGCCCAGATCGGCATCGAGTGCGGCAAAGGCTGCCTGTTCGTCCTCGCCCTTGAGCGAGCGCGGCGTGAACACGGGAATGCCAAAGCCCTCGGCTGCGACATGCACGGGCGACTTGCGCTCTTCTTGCCCACGCCCGGCGGGCTTGGGCGCACGCGTATAGACGGCAACCACCTCATGGCCCGACGAGACGATCTCGGTCAGGGTCGGAACGGAGAACTCCGGCGTTCCCATGAAGACGATGCGCATAGTGGCGGCTCCTCGGTCAGGGCCTTTTGCCCTCAGTCATTCCGAATAGGCATGGCGTGATGCCGGCCAGAAATGGATCACCGGGACAAGCCCGGTGATAATGGTCGTCAACGCTTGTGCGGCGCGGGCCTAGCCGGCAGCGCGCTTGGCGGCCTTTTCGAACTTCTTGATCACCCGGTCGCGCTTGAGGCGGCTGAGATAGTCGATATAGAGCACGCCATCGAGGTGATCGAGCTCATGCTGGATGCAGACGGCCAGCTTGCCCTCGGCTTCCAGCGTAACCTCTTTGCCTTCGAGGTCGGTATAGGTCACCGTCACCTCATTGGGGCGCTCGACTTCATAGTAGAGCTCGGGGATCGACAGGCACCCTTCCTCGGTCACCTGCATCTGCTCGCCGAAATGGGTGATCTCGGGGTTGATCATCACCAGCGGCGTGGGGGTCTCATCCTCGCCGGCCAGATCCATCACCACGATGCGCTTCATCACGCCGATCTGCGGCGCGGCCAGGCCGATGCCGGGCGCGTCATACATGGTGTCGAGCATGTCCTTGGCCAGTTCCTTGATGGAGTCATCGACCGTATCGATCGGATCGGTGACGGCCCGCAGGCGCGCATCAGGAATGACAAGAATGGGGCGGATAGCCATGTGTGTTGGTCCGGCGAAAGGGGAATTGCCTCTCGATATGGTATTTCCGCGCGCCGGGTCAACTGTCGTGGCCATCTCGACCGCCCGATGCGCCCTGTCATGTCCCCGGAACATTATGGCAACGCCTCGAATCGGCTAGTGTGTCGGGATGGACACTCAGCTCTTCATGCTCGGCGACTGGCCGATCACCACCGCCACGGCCGCCCTGGCCGCCGGGCTCCTGCTCGCCCTGGGCCTTGGCATTGCCGTGATCTCAACCATGCGCGCCAGTGCCGCGCGGGCTGAGGCCGCCGCCCAACAGGCTTCCGACCAGCTGCGCAGCAATTTCCAGGCCCAGATCGCCGAACGCGACCGCCGCATCGAAGAGCTGGTCCGCCAGATCCAGCAGGAGCGCCAGCGCGGCGAGGGCCTGCTCGACGCCGAACGCAGTCGCAATGCGGATCTTCTGGGCGAAGTCTCGGGCCTGCGCGCCCGCATGGCCGAGCAGGAAAAGCAGTCTGCCGAAAATCTCCAGCGCTTCCTCGAGGCGCGCCAGCACATGACCGACGAGTTCAAGGCCATTGCAGGCGACGTGCTCAAGAGCCATGGCGAAACCTTCTCCAAGCAGAACCGCGAGCAGGTCGACAATCTGCTCAAACCGCTCAATGACAAGATCGTAGCATTTCAGAGCGAACTGCTACGGGATCGTGCCACCATGGGTGAACAGATCCGGGCTTTGAGCGCTAGCAATTTGCAGATCACCACCGAGGCGCAGAACCTCACCCGTGCGCTCAAGGGCAATTCGCAAACCCAGGGCGCCTGGGGCGAAATGATCCTCTCCACCATCCTCGAAGGCTCGGGCCTGCGCGAAGGCGAGGAGTTCGTCACCCAGACCAGCCACACCGCCGAGGACGGCAGCCGGGTCCGCACCGATGTCGAAGTGCTGATGCCCAACAATGACCGGCTGGTAATTGATTCCAAGGTCTCGCTGACCGCTTTCGAGGCCTATGTGAATGCCGAGGACGAGGCAAAAAGCCAGCATTTGCAGGCCCATATCGTCTCCATTCGCAGCCATATCCGCACGCTGGGCGAAAAGACCTATCAGCGCCATGCGCGCAGCAGCCTCGATTATGTGATGATGTTCGTGCCCATCGAATCCGCCCTAGCCACCGCTATCCAGGCCGACGCCAAGCTGGTCGAATATGGCATGAGCCAGGGCGTCATGCTGACCACGCCCACCACGCTGATGACCGTGCTGCGCACGGTGCGCAATGTCTGGGATATCGAGAAACGCCACCGCAACGCCGAGGAAATCGCCAGCCGCGCCGGCGCGCTCTACGACAAGGTCGTGGGCTTTCTGGGCAGCATGGACAAGCTCGATGGCCATCTCGAAAAGGCGCGCAGCAGCTTTGACGACGCGCGTGGCCAGTTGGTCAGCGGCAAGGGCAATGTCGTGCGCCAGGTGGAAATGCTGCGCGAACTGGGCGCCAAGTCGAGCCGGGCGATCCCGGCCGGCTGGGAGAGTTCCGAGGGCGGCTCACCTGCCGACGCGCCCACGCTGCGCCTGGTTGCCGATGATCCCGGCGATCTCGCCTAGAGGCTGGTGCGGGCCTTGAGCGCCTGGCTGAGCGTGCCTTCGTCCAGATAATCCAGCTCGCCGCCCATGGGCACGCCATGCGCCAGCCGGGTGATGGTCAGGTTCTGCCCGCTGAGCCGGTCGGTGATATAATGCGCCGTGGTCTGGCCTTCGACGGTGGCGTTGACGGCCAGCACGATCTCGCGGAACTCCGGCGCCCGCCGGATCAGGGCATCGATGCTGATGTCATCGGGACCGACGCCATCTAGCGGGGACAGCACGCCGCCCAGCACGTGGTAGCGCACGGCGCCAACGCCGGCCCGTTCCAGGGCCCACAGGTCAGCCACATCCTCGACCACGATCAGCATGCCACTCTCGGCCCGCCGGGGATCGGCGCAGATGGTGCAGGGGCTGACCGTATCGACATTGCCGCACACTTCGCAGGTGCACACCGCTGCCACGGCGCGGTCCAGCGCCGCCGACAGCGGGATCATCAGCTGGTCCTTCTTCTTGATCAGCTGCAGCACAGCCCGCCGCGCCGAGCGCGGGCCAAAGCCCGGCAGGCGCGCCATCAGCTGGATCAGCTGTTCAATCTCGGGTCCACCATTGGCCAATTGAGCGGCAGCCTAAAACGGAAACTTCATGCCGGGCGGCAGGGGAAGGCCTGCCGTGACCTCGGCCATCTTGCTCTGCATCTCGGCCTCGCTCTTGGCCTTGGCGTCGTTGTGCGCGGCAATGATCAGGTCTTCGAGCACTTCGACATCGTCGTCCTTGAACAGGGACGGATCGATTTTGATGCCCTTCATTTCACCCTTGCCGCTGAGCGACACGGTGACCATGCCGCCGCCGGACCGGCCTTCCACAACCAGCTCGGCAAGCTGGGCCTGCATGGCCTCCATCTTGCCCTTCATTTCGCTGGCGGCCTTCATCATACCCATGATGTCTTTCATTCGTCGTCCTCTTCGGGTGGTGGGGGCGGCAGATCGTCAACCACGGCAGCGGCCTCGTCGCGCACCGTCACATTGACGACCTTGGCGCCCGGAAATGTCTCAAGAATGGCCTTGACCAGCGGGTCGGCATGGGCGGCTTCGTGCGCCGCCTGCTTGCGCTGCTCGGTCTCCTGGCGCAGCGTCAGCCCTTCCGGCGGCTTGGTCGAGACCATGACGAGCCAGCGCTCGCCAGTCCACAGCTGCAACCGTGCTGAAAGCGTGGCGATGATGCCGGGATCGGTGCCATCCATCAGCGCCACTTCAATACGGCCCTGTTCAAAGGAAATCGGCCGCATCGAGCCTTCGAGCGCGAGCTTGACCAGCACGTCGCGCTTGGCGCCGGCCAGGGCAATCAGATCCTTGTAGCTGGTCACCGTCGCCAAAGCCGGCTTGGGCACGGCGACTGCCTGCGGCATCTGGGGCGATGCCGCCACCGCATCGACCGTCTCGGGCTGTTCGATGCGCATGGCCGAGGCGCTGGACGCGCCGCCACCCGACGGCCCCGAGGGGCGATCATTACGCGGCGGCAGGGCCATGCTGGGCATGGCAGGGGCCGGCGCCGGCTGGTTGGCCAGCTTGGCGATGAGATCGTCCGGGCTTGGCAGATCGGCGGCATAAGCCAGCCGGATCAGTGCCATTTCGGCCGCCTGCAGCCCATTGTTGGCCCGCGAAACTTCCTCATGGCCCTTGAACAGGATCTGCCAGGCGCGCGTCAGCGCACGCATCGGCAGCTTGCCCGCCAGTTCGGCACCGCGGCGGCGCTCGTCCGGCGTCAGCGAGACATCGTCGGCAGCCGCCGGGACGACCTTGATGCGGGTCACCAGATGGGTGAAGTCGGCCAGGTCGGCCACCAGCGTCTGCGGATCGGCGCCCAGATCATACAGATTGCGCATGGTGCTGATGGCGTCGCCAATGCGGCCGCCCATCAGCTCTTCGAACAGATCAATGATGCGGGCCCGGTCGCCCAGGCCCAGCATGGCCTTGACCGTCGCGGCTGTCACCGTGCCATTGCCATGCGCAATGGCCTGATCGAGCAGGCTCAGATTGTCGCGCGCCGACCCTTCGCCGGCCCGCACGATCATTGCCAGCGCCTCTGGCTCAAAACCGATCCCCTCCTGGTTGAGGATCGATTCGAGATAGGCCGACATGATCTCGGGCGTGATGCGCCGCAGGTCGAACCGCATGCAGCGGCTCAGGATCGTCACCGGTACCTTGCGGATTTCGGTGGTGGCAAAGATGAACTTCACATAGGGCGGCGGCTCTTCCAGCGTCTTGAGCAGCCCGTTGAAGGCCGCCGTGGAGAGCATGTGCACCTCGTCGATGACATAGACTTTGTACGGCGCCGAGGAGGGCGCGTATTTCACCGAGTCGATGATCTCGCGGATGTCGCCAATGCCGGTATTGGAGGCCGCGTCCATTTCGATCACGTCGACATGGCGGCCTTCGATGATGGCGCGACAGTGCTCGCCCTCCACGCTCAGGTCGAGCGTAGGATGGGGGCCGCTGGCATCTTCATAGTTGAAGGCACGGGCCAGGATGCGGGCGGTGGTCGTCTTGCCCACGCCGCGCACGCCGGTCAGGATAAAGGCGTGGTGAATACGGTTCTGCGCAAAGGCATTGCCCAGCGTCTGCACCATGGCGTCCTGGCCGACGAGCGTGGTGAAGTCGCGCGGGCGATACTTCCGCGCAAGCACGAGATAGGGCGATGATGCAGAATCGGAGCCAGCCATTTCGCTTTCTTACCACATCGGGTGGGAAAGCCTCTGCCTGGGCTGTGCAAACCCTGTGATGGCCAAAGGCTGCAGTAGGAGGCTGGCAACGACCCGTGAAGGTCTCGTTGGGGCTGCTTCCTTCCGGACCTGACCCGGTTGGCGAGGAACACGTCCGCGCCAACCTCCCGATGCGCTATATGCGAATTAATTGGCGCGATGGCAAGACCCGCCGCCACCCAGATCGCGGCAGCGTGTTTCCCCGCCTTGCCGCAATGCTCTAGAAGGGGACGACTCATCTGGAGCCCAACAATGGCCAAACGCCGCCCCACCCCTTTGCGCACCTCCGGCGAGGATGTCGCCGCCAGCAAGCGCGCGCCACAGACTCCCCAGACCGAATCGGCTGCCTTTCGCCTGGCTTTTGCCGACGACGAATTTCTGACGTCCGAAGATACTCGCGGCATCCGCTTCCAGCTTGAATACCTCAAGCCGGAGTTCCGCCTGCGTGAGCGATCCATCAATTCTACGGTGGTTTTGTTCGGCGGCGCCCGCATTCCCGAGCCCGGCAAGGCCGCCTGGGCAGCGCGCAACGATATCCAGCGCGCCAATCTTGAGGCGGCTTCGCACTATTATGACGAGGCGCGCCATTTCGCCCAGCTCGCCTCAGCGACCGCCAAGGCGCTCGATTTCAAGGACTATGTGGTCGTCACCGGCGGTGGGCCCGGCGTGATGGAGGCGGGCAACCGCGGCGCGGCCGATGTCGGAGCGCCTTCGATCGGGCTCAATATCGTGCTGCCGCACGAGCAGGCGCCCAATCCCTATGTGACGCCGGAACTGAGCTTCAACTTCCACTATTTCGCTACGCGCAAGATCCATTTCCTGATGCGGGCCAAGGCTGTGGCGGTGTTCCCCGGCGGCTTCGGCACGCTGGACGAGTTCTTCGAGACCCTGACCCTGATCCAGACCGGTCGCATGGCGCGCATTCCGCTGTTGCTGTTCGGGGCAGGGTTCTGGAGCAAGGTGATCAATTTCGAGGCGCTGGCGGAGGCTGGAACCATAGCCCCCACCGATCCGGACCTTTTCACCATCGTCGAGACGGCCGAAGAGGGCTGGGACGTGATCCGTCGCTTCTACAACCTGCCCAAGATCGATGAGGTGTTGCGGGGTGACTAGGGCTGCAACCCAGCCCTCACATCCCAAACATTGCGCGATGCGCAATGGCAGTGTCACAGTCTGCCGGTAGGCGTCGCTGGCGTCGAATCGGGGGCAGCAGTTGAACACATACAATCTCGTCGTCATCGGCAGTGGTCCGGCCGGCCGTCGTGCCGCCATTCAGGCCGCCAAGTTGGGCAAGTCGGTCCTGGTGGTAGAAAACCGGCTGCGCCTGGGCGGGGTGTCCGTGCACACCGGCACCATTCCGTCCAAGACGCTGCGTGAGACCGTGCTCAACCTGTCCGGCTGGCGGGAACGCGGGTTCTACGGCCTGTCCTATCGCGTCAAGAAGGACATCGAGGGCAAGGACCTCGGCGCCCGGCTGCGCATGACCCTCGACTATGAGATCGAGGTGCTCGAACACCAGTTCGCCCGCAACGGCGTGCGCACCTTTGCTGGCAAGGCACGCTTCATCGACGCCAACCACATCAGCGTCACCGACCCGACCGGCGATGTGCACACCTTTGGTTTTGAACATGCCGTGATCGCTGTGGGCACGGCGCCCTATCGTCCGGCCAATATCCCTTTCAACGACCATTCGGTGGTCGATAGCGACAGCCTCGTTTATGAGCCGCGTGTGCCGCGCAGCCTGACTGTGGTGGGCGCGGGCGTCATCGGCATCGAATATGCAACCATCTTCTCGGCCCTCGATGTGCCCGTCACGATCATCGAGCCGCGCGACACCATCCTTGATTTCATCGACCGCGAAATCATCGAGGAATTCACCCATGACCTGCGCAAGCGCGGCATGACAATCCGGTTCGGCGCCAAGGTCGATACGGTTGAACTCGACGAGCAGGGCTGGCCCGTGGCCATCCTCGCCGATGGCCGCCGCATCCGCTCCGACATGCTGCTCTACGCAGCCGGACGCAGCGGCGCCACGGCCGATCTGGGGCTGGAAAACTGCGGCATCGTCCCTGCCGACCGCGGTCGGCTCAAGGTTGATCCCATCACCTTCCAGACCACCACGCGCAACATCTATGCTGCCGGCGACGTCATTGGCTTTCCGTCCCTGGCTTCGACCTCGATGGAACAGGGGCGTATCGCCGCGCTCCATGCCTGTGGCGCGGCCATGCCGCCGGCGCCGGCCTTCTTTCCCTATGGCATCTATGCCGTGCCCGAGATCTCCACCGTCGGCCTCACCGAGCAGCAGGTGCGCGAACAGGGCATTGCCTATGAGAGCGGCGTCGCCCGTTTCCGCGAGACCTCGCGCGGTCACATCATGGGTCTGCAGTCTGGGATGATGAAGATGATCTTCTCGCTCGAGACCCGCAAGCTGCTGGGCGTCCACATCGTGGGCGAGGGCGCCACAGAGCTGATCCACATCGGTCAGGCGGTGCTCAATCTGGGCGGTACGCTGGACTATTTTGTGGAAAATGCCTTCAACTATCCCACCCTGGCCGAGGCCTACAAGATCGCCGCGCTCGATGCCTGGAACCGCATGCCGCGCCATGCCTCCAGCGTTCCCGGTCAATAGTGCAGGCTGGCGCAGGACGGCTCGGGGCACTAGGTTCGGTGCTTTCCGATGACGAAAGCCTTCCGCCATGCCCAATCCAGCCCAGCCTGATTCCTTTGATGCCATCGTCATTGGTGCCGGTCAGGCTGGTCCATCCCTTGCGGCCCGCCTGGCTGGCGCCGGTCGCCGTGTTGCGCTGATCGAGCGCAGCCATCTGGGCGGCACGTGCGTCAACGATGGCTGCACCCCGACCAAGACCCTGGTGGCCAGCGCGCGGGCGGCCTGGGCCGCGCGGCGGGCGGGCGACTACGGCGTCGTGGTCAAGGGATCGGTCAACGTCGATATGGCCGCTGTACGGGCGCGGATGGACGCCGTTGTCTCGGCATCGGTGTCCAGTCTGACAGACTGGCTCGCGAGCTACGAGACACTCGAGATTATCCGTGGGGAGGCAAGCTTTGTCTCGGCCACCGAGGTTGCGGTAAACGGTCGACAGCTCCGGGCGCCGCAAATCTTCATCAACACCGGCGGTCGCGCCAGCATTCCCGATTGGCCGGGCCTGAACAAGGTGCCGTTCCTCACCAACACTTCCATTCTGCGGCTCGACAGCCTGCCCGGCCATCTGGTGATCGCCGGTGCGAGCTATATCGGCCTGGAATTTGCGCACATGTACGCCCGTTTCGGCGCCAAGGTGACCGTGGTTGAACGCGGCCCGCGCGCCGCACAGCGCGAGGACGCCGACATCTCCCAGCATATCCGCCAGATCCTGGAGGCGGAGGGCGTCACCTTCCTGTTCAACACCACCATTGAATCAGTGGCGCGGGCCGGCACCGGTGTCCTTGTCTCGTTCAAGACCGGGGATCGCCGAGCGTCGGTGGAGGGCAGCCATCTGATGGTCGCGCTGGGCCGCACGCCCAATACCGAAGCGCTGAACCTGTCCGCGGCCGGCGTCGCCACCGATGCGCGGGGCTATATTGTCACCGACGAGCACCTGCGCTCCAATGTGCCGGGCATATGGGCCATGGGCGACGTCAATGGCCGCGGCGCTTTCACCCATACGTCCTACAATGACTTCGAGATCGTAGCCAACAATGTGCTCGATGGCGGCACGCGCTCGGTGGCCCGCCGCATTCCGGTCTACGGCCTCTTCATCGACCCGCCTCTTGGCCGCGTCGGCATGACCGAAGATGAGGTTCGCCGCAGTGGTCGCAAGGCCCTCATCGGGACGCGGCTGATGAGCAATGTCGCGCGCGCCAGGGAACGTGGCGAAACGCAGGGCATGATGAAGGTGCTGGTCGACGCAAAGGACAAGACCGTGCTTGGTGCCGCCGTACTGGGCATCGGGGGCGACGAAGTGGTGCACAGCCTCTTGCAGCTGATGGCAGCCGGCACGCCCTACACCACCATGCGGGACACCGTTCATATTCATCCCACCGTGAGTGAACTGATCCCAACCATGCTGGGCGCACTCGAGCCGCTCGACTAAAGCGTCTGGAACACCACTGCGGTGCCGCGGCCCCGGGCCTTGGCGGCATAGCAGGCCGCGTCCGCTTCGCCCATGAAGCCCAGTGTGGAAGCTGGCGTTGAGGTGATCGTGGTGACACCCACGCTGGCGCCGACACGATAGGTTCGGCCAGCCCAGTCAAACAGCAATGCGCCGATGGAGCGCACGATCTTGTCTGCCAGCGCCTTGCCGCTGGCAAGCGGGCAATCGAGCAGCAGGACGGCAAACTCGTCGCCCCCGATGCGGGCGGCAAGGTCATGCCGGCGGCAACTCCCGCGAATGGTCTGGCCAATCTGGCGCAGCAGGGCATCACCGGCGGCGTGGCCTGCGGAGTCGTTGACGGGCTTGAAGCGATCTAGGTCGATGTAGAGCAGGCAATGGGTGGTCTGTCCGCCCCGGGCGCTGCCGATAGCCGCGCTGAGGGCGCGCTCGAAGGCCGCCCGATTGGGCAGGCCGGTCAGGTCGTCGTGTGCTGCCGAATGCGCCAGCTCGCGCTGCATGGCCCGGCTTTGCGTAACGTCCTGGAACACCAGCACTGCGCCGTCCAGTCGCCCGCTCTGTGCCTTGACGGGTGCAGCGGTGCAGCGAATGTCGCGTTCTATTCCGTTGGGGCCGACAAGAACCATGTCACCATCGACAACGGTCACATTGCCCGACGTCAGGCATCTGCCAACCACACAATCCTGCCGTTGCCCGGTTTCGCCATTGAACAGCGGGAAGATGTCTCGGACGGGACGCCCCAGCGCTTCTGCGCTGTTGACCCCCGTCAGCAGCTCCGCTGCCGAATTCATCAAGATCACCTTGCCTTCCGCATCGGTCGAGATCATGCCGTCGGCGATCGACTCAAGTGTAACGCGCAGGCGTTCCTTTTCCGCGGCCAGCTCGATCTCGGCTGTCTTGAGCCGGGTAATGTCCGTGTCCGTTCCCAGCGTCCGGGTCGGCTTGCCGTTCTCGTCCCACTCGACCGGCCGGCCACGGCTCAGGATCCAGACATAGCTGCCGTCGCGCTTGCGCTCGCGGTATTCCAGGGAATCGAAGTTATCATCGCCACGATCCTGGCGCGGCACATTCTCGAGCAGATAGGGCACGTCATCGGGATGCACGCGGCTGAGCCATTCTTCCTGGTCGCCGCTCACCGGCTCGCCCGCAGGAATGCCACGCATCACGCGCCACATGCGTGAATAATACATCGTGTCGTTGACGATATCGTGGTCCCAGACGCCCTGGCGGGCGCTCTCGAGGGCAAAGTTGAGGCGGCTCTCCGACGCGGCAAGCGCGGCTTCAGCCGCCTTCTGCCGCTCGATGCTGGTCATCTGCAGAATGAGACACTCGGTCCCTTCGACAAAGTCTGCCCGCAGCAGGGATATGGCAAGCATGACCCAGACCTGCGCCCCATCCGCGTGCCGGACCTGGTATTCACCGCGATAGCTGCCGACCTCGCCCCGAATGAGCCGCTGCACATGCAGTGTGACAGCGTTCTCCCCTTCAGCGTCATCGCGCACCAGATCGGTTAGCTTGCCGCCAATGGTCAGGGCCGCCGAGTGGCCCAGCATCGCCTTGATGGCGGGATTGGAATAAAGCACAACCCCGGTGAGGTCGCAGACCACCATGCCAACAGGCGCCGCATCCAGGACCCGGTCCAGGATGTTGTCGAGCCGCGCAAGGCGACCCGGCTTGGCAGTGGCAGTATTCGGCGACGCACTATTCATGCCTGTAGTGTGCGCCAATGGCCTTAATAGCTCATTGAACTGATGGCTGAATATGCGAGTCGTGATTCAGCTATATTCCGAATGACTTAATAAAGTCTCGCTCTATTGCTAAACCATTCCATTCGCCCGGAATTTCGCTGTCGAAGATCAGCGTGTAGGGACCTTTGTAGCCGGCTTCCTCGGCCAGTGCGACGCAGGCACCGAAATCGGCCTCGTCCAGATCACCGTCAAGGAAGGTCGCCTTGGCGTGGCACAGCTCGGCACGACCAAAGATCGATTTGAGGTCGGAGTATTTGTCCGGCCCGCCCCAATTGCCGAAATCGCCCAGCAGGCCCACCCGACCGTCCAGCTTGTCGAGCAGGTAGTGAACATGCGCCGGCTCGGCCAGCAGGTCGAACCAGTTCTCCGTCACCAGCCGGACGTTGGAGCCGGCATTGCTGTCGGCCAGCGCCGTCAGCGCCTTGACCGAGCGGTCCAGCGCATCGCGGGTCGGCTTCTGCTTGCCGGCAATGATGCGGGCATTCTCGGCGCCCAACTCATTGGCGACTTCGATCCAGCCGGCAATCCAGGCCTGGTCACGGGCGCCATGTTCGGGATGGCTGATATCGCCGGCATCGATCAGCAGCGTCTGCAGCCGCACATTGGCGATCCGCAACTGGTCGCGGAGCTCGCCCAGGTAGATCGGATCACGGCTGCGCATGTGGAACGACACGATTTCCAGCCGATGGTAGCCGTGGTTGGCCAGCACCGACGGCAGGCCGAGCAGGGACTCCTCACCTTCGCCATAGGTCTCCTGCATGGGTCCGACCTCTGATGTCGTCAGGTCATGCGGATAGGTGGCGCCGAGCAGGCGGTGCAACGACCATGTGGATACCGCGATACGGTCGGGGCTGATCTGAGCCATGGAGTTCCTCTTTGGTTTTGACGCGGACACTTTCACGCCGGTCCTGCCGGTTCAACCGGTATTATCGTTCAAACTATGGCAGGTTCAGTGTTGGTCCTGCCGCCTGGCACTAGAGCTTGTAGATGCGTTCTGCATTGCGGTGCAGCAGCTTGGCCTGTTCGTCCGCGCTGGCATGCTGGATGATCTGCCTGGTCGCCTCGACCCACCGCGTCAGCGTTCCGGTGAGCATGACCACCGGATAGTCCGAACCCCAGACCACACGGTCCCAGCCGAAGCATTCGATGATGTGTTCGACATAGGGGCGGATCGTCTCGACAGTCCAGTCCGCGCCGGAATAGGCGACAATGCCGGAAACCTTGGCCATCATATTGGGCAGCCGGGCGATCGAGCGGATATGGTCCCGCCATGGGTCGAGACCCTCCCCGGTGACGTCGGGCACGCCGCAGTGATCAAGGATGAAGGTTACGTCGGGAGCCTTTTCGGCGAGCATCTGGCCGATCGGCAATTGGTCATGACGCACGCACAGATCAAAGCTCAGATCAAAGTCGGGCAGGTGGCGCAGGTTCTCCACGAACAGGTCTGACTGGCTGAGATCGTCTGGCGCCTCGTGCAAAATACGGCGGACGCCTTTGACATGGGCGTGCTCGCTGAGTTGCTCGATGTGGTCGACAAAGCTCATGCTTTCCGGGCGGCACGCGGCGATGGCGCCCACGATTCCCGGCTGGCTGAGCGCGAACTCGGTTTCCGCCGGCATGAACTGGTCGGCGACGTCGGCTTCCATATGCAAGGCGGCCTCGACTCCAAGCGCTTTGGCTTCGGCGAAGTAGGTTTCCACGCTCCAGGGCTTGTTGATGCTCGGGCGCCGGCTGAGCCAGGGATAGGTGAAGCGCTCGGGGTAGATCAGATGCAGGTGGGTATCAACGATGCGCAATGAACAATCCTCACTCAGACGTCTCGATGCAGGCTAGCAGACTGGCTGCAGGACGCGACAGCCCTTGCATGCCACAACTGACATGTTAGTTCTTGCCAGCATTCGGCAATTGTGGTCACGCTCTGCGACAAGCAGGCTCGCTCAGCGCCGGCACATGCACTATCGGATACAGTACAGGATCAAGCCATGGCCGATCTCGCCGGCAAAATCGTTCTCATCACGGCCGCCGCCCAGGGCATCGGCCGGGCATCGGTTGAAGCTTTTGCGCGGGCCGGCGCCAGGGTCGTCGCAACCGATGTGAATGCGGCCAAGCTGGCTGAACTCAATGGCGTCGCCAATGTCACGACCCGCGTGCTCAATGTGCTGTCCGAAGAGGCGGTGACAGAGGCGGTGGCCGACATCGGCCATATCGACGTGCTGTTCAATTGCGCCGGCGTGGTGCACTCGGGCACCGTGCTCGAGATGACGGATGCCGAAATGGATTTCGCCTTTGATCTCAACATCAAGGCACAAATCCGCACCGTGCGGGCCGTGCTGCCGCAGATGCTGGCCCGCAAGGATGGCGCGATCATCAACATGGCCACGGTCGCCAGCTCGGTCAAAGGCGTGC
Organism: Devosia aquimaris; assembly: GCF_020169335.1. Taxonomy (GTDB): domain Bacteria; phylum Pseudomonadota; class Alphaproteobacteria; order Rhizobiales; family Devosiaceae; genus Devosia; species Devosia aquimaris. The sequence goes on from NZ_JAIEZN010000002.1 coordinate 1,120,722, forward strand.
CCAATCGAGCCGCCTACACCATCTCCAAAGCCGCTGTGATTGGCCTGACCAAATCCATCGCGGCGGACTACACCGCCCAGGGCATTCGGGTGAATGCCATCTGTCCCGGTACGGTCGACAGTCCCTCGCTGCACGAGCGTTGGCATGCCACAGGCGATTTCGAGGCAGCGCGTGCGGCCTTTATCGCGCGCCAGCCAATCGGCCGCATCGCCCAGCCCGAGGAAGTGGCCGACCTGGCCGTCTATCTGGCCGGCGCGACCTACACCACCGGGCAGATCCACATCATTGATGGCGGCTGGACCGCCTGACGTCTTGTGCGTTGGTTGACCCGGGACGCACAGAGCATCCCGGGTCGCTGTCGCTAGACCAGCCTAGAACGCCCATTCGCCCTTGCGCATCACCGGCTCGACGCTGCCATCGGCATGCACACCGTCGATGTCGATCTTGTCGCTGCCGATCATCCAGTCGATATGGATGTTCGAGCTGTTGCCGCCCTGGGCATTGATCTGGGCCTGGGTGAGATCCTTGCCGCCCACGAAGCAGTCCGAATAGCACTGGCCCTGCGCGATGTGGCAGGAGGCATTCTCGTCATAGAGCGTGTTGAAGAACAGGATGCCCGAGGCCGAGATCGGCGAGGAATGCGGCACCAGCGCCACTTCGCCCAGGTGCCGGCCGCCCTCGTCGGTGTCGAGCACCTTGTTGAAGATATCCTGGCCCTTGGATGCCTTGAGCTCGACCAGGCGACCGCCTTCGAAGCGTGCCTGCATCTCTTCGATCAGCGTGCCATTGTGGCTGAGCGGCTTGGTGGCCGCCACATGCCCCTCCACGCGCAGGCGGTGCGGCGTGGTGAACACTTCTTCGGTGGGGATGTTGGGATTGCAGGTGATGCCGTTCTTGGCTTCCGACGCGCCGCCCTTCCAACGGTGGCCATCGGCAAGGCCCACCGTCAGGTCGGTGCCGGGGCCGGTATATTTGAGCGCCGAAAAGGCCTTGCCATTCAGCCAGCTCCAGCGCGCCTTGAGATTGGCATTGTGCTCGGCCCAGGCGGCGATGGGATCATCCACATCCACGCGGCTGGCCTTGAAGATGGCATCGGCCAGCTTGCCGACCGCGACCTCTTCGCTGTCATTGGGGAAGACCAGCTTTGCCCAGGCGGCGCTGGGGTAGGAGACGATGTTCCAGTTGATGTCAAAGCCGGTGATCAACTGCAGCGCCGGCTTGTAGGCTGCCGAATTGGCGCGATTGGCGCGGCTGACCTTGTCCGGGTCCTGTCCAGCCAGCATCATCGGATTGTCCCCGGCGATGGCCAGGCGCGCCGCATTGCCCTTGAAGGCTTCTGCCATCCCTGAGTAGAGCCAGCCGGCAGCTTTGTCGAAGCTCTTGTCATTGGCATGCTTGTAGCGCGCCAGCGTCGCTTCCTCGTCTGAGTAAATGGTGGTCACCAGCCCTGCGCCGGCCTTGTAGGCATGCTCGGTGATGCGGCGAACCAGCGGCGCGGCCGTCATCGGCGCAGTCATCACCAGGTCCTGGCCCTCGGCCAGTTGCAGGCCCACCTTGATGGCAACCTGGGCGAGCTTGTCGAGCTTGATGGGATCAATGGTCATGGCGGCACTATCTCTTGGTCCTGAATCGGTGCCGGGAGCCTAGTCCCGCGGCCCGCCATGCGCCACCCCGTGGCAATTGCAAAAATGCTTGACCCAGATCAAGGGCGGGTCTGCCGGCGGCATGGCATCCATCGGGCAACAAACCGGAGGCCCAAATGGCTGAAAATCTGCACCTTGTCCTGATCGCCATCGTTGCATTCTTTGGCGTGTTCACCCTCGGGCTCGCCTACGCCCAGTGGCAGACCCGCAACATCGAAGTCTATCGCAAGGCTCAGCCGACCCCTTGACTTGATCATGATGCAGCGTTGTCTTGAGACCGCCTTAGTGCTCCGCCATTCCGGTGGCTTGCACTCGAGACCGGATCATCATGACAGACGCACCACCTCCCTCCCGCCGGCGCGCCCTGATGCTGGTCAATCCCAATTCGCGCCGGGGCGACACCGCCCTTGATACTGTTCAGGAGCGATTGAGCGCCGGCGGGGTGGATGTCACCGTCGAACACCTCGGCACCCCCGACCAGGTGCCCGGCCAGATCGTGGCGATGCGCCACCAGGCCGACCTCGTGATCGTGTGTGGTGGCGACGGCACGCTCAACGCCGCTGCCGATGGCGTCGTCAAGACCGGGCTGCCCATGGGGATTTTGCCCATGGGCACCGCCAACGATCTGGCACGCACACTGCGCATCCCGGAAAACCTCGATCTTGCGGCCGATATCATCATTGCCGGTCGGCAGACCCGCATTGACCTGGGCGAGGTCAATGGCCATCCCTTCTTCAATGTCGCCAGCATGGGGCTCTCGGTCGATCTGGCCCGCGGCCTGACACCGGAGGTCAAGCGGCGCTGGGGCAAGCTTGGCTATGCGCTGGCCGCCTTTCGCGTTCTGCGCCAGGCCAAGCGCTTCCGCGCCGAGATCATCAGCGAAAACGGTCGCGTCCGCGCGCGCACGTTGCAGATCGCGGTGGGCAACGGCGTCCATTATGGTGGCGGCACGGTGATCCAGGCCGATGCGACCATCCAGGACGGGCGGCTTGACCTTTATAGTCTCGAACTGCGCAATGTGTGGAAATTCGGTCTGATGCTGGGGGCCTTCCGCCGCGGTCAGCATGGATTGTGGGACGAGGTGCGTACCGATCAGGGCACTGACTTTGAAATCCGCACCAGCAAGCCCATGGACATCAATACCGACGGGGATATCGTGACCCAGACCCCTGCGCGCTTTACTGTTCATCCCGGCGCGGTCTCGGTGTTCGTCCCCGAATAGCGGGGCACGGCCGCGTGCATCTCGCCTGTGGCTTTTTCGCATCACTTGTCATGCCTGTTGTCCTGCGCCCGTTGGCAAATCCGAACGCTTTGCGTACAGCTTGCACACCGCTTCAGATCAAAAAACAGGGAGGCGTTGTATGACAGTGACATTCATCGATCTCCCATCGGGCAAATATCTGGCTTAGCCATTTGTTTCCCGCGGCCAGCCGTTCCGGCCCGCCGCATGCGGTTTTCTCACCACAGCCAATTCTGATCTGACGGGAAATTTGCGCCCCGTTCCGGCTGTGCCTTTCTCCCCTGTTCTTTTGAGGGCCGGCCACCGGATAACGGCGCCGGAATAGCCATAATGAGTCGCAAGAAACTCGATTTCCGCGCTGACGCATTCCGCGACGTGCTCGGCTACACTTTCCGCCACTGGGCCAAACAGCCCATGCGGGCCACTGCGATTGCCCTGACGGTATTGCTCACAACGCTGGCAGAAGCGTTCAGCCCCATCTTTGCCGGGCGTCTGGTTGATGCCGTTGCCGCCGGCAGCGGCACCAACGAAGCCAATTGGCAGCCCGCCATCATGGCCTTTGCCGTCATGGTCACGCTGTTCCTCGCCTCGGTGGTGCTGCGTCAGCTGGTGTTTCTCAATCTGATCGGCTTCACGCTGCGCATGATGAAGGACGTCATTGCCGACGCATTCCATCGCGTGCAGCGCTTCTCCACCGATTGGCACGCCAATAGCTTTGCTGGCTCGACCGTCCGCAAGATTACGCGCGGTTCGGGCGCACTCGACCTGCTCAATGACACGCTGCTGATTGCCCTCTGGCCCTCCATCGTCATGCTGGTGGGCGCCACCGTGATCCTGGGCTCGGTCTGGCCGGTCATGGGCCTGGTGGTGGGGCTGGGCTCGCTGATCTATGTCGGGCTGACCCTGTGGATGCAGGTGGGCTTTGTCGCGCCTGCGGGCACCCTTGCCAACGCCTGGGACACCCGCATGGGTGGTGCCCTGGCCGATGCCGTCAGCTGCAATTCCGTGGTCAAGGCCTTTGGCGCCGAGACGCGCGAGGAGGCCATCCTTGAGCGCGTGGTCGGCAAGTGGCGCAAGCGCACCCGCCGGCTCTGGCAGCGCGGCACCCTCAGCGGTGGCGCGCATGGCCTGATGCTGGGCATCATGCAGGCAACGATCCTGGGCACCGCTCTCGTGCTGTGGCGGCAGGGGCTGGCGACGCCCGGTGACATCACCTTTGTGCTCACCATGTTCTTCGTGCTGCAGGGACATCTGCGGGACGTGGCTCAGCACATCCGCAACCTGCAGCGCTCGGTCAACGACATGGAAGAACTGGTGGCGCTCGACAGCCAGAAGCTGGGCATTGAAGACAAGCCCGGGGCGCTGCCGATCCGTATCACCGACGGCGCCATTGCCTTCGATCATGTGACGTTCCAGTACGGTTCCCATCCGACCCCTCTCTACAGGGATTTCTCGGTGCGCATTGCGCCGGGCGAACGCGTGGGCCTGGTTGGCCATTCGGGTTCGGGCAAGACAACATTCGTCAAGCTCATCCAGCGTCTCTACGACGTCAACGATGGCACGATCACCATCGATGGCCAGGATATCTCAAAGGTGCAGCAGTCCAGCCTGCGCGGGCAGGTTGCCATCGTGCAGCAGGAGCCGATCCTGTTCCATCGCACCCTGGCCGAGAACATTGCCTATGCTCGCCCCGGCGCCAGCCGCGCCGAGATCGAGCAGGCGGCAATGCAGGCCAATGCGCATCACTTCATCGTCGATCTGCCCAAGGGCTATGAGACGCTGGTAGGGGAGCGCGGGGTCAAACTCTCGGGTGGTGAGCGCCAGCGCATCGCCATTGCCCGTGCGTTCCTGGCCGATGCCCGCGTGCTGATTCTGGACGAGGCGACCTCAAGTCTGGACAGCGAGAGTGAGGTGCAGATCCAGCAGGCCATGGAGCGCTTGATGGTCGGCCGCACCACTCTGGTGATTGCACACCGCCTGTCCACCGTCAGGGCGCTCGACCGCCTCTTGGTGTTCGATCACGGCCGCATCGTCGAGGAGGGCGACCACGCCTCGCTCATCGGCCTCAAGGATGGCATTTATCGTCGTCTCTTCGAGCGCCAGGCACTCGAGCTCACCAAAGGCTTGCAGATCGCCTGAACATGGAAACGCCGGGGCAGGGCCCCGGCGTTTTCGCATTGTGCTGGCCTGTACCGGTCGCCTAGGCGGCGCGGGAATAGCCCTTTCGGCCGGATGCGCCTTCGTTGACCTTGAAGATCTCCACGATCGCATCGAGCTGGGTCGCCTGATTCTCGGTCTGCTCGATGGCCGCATTCATCTCTTCGACAAGCGCGGCATTGTGCTGGGTCATTTCGTCCATCTGGCGCACGGCGATGCTGACTTCGGTGATGCCGGTGGACTGTTCCTGGCTGTCGCGCGAAATGCCTTCCATCAACGTCGAGCTGGCCCGCACGCCTTCCAGCATGCCATTGAGACGCTCGGCCGCATCGGCCACAAGGCGGCTGCCGTCGTTGACCTCGCGGGCGCTCTCTTCAATGAGCAGCTTGACGTCGGCCGAGGCGGAAGCGGCCGACTGCGCCAGGCGCCGCACTTCAACGGCCACCACAGCAAAGCCTTTGCCGGCGTCGCCGGCCCGCGCGGCTTCCACCGATGCGTTCAGCGCCAGCAGATTGGTCTGGAAGGCGATGTCGTCGATCAGCCCGATGATGTTGGAAATCTTGGCCGACGAGGAGGTAATGCGTTCCATGGCGCCGGTAGCTTGAGCCATGACCTCGCCACCCTGTTCCGCCGACACGGTGACACGGGTGGCGTTGCCATTGGCATCCTGGGCGCGCTTGGCGTTTTCCATCACGGTCGAGGCCAGCGTTTCCATGGCAGCCGACGTTTCTTCAATGGTCGCAGCCTGGCGGGTGGTGCGTTCGCTCAGATCATTGGCACCGGCAAGGATTTCGCTTGTCGCCGTCTTGAGCGAACGCGAGGTGCCGCGCAACTGCGAGACGATATCGGCCAGCTTCTCGGCCACCGCATTGGTATTGTCCTTGAGCGCGCCGAACGCGCCTTCGTAGTGGCCGGTAACACGGTGGGTCAGGTCGGTATTGGCAATGGCCGACAACACGCTGCCCGTCTCGGCCAGGCCACGGTCCACGGTCTCGACCAGACCATTGACGCTGGCGGCCAGCCCATTGAGCTCGGCATCACTGAAATCGGTGGGGACGCGCTGGGCGAAATTGCCGGCGCTGGCGGCCTTCATCACCGAGGCGAGCTCGGACTGCAGCAGAGCCATCATGTCGGCGCGTTCCACGATCGCCAGATTGTGCGCGGCTTCCTCGGCGCTCAGGGCTGCCACGCGCTTGGCATTCTGGCGGAACACTTCCACGGCACGGGCCATGGCGCCGATCTCGTCCTTGGCGTCGGCATTGGGGATTTCGACATCAAGCTTGCCGTCAGCCAGCTCGCTCATCGTGACGGTCAGCGCCCGCACCGGGTTGACGATGCTCTTGCGGCCCACCAGCATGCTGACGGCGACGCCCAGCACAATGCCCAGGCCGGCCGAAACGGCCAGGGTCAGCATGGCAGTAAAGGCCGAGGTTTCTGCGGCGCTGCGCATGCTGGCCATCTGCTCGCCCGAATAGGCGCTATAGACCTTGATGGTGTCGGTCACGACCTGCTGGGCGGCCAGTGTTTCAGCCAGGGCAGCATCGAGCGCAGCCGCGTCGAAGGGCTTGGCTGCTGCCACCTCCAGCATGGTGTTGATCTCGGCAAAATAGGCATCCATCACCGGCTTGACCGCATCGAGCTGGCTGAGCTCGGTCTGGTCGGCAGCCGCTTCGATGATGGGGAAGCGTGCCTTCATTTCAGTCATGCGCCGGTCGGCCTGGGTCACGAAATCGGCCACGGCATCCGGATTGAGCACCAGCTGGTAGGTCATGCGGCTGATGGCCACCACGTCCATGCGAAGGTCCATGGCTTCGCGGGCGGCCACTTCCTTCTGGCCGACCTGGTTCATCACGGCGCTGAGCGAACCCAGCTCACGCCAGGCGATGCCGGCAATGGCTGTGGCGACCACACCCATCAGGAGGACGGTCAAGATCAGCTTTTGCAGAATAGGGAGGTTTTTGAGCGACATGGGGCGAATTTCCGGCGGTCAACTGGGCGTGCGCAGCACGGGTGATACTGTCCACTACTAGGTACAGAACTGCTTAAATTTGCATGAAATTGCTTCGCCGCCGGCAGTTAAGCATGGCCTCTATGCTGTTTTGGTGGATCTGAAATGTCGCTCGCACCATGGCATTGGCGAGCATTCGCCGAACGATGACTTCGCCGCAGCTGGCGTAGTAGCGCCTCCGGCAGCGGCCTATATCTGAGCCAACAGATATTTGAGGAACGCGCCATGATCGATGCCTCCGTCCAGACCAATGTCAAATCCGCGCCGCTGATCCCGCTCACCACCAAGCTCGGACCAGTCCATCTTGCCGTCACTGATCGCGCCAAGGCCCTGGCCATCTGGCAGGATGTGGTCGGGCTCGACCTCATTGAGGAGAGCGGCAACGTACTCACGCTAGGAGCCGGCGGCACGCCGTTGATCGTGCTTGAGACGGGCGCGCTGCGTCCCGTCGTGCCGCGGAGCATCGGGCTCTACCATGTTGCCATCCACGTGCCGCAGCGCGCCGACCTGGCCCAGATGGCCGTGCGCGCTCTGCAGCGCAATGTGCGTATTTCGCCCACCGATCATCTTGTCAGCGAGGCCATCTACCTGTGGGACCTGGACGGCAATGGCATCGAGATCACCTTCGAGACGCCCTGGCGCGGTACACTGGGTGATCCGGACAAGGGACAGACCTATGCCGTGACGGCCGATGGCAAGCCCCATTCCGGACGGGAACCCATTGATCTCAATGGCCTGTTGGCCGAGCTGGGCACCAATCCTGTGCTCGCGGCACGCATGCCCGCCGGCACCCGCATTGGTCACGTCCATGTCCATGTCAACGATCTCGCACAGGCCATGGCCTTCTATCGCGATGTCATCGGCTTTGGTGGCTTCCTGTTGATCCACTCCTTCGGCATGGGCGATGTCGGTCTCGACTACATGCCACACAGCCTGGCATTCAACATCTGGTCTGGTCCCCAGGCCAGCCTGCCGCCGGCCGGTTCGGCCGGGCTGAGATGGTTCACCATTGTCCTGCCCGACCAGGCCGCGCTCGATTCCGTTCGCACGCGCCTTGCGGACGCGGGCGCCACAATCGACCCGCTGCCCAATGGCATCGAGACGCGCGATCCCTTCGGCAATCGGCTGCAACTGCTGCTGGCCTGAGCCAGCGGGTTCACACCACCCCCCGCGCCGGGCTAGTCTGGTCCGGCGCGCCGTTGTTTGTGCGCCGCCATGTCGTGCTCGTTCAGCGGCGCGTCTTCACAGCACCTTGGGAGAGCCACCATGCACAAGCCGGACATCATCATCGATTTCTGGTTTGTCGAGCATGGCCAGGACGACTGGTTCAGCGGCAGCGCCGAATTCGATGCCAAGATCGCGGACCGATTTGCCGAAACCCATCGCAAGGTTGCCGCCAGCGAAGCCTGGACCTGGCGGACGACACCGCAGGGGCGCGTGGCCGAGATTATCGTGCTCGACCAGTTCAGTCGCCAGCTGCACCGGGGTTCTGCCGCCGCTTTTGCCTGGGATTGCATGGCGCTCGCCCTGGCCCAGGAGGCTATTGCCGCCAAGGCCGATACCGCGCTGACTGCGGCCCAGCGCATGTTCCTCTACATGCCCTTCATGCATTCCGAATCCCTGGTGATTCAGGAAGAGGGTGTCAGACTGTTCCGCGCCAATGGCGACGACAATGCCCTCGACTTCATGGTCAAGCATCGCGACTGCGTGGCGCGCTTCGGTCGTTTTCCCAAGCGCAATGCTGCCCTTGGGCGCACCAGCACGCCCGAGGAGCAGGCCTATATTGAAGACATCGGCGACCGCATGTTCTAGCGGCGTTCGGACCCCAGCAGCGCCGGATCGACCAGCGCGCCCTTCTGCCCGATCACAATGCCGGCCACGGCATGCGCCGCTTCTGCCGCCGCCTGCAAGGACTGCCCGGCCAGGCGCGCCGACAGATAGGCGCCATTGAAACTGTCGCCGGCTCCGGTGGCATCGACCACCTTGGCTCCGGGCTTGGGACCAACCTTGACCCGCTCGTGTGCAGTGGCAATCACGGCGTCGCCGGCGCCGTCCTTGACCACGACTTCTTCAACACCCAGTTCGAGATAGCGGTCCGCCGTTTCATCCGCATTGGCGTCACCAAACAATGGCGCTTCGTCGCCATGTGTTGGCAAAACGACATCACAAAGTGTCGCAACTGCTGTCAGCACAGAGGTCATCACGCGTGGGCTGGTCCACAGCGCGGGTCGGATATTGGTATCAAAGACGATGCGGGCGCCCGCGTCGCGCGCCTTGACGATGGCCCCCAGCAGCCGACCGCGCGCCCGCGGCGCCAGGATCGCCAGCGTGATGCCGGAGAAGTATACCATGCTCGCGCCCTTGACCGCGGCGTTGAGCGCATCCTTGTCGTCGGCCAGCAGCTTGGCGGCCGAGGTGTCGCGCCAATAGGTGAACTGCCGGTCGCCATCCTGCTGGTGGATCATGTAGAGCCCCGGTCGGCGACCGGGAACGGTGCGGATGTGGCTGGTGCCGATGTCATTGGCGTCGAGAAAGGCACGGATGTCGCCCGAATATTTGTCCTCGCCCAGGCCGGTGAAGTAGTCAACCGACCAATCCTTGCCGAGCAGCGCCCGCATGTACCAGGCCGTATTGAGCGTGTCGCCCGCATAGCCCAGGCGGTAGAGGCGATCCTCGCCGCCGCTCATCTCGATCATGCATTCGCCAATGCTGACAAAGCGCTGCTGTGCCAAAATCCGTGTCCTCCGAAACAGGCTTGAGGTCTAAGCGGCCAAAGCCGATTTGGCCACACGCTACTCGCTTCCATACAAGATCGGAAGGCACTATGGTGCGCCCGATTGCTTCGTCTGGAGTCTGCCATGCCGCGCCTGAGTGTCGCCACCCTTGCCAAAGTTCCCGCCGGCGTCCGGCTGCCCGACTATGACCGTAGCGCGGTGATGCCCGGTATCGTTCACCTCGGCATTGGCGCCTTCCATCGTGCGCATATGGCCGTCTATGTCGACGACCTGCTCAAGGACAATCCCGATTGGGCCATTGTCGGCGCCAGCCTGCGCCGCCCTGACACCAAGGAGGCGCTCGAACCGCAGGACGGACTCTACACCATCGCCGTGCGCGACGCTTCGGGCACCAGGCCGCGCGTTATCGGTTCGATCCTCAAGGTTCTCGACGCCAATACCCAGCGCGAAGAGCTGCTCACGCTGATGGCGAGCCCGCAGATCCGCATCGTCTCCCTGACCGTGACCGAGAAGGGCTATTGCCACGACCCGGCAACCGGCGAACTCGATCAGAACCATCCCGACATTGCCCATGACCTGGCCAATCCCACAGCGCCGCGCTCGGCGCCCGGCATGCTGGTGGAGGCCCTGGCGCGCCGCAAGGCCGCCGGCGTCGAGCCTTTTGCAGTGATGAGCTGCGACAACCTGCCGTCCAATGGCGCGACGGTGAAACGCATCGTTACCCGCTTTGCCGCCCTGCGTGACGCCGCACTGGGGACCTTTGTCGCCGACGTGGCCTTCCCCGGCACCATGGTTGATCGCATCGTGCCCTCGACCACCGATGCCGACCGCGAGACCGTGGCTACGCTGATCGGCGCCCAGGATGCCTGGCCGATCATGACCGAGCCCTTCACCCAATGGGTGATCGAGGACCATTTCCCCCAGGGCCGTCCGCCCTTCGAAAAAGCCGGCGCGCAGATGGTGGCCGATGTCGAGCCCTTCGAGCGCATGAAGCTGCGCATGCTCAACGGCAGCCACTCGACCATGGCCTATCTCGGCTATCTGGCCGGCTATGAATATATCTCCGACGTCATGGGCGACGCCGATTTCGTCAAGCTGATCCATGGGCTGATGACCGAGGAGGCCATGCCGACGCTGGACATGCCAGGCGTCGACCTCGGCGCCTATCGTGACGAACTGCTGGAACGCTTCCGCAATCCGGCGCTCAAGCACCGCACCTGGCAGATCGCCATGGACGGCAGCCAGAAACTGCCGCAGCGCCTGCTCGGCACCATTCGCGAGCGCCTCAAGGCCGGCCAGCCCTTCGAGCGGCTGGGCCTGGGGGTCGCCGCCTGGATGCGCTATGTCACCGGCATCGATGAAAAGGGTGAGAACATCGACGTACGCGATCCGCTGGCGATGCGCATGATGGCCATCGCCGCAGAGGCCGGTGACGACGCCGAGGCACTCTATGTCGGCCTCTCCGGTCTCACCGAAGTGTTCGGCACCGATCTGGCCGATAACCAGGCCTTCGGCGAGACTGTCGCAACCCATCTCGACGACCTGTTCGAAATGGGCGTCAAGGAAACGGTCGCCGAACTGGTCGCACGCTAGAGCGTTTCACCCTTGAGTGGATTTGCGGCCCTTTTGCTTTCCCCTTCTTGAGGGGAGGCAACGAGGGGGGCGTCCATCGGTGGCCCCTACACCCCCCACCCCGGCCCTCCCCTCAAGGGGGAGGGGGCGATAGAACCAAGCCAATCAGTAAATGGATCGATCTAGACGCGGCCCTCCATGGCCCGGTCGAAGATTTCCAGCGCAAGCTCACGGGTGAGCTTGACCGGGTTGCCGCCCGCCGTGGGGTCGACGATGGCCATGTCCCCGATCAACTCGCGCTTGCTGGTATCGACCTTGAACTCGGCCAGCGTGTGCGGAACATTGAGCCGCAGGCGCAGGCCGATGACGGCATGCTGGAAGGCCTCGAAGGTCGGGGCTAGGCCCAGAAAAGCCGACAGCCGGGCAATGCGCGCCTCGATGGCGGATTTGTTGACCGCCAGCACATAAGGCATGAAGACGGCATTGGTCATGCCGTGATGGGTGTCATACAGCGCGCCAACCGGATGGCTCAGCGCATGGATGGCCCCGAGTCCTTTCTGGAAGGCCGTGGCGCCCATGGCCGCCGCGCTCATCATGTGTCCCCGCGCGTCAACATCCCCGGGATTGGCGACCACCTTGGGCAGGTTCTCCATGACGAGGCGAATGCCCTCCACGGCAATGCCGTCGGCAAGCGGATGATAGCCGGGCGCGCAATAGGCTTCGAGGCAATGGGCCAGCGCGTCCATGCCGGTGCCGATGGTGATCATGGCGGGCATGCCCACGGTGAGCTCGGGATCGGCGATGACCACCTTGGGCATCATCAAGGGGTGGAAGATCACCTTCTTGGTATGGGTGGTCTCGTCGGTGATGACGCCGGCGCGGCCCACTTCCGAGCCGGTGCCCGCTGTGGTCGGAACGGCAACGATGGGGAAAATGCCCTTGGGGTCGGCGCGGGTCCACCAGTCGCCGATGTCCTCGAAATCCCACATCGGCCGGGTCTGGCCAGCCATGAAGGCGATGACCTTGCCCACATCGAGCCCCGAGCCGCCGCCAAAGGCGATGACACCATCGTGGCCACCGTCGCGCAGCACCTTGATGCCGGCCTCGACATTGGCCGAAATCGGGTTGGGCTTGACGTCGGCGAAGACGCCCACGGCAAAGCCGGCGGCCTTGAGCAGGGCGATGGTGTTCTGCGTCACCGGCAGATTGACCAGCCCGGCGTCGGTGACCAGCAGGGGACGGCTGATCCCGGCGGTCATCAGTGCGTCGGGCAGTTCGGCAATGCGGCCCGGGCCAAACTTGATGGCGGTGGGATAGTTCCAGTTGGCTTTGGTCATGTCGGTCACACCCGCTTCAAGTGATAGGATTTTGGCTGCGTCAGATTGGCATAGCCGATTTCGCTCAGCGCGCCGCCCTTGCCGGTGTCCTTGACGCCGGTCCACACCAGCGCCGGATCGAGATAGTCACAGCGATTGGCAAACACGGTCCCGGTTTCGACTTGGGCGCCCAGCCGCGCAGCAGCATCGAGATCCTGGGTCCAGATCGAGGCGGTCAGCCCATAGGGGCTGTCGTTCATCAGCGTGATGGCCTCGGCATCGTCGGCCACCTTCATGATGCCCACGACCGGCCCGAAGCTCTCTTCGCGCATGACACTCATCTGGTGGTTGACGCTGGTCAGCACCTCGGGCGCCAGATAGGGCGAGCCGGGCTTGTCCAGGTCGTGCCGCGTGTTGAGGTGGCGCGTTGCGCCGCCGCGAACGGCCTCCTCGGTCTGCTGGCGCACATGATCGGCGAAGCTGCCGCGCGCCATCGGGCCGACAATGGTGTCGGGGTCGAGCGGATCGCCGAGCGTCCAACCCTTGGCCGTCTCGATGAAGCGGTCGACAAAACCATCATAAACACTGGCCTGCACATAGATGCGCTCGACCCCGCAGCAGGACTGCCCGGAGTTGAAGAAGGAGCCATCGACAAGGTTTTCGACCGCATTGTCGAGATTGGCGTCCTCGCGCACATAGGCGGGGTCCTTGCCGCCCAGCTCCAGGCCCAGGCTGGCAAAGGTGCCCGCCGCCGCCTTCTCGATGCGCCGACCGCCCTCGACCGAGCCGGTGAAATTGATGTGGTCGATCTGTCCGGAGGCAATGAGCTTTTCGGTGTCGGCATGGCCGAGCACCAGGTTTTGGAACAGGCCTGCCGGCAGGCCGGCACGCTCTGCAGCCAGGGCGAAGCGTTCGCCGGCCAGCAGCGTCTGGCTGGCATGCTTGAGGATCACCGCATTGCCGGCCATCAGCCCGGGAATGATCGAATTGACCGCGGTGAGGAACGGATAGTTCCATGGCGCGATCACCAGGACAGTGCCCAGCGGCTCGCGGGTGATGGAGCGGACAAAACCCTCCTTGGGTGGCAGCTCAAGCGGCGCCAGCGCCGTCGCGGCCAGATCGATCATATAGCGGCTGCGTTCCTCGACGCCGCGCTTTTCCCCGCCAAAGCGGATCGGCCGCCCCATCTGCCAGGCCAGCTCGGGCACGATCTCGTCGTTCATCAGCAGCAGGGCATCGACGAAATGGCTGATGATCTTGGCGCGCTCGGGCAAGGTGGTCTCGCCCCAGGCCCGGCGCGCCGCCCTGGCGCGCACCACGGCCGCCTCGATGTCGGCGCCATCCGCCAGCGGCCGCTCGGCATAGAGGCTGCCGTCAATGGGAGAGATGATCTTGATCGTGTCGGCCATGGCGAGCCTCCTGGTTTGGTCTGTGCATCGCGCCGGCATCCGGCTGTTCCGGATCGCCCATAGGCATGGCGCGTGGCTATGTCGGTGTCGGTCGGGTCAGGCCCGACTAGAACGGTGGGAAGCGATTGGGGCCTCCTGATGACGCCGCTTAGCTCCGCTCGAAGCCTCGCATCAACTCCCAGTCGGTGACGCGCCGGTCATATTCGAACTGCTCCCATTCGGCGGTGTGCACATAATGGGCAATGACCTGTTCGCCGAAGGCGTCCTTGAGCATTTTCGATTTGCGCATCGTGTCGGTGGCTTCGCGCAGCGTCTTGGGGATCTCGCGCAGCTTCTTGCTGCTGTAGGCGTCGCCCTCAAAGGCTGGTTCGAGGTCGAGTTTGTCCTCGATGCCCTTGATCCCGGCGGCGATCAGCGCGGCCAGCGCCAGATAGGGGTTGAGGTCCGCCCCGCCCATGCGGCATTCGACGCGGATCGCCTTGGAATGCTCGCCACAAAGGCGGAAGCCGGCGGTGCGATTGTCGGGCGACCAGATCGCCTTGGTTGGCGCGAAGGTGCCGGCCTGGAAGCGCTTGTAGCTGTTGATATAGGGCGCGAGGAAATAGGTGATCTCGCGGGCATAGGCGAGCTGGCCGGCCATGAACTGCTTCATGATGGCGCTCATGCCGCGGGCGTCCTTGTCGTCCACGAACACCGGCTTGCCGCGCTTGTCGGCCAGCGACATGTGGATATGGCTCGACGAGCCGGCCAGGCCATAATCCCACTTGGCCATGAAGGTAACGGCCTTGCCGGCGGCCCAGGCAATTTCCTTGGTGGCGGTCTTGAGCACAACATGGCGGTCGGCCATGGTCAGCGCATCGGCATATTTGACGTTGATTTCTTCCTGCCCTGGGCCCCATTCGCCTTTGGAGGATTCGACCGGAATGCCGGAGGCCTGCAGATGCTTGCGCAGCGCCCGCATCACGCCCTCTTCCTTGGTGGTCTGGAAGATATGGTAGTCCTGGATGTAGGCGCCAGCGGTCTGCGCAGCGTGATAGCCCTTCTGGGCGATGCTGCGATAGTCCTCGTCGAACAGGTAGAATTCGAGCTCGGTGGCCGCATTGGCCATGTAGCCCATGGCTGCTAGGCGATCGATCTGCGCCTTGAGGATCGCGCGTGGACTGTGCGGAATCGGTTGATGGTGGTGATGGTCGCTGAGGTCGCAGAGGACGATGGCCGTGCCTTCGAGCCAGGTGGCCTTCATCAGCGTGCTCAGGTCTGGCTTCATGACGAAGTCGCCATAGCCCTTGCCCCAGTTGGCGGCCTGGTAGCCCGGCACGGGCTCCATGTCGATGTCATCGGCCAGCAGATAGTCGCAGCCATGCGTCTCGTCATGCGCCGATTCCAGGAAGTACTCGGCCTGGAAGCGCTTGCCGATCATGCGCCCCTGCATGTCTGGAAAGGCAACGAGCACGGTATCGATGCTGCCCTCGGCAACATCCTTGCGCAGCTGGTCAAGACTATAGGCCATTGTCGGATCTCCTCGCTGTCATCCCATCCGGAGCATCACCCCGGCCATCTGGCCGGGATGACGCCTGTTGCCTGGGTCAGGCCTTGTGCTCGAGCGCAAACTCTTCTTCGGGCGACATGATCAGCTTGTGGCGGCCGATCAGCGCGAAATAGATGATGCCCACGGCGCACCACAGCACCACCCAGATGACGCCCTTGAAGAAGTTCGGGTCCTGCAGCTGGTAGAACAGCGTCACCGCCGCAATGATGATCGTCAGCACGGCGCCCGGAATACCCAGCGGTGAACGGAACGGCCGCTCGATATTGGGCTGGTTGCGGCGCAGGATGATGAAGCTGAGCGCCTGCATGATGTAGCTCAGCATGGCGCCGAACACGGCCATGTTGAGCAGGACCGAGCCGATGATGTCATCGCCAAGCTGGGTTTCGCCTTCGCCGCCGCCGCCATTGACGAACCAGATGGCCAGCATCACGACCAGACCCAGCGTCGCACCGGAGATCATGGCCAGATGCGGCGTCTTGTAGGTGGGATGGGTCACCGACAGCGCCGACGGGAAGTAGCCCGCACGGCTGAGCGAGTAGACCTGGCGGCCCTGGGCATAGAGGATGGTGTGGAACGAGGCCACCAGGCCGATCAGCGCCACCACGCCAAAGATTGGCGCAGCCGCATCGCCATAGATGGCCCGGATACCGGCCAGCGCCGGCTCGAGCGAGCTGGCCAGCGCAAAGCTACCCACGCCAGGGATGGATGGGTTGAGCAGCACGATCAGGAAGGCCGACAGCACCAGGGTGCAGAAACCGAGCAGGATGCCGCGCGGCATGTCGCGACGCGGATCAACCGATTCTTCGGCGGCCAGCGGCACCTGTTCGATGGCCAGGAACAGCCAGACCGCGAAGGGCAGGCTGGCCAGCACGCCCTGCCAGCCGAAGGGGAACCATTCGCCATTGCCCTCGGGCAGCTCGACCGCTGCACCGTCCGGGCCAACGCCGATGTTGAGCGCCCAGCGACCGAAGTCGATATTGGGGAAGGCGCTGAACCAGAAGAACGCCAGGCCAGCCAGCGAGATCAGCGTCACCACGAGCGTGACCTTGTAGCTTAGCGCCACGCCATAGATGTTGAGCGCGAGGAAGATGATGAAGAAGACGACCCAGAGCACCGGGTAGAGCGAGGTATCGAGCCCCGTGATCGAGCCGAAATAGCCCGAGATGAAGGTGACGATCACCGCCGGGGTGAGCACATATTCGACATTTTCGAACAGGCCGGTGATGAAGCCACCCCAGGGACCCATCGAGGTGCGGGCAAACGAATAGGCCGCGCCGGTGTGGGGCAGGGCAGGGCTCATTTCGGCGATGGATGACACAAGGCCCAGATACATGATCGCGATGATGGCCGCTGCCACCATCATGCCGCCCCAGCCGCCGGTGCCGAAGCCAAAGTTCCAGCCGCTGAAATGGCCGGAGATCACCGCGCCAACGCCCAGCGCCCATAGCGACCAGATGCCGGCATAGCGCTGCAGGCCGCGTTTCTCGAAATAGGCCTTGTCGCGCGTCGCATAGGCAACGCTGCCCACCTTCTTTGTCTCAGTCATCGTCACGTCCCCCTGAATTTGCCCACGGTAGATCTAGACTGCCATTGCCTCGCGACGCGCCTCTCGCGCCGCTGTCAGGCAACGGGCCAGCCGCTGCGACCAGAGGTCGACACCGGCGGGTTCGAGAATTTCATCATTGCGGATTTCGATCATGGTCGCGTCCAGCCCGCGCCCGTCGCCATGCTTTTCCAGTGTCAGCGTCACCCCATTGAGCGCCGCATAGGGCTGGTTCCAGCCCAGGTTGAGCGCCGGGTCATCCGTCGCAAGGGCGTCCCGCAAGGCGGCGGTGTAGCCCGTGTCCTGCCCATGAATCAGCCCGATCGGCCAGGGCCGGGCGACGCCGAGGTAGACCGGAGTGAAGGAATGCACGCAGACCAGGATCGATTCCTGCCCCGCGGCCGCCCTGGCGTCGAGCAGGGCGGTGATGGCGTCGTGATAGGGCTGGTGGAACTGGGCAATGCGATAGGCCCGCTCGGCCGCGTCCAGGCCCTTGTTGGCCGCAATTTCGGTTGCTTCCGACAGGGTCCAGATCAGGTCTGGCGCATCCAGGTCCCGATTGCAGTCGATCACCAGGCGGGACACGGTCGACTGCACCAGCGGCGCATCCAGCAGATCGACAAGGCGCAGACTGACCGCCAGCGCGCCGGGGTCCCAGGCAATGTGGCTGACCCGCTCGGTCTGGGTCAGCCCCAGCGTGCCATAGCGCTCGGGCAGGCGGTTGCTGGCATGGTCGCATACCAGCACGAAGGGGGATGTCCCCTCCGCATTGCTCACCAGCACCGGACTTTGTTCGGCTGCGCGCACGTTGCCCCTAGCACCTTTGGTTAACTTGTGTATCAGTAGTTTCACAATTGCAAAAACTGTCAATGCTGAAATCTGAAATTCAGGAGCCGCCATGGACGGCAAATCGGTCGCCGGCCGCATCCACGACGCGATCCACCGGCTGACGGCCGCGGAAAAACGGGCGGCGCGCGGGCTGCTCGGTTCCTATCCCACCCTGGGCCTGGCGCCGGTCGCCGAGTTTGCCGAACAGGCCGGTGCGAGCTCCGCCACCGTGCTGCGCTTCGTCGCCCAGCTCGGCTACAAATCCTATCCGGACTTCCAGCGCGCCCTGCGTGAAGAGATGGAGGCCCGCTCCAAATCGCCACTGCAGCGCGGCGCGGAACTGGGCGAGCCGCGGGCGGCCGATGGGCATTTCCTCGATCAGTTTATCAGCCGCGCCGCCGACAATCTGCGCGGCACGGCCTCGCTCATCCCGCCATCCGAATTCGAGGCCGTCTGTGCCCGGCTCGCCGAGACCAAGGCTCAATGCTGGCTGGCCGGTGGCCGCTTCACCGATTTCCTGGCCGGCTATATGGAGGCGCATCTCCGCCTGATCCGCCCCGGCGTCCGGCGCCTTGATGGCCGCCCGGCAACACGCACCGACCAGCTCATCGATATCCGTCCAGGCGATACGGTGATCATCTTCGACGTGCGCCGTTATGATCCGGCGCTGGTCGATCTGGCCGCCGAATTGGCAGGCCAGCGGGCGCAGATCGTGCTCATCACCGACGAGTGGATGAGCCCGGTGAACCGCTTCGCCAAGCTGGTGCTGCCCTGCCGCACCGAGATGGACCGCACCTGGGACGCCAATGGTTCATTGCTGACCGTTGTTGAGGCGCTGCTGGCTCGAACCACCGAACTGGCGTGGCCCAGCGCCAGCAAGCGGATGGGCGCAATCGAGCGCAGCTAGTCGGTCTTGTCCATCTTGAGGAAGTCAGGGCCCGAAATGCGGATATTGGGATCGATCGAGCCGATCGCCTCAATGTTCTTGTCCTTGTAATCGAGCTGGCTGAGCACGCTCTGGATCACAGCGATGCGGCCGCGCCGCTTGTCATTGGCGCGGATCACCGTCCAGGGCGCATGGGCGCTGTGCGTCCGCTCGATCATCACGTCGCGGGCCTTGGAATAGTCGTCCCATTTGTCGAGCGCCTCAAGGTCGATGGGCGACAGTTTCCAGGTCTTGAGCGGGTCGTGGCGCCGGTCGTGGAAGCGCTTGAGCTGCATCTCCCGGCCGATCGACAGCCAGAACTTGAACAGGTGAATGCCGTCATTGGTGATGCGCTTTTCGAACTCGGGCGCTTCGTCGAGGAAGTGCTCGGTCTGCTCGGGCGTGCAGAAGCCCATGACCCGCTCGACCCCGGCGCGGTTGTACCAGGAGCGGTCAAACAGCACCGTCTCGGTCGCCGCCGGCATCCAGTCGACATAGCGCTGGAAATACCACTGCGTGCGTTCGCGGTCATTGGGCTTGGGCAGGGCCGCGATGATGGAATAGCGCGGGTTGAGGTTCTCCAGATAGACCTTGATGGTGCCGCCCTTGCCGGCGGCGTCGCGGCCCTCGAACACGATCATCACCCGCTCGCCGCTGGCCGCCAGATGCGCCTGCAGCGTCACCAATTGCTTCTGCAAATCCAGCATGTGGGCTTCATAGACGGCCCGATCCAGCTTATCGTCATAGGGATAGCCGCCCGATGTCATCGCCGCCTTCTTGATGGCCTTGGGCAGTTTTGGGTTTTCGATGTCGAAGCTGTCGATTGGATCCGTCACGCGTGTCGCTCCCTTGTCATGATCACCGTGCTACACAGACCAGTCCCAAATCAAGGGGCATGGCAACTGGCTGATTCACAAAAGCAAATGCACGAGACACACACCGGGGGGCCGGTTCCCCGCCTTGCCTGGCTGCGCGCCAGGCTGATTGCCCAGGCCGGCCCGGTGCTCGGCATAGCCGGCGTTTTCGTGATGCTGGTGCTGTTTGGTGACCTGGCGCCGATAGCCGCGATCATCGGCTTTCTGGCCGTGGCCAGCGCCGTTCTGCTCTTGCCGCCCGCGCCGGCCCCTGCGCTGCCGCAGCCGGCACCTGTGGTCGCCGTGCCCCAGGTGGTGGCGTCGCCCCGGCCGGGCATTGCTGCATTTTCCGCCTTTGCCGATGCGTTGATCGACCCCTGCATGCTGCTTGATCGTCGCAGCGTGGTGCTGCACGCCAATGGCGCAGCGCTCCGTCAGTTTCCCGGCGTGGTCAACGGCAATCCCATTACCTTTTCGCTGCGCAACCCCGAGCTGGTGCAAGCCATCGATGGCGCCATGCGCAGCGGCAGCACCCGCAGCTTCGAGCTGCACGAAACCGTCCCGTCGGAAACCTGGGACAAGGTGGTGGTCTCCCCGCTGCGCCAGCCTGGCACCGACTGGTTCGCCGACGACGACCGGCGCCTTGTTGTGACCTTCCAGAGCCTGACCGAGCTCAAGCGGGTCGAGGCGCTGCGCACCGATTTCATCGCCAACGCCAGCCATGAGCTGCGCACGCCCCTGGCCTCGCTGCTGGGCTTTATCGATACCCTGCTCGGTCCCGCCGCCAAGGACCCGGCGGCGCGCGAGAAATTCCTTGGCATCATGCGCGGCCAGGCCGAACGCATGAGCAAGCTGATCGATGATCTGCTCAGCCTCAGCCGCATCGAAATGCACCAGCATGTGCGCCCCACCGCGAGCATCGATCTGGCCAGCCTGCTGCGCGAAGTGCGCGAAGGGCTGATGATGCAGGCCAAGGCCGCCAAGGTGGAAATCCGGCTCAACCTGTTTGCCGGCCCTACGACCACCATCGGCGACCGCAGCCAGCTCTATGAAGTGTTCGAGAACCTGCTCGACAATGCCATCAAATATGGCGCCAGCGGCGAATTCGTCGAACTGAGCCTGGCGCCGGCCAATCGTGCCGGTTTCCAGCACATGGTGACCGTGATCGACCATGGTCCGGGCGTCGAGCCCGAGCATGTGCCGCGCCTGACCGAGCGCTTCTATCGCATCGATGCCGATGCCAGCCGCAAGAAGAAGGGCACGGGCCTGGGCCTGGCCATCGTCAAGCACATCGTCAATCGCCATCGCGGCCAGCTCTCGATCAAGAGCAAGCCCGGCGAGGGCATGCGCGTGGATGTGTTCCTGCCTTAGGGGCGCTTCGCTGCCCATCACGGGGGGCGTGGCGTCACCATTGGCGCAATCTGGTTCATTCCCGACCTCGCAGTCGTCATCACCCGGCTTGTCCGGGTGATCCATTGGTGCCGGGTTCGGCGCTGGATGGACCGGACAAGCCGGGCAATGACGGGGATCTGGTGGGAATGACGGCAGGGCCTTCGGTGGGTGGGCCGCTGCCCGATGGCTCCGGCTGACAGAAGCGTCGCCCCTTGCTAGCCTGCCGGTCATTGCCAGCAGGAGGACCCCGGATGGCGCAGACATTCACACCCTTTCTGACGTTTCAGGGCGGTACCGCCGAGGCGGCCATCCAGTTCTATTGTTCTGTCTTTCCCGATAGCCGGATCGAGGACATGCAACGCTATCCTGCGGGGACGCCGGGCGCTGAAGGGATGGTGATGACGGCATGGTTCAGTCTGGGTCAGCAGCGTTTCATGGCTTCCGACAGCCCCATCGATCATGAGTGGGACTTTACGCCCGCCGTCTCGGTCTTTGTGACCTGTGAAACCCGCGAACAGCAAGACGCCGCCTTCGCCGCGCTGGCCGAAGGCGGGAAGGTCTACATGCCGCTCGACAATTATGGGTTTTCCCAACGCTTTGGCTGGGTGGGAGACCGCTTTGGCGTCACCTGGCAGCTTAATCTGCCCTGAGGACACGCGGCCCTGCAAAACGAAAAGGGCGCCTCGTGGGCGCCCTTGGTTCAATGCTTGTCGCTGCTTAGCGGCGCTTCTTGTCGACCTGGTGGTAGGCGCGACGCGAATGGAATTCGCAATAGGGGCCGGTCTCCAGGCTGTGCTGGCCGCAGAAATAGAAATCCTTGCTCAGCGGATCGCCGATCGGCCACTTGCAGGTGCTTTCGCTCAGCTGCAGCAGGCTCAGGCGCTTGTCTTCGGGGATGAACAGTTCCTGCACCGCCGGGGCGACGTAGAGCTGGGTTTCCATCTCGGGGTTGTGCGCCAGGGCGGTGGCGCCCATCGACTGCGGACGCGAGGCCATGGTCGGACGCGGCTTGGCGGTGGCGCCCATGTTGGACATGCCGGCCGAGGAGGGGCTGGCGACGCGGCGCGGCGCCGGACGGGCGGCCGGACGAGCACGGGGTGTCGAATTGGTGGGCTTGGCGCGGGCGGAGAGCTTGAGCCGGTGCACCTTGCCGATCACCGCATTGCGAGTGACGCCTTCACCCAGCTGTCCTGCGATCTGGCTGGCGCTCAGGCCTTCCATCCAAAGCTTCTTCAAAGTCTCGACGCGCTCGTCAGTCCAGCCCGCCGTTTGTGCTCCTGAAACCATCGTCAAAACAGAATCCTTCATTGCGCTGCCAAATGGCCATGGCAGCCGTCAAACGCTAGGCGTCGTATGTTGAGTGGGTCCGCTACACGAGATATCGTGCTCCCAATGACCAGGAGTTTACGCTATCGGTGGAATCGGGATCAAGAGTCGGCCGGGAGTTTCCCCGTAAATTCACTGGTTAAAATTCTGCTAACGATCTTTGAGTCAAATCAGGGGCTTGCCCTGTGATCATTGACTTATCTGGCAAAATTAGCCTAACTCTGCGCCGCAAACGCGCTGAAAAAATGGCGCGTTTTTGGTTTTTGTGGCGCTATTGTCACGGCGTCATCAAAGCCTGTCATCGTCCCGTCTGTTCAAGAAGGAATTCGACCCATGTCCGCGCTCTACGGCACCTATGCCCGCTCCGAACTCGCCTTTGAGCGGGGCGAAGGCATGCGCCTGTACGACCAGCAGGGCCGATCCTATCTCGATTTCCATTCCGGCATCGCCGTCAACGCGCTCGGTCATGGGGATGCCCATCTGGTCACCGCGCTCAAGTCGGCCGCCGAAAAGGTCTGGCACACCTCCAATGTCTTCACCATTCCCGAGCAGGAACGGCTGGGGCAGCGGCTGGTCGACGCCACCTTTGCGGACTCGGTGTTTTTCACCAACTCCGGCGCCGAGGCGATTGAATGCGCCATCAAGACCGCGCGGCACTATTTCTGGGCCAAGGGCGAGGTTGACCGGAACGAGATCATTGCCTTTACCGGCGCTTTCCACGGCCGCACCCTGGGCACCATCGCGGCGGGCGGCAACCCGAGCTATCTCGAAGGCTTCGGCACGCCCTTGCCCGGCTTCAAGCACATTGCACCCGGCGATCTCGACGCTGTGCGCGCGCAGATCGGGCCGCAGACCTGCGCCATCCTGATCGAGACCGTGCAGGGTGAGGGCGGCGTGACCGCCATGTCCAACGAGTTCATGCAGGGCCTGCGCGCCCTGTGCGACGAGTTCGGCCTGCTGCTGGTGCTCGACGAAGTGCAGTGCGGCTATGGCCGCACCGGGCGCTTCTTTGCCTTCGAGTGGTCCGGCATCACCCCCGATATCGTGGCCGTGGCCAAGGCCATCGGCGGCGGCTTCCCGCTTGGCGCGTGCCTTGCCAAGGGTGACGTGGCGGCCTCCATGGTGCCCGGCACGCATGGCTCGACCTATGGCGGCAATCCGCTGGCCACCGCGGTGGGCAACGCCGTGCTCGACCGCATCCTGGCCCCCGGCTTCATCGACCATGTCAACCAGATGGGCCAGCGGCTCGCCTGGCACCTGCAGCAGCTGCAGCAGAAATACCCCGACCAGGTGGTGGAGTTGCGCGGCAAGGGCCTGCTGGCCGGCATCAAGATCACCCCGCCGGTGCGCGACTTCGTGGCGCGCCTGCGCGACGACCACCAGATGCTGGCCGTCGGCGCCGGTGACAATGTGTTGCGGCTCATCCCGCCGCTGATCGTCACCGAAGCCGATATTGAGGAAGCCATGGGCAAGCTCGGCGCGGCCTTCGAGGCCATCGAGGCGGAAACCGCCACGGCGCCGGCAGTCGGATAACAGCTCATGCCGTTCTATCCGGAAGCGCGGCGTCGACGATAACGGCCTGTCTCCCCTGGCGGGGAGCACGGGGACCGGGGGCAAGTCCACTGGCCTTGCCCCGCCCCGACCTCTTCCTGAAATGAGGAAGCGGTGGCACATAACCGCAGCGCTGATGTTGCGGCCCCTTCATAGCGTCACAAAGGAACCCGGCCCATGACCTCGACCGGCACCCCACGGCATTTTCTTTCAATCGACGATTTCTCCTACACAGAGCTGCGCGGCATGCTCGACACCGCCCGCTCGCTCAAGACTCGCCTGAAGGAAGGCGATCGCCCCCAGCCCCTCAAGGACAAGGTGCTGGCCATGATCTTCGAGCGCCAGTCCACCCGCACCCGCGTCAGCTTTGACGTCGGCATGCGCCAGCTGGGCGGCGAGACCATCATGCTCTCCGGCCAGGAGATGCAGCTCAGCCGCGAGGAAACGCTGGGCGACACCGCCCGGGTGCTGTCCCGCTATGTCGACGCCATCATGATCCGCATTCTCAGCCACGCCGATCTGCTCGATCTGGCCGAGGCCGCCACCGTGCCGGTGATCAATGGCCTGACCCGCCGCGCGCATCCCTGCCAGATCATGGCCGACCTGATGACCTTTGAAGAGCACCGCGGCAACATCAAGGGCGCCAAGGTGGCCTGGGTGGGCGACAGCAACAATGTGCTGCACTCCTGGGTCAATGCGGCCGAACTGTTCGAATGCCACCTGACCATCGCCACGCCCGAGGAATACAGCCCGGAAAAGGACCTGATTGACGACATCAAGCGGGCAGGGGACTTCGTCAAGCTGATCGAGGACCCGCGCGAGGCCGTGGCCGGCGCCGACCTGGTGATCACCGATACCTGGGTGTCGATGGGCGACGTGGACGTTGCCGAACGGCGCCGGGTCTTGAAACCCTATCAGGTCAACCCCAGTTTGATGGCCTTGGCGGACAAGAACGCCCTGTTCATGCATGACCTGCCCGCCCACCGCGGCGATGAAGTGACCGACGAGGTGATCGACGGCCCGCAGTCAGTTGTGTGGGACGAGGCCGAAAACCGCCTGCATGCACAAAAAGCCATCCTGTGCTGGGCCTTCGGGGCCGACGTCAACTAGCTGCCCCATCGGCGACGGGCGCGGCGGCGCCCGAATGTGATGCCAGCTCGCTGTCTCTTGCCGAGGCGGTGGGCTGGGATCATTGTTGCCTGGCCGATTTGAAAGCCCTTAGACCGCCATGACGACGGATACGACGACCATGACAGACAATCTCATGAGTGCCCTCGGGCTCGACCGGCCGGAAAGCGGCGATGATGCGGTCGTCCCCTTCACGCTGGACAAGCTGGACACCCGCGGCCGCACGGTTCGCCTGGGCGATGCGCTCGACACCATTCTCAATCGCCACAACTACCCCGCCCCGGTTGCGCGCCTGCTGGGCGAGGCCGTTGTGCTGGCCGCGCTGATCGGCTCCTCGCTCAAGTTCGAGGGCCGCTTCATCCTCCAGACCCAGACCGATGGTCCGGTCAGCCTGCTGGTGGTCGATTTCGACGCGCCCGACGGGCTGCGCGGCTATGCCCGCTTTGACCAGGACGCGCTGGTCAAGGCCGCCGAGGAAGGCCGCACCCGTCCGGCGGACCTGCTGGGCAACGGCCACCTGGCCATGACCATCGACCAGGGCCCCAATACCGAACGCTACCAGGGCATCGTGGCCCTGGAGGGCAACTCGCTCGAACAGGTCGCGCATACCTATTTCATGCAGTCCGAGCAGATCCCCACCCAGGTGCGCCTGGCCGTGGCCGAGTTCACCAAGAAGGGCGACCATCGTCCGCATTGGCGCGCCGGCGGCGTGCTGATCCAGCATCTGCCCGAGCATGGCATGTCCCATACCCAGGACCTGCCCGGCGACGGCAATTTCGACAATCACGACGCCGATGCCAACGCGCCCGATGGCTGGAACGAAGCCAAGGCGCTGATGGCAACTCTGGACGATCTCGAGTTGGCCGATCCGGATCTGAGCGCCGAACGCCTGCTGTTCCGCCTCTATCACGAGACGGGCGTGCGCGTGTTCACCCCGCTCCCGGTGGTCGAGCGCTGCACCTGCTCTGCCGACAAGATCGAGGACATGCTGGCCACCAGCTTTACCCCCGAAGACCGGGAGGAAATGGCGGTGGATGGCGAAATCGAAGTGGTCTGCGAATTCTGCTCGACCGCCTATCACTTCAATCCGCACCAATTCGACGTCAATCACTGAGCGCGGCACGCCCGCCCCATTACCGATGAAACGCGATAGACACCCCGGCCATACGCCGGGGTGTCTTGTTTTTTGCCTGTACCCTGTCAGTACTTGTGCGGACGCCCCCACGTGGGCGCCGGTTGCAACGTCATCCTGGCCGCTTGGGGGCAAAGCCATGTCGATGTCTGTTTCGTGCCGTTGGTCTGCGCTGCAGCTGCGATGCCGGGAGCGCCCGGGGCCATAGGCGCAGGGCACTGCAGCCATGTCCGACGCCATCTCGCTTGTCGCAGCCATTCTGGATGATCCCGATCGGCAGGCGGCCGGCGCGGCGCTGGAGGCCGCGCTCAACGCCGAAGTCGATCCGCTGCTCTATTGCTGCCTTGTCCATGGCATTGATGAAGGCACTGCCATGCAGCGGGCCGCTCACTGGGCCGGCTATGCCTTTTTCGACCGCCTGCCCACCGCACTTGCTGGATACGTCGCGCCCAACCGCCTCGAAGCCCTCGCCGGCGTGCGGGTATTCACCCTGCGTGTGCTCGACCGCGACGTGGCCTTTGCTGCGCCGGACTTCTTCGGCCTGCTGCGCCTGGCCCGAGCCCTGCCGGGCCAGCCCCATCTTCGCCAGCGTCTCTGCCTGCTTCCAGCCCCGGCCCTGCGCAGCTACCTCGCCGACGCGGCCGCCGAGGCACTGGTCACCGATGCGCGGCAAGGCCTGGCGCGACGCTGGCCCTATGCCTGCGCGCAGCTCGAGCTGACCGCCTTTGCCCGCTATGGCTTTGCCCTGGCGCTGCTTCTGCTCGCTGCGATGGTGCTGGTGGCGCCTTTTGCCGCCGAACTCGTGCTGCTGCCCATTGCCCTGGCGCTCCTGGTCGCGCCCGCCGCCATCCGCCTGGGCGCTGTCGGCACGGCCCCACGCCCGGTGCCAAGGCCACAGCGCCCGCCTGACGAGACGCTGCCGGTCTATTCCGTGCTCATCCCCCTGCGCAACGAAGCGGCCATGGTGCCGCAACTGTTTGCCGGCATGCGTGCGCTGGACTATCCGCCGGCCAGCCTCGATATCAAATTCGTGGTCGAATCCGCGTCCACCGAGACACTAGCAGCCGTTGCGGCGCAGCTGGGCGATCCGCGCTTTTCACTGGTGGCCGTGCCCGACGCGCCCCCGCGCACCAAGCCCAAGGCGCTCGATTATGCGCTGCCGCTCTGCCGCGGGGAATATGTCGTGGTCTTCGATGCCGAGGACCAGCCCGATCCCGACCAGCTCTGGCAGGCGGCGCTGCGCTTCCGCGACACGCCGGACCTGGTCTGCTTGCAGGCGTCCCTGGTTATCGACAATGGCCACCACAACCTGCTGGCAGCCCTGTTTGCCGGCGAATATGCCGGGCTCTTTGCCGTGCTGCTGCCGGCGCTGGCCCGTTGGCGTCTGCCCATGCCGCTGGGCGGCACCTCCAATCACTTTCGCCTTGCCGCGCTGCGGCAGCTGGGCGGCTGGGATGCCTATAATGTCACCGAGGATGCCGATCTCGGCATGCGCCTGGCGCGGCGTCGTCTGAGGGTCGAGACGCTGGGCGCCGGCACCAGCGAGCATGCGCCCGAGCGGCTGCGGCCCTGGCTGGGGCAGCGTACCCGCTGGATGAAGGGCTGGATGCAGACCTTCATCGTGCACAATCGCGCGCCGTTTCGCCTGGTGCGCGAGATGGGCCTGGGCCCCGCGCTGGCCTTCGAGGCGCTGGTGCTGGGCATGATCCTGGCGCCGCTGCTGCATTGCGGGCTGATCGTCGGCCTGGTTTGGCACATCCTGCATGGCCTGCCGCTGCTGCAACCGGGCGGCTGGCCGGTGTTCTATCTCGGTGTGCTGGCGCTGGGCTATGCCAGTGCCCTGGCGCAGACGGTGCTGGGCCTGTGGCGGACGCGTCGGTTGATGCTGTTGCCGGCGCAAGTCCTGTTGCCGGCCTATTGGCTGCTGATGAGCCTGGCCACGCTCTGCGCCTTGGTCGATCTGCTGCGAAGGCCGTTCTACTGGTTCAAGTCACCGCACCGGCCGGTCGCGCCGGCGCCACCGGCTCAATAAGAACCGTAGCGGCGCTCCTTGCCGGCAACACGCGTGCCGAACACACGGTCCCGCCCGGCGGCCTTGGCGCTGTAGAGCGCTTCATCGGCCGCCTTGGCCAGCTCGAGACCATTGCGATCGAGATTGTCGGGCATATAGGTGGCCACGCCCACGCTGGCGGTCACATGGCCCTTGTCGCTGCGCTCATGCGGCAGTCCGGCCTGTGCCACGGCACGGCGGAAGGCATCCGCCACCAGATAGGCGCCGTCCTCGTCGGTATCGGGCAGGATGGCGGCAAATTCCTCCCCGCCATAACGCGCCGCCAGATCGGCCGGGCGCTTGAGGCTGTCGCGCAGCAGTTCGGCCACCTGGCGCAGGCAGGCGTCGCCTGCCGGATGCCCATAATGGTCGTTATAGGCCTTGAAGTGGTCCACATCGATCATCAGCAGGCTCAGCGGCGTGCCGGTGCGGCTGCTGCGGCGGATCTCGTTTTCCAGCGCCTCGTCGAAGGCACGGCGGTTCAGCAGGTCGGTCAAGCCATCGGTGCGCGCCAGCTGCTTGAGCTGGTCGGTGGCCGTGTTGAGTTCTTCCTGGGCCTGCTTGAAGCGGGAGACGTCGCTGACCAGCACCATGGAGGTCCCATTGCTGGTGGTATGTGAGCGGATCTGCAGCCAGGTTCCGTCGACCAGTTGCACTTCTTCGTCGGAATCCCCGGTCAGGCCGCCGATGACCTTTTCGATCCAGGCGGGATCGTGCTGGCGCGGCGCGGTGCGCTGCTCGCCCGAAGCAATCACAGCGGCGAGGACCGTGCGCATATCGGCCCCGGGCACCCGCAGGTGGCCGGTGTAGGGGAAGCATTCCCGATAGCGGTCATTGCAGAAGATCAGATGGCCGGTCCCGTCGATCATGGCCAGGCCGCCGTTCATTTCCGACAGCGCATAGGAGAGGGTGTCGCGGTTGAGCGCGATCTCGCTCTGCAACTTGCGCTGCTGGGTAATGTCCCGCATGACCCCGACCACGCCGATCACCGCGCCATCCGGACCATAGAGCGGCACACGGGTGCTGCTGAAATTGCGGGTCTCGCCGGTGGGGATGACGAGTTCGTATTGCTGGTCGATCACTGGCCGGCCCGAGACGAGCACAGTCTGTTCCTGTTCGTGCTGCTTGCGGGCATCAGCCTCGGGCAGCACCTCAAAGCAGGTCTTGCCGATCAGTTCGGCGGCGCTGGCCTTGCCCACCAGCTGGGCTGCGGCGTCATTGGCGGCGACGAACCGGCCGGCGGCATCCTTGACATAGGCATAGTCGGGCGCCTGCCGCAGGGCGGCGGCCATCAGCTCCCGCTCCGACGACAACTGCCAGGAGCGCAGATAGGCGATAGCGGCAACAGAGGTGATCAGCGCGTTGATGATCGCATTGGACACCAGCGCGTTCATGATCGTCAGCGTTCCGTCGGGCAGAAGGGCATATTGCGCGAGCGCGGCGCCGGCTGCCGAGATGCAGGCCATCACCAGGACATGCCAGGTCCGGGTGGCGCGCTTGCGGAACATGGCCCGGACGCCCAGGCCCAACAGGCTGGCCGCCACAATGCCGGCCAGCCCTGCCGCCAGACCTGCGCCACTGCTGGGCAACCTGTAGAGAATTGCAATGGCGGTCGTCACGATCGCGGCGGGCCAGCCGCCGAAGAACGCGGCAATGGCCAGCAGCGCGTGACGCAGATCGAAATAGATCCCGGGCTTGATCTCGACCGCCATATACATGGCGGCCACGGTCCCCACGCTCATGCCCATGGCAAACAGCAGGTCACGACCCGGCCGGGGGACGCGCTTGATCCAATAGCCCATGCGCGACCAGAGCAGAACAAACAGGGCAACCACGGCAAAATTGCCGGCCAGCATTTGACCTACACTGCCCATTACGCACACATACCCGCGCTACTCGAACCTCGGCCCCGGCCAGGTCAGCCGGCACAACGCCAATCACCACACCTACACCCAAAGGGTTTGCCAAATCTGAACGGGGCGGAACTTATGGCATTTGTGATCGGCCGGGCCGACTAAGGATAGAACACGGAGGCGCTCTTCAGGCGGACGTCGCCCGAAGGCGACGCGGTCGTTTTGATCGCATTGCCATGAGCCTGGCGTCGGCATCGAAAAAAACCGAGGTGGCGTCGGCGTTTCCGAGGTCTAGGACAAGGACTTGTCCACAAGCGACGCGGGCGAATGACGAAGAAAATGACAGTCCGATGTCGATTTTTCAGAACCACCGTTGACAGGGGGGAGGCCCTATCCTAAAACCCGCCTCGTTGAACGACGTCGAGCGAAGCCGCTCCCACTGATCAACGCTTTCTAGCAAGAGCAGGCGCTCAGCCGGGCAACCGGACGATAGCTTGTTTGTCCTAGAAAATTCTGACCGATTTGAAGCAATTCAGGCCGGTGAGAAAAACGGAAAAAGGGTGTTGACAGTCTTAGGTGACTTGAATACAACCCGGCGCACTGGACGACGTCGAGCTTGATGCTCCCACTGTTCTGGTGTTTTCTGACAGAAG
>NZ_JAIEZN010000003.1:0-2500 GCF_020169335.1 Devosia aquimaris
GAAACGCAAAACCCCCGGTGCTTTCGCACCGGGGGTTTGAGTTTCGAGATCGTATAGAGACCATATGTTTTTGGCAGACCTTGCAGTGACCTACTCTCCCAAGCCTTGAGACTTAGTACCATTGGCGCGGAGGAATTTGACGGTCGAGTTCGGGATGGGATCGGGTCTTGGGCTCCTCGCAAGAACCACAAGGTCAGCGAAAAACATATGGGTGAATTCTGGTTTTTGTTCTGTATTGGACCAACGACGCGCCCATGCAAGGCGTGTTGGTCTGGTGTATTCTAACCGATCGAGATCACAATTCTATGCGGACATAGATTAATGAGAACGATCAAGCCAATCGAGCTATTAGTACCGGTAAGCTTCACATATTGCTACGCTTCCACACCCGGCCTATCGACGTGGTGGTCTTCCACGGCTCTCAAGGGAATACTCGTTTTGAAGGAGGCTTCCTGCTTAGATGCTTTCAGCAGTTATCCCGTCCGAACTTAGCTACCCTGCAATGCGGCTGGCGCCACAACAGGTCCACCAGAGGTTCGTCCAACCCGGTCCTCTCGTACTAGGGTCAGCTCTTCTCAATATTCCTACACCCACGGCAGATAGGGACCGAACTGTCTCACGACGTTCTAAACCCAGCTCACGTACCACTTTAAATGGCGAACAGCCATACCCTTGGGACCTGCTCCAGCCCCAGGATGTGATGAGCCGACATCGAGGTGCCAAACAATGCCGTCGATATGGACTCTTGGGCATTATCAGCCTGTTATCCCCAGCGTACCTTTTATTCGTTGAGCGATGGCCCTTCCACGCGGGACCACCGGATCACTATGACCGACTTTCGTCTCTGCTCGACTTGTCAGTCTCGCAGTCAGGCAGGCTTATGCCATTGCACTCAGCGACCGATTTCCGACCGGTCTGAGCCCACCATCGCGCGCCTCCGTTACTCTTTGGGAGGCGACCGCCCCAGTCAAACTACCCACCATACGCTGTCCCGGACACTGTTATGCCGCGGTTAGACATCTATGACGATAAGGGTGGTATCTCATCTTGCGGCTCCACAGAAACTAGCGTCCCTGCTTCAAAGCCTACCACCTATCCTGCACATGCCGACACAAATGCCAGCGTAAAGCTATAGTAAAGGTGCATGGGGTCTTTCCGTCTGACCGCAGGAACCCCGCATCTTCACGGGGAATTCAATTTCGCTGAGTCTATACTGGAGACAGTGGGGAAGTCGTTACGCCATTCGTGCAGGTCGGAACTTACCCGACAAGGAATTTCGCTACCTTAGGACCGTTATAGTTACGGCCGCCGTTTACCGGGGCTTCAATTCAAGGCGTTAACCTCTCCTTTTAACCTTCCGGCACCGGGCAGGCGTCAGACCCTATACGTCGTTTTGCAACTTCGCAGAGCCCTGTGTTTTTAGTAAACAGTCGCCACCCCCTCTTTTGTGCCACTCCTATAAGGTTGCCCTCATAGAAGTCATGCTTATCCCGAAGTTACGCATGCAATTTGCCGAGTTCCTTCAGTATAGTTCTCTCAAGCGCCTTGGTATACTCTACCAGTCCACCTGTGTCGGTTTAGGGTACGGTCAATATTGGTGGAGCTATTTCCTGGAACCGGCTCATCGCACCCCCAATCCAATAAGGGGATACGAACCTGCGCGATCCGTCACTACCACCTGGTTCACGAATATTAACGTGATTCCCATCGTCTACGCATTTCTGCCTCGACTTAGGGGCCGACTAACCCTGCGCTGATTAGCATTGCGCAGGAACCCTTGGACTTTCGGCGAAAGTGTCTCTCACACTTTTTGTCGCTACTCATGTCATCATTCGCACTTCCGATACCTCCACGGCCCCTCACAGGTACCGCTTCGCAGGCTTACGGAACGCTCCGCTACCGCTTGCACGTAAACGTGCAAACCCTAAGCTTCGGTGCATAGTTTTAGACCCGGTACATCTTCGCCGCAGGAACGCTTGACCAGTGAGCTGTTACGCTATCTTTAAAGGATGGCTGCTTCTAAGCCAACCTCCTGGTTGTCTAAGCATTCCCACATGCTTTCCCACTTAACTATGACTTGGGGACCTTAGCTGTAGGTTAGGGCTGTTTCCCTTTTGACGATGGACCTTAGCACCCACCGTCTGTCTCCCGAGTAGTACTTCTGGGTATTCGGAGTTTGGTTAGGTTTGGTAAGTCGGTGAGACCCCCTAGCCCATCCAGTGCTCTACCCCCCAGAGTATTCGCTCGAGGCGATACCTAAATATCTTTCGCGGAGAACCAGCTATTTCCAAGTTTGATTGGCCTTTCACCCCTAGGAACAAGTCATCCCCGTAATTTTCAACTTACGTGGGTTCGGCCCTCCAGTAAGTGTTACCTTACCTTCAGCCTGCTCATACCTAGATCACTTGGTTTCGGGTCTAATCCAACTAACTTAACGCCCTATTCAGACTCGCTTTCGCTGCGCCTACACCTAACGGCTTAAGCTTGCTAGTTAGACTAA